>CAWCTF010000001.1:0-460707 GCA_963798435.1 uncultured Flavobacteriaceae bacterium
CGCCGGCGAAATCGAGCTTGCCAGATTCACGAACTCCTTTAAAAATAAATAGAAATTTTGTGAACTAAACAAAAAAATCAAGAAGAAATGCGAAGTATTCACGAATACCTTTAAAAAACAATAAAAATGCCATGAGTAAAATATGGTTCACCGCGCCCTTTGTGTCTTGTGGCTGCACTACTTAAATGCTTCGCATTTTAACACAAAGCCCAGGGCAATGGCGCTGCCGTGTTAACCACAAATTCACCCCTTCGCCGGCCCGCATTTTCTTTAGGCCTAACACTTTACATTACAAGCACTAAAGGATTTCTTATTTTTCTTTTTATCAAATGAGGGTTTTAAATCAAAGGTAACCATTTGCTGATGTTGTGTCCCTTCTGGCAAATCTGACTTTTACAAAAAGAAAGATTCACGATTGCCTGTTCGAATAAACAAAACGGTTTACTTGGAACCCCCTAGGTTCACCTTACCTTTTAAGTTCTTTGTTTTCAACCTTTTTTATCACTCTCTTTAATGCCAAGAGCTTGTCTCCAAATTTCTTTACAATGTTTGATTAAGTCTTTGGTCTTTTGAGGTAGTTCTAGTTTCAGGATTAGCTTCACATGTTCTTTAAATGTTGGATCTTTATAGCTTAGGAGAAATGGACACAGCCTTCCTCATCCCTTATGCATCTAACAAGTTGAAAATGAAGAAGTGCTTTCACCAGATTTATTTTGCTGCACTAATAAATTAGCCAAATCATTAATTAGGCTAACCTTATTTTTGAATGGTCCAGGAGAATTTGCTGCATTAAACATTAACTTCAATGCTTCCTTCTGTTTACCCAGTTCTCACATTACCTTTGGCGTACTCATGGAGCAACCACCAATCTGCTTTTCTATTTTTCATAAACCTTACGTAAATTTCTTCACTTCCTTGTTCTAGGTATCATGTTGCTCTGCAGGCCTTTGCAATCAAACGGTCAAAGAACTGCTTGCTCTAAACTGGTCTTTTATTTGATTAATAAATGATATCGCCTCCTCAAACTTCTTTGTCTTTGACAACTGAACCGCTTTATAATAATGCCAGATTTCACTCTCCGACCAATCCTTTCCTTCTTCCTTGATTTTAAGTTTTTCTGGGTCAATTTTATTAAGCCAATCGTTTAATATTTCCCAATTTCTCATTTTTCTTAGCTGCCTTTGCAATCTTGAAAACAGCCTTGTTATAAGCCAATTCATCTGGGTTAATAGCTAAAATTTTGGTTGCTATATCAACTACTTCATGAGTATTTGGGTCATCTGGTAATTGATTTAAGCGCCCTGAAATAAGGGTCATGAGTACTCATTTTATACCAGTTAAAATCTTGGAATCTTTCCTTTGTTTCTTTAATCAATTCAAAGGCCTCTTCAAATTTTTTTTGCTTCCTATAACAATGGAGTAGTCCAGCTGCGGTGAATTTGTTTTCATCCAATTCCCCACAACTCTTTATAAATTTTAATGGCCTCTTCATATTTTCCTGCCTTACGAAGTTCATTAGCCTATTGCTCTGATCCATTTTTCATTGATATTAATTAAGCACTTGATCAGTGGTTTTAAAATGTTGAGTTTCGCCACGTTGGCCAATTCATTTTTGCCATTTTCATTAACAAATTCCTTTGCTTGACTAACTACTTTAGTTGAGGCTCCTTTGGCAAAGTCAATTGAATATTCCTCCGACATCTTTTTCATCCTCTCTAAAAACCTTGCTCTTGCAAGAATTGAGGCCGTTGCAACGGCGGTATAACTCTCGGCTTTATGTTCTTGTACTAATTCAATACCCCTACCCTTCTCCTGAAGTTTACTTAAAATGTATTTTTCATCCGCAAATTTGTCTGAAATGGCAAGATTACAATTCTACCCTTAGAAAGCACTTCTTCTATTGCCTTTGCATGACCCAGGCTAGAAGGGTATTCAAATTTTTACCTTCATTTTTAAATGTAGAATATAAATTATTATAAGTATTTGGGGTAATTTCTATAATGGAGAAGTGACCGTTACTAAAATGGTTTTTATCCTTTGAGCTAATTCTAATATTTTGGTGTCACCAATTTTTTTGCTATCACGTACACCTATCTTTTCTAAAGCACCATTGGTGCTTAAATTTACATAAACACCGGCAACGACCAACGGCCCAAAATAGTCTCCTTTACCTGATTCATCTGTACCGATTGCTGTTCATATTTATCCTTTTTAATTGCTAATTGACTTTGTTCACCAATACTTTCATTCATTAAATTAGCATCTCCCTCAAGACATCTTTGTAATTTATTCAATATTCTATCGTCTGTTATAGTTGAATAGTCATACTTAATTGAACCTTTTTTATTATAAAATACCCGAAAATTAATTTTGGCACCATCAATTTTAATTTTGAAATACCTACCATAGCTAATATCCTTAAATTCAAAAACTTCAAACTCTGAACTTAGTTTTTCGCCAATTTCTTGTAATATTGCTCTTACATTATCCATAACAACAAAATAACTATAAAATATCCGAAATGCCGTCAGAAAAATAAAGATCTTCCTCATTTCGAGAAAAAATAGACGAGGTTTTGAATGATTATCCCGGGTAAAAAGTTTACTAAAGAAGAGAAACCAGATGATCTCTGGCAATACAAACTTATTGTGGATGATGAGCACGGCTATGTTAAATGTATATTTTAGGAATAAGGGTGGCACAACTTTTATTGCGACTGGCAAAAATAAAAATAACAAATTCGATAATAGGTTTTTTAAAGGCGAATTGCCTTAAAGGTGATGGTGAAACAAAAAGTGTTAGAGTGGCAAATTTTCCAGCAGAAGCAAAAGACTTGTTATTTGATTTTTTGATAAATGAGTGTAGTGCTGAAATTCAAAAGTCCGACAATCATCCCCATGGTGAAAAATTTAAAATTGTCGGTAAAGATGGAGTTGTAGTTTTCTGGATATATACCAATGGAGCTTGTCACTTACAAGGAAGACAGTATTCAGTTTTTACAGATATTTTGGAGATGTTGGCGGAAATAATGGATTACAAGGAAATTATCGATAGTCAGCTCAAAACTATTAAGGCTGATATTACCACAGCTGAAGCCCTAGGAGATATGAAGGTTTTATTACCTTCAACATATGACTATTTTGAAGATAAGCTCAAAGCAATTATTAGCCCTGCACTTGCTCTTAAGAAAATTGAAATTGAACTTACTGATTACTCTAGCTTTGCATTCCCTGTTTTAAGAGGCCTTGAAGGTTATATAAAACAAATCCTTAAAGATTATGGTATAATTATTGGAAAGGATGGTTTCGGTGCAATAGTAGGGAACAATCAATTAGGGCGAATGGAATTAACAGAATACGCAAAGGGTAAAATTAAAGACAGTGGCAAAGAAAAAGTAATTCTAGACATGTATAAATTTTATAATGCCCAAAGACATGGTTTGTTTCACGTAGATGTAGTGATTGAAAGTACGCGTATTTTAGAAAATAAAAAAGACTGTATTTCGTTAATTGATAAGACAATAGCTCTAATAGAGGATTCTCATAAAAGCTTATTTTAGATGTTTAAATTGTATCATGTAAGTGATTATATAGAAAGCCTTCAATCCCAATTAGTATTTTCGAATAGTTATGTGGGATTAGAAAGTTATTTGTCTGATTTGGCAAAATATTTTTATGAAAAAAAGTATGTTGGTAATATTATAATAGACCTACTTCTAAGCAATGGCAAGTCTAAAAATAGATATATTCAGATTTATTTTGATGGAGACGATTTCGACCTTAACAGTGCTAAAACTCTAAAAGCCAATGAAATGCTCAAAAATAAGAGTTTAAACTATTATGCTGAAAATCCAGAGTTATTACAAAATAGTGTATTAAATAAATCTCAGGCATATTTGATTAAAAAAAGAGCTTTTAATTAATTTTATGTGATAGTTATAGCTTACAACCTTTTAAGTATTGTTTCGTTTTAGAAAAACTTTATTCACTTTTTAAAACTAAATTTTTACTTATTTCTTTGAATACTTCGCAAGGATCAGCATCGATGGGCAAGGCTATTAGATACAATTCATCAGCTCTCAGTTTTGTACGGGAATTATTTGCTAATTCACTAAGTCTGGTTTTACTAATTCCCGTCTTCCTAGCAACTTCAGAGCGGTTTACTGATTTCTTTGCCAAAAACAAGCCTAATTCAGTCATTTTTATCTGATTTTCGTTCAATAAAGTTAGATTTTATGAACGTTTTATCTTAAAATCAGAACTAAACAGATCGATTCTATCCGATTTTAAGTATATTTATTCCGATAATCGGTATATTTATCCTTAATTTCTGCTGTGAATGTCAAATATTAACATACTACCCCTCCTCTCCATTTTGATGAATGTCATGAAGGCGATTTGCTTTCCTTTGCACAATGGTTAGATAAGCCTATTTATATGTTCCATTATCTTCCCACAGATACTTTTTCAGAAACAGAGCTCCAAAATGTTTGTCATGTGCTTATGGAACTCAAAGAAGCTGTTTTGAAAATCCATGTTGAGCAAAATAATTGTGCTTAAAACCCATTCCATACACTTTTAACTCCCCCACTCCCCATCGACTTCGCTCAGGACGGGCTCCGGGTCGGCAAAACAGTATTCCATTACATTTTTTAAAAGGAAGTTTTCAGCTCAACTTTTCAGGGAACTTGAGTAAGTAAGCTTTGCTTTTCCAAAGCAAAGAAACATAACGCGAGAACATTATGGAACAAATAGATTCGTAATTTGTGTATAGCCCGTCAAGGGCTATTTTATATAATATCAGATATGACTGCCTGTAGGCTCATATCGTCAGAGATTATGTAAAAACAAATTACGATCATCGATGACACAAAAAAAATATCGCTTCAGGCATAAAGCTGTACTAGATCGTTCAGTAGTATGTTCAAGGGAATTACGGTATATGGAACATAATAAAAAATTAAAAGAAATTTAATACACTTATTTATTGGTAGCAGTTTTTCTATTTTTTAAATAGCCCGTTATTATTTTATAATAGTCATAAAATTTCTTTATCAGATAATTAGGATCTACACTCATAACTTTACCCTTACTATTCATATATTTAATCTGTCTTGGAATAATATGTTTAGTACTTTTTTTTTCATCGCTTACCATTAAATTAATTTCTTCCCTAATTGTGGCATGGGCAAATTGGTTTCTGATGGTGTAAAGTTCTCTTATATCATCAATAATGTTTGCGTCAAAATCCTTAATATTCCTTAAAATCTTTTGTTTCCCGCCCATATTAATTATTGATGAATTTAGTATGATTCCGTAAAATTCAAATTCATTTTTTGGTTCGACGAATTTGTAAATTTCCGTGTTTATTAAATTTTCAACTTCATTAGCTTTTTCAATAATCCAACCTGTTAATTCTTGATTGCTTGTTTTAAGTATTTTATCAAATTCCGAATTATCCATAACTTTTGCCTTTTCAGTTCTTTAAAGATAATTTAAAGGTGCCGATACTTCAAAAAAGGTTATTAAACAGTTATCATCATTGCAACTGCGATTACTTTTCCTAATGTTTTAAGATTCTTACGTAAAACAATAACGTTCCACCTTTACTAAAAAATTTCATCTGCAGGCGCAACATTATGGAACATGTATAGTAATTCCCGCAATAGCGCATTTTTGTGCTATTTGACATATTTATTTGAGCCTAGGTATACCTCTTTTTAACCACCCCCATGTTTCCCGAATTTAGTATGTTTGGATTATGAAAAAAGTCACGCACCCTTACCTCTTTATTACTCGCCCTTTTAATGGCCCTCCCCTATCCATTAATAGGCCAAAACGAGGGGGCCGTAGCATCAGCGGATATCATTATTTATGGAGGTACTGCCGCTGCGATTATCGCGGCCGTAGAGGCAAAACGATCCGGAAAATCGGTGCTGGTGGTCTCGCCCGATAGCCATTTGGGGGGCTCACTTCAGGGGGCCTGGGGTGGACGGATTCTGGCGACAAACGTGTCATCGGGGGGCTGTCACGGGAATTTTACCATCGGGTCTATCTGCATTATACTACCAACGAAGCCTGGAAATGGCAACCCAAGGAAGCCTATGGCAATACAGGGCAAGGCACCATCGCGATGGATGGGGAGAACCGTACCATGTGGATCTTCGAACCAAGCGTGGCCGAACGTATTTTTGAGGATTTTGTGAAGGAGTATCAAATTCAAGTCGACCGGGATGCATGGCTTGATCGTGAAAATGGGGTGGTCATCGAAAATGGAAAAATCAATTCAATTACGACCTTAAGCGGCAAGACCTATTCGGGAAAAGTGTTCTTGGATGCCACCTATGAAGGCGACTTGATGGCGGCCGCAGGGGTACGCTATCATGTGGGCAGGGAGGCCGGCGAGTGTGTATGACGAAGCGTGGAACGGGGTGCAAACCGGGGTTTTGCACCACAAACATCATTTTCTATCGGATATTTCACCCTATGTAGTTCCTGGTGATCCTTCCAGTGGCATCTTGCCCAGGATCTCTACAGCGCCGCCCGGGGAAAAACACAGTGGGGATGCTAAGATCCAGGCGTATTGTTTTAGGGTATGCATGACCAACCACGAAGCGAACCGGGTACCCTTTCCGAAACCTGAAAATTACGACCCGCTCAACTATGAATTGTTGGTGCGATCCTTAGCAACCGGGCGCACCGATTTTTTCGAAAAATTCGATGGCATTCCGAATTATAAAACCGATACGAACAATCACGGGCCGGTGAGCAGTGATAATATCGGCATGAATTATGACTATCCGGAAGCTTCCTATGCACGCAGAAAAGAAATCATCAAGGAACATGAAGATTACCAAAAAGGCCTGTACTGGTTTGTAGCCAATGACCCAAGGGTCCCAAAAGAACTTCAGACCGAAATGCAAAAATGGGGGCTGGCCAAAGACGAATTCACCGATAATGGCAATTGGCCACACCAAATCTATGTTCGGGAAGCACGAAGAATGATCGGGGACTTTGTGATGACCGAAAACGAATTGTTGAAAAAACGCCCCACCCCGAATCCGGTCGGGATGGGATCGTATACGATTGATTCCCACAATGCACAGCGTTATATCACCGCGGAAGGTTATGTTCAAAATGAAGGGGATATCGGCGTGGATACGAATGGGCCCTATGCCATTTCGTACGGCGCATTGGTGCCCAAAAAAGAGCAGTGTACCAATTTACTGGTGCCGGTGTGCGTATCAGCAAGCCATATTGCCTTTGGTTCCATTCGCATGGAACCCGTTTTTATGGTCTTAGGGCAATCTGCCGCGGTTGCGGCAAGCATCGCCATCGATAACGGCATCGCCGTACAGGATGTAGACTACAACCAACTTAAAAAGATTTTGGAGCAAAAAGGGCAGGTTTTGAAGAACTAAGAGCCACACCAGGTGCGGATAAGATGCTTCCCCGCTACTATCGCTATCACTCCCCTCCCACCGCTCGGTATCGGGATCGTCCCCAACTTTGCTATAAGCCCGTGTCGGCTAGCACACAAATCAGGATGTAACACTATATTGAAACTGTTAAAATTCATTAATTTTTTTTACATGTAAAAAATAAAACTGACATTTGTGTCAAACATTCATGTCAGTACTATGTCCGACCCAGTAGAATCGATTGAAGAACAAATTTTAGAGGCCGCTTCCGATGTCTTTGTCGCGAACGGTTTTGAAAAGACAAAAATGCAGGATATTGCTGATAAAGCAGGCATTAAACGTACTGTACTGAACTATTACTTTAGGTCTAAGGATCTGCTGTATCGCAAGATCATAAAAGCAGTAATCAAACAGGCCTTGCCAAACATGCTGAAATTACTGAATAGTGATCTGCCCTTTGAAGAAAAGATCGAGGCCTTTGTGGTCAACTACATGAAAATAGTGAGTACGAATCCGCATATGCCCTTGTTCGTAGTGAATGAACTGCATGCTTTTGGGGTATCATTTATAGAAGAAATTTTAGAAGGGGTACGGCCCGATATTAGCAAATTCATTGCGCACGCAGAGCAGGAAATGGAGCGAGGAACCATCATACGAATGAACCCGGTACAAATCCCCATCCATCTGGTATCCCTCTGCGCCTTTCCTGTCTTGGCGAAACCGATGGTCATGTTGATAACCAATAAAACTGACAGCGAGTATCAGGCAATTATGGAAGAACGTAAAAAAGAAGTAGTGCGTTTTGTGTTGGCCGGATTAAAATCCTGACTTTTTTTTGTCCCAATACTGACGTCTATGTCAGACACGAACGTTGATTTAGAACAATGAAAAATAGTTATACAATGATTACTCATATACGATACAAAACCGCTGTTTTCCTGGGATGTTTGTTTTTGGGTATTGGGCTTACTGCTCAAGATACTCCTGTTCTTTCCCTAACGGAAGCCTATGAACAAGTTGCGCGCAACTACCCCCTAATCGAAAACAAGGCGCTTTTACAGGCTATTTCTGAATCGAACATGACCTTGCTGAACAAAGAGAAACTGCCCACAATTACGCTTAACGGCGTGGGGCAGCTACAATCGGAAAATGTCAGCATTGGAGCGCCTGGATCTCCCGTGCATATCGATGCCCCCTTGGAAACTTACAAGGCGTATTTGGAAGCGAACTTTAATATCTATGATGGCGGATTGGTCAATGCCAAAAAAGAATTGGAAACTGCAGCCTTAAAAGCGAACCAGCAAGGGTTAAAAGTGTCGCTCCGTTTTTTAAAGGACCGTATCAATGCACTCTTTTTTGCCATAAAATTAGCCCGTGAGCAACAGGCCTTGTATGCAATTTCCATTGAGGATATCGCCACCAACATCTCAGTTTTACAAGCGGGATCCGACAATGGAACGGTTTTACCGAGTGATCTTGCCAAGCTTAAGGTGCGCAAACTAGAGCTGGAGTCGGAAAACATAAAATTAAAAGGCGATATCAAGGCGTATTTTAGTGTCTTAAATGCCTTAATGGGCAGTGATTTTAGCGATACTACGGTTTTAAAGGTGCCTGAAACTACGGCCTTGGGCCTACGTCCAGAGGTCACCCGACCAGAGCAATTGCTCTACCAGTACCAAAAAGAAGCCTTATTGGCGCAGGAAAAAAGTATCGATGCTACCCGAATGCCAAAACTGACCTTGTTCGCTCAAGGAGGTGCCGGCTACCCCAACCCTGTAAATTTTGCCGATATCTCAAATAGCCCGTATGCACTGGGCGGTGTTCGGTTAAACTGGAATGTTTTTGATTGGGGCAAGGCGAAAAACGAACGTCAAAAAATCGAACTACAGGTGGCTCAAATAGACGTGGATAGAAAAACCTTTGAGTTTGATATCACCTCCAGAAATACTGAATTCGAGGAAAAAATGGCAGCGTTACATGCCCAAATTGTTAATGACCTTCAAATTACCGCCTTGCAAGAAACCATTCTGGCCCAGACCAAGGTGCAGTTGCAAGAAGGGGTCATCAATGCCAATGATTACATCTTACAGGTGAATGCCGAATTATCGGCAAGGCAACAATTACAAGTACACCAAGTGCAATTGCAACAACAACAAATTGAGTATTTAACCCTATTCGGAAAATTATAAGTAATGAAAACGAAATCAGTATCTCTTTTTGCCCTTGCCCTCCTACTCTTCTCTTGTGGAACGAATGACACTGCCGATGCCTTTGGTAATTTTGAGGCCACCACCATCATGGTAAGTGCAAAGGGCAACGGTACGTTGGTTCATTTTGAGGTCAATGAGGGCGATGTGCTGCAAAAAAATCAACGCCTAGGAACCATCGATACCACCCAGGTGCATCTTGAAAAATTGCAATTACTGGCACGGTTGGAAGCATTGGACTTAAAATTGCAGGAAGCCGCACCAGAAATCGCCATTTTAATCGAGAAAAAGAAAAACATGACCCGAGAGCGCAACCGTACCGCCAACTTAGTGGAGAAAAAAGCGGCAACGCAAAAACAATTAGACGATTTGAATGGGGAATTAGACGTGGTTAACCAGCAAATAAACTCCACCCAACAACAGATCAGTTTGGCCAACCGCAGCATTCTTTCTGAACGAAAGCCGATCGAAGCGCAAATTGCTTCCTTGGAAAATAGAATTAAGGATTATCAAATCAACAGTCCCATCAACGGTACGGTACTGAACACCTTTGCAGAACCTTTTGAATTGGTCAACATCGGGAGTCCGCTCTTTAAAATCGCCAATTTGGATACCTTAAAATTACGTGCTTACACAAGCGCCCTCCTTCTTCAAAATGTAAAACTAAATGATGCGGTAACGGTTTTGATCGATAAGGGGGAGGATGCCTATAAAGAACTAAATGGTACCATACATTGGATTGCCAGTGAGGCAGAATTCACCCCAAAATCAATTGAGACCAAAGAAGACCGGGTAAACCTGGTATATGCCATAGACGTATTGGTAAAAAATGATGGGACACTTAAAATAGGCATGCCCGGAGAAGTAAAATTCAATAATAGCAACGATTGATGACGGCAATTGAGGTAAAGGGTATTAGCAAAAATTACAAAGACCTAAAGGCGGTAAGCGATATTTCCTTTTCGGTAGATGAGGGCGAGCTTTTCGGGTTAATTGGTCCTGATGGTGCCGGAAAATCGACTTTATTTCGCATTCTTACCACCCTACTTTTAGCCGACGTGGGAGAAGCCTATGTTGTGGGGCATCATGTGGTGCGGGACTTTAAAGAAATTAGAAAAATCGTAGGCTATATGCCGGGGCGCTTTTCATTATATCCCGATCTAAGTGTTGAGGAGAACCTTACTTTTTTTGCAACCATTTTTGGTACCAGTATCACGGAAAACTATGATTTGATAAAGGATATCTACGTACAACTAGAACCCTTTAAAAACAGGCCTGCAGGGAAGCTATCCGGCGGAATGAAGCAAAAATTGGCGCTGTGTTGCGCCTTGATCCATAAGCCCCGGGTATTGTTTTTAGATGAGCCTACCACCGGGGTTGATGCAGTAAGTAGAACAGAGTTTTGGGAAATGTTGAAATCCTTAAAGGAGAAGGGCATTGCCATTTTAGTGAGCACCCCCTATATGGATGAGGCCACCCTTTGTGATCGTATCGCTTTGATACAAAAAGGGTCGATCTTAAAAATCGATTCGCCCAAGCAAATCATTGCCGATTTTGACAAACCCTTATTTGCTATTAGAACTACCGATACCTACAGAATGATGCTGTATTTAAGGGAACAGGAATTCACGGAAAGCGCCTTGCCCTTTGGGGAAAGTATACACCTTATCACCAAGGAACCCTATAAAGTCGAGCAAATTGAGCACCATTTAAACACCGCTGGATTTAAAGCGTTCAATGTAGCAAAAATAGCCGCCTCGGTAGAAGATGTTTTTTTGGACATAAGCAATGAAGTAGCTTAAAATGGATACAACGGCAATCATACAGGTAAAAGAACTCACCAAGCGTTTTGGTGATTTTACGGCCGTAAACGCTATTTCATTTGATGTGAAGAAGGGGGAGATCTTTGGATTTTTAGGGGCCAACGGTGCCGGTAAAACCACGGCGATCAAAATGTTGATCGGCTTGAGTCAACCTACCGAGGGTACGGGTACGGTAGCCGGTTTTGATATGAAAAGCCAGGCCGAGGAAATTAAAAAGCATATCGGGTACATGTCTCAAAAATTCAGTTTGTACGATGATCTGACCGTGATAGAAAACATTCGCTTTTTTGGGGGTATCTATGGACTTTCACGCCAACGGATCAAAGAAAAAACAAACGTGATCTTAGAGGAATTAACACTAAAAGAGGTACGCAATGCTTTAGTAGCCTCATTGCCCTTGGGATGGAAACAACGCTTGGCCTTTGCCATATCGATGGTACATGATCCTGCGATCGTTTTTTTAGACGAGCCTACAGGGGGAGTTGACCCAAGGGTACGTCGGCAGTTTTGGGAAACCATTTATGAGGTGGCCGAAAAAGGACGGACCGTTTTTGTAACAACCCATTATATGGATGAGGCCGAATACTGTAATCGCGTCTCCATCATGGTAGACGGTAAAATAGAAGCCTTGGGAAGTCCACAGCAATTAAAAAAACAATTCGATGCAGCTTCCATGGATGAAGTATTCTTAAAATTAGCACGAAAAAAATGATCAATACAGAGGCGTACCCAGCCATTGCAGAGGCAGGCCCAAAGGAGCCCGTAGGGGTTACATACTTGACCATGCCCGATGCGACCGGGTTTAATACATACAGTAGTGAAACAACGTAGAACACATAAAAGGTTTCCATCAAATTCATAAGCGATTCAGTAATGTTGAAGATATTTTGGGCATTCATAGTCAAGGAATTTTATCACATTTTACGTGATAAACGTACGCTCCTTATTTTATTTGGCATTCCGGTGGCCTTGGTCTTATTGTTCGGCTATACGGTTACCAATGAGTTTAAAGGTGCCCAAATGGATGTGTTGGATTATGCAAAAGACGCTACAAGTGCTGAACTCATTGCACATATGCAAAGTTCCGGACATTTTAAGGTACGCAAACTTATACGCTCAGAACAGGAACTGGAAGCGGGTTTTCAAGAAGGGAGTACAAAATTGGTGATGGTCATCCCCAACCATTTTAGTGAAGATCTGTTTCGTAATAAGTCGATCAACATTCAGCTCCTTACCGATGGTTCTGACCCCAACAATGCCAATACCTTGGTGCAATATGCAACAAGTATGATCAATATGTTCAAAAAGAACCAACTGAATGAGGGGAACAACCCACGGGCCATTACCGTAGAAAGCAGGATGTTATATAACCCGCAACTCATCAGTGCCTATAATTTTATTCCAGGTACCATCGGCCTCATCTTATTGATCATCTCGGCCATGCTTACTTCGTTAACGATCGCAAAGGAAAAGGAAACAGGCACCATGGAAATTTTATTGGTTTCCCCCTTATCCCCTTTGTTGATTATTTTAGGAAAAGTCACACCGTATGCGCTTTTGGCCTTTATCGATGCCCTTCTGGTTTTGATTTTGGGGTATTTTGTGTTCAAAGTACCCATCTTAGGAAATTTGACGATTTTACTGTTGTCCTGTCTCTTGTATGTCATCACCTGCTTGGCATTAGGTACGTTGATTTCTACGGTTTCCAAAACACAACAAGATGCCATGATGCGCTCCCTCATTGGCTTAATGATGCCTTCCCTGATTTTATCCGGATTTCTTTTTCCCTTGACAAGTATGCCTTTGCTACTTCAATACATTAGCAAAATAATACCGGCAACCTATTTCATTGAGATTTTAAAGGGGGTAATGTTAAGAGGTGTTGGATTGCGATTTATTGTCTACGAGGTACTCATCTTGCTGGTGTTGACCACCCTGTTCTTATTGATTGCCTGGAAAAATTTTAAAATACGATTGGAATGAAACTATTGGGATATCTGATACAAAAGGAATTTCTACAGATCATTAGAAACAAGGCCTTGTTGCCCATGATGACGCTCTTGCCCATTATTCAACTCATCGTATTATCAAATGCGGCCACGAATGAAGTAAAGCAGGTAAATTTGGTCATTGTCGACTTAGATCAAAGCGAACAGTCTCGTTTATTAAACCGAAAAATCTCGGCGAACGAGCGATTTTCATTAATCGCCACGCCCTTTAGTACCAAAGAGGCCCTCACCTATTTGCAAGCCAACACGAGTGATGTCATCCTTGAAATCCCCAATGGTTTTGAAAGGAATTTTGAACGTGGGGAACGACCGAAACTACAACTCTTGGTGAATGCGACGAATGGGCAACAAGCCATTGTCGGGTCCGGGTATTTAGCAAGTATTATTGGCTCATTTAACGCCGAATTGATACAGCAATCGTTCCCAAATCAAAGGTTGGCCCAAGTGACCATATCGGCGAGAAATTGGTACAATCCAGAGTTGAACTATTCCCATTTCATGGCACCCGGTATTTTGGCTGAACTCACGGCGTTATTGACGATCGTACTTTCGGCTATGAATGTGGTGCGGGAACGAGAGATCGGCACCATAGAGCAGATCAATGTAACGCCCATCAAAAAATGGCAATTCATACTGGGCAAATTGATTCCGTTTTTATGTATTGGCCTCTTTATATTGGTGGTGGGCATCACCGCCAGCAAATTGATTTTTGATATTCCTATTAAAGGAAGTCTCCTATTAATATTCGGCTATGCCATCGTGAACCTTATTGCGGTTCTTGGGTTGGGACTTTTAATATCGAATTTTGCGGATACGCAGCAACAGGCCATTTTTATCGCCTTCTTCTTTATCATTATTTTTATCTTGATGTGTGGTCTCTTTACGCCCATCGAAAGCATGCCGAAGTGGGCACAGGTACTGACCATTCCCAACCCGTTGGCCCAGTTTATTTCGGTATCCAGAAAAGTTTTGATGAAGGGCAGCGGCTTTTGGGATATTCGTTTTGAGTTTCTTTACACCGTTGTTTTGGCCCTTGTTTTCAATACGTTGGCGATATGGAGTTATAAAAAACAGTCGTAAACCTTATAACATAAATGCAAGTGGTTTTTTTCCCTTTTGATACGTTTAAAAACGTAAAGTCGCATTTTGGGTTACAAATTGGTCATTAATCCAGTTGTTTTATTAAAGTTCGATAATAACGTTCCTATTATACTGCGCTGTTTTGACGAGCGAGCGGCCAAATAGAACGTGTAGCGTACACCATGTTTGTTGAACCCCAAAGTATGGCTATCTTCGTATTTTACGAAACCAAATTAGTGCAACATGGCCGCAATCAAGAAGTTCGGAACCTTTGCGGGGGTTTTTACCCCTTCCCTACTTACCATCTTGGGCGTTATCATGTATATGCGATTGGGTTGGGTAGTGGGCAATGCCGGATTGATTGGCGCTATTGTCATAATCTTGATTGCCCACGTAATTTCGATAACTACGGGGTTAAGCATTTCTTCGGTTGCAACCGACAAAAAAATCGGGGCTGGTGGGGTGTATTATGTGCTTTCCCGTAGTATGGGGATTCCCATAGGGGGATCCATAGGCATTGCCCTATATATTGGTACTGCCTTCTCTATTGCCCTTTATTTAATCGGTTTTGCCGAAAGCTTTAATGGGTATTTCGGTTTTGGAATGACCATCAATGACTTTCGGATCGACGGGTACCATTGCCCTGGTTTTGTTAACGGCCCTCGCCTTGATAAGCACTACGGCCGCGATCAAGGCCCAGTACATCATCCTTACCGCAATTGCGGTATCCTTGGTGTCCATCGTACTTGGCAGTCATGAATTCGCACCCGAAAACATAAAGTTATTTGCCAATGAAGGTGATGTCAGCCTAGAAATCGTATTTGCCATATTTTTTCCGGCAGTTACCGGTTTCACCGCAGGGATTGCGATGAGTGGGGATTTAAAAGACCCTAAAAGCGCCATCCCCAAAGGAACACTTTATGCCATTGGGGTCGGGTTGGGAGTTTATCTTTCCCTTGCCGTATTTATGGCGTTGACCATCAACGATACCGAGTTAAAATCTGATTATAATATCTTGATGAAAATGGCCCTTTATGCCCCTGCCGTGGTCGCGGGAATTTGGGGGGCCACGCTTTCATCGGCATTGGGCGGCCTTCTCGGAGGACCGCGAATCTTAAAGGCCATGTCGGTCGATAAGGTAACGCCCAGGATGTTCGCAAAGGGACGTGGTAAAAGCGGGAACCCGGTATATGCATTGCTCCTCGTATTTCTTATTGCCGAAGCGGGTATTTTAATCGGCGAGCTGGATGTGATCGCCCGGGTGGTCTCAATGTTTTATCTGACCGCCTATGGGTTTATCAACATTGCCTTCTTCCTCGAAAACTGGGCAAATCCTGATTTTCAGCCTACATTTAAAGTGAAACGATGGATAGGCTTCCTCGGTTTTATAGCGTGTTTTGGGGTAATGTTCAAGTTAGACATCCTAGCCATGATCGGCGCCTTGGTAGTCATCGGCGGACTCTACTTTTTGTTGCAGCGAAAAGAAATTAAGATAAATTCGAACGACGTATGGCTCAGCGTTTGGGAAAACATTGTCAACAAGGGACTTAAGCGGATCAATAACGAAGAAAATGAGAACTCGAGTTGGAACCCCAACATCATATTGTTCAGCGGCGAAAGCGACCATCAGAAATATCTTTTGGGGTTAAGCAAGGCAGTTTCAGGGCGTACGGGCATCGTTACCAATTTTAAATTAGTAATAGATAAGAACAATACCAAGCCCTTCAAAAGAACCGAACAGATTATTCGGGATGAGCACTTTAAGGAACTCGGCATTTTTGCGCGGCAGATCAAAGTAGAGAACATCTATACGGGAATCACCAGCATCGCTACCTCGTTTGGGTTTTCAGGAGTCGAACCCAATACCGTCATGATGGGGTGGCCCAAAGGCCTCGAAAACTCCACGGAGTATGCCGATATGACCGAAACCCTCTTGTACCTTGATTACAACCTCCTTTATTTGGATTTTGACAAAAAGGCGAAATTCGGAAACTATAGCAGTGTTGATCTCTGGTGGCGCGAAACGGATAGTAAAAATGCCGAAATGATGCTCAACATAGCCCGTTTTATCATCTCCTCGCCCAAATGGAACAATACGGCCGTGCGCGTTTTGTTTGTAAATAATAACAATGCTGACAATGCCATGATCCATGCGAAAATCAAAAAACTCGTAGAAGATCTGCGGGTGCTCGTTGAGATCAAGATTATCGACAATGCCATTCAAGAAATACCTTTTTATGATCTTATTGCACAGTATTCAGCAACGACCAATCTGACCTTGATCGGGATCCCGAATTATAAAATCGAAGAACAGGCGGCTTTTGTATTGAAAACCAATCACTTGTTCGAAACCATTGGCTCTACCCTCTTGGTAAAAGCGGCCAATAATTTTAATGTCCTGGATCTAAACTTTAAAAAGGCGCAATAGGTTGAAAAACGGAGTTTAGGTCACATACTAATCACTAGTATACCGTAGGCTAAAATCAATGTCTATCCTCCTAGCTTCCTATACAGCAAAAGTTTCGACGAGCAGACCACCCTTAAAAGCGGAATCACCCTTTTGGGCAACCACTTTCTGAAAAGAAGGATTCTTATTTTTTTGTATAAAACCGAAACGATTTATCGAACAAGATTCCATACAGTGCTTTTACCGGGTTGGTTTCTTTTTTCTGTTTAAACAACCCCACCGTCAAGGTCAACCAGGACAAATAGGGTTTATCATGATGTAGCTCATGGTGACCAATGCCAAAGCCCATCGGAAACCAGTATGTATTGCTGGTACCATCGGGATTCGTACCCATATGTTCACACCAGTTCCTCAGTACCGATACCACATTAAAAGCAAGCAACGTACCCCCTATAAACCACAATGATGGTTGTACCAAGACAAACCAAAGGGCACTAAGAACTATGGAGAAGATGAAATAGGCCCAACTAATGTGAATTTCCTTGGTTGGAGCCCTTTTATTCTCTTCCTTTTGATAATTCATGACCAGGTAAAAGGTATAGAGTAACGGGATGCATTCGCAAAGAATGTAGTAAAACCGATTTTTTAGGTATAGTTTGCGCAGCACCGGTGGTGAAATAGGATCATTGTCCGAATTGGTGTCCCGATGATGGATCAAATGATATTTTCGATAGAGCTCCCCAACGGGTAAAAAAATCAAGGCGGCACTGATATTGGCAATCAAGCGATCCATCTTCGTCCGGGTAATCGATTTATGAACACCATCGTGGAGGGAGACGATCACATACGAATGCATTAATACCCCGGCGGGAATGCAGGCCCAATACCGCCCCGTTTCGAATAAATGCATCATATAGCCGATGGCCAAAAGTAAGAGGCTTGCCATGCTTATCGTGGCGAAGGGAATAAGGTAGGTATGTTTTCTAAAGCGCTTCTCGAGATTGATTTCCAGGCTGGGTTGGTTTTTGGTCATTTTTGTTGGTTACATATATTTCGATCGTTTTCTTCTAACGATAGCTGCATTTTTTTAATTACACGTTCAAAAATTAATGAAATAACTTTAAATATACAAAACCGACCCTAACTCAAAATTTTAATTGAAGCATGTTGCCATGAATGCATAGCTACGCGGCCAATTTCGGGGTATTTAATGGACTTGAACTAGGAATATTTATTTAAAAACGCTTATCTTGTTTCTCTATAAACCACTTCCTAAAACTCCCGTTCTCATGACCGTTCCCATCCGTAATAAAGTGCTTCACAGCCGAGGACCCTCGGTATATCAAGGCGATTATCAAATCACCGATACGGCTTTGGCAAACTATAATATTGCCCGGGAGAAATTCGGTACTACCGATATCATTCTATCGGCCGATAAAAGTTTCAACGTGAAAGACTATCAATATGTACTTGATTCTGGGGAGGTGGGCATGTATATTATTCCAGTCAATGATTTCGGCACGTTCAAAACCGCAGATGGCAAAGAAGCCTATGCCTCCCAATTGGTTGATACCTATGTTCGGGAAAAAATGAAGTTAAAGCCCACAGACCCCCTCTACGCCTATATCTATTACATTCACCCTGAATTGAATAGGAATACGCTTCCTGGTTTTGCGGAAACCGAGAAAAGCGAAATGGGGATTACCCATTTGGGCGCCTATCTTGGCCAAGGGCTTACCTCGAATTCACCCCCGTTGTATCATTATCGAAAATGGGGCGTAAAGGGACCCACCTTCGGGTATCCCTGCAATTTGATGATGCTTTCAATGGAAGGGGTCGACCAAGCCATGCTGAATAAAAATCTGATGCTGACCGATACCTTCCTGAATTATGGGGTACGTTTTCCGAAAGATTATAAGAATTCGGCATTTCGGCCCGTAGATATCAATACGGCCTTAATGTTCTACCGAGACTGGATCATGGAAAAGCATTATCTAAAGAATAATGACGACACGAGTTGGTTTACCTATTGTGCCGCCCATAAAACCTTGGTAACGACGGTGGCTTTAAACCTGCCCCACAATCGCCAGTCCTTTATGGAAGTGTATGGGGAGCAAGAAGGGTCTGACTTCTACGATCTCTTTATTACGAACTATTTTGAACTATTTGGTCAAGAATTCATCACCGACATCCACGGAGAGACCTTTTTTGAACCTCTTTGGCAAAAGGAAGGCTTCTCCCCTGCCGAGATTCGACCCTTTACAATCGATGAATACATGGCCTATGAAACGGCCAGAAGGGAAGGAAAAATGGCATCCTATAAGGGATTTCGCCCCTTAGCGCCAACACAGGCCACCGGATGGGGACCTCAAGCGGCTGCCGATGTCATCTACGATTTTGTAGAAGCCTATGCCGACTTTATCGATGCAGGTGCAATCGTAAGCTGCGCGACCATCATGGCCTATGAAGCGCAGGTAACCAAAAGAATGGGTATCAGCCCTACCGAATATTTGCTTACCGCAATGCCAATGCTTGAAATCATCATGCAAGCCGATGCCATGATCCATGCCCCGAGGGATTCAAATACCGATTACAACAAGAGCCCTTATTACAATCAAAGTTTTGAAGCACTGTTTATCGCCTTCGGCGGAAAAAAAGAAGGGATTCCGGCCGCACTTAATAGTTTTCCTGCCTTTGAAAAATATATCGGCAAGCTAACAGAATTTGTAGAATATCTGACGACCAATGCATTAAAACCCGAATTTCTGGCCTGGTGGGCCTTGGGTCATATCAGGCAAAATTGGGCTTCGATTATTTCGCAACCAAAATCGACCCCCATGGAGGCCTACGGATGGTTGCAAAATGCACTGCACCCAAAGCTACAATCAGCTAGGAATGTATTGGCACCAACAGCAACTGGCATTCAATTCAATGTACCTCCTTCAACGGCCCATATGATCGGCATTGGGATGTTTCCCAAAAATCGGTTTATCGAATTAAAAACGATTTGTACGGTGATGGATTATTCGGAACTCGAACCAAAAAAATAAAAAGTACGAATTGGGTATTATATGATAGTTTCCAATACAGGTTTGTGATCCGGGTGTAGCGCGTATTTTTCATAAAGTTCAAAAAACCGGGAATTCGGGGTGAAATGATCGGTTCTAAGTGCTTCTTTGATATCGGTCAAAAAATACATGCTCACAGATCCGGCGTTTTTGACTTCAATCTGCCCCCTGGGTTCGAATTCAAAAAACGCTTGAGTGCATTCCATAAATTCATAAGACACATTGATGCCGCCCGGTTTACTTGCTGTTTCTAAGCGGGAACAAAGATTGACGGTACTTCCCCACACGTCATAGGAGAATTTTGTTTCGCCAATAATGCCTGCGACCATGGGTCCGGTATGAATGCCTATTCGGATATTCCATTCCATATGGTGCTCCGAATTCTTCGCTTGCATATAGCGAACCACCTTCATCGCGGCCAAGGCAACGTCTACTGGATGTGTATTATTCTGGATGGGCAATCCGCCCACCGCCATATAACCATCCCCGATGGTCTTTAATTTTTCCACCCCATGTTCCTGGAAGATATGGTCAAAACTTGTAAAATGTTCATTCAAGATCGCCACGAGCTCCTCGGGCCCCATGGTTTGGGTAATACGTGTGAAACCCACAAAATCCATAAAAATGGCGGTTGCCCGGGGCACCATTATCGGGCGCGATCTGCCTTGGGTGTTTAGTTCGTTTACGACCGATTTTGGAAGAATGTTATGAATTAAGGTATCTGATTTCAGCTTTTCGGTTTGGATGATATTCGTATAATAATTTATGGAAAGAAATATCATACTTGCAATCAGCACAAAATTATTTACATGGGTCAGTAATATAAGGTCATCAGGAAGCGGCACCATCCCTTTTGAAATGACTGGTTCAAGCACAAATAGCACAATTGCCGTAACGATATAAACACAATACCAGACAACCCGATCTACTTTCCTTTTATAGAACATCGGTACACCCGAAAGGATGGCAAACACATAATTTATATAGAGCACAGAGCCTATATACCCCCCCATGACAACATGGTAAATGATGAGATAAAAATACCAACCTATAAATAGGGAGTCTCGTAATATTTTGAATTTGCGATGGAATCTGAATGCCAATAAGCTAATCGTAAGGTAAACGGCAAAGACCAACAAGGTTAGCGCAGCCCCTGACCTTCCCATGGTGCTATAGGCATAGGAGAAAACCAGCAGATTCAAGATACTGGCATAAATCGCTACAGTGAGGATGATCTTATGACTTCTAACTTCCGGATTGTCATCCTGGGAAATACCGATGCCTCCGATAGCTATTAGAAAATTTTTGAATTTGGAGGAAATTATACTAGAATTCATACCCTATTTATGTTCATAACCACCTAGCTACTTTTAGGACAATGAATGGCAAAGGGGTCGGTTGTAGGATCCCTATTCCAGGTGTACTCCATACTGGTTTGGGTATCTCTCACAACATCATGACCAAATAAACAATCAATCAATGCCAACATCATGTCCATTCCTGCGGCAACCCCCGCTGATGTCATATACCCGGTGCGTGTTACGGGGTCTATCGTGCCCACCCATCGAGGTGGGCACTCCCAGAAGACCTTCGGGCCTTGGCCAATAACCCATGTCCAGGCCGATTTATTGGAGGTTGCTTTTTTACCGTCAAGAAACCCCGTTTTTGCCAATAAACCCGCGCCTGTACAAACTGACAGTACGATCGGGATTTTATCAACCAAGGTCTTGAGTTTGCCAATGAACTCGTCGTCATTCACAAGGGTCCTGCTACCCATACCTCCTGGAATCAAGACGGCATCCACCGGGGGTAGGGTTTCAAAACTATTGGCACAAAATAGTCCTGGCCCATCATCTCCTGTTCCGATGGTTACCATGCCGATTTTTTTACCGACACTAACATGTGTAAATAAAGGTAGTTTTGTCTTGGTTGGGTCATTCGGTAAAATTATCGAACAAACATTCATAGCCTGCATGGGGCCAAAGACATCCAAGGGCGCAAAATGGTCATAGTAAACAATGGCTACTCTTAAAGGGGTCGGTTTCATTTCAGCGCTTATTTAGTTGCCTTTTTAGCCGGTTTTAATTCCTTAAAAGCGACTGCTATCTTGGTTCCTGGGTTGTCGACGATCGCATCGTCTTCGATCCATTGGTCTGGAAACGCGTTTTTCCAACCGTCCTTACAGGCTTCTCGTATTTCGCCGACAAGCTTATTTACAAGGTCGTATTGACCCAAGGAGGTCATTGAATAGATATGACTATAGGTGCGATCTTCTGAATACAAGATGCCATCATCGCCTTCAAAAGGCACAGTGATCCTTTCAGAATCTACAGTATATTTATAGGTAATATCTGCATTTACCTTTCTAAACAACACTGCCAATGACAATTCAGACCGTTGTATCCAAAGGTCAACATTTTCATTGGGAAAGCGCTCTATAAGTTCTTTTTCCAATTTTCGTAACTCCGATTCAAATTTGGCAGCGACCGTTTCCGTTTGTATCGCTCTTTTGATATTTTTCTTGTACCCGTTCTTCGCAAAATATTTCCAGAAAAGCAGGGGTGAAAATGCGTTTCTCGATCCCCCAAGCGTCGTATCGGGCGAACCGATATACCCTGCGGTATCGGGCGGACTCAATTGATATTTTCTACGCGTCATATAAATTCCTCCCGGCCATGGTGCGCCAATCCATTTATGCATTGAACAAACAATACTCATTACGGCATCAATGCTAAAATCAAATTCGGGTATCTTCTTGTCTTTTAATGCTTTGACCACCTTGTTCTCAAGTTTTGCTTTTTCCTTTGCCATCCTTAAAAAAGGAAGGTAGGATGCCCCGAGTGCCCCGTCGATATGCAGCCAAAATCCGCGTCTTTTATCAAGTATCTTCCTGGTTTTGACTTTCCCATCTACATGCTCCTGCACGTGGTATTCTATTTCTCGCTCCCAAAGCCAAGGGTATTTTTTACCGAGTTTTTTCAGCATCTCATTAACAGCCGGCACATCATCATAAGCCCCTTTCCAAGTAGACCCTTGGTTGAGTACAATGATGATGGGATGTTCTTTTTTCAAAAAGAATTCAACCAATACCTCGAGGTCATCTACCTTGATGCTTCCAGATAAGGGATCTTTATGGATGATGTTGTGAGAGGGCACTTCATCGGGCCATTCACCCCCAGAACCAGGCAGTGGGCATTGCGCTTTGTAAAGTTCCCTCCCTGCTTCTGAAAAAGAGGTTACCGCGCAAAGACTTACCCCTTTTATTACCGAGTAGTGCGTATCTTCTGAATAAAAGGCGATGGGTTTATATTTGTTCGGGTTTTTGTGATAATCGACCGGGTGGACCATTTTAACCGATTTTTCCAGGCTCATTTTCTTTCGCCTCAGTTTTGCCAAGGCCTTTTTCTTATGGTCCGGATCGGTGATGAGCTTGCCCCCACTCAGGTATTCCCTGGCATTATAAAGGGCGTACATATTGCCCTCAGTGGAGCCCATTGACATGACATACCCCCAATAACAGTCAATGTCTTCCTTACTCTTGCCATTAAAAGGCCATTCGGCCCGCCACAATGCGGCAAAATAATCGAGTACCGCACGTTCCACGAATTTCGTATTCAAAGAAAATATCCCAGTGGTATAGGGGTCTCCCACGTTATTCGTGTGAATATTCAACAAATAGGAGAATTCGGTGTTGCCTTTCAAATACTCATTCGTCTGGTAACCGGTAAATTTTCGATGCTTGTCTTTAATGAATTTTTTGAAATCTGACATGGCCTCCTTGTATTCTTTTTTGGATAGGCCTTCTGGTGGTAACTCGAATTTTTTATAATCGATCTTGGGGAATTTCTCTTTTACTTCCTTAGGTGGCACCGCATCGTACAGGCTAATTGGGTTTTCATGCGGACCTGTAATGCTGGCCCAAGCGGGTGTTTGTTCTTCCCACGACAACTGTTTTGGCCCATAAGGAATCGAGTTCTTACTTTTATTTTTCATTATTTTATGATTTTCGATGAATTCGTACCGTTCCTTGGAAGTAGTATATACCCGTTGAATTTTTAGAAGTCCTTAATTTAAGGAATTATTCAATCCAATTGCCGCATTTATTCGTGTTTCGTGGTATTGACCCTTTCAAATCAACAGCAAAAATCGAATCCCCCTTCTTTCGGACATTTTCGTTGCCCTGAAATACACTACCTGCCTACCACTATGCATTCAATTCCTTCATGATCTCGGCGAATACTTCATAGGATCTGATTCGGTCGTTTGCATCATACAGATGGGTAACCGCAATAAGTTCGTCGGCCTTTGTTTGGGCTATAAACGCTTTTGCCTGCTCTTTTACCGTGGCTTTGCTACCTATAAGGGAATGCTTTAGCATTTGGTGTACTTGTGGGTTTTGCAGGATCTGCCTGAGTTCATCGGTCATGTCAGTTGGTGGTTGTATAAAATCGCGTTTGCCGGTAAATATGCCAATGATCAAACGGACCAAGGACGTTGAAAGGCGTTCGGCCGCTGCATCGGTATCGCCAACAATAACGTTTACGCCGGCAATGACGTAGGGTTCTTTTAGGTAGCTTGAGGGTTGAAATTCGTTGCGGTATATATCGAGCGCCGCCCATAGATGGGTGGTCGCAAAATGGCTCGCAAACGCATAGGGCAATCCCTTTTTTGCCGCCAAATGGGCACTATCGGTACTTGAACCCAGAATGAAAATAGGTACTTCGACCCCTTCCGCTACAGTAGCACGTACTTTTGCGCCTGCATTTGTTGTAGAAAAGTATTTTTCAAGCTGTTCCAATTCCGACGGAAAAGAATGCGCGGCTTGCATAAAATCTGTCCGTATTGCCTGCGCCGTTTCCCCATCGGTTCCCGGGGCCCTGCCCAAGCCCAGATCAATACGTCCGGGATATAAGGATCCCAACGTACCGAATTGTTCGGCGATGATCAAAGGCGAGTGGTTAGGAAGCATAATTCCGCCAGAACCGATGCGAAGCGTCTTCGTGCCTTCGGCAACATAGCCGATCAATACCGAAGTGGCACTACTCCCAATATTCGGAGCGTTGTGGTGCTCTGCCAACCAATAGCGTTTGTAACCCCAGGCTTCTGCTTGCTGCGCCAGGGCCAAGGTGTCGTTAAAGGTCTGCTTAAGTGTGCGTCCTTTCGAAATCACAGCAAGGTCTAAGATGGAATATAATGTGGGGTGTATTTTCATAGCTAATTTTTGTCAATCGCGAAGGTTGTTTTTAAAGTCTACCCAATTAAAAGCATGCCATCCTCTATTTCAATTAGCCTTGCTAAAGATACGAATACCGGGCTAGCACCAGGAATGGTTTCGGTAGAAATTCTCCCATATTGCATAGTACGCTCCCTCCTATTCGCGTTTTTAAAAAAGAAATGAGGACGATTTAATCATACTAAGGGAGACTGGTAAGTTATAATAGTGATAATAATAATTAATATATTGTATTACAGTGTATTAAAATATAGTATTTGAACTACAAATTATAAAATTTTACTGTTTAAAGTGGGTTGGCATTGAACGTATCTCCCTGGGAAATGTCTCCTGTTTCAAATCCTTTTTTAAACCAGCGAATCCGTTGTTCAGAGGTGCCATGTGTAAAGGAGTCGGGTACTACCCTCCCCGATGACTGTTTCTGAAGCCGATCATCCCCAATGGCATTCGCTGCATTCAGGGCTTCTTCAAGATCCCCGTTTTCCATCATGTGCGTCATACGTTCAGAATGGTTGGCCCAAACCCCGGCAAGAAAATCAGCTTGTAGTTCAAGACGTACCGAGTATTTGTTATATTCTACCTCACTTACTTGTCCCCTCATTCTATCCACTTTCTCGGTTATTCCCATCAGTTTCTGAATATGGTGGCCCACCTCATGGGCAATAACATAGGCCTGGGCAAAATCACCAGGGGCATGTAATTTACGGTCCATTTCTTCAAAAAATCCTAGGTCAAGGTATAATTTCTCATCTCCTGGACAATAAAAAGGCCCTGTGGCACTTGAAGCTGATCCGCAGGCCGAGGCAACATAATCTGTAAAAAGAACAAGGGTCGGTTCCCTGTAATCCTTTAAAAGACTATTCCATACATCTTCGGTACTGGCTAAGATCGTAGCACTAAAGTCCGCCATTTGAGCATCTTCCTCTGTTTCTTGGTAGGGCGCGCTCGTTGTGCTTTGACCCTCGCTTCCACCGAATAAATTCCCCAGAAAACTCAAGGGGTTTGTGCCCGTAATAAATGAAAATACAAGCAGTATGCCTACGATGATCAAGCCGGTCTTTGAAAATAACAATTTGATTAACGGACCTAACAACATGGGGTTAAAACCACCAAAACCCCTTCCGGAGCTTGACTGGCCCCTTCGATCTTCTACATTGCCACTTTGACGCCTACCTTGCCATTTCATATGATCTTATTATTAGGTGAAACACTCTATATTTATTTAACGAACGGAAATTTTCAATTAGAAGGTGACCCCACCTGCTCCTACGCCAACCTGCACATTCCTAGCTTCCAAAGACGACTGTTTCAGGTATTTTATACCATGTATGGTGTACGCCCAAGGCCACTTCCAATGCTACTAAAGGAATAAATACCTACTGCCGTGTATTTTTAAAAAACGGGTGTCAAGACGACAGATCCTGCAAGACTACTGAATATGATGGTATAGTTCGACAATTTATAACATGTTTTTATAAGATTCAGAGAATTACACTTCGCTTGCTAGTAAAAATAGTGTTTTGATTTAAATATTAATTACTCTAATAATTAAATATGTGACCTAAAAGTTATAGCCTTGACCAAACCATTTTAAGTTTTGATCTGACAAAATAAAGGAGATATAATAGTTTGTGTTATTTGCTCATTTTATACCATTCATTTTTTTGCCAATAAGACGCCCATCCTAAATCGCCTCCATGGCTTCGCCGATTTTTAAAGAATGTCTGCATTTTGCTAACATTATTCAAATAAAATCCCTGATTTAAGAAAATAAATTTAATAAAAACATATTTTCGTTAGGAATACTGTAAAAAAAAGTGTACTATATAACTAAGAAATAAACATTAAAATAACTATATGAGGCAACTTAAGATCACGAAACAAATTACCAACAGAGATACCAAATCCTTAGAAAAGTACTTTCAGGAAATATCAAAAATCGATATGATTACTGCAGACGAGGAAGTAGAATTGGCCCGAAGAATTCGTGATGGAGATCAGCTTGCCCTCAAAAAATTAGTAACTGCTAATTTGCGTTTTGTGGTTTCCGTAGCAAAACAATATAAAGGAAGTGGATTGCGGCTTTCCGATTTGATCAATGAAGGGAATATAGGATTGGTGAAGGCGGCACAACGGTTTGACGAAACACGCGGTTTTAAATTTATCTCGTATGCGGTTTGGTGGATCCGGCAATCGATATTACAGGCGATGTCTGAACAATCGAGAATGGTCAGAATCCCCTTGAACAAAATTGGGGAAATCAGTAAAATAAATAAAGTATACGCTTCTTTGGAACAAGCCTATCAAAGGCCCCCAAGCGCCTTCGAAATTGCGCGGGAACT
Source organism: uncultured Flavobacteriaceae bacterium (assembly GCA_963798435.1). Classification (GTDB taxonomy): domain Bacteria; phylum Bacteroidota; class Bacteroidia; order Flavobacteriales; family Flavobacteriaceae; genus JALHST01. The sequence continues at coordinate 27,590 of CAWCTF010000001.1, forward strand.
TGATATGAGTGGTGCACAGGTTAAACTGGCGTTGAAAAATTCAGGGAAGCATTTGTCAATGGACGCGCCTTTTAAGGAAGGAGAAACCTCCACTTTATACGATGTTATAAAGTCGAACACAGCGACCAGTCCGGATGCTAAAATGATGAATGACTCTCTTAAGACCGATATTAATCTCGCCTTAAAATCGCTGCCCGTTAGGGAAAGTGAAGTTATACGTCGCTACTATGGTGTTGGAGGGCAAACCGCTATGAGCCTGAGCGAAATTGGCGAACTCTTTGATATCACTCGGGAACGTGTGCGGCAAATTCGGGAAAAGGCCATCCGATTGCTACAAAGAAAATCACAAAATGAACTTTTAAAAGCCTATTTATAAGCCTATTTAGATATCCGAATTTTAAGAATAAAGCCGACTTTAAAAGTCGGCTTTTCTCGTTTTGCCGATCTAAAGAATGACGTAATTCGAATTAGAAGGCGTTTGCCACTCCCCTATTTAAAAAACCTGCTTTTTTAAGTATCTTCGCTAATGACCACGTGAATGCGGGAATCTGCATTCTCCTTAAATAACCGACACCCATGCGCAATGCCCTCAGGACTTATTATTATCGCCTTTATCTTTTGCACAGTTTCCCCTTTAGTGGCGCAAGACAAATCGCATTACCAGACCGATTTCACCAGTGAAAATTTAGCCGAGCGCCGCACGGGCATCCTCAATGCCATTGGCAACGATGCCATCGCCCTCATCCAAGGCACAAGTGGCCAGGCTGGTTTTAGTGTTTTCCGCCAATCGAATACCTTTTATTATCTAACCGGTCTCGAAACAGACCATGCATATCTCTTGCTGAACGGGAAAAACAGACAGACGACCCTCTATCTGCCCCATCGCGATGCAGGAAGGGAACAGGGCCAGGGAAAAGTATTGTCGGCCGAAGATGGCGAATTGGTCAAAGAGCTTACCGGCGTAACATCGGTAAAAGGGTATGAGTTTTTGGCGGCCGATCTGGTCGGGACCGGCTTGATAAAATCTTCCGTCCCCTTATTGTATACGCCTTTAAGTGCAGCAGAGACCGGCAACGACAGTCGGGATGAACTTTTATACGGGCAGGCGCGTGCCGCTGCCGACCCGTGGGATGGTAGCGCCACCAAAGAGGCCTTGTTCGTTCAGAAAATCAACGCACAATTCCCGCAATTCGAAATACGTGACCTTTCCCCCATATTGGATGGCATGCGACTCATCAAAAGCACGGAAGAAATCGGACTGATACGCAAAGCGACTCAAATTGCCGGCTTGGGCATTATGGAGGCCATGCGATCGACCAAACCCGGCGTCTATGAATACCAACTCGATGCCGCCGCCAAATACATCTTTTATTTGAACGGGGCTCGCGGCGATGGCTACGCCTCGATTATCGGCGGGGGCACCAATGCGTATATGGGCCATTATTTTCATAAGACCGATGTGCTTCACAGTGGGGACTTGGTGTTAATGGACTATGCGCCCGACTATCGGTATTACACCAGTGATGTTACCCGGATCTGGCCTGTAGACGGCACTTTTGACAAAGCGCAGAAGGAATTGTACAGTTTCATCGTCGCCTATCGCGACGCCCTTTTTAAGTACATTCGACCTGGCGTAACCTCTGAGGAAGTACTGATCGGGCCGCTGCCGATATGAAACAGTACCTGGTCGGCAAGAACTTTGCGAAACCTGCCTATTTAAAGGCGGTTCAAGAGGGGGTGCAATTCAGGGGGCATTTTCAGCATCCTGTGGGGATGGCCGTTCATGATGTGGGCACTGTACACCGCGTTCCCTTACGACCCGGGATGGTGTTTACGATTGATCCCATGATCTGGATTCCCGGAGGAACACTTGTACATCCGGATCGAAGATGTTGCCCTGGTCACCGAGGATGGCGTTGAAAACCTAAGTGCCTTCGTACCGTCATCGATAGAAGCCGTTGAAAAGACCATCCAGGAAAAAGGATTGATCGAATTTCGCCCTCCTACCCAATTACCATTAAAAAATTAATGTCATCAACCGTATAAACAAATACCTCGTAAACTATGAAAAATTGGCTTCTATGTGATGGTTTTCATCCTGCCTCCCGCTATGAATTCGGCAGTTCCACTTACTGACAACTACCCAAAGAATCCCAACATCAATGCCCTAAACTATACCTTTCGCATTCATGTATCGGATACGACCGATGAGATCCGCTGCGAAGAGACTATCGACATCGAATACTTGGCAGCCGGTGTGACCAGCTTGCGGCTCGATTTGATCAAGGCCTCCGAAAAATCGGGAAACAAGGGCATGGTGGTCGGGTCTGTGGTTTCCGAAGGAAAAGCACTTGAATATACCCATGAAAACGATGCCTTGACCATTCAGCTCCCCACACCTTCAACAGAACATCAACACAGTACATATACCGTTACGTATAAAGGGGTACCGGCAACCGGACTCAAGATCGCTGACAACAAATACGGGGACCGGACATTTTTTAGTGATAATTGGCCCGATAAGGGCAGAAATTGGTTGGCCACCATCGACCACCCCTATGACAAGGCCACTTGTGAATTTATTGTTACGGCCCCGGCACATTACCAGGTCATTTCCAACGGCTTGAAAATCGAGGAAACCGATTTGGATACTGGCGAACGCCTAACCCATTGGAAGCAATCTGTACCAATAGCTACCTGGCTCTATGTATTGGGAGTTGCTCGATTTGCCACGCAAACGGTCGATCAATTCGATGGAAAACCGATCGAAACGTGGGTATATCCACAAGATCGGGAGGCCGGATTCTATGATTTTGCGATTCCCACCAAACGTGTCTTGGAATTTTATAGTGACCGTATCGGTCCCTTTTCCTACGAAAAATTGGCCAATATACAATCGAATAGCGTAAGTGGCGGTATGGAGGCCGCCTCGGCCATTCTCTACAGCGAAAACTCGGTGGTCGGCGACCGAAATGAGCGCTGGCGCAATGTGATCATTCATGAAATCGCCCACCAATGGTTTGGTAATGCGGTCACCGAATATGACTGGGACGACGTTTGGTTGAGCGAAGGCTTTGCAACCTATTTTACCCTGCTTTTTATCGAACATGAATATGGTCATGATGCCTTTTTAGACGGACTCGCTAAAAGTAAAAAAATGGTGATGGATTTTTATGCGAAAAATCCCGGGTATCGCATTGTACATGATCATCTTTCCGATATGTCGCAGGTAACCAGCCTACAGACGTATCAAAAGGGAAGTTGGATTTTGCATATGCTGCGCGGAGTGATGGGTACCGAGCATTTTTGGCAAGGAATTCGTTCGTACTATAAAAAATATAAGGATGTAAATGCCACTACCGATGATTTTCGCATGGAAATGGAGGCGGCTTCCGGAATAGACCTACAGACTTTCTTTAATCAATGGCTGTATCGGCCCGGCACCTTAAAATATAAGGGCACCTGGCATTTTGATATGAAGAAAAAGGAAGTCACGATTACGCTTGACCAAGTGCAGACCGATGGCAGTTTTTTTAAAATGCCTTTGGAAATCGCCATTAACGGTTCTGACGTAAATCAGCAACAGATCCAAAAGATCCAGGTGGATGAGAAATCGAATGTATTTCGGTTTAAGGTCGATTTTACCCCTGAAAAAATCGTTCTTGATCCGAATTCATGGGTGTTGATGGAAGCGGATTTTAAGTAGTTTTATAGGGATTCATTACCAAACCAATCAACCACCATGATCAATATTTATAGAAAGATCCGAAAACAATTGGCGAACGAAAATCAATTTCAACGCTACTTTCGCTATGCATTTGGGGAAGTGGCCTTGATTATGATCGGGATCTTTATGGCCCTGCAGTTGCAAAACTGGAACGAAAAACGCAAACAGGACAATGAGTTCAAGGTAATCTTGGAGCAGTTGTACAATGCCATTATTTATGATGTTGACAAGTTCAAGAACCAAGCAACCTATATGACGAGTCAGATCGAGAATATGGACTTTATCCTGAAATATCCAGATTCGATTCCCAAAGTAGAATTGCCCTATGCCCTGTACAGTGTCGGTTTTGATAATTTCAAGTCCTATCAATCAGACGCCTACTTTTTTATGAACGACCTGCGTTCCGATTATAAGAATTTGGAGCAGAACGAGCTGGTCAAACAAATTACGGGGTATCTCAATAGAACAATAAGTAAACCTGCCGATATCTATGACATTGACAATGATATGTTTACGAGTTTTTTAATTTCTGAAGGCATTCCCTATCCGGAAATGAACCGCGAGGACCTGAACAAAGGATGGTTAGAGAATGATTCCGGCTATTATCCGAAAGACGTATTGGATAAATTACAACAGGATGTAAAAACAAACAAGTACCAAACCATTTTAAAAACCTATCGGAGTCAGAAGATACTTTATAAGCGGGGTGCCCAAGCAAAATATAACACTGGTAATTCAATACTTGATCTCATCAAGCGATACTATCCCGATGTGCGGGTCATCTACGAAAACGTTGGCATTATCGGTACCGCCCTGAATGGCTATGACGATGTGGGTGGCCGATCGACACCCATGTACCGAACCGACGCCAAAAAGGGCATCTGGGAAGCAGACATGTATTTAAAGGAGGGAACTGTAAAGTTCCGCTGCAATGATAGTTGGCTGCGCAATTGGGGCGCGGATTATGGGGAAGTTCGATTACTTAAGGGAAAAGCGATTCCCGATGGGGAGAATATTCCGGTTACGGCCGGCAAGTATCATGTCATCCTCAACCTAAGCGATTTTACGTATGAGTTTATAAAATTGAAGGAAGAATAGCACCGCCCTATAAAAACCCCAAGATTATATACCACCTACTGAGAAATTACATCTTGCCAAACCATTTTGGATAGGCCATTAAAAAACCGGTCGACCTTTTGGCAAACCGGTTTTGTAATACAGATCAACTAAAATCTAATTCTTTAACGAGGCCATATCGATTACAAACCGATAATGAACATCGCTCTTCAGCATGCGTTCATAGGCTTCATTGATATCCTGAATCTTTATCATCTCGATGTCGGAGGTGATGTTGTGTTCCCCACAGAAATCCAAGAGTTCCTGGGTTTCGGCGATGCCCCCGATCAAAGACCCTGCGACCGACCTACGCCCCATGATCATAGGAACGGTATGGAGTACGGGCTCCAACGGACCCAGATAGCCCACTAATACCAAAGTGCCATTGGTGTTCAGAGTACCTACATAGGGGTTGATGTCATGGGCATAGGGTACTGTATCTATTATGAGGTCAAAGGTATTTTGCACCTTTTGCATGTGTTCGGCATCGGTTGAAATCACTACGTCATCGGCCCCAAGGTCCTTGGCATCCTGTATTTTTTCAGGAGATCGTGAAAACAAGGTGACATGGGCACCTAGGGCGTCGGCCAGTTTAATGGCCATGTGTCCCAAACCTCCGAGCCCAACAACCGCAACCCTACTATCTTTCCCAACCTTATAATGTCGTAAAGGTGACCAGGTCGTGATTCCAGCACATAAAACCGGGGCAACCCCCGCCAAGTCAAGATTCGAAGGAATACTCAGTACAAAATGTTCATCGACGACGATGTGTTCTGAATAGCCCCCAAAGGTCGGCGAGTCCAAATGTTTATCATGGCCCCCATAGGTCCCCACCCATTCGGGACAATATTGTTCCAGATCTTTTTTGCAATTATTGCAGCTTCTACATGAATCTACCAAACACCCTACTGCCACCACATCGCCAACCATATATTTGGTAACCCCATTTCCTACTTTGGTGACTTTACCTACGATTTCATGCCCAGGAACTACGGGATATACGCTAAAGCCCCAATCGTTGCGGGCGAAGTGCAAATCGGAATGGCAGACGCCACAATAGAGAATATCGATTTCGACATCTTTAGTACCGACTTCCCTGCGATTAATAACTAATTGTCCTAAGGATGCATCGGCCGCTTCCGTACCGAAAGCCTTGACTTTATTAACGTTCATTGAATTTTGATTTTGAAATTTATAAATTTTGTCTGTATGCGTATTTGCGACGAGTACTTTTAGGTTCAGCAGATTTCAAACCCATGTTAAATATACGAAAAGCACATTGAAATATGGGTATACTAGGCGCGACTAAATACCTTTTTTTATGAAGGATTTAACTGTATATACCCCTGATAGTTTTCGCATTTCGAATCGAACGAATTGCCTAGTGCCTTAATAATTATTAATACTGTTCATTTTCTTTGTTTATGTTCGCAATTAGAAGCGTCTCTCGATTACCTTGTTTGCAGGTAAGGTACTGCGGGTAGTGAGTTCAAAATCGATTACGCCCAATAACAAATCGTCATCGGTAAGGACCAAGACCTTCCAAATCCCCGGTTTAACATTATTCTTATAGGTATATCCCCGAAACCCCCCGTTACGACCGCCCGTGATATCAAAGCCGATGTCTTCGACGATTTCCCATGCCCTGGTCTCCTCGTTATACCAGGTCCATCGATGGATCATTGATTTTTCAAGTCCGGTCGGGGCGAAGATCGATGAGAAAACATACACATCGGTGTTGGGAACGTAGGTGAATTTTAGCTTATGGTCCCGCCAAAACACATACCATTCGTCGGGTTCGTAGGTGACCACATAATCGTTGTTTTCCAAGCGGATATTATGTGCAACGATTCCTTCCTCGAGCGCCAACGGCACGGGTGGAATCAGCCGAAAAAAATAAAAAACATTGATCATGAGATAGATGCCAAGGATCAGGCCGATGAGTTTGGCAATCTTGATTTCGGCCCGGGTACTAGGGCTGATCGCATAAATAAAGAGTATCAATAGCAGCGTACTGATCAAGCTTACGAGCCCGGAGTATACGTAAATATGGGCATTCATCTCCTTTACGAACACGGGGATCATAAAGGTGAAAAACGTAAAGTTTATAAAAAAATAGACACTGAATTGTAAGTACTTGTTCGAGATTCTTTTTTTTAGCACTTCATTGGCCAATAGTAGCAAGACCAGGATGACAAAAAAGGATACGGTTTTCGATAAGGAAACACTTCGTGAGAAATACACGACATAGGCACTTGAAAGGCCGCCGAAGAAAAACTGTATGGCCAACGGAAAATAGTCTTCATAAGTCTCCAAGAATGTGTTTTTCCATTTCCCATCGTCTGCCAAATTGTAGAGATAGATGGTCAAGGTCAGCAAGGTCATATACAGGCACAATACGATCAAGTCGTACAGCCGATCAATACGGCCCAGGGTAAAGGAATCAAATACAAACCCCCCCATGAAAAATACGACCCCTGCATATTTTTCATGCCGCTTTAGAAATTTGTGTGCCTTGCTATTTCGTAGCCTGACCAAGGTTCTTTTCATACAGGATATTCATTCGTGCTGTAAATAACGACCGATTACTTTTTGGGGTACTTACTCCATTCGTTTCCGTGCCTTTGCTCCTATTTGGCTGCTATTCCATCACATTGCCAAAAGGAACGATGCGGGTTGTAATCAACACATTGGGATGGCTTCTTGATTTTTTTGGTCTACTCGGTTGAACCTATGGTAATCCATTTGCAAAAATAACCAGGATCGTACTAGAAAACGTGACGCAAACCAAATAAAAATGGCCTAAAACGGCCGGAAGTTTTTCCAAAATTCCATCTTGCTGGCAAAGTTGTTCTATAGGAAATGCCTAGATTCCACCAAGCACTAAATATACCGATTTAGGCAATTCGTGAATTCTTTTCTATGGACTATTTATGACCTTAGGCCGTAACGAAGTACATTTTGAGGGCACCGCGGTTTTTTACCTCGATAACCCCTCGGTATTCACAGGTCCAGGTATCCTTGACCAGTTCATACGTAGTCTCGCTAATGTTGATCTTTCCGGGTTCGGAAAGGGATTCCATGCGCGAGGCGACGTTCACCGTATCACCCCAAATATCGTAGGCGAATTTTTTGGTACCAACCACTCCGGCAACCACAGGGCCGGTGTTGATACCGATGCGAATATCAAAACTGCGCTCATGGGCCGTTTGGTCATTTTTGGTCTCCTCTACAAAAGCGGTAATTTCGAGTCCGGCCTGCACCATGCGGTGGGCATGGTTTTCCTCGTCGGTATGCAGGCCTCCGGCACACATATAGGCGTCGCCGATGGTCTTGATCTTTTCCAGTCCATGTTTTTCCACGATTTCATCGAATTTTGAAAAGTAGAAACCGATGGTTTCGACCAAGGCTTCGGGCGACAGTTTTTCTGAATAGCTGGTAAACCCTTTAAAATCGGTAAATAATACCGATACGGACTCATATTTTTTAGCCTTTACGGCCCCATTTTTCTTTAATTCATCGGCAGTTTCCTCCGGGAGGATATTGAGGAGCAAATGTTCCGATTTCCTTTTCTCCTTTGAAATGCGCCAAAAAAACCAGGAGAGGGCCGCCAATAATAGGGCCGAAAAGCCAAGAATAATCTGCTGGTTCCTTTTTTGCTGGTTAAGCAGGTCTACTTCGGTCTGTTTCTGGGAGACTTCATAGTTGGTACGTTGATCAGCTAATTTTTGAACAGTTTTAATATTGATTAGACTATCTCTATAGGTGATATGTGCCTTATAATATTTATAGGCGGTGACAGAGTCTCCAACATGGTCATACAGTTCGGAAAGTTTTAAATTGGCATCACTGATTTGTTCCTTTAAACCGTAATCTTCTGCCAAACTAAGACTTCTTTGGGCATATTTTATAGCATTTGTGTGTTCATTTTTTTCCATGTAAATATCAGCCATAGCCATAAGATATACGCTAATTGGGTAATAATCCTGTAATTCCTCCAAAATGCTTATTGCCTCATTAATATTGTTTTCAGCTAACTCTTTATTATCGTTATTGGCGAATACAATGCCTATGTTGCCAAGATTATATGCCTTTCCCGCAGTATTATTGACCTTTTCGAATAGTTTGCCAGATTCTTGGAAATAAATAAGTGCTGAATCATAAATCTTTTGGGTAAGAAGGGCATCTCCTGCATTTAAAATTGCTGATGCTAATGCTACTGTATCACTTGATTTTCTTAGGGTTGATATAGCCTTTTTGTAGTAAAGCATCCCATTTTTATGATTATTTGAAATAGTATAAATATCTGCAATTGCAGAATAGGCACTACCTTCAACTGGTACTAGATTATTCCTTCCCGCTAATTCTGCGCTTTTAAGGTAGGCAGATAAAGCCTCATTTAAGTCCCCAATAAATTGTTTAGAATTTCCCTTTTGAAAATATCCGTAAGAAAGGTAAACAGAATTGCTACTTTGAATTGAAAGATCAATCAATTCATTCGCATATTTCAAAGCTAAATTGAAGTCGTTTATTTCGTTAAAAGAAAGGGCTCGAAGTAACTCCAATTTGTCGATACCTTGCAATTTGTCCAATTGGTAAATTGGTTTCAAGCTATCTGAAATCCTTTGATCTTGAGAAATGACTATTTGGATATTAAAATAAAAAATGCCTATCATATAATAATAGGCTTTTCTTTTAGATAACATTATTAAGCCTGCGGATTAATTCTTATTCTAGGATCCTGGGTATAGGTCGTTGGATCACCTTTGACCGTATATATAATGTCATAGTCCCTTTCGTTGCCCTTTGGAAAATTGCCGACAGTCGCTTGCCAAGTACCGTTGGGCTGAGCTGCTGGGTCGACGCTGAATATATCCTGCCCGGGTTTTTCGATAATTTTAATACTGGTAATATCCTCCGACATTTTCCATACCATGAGGTTCCCGGGATTGACCAGGGTCGTGGTCTTTTGGTCGGCCGGCTCTGTAATCGAGGTGAAACCACTTGCATCGGTTAAGGTGGGTGGAAAGGGATCGGCTGTAGTCGCGCCGATGGTAAGGGTAACAATTGTTGGATTAGGTGTGCACATGAGGGTTGTTATTTAGTTTGTGTTTAGTTATTAAAATGTATTGTTAAGATAAGGTATTCGCATCATTTAGAAAGTAAAATTGTCCGAAACCCATGAATTTTTGTCCGAATGCTACTATTTTTTTATCGAATGCTCCTACAAAGCAAGTTTAAGCTGTTCTAAAAGAGTCTGATTGCAGGTATACAGCCCTATGTAAGAGGAAATCGGATGCACAAGATGCATTCACTACCCCTTGGGTGCTACATATTCAAAATACCGTCTCGCCCCCAAATTTTTGGCTGGCAGGTAGGTAAAGCCAAGGAACCGAAACCAGGAAATTTGACTGGGATGGTTCGCGGTCGAGTACAGGCCACAGGTACAGCCTTTATATTCGGCCGCTTTCTCCTTAAGGAGCGTGCGCATCTCAAAGCTCAACCGCATGGCATGTTCTTGCATGTGCTTGCTGGCAATAAAAAACGTCTCATATTTTTTGTCACCCACTTTGTATCCTCCCAAAAGGGCGATCGGTTCCTGTTGTTGTGTTCTCCACAGCTTGGCATAGCCATCGACATGCGATAATGCCAAATAGTCCTGTAAATAGACAAGCTTACCGTCGACGGCTTTTTTTTCCTGTAGCCCCCACTCATGGGCCGATATCTCCCAGGGCTGTTCCAGAATATACCGGATGTCCTCAGGTCGTATTTCGGGCGGTGTTTCAGACATGATTTTCGATTGCGTGGACTTCGATGCTCAATTTTGCCATTACCCCAATGCTTTGACCAGGCGCAAGGCCTTGTCGATTTCCTCCTTAGAATTGTAGATATGTACCGAGTGCCTGATGCCATTTACGCCACCCGTACGCGGTTGCAGGCGTTCTTTGTCCCACATCATTTTTTGCAGATCGGCCCCCGAAATTCCGGCCACCGCATAGGTGGTAATGCCAGCGGCCATGGCCTCATTCGAAGATGATTGTAGGGTGACGTGGGGCATTTCGCGTAAGCCGTCTCTAAGGTAACGGCCTAACTCGTGTATTCTTCCCAACCACTTTTCTGCTCCGATTGTATTAAAGAAATCGACGGACGCATCGAGCCCCGTCATCAAGGCCGGGTTGCCCGTACCGTTCTGCATAAACCGAAAGCCATGATCTTCCTGGTTGTCCCATTGATAGCTCGCAATGGTCGACCAGATGGTAGGGGCTACTTCTTTATTCACATAGAGGATGCCACTGCCAGGGGGGGCCAAGAACCATTTGTGCAAGCTTGAATAATAGGCATCGCACCCGATTGCTTTGACGTCTACTGGGATATGGCCCACACATTGCGCCCCGTCTAGGACGGTAAAAATGCCCCGTTTTTTGGCTTCTGTACAGATTTCCTTTACCGGCATGACCGTCCCATAGGTTGAGATGATATGCGGAATGGCGATTACCCGGGTCTTAGGGCCTACCTCCTTAAAAATAGCATCGTATACTTCTTGGGGATCATTGGCAGGGAATGGCATTGTAGCCTGTTTGTAGACACAGCCTTTCCGTTTGGCCAACAATTGCCAAGCCCCAAAGCCGCCTCCATGTTCCTGATCGGTATTGAGCAGTTCATCCCCTTTCTTTAGGTCGAGCCCCATGCCAACATAATTCATTCCGAAGGTGGCATTCTGGGTCAAGGAAATTTCGGTAAAGTTACAATTGATGATACGGCCTATCTTGGTGCGCAGCTCCTCATACGGAAAATAGCCGCTTAAGAGTTCTGGGCCAGAGCCATCCTTATAATCAATGGTGGCCGCTTCCTTCGCATAATGCAGCATATGATGGATCATTTGGTCGAGCACATAGCCTGGCGTCGGCCCCATGGTGCCGTTGTTGAAATAGGTCTGGCCTTCCTTTAGTGGGAACTGTTTACGTACCATGCCCCAATAGGCCTCGGGATCTTCAATGGTGCTGCGGAGGGGAGAAAGTGACCAGTCCTTTTTAGAATCGAAGGCTAAAAAAGGCGCCGAGAGGGCCGCTAACGAGCTGGCTTTTAAAAAAGACCGTCGCTGATTCATGGAGTTCGTTTTAAAGATTTCCTAAATATAGCGAACGCTGGTATTTTTTGAATCAAAAAATAGACATAAAAACCCACGTAGATTCCTTGACCTCAAATTGGTCAATGTTAATTGCACACACAAGGGGGTTGACCGTAAGCGAAATCGATAATCAAACGGCAATTTAGGCCTTTAGTCGGGTCGTGAGGAGAATTTCAGTGTTTAGCAATTTCGAAACGGGACAAATTTCCTTGGCCTTAATAGCTATTTGCTCGAATTCACTTTGGGAAATACCCTTTATTTGTCCGCTGAGATCCAGGGAAACCTGAACAATTTCTCCATCCTTAAAAGTCACTTTGGCGTCGGTCTGCAAATCATCAGGGGTGTACCCTGACTCGCCCAAAAGAAAACTAAGTTGCATTGTAAAACAACCAGCATGGGCGGCGCCAATTAATTCTTCGGGATTGGTACCTTTGGTGTCATTCTCGAAGCGGGTACTAAAGGAATATGGGGTCTTGTCAAGCACGCCGCTGCCTGTTGTCAGTTTGCCTTTTCCAGTTTTTCCGCTGCCTTTCCAATTTGCGGATGCTTTTCTTGTAAAATTCATAATATGATAATTTTAGGGTTTACGATTTAAGGTTACAAGCTATAAAATCTTCCCGGATTTTAAGATGGGAAAGCCTGTTTTTTTTGACACAATCAATGATAACCATTGTGCACTTCATCTTCGATTATTTTTTGCAATTCCATTTAACCCCTACCCTATTAGGAAACGTTACGAATGGGATGCGCTTAAAGGAATGTTTATTTTATGTTAAACTATTTGATATATCAAATACATATCGGTTTTTTTTATACTTTTGAATATCAATCAAAAAATCGACGGTTGGGGGCTCATCACCCTCGAGAGCAAGTACCCTGGAACTCAAAAGAATTGGTATATCGGAAGTGGCACCCGCCCTTTCGTAGCAACCATTGGCCATTTGGAATTCTTGGGTACTTTTTTTGCCTAGACTTGGCGTTGCACGACATAAAAATAAGCTAAAAGCAGTTCTGGATCAACTTTTGTAAGGTGGCATTCAAATAGGTTATCTCCTTCGCATCGATACCCTGCAAGGCACGTTCCCGGTTCGCTTTGATGATTGGCATCAACAAATCGATGCTCTCATTGCCTTTTTCGGTCAACAAAAGGGAAGACCGTCTTTTGTCGACTGCATGTGCCTTCCGCATCAAATAGTCATTCGCGACCATCCGTTCGATCATACGGGTAATTGCCGCATAATCCTTAAACAGCAGTTCTGCGATTTTTACTTGTGAATAATCCGGATGTTGTTGTACGATGATCAAGATCAGCGCCTGATCGATCGTGATATCGGGCACGATCTGACTAATCTGTTTTTGGCTCATCTTGCGGTATTGTTTAATCGCATTTTCAATGGTATAGAAAATGGTCTGCGTCGGGAATGCTATTTTCATGGGTTGGTTCATCGCCCTAAATTTATGAATTATCGCTTCATCAAACGAACGTAACGCTATCAAACCCGGGAAAAATCCTGAAGGTATCATATAGCACTAACGAACCTGCATGCGTTTATAGCACAACATGCTATTCAATTGAGTAGTTATGAAACTACGTGAGGGTAATTTCCACACCCTCAAAAATACCTATTGGGTCAAAGATGCTCTCAATCCCATACAAAGCGCCAGCTACCCTCTTTTTGCCGTTTCCAGACCGTGTGGAAGATACCGGACTGCTGCTGTGTTTTGCCCAATGAATCGACCGAGGTAAAGCGATATCGCCCATAGGTATACCCCAAGTCACCTGCCCTGGAGACTTCGACAAAATCAGGCTTCCAAGACAATCCCCTAGAATTACGGTCCTTATAGAATTCCGCAATCTTTTGCTTGCCGATTATCAACTTGTTATTTCGTTGCAATGCAGCGCTATCTGCCGCATAGGTAAGAAAGGCTTTTTCAATGCCCTCTTGCTGTGCCATCTGGGCAAAGTCGTGCTCAGCTTGAACGATTTCTTGTTTCCATCGTTCGCGATCACCGGGCAGCGCTGACGGGCCGCAGGCCATCAAAAGTAAGGTGGACAGTAGTAAAAGGTGGTACTTCATCACATCGGGCGCTTTCTTCTTAAAGATAGGCATTCCCCGAAATAATATGATCCAATAATTCCTCAATTTTTCGCTGCAAGGATCCGCCACTAGACTTTATGGAATGCCTCAATAGTCGGGATAGACGATCGTGCCATCTAAAAAAGCCCTATTGTACATCATATTGCCCACCAGAATTTTTTTACGGGTGGCAAGAGCTGGTGTCCTACTCATATATAATTTAGAGCTTGCCAAGGCACTCTGAAGACTTTCGTCGAAACGACCCCAGGCAGCCACCCCGTAATAGACCATCCCGGCCCATTGCCCATCTTTCTTATTGGGGCTGAGATCCATTTTATAATTGGCGGCCCCTTCCGAATTTTCAAGCTGCCAATGGGCCGTTGCCAAAAATCGAGCCTTGTCGGTATCGTTCCAATAACTTCCGGCCAACATCATTTGATTGGCAATATGCCTAAATTCTGCTTGATTGTGATTGGTGTCGGTCGCCCCTGTCATTTTCCCCCAATTGGGGTTCCAAATATACCCTTCGTGCGGGGTGCCCGTATCGGTATAGGTATGTTTTCGCAATTGCCCACGAAACGAGCTCGGATAGGAACTATACCCATGGCCATCAGCATCCGAATTAAAGTCATCCAGAAAGTTTTTGTAGGCCACTTTTTTTGGGTGAATCTTAGAAAGATATAAGGCCATATTGGCGGCATGCGAGGTAATATGGGTCTGGCTCCTAAACAGGTTCTTGGTGCCCCGCTCGAACCATTTGTCCCAAATATTCTTTTCGAACCATGGCAATATTTTGTCATAATCATCCTGGTACGTGCCGCCCCTAGCATTCTTCATCTGCCGCAATTCTGGATGCAAATACAATACATAGAGCATTTTTGGGACACACTGAAACCCATGCGTCTCGAACAAGGGGTATTCCCCACCGTTGGTCTGCCCTTGATCATATGCCCGTTTCCCATGATTATCCCATGAAAGGTAGCTATCGTTGAAAAAATTTTGTTTTCCTAAGGCCTCCTCGTTCGTATACGCAGGTAAATTCGGGTTGGGAAACGTGTTCGATGGTAAAGCGTTGTCCTGAAATGCATACCAATGCCGTAGAAATGCCTCTAAATAAGAAAGTTCCCCGGTTGCCTGAAAGGCGAGCAGTTCCCCTTCGGCCCCATAAATAAACCAATAGGTGTCCCCTTCATGAAAATACTCCTCTACACGGGCATCCGCAGCTCTAGTTGCTGATTTTAAGATGTCGAATTTCATCTTTAGCTCGGCCATCGTCGGGGATTGTGCCGTTACTCCCATACCGACCAGAATAGCAATATAAAAAATTACATGTCTCATAAGTTCCATCCACTTTTCAAGAAAACAAAGGAGTCTTCGTACCTTGTATTTCTCTTTGAAATAAATTACCCTCTAGTTATTAAGAATCGTGCCAAAGATCGTCAATGCAGTTCAAACCTGCCAGTTTATCGGCTTAACAAGGTATTTTTTAGGGTGTATGGTGGTGACCTCTCTCGGATGGGAAGAAAATTTATTCGTTGCAGAGAGATTCCCCCAAGTTTTAGGGGGCATTTTATTCCAAACTGGGCACTTTCTTTTTTGTTGTTGAGAATATCAGGAGGCCGATTATGATTATCATTCCACCTACGATCTGAACTCCCAACAGCTTCTCCCCGAAAGGAAAGGCCAGGACAACGGTAAAGAAGGGTATTAAATTCATATACAGGGTCGACGTTGTAGCGCCGACACGCACCACGCAATAGTAAAATGCGGTATAGGCAAAAGCAGTACCCAAAAGGCCCATAAACAAGACACTCCACCAAAAACCGGCATCCTGCGGAAAGGGTTTGGATACGATTTCCGAAAACGAAAATCCCGCGAATAAGAGCAACGCCATAAATGACCCCAGCGAAGTCATCAAGACGGCGTTCATTTGGGTTAGATATTTGTTTACGATTATCTGAGAGAGCGAGAACACAATGGCCATCATCAGGATAAACAGGTCTCCTTTCTCAAATTGGAGACTTGACAGCTTCCCCAAGTCGCCTTTGACCAGAATCAATGCCACGCCAAAAAAGCAAAGTAGCATGGCCAACCATGGTAAAATACCTAGACGCCTTTTTAGGAAAAGGAAGGAAAATAATGCTGTTATCGCCGGACTCGTGGCGATGATCAAGGAGCCATTGATCGCACTCGTTGTTTTTAAGCCAGCGTTAAAGAAGTAAATCGTTAAGAAAATTCCAAAAAACGAAGTCAAAAAGAGGTACCACCATTCGTAAAGCGAAACACGAAACGCGAACAGTCTTTTACCAAATTGAACTCCTAGGATTGCGAAAAGGCCCAAAACGCCGAAGAAAAACCGCCAAGAGGCTACGGCCATGGGACTATAAAATTTCAAGGCAATTTTCACCAAATGAAAATTAGCCGCCCAAAAAAGCATCGTAAACACCAATAAAAGTATCGGAAGCATCTTTTTCATAGGCCGCTATAAACGCGCCAAAGATACTATTTCCGAGGCCAACGTTTACAAGAAAAAAAACTTTCAAATACATGGAAACCGAGCGGTAATCCTTGAAATTAATCCGATGGAATTCAAAACACACCTATGGCTGATTCGTTTCTTTGGCAAGGGGCACTTCTTTTTTAAAAGCCCCAAGCAACATCACTACAGCAGTATAGAGAATGACACAAATCACCACCCAGCGCAACGTATCAAGTGGCAATGACTTTACGACAAAAGCGGCTATGAGCACAGCAACGATCCCTGGGATGGCCATAGCGATTGCCGCTTTTCGGTTGTATGCCCCCGCGCGAATAAAACGTATGGAGGCAGGTGGCATCAGAAAAGCACAGGAACCCATCATAATGGGGAATGCTACCTTGGGCGACATCCCCAAGGCAAATACCAACGCCATGCATGGGGCATATAGGCCAATCCCGGCGGTCATCAAGGCTCCCAGCACAAAATTGGCCGCGACAGCAAGGGCCAGTTTGCCATTATAAAGCCCAATGGCCTCTCCCCCTCCCTGGATCCATTGCATATTGGTGGCGAACATGAAAAGTGCCGTAATCAACAGGGCAACCCCCATCACCAGCCTGATTCTTTTTTCCGATAACTTTGCTACGATCCCTGCGCCTAAGACAGCGCCTACGGCAGCCGAGATAAACATCGAGATCAAGGTTACCGGATCTACTTCGATAATGGTGATAAATACAATGGCCTGCAGCAATACCGGAATCGTATTGGCAACGTTCATGGTACCCGGAATCAATTTGTCAGAGGTCTGTTTTGTAAACTTTAAAAGGGCCGTCTGTGGCGCAAAGGAACCAATGCCGAGCACGTCAAAAAAATTAACGACGAAGCCGATAACGCCGGTTTTCAGCCAACTACTATCTTCTAACGAATTTCTGTGTGCTAAAAAGTCCCGGGTCAATATAACAGCAAATCCTATCGTAAGAACGGCCAAAGTGATCCAAATGATTGTTAGCATAGAAGGCTTTTAAAGGAAGTTCATATCGTCATGGCCAGTTTGCTATTTACAGGATTCTCAAACTCAACCCCAAGATATCGAACCTTCCTGGTTAACAAACTTTAAAAAAGGTCTTTTTACGATCTACTTCCCCTTTTTCCAATTGGGCCTCGATTTTCTTCGCGGTCTTGGTGATGGCCAGGCCTCCTAAACCGGTACAGCGCAACGTATTGGGTAAGGCATCCCCGACTCTTTTCATGGTTTCGATTACTTCATCCAAAGGAATCAGATGGTCGTAGTCTGATAAAGCCATGTTCGCACAGGAAATGGCATTCGTTGCTGCCAGTACATTTCTATTGAGACAGGGGGCTTCCACACGATCGGCAATCATATCGCAGATCATTCCCAAACACGATTGCAAGGCCATCGACGCCGCTGACAAGGCTTGCCCTAAGGTGCCTTTTTTCAGTCCCACGATTCCTGCGGCCGCCATTCCGGAACCAGATCCGCATTCGGCCATACACCCACCTACTTCAGCGGCAAACGTTGCATGGGCAGCGATGAATACGCCTATAAGTCCGGAAGCCAGCATCGCTTTTACGATTTCGTCCTGCGATAGCCCCATTGAATTGCCAACCCCGATAACCGCCCCAGGCAAAGCGCCACATGATCCGGCTGTTGGGGCAGCTACCACTACCCCCATCGAACTTTTCACTTCCATCATAGCGGAGGTATACAGGATCACTTGGTTTAGAATATCCCCTGCAATCAACGTATCATCTTTCATACGTTTTTGAAACCCTTGTGATTGAGGCCCTAAAATACGATCTTCATACGTGGTGCCTTTTAATCCTATTTCGATGGCACGCTGCATGATGACCACGATTTCCCGCATCTTTTCGAAGACTTCTTCTTTGGAAATAGCGCCACGTATGCTTTCATATTCAACAGCTAACTCCCACAAATCTAAATTTTTATCCTTGTTATATTCAAGCATTTCTTCACAAGTGATAAAGGGAACACTAAGATTCTTTCGCGCAAGGACCGGCAGTACTGGATGTAGGTTTTTGATACTCAAAACATCGGGTATGACAAGCAGCTCCTGAAATACTTCTTGTGGTAGAAACCGATCTGACTTTATCTCAATAAAGGGCCGGGTTCCATCTCGAAATGCAATTTCATCGCACGAAAACGAAGTTTCAATTAAAGTGCACAAATCCCCTGGGTTGGCTACATAGACCAACGTTTCATAAAAATCACCTTGCATTGATACTTTTGCCCCATCGATCTCAATGATCTCAATCATTCCGCCACCCGTAGAAAGTGCGGTGACCATTCGCGTCTCCGTATTGTTTTTGAGTGTAATCTTATAGGTGTTGGGATGGGTGGCCCCGAACGGATGAATATCGATTTTTATTTGAATACCGGCTTCTTCGATGGCACTTAAATAGTAAGGTAGGCGTTCTTCATCGGCCTCCCAGCCTAGAAATCCCCCAAATAGGCCCATATCTGACCCTTGGCCTTTATGAGTAGTGGCCAAAGAGCCGTTGGGGTCGAATTCGATGCGTACTTCCTGAATATCGCCGTCCATAAGATCCCGACACAATCGGCCAATACGCAAGGAAGCGGCACAATGTGAACTTGAGGGACCTCGCATTACGGGTCCGATGACGTCGTTGAATATACTGGGAAAGGTTTTCATTTCTTGCTATATGGTTGTTTGGTTTCTAGCTGTTTTATAAAGATACTTGATTTTGGCTTGTTTGTATCGAAACAATTTTATTTTTGATATCTTACTATCTCTATATATCGGCAAAACCATTTTAGAATCCCACGTCAGTAAAATGAATATCCAAACTTTTTCAAATGTTGAATCCTAGTTTTTCAAGAAGCAAACACAGCTTCATTAAATCGGTCATTGTTTGCTTTATCTGCACCTTTAGCACCTCTGTGGCAGTCTCACAACAGCCTACTTCACCGCTCGAGACCTCCTTTACGGCTTTTAACGCAATGAAGGTGCATAGTGATTTTAAACTTGATTGGATTTCTTTGGGCCCTACCCTGAATTCGGCCCGGGCAGATGTTGTGCAGGTCGATGCCACCCATCCGGGTACCATGTATGTCGGATTTGGTTCTGGTGGATTATGGAAGACTACCAATCATGGCCTTAGCTGGAAGTCGGTATTCAATGACAAACCGACCCCTGGTATCGGAGACGTAGCACTTGCGCCCTCGGATCCCAAAATAATCTATCTAGGAACCGGCGAAAATCTCAAGAAACCGAGAAACTTTACGCTTCCTGGGACGGGCATGTACCGATCCAAGGATGCCGGGGAAACGTGGGACCCTATCGGGCTTGAAGATTCGTGGTCGATTGCCGAAATCGCCGTTCATCCAACAAATCCTGATATTGTTTTTGTATGCGTGTTAGGACATTTGTGGTCTAAGAACAAAAATCGCGGTCTCTACAAATCAAGTAACGGCGGCCACACCTGGGAACATGTATTGTTTAAAGATGATAAGACGGGCGCTAATGCAGTCGTAATCTCCCCGATCGATCCCAAAATCATGTATGCTTCCTTATGGGAGGTCTACCCGGGCATCAGTGGTAAAAATAGCGGGGTATATCGAAGCAATGATGGCGGGGACTCCTGGGTTTTATGTAAGAATGGCCTCCCTTCCGGACCTAAGATCGGCCGAATCGGCCTTACGGTTTCAGCCACGAATCCGTTAAAGGCCTATGCCCTTATCGACAATCTTAATAATAGTAGCGATTTTGCTGCGGAACTTTACAAAACCGTGGATGGTGGTTTAAATTGGTCAAAAACACACGACCAGGCCTTTAAAATTTTTCCCGGTATTGGCTGGTATTTTACCGATGTCTATGTGAACCCACAAAATGATGAGGAGGTATTTTGTCTCGGGGTGCGACTGGCCCATAGTGTCGATGGCGGTAAAAGCTTCGAATTTATTGGGGGACAGGTAACCCATATGACCCCAAGTTTGGCACAAGGCCTCCATCTCGATCAATGTGAATTATGGATCGATCCCGAGAATCCTGATCATTTGGCCCTGGGGAATGACGGTGGATTTTATGTGAGCTATGACAAGGGAGCCAGCTGGATGCATTATAATAATATCCCCACGGGAGAATTTTATGACATCACGATCGATCAATCGAACTATGTTATTTATGGTGGTACACAAGATGATGCCACGGTGTATGGACCGCCCAAGGAGATCAATACAAATTTTCCGGATACCTGGAAGTATCTATGGATCGACCCTTGGGATGGTGGTGATGGCTGTGTCTCCCAAGTCGACCCCAAAGATCCGACGATTGCGTATTACAGCATGCAACATGGCCATGCGATGCGACTAGATAGAAAAAAGGATATCGCGGTCTCGATAGAGCCAACACTTCCCAAGGCGCTCAACGATTCGTTAAATTTTAACTATATCACGCCCTATTTTATATCCCCCTTCGAAAGCAAGACCCTATACCATGGCGGGAATTACATTTTTAAAAGCGTCGATCGCGGCGATACGTGGAATGTGATAAGTCCGAATCTGGCTAATTCCTCCATAAAGGCAAAGGAATCTTTTGCAACGGGTGCCCTTATCGAGTCCCCGATCGAAAAAGGCGTCTTGTATGCTGGAACCGACAAAGGTGCCTTCTGGGTCTCTAAAAATGATGGGGCTAGTTGGGAAGAACATTCGGCCGGACTCGCCCATAACTATATTCGAAGTATTTGTGCCTCCCGGTTTAAACCAGAACGTGTATACCTCGCCATGACGGGTATCAATTATGATGATCTTCACTGCTATTTGTATGTTTCGGAAGACAACGGTAAAAATTGGAACAGTATTTCAAACGGGTTGCCCGATGAACCGATCAATGTGGTCCTAGAGGATCCTACCAATGAAAACATTTTATATTCCGGGGGGCTACGAGGGGTTTATGTATCAATTGATCGTGGTGCCAACTGGTCTTATTTAGGCCACGACATGCCCAACGTAGCGATTGCCGATCTGGAAATTCAAGAAGCTACCATGGACCTAGTGGTGGCTACACACGGCAGGGGGATCTATAAGACCAATCTCAGACCATTACAAAAAATGTTCGAACAAAAATTAGCCACGGATCAAGACTACTTTTTTGATGTTCCGCGAATAACAAGGCCTTGGTTTAATTCTGCGGGAGGAGAACCCGATTATCGTACGCTTGAAAAATCAGTCTTTACGCTGTGGCTCAACGAACCAAAAAAAATCACCCTAACCCTTCGGGACACAAGCAATAACGAACTTTGGAAGCGCACGTTTGATGGCCATAAAGGATTCAACCAGTATCGTTGGGACCTTATTTTACAAAAGTTAAAAAGTGATTACCCCTACTTTGTACATTACGACAATTTCATTAAAGCCGGCGCCTATATTATGACGGCCACGCTTGGTGAATTGTCCTATAAAAGGCCCTTTGAAGTCCAGAATGGGGTTTCCCCCTATAGAATCAAATAATCCTTCTAAACGAATGCCTAATTTGAAATAGAAAGCAATTAAAGGCGCGCTATTTCAAACCGTTCCAGCGAGTTACCATTTCCTTAGTCCGCTGTGCCAAACTTTGTACAGCTGCCTGTGTCTGGGACGTTGGGTGTGCATCTGCACTTTGCAATACATCGATCAAAAAGAGAAATTTCTCTTGCAGGCCTACAAGGGTTTCGTTTTCCAACGTAGCTGCTCGAATACTTCCATAAAGCATATCGCCCGCGTCGGGCGCACCATTTCCTCGAAACTTCTCAAAGGCCTCTTTAGTGCTTTTTCTCAATTTTTCACCGCTTGACAGTCGCTGATCTATGGTTTCGCGAATGTCTTGCAGGGCATTATAGCTAGCGTAGCAAACAAGGGATAGATCATCTTGCAGCTTGAGGCCTTCTGCTGTCATCGTTGACCTAGGGTCTAGTTGCACGTCTAAGGGACGCTCTAATACGGTTCCGTCAACGGTAAGTCGAATGGTATAATTCCCCGGCGCTACAAATGGGCCCATTGGCCCACTGGCCGTATTCTCGAAAACGGCTGCTATCGCCAAACTGCGATTCGCCCCACGGGGTTCCTTGTAACGTAAATTCCACACAAATCGATGGTGGCCTTTGTCGGTAGAGAGCATTTTTTGAGGCCGGATCCAATAGGTCGGATGCTGTAATCGTGTCGAATCCATGACTTCTTGAGAATCATCACTTGCAAACCAGTTGATTTTGTTCCCGGCACTATCTAAGATCTCTAGGAATATTTTTTGGGCATCCGTTTTCAGATAATAATCGAGAATAGCGCCGTCTGGGGGATTTTGACCTGTGGGTTCTTCTGGTGGCAAAGGCGTATCTGCGAACATATTGAATCGAACACGGGTGGCCATGACGGGCTCGAATAGATAAGGTGCTTGAGTAATAGCAGTGGAAAGTTTTCGCAACGGACTAAAATCGTCAAGAATCCAAATGGACCGCCCGTGGGTGCCAATCACCAAATCATTATCATGCACTACCAAATCGCGTATGGAAGTTGGCGGCATATTCAAACGGAGTGATTTCCAGGTGGCGCCGTCGTCGTTTGAAAAGTAGACCTCCCGCTCTGTTCCGGCAAAAAGCAATCCGTTTTGTTTGCCATCTTCCCGAACCACATTTACAGGCCCTGAAACATCGATTCCAGTTACAATTTCTGTCCAGCTAGCGCCAAAATCATGTGTTTTGTATATGTGTGGTTGCATATCGTCCTTGCGGATCGCATTCACGGCAATATAGGCAGTGCCCTTTTCGAAATGACCAGCATCTATTTGGGAGATCTTGTCCCAGGAAGTCAAGGCAGGTGGGGTAACGTCCTTCCAGGTAGTACCCCCATCAGTGGTTACATGTACAAGGCCATCATCAGAGCCCGCCCATAGGATGTCCTTGTCCAGAGGTGATGGGCCTAAGGCGTAAATAATCGCACGCTGTGGCATTTTCTGCATGGCTTCCTCTTGGAAATCGCCCACACTTGTGGGAACAGCAGGTTGTTTTCTGGTTAAGTCACCACTGATCTGCGCCCAGTGTTGTCCCCCATCCTGCGTTTTCCAGACAACGTTAGTACCAAACAATAAGGTCTTTGTATCTGCCGGATGAAAAAGCAATGGCATGGTGCGCAAATACCGAATTTCCCCAGATCTCATTGTTTCCGGGGCTACGTTTTGGGATTGTCCGGTCTTTTTGTTAAATCGAATTACGCGTCCGCCATAAATAATGTTGGGGTCGTTTGGATCTGGAGCCACATAGGCATATTCATCGGCGCCAACGCCCATAAAATCCCGAAAAGAAATCTGACCCCCATTGCCCCTGCTCGCTACACTGATAGCTCCACTTTCTTGCTGTCCGCCATAGACCCAATACGGAAATTGATTGTCGGTTGATACATGATACAATTGAGATGTCGGTTGATTGTACCAAGACCCCCAGGTCTTACCCCCATTTACGGTGACAACGGCACCTTGATCCGCGGCAAATAGCATAATCTCGGGCTGAAGTGGGTTGATCCAAATGCGGTGGTAATCATCACCCCCAGGAGCCCCTTTGATAGAGGTCCAGCTAAGTCCTCCATCATTTGATTTATAGGAGGCCACGTTGGCTACAAAGACGATATTTTCATTTTTAGGATGCACTTTGATCTCGGCAAAATCACTTCCCCGCCCCCACAGACGGTGGTCTTCGGAAATAAGCATCCAACTATCCCCAGCATCGTCACTGCGATACACCCCTCCATTTTCCCTGGCATCAACCGTGGCAAACAACCGTTTTGAATTGCTCTTTGATATGGCAAGGCCGATGCGACCCAAGCCTTGTTCTGCCCCAGGCAATCCTTTTTCTATTTTTCTCCATGTCGTACCCCCATCAGTAGATTTGTACAAGCCGCTATTCGGCCCTGAAAAGGAGGCGTTTTCCCAAGGACCTTCCTGATGTTCCCAAAGATCGGCATATAGTATTGTGGGATCGTTGGGGTCGAATTCAACCTGAATGGCCCCGGTATTGTGATTGAGATACAGCGTTTTTTCCCAGGTTTTTCCCCCATCGAGAGATCGGAAGATTCCCCGCATTTCGTTGGCCCCATACGGATGCCCCAGGCCAGCGACAAAAACAATATCCGGATTGGTGGGATGTATGATCACCCGGCTAATTTGCTGTACGTCGTCTAAGCCGATGTGTTGCCAATGTTTTCCGCCATCGGTCGTTTTGAACATCCCGTCTCCTACTGAAAGATCGGGACGATGCAAGCCTTCGCCGGTGCCTACATATATTATATTGGGATCTGAAGGTGATACGGCCAAATCACCAACGGAGCCGGTAGGTGCCTCATCAAAAATAGGGTTCCACGTTCTGCCATAATCATCGGTTTTCCAAACGCCTCCATTGTTCACGCCTATAAAAAAGACATTGGGTTGGGTCGGAATGCCCACGGCCCCAACGGTTCTCCCTGCCCGAAAGGGGCCGATCATCCGATATTTTAAGTCCTGATAGGTCGATTGGTCTGCTTGTGAAAAAGAAAAAGTAGTAATAAAGGCTAGGAAAAGTACAGTAATCGCTCTCATGTGTATGGTTTTGGATGAAGGATTTTCAATTCTTAAAAATAATCTATATTTTCTTGGTATAGTAGTCACTCTTAAGTTTGGTTGTAATTTCTTTTTAAGGCTTGATGGCCTTCGGGCCAACCTACTCGAGGGCTATCCAGATATGCTAAAATTTGACGGTCATAAGGTGTTAGGCACTTTATTTATATCCTTGACAAAATACATTTTGATTTTGCCTCGATTTTTAGCTGCTATTTCGCCTCTGTATTCGCAATCATATTCGTTTTTTATAAGCTCATAGGTGCCTTTTGACACATTGACCTTCCCAGGTTCTGAATTGGCCTCCATACGGGAAGCCACATTTACCGTATCACCCCAAATGTCGTAGGAGAACTTTTTACTCCCGACCACCCCGGCGACCACAGGGCCAGTATTGATGCCAATTCGGATCTCAAAGTCGTGATGATCAGCGTCTTCCTTCTTCTTTGCGGTTTCCACAAAGTCAAGGATCTCAAATGCGGCCTTCATCATGTTCAGGGCATGGTCTTTTGACGGGAAGGGCAAGCCCCCGGCGCACATATAGGCATCGCCAACCGTTTTGATCTTTTCAAGGTTGTGCTTTTCCATTATCTCGTCAAATTTCGAAAAATAGAAGCCAACACTCTCGACCAATTCTTCTGGGGAGAGATTTTCGGCATAGTTCGTAAAATTTTTAAAATCGGTGAACATAACGGTGACCGATTCAAATTTTTTCGCAGCCACCTTCCCATATACCTTTAATTCAGCTGCGGTCTCTTCAGGAAGGATATTGTGAAGCAGCGCATCCGAGCGGTCGCGCTCTTGTTGAATGACCTTGTTGGTATGTCTGATAAATCGGTTACGGCGGTATAAGACCAGGGCCAATATAAATATCAAAAATAGGGCGACCGCAGTAGCAATGGCCACGATTTTTTGGGTACGCTTTTGTTGGTTCAACAAATCAACTTCCGCTTGCTTTTGGGATACCTCCATATTGGTGCGCAGGTCTGCCATTGACTGTATATCCGAAATGTTTTTTACGCTATCGCGGTAGGTAATGTAATTTTTGTAGTAACTAAGCGCCGCACCTGAATAGCCAGTTCGTTCATATAATTGGGACAATTTTAGAAACGCCTCACTTACCTGTTCCTTAAGGCCATACTGTTTTGCCAAACGTAGGCTGCGCTGTGCATAACCAAAGGCAGCATCCCAGTCTTCCTTATCGGCATAAATGTCTGACATATACGTTAGGTATACGGCGATCGGATAAAGGTCCCCTTGTTCTTCAAGCAAGTCAATGGCCTGGGTAATATTGTTTTCGGCACTATCGGTTTCCCCTAATTGCGCATAGGCCAATCCTACATTCCCCAGGTTGTAGGCCAGACCGGTCTTATTGTTAAGTTTATTGAATAGGGCACCCGATTCCTTAAATAATACCAAGGCTGAATCGGGTTGATAGCGTGTTAGGTTGTAATAATCCCCTAAATTCTCTATTGAATTGGCATACCCTAAGGTATCGTTCAATTCCTTAAAAATATCGATTGCCTTTTTATAATATTCCGTAGTATTCTCATGGTTTTCCATGATCGCATAGTCTGCAGCGATGCTCAAATACAAACGTCCAAGATCGCTTTTTCTACTTAAACTATCTGCAATTTTGATCGCGTCGAAATAATTTTCCAATGATTGGCTTAGGTTTCCTTTGAGCCGGAGTGCATTGCCTTTTTGCCGCATGGCCCCGATTATGAATTCGGCTGAATTTAATGAAGTGGCCAGGTCATAAAGTTCTTGGCCGTATAGCAGGATCTATCGGGATCTGGTTGTTCATAGGCAAGATCTAACAGCAACTGCATCCGATTCTTTTCCTCGAAGCTGCCTGAATTATAAACACCCTCCAGACTATCTGCCTTCCTTTGGTCCTGGGCATGGATAGTACTACTTAAAATAAAAAAAAAGCCTATAACGAAATGGGCTTTTTTCAATGCTGTTTTTTTTAACTTTAAAAAGTCAACCATCTTAAACACCCACCGAGCGGGTTATCTGCTCGATTTATTTTGTTTTGATTACCGGATCAATGGTAAACACCCTGTTCTTATCTCCTACTTGAAATTGGATGGTATATACATAGCCATCTGGCCCTGTGCCCCTAATGATACCTGCGGCGACACTTACTTCGCCATCAATATCATCATTGCTAAAAATTCTGGGACCTCTTTTATACTTTATCTTCTTGATTCGTATGGCTTCATTTGATGGAGCGGTCGATACCCCGTCCCAAACTATATTGTCACCGACATCTACTAAAATCGTAAACGTTTCCGGGGAATCATTGTTAAGTACCTCGGTAGCATCGTCAGTTGTGAAATAACTCACGGCGCCGGCATTTTGGTTGTTCTTAAGTGCATCGGTGTCTACATTCAGCGTGACATAGTGTGTATTTTGGCCATATACGCCCGTAAAGCATAATGTTGCGGATACGAGTACTATTAAAAAGGGATGGTTTAATTTCATACGGATTGGTTATTAGGCTTTTTATTTTCAATTAGTTCGTTCCAATAAAAGGGGTATTCCAAAATACTATAGACCTGGAAATCGTTCCCAAATGAAGCAACAGACCTCGATACGAGAAAGATAAACAATAATGCCAACCGAAGGGGAAAAATTGTCCGAACGTATTATTTTCCCGTCCGAAGGGCCCCTTTTTATGATCAAAGGAAATAGTCAATGGGTTTACAGGCATTTTTAGACCTTGGTGCCACGAAAAAAACTCAAAAAAATAAATCACACGTAATTTTAGTATCTTTCAGAAAAATTACATGGAAAATTAAATGAAGCGCAGCCGTCATTCTTACTGCCTTATTCCAGATGTAGTACCCTAATTCTGGAAAAGAGTCTTTTTAGATAACGGTGTACTCTAATTATAAATTTTTAATAGATGGATCAGCTAACAGAACCGGAAGATCTTAAGGAGCCAAAAGTGGTTTTTCGCCATGAAGCATCAAGGGGGCACGCCGAAGACCTAGTGGATCATTACTGGGGCAGTATCAACTACGTTTTCTCACTTATCAGAGCTTCGGAAATCAAAGCAGGTTTAATTCTTTCGTTCTATGGCATCCTCTTTAATTTTACGTATACCCACGTCGAGGAGGTACTTGTAATGGCCTCGAGTTTCTTTTTTATTTATATATTCTTGGGCCTCTGGTTTATTTCAACCGTTGGGTCTATCTATTACAGTATTCGCTGTTTTATGCCGAAAATCGAGGATAAATACGAAAAGAACATGTTTTTCTTCGGGGATGTGATTTCAAAATATGGCAACATCAAGGAGTTCGCCAAAACATTTCATCGCGTCAGTTTGATCGAGGATGAATTGTTCGATCAATTGGGACAGCAAATCTACATCAATTCTAAGATTGCCGCTCAAAAATTCAAATACGTTAATTTTTCGATTCGCCTTTTGGCAGCCGGATTGGGATTACTCTTTCTCATTGCCTTGAGTACGATCGTTATTTCATTTTGGTAATTCAGGACCATTAGAACTCGAGTTCCTCATAGGTAAATGGCTCCGAGGTGGCTTCGACATTCCCCATATACTCTTTTCCCCGCAACCGATGTACCGTAAAAGCTTCCAATTCTTCTGCAGGGTATTCTTGGATCAATTCCTGAATTTGCTTAATATCGAGGTCATCATGTAACGTAGCCAGCCATTTATCCTCAAGTTCTGATGGTAAGATCAAAGGCATACGTGGCCCCTCGAGTTTTGGATTGTTGTGAATTTTGGCCATCAGCGGATTACCCTTTGTGGTGACTATTGAGAAGGTCGTAAGCTTTCCCCCGTTTTCGTAATTATCCCATTCGCTCCATAGGCAGGCAAAAGCAAAGGGTTCCTTGTTTTTTCTTTGGATAAAAAACGGATAGGTCTTTCCTTTGAAATGATGGTGTTCATAAAATCCATCCACATAAAGTAGGCAGCGATTGTGTTTGGCAGCATTCCGGAAGGAAGGCTTTTCGAAAATAGTTTCGCCTCTGGCATTCAAGGTGGTGTTCCACATTTTTAGCATTTGATCTTCGTTTCTCACCCAATTCGGAACCAGGCCCCAAGTTGCGACTTGAGGGAAATAGGGCGACCGATCCGTATAAATTAGGAGTTCAGGATGACTGAATCCCGATGCATGATAGATGGGAAGATCGGTCAATGGCACCAGTTTTTCAAGTATTTCCGCAATGGCGTGTAAATCATTTTCCCTTCTAGCCCTTTTCAACTGGGCTTCCAAGCTTGCCTTGATGTCATAGCACATATCCCTTTTTTAACGATTTGAAAAGTTATAAAATATCGTCTTGAAATCCTAGTAGTTGATTTTGTACATTTATCAAAACGATTGCCATAAGCCCGTTTGTTAGATTTTAAATTGAAAAGCAAGTCCGTGCGCACGATGCTACCGAAAGGCAAAAAAAGGGTGTTATTATCTTACGACCATGTCAAAAACCAACCCGAGTCATTTTAAGATGTATAAGCCCTATGGCATGCTCAGTCAAATGGTCTCCAACAATGCTAAAGAAGCTAGGACAAAACGTTTTTTGACCGAACTCCATAATTTTCCTAAGGGAACTATGCCCATTGGCCGCTTGGATGAAAATTCAGAAGGTCTACTTTTACTTACTACCGATGGAAAACTGAGCGACACTATTAATCGTTCCGGGATTGAAAAGGAATATTATGCCCAACTCGACGGTGAAATCACCGCCAGTGCAATTCGACAGCTACATATCGGCATTGAGATCGGCCTAAACGGTAAAAAGTACCTGACAAGGGCCGTTGGCGTTGAAAAAATGCAGCCTCCATCAAATTTCCCGGAAGCGAATCGCAAAATACGACTGGGCAGACATCGTCAAACATCCTGGATCAGCTTGACCTTGACCGAAGGAAAATTTCGCCAGGTTCGAAAAATGACCGCGGCAGTCGGTTTTCCTACCCTTCGGCTTGTTCGTGTTCGCATCGGAATGATTTCGTTGGATGATCTCGGCCCCGGCGCTGTTACGATACTATCAGAATCCGTTTTGGGCGAATTTAGACACATGCCTATCGATTCAAATTTTGATCAAACGCTGTAATTTAGTTTTGGCATGAAAATAGTCTGGAAAATTCTGCAATTTTTATTGGCCTTTTTTTCTGTATTTGCGGGAAAGGAGCCATAAAGCAGCGGTACCCGATTGCCCATTCGGTTTGTAGGGGTCGGGTGGGCCTATTTGAACATACGATCTGCGATAAGAGCGCAAAATAGCAGCACCTCATAATTTTATAACGCCGTTCTAAACCTTAAATTTCTATATTTATAGGATGAAGCCCATAGTACAAATTTCATTGGACCTGACGAATATCGAGGAAGCCCTGGAAACTGCAACTATGGCCTTACGCGCCGGTGTAGATTGGCTCGAGGCAGGTACGCCCCTGATCCTCGCCGAAGGTCTGAATTGTGTTCGAAGATTGCGGAAGGCCTTCCCTGGCATTCCGATCGTTGCCGATCTCAAGACCATGGATGGCGGGTATCTGGAGGCCGAAATGATGGCCAAGGCAGGTGCTACCCATGTCGTAGTTATGGCAAGGGCCCATGAGGAAACCATTAAAATGGTCGTACAGGCCGGCAAGGATTATGGTATTCATGTGATGGGTGATAATTTAGGGTGTCCCGATATGGTGGAAGGCGCCCGCATGCTTGAAGCATTGGGCTGCGACTATGTCATACACCATATCGGGTATGATGAGCGGCGTGGAATTGCAGGTTCGGGAAAACGCATGCCGAGTCCGTTAGATGAGTTACGCGCTGTAGTAAACGCGGTACAGGTGCCTGTACAGGCAGTCGGCGGCCTAACCTTGGAACAGGCGATCTGTTGCCCGGAATATGGGGCTCCTTTGGTTGTGTTGGGAGCACCATTGACCATTGATGCCGATGCTTTTAAAACAGCCAGCGGCGATTTGGAAAGCTCCTTACGGCTCATATGTCAAAAAATTCATGCCTATGGTACACTTACATAAAATTGAACTCCCATGAAATCGATTGCAGTTGTAAATTATGCCCCTGAAAAAGGCAGTGTTGAAATTCGGGAGGTACCTAAACCCCTTATTGGTGATGAAGACGTACTCTTAGAGGTAGCCAATGTTGGCGTATGCGGTAGCGACCTACATCAATGGTCGGCAGATCACAGTTGGCCCGTGAACTATCCAGTGGTATTAGGACACGAATTTGGTGGACACATTCTAGAAATGGGAAAGAATGTGGCAATCTGGAAAGAAGGCGATCGGGTGGTTAGCGAAACAGCTGCTATCATCGATGTCAATAATCCGCTTTCCAAACAAGGCCTCTATAACTTAGATCCAACCCGTAAAGGTTTCGGCTATGGGGTGAATGGAGCCATGACCCGCTTTGTTAAAGTTCCTGCCCGCTGCCTTCATAAGGTCCCCGAAAGTTTGCCTTTCGAACAGGCTTGTCTGACCGAACCGTGCTCTGTAGCGTACAATGCGGTGGTAATGAATTCGAACATAAAACCAGGCGATAGGGTTATCGTACTAGGACCTGGCACTATTGGAATTCTGTGTGCTGCCATGGCAAAACTGTGCGGTGCGGAGGTAGCCGTCGTAGGTTTGGAAAATGATCAGACCCGCTTGGGGGTCGCGCGTCAATATGGGTGTGAAACGATTATCGGCGATGCAATGACCTGGGCACAGCAACAAGACGGTCTTGGGGTCGACTGTGTTATCGATGCGGCCGGTGTGAGTGAGACCCTGCAGATGGCCCTTCAATTGGTACGACCCAATGGGCAGATTACCAAGGTAGGTTGGGGGCCGAAACCCTTACACTTTTCATTAGACCCCTTGGTTCAGAAAAATATTCGTCTACAAGGCAGTTTTAGCCATAATTGGCCAATATGGGAGAAAGTACTAACCCTGCTAGCCACTGGCAGGTTAGACGTGAGGCCCATAATCGGAGGTATATGGGGACTTACCGATTGGCAGGTCGCATTTGGGGAAATGCATTCAGGGAATGTCGTAAAAAGCGTTTTAAAACCAAATTGAAAAAAGATGCGATTAAAAGATAAGGTTATTTTAATTACCGGCAGTTACACGGGCATCGGCAAGGCCATTGCCCGCCGGTGCGTTCAAGAAGGCGCCCAAGTGGTACTAAATGGCCTTGAAGAGCAGGATGGCCAAAATCTGGTAAAGGAATTAGGGAAGAATAATGCCACCCATATCACCCTTGATATCACAAAAAATGATGCCCCCATCAAATTGGCAAATAGCGCTTTGGAGGCCTTTGGCAAACTCGATGCCGTAGTGAATAATGCAGCCATTATAGCATCATCTAATATAACGAATACAACCGTCTCCTATTTAGAAAGGATGCTAGCGGTAAATGCGATCGCACCCTTCGCGATTATACAGACCGCACTACCCCATTTAACCAAAACAAAGGGCTGTGTGGTCAATATCGGCTCTATAAATTCATGGAGTGGGGAGCCTAATTTATTGGCCTATAGTATCTCAAAAGGCGCGTTGATGACGTTGAGTAGAAATCTTGGGGATAGCCTGTTTCGGGAATATGGGGTACGTGTGAACCAAATAAATCCGGGATGGGTACTTACCGAACATGAATTAATCAAACAACGTGAACAAGGAATGCCCGTAGATTGGTATGAAAAACTTCCAGAGGTATTTTCCCCATCAAAGCGGCTTTTTACTCCTGAAGAGCTAGCGGCCGCCGCCATTTATTTGTTGTCTGATGAAAGTGGTCCTATAAGCGGACAAGTTATAGAGGTTGAACAATTCCCTATGATTGGCCGTAATCCTCCCAAGAAGTTGTAGCAATTCTTAGTAAGCAGTAAGCAGTGAACAGTAAGCAGTAGGCAGTAGGCAGTAGGCAGTAAGCAGTAGGCAGTAAGCAGTAGGCAGTAAGCAGTGAACAGTAAGCAGTGAACAGTAAGCAGTAGGCAGTACGCAGAAAGCAGTAAGCAGTGAACAGTAAGCAGTAGGCAGTAGGCAGTAAGCAGTAAGCAGTAAGCAGTAAGCAGTGAACAGTAAGCAGTAGGCAGTAGGCAGTGAACAGTGAACAGTAAACAGTGAACAGTGAACAGTAATCGTTAACAAAGAATGCCGAAACTCGCAGTATTCCCAAAAGCCTTTATGCACGCCCTTTGTAAGGACGGGACCATGAAGGTTTCAGAATGGATTGAACTCGCTTGCAATTTAGAGGTTGACGGCCTCGAATGGTATGCGGGGTTTCTTGAAATGGCGGACAGTGCGAATTGGCCGATTTTTCGTCACCAGGTTGAAAAAAAGGGAAAAACGATTCCAATGGTATGTTGCTCTCCCGATTTTACCCATCCCGATGCAACGTATCGTCAGCTCGAAATCGACAAGCAACACGATTGGATTAAAATGACACATGCTCTCGGGGGATCCTATTGTAGGGTATTGTCGGGTCAAAGGCGCCCGGAACTCTCGTTGACGGAAGGCATTGATCTGGCCGCTGAATGCATCGAGGCCTGTTTGCCCTATGCCATGCAAATGGGCATCACCCTTATTCTTGAAAACCACTACAAGGATGATTTTTGGGAATACCCTGAATTTGCACAAAAAATGGATGTCTTTTGCCGCCTGGTGGCTAGGATCGACCATCCTAATTTCGGAGTGAATTATGACCCAAGTAATGCCTTTCTCGCTGGTGAAGACCCCTTGGAACTACTGTATCGCATTTCTGACCGTGTGGTCACCATGCATGCCAGCGACCGGTATCTCATTGAAGGTACCATCGAAGATTTACGTTCAGAGGAAAATGGGTCCCAAGGATATGCCAACCGTTTGCGGCATGGAGAGATCGGAAAGGGCCTCAATGATTATGACGCGATATTTACCGAATTGAAACGGGTCGGATTCGATGGGTGGATCAGCATTGAGGATGGGGTCGACGGTATGGCACAACTAGCACGTAGCGTTGCATTTCTTCGAAAAAAAATTGCAAGGCATTGGTCTTAAACCAATTCTTTATTTACTTAGCTCGGTTATTGGTGTCAAAAGCACTTTTCTGAATGCTACTTCAGCACCTTCCGCCTGAAGTGCAATTTGACCGCTCCGGGCAGTTGCATCGTAGCCATAATTTACCAAATCCCCATTGACCCAGACCTTGATCTGATTATCAAGGCATTCGACTTTCATTGAATTCCATTCCCCTAATGGTTTTTCGGAATCATCGGTAAGATTCATAATCCTACGCTCTTTGCCTTCGGTAATTCCCCAATCTTCCTTTGGTCCCCTCCGCGATTCCATATTATCGGTAACTATATTTTCAACAATGCACCAAAAATCCCCAGCATTGGTATGTTCCATTTGAACTTCTATTGACTTTGGGAACATTTTGTACAATGCCCTTGGAGTCGATGCAAAGACCAAAACCCCGCAATTACCCGGTTCACCCGCAAATCGA
This sequence comes from uncultured Flavobacteriaceae bacterium, assembly GCA_963798435.1. GTDB lineage: Bacteria > Bacteroidota > Bacteroidia > Flavobacteriales > Flavobacteriaceae > JALHST01. The sequence goes on from CAWCTF010000001.1 coordinate 62,186, forward strand.
TATTCGATATCAAGACGAAAATCGGCATAGCTTGCATCGGTGATGAGATGTCCCTGTGGGTTTCCCATACTTACCAAAAGGCCATTGCGAATGATAAACGGATTTATGGCGCTGGGAATTGTGTCCATTTCAGGTACGTCGACATGCCATCCTGTTAAGTCTTTCCCATTAAACAGGGATACCTCTTTTCGTGAAGTACAGCTAACCAAGAGTATAATGCTAAGAATGAAGGCCAGATTTTTCATATTTTAAAATATTAGGGATTTTATAAATTCATTAAAGACTGCGACTTCACATTATTCTCCCAAGGTTTTACTACTCGTTTTGCTCGAAAACCTGGAAAATAAGACCAATTTTTTACTGGTATTGATAAAATAAACCCCTGTTAACAAAACAACCGCAGCTACTATCGACTGAGCGGTAATCTGTTCACTTAAAAAGTACCAGCCTAAAAGCAATGCGATAATGGGATTTACATAGGTTGATGTCGCCACCTTTTCTGGCGAAACTACTTGAAGGAGATAATTAAAGGCCGTAAAGGCGACGATACTCCCGAAGATGATCAGCAATATCATCGACAATTGCGCATGACCACTCCAATGTAAGGGTGAGGTCCATTTTTCACCTGCTACCAGACTGAAAAGTAACATCATCGCACCGCCGATTACCATTTGATATCCGGTATTGACGAAGTAGTTCGACGGCAGGTTGGCACTTGATACGAAAAGACTGCCATAGCCCCAACTTAACATCGCCAAAAAAATCAAGAACATACCAAGAATCGAACCCTCTTGGCTAATGATTTGTTTTTGGCTGACCAGCAGATAAATACCAATAAACCCGAGTACTATCCCAATGACCGACATCAATTGGATTTTTTTTCCTTGAAGGATGCGCATCAAAAGTAACACAATCAAGGGTTGGGCAGAAATTTCCAGGGCAGCGAAGCCACTATCTACAAAATTAAGGGCCCAGACCACTACCCCATTCCCGAAAGACAGAAATAGAAATCCGGCGAGGGCTACGTTGAAAAATTGTTTCCAACTGATGTACAGACTCATTCCAGAAATTTTGGCAATACCAAAAATCAAGAGCCCAGCAATCACAAAACGCATCCCGGCCAGCATAAAGGCGGGCAATTCGGTAACTGCGATTTTATTTAACAGATAGGTCGAACCCCAAATAACATAAATCGCAAAAAAGGCAAGGAATATGAGTAAGGGGCTTTCCGATTTTTGCATAAAGTAATTGATTGGATCCTTTGGAGGCCAATATTAAGAATAACGAATTACTAAAAATAATTTTTACGATCAAAAAACAACTGCAAATTGTAACCATTGAAAGCGAAAAGGTTTTATTTGACTATCCCAACATTACAATATTCACTATCTTGACCTATGTTTTTTCGACCATGACCAAAATAGCAACCTTATTTTTCCTATTACTTTTGCATCCCCTTATGGCACAGGATCGGCCTATTAAAGTGGTTGTCGAAGATATGCCCAACCGTTTGGCATTCTATGCCCTGAACGAAAACGAAAAGGATTTTGATGTTCGGCTAACCATTTCAGGAACCGATTTCAGGCAAAGCAAAGCGAAACCTAGGCTCATACGAGTACCTGGGGCTTCGAAGGTGCAACTGGCCACCATCTACCTCTTAAGAGGCAAAAAACCTGCCTATACCTATGACCTGTATGTAAGCGATAGTATCTCGGAGAGGGCGATGCTAAAGGAATTTATTACTATCAAAATTGCACCGAGGAAACCGATTATCGTTTATATCCCGAAGAAATGCATCGCATGTGATAGTATTATTAGCCCTTTGGAAAACAGTAAATATGTCTATCAATCGTACGATCTTGATACCAATCCTCAAATTAAGGACCAACTACAACGCATTTATGGGCCAAGTTCCCCCATCGATTCGATGCAAACGCCTATTATAAATATGGGAGGGGTACTTCATACCGAAATACGCACTTTCGATCAATTGATGGAAGTACTATTAAAAGACTAGGTCACTTGGCCAATAGCAGCTCTGGGAAACAACAATAATTCATACGATATCACACTCGCCCACCAGAAGCCACATCGTCTTATCGGCTTCGTTATTCCATTTTCCAAAATCGGCGCTTCCCAATCGCTTAACTGTATTGTGAATATGCAGAAGACGCAATATCACAACAGTTTAAAATAATCAAAATCGACGATTTACTATTCATGCCTCAAATATTGTAGCGTATAAAATTTTTTTTGTTAAAAATCAATAAAATTCATAACTACCTATATTACAGATATATGCGTCAAAATTACTAGTTGTTGGCAGCAGAATTTTTGTTAAATATTACATAAAACAGTACCTTTTATTACATAGTACTGTAACAAAAGTAATCTTCTGTCGTCTTCTCTATATATATCAAAATATTTAAATCATGGAAACAATACATCCGCACCAAAGACGTCCCAAAATATATTATGAATTCGGATTTGGCTGGCACACCGACTGGTGGTACGATCAAAGAATTAAAAAAGAAAGAGTAACAAGCAACAATTAACAATTAACATTTAACAATTAATAGGTAAATATTTAAATCATGAAAGCACACAATTTAAAAACTGCAACAGAATCAAAATCGTTCCATTACTTTTCATCTTTTAAGGATAGCAAAAGAGTACAATGGGCTCAGTATCGAAGTTACACTCGTTAAACACTTTTACATGTACAAATAGTACATCAATCATATAAAAAACAACATCATGAAAACATTCAACAATCAATCACCAACAGAATCCAGACGACATTCATTCTTTTCCAATTTCAGGGATAGCAAACGAATTCGGTGGGCAGAATCGAGACATTTCTTACACTAGGCTATAGGCTCGTATAGCAATTAAAAAGGGGGGTGCATCTTCAAAAGAATTGCATCCCTTTTTTATTTTGATAATAGTAATCACCTTTCGTTCCTTTAAGCCTTCAATGGCTGCACACGCCCATAATATCGTATTCCGGTTCGGTTTATGCTCTTTACAAGTACGTTGGCAAACCCACTCCCATTGATTTCAAGTACAACCCGATATAAACCTGATTTTCCAGACACATCGAATGTGATGGTGATTCTCCGTTTTCTATCATTGAAAAGCACGTTATATTTTAATGGTTTTGCGTTAAAGGTGATAGCACCTTCATCAGGATAATCAATACTGGTCGTAACTTCCCCAAAATAAGGTAAATACGCCGATACCGAATCCTTTTTGAATTCAAGGAAATTGTCATTTGTGGTCATACTACGACTGCGGCCTGAAATCGGCGATGCACTGTCGGCATTGAAACTAAACCTGCGGTTTGATACCAACTCCTTTATGTTTTCGTACGCTCTGTCGGCGGAATCATTCGGTTTTTGTGAAAAAAGCATATCTGCACAGCAAACGGCGATTAAAAGAAAGTGAATTGTTTTCATGGATCATCTTTGGTTAGAAGGCACAATCAACGTGCCAAATATAGATAAGGCGTTGGGAAGTCTCATTTGAGATGGATATGCGAAGTATTCATTGGCTACGGATGTAAAACTTCCTACCATTTCAGAAACACTAAGGATTCATCATTTTCCTATATACTGAATTAACCCTATGGAGGCTTCATTTTCGCAGACAATGATTTGCAAAGTAAAGAGCTGGTTCAGAATTAAATTCATAAAAAAACCCGGCTAAAATAGCCGGGTATAAATACAATCCTATTTTAATTTTCTAATCGTTTATGGTAATTTCCTCGGTAACATCGTTAGGGTACGTTAAGGTTGCCTTATTGTCACAACTACCATCCCCAAAAGCAATAGTTACGTAAAGTCCATTTTTGTCAACGATCATGTCGCCACTAGTAATAAACCCGCATGCTAAATTACCTTCTAAAATAGTTCCAACAGTAACCATATAGGTGTTACCATCCAATTGAACGGTCCAATCACCATCGATCGAATAGGTTGTGCTTTCAAGACTATCACCAAATTCGATTCCAAAAGTCTTTGTTCCACTTTCGGTAATTACAGATTCGTCTTCCATGGTCACCACTAAATTACTGGCGACCGAAAGAGTGATACTACCTTGCGCATTATCACTAACGATAGTATAGGCGCGTGTGCCATTTATTTTAATGGTTCCAACATAAAAATCGGCAAAAGTCGCCGTATAGGAAGCCTCTCCTTCAGCGGTGGCATATACGACATTCAAAGTGCCATTCACATTTTCCGTTCCGTTTAATACACAATTATTAAAAGTTGCCGTAAATCCGGTTTCGGAATATTCGGCCACATAACAATCTGAAACCTTGGCAGATTTTCCACTTTGCCCGTTGCCATTGTATATTTCAGCCAGTGCATTATCAGCAATTCGGGCAACATCATCTGTTTCCAAAATTGATTTGAGCTCTGTCTGCGTCAGTTGTTGATTACCGGCAACTTCGTTGTCCTTACTACAGCTAAATGCGAGTACCGCAATTGTGCCAAATAAAAGAACCTGTTTTTTCATTGCAATGGTCTTGATCATCATCATAAATTTTTGGTTTATAGTACCCAAAACGGATTTCGCCCGATTTTAGTACAATTCAAAAAAGTTATTAGATGAACAGCACTTTTTAGGTATTCGTTTGCAAAGAACGTATACCGAAAAGTCGCTTTAAGTCTGGGAAAGAATGCAGCTTGTTCTATTAGTTATTTTGGGAAGAATGGGCAGGAACTGTATTTCTTTACCCCTAGAAGTTCTAAGAGCATGAAAATACCTTAAAAGAATCGCTTGTGAGGAATTATATCTTCTTGACGCGCACGGCATTCAAACCTTTCATGCCTTTTTCCAGTTCATAGGAAACCTTGTCGTTTTCCATAATTTCATCGATAAGACCACTTACATGCACGAAATATTTTTCTTGGTTGTCTGAATCAATGATAAAACCAAATCCCTTGGAACTGTCGAAGAACGAAACTTTTCCCTTATGAATAGGGTCTTCGGCTTCTTGTTCTTCTTTTTTAGGAATTCCTAATACGATGCTCTCAGCATCAATTTTTACTTTTTTGGAGGGATCTGGAGGTGTATCGGTAAAATGACCGTTTTCGTCAACATATACTAACATATCCTCGAAGGTGCCACCCGTGGAAGAGGCCTTTCGGGCTACTTTCTTTTTCTGCTTCTCTTCTCGCTTTTTTAAGCGTTTTTTCTCCCGCTCCTTTTTACCATAAGTCTCTTGTGCTCTTGCCATTCACTATAATTTAAGTTATTTAATTTTATCAGTCTGAACGAATCCTTCATTTCGCCAGCATTGAAGCACCCCATGAAAGATACGGAATTGACAATTTTTAAAATTGCTTATCTAATACCAATAATTCAGTGTTACAAAAAGACGCTAGGACGCTGGAATAAGGATATTCTTTTATTTTAACGCCTCAAAGATAAGTTTGGTTGAACTTGGATGCAAATACTTTGCCATAAAAGTGTGAATTTATGGACCAATGCGCATAATTTTCCTCCTAAATGGACACAACAGTGCTCATTTGGCATGATTCATCGTCTTTTTTAACCCTATCTTCAATCCCCCATCCCCTATTCATTGGATACCCTAAAGTTATCTTGACTTTCTATTACAGGGAACTTTCAACAGCGCGACATGCGCTCTGAGTCTACAAGCGACTTCATACAACTTGGCCATGATGGATTGATTGGCAGCTTTTGAGACCTAAAAATTGAATGTCACACGTATGTCACGCAATACGCCGCCCCTCTAAACGTTATTTAAATCGTATACGATTAAGTATATTTGTAGTATGGACGCAAAAGTAATCTTACGGGACCAAGTTCGCGAATACCTCTTAGAACATATGAAACTTGGAAAATTGGTAAGCGGGCAGACCATCAATTTGGCTGCACTTTCCAGAAAACTGAACGTAAGTGTTACCCCTATTCGTGAAGCCCTGACACAATTGCAACAGGCAAGGATCATTGAAGCGATACCCAATCGCGGATTTATCATTGCCGACCTGAATCGAAAGGAAGCGAAAGATCTTTATGAACTGGTCGCTGATCTTGAAGTACTGGCTATTGAAAATTCTGTTTTCTTCCCTTCTTGCATCGAGGGCCTTAAAAAGCAACAAACGGTTTTTAAGACGGCACAGGGAACCTTACAGCGCATTACCGCCAAACTCGAATTTCATCGGTTGCTTACCCGACACTATGAAAACCAATTGGCCCAACAGATTTTGGCCGACCTGAAGACGCGGGTCTTTTTTTACGAGAAAGCCTTATTGTCCGATGAAACCATCTATGATAAATCGGATAATCAACATGATGGCATCATCTCTGCCATCGAAGATGACAATGTCCCCACAGCAGCGCTCATTCTTAAAATGAACTGGATGTTGATTTTAGATTATATCCACAAGCAGCTGGGAACGAGCCGCTCAGTTTCCTATTGATCCAAATCATTTAAAATAGCTTCCGCCGACTTTGTAATACTTGAATAGTGCCCATATACCCAACGCGCAAAGAAAAATAAAATAGCACTCATTACAGGGATGTACCAGAGCCACGTTTGTGTGCCTAAAAAAAGATCTTTCCCATTTTGTATCTTGTTAAATACGGGCATGCTCGTAAACAGTATTAAAAACCCACAGAAGATGGATAGGCGCTGCAAAAAGAGCAAGTGATCTTTCGCTTTGCTAAATTTAAGGAAGGTTTCTGTATACGTGGAGTGCACCAAATCGACACCCTGTAATTTGTTAAGAGATCGCAGCACCAGGACCGGAAGCACTAAAAGGCACCCTAGGGTAATTATTCCAGATGTTAAAAGGTACCACGTATCCAATTCATCTATATGTATAAGGATATATACGGAAATAGCATACGAAAACACCGCCCCGATGGTTTCAAACGTACTGATTTTGCGAAATTTGTTGCGATATTTTTGCTGTGTCATTTCGAGTATGATTTTGTCGGTTAATTTTTTTTGTTGCCCAAGTTGCTCGCTCATTTGCGTCCAAGTAGCCTTGATTTCATCTAGATCCATCGCGTTAATTTTTAATAATCCGGGATTTTAATTTTAGTTTTATCCGAGCTAGGCGGGTCCCTACATTCGTCGTTGACAGTCCGGTTATCTCTGAAATATCCTCATATTTCCTTCCCTCAAGGAACAATAGGATCAAGCCCTTATCAAGTGCGCTCAGACTGCCAATCTGATCATACATCAGTTTCAGGCGCTCTTCGAATTGACTATCATAGGTTTCGGTTTGTTCGATGACCATAGTATCGATTGAAATCGAACTTTCACGCTTCCCTCTTTTCTTAATTCTTGTCAATGCCGTATTTAGGGCAACACGATACATCCAGGTGCTAATTTTGGCCTCATTCCTAAATGAATCATAAGACTTCCATAATTGATAGACAATATCCTGGTACAGGTCTTGTTGATCATTCTTATTGTCGGTATAGACGGTGGTAATTTTGAAAATAACACCTTCGTACTGCTTGATGACGGCTATAAATTTCGCTTCCTTCCCCATAATCTGGTTTTCCTTTAAACTGTTAGTTGCAGTTAAGTGCAAATAATCACATCGAAGGCACAATAAATTTTACCATGAAGTTTTACTTGCCTAATTTTGTATTGGAAAATGCCTGTATGTAGGCCCGCTGGAGGATTTCATTCTACTTCCTGCATGTTTTTCAATTAAAAATTTTGATATATGGGCTATTTATCTCCTCAAATCGAAGCTTGGACTAAAAAAAATAGACATACAGAGGTTTCTTTGGTCAAAAAGGAAGTTTCATGTGGAATTTTTCAGGATTATGAAAAGTATCCTTCGCAAATCAATGACAAATCGGGGGAATAATTTCTGATTTCAACCCTGCTTTTTAACATTTTCCACTAAATCTCTTAAAGGTTCCGGAAGATTTGTATCATCAAAATTCGCCGAATAAGATAATTTCCCTTCTTGCAACGTAAACGAATATAGCAGTCCGTCACGCACGTTTGCATTTGGTGCTATAGGAATCTGTACCCCCTTCAAGATTCTTGCCCGCGATTCTTGACTTAAATGGAGTTCCCCTTCGTATTCCTTGACCCTTCCCATAAGTCCTCCTGTAACCTCAATGTGATATTTCATACTACGTCAAGTGTCAGACCTACTTCTAAAAAGCTTCTAGTTATTGCCGCTGGAGCATCCCAATGAACCGTCTCCTTGTCTTTTAGGTACTTCGCCGTGGTTAGCATCATTTTCAGCATATCGGTAAAGTCGGCGGTTCGCCATAAGACTTTCAATGTTTCAAACCATATCAGGGCGCAATCGTCAAGACCAATTTCCAGGCAAGCAAGGTAAAACGCCTTGTTGGGAATCCCGGAGTTCATATGCACTCCTTGGTTATCGGCCGCACCGTCGTAATATGCGTGCATATGGTCGGGCTGGTTATCAAATTCATTCGCGGTACCTGGCGCTTTCATTGAGCGTATCGCCACACCGGGAAAATCTTTGGTAACAATCGAATCCCCGATCAACCAATCGGCTTCTCCAAGGGTTTGTTTTAAGAATTTTTGTTTGATTATCGTGCCGAAAACATCTGAAAAATGCTCGTTTAAAGCCCCTGATTGACCGCTGTATTCCAAATTCCCCAAAAATTGTGTGATACCGTGCATCAGCTCGTGAGCGACCACGTCAATGGCCCCTGCAAAATTCGAAAACTCCTTGCCATCCCCATCCCCATAGGTCATTTCATCACCATCCCAATACGCATTGTTATAGTCATTGCCATAGTGGATATTCGAAATAATATCAAGGCCTTTATCATCAATTGAATCGAGACCGAATGTGTCTTTGAAATATGTGCGAACATAACCCGTATTTTCATAGGCCTGATTGACGGTTTGGTCTTTTACGCCATTTTCACCTTCAGTTCTGACTAGTTTTACACGCTGTTCATAGCTATGTTTCGAGTCATAGATCAATCGATCGCCATGACCGGAAATTGGTTTGCGAATCAATAAATCGTTTAGTGCCGAAGTGCGCCTGTCACGAATTCGATGGGCATCGTTCAAGGTCTTTTTGCAACTTAGATTGCCTCTTTTTGCCAATTCCTCTAGAATAAACGGTGGAACTATATGACATTGACGGTTATAGCACATCTTGTCGTAGAATTTTTACGATTATATCTTTAAGCTCAGATCCTTATCGGGAGCTGGCAAATTTTAAAATCAAACCCTGTGTACACTTTAGTCTGCTGGAAAGAGCGACGCATCAAGACCTGGGATCAAGTTCAGGGCATTTTTATAATACACCTTTTTAAGTACTTCCTCAGGAAGGTCAAGGCCATACATCGCCCAGAATGCATGATATTTTTTGTAATAGGGAAAATATTCATCATCGGTTTCCAACACCCTAAAATAGGTGGGAAATTCTTGGGGCTGCCAACTATCCTTCCCAAATAGGATGCGATCTTGATATTTGATAAAAAATGCTTTCGCATTTTTAGGCTGACGCCCAAGTTCGGCGATTACGGCCGCGATACCCACGTTCATGTTCGGAATTTCATCTAAAAGTTCGCTGAGTTTAGCTAGGTTATTGGCATACCAGCCCATATGCGCATTGATAAACTTCGTTTCCGGATGTTTCTTGAACATATGATGTTGTTCATCAATAATCTGTTGCCAGGGCGCCGGATCTATATCGGATCGCTTTCTTCCTGGATGGGTCTTTAGTTCAAGCCAACGTTCGTTATCAGCATCCATAGGGTCCCAGAACGATTTGGGATCGGCAGCATGGATCAATACGGGAATTCCTAATTGACCACATTTCGACCATATCGGGTCAAGTCGTGGGTCATCAATCGCAATTCGGTTGCCATTCGGAGTCGGTATTACGAAGCCCTAAGCTTTTGAAAACCTTCAAGCCTTTCGCACCGTTTTTTACATCTTCCTCCAGTTGTTTAACCGCGTTTTCCGTCCAACCTGGTGTACCAACGCCATCAAAATCGACATTCGCAAAAACCACGAAGCGATTCGGATAATTTTTTTTTATATTTTCTATTTTTTCCAAAAGGCCTTTGCCAGAACCGCCACTCAAATTCACCATGATGCCTTCGTTCAACATGTCCATATCCTTTATCAAAGCGTTCAAGGCACTCGGCGACATATCGCGTTGATGGCTATGTACATCTATAAATTTAAATTTTGCCTTTTTTATTTCGTGGGTGGGTACCACCAAGGTCGAGGCAGGATTGTATTCCTCGAATCCCATCTCCTGGGCATGGGAAATTGAAATTGAGAGCAACCACCCTAAAAATAGAAATCTAACCATACACTTGTTCATTTTATATGCTTTACGCTATTAATTTTCAAATTTCCGCAATCTGGTATATTCTGCAATCGTATCGACATCCAGATTTCTATAGTGTGAATCGATACTGAAAACATCCTTTTTATTCAAATCGATAATATTCTTAGCACCTTGATCTTTTTCGAGAAGACATAGCGCCTCAAAATACATTCGCCCGAAAATTGCGGGTACCCCAGCTTTTTGACCATAGCGCGTAGCAACAATTTTTTTGCCCTGATCTTGAAAAGTACTGATCATGGTCTGAAAATAGTTGGCATCGAATAGCGGTTGATCACATAAGAGTATCAATACGGCCTCCCAGGCATTCGATCGTGTGATCAAGGCCTTTATTCCGCAGGCAATACTGCTTCCCAAGCCGCTTTGCCATTGATTATTCTCTATGTAATCTGCCTCATAGTGCCTACATTCTGCCTTAATCTTATCGGCATTGGCCCCAACAACGACCACCAAGCTACCTGATTGCAATTTTTCGGCACGCTGAATGACATGCCCCAACATCGACTGCCCTTTCCAAGGCAATAGTTGTTTAATAGACCCCATGCGCCTTGATGCGCCGGCAGCTAAAATAAGTACGGCAAGATCTTTTGTTGTCATTCTCAGGGGTATTTGATTTGTGCCACAAAAACTATTCCTATTATGATGAGGATTCAGATTTCAATAGTCAGTCATATCAAGGTAATCCCTTGTTAAAAAACAAAATCGGCAAACTAGGGAATCGCATGGTATCATCTAGTTCCTTGGTACGGTTTTTAAATCGACATAACAAGTTACCTGGGGGTGAAGCCATAAAAAAGATGCCGGTAGCTGCGGATTGATTTCAGGCTTGCTTAACTGTTTGAAAACAGTTTCCTTGCCGCCTCCTGTAACCAACAAGATAATTTTTTTAGATTGTAGGATATCCCCCATACCAAGGGTCAAGCCATAGCTTGGCTTATACGGCAGGTCTTCGACCATCTGATGTTGTAGGGTTTCTAGTGAAAGACTCGCCTTATGACAGTGAGGGACCATACATTCAGCTGGCTCGTTAAAACCTATATGGCCATTCTTTCCCAAGCCTAAAATACAAACATCCAAGACGCCTATTTGCTGCAGCGCAGCTTGAATCCGGGTGCATTCGGCATCCGGTGAATCTGGATCACTTTTAAAGGCAATGTATTTATCCTGGCCGATCTGTAAGGGCCCAAGGATGCGATTTTGTACAAAAGTCTCGCAAGAGTTCGGTGCATTCATAGGAATTCCTCCCCATTCATCCAACTTTACAATGCCCAGATTTTTAAACAAAACCGGTGAAGTCTTCTGGGAAGCCATTAAGTTGTCATATACGCCTTTGGGCGAATTTCCAGTAGCCGTTCCCAACCAGCATCCCGAATTCTTTTGAATGTCATAAAGGATTGAATCGGTGGCCTTGCTACTCATTTCCTGATAATCAGTGCAAAATTCAAAATTCATTTTAAAGTGGTTTTCAAGATGTTCATACCGTTTTATTTATTGAACCAATACGTAAATTTTAAGGTGAGTCCCCAATTCCTGATTTCATAAGGTTCAATGAAGTAGTTATTGGTGTACACTAGGAATAAATCGGAAGCTGGACTATAACGCCACTGAAATCGTGAGTTCAGATTAAAATTCTTGGTCTGCTCATTGTATTGAAATAGGGTGGCGAAGAAGAGTTTATTGGTAAATGTAACGTCGACCTTGGATCCGATGAGCCAGAATTCATTTTGATTCCATGGCGCTGGTAAATTAATCTTGTTGTAATTCAGGTTGGCCGTAAGACTTACATAGGGCTGAAAACGATACCCAATCTCGGTCGTAAGGCTTGTTCTCTTTCCATCGGCATAATACCCCCCAAGACGGCCTTCAAAGGTATATGTGAAAACGCTTTGCGGTTTTGAAACAAAGCCCCAGCCAAAAGCATTCCAATTGTGTCTGGTTCCCACAGCCAGGTCGGCGATTCCCAGTCGGGTCGGGTCGAACGGCGCCAATAGTTCTACATAGTCATCCGATACAAACAGATTCAAACTACTACGATTTCTAAAATCGATATTATACATAATATAACTCGTATTGTCTGTTCGCTCAAAATTCTCATTAAAAAAATAAGTGGTATTGAAAGTAGGGCCATGGCTCAGGACGATCCCTCCTTTGGGAAAGAACAGATGACCTACCGATGAACTAAAATTCACATACCCATTCCTAGGGACATAACCTACTTCCGCCGTATACTCTTTTCCAACCCATTCCTCCTGCAAACGCCATTTCCATTTTCGGCTGAAATATTCGATATGGGCAGCCTGGGTAACACCACTTCCTATATTATTCGGGGAAAACGATTTAAGAAAAAAGGCCTTTCCATTCCAAAGATTGTTCGAGGAGGCGAGATTATATTCCAGGCCAAGATTTCGATTGAATTTTGGATAGAGATCGACCAAAGAGTCATTCTCGATCGGATAATATGTAGACTGCTTGTTAACGAACATAAGGCCGATACTCGACCTACTGAACATCTTTCGTTGTAATGAAAGTACACCGAAATTCTGACCCGGAAGGCCCGTTTCATCAATCGACGAGGTCTGCATGTCCATAAGGCCCAAGCGCCATTTCTTGTTCAAATTTCCACTGACCCTAGCACCCCCTTGAATGGGAACTCCCAAGCCGATACGCCGTGAGAAAAATGGACGGATGGTGGGGTATCCAAAATTGGCGAAAAGGTCGCCGTTTTCTAAAAAGAACTGTCGTTTTTCAGGAAAAAACAACTCATATCTGTCCAGATTGGTAACTTGACGATCTACTTCGACCTGCGAAAAATCGGGATTTACGGTCAAATCAAGATTTAAGGAGGAGGTAAGGCTAAATTTAATATCCCCGCCAATTTTTGTGTCATATTCGGTTTCGCCCGTTTTTTCAACATCCTTGCCTACAGATCCTAAAACATAGGGGATCAACGAAAAATTGACACCAGGGGGGGGTGGTGGGTTGTCCCAAACCAAAGTCCCCGTATAGGCTAGGGAAGCCGTTGGGAATTGTCTAGGTATTGGGGTCCAACTTGATTTTTCGCTGGTCTTAAGATCTAACCGACTAAAATTTATTCCCCATTCCTGTACCCCAGCCTCATAACGGATCGATTTAAATGGCAAGGCCATTTCAAAGATCCATTTTTCAGGAGTTCGTGTGGTTGCGGAAATCCATTTGCTATCCCAATTCAAATCGACGCTACCACCGTTATACATGGTTCCATCCCATTGGGCGCCATACGCATTGGCACCAAAACTAAAACCCGTTGTTTGATTATTGAAGGGGTCAATGAACAATAAAAAATTATCGTTCTTCCCAAACGAAAAATCCCTACGTAGGGACTCTACGAAATATTTTCCTTGGGAAACATTATAAAAAGTGGCCAATAAATAGAGGTTTTTATCGTCATAGGTCATTCGAATTTCCGTAGGTTGTTCGGCCTTGCCGGTATCCATAGGTAAGACCATATAAAAATCATCGGCTACATCGGTATCCTGCCATGCCTTTTCTGATCCAATTCCATCGATGACAATGGGGGATGTTGCCCTACGAATATGCAACCGAAAGTCTGCATTCTTTTTTGTCCTACCATTCTCGATGGTAGACTGGCCAAAACGACGAATAAAAACAGGAAATTACCAAGGGTTTTTTTAATCATGTGCGTTGTTGCTGGATTTAGAAAGAAAGTGTGCATGCGCCAAATCTTCGTTGCTTTTATTGAACGGGCTTTTAAGTTGCCCATGCCTTATCGCCGGTCTTGTAAGGAATGCAGCCTAAATACCTACCCGGGATCGGATTATATCGCAGCGCAATCGTTGCCCCTGGCTGGGATGTAAAATATCCCCAAAGGGTTAATTCTTTCATCATTCGAAAATAATGGGGCCCCTTCCCAAAATTTCCATTTCGTACCCCAATGTCGATCTTGGAAATTAATTCATGTCTTTGTGAGGCATCAAGCTCCATAAAATTCATGTCATACTCATTTTTCACACTTTGTTGTAGTTCGACCAACCCGGCAACAAAAATATCCTGTTCGGTTTTATGGTAACAATCCGTCACAATATCCTTCATAAATTGGCCAATCAATGCGGCCTTTGCTCCTGGTGAACGTGTAGTTTCGGGCAAAATCGTTTCCCCTATTTCATCAAGTAACCGGATATCCTCGTCAGAGATGAGCACATTCGTTTTTGTTTTTCGCGAACAACCTGAAAGAAACAAGTCGCTACCGATAAGGGCACTGCCCATGATTCCTGCTGTTAAAAACAAGGCTTCTCTACGTTGCATAGGTTACTTCGCTTTTTTCCATAATTTATAAGGCTTGTCGACGGTTGTTTTAAAGGGTAGCCGAATTTTCTTTCCAGTACCGGCCGACTCATAGGCCGCGAAAATTACTTCGAGAACCGCTTTGCCATCTTCCCCTGTTACTAACGGCGTGGTATTGTTTTTTACACAATCGACGAAATGTGCGAATTCTTGAGGGAAACCATAATTCCATATTTCCTCATACATTGTAAAGCTCCAACCTATAGTGTTTCCGGCTTTTTCTACCGCATACCCCACTCCTTTTGAGCTATAAGTCTGAATTGAATTGCCCTGAAGCACATCGGCATAGGCAACCCCCTCCGATCCAAGTATTTCGGCCCGATCATCCATCCCCCCGAGTTTTGTCCAGCTTTCCTCGGCCATTGCCGTTACGCCGTTTTCAAATTCGAGGATCAGAATGGCATTATCATCCCCTAGGGTCTTTTCGGTGTGCACACTAGTCGACATCTGGGCATATACCGATTTGATAGGATTGTTTTTATTCAACCATCTAAAAAATTGAATGGCGTGGCACCCCATATCCATGGTCACCCCGCCCCCGGATCGTTCAACATCCCAAAAATGATCGGCATGTGGCCCGTCATGTTTTTCAGATTGCTTTAGAAGTACCGGTCTTCCTAATGCTCCTTCGTCAAGCAAGGCCTTTAACCGTACATATTTTGGTGTGAAGCACAATTCTTCGGCATACATCAGTTTTACATTCGCACGTTTGCAGGCATCGATCATAAGATCGGCCTCTTGGAGATTCATGCAAAGAGGTTTTTCTACGACGACATGTTTTCCTGCTTTCGCTGCCTTCAAGGTGAGTTCACAATGTAATAGATTCGGCGCTCCGATGACAATCATATCGATCTCTTTCATTGCAAGCATGGCATCAATATCGTTGAAATACTTGGGAATGCCATGTTTCTGGGCAAAAGATCGTGCATTCGCTTCTGTTGGCGACATTACTGCCAAAACTTCGGCATCGGCCACACTTTTCAATGCTTCGGCATGAATGGTCGCTATAAATTGCGAACCGATTAAACCGACACCTACTTTTCTCCCTATTCCCATTATTTATTAAAATTACCTTTTTTTAATTCCTCTGCGGCATAATTCGCCGCCCTTGCGGTCAGTGCCATATATAAAATGGAAGGGCTTTGATTCCCGGTACTCGTCATACAAGCCCCATCGGTTACAAAGACGTTCTTGCATAAATGCATTTGATTGTATTCATTTAAAAGAGATTCCTTGGGATCATGGCCCATTCGCACGCCGCCCATCTCATGTATATCAAGACCTGGCGGTTGTCGGTTGTCCTCGACTTCAATTTGGGAACACCCTATTTTTTCAAGCATTTCTTTGCTTTGTTCCAAAAAGTCGGCCACCATACTATCGTCGTTTTCATCATAATCAACATCAGTGACCAACAAAGGAATCCCCCATTGGTCTTTTTTGTCGGGGCTCAAATATACCTGATTGGTCTTTTTAGGAATGGTCTCACCCTGCATATACATGTATACATGCCAATCCCCTGCCTCGGTCAGGGCGTCTTTATAAGCCCCGCCGATTTGAACCACACTATCTTCAAGTGAATCCTTTCGCACCCGATACGCTCCACAAAAGGTGGTATACCCGCCAACAAAATCCATTTCTTTCCTATTTAAATTTCTAAAATTGGCAAGAATAGGTTCTGAGGGTTTTCGCCCAAAAATATAGGAATCCTGAAAGCCGTCAATTTTGGCACCGGCATGACCCCGATAAATATGAAAACAGATGTATTTTCCCAAAAGTCCATTATCATTCCCCAAGCCGTTCGGAAATCTCGGTGATTTCGAATTGAGAAGTATTAAATTGGTATTGAGCGCCGAGGCGTTGACAAAAATAATCCGTGCCTCAAAAATCATTTCCTCTTGGGTATTGGTGTCTATAACTTTGACCCCTGAGGCTTGTCCCGTCTTTTCATCGTATAGCACCGAATGTACCACCGAAAATGGACGAACCGTTAAATTCCCCGTCTTTTCAGCCCAAGGAAGTGTAGAGGATACCGAACTGAAATACCCTCCAAAGGGACAGCCCCGCATGCATAAATTACGGGCCATACATTTGCCCCGGCCTTGCTCTAGATGAATTTCCTTTGGTTCGGTCAATTGCGCCCAGCGGCCTTGAACCAAATGACGGTCTGGATAATGCTCCTTTATCTTCGTACTCATGTATTCTTCAACACAATTAAATTCGAACGGCGGCAAAAACTCACCATCGGGCATGGCTTCAATACCGTCCTTATTTCCACAGACGCCAATGAATTTTTCCACATGTGAATACCAAGGCGCGATATCGTCATAGGCTATAGGCCATGCTATTCCATAACCCAGTTTATGTGGTGCCTTGAACTCGTTATCGCTCCAGCGCTGGCAGGCGCGCCCCCATGTGAGTGATTTCCCGCCTACTTGATAACCCCGTATCCAATCAAACGGTTTCTCCTGGACATACGGATGATCGTCATCCTCAATGAAAAAATGTGCGGTATCGGCACCAAAGCCTGCGGCTTTTGTTATCAAGGGATTTTTATCATAAAATTCCCTGGTCATGCTGCCGCGATATTTAAAATCCCATGGGGCCATAGTTGCCGTTGGATAATCCTTTAAGTGCTCGACATTTCTTCCTCGTTCCAAAACCAGGGTTTTCAGGCCTTTTTCACACAATTCCTTGGCAGCCCAACCACCAGAGATTCCGGAACCTATTACTATTGCATCAAAACTTTTGGATGCATCTACCATATTCGTCGTTCTTTTAGTTCTTTATTCAGATCTTACTATTTTATCACGTAATTCACGCCAGGTAACAAGCGTGATGTTATTTTTCTTGATGAGCAGGGTGCATTCTGGACTGTTGAAAAAATCAAGATCTGCTTGCCGCCAAGTTGCCCCCCATTCAGGGTGATCCTTGGTAATACCTTGCATTTCTGGGTCATTATAGGCCAAATGGATCAGCAGGCAATTGAGCCCCGACGGAAGATTGTTCATAAGGTCTTCGTAGTACTTCTTCGAGCCTTTCAAAAATTCTTGGGGTGAAATAGTGAAAATATGGTCTAATATGACGGTTTTTTCATCTAACAATGACTTTATCATGGAATTTTCGATAGCGAATATCCTGGCATCCAGCAGCACGGGTAATTTAAATTCCTTCCCGAGTTTCATATAAGCCCCAGCAAAATCGGCCGTACTGACGGCAGCCCCCATGTGGGCATCTAAATGGGTTACATCAACACCTGAGCGATAGGCTTTCTTAATCTGGTTTCGCATCTCGATCTCTACTTCAGATGGATTGGCATGTGCCGCACATTCATCGACTTCAGGATAGAAATATCCGTTGGCATCAAGTAGGCTCGACACAGAATCCTTAGAGGATATGGGCAGCCATTTATAATCTTTCCATTCGCTGGTTAGGGTTAAGTGCAAGCCCAGATCAAGATCCTGGTTTTTACGGGCAAATGCTGCGACCTCCTCATACCATGGACACGGCACCATAATACTGGCCGAATTTACGGGGCCCTCCTGTAATTGCGCGAAAGAAGCCCGATTTTGAGAATGGGATACACCCAGATCATCGGCATGTATTATCAGTAATTTCGCATCGGCCGGGTACCCTAGCCGTTGTGCAATGTTCTGAGCTTGTGCATAGATGCTTGCCGTCGTAATTAGGAAACTCAAAAAAAAATACGGTTTTAACATCTTTTTATACTGACAACTGAGTCGCAATTTAATCGTTTATGGAAGCTACAAAAAAATTATGCATCGCCTTTAACAATCTTTAACATAATTTTTTTAACGGGCCATACTTAAAAACGAAATTGCCCGTTCTGAAGGTTGAACCTAAATAAAATTGAAAATGAAATTCTCCCTTAAAATTATACTCCTTTTCGTATCTGCCGGCTTGTTTTTTTCTTGTGGCAATGCCAGCAACGATGTTTATTTCGATCCCAATTTTGGCGATGGTCTCGGAAAAGGAATTCCCGTAGATGACTGTTTGGGCCTGGGTACAGGTGATTTGGTACTTTCAATTCAAGAACAATACACCACCCTTCCTGGGAAAGTGTCCATATTCTTTAAAGTATCTGACATTGATGGAAAGCCAGTATCAGGACTTAACGCCAGTTTATTTACCATCTACGAACAAGGTCGTAATGATGCGTGTTTCAATAAAATCTCGACCTCCGAATCACAAGCGCGTATATCACCTAATTCGCAAATTTTCAGCAATAATACCTTGCTGGTACTTGATTTGAGCAATAGCGTGCTTAGTAGTAGTCTGCAAGAACTGAAAATGGCAGGTGTCAGCTTTGTGAACAATGTAATGCCGGAAACCTCCCAGGAGAGCTTCCAAATGGCCATTTATTGGTTCGATGGCGAAAACGTGCTGCATTTGTTGAATCCGTTGACCGCTTCAAAAGACGAACTAATAGCCTCGATACAAGGGATTACAGATACCATTAGTAATGACCCTTCTACCGACCTATATGGAGCCGTTATTAAATCGACCGATATAGCTAATGAATTGTTGACCGCCAGCACCCAAGGAGGCAAAATTGGTGCGGCCTCAGTGGTCATTTTTACCGATGGTACCGATCAGGCTTCGCGCTATACACAAGCAGCGGCTCAAAAGAAAGTAGACGAGGCCAATCCTAATATTTCATTCTTTACAATAGGACTTGGGGCCGAAATTGATACCCAAGTACTAACCGATCTTGGAAAGACCTTTAGTGTATTTGCAGGGAATGCGCAAGATCTCGAAACTACTTTCAACGATATTTCAGAGCGTGTTTCAGAACGCGCGAATAGCTTTTATCTATTTGAATACTGCAGTCCGAAACGCGACGGGAGTGGCGAAAATAATTTGGCCATACAAGTAAAGGTTGGCAGTCGTCAAGGAGCCGTCCAGACCAAATTCAATGCCACCGGATTTACCGGAGGTTGCGAATAACCGATGCATCCTTGGTTTCATACCAAAGCATTAAAGCTGTTAAAAGATATCCCGGTTTTTGCGCCTCGTGAAGCGGGAATCTAATTTCAGTGGGTACTCTTCAAATACGCGGCACATTCGAACGGATGATCGGTATTGATAAAACAGAGTCCAAGATCCGTAAAAGTCTGCCACGCCAATTCTGAATCGGGAGTGGCCCAAAAACGCAATGGCCTGCCCTGCTCGTTTGCTATTCGTATGATTGATTCTATTTTGATTCGTTCTTTGTGGGATATCGGTTTTTTACCATCCCACTCACTATAGTTATAAAAGGGCAGACTAATCAAGTCCACTTTCACCCAAATTGCAGGATCGGCAATGATGTCCAAACTTTGGTAATCAAATTGAATGTAATCGGGATAGTTTACGTACTCTTCCGGATCGGGACGGTTACCTGAAATCACAAGTGACACCCTATTATTAGAGGTTATATCGGGATACTTCGCTAGTATTTCTATCAATCGGGAGAGTGTAGAATGGGCATCCGATTTGATGTCAATCAACAATTGTATCGGGGTAATTTCCTCATTTAATGCATCGGCTATGACACTTCGTAACGGCATCAAATACAAGTTCGCCAATTGCCTTTCCGAATCAATCTCCGCCACATCATGTGTTGCATATAAGGTGTCGTTCCTTAAATAAATATCTACTTCGATAGAACGTGCACCCGCTTTATACGCTGTCCAAAATGGAAATTCTTGTTCGTAATCATTGTGGGAATGTATTTTAGGAACATCACATGACTGTGCTACATTCGAAGGCAATATTGATAGGCACATCATCATGGGAGCAAGGAAATACTTCGGAATCATCTTGATGGTTTTTGATAAAAATAAACTTTATTGTTCGGGATAAGGTTTCAATTCCTACAAAAATAGACTCTAAATTGAGTGTGTCATCAATATTATTTTGACCATTTAGCACAATTCAACGGTATCTCATCGAGAATATGACATTACTTCGATATATGAACTAGGGTTTTTGGCCCAATAATTGTTTTACAATCAACAACCCAAATTAACTTGAACGACCACATCCTAAAAACTAAGGGAAAAAATAACAACGTTTCTTTTCAAAGGGACACAAAAAAAAAGAAATCATGGATGTATTCAAAGAAATTGCCCAGTATAGTGCCTTAGGGCTCATGTCAAAATGGTATAAAAGCCTTGTTTTGCTGCTGTTCTCGACAATAGTCACCATTTTACTGACTATGCTTGCCATTTTAGTTGTGAAAGGTCCTGAAATGACCATTCATTTTGGGTATTAACCGAATTTAACGGTAGATAAGTGCATTTTTAAAGTTGGTCACTTCAGTAGACAAATCGATAAGAAAGCCATTGATGAGGGCATGTTTTATACTTCCCTCTTTTTCCAAAAGCAATGTGGGATTTATTCCCACTTCCAGATTAAATTCAGGAAGTTTATAATGTAACCCGATGATGTTAATGGGGATTGGGGATTCTTTCAGTTCCTGTGGAATGTTTTCGAGCCGAACGTAGGTATAACCGTTTTTTAGCAATTTGGTGATATCCATTTTTTTCAGGTCGTTCAACGTCTTTACCGTCTCTGGATAAATACGGCCAGGTATGATCGTAAACCCGCTGGCATCAAAGGTTTCATAGCCATAGTAGGTAGATAGATCACCTTGATCGATAATTCGACTACTGTACAAGAAATCAAAATTTCCAGGTTTGTCTACCTCGACACGATTGATTCCAAGATCTAGGTAATAGGTTTTGCCAAGAAGCTCGTACGTTACATTATTAATCTTTAAATCAAACAATTTTCTATCATTCTCCGGGATTTTTTCATAAGCCTCCAAAGGTATTTCATTAAAATTATTCATGGCAATGGTATAAATCGCCGATAAAATCGATACATAGTTCAATTTTCGTATTTGCTGCTTCTCGGCATCGTTCGTGTACCCACCCGATTCAATAAGTATGGCACTTGTGCCCCATTTCTGAATATTATCACCAAAAGCCCTGGGTTCAAAATCATCATTGTACCTTCCTACCTGTCCTGGCGCATATTTTTGGATGATAGCGTTCATATAGACAATTACCTTCATAGCATTTCCCCGCACAACATTGATGTCTTTTTCATAATTATAGGCTGGTGCCAAATACGATATCGTCGCCGGTTTATCGGTTAGTTCGGCATTGTAATAGGTACTTTGATCATGAAGATTGAAGCCGAAATCGGCTTGTAGGCTGTCTCGTACCCGTTTTAATGTACGACCTTCCGGTGACTGCAGGCTGATAGCATCCCTATTGATATCTATCCCCAGACGATTTCTTCTTTGAAAGACTTCTGCCCCATCGGGATTAAGCATCGGTAAAAAGTGCAAGGTAAGATGGGATAGGATTTCATGTTTCTCGGTTTTAAAATCGTCACTATCTAAAAAATTGAAAATATCGAATATAGCCTGGGTTGCGGTAGGCTCGTCACCATGCATCTGTGACCAAAGAAATACATTGGTCTTTCCGGTTCCTATACTAACTAGGTATAGGTTTCTATCTTCAATCGATTTCCCAACGACATTGACCTTAAATTTCGGATTGGCTTGGTATTTGGCAAGCAACGGTTGCAGGTCTTGATATTTAATCCGTCGTTTGCTTAATGTCGGCTCCTTGTATTTTTCATAGGTTTCATACAAAGATCCAGTAATGGCATTTTCCTGGGGGAAAAGTGAACATGCCACCAATAGTAGTAAAACGGTACTGAAAGATTTCAAATTCATTGGGTGCTGATTTTTTTTGGTACAGGTTTGAATTTAAGCATTTTGGTGGCATTGCGAACTTTTTGCATGAAATCTTCTCCCGGATCCGACTTCTCGGTTCGATACGTTTCATCTTTTTCCAGCCAAAACGAAGTCCCCACAAAATTGGTGTATTCATAATGGCCGATCAAATATTCGATAGCATACTTTTTGGTAAGATATTTTACCAGCCATATATTCGATTTCAGCTGTGCTTCGGTCAAAGGAAGGTCTTTTGTGCCACCCACATTTTCGATGCCGATAGCACAATGATTGAGCCCAATAACATGTCGTGCCATGGTCGTTTCAGGAAGTAGGCGATAAATAGTACCATCCCTATCAACGAGAAATTGGGACGAAACATTTAGGGCGCTGGCATTTTGCAATTCAGGACGCCATGTAGGGAGCCTCGCCTTTTCAAAAGCTTCGAAGGTTGCCGCTAAAGTGGGTAAAACCGTATAATGAAGTACGATCATTTTTGGGACGATGGTCGGGGAATTCACGGTTAAACCATACCGATCCTGAAGGTAATCGATTGTCATAATTTTACGTGATTCGTCAAAAATGATAGGCTTGTCGATTATTCTTTTGCCCGTGGCACAAGCGCTTAATAAGAGTAGGATAACATAGCCCCAGTTTCTTTTTGTCATTTCAAGTAACGTTCTCTTTCTTATTGGTCGAATAAGCGTCTATGATAATTGATTTGCCCCAAATGATAACTCAAATGTGAAGTCAAGTGAATTAAAAAATATTCAACGGTCATTTCTTCCTTGAAGACCATAATGGGATAATTCTCTTGCAATTGGCTGTTCGTTAATCGTGACAAGGTGTTATCGACCACCAGGATCAAATCATCTACTTTTAACAACAACTCGATTTTCGGTACATTTTTCAACCTAAACTCTGCATCACGGTCCCGAATATATCCTGTCTTTCCGAGTACTCCTCCGATGAATGTATTGAGGTTCCCCACCAAATGAAGGCATAAGTTGCCACCGGAATTGGTAATATTCTTGTCTACGTCCCAAAGATTCGACTCGCCATTGTACAAGGCAATTTCGGTCTTGAGCTTTTCAAGGTCTCTCTTCACTATTTTTCGTAAGGTTTCTATTAGCATATGTCTATCAATTAAATTTTACGATTATTCAGAAGCTTCTTGTTGTTCTGGTTTCTTCATTGCATAGGTGATGGTCAATTTTTTACGACCCCATTGCCTCGCTTTTTGTATATCATTACCCATATATAAATCGATGCGATTTTTCCATCTAAAATGCATCTTATCCTTCACTAAAAAAACGCCTTCAAGACCTTCTATCTTAACCATAGTATTGTATTTAAGGCCTTTGGCGAGCAAGTCCTGTGAAACGGCAATACATTTCATTCCCGGTTGCAGCGTATCTCCCCAGGCCGCTACCTGCGGATGGCCCATGGTCTGCGATGGTACCGAATTATAGGCAGAAACCGTTACCTTTAAAGGTACCCAATCAAAATTTTCCCCTTTATCCTTACAGGAAAAGAGGATCATCAATAGGACGCATACTAGATAGATCTGCTTTTTCATTTCTTGCCGATCAAGGTATTCTCCAAAATCATAATATCCACTTTCCTAGCGTTCCAACCATCGGAAATTTTCTTAGGAGCTGGCGTAAATGAGTATGAAAAAGCGCTCAAAATGATATCCTCATCGCCATCATTGTCAACATCTCCAGAATCCATCAAAAACCATCTCGCATCTTTCGAGGCTTCAAAAGTGAAAGGCTTGAATTCATAGGTTTGGGCATTTTTGTTTTCAAGATACACAAATGAATAGTTCGGATGATTCTTATAATCGGGAAATGTTGAAAGCAACGAAAAATCGATATCCCCATCTTGATCAAAATCGTCCGCGATTACCCGTGTTGCTCCGTTCAAAGGATAAAAATAGACCTGCTCAAATTCATTGTTACCATTATTCAGATAGATGCGCATCCCGTGATAGGGTTTTTGCACATAGGTTTTGTCGGCGTTGTCCCCGTTCACAGTTATGATGTCCTTATCCCCATCCCCATCGTAGTCGATTAAATCAAACCAACTACTGCCATAAATCGGACTAAAGCGTATTGCCTTTTCAGGCCGAAATTTCAAGGTATCTTCTTGGTACAATATGGTAATCGTCTCATCTCCTTGGGCCGTCATTGCTACCAAATCGATTTTCCCATCAGCATTCATATCTTCTGCCACAACGCGAATACTTCCTGGTTGGTCGAGTAAAATTACTTTTTCAAATTTCGAATCCGCGTTTCGTTTTAAGAGGGATAGTGCACCGCTTAGGTCTCCGAATTCGCTTACTACCAATTCATCGACCCCGTCTTTATCCAAGTCTTGTACCAAGGTATTCACGGGACGGTGGAGAATTTCAGGAATTACCGTGCCATCAGCATCTTTTCGAATAAATATTTTACCAGACGGAATGGAGGACGGATCAAGGAAACCTACGGTCGTAACATATTCAACGCCATTTTTAACCGCATAATCGGTGATTGCACTCCCCAATCGCACTTTAGTATCGAGGGTACCCGTGTTATAATCATAGGTTTCCAGACGTCCTGAAATATCCCCGAGATAAATATGTCGGTCACTGGCATCGAATTGCAAATAGGTATATAAAGAACTTGTTAGGGTATCTAAGGATATTGGATGGGCACGAAACTGAACGAGTTCATTCTTTTCGGTGTTTTGCACATTGAGCGGCAAGGAATCTGGTGCCATATCGAGCACATATTCTTTCAGTAGTTCCCAATCTTCCTTTTTAATAAGGGGCGTTGATGGATAAACACCCGTTTTCAACATAGCTTCTTGCTCCATAAACGACAGCCCCTTGAGTGGGTTATACCCCGGTTCGCCCATACCTAATCGCGCGCCCATTTCGGGAAGTACCTTGGTAGCCCATAGGTTTTTTGGTAGGGATGTTAAGGTAGGCGCAATATGACAACTTGCACAATAGGAATTAAAAAGCACTTCGCCCCTCTCCTCCTTGCCCTGTTTGCAGGAGGTTATGATTAAAATTAGCAAACACAAAAAGGTTCTGGGCATATTCCTATCTTAGCGTAGATAAAGTTACAATAATTATAAACCCGGCCTGCGATGACCCTTTTCAAAAGAATCCTCTTTGTTTTAGCAATCTTAGTGATTATTACCGCTGTTTATAACTATCCAAAATTAAATATAATTTCGGGCTATGCGTCAAAAAATATGGCATCAAGTGTTTTTGTAGCGCATCGAAGTGCCGAATCGATCGATGCGAATGACAACAACGTACCCTTGATCAAACTGGCCAAAGTAACGCGTAATGGGAATGGGGCTATGGCAACTGTTTTTGGGCTAATGCAACGTGAAACCATTTGTCGTGATGGACTCGGATGTGTTTTGATCAATGGCCCCTATGACAGTTTGGCGATTGTGCCAAAACCCCATCGTAGTTTAATGAACAACGATCTTATGTTTCCATTTGGGGATACAGAGGCGAACGATACCCTTTTCAGTACAATCGATTACAAAATGTTGAACACGGCCCTGGATAGTGCCTTTGCTAGACCTGAAATACAAAAAACACGCACCGTTTTGGTCGCTTATAAAAACCATATCATTGCCGAACGTTATGTTGATGGTTTCACACGTACAACGCCTATTTTAGGATGGTCGATGACCAAAAGCGTATTGGCTACTTTGTATGGAATATTGGCATACCAAAAAAAAATAAATCTTACTGATCCGGTTTCGTTAGCATCCTGGAACGAGGATGTTCGCAAGGACATACGATTCGATGATTTATTACGTATGCAAAGCGGATTGGCGTGGGATGAGGATTATACCTCAATTTCGGATGTTACGCGCATGCTATTTTTGGAAGATGATATGACGAAATCACAGGAGAAAAAGCAAGCCATAGCTGCGCCTGGCGAACTATGGAATTATTCCTCAGGAACCACAAATCTATTATCGGGTATCCTTCGAAAGCAATTTAAGACCGAGCAAGAATATCTCGATTTTCCCTATGTGGCCCTTATCGACAAAATTGGAATGCATTCGATGCTGATCGAAACCGATATGGCCGGAAATTTTGTAGGCTCCTCCTATGGATGGGCGAGTACAAGGGACTGGGCCAAATTTGGGCTGTTGTATCTAAACAAAGGCGCCTGGAATGGAGAACAACTGTTTGATGCCTCATGGATCCGATACATTACAACACCTACTGCGCACTCAAATGGCACCTATGGAGCCCATTTTTGGCTCAATGCGGATGGCAAATATCCCGATGTGCCCACGGACTTATATTCGGCCAATGGATATGAAGGTCAATATGTGTTCATAATTCCCTCAAAAGACCTGGTCATTGTTCGCACAGGTCTCGCCGAAGATCCTGATTTTGATTTGAACCGCTTTTTAAAGGATGTTGTAAGCAGTGTTCGTTCCCATATTTAAGTCATTCTAGGATCGCATGCCCAAAATCAATTGAAAAATCAACGCACCAGACCATGACGTATTTATACGTACCAAAATCGATGTTCGCGGGCAAATCATAACTGTAATTGCCATCCAATCCTTTTAGTACGCCCAAAGAGATATAGTCTGTTGCCTGCACATCGGATGCAAGGTACATTTCGAGCAACGGGCCGTCATCGGTTTTAAAATTCGTCAGGCTTAATTGGGTATGTGCCTTATTTATGGAAGCCATTCCGCTTGTCGGGTGCGCCCCATCAACAAATACACCTGACAGATCAATTTCAACGGCACCAATAGGCCCTTGAATAACTTCCATTTTTACCATTTCCTGTGTGGTTGCCGATTTCGAACAACCTAGGACGCCCAGTAAGAGGAAATACGAAATAATTTTCAGGTTCTTTTTCATATTCTTTAGATTCTTTAATTCGCTTATCCCGAAGATACAGGTCAGATATCACAAAAGTATCAACTAACAACAACTTTGTGGCGCTTCACAACAATAATTTCGATGCAATCATGAAAGCGATTAAGTTTACCATGTAATTAATCAGTAAACAAGATTTTTCATTTTCATATAGTGTTCTCGTAAAAGAGCTCGTTCTTAATTGATCGGGCTCTTTTTAGTTTACAAGCTATTTTACGCACTCTTCGGGAAATGTAGTTCAAATTGCGGTTTAAATGAATCGATATACTGTTTACAAAAATATTATGGCAACCATTTATTCGTTCCGAAATTGGGTTTTCGCTTCTCCAAAAAAGCATTCCTACCTTCTTTAGCTTCCTCCGTCATATAGGCCAATCGTGTGGCTTCCCCTGCAAAGACCTGCTGCCCAACCATCCCATCATCGGTAAGGTTCATGGCGAACTTAAGCATTTTTATAGCAGTAGGTGATTTTCCAAGTATTTCCCGTGCCCAGTGAAAAGCGGTGTCCTCTAGTTCCCCGTGGGGTACAACAGCGTTGACCATTCCCATATCGAGCGCTTCTTGGGCACTATAACTACGGCCTAGGAAAAAAATCTCACGTGCTTTTTTTTGACCGACCATTTTCGCCAAATACGCCGACCCATAGCCTCCGTCAAAACTGGTCACATCGGCATCGGTCTGTTTAAAAATCGCATGCTCCTTACTGGCCAAGGTAAGATCACAGACCACATGCAGGCTGTGGCCACCTCCGACGGCCCATCCGGGGACTACGGCTATGACAACCTTCGGCATAAAACGGATAAGGCGTTGCACTTCTAAAATATTCAGGCGGTGCATTCCGTCTTCCCCTACGTATCCCTGGTGTCCCCTAGCGTTTTGGTCCCCTCCGCTGCAGAAGGCATATACGCCATCTTTGTTCGATGGGCCTTCCCCTGATAACAAAACGACCCCGATCGATGTGTCTTCCTGGGCATCATAAAATGCCTGATAAAGTTCACTGGTCGTCTTAGGCCGAAAGGCATTACGAACATTTGGTCTGTTAAATGCAATCCTAGCAACCCCATCGCATTTTTTATAGGTAATATCCTCAAATTCTTTTACGGTTTTCCAAGCGGGTTTTTCCATTTTTAAAACGGTTTAAATAAAATTAAAGATAATCTTCTTAATAGAATACGCGCTATTGGCGATATGCTATGTTCTTGTTCTTGGCTTCGATCCATTTTGAAAGGTATTTGGTGCTAAGCATCGTTTGGTGCGTTAACATTCGGCCTACAAAATTATGGGCCCTATGTTGATCTAGATTTTTTGTGGTGGTTTCTATGCGCTCCCTAAATATAGGGCCCAACTTTTTTTTGTCGTAGAGTGTATTGATAATCGTTATGCCCTTCTGCTGGGCTTCAATCCAAAGTTTCTTTTTCGTATATAAATGAAATGCCGCCTTTGCAAACTGTTCTGGGGTATCTGCAATGGCTCCTGCCCATGCGAGTGAATCATGCATTCCTTCCGCACCTATTTTGGTAGTAACATTGGGTGTTCCCGAGAGCATGGCATCACTTAATTTCCCTTTGATTCCCGCCCCAAAGCGCAATGGCGCTAAATTTATTCGCGCCAATCCCAATGCTTGCTGAATATTTTCAACCTGCCCCCGAACCAGAAATCCATCGCGAGGATTATGCATTCTGACAACAGTTTCTGGCAAATAAGCTCCATAAATATATACCCGGACGTCTGGTAGTCTTTTACGGATCAAGGGCCAAACTGCCGTTTTCAGCCACTCGAGTGCATCGCTATTGGGCGCATGTTTCCCATTTCCAACAAAAACGAAATCTCCCCGGGTTTCATAAGAGGGCCAATTCGCACTATGTTCATCATCGATAGTTCCCAGTAAAAATGGCAAATGCAGTAGCATGTCATCTGGAATACGGATGACTTTGGTCAGAAGTTCCATCTCAAATGACGAGATAATCAATGATAGGTCACACCGGTAGATACTTGCAATTTCCCTTCTTGTCATGTCATCTTCCAACCAATCTTTTACCGAAAAATCCCTTTGCGACCTAATGGCCATTTGTCGCACGTGTCGAAGGGAATGGAGGTCTTCGGTGTCTAAAATTCGTAAGGCGCGGGGCGCAAATTGGGCTACCCGCCACCCGAATTGTTCTTCAGCTAAAAACCTATCGAATACTACGATATCTGGCTGCAATTCCTTAATAAACTCATCAAAACTTTCGTGGTTCAGTCGAATGGGTGTTGCAATTACCTTCATCGATTCGAAATCGATTGAAAGTGCGGAGTACTTGCCAGTACTTGCAAATGTCACTTGACATTTTAGATCCAAAAAAAAATCGATTAGCTGCCGCATCCTTGTCCCGGCCGCCGTAGCTAGCGGTTCAGGCCAATTGAGTCCGATGATGGCAACGTTGTACATTGTGTTTAATTTCAAATACGGGAAGGTGTGCTAATTTAAAACCTGGCGTTCCAGACTATTAAAGCGCCCCCTGGAAGTCGCTACATCCTAGCGGCGAACTTTCTGGAAATGGCCGAGCGCAACTTGCGTTCATAGTCTTCCTCCAACCACTCCTTATAATTTTTTGTATTGTTCATGATGCAATACGAATACTGTCGCACCCGATAGCTGATTTCCTCGCTTAATAATTTAGCGAGTTTACGGGCTTCAAATACATCTTTAGCATTTTCAATACACATTTGCGCATGTTGTTCAATGCTTTGTTCTAAAACGATCTTTGACTTCAACCCTTTTGCGAAAATCTTTTTGTACTCTTCCTTTACATCGTACGATATATTTTGTGACCGTGAAAATTTGGCTTTTAGCGCTTCGGGCATTTCATATACGAATTCACGCTCAATATCTTCGTCGTTCTTAATATTCTCAAGATAAAAGTCAGGGAAATGAAAAATTTCCTGCCAATCGATTGGTGCGTCCCAAAGACCAAACCTCGCAATGTTGTTGCCCATATCGACCACGGTGAATTCATCCTTATTCGGCAATATACGTGACCCCCGCCCTATCATTTGAAAATAAAGGGTCAATGAACGGGTCGCCCTGTTCAAAATAATCGATTCAACAGTCGGTTCATCAAAACCTGTGGTAAGTATGCTCACTGAAGTCAACACGGCATCGGGCGTCTTTGAAAACCATTCGAGTATTTCCCTTCTTTCTGTGGCAGTATTCTTGTTATCAAGATGCCGAATATTTATTCCTGCCTTTTTGAAGGTCTCGTACACATATCGCGAGGTATTGATTCCGTTATTAAAGATCAAGGTCTTGGTACCCTTGGCAATCTCACAATACGCATTTAGTAGTTTCCCGAGCATAGTATGATTGCCATAAAGCTCGTCGGAGGATTTAACAGTATAATCACCACTAATTCCAAGTTTCAAACTCTGCAGGCTTACATCGTAGCTATAAACATTGGCCTTGGCCAAGAATTTCTTTTTGATCAAAGAGGTTATTGATTCCCCGACAATCAATTTTTTATAATTGTCTTTCATCGGAAGCTTGATATTCGAACTCAAGGGCGTTGCCGTAACCCCCAAAATGGTCGACTTTTCAAAGAATTTGAACAACTTTCTGAAAGAATTATAATGTGCTTCGTCAATAATTACAAGCCCGATGTTTTTGATTTCGACCTTTTCCTCTTGCAATCTATTGTTCAAGGTTTCGACCATGGCAACAAAGCACATATAATTGTCCTGATCCCGCAGTTCTTTGACCTCGCTATTGATAATTTTATTTTTGACCCCAAAACCCGTCAACATTTGGGAAGTCTGATTGCTCAATTCTATCCGATGGGTTAAAACGACTACCTTTTTTTGGGAATGCGCGATATATCTTCGTGCAATTTCCGAAAACACAACGGTTTTACCGCCCCCGGTCGGAAGTTGATATAATAGGTTTCCACCCCCGGAGCCTTTGTCTAAATGCTCGAAAATAGCATTCAAATCCTCTTCTTGATAGTCGTAAAGTGTTTTCTCGGTGATATCGTTTCTCTGCTGCAAAGGGCTGATTTGATTTGTTTTGATTCAAAACGTTTTATCGGAATGGTTGTGATCACTCCAATTTTGCAAAATTAATAGATTTTTACGCTTCCCCGAAAAATATGGGGAGAAATAAAAACTTGATTTTCCAATTTAAAGGAATTCCCGAGGTCTTAATACCCCTTGTTCTGCGAAACTAGGTGCAACAAGGCCCTGCCATCTTGCAGTCTTTGATAGTTTTCAATAATTTGTGGGACGACCGAAGCGGTATCGGAAACACTGGCATAATGCGGTGTCATATGTATTTTATCGTGCTGCCAGAACGGATGGGTAACAGGCAGTGGTTCTTCATGGTACACGTCAAGACATGCCCCAGATAGATGTCCCGAGTCGATCATTTGCAGTAAATCGGCATCTACCAAATGGCCTCCGCGGGCCACGTTAATAATATATGCCCCTTTGGGCAATTGATCGAATAGCGCTTTGTTTAGTATTCCTGTTGTTTTTTCGGTCAATGGCAAGAGACAAACCAAGATGTGTGTATCGGCCAAAAATGAAGGCAATTGAGCATCTCCCAAAAACATGGGAAGGCCATCAATCGCTTTTTTTGATTGTGCCCACCCTTTGGCCTTAAATCCGTATTTAATCAAGTCATTGGCCAAAACGGTTCCTAAGGCCCCGATGCCTAGGATGCCAATGGTAAAGTCGCGAATGCGGTGATACTCCCTGGGTTTCCAAATACCGCGTGTTTGGTCTAAACGATAGCTTCCCAAGTTCTTCAAATAACTAAAAACTACTGCAATCACATGTTCTGACATGTCGTTGGCCAACATATCATCAACGACCCTGGTAATCGGTGTTTTTTTAGGATAATCATCTTTAAAAATAAAATCGACCCCAGCACCACTTGAGGCAATACACTTCAGATTGGGGTATTTAGTGAGTGCTCCTCGTGGATGTTTCCAAACCAGGGCCATATCGATGTCAGTAACAGGATGGTCATCAAGATAACTAAACACCTGAAGGTTCGGATCTGCGGCCTTTAGGGCCGATTTCCATGCTTCGATCTTTTGGTCTTGCCGTATGATTACTATTGCCATATTATTCGAATATCTCTATGGCCTTCGAAAAATCCTCGGAGAAGCGCCAATTATGCTCTTGGGTGGTCTCGTACACATGCACGACCCGATCTTTAAGTTCATCGAGCAAGCCATGAACCGATATGAAATGTACAGCCTCGACAAAAGAGTTTAACATACTCTTAAAAAATGAATCCGGGAGGTTTTTATTAATTGAAAATTCCTGGGAAGTTTCTAGATTAAAAAGCATGAAATCTGCAATCAAATGTGGCTCTACCCCCAAGGTTATAAACTGCTTGATGTATTTTTGGGCAATGGACCGCCTCGCCTTTGGTTTTTTACGCTTTATGGGGAAATATTCATTGGCTATTTTAGCCTTGGCCGCATGTAGTAATTTGTCCTCCTTCGGATTAAATACGAAGTCATAATACTCCTTGACTACGGGAAAACGATCGTAGAGGTCTAACAACTGCATTTCCAATTCGGCCTTTTTAAGTGCTGTAAGATATTTTTTAAGTGCCCTTTTGCTCATTCCCCTGGCTTTCAAACCCAAAAATAAGGCAAGACATTAGAATAAGGGGTAAATGAAGCTAAAATTCTTAAACTTCTCATAAATAATGTATAAGAATAGCCCGAACCCTTTGGAAAAGACATAATAATGATGTATTATGAACTCTTGTAGAAACTAAAATCAACATACACATATGAGGCAACTAAAGATCATCAAGCAAGTAACCAATAGAGAATCAAAGTCATTGGACAAATACTTGCAAGATATCAGTAAAATAGATTTGATCAACGCCCATGAGGAAGTTGAATTGGCCCAAAGAATTCGCGCCGGGGATCAGGCAGCCCTTGAAAAATTGACCGTCTCAAACCTTCGGTTTGTTGTTTCAGTAGCCAAACAATATCAAAATCAGGGCTTGACCTTGCCCGATTTAATTAATGAAGGCAATCTTGGCTTGGTGAAGGCAGCAAAAAGGTTTGATGAAACACGTGGATTTAAGTTTATCTCATATGCTGTTTGGTGGATTCGGCAGTCAATTTTGCAGGCATTGGCCGAACAATCCAGGGTAGTGCGATTGCCACTTAACAAAATTGGCTCTATCAATAAAATAAAGAAAACGTTTTCATATTTGGAACAAGCACATGAGCGACCCCCTTCGGCCGAAGAAATTGCCAAGGAGCTTGAAATGACCGTGAACGAGGTCAAACAGTCTATGAAGAATGCGGGCAGACATGTTTCAATGGATGCTCCTCTACGGGAAGGCGAAGATTCGAATTTGTATGATGTACTACGTTCGGGCGAATCGCCAAGACCGGATACGATTCTAATGCAGCAGTCGCTGAATACCGAAATCAATCGTGCCTTGGAGACCTTATCGCCGCGGGAAGCCGATGTGGTAAAATTATATTATGGTATTGGGGACCAACAGTCAATGACTTTGGCTGAAATAGGGCATACATTTGATTTAACACGTGAACGAGTGCGGCAGATACGGGAGAAGGCTATTCGGAAACTACGACATAATTCACGAAGTAAACTCTTAAAGACATATTTGGGGTAACCTGAATCACCTCCTATAAAAAAAGCCCCTTGATGTATCAAAGGGCTTTTTTTTGCGTATTCATTACCTATTTAAGAATAACTCAATTTGCTGATATTATAATCAACTAAGATTTCATTTAAATTTTCTATAAAACTTAAATAGGCTGCGTTGTCAGGATTTTGTTTTGCCATAATTCGGGGGTTTAGATTTTACGTGCTAGAAGATTACATGTAATCGAGTTCTACCAAGTCGTTGATGCTCAAAATTTCGTTTAGTTCTTGAAGGAATGTTAGGTATTCCTCGCCGTAGGTGTCGTAAAGCATAGTTGTCGGGGTTTACGTTAGTTTATGTTCGTTTGATCCTATCGTTGCAATAGGAACAGGTTGATTTGGGTTTCAAAGATTATAGTATAAACATATTTATAACGCTCGAGTAAAACAATTAATTGTGGTGAATTTGCGCGAATGTGTTGTGAATTATAGAAAAGCATCTGACATCCCGTTATTATTGGGTTTATGCCCTATGCAGTTCATCGATTTTATCGGTATCTCAAAGGAAGCCTACCGATTCAAATACCGATTTTATAACGAATTCACTCCTCAATTTTCCAAGTGAAGCGTCTTGCGCTTACTTAAAATTCATGGCCAATGATTCTACGGAAGTCTTCCAATAAATGGCATCTTTATTTGATTTTTAGGGTGGTCCACAATGATCTTGAATTCGCAAAGATAATCCCATCTCCCCCCCTCATGGGAAATATGGTTATAAGCATCGGAAACTGAAACGCCGAATTGTTGCCAATGGCCCCTACACAATTCATTCCTGTCGATAGATCTTGAGGCATCGTGTAAAAAGGCACATACACTGATCAGTTTCGGTTCAGATTCGCCTTACAATAAGCTGGGCTTAAAACCGTTGAATGTACAGACATAGTCGTCTCTCGGTAGCTTCCGGGATGAATCATACTTGTCTTTAATAATTCAAAAAAAAATGAAAAGAAAGGGGTCGACTTCTGCTGGACTATGCTGTATAGGACTACTATGCGTCTTAGCATACGGCATTTCCATTCAAACTATCGCGGCTTCCGCCAAATCATATTTACATTGCAAAGAAGCCAATACAAATTCAAAACTTATTATTAATAGTTATAGTTTCAATGCGCATAAGCGCAGTGGCTTTTCCCTTTTGGGCCAAACTGAGGAAATTGAGAGAGGTCTAACCATCATACATTTTAATACTCCCGAAAAATTCGAATTCGCCACCTTTGATACCTATGAAAGCGAAGAAGAGGCGGCTGCGCTGTTAGGGATTTTAGCGCAATTACAAAAGAATAGGTCCTTATTTGTAATCCTTGCCCATGACTCTGCCGCACAGAATCTGGTAAAAGAATCCGAAAAGCTTTCAAAAATGGGGCTGCTACTATTGAGTTCCTTGGAAGGACGACAGGCATATATCATGCACAATTTCAATGGTAAGATTTCCGAAACGGTCGACGACACCTCCATTTCCCTGACGCTGGACCTTCCGGGCAATGTCTCTGACAATACGATTTACTTTCCAAAAGTGCATTATGATTGGGAGCCAAGTAATGATCGCTATATTGCCCATGCCGGAGGGGAAGTGAACGGAAACAAATCGACCAATACCCAAGATGCGCTTGATGAAAGTTACAAAAAAGGGTTTCGCCTTTTTGAACTCGATATTACAGAGACCTCCGACGGAAAATGGGTAGCATCACATGATTGGGAAATGTGGGCCAGATTTACCGATTATGACGGTGTACTTCCACCAAGTTACGCTGAATTCATGAAACATAAGATTTATGGGGATTACCTGCCACTTGATCTGAGGGCGATCAATGAATGGTTTTCGAATCATCTCGATGCCATTTTGGTCACCGACAAGGTGAACGACCCTATTGGTTTTGCAAACGCCTTTGTTGATAAGAACAGATTGATTATGGAGCTTTTTAGTCTGTTATCTGTCGAGGAGGCTTCAAGGAACGGTATCAATGGTATGATATCGCAAGATCCATTGCTTGCGATGCGGGGTGATAAAATAAATTATTTGCTCGTCAACAACGTAAAGTATGTAAGTCTTTCGAGAAAAATCATCGCCAATCAATCAAAATTGATGCTACAATTGCGTGATCATGGTATTAAGGTCTATGTATATAATGTAAACTTTGACCCAGGAAAAGATGAACAGTATGTAGAAGAAAACGAATTCGGCCTTATTTATGGGATGTATGCCGATAAATGGGTTTTTGACAAAGATCATGCCACTATCGGGAAATAGCCCTGTTCACCTGCCCCGACGAATTGCGAATGGCAGCAATTGCAAACTGTGGCCCTCAATGTATATCTTCGTGCTACGTGATCGCTGATTTTGCCGGCATTTGATGACTTTCAATGCGCGATTGAACTCTATGCCAGGAGGCATTGGCCACGGAAAACCGTTTACAAGACTTTCACAAATAGATACTTTAAAACTTTACATGATACGTTAGTCCGGCAGAGATGCCCCAAAAAAAGCTACCAGCGTCAAATGCGAATTCTTCGCGTGTCACCCCCAAATTGGCCCTGTAAATAGTTGGGTTCTTCTTCCCGGTAAATTGATATTCGAGATTTAGACGCTGTGATTCAACATACAGCAATGTCTCGGCCAATAAATCATCCCCGGACGTCAATTGTCTCAATTCGGGAGAATAACCCATTCCAAAGTTGACACCTAGATAATTTTCGGCATCCCTCAAATATTTACGCGCCAGAATATTACCTGAGAAACGAGTCAAATTACCCGGCTTTGGGGTGATGTAGGATCTTAGGGAGAAATAGTAGTTGCCGCTATAATGTCCTAGCGAATTCGTGATTACCGTGACATTTTGGGTATTGGTTATGATATACCGTCCCCCGGCCGAAAATTCAATAGCCCCTGGCAGGTTGGCATAAAGATCTCCCCCCATCTTATGGTTGGGATAGATCGACGCATTTGAATAGCCGTAGTTCAAATAGGCATAAAATCGTTTCGAAAACTTTGGATAAAAATCAATATCGTATTGCAACCCTTGCTTTCCCAGTCGATTGCTATAATTGATCCGGGGAATAATACTCCCTGCCAAAGTCTGGCGCTTAAAATAGACGCTGGAATAATACATAGGGTCATATCGTTGATCAAATAGGGTAAATGAATTATTTATTGCCAACATATTCCTTGGGGCTTCCCTGGCGGCCAAAACGGCCTCGGAGAGAGGCTTTTCTTCCGGTTTCTTACCCAGTATGCTATCCTTGGCAGTAACGCTTCGGTTCTTCTTAGCCACTGGGCGCTTTATTCGGGGCTTGCTTGTACCCAGCGCGTCGTATTGATTATACCAACCCAGCTCAGGATACTTTTTATTTGCAATTCGATCTAGGGCAATTTCACGTAGCCGTTCGATTTCCATATCGCTTTTTAGCTGGGACAAGGCCTTATTAGCCAACCCTAAGGCCGTAGCCTCGTTTTCCCCGTATAGCTCATTCTTTATAGCTGAAATCCATATGTCCCTATTTGAAGGATCAACGGAGGTAATCTTATTGAATTCTTTTCTAGCCTTATCAAATTGACCGCTCCAACTATAGGTGCTGGCCAATAATGAACGGGCATTGAAGTCATTTGGATTTTCGGTGACCAATGCCAGTAGCATTTCCTGCGCTGAATTATGATTTCCGTCGTAGGCCAGTCGATAGGCCGTGTTATAGGAAACTTCACCAGTATTGTCGGAAGCTACGTCTTGACATCTCGCCCATACACCGACCAGTGTGAAAAAAGAAATACTCCATGCAACGCTTTGTGTCATTATTGATCTTTGGCGATTACTGCACTCCCAACTGATTCCTTATTTGAATTCATATTCAAAGTAACCGTGCGGTTTTTTCTGGCTTCCTTGCGAGCCCTGGCGATCTTATCGGAAATTTCATTTACACTTGAACTATTCTGTTCGGCCATTTCAATCAATTCTAGGGCATCCTGATGCCTTTCGGACCAAAAATAGACATCGAATAGCGCGGAATAAGAATCAATATAATTTGGGTTCATCTTGATACAGCCTTTTAATATTTCAATCGATGCCTCGTAATTTCCCATCCAGACATTGATCCTCCCTGTCAATATTTTCGTATCGATATGGCTGGGGGCATTTGCCAATATGTAGCGACATAATAATAACGACTTATCATACTCCTTCTCGAAAGCCAAGTCTCGTGCAATAAAATAAGCCTTATCCCAATTTTGGCCATTATAGGCACTATTGAGCCAAACGATCTCACTATCGGTAAATTTTTCCTTGGGTACTGAAAATATGGCCAGACTATCGGGAATGATTTTATCATTCGCCGTTACATAGGCGTTCATCGATTTAAAGGCTTCCAACTTCGCTCGTGTCTTTGAAGCTCCGTAGGAAGAACCCAAATCCAAGTTCTTGTCAATGGTATATTCAGTACCATCCGAGTAAAGAACATCCCCGCTAATATAGTCCTTCAATTCATTTTTGTTGCGCATGAGCGGAATGTCTTTCACTGACCTGAATTTCGGATAAACGTCTAAAGCCCCTCCCATCCAGGCAAATTTAGCCGGCATTTTAAATTTATATTTGTCCCCTAACAAGGCCAATAAGGTTGGTGTAACATCGAAGTGCGAAGAGATCGCACTGAACTTCCTATGGGACTTCAATAAGGGACTGTATATTATCAAGGGTACATGAAACCGACTGATACTATTTCTCTGTGGGATGGGAATCAGGCGATGGTCTCCTGTAATTATGAAGATCGTATTATCATAGTTGGGTTGTTTCTTATAGGCCTCCAATACCTCTTTTATTGCCTCATCGGTATATAGCAGGGAAGCAAAAACATTGTCGTTTTTCTCGATTACCCTTTTTATCTTTCCATCAAAACTGCCCTTAGATAGAATTTGGTGTACTTTTTCCTCGTACATTTCGTGCTGGGGCGGGATAAAAGGTTCATGGGTACTAATGGTCATATAGACCTCCATCCTCGGTTGATCGGCATTTCTAGGAATGCTCATGCTCTTTTTAAAGAGTTCCTTGTCGGGATACCCCCAAGAAGAACCAGCAGCATCCTCGGCCTGCATTTCATATTTGCTGCCGAAGCCCGATTTGTCTAAAACAAAATCTACGTTTTCGCTCTGAAGAAACCGATCTATGTTGTCAAAAGAACTGTTGGTTCCTTGATAGTATGAGGTCATGTACCCATTATTTTTTAAAATGCTGAACAGGGTGAGTTTGTTGGGATATTTCTCAAGTTCCATAAAGCCACTTTTTCCAAAAGGCAGTGAACCCATTAGTGACGGAAGGACCCCGAACGTCCTACCTGTATTACTCAAGCAATTTTCCCAATACAAGGAATTTTTTGTCAATGCATCCAAAAACGGAGTGAACCCGCCATATTCAGCTCCATCGCCTACAAAATCACGTCCAAGGCCCTCGACCATAATAAAAACAATATTGGGCTTCTCTTGCTTTAATTCAAAATATTCTCCTAATACGTTATCGACCAATTTTGACTTGATGAACGGAAATTCCACTGATGAATCATAGGAGGTGTCCTCGGTGGAGGTATGGTATAAATTCAGGAGCAAGTATTGCGTCTTGTTCAGATTGATCGGTTTTCCCTCAAAAAAAAGTGTCATAATGAACATGCTAAAGAGGATTATGGTAAAGGGATACATAGAGCTGATCAACTGATAGTATTTGGAGGTTACTTTATAAAGACCATAAAAAATTGCGATGATCAATACGATTGCTATTATAAGGGTCAATGACATCCCGCCGGAATTGGCGACGGTCTCCTGGATATCCTTATAGCTATACCCCAAAAGGTCGGAGCCTAAGGGCACTAGGGCCGTGCAGTAATAACTGATCAAGATAGCCTCAATGATCAGCAGGAGCACCAGGAAGGCAAAAACCAAATTGAACCCATATTTCGGCCGTAGGTTTTCCCAAAAGTTAAAAGGCACTACAAGAATGAGCCCTACGATGGACGCATAACCTAATTGATGGATTATTGCAATAAAAAAGCTGGTACCGAAAATAATATCCACAATGCCCTTGAAATACAAAGTGGTAAATTGGTATATCGAGAGTATGGCCAAGCTTCCAAAAAAGGCAATAATCAGTCGAGTATACTGTTTTAGGCTATATCTTTCCAATGAGCTTGTGTTCATCTTTTGATGTATCTTTAAATACTTTTAACAAATCCCTTTCTAACTTGAAAGCCCCAACCCGTATCTATTCTCAGGAGTTTTTTAAAATTACCGCGAACGGCCGACCAAACTATAATGGGATGAAATACCAAGGGCTCTATCAAGGCGCAGAGCATTAAAATTAAAATATCCTTGGTGTGGTTGTATTCACTATAGGAGTACACATCCCATAAAATGGCATAAAAAGAGAACATGATCGAAAACATATAGACCGTTGTAGTGATTGCAATGAAAAATTCCCAATTAATAATCCCCAAATAATAAAATACTAGGATGGTAAAAAACCCAAAGAACTCCAATAAAGGCGCAAGCCATTCATAAAAAAACCAATACGGATAGCTTAACAGGCCCAAGCGCCCAAACCTTGAGTTGAAGAACATGTCCTTATGCTTAAAGAGGGTCTCAAGGTTTCCCCGGGCCCATCTATCCCTTTGGTTTATCAATATTCCTAGGTCTTCCGGTACTTCCGTCCAACATAACGGATCAGGCATATACTCTATGGTATAAGGAATTCGCCTTTCATGCATATAGCGCCGCATTTTAAAGACAATTTCCATATCCTCTCCGACCGTCTTCGTGTCATATCCCCCAGCTGCCAAGGCGATTTCCCTATCAAAAAAACCAAAGGCCCCGGAAATGATCAAAAGACTATCGATACGGCCCCAAGCCATTCGGCCAAGGATAAAAGATCGCGTATACTCCAAAAGTTGGAATCGGGCCAACCAGTTCTTTGGTAAGTGTATTTCTTCCAATTGCCCCCCTGATATCGTGCATGAATTGGCCACGCGGATGACACCACCCACTGCTATCACACGTTTGGCTGATCGTTGATAGAACGATTTTACAACGTGCAACAAGGCGTCTGGCAATAATAAACAGTCTACATCGATGCACCCTACATATTTATTATCAGAAAGGGCCATTCCGGTATTTAAGGCATCTG
Organism: uncultured Flavobacteriaceae bacterium; assembly: GCA_963798435.1. Lineage (GTDB taxonomy): Bacteria > Bacteroidota > Bacteroidia > Flavobacteriales > Flavobacteriaceae > JALHST01. The sequence goes on from CAWCTF010000001.1 coordinate 103,388, forward strand.
ATTTGCCCCCATTTTCCTTATCAACCACCGTAAGTTTCGAAAACGAACGTTGTTTTGATTTGTAGATGCCCTTAATGGGTTTCGATTTCCAGTCGGGATCGATTGGATACTCGATCTTTTCAAGTTCATAGGCCGCTATCATCTTTTCCAAGGTGTCGTCTTTGCTACCATCATTGACGACCATGACCTCATAATTTACATACCGCAACGATAATAAGGACCGCACATTTTCTACAATGGTCATGGCTTCATTGTATGCCGGTGCGATTATGGTAATACTTGGTGCCAAGGGGGACGCCATGATCTTTGACAAATCACCAAAACTATTTTTGTTTCTATAATGAATATAATTTCGTGTCGAGAGATAGCCCATTAGGCTGAACATTGTAAAAAGTACAATCGTAAACAGCAGGAATACGAGGTTTATATATTCAATGATAATGTTAAATACTTCGCTATCCATTGAATTTTTTAATTAACCTGTTTGAAAATGAGCGCATGCTATCAACCAAAGAAAGGCTGTTCGACAATGCCGCACCAGCATGTTCCATCTCTGGGCCCTGTTGTGGGGTAAATTCGAATTCTACTTCGAAAATATCGAGTGATGGCTCTTCGTTCTTCTTTCGAATGATAGGATGTTCCTTACTTTCCTCTTCGAAATCAGAAGATTCATTTTCAGAAGATAAGTCTATCATGGCTTTTTTAGTAGGCGGCTCACATTCCAAACTTTTCTTTAGGGCCATGAGTGCGATTCGGGCCTTCTGCCGGATCTGCTCATTCGGATGATTTTCCAGTTGATGCAAAAAATGCAACTCTTTTTCATCCATCACGTCTATCAGGGAATCAAGTAAGATAATTTGCGCCTCCTCATCACTGTTGTCGAAAAGTTCCTTAACAAGACTATATGATGGGGGAGAATCTTCTCCCGAAGCCCCAACTTGGCTATTTTTTTGGGGAACCGGTTCCCAGTTCGCGAATTTTTTCACGAGCTGACGAATCCGCTCCTTTATTTCCGAATCGGTTTCTTTTTCGAGATACTCTAACAACAAGGGAATCTCACGCTCATCGCCCAATTCTTCAAGATTATCCAACAAATGAATCATGGCCAAAGTTTCGACATCATAAAATTGGTGGTTCACTACAAGTTTTTCGGTATCCTTATATAGTTTGTTCTCTGAATCCTTCGGCGCTTTTTCCTTTTCAACATCCGCGGTTTTGCTATTCTTAGCTGTATCAAGACCTTCGTCTTCAAAAGGCCATATTATAGACATTTCGTTATTATTTGTTGGTTCGGCCGATATAATTTCATAACAAATGTTCATGTTGCGAACTTTATGAAGATCAATGGCCTTTATGGAAATAGGATTTAGTGCCGGCATTTTTTGATCAGGAAATATCATTTTTGATTTAGGATCCTTTTGGACATTTCGTGAGTCCTGAATTTTTAAAGACGAAATCGTTTCATAGATTACGGCAAAGTCCTTATGGCCTTTCTCAGGTGCCTTTTCAATGATATTCGTTTTGAACCTATAGGGTTGGATATCCTCTTCTGTATTTTGCACCTCCGAGGCAATGTGATTCTCATGTGCTACTACCCAAGGAAGAAAATTCAAATCAGAATCCTCGATGATTTTTTGATCATCCAATTCACTTGGCATGAACAATTCATTTGGGGTCTTCCTACCAGGATGAACTTGGTGGAAGATTACCGGCAGGTCTAAAATTTGCGGTTCGTCAACCTTGGAAATAGGGTTATTTAGAAAATCTTCCGAAACCAATCCTGTTTTGGTATCGGCAATCACGATGGGTAAGAATCCAAGGTTAATAGCAGTCGCATCCACAGCGCTTATGCAATTTTCATTCGCTATCGGTTTATCATTATTGCGCGGGGCTTTTTCCTCAACTTCAACAGGTCTTACAATTGGTTTATTTGCTTCGAGATCAGCTGGCTCATTTTCGTTTGATGCACTAGAGTTAATAGAAACGGCATTTCCCAATTTCGAAAAAGACGCTGACGGCGCTTCCTGGATGTTGGGGATATCTTCTGGTATGGTATACTGCGAGATATCTACAATGCCCTTGGTGGGGAGGATACTGTCGGGCGCGATGGTATTTATTGCACTAAGTGCCTTGCTCTTGACCGAAAAATCGGGTTCCTTCGATTCGATCGATCTTAGGAACTGCAAATCGTTTTCGCTGCCGATGGCTCCTATTGTATCTAAAATCGAAATTTTGAGAGGTGCCGAACTGTTCCAAAATACGATTTTGAGTACATTTAAAGCGGCAACTATATTGAATTCCTTAATACAGAAAATAGCTTCCTGTTTTATTTGGTTATTATGGTGCTTTACCAATTCGATAATAGATGGAAAGGCGTCGTTTTGACTATAATATTTTATCAACCTAAGGGCGAAAAGAACCGTATGGGTATTCTTGGAGGTTAGCCATGCCTTAAATGCAGGGGGTCGATAGTCTTCAAAATTTCGAAGAACGTCTAGTAATTTGAGCTGCTGCCACTCCGATATTTTAAAGGTGGTGGTGTCAAGGAAATAATTGATACCTTCATGTTTTAATGTAACTGTTGCAATTTCGGCTTGCTTTCTAATGGTGGCTCTTTTGTCATTTATAAACTTTGTGATAAGGCTGTAGGATTCAATCACATTCATTTGTGTAAGCTCGGAAATTCCTTTAGAAATCACCTCCCACCGCCAGCTTCGTAGTTTTTCGTAGGCATCGAGATGCAATCCCAAATCGGTATATAATTTAAATAGACGCCATTGGGTATCTCCTGAGACATCTTTGCGAAGGTCGAGTAGAATTTCCGTTAGCACCTTGCGATTAAAATCATCCTTTAATAATTGCCGTATTTCAACCTTGAGATTTACATAATTGGTTTTTTCGTTTTTGGACGCATTGGTTTCTATAAAGAGAAATTCACTGATCATTGGGGTGAGGGCTTTCTTTTGAAGCCTTACCTTTTTGAATTTTGTTTTGATTGTCTTTTTAAAATAGAATACAGTCACAAAATAAACCATGGCAAGGACAATAAATAAACAAGATAGATCCCACAGAAGATCCGAATGGATCTTTGGGGCATCGATCATGCTAAAAATTAGATATGTCTGTTTTATTTGTTGCAAATCATCTTTTATTCAGTTCACGGGAAACCCGAACCAACAGTTCTGCCGGACTAACCGGTTTTGATATAAAATCATTGGCCCCAAGTTCAAATGCATTCAATACATTTTCCTCATTTCCGGCGGAAGAAATGATAATAATAGGAATGAGTGAATTGATTTTGTTTCGCACAAAATCGATCAATTCCATTCCAGAGAAATAGGGCATCATGATATCGCTTACAATGATATCGGGCATATTCAACGCCAAATAATCCTTTACTTCCTTTCCGTCCTTACAAAGTTGCACATCATACCCTCCCTTCTGTAATCTATAATCTAACAAGGAGGCCAACAAATCATCATCTTCCGCTAATAAGAGCGTTTTTCTTTCCATTTTGATTTAATTATTGTCCAATTCCTTAAAAGCAGTATCCAATACTCTTTCAACTTCTAAATAATCGGTAATGAAAAGTGCGTTCAAGTATGTAATCCTATCTAAATCTTGATCAGTATTACATGCATCATGAATTTCGATTACGATATCATATAGTGTTTCTGCGTGCATCATGCGCAGGCCACATTTGATTTTATGAGCCGCTTGTTTTATTTGTATATAATCAGCATTCTTGATACCTAATTTTGCAGCACCTATAAATTCAACGGCGTTTTGTTTGAAGAGACGAATCAATTGTTCCAAAAGATCTAAATCGCCCATGCAATCCTCTAGAACCGAGGTAAGATCAAGCGCAATATTTTCTCCAAGCCTTGACATTGCATCACTATTGCCATTTTTTTTCATTATTATACTATTTTTCTGCATCCTGTTAAGTACATCATCCACTCCCCTGTACAGGGTTTATGGTATCTCTTTATTCATACAGTTATTCTTAAAAGGAATCTCAAATTTGAATATCGTGCCCGCGTTGCCATGGTTAAATAGGTCAATATACCCACCAAGGTCTGTAATCAAACGCTTTATTATTTTGTTGATGTCATAATCTTGATTCACTTCATATGATCTACTAATTCGCTGAGCCTCATTGAAGTCACAAGAAAGATTGTCAATTTGGAATTCAAGGAGCACGGTATCGAGTGTGATCCTTTTTGGAGCGATTTGTAGGTATACTTCACCACTGTCTGCATATTGAAGAGCCTGGCCTAACATGTGTAAGAGAATTTGTAATACCCTGGTCATATTCCCGACAATTGAAAGGGGAAGGTCTTTTGACCCGTGAGCCACTATCGTTAATCGCTCTCTAACAATTAGATTTTCACCAAGAAATTTGGTATTTGAGATGAGTTCGCACAAATTGAATTCACATTCCTCGGATTGATGCTGTTCATTTTCCAGTGAATTGCCGGCCAGAAGTACATCGACACTTCCCAATAAGACCTTCGATGTGTTTTGAATTTCCGTCACTTGTGCCAGTCGACTCCGGGTTGTTACATCCTCTTTCATAAAACAGAGAATCTCATTGAATTCATTAAGCGACTCCTTTAATAACGCACCCACTCCCCCATTCAAGGGAGTAGGATGTTTTACGACGCCTGTTTCACGAATGGTACCACTATGCTCTTTGATCGAAGCAGGCCCAACCAAAATTTTTTCCTGAAGTTGACACTTGAAGTGTTGGAATGATTTTTTAAGTTGTGCAGCGTCAGCAACTTTTAATTCTTCAAAGGAATAGTTGTCCAGAAGCGATTCTAGGTCCGATAATTTAAAAAGTAAGTCTTTCGTTTTCAACGGTTTTGGTTTGCGGGATTAATTATGAAGTTGACATTCTTATTGAATTCGCTTTATGTCGATTTTCCTTTTGTGATGGCTATGACGTATCGTGCTAAACTCCTTATTAAATAAGGCTTGTGCAATAAAATGTTACCTAGGTTTCCATTTATGTTGTCAAATGGCGCTATTTGTATGTTGTACAAAATCCCTAGTGCCCGCTAAAAATTTGCAAGACCCTTCTTTCAATAGGTCGCAAACAACGCCAAAGATGATATCAAATGACTTGACCCAAGGTCGATATAGGCTTTTAATCATTTCGCATATGATGCCTCTAAGTGAACTTGAGAACGCCTAAATCGTAAGAAACTTCCGGAATAATCGATAAACCGATCGGATGGGGAAATTGATAAGACGAAGTTGGTTTTTAAAAATTTCTAGACAAGGATTCGATCGGACTTGAAAATAAACCCAATTGGAACATAAGCATTCCGAAAAAAGTAGCGAGTATCATGGAGTCAAGGACCTAAACCAATGAGCAAAGATGCTTCGAACTACCTAGCGCAAATATCATGGCTTGAGAAAGCACTATTTGGGCCCTAATTCGCGTATCGTTCGGCATTTTTTTACAAGGAAATAACAAGTGATTACCTTGCTACATAAATAGATTAATCAATCTTACTAAAAACACTGAAAGACAAATTTTTATAAAATACTTTAAACAGATTAATTAAACTTCTCGATTGCCAACGCACTTCAAATGAACCCCGAATCAAGAACGGCTCTGCCTACAGAAAATTCTTCGGCCTGTTCCTTGATTCATCCTAGCGGAAATTTGACGGGAAAATCTTTTATCGCTTTCTAAAAATGGGGGGTATTGTTAAGAATGCCTGCTCCTAACTTTGGAGGCATTGCTAATAGTTTGTGTTAAACAAAAACTTGACCATTTCGCCAAGTATTTCAACAGATTAACTTTCTCCTGCGAGTCGATCCCGTACGTATTCTATTTTGGTTTTGCCATGTGCGGCTGGTTTACCGTCCTCACCGAGATTGACCATGATTATATTGTCGACGGTCACAATTGTTTCGTGGGTCATCTTATTGCGTACCTCACAGTTTAAGGTCAGCGAGGTTTTCCCAAATTTGATTACATCAATACCGATTTCTATAATGTCTCCCTGTTTAGCCGTACTCATGAAATTTATTTCGGAAATATATTTTGTAACGATCCGCTTATTTTCCAATTGAATAATACTATATAGTGCGGCCTCCTCGTCTACCCAAGCCAATACCCTACCACCGAATAGGGTTTCATTTGCATTCAAATCCTCTGGTTTTACCCATTTTCTAGTATGAAATCGCATTTGTTTTAATTTTATCGTTCAAAATTAAGGAAGAATTCGTTAGACATGGTATTCATTAACGTATTCGAAGTGTATTTTCAGAATATGTTGGTTCCATCTCCAATTTTTCACCAATTTCCCAATAAAACAGGTCGCTACTAAGGTTGCTCACAATGGTTACACTTGTTATTATAAAAAATGTGGCGTAACCAACATTCAAAAGCATCTTTTAGAGAACAGGTCGTTTTAACAAACTCCCATTTATTTTTTTATGTATACGGTCTTTTTATTTACGAATTCCTTGATCCCATGTGCCGAAAGTTCCCTGCCATACCCAGAGTTCTTAATTCCTCCAAAGGGTAAACGGGGATCACTTTTAACCAAGTCGTTTACAAAAACAGCACCCTCGTTAAATTGTGGGATCAATCGTTTCGCCCTTGCCAAATCACGGGTAAATATAGAAACGCCCAAACCGAATTCGGAGGAATTGACAAGGTCAACGGCATCTTCGTCACGCTCAAAGATCGTAATCCCAATAACAGGGCCGAATGTCTCCTCAACAAAAACAGGCATTTTCGTATTGACATTTACCAGAATGGTCGGTTCGAAATAGCTACCTTTTCTTTTACCCCCCAAAATAATTTCGGCCCCCATTTTACAGCTTGAACGAACCTGATTCTCTAATTCAATTGCCAAATCCTCACGTGCCATAACACCAATGTACGTGGCTTCATCCATGGGGTCCCCACTTTGTAACATCTCAACTTTTTCTCTGAACTTCCTTGTAAATTCTATGGCAATACCGCGTTGCAACAACAATCGTTTTCCGGCAATACAACTTTGGCCGGTATTCTGAAACCTGGCTTGAACACACGTTTCTAGCGCGTTTTCAATATGGGCGTCATCGAAGATGACCAAGGCATTATTGCCTCCCAATTCTAATACGGTCTTTTTGATTGCCTTACCGGCACTCGATGCTACCGTGCTACCTGCTGGCTTGCTACCGGTCAAGGTAACCGCTTTTATGCTATCGTTACCGATTACCGAGTCGATATCACGGCTATCGATAATTAGATGTTGAAAACATCCCTTTGGGAATCCAGCAAGGGCAAATACCTCTTGTATCATTTCCCCGCACTGCATAACATTCGAAGCATGTTTTAAAAGTCCTACATTTCCCGCCATTAAATTTGGTGCGGCAAATCTAAATACTTGCCAAAAAGGGTAATTCCAGGGCATAATGGCCAAAATAGCCCCCAATGGTTCGTAGGAGACGTAGCTTTTGAATGCCCCTGTTTCAATAATTTCATTGGCCAATTGCTCTTTTGAATTTTCAGCATAATACTCGCATACCCAAGCACATTTTTCGATTTCAGCCGTCGCTTGTTTTATGGGCTTGCCCATTTCGACCGTAATGGTTTGCGCATATTTTGTCTTGTTTTTTTTCAAGACCTGCGCCGCCTTTCGCATCAATGAAGCACGTTTCGAATAGGAAGTCGTTCTCCAAACCTGAAATACTTCGGAGGCCAGAAATAGGGCTTCGTTCAATTCATTTTGGCTCAATTCCTTGAATTCGTTCAATTTTTCACCGGTATACGGATTGATTGACTCTTTCATAACCCTTGCAAATTTGAGATTCGGTAATGTGTGTGCTTAGCACGGTAATGCTTCGAACAATTCAGCCGATAATAGTAAAATTTAGCATGATTTTATAACAATAATTCTATATTTGGGAATTAGCTATAAATCTATTAATAAAAAAGAAAATGAAAACACTAAAATTAGTAATTGCCCTTGTGGTTTTATCACTGTCAATGCAGGTTAAGGCCCAAACAGCAGACGAAATAATATCGAGTTATTTTGAGAACATTGGTGGCCTTGACAATCTGAAAGCCATCAAAGGCGTCAAAATGACGGCAAAGATGAACCAACAGGGTATGGAATTTCCGCTTGAAATTACACAACTTAGTGATGGACGTCAAGCAACCTCTGTGAATTTTCAGGGAAAGGAGCTCAAACAAGGCGTTTATGATGGCGAAACCCTTTGGGGAACGAATTTCATGACAATGAAGGCCGAAAAAAGCGATGCCGAAACAACGGAGAATTTTAAACTCAATACCAATGATTTTCCGGATTCGTTCGTCGATTATAAAGAAAAAGGATATACCGTTGAATTGGTCGGTAAAGAAACGATCGATGGTGCCGAAGCCTACAAAATAAAATTGGTCAAAGAGCCCATTACCGTTGATGGTAAAAAAGAAGAAGATATTTCCTTTTATTTTTTTGACGTTGAAAACTTTGTTCCGATTGCCATGCAGTCTGAGATCAAATCTGGGCCTGCAAAAGGGATGGTGCAGGAAATCACGTTCAGTGACTACCAGGACGTTGATGGAATCTATTTCCCTTTTGCCCTGACCCAAGGTGTAAAAGGACAACCTGGTGCGCCAATAACCATTGAAAAAATCGAACTCAATCCAACGGTAGATGCAAGTATCTTTGCTTTTCCAGATGAAATGGCAGAGGAAAAAAAATAAAATCACCTAACAATCAAACCCTAGATAGTAGGGTTTTTTTTATTTATAGATATACCATGAGGAAATATATTGTTCTAGTTTGTATAATTGGGTTGCTTTGTCCCAATTTCGGAATATCCCAGGCCGCTGATACCGGGAAGGAACTTTTTGGGGACATGACTGCCCGGCATATTGGCCCAGCTATTATGAGCGGGCGCATCAACGATATTGAAATGCATCCTACCAACAGTAGGATCGTATATATTGGAAGTGCAGGAGGTGGAGTTTGGAAATCGAATGATGCAGGAACCACTTTTAACCCGATTTTTGATGACTTTTGCCAGTCGATCGGAGCGATTGCCCTAGATCCCAATGACCCCGACAATACGATTTATGTAGGTACCGGCGAAACATGGACCCGCAATAGTGTGTCTGTGGGGGACGGTCTATACAAGTCGACCGACGGTGGTTCGAATTGGAAAAAATTAAATTTTGAAAAATCGGAACGTATTGCCAACATCATCATCAATCCTGCGAACTCAAACGAAATCTACGTCGCCGTTTTAGGCGCCTTGTGGGGCGATAATGAGGAAAGAGGCGTATACAAATCAAGCGATGGAGGCGAATCTTGGAATAAGATCCTCTATGTAGACCCGAAGACGGGTTGTGCCGATTTGGCAATGGACCCCAGCGATCCGAAAATACTCTATGCCAGCATGTGGGAATTTAGAAGAACGGGATGGAGTTTTGAATCAGGTGGGAAAAACAGCGCCCTATATAAATCGATTGATGGCGGTGCCAGTTGGAATAAAATTCACAATGGTTTTCCTTCAGGAAATCTAGGCCGACTTGGAATAGCAATCGCCCCATCGAATCCGAAGGTACTCTACACGGTTATCGAAGCCGAAGAGGATGCGCGCAAAGGTCTATATCGAAGCGACGATGCTGGCGCAAGCTGGAAACAGCTGAACAATGATTTCGGAATCACCGTTAGACCCTTCTACTTTTCAAGGATCGTTGTAGATCCAAGGGATGAAAATGTGATCGTCAAGGGGGGTCTGAGTGGATCTATTTCCAGGGATGGTGGGAAAACCTTTAAAAGCCTTGGGAACATGCATAGCGATATTCATGATATTACTTTTAGTATCAAGGATTCAGATGTCATGTATGTAGGCACCGATGGTGGGGTCTATCGCTCCTGGGATGGGGGAACCAATATGGAAATCGTTGAAAACCTGCCCCTCTCCCAATTTTATCAAATTAGCCTTGACGATGCGACCCCCTACAATGTTTATGGTGGCCTACAGGATAATGGGTCGTGGTACGGGCCTTCCTCTTCAATAGGAGGTGTTGAGGGCAGGGACTGGAATTCTGTCGGAGCTGGCGACGGATTTCGTGTGTTAAAACATCCCACAAAAAATATTATCTATTCGGAAATGCAAGGAGCCGAAAACGTTTGGAGGTATGATGTCGACAGAAATCTGTTAAAGACCATTCAACCGTTGCCCACCAAAGATGTCAAAAAACTGCGCTTTAACTGGAATGCCCCTATGGCCATAAGCAATCACCAGCCGAATCGCTTTTATATGGGGAGTCAATATCTGCATAAATCAGAGGATATGGGCGATACATGGCAAATCATCTCCGATGATCTTACGACCAATGATCCCAATAAACAGGCACAGGAAGACTCAGGTGGGCTATCGAAAGATAACTCAGGGGCCGAAAATCATACAACGATCTTTACGATTGCCGAATCCCCTCTTGATGAAAATATTATTTGGGTCGGCACCGACGATGGCAATGTACAAATAACGAAAGATGCTGGCAAAACGTGGACGAATACGGTAGCAAATATTCCTGGGCTTCCGAAAAATACTTGGTGTTACCATATTGAAGCCAGCGTATTTGACAAAGGGACGGCGTATGCTGTTTTTGATGGCCATACCATGAATGATATGAAACCGTATGCTTATAAAACTACTGATTATGGCAAATCATGGAAATCTATCATTAGTGACGATGTAATTGGTTTTGCCCGCAACCTACAGGAAGATTACGTCAATCCCGACTTACTCTTTTTAGGTACCGAATTCGGACTGTATATTACTTTGAACGGGGGAACCACTTGGAAAAAATTTACCAACAATATGCCATCGGTTGCCGTGCATTTTATCGATATCCAGAAATCTACTAACGACTTGGTAATGGCCACACATGGTCGCGGGGTAATCATTATTGACGATATTTCGCCGCTTCGTGAAATGAATGAGGACGTCTTGAAACAGACCGTATACTTTTTTAAGAACACCCCCACTATCATTGATGAGGAAAGCGGTTTCTCAGGCGGCTTTGGAAATGAGACACAATTTGTAGGCAGCAATAAAAATAAAGAATTACAAATAAAATATTATCTGCCGAAGCGACATACCTTCGGAAAAATGTCAATGGAAATACAAGACATGACCGGGAACAAAATCGTCGAATTGGTTCCCGGGAAATCAAAAGGCATCAATATCGTAAATTGGGGCTATACCATAAAACAACCAAAGGTTGCCAAGGGCAAGACGTTTAGTTATGGCGGATTCACCGCCCCTACGGTGCCCGCAGGCACCTATAAGGCGGTACTGACAAAAGGGAAAGAAGTTTTTGAACATACCTTCGATCTTGTATATGATCCTAGGAACCCTTTGAACAACACAGAACGGGAACTAAAGTATGAGACCACCATGAAATTGTACAATATGACCCAAGAATTGGCCTACTTGGTCTATGAATTGGATGAATTGCTATCAAAGGCAACTACCGATAAGAATTCGAAATTGGTCGTATCCCTCAATGAATTGAAGGAAGGTCTTGTTATTACGACCGGTGACAACTATGTAGGTACTTCCGAGACACAACTTCGCGAAAAAATGGCCGATCTTTACAGCAAAATCGCCTCCGGCTATGATCGACCAACCGCTGCCGAACTTGAAAATCTTCAGGCAATTGTTGAACGATTTCAAAAGGCCAAAGACGATTTTCAGAAATTAAAAAAGAAAATCAAGGGAAGTGAGGAAATGAAACTCCAATCCTTTGAGGAGTTTATTGAAAGTAAGTAAGATCCTCTTCATGTAAAAAAGCCATCGACTAAGACGATGGCTTTTTTATTTGCACTCGATTGATTCATCGAATTCCGGAAAATTTAAAATAGTACACGTAGGCAAACTTGCGCATTAGAAGCTACTGCCACCTTCTTATTTCAATATGGTTCATCAGCTCGATTGTGGCATCTAATCCCACTCATACGTAAGCTTTTGAAGGTATTCCCATTCGCACTTTTCGATTCCAAAATATAAGATACTTGCTTTTCCATATGAAAAAAGGGCACATACAATCGCCTTACACGCTCTAATTCCTTAATAAAATTAATAAATATAGGTACTGCATGCTTCATGCAGGGTACGCCAATATATTCGCTCTTGTAAATTATCGGAGTGCACTATTTGAAGATTTGCAATTGCAAGGCGTATACTGAAAAGCCTAATCAAAAAGAGTAAGTAATCTAAAATTCATACACAATGAAAAACATATGTATTCTACTATTCCTAGTCAGTACAATATTGGCTAATGCGCATGATCCTTTTCCTAAAGGCATGGTGTACGCTCCGGAATTATCGGAGGTAATTGAAAATGGTAACTTAAGTTTCAAGGTTCCTGTGATTGAGAACTCTCCAAGCAGCTATTGAAAAGTGTTCGGTTACTGCATCCGGACGCATACATACTGCAAATGGGAGTTTCAGCGCGACCCTTACGGTTTATGGCGCCTGTAATTCAAGCCTTGCGGGGGCCATGCGAGATGCTATTCAAGCACTACGGGCCCTTTTTAACTAATGTACCATGACACATCGACTTCTAATTTTAGTTTTGATGGTGGTGGTACTTGGAAGCAATCATGCCCTAGGTAACCATGAAAATAGGATGCCGATTTGTCCTGATTCGAACGTACCAAATTATCAGTCGTTTAATGGCTTTCGCACCCTTGAACTGCTTAAAGATCCTGGTATTAAGAAGTATGCATGTACCCGATCAATAAAAATTTACATCCTCACTGAGTCGGGTATATTTGGTTTTGGACTAAGTATCACGGCCAGGACGTGCGAAGAGGCCAACACCGGTATTTCAAACGCCGTTAAAGGCTTTATTAAGGGGATTTACTAAGTATTAAGACAATATAGCTACGTAGGGTCTTTCAAAAATTGAGTATAACTTTTAAATAGTAAAAAAATGAAAATAAAAATAGTGATTTTAGTCTTAAGCCTTGCCTTTATTGGCAACATGCATGCCAGGAGCTTTGAATTTCCGTTTCCAGCAATTCAAAAAATAACAACGCTTTCCACGGAGGATATGCATCCGGAAATTGTTCAACTTCTTGAAGATGGCATTATTAGCACGCTTACCATATCGAATTATTCGGTTGCGAATTGTACGCTTAGTGCGGAAATAAGTTACAATGGTATCGCACTCAAATTAAGTATTACGGCAGAGACCTGTTATAAGGCGGGAGAAGGCCTTGCGCAGGCGGTCAAGGGCTTCATGAAGGGCGTTAAGTAATTTGCGAGAACCTTTGATATATTAAATCAGAAAACCCTATTAAAGATTTTATTGTAGTGTTAAGTGTTAATCCTCAATGGCACCTCTTTTTTAAGAGGTGCTATTTTAAATTAAGAATATGAAACGATTTATACGAATATGTTTATTGATACATGCACAAATAGCGATCTCACAAAATACCTCGTTAATTGCCGAATATGATATGGTCGTCAATCTGGACCAGCCAAAACATTTTGTTTCCCGACTCGAATTCATCAATGGTGTTTCATATTATCATTGGAATGATACGGAAAATGAGTCTTCGAGTGAAGTTGATGATTTCGGAAATACAAAATTTTACATTGATATCACCGATAGTATCGGCACCTTAAACAAGGTTGACTACAATTCCGATAGTCTATTTACAAGAAGTCTACGACTAAAGGATGTCATTATTTTAAAGGAGCAACGGCCAGAAATTAATTGGGAGCTACTCGAAGAACAAAAAAATATTGGGAAATTTTTGGCCAACAAGGCAATCTGCAATTTTCGTGGAAGAAATTATACGGCCTGGTACTCCCCGCAAATTCCCAGTGCAATAGGACCATGGAAATTAAATGGGTTACCGGGAATGATATTGGAGGTTCATGAGGCTGATAACATACTAGAAATATTCTTCAAATCAATACGAATATCCAACGATGTAGTTCCCGACCGGGAAGTCATTTTCGATTCCGGACAATCGATTACCCTTAAGGAGTATGCGGAAAACCAACATAAACTCGCCGACGAATTGCTAAAGAAAATAGCCTCAAAACTACCCCGGGGCACCCGTATTAGTGTAGATGGCAAAACCGAGAATTTCATCGAAAGGGAGTTCGTGGAATATTAAGCGGATATGGGCTTCATTAAATTATTTTGTTTGATTCTACTTCTTACAACCTACACGACAAAAGTACGTTCACAGACGATACTTTCTGGTCATGTAACTGACACGACGAATACTCCGATTCCCTTGGTAAACGTATTTCTGTCTACGGGGGAAGGCAATTCGATAATCAATTATACCGATACCGATAATACGGGCTATTACCAACTTGAGGTCAAGAATGTTGGCGATTATGTTTTAAACGCGTATAGTCTTGCGTATAGTAAGTACAGTGCCCGAATCAATATCGATAGTACAAACCTACATTCAATCGCGATTAAAGACATCGTTTTAATTGAAACATCCCAGCAATTGGATGAAGTCATTGTAAATGCACACTTGCCAATAGTTGTAAAAAAAGACACCGTCATTCTAAGCGTCGAATCTTTCATCAATGGAACTGAAGAAGTAGCCGAAGACATCCTGAAAAAACTACCAGGCATTGAAGTTACCGCAGACGGCACTGTGAAAATCCAAGGTAGGAATGTTGAAAAAGTTATGATCGAAGGTGACGACCTTTTCGAAAAAGGCTACAAACTCCTAACCAAAAATTTAAACGCGGGAGTTATCGATAAGGTTGAGATACTGCAACATTTTTCAGATAATCCATTGCTTAAAAACATAGAAGATAGCGAGAATGTCGCACTAAATATCGTACTTAAGGAAGAAGTTAAAAGCACCCTATTCGGAAACATTGAGTTGGGTTATGGCATCAAAAATGTCTATGAGAATAAACTGAATAGCATCGCTATCAAGAAAAAAACAAAATATTATGTATTTGGGAATATGAATACGATAGGCAATGATGCAACAGGCGATATTTTTCAGCTTCTTTATCCAGAATATTTAACAGGCAATAGCTATATAGGCGATGGGACCGGCGCACCCAACATAATGAGCATGACTATGAATCCCCCCACTATGGAAAGCAGTCGGTTTAATTTCAATAGAGCTGAACTGGCATCCATCAATGGGGTTTTCAATCCTAGCGAAAAATTAAAGATCAAGGGGATGTATGTTTTTACTTCCGATGAAAACGATTATTCCAGAAATCAAACGGAATTTTTTAACGTTGCCGATCTCAGTTTTTTAAATTCTGAACGATATTCCCTTCGCAAAATCAGCCTTATTTCCATGTCAAAAATACAGGCCAATTACCAACTTAATCAAAATAACCAGCTAGAATACGTTGGTAAATTAAATTTCGGAAGATTTCGTTATACGGGCGCCTTGGATTTTAATACGATTAAATTCACCCCATCCCTGACCGAAATTAGCAAAAACAGCGACCATCGAATTACATATACCTCCAGAATAAATGCCCGGACAGCCTATCAAATAACCACCCGCTATATTTATGATTCTAAGCCACAGGACTATTTCTTCGATGACTTCATTTATCAAGACTTGTTCCCTACAATTGATTCGATTCAAAGTATAACCCAAAACAGCCAAACTACTACTAGGTACTTTGGTGTGGAAGGCACGTTTTTTTCAAAGGGGCCACAAACTAATCTAGAAATTAAGACAGGGTATACCTATCAGGTTTCCAAATTGCGGAGCAGACTTCAATTGAATTCTCCAAGGACCATCATCGATGCAGGAGCCGAATACCAGAATAATTTTAATTTCGATTTGGGAGATGTTTACATCAAAACGAATTACAAAACATACGTTGGCAACGTTTCTTTGGGAATTGGTCTTGAAGCTCACCAGTACCTTACAGAATATGAACTCGATAAGACGATTAAAGAATCCCACTTTAACCTTGTTCCCGCCCTCGGAATTTCATGGCAAATTAACAAAGATAATAAGTTCTTGGCATCCTATAAATATAGCTTGAAGAATACAGCTCTTGAAGACATCTACGATGGGTACATTCTTACGAATTATCGATTTTTTCAAAAAGGGATAGGGTCGTTTCAACAATTTAGAGGAAATTTTTTTCTAGCAAGTTACTTTTTTGGGGATTGGCAGGATTCATTTTTATTAAATGGCACCCTTGTTTATAACAAGGACAACACCTACCTTGGTAGCAATACGATCACACGGCAGAAATATGTAGTATCTGAACCTGAATATTTGAAAGGACGGAAATTTTATTCAATGAATCTTTCAATGGATCGCTTTCTTGAAGCACTTTCCACAAATGTGAAACTCAAAGGTACGTATACCGATAATTTCTATCAGAATCTGGTCAACGCTACAAGACTGCGCGATATTTCACTTCGTACGTATGATTTTGGTTTTGAATTTAGGTCGATATTTCCCAATGCAATCAACTTTCATTTAGGGCATACAATGAACTATACCGTAGTTGTGGCCCCTGAAAGAAACCAAAACCAGCACACTGTGACTTTTTTCGATATTGATGTAAAGGCCTCCGAAAAATTGTTGTTGCAACTTAAAAATGAGCGTTATTCCTTTGGGAAATCTACTAATGGTGCCCCCTTTTACTTTTCAGATCTTCGGGCAAAATATCAAATAAAACCAAATAAAACAGCCTTAACATTAGATATTGTGAATCTTTGGAATACGAATAACCTAGGTTTCCTTGATATTTCCGATACAGGATATCTTCAATCTTCTTATCGGCTTATTCCACGATACCTTCTTTTGGCTATGACCTATCGGTTTTAAGATTGAACATATGCAATATATAAGGTTTCAATCGCCACCTTCTTACACCTTGTGCAGTTCCAACAGGGTAATCGGTAGTCCCCTTAATTGGTCTCCTGAAAATTACCAAGATCTTCTATAATTAATTGGGACTTCCATTTACCGATGCTCTTCAGAATCATCTTGATAGGCAATGTTGTTTATAACCCCGTTAAAAACTATCACGTATTATACTATTTAACGCCTGATTATCTGCTAAATTTATAAAAACTCCACACCATGAGCGACCGTTCCCCAAACCTCCTACAAATTCGCCCACAAGTTTTAGCGGCAGCTATCAGCACTTCGACCTGTTCCGAAGAGCGATTTCAAAATCTGACCTTACGACCGATCATAAAATTTCAAAATCCGTTATTGGTAGCTGCGCTTCACAACTACATTGGTAAGCACAAGAATCATTTCTATGAATTGTCATTGGAAAAAAGACTTAGCTATATCGAGAATGCAGTACAGCGGGACATTAAGTTCCGCAACTCCTTGAAAGGGATGATTATCGGCCTTTTTACGGTAGAGGAATATGAGCGCTATATGCAAGGATCATCATCCCTTAACAAGCGAATGATGAATATGGTCATCGCTCGATACAAGGATCAAATTCAGCTTTTTGAGCATTCCTTAGTTCAATAATGATTCCCCATTTAAGTCAGTGGTAAGAATCAAGCTCATCAGATCGAAATAGGGCCGAATGGCTTTGAATGAATCATCAATTGTTTTTACAAAATCATTTGAAAGTATTTCCTGGTCTAAAAAATTGCGAACAAAGATAAACTGTTTTCGTTTTATCAAATCAATGTCAGGATGCTGCCGATCAAAGCCTTTAGGTGCCGTCTTTACTTCGTCCCCAACCAAATCACCCCATATTTTTTTAAAGGATACATTGTTAACGATTTTTCTAAAATCGCTCGCATCAAGTTCAAGCTCTTTTCGAATGCGCAATAAATCATCTTTGTTCGGTTCCCAAAATCCTGCTGCAATAAAACTTCCACCTGGTTTCAGATGCACATAATATCCTCCACGTAACTTGGCCCCTGCCCTGGAAAATGAACCCGCCATATGGGATTTATAAGGTGTCTTATCATTCGAAAAACGAACGTCCCTATAAATGCGGAAAAGTTTCATTTTTTCCACTTCGTCATGCACGCTTAAATGTTCCTTCAAATCAGTCAAAAAATTTTTGAATTCTTTTTCATGACCTTTGAACTGTAACTTGTGTTCCTCAAACCATTCCCGGGTATTATTTTTTTCAAGATCTGACAGAAATTGCAGTGTACCTTTCGTAATTATAGGATGTAACATACGACCTAGAAGTTGTTAATTAAGCTAAAGTTAACCATTTGCCATAAATCGCTCTTAAAATAATGGTTAATTTTGAAGCTTTAGAAACCAATTTATGGATATATCGGCCATTGTTCAAAAAATAATCGAGCACAAGAAACAACCTAATCTTCGGTATGCACTGAAAGAAAAAACCGAGGAATTTACAGATCTTCTATTCTATACCTTATTCGATATTGATACCCCGGTTGATGAGAACCTAAGCATTCTTGAAAAAGAATTCGAGGTGCTGGTCAATCTTGCTTGTTGGGAAGTAGAAAAACCCTGCCAAAAGGTGTGGGACAATTACGTGGTTAAATTGCCTCAGGTCTTGGAAAGCCTAAATTTAGACGCTGAGGCTATTTTGAAGTGCGATCCTGCCTCATTGTCAATCGAGGAAGTGTACATGGCCTATCCCGGTTTCTATGCCATCGCAATTTATCGTTTGGCCCATGAACTCTATAGGAACGGTTTCCCATTGGTTCCTCGCTTGATGACCGAATATGCCCATCGCCAGACTGGGGTAGACATTAATCCAGGAGCACAAATCGGGAAATCATTTTTTATCGATCATGCTACGGGGGTTGTTATCGGCGAAACGGCTATTATAAAAGACAATGTCAAAATCTACCAGGGTGTCACCCTTGGCGCGCTTTATGTTGCCAAAAGTCTTCAGAAAACAAAACGACATCCGACTATCGAAGATAATGTTACCATATATGCAAACGCTACCATCTTGGGCGGGGAGACTATTATTGGGGCTAATAGCATCATTGGCGGAAATGCTTGGCTCACCGCTTCAGTGCCACCTTATACGACCGTTTTTCATACGCCGGAAATAAAGATCAAAACACAACCCAATGGCCTATAATATTCTCGACTTGATTGGCAATACACCCTTGGTAGAATGCCGTGTACTCAATAAAAATCAGAATGTGCGCTTGTTTTTTAAAATGGAAGGGCATAACCCGGGTGGAAGTGTTAAAGATCGGGCGGCCTATAATATGCTAAAAAGTGGCCTTGAGAGAGGTGATTTTGATAAAAATTCGAAACTAATCGAAGCCACAAGTGGTAATACCGGTATTGCGTTGGCCATGATAGCCGGCATCTATGGGTTAAATATTGAGTTGGTCATGCCCGAAAATTCGACCAAGGAACGTGTTCAAACAATGCGAGCCTATGGCGCTACTGTAACCTTGACACCCTCCGAAGTAGGTATTGAAGGCGCTAGGGATTATGCCGAAGCGAAAGTTCAAAATGAAGGGTATCTTATGATCGACCAATTTGGTAACACAGACAATTGGAAAGCCCACTACAAAACCACTGGACCGGAAATTTGGAAGGATACCCATGGAAAAATAACGCATTTCGTTTCTTCCATGGGCACGACCGGTACCATCATGGGAACTGCTACTTTTTTAAAGGAAAAGAATCCCGAAATTCAGATTGTGGGCGTTCAACCCACCGATGGTTCAAGCATTCCAGGAATCAGAAAATGGCCAGAAGCCTATTTGCCGAAGATTTTCGACCCCTCTAAAGTTGACACCATTATGGAAGTCAGTCAAACGGAAGCTTCTGACATGGCAAAAAAATTAGCACTCAAAGAAGCTATTTTCTCGGGAATGAGCAGTGGTGGTGCCGCTACGGCAGCAGTGCGATTGGCAGAAAGCTTAAAAAAGGGAGTTATTGTTTCAATCGTATGTGATCGAGGAGACCGATATTTATCCTCTAATCTATTCGATTAGAAACAAAGGATTATTCCTTAAAATTCAGTAGCAACATGCTATTAAAGCCAATCTTTTCTTTTGAAATAGAGTAGCATTCCTATGAATATCAGGAACATTACCCCCAAAATTATAAAGTAGCCGTTCCTCCAATGCAATTCGGGCATATATTCGAAATTCATCCCATACACTCCTGCAAGAAAAGTCAAGGGTATGAATATTGAGGCCATGATGGTGAGCACCTTCATTACCTCGTTCATTTTATTGCTGATATTGCTCATATACATCTCCATCAAACTCATTGACATTTCACGATATATCTGCAGGCTTTCATTTATTTCAGTGGCGTGATCAAGGACATCCCTTAAAAATATTTTCGTGTCCTTGGTAATCAACACACTTTCCGAATCGATTAATTTATTAATCAACTCCTTTACTGGGGAAACCCAACGCCTAATCTTCAGAACCTCTGTTTTCAACTGTTGTATTTTACGAGCTGTTTCAGGTTTTGGATCAGAATATACTTCCTCCTCCAAAATTTCCATATGTTGATTGATATGTTCGATGACCAAAAAGTAATTATCGATAATGGCATCCATAAATGCAAAAAACAGGTAATCGGCACTTTTACTACGAATACGCCCGGTTTGATTTCGTATGCGATCGCGAAGCCCATTAAATACATCATCATCAAGTTCTTGAAAGACCAATACACAATGTTCCAATAAAACTATGGCAACATGTTCACGTATTACCTCGTCGGCTTCATTAATATAAAGCATTTTAAAAACCCCGAAAATATAGCTATCATATTCATCTATTTTTGGACGTTGTTCGGTATTAACGATATCCTCTAATGTCAACGGATTCAGTCCAAAATGCTTCCCTATTTTTTCTATAAATGGGGTGTCGCTTAAGCCTACAATATTGACCCAGGATACGGTCGGCGTATCTTTTTGTGCCAGAATTTGCTCAATATTTCCAGGATAATGGACCTCATGAAATCCTTCATTATATTCGATTATGGTAACTTTTGCAGCACTCGCTTCCCTATTTCCCAAGTAATCGATCGTGCCCGGTGCCTTGCCTAATTTTTGAAACCTTTTGGAATTTTTTTTATTCGTTTTGATCCCGGATTTTTTTTTGCCCATGAATTTGATATTTCTATAAATATACTAAATGCGTCATTTCTTAATTAAATTCTAGTGCATTCAATAATAATCCTGAACCAGGCACGACGTAATCGAGCGTTCTCTGGGAATCACCCGATAATGTATCGGCAAATTCCTTTTCGGTGAGCTCCCCTTTTCCCAGTAATACCAAGGCCCCCATCATCATGCGAATTTGATAGCGCATAAAGCCCTGACCCCGCACGATGAATGCAAAGCTTTTTTCGGGAAAGAAATTGGCCTTTAAAAGGTCGTTTGGTTTGATTTCACAGAAATCAACACATCTAACAACCTTGGTATTTGGCTGTAATCGTGCTGTATATAAAGTGAAATCATGCGTGCCCATGAACTGTTTGGCCGCCCTCTTCATAGTATCTATAGCCAGATCCCCTAGGATATTTGCAATAAAAGGGGCGCAGAATGGATGGTTTTTTTCACCATACGAAAACAGGTAGACATATTCCTTCGTCTTACTGTCTTTTATAATATTGAAATCATTGGCGATTTCAATAATATCAATGACACGTATATCTGGAGGTAAATTGCGATTAAATTCGTCAAGAAAGGCCCCTTGATTTTCAAGGGCCAGACCATCAAGAAATAGCTCGAAGGCCGCATCAAGGGCCGAAACCTTTGCATCGGTTCTACCCGCCCCCAAAACTTTGAATTTACGCCCAGGCAAGACAAATTTTAAGGTTTTTGACAACATACCCTCAATCGTTCTTTGCCCGGGTTGTTTTTGCCAACCACTATACCTGAAACCTAAAAACTGTAGTCGAAGCAAATAACAATGTCGTTGTTTCTCCATACGTGCGAAAGTACCAAAATTCGAAAAAGATACGTGTATCGCTACGCGATACTTTAGGTGACAATTTGCAAGACATTATCAATAGAAATTTTTGTACCTTAATTGACTCAACCAACAAAAAATAAAAAAATGAACCAAAAACATGCCGTAAAACCACCTGCGTGGTTTTGGATGGTCAGTGTATTGGCCCTATTATGGAACCTCGTGGGCGTAGGAGCCTATTTACAACAGGTATTCATGTCTGCCGAGGATCTAGAACTCCTCACTCAAGAACAACGACAGCTCCTGGAGGTGCAACCCCTTTGGGTACATAGTGCGTTTGCGATTGCGGTTTGGGCCGGAGCCCTAGGATGCATCGCATTGTTACTTCGGAAAAAATGGGCGGCTCCTGTCTTAATCGTTTCGCTACTAGGAGCCCTTGCACAGATGTTCTATTCGTTCTTTTTGAGCGACGCTTCCCCTACCGTATCAGGCGCGAGTGCGGTGATCATGCCAATCGTAATTATCGTAGTGGGGTTTCTATTGGTTTTCCTGGCACGTTCAGCCTCTCATAAAAAGTGGCTCACGTAAAAACCCCACTAGTAGAAATAAGATTGAATGCGATCGCTAAAAATTGAAAAGCGTTCCACACGTCTTATTTCACAACAGGTATTCAGACATTGTCAACATTGTGTGCACTTTGTCGATATTTATGAAATAATACATATTTGATGCCGTTGTAAGTCTTTAACCCGGGTTCCCCCAAATCCAAGCAACTTGTTCACGATGAAGTCTATAATGCGATTGCTTCCCTGGAAAACAGGACTACTTCTATCAATTTTTGTATTGGCAGTATTAATCATTTTCAGTTTTTACGGACTTTACACGAACAAATTCTATTTTTTTAAAATTGACAATTATATATTTCCGATACTTACCAGTGCCCACTTTACTTTTTTATATGCCTTGTGGTTCAAAATCAAGGAACACGAGGTGGCAGACCCTAAAATGAGAAATCTTGAATATGCCCTGTATGCTATTTTCTTAGTGTATTTATATAAGTTTTTTGATGTTTTCTTCATCTTAATTGGTGCGAGCGATTACGCCGATTTCATTATCCCTGAGACGTTTATGCCACTGGGAATTCTAATTCTAACATTTCACTTTCTACTTTTAGTATTAACGCTTTTAGTCTTTAAGTACAGAAAGGAATTCGTTGGCACCTATAATTTTGATGAAATAAACGGACAGATAGATTCATGGGAATAACTCCCTATTATGTGTTATGGCAAAAGACCTTGGATAAAATCCAAGGTCTTTTAATTTAAATGGCATGCGTGATCGAGGTATGTGAAAAACCGCATCTATAATCCACTAATATAACTTCCGTATAAATCCTTAAAATGATACCCTTCCGAAAACCTATGTTTGTTTAGCTTTTTATGGGTAACTAGTCCCCACAATAATAATTCCTTCAAAAAATAAACATCTTGCTTAGGGAAATCGGGCTGATGCTTTTTAATCAATTGATTCAGGGCAGGAACACTGTCGAGGGCTCTTTTGTATTCTTCATTGGTAAAATCATCGAGAAGTTCAAAGCCTTCACCCTGAAAAAACCAATGCAACAACTCATCATAAGGCGTTTCGGCATCCTTTTTTTCAAGCTTGTTTATTTTAGGAAAGTACACCTCAAACAAGGACTTTACAGCATCATCTATCAAGATGGCCGCGACTGCGTCGGCACCTTCCTGTTCTCCTTCATATACCAATTCGATTTTTCCAGTCACTGCAGGGATAACCCCCATAAAATCGCTTAATCTAACCATCGTATTGGTAGCCCCATTTTGCAATGCGCGACGTTCGGCCGTACTGAGGAGGTTTTCAAAAGCAGTAATACTCGTGCGAGCACTTACCCCACTCTTTGAATCGACATATTCACTCTTTCTAGCTTCAAAACTTATTTGTTCCAACAAATCTTTGGCAATATCGGGAACATACACCAATTCGGTCTGTCGTTTGTCTAAATTCGATTCCTGCTCGGTTATCTTCCTTGCGATTTCAATAGCATCTGGATAGTGGGTAAGGATTTGTGAACCAATACGGTCCTTTAAGGGGGTAACTATACTACCTCTATTGGTATAGTCTTCCGGATTCGCGGTAAAAACAAATTGTAGATCTAAAGGCAATCGTACTTTAAATCCTCGAATCTGAATATCGCCCTCTTCTAGAATATTGAAAAGGGATACCTGAATTCTAGCTTGTAGATCGGGGAGTTCGTTGATTACGAAAATACTGCGGTTGGCTCGCGGTATCATACCGAAATGGATTACCCGGTCATCGGCATAGGATAATTTGAGATTTGCGGCTTTGATGGGGTCCACATCACCTATTATATCTGCCACTGTTACATCGGGCGTGGCCAATTTCTCATAGAAACGTTCACTACGATGAAGCCATGAAATGGGCGTATTTTCTCCTTTTTCAGCGATTAGGTCCTTTGCATAGCGCGAGATGGGTTGCAACGGATCATCATTTATTTCAGAACCTTCGACTACAGGTATCCACTCGTCCAAGAGATTGATCATTAATCTTGCTAAGCGGGTTTTTGCCTGCCCGCGAAGTCCAAGTAGATTAATATTGTGTCTCGAGAGTATAGCACGTTCCAATTCGGGTATGACCGAGTTTTCATAGCCCCACACTCCTGGAAAAGAAGCTTCCCCTTTTTTAATTTTTTCCCTAAGGTTATCACGCAGTTCGTCCTTGATACTTTTTATCTGATAGCCACTCTTTTTTAAATCGCCCAGTGTTTTAATTTTGTCCGGTTTCAAATTTCCTTTTTTAGTAACTATTTCCTTTTGCATAGCGGATGTATTCCTATTTTTTTTTATCCTTTCAATCGCTTCTTTCTATTTGCTTCGTAATCCTCAAAAATCATTTCTCCGAGACCTTTTAATCCCGTAAAGAAGGCCTTTCCTTTATTAGCCTCTGTAAAATGTCGAATGAACTGCATTAAATATGGGTCTTGCGCAATCATAAAGGTGGTTATGGGAATGTGCAATTTCCTAGCCTGCCGCGCCATCGTATAGCATTTTTCGACAATATAGTCATCGAGGCCAACACTGTTTTTATAATAGGTACCGTCGGGCATTCGAAGACAACTTGGTTTGCCGTCGGTAATCATGAAGATTTGTTTGTTGGTGTTGCGTTTTCTGCGTAGCATATCCATCGCCAATTGCAATCCTGCCACCGTATTCGTGTGATAGGGCCCGACTTTAAGATAGGGTAAGTCTTTAATGGGTATCGGCCAAGCGTCGTTCCCGAATACTAAAATATCCAAGGTATCCTTAGGATATCGCGTGGTTATCAATTCGGCCAAGGCCATTGCCACTTTTTTGGCGGGTGTAATTCGGTCTTCCCCATATAAGATCATACTGTGGCTTATGTCGATCATTAAGACCGTGCTCATCTGGGCTTTATATTGGGTGTCCTCTACGACCAAATCATTCTCGTCTAAGGAGAAATTGCCAATGCCGTGATTAATCTGGGCATTTTTAAGGCTTTCTGTCATTGAGATATGTTCTAAACCATCCCCATAGCGATATTCTCGGAAATCACCCGTATGTTCATCTCCAGGACCTGATTTACCGGTTTTATGATTCCCGGAACCACTGCGCTTAATTTTACCAAAAATCTGATCGAGTGCCCTTTGCCTGATAATGCGCTCGAGCTTCGCGGTTATTGAAAGATTACCCTTACCATCACCTTTTTCGCCTTCCTCGCCATCTTCATCGGAACCTCCATCTTCAAATTCTTCAATAAGAAAGCCCTTTGCCTTTAGATCTTCAATGAAATCGTCAATCGTATAATTTTCATCGGTAAGTTCATATTCCTTGTCAAGCTCACGCAGCCAATCCAACGCCTCGTCGACATCTCCTGAAGTATGCGTAATAAGTTCCTGGAAGATATCAAAGAGTTTGTCGAACGGCGATTGTTCCGGTGCCTCGTAGGAGGCAAAACGAAATCCTTTTCTTGTATTCATAGCGATTTCATAAAGTTACTACAATTCCGATTTACCACCATCTATTTAAGAAAACTTAACGATCTTGGAATCTGGAATCAATTAAAAGGAACTCCTATATCTTAGCACATCCTGATAGGTATTTTGTGAAACAAAATCCGCCAATTTAAACCATTGCAAATTGAAGAGACGCTATACCGCTCCAAAGACTCGTCGAAAATGAAATTATACTAGGTAATTATTTGTAGCGGTGTGGTGGTCTTCCAGGAGCCTCTAGTGAAATCGGGAAATTCTTGGGGCATTCCGTCAGTGGCTACCGAAGCTTCGCTTAATGGACCAACAGCGCTCCAAAGACATCCCTCGTAAACGTTTTGATCTAAGGGTTGACCTTCACGCAGGCATTCTATAATTCGATAAAGCATCATGAAATCCATTCCACCATGACCTCCCATTTGAGTAGCCAGATCCCCCAATCGCTTATAGAGTGGATGCTCATATTTATCATAAATTTTATTCAACTGATCCCCTTCGGCCCACTCGTGATGGGACTCAGGACCACCTTCAACGCCTCCTTCCAGAGCGATGCGCGTTGGAAATCCAGCCAAAGTACCCTGCGTACCTTGTATCAAATTGAGCCGTGAATAGGGCCTCGGACTGGTTTCATCCCATTGCACCAAAATAGTGCGCCCCATCGTGGTCTTGATTATGGACGTATTGATATCCCCACCGCCAAAATCTAATTGATTCCATTTGTGATCCGACGGGAAATTCTTTTTTGCATATAAATTGCGCCCCTTTCCAGGAGATGAAAAAGAATTCATAACCTTAAAATTATCATCTCCCCTGCCAATATTCATGTACTGTGCAATGGGCCCCAGCCCATGTGTTGGATATAGATTTCCGTTGCGTTTTGCATATTGATATGTTCTCCAGGAACCGGTTCCACGTTCGACTTCGTTCATTTGAGATCGAAGTTCATGAATATAGGCTGCCTCACCATGTAATAGTTCTCCGATAACCCCTTGGCGGCACATATTTAGATATAATAATTCTTCACGGCCATAGTTCACATTTTCCATCATCATACAATGCTTTTGGGTACGTTCGGAGGTGTCGATGATGGCCCACATATCCTTTATGGTTGTGGCGATCGGTACTTCGACAAAAGCATGCGTATTAGCTTCCATGGCCCCTATGGCCATAGGCGCATGCCACTCCCAAGGGGTGGCGATAAAAACAGCATCCGGTTTTTGATCTTTCAACATAGTTCGCCAATCGTTTTCCCCTTTTGTGTATAAACGGATGTTCTTATGTCGTTCGGTTTTCCCAATTTCCGTGCATTCCTTGGCGGCCTTTTCAGCCAGGTCAGCATATAGGTCACAAATGGCCACCACTTCGGTGCCTGGAATCGACGCTATTTGACTGGCATGTCCTGAACCGCGAGCTCCCACACCTATAATGGCGCAACGTACCGTAGTTAATTTCTGGGCCTTGAAGCCACCCATATAACCAAGGGACGGTTGTATGTCATACGCCTTTTGAAGCTTATGCCCAAACCCTAAATTTGGAGTTGCCGCAATTCCTATGCCTGCGATGGTCGCTTTGCGTAAAAAATCCCTTCTATTGGAACCCATAGTCTTTTTATTTAGTCATTAAAAATAATAAAAGAATACTTGTTGTTATTTCAAATTTTATGAAATTAAGACCCCAGATGCGATTAAAATTTCGACTGGTTCATAGCCAATTTCCTTAAAAAAAATAGCGCATAGTGGTCAAACGTATTTTATTTGTGTCTTTTACGCAATATATTTTCCACATCCAAAAGCTGTACGTCTTTTGCGTGCAACAACATTAGATAATGAAAAAGCAGGTCGGCACTCTCTTCCAGAAAGAGTGCTTGGTCATTGTCTTTAGCCTCGATTATCAATTCTACGGCCTCCTCCCCGACTTTCTGGGCAATTTTATTGATTCCTTTTTGGAAAAGGGAGGCCACATACGAATCGGCATCGACCATTGTGCGCCTATTTTCTATTATTTTTTCCAATTTGGATAGAAATCCGAAATGCGAATTATTGACCTCATCCCAGCATGAATCGCTCCCCGTGTGGCATGTCGGGCCGTCTGGGTTCACGTAAATCAAGAGCGTATCCTGGTCGCAATCGAGTTTCATCTCGACCACATGAAGGAAATTCCCACTGGTTTCGCCTTTAGTCCATAATCGTTTTTTGGTGCGACTATAAAAGGTAACCATTTTGGTTTTCTCGGTTACTGCAAGCGATTCTTCGTTCATGTAACCAAGCATTAGTACATTTTTAGTCATTGCATCTTGAACTATTGCCGGTAGAAGCCCCCCGACATCGGAAGCTAGATTCAATTCCTTTAATTTATTCCAATTTGGTGTTTTAAGTTCCGTTTCTTTTTTCATAGTTCCCTACTATTTTTATTGCCAGGCGATACGCTGTTCGTTCAGGCCATTTATATCCGTACTGCTATTCCGTTTTGTTTTAATAGTTCCTTAAGGTCGGTAATTGCGATTTCCTTAAAATGGAATACACTTGCCGCCAAAGCCGCATCTACTTTTCCATCATTAAATGTTTCGACAAAATGTTGCATATTTCCCGCACCTCCCGATGCGATTATGGGAATATTCAATGTGCTTGATAATCGTGCCAAGGCCACATTGGCAAATCCGTCTTTGGTACCATCATGATCCATAGAAGTAAAAAGTATTTCGCCTGCGCCGCGTTGTTCGACTTGCTTTGACCACTCGAACAAGTCCAGGGTAGTAGGTACTTTTCCACCCATTAGATGCACCTTCCATTGGTTATTTATTTTTTTGGCATCGATGGCTACAACGATACACTGGGAGCCAAATTTGGCCACCAATTCATCAATGAGGTCAGGATTCCTTATTGCGGAAGAGTTTATCGAAACCTTGTCGGCGCCATTGTGAAGCAAAATATCAACATCTTCTACAGATGATATACCGCCACCTACCGTAAATGGAATATTTACCTTTTCCGCAACGCGATAGACCAACTTCGCCAATGTCTTTCTACGCTCTTCGGTTGCTGAAATATCAAGGAAAACCAATTCGTCTGCACCTGAATCGGCATAAAACTGTGCCAGGGAAACTGGATCTCCGGCATCGCGCAAACCAACAAAATTGACGCCTTTGACGGTTCTGCCATTTTTAATATCCAGACATGGTATGATGCGTTTTGCTAGCATGTTATTGGTTCTTACTATTTAAATCAATGCCTTCATACAATCCCAGATCCTTATTTTTCATTTGCTTGACCCAAAACGCGATTTGACCGGTGTGGTATGAATAATGTTCAACTACATGCAAGATGATTCCGATTCCTGATAAGTTAAAACCCTGTACAAATCGTTTTCGAAGTAATTCCTCTAGTGGTACTTTCTTGATCGTATACATGGCCAATGCAACCGTTTCGTTCAGTTTTTGCAACAACGCCATTTTTGTGAAGCCTGATTTAGTCGCAAACTCTTTATCTCGTTCCCGTACATCATCACTTTGACCCAAAGATGCAATTGCATATTGGGTAATATTTCCACACAGATGAAGTATGAGATTGGCTATACTATTCGAAACTTCATTTGGGCTCGCCCATAGTTCATCATCTGCAAGATCTTGAAGGCATTTATTGACTTTATTGGTATTCTCATCAAGGCGATGCAGCGAATTATCGATGAACTCCCTTAGAATACTGCTATCTTGGTTCATAATGTAAGGATATAATTTTCAATTTGTTTCAATGAAATGCAATTCTCATAGATGGCTTTACCGATTATGGTAGCCTCACATCCTATTTCAGCTAACTGTGGCAGCTCATCGATGTGCGAAATTCCTCCACTGGCAATCAATTTTAATTTTGCTTCTGAGGAGGCTATTATTTTCTTGTAAAGTTCCAGAGAGGGACCTCCCAACATGCCATCCTTACTAATATCGGTACAGATAACGTATTCGATGCCCTCTTGTTGATAGTCCGCAATGAAGGGTAGTAAACTTTCCTCAGAAGACTCTTGCCAACCTGATATGGCAATTTTTTCATTGAAGGCATCGGCCCCTAAAATAATCTTTGACGGGCCATATTTCTGAACCCAAGCCAGAAACGTTTTTTTATTCTTTACAGCAATACTTCCTCCTGTAATTTGATCTGCCCCACTTTCGAAGGCAATCCTTAAATCATCATCGGTTTTCAAACCACCCCCAAAATCGATTTTCAATGCGGTATTTGCAGCTATTTTTTCAAGTGTCTTTTGATTGACAATATGTTTTGACTTGGCGCCATCAAGATCCACCAAATGCAGATATTTTATTCCATGTGCCTCGAATTCCTTGGCGACCTCCAAGGGATTTTCATTATAAACCTTTTTTGTGCTGTAGTCTCCTTTCGAAAGCCGTACACATTTTCCTTCAATTAAATCTATCGCTGGAATAATTCTCATAACTTCTTTTAAAGCAATTGCTGTTTGTCGATTGTCATCCAAAATTCAGAATTCCCAACTCTTTTAAAACCGAGTTTTTCGTAAAATATGTGGGCATTCCTGGTTTTTAAGGAAAGGGTTTTAAGCTTCTTCACAACCTCGTGGCCAAGTATAAATTCCATGAATTTTGTACCAAAACCTTTCCTCTGAAATTTCTTAAAGATGATAACATCCATGAAATATCCAAAAAAAACATGATCTGTAACTACCCGTGCAAAGCCTATTTGTTCATCGTCTAGGGTATAAATACCAAAGCACAATGAATTTGCTATGGTACTTTGTACTTCATCAAGTGTGCGTCCTTTCCCCCAATAGGAATAATTGGCAATATAATCATGTATTGCATCGATCTGCAATATGGATTTGTCAGTAGAGATATAATACTTCATTGATCCATGTTGCCTAAAAAGTTTCTCAAAATCGACTCTCCTATTACGCTGCTCTTCTCTGGATGAAATTGTACACCTAAAAAGTTATCTTTTCCCAAAGCTGCGCTATAGCGGATGTCATATTCTGATGTAGCAATGGTGGAATTACAGAGAGGGGCATAATAACTATGTACCATATAGATGTATTCGTTCTCGGGAATACCTTTAAAAAGAGCTGTTTTCAAATTCGAAATTTGGTTCCAACCTATCTGTGGCACCTTGACCTTATTTGAAAATCGGATCACATCAGTCTCAAAAATTCCGAGTCCTTTCGTTTGGCCTTCCTCCGAAGAATTACACATCAGCTGCATCCCAAGACATATGCCCAATACGGGTTGTTCCAATTTTGGAATTAGAAGGTCTAAGCCGGTATTCCGTAGCTTTTTCATAGCACTACTAGCTTCCCCTACCCCAGGAAATATGACCCTATCGGCAGCACTTATTACACTGGCCACATCACTTAGAACTGCCGAATAGCCTAAACGCTCGATAGCGAACTTGATGCTTTGGATATTTCCAGCTCCATAATTTATAATTACGATCTTCATTTTCATAATCTATATTCGATACCCCATGCGAATGCTACTATTTTCTTTTTATACGGCAACGCATCCCGTCTTTTACAAAATTCCTTTCGTGGTTGGTAAGACCATTTTTTCAGCATCCCTCTTGACCGCCATTTTTATTGATTTGGCAAAAGCCTTAAATATGGCCTCGATCTTATGATGTTCATTAGTACCTTCGGCCTTGATATTTAAATTGGCCTTTGCCCCGTCACTAAACGATTTAAAAAAATGAAGGAACATTTCCGTGGGCATATCCCCCACTTTTTCGCGTTTGAAATCAGCCTCCCAGACTAGCCAATTTCTTCCCCCAAAATCGATGGCAACTCGCGCCAAGCAATCATCCATAGGCAAACAAAAGCCATAGCGCTCGATTCCCAGTTTATTGCCCAATGCCTTGTGGAATACTTCACCAAGGGCTATTGCAGTATCTTCTATCGTGTGGTGCTCATCGACCTCTAGATCACCATGTACCTGTATGTCAAGATCCATTTGTCCATGACGTGCCAATTGATCTAACATATGGTCAAAAAATGCCAAGCCAGTAGAAATGTTACTAGTACCGACCCCATCGATATTTAGGCGTATGGTGATGTCAGTCTCCTTTGTTTTCCTATGTATTTCAGATATTCTATCCTCTAACCTCAGAAACTTGTATATCTTTTCCCAATCGTTGGTCTCGAGGGCAATCAGATTTTTTAATTCTTCCTGTTTGACCGTGATTTCATTGGTTCCCAAATGGGTACTATCATTGATGAAAATACCTTTGGATCCTAAGTTTTTCGCGAGTTGCATGTCGGTCAAGCGATCGCCAATGACGAAAGAGTTCCTCAAATCATAGGCCTCCGAAAAATACGCCGTCAGTAAGCCGGTCCCCGGTTTGCGCGTATTGGCATTTTCATGTGGAAATGTCCGGTCTAAAAAAACCTCATCGAATATGACCCCTTCATTCTCAAACGATTTTAGGATAAAATTGTGTACAGGCCAAAAAGTATCCTCCGGGAAGGCATCGGTCCCCAAGCCATCCTGGTTGGTTATCATGACCAATTCATAATCCAATTCGTTCGCTATCTTTCCAAGAAATGTAAATGCCTTGGGATAGAAGGTCAATTTTTCGAAATGATCGATCTGTTCATCGGCGGGTTCCTTGATGATGGTCCCATCGCGATCAATAAAGAGTACTTTTTTCATGAGATTTCATTTAAAATTGCAATCAATCGTTTATTTTCATCAGTCGTACCTACCGTAAAACGCAATGTATTTGTACAACGAGGTTGATTTGTTCTGTTCCTTACCACGATTCCCTTAGCGATTAGTTGCCGATATCGCCTATTGGCATCATCGACCTTTACCAAAATAAAATTAGCATCAGACGGATATACGTGTAATACAAATCCAACTTCCTGCAAAGCATTTACCAAAATCCGTCTTTCCTTTAGTATTCGTGATACTTCCGATTGCACGGCATCAAAATCCTGAACTCGTATAAATGCCCTTTGCTGTGTTAATTCATTGATATTATAAGGTGGCTTTATTTTTTGCAAAGTCGCAATGATTTCTTTGGACGCGATACACAAGCCCAACCGTATTCCGGCCATGCCATAGGCTTTTGACAAGGTTTGGATCAGCACCAAATTGGGATATTTAGCCAAATGTCCCACCATGCTCGGCCTATCCGAGAAATCGATGTACGCCTCATCAATAACCACAAGGCCCATAAATTTTTGAAGGATTCGTTCAATCAAATTCGGATTAAAGCTATTTCCCGTAGGATTATTAGGAGAGCAAAGAAAGACGATTTTCGAGTTTTTATCGACCACGTTTAAAATGGCATCTACATCGGGTTGAAAATCCTCGGTCAATAAAATTTCCCGATTCTCGACATTGTTTATCGACGCCAGCACTTGATACATTCCATAGGTCGGTGGTAATGTAATCACATTGTCCAATTTTGGCTCACAAAATGCACGAATGATTAAATCCAATACCTCGTCACTTCCATTTCCCAAAAGTAAATTTTCATAATCAATTCCTTTTCTTTCTACCAAGAGTTCCTTAAGGGCGCGTTGGTGTGGGTCGGGATATCTATTTACACCATTGTCGAACGGATTCTCGTTGGCGTCCAAAAAAATCATTTGAGTCCCATTCGAAACGTATTCATCGCGGGCCGAAGAATACGGCTTTAAGTCCTTTACGTTTTCGCGTATTAAATTTTGTATGTTAAATGACTTGTTCATTATTTAAATATATCCTATTCCTATTTTTAAAATGTCAATACCCATGAGCTAGCGGTCATGAATCCCCAATCTATCGCGCTCCCTTTTATTTCCTTAAACTGTTTAAACGCAAGGTTATCGCATTTTTATGCGCTTGAAGCCCTTCGGCTTCTGCCATGATTTCGATTGCCCCCCCAATTTTAAGCAAGCCTTCCTTCGTAATCTTTTGAAATGTCATACTTTTCAAAAAACTATCCAATGATACACCGCTATACTGCTTGGCATACCCATTTGTAGGCAAAGTATGGTTGGTTCCCGAAGCATAATCCCCAGCACTTTCCGGGGTATAATTTCCAATAAATACAGAACCTGCATTTTGAACGTTATCTATAAAGAATTCAGCATTCCGGGAACATATAATGAAATGTTCCGGACCATAGGCGTTAACTAGGTCAATCACTTCTTGGTCATCGTCTATAAAGATCAACTTGCTATTTTCAATCGCTTTTTCAGCGATTTGAAATCGTGGCAATAAGATAATCTGCGCTTCGATTTCTTTTTCGACTTCCAAGAGTACTTCTTTCGAGGTAGCCACAAGGATAACCTGACTATCTGCGCCGTGTTCGGCCTGACTTAATAAATCGGACGCCACAAAACTGGCATTCGCCGAATCGTCGGCTACTACCAATAATTCACTTGGGCCGGCGGGCATGTCGATTGCTGCCCCGAATTTCGTCGCAAGTTGTTTGGCGGCAGTAACAAATTGATTGCCAGGTCCGAAAATCTTGTATACTTGCGGAATGGTTTCGGTACCAAATGTCATCGCGGCGATTGCCTGAATTCCGCCTACTTTAAATATCCGCGTAATTCCGCAAAGAGCAGCTGTATATAAAATAGCTGGGGCAATCCTACCCGAGGTATCGGGAGGTGTACATAGAATTATTTCTTCACAACCAGCAATTTGGGCCGGTACCGCCAACATCAAAATGGTGGAGAACAAGGGAGCCGTTCCCCCGGGAATATAGAGCCCCACCTTTTGTATGGGCTTTTTTTCCTGCCAACAAAGTATGCCTTTGGCGGTTTCAACTTCAACTCGCGGCGTTTGCTGGGCTGTGTGGAATTTTTCAATATGAAGTTTTGCCATTTGAATGGCATCTTGTAATTCGACGGAAACATGATTTTGAGCAAAATCAATTTCAGTTTCTGATACATTAAGTGACTCTAAAAGTACCCGATCATATTGCTCGGTATATTTTTTGACCGCTTGGTCACCGTCGCTTTTTACCGCAGCGAAAACGGTATTTACCAAAGATTCGATAACATCAGCACTTTTTGTAGGCCTTTTTAATAGTTCGCTCCAACTCGCCCTATCGGGATTGTAGATCTTGTTCATTTTTTTTAAAATTTCTTTTGGTAATGGTACGCTACCTTCTGATATCCCTGTTGCTCCCAAATCTTCTGCCCTACGGAGTTACTCAGATAACAATTCAGTTCAGAGGCTTCACCACCTATTCCTTTGGCATATCTTGATTTCCATTCGATTAACAACGCCCCTAGACCCTTTCCTAGATATTCTGGAAGAAGAAAGACATTGTCGAGCTCAATATGTTTGCCGACATACTATTTGACCAGGATCCCTAATCCCGAGATTCCGATCAATCTGCCATCTTCTTATGAACCCACATATTGATACCCTTGTACGCGCATTACCTCAAGCCGTCGCTTTAAAATGGGCCTTCCAATACTCGGATGCAAGCGCGTTAAAAGTGGAATTATAACATCCAGGTCTTCGGTATCGATACGTTTTATTTCATACATATTACAATACCATTTTTTCAATAGGGCACACCAATATGCCCTCTGCCCCTGCATTTTTAAGCTCATCGATAACTTCCCAAAATGTATCCTTGTTTATTACAGTATGTACCGAACTCCAACCAGCTTCAGCCAATGGAAGCACGGTCGGACTCCGCATCCCTGGCAATAATGCGATTATATCCTGCAATTTGTGGTTCGGAGCATTCAACAATACATATTTCGATTGTCTTGCCTGTAATACCGATTTGATCCTAAACTGGATTCTTTTTAATATTTCCTTTCGAACCTCAGATATTTGAGGTGATACGGCCAAGACCGCTTCACTTTTCAACATCACTTCCACTTCCTTTAAATTGTTCTTGAAGAGCGTACTACCACTTGATACAATATCGCATATGGCATCGGCAAGTCCGATATTCGGCGCTATTTCTACGGATCCATTAATTATGTGTAATTCGGCAGTCACTCCATGCTCCCTTAAATAATTCTTTACGGTATTCGGATAGGATGTGGCGATGCGTTTTCCTTCTAGATCCTTTAGGGAACTATATTTTGTCGCCTTGGGCACTGCAAGCGATACCTTGCATTTTGAGAAGCCCAACTTCTCAGCCACAGCAATGTCTTCACCTTTTTCTACTAGGACATTTTCACCAATAATCGCAATATCGACGACGCCATCCCTTAAATATTGCGGAATATCCCCATTGCGCAGATAAAATACTTCCAACGGAAAATTTCGCGAAGCCGCTTTTAATTGATCCTTACCATTATCAATTGAAATACCACAATCCTTGAGAATTTCAAGTGATTCCTCATTGAGCCTGCCGGCCTTTTGAATCGCTATTCTAATTTTTGTCATCGTTTTGATACTTCTTGTTGTACAAATGTTTTTGAGCTTGAATAACAGGTGCCACAAATAAAAAACCCGTTTGATTTCTCAAACGGGTCGTAAATTATGTTGTAATACTACAAAACATTTTTACCTCGCTTGAGCGCAGCAGTAAAAATGATGATGTGTATTTTTAGTTCTCATAAAGGTGTAAAAGTAAAACTTTTTTTCAATCAAAAAAACTTCACCTTAAAAATAATCAATTATTGCCGAGAATTATCGGCATACCCGTGTCCCCACTACCAATAATCACCACTTTTGAATTTGGTGACTCAGCCAACTTCAAGGTAGCCTCGATTCCCTTATCGCGCAGAATTTGATCATTTAGCGAAGCACTCAGAATTTTATTGGCGTCGGCTTTCCCTTGGGCTTCGATTCGTACCTTTTGAGCCTCCTTGTCTGCCGTGACCAAGCGAAATTCATACTCCAAGGACTCCTGCTCTTGCTTCAACTTACGCTCAATTGCCTCTTTTATCGTAGGCGGTAAGGTAACATCCCGCACCAGAACTGCATTGAGTTGGATATATTGCGGCTCCAAGATTTTCTTGGTTTCCGCATAAATTTCATTTTGGATGGCATCGCGCTTTGTAGAGTACAACTGTTCTGGGGTATACCTGCCTACTACGCTCCGGGTTGCTGAACGAATTGCGGGAATGATCACCGAACTAAGATAGTTCTCACCGCGTGTCTTATGCAAAAAACCAATTGTTCCCTGGGTGGGTTGATAAAGTACCGATGCATCAAGTTTTATTTCAAGGCCATTCGAGGAAAGTACTGACATTTCTTGCTCGAATAGCTCTTGTTGCCTAACATTGTAAACGAAAACCTTGTTCCAAGGGGCTACGATATGAAAGCCCTCTCCCAGGGCCGGTTCATTGGTCACCACCCCTTCCCCAAAAGTCTTATAGAGCACGCCGGCTTCCCCTGAGCCAATAGTGACGGCCGATTTTGCGATTAAAATAACGAGTACGATTAGTACAACGATTGCCGGTAGGGCAATTTTAGGTAATTTGTCCATTTCTTTATTTGATTTTAAGTTAGTCCGTTATATTTTCTGATGAACCACTCTAGGGCTAAGGCGGTTACGATGAATCCTAATATAATTCTGAAATCGATCAAAGATACAACAATTTCCTGGCCGCTTTGAATTGGTAGAAATCGAGGGTCATTTGTTACAGATTGAATCAAGGAATCTGTTTGAGAGGGGAAAAATAGGCCACCGGAAGTCTCGGTTGCCAATGCATTTAATTTCTTATAGTTACTTGAAAGAAACTGTTGTTCAACATCAAAATCGAGGATGGTAAAATTTCCGGAGGTCGACCTGTTCTCGTTTTGTACCGTTACGGTAAAGTCATAAGTGCCTGGCGAAAGCGCCGATAGGTCCATTTCATAATAATTTCCTTTGAGCAACATGGGGAATTCATTAGAATAACCGCTTTCAGCATTGTTTAATTTTAACAAAATAGTAGCATTCCGATCAAATTGAAAGCCTTCATCAAAATAATTGACCGATATTTTTGCATCGGTACTACCTTCATACAGGGATTTATAATCGACCTGCAATCTGTTTTTTGACTTTGTGGTGGTGAGAAACAAAACCAGTTTACCAAAAAAGTCATCAAAATTCCTAAAATCTTGATGGTCCCGATAGTCTTGCATACGCCATTTCCAAATCCCTTCACCAAAAAGCACCGATTCCCGGGGATTTTCTTCATTCATAAGGACCATAAGGGGATCCGGCATTTCTGCTCCTTTTATTTGCATGTTAAGCAGCGTCTCATATGGGACTTTGATTTGAACTCCACCAGCATCACTTTCCAAGGGTGGATAGCCATCGAAAGTAAAACCAGAGACATCAAATTTAGGGAATGCCACATTCAATAAAGGAAACACCTCTTGAACGGGATAGTTGCCATCGACCTGCCAGCTGGCTTGTGCGCTGTTTAGAAAACGCCAATCACTCTGAGTTCCTGCAATGGTCAGCAAATTGGTCTTGTTTTTTGTCAAAAAATCATAGGCCGTTTTAAATTTGGCGTTTGGTTGATATAGGATAACCAAATCGACATCTTCAAAATCGCTCGGTGCTACCGGTGGTTTTTTAACAAAAACAGTACGTTGTTCATTACTTTGAATTGCCTTGGTCAAAGCACCAATATCGGGATGCAGCATATCTGAAATTAGCAGCACTTTGGTTTTCTCATCGATTACTTCAAGGGCCACCTTTTTTTGATTATTCGCCGTATTCTTTTCATTTTGTAATGTCGACATAACAACTTGAATGGTCTTGGCCCCAACTGAACCAGCCTCAATTACAGCATTTATGACCTTGGAGTTCTGAGAGTTCGTGAAAGCAAGTCGCTCTCGATATACATTTTTGCCATCCATCAAAATGGAAAGTGTCGATTCGACCGGCAACGTGCCTTCATATGACACGAATACTTCCAAAGGGAACTTGTTTTTTAAAAATGCATACCGGTTGACATTCACTTGATCGATTCGTACATCTTCGTATCGCATAGTATCACCCATTACAATCGGATACACTGGGATACCGAAATTATTTCCGTAATATTCATAATCATTGCCAAGGGTCTGATTTCCATCGGTCAACAATACAATGGCCGTATTACTGCGTGAATAAATCTCTTTGAGTGAACTGAGAGCTTGCGCTATGTTTGTGTTTTTGGCTTCAAAGGAAATACTATCCAAAATATGTAAGGAAGAACCGAAAAGATATTCCTTTAAATTAAAGCGTGCCTTGATTTCAGGGTCGTTCCCCAAGAATCTCAGATTTTCCAGAAGTTCTTTCCTTGTAGTGCTCATCGAGGTAGAATTGTCGACGAGTAACACGAGGTTTGGCTTTTGAAGTGAAAGTTCTTTTTTTGAAAATTTTGGATTTATAAGCAATAAAAATAACCCAAATACGGCTAGAAACCGAAGAAAAAAGAGAACTGCCGAGAGGCGACCCCTTCTTTTCGTTTTAAAATAATACTGAAAAAATACGATCCCAAATGCAACGATTGCGGCAAATATTAATAAGAAGACCGTTTGTATTTGCATTTTATTACGAATGTTTTTCGCGTTTCGGCCATCGACAATTCAAGTTGGCAATTGATTCCCTTTCAAATATCCAAAAAGTCAATTTTCAACTTCATGTCAACATGCCACCGTCAACATTCAATACTTGCCCTGTGACATAGGCAGAGAGGTCGGATGCAAAAAACAAACACGCATTGGCTATATCATCCGGAGTTCCGCCACGTTTTAAAGGTATCGCATCGCGCCAGGCCTCTACTGTTTTTTCCTCTAATTTTTGGGTCATTTCCGTTTCTATAAATCCGGGAGCAATCGCATTACATCGAATATTCCTGGAACCAAGTTCAAGGGCAACACTTTTGGTAAAGCCTATCATTCCGGCCTTGGAAGCCGCATAATTAGTTTGGCCCGCATTCCCTTTGACACCTACCACACTGCTCATATTTATGATAGACCCTTTTCGCTGTTTTAGCATGGTACGTTGTACGGCCTTGGTCATATTGAACACCGATTTCAAATTTGTGTCAATTACCGAATCAAAATCATCTTCTGACATACGCATCAACAAATTATCCTTTGTAATTCCAGCATTGTTAATCAATATGTCAATACCACCAAAATCTTCGAGCACT
Source organism: uncultured Flavobacteriaceae bacterium (assembly GCA_963798435.1). GTDB lineage: Bacteria > Bacteroidota > Bacteroidia > Flavobacteriales > Flavobacteriaceae > JALHST01. The sequence goes on from CAWCTF010000001.1 coordinate 143,374, forward strand.
TTTTCGATGAGTTTTGCCGAATCCTCAAAACTCGCAGCATTGCTCTTGTAGGCCTTGGCTCTTACACCTTGCGCAAGTAGTTCTTTTTCAAGCTCTAAGGCAGGAGCTTCGCTAGAACTATAGGTGAAAGCGACATCGGCACCGTGCTGGGCGAACGTTTTGGCAATACCCATCCCGATTCCCCTACTGGCCCCGGTAATTAGTGCGATTTTATCCTGTAAAAGTTTCATAAGCATCTAAATTTAAAAAAAAGCAAAAAAATGGTCTTGGAAGCAAGTGATTATTAAAAAGTGATTTTAATACAACCAAAAAAAAGCCCTGTTAGGAACGGGACCCTTTCATGCAAAATAGAAAATCACCCCATTATTTCCTTGACTTTTTTACCGATCTCGGCAGGAGAATCTACAACATGGATCCCACATTCCCGCATAATTCTCTTTTTTGCCTGTGCCGTGTCATCACTACCGCCAACTATGGCTCCAGCATGGCCCATGGTCCTTCCTGCAGGGGCTGTTTCGCCGGCTATAAAACCAACGATCGGTTTTTTGCTTCCGCTTTTTTTATACCATTCGGCCGCATCTGCTTCCAAATGCCCCCCAATTTCCCCGATCATCACAACGCACTCGGTCTCTGGGTCATTAATTAATAATTCAACGGCTTCTTTTGTGGTAGTGCCAATAATCGGATCCCCCCCAATGCCGATAGCGGTCGTAATGCCTAGTCCCTGACGAACGACTTGATCAGCCGCTTCATAGGTTAGCGTCCCTGACTTTGATACGATGCCAACATGGCCTTTTTTGAATACAAATCCAGGCATAATGCCCACCTTTGCCTCACCTGGAGTGATTACTCCTGGGCAATTCGGGCCGATCAATCGACAGTCCTTCTCCTTTATATAATCATATGCCTTCACCATATCGGCAATGGGAATGCCCTCAGTAATGGTTATTATTACCTTGATTCCAGCACTGGCAGCTTCCATAATGGCGTCCGCGGCAAATGCAGGTGGTACAAATATAATCGTCGTATCAGCACCTACTTTTTGAACGGCTTCTTCAACAGTATTAAATACAGGTCTGCCCAAATGTTCTTGACCGCCTTTACCGGGAGTAACCCCACCGACCACATTGGTCCCATAATCGATCATTTGTTCGGCATGGAAGGTACCTTCACTTCCCGTAAAACCCTGAACAATTATTTTGGAATGCTTATTTACTAGAACGCTCATTTTTTAAATATTGATTAGTTTGGTCTAAATTTCAATTTTCTTTGTGACTTGTTGTGCAAAAATATAGGTTTGTGGCTGATTTCTGAAAGATTCACGATCTTATTTACTCTTCCAATCTTTTCAAAATCGAGGGTATTTTCTTGATATATGCCAATTGTTTCAACTTTTCACGGGACTCTTCTATGGGGGTGCCAAAATAACTTTTGCCCCCTGCTACCGATTTCGTGACTCCTGTCTGTCCCATTATAATGGCGTTCTTGCCAATGGTAATCCCGCTATTGGTACCTACTTGTCCCCAAAGTGTTACCCCATCTTCAATAATAACGCATCCAGCAATACCAGTTTGGGATGCGATTAAACATCCTTCCCCAATTACGGTATCGTGGCCCACATGTACTTGATTATCTAGTTTGGTTCCTTTCATTATGGTAGTATCGCCTGTTACTCCCTTATCGATAGTACATAATGCCCCTATTTCAACATGATCCTGAATAACCACCCTGCCACCTGAAAGCAACTTATCAAATCCCTCGGGTCTCTTTTTATAATAAAAAGCGTCAGAACCCAAAACGGTACCTGCATGTATGATTACATGGTTTCCGATGATACAGTTATCGTAAATTGACACATTCGAATGAATTGTGCAATCCTTACCAATAACCACATTGTTTCCAACAAATGTATTTGGCTGAATAATCGTATTTTGACCTATGGTAGCCGAAGGAGATATTGAATCTTGTGCGCTTTTAAATGGCTGGAAGAATCGCGTCAAGCGATTAAAGTCACGAAATGGGTCATCGGATAAGATCAGGGCTTTGCCATCGGGACAATCAACTTTCTTATTTATAAGAATTACCGATGCCTTTGATTTTAAGGCCTTATCATAGTACTTTGGATGGTCGACAAAAACAATCTCGCCTGCTTGGACAACATGAATTTCGTTCATGCCTAATACTTCGAAATTATCATCACCAACATATTCACATTCAATGATGGAAGCAATTTGCTTAAGGGTATAGACAATTGGAAATCTCAAAAGGCTCCGTTTAAATTATCGAATCGTATTAATTTGTCGTGTGTAAGCTATCTAAAAAATATCATGTCACTAGAATATTCCACACTCCTTGGAAAAACCCGTTATTTAACCCTTTCCATGTAAGAGCCCGAAACTGTATCGACCTTGATCTTATCGCCTTCGTTGATAAACAAGGGTACATTCACTTCTGCGCCGGTTTCAACTTTGGCCGGCTTTGTCGCATTGGTAGCCGTATTTCCTTTGACCCCAGGTTCGGTATAGGTCACTTCAAGGATTACACTCGCTGGCATATCTACAGATAGCGGCATGCTGTCCTCGGTATTAAACAGAATGGTGACGACTTCCCCTTCTTTCAAGAGACCCGGGGCATCCAAGGCATTTTCTTGCAGGGTAATCTGATTGTAATCATCGGTATTCATAAAATGGTAGGTTTCGCCCTCGGCATATAAAAATTGATAGGATCTGGTCTCTACCCGAACATCTTCTATTTTATGCCCCCCAGAAAAAGTATTGTCCAAAACCTTACCGTTGGTGACGCTTTTTAGTTTTGTTCGTACAAAGGCCGGACCCTTGCCCGGTTTCACATGTAAGAATTCAATGATCTTATAGATATCGTTATTATATCTTATACATAATCCCTTACGAATGTCAGATGTTGATGCCATATAAATTGTTAAAAGTTTATGATTTATGGTTTATGGTTGTTACGCAAAGTTGAAAGCGTTTTTAGATATTCAAATAAACAGGCCCTTTGTTAGGATTAGATCCATTTCAAGTTTCATTCCCGTTAAACAATCGCTGTAATTCAAAGTACGGTAACTTATTCGACTAAGTCGTACTAAAGTAGCCTTTCATAATACCACGCTGTGAATCACGAATAAATTGAAGTATTTCATCCCTTTCCGGAGTAGCTTCCATTTCTGCTTCAATAATTTGGACTGCTTGACTATTGTTATAATTTTTCTGATATAAAATTCGGTAAATATTCTGTATTTCGGTGATTTTTTCTGACTCGTAGCCCCGTCTTCGCAGGCCCACCGAGTTAATACCTACATATGACAACGGTTCCCGTGCTGCCTTTACATAGGGAGGAACGTCTTTGCGAACAAGAGAGCCTCCGGTCACAAATGCATGTTGACCAATAGAAACGAATTGATGCACGGCAACCAACCCAGCAAGGATGACATTGTCACCGATGGAAACATGACCTGCTAAAGTAGAATTATTCGAAAAAATACAATTATTACCTACAATACAATCGTGGGCGATATGGCAATAGGCCATGATCAAGCAATTCTTGCCAATTACCGTTTTGTGTCGATCCGAAGTTCCTTTATGAATGGTTGCGCACTCCCGAATGGTGGTATTGTTTCCGATTTCAACAATCGTTTCCTCGCCATTGTATTTTAGGTCCTGAGGTGGAGCAGAAATAACCGCTCCTGGAAAGATGTTACAATTTTTGCCGATACGAGCACCTTCCATAATGGTCACATTGGAGCCGATCCAAGTGCCATCGCCGATTATGACATTATTATGAATTGTGGTAAAGGGTTCTACAACAACATTTTTGGCGATTTTGGCACCAGGGTGTATATACGCCAGTGGTTGGTTCATGTTATGTTCTTTTTACTATTTGTGCCATCATTTCAGCCTCACAAACCAGCTTATCATTGCCATAGGCATAGGCCTGCATGTGGCAAATTCCGCGCCGAATAGGCGAAATTAGGCTACAATGGAAAATCAAGGTGTCACCCGGCAGTACTTTTTGCTTGAATTTTACATTGTCGATTTTCATAAACAATGTTAAATAATTTTCGGGATCGGGTACCGTACTTAAAACCAAAATTCCACCTGTCTGTGCCATGGCCTCAACTTGAAGAACCCCAGGCATCACTGGAGCTCCAGGAAAATGACCTACAAAAAAAGGTTCGTTCATGGTTACATTCTTCATACCTACAACATGCTCATCGGAAAGCTCCAAAATTCTATCGATCAACAGAAAAGGAGGCCTATGGGGCAACATATCCATAATTTGATGGATATCCATCAAAGGTGGTTTGTGAAGATCATATTGCGGAACATTATTTCTTTTTTCCAATTTAATTATCTTGGACAGTTTTTTCGCAAACTGAGTATTGACAAAATGCCCGGGTTTGTTGGCTATTACCTTACCACGAATCCTTGTCCCGGCCAATGCCAAGTCCCCAATTACATCTAAAAGCTTGTGACGTGCGGCCTCATTAGGTTGATGTAAGGTAAGATTGTCCAAGATGCCATTCGGTTTGACCGTCAATTTTTTCTTGTTGAAAGCTTTTTCAAGCTTTTTCATCGTGACGCTTGAAATCTCCTTATCAACATAGACGATGGCATTATTAAGGTCACCCCCTTTAATCAATCCATTTTCCAGAAGCATTTCAAGTTCATGAAGAAAGCTAAACGTCCTCGCATCGGCAATTTCCTTTTTGAAATCAGAAAGTTTTTCCAAGGTTGCATTTTGGGTCCCAAGCACTTTGGTTCCAAAATCTACCATTGCCGTGACTTGATAGCCATTGGAGGGAATTACGGTAATTTCACTGCCTGTAGCCTCGTCCTTATAGGAAATAACCTCCTTGACAACATATTCTTCCCGTGGCGCATCCTGCTCTACAATACCCGCTTTTTCGAGGGCTTCGACAAAATACTTTGAAGACCCGTCCATTATTGGTGGTTCGGGTGAATCTAATTCAACGAGTACATTATCGATTTCAAGACCAACCAATGCGGCTAGTACATGTTCGGAAGTTTGAATTTTAACTCCATTTTTTTCAAGGTTGGTACCACGTTGTGTATTAACAACATAACTGGCATCTGCCTCAATAATGGGTTCCCCTTCTAAATCGACACGTTTAAAGGCATATCCATAATTTATGGGGGCGGGTAAAAATTTCAAGGTAACGTTTTCGCCTGTATGAAGTCCGACTCCTTTTAGCTCAACTTCTTTCCTATGGTCCTTTGTTTTGCTTTTATGGTACTCACCCTAAATCTTTTTTTTCCAGTTTGTCGATTCTGTTCATTATTTTTGACAAATTTTTAAAATGAACATATGATTTATTAAAATCCCCATAATTCAAGTGCTGGTGATCCTTGCAAAACTTCATTTTCCTTTACGTTTCTTCCTATCCCTGATTGGGCCTGTATTTTTACATTATCGCCAATTGTAATGTGCCCTACGATACCCACCTGACCTCCTATCATGCATTTTTGCCTATTTTTGTAGATCCAGCTATCCCAGTTTGAGCGGCAATGACGGTATGCTCCCCAATTTCAACATTGTGGGCGATTTGGATTTGATTATCCAATTTTACCCCATTACTTAAAATTGTCGATCCCAAGGTCGCTCTATCTATTGTGGTACCAGCCCCTATGTCGACATCATCTTCCAAAATCACATTGCCAGTTTGAGGTACTTTCTTAAACGTGCCATTCTTGTTGGGGCTAAATCCAAAACCATCAGCACCGATAATTACACCGCTATGAACGACACAATTTTTTCCAATGACCGTTTCCGAGTAAATCTTCGCGCCAGCAAAAATAACGACATTATCAGAAATAGAAACATTATCCCCGATATATACGTTGGGATAAATTTTCACATTATTACCGATTTTCACATTATTGCCCAGATAAGAAAATGCCCCTATATAAAAATCTGTGCCATGTGAGGCCGTATCAGACATAAATACAGGATTTTCGATACCTACCTTATTACTTTTCACTTGATCATAATATTCAAGAAGTTTGGAAAAGGATTCGTAGGCATCATCTACCTTAATAAGTGTGGTCGAAAGATATTGATCAGGAATGAAGTCTTTATTTACAATAGTAATAGAGGCCTTGGTGGTATATATAAATGCGGTGTATTTCGGATTGGCCAAAAAGGTCAATGACCCCTTTTCGCCTTCCTCGATCTTTGCGAGTTTGTGGACGGCGATTTCAGGATTTCCTTCGACCTCCCCTTCCAAGATACCGGCAATTTGACCTGCTGTAAATACCATGAGGACAAAAGTAAGAAAAATTGCGTAACGTAATGATATATTAAATTCTGCAAAACTTGGCGAATGGTATTGTGAGTTGAGGAACCTTCTTAAGGAGCCTTATTGCTTTTTCAATTGCCAAACGATCAATCAAAATCTTTAGGATAGCATCGATAGTATTTTATTACCGTCTTGGAAAGCACCTTCAAGTTCAAATGATCGGTCGCCACCGCTGCATCGACCATCTTACCGTTTTTAGAAAGAATAATTATGTTTTGCCTAATCGGATTATAGGCCTGGTTTTCGACTTTTCCCGAAAAGACAAAATAGGCCGCTTCATCATTTGTTAAACCATATCTTTTTTTCATTTCATCGTGCTTCAACTGCAATTTTGCTGGCTTAAACTTGCAATCCTTCAATTTAATATGCAATAATTTTCGATTTATAATCATTCGGCAAAGTCGTGAAAGCACGAAATCTGGGTGCTCCTGCCATTCTTTAATAGCTGACATTACATCGATATCGTCTAGTTTCGCAAACATATCGAGTGTATCACTATCAAATTTATCAATGGCGATTCGGTTTTGAATAAAAAACCGGAGAGCTTCACTACAGTGTAAGTTTTCATTGTGCTTCATCAGCTGCCTAGCACGCTTTAGAATTCGAATTAGCAATTGTTCGGCTACTAGGCTGGTTTTGTGTAAATATACCTGCCAATACATAAAGCGTCTAGCCATGAGGAATTTTTCAACAGAATAAATGCCTTTTTCCTCCACTACGAGTTCCCCATCGATTACATTCAACATAGTTATCAACCGCTCGGCATTGATGTTTCCTTCAGCGACCCCAGTGTAAAAACTATCGCGCTTAAGATAATCTAACCGATCCATATCCAATTGGCTTGAAACCAATTGGTTTAGAAATGCTTTGTATGCCTCCCTTTAAAGATCTCTATGGCCAGCGTTAAACTTCCGTTAAACCTTTCATTGAGTTCCTCCATAAATAGCAGGGATAGTTCCTCATGAGAAACACCATCGACGATACTATTTTCCATTGCATGGGAAAAGGGACCATGGCCGATATCATGCAATAATATTGCGCATAAAAGGCCCACTTCTTCACTTTCATCAATGGCAACTCCCTTATATCGAAGTAATTGTATAGCCTGCTGCATAAGGTGCATACTTCCAAGGGCATGATGAAAACGGGTATGATGTGCACCTGGAAAAACCAGGTAAGAAAGGCCCATCTGGGAGATTCTCCGCAAGCGCTGAAAATAAGGGTCTTCAATAAGGTTGAAAATAAGGCATTGGGAATACTAATAAATCCGTAAATTGGATCATTGAAAATTTTAAGCTTGTTCGAGGTCGTCAAAATTTTTATCTATTTTTTAAATAACATGCAAATTTAGGCAAATGTGATGAGATCCCGCCATGTGGCGGAATACTACAAGTTTTCATTATATGGGCGTTTTGCATACGCTATTAAATACAGTTTCACAACGATGAATAAAATTAGAATCCTTTGGGTAGATGATGAAATTGATTTACTCAAACCACACATTCTATTTTTTGAAGGAAAGAACTACGAGGTAATTACCAGTAAAAGCGGTCAGGAAGCATTGGAAGAATTGGCCCATACTCGAGTAGATATCGTATTCTTGGATGAGAATATGCCGGGAATATCGGGTTTGGAAACCTTAAATGAAATAAAAATAATCGATTCCTCGATTCCGGTGGTCATGATTACCAAAAGCGAAGAGGAGCTAATCATGGAGGAGGCCATCGGGTCGAAAATAGCGGATTACCTGATTAAGCCCGTAAATCCGAACCAGATACTTTTGTCTTTAAAGAAAAATTTGGACCATTCCCGATTGGTCTCTGAAAGAACAACTGCCAATTACCAGCAGGAATTCCGTAAAATAGCGATGGATCTCTCAAGTGTAAATATCAATCGAAGGATGGGTCGAACTTTATAAAAAACTTATTTATTGGGAATTGCGCCTTGAGGAAATCGAAGATAATGGCATGTTTGAAATTTTGGAATCCCAGAAGATCGAAGCAAACAATCAATTTGGAAAATTTGTAGATAAAAATTATTCAGGATTGGTTCATTGGGAACGATGGCCCAGTAATGTCGCACACACTTTTTAGGGAATGGGTGCAGCCTGAGTTGGAAGATGAACCAGTACTTATTAGTAGTCATTGATAATTTGCGATACGATCAATGGTATGCTTTTGAGGATATTGTTGGATCTTTTTACAAAAAAAACAAGGAAAAGTCGTATTTCAGTATCCTTCCCACAGCCACCCAATACGCTAGGAATGCCATCTTTTCAGGATTGACCCCTTTAGATATGCAAAAGAAATATCCTGAATGGTGGAAAAATGATACCGACGAAGGAGGAAAGAATTTATTTGAGGATAAATTCCTTGCAGCACAGATTAAACGTTTGGGGCTTGATTTAAAATGGGAATATCATAAAATAAGCAGTTTAAAACAAGGTAAGCAACTTTCTCAAAATTTTCGATCACAAAAGGACAATGATCTAACGGTTATCGTGTATAATTTTGTCGATATGCTCTCCCATTCGAAAACCGAAATGGACGTTATTAAAGAACTTGCTTCAAACGACAAATCATATCGTTCACTCACACAAAGTTGGTTCAAGAATTCGCCTTTACTGGAAATCATACAACAGGCCCAAGGTCTTGGCATGAAATTGATCATTACCACGGATCATGGGACCATCAATGTAAAACAGCCTTCAAAAGTGGTTGGGGATAAGGAAACAAGTCTGAATTTGCGTTATAAAACGGGCCGTAGCCTCACCTATGAAGAAAAAGACGTGTTGGAAGCGCGTGATCCAAAATCGATTTATTTGCCGAGCATCAACGTGAGCAGTTCCTATATTTTTGCAAAGAACGACCTATTTTTTGCGTATCCTAACAACTACAATCATTATGTAAGTTATTATCGCAATACGTATCAGCATGGGGGTGTTTCGTTGGAGGAGATGATAATTCCATTCATCGTCTTGCAACCGAGATGATTTGACGTTAACTTGGAGCACCTCGGAATTAAAAGTGCTCAAGCAGCATTCTAAAACGGCTATTGCACTTGTTTAAATGGGTACACATTTTACAACTACATGCTGTTCGGCCCGTCAGGAAAGATTCATTTAAATGAGGAGCCAAAAGGAACTCGTAAACCGGACAAGGATAAAAATTCAAGACAAATTGGTCGAATTTAATTTTATCAAAAGTTCATCACGTAATTTTAATAATGATTGTAAACGTTCTTCCCCTTTTTCCAGGGCGAGGTCGGCCTTTATTTTTTCAAACTCCGTTTTTTTCTGGAGGATCAAGGCCTTCCCTGGATTACATTCATCAATCAGGCCCTCGATTTCATCTGAGATATCCTCATAAATGTCCATGGTCTTCGAATAATATTTTACAAAACTTGATAGAATCATTAATATAAATACGATAACTAGTATAAAGGGAAGCGCTTTCAAGTATTCTATTTCTTCGACGATATCACTATCTTGTACCGCCTCCCAAATCTGGAAAACATAAAGAATAATAGGCGACAGAATCGCATATTTCCACCAGGTACGGCTAACGATAAACCAAATGCATAAGGGAATCAGAATACAGATTTTTTGACATATGAACCATATAAATGTAGTGGTGTCAGGAAAGCCATAGCTATTTATATTAATATCAAACCAACTAAATTTTGTTTCTCCTTCTGGAACTAACAGAAAAGAATAATAAAGGGCCGGTATTAATAATAATATTATTACAAAAAGATATTCAATGCTTCGTTTAATATTAAAGGGTTTCTTCACAAATGCGATTTCCGACAACCTGTGATCCAAGAACAATCGTAGGCCGAATAATCTGGTCAAGTAATTCCTTTGCTTCTTGAGGCCTTGTTGACTTCTGATTATTGTAAGTTCCGGATATAAAGAATTGTAAGTTCGTTTTATTCTAGATTTTAACATTTGGAAGAATGAAGGATTAATTTTATTCTGATTAACCACTTTTAACAAAAAGTGCTCTGATAAAAGCATGAATCCTATTAGAAAAAAGGTTAATATAACGCCTAATAATTGCATTCGAAATATTATCAATCTATCAGGGTCTATAGTCTTCAATAAGTTGAAAAAATACAGTATAATTGGTGAAAAAATAAAATACCGCCACCAATACGGGGTATTCAAGAACCATAGCATTAATAATAAAATTGGAATTATTTTGATAAGGATGTAATAAATGAAAATATAATTGGCGGAAAAGCTATGTTCGAATTTTAAGCCAAATATGTTGATTATTCTTAATTCTTTACTGAAAAGTAGATATGAATAAAGTAAAAATGGTGAAATTAAAATTGCTATACATACTATAATATCCCTTTTATAAAGGTTGGACCATGCCTTTTTGGTTTGATTAGCCATCCTTTTGAAAGTCTAATGATTAACCATTGAAACTAATAAATTTTATTAAAATAATCAACTTATTTAGTATTTTTTCGATATGCAGCAGAAAATAATCTATAGTATTGCCAAAATCAAGAACACTGCCCATAAAATCCTGGCCATCAGCAGCACGAAAATCCTTTGTTTTTACGGAGCCATGGGGGCCGGTAAAACGACGCTGATCAAGGCCTTGGTGAAGGAATTGGGAGGTGCGGATGCGGCGAATAGCCCGACTTTTGGGATCGTAAATGAATATGCGAACGCCAATGGCACCCTATTGGCATATCACTTTGACTTTTATCGTCTAAATGCTGAGGAAGAGGCGCTTGACCTTGGTTTTGAGGACTATTTGGGGCGGGATGCCTGGATTTTTATCGAATGGCCTGAAAAAATACCCAATCTACTTCCCCAGGAAATGACCAAAATCAGCCTTCACCTACGCGGGGAACAAGAACGCGAACTTGTTATCGAATAGTCGGCAGCCTTCAAAATCATTTTTTCACGTGATTAACTCAATCTAAGAAATATCCACCGCTTTGAAGTTAAGAAAACGCAGCACATCGTTTCAGGCCTGGTTTTATTGTAAATTATTCGATGAAATGCATGTTTTTCGTTGAGTTGTACGTTTTTTCCGTCCAAATACACAATTTTAACATTTCGTCGATCATTATTCGGGGATTTTTTCCTACATTGCACCCAGGTAATTGTCCAATTTCTAACTAAAAAACCCGAACGAGATGAACACTAAGAAAATTATTTTTGCCGTAGTGGCGAGTGTAGCCTTAATGGCTTCTTCTTTTGCAATGACACAATCAAAAGATGATGCTAAAAATAATATGCCAGGTATTGAAAAAAGTAAATTTGAAGGGCAAAAGAAGATTTAATATAAATATTCTTAATAACATTTAGTCGAGGGGCACTGTAAGTTGCCCCTTTTTTTATACTAATATTTGAAATACGTCGTTAGCGAATATATAACCTATTACCTAACGATGACGGAAATTACAGATAAAAAGAAAAGGCGACATGCAAAACGTAAAATTTTTGTCGAATCTATTGTGGTCTTTTTTATCGCAATTGCGCCTTTCTTATATAAGCTATACGATTATCTTCCATCAGATCCTGAAGCCACTTTTACTATTTTAGGATACACAATAGATCGTAATGGGTGGCCAGACGTTTCTTATTATGTATGGTTCTTGATGAGCAAGATAATCCCTCTTTACCTATTGGTTTTTTGGTTTTTAACTTCCAAAAACTGGTGGTACCATATCATCCTTATCCCCATTGCGATGTATGCTTTTCAAATATTCGAGGTAGTATTCGATTCGGATAATGATGTTGACACTGAAAATATTTGGTGGCTTTTACCGATATGTATGATGGTCGTACCTTTTGTCTATTTTATACGTATCAAACTCTATGACAAATATGTGCATGGCATTGATCTTGAAGCCATGGAGGCCGAATTGGAGACATTAAAACAAAAACAGGGCTACAAAAAACCAATACAGCAAGACATCTTCTCGGAAAACAGTGTCGATAAAGATGCCGACTATTCGGAGCTCTTAGATACAGAACTCCCTAGCAATCGTTTCGAAAACATGTATCGCCAGGTACAGCATGTACTAAATAATTGGCTTCATTTAAAGTTTTAGGATGCCTAGTGCCTCTTTTTAAACCAGCCCATTTAATGCACAATTACTAAATACTCGATGGCACCTTTAATAGTGCCTCCATTGATTTATCCTTCCATTTTCAAAATTAGATTTCATTTAATTATTGTAAATTAGTCACGATTGATTCGGGTTTAATAAATTTAAATCCTTTAGGAAGATACTTTCATGAACCAACCCGCCTCACCTTTTAGCAAACAGCAATTACTACCCCAAGAAGAAACCTTGGAAATACTACGCCAAAAGGGGGAGTTGTTTATCGGCTTGCCTAAAGAAAAGCAATATCAGGAAAAACGAATATGTTTGACCCCCGACGCGGTCAATGCGATTACAGCCCATGGCCATAGGGTCATCATTGAAGCCGGCGCAGGTGAAGGTGCCCATTATTCGGATCTTGAATATACCAATGCCGGTGCCGAGATAACGAAGGATACTAAAAAAGTATTTGCTTGCCCAATACTTCTTAAGGTTGAACCGCCCACTTTGGCAGAAATCGGAATGATAAATCCGCAAACCACGGTAATCTCAGCCTTACAAATCAAGACCCAATCAAAGACCTATATTGAGGCCCTCGCAAAAAAAAGGATAACGGCGATCGCCTTCGAATATATACGCGATGATGATGGGAAATATCCCGCAGTTCGATCATTGAGTGAGATTGCAGGTATCTCTTCGGTACTTATTGCGGCCGAGATTATGGCAAAGACCAATCATGGCAATGGACTCATGTTCGGCAATATTAGCGGTGTTCCCCCGGTGGAGGTAGTAATCATAGGAGCAGGAACGGTGGGCGAATTTGCTGCCAGATCGGCCATCGGGCTAGGCGCCAATATCAAAATTTTTGATAATTCAATTACGAAATTGCGCAACATACAGACCTATTTAAAACAGACTGTATACACGTCAACGATTCAGCCTAAAAATTTACTGAAAGCACTAAAACGTTGTGATGTCGCCATTGGAGCCGCGCGTGGGAAAGATCGTTCCCCGGTAATCGTTTTGAGATCCATGGTAGAGCAAATGAAGAAGGGTGCTGTTATTATTGACGTAAGTATCGATATGGGAGGCTGCTTCGAAACGAGTGAAGTGACGTCGCATGATAAACCGACGATCGAAAAATATGGGGTAGTGCATTATGCCGTCCCCAATATTCCTTCGCGCTATCCCAAAACGGCCACCATCTCAATAAGCAATATATTTACGCCCTATCTTTTAAAATTAGGGGAAGATGGCGGACTCGAAAATTCACTTCGTTTTGACAAAGGCCTTCGCAACGGACTCTATCTCTACCATGGTATTTTGACCAGTAAATCGGTCGGGGAATGGTTTGATCTTCCGTACAGCGATATCAACTTTCTTATTTTTTGACATGGCGTTTCTAAAACGATTGGGTTTTTATTTGATAGGCTTATCGATCGGCCTTGTTTTTTTGGCCTTCTTTTTAAAGAAAAAATCAGAGGAAACCGGAGTTTCGTTTTGCTATTTCCCCAATTGTAGGACCCTAAAGAATATTCGTTCAAAGCCTTTGGTCTATTCAGAGTCCGTTCGAGAACTAATGGCAGACAGGCAGGTAGATTCAACGGAAATCGCCTATTTATTGACCGAAGGAGATGTAGATTTCAGCCATAGCGATACCCGATCAAAAGCCTGTAAGACCTACATAATAGAAGGGGCTTTAAAGGGAAAAACAACCCTCCTTAAAGTTCGCAATTGTGAGGATAATGCCCTTATTGAATCAATTACATCAAAGCTTTCCGAGGAATGAGTTCGCAGGAGCTACCTTTTATATTTTTCTTCGTTTACGTTCCTTTTTTAATAAAGACAGTTCCCGGCTCGTCTGCCCTGCCACTGAGGTATTTTCCTCGGCCCTTCGAATTAAATAAGGCATAACGTCCCGTACGGGTCCAAATGGCAAATACTTGGCGACGTGGTACCCTAGTTTCGCCAAATTGAAAGTAATATGATCACTCATACCGTACAGTTGGCCAAACCAAATCCTTGGATCGGTCGCGTCTATGCCTTTCGTACTCATTAATTCCATTAGCTTATAACAGCTTTGTTCATTATGAGTGCCAGCAAAAACCGAAATGGTGTCTAAATGATCGACCATATATGAAATGGCGGTATCAAAGTTAGCATCAGTGGCCTCTTTAGAAGCACAGATTGGCGAGGGATATTCACGTTCTTCGGCGCGTTCATTCTCTTTTTCCATATAGGCACCCCGTACAAGTTTAATTCCGATTTTAAAATTCTCTTTTTTGGCCTTTTCATGCAAAATCCTCAGATAATCTAAACGATCCCATCGGTACATTTGTAAGGTATTGAACACGATTGCTTTCTTTGTGTTGTATTTTCGCATCATTTTTTCGACGAGCGCATCCGCAGCGTCTTGCATCCAGCTTTCCTCGGCGTCGATCAATAGTGACACATCAAGATCATAGGCTTTTTTGCAGGTTGCATCAAAACGGGCAACAACCCGATCCCATTCGGCTTGTTCAGAATTTGACAAGGACTTTCCTTCACCGATTTTTTGAAAGAGTGCAAACCGCCCATATCCTGTAGGCTTGAAAACAGCAAACGGGATGGCGTCTTTTTCCTTGACAAAATCAAGCACTTTCAATATCATCTTTAGCGCTCTGTCTAAGGGATCCTCTTCTTCCTTCCCTTCCACCGAATAGTCTAAAACAGAAGAAACACCTTTGCTCCATAGCTTGTCGACCACAGGCATACAATCGACTTCGTTTACACCTCCACAAAAATGATCGAAAACGGTTGCACGAATCAAACCTTCAACAGGGAGATGGGCCTTAATGGCGAAATTAGTGACTGCCGTTCCCATTCTAACCAGGGGTTCATTCGCTATCATTTTGAATAGAAAATAGGCACGTTCCAGCTCTGAGTCCGTTTTTAGGGAGAATGCCGTTGCCGTATCCTCAAAAAGTTGCTCCATACATAGTAAATTAATCGTGATTCAAAGATAAAGACACAATTTTTATTCCTTGGACAAAAAATAACCTTTATTTTGCGAGTTGAAAAAAGCTAAAAGAGTTGATTAGCTACTTTTATAAGCTCATGCCTTATTGTTCGTTGCCCTAATGCACTTCATGATGAAATCAATAATTACCGCTTCATATTCAGTCTATTTTAACGAAACGGCTTATAAATCAATCACTCAGCATTTGTCAGATGCCGACTATTCAAAGATTTTTATCCTCGTAGATGAAAATACAAAAAAGCACTGTCTTCCAATTTTTTTACAAAATATTGCTTCTCACAGTACTATGGAGGTCTTGGAAATACCTTCGGGCGAAAGGCATAAAAATATTGCTACCTGTACCACCCTTTGGGAGCGATTGTCAGATCTTGACGCAGATCGCAAAAGCGTATTGATCAATCTTGGCGGCGGAGTCATTACTGATCTCGGCGGTTTTGTTGCCTCAACCTATAAACGTGGCATCGCGTTCGTCAACATCCCCACTACCCTATTGTCAATGGTCGACGCATCGGTGGGTGGAAAAACCGGGGTGGATCTCGGGTCTTTAAAGAATCAAATCGGGGTGATAAACCAACCCGAAATGGTCTTAATACTGCCACAATTTCTAAAAACATTGGAAGCAGTTGAAGTGCGCAGTGGAACCGCAGAAATGTTGAAGCATGGTCTTATCCAAAGTCGATCTTATTGGGAGCGACTAAGACTAAAAATCGACATACATGATATTGATCCCTAATCTATGAGTCGGTAGTCATTAAGAACAAGATCGTGCTCGAAGACCCGACCGAGCAAAACGTGCGAAAGATTCTCAATTTCGGGCATACACTGGGCCACGCTATCGAATCAAGTTTTTTAGCGAACCCTGACCGCCAGACTTTGCTGCACGGGGAGGCCATTGCCATTGGTATGATTTTAGAATCCTACCTCTCTCATAAGATGCTGGGCTTACAATCACAAGAACTAAAAGAAATAACTTCGACCTTTATTGATCGATTTGGAAAAGTCGCATTTTCAAATGACGATATTACCAATATCCTTTCCCTCTTAAAATTCGACAAGAAAAATTCGCACGGGCATATTAATTTTGTGCTTCTCGAAGCAATCGGGAAACCGAGAATCGACGTTGAAATTCCCGATCAATTGTTCAATGAGGCCTTTGCATACTACAAAGAACTTTAGGTTCACCTACTATTTTCAGGTTTTGACAACTCTTTGAATTTTCCAATATGAAAATTGCATAGTTTAGGTCATGTTATTCAAATGGATCATCAGTTAAATAAGAAAGACCCTTACTGAATAAGCATTCAAAGTAATTAACCAACCCAACTAATTTTGGGACAAAACTGACCAATATGCTTAGAAAGATTGTAGATTACAAGAAACTCGACCATCGTTTGGCCGCACTTTTGATCGAAAGTTATCCAGATGGCTATGGAGACGAAGATATTATCGCGTTTAAAAATTTAAATGGTGAAATCGTCGAGGCTGTAGAAATCAAAACCGACGATGTTGTTTATCTGGTTAAGATAAGTAAAAGTCTCGCGAATTTTATATCCAATTTTGAAGATTCGATTGAAAAAGAATTGGAGGAAGACGTTGAAGCCGACCCGGTCCTAGAGGAAGCGGATTCAGACGGTCTGGAATATGAAATTGATAGTGATACAGATATCGAAGGCGATTTAGAATTTGACTAACGGTCAAAGATATCTTTCGCGAAGTATGTTTCTATGGTATTTTTGATGGCCACAGATTACAAAGCCCAAGGCCGCTACACTCCATTCAATGTTGCTTGCCATTCCCACTCTTTCCAGATTACTTCGATCCAAATGTTCAAACAAGGCAAGGGTTGATTTCCGAACGATTTTATATTCTTCTAAAATACTTTCCTTCGAATATCTTGTCACATTTAAACCGCTAACATAATGGTCTTGATCAAAGCCCGGTAATGGGGTCTGGTCCCCACGACAGAAACGCAACGCCCTATATTGAAATACCCGCTCCGCGTCTATCAGATGAAGAAGTACTTCTTTGATGGTCCATTTTCCATTGGCATAGGCATAGTCCATTTTATCATCTGGTAGGCTTTCGATAAATTCAGGAAAATTCACCAATTGGCGTCTCATTATATCCATCAATTCTACATCCCCTAAAGTATCTATATAGGTTTTATAAAATGGGGTCGATTCAGGTAATTGAAGTTCTGAAGTTCGCATACAAGGATGATTTTAAATCCCAGGCTTTGAAATACCGAAAATGAAAAACAGCATTAAATAATCATATTTCATTAAAAATGGTATGCATCAAACGTCTTTTATCGTTGATACTTTCTTCCAAGGAAATCATCGTTTCAGTTCTGCTGATACCATCTATATCATCTATTTTGAAGATAATATTCTTGGCATGATTGGTATCCCGGGCCCTGATCTTACAAAAAATATTAAACTTGCCCGTAGTAATGTGGGCGACAGTTACATTTGGAATTTGCTCCAAACGTTCCAAAACGAATTTGGTCTGATGGGTCTTCTCCAAAAATATACCTACATATGCAATAAAGGCATATCCCAATTTTACATAGTCTAAGGTAAGTGAGGAACCTTTGATAATACCGGCATCTTCCATTTTCTTGACACGCACGTGAACCGTACCCGCAGAGATGAGCAATTTCTTGGCAATATCCGTAAATGGCGTTCTTGTATTGTCAATTAATAAATCTAAAATCTGGTGATCTATTTCGTCTAGTTTAACTTTGCCCATATACCTAATTGATTTAAGCAAAAGTAAAAAATTAAGAAATTAAACGCATTAATTCTTATCTTTTTTTAACAAAAATGTAATTATTTGCAATAATACTAGTAATATTTACAATATCAGCTCATTACAAGCTGCCAATACGCCTCTTTTTTAAGACGACTTAAGTCAGAAATATCACGGCAATCAAATACCATATGCCCATACTTTCCTGCAAGGTTACCGATTTTAACGATTTCCGGGACGAATGCGATATGGTCATTTTCAAGGACTTCATTATATTGAATACCGATATCGGTAGGCGAATGAAAGGATGACTTTACAAGATCGGCCCGCTTAATCAAGATGTCAAAATACCGCTTTTCATTTTCGGGAATGTCAAAATACGATGCCTGATCGAAGGTGTCGATACCGTTATATGCAATGGTGCAAAGGGCTATATACAATGCCTGAAATACCATCCCCCGCGTCGTCTCACGCTGGTAGTCATTATGAAAATGGCCTGCTTCAAAAAGAAGGGTGGGCGTGGATAGGCTTTGAAAAGTATCCCCTACACAATTAATATTGAATGCATCATCATAGCGGCCGATCTGGCCTGGAATAA
Organism: uncultured Flavobacteriaceae bacterium; assembly: GCA_963798435.1. Taxonomy (GTDB): domain Bacteria; phylum Bacteroidota; class Bacteroidia; order Flavobacteriales; family Flavobacteriaceae; genus JALHST01. The sequence continues at coordinate 162,154 of CAWCTF010000001.1, forward strand.
TTTCTTGAAGGCTATTGTTTATAGCAACGATCAATTGCATACTTCTACTCCTCGCCTTTGAAATACTACGCTTTTCGTCATGAGCCGGTGCCAAAAATGAAAGCGTAGCTGGTTTAGACGTCGCACCCACATTGAATATGGTACGTTGATCATGTAGGTTAAAACAGAAATGGGGTTTAAATTCTTCATAAACCTTACGCAACACCTTGCTTTCGGGTTGTGATCTTGCCTGGGCATCCCTGTTTAGGTCGACTCCCTCAGCATTAAAACGCGTATAGCGTTCGGCACCATCAGGATTAAGCATTGGCAGTATACAAATTGTGCATTGTCTAAGAATATTTTGTGAAAGATCCATACCGCTTCCAAGAAAATTGACCAGATCGAGTACAGCTTTCGTAGTAGTCGACTCATTGCCATGCATCTGTGACCACATAAAAATGCGATTTGGGCCTGATCCCATTGTAATCGATGGGATGGTTCTCAGCATAACAGACTTCCCAACAGTTACAACCTTGAAATGTTCAGGGACGGTTTTCAGGAATTTGACAATTTGATCATGAACGACATATCGGCCATTTATGGACTTTTCATAGATACTGTTAAATATTTCAGGGGCTACCATTCTTCCATTAATTTCAGTTCATTCACAAAAATACGATCAATATATATTACATATGTAAACAATGATAGTTACATTTGTAATATGTACAGCACGGTTCATGGACTTTGTAAATACAATTGGCTACATGAAAATCCATAAATTTTAAATAAGTAATTATACTATTGTATATCAGTTTTTTATACTCATTTATATATAGTATATGTTTATTATTTATCTTGTTTTTTGGCAACTTAATAGCATCCTTTTTCACCCTATTTTTTATATTTGAACTGAAATGTCCACAATGGTAAACTCGGAGGAATTCATTAACCGACTAGAGCAGATCTTGCAATATTACGGTCTGACTGCGGCCGCTTTTGCTGACAAGATCGATGTGCAGCGTTCGAGTATATCACATTTACTCCTGGGGCGAAACAAGCCCAGTTTGGATTTTGTAATGAAGGTAGTCAAGAATTTTCCCGAGGTAAATCTCTACTGGTTTTTAAATGGCAAGGGGTCCTTTCCTTCCAAGGAAACTGTAAATGACGCACCAAGTGCCGCTGACCATACTAACTTAAAAGCGCATTCGATAATCTTTGGTAAGGACAAACACGACATTGAAAAAATAATAATTTTCTATAAAGACGGGAGTTTTAGTTTGTACGAAGAACGGCCTACAGATTAAATTCGGTGGGGATTATTGTTAATTGATGTTTCAGTATACTTAAAAGCTTTATTTTTGGTAATGCTAAGAAAAGTTCCCGTATTATTGGTCGTTTTTGCAGTTGTTTCATGTTATCAGCCACGGCGAGACTGTACGTCTTTTAAGAATGGCCGTTATTCGTTCAAAAGCATTCTTGATGGTGAAGAAAAGACAACTACTTTCTTACGAAATGATAGCATTGAAATAGATGATTTCGAAGGTAAAATCGATACTTCTTCCGTTCGTTGGCTCAACGATTGTGAATATGTCGTAAAAAAAATGTACCCAAAGACAAAATCGGAAGAAAAGTCGATTCATATCAAGATCCTGTCAACCACCGATAATTCGTATACATTTGAATTCAACGTTATCGGAGATAGCAAAAAATCCAAGGGGACCGCTATTAAAATCAATTAATTATGTTTGAAATCTTTACAAGTCCGGACGCCTGGGTCGCATTGTTGACCCTAACGTTTTTAGAGATTGTCCTTGGTATTGACAACATCGTCTTCATTTCGATTGCCGCAAACAAACTCCCCCAAAAAGACCAGCAAAAGGCTACCAATCTCGGATTGCTATTAGCCATGGTGCAGCGGATAATTTTATTATTCGCAGTTTCACTGCTCATTGGCCTCAAAAATCCTTTTTATTATATTCATTGGTCTTGGCTAGATACGGGGATTAGTTGGCAAGCCATTATCCTATTCTTTGGCGGCCTCTTTCTTTTGTTTAAAAGTACCTCTGAAATTCATGAAAAAGTTGAGATTCCCGAACATGATGAAGATCAAATTAAGGCCAAGAACATTACCACTTTATCGAAGGCTATTATACAAATAGTAATTATTGACTTTATTTTTTCAATTGATTCGATATTAACTGCTGTCGGAATGACAAATGGTATCGGCAATAAACCGGGTGATGCTTTGATTCTAATGATCATTGCCGTTGTTATATCAATCTCAGTTATGATGGTGTTCGCTAATCCCATTCGCGTTTTTATCAACAAGCACCCATCGATGCAGTTGCTGGCACTTTCATTTTTGATATTGATCGGTTTTATGTTGATTGCCGAAGCAGCCTACTTAAGTCATACCAAAATTTTTGGACAAGAAATTGGTGCCATTCCAAAGGGTTATCTGTATTTTGCAATCACATTCTCTTTAATGGTTGAGTTTCTGAATATGAAAATGAAGAAAAAGCAACTACCTAATAAAATCGAATAATTTAAGAATCAAGCCATGGACAAAGCACTACAGTCGATGATTGACAATATGCCTGATAAAACCGGCAAATCATTAAATGAATGGAAAGACATTCTAAAATCCAAAAAATTCGAAAAACATTCTGAAGCCGTTAAATTTCTTAAAGTTGCCTATGGAGTTACGCATGGATTTGCCAACACGATCGTGCATTTGACCAAAGATGTCGACAGTAAACCGGTAGACTTAATACGTGAACAATATATCGGCAAGGAGGCTTTATTGGATATATATGATACTTTGATTTCCGAAATCAAAAAACTCGGAAATGATATTACCATAATCCCAAAAAAAACGTCGGTAAGTATCATTCGTGACCGGCAGTTCGCCCTTATAAAGCCCGCCACAAAGACGCGAATTGACTTGGGATTGAAAATTGATGCGATGCCTTTTAAGGGGAGGCTTCAGAATTCAGGTCCATTTGGTACTATGTGCAGCCATAGGGTGCAATTAACTACTACAAAGGAAGTTGATGGGGAGCTTTTAAGTTGGCTTCACACGGCTTATCGCGATGCTTCTAAATAAAATCGATACATCCCCCTCCCACAAGGAACGGATCCTTTAATCAATTCGGCCTACTAAAAGAGACCTCCGGATTTTGTATTTTTTGCTCCTTGAATAGTTGCTGCTGTTGTTTAACAGTCAAGGTACTGCCATCATGACTCCAGCCAGGAGGGCCGAATATGTACATAAGTTTGTGGGATAATTTGTCCGATTTTTTTATATCCCTCCAGATATCCTTGAATTCATGGGTCAAAATAACCATAGGGTTGTGGGAATTCGGGGCATGAATGACCCCGTATTTAACATCGACATCATCATCGAGTTCTTTCCAAGTCCCAAATACCTTATCGAAGATATTCAAAAAACCTCCATGATTTTTGTCTAAATACTCCACATTTTGCGCATGGTGCACTTGATGCATCGTATGGGTGTTGAAAATTTTTTCGATAAAACCCATTTTTGGCACGTAAACCGAATGCAATTGAAACTGCCAAAGCGCCTCTATCCCGAGACAAACCATGACCACTTCAGGAGGAAAACCAATGGCTGGTAGCCACATATAAAAAAGTGGTTTGTATAAAATAGTGAACCATCCGTTGCGCACCGCAGTTCCCAAATTAAAATTGTCAGAGGAATGGTGCACAATATGGGCTGCCCATAAAATACGAATTTCATGATTCGCCCTATGAAACCAATAATAGGTAAAATCATCTGCCAATTGGCAAAGAAGAAAAACCCACCATGCGTAACCGAACGATCTATAACCCAACAAATTGGTTCTGATGCCGTCTATTTCAGGATTGAAGAAATCAAAGGTAAAAGTAAAAAGAGCAATAGCAAAGACCACCTTGAAAAATGGGCCTATAATCGCAGATCCCACTCCCATGAAGCCACTGGCGAATAAATCTTTCCATTCGTACAAATGATCGTCGCCATGGGTCTTGCTGTACGTTAATTCCAATAAAATAAAGGCTATAAAACAAGGCACGCCATATACCAGGGGGTTGGTAAAATCCATTATAAGAAAATTATTTTTAAAGATATGAATATTAAAAGACTCTTGGGAACTATTATTTCCCAATGTGTAGTTAAAGTATATGCTTGAACCTCAGACATATAGAATTTGATGAATAATTTTTTCCTAAGGCCGAACAGTGTCTGCATGTTCGCTCAGATTTAAAACAGGGTAATCTGTCCTTCAGGTTCCTCGTCATCCCCTTTGCCAGGTGCGTCATTCGTCGAAGATTTTTCAATTGTGTCAACTCCCTCCGATTTCATATTCGCCTTCACATTTTCTTCATCGATTACTTCGATTTCGTTGGGTTCAACCGGGCTTTGTTCCTCATAGGGAAGTGGGTCTAAAACATTGATATTCTTAACCTTTTCCGAAGTAAGCTGATTACCTAAAGCTTTTATTCCTTTTATTGATATAAATTGTTCTAAATCAATTATTTGATTAGGTTTTGAATCCTTCCCTCGCGGTTTTGTGAATTCTATTTCGACCACAGGGCGCCAATCAGTATCGACAAGCTCAAGAAATGATTTTGGATGTTCCGAAATGAAAAGTTCTTCCTTATTTTCATTTTCGATCAGAAACCGCTTAACATAATACCGGTCTTTCTCGCCCTCGTAATATATTACCGACAACGGCTTTTGAGGGTTCCATTTTTCCAAAACGACCATATCGTCATCGAAATGAGACGAGAGGTTAGGGATCACTGTTTTGGCGAAACCTTTTTGTGTCACGATCAATAGCATATCATCCCCTTTGAATTCTCCCAACAATTCACCCCTGCCATCGACATTCAGGCGGCGAACTACCTCATCGAACCATATTTTGCGAGGCTTTAAGGTAGATACTCCTTTTTCTTTAAGCTCGACCCGCTTTACAGAATACTTGGTTACTATATTTCCTTTGGAGGCACGCCCCTTGATAATCACATCGGCAAAATCAAGGTCCCATTTTAATTTTTTAATGCTACCTACTTGCCTTAGATTAATGGTTATAACTTCGGCTTCCCCATTCGGGTTGGCGGAAAAATAAAGAATTTCAGAGCCAGGTTTCCCAGTGGTTAGATCGTACATTTTATCCCTTGTAATCCCGGCAACATTAAATCGTTTTATATAGCTAGGACCGCCTTTTCCATCCTTATACACCATATTATAAATGGTGCGCTTGTCTTTTTTCTTGAATACGGCCACATGAATAATGTTCTTGCCCACAAAGGTCTTAGCATCTACTCTGGTGATCATCATCTGACCGTCCCGGGTAAATACTATAATATCATCTATGTCGCTGCAATCGGTGATATATTCATCTCGTTTGAGCGACGTACCTACGAAGCCCTCTTCCCGATTTGCAAAAAGTTTGGTGTTGCGTATAACGACCTTAGTAGCCTCGATATCATCGAAAATACGGATTTCAGATTGCCGCTCCCTACCCTTTCCATAGGTGGTTTTCAGGTTTTTGAAATAATCGGTGGCATATTCGATCAAATGCACCAAATGATGTTTGACTTCTGCTATCTTGCTTTCAAGATTGTCCAAATTCTGTTGTGCCTTATCGAGATCGAATTTGGAAATACGTTTTATGCGAATTTCGGTCAAGCGAATGATGTCGTCATGGGTGACGGCTCTTTTAAGGTTTTTGGTATGTGGTTCCAAACCCTTGCCTATGGCTTCAATTACGCCTTCCCATGTTTCCTGGTCTTCGATATCACGGTAAATTCGATTCTCGATGAAGATGCGCTCCAGCGAAGCATAATGCCATTGTTCTTCGAGCTCGGAAAGTTGAATCTGAAGTTCTGCCTTGAGCAATTCGACCGTGTAATCAGTAGAACGTTCCAACATTTCGGTTACCCCGATGAACAATGGCTTATTATCCTCTATAATGCATCCCAACGGGGAAATAGATGATTCACAGGACGTAAAGGCATATAAGGCGTCAATCGTTTTATCCGGTGAAATGCCTGGTGGCAAATGCACCAGAATCTCAACTTCAGCAGCCGTGTTATCCTCGATTTTTTTTATTTTGATTTTCCCTTTTTCGTTTGCTTTTAGGATTGTATCGATTAAGGAAGAGGTGTTCGTTCCGTAGGGTATTTCATTAATGACCAATGTATTTTTGTCTAATTGCGAAATTTTCGCCCGAACCCGGATTTTACCCCCTCTGATTCCATCATTATAGCTACTGACATCTATAATGCCTCCGGTAGGGAAATCAGGGAACAACTTAAATTTTTGGCCTTTCAAATGTTTGATGGAGGCATCGATAAGTTCTATAAAATTATGGGGCAATATCTTTGTAGACAGGCCTACTGCAATACCTTCGGCGCCTTGCGCCAATAGTAATGGGAACTTTACCGGGAGGTTGACAGGTTCTTTTTTACGGCCATCATACGACATCTGCCATTCAGTAATCTTAGGACTAAAAACTACCTCAAGGGCAAATTTCGATAACCGTGCCTCAATATATCGCGACGCTGCCGCGCCATCTCCAGTTAATATATTTCCCCAGTTTCCCTGCGTATCGATCAGGAGTTCCTTTTGGCCTATTTGTACCATGGCGTCCCCAATACTGGCGTCCCCATGTGGATGGTATTGCATGGTGTGCCCGACGACATTGGCGACTTTGTTATAACGCCCGTCATCAAGTTCCTTCAAGGCATGCATAATCCGGCGCTGAACCGGTTTGAATCCATCCTCAATGGCCGGCACTGCTCTTTCTAGGATTACGTAGGATGCATAATCGAGAAACCAATCCTTGTACATCCCGGATACCCTGGTCAGGGCATCTTGCGAATCATCGGTTCCTGCCGTTTCCGGTAGGCCGCTATCTTTCTGCGCTTCGTTCTGTTCGTCGTTCTCTTCCATTCAAGACAGATTCGTAATTATATGGTTTCTAATCGTTCTTCCTCAATTAGGTCTACTTCCACTTTAAGATTATTTATAATAAATTCCTGTCGGTCCGGAGTGTTTTTTCCCATGTAGAATTCTAAAAGGTTTTCGATCGACATGGCCTTATCCAACATAACAGGTTCAAGGCGTATGTCGTCTCCGATAAAGTGCTTGAACTCATCCGGAGATATCTCACCCAACCCTTTGAAACGGGTGATTTCGGGTTTACCACTAAGTTTTTGGATGGCATCAAGTTTTTCTTCGTGACTATAGCAATAAAAGGTTTCCTTTTTATTACGTACACGAAACAAAGGTGTCTGAAGTATATACAAATGGTTCTCCTTGATAAGTTCAGGGAAAAACTGCAGGAAGAAGGTAATCAGCAATAGGCGTATGTGCATTCCGTCGACATCGGCATCCGTAGCGATTACAATATTGTTATAGCGTAGGTCTTCCATCGTCTCCTCGATGTTCAGTGCCGCTTGTAAGAGGTTGAATTCTTCGTTCTCATACACTATCTTTTTTGACATGCCATATGAATTCAATGGCTTTCCCCTTAAACTGAAAACGGCTTGGGTATTGACGTCCCTTGATTTGGTGATAGATCCGGAGGCAGAATCCCCTTCGGTTATAAAAAGGGTACTCTCTAAGCTACGTTCATTCTTCATGTCCCCCAGATGAATGCGGCAGTCCCTTAATTTTTTATTATGGAGGCTGGCTTTTTTGGCGCGTTCCTTGGCTAATTTTCGAATGCCCGAAAGTTCTTTTCGCTCGCGCTCGGCCTGCATGATCTTGCGTTGTAACTTGTCGGCCGTCTCCGGATTTTTGTGTAGATAATTGTCAAGCTGTGTTCCCACAAAATCATTGATATAGGTGCGAACAGTAGGAAGGTCTCCTCCCATATCGGTAGAACCCAGCTTGGTCTTTGTCTGACTTTCGAAAACCGGTTCCATCACCTTAATGGCTATCGCCGAGATAATCGACTTACGAATATCCGAAGGGTCGTAATTTTTGCCGTAATAGTCACGAATGGTCTTTACTAGCGCTTCTCGAAAGGCTGTTTGATGAGTTCCACCTTGGGTGGTATTCTGCCCATTTACAAAAGAGTGGTATTCCTCACTATACTGTGTTTTGCTATGGGTGATGGCAACTTCGATATCCTCGCCCTTTAAATGAATAACAGGATACAACATGTCGTCCAAACTGTTGTTATCCTCAAGAAGATCCTTAAGTCCGTTTTCAGAATAATATTTTTCGCCATTAAAGAGTATCGTTAACCCCGGATTTAGATACACATAATTTTTGAGCATGCGTTCTACATACTCATTGCGGTATTTATATTTTTTAAAAATTCCCTCATCGGGTGTAAATGAAACTTTGGTGCCCTTTCTTTTTGAAGATTCATCGGGACCTACTTCCTTGATCAAATTTCCTTGATGGAACTCAGCTACCTTTATTTGATTATCACGGGTCGACTGTACCTCGAAAAAACTCGAAAGTGCATTTACGGCCTTGGTGCCTACCCCGTTCAGGCCCACCGATTTTTTAAAGGCCCTGGTATCATACTTTCCTCCTGTATTCATTTTCGAGACCACATCGACCACTTTTCCCAATGGGATGCCACGACCATAGTCTCGCACTTTCACTACATTATCCTTGATGCCGATTTCAATCGTTTTCCCGGCGCCCATAACAAATTCATCAATACAGTTATCGATAACTTCCTTAAGTAAGATATAGATACCATCATCAGCTGAAGAACCATCCCCAAGTTTCCCGATATACATACCCGGACGCATTCGAATATGCTCTTTCCAGTCAAGAGATCGAATATTATCCTCGGTGTATTGCGTTTCGCTAACCATTAAAAAAGGGGCTATGTTGTAAGAGTCGCTAATATAGGAAGTGTTAGAAAAAGATAAAACCCCTTGCAGTTAAAGTAATTAACAATACGATAAAGGGTATTGTTGATAGAATGCCGCTAAGCGGGCCTCCAAACCAAACTACTATTTCAAACGCTGCCCTAGATGTTTTTGATTCTGAAAATTGGAGCTATTTATAAAATTCGCCTGTTAAACTAGACATTAAACCGAAAGTGCATAACATCACCATCCTTAACTATATACTCTTTTCCTTCGACCCGCATTTTTCCGGCCTCCTTTACTTTGGCCTCACTACCATATTTAACATAGTCGTCATAGCCGATAACCTCTGCGCGAATGAAACCCTTTTCAAAATCGGTGTGAATCACACCCGCGGCCTGTGGTGCGGTGGCTCCAATGGGAATCGTCCAAGCGCGAACCTCTTTGACGCCTGCGGTGAAATACGTTTCCAAATTTAACAACTTATAGGCCGAACGGATCAATTTTGCCGAACCTGGTTCGGTCAATCCAAGGTCTTCCAAGAACATTTGGCGTTCCTCGTAGGTTTCCAATTCGGTAATGTCGGCCTCTGTACCGACCGCCAAAACAAGCACTTCGGCATTTTCGTCCCGAACCGATGCTTGAACTTTTTCAACATAGGCATTACCAGTTGCGGCCGAATCCTCATCAACATTACATACATATAAGACCGGTTTGTCGGTAATCAACTGCATGGGTCTTATAAATTCAGTTCGAGAATCGGCATCGATTGCTATGGCTCGAACTGACACTCCTTTTTCGAGGCCCTCCTTTACCTGCAATAAGGCAGCTTCTTCTTTTTGCGCTTCCTTGTTGCCCGTCTTGGCCGCCCTCTTTACCTTTTCTAATTTTTTGTCGACGGTTTCCAAGTCCTTTAGCTGCAATTCCATGTCAATGGTTTCCTTATCACGTAGGGGATCTACCGTGCCATCGACATGCACGATATTATCGTTGTCGAAACAGCGCAGCACATGCAAGATGGCATCGGTTTCCCGAATATTTCCCAAAAACTGATTGCCAAGTCCCTCGCCTTTACTGGCTCCTTTGACAAGTCCGGCAATATCGACAATTTCGACGGTGGCCGGTAAGACCCTTTCGGGATTAACCAATCCTTCCAGTTTTTGCAAGCGTGCATCCGGTACATTCACGACGCCAATATTCGGTTCAATGGTACAAAATGGAAAATTGGCGCTTTGTGCCTTCGCATTCGACAAACAATTAAAAAGAGTTGATTTCCCCACATTCGGCAACCCTACGATCCCTGCTTTCATTTTATTGACGTTTTAGTCCATAACGGACAGCCCTTGACTCACTTTTATAATTCGGGTGCAAATATAGTTCTTAGCATCCTATAAAACCATCGATTCGTATCGAATTCCGCTAATTTGTGACGATAAGACCACCCCTTATTCATGACGAGGTCAATTACCAAAAGTGTGCGAAAAATGCTGTCGTAGTTCTTTATTTAAAATTCAACACTATCAGGGAAATCGATATAGTACTTATTAAAGCCTATTCAATACATCTAATCCGAAGCCCAATAACCAAAGGTATTTGCAAAACGCCCTATGATGATTTCCATTTTAATCAACCTGGGGCTTTGTTCAACCTTTCGGTGAATTATAAATTTTAGAGAACGATTCCCTTAAATTATTTTGAAAGCTGCCTATCTTTAGGCAGCTTTTTTACTTCAAATGTTGAAAAAAATAATACTTCAGGGAATTTTATATGACGACAAGTCGTCTTATCTAAAAGGTGCCGCGTTGGCCCCTCCATTGATTCGAAAAGCCTATAACAACCCGTCTGCCAACTATTTTTCAGAATCAGGAGTTGAAATTGACCCTGGTCTATGGGACGATAAAGGCGATTTTCCTGTTGCGGATTATTTTGATATCGAACAGATTACAGCTCAAAACTTACGTTCTGGTATTCCATTGATTACCTTGGGGGGAGACCATTCGATAACCTACCCCATCGTTCGGGCTTTTCACAAGGTCTATGGCCCATTGGATATATTGCACATCGATGCGCATGCCGATCTTTACGAGGAATTCGAAGGGGATAAACATTCGCATGCTTGTTCGTTTGCCCGTATCATGGAGCATCATCTTGCGAGTCGGTTGGTGCAAGTGGGGCTGCGTACCTTATCTTCACATCAACGGGATCAAGGTACGAGGTTCGGTGTTGAAATGCTAGAAATGAAAGACTTCGACCCTTCACAAATGCCAGCATTTGAAAATCCCATTTACTTGTCGGTTGACATTGATGCACTGGATCCGGCGTTTGCCCCGGGTGTTTCGCACCACGAACCTGGAGGTATGAGTACACGGCAACTTATCGGCCTCCTACAAAGACTTGAAGTGCCTATCGTTGGTGCCGATATTGTCGAATACAACCCTTTAAACGATGTTCATCACATGACTGCTATGGTCTGTGCAAAAGTATTGAAGGAAATTGCTGCCAAAGTACTTTAAAATGGGCAATAGCCTCCAAGTCGTATTCGTAAACCACTAAAAATATGAGCGAGCTATATGGCAGGGATTTATCAAAGGTTTTTGATAAAATGTACCAAGGTTTTATCGATTACAATGAGGAATATCGATTCTATGCCAATTTATGTCGGGCGAAAAAGGCACAAAGCATTCTTGAAATCTGCTGCGGCTCAGGCAATCTAGCCACCAACTTTAAGCTGGAATTTCAAAATTATATGGGGTTGGACTATAGTCAGCATATGCTGGACCTAGCGCTTCAAAAAAACCCAGATGTACCATTCATGCGGGCAGATATGCGCGATTTTAAATTGGCCCGCACCTTTGATGCCGCATTGATTACGGGAAGATCCATAAATTATCTTCTAACCGCTGATGACGTCTTGAATACTTTCAATTGCATTCATGAAATATTGGGCGATACCGGTCATCTAATTTTTGATTGCATCGATGCCCATCGATTCATACCCTATATTCAGGAGCATCCGATAGTTACACACACCTCTGAGGTCGAAGGCATATTTTATCGAAGAAACTCAAAATGGCACCTCAAGGAAGTTGGTAAAACGATTGTAGACTGGTCAGCTGATTATTTTAGGGAAGAAGCGAAAGGGTCGGTATTCCTTGGGAAGGATGCGTCCTTCTTTCGCGTCTTTACCAACGTAGAAATGACCTTATTTTTAAACAAGTCCGGTTTCGAGGTCTTGGAATCATTTAGTAGGCCCAGTTACGCCTTTGATACTTTTGTAATGATTGCCAAGAAAATTGAAAAACCGACCTAAAAAGGGAAATTTTCTAGAGGTTTGCTTTCACACCATGGGATTAAGAATCAGGATGCATAAAACGTTGTTTGCCTAACAAGGTTGCCTCAGATTCAACGTGGTCATCGTCAGGCACACAGCAATCGACCGGGCAAACGGCAGCACATTGAGGCTCATCATGAAAACCCTTACATTCGGTACACTTGTCGGGAACAATATAATATATCTCGTCACTTACGGGCTCTTGTACCACGTCGGCATTTACGTTTCTGCCATCGGTCAAGACAACCTCGCCTTTGAGGGAAGTACCATCGGCATAACGCCATTCATCAGCACCTTCATAAATCGCAGTATTCGGGCATTCTGGTTCACAAGCCCCACAGTTTATACATTCATCGGTTATTATAATCGCCATAATCTTCTTTTTCTTTCTCCTGAATACGTTTCGGTATTCGTCGCTATCAAGTTCTATTTCTTACAGTGTCAAAAATTCTGATAGTATGCCTATTTTTGCGCAAAGGTAATCTGTAATACAATCCTAAACAAATATAATGCGAGACCTTCGTCAACCGATCTTTGCTTTTGTGAAACTTGGGGATTTCTTCCGGAGCTATTGTGAATATGCTAAAAATGAACACCAAGACGTTGAAAATGAACAATCTTGGTTTATGAGGTTTGATGAAGCCATTGCAATAGCAAAACATAAAAATGGCTGGTTCACCAAGAAAAATATACTTTTTTCCCTCGAGCAATGGGGGCAACTTTTGGTCGCGGAAAATCTTGAAAAATGGATGCTGCAATATGATCTTGCACAAAATACCCATAAAACGGTGGCTTTAATAATGGCGGGAAATATTCCGTTGGTCGGGTTTCACGATTTTTTATCGGTGCTCATAACGGGGAATACGGTCATGATCAAGTTGTCGTCGAATGATACTATACTTTTGCCATTGGTTTCCAAATACCTTATCGAAATCGCTCCACCCTTATCCCAGAAAATTATTTTCAAAGAAGGCAAGTTCGAAAATTTTGATGCCGTGATCGCCACGGGCAGCAACAATACGGCACGCTATTTTGAATATTACTTTGGAAAAGTACCCCACATCATTCGCAAAAATCGAAATTCGGTTGCCGTGCTAACAGGCAATGAGACACCTAGCCAATTGGTGGCCTTAGGCGAGGACATTTTTCGATACTTCGGGTTGGGCTGTAGAAATGTCTCCAAGCTCTTTGTTCCGAAAGAGTACGATTTCACTTCTTTTTTTTCCGCCATCGATTCCTATAGATCATTAATGGATCATGCGAAATATGCCAATAATTATGACTACAACAAAGCGGTGTATTTGATGAGTGAATATGAATTTATTGATAATGGTTTTCTCATTCTTAAAAGAGATATCGGATTTGGATCCCCGATTGCTACTTTATTATATGAGGAGTATGATTCATTAAAGGCCTTAAAAAATGAAATAACAGCACAACGCGACAAAATCCAGTGCATCGTGGGGAAAGGCATTTTAGAGAACGAGGTCAACTTTGGTGAAACACAAAAACCGCATCTGGATACCTATGCCGACCATATCGATACTGTTGAGTTCCTGTTAAAAACATCGTAGAATTATTTAGTATCCGTGCCCTTTTTTACCTATAAATTTATGACCTTAGCACCTTAATTTAAATGAGGATATGAAAAAACATAATTTCAGTGCCGGACCCTGTATCTTACCCCAGGAAGTACTTTTAAAAGCTTCCGAAGCAGTTCTTGACTTTAATGGTTCTGGTCTCTCCTTGATTGAAATTTCGCATCGGAGTAAGGATTTTGTCGCAGTAATGGACAAGGCACGTTCATTGGCATTAGAACTCCTCGGGCTTGCCGATTCGGGCTATCAGGCCTTATTTCTACAAGGAGGTGCGAGCCTGCAATTCGTCATGGCCGCCTACAATCTGCTTGAGACCAAGTCGGGGTATCTGAACACGGGTACATGGAGCAGCAATGCGATAAAGGAGGCAAAACTATTCGGTGAAGTATTTGAAGTCGGATCCTCTAAAGACGAAAATTTCAAATACATCCCAAAAGGATATAGTATTCCAGGTGGCTTGGATTATTTGCACCTAACCTCGAATAATACGATTTTTGGCACTCAGATCAAAAAATTTCCGACGACCGATACACCGTTAGTATGTGATATGAGTTCTGATATTTTTTCAAGGCAACTCGATTTCTCGAAATTCGACCTGATTTATGCCGGAGCTCAAAAAAATATGGGCCCGGCAGGAACCACCTTGGTGATAGTCAAAGAATCACTTTTGGGAAAGGTAACTCGAAAAATACCCTCGATTTTAGATTATCAGGTGCATATTTCCAAAGAAAGTATGTTTAATACGCCCTCTGTTTTTGCAGTATATGTTTCAATGCTGACCTTGGAATGGTTGAAAAAGCTCGGTGGAATCGCGGCGATTGAACAAGTTAATGAGAAAAAAGCCCAGCTGCTCTATTCCGAAATTGATTTAAATCCGGTTTTCGAAGGATATGCCAACAAAGAAGACCGCTCGATCATGAATGCGACCTTTACACTTGCTGACAACAACCAAAAAGATACCTTCGAAGCGCTGTTAAAGGAAGCAGGAATCATTGGTTTAAATGGCCATCGTTCAGTCGGAGGCTATCGTGCGTCAATGTACAATGCGCTTCCTTTGGAAAGTGTCGGTGTTCTGGTAGATGTAATGAGCGAGATGGAACGTCGTGGATAATTAAAAAAACAAGGGCACTAAGGCCGCTACTCTATTCCAAAAGTTATAAATTGTTATCGTGATACAATGAAAATACTAGCGAACGACGGTATATCATCCTCTGGTGTCGAAGCCCTTAAAATTGCAGGCTTCGAGGTATTGACCATCACGGTGGCCCAGGAACAACTAATCGATTTTATTAATAAAAATGAGATTGTTGGGCTTTTGGTACGCAGTGCTACCAAAGTTGGGAAGGATATTATCGATAGCTGTGACTCCCTCAGACTGATCGGTCGTGGAGGTGTGGGAATGGACAACATCGATGTCGACTATGCCAAGGAAAAAGGATTACATGTTATAAATACGCCTGCCGCCTCCTCTGAATCGGTTGCCGAACTTGTTTTCGCCCATTTGTTCGGGGGTGTTCGCTTTTTGTATGATGCCAATCGAAACATGCCCTTGGAAGGCGACAGCAAATTCAAACTACTCAAAAAAACGTATGAAGGGGGCACAGAGTTACGGGAAAAGACCCTTGGTATTATCGGCTTTGGTAGAATTGGGCAGGCAACTGCCAAAGTAGCGCTGGGAGTGGGCATGAAGGTGGTCTACTATGATCCTAACATAGAAAAAGCCACTATCGAGATTGCTTTTTTCGACGGCCGTACGATTCAATTTGAATTCAAAGGAATGTCGCTAGAAGTCGTCTTACGAACTGCTGATTTCATTAGCTTACATGTACCGGCGCAAAAGGAGTATGTCATAGGAAAAAAAGAGTTCGAAATGATGAAAACCGGGGTAGGGATCGTGAATGCCTCGCGTGGCGGTGTATTAGATGAAGTAGCTTTGGTAGACGCTTTGGAGCATAAAAAGGTCTCTTTTGCCGGTTTAGATGTATTTGAGTCCGAACCGAGTCCCGAAATCAAGATATTAATGCACCCAAGTATCTCATTAACTCCCCATATAGGGGCGGCAACAAAAGAAGCGCAAGATCGAATAGGTACTGAACTTGCCGAACAGATTATTGCCCTCTTGATTTAAAGTTAACAGGTATGGTATTTGATTGCGAATGATTATTTTACAAGTAGTAACCCATCTAAATTAACTATAAAATGTCAGGATTATTAGATTTATTGAACAGCCCCATAGGCAAGCAAGTCATTAACGGAGTCGCCAACCAAACGGGGCAACCTGAAAATAAAACGGCTGATGTTCTCAGTATGGCAATGCCACTTATTTTGGGAGCAATGAAAAAAAATGTTTCTACACCGCAGGGCGCCGAAGGCCTTATGGGAGCATTAGCCGCAAAGCATGATGGCAGTATCTTGGATAATTTGGGAAGTTTATTCGGCGGTGGGGTCGAACAGTCGGTAGTCGATGATGGTGCCGGTATCTTGGGCCACGTCTTTGGCAACAAACAGCCACAAATAGAAAATGCCTTGAGCCAAAAAACAGGATTGGATGCCGGTGCAATTGCCAACATATTAAAAATAGCTGCTCCCATAATTATGGGTTACGTAGGGCGTCAAACGGCTCAGAGCAATGTCTCGGATGCCGGCAGTATGAATTCGCTTCTTGGGAGCATGCTCGGAGGACAACCGAAACAGAATCAAAGCCTTATCATGAGTTTATTAGATGCCGATGGGGATGGCAGCGTACTTGATGATGTTGCAGGGATGGTGATGGGTGCCTCTAAGAAAAAAGGAGGGTTATCAGGACTTTTGGGAGGCCTTTTCGGAAAATAGTAACGCTTTTTCATCACAATTAACGAAGGCCGTTTGTCATACGAACGGCTTTTTTAATACCTTAAGTTGCCTTCATTCGTGGACTTTTTGAAAGGAATTCCATTTAAACTCGACCATCCCCATAAAACAATTGAAAATGCAAAAGATATCACTAAAATTTACGGGGCTCTTGATTTTTAGTTCCGTCCTCTATCTTAGTTGTGGAAGCAGCAAGCAAAAAGTTCATCTTTTGGAAGATGAAAAAATCGCTTTTGAACAGACCAAGGGAGACACAATTTCCTTAGCAAATTCGAAGATCGAATATGAAGTATTTATAATTGAACCAGGATTTAATTTATGGTTACAAAGCATTGCGAAGCCTGCAGGCTATTATTCCCAATCATTCCTAGAAAATCGGAATCGGATCTATGTTATGAATTGGAACCAAAGAGCGTTACTTCCCACCCAATATGACCCCAAACTTTACGAACAGCCAATAAATTTTGGTGCCAATATTGATTATGGGTATGACGTAAATTATAAACTCTACAATTACTTTATTTATTTTCAGCGAAAATACAATCAGCGCTTGGGGCCTTGGTCGCCACAAATCTAATACATAGAATTTTTGGTGCCTGCAGAATTTTTGAAAGATTACTGGTCAAACCATTCCTTTCCTAGTTATCGAAAAATGGATTGATATACGGCGTTTTCGATACCATAGAATATGATTTTTTTAACATTTGACCATCGATAATTTCATAGTTTTGCGCCATGAGGCCATCCAATCAGAAAATACTATCGGCATCCATTGCGTTCCTGCTGGTTGTTTGCATCAATATGCCCTCAGTTGTCAAACTTACCCATTATTTAAATGGTCAGCATTTGCTTGGTTGTCAAGAAAAGAATGCCTTACATATTCATAAGGCGGAATTTGATTGTGCCTTTCAGAAATTTAAGCTTGCCCCCCAGGTCTTAGTTGATCTCCAAAAAATAACGTTCATCCCTTTTGTGATTATTCACGAAAGAAACCATCCTATTTATGTGTTTCAAGGCAACTATCAGAAACTTCATTTTAGTTTACGGGCACCTCCAAGCGCAGCATAACATAGCTATTAGAAACCATTAACGTATTCAATACTTAAGTTATGAAAAAAATATTTTTTTCATTGCTCTTTGCAATGTCTTATTTTGTTTGTTCATCCCAAAATTCGCTTAAAGGCACCATTAAAGATAACGGGGATAATACCCCCTTAGAACAGGTAGAGGTATATTTCCCACAATTGGAAAAAGGTGCCGTGACCCAGGAAGATGGCACTTATAACCTCGATAATTTACCATTGGGTACGTATAAGATCGTAGCATCTTATTTGGGGTATAAAACGTTTTCCCGGTCAATCGAAATAAAATCGGGCGTCAATACGCTCGACATTACCTTGGAAAGCAGTGCCATAGAAATGCAGGAAATCATTGTGTCTACACCCTTTCATAAATTACAGAGTGAAAATGTCATGAAAGTCGAGCAGGCCAGTATGGCGGAAGTCAAAAAAGCAGGTGCCTTAACACTGGCCGAGGGCATTACCAATATTCCCGGGGTTCAAAGTGTTTCAACTGGGGTAAGTATCGGGAAACCGGTCATTAGGGGCTTAAGCTCGAACAGGGTTTTAGTGTACGCACAGGGCATCCGACTCGAAAACCAACAATGGGGAGGAGAGCACGGATTGGGCGTAAGTGATGCCGGCATCGAAAGCGTCGAGGTAATCAAAGGGCCCGCTACGTTGCTTTATGGATCTGACGCCATGGGTGGTGTTATTTACCTGAATCCCGAAAAATTCGCTTTACCTAAAACAACCGATGGCGATATTAATTTTAATTACTTTTCAAATACACAAGGTCTAGGTACGAATGCCGGAGTAAAGACTTCAGGTGAAAAATTCAAATTTATGGCCCGGGGTAGTGTCGCATCCCATATTGATTACAAAACAGGAGGGGACCAAAGGGTTACAAATTCACGGTTTAGGGAGTATGATTTTAAAACCGGTGTTGGCTATCAAGGTACCACCTATAAAACCGAACTACGCTATAATTACAACAATTTAAAATTAGGGATACCCGAAACTATTGGTTTGCAAAGCACAGAACGTACCCCTGAATTACCATTTCAGACCATTGACAATCATATGCTCAGTTCCAAAACAAATGTGTTTTTTGAAAACTCAAGTCTTGAAGCGATCTTTGGCTATATTTTTAATGTGCGCAAAGAATTTGGGGACCAAGTTGATATTGCCGGTCTAAATATGCATTTAGGTACCTTGAGTTACAATCTGCAATATGATTTGCCTAAAATGGGGAATATTGAAACCATCTTCGGTTTGCAAGGGATGAATGAGCGCAATATGAATTTCGGGGATGAAGTCTTGATACCTGATGCAATCACCAATGATATTGGCTTGCTTGGTACATCACACATACATTTCGCAAACCAAAGTGACCTGCAGCTCGGACTCCGTTACGACCATCGCGGCATTGCAGGAGAGGAATCTGGTGTAATTGGTCAAGAATCCTATATTGCAGCGTTGGATAAAAACTTCAGCAGCTTTAATGCTTCCGCGGGTTATAAAATAGATTTCGTCAAAAATCTGGTGACTCGATTGAATCTTGCTACCGGTTTTAGGGCCCCGAATTTGGCGGAGCTTACCTCTAACGGGGTTCATGAAGGAACCAACCGGTATGAAATAGGGAATGCTGCACTCAAGAATGAAAAGAATTTGCAGACCGATCTGGCGTTGGAATATCATAATCAGCATATTGAAATCTATATCAACGGATTCTACAACACCATCAATGATTATATCTATATAGAGCCCAATGGCCAGTTTATTAATGGCAATGCTGTTTTTCTCTATACCCAACGCGATGCCAGATTATACGGTGGGGAGGCGGGCTTCCACTTGCATCCGCACCCCTTGGATTGGCTGCATCTTGAAAGCACCTTTGAGAACGTGACCGGTAAATTGACGAGTGGTGACTATCTCCCCCTTATCCCGGCAAATAGCTGGACCAATACCTTGCGTATCGAGTTTGACAAGAACAAGCTATGGCTTGATAAGGGCTATACTTTTGTAACCCTGAAATCGGTATTTTCCCAAAACAACGTGAATGTATTCGAGACCCCATCCGAAGGGTATAGCTTATTGAATATCGGACTAGGAGGTACTGTACATATCCTTGATCAACTCGTCGATGTGCGCATCAGTGGGAATAATATTCTGAACAAGACCTATATAGATCATCTCTCTCGATTAAAAATTGACGGAATACCAAATATCGGACGGAATATTAGCGTAGGAGTAAGTGTCCCCCTTTAGATTAGGGGCTCTTGGTTTTTGATTTTTGGCCAAAAAATCCGAAACGCAGTTGCTTTAAAAAAGTTGCTGGCACCATTTCATCCCCTGGAAAACCCAAGGGGATGGTACCACTTTCCTCGGGAATATGGTTGGTCTTAAAAATATAATCCCAAATACTTAAGCTAATCCCGAAATTGACCCCATACGTTCCTTTTGGCAACACATAGGCATGATGATATAAATGCATTACCGGATTATTCAAAACATATTTCAAAGGGCCCCAGGTAATCTTAATATTCGAATGATTAAAGTGGCCGATTGCAATGGCAAAAAAATGGACTATAAAAGCCTGTTCCGGTTCAAAACCCCCTAAAACCATGACTCCTAAGGTTTTTAGAGGCTTATAGAATATATTTTCCATCCAATGATATCTCAAGTGGGCTGCAAAACCCATTTCTTTGACACTATGGTGAATTTTGTGAAATTTCCAGAGGAATTCATATTTGTGAAGTAAGACATGGGTAAACCATTGAACAAAATCCAATACCACAAAAAACACGATCAATTGCGCCCATGTTGGCAGGGATGACAAATCTATTAGGGTCAAACTAGACATTGAAATACCGATGTCTGAAAAAAAGATTTCCAATAATTTATAAAACCCGGCTATGAAGATTGCGAAGACAAAGAAATTAAAAAACATATAAAAGCCGTCTAGCCAAAAATCTTTTCTAAAAACCGCCTGACTTTTTCTCCAGGGAAACCGTATTTCCAAGATCCACACGCACAGGGATAGGATGATAAGGCCCCAAAAATAATTCATTTGCCAAGGAACTTCGAAAATAATCGAACGCCATGTGTAGTTCACTGTGCCAAAAAACGAATTTATAAATGCTTGCCAATAGGACATTCAATCTTATTTAATCTTTTAGATCATACCACTCAACATGCGACAATGCTTCTCTTCTTCCCTTGTTTATTATAGGGTAATTTGTGACCAAATAATTTACAATGATGGCTTCATTTTCCCCTAGATCCCATAAGTTCTGTGTTTTCTGCATCCATCGTATCGTGGCGATCCACCGGTCTTTGTCCATTCTATTTTGCATCACCAACTGTGCAGAATGGCAATTTGTACAATTATTCACAACGGCCATCATACCTTCTGCTTCAATTAAGCCTGTTCTTACATGAATACCGTCAACAATTAGATCGGGGTCATCAGAGGTCGAGGGTACTGCCGTATATTCGGTATTTGAAGGACTATTTTCTTCCTTAGAAGTGGTACCCTCTTTTAGGAAGAAGATGGCAGCCACCGCTACGATTACCATGAGGGCACTGATTATAATAAGGATACGATAGGCCCCGCGTGATCTTTTCCAATATTTTGGCTCTTTCATCTTTAGGTGATCTTTACTGCGATGCGATGGCACGCATTGTTCAAATACCCCTTTGGATTCCAACCTGGAAGTAACATCGGCTGTGATACACCCCGTGAATCGGTTGCTTTGGCCCAAACCTCATAGTACCCTTCTTGAGGAAAGGTTATGTCGGCCGAAAAATGTTGCCATGCCAGGCGGTTTAAAGGCCTTTCTACAGGACAAGGAATCCATGTAGCCCCAAAATCAATTGAATAGTGCATTTGGGCGACTTGCAATTCGCCTGCCCATGCATGGCCTCGAATCTTCAGTCGTTTTCCTTTTGGAAGGATGGCCCCTGATTTGGGATAGGTTATAAGTGATTTGACCGGCATTGATTCTATGATACACATCTCTTCATCCGGAACTTTTTCGCCTGGAGCGACCGGTTTACAGGGCATGCGATACGAAGATCCTTCCATCTTTTCGCCATCATGTATTTTATCACGGATACTGATCCTATTGATCCATTTCCCAGAAACCGACGCGGGCCAGCCACCCGCGACCAACCGAAGTGGGTGACCATGTGCTATGGGAATATCAGTACCGTTCATATGATATGCCAATAGGGTTTCGTCTTGAAGTGCCTTTGACATCGGCACTCCACGGGATATTGGTTCTTTACCGGGATCTCTGCTTAAATGCAGGTCAGCGGCATGGTAGCCAATATATACAGCATTCTTTTTAATTCCGGCATCTTCCAAAACATCCCGAAGCCTGACCCCGGTCCATGAAGCACAAGAAACCGCTCCCACTGTCCATTGATTGCCTTTCGCTGGGGGGTCGAATTCACTACGCCCATTACCACCGCACTCCAGAAGAAGCTGATAGGTGTATGACTTGAATTTTGTTTTGAGATCCTGTAGCTTATAGGTCTTTGACTTGTTTACAGATTCCCCATCGATGGTCAGCGACCAGTTAGCAAGGTCGATATTTTCGGGAATAATGCCATTGTTTCGTACGAACATGACCTTATTAGGTGTAATTGCATCATCCAACATATGTGCTTTAGCCTCAATATTCCAAGGCTTATCACTGAGAACCACCATCTCAGGATCTAATTCAAACATTTTAAAGGGATCCGGACCTTGTAATGCCAAAGGCACATAATCAAGAGGAAGTAGCTTACCAAAAACGATGTCAGTTCCCAAGGTACTGATCATTGTAGCCAAAAGCGTCTTACTTACAAATTTTCTTCTTTCCACAGTGTAGGTAAAAATTGGTTGTCCCGTAAAGTTAGGATATTAAAGCTCAAGATCGGTAACTTTGGTTACTTTGGATCGATAGTTTAGAAAATAATCATTTATCAGGGAGCAGTATAATTAGCCAGTATCTTTCGTTAGTAAGGAACTTGAATTTTTACTACGCTTAAAAACATAGGTGTAAAACCACATAATCGTGAATGTGGGTAAAAAATCCATCCCCGGTAAAATTTCCTCGATAAAGGTCACCGTTCCTGCAATCTCGCCGATACGACCCTTATACATGCGTGTCATCAACCAAGCAGCTAAGGGTGCCCATATAATATCGGAGAATTCACCGATAAAAGGAATTGCGAAGGAAAGCATTCCAATCGCGTCGAATAGCAGACTTAAAAGTAAAAGCCGTAGTTTTTTTTTCGTATCATCAGGCATACCTAAAGGTACAACTTACTCCCTATCATGACAATTAGTAGGACAAATTTAACAGCATAATGTTTACTTTGACTTTAATTTTCTTTCATCCTTGTTGACTGCTTAAAAAGCATATCCTTCCTTTAGGATAAGTGCGAACTTATTAGTTTTAAAAATTCGTTCCTGGTTTCGATTTTCTCGAACTGCCCCCTAAATCCAGAAGTGGTCGTAACCGAATTCTGCTTTTGAACGCCACGCATCATCATACACATATGTGCTGCTTCGATTACGACAGCTACACCTTGCGGTTTAAGGGTTGTATTGATGCATTCGAGAATATCATGTGTCAATCGCTCCTGCACCTGCAATCTTCTCGCAAAAATGTCGACTACCCTCGGTATTTTACTCAAACCTACAATGTGGCCATTCGGGATGTAGGCAATATGGGCTTTCCCAAAAAAGGGCAACATATGATGTTCACATAAAGAGTACACCTCTATGTCTTTTATAATTACCATCTCATCATAACTTTCAGCGAACATGGCACTTTTAAGAATTTCAACGGCATCCTGTTTGTAGCCCTGTGTCAAAAAAAGCATGGCCTTGGCGGCCCTTTCCGGGGTCATCGCCAGTCCTTCTCGGGTAACATCCTCACCAAGTTCGCTAATAATGCCCGAATACCTGCTTTTCAGTTCGTCGGTTACTTCTAAGTTATATTCTTCTAAATTTCTATATCGAGACATATGGGAATGTTCAAGTTGGTCTTTTTATTTTTGCATTCTATTTGATAAATAAAGCTCATATTAATAATATCCCCTATTTCAAATGAATGCAATATTAACGTTAATAATCAAAGGAAATGGTATCTTACCCATCAGTCGTTCGGCGAATAGGAAGTTAACATAGAAACATACCTTAAAAATAATACACATTCGTCATACTTTTGTAATGTAAGGGTTAATGTTAACTTTGCAAGCCACTAAGTACAACTACATGATAATAGCCACCAATATTCAGAAATTTTACGGCAAGCTACAAGTATTGAAAGGCGTCGACCTTCATATCAAAAAAGGGGAAATTGTCTCGATTGTAGGGCCCTCAGGTGCTGGAAAGACCACCCTATTGCAAATTCTAGGAACATTGGATTCGCAATCGAACAAGGCAGACAGTCGATTGGTCATCAACGGTAAGGAACTCAATGGACTTTCAGAAAAAGAACTGGCAAGATTTAGAAACGAGCACATCGGTTTTATCTTTCAATTCCATCAATTATTGCCTGAATTTACGGCCCTTGAAAATGTTTGTATTCCTGCTTACATTAAAAAAACTTCCCGGGAAGTCGCTGAAAAAAAAGCAAAAGAATTGCTCGATTTTTTAGGGCTTACCAAGAGATACGACCATCGGCCCACTGAATTATCAGGCGGTGAACAGCAAAGGGTAGCAGTTGCCAGGGCATTGGTAAATGGGCCCTCGATAATTTATGCCGATGAGCCTAGTGGAAATTTGGATTCTGAAAGCGCGGATAATCTACATCGATTATTTTTTGAACTTCGGGATACCTATGGGCAAACGTTTGTCATCGTTACCCACAATGAGGAACTGGCCGATATGGCCGACCGCAAATTGACCATGGTAGATGGCTTAATAACCCAATGAAATGTTGAATTCAGTTTGGGCATTTTTAAAATATCCACGGTATATACAGGATGAAAACACGAATTTCGAGTATCGCTTTCGTGTTTTTAGGAACCTACTGGCGATTTCTATTCTGATTAGCCTAACCCTTGGGGTGGCCATCGGTGCTTTCGAAATAATCTTTAAATTGAATTTTGGCACCAATGCTATTGATGTGCTCTTCGAAGATGTTTCGATGCTCGGTTTCTTTGCCTTGGCGGTTTTCATTGCGCCGATTTTAGAGGAGTTAATTTTTAGGGGACCCATGCGGTTTTTTAAAAATCATGGGGTCTTTGCGTACGTTTTTTACATTTTGACCCTAAGTTTTGGATTTTACCATCTCACCAATTTCAAAATTACCACAACTACCTTACTTTTTTCGCCGTTGTTGGTAGCACCGCAAATAAGCGTAGGCATTTTTCTAGGATATATTCGCGTACGATTCGGGCTTATTTGGTCGATTTCATTGCATGCTGCTTATAATTTGGTACTCGTTGGGCCCGTATTGCTTCTCCGATTCCTTAACCCAACTTTTGAATGACACACATCGAATTACGGGAATTTTTAAATGCCAAAGTCGTACAATATAATTGTCCGACCTTTTTGTCGAGCGACCCGATTCAAATACCACATCAATTTTCAAAGAAGGAAGATATCGAAATCAGTGGATTTTTAACGGCAACAATTTCTTGGGGCAATCGGAAAAGTATTATCAATAATGCCACGGCTATGATGCAACTTATGGATAATGATCCGTATGATTTCGTCTTGAACCATCAAAAAAAAGATCTTGAAGGGTTTTCGCGTTTTGTTCATAGAACATTCAATGGGGATGATCTCACCTATTTTGTGGTAAGCCTAAACAACATTTATAAAAAATATGGGGGATTGGAGGAAGTCTTTGGGAAGAATGCCATCAAGCAACCAGTTCAAGAAGCCATATCTGATTTTAAATCTATTTTTTTTGAACTTCCCCATCCCAAAAGGACCACCAAACATATAAGCGACCCTTTAAAAGGTTCTGCCGCCAAGCGTATCAATATGTTTTTACGGTGGATGGTCAGGGAGAATTCGACCGGTGTCGATTTCGGGATTTGGAAAAGGCTCTCCCCTGCTCAACTCTCTTGCCCATTAGATGTGCATACCGGGAATGTTGCTCGAAAATTACACCTTTTGAAACGGAAACAAAATGATGCCAAGGCGGTCTATGAATTGGATAATTTGTTACGGCAACTAGATCCACAAGACCCGGTAAAGTACGATTTTGCCTTGTTCGGGCTGGGAGCTTTTGAAAAGTTTTAAAATTCGTTGTTTATTGGAATCCTGATTCGCCCCAAATTATCATCAAAGTTAGAATGGTCACCATTTTACAGCTCCTATTTCTCCCAAGTAAAAGGCCAAGAGACTGCAACTTTCGCGCATGCCGTGGTAGTTTGCAGTACGAATGTTAAACGCTCTTACCCATTACCCTCTTTGCCTATTTCGGTGATGGTATTGGGTCTTAACAAGTAACAAGGACTCGTGATGTACCTGTTCACAACATTACCATAAACATCGCCTGTTAAAATTGAAAAACCACTGCCTTTGGGGCAATGGTTTTGCAAAGTAATATTACAAGCCTTTTACGGCATAACTACTGTATCGATGGCATGTATAATACCGTTTGAAGCCGGTACATCGGCCATAATGACCGTAGCCGTTCCACCTTTAGAATCGGTAAGGGTAACTTTACCGTTTACCAAACTTAGGCTTATTTTTCCACCATTTACAGTGGTAACCTCAAAAACCCCATTATTGGCTTTAATCGCATCTACCACTGCAGCGGCATTAAAAGAACCTGCCACGACATGATAGGTCAATATACCACTTAACGTGGCCTTATTCGAAGGTTCCAATAAAGTTGCTATTGTGCCATCAGGTAATTTGGCAAACGCATCATTGGTAGGAGCAAAAACAGTAAACGGTCCTTTCCCGTTCAAAGTTTCGACAAGATCCGCAGCCTTAACGGCAGCCACCAAGGTTGAAAAATTCTCGTTTCCCGCCGCGACGCCAACAATGGTAGGAGTCTCCTCAACGTTAATGGCATTTGACGTTTCTGAATTCATGGCAGTTTCATTCGAGTTCGCCATTTCTTTTTTTCTTTCCCCACAGCCCATAATCAAAAGACCGGCGAAAGACATCGTTGCAATCGTTTTAAACATTTTCATAACTTTTTTTTTTAATTCAGGTAAAAGTAAACGAACAAGAACGCAATTATCTTAATTATTGTTTAAAGTTTTATATTATTTGTTAAACAAATAATTTTTTTATTTTACCTATCCTATTTGCATGCTGCCCTGGTCGGCTTCATAATGTACTATTCTATTAAAAAACTGCTGAGATGATATGATGATCCCCTCAAATTCCCTATTTTTAAAAAATGACTAAAACGATATTCTATGAGACAAATTCTACTACTTATTGCGATTTCATTCCTGCAGTTTTCACCCTCAAATGTGTATTCTCAAAAAAAGAAGGAAGATAGGGCGCCTAGCCCGATGAAAACTTCCCATAATAATGAACGGCACCTCCCGATCGATACGATTGTGACCACACAGCACAGTGTCACGGTCAACGGAACTGCCTTTCAGTATACTGCACAAACTGGGACACAACCTGTCTGGGATGAGGCTGGAAAACCCATTGCTTCGTTACATTATACCTATTATACACGTAATGATGTTAAGGATCGGGCAGCGCGTCCATTATTGATATCCTTTAACGGGGGTCCCGGTTCGGGATCTGTTTGGATGCATTTGGCCTATACGGGTCCACGAATCCTCAATATTGATGACGAGGGGTACCCTGTACAGCCTTATGGGGTCAAGGAAAATCCTTTTTCGGTCTTGGATGTCACTGATATCGTGTATGTAAATCCAGCCAATACGGGCTACAGTCGTACTATTCCCGAATCAGGGGATGAAGTAGATCGCAAAAGGTTCTTCGGTATAAATGCCGATATAAAATACCTTGCGGAATGGTTGAACACCTTTGTCACTCGTAACAATCGCTGGCGTTCACCCAAATATATCATTGGTGAAAGTTATGGCGGGCCACGCGTCATGGGCTTATCATTGGCATTGCAAAACCAGCAGTGGATGTATTTGAACGGAGTTATCTTGGTTTCCCCAGCCGATTATAAAATCATTCGAAACGAAGGGCCTGTTGCCGAGGCGATCAATCTTCCTTATTATACTGCGGCGGCATGGCATCATAAGGCGCTCCCTGCAGAACTTCAACAAAAGGATTTACTGGAAATATTGCCGGGGTCTGAAGATTACACGATCAATACCTTGATACCTGCACTAGCGAAAGGCGGATTTATAAGTGATGCCGAACGCAATTCGGTGGCAGAAAAAATGGCCTTATATACCGGTCTTTCTAAAAAGGAAATTTTAGACCAGAACCTTAACGTACCGACTGATTATTTCTGGAAGCATTTATTGAATGATCGCGGATATACAATCGGTAGATTGGATAGTCGTTATTTGGGCATCGATCGTCAAGCGGCTGGAATGGAACCTGATTACAGCGCAGAGCTCACCTCTTGGCTTCACAGTTTTACCCCGGCAATCAATTATTATCTACAGGAAGAACTCAAGTTTAAGACTGATATTAAATATAATATGTTTGGACCGGTTCACCCATGGGACAATTCGGATGAAGAGACGCGGGAGAATCTACGCCAGGCCATGGCCCAAAATCCGTATCTAAATGTACTGATACAATCGGGCTATTATGATGGTGCAACTACGTATTTTAATTCAAAATATTTAATGTGGCAGGTCGATCCAAGTGGTCGTATGCGTGATCGATTTGAATTCAAGGGCTATCGTTCCGGTCACATGATGTATTTACGTCATGAAGATCTTAAACAAGCCAATAACGATATACGTGCATTTATTGATCGCACCCAGGCTAACGGGAAAAGTGCCAAGTATTGATGCAACATCGTCCGCGGTCTTGTCAAATTAGTGACCCCTCGATCCAAGGTGACTATCGAGTAACTATTTGGTTATCGTACCTCTAAGCCGTTCAGAATGAAGGTCAAAGTTGGTGTAATACAGGAGTCCCCTGAATTTTTTAACAAGGAAAAAACGCTCCAAAAGATAGAGGAATTAACGGCAACCTATGCAAAACAAGGTTGCCAATTGTTAGTATTTCCGGAGTCATTTGTTCCTGGATATCCCAGGGGGTTTGATTTTGGGGCTAAAATTGGCAGTCGCAATGAGGAAGGTCGAAAATTGTTTGCCGAATTTGCAGCCAACAGCATCGTTATACCAAGTATCGATATTGTGCGCTTGGAACGCTTGGCCCAAAAGGAAAAGGTCTTTTTGGTCATTGGGGTAACCGAAAAAAAGGCACCAAGGGGTAGCTTGTACTGTTCAATGTTATACATTTCCCCTACCAAAGGTTTATTGGGCATACATCGAAAGATAAAACCAACTGGCACTGAAAGGCTCGTGTGGGCCGAAGCCGACGGCGAATCGCTTGTTACTTTCAACACAAAGATCGGCATATTGGGCGGTCTTATCTGCTGGGAAAATTATATGCCGCTGGCCCGTATGGCCATGTTTCAAAAAGGAGTCGAAATTTATGTGGCCCCAACGGCCGACGCACGGGATCAGTGGACTGCCACTATGCAGCATATTGCCCTCGAAGGCCGCTGTTTTGTTTTGGGTTGCAACCAATATTATATAAAGGCGATGTATCCTAAAGAATATCAAGGTTTTGTTCGTGATGAACCTGAAAATATATGTCGTGGCGGTAGCATTATAATTTCGCCCATGGGGAAGATACTGGCAGGTCCGCTTTTCGATAGAGCTGGTGTACTTGTCGCAGAATTAGATCTAGAGGACATTCAAAAAAGCAAACTTGATTTTGATGTAATCGGTCATTATGCGCGGAACGATATTTTTGAATTAAAGGTGAATGGGCAACCGGAAACCCAATCGGAATAAAAACACCTTGCAAGGTCTGACCCTTTGGTACAAATACAAAATCAATCGGCCAAAGTGGTCATTGAACAGATAAGTAACTATATTTATGGCGTTTCTAACGACAAGCTATGCATACTAATTTCAAGGTTCTATCAGGGATTGTTTTATTTATATGCCTACCTACCAGTTTGTTTGCGCAAAATTTTCTTTATGGAGACCCACTTCCCGATGCTCCGGAGCTTGCAGCACGTGGCGATTACCCTGTTGGAGTGCGCACCTTGGGCTTGGTCAATAAGAATCAAATTGATATTTTACATTCAAAAGAAGGGGTTGATCCTCTTTATGACCGCCCGTTAACGGTTGAAATTTGGTATCCGGCGGTTTTGCAATCAAAGTCCCAAGCTTCGGTAACCTATGACGAGTATATGGGTACTGCTGGAGACAGTCTGCGTCCGCTGATCCCATTTACTTTTAAAGGCAGGGCGCTTCGCGACGCCGTGCCGGTTACCTCCGAAGGTAGTTTTCCCTTGATCGTAGTCTCACATGGCTATGTAGGATCGCGATACCTGATGACCTACCTAACTGAGAATTTAGCATCAAAAGGGTATGTTGTCGTTGCCATCGACCATACAGATTCTACCTTTAAGGACGCCAATGCTTTTTACAGTACTTTATTGAATCGATCAAAGGATATTCGTTTCGTCATAAATGAGATGGCTGCATTAAGTAAGAAAGGAAGCAAGCAATTTCTTTCAGGGCTGGTCGATGCAGATAACACTGCCATTGTCGGTTATTCAATGGGAGGATATGGTGTATTAAACACTGCCGGTGCAGGCTACAGTGATGGCGTGACCCAATTTTTTGCTGGGATGACCGGCGGTAGTTCTGCCATTGGCGCGCTTGCCGCTAGTAATCCTGAATACCAAAAGCTTGTCGACCCAAGGATCAAAGCCGTGGTCGCTTTTGCCCCCTGGGGGATGGAACGAGGTGTTTGGGATGCTGAGGGATTAAAAGGTTTAAAAACGCCTACTTTATTTGTTGCTGGAAGTCAAGATGATATTTCGGGATATGAGAAGGGTATTAAGGCAATCTATTTAGGTGCCGTGAATGCCGATCGCTATTTATTGACCTATAAAAATGCACGACATAATATTGCCCCTAACCCACCGCCAGCTGAATCACTGGCCCCGGGTCTGAATATAAACGAATATTATCGCTACGCCGATGCTACCTGGGATCAACGCAAGATCAACAATATCAACCAGCATTTTGTGACCGCTTTCCTTGGTAGCTATCTAAAGCAAAAGGATTTTTATAAATACCTCGAAATTCAAGAAGATTCGAATGAAAAAGATTGGACAGGTTTTAAACCAAGATCCTCAACGGGTATGGAACTCCTTCATGCAGTGCCCGAATAAGTATGTAATAGCTATTATGGGCAGACCCTGATTAAATTCTAGACTTATTTTGCGTATTCGTCCTATGACCCTTGGTGGACGATTCATTTACACTGGTAATGATTTTGAATTGGGATGGCCCTTAACAAACGATAAAAGTGGAACCAAAAAAATTTATAAGAAGCTTGCGCATTCTACATTGGTGCTTCCTCGCCGCCTTGTTGGTCATAACAATATATGTTTATAAGGATAGCACAGGTTTTAGGGTTGGGACGCCGGGTGTTAAGGATGATTATCTTTTTCTTGTGCCCCTAACGGCGCTTTTCGGGTATTTTGGAAGTCAATTACGCTATCGCAATGAAATGCGGCACATTTCATCGGGGGAATCACTCCAACAAAAATTAAGAAAATATCAAAAAGCTACCCTACTTAAATATATCCTATTAGAAGTACCTAGCTTTTTGGCACTTTATGCATTTTATAAAACCGACACGGCCTTATACTTTGTAATCGCCATTTGTTTAATTGCTTATTTATTCGTGCAGGGACCAAAAAAAAGCCGCTTAATCAATGAGGTGCCATTTAGCTTGGAGGAAAAAAAACTATTTGATACATTACAGTCGTAATCAAGAGCACTTATTATGAAAAAAATAAAATTCATGCTATTATCCCTCCTAACCTTCTTAGGAATTTCGCAAAAAATACAGTCCCAGGATTGGGCCAATCTTGCAATGTTCAAGGAAGCCAATGCAACGCTTTCCGCACCAGAAGCAGGTGAGAATCGGGTCGTTTTTATGGGCAATTCGATCACGATTGGTTGGTTGAATACGCGTCCTGAATTTTTTCAGGAGCACCCTTATATTGACCGGGGAATCAGTGGGCAGACCACTCCACAAATGCTTTTGCGTTTTCGCCAAGATGTGATCGATCTCAAACCCAAAGTTGTTGTTATACTCGCCGGAACTAATGATATTGCGGGAAATACAGGCCCAATAACCCTCGAACAAATACTTGATAATCTTAAATCTATGACCGAATTAGCACGTCAGAACCAGATAAAAGTGGTACTGTCATCAGTTTTACCGGCCTATGATTATCCATGGCGACCTGGACTACATCCTGATGAAAAAATTCCTGCGTTGAACGTATTGATCAAGGAGTATGCCGAAAATAATGGTATTGTATATCTCGATTATTTTACCGCTATGGCCGATGAACGAAACGGACTCCCAAAACGGTATGCCGAAGACGGCGTACACCCGACTTCCGAAGGATATTCAGTTATGGAACCTATGGTAGTAGCTGCCATTGCAAAGGCTTTGACCCAAAAAAAGTAATTGTTTTCCAGTAGAAAAATTGAATTTCCCGTTGCACGATACCACGAATAGCAAATCACCTGAATATTTTGATTCGATTATCATAGGATCGGGTGCCGGTGGCCTTGCGACGGCCATCTGCCTTGCACGGGAAGGTCAGAAGGTCCTGGTCTTAGAACAACATGGCGTTCCAGGAGGATGGTGCCATAGTTTTTATCTGAAGGGCCATCGTTTCACGCCCGGGGTTCATTACGTTGGCCTATTGAATGAAGGCGAATCTACCAATGAACTCTACAAAGGGCTTGGAATCGCCAATGAACTTGTTTTCTTCAGAATGAATCCCAATGGCTATGAACATTGTTGGATAGGGGATGAACGCTTTGATTTCCCCTCTAGTCTGGAAGCACTTATTGATCGACTTTCCATTCGGTTTCCCAAGGAAAAAAAACGCATTCATGCCTATCTTACATTGGTGCGAAATGTAAGTACCCAGTTGCAACTCATTCCGAAGTTAAGCGGAATTTGGGAAAATATAACTGTGCCATTCCGCACGCGCCATATGGGAAAATTTGGCCTTTTCAGCCTTCGTAGGGTTATCAATTGGCACATAAAGGACCCCTTACTAAAGAATATCCTCAACGTGCAATGCGGCGATCATGGCCTGCAACCAAGAAAAGCAAGCTTTCCTTTGCA
The DNA here is from genome assembly GCA_963798435.1 of uncultured Flavobacteriaceae bacterium. Classification (GTDB taxonomy): domain Bacteria; phylum Bacteroidota; class Bacteroidia; order Flavobacteriales; family Flavobacteriaceae; genus JALHST01. The sequence goes on from CAWCTF010000001.1 coordinate 195,157, forward strand.
TTGTGCTGTAATGGAGCATTATTTTTATGGCGCCTATTACCCTATGGGCGGTGGTGGAGCGTTGATAAAATCGATGACCAACGCCATCAGGAAACATGGGGGGGAAATACGTACCCATCAAAGCGTGAAACACATCTTGATCGAGGGGGAACGGAAAAAAAAGGCAGTGGGCGTCGAACTCGAGGACGGTCGAACATGCTACGCCAAACATATTATTTCCAATGCAGACGTAGGCATGACCTATCTCAATCTGGTGGGCAAAGGTCACCTGAGTAAAAAGCTGCTTAAAAAGTTACAGAAGACAAAATATTCCTGCACCTCCCTAATGCTATTTTTAACTGTTGCAATGGACTTGCGTGCAGCAGGACTTGACTCTGGAAATATCTGGCTAATGCCCAATGAGGATGCCGATGCAGTTTATGATACGATGATGAAGGAGGATATTTTGAATGGAGACACTTTCAAAGGCATGTTTATTAGTTGTACCACCCTTAAGGATCCAACAAGTTTCGATGGCATACACCATACTATCGAGGCAATAACCTACCTAGATTACAAGGCATTCGAACCTTTTGAAAATGAAGTTGGCGAGCGGTCGTTGGGGTATTTACAATTTAAGGAACAGTTGGTCCAAAAGATGTTGAACGGTCTAGAAAAGGTCGTCCCTGGAATACGTGGCCATATTGTACATCATGCACTGGGAACACCTATTACCAATGAATATTATATCAATACGACCCGGGGAAATGTGTATGGTACCGAAAAGAGTCTCCGGCATATCGGGCCATTTGCCTTCAAGGCCAAGAGCGAAATTGAAAATCTGTATTTATGCGGGGCTAGTATCCTTTCGCATGGTGTTGCTGGCGCCTCCCATTCTGGGGTGAACACGGCCGCCTTGATCCTGCGGAAAAAACCAGATGAATTACTTCAGCACGATGCTACCCAAGAACTTAGGATATACGAAGCAGAGGATGCGTCTGAGTATCCGGATTGGATGTTGAAAAAAATGGAGGTGAAACGTTCCAAGGAAGCATCCAGAAAAGAAAAACAATCGGTCTAATCACGACCTTGCACATGCTGTAAATCTTTAAGCATACCTATCCATTAAATAGCAATGGAAAAAATTTACCTTGCATTTTACCACCCTTGGGAATCGGGGGCACCCCTTTCAATAATTCATCATCGGTATTGCTGATCGTCCCATCGGCGAAGACGTTTAAGACAAATGCCCTCCTACTTTGATTCGATGTATTTTCATAAGAGCCATGAACCATTAAAGGATGATGAAACGTGGCATACCCTTTTTTCAATTCGATGGGAACGGGTTTAAACGCATCCAATTGATCAGGGGTCAGGTAATCTTTAATACCTTCCATATTTCCAGCCAATTCAGGGGCGTTCAATAAGCCCCATGTGTGGCTTTTTGGGATGTAATAAAGGCATCCGTTTGCCGTACTCGCATCGTCAAGGCCCGTCCAACACGTTAGATGTTGCATGGCAACAGTTCGGGTCCAATATGAATAATCTTGATGCCACGCCACTACTCCACCATGCTTAGCGGGTTTATAAAAAAGCTGGTCGTGCCAAAAACGGACGGGTTTATTTCCCAAAAGCTGGTAGGCAGCCATCAGAAAAGCGGGATTCCATACTACATCATGAAAACCCTCTGTAATTCGCCAATGGCCCAAGGAATGGAACAAAACCGAGTTTGGATCACTTGACTCATTGCTATGAAACTCGTAGAACAAATGATGACCAGGGTGCTGCGGGTCCATAATATCTTGGAGTTCTTTCTGCAAAATGGCGATTTGGGTATTCTCTAACAATTTTATTCCTGACACATAACCAAATTCATGAAAATGAGCCACCTGCGCATCGGTCAACCGGTAGGGTTCCCAATCTGATTTGCTTTTTGGCATCGTAAAGAGATTAGATACCAGTTCGTGTCTTTCCGCGAGATCCCTATGTGAAGGTCTATTCCCCATGTGCATGTTTTATTACAATAAAAACGACGATAGTAAGGGTGTTTTCAATTAATTATCCGATTATCGCCCTAGGATCACTAGGCAACAAAATTAATCAAGGTGCCGATGTGTTCGATCTGAATTCGTATTTCGTCACCGGATTGCAACGTAAAATCATCGGGCGGAATGATACCGGTTCCAGTCATAAGAAATACTCCATTCGGGAAACTGCATTCCCGAAACAGAAACGCAACCAACTCCCCATGCTTCCTTTTCATATTGCTAATCGCAATCTGGCCCTTAAAAACGCTTCCTTTCTGGCGAAATATCTCTAGGGAAATACTGGAATTGGGGTCAATTGGCTTTTCAGGAACATAGATGCAGGGACCGAGCCCTGCACATCCATCATAGGTTTTAGCCTGAGGTAGGTATAGGGGGTTTTCGCCCTCTATGCTGCGCGAACTCATATCGTTGCCGATTGCGTACCCCTCGATACTACCCTCGGAGCAAATAAAAAGTGTCAATTCGGGTTCTGGCACATCCCAGGTCGAATCTTTTCTGATTCGCACTACGCCGCCATTCCCGACGGTTCTTGCCGGCGTGGATTTGAAAAATAGTTCAGGGCGCTCCGCATCATAGACGCGGTCATAAAATGATCCCCCACCCGCTTTTTTGGATTCCTCCATACGAGCTTCCCTACTGCGTTTATAGGTTACCCCTGAGGCCCAAATTTCCTGTGTGCCGATAGGTGCCTGAACGGCAGTAGCACTATCAAAATCGAACAACTTGGGCCAATCGGTAATTTCGCTTTTCAAAGTCTGATGCAGCGCTTTTCTGTTTACGAAGGTATCCCAAACTATAGGCGCCTTGTGATAAAAATTATTCTTGTATTCAATTACTACTCCGTCTCTAAACTTATATAATTTCATGGATCCCTGTTTGAAAAATGACGTAATCTAAATCGACCTATAGACTAGGTTGATTAAATGGTATTTTAAAATGAGAAACAAGATAGCAAAGAATAATTTGACAATCGATAAAATTTAGTGGATTGCCTGCTAAAATTCTATGTTAGGATTTAGTATCTTACTTTTTAAAATTTCCTGATATGAAACCTCTACGAATTCTCCTAATCGCATTTATGGTTTTTTCCTGCACCGAAAAGCCAGATCATGAGGCCGATATATTGGCAATTAAAACCATTTTAGATGAACAGCAAAGGGCTTGGTCGATGAACGATATTGAGACCTTTATGGATGGCTATTGGAAATCGGATTCCTTAAAATTCTATGGCGCAAACGGCCTAACAAAAGGATGGAATGCGGCACTTGCGAATTATAAAAAGCGCTACCCGACCAAAGCCGAGACCGGTAATTTGAAATTCATTATCGATGACATCACCAAGATAAGCGATGACGCCTACTGGGTGATGGGGCAGTATCATTTGACACGGGACGTGGGTAATGCCAACGGGAAGTTCTTAATACTCTTTAAACGCATTGAAGGGCAATGGAAAATCGTCGCTGATTCTTCCTGTTAAAATTTGCGATCAGGATGGAATGCGCTAATATCCATCGATGTTTTTTGGCCACCGATGATTTCAGATATTAACTTCCCGGTTGCTGGGCCAAGGCTCCAACCCATCATAGCATGACCTGTAGCAAAAGTCAGGTTCCTGAGAATTTCCGACCTTCCGATATACGGCAACCCATCAGGGGAAACCGGTCGTAGGCCCGTTCTGGCTGCGCCCATCTCGGTCTCGGTGATTTCCAGTTCAGGATAAAATGATTTAGCGCCTCGCGCAATTGCCTGCACTCTTTCTTTTCGGATCAAATCGTTGATGCCAGAAAACTCCATGGTTCCGGCAAAACGGGTAAAACCTTGCATGGGAGTAACCGCCATGCTGGCTTCCATCAATATTGCGGGCATCGAAATGCCCGTAGGTCTTGAGACGTTTATGCGATATCCCTTACCCGCCTGCAACGGTAAATTTATATGGAGTTTTCTTGAAATTGCGGAACTCCATGACCCCGCTGCCAGAATCACTTCGTCGGCTGTATAGGCATCTTTCGATGTCGTTATCCGGGTAATGCTTCCATTCGAGACCGACAAATCGGTCACTTCTTCATTGATTCTAATATCGACGCCAACTTCCCGCAGATAACCCACTAATTTAGGCATGATCTCTGTTGGGGTCGTATGACCGTCACACTCATAATGAATCGCCCCTTTGGCATCTATCTGAATGTTCGGTTCTATTGCATCTAACGCGTCTTTACTCAATTCCTTGACTTCCAGGCCTAAAAATTGTGCCTTTTGGGCTACTTCCATTTCATGTTCAAAGGAGGCATTGGTCTTGTAGAGCATCAACAAACCCTTTCTCTCTAACTGAAAATCGCCCAAATCCCCCGATGCTTTGATTTCCTCAAAAAGTCTGCGACTCAGTAAATTTATATCCTTTATAACAGGAATGGCCTTTTCGACTTTTTCCTTGGTCGATGATTTATGGAAGTACCAGGACCACTTGAAGAAATCGATGTCCCAACGTGGTTTTATATAAAAAGGGCTCGAAGAATCAAACATCCATTTAATTCCTTGGGCAATCTTCCCTGGGGAGGCCAAAGGGATGATGTGGCTAGGTGTAATATAACCGGCATTGACGAAGGAAGCGCCAGAAGTAATGTCAGATTTATCAAGGACGGTCACTGTGTGGCCTTCCTTGTGCAAAAAATAGGCCGAACTTAACCCTACGATTCCACCTCCTATGATGACTATATTTTTCAAATTTTAAAGTGTGCTATTACGTTGTCTAATTTTTTATAGGGCACCTAATGATAAACAAAAACATACACGTCATTTTAAGTACCATTCAAAGGGTCAAATTACTTGAAAGCCATGGGCATAGGGATCATCTTCTTCGTCGATGACTATCGTATTATGACCATATATCTTAGCCCAGCCCTGTATACTTGGTACTATGGCCGGGATTCCTGTTAAGGAAGTCTCTTCAACAATCCTTCCTATAAACTGGGAACCAATAAAGCTTTCGTGAATGAATTCTTCCCCGACTGCAAGCTTTCCTTTTGCATGCCATTGTGCCATACGAGCCGAAGTACCTGTGCCACAAGGTGACCTATCGATGGCCTTATCTCCATAAAACACGGCATTGCGAGCAGTGGCATTGGGGGAAAGGGGCTCTCCTGCCCAAAGAATATGGCTCACATCACGAATAGTCGGTTCTGTGGGATGAATAAATTTATCTGGATATTTGGAATTGATATTTTTCCTGATTTCCTGACTGAATTGAACCAATTTACCGGCAGTATACTCCTGGATTCCCATAAAATTCTTTTGCGGGTCGACTATGGCATAAAAATTACCTCCATAGGCCACGTCAAAGGTCAAAGTGCCCAAATCACTACTTTTGACCGTCAGATCAGTGGCTGCAACATACGATTTAACATTCGTAAGTTTTACCCAATCTACTTTGTTGCCCGACTGTTGATATTCAATATGTACCAAACCTGCCGGTGACTCCATTCGCACCTTTCCAGGTATCTTCGGTTGAATGAGTCCCTCTTCGATACCAATGGTTATCGCGCCTATTGTACCATGGCCGCACATTGGTAAGCATCCGCTGGTCTCTATAAACAAAATACCAAAATCGTTCTCAGGATGTGATGGTGGGTAAAAAATGCTTCCGCTCATCATATCATGACCCCGTGGTTCGAACATGAGACCTTTACGGACCCAATCGAATTCCTTTAAAAAATGCTGCCTTTTTTCTACCATGGAGGCCCCTTCAAGTCGGGGGCCTCCCGATACCACAACCCGTACGGGATTACCGCAGGTATGGGCGTCAATGCACCTAAATGTTGTTCTTGGCATATGAAATCAGCTCCTTATTTACTTGATTCGAGAAAAGCGTCTATTCGTTGTTCCAAAATAGGTAGTGTTACCGTGCCTTGTTCAAGAATTACCTCATGAAATTTACGGATATCGAAATTAGGGCCTAAGGCCTTTTCACATTTTTGTCGTAATTCACGAATTTTCAATTCGCCCATTTTGTAAGAGATGGCCTGACCTGGCCAAGCGATATAACGATCCGTTTCAGTATTGATCTCATGTTCCGACAAAGCCGTATTGGTGAGCATAAAGTCTAAAACCTGCTGTTTAGTCCACCCTTTTGCATGAATTCCGGTATCGACCACCAATCTACATGCGCGCCACATTTCATAGGTCAGTTTTCCAAACTCCTCATAAGGGGTGGTATAGATGCCCATATCATTGCCTAAAAATTCGCAATACAAGGCCCAGCCTTCCCCATAGGCCGATAAATAAAGATTTTTTCTGAATTTTGGGATACTATCCCCCAGCTCCGCATTCAGGGCCCCTTGCAAATGATGCCCGGGAACTGCCTCATGGGCCGTGAGTGACGGGAGTACATACAATGGTCTGCTATCTAGTTTATAGGTGTTTACCAAATAATATCCAGGTTGGGTATCGCTTGAGGGGCCGGAATACCTACCTCCGGTATACTTCGGCGCGATGGCATCGGGTACTTTTTTGACCCCATAGGGCCTTCGTGGCAACGTACTAAAATATTTTGGTAGTTCTGCGTCAATGCGTTTGGCAATGTCGCGGGCGTCCTTTAACAATTCTGTTCCTGTTTTTGCATAAAATTGGTCGTCTGTTCGTAGAAAGGTCAAGAAATCGGCAAATGTGCCCTTGAAGCCGACTTCGGTAATGATTTTCTCCATCTCTGCCCGGATCCTTGCTACTTCCTTTAGACCGATATTGTGAATATCCTCGGCAGTATATTCGTCGGTAGTCGTATAATAATTAATTCGGTTTTGATAAAATTCAGCACCATTAGGTGTATCCGATACCCCGATTGCTTCACGGGTATTTGGAATGTATTCTTCTTCAAAAAACTTTTTTATCTTTTTAAAAGAAGGCACTACGTTCTCCTCAATGGCCGTCTTGGCGGCCGATAAAATCGAATCTTTCTGCACTTCCGTCAGTGCATCTGGCAAATGCTCAAATGGGGAATAGAAATTACTTTTGGTATAATCGTCAACAATATGTTCGTCGTAGGTCGATTCATATCCTTTAAAAATTATTTTTGGTTGGGAAAGTCCTTTTTTTAACCCCTCCTTCAATAGTACCAAATGCTGATCGGTAAATTTGGGTATTGCATTTAGGGTTCTCAAATAGTTTTTGGCATCGGTATAATTCAATATCGGCTGGATCCTATAATTTAAATTCAAATGAAATCCCTGATCTGATTGTATGGGGTTGAGATACATCTTAAAGGTGTATTCGTCTACCCTATTTTTAAGGGTGAACCGTAAGAGTGCCAAGGAAATGGACTCGGTTTCCGATAAATCGGTTTCGGGGATAGCAGCTAATCGTGTGAGTAGTTCTGTTGCGAAATCAGCATCCTTCCTTTCCAAAATCGAGTCATACAACCCTAATGGATACTCCTTATAGTCATACAATTTAAAATTTTCGTCAGCGGCGATAACCTCTTTAAGGTGTTGGGATGCATCCCCATTTTTTTCCTTGGAACATGAAAATTGCCAAAGGAGCAGCAGGATTCCCAAACAGGATTTAATACGTATTTTGCTCCTGATATTTCTCATAGAACAGCCTTGGTATTTTTTGAATCCAAGAGACGCATAATGTCCAAGGGGTTCGAATTTTTTAAGGCGTCGGGCAAAAGTTCCTGTGGCCAATTTTGAAAGGATATTGGTCTAACCCATCTTTTGATCGCAGACTCCCCAACTGAAGTAAACCTACTATCGGTCGCCGCGGGAAAAGGTCCGCCGTGATGCATCGAAGGACAGACTTCCACCCCTGTGGGTACGCCATTGAAAATAATACGCCCTACCCTACTCCTGAGGCCATCAACCACATTTTCATATTTTTTTAATTCAGCTTCAGACCCCAAAATCGTGCCTGTCAACTGACCCTCCAACGCATTTAAAATAGCCGTGAGCTCTTTGTCGTCATCGCATCGAACGACAACTGAAAAAGGGCCGAAGACTTCCTGATGTAATTTTGTATTCTTTAAAAAATTGGCACCGTTGACCGTAACTACCTTTTGACGTGCATAATTTGGCTGTACGTCAGATTCATATGCGCCTACAACATTCACACCTCCTTGGCTTGCCAACGTGTCCTTTCCTTTTTCGAACCTATCATGGATCTCAGGATGCAACATGCAATTCGGCGCAAGGGTGGCAATTTCGGCTCCCAATATTTTGATGAAATTATCTAGTGAGGTACTTTTAATTCCAAAAATCAACCCAGGATTCGTACAGAATTGGCCTGCACCGAGCATAATGGATGCAGCATATTGTTTCGCCCAATCCGACCCTTTTTCAAGTAATGCCGACGGCAAGACGACCACGGGGTTGACGCTTCCCATTTCCGCAAACACCGGAATGGGCTCTTGCCTTTCATTGGCCAATTTATAAAGTGCCATGCCTCCTTTTAAGCTGCCGGTAAAACCAACTGCTTTGATATTGGGATGCATGACCAGTTGTTGACCTACTTCGTGGCCACTGCCATTGAGGTTTGAAAATACGCCATTCGGCATGCCTGTTCTTTTTGCTGCCGATGTTATGGCGAAAGCGACTAGTTCTCCCGTACCTGCATGCATGGGATGGCTTTTAACAATAACCGGACATCCGGCTGCCAGTGCACTCGCGGTATCTCCCCCTGCCGTAGAAAATGCAAACGGAAAATTACTTGCACCGAAAACAACTACGGGGCCTAAGGGAAAGAGCATTTTTCGGATATCGACCTTCGGCAAGGGAGCTCGCTCGGGTTTTGCCGTATCGATAGTAGCTTCGACCCAGGAACCTTCTTCCAGAAACTGTGCAAACGCCCTTAATTGTCCCGTGGTACGGCCTCTTTCTCCTTGTGCCCTTCCGAGGGGAAGCCCCGATTCTTTCACATAGGCTTGAATCAAGGCATCGCCTAAGGCTTCCATTTCATCAGCTATCGCCCTTAAAAACTCCGCCTTACGTTTCCCTGACATATTTTTGTACAAAGTAAAAGCTTCATTGGCCAAATGAACGGCTGCGTCTATTTCGGATGTGGTCGCTTCATGGAATATCCAGCCGGTCTCCTTATTGGCCTGGGGGTCGAAAGTAGTAAATGTTTTATCCCCTTTGGCCGATAGTTCATCTCCTATATTATTTACACCTTTGATCATGGTTTTTTTGTCATTTTTGATGTAGTACAACATCATTTGGATTATATGTAAATTTTCTTTTGATAGGCGGTTTTTCCTGGGGTTTTGGCTACATCTCTTATCTCTGGAAGCAAATATAGCCTTTAGCGCCGAGGTGACCCAGGTGCCATCGTACCAATGGCTATTCAAAATGATTATGCAAAGGTACGAATCACTACGTTTTCAACGACTAACCGCTCTAATTTTTAAAATTTTAGTATCCTTCTAATTCCTAACGACCCTTTTTAATAGATCATTAATGATTTATAATCAGGCAATGTCGGTCGGTGTGCCATACTATCGGTGATGATCTTTAAGACCCTTTTTCTTTCATCACCCTGTAATGGTAGCCTAGGAGCCCGAACATTTTCGGTTCCAATACCAGTGGCAACCTCGGCTAATTTTATATTTTGAACCAGTTGCGGGCTTATATCCAATTCAAGCAATGGCAAAAACCATCTATAAATGGCGATAGCCTCTGACACCCTTCCGGCTTTTACCAGTTCATGTATCGCCACGGTCTCTTCAGGGAATGCGCATACGAGTCCGGCGACCCAGCCATCGGCCCCGATAAGGATACTTTCCAAGGCCAAGGTGTCTACACCACATAAAACCTTAAGACGATTCCCAAAGCGGTTCCTAATTCTGTTTATATTCGATATGTCACGAGTCGATTCCTTTACGGCTTGAATATTAGCGTGTTGCAGCAAATCCTCGAACATATCAAGCGTAACCTCGATTTTGTAATCGACTGGATTATTATAGATCATGATAGGCAAGTCGGTATTCTTGGCGACCTCCTTAAAATAGGTTACCGTTTCAAAATCGGTAGCCTTATAACGCATAGGCGGTAGCATCATTAAGCCACTCGCGCCATATTTTTCTGCCTTATGAGCTGCATCGACAGCACCTTTTGTTGTCTGCTCCGCGATGTTTATGATAACCGGGACGTTCCCTTCCGCAATACGCACGGTTTCTTCGATCAACGTCTTTTTTTCCGCATCGGTCAGCGTACTGGCCTCTCCGAGGGTTCCTCCCAAGATAATACCACTGACGCCGGCCTTGAGCTGCGCCTGGATGTTCACTTCGAACATTTTCAGATCTAGCTGATCATCCTTGGTGAATTTGGTGGTTACTGCAGGCATTACGCCTTCCCATTGTACTTTCATATGTGCAATTTTAAGGTTATTCGATTTATCTATGTCTTACTGAATAACAAAAGTAAAGGAGTTTGAAAGAGATGTGTTAATCACATTTTAACCAAAATTGAGCTTATTTTAACCTATTTTTGCAATAATGATCAAAAAAGCTAATAAAATCGACATATCTAAACCGATGAAAGTACGGCCCTTTAAAATTCCTAAACCCGTAGACCAATCGTTGGTCGTTCAAGTCGATATAGCACCGAGTTTTTATAGCCAGCTTCATCAACATGCCGAAATACAAATTAGCTATATTGTAGAAGGTAACGGGAAGCTGATCGTGGCCAATAGCGTACATCCTTTTGATAAAGGCGATATTTTTATTATTGGAGGAAATATTCCACATCTGTTCCAAAGTTTGGCAAACAAACGAAAATCGCATATGATTACGCTGTTCCTGACCCCGGAAAGCTTAGGCAATGATATTTTTAAAATTCCGGAACTTAACGAAATCAACCGTTTTTTTAAAAATGCGATTGGCGGCATGCGTCTACTAACTGGGAAAAAGTCAATTTCCCATACCATGATCAGACTGCCAAAGGCCGAAAAGTTGCAAAAATTTGTGCTCTTTCTAAAATTAATACATGAAATTAACAAAGCCGACTTTTATGAACTAACTGGGTATGTGCCAACTAAAAAGTTATCGAATACCGAAGGAAGACGGTTACAACTGGTTTTTGAATATACGATGAATCATTTTACAGCGCCTATTTCCCTCGCGCAAGTGGCCAACTTGGTTCATATGACCATACCTGCATTCTGTAGGTTTTTCAAACAGCGGACCAACAAGACCTATTTTGAATTTTTAATCGAGCTTCGCATCGAACACGCTTGCCAAATGTTGATTCATCCTGATAAACTATCGATAGCGGCCATTTCGGAGGGCTCGGGATTTAGTTCCATTTCAAATTTCAATAGAAAATTTAGGAAGCTTAAAGGGATGACACCTTCCGAATTTGTCCAAAAGAGCCATTTAAACCTGACCTACTAACCTTTTATAATTTTTGGCACAAATGCGTTTATAAACTTTTTAGGGTTTTGAATAAAGGGACCTGCTTAATCCTTCGATTTTCACTATTTTTGTAAAATTTTGAATGTATTCTTGATACCTATGAAACACATCCTATTTGTAGCTATGCTCTTTGCCATGGCTTGCAATTCTTCCCAGAAAATCTCACAGGAAACCGCCACGATGCCCGATACTGCCAAGGCGGTACAAGGCCCGACAACTTTTGCAGCGTCCATCACCGAAGCAGAATTAAAGGAGCACTTATATACGTATGCTTCCGATGAATTTGAAGGCCGTGAAACCGGTAAAGAGGGACAACATAAAGCAGTTGCCTATTTAAAATCGGAATACGAAAAATTAGGTATTCCTGCAGCAAAAGCCGATGGAAACTACTTTCAGGAAGTGCCGCTCGAGTTACAAAATCTGCCATCTGGAACCATCAATGTGAACGGGATCGAATATACCATCGGAGATGATTTTTTATCATTTTCAAAAGCTACCGGAGTACAGGATGCTATCTTGTTTTTGGGATATGGTGTTGAGGAAGGTCCTTATTCGGATTATGCCGGACTCGATGTCACCGACAAATGGGTACTCATAAAAGCCGGAGAACCCATGAACCCAGATGGCACTTTTGTTCTATCTGGAAATGACGAAAAATCTGAATGGAGCAATTTGTCCGAGTCAATTGCCAAGAAAACCCAACTTGCCGCTGAGAAGGGTGCGAAGGGTATTTTTTATTTTGATGAAGCCAATTTTAAGCGCTACAAGGGCTATTATAATTATATGAAGAACAATGGATCAGGTCAAATGGCCTTTAAGGATATGGATAAGAATTCGATTCCAAGCCTATTCATCGATGACAAATTGGCCACTAAGATTTATGGGAATGTAGAAAAAGATGTGCATGCCAAAAGCATCCCAGTCAAAATACGATTAGACCTACAAAGCAAGAATGTCGATGTACAGGCAGAGAATGTTGCGGCCGTAATAAAAGGCACTGAAAAACCGAATGAATATGTCATTATTTCCTCACATTTAGATCATATCGGAATCTCGTCGAACGGGGAGATCAATAATGGGGCCGACGATGATGGCTCTGGAACAGTGGCACTATTAGAAATTGCAGAAGCCTTTAAAATGGCTTCCGATGCAGGCGATGGACCGAAGCGATCCATCGTATTTCTACATGTTACCGGTGAAGAAAAAGGACTTCTCGGCTCTCAATACTACACCGATTATGATCCTATTTTTCCGCTGGAGCAGACTGTTGTCGATTTGAATATCGATATGATCGGGCGCATTGATCCCAAACGTCAAGGAGGAAGAAATTATATCTACTTGATCGGATCCGACATGTTGAGCACCGAACTGCATAATCTCTCTGAGGACGTTAACAATAAGTACACGAAACTTGAGCTTGATTATAAGTATGACGATGAAAATGATCCCAATCGTTTTTATTACAGAAGCGACCATTACAATTTCGCCAAGAACAACATACCTATTATATTTTATTTCAACGGGACACATGACGACTACCATAGACCCAGCGACACGCCCGATAAAATAAATTATGATCTTCTACAGAATAGGGCCCGCTTGATTTTTTACACTGCTTGGGAAATTGCCAATAGGGAAAACAAAGTTCAAGTAGACAAGGCAACAAAATAACCTATGCCTTTACGTACAATTGCCTTGAGGCAGTATCTATAATTGGCGGTCGTGAACGAAATCAAGTTCAGAATGCACGTTATGTTTTGTACTAGGTTTTCGCGAATAAAAACTGTTCTTGATTTCAAATCAAAACGTCCTGTCTTAAAACGACATGGTTTCTTTGATTGAAAATATGATTTAATTTCACATTCGAGTCATATAAAAACGCTTACCCCATCACTTGATATTAATTTAAAAAGCCCAATCGAATATGATTGGGCTGTTATAGAATTTCGGGTGGAAGACCGGTTTCGAACCGGCGACCTCTAGAACCACAATCTAGCGCTCTAACCAGCTGAGCTACAACCACCGTTTGTAAGCGATGGCAAAGGTAAATTTTTTTAGCTATTCCATCAAAATAAAACAGCTCCAATTTAAGACCATCGCACAGGGCGATAGCTTTCAATTTTTAAGCAAACATTTTTATACCGCTTAGAAGTCATCAAAAATCGATGAAATGCACACTATTTCAGACAAAACACACAATTTTGGGCGATTCACAACAAAAATTAGATAGGAGTATATGACAATATTAAATTTAGGCTTCTAAAATCGACCCAAAAAATGACATCTTCGCTTTCGCTATTTTTAAACACGAAGAAGCGCCTCAAAAATGGAGTCGGGCTTACGTTGATTTCTTTTTTCATTGTATTCCAAAGTTACTCTCAAAAGGCTACAAAGGATAGTTTAATAAATGCCCTCCATGTTTTAAAACAACAAAAGGACTTTAGCACCAAGGACTCCGTGTATATTAAACTTTTGACTGACCTTGGTGACGAAATGCGTTTTTATAAGGCCGACAGTCTTATCAAATTATCAAATGAAGCCTTAAAACTAAGTAAGTCAATCGCCTATAAAAATGGGGAAAGCCTTTCCCTCTTAGGTATTGCCCACTATTATTCAGACAAGGGAGACAACTCAAATGCCCTTAAAAACTTTAACAAGGCGCTAAAGATTGTTGAGAATTCTCAAAACAAGGATCTTGTATTGCGCATCTTAAGCGACTTGGCGAACGAATACGGCTATATTGGTGATTATGGAAAAGCCTTGACTTCGTATTTGGATTGCATAGAGGTCGCTAAGCAATATGATAATAAAAGGATCTTATCGATCGTACACGAAAATATCGCCAATTTATATGTTAGTCAAAAGGATTATCAAGAGGCTTTGCTTTATTATAAGGAAGTTAAAAAAATAAATAGGGAAATCGGAAGTGCAGTAATTATGGCGGAAACTGCCAGCAACATGGCCTCATTATATGCTGACATGGGAAAATTCGATTATGCCATTTTTAACGTAAATAGCAGTATAGCTACATTTGAAAAGTACCAGATTTACGACTGGCTTGCATATGCCTACGAAATAAAGGGGAAGACGTATTTGATGCAGGAGAAATACGAATGGGCTATGTATTGGTATAGCCAATGCGAAATGCTGCATACAAAAATTCATGATGAGCGCGGTGAAATTGACCTTTATAATGGCATGGCGGAGGCCAATTTCGGATTAAAAAAGGATAGTGTTTCAGAAGTTTATGCGCTAAAGGCCTATGAAATATCCTCTCGATTAATGTTTAAGGAAGGCATGCAAAAATGTGCGAATACCCTATACAAAATCCATAAAAACCATCATGATTATCAAGTAGCCTTGCAATATCATGAAGTATATCAAAAATTGACCGATACACTTTCAAGCAATGAGAATAAAAAAAGTCTTGCGATGTTAAAAAACAAGGTCGAATATGACACGCAAAAGAAGCATCTAATGGCAAAGAGCGAGAAGGCGCTCGCCCAACAAAAAAAATATGTGTATTCGGCCCTGGCCATTTTAATAATTTTCCTAATCGTCACGTTTTTAGTCAAAAAAAGTGAAAAAATACAACGCAAATTGAATATCGAACTAAACGCCAATAAACAGTCACTTGAAAAAAACGAGCTACAACTTCGGGATATAAACAAAACCAAGGACAAATTGTTCTCGATTATCGGTCATGATCTGCGCGGACCCATCGGTGCTTTTCATGGGCTGCTCAAACTTTATAAGGATGGCGAAATAAGCAAAGATGAATTTCTTGGTTTTATCCCCAAATTAAGTGCAGATATAGAACATATTTCCTTTATGCTCAATAATTTACTCTCATGGGGCCAAACCCAGATGAATGGGGCTACCACCAAACCGAGTGTGATTTCATTAGATACACTGGTCGCCGATAATATTAAATTACTTTCTGAAATTGCGGTCGGTAAATCAATTAAAATGATAAGCCAATTCACTGGGAATACCATGGCATGGTCTGATGGAAATCAAATTGACATTGTCATCAGGAATCTTATTAGCAATGCCCTGAAATTTACACCCGTGAATGGTATGATTACAATTGGTGCCACTGAAAAAGCAGACAATTGGGAAGTGTTCGTGCGCGATACGGGAGTCGGTATGCCCAAGGAAATCCTTGAAAAGCTCTTTTCTGAAAATTCGAATATTACCACATATGGAACCAATAATGAGAAAGGTACCGGACTGGGACTATCGCTTTGCAAGGAAATGGTCGAAAAAAATAAGGGCACAATCTGGGTCGATAGTGTCTTGAGGAAGGGTTCTTGTTTCTTTTTTACTGTCCCCAAGGCAAAGAAGGAGTATCAAAAAGCGAGTTAGAGCAGGCTGCTCAATTGGCTTACAGCAACATACCTTTCTACCGTGAAGCCTTCGGCATGCTCTACGCCTACTAATCTGCCTAGATCCCTTGCGCGATACGCCACACTGTCAGTGAAATTTTTACTACTGATCGGGGTCTGAGGTTCTGAACTCTTCGGGTCATAAAATTGGGAACTATAGGCTGAAATGGCCTCAAGTTTTTTGTCGATATACCCTGAAACATCCACCACAAAATCGGGATCAATATGTTTCCATTGTATATAATGATAAACAATCTTAGGCCGCCATGCTTCCTGCCATTGATCATCGCCTTCAAACTTTGTATCTATTTTGATCAAACCACTCAAGAAACAAGCATCACTGACAAGTTTGCTACCTTTTCCATGATCAATATGTCGATCATCGATTGCATTGCATAGTACGATATCGGGCCTGAATTTTCGCAGCATGCGAATCACCGCCATCTGATGATCGCGATCGTTTACGAAGAATCCATCGGCGAACTCCAGGTTTTCGCGCGTTGCAATGCCAAGGATCTTTGCCGCTTTTAAAGCCTCCTTATCCCTGATTTCAGGTGTTCCCCGGGTTCCAAGTTCTCCTCGTGTCAAATCTACGATCCCAACGCGTTTTCCAGCGGCCACTTCCTTAGCGATTGTAGCGCCAGCGCCAAGTTCGGCATCATCGGGATGCGATCCAAATACAAGTATATCTAATTTCATGCGCTTTTATTGTCGTTGTGTTTACGTTCTTTAGGGCGTTTTTTCATGCTGGTTGGGCGCGCCATGTACTATTTTCTGTCATATTAAATCCCAACATACCGCTACATTGACCTGACATAAAGCGGTAAACTTCGTGAAACTTGGGGAAAAGGTTGGTCTTATAAAGCACGATCATTTAGTCCTAAATTTGCGAAACCATTACCCTGCCGTCATGGCCGTGTCAACCAACGTTTTTTTTATGGCTTGCTCTATATCGGCTATTAAATCCTCAGGTTCTTCAATACCGACCGAAAAGCGGATCAGTCCGTCTGCGATGCCCTGTTTTTTTCGTTCCTCGGAGCTCAGAAGTGCGTGAGAGGTTAATGTTGGCGAAAGAACTGTACTTTCTACGCCGGCCAAACTCATTGATGATTTAATAAGCTTTAAGGATCTTTGAAAAAGCATTGCATCTAATTCATGATTCAGCTCGAACGACATCATACCGCCAAAGCCATGCATCTGTTCTTTCGCCAAAAGGTGGTCAGGATGACCGATTAGGCCAGGATAATATACCTTCGCTATTTGTTGATGGCCTTCTAAATATTGCGCCAACCTTAGTGCATTTTCATTTTGGGCCCGAACGCGAATTCCCATGGTCTTCATGCTTCGTTCTAATAGCCATACCGTATAATCACTGAGACTCCCTCCGAAATTTTTGGCGAGGCCAAAAATGCGTTCCATATATTCCTGGGATGAAGCCACAGCACCGGCCAGGATATCTGAATGTCCTCCCATATATTTTGTGGCACTATGAATAACGATATCGATGCCAAAGTCAATCGGATTTTGATTCACCGGACTGGCGAAGGTGTTATCGATCATCGAAATAAGTTTGTGTTTTTTGCAAATTTGGGCAACAGCGTTCAAGTCGGTGATCGTCAATAACGGATTCGAGGGAGTTTCTATAAAAATGACTTTCGTAGTGTCCTGTATTTGTTCCTCGAAATCAGATGGATGTAAGCCTTCGGTAAAAGAATAGGAAATACCGTACTTTCCAAATTCCTCGGTAACCAAATTATAGGTGCCGCCATATAAGGTCTTTTGAAGGACAATATGGTCGCCAGCTTGCAGAAACGCCATGAGGGCAGTGCTGATGGCGGCCATACCGCTACCGAAAATCAGCGCCGCCTCTGCGTGTTCCAAGGCAGCAATCTTCTTCGCGAGACCAACTTGGTTCGGAGTATTAAAATAACGTGGGTACCGCTTAACGTCAACGTCTTCAAAGGCATACGAAGTGCCCATATAAAGGGGAGAGACCGCCCCTTTGAATTCTTTGTCCTCCAATTGGCCCTCATGGGTGCAGATGGTATTCAGTCCTTTTTTTCGCAGCTCCATTGCTTGTTTTTAATAGAAGCTAAAGTTACAAAAATCGATTATACTTCGAACTTTTTCCACTTCCCTTTTCGAAACCATAAAATAGCCATAATGGCAAGAATCACTTCTGCCAAAGTGATGGCCAAAAAAACGCCCAGTGCACCCATTTTAAACGTAATCGCTGCCAAATAAGCAAAAGGTAATTGAAACATCCAGAAGGCAAAAAAATTTATTTTTGTAGGTGTTCTAGTATCCCCTGCCCCATTAAAGGCCTGTGTTACGACCATTCCGTAGGCATAAAAGATATAGCCCATGGCTATTATTTGTAAACAGAGACTGCCATTTTCGACGACCACGGCATTGGTGTTGAACCAACCTATTATTTCTTTGGCGAACAGCATGTACACCAAGGAGACCAGCCCCATAAAATAGGCATTATACCTCGCGGTTTTCCATACCGAGCTTTCTGCGCGTTCTGGCTGGCCGGCCCCAAGGTTCTGTCCTACTAGCGTTGCCGCGGCATTACTCATTCCCCAAGAGGGCATTAGGGTAAATAGGATAACTCGGATTGCAATTGTATAACCTGCCAACACTTCACTACCGAATTCAGACATCATCCGCATTAGAAATATCCAACTTGACGTGCCTATCAGGAATTGGGCGATGCCACCCATAGAAACACTTAAAAGATCCGCCATGACTTTACCCCGAAGTACCACATCTTTTAAACCGATTTTAATCCGGCTCCATCCAAAATAAAGTACCACCAATTGGAAAACGACAGCCGACCCCCTACCAATATTGGTCGCAATGGCGGCTCCCATAACGCCAAACTCAGGTACTGGACCCCATCCGAAGATAAAAATTGGGTCTAAAATAATATTAAGTCCGTTTGAGAGCACCAAGGCCCACATGGCAAAGGCGGCATCGCCTGCTCCCCTAAAAATAGCATTGATAAGAAACAGCATTACGATGGTAATATTCCCGCCAATAAGTAATTTGGTATAGCCATGGCCCTCGGCTATCAAATCTGCTTCAGCCCCCATCAATGCCAATAGTTCCTTTGAAAATAAAAAGCCCACGACACCGACCACAAGCGAGAGCAAAATGCCAAGAGCCATCGCCTGCACAGCCGATTCTTTGGCCCCTTTTATATCCTTTTCCCCAATACGTCTCGCGACCATTGCCGTGGCAGCCATGCTTAAACCTATAGCGACGGCATAAACGAGTGTTATGACCGATTCAGTAAGGCCAATAGTCGCTACTGCGTTCACACTGACCCTAGATACGTAGGCGATATCTACAATGGCAAAAATCGACTCCATCATCATTTCCAAAATCATAGGAATGGCCAGCATAAAAATAGCCTTGCGGATACTTCCCGACGTAAAATCGGTTTCCTTGCCGGTGACCGCAATAATAAAGGAGTCGAATACTTTTTTTACGCTTAATTTATCTTGATGGGCCATTCGAAAAGAGGATTATGTTCGTAGCAGTAATACATGTCAATGCCTTGAGAATACAAAGGACTTTTAATTTCGGGACGAAAACCCACTGACATATATCAAAAACATAATTCCTATCATTAGATGCGGACATAAATATCGCATATTTAAAAAACATGACAAAACTTTTTTGCTTTCATCCCCCTGGTTGATCAATGTCTTGAACTTTTTAAGATTATTATACGAAATCATTTCGTGTTTCGTTATTTTAATTGAAACCTAAACTCCGTTTCTGAAAACCCCCACCAATGAATTTTCATAAAATGTACATCCCATTGATATTGTTGTTTATTTCTTGTTCAAAAGACAAAATGAACGGGGACATTACCATTATCGATGATCAAGGGAATACGGTAACCATTGATCCTTCAACCAACAGAAAGTCAGTAGGAGATTCAGCCAAGGACCTGTTATCGGATCTTAATTTTGACTCCTTACATCTCGAAATTTTCTATGTCAAAGGGTTTCAACCCACAACGGCGACCGTGCAGAATTTTGAAGCTTTTTTAGGTGCCCGCTTACATAAATCAGGGGGTATCGAAATCGAACTGAAGCAAATCGAATCCCCAGGACAAGCATCCTATTCGATTGCTGCTATCAAAAATATAGAGGATAGTCTTCGCACGGCCTATAATTCAGTAAATAAAATAACCGTTTTCGGACTATTTATCGATGGTGAATATTCAGAAAATACCGAAAATGGTTCCGTGTTGGGAGTGGCCTACAGAAATACATCATTCGTTATTTTCGAAGAAACGACACAGCGCTTTAGTGGCCAGCCTTTGGCACCAAGTACCACAGTGTTGGAAACCACCGTTTTAGATCACGAATTTGGACATTTGATGGGGATGGTAAATGCTGGAACCTCTATGCAAAGTGAACATCAGGATACTGCCCATGGTCGTCATTGCTCAAATGACAATTGCCTAATGTATTGGACCGCCGAAACAGGCGAAGGATTATTGAACATGATCAGTGGTGGGACCATCCCCGATTTTGATGGACTTTGCCTTGAAGATCTGCAAGCCAATGGGGGCAAATAGCCTACCGAAAGCTTATTGGCCATAATTGGCCCTGTAGCGCCAGAAACTAATCCCACCAAGAATTCCAACACCCAAAACAATATACCACACATAGTCAGGGGTAATTGCCGCAGCGCCGCTCTGACCATAGCTGTGAAGACCAACCAAGTAGTAGTTGACCCCAAAATAGGTCATCATAATACTGCCAAAGGCCGCTACACTTAAAAAACTGAATATCCATTTGCTACGGAGGCCCGGCACCAAACGGGTATGTATTACAAAGGCGTAAATCATTATGGAAATCAACGCCCAGGTCTCCTTGGGATCCCAACCCCAATAACGGCCCCAACTTTCATTGGCCCATTGTCCCCCGAGAAAGTTCCCGATTGTCAACATGACCAAGCCAACGGTCAAGACCAATTCATTGATAATCGTCAATTCATTTAAATTGATTTGCATTCGCTCCTTATTCTTACTATTGGTAAGTATCATGAGCACCAACGACACCATTCCCAAGATCATTCCTACGGTCAGGGGACCGTAACTCGCCACGATAACGGCAACGTGCACCATCAACCAGTAACTATCGAGTACCGGTACCAAATTAGACACCGAGGACTTACCCAATTCTGATGTGCGATCCATAATAACATGGCCGTCACAAAAGCCGCTGCTGCGACGGTCATCTCATTTTTTCGAATAAAAAGCAGCCCCATCCCCATGGTCGCCCAGGAAACATAAAGAATACTTTCATAGGCATCACTCCAAGGGGCATGTCCCGAAATATACCAGCGTAAAATTAGTCCGGCCGTATGCCATAGGAATAATATCAAAATGGTTCCCCTTAGGAAAAAAGACGCCACCCGCCAAACTTCGCGATTTTTGAATATCTGAAAAATAAGCACAAAAAATAAGGAGAGACCGGTCAACGCATACAGTCTGTACAACCAATTATAGATATTCAGTTTATTGTATATGATTTCGGTCTCTATTTTTTTGTCGGGAGGCAATACCTCGCTCCCGTGATTTTTTTGATTCTGTTTAAATGCCTGCAACAATTTATCGGCCTCCGAATAATTCCCGGTTTGTTTTGCCTTATCCAATGTCATCAAATAGTAGGGAATGGCGTTCCTTATAAAATTTGCATACAGCGAATCGCTGACTTGAAACTGACCCGCTCTAAATTCAACGGCCGAAATCCATTTATTGTTTTCATCGTCCAACAATGGGAATATTTTGACAATATCGCCCCCCAGGGCCTGATTCAAAAGACCCAAGCGTATATTCGCATCCTTGAAATCCTGTTGGAATTTATTGGGATTATTCGTGGCGGTCGCCTCCCTTATATAGGGCTCTA
Organism: uncultured Flavobacteriaceae bacterium; assembly: GCA_963798435.1. Taxonomy (GTDB): domain Bacteria; phylum Bacteroidota; class Bacteroidia; order Flavobacteriales; family Flavobacteriaceae; genus JALHST01. Next base: position 216,902 of record CAWCTF010000001.1, read on the forward strand.
GTTTGTAATTGCCTTGGGCATCAAAAAAATCAGTAGCCTTCACATTTCGCTGACCTTCAGGTATTCCGATGATTTTTCGGATACTATCGTTTTTACCTTGTTTGTCTAAAGCAATGAATTCGGTATTGTACCAAAGTGCGGGATTCATCATCATCGACAGGAATACCTGATCAGGATTCATGTCTTTGTACCTATTTTTACCACTAAGTTTGCGTAAAAGTTCGGATGCAAAGGTATTGATCGGCTTCATGCGACCCCCTTCATCCTGAATAACCAATTTGCCAAATTGGGCTGCATGCTCTTTATCTACCTTGGTAGCTTCCAGCATAGAATCAATTTGAATTTGCTGCGGGTTCATTGAATGTTCATGGCTATCTTCGATAACTGGTTGTTGGCCAGTAGCATGAATCACCATTCCCAAGAACAATAGGGTGGTCAGGGCAGCTTTCTTTTTCTTCAATTTCTCAAGGGAGTCACCCAAATGCTTAAAACGGGTCTTCCCAAAGAACATAATCCCCATCAAACCCGAATACAATAGAAAATAACCGAGATAGGTGATCCATGTACCCCATTGGTCATGGTTGACCGAAAGAATCGTTCCTTTTTCATCAGGATTAAAACTTGCTTGAAAAAAACGATACCCCTTGTGATCTAATATATGGTTCATATAAATATCATAATCGAAAGGGCGGTCATCATCGACTGTAATTTTACTCATGAACGATTTGTAGCCTCGATCGGTACCAGGGTATTTTTCGGCAATAAAGTCGTTTAACTTTATAGAGAAGGGCAATTCATATATTTTTGAACCATAGGCCAACGAAAAATCGAGACCGCCTACCTTGAATTTATCCGAAAAGTTCAATGTACCCTTCCCGCCAAGCAGTTTCTTTTGCACTGTTTCGCCATTAGAAGTGATGGCTACTACCAAAGCATCTTGCGTCGCTTCGGTAACCTCGTTTTTCGGGACCTTTACCACGCCATAGGAACCCTTTACCAGTGACTCCGGTACTACGAATTGTATCCCAGCCATGGTATAAAGCGAGCGAAGCATTAGTGGTTGAAGGCTATCCTTTACTAAATTTCCCTGAAATTGGTCGGCCATGCGCATAAAATTGCCATCGAATGGGGACCGTATCTGATACACAGAATCGGTTGTGCGAATATTCACGGCACCATCAGTCGGCTTGTTCAAAGAGAATAGTAGACCATGAATACTTGTGACCTGGCCATTTTCGAGGTAGTGATCATGCCGCTGTCCATCACCAGCCTCAACGATCTTGAGGTATTCATTTCCTTGTTCTGAAGGAATGAGCCCCAGGGCAGCTCCTTTTATAAAATCTACATATTTGATCGAAAAATCCTGCCCGTTAAAATCATCTTTCCACGGCAAGGAAGATTTTAAGGCTTCAGGGGTCACCATGATGGCATCCTCCAAAACCTTTCTTTTCATTTCCCCATTGATTTCACCATCAATGTTGGCCGTAAGGAAGGTCTTGTCGGAATAAAAAACAGTTTCGGTACTTCCTTCCCGAATGGGCATCATACCCTCAAAACTAATATATCGGGTGACAAAGGCACCAAGTATGATCAATATCCACGAAAGATGTAATATCAAGACCGGCCACTTCTCCCATCTCAATAGACGGTATCTGAACATGTTCCCAATAAAATTGATGACAAAAAAAACCATGATAAGCTCAAACCACGTAGTATTGTAAATCCATATCCTGGCCGTCTCAGTACTATATTTACTCTCAATGAAGGTCCCGAAGGCCATTGAGGTTGCAAAAACAAGAAACAAAATTGCCATCAAACGGGTGGAGAAAAAAAACTTTTTAAGAAACTCGGTCATCAGGGGACGCATTGGTTTTCAGAGAACAAAAATAGCCCCTTTTTATGATTTAAGACATTTTCAACGCACATAAAAAGAGAATGCACATTGTTAATTGTTTCTTAAGCCGCAGGATATTTTTATTTGTATTTTTGGGCATGATCAGGGTTGCACTTATGGGTACCGGAAATGTGGCCCAACATCTATTCGACGCATTTTCGAGCCATTCCCAGATTGCGGTAGTTCAGGTTGTCGGCAGGAATAAGAAGGCGTTGGAATATTTTGGGAAATCGACAAAAACCGAAATACGCCGAACGTTTACAGAGGAGGCCGATGTCTATATACTAGCTGTTAGCGATGATGCCTTGCCCCTGTTGTCAGACTCCTTCATGGGCTTATCTGGTTTGGTGGTTCATACCTCTGGCAGTACTTCGTTAGCAGTTTTACCAAATACCATACGACGCGGCGTATTTTATCCTTTGCAGACCTTTACAGTTCATAGAATGCTCGATTTTAAAAAAATCCCAATCTGCATCGAAGCCGAAAACATCTACGATAGCAACCTATTGAAAGACCTTGCTTCCATTTTATCAAACAAAGTGATCCTCGTTAATTCGGAGCAGCGCAACAAGCTACACCTCGCTGCGGTATTCGTGAACAATTTTACCAACCATCTTTATTTTATCGGTCAACAGCTATGTGAAAACGCTCATCTGCCATTTGACATCCTTTATCCTTTAATACAAGAAACAGCTGATAAAATTGAGACATTAACGCCTTTGGAGGCACAAACAGGTCCGGCCCGAAGGGCGGATGCCAACACCCTCAAAAAACAACTAAAACAACTTGAAAAAACTGGTTTTGAGGAAATTTATACCCTCTTGAACCGTTCAATTGCCAATACCTATGGACAAAAGCTATAAAGAATACCTAGCACATATTAACACGTTTGTTTTTGATGTTGATGGCGTTTTTACCGATGGTTCGGTGTTAATTACCTCCCAAGGCGAACTTTTGCGAAAAATGAGCGTGAAAGATGGATATGCCTTGAAGACGGCCATTCAAAAAGGATATCAGGTCCTCATCATTTCTGGAGGGACCAATGAAGGAGTCCGGGAACGATTGAAAGATCTAGGGGTGACCGATATTCATATGGGTACACATCAAAAAGCCCAACCCTTGAAGAATTATATGGCCCTAAAAAGTATAGCACCCGAAAATGTCCTATATATGGGTGATGACCTTCCCGATATCCCCGCTATGCACCTAGTAGGTCTACCGACATGCCCGCAAGATGCCGTGCAAGAGGTAAAGGCGATATCAAAATACATTTCCCATAGAATTGGAGGCGACGGATGTGTTCGCGATGTAATCGAACAGGTCTTAAAAGTGCGGGGCGATTGGTATGGAAATTATGACGCCTATAACACCTAGATCATGCTGCATGAAAAGTTAAAGGACCATAGGATAATTCTGGCTTCCGGTTCCCCTAGAAGAAAACAATTTCTCAAGGAAATGGGGTTTGATTTCGAGGTCAAAATAAAAACCATCGACGAAGTATACCCAGACGATTTAAAACGCAGCGAAATAACCGATTATCTGGCCACCTTAAAAGCGGCAGCGTTCGAAGGTTCCTTAGGACCCAAGGATATCCTTATAACTGCTGATACCATAGTCTGGCACCAAGACAGATCGATTGTCAAGCCAATCAATGAAGAGGACTGTTTTACCATGTTACGCGCACTTTCGAATGGGTGGCACGAAGTAATCACTTCGGTCTGTTTCACTTCGGTACAGCATCAAAAAATTGTAAACGCCACTACAAAAGTCAAGTTCAGTACTTTGACCGATACCGAATTATGGTACTACATCAAAACCTATCAGCCCTTAGACAAAGCTGGTGGATACGGTATTCAAGATTGGATCGGCTTGATCGGGGTAGAAGAAATTATCGGTTCTTATAGCAATGTGGTCGGGCTTCCGACCCATTTGTGCTACAAAACGATCCTCACCATGGTCAGCTGAACCGATTTTGGTAAATTTGACTAAAATATTGGTTATGAAAAAACGGGTCGCTACTCTCCACATCATTCTTGTCATTCTTTGTTTTGTAATTGCCAATGCGTGCCAGGAAAAACGAACCAGTGATGATGCGAAAAATACTTCTGGTGATACGGCCGATTTAATCAAGGACACGCCAGCTAAAAAGAAATTGTCGGAAGCGTTTCAGAACTATTGGTATTCGGGAGTCGCCGAGATTACGTCCTACAAACTCGAGCAGGCCCGTTATGGCGAACTTCGAGAAGGCCATGCGGTGCTTATTTACGTGACCGAACCTTTTTTGGCCGACGCACAAGTAAAGGCCGATCATGACCAAACCGCTAACATTCCCGTTCTTAAACTGAATACTACCAAAAAATTTATTACCGGCATTTATCCGTATTCGATTATGACCAGTAGTTTCTACCCCGTGTATGATAACCAACATGCCTTGAAAATTAGTTTTTCATCGCAGGAATGGTGTGGTCATGTCTATATGCAATTAAATAATCGGCATAACTTTGATATAACCTCTCATTCCTATTTTGAGTCGGAGGCAGATCAACAACTTGAACTGGGAAAAACCAATTTGGAAGATGAACTATGGAATAAATTACGTATCGACCCAACTGATCTTCCCGTTGGGGAAATGAAGCTCATCCCCTCTTTTGAATTTATCAGATTGTCACATAAAGCACTAAAGGCATACGATGCCCAAATCGAACTTAAAAAAAATGATACCCTATCAACCTATGAAATCAGGTATCCCGAATTGGAAAGAACACTCACTATCAATTTTTCATCCAATTTTCCGTATACCATAGAGAATTGGACAGAAACCTCAAAAAGCGGTTTCGGCGCAAACGCCCAGACACTGACCTCTACCGCAACCAAAATAAAAACTTTAAGGACCGCTTATTGGAAGGAAAATCGAAATAAGGATTTACCTTTGCGGGATAGTTTGGGAATATAGAATATGGAAAATTTTATAATTAACCATCAGAATGAATTACTGGCAACACTAATTGCGGTTGTTATCTTATTTATAATAAAATTCATCAGTAATAAAACGGTGCATCGTATTGGTAGGATAAGCGACATTGTTGAGGCACGCACCATACTCATTACCAAATATATATCGGCTACGCTTACCTTTCTGGGATTGGCAACCATGACCTTTATTTGGGGCGTAAATCTTGAAAAGCTAGGTCTTTTGTTTTCCTCGGTATTTGCGGTAATTGGGGTTGCCTTATTCGCACAATGGTCAATTCTGAGCAATATCACATCGGGTGTGATCCTATTTTTTTCCTTCCCCTTTAAAATCGGAGATCGTATTAAGATTTTGGACAAGGATATCCTGGAGTGCGAAAAAGAGAACCATGGTATCTTCGTCATCGAGGATATTCGCGCCTTTCATATACACCTCCGGAATTCGGCTGGCGAACTCTTGACATATCCCAACAACCTTATGTTGCAAAAGGCGGTCGCACTTATAAATGATTATGATGACCCTTATGAGGATAGCGAGGCCCTCTAAATTTGTTAAAGAAGTTCTAAAAATAGGCTGGCAGCAGCTAAACTTGCTATATTTGGAAACCAACTAAATTGAATAACATGCGCCGTATTCAGGTAATTTGTGCCTTCTTATTACTAATTACCCAACTTTCTAATGCCCAAGCTCCAAAAAAAGAAACTTCTTCAGATCTATTTCATTCATTACAAAAATTAAACTTTTTAGGTACCGCCTTATACATAGCGGCGCATCCTGACGATGAGAATACGCGTTTGATATCTTATTTGTCAAATGATGTGCATGCCAGAACAGGCTATCTATCACTCACACGAGGTGATGGGGGGCAGAACATGATCGGCCCTGAACTTCGGGAGTTATTAGGGGTGTTGCGTACCGAAGAATTGCTTGCCGCCAGGCGAATCGATGGCGGGGAACAATTTTTTACAAGGGCAAACGATTTTGGCTATTCAAAAAATCCGGACGAGACCCTTAAAATTTGGGATAAAAAAGAAGTCTTGGGCGATGTGGTGTGGGCAATTCGAAACTTTAAGCCCGATATTATCATAAATCGATTCGACCATCGAAGTCCTGGTACTACGCATGGCCACCATACTTCGTCCGCCATGTTGAGCGTAGAAGCCTTTGATTTGGCCAATGACGCGACCAGCTATCCCGAACAACTGGGACTAACGCAGGTTTGGCAACCGAAACGCCTCTATTTCAACACTTCTTGGTGGTTTTATGGGAGCCAGGAGAAATTTGATCAAGCCGATAAATCAAAAATGCAGCATCTTGATACCGGTGTATATTTTCCGTTAATCGGCGTATCGAACAACGAAATCGCCTCCTTGGCCAGTAGCCAACATTTATCACAAGGATGGGGGAGATTGGCCACACGGGGCACCGAAAACGAATATCTAGAATTGTTAAAAGGCACAATGCCTAAAGATACCACCAATATCTTCGAGGGGATCGATACTTCCTGGTCTCGCGTCGAAGGTGGTAAGGCTGTTGGTGAAATTTTATATGCGGTTGAAAAGAACTTCGACTTTAATGACCCCTCAAAACACATTCCAGAACTGGTGAAGGCATATCAATTGCTTCAAAATATAGGTGACCCTTATTGGAAATCTGTCAAAACGGAGGAGCTAAAAAAATTGATCTTGGCATCGGCAGGTCTATTTCTCGAGGCCTCTAGTGAAAATGCATTCTCAAATCCAGGACAGCACGTGAAGGTGAGCATCGAGGCCTTGAACAGGAGCAATAATAACATTAACCTGAAATCGGTTGGAATCACACCGACCCAGACAGCACTCAAAACGGGGCTGCCCCTGAAAAATAACGAGGAGCAAAATTTGGAACTTATTTTCGAAGTGCCAGAAAATACAGGGTATACGAGTCCGTATTGGTTAAATAAAAAGGGCACCCTGGGAACCTATCGCGTTGATGACCAGAAATTAATTGGAAAACCTGAAACCCCAAGGGCCTTTTATGCGCATTTTGTTTTGGATTTTAACGGATATGAAATAAGTTTCGACAAACCCATCGTCTATCATTTTGCCAAACCAGATAAAGGGGAACTGTATGAGCCCTTTGAGATTCTGCCAGAGGCTACTGCAAGTTTTAAGGACCCGGTCCTTATTTTTGCCGATGACAGTCCCAAGGAGATTGCAATCAATATTACGGCCCAGAAAGATAGCATTCAAGGGGAGATACAACTTTCTTTTGCAAAAGGATGGCGGCTTGAGCAAGATATCAAAACCTTTGAAATTGCAAAAAAAGGTGATCAAAAAACAGTAGTCTTTAAACTTTGGCCTCCTAAAGATGAGAATGAAAGCTACATTTCACCTATTTTAAAATTACACGGAAAGGAATTTACCCAAGAATTGGTTACCATTGCCTATGAGCACATCCCGACACAATCGGTACTAAGGCCATCGGAAGCAAAGGTCGTTCGTCTTAATATTCAAAAGGCCGGCAATGACATTGGGTATATCGTCGGTGCAGGCGACGAGGTACCACAAAGCTTGGAACAGATCGGATATACGGTACATATCATAGACCCCAATTCAATCGGTCAAGGTAGTTTAGATAAATATGATGCTGTAGTAGTCGGCATTCGTGCTTATAACATTATCGATGCCTTGCAATTTAAGCAGCCGTTTCTACTTGATTATGTTAAGAATGGCGGAAATTTGATCCTGCAATACAATACGGCAGGTCGATGGTCGACACAATTTGAAAATATTGCTCCGTATCCCCTAACAATTTCCAACGACCGGGTAACCGATGAAAATTCGGAAGTCGAAATCGTTGCCAAAAACCATTCCCTTGTAAATTTTCCGAATAAAATAACCCCTCCAGATTTTGAAGGTTGGGTTCAGGAACGAGGACTTTATTATCCCAATAAATGGGATCCAAAATTCACCCCCATCTTATCAATGAAAGATCCCGGGGAAACGGCCACTGAAGGAAGCCTTTTGGTAGCACCCTATGGTAAAGGGAATTACATTTATACTGGGCTAAGTTTTTTTAGGGAGTTGCCCGCCGGAGTTCCAGGGGCGTTTAAGCTTTTTGCCAATATGTTATCGATCGGAAAGGAAAAAGTAGAAACAAAAAACAATATCAAGGGATGAACGGATTGGATAAAATAGTCTGGAAAAAGGAATATTCTACAGTGTTGATTCTAAACATTATCTATGTTTTGATCTTTTATTATCTAATGACCGCATATACGTGATATGGGAGCACTAGATTGGTTTATTCTTGCTGGCACATTATTATTTATCGTTGTATATGGTGTTATACGAACTCGCGGTAGCAAGGACGTTAGCGACTACGTTCTAGGCGGTAATGAAGCAAAATGGTGGACCATTGGCCTATCGGTGATGGCGACTCAGGCTAGTGCGATTACGTTTTTATCAACACCTGGACAAGCTTTCCATGATGGAATGGGCTTTGTACAATTCTATTTTGGACTCCCCTTGGCGATGATCATTATCTGTTTGGTCTTCGTTCCTATATACTATAGACTTAATGTCTACACAGCCTATGAATTTCTGGAAAACAGATTTGATTTAAAGACGCGGTCCCTTACGGCCATACTTTTTCTGATGCAGCGCGGTCTTGCCGCGGGAATCACGATTTTTGCACCTTCGATTATTCTCTCGGCCGTTCTCGGGTGGGATCTTCGAATTTTGAATATTTTAATTGGGACTTTGGTAATCGTTTATACGGTCTCTGGGGGTACCAAAGCGGTGAGTGTGACCCAAAAGCAGCAGATGTTCATCATCATGATGGGTATGTTCATTACCTTCTTTTTTATCCTGGGCTATCTTCCTGAAGATATCACATTTGCAAAAGCCTTAAAAATAGCGGGTGCTAGCGACAAGCTCAATATCCTTGATTTTAGTATGAATACAACCAGTAGATATACCTTTTGGAGTGGAATTACTGGGGGACTGTTTTTGGCTATGGCCTATTTTGGTACAGATCAGAGTCAGGTACAGCGTTACTTGACCGGAAAATCGGTTCGAGAAAGTCAATTGGGATTGGTTTTTAATGGGATTTTTAAAATCCCGATGCAGTTTTTTATCTTGTTGGTAGGTGTGATGGTATTCGTATTCTATCAATACAATCCTTCGCCCCTGAATTTTAATCCTTCGGCTACACAAAAGGTACTTAATTCAAGCTATGCAAATGACTATCATGCACTGGAGGATGCGCAAAAGCAATTGGAAGCCCAAAAGAAAATGGCCCAAGATCGATTTTCCGCAGCGTTGGAATTGAAGGAATATGTCGCAGTTGAAGACGCCAAATTGCAAATAATAGCCATTAACAAAAAAGATAGTACTAATCGGGTCTTGGCAAAATCGATTATCGAAAAAGCCGATAGCAGTGCCGAAACCAATGATAAGGACTATGTGTTTATTCATTTTATCCTGCACAATTTACCCAAAGGGCTTATCGGCCTTTTGTTGGCCGTCATCTTATCGGCCGCCATGTCATCGACGGCCTCTGAATTGAATGCCCTGGGTACGGTAACGGCCATCGATCTCTACAAACGCAATATAAAAGGCACCTTCTCCCCAAAACATTACGTAAACGCTTCAAAAGTGTTTACACTTTTATGGGGAATAATCGCCATTTCAATCGCTTGTGTCGCCAATTTGTTCGATAATTTGATCCAATTGGTAAATATCATAGGGTCCATATTTTATGGCAACGTCCTGGGCATATTCCTATTGGCCTTCTTCTTTAAGTTTATCAAGGGGAATGCTGTATTTTTTGCTGCGATCTTGACCCAGATCTTAGTGTGCATCATCTATTACAACTACATTCACATTTATCCTTCTGGTCAGGAAAAGTTGGGGTATTTGTGGCTGAATTTCATAGGATGCGGCCTCGTCATAATTATGTCCTGCATTTTGGAAGGTTTTGACAGATTGCTTAAAAATCCGCCAATCAAAACCTAAAATACATGTGTTTCAAACTTGGTAATCATGCACCTTTTACCGTCTTCGCAGTTAGATTGACTGACCTATCTATATAGATAGTTTTGCAGCTATATGGAAGTCCCTGGGAAACGAGCTAATAACAAAGTAATGTTTTTAATCGTACTGCAATCATCAAGTTACCGAATTGATGCCGACGGCAGGCCTAGGAAATAGGGCCGCTCAAATGTTCTGGCTTTCCAGTATCCACAAAAAAGCCCCGAATATCGAAATACCCGGGGCTTATTTAATTTGTCGATTAAGGGCTACATGCCGCCCCACTCTTTTAATGAGTCGGTATTCAACTTGATATAATCATCATTTTTTGCCTCTTTTGAAGCTGCCAACGATTTCTTCGCTACCTCAATCGCCGCTTTTTTATCACCGGCCTTGGCATAGACCAATGATTGCTGACGAAGTTGCCAAAAGGCTGGGTTTTCGGTCATAGCCATCGCCTTGTCCATCCAAACCTTGGCCTTATTGATGTCCTTGCCCGAATTCATATAATAAACCGCTGCTGCATAATAATCATCAGCGGATGGCCCGTTTAACGCCTTATCAATATTTGCGGTTACTGCTTCATCCGTAGGAACAGAAAACTTTACTCCAACATAGACCTTTTCCCACAACATGCCCAAAGTAGCCCCGTTGTCATTTAAATCATCGATTGTAATCGTAAAAGTCTCGACGTTCATCTCCATTGCAAAAATCGGTACGGTCACTTTTGCGGCAACCTTACTCTCATCCCATTCACCAGGTACTCCACCTCCTTGGGTGTCGGTATAAAAATAAACCTCCCAAGAGGTAGCGCTTGGTTTTGTGAAAATAGCATAGGTGCCAGCATTTAAGAGGGTACCATCAATGGTAACATCGTTACTAAACGCTACTGTTGTGCGTGCATTTGCACCTGTACGCCAAATTTGACCATACGGTACAAGGTCGCCAAAAATCGTTCTACCGCGCATCGATGGTCGCGAATAAGCTACCGTAACATCCGTTAAACCGACCTTTTGAGTCAAGGTAGATGACGGACTTGGCGGCGGAGTTTCAATCTGTGCCTGCACGATTGTGGTCGCAAACGCTGCACAGAGTACTAGTAATAACTTCTTCATAGTATTTTGTTTTTCAGTTTTCACAAAACTATGGATAAACCTGTGCGCCATTTGTTAATAATATCTTAAATAAAAAGGGGTTGGTCAACTAAAATTGTAGCCTTTTAGGAACGAATTTGCTGCACTCTACGGTGACATCATTTTGATACCTACCCACGGTAAACCTTGCTACTTTTAATGGTTTCTTGTATGCAACTCGTAATTAGTACCGATTCATCTAAAATCTTATATGGTTTCTCGGCAACCTCAAAGCTTGTTTAATAGCTACCGTTGTAGGTATCTCCTTGTCATACGAAGGAAGAATTACTTTTGCCTTAAAGAATTTTCATTTCAAGTGTGCTACGCGACTAGGCATCGCCAATTAGTTGCCTGCTGGTGCTAGCTGTAAACTTCCTTTTTCGTCGACCGTAAAGGAGAACAAGCTATTTTCTGAAGTGATCGCCGGGCTTTTCCTGCTAAAAAATTCAGAGGAAAAGAAATAATGATCCGCCGAAACATAGGTAATCCCCTCGGCTTGAACGAAACCCATTTCCAAATCGGTACGGACGATTCCACCAGCAAAAATAGCGTCTGGACTAGGATTTTCTACCCGAACCAAAAAAGGAATCAAGAACCTGGAATACCCTATGAGATAAAGCAATTTCGTCGCCTTATTATAGGTGGCACCCGTTATCCTTCCCATATTTGAAATACTATCCATTTTTTTTGCAACATAGGTTCCGGGAAGCTTTGGGATACTATAGGCTACCGTCCCATTACTTTGCCATTGTTTGGTTAAAATAACTAATTTGTCATCGATTGCAAATAGGGACTCGGCATCCCAGTCGCTATTCCCGCCCTTTTTCGTAAAATCGGTTTGGTCCTCATACTTGAATGCTATTTTTTCAGCCATGACCGTATCAGACCGATTGTAATCCGTTTTGCGTATGCGATACACTGCCAAATTTTGCCGTGTACCCTTATTATTTCCAAAATCGCCTACATATATGAATTGCTCGTCTTGGTCTATATCTTCCCAATCCCTATTTGCTGCATTGATTAGGGTGACCCTGCGAACAATCTGTAGGGTTAGGGTATCTATTTCAAATAATTGGGCAGAATTACCAGAATCATTATGGCTGATAAGGTGGCCGTTATAAAATATCAGTCCTGATGATTCGGACAATTCCTTTGGCAATTTTCCATTTATTTTGACGCCTTGTGACCAAATACAGCACGATATGAATAGAAGTAACCAAGTTAGTATCTGATTTTTCATAAAGGAAATTTATCGAAATTACAAAATTGACGGTCTTTCCGGAAAATAAAGGGACGAAGGTAACCAAATCCCCTTCGAATGCACCGTCCTAGCTAAATCCCCCAAGCTGTGAATTGGGACAGCAACATGGGTTTTATGTATTGTTTAACTTATTTAATTTTATGTTAAACATTATTACCTGTAATTTTGACAAATACCTTTTATGAAGCTCTACCAACTCATTTCAAAACAATCGCTGCCCATCTCCCCAATGGAGGCATGGGAATTTCTTTCGAATCCCGCAAATCTAAAGATAATCACGCCATCGAATATGGGATTTCATATTTTATCGGGAGACGACCGAAAACTATATGCCGGTCAAATTATTCAATATACGGTATCTCCTTTTCCAGGCTATACGACCCGATGGGTGACTGAAATCACCCATGCTCAAACTGGCGAATACTTTGTTGATGAACAACGGGTTGGACCCTATTCCCTCTGGCACCATAAACATTTCATACGTCCCATAGCTGGCGGTGTGGTCATGGAGGACCTAGTTGACTTCAAGCTGCCCTTTGGTATTCTTGGGCAACTGGCCTATCGACTCTTTATCAAACGCCAAATCGTAGCAATATTCAGATATCGTGAACAAAAGCTTTTAGAATTGTTCGGTAGCATGCCACATTCATCCAACGAATTGCAATTGAAATCTATTTAAAATGAAAAAGAATATCGTAATGATCGGGGGCTCCCACGGAATTGGGCTTCAAATTGCAGAACAGTTAATTGCCGATTATGAGGTTTATGTGGCGTCGCGTACATTGGGCGCCATAGAAGGCATGAACGTTCATCATCTTATGTTTGACGTACTTACCGACTCATTTGACGCCAACGACTTTCCTAATACAATCGATGGATTACTATATTGCCCGGGAAGCATCAATCTGAAGCCCTTTAAAATGCTATCGCTCGAAACCTTTAAGGCAGACATGCAATTGAATTTTTTCAGTTTGGTACAAGTGGTCAAGGAACTAGTTCCGAAAATGTCGAAAGGCGGCAGTATGGTTTTCTTTAGTACCGTGGCGGCCGGGACAGGCATGCCCTTTCATACGAGTATTGCCGCTGCGAAGGGGGCTATCGAAGGTTTTGCAAGGTCGCTGGCCGCCGAATACGCACCGAATATTCGGGTTAACGTCATCGCTCCCTCCCTAGTAGATACTCCATTGGCCAGCAGATTATTGAGTTCTGAAAGCAAACGGGAGTTGATGGCGCAGCGCCATCCTTTAAAAAGAGTCGGTGCACCCGTTGATATTGCAAACTTGGCGGTATTTTTGGTAAGCGAAAAGAGCAGTTGGATGACCGGTCAGGTCATTACGGTTGATGGAGGTATTGGTAGTTTGAATATTGGATGATCCCCGGGGAACTTAATCATATGAAATTGATACTGCAGTATTTAGGAATCTTAATAAAGTGCACTACGGAAAATGCTTGAGAAAATAGCTGTATTTTGGTTTAGAAGAGATTTGAGATTGGATGATAACGTGGGATTTTTAGCGGCTTTAAAAGGGCCGTACCCCGTCTTGCCAATTTTTATTTTTGATCCGGAGATACTTGACAAACTACCTGCTAATGATGCACGGGTTTCTTTTATTCATGAGACGTTGAAAAGTATGCAAAGTGCCCTGAGGGAGAATTATAATGGGAGCCTAGCCCTGTATCATGATAAACCTGTTCAGGTTTTTGAAATCCTTACTAGGGATTTTGATATTCAAGGGGTGTATACGAATCGTGATTATGAACCCTACGCCCACCAACGGGATGCAGACATCAAGAGTTTCTTGAATGCACGTGGGATTGCCTTCAACTCTTTTAAGGACCAGGTGATTTTTGAACAAAACGAGGTCGTAAAGGGCGATGGCGACCCCTATGTGGTATACACCCCATATAAAAATAGATGGAAGGAGATTTTTAATCCCGAAGACCATGTGCGGCTGCATACGACCAACAACGCATTGAACAACCTCTTAAAGAATGTATCACTTCCTGATCTTTCACTTCAAGACATTGGCTTTGAACCGGCAACCCTTAAAGTCCCTTCCTATAAGGTAACGGGTGATATGATTAACAATTACGAACGAACGCGTAATTTTCCGGCAATAGATGGGGGTACTTCAAGATTGGGCCCGCACCTACGTTTTGGAACTGTCTCTGTGCGAAAAATAATGAAACAGGCTATTTCTGAAAAAAATGAAATATTTTGGAATGAACTTATTTGGCGGGAATTCTTTATGCAGATTTTATGGCATTTTCCACAAACCGTAACGCATGCATTTAAACCTAAATACGACCGTATCGCTTGGCGAAACGACAAGGAAGAATTTGAAAAGTGGAAAAACGGCCAGACAGGGTTTGAGCTGGTCGACGCAGGTATGCGCGAACTGAACACTACTGGTTACATGCACAATCGGGTACGTATGTTAACGGCAAGTTTCTTGTGCAAACATCTTTTAATCGATTGGCGTTGGGGAGAAGCTTATTTTGCCGAAAAGTTATTAGACTTTGAACTGAGTGCCAATGTAGGCAACTGGCAATGGGCTGCAGGCAGTGGGGTTGACGCCGCCCCGTATTTTAGGATATTCAATCCCATGACCCAAGTAGCGAAATTCGATGCCCAAAAGGACTATATTTCAAAATGGGTCCCTGAACTGGGCCAAAGCGGCTATCCCGAAAAGATGGTCGATCACAAAATGGCCCGCGAACGCTGTTTGGAGGTCTACAAAAAAGCCGTCGGATAATCAGCGCCCGTTTTTATCTCTATGCTGCTATATGCTATCGGGCGAGTTGCCGTTCCAACTCACGGTGCTCGGCCAAGCGTCGATTCAATAGATTGATGTACCGCAAAGCTTCCTTATTATTATAGTCGGCATAGGACTTGGAGGCCCAATCAAGTGCTTTTTCAAGATCGCCATTTATTTCGCTGATAATCGCCATATTATAGCAGGCCCTACCAGCGACTTTCGACTTCGGGTTATTCAATTCCTGTTCCCATAATTTAGCGGCACCCTCCCAATCACCTGTTTGGGCACGTCGTTTGGCAATGACAAAATTATCGGTCCCACTCACAAAATAATCCCTAGATATTCTTTTTCGTAATGGCTTAATAATCAATCCATAAGAGTTTCCAATATTGTTGCTCACTTGAAGTACCGCTTCCTTTCGGCCAACCACCGCCTCAAGGGCCTTTACCGGATTTATGCCTTCTCCGACCGATGTTATAAAATTATTTGACACATACTCGTCCAAGAGTTGTTTCGAAACCGGGTCATAAATACGCCATCCATTTTTTATGGCTGTATTCAACGTAACCTTATGACCTGGAATCTTCGCGTTGATTCCCAAATTGTTGGGTATTGTCACCAGGGTCGACTCGTAGGCAACTTTAGTATCGGTGTCATAAAACTCCAACGAAAACAAAACATCGACCCCGTTCGCATTACAAATTTCTTCAACGGTTGCCCAACTAAGGGCAGCCGGGAAAACCCCAAGTCCTTTTCTTTGGGATTCAGAGGCATCGATTATCTTGACATCCTCAAAACGATCGTCTCGGGAAAGTTCGTCCGAAAGCCCTGTAACGGCGGCCTTAGCCCCTTCTTTATCCAAATTGCGGCCTTCAAGGGAAAGCACTTTGTCAATTTTATCGATTGTTTCGTTTGCCGAAGATGGAATACTGCGATTTAATATACCCACCTTCGTAATCTCAGAAGAAAGGTGCACCTGGGCGGGCTCTATCGCGCCCATAGTCAATTTGTTGGTGGCACTGCATGCACCTAAAAGTAGGGTCAATAAGCACGTGAGGAATAAAGTTTCAATTTTTTTCATTATTGTCGGTTGTGGTTGGTACTGATTCGGCTTAAAATTTGTCCAAATGCTAGGTAATTAACTGTTTAGGACACCAACATATTGCCTTACACCTAATATATTCGGCGAATTACCTGGTCGAGCTCATAGTTCTGAAATGAGGGAGGTTGCAGCTATCTGCGCTAACTTTCGAGTGGGTTCTGCTCAAAAGCGTTCATGGTAATCAAAAAAAACCTAGAATTTGGTATATTTACCTGTGCCCAATGGCCCACTATGAAACAGACCTAAGGAATCTTTATCAACTTGAACACAATTCAGGATCACTTATGAAAAAAAGCATACTTCAAGTCTTACTGCTGCTAGGTTGCATGTCGCTAACTGCCCAAAAGATAGACCCCAATAAAAAGTCCATCATCGCTTCGGTTGAAAAACATCAAGCAGCCCTTATTAAAATAAGTGATTCGATCTGGTCCTTGGCGGAAACCGCCTTCGAAGAGACCAATTCGTCCCGGATCTTGGCCGATTATGCCCAAAAGAATGGCTTCACTGTCGAACGCGGGGTAGCGGGCATGCCTACCGCTTTTGTCGCCACCTATGGTTCAGGAAGTCCGGTAATCAGTGTATTGGGTGAATTTGATGCCCTTCCGGGTATTTCACAAAAAGCACAACCCACGAAAGAACCGCTGCAGGAAGGGGCCGCGGGCCATGGCTGCGGGCACAATCTTTTCGGTGCTGCCAGTTTGGGTGCCGCCATTGCCGCAAAGGAATTAATGGAACAAGGGAAACTCCATGGTACCATCAAATTTCTAGGTACCCCTTCAGAGGAAAAATATTTTGGAAAAATATGGATGGTACGCGAAGGTCTCTGGAACGATGTCGATGTCAATCTGAGCTGGCACCCGAGCGCACAGACGATGGCCCCAGTACAAAGTTCATTGGCGCTCGTAGATTTTATGGTAGAATTCTATGGTCAGGCGGCGCATGCCAGTATGGATCCCTGGAATGGGCGCAGTGCCGTCGATGGCTTGGAGTTGTATACGACGGGAATAAATTACTACCGGGAACATATTAAACCTACCGTTCGCATTCATTATCAAATACAGGATGGTGGTCAAGTAGTTAATGTAGTGCCCGATTACGCCCGTTTATGGGTTCGCGTTCGTGACAGCAAACGCAGTGGGATGATGCCGGTATATGAACGCGTACGAAAAATGGCCGAAGGAGCGGCAATCATGGCCAATGTAGACTATAAAATAACCTTGATTTCGGGTATTTACGAGATATTGGTCAACCGTACTGGCGCAACAGCAGTGCAACAAAATCTAGAATTATTAGGCCCCATCTCATATACACCTGAAGAAGTTGCCTTTGCCAAAAAAATACAGGAAGCAACCGGTACTCCGCAAGTGGGTATGGACAGCGAGATTCGTCCGCTTGAAGAAACCAAGGATAACCAGGGTGGTGCGTCAAGCGATGTCGGGGATGTCAGCTGGAATGTTCCCAATATTAGCCTCGGCGTTACCACTGCCCCCATAGATACGCCTTGGCATTCGTGGGCAGTAGTGGCTTGCGGGGGCATGAGTATTGGCCATAAGGGGATGCTGCAGGCCGCCAAGGCATTGGGGATGACCATGGTGGATCTTTTCGAAAATCCGAAACTGGTCGAAAAGATCAAGGCCGAATATAAACAAAGGAAAGGTGATGAAGTCTATGAGGCAATGATTCCCGCCGGTCCGCCTCCCATTGGTAAAAAATAAAATGAAGGCTATGGATAACGAGGAATTACAATTGATCGATAATTCGGAACGCAAGCGCTACGAATTCCATATCAATGGATTTGTCCCAAGAATCGAATATATCAAGGCCCAGGATAAAATATACCTTACGCACACCGAGGTTCCCAAGGAATTGGAAGGCAAAGGTGTTGCCGCTACTTTGACGCGAAAGGTTCTTGAGGACATCGCGTCTAAAAATCTAACATTAGTACCTTTGTGTCCTTATGTAGCCATGTATATCAAACGCCATCCCGAATGGAAAAAATTAGTTTTAAAAGGAATTAACATTGAATAATCATGACAGATAGGGAAATCACTAAAAAATACACCAATGGTGCGCTAACAGTAGTTTGGAAACCGCATTTATGCATTCATTCAGGGAACTGCGTACGGGCATTGCCTAAGGTCTACAATCCGAACGAAAAGCCATGGATCAAGGCTGAAAATGCCAGTGTTGAGGAACTTAAGGCGCAAATCGCCCTGTGTCCGTCAGGTGCTCTTAGCTATGCAATGGCAACAGAAGTCCCAGATACTGAAAACGCCGTAAATCATCCTGTTACCAAAGTCGAAGTGCGAAAGAATGGTCCCCTTATGGTGCATGGCGCACTGGAAGTCAACCATAACGATACAACTGACAGCAAAGAACGGATAACCGCTTTTTGCCGTTGCGGTGCTTCTGGCAACAAGCCGTATTGTGATGGCACCCATAACAAAATAGCGTTTCAAGGATGACAATGGGCACGAACAGACTGGAGGCCTTTAGTGATGGGGTCTTGGCAATCATCATTACGATTATGGTATTGGAATTAAAAGCACCCGAAGCCGCCGATTTGCATTCTTTGATGCCCCTGATTCCAACCATATCAAGCTATACCATTAGTTTTATTTATCTGGGGATCTACTGGAACAATCATCACCATTTATTCAAGGCTACTGAGAAAGTGAACGGTAATATCCTTTGGGCGAATCTGCATTTGCTATTTTGGCTTTCATTGGTGCCCTTTGTTACTTCATGGGTAGGTGAACACCATTTAGCCGCAGTGCCGATTGCCACGTACGGTTTTGTATTATTAATGAGTGCCATAGCCTATTTTATCCTTCAAGGCTTTATTCTGAGAAGCCATCCGGATGACTTTGTCCTGCGAAAGGCAATCGGGAATGATGCGAAGGGGAAAATCTCCGTTATCCTGTATGTGCTTGCATTGATTTTGGCTTTCGTCAATACTTGGTTCGCCATTTCCGGTTATATATTGGTGGCCATGATTTGGTTTATTCCCGACAGTCGGATTGAAAAAAGTATATCCGAAAAGTAGTTCATTTTCATTTCGAAAGTTATGTAATTACCTATGCATCAGCAACTAATCCCCATATTTCTCCTTGAGGGCCTTGCCGAGGAGGCCCTAAAATTCTATGGGTCGCTCTTTTCGGATACGCAAATTGAATACCATAGTGGCAACGCGTCGAGACAAGGCCGTATTAGTAGTATGCCCTCACAGACCATCCTGAGATTCAACTCCGATAGGTTTTACCGTAGCTATTATACACCAATAAAAGACAAGGTCGCGTTGTCTTCGCAAGCCATTTATGTTGAATGTACTTCTGAACTGGAAATTGACACTACCTATAATTCTTTATTGCTAGGAGGTGAGGTAGTGCAGCCACTCAGCGCTACTAGGTACGGTTGTAAATTTGGTAGTTTAATTGATAGATTCGGAACATCCTGGCAACTGAACCTACCCCATTTTAAAACGGAATCGGAAAACCTTTGTATGGCGAATACTAAAGAGGTACGTGCAGTATATCGGGTGCAAAACAAGGTTATTTAAGAATGCAGGCCACGACTAAAATGGTAGGGAAAACCTATTTCAATATACTCTTCGTGATTTTGGTAGTGTTTGATCTGGTGGTCACTTTGTTGAATTGGTCGTCGCTTCGTATCGTGAGCAAACCCCTGATACTTTTATCCCTATTGCTTTATTTCGGGAATGTTGGGCGGAAACTCGAAAAGCGAATGTATCGATTCATGTTGTTGGCGCTTTTTTTTCATGGATCGGCGACATGCTGTTGCTTTTTGAGGATCCTTCAGGTACCTATTTCATTTTAGGCCTACTTTCATTTCTACTGGCCCATTTCTGCTACATTCTTGTATTCATTCGGAAATGGAATGCCACACCTCCACCCTATTTCCGCACGGTTATCATTGCGCTTTTCATCTATGGCGGCACGTTGCTCTATATTCTCAAAGATGGCATCGGCACACTGCTTTTCCCGGTTACACTCTATGTGATGGCTATTCTATTTATGGCAACGACCGCATATCGTCGTTATGGTAGTGTAGGTGCGGGTAGTTTTCGGCTTGTTTTTCTTGGCGCCTTGTTCTTTATCACTTCCGACAGTGTGTTGGCATTTGAAAAATTTATGATGCCCGTGCCATGGGCGCCTGTTTTTGTAATGGCGACCTATGCTGCGGCCCAATACATGATCGTCGACGGAATCTTGTTAGTGGCACATACCCCCCGTTAATTTTAAGTATCTTGTTCCCTCAAAACCAAATACAATGAAAAAAATACTCTTGTTTCTGTTGCTAATAAACACCAGCCTGCTTGTCGCCCAATCGTTTGACTTTCAATATGATCATTATTCATTGATAGTGAAGGATTTAAAAAAAGTGGGAGATTTTTATGCGAATACCCTTCACTTAGAAGAAATTCAACATCCCGATAATGCCCCTGGGTTTCGGTGGTTTCGAATACATGGCACTACACAGCTACATTTGATCGGCAAGGACAGTGTCGCCATGGAACATAATAAAAGCGGGCATCTTTGTCTGGCCACTCAAAAACTCGATGAATTTATCACGCATTTAAAGGCCAACGAAATCCCATTTTGGGATTGGCCAGGGAAGGAAAATGCGATTACCCTAAGGTCTGACGGGGTTCGGCAAATTTATATAAAGGATCCCGAAAACAATTGGGTCGAAATCAATACGGCGATGCACTAGTCGACCTATGGGCACTTAACATTTTGCTGGGATTTTCATTTAGACCATTGTTGTAAATTAGCAGTAAAAACAATACCATGCATTCAGCAATTCAACACATATTTCCGTTGGGATTTCCTTGGCAGACCCAAGATCCCTTTCTTTTTTGTGCCTATCATATGGATTATTATCCCAAAGGCAATGAAAACATGGGACCTGCTGCCTCACTGGAAGGTCATAACCTCGGGAATGATTTTGCAGGCAAGGATGGGTGGCGCATGTACCATGGGCATACCATTCCCGGATTTCCGTATCATCCTCATAGGGGCTTTGAAACCGTTACGATTGCGAATAAAGGCTATTGTGACCATTCTGATTCGTTGGGGGCTGCGGGAAGGTTTGGTGAAGGCGATGTGCAATGGATGACCGCAGGGCGCGGGGTACAGCATTGTGAAATGTTCCCGTTATTGCGCACCGATTCTGAAAATACGTTGGAGCTCTTCCAGATATGGTTGAATTTACCGAAAAAGGATAAGTTCGTAGACCCGCATTTTACGATGCTTTGGCATGAAGAGCTTCCGATAATTCAAACAGAGGATGGCATGGTCAAGGTCATCGCAGGAAACTATGGGAATCACCAAGCACCCCCTCCTGCCCCAAATTCCTGGGCGGCCGATCCTGAGAATGAAGTAGCTATTTGGATGCTCCAAATCAATGCGGACAGGACGTTTACCCTGCCCAAGGCTAAATCTTCGGTACAGCGTACACTCTATTTTTATAGCGGTTCGGAACTGCATATTGGCGATACGGCAATACCTTCGAATTCAGGCATTCATCTAGACGCCCTCGCCGAAATTAAGATAACGGCTGGAGACCACCCTGCCAACATCTTGGT
This sequence comes from uncultured Flavobacteriaceae bacterium, assembly GCA_963798435.1. Taxonomy (GTDB): domain Bacteria; phylum Bacteroidota; class Bacteroidia; order Flavobacteriales; family Flavobacteriaceae; genus JALHST01. The sequence goes on from CAWCTF010000001.1 coordinate 238,642, forward strand.
ACTCCAAGGAAAACCTATTGGTGAACCGGTTGTACAGCATGGTCCTTTTGTGATGAACACCCAAGATGAGATACAAAAGGCCCTCCAGGAATATCGGTTGACACAATTTGGTGGATGGCCTTGGCCCTATCCCGATAATGTACATCAAAGGGAGAAAGGGCGTTTCGCAAAATATCCAGATGGTACCCTGGTTGATAAAAGTAGCTAACCGAATTTTAATTCGTGTAAATTGCCATCGGAGGAATAAAGAATAGATAGGAATACTTTATAACCATAGGAAATTTAAGTCCCTAAGTTTTACTGAATCCCGTACTCTTCAAAACGGCCCTGGCAGCCCAATAGCCACCCATGCCATGCACTCCGCCTCCTGGTGGCGTGGCGGCAGAACATATGAATATCTTTGGATTGGGGGTCGTATAGGGGTTGATACGAGCCACAGGCCTTGTGAAGAGTTGACTGAAATTAGCCGCGCCCCCGGTAATCGCACCCCCAACATAATTCGGATTGTAATTTTGAAAGGCCTCGGTATTGGTCATATGGCGCTTTAGTACGATATCCTTAAAACCCGGGGCGAAGCGTTCAATTTGATTTTCGATTGCCTCGGTCATATTTTTTGTAGAACCCTGGGGAACATGACAATATGCATAGCCCGTATGCTTCCCTTTTGGTGCCCTACTGCCATCAAAAATACTCTGTTGACAAAGTAGTACAAACGGTTTGTCATAATGCTTGCCATCCCAGGCCATACGTTCGCTGAAGGCTATTTCCTCCAAGGTACCCCCTAAATGTACCGTCGAAGCCTTTAAAGCGTTCGCATCTTTCCAAGGAATTGGGCCATCAAGCGCCCAGTCTAATTTAAAGGCGCCAGGTCCATAATTATACTTCATCAATCTTTTTCGGTAGCCTGACGGCAATTCAGATTCGGCAATTTGGGCCAATTGTCTGGGATCTGTATCAAAAATTATGGCATCCGCAGTTGGAAGTTCCTTGATATCCCGAATCCAGTGTGAAGTACGTATCTCCCCACCCAACGAACTAAAATAAGTGGCCATACTGTTCGTGATGGCTTGCGAACCACCTTGGGCGATTGGCCAATTTTGCATATGGCCCGTCATGCCGAAAATCAAGCCCAAGGCTGTTGTAAAAAAATATTCCAATGGCAAGACGCTATGTGCCGCACATCCTGCAAACAAAGCCTTTGCATATTTGTCCTTAAAGCTGAAATTGGCAAAAGTACTTGCCGGCAGCAACGCCCGCAATCCAAATTTCGTAAACGAGATGGGGTGTTTTGGAATACCCAGGGGTTTCATACTGTCTTCCAGGATTTGATGCCCATGTGCTGTATAATATTGAAAGATATTGGTCCATGCCTTGGCATCAACGCCGAGCCGTTTTGCGGTATCTTCGATTGATTTGGAGAGAAGCAATGTAGGACCATCATCCATGGGATGTGCTACCGAGACTTCCGGATAGATCCATTTCAATCCGAATTTCCCCAGGGGCAATGTTTTTAGATAGGGCGATAAAACTGCCATGGGATGTACTGCCGAACAATGATCATGTTGAAAACCGGGTAAGGTAAGTTCCCCTGTCCGAGTACCTCCGCCTATTGTATCGGCACCTTCGATTACCAATACTTTTTGCCCGTTTTTGGCGAGTTCAATAGCAGCAGCAAGACCATTTGGTCCCGAACCTATGATAATGGCGTTGTATGCTGACATGAATGGATTTTGATCTTTCCTTAATTTACTTGCCGGAAAATTTCACAATACCGCAGGTGAATTGCATTTGGAGTATGACTCTATACGCGTACGATTTTTGCCCCTATGGCCCTTAGGCGACCATCGATATTCTCATATCCCCTATCGATTTGTTCGATATTATGTATCGTCGAGGTTCCCTTGGCGGATAAGGCGGCGATTAAAAGTGAAATTCCAGCCCTAATATCGGGTGAAACCATGGTAGTTGCCTTTAAGGTAGACTTAAAATCATGACCGATTACCGTGGCCCTATGCGGGTCACAAAGTATGATTTTGGCGCCCATATCAATCAATTTATCTACAAAGAACAAACGGCTTTCGAACATTTTCTGATGGATGACCACCTCCCCACGGGCCTGAGTGGCCATCACAAGGATGATACTTAATAAATCAGGTGTGAATCCAGGCCATGGGGCGTCGGCTATGGTCAGGATGGAGCCATCAATAAAATTTTGGATCTCGTACCCATGTGTATGCTTCGGGATAAAAATATCATCGCCTTTGCGTTTTACGGTAACCCCAAGTTTCTGAAAAACGGCCGGTATCTGACCGAGATCGTCCCAACTTACATTCTTGATGGTGAGTTCGCTCTTGGTCATCGCCGCAAGCCCGATCCAACTTCCGATTTCGATCATATCGGGTAACATCGTATGCTCTGTGCCCTGCAACTTTTGAACGCCTTCAATGACCAATAAGTTTGAACCTATGCCTTTGATCTTGGCGCCCATACGGTTGAGCATTTTACACAATTGCTGCAAATAGGGTTCGCAAGCGGCATTGTATATGGTGGTTTCGCCATCTGCCAATACGGCGGCCATTACGATATTCGCGGTCCCGGTTACCGACGCCTCGTCGAGCAACATGTAGGTACCCTTTAACTTTTTGGCCTCGACGCCATAAAAATGTTCTTCTTTATTGTAGCGGAATTTTGCGCCGAGTTTTATAAATCCTTCGAAATGGGTATCCAACCTACGACGGCCGATCTTATCGCCTCCGGGCTTTGGGATATATCCTTTTCCGTATCGCGCAAGCAAGGGCCCCACCAACATAATCGATCCGCGAAGGCCTCGCCCATCTTCCTTAAACCGATCCGATTGCAGATAATCAAGATTGACGTCGTCGGCCCTAAAGGTATAGGACCCCTTCTTCTTCTTTTGGATCTTGACTCCCAGATCTTCTAGGAGCGATATCAATTTATTGACATCTACGATATCCGGAATATTATGAATTGTTACTTCTTCGGGAGTGAGGAGCACTGCACAAAGTATCTGTAAGGCCTCATTTTTAGCCCCTTGAGGAATAATCTCGCCTGAAAGTTGGTGCCCACCTTCAATTTTAAATGTACCCATGTAAGATCGGGAATATTAGAAGCGCTTTTTACCGCGATTATTGTTTCTTTGACTCTTTTTAGGGGATGAACTTCTCGGGGTCTTGGCCACCTTATTTTTTAAGAACTGACCGCTTTCGGTAAGATTTTCACCTGTAAGATCTATTTGGCCGTCACTGAGCTCATACAAATGGGTAAAGATCGCCTTGTCATCAACGGTATCCTTGTTCCAGTTCAAATAACATTTTTTCATATGATTGGCTATGGCGTATTCAAGGCCATCGCGCATATCGCCCTTTTCCCATTTTACGGCCACATCGATCATACGTTTGATGTTGTTGCCATAAAATCGATATTTCGGATGGTTCTGCGGATATTCCAGCGGTTCCGGGCGCTCCATCAGCGCCTCCTTTGACGTAATCGGAAAGGGGGAATCTACCTTCAATTTAAAATCTGACATGATGAACAATTGGTCCCAAAGTTTGTGCTGAAAGTCGGGCACATCCCTTAAATGGGGCTGTAAATTGCCCATGACATCTATTATGGCCTTGGCCACCTTGTTGCGTTCCGCAGTATCTTCTATGGAAACGGCGTGGTCGACCATCTTTTGAAAATGTCTCCCATATTCAGGGATAATTAGATGTGGTCGCTCGGTGTTGTATTCTAGGTTTTCTACTAAATTCAATTTGAAAGATTTTGTGTAAATACTTATTTAGGGAAGTAATTCTATAACGTCTGCAAAGTAACAAAATTATAAATGAATTACTATATTATAAGGAGATAACTCCTTCGAGCTCCCCTACTTCCTTATATTTTTTGATAACGGCTTCCGAATTTTCAAGGTTTACCGTAATGGATATGCTGGTGTATTTTCCTTTTTTAGACAATTTCGATTCTATGACAGCTCCCATATTATCGAAAATGTCCTGTATCTTCAAAACCGTATCGGTCTTGCTATGGACTATAAATTTATAGAGATAATCGGAAGGCCAGCTGGTACTGAGGTCAAGTTGTTCCTTTAATCGCTTATAAAATTCTTCCGGGTCTTCGGACGACATACGTTTTATTTACTGCAAATATAGTGCATCGTCTCCAAATCCGGAAACAGAATTCTGAACAGCCACGGTCTCTTCGACGGCAGATGGGTTTCAATGGTCAAATGTATATCAAATTCGTTGTACTTGTCAGATCAAGGTCGGTATTCACGCCCTATTTGAGTGTCAACTTGTACGGTTGTTCGCTATGGCGGTTTATGTCAATTCATTACTTTTGTTTATAAATAGTTGTCATTGATTCCAAAAAAAATTGTGATTACAGGTGGTCCCAGTACTGGAAAGACTTCCGTCATAGTACGATTAGAGCAATTGGGGTATCATTGTATGCATGAAATTTCACGAAGTATCACCCTTGAAGCTAGAAAACAAGGCATTGACCAACTTTTTTTATCAGAACCCCTGCGCTTCAGTGAACGGATCCTAGAAGGCAGACTGCTGCAGTACGAAGAAGCCACCAGTCTTCAAAAAGAAATCGTTTTTATGGACCGCGGAGTGCCAGACGTTGTTGCTTATATGGATTGTTTTGGGCAGCGCTATGGGAATCATTTTAACCAAACCTGTAAGGCGGCACGCTATGATCAAATATTTTTACTTCCCCCATGGTCGGAAATACATACGTCAGATAATGAACGCTACGAAAACTATGAAGAGGCCCTTCGCATACATGATTGCTTGGAAGCCACTTACCAAAGATTTGGATATCTTGTCTACGAAGTACCAAAATTAAGCGTAGCTGATAGGGTGCGATTTATACTTCAAAATTTGATATCCCAATCGTGAAAAAGAATCCAAAGGAAATCTTACAGCATGTATGGGGCTTTCACGAATTTAAAGGTTCCCAAGAAAAGGTGGTTACGGCATTGTTGGCGAAAAGGGATGTACTCGCCCTGATGCCCACGGGCGGTGGTAAGTCACTTTGTTTTCAAATCCCTGCCTTGGCCATGGAAGGCATCTGCATCGTTATTTCCCCCTTGGTAGCCTTGATACAAGATCAAGTCGATGCGCTAAAAAAACACGGCATCAAGGCCATCGCTTTGACGGGAGGTATTTCGTATGACGAAGTGAACGATTTGCTGGATAATTGCCTGTACGGGAATTATAAATTTTTATATCTCTCCCCTGAACGGCTTCAACAGGAGCTTATCAAGGAAAGGCTACGACGATTGAAGGTGAACTTGATTGCCGTTGATGAGGCCCACTGTATTTCGCAATGGGGGCACGACTTTAGGCCTGCGTATCTGGCTTGCTCTGACCTACGGGAAGTATTGCCCGAAGTGCCAATGATCGCCTTGACCGCCACTGCGACCGAACAAGTAGCCCACGATATCGTGGCCAATCTCAAATTTAGCGACCCCTTGATCATCAAGGACTCCTACGCAAGAAAAAACATCGCCTTTGAAGTCCTCTGGGAAGAAGACAAGCAATACCGGTTAAAACTTCTTTGTACGGGCCTCAAAAAAAGTGCTATCGTTTATGTCAGAACACGACGATTGGCCCAGAGTCTGACCCAATTCCTGAATAGCAATGGGTATACGGCCGCGTATTACCATGGCGGACTTTCGACATCGGAAAAGAAAGGGCGACTGAATCTTTGGTTGGAAAACAAGGTGCAGATCATGGTCGCCACCAACGCCTTTGGTATGGGAATCGATAAACCCGATGTGGCACTGATAGTTCATTATCAGATTCCCGAATGTTTGGAGAATTACTTTCAGGAGGCTGGAAGGGCCGGACGGGACAATGCCCCGGCCAAGGCCATCATATTGACACATAAAAATGACGAGGAACATGTGAAAAACCAGTTTCTCGGGGTCCTGCCCGACACGGCTTTCCTAAAATTGGCCTATAACAAACTGAACAATTATTTTCAGATTCCATTTGGGGAAGGCAGCCACGAAACATATAATTTGAATTTTAATGAATTTTGCGAGGTCTATAAATTAAATTCATTTTTAGCCTATAATGCCTTGCTTCTCCTCGATCAAAACTCGGTCATCGCGCTCAGTGAGTCGTTTTCAAGAAAAATTACGGTGCGCTTTACGATACCAAACGAACAATTGTTCACCTATCTGGAGGACCATCCGAAAATCAGGGTCGTAGCCCAGACGCTTTTGCGCACTTATGGCGGTATCTTTGAATATGACACAAAAATAAATTCCTTACTTATAGCCAAGAAATCTGGAGTTGGGGAGCATGAAGTGCTCTATACGCTTGACATCTTAAAAAAAGATGGCATAATCTCCTATCGGGCCAAAAATAATGATCTGGAGATTACCTTCTTGGTGCCTAGGGAAGATGACCGAACAATCAACGTGTTCGCAAAAAAGGTAAAGGAGCACCAGCAGCTTAAAATACAAAAGTTATATCAAATGATCGCCTATCTTCATAACGACCAGCTGTGTCGGAATAAACAGATAATGGCCTATTTTGGTGAAAGTTTTGGCCAGGATTGCGGTATTTGCGATGTTTGCCGATCAAAAAAAGCCCTCGATCCCGATTACCTGAAAGCCGCTCCAAAACGTATCTTGGCGATCTTACAAGAAAACAATCATACTTCGAGACAACTTATTAACGTTTTGCCCTATGGGGAAAAATTGGTTCTTAGCGTCTTGCAGGAACTTCTGGAGGCGGGAAAAATACATGTTAATACCAAAAATGAATATCAAATTGACTGACAAGAGAAAATTACGAATTGTTTTTATGGGTACTCCCGAATTTGCGGTAGCGACTTTGGCGGCCCTATTGGAAAACTCGTATGAGGTCGTGGGCGTAATCACTGCCCCGGATCGGCCGGCGGGCCGAGGCCGACAGCTTCAGGAATCGGCCGTGAAACAGTTTGCCGTTCTAAAGGACCTTAAAATATTACAACCCGTAAATCTCAAAGATTCCCATTTCTTAGAGCAATTGAAAGCCTTGAATGCGAATCTTCAGATCGTGGTCGCCTTTAGAATGTTGCCGAAAGTTGTTTGGGAAACCCCTGAATACGGCACTTTTAACCTTCATGCCTCCCTCCTGCCCGATTATCGTGGGGCCGCCCCGATCAACTGGGCCATTATAAACGGGGAGATCACAACAGGCGCAACGACATTTTTTATCGACGAGCAGATCGATACCGGAAAGATCATTCTGCAACAAGAATTGGAAATATCGGAAGCTGAAACAGCAGGTAGTCTTCATGACCGGCTAATGCTTTTAGGGGCCTTACTAGTAATTAGGACCGTTAAACAAATCGAGAATGACTCGGTTACAACATTCCAACAAAAAGGTATGTCCCCCCTCAAAATAGCGCCAAAGATCAGTAAGGAAACCTGTGAGATCGACTGGCGAAAGTCGATTGAGGAAATCTATGATCATATTAGGGGCCTTAGCCCCTATCCTACGGCCTGGTCTACCTTGATGAACGGCAACGATGCCATTTTCATAAAAATCTATTCGGCCGCCAAACAATTCGAGGCACACAATTTCGAGGTCGGTAAGGTCTTGTTCGATAAGAAAACAATGAAAGTTGCGGTACATGGCGGTTTTATTCAGCTTATGGAAATACAACTTGCCGGAAGGCGCAAAATGGAAATTCAGGACGCGCTTAACGGTGGAAATTTTTCCGAAAGTGCACATATGGTCTAAAGCCCCGCAATCATTGGGCTGGGGGAAACGTAAAAAAAGCCCTACTTTATTAACAAACCTCTCGAGTTATCAACAAAAATGCTGATTTCCCCCTATTTTACTTGCTTCGCGCACAAATACCTATAAATTTGTTACACGTTTAAAACTTATTTTAACAACAATTAATTAATCACATTATGAACAAAACAGAATTAATCGATGCTATGGCAGCAGACGCTGGCATCACAAAAGCAGCGGCAAAGAAGTCTTTGGAATCTTTCTTGGGAAATGTTCAAAAATCCCTTAAAAAAGGTAACAGGGTTTCTTTAGTTGGATTTGGCTCATGGTCCGTTTCCAAAAGAAATGCACGGGAAGGTAGAAACCCATCAACTGGGAAAACTATTAAAATTGCAGCTAAGAATGTTGTTAAGTTCAAAGCAGGTGCCGATTTGGGCAAAGCCGTAAACTAGATTATACACAAAGTAACATGGAAAAGCATTTCGCTAATGGCGGGATGCTTTTTTTGTTAGGGGCTTTTTTTTATAATTATAAATATGTTATTTTAGTTACAAAGTAAACGCCACTATGGTAGATCTAAAACCGCAAAAGGGAAAACTTCTGATTGCTGAACCGGCGTTGACCGGTGATGTGTCGTTCAATCGCTCGGTCGTACTCTTGGCCGAACACAATGAGGAAGGATCTGTCGGCTTTATTTTGAACAAACCCTTAGACTATACGATCAGTGATCTAATCACTGAAATTGAAATCCCCTTACAGGTATACAACGGAGGCCCTGTAGAGCAGGACAATCTTTATTTTATACACAAAGTGCCTCATTTAATCGACAATAGTGTTGAGATTTCCGACGGCATTTATTGGGGCGGCGATTTTGAGAAAACGGTCAGCCTTATCAATCAAAAAATAATCTCGGATGAGGATATCCGTTTCTTTTTGGGGTATTCTGGCTGGTCTAGCCTGCAACTTGATGCCGAATTATCTTCCAAATCATGGATCGTGGTCAAGAACGAGTATGAAAGTGCCATCATTCAAAAGTCATCGGTGGCATTTTGGAAGGAGAAAATGATCGAATTGGGGGGGAGTTATCTGATTTGGTCAAATGCCCCTGAAAATCCGAATCTCAATTAAAGCTGTTGCAACCTGGCAACCGCATTTAGTTTTCCAAGCAATCTTTTGGCTAGCGAACTTTCAAAATGCTTCTTCCTATATTTGGTGATGGAGCGTATCCCAAAGGCCACATTGGTAATAAAAAGTTCATCTGCCTTTTGTAGGTCAAAAGGTGAAATAGCGTCTTCCTGCAGCGAGATACCCTCTAATTGGGCGATGATACCGATGATCTGATGGCGCAAGACCCCATTCGAACAACCATTCAATATCGGGGGAGTTATGACCGTTGTCCCAGTTACCATGAACAAGTTCCCGTTTAACGCTTCAACGACCTGTTTATCTGTATTCAAGAACAAACAATCATCGTAGCCATTTTCATTTGCGAAAATGCTCCCGAGCACGTTCAAGATCCGATTGTTGGTGGTCAATGTGGCCAATAGGCCAGTGTTGCAATAGTAGTCCTTGAAAAGTTCGACTTCATAGGGACGATCTTCGAAAACATAAAAACCGGACTGCAATCGTTGGGCCTCGATGATAAAGGAAATGGCATTGCTCTCCGGCAAATAGTCGCCCCCATTGTTCCGAAATACGGTAAAACGTACCTGACAGGCCTGATTTGGATCGCCCTTTGAACAGTTCTCAACCGTCTTTAGGATTTCGCTTTCCAGGTATTCCATGGTGAATTTCATTGGGATTTCCATGCGCAGGATCCGCATGGATGCCATGAGCCTAAGATAATGGTCCTCCCAAAAGCAAATGGCGCCTGCTGTAACCCGAAGTTGCTCATACAATGCATCCCCATAACGCAGTCCGCGATTTTCAACATCTAAAAACCGGGTAGCATCGGTACGCATATCCCCATTAAAATTTACCATAAAAAAAGGTCCCGTTTTATTCGGGACCAAAGATACGCTTTCTATAAGAATGGGCTATCGCGAGCCCAAAACCTGTTTCAGGTCAGAAATCTGGTTGGCCCAGAGCATTTTAGCCTCCTCGACCTCATCGGCTTCGGCAAAGTCGGTGATAAACAAGGAAACATCCTTGGTAATTTCATCGACGATGATCTTCATTTCAAAATAGGTGTCATCATCATTCCCTTCCCAGGCGAATTTGACGAACTCATCGCTTTTTCTTTTGAGCAGTTTTGCCTCCTCTTCCGAATCGTCCCAGATAAAACTGAACAACTCACCCCTTGAATTTACATTATCGGCAAACCATTCTGATAAACCGGATGGAGTGGCCAAATATTGGTAAAGCAATTGCGGGGACGACTGTATTACGAACTCAATTTCAAATTTGACTTTATTGCTCATTTACATTGGTATTTACTTTGGGCAATATATATATTTATAGATGATAAAAAAATAAAAGCAGTATAATATTTTTTTGGGGTCGTAAGTTTGATGTGCAATAAATTAAACTTTATATTTGCAGCCGTTTTAAAAACCGATGGCGAGGTAGCTCAGCTGGTTAGAGCGTCGGATTCATAACCCGGAGGCCGAGGGTTCAAGTCCCTCTCTCGCTACATTGTAAAATCACCCGAAACAGGCGGTTTAGTTCACACTAAACCGTTTTTTTATGGATGCTTTTTACAAAATGGTTACTTTTGAACACGAAAGTGAACACGTTTTAGAACACGATTTGTCCAACCAAAAGAATTATTCCAAGCCAAAGATCTACACGGCCAACGGCAATCTTTCCAAACGCTGGTACGTCTATTTTTCGTTTCGGAATCCCAAGACCGGAAAATTGGAACGGATCAAGAATATCTATGGGAAGGCCAATCAATTTCAGACCAAGGAAGACCGTCTGGCCGTACTTTCCGCCTATCGAAAGAATTTATTGGAAATCCTAAAAGAAGGTTATAGCCCTTTTACTGATAATGCGACGCTCCATAAATCCAAAAAGGAACCCATAGGCCCGGTTGTCGATACGTCGAACGAAGCGCTTAAAATTTCCACGGAAACTTCCCGACCAAAGGAGGAAGTCAACTCTCAAAAATCCTTGAAAGAGGCCCTTGACTTTGTATTGAACCTTAAAGGTTCACAGGTAAATGAGAGGACGTTGCAGGATTATGGGTATAAGGTCAACGCTTTCATAGACTGGACGGCCGAACATCATCCCGAGATCCGGACCATAGATCAATTGAACAAGAAAACGGTCTCCCTTTCATCTTTGTAATTACGGTCCATTTTCCTACAGACAAGCCCCAGCTGGCGCAAGCAACACTAGGGCTAGCGCGAGCGTCACGCTCGTGCCGGCAAGAGTGAGCGACAAGAATTATAGCAATAATAAATAAGTAAAAAGACCACGAAATTAATATCTGTGGTTTTTTATTTTTAGAATTCAATGAGCGGAAAAGCCGCTCCGCAGTAGTTGTACTGCTGCGGAACAACTAATTATGATAATTGCTATGGGTATAATTAATGATAATAAAAAAGATCGTTATAATTGGTTTATCTTCAATGTATCAAACAAGGCGTTAAACATACCATTAAGACCAATGGTTCATACTTTATGACACTGACCGTCGTAGATTGGGCAGATGTCTTTACACGTAAGAACCACAAACAGGCGATAATAGATTCGCTTAGATATTGTATTGAACACAAAGGGCTGAACCTCTATGCCTATTGCTTGATGACAAACCATTTGCACGTGATCGCAAATTGTGAAGAACCCTTTCAGCTAATTGATACGATACGGGATTTTAAGAGGCATTCGGCGAAGACCATACTAGGTCAGATCATGAACGAACCAGAATCTAGAAGGGAAAATTTGATTGCAATATTTAAAAATGCTGCCAAGATCAGTTCAAAGAGCAAAAATCTTAAATTTTGGAAAACGGGTAATCATGCCATAGAACTATATTCCGAAAAGTTTCTTTGGAACAAGATAAACTACATTCACAACAATCCCATTGAAGAAAATTTTGTTGCAAAACCGGAACACTGGTTGTATTCTTCTGCCTCGAATTATGTTGAAGAAGAATCCATTTTGCCCGAAGTCTATGTATTGCCCCAAATGATGAATACCATAAATTAAATTTCCGCAGCAGTGCAACTACTGCGGAGCGGGGACGGTTTTGAAAATTGATAATGAAGGTACGCACTTGGGGGTGATGGAACAATGACGGTAACGAAGCTATGTCATGGGTTGGGCACGAGCTAGATGCTCGCGCCATAACGGCTATGCATGGGTTGGGCACGAGCAAGATGCTCGCGCCAGCAGGGGGTAACGAAGCTATGTCATGGGTTGGGCACGAGCAAGATGCTCGCGCCAGCGGGCGGTAACGAAGCTATGTCATGGGTTGGGCACGAGCAAGATGCTCGCGCCAGCGGGGGGCTATGCATGGGTTGGGCACGAGCATCTTGCTCGTGCCAGCGGGTGAACTTCGCTTTTCTTTTAACCCAGTGGTGACATACTTCATAGGTGGTCTGGAAAATATTGCTGCAAAATTTCATACATCAATTCCTTGGTCAATGGCTTAGTTTCAAAGCCGGTCACATCCTCTATTTCTTCCGCCTTTTTTATATCATCGGGATTCGCCGAGGTTGTTAAAATCACAATAAGCACATCCGCCTTTTGTTTAATGTTCAAGTGTTTATAGTGTTCTAAAAATTCCCATCCGTTCATTTTAGGCATATTGAGGTCTAAAAATATAATTTCTGGCGGCACTTGATTCTCTTTTTTTAGATACGCCAAAGCTTCAATTCCGTTTGTTGCGATGTCGATCTGGTTGACAATATTCATTTCATTGATTATGATCTCATGGAAGAAATTATCGTCCGGATCATCATCGACCAATAAAATACAGTTTAGTTTTTTTCGCATGAATTGTTTGTTTAAATTTTTGGTATTGTAAAATTAAACGTGCTTCCAGTTCCGAATTCTGATTCGACCCATATTTTTCCTCCATTTAGTTCGACTATTTTTTTGGTCAAGGAAAGTCCGATACCGGTTCCTTCATATTCCGTTCGTATATGAAGGCGTTGAAAAATTATAAATATCCTTTCATAGTACTCCTTTTCTATTCCAATGCCATTGTCTTTTACTTTGAATAGAATTTCCTTACCCATGTCGGAGGCTGAAATATGTATGATTGGGGAGATGCCTTTTCTTTTGAATTTGATTGCGTTGATTATAAGGTTTTGAAAAACGGATTTTAAATTGTAACACTTTAGTACAGGTAATTTTTTGATATGGATTTCTGCACTGCTTTCCTCGATCATTACTGCAAGGTTGGTGCGTACTTCATCCATTATTTGATTGCAGTCCGTTATTTTCATAACCATATCCTTGCCTGTTCTCGAATATTCGAGCAAATCAAAAATGAGGTTTGACATGCGGTCTGCCCCGCCGCTTACTAAACTCATGTATTTAGTGATCTCTTTATCGGGGTTCTTCTCTAATTTTTGGGATAGTAACTTTGAGAAATTCGAAATAGTCCTCAGCGGTTCTTGCAGATCGTGGGAAGCCGCATACGCGAATTGAGCTAATTCCCTGTTTTTTGTTTCCAATTCAGAAGTGTAGTGATATAATTTTTTTTCGACCTTATACCGTTCATCAATATCCTGCACTGTGCCGGCCATTTTTATGACCTGTCCATTTTTGTTCAGTATTATTTTGCTTATTCCCTGTACGACTTTCCGGCTATCATCGGGCAAAACCAGGGTAAATGTAGATGGGGGAGTCCGAAACTCTAAAGCACCGTTTTCCAGAAAGGATTGTATGGCGTCCTCTCGGTGCTTTTTCATTCTTTCTTTGGTCCGTTCTGCGTCTTCTGGCAACATGCGCTCCAGGGATTTATCTAAACTCACTTTAAAGCGTTTAGTTCCATAGCCATAAATATGAAACATCTCTTCTGACCATCGCACCTCTTTAGTCGCAAAATCCAACTCCCAATTGCCTATTTTCGCAAGTCGTTGTGCATCAATAAGTAATTCCTCGCTATGTTGTAATTGCTTCAAATGAAATTCAAGTTCTTCGCTCATCGTATTCAGACCCACGGCAATGGCATCGAGTTCGTCCCCTCTATCACTTATACTTAGCTTTTCTGAAAAATCCAATCGCGTGGTTTTTATGAGGGCATCCATGATAGCAAGGATCCTTACTTCATTTTCCTGAATGAATTTTGTCTTTGATTCTAAATCCTGGCTCGATCGTATTTGTTTTTGAATGATATTGGAAAGTTCTGTGGCCATGTAATTGAATGAATTTGCGAGAACACCGATCTCGTCATTTGAAAATACCCGTGCCCTTGCACCAAAATCCCTGTTGGCAATGCTTTTTGAAGCATTCGTGATTTCTTTCAAACCTTTTGATATGCCCCTGATTACAAAATAGGTAAGTAGTAGTCCGCTAAATTCAACTGTCAATGCGATGGCAAACAATAATTTCAAAATAATATTTTCAAGCCAGCGCGCTCCTTCTCCCAACGTGTATGAAAAATCATCTTCAAGTTTGGTGAGTTTTTGATTGATAGGCTCTGTTTCCCGTATGATCTGGTTCAATTTGCGCTGGGAGGGAATATGTGAATCAGCCTGTCCGGCAGGCGGGTTGATTTCATTATGAAGTTTTTTAGCAATGGGTAGTAACTGGGCAGCTGTTGAATCGGCTTCTGACCAAAGATTTATTGACTTATCAATATACGGATTGCCCTTAAACCGTCGAAACAATTTTATCATTCCATCAATATCGTCCGGGTGGTTGCGTCCTTCAAGTAGTCCCTGTCTCGCTATCTCCAGATCAGGATCTTTCTTCTTTAATTCAAATAAGGTTTTATGGTCGCCCAAGGGCACTTTCATGAAATATTCAAAAGCCTGCTCATCTTCCTTATCATGGGTTTGGGAATATTGTTGCAAATGATAAATCGCATCTTTCTGCGATTTTGACCATAATCCTTCCCCCCCAACAAAAGCCCTTACAGAAGAAAGGGTGTTAACGGCAAAGTAAAGTGTACCAAGTTCAACGGTAATTAGAATAGCCATAATTCCCACCACAGAATATAATTTCTTTGCGATAGAAACATTCTTGAACCATCTGAAAAATGATACATACGCCATACCTACGTTTACATTATAGATACTGCCTTAGCCATTCCTTGGCCTTTGATTCATCGGTAAACAATTTTACGGGATATGGCTGTTTATTGATGCTGAAAAATAAATTTGCCGTCATTTTCCCCACTGCAGACCTGGAAATTACAGCGACCGCTTTTACAATTTCCGGAATTACTGCTGCGAGATAGTCCCGAATTTCCTTATTAGGCGGATTTGAATAGGTGCTGTCAGTAAGCAGGCAAATTTTTTTACCCCCTATTAAATTGATGAATTCCTCCGTGGTCTTTTTAGTTTCTTCCATTGTTTGTGGAGGAACTTTTTTAGAAACGGAACAGAGAATTCCACTCTCGTCAAACCAAATAGTCGAGGCAGGGAATTCAATAACTTTACTGTTTTCCGGTGGTTTCATATTCATTTAAGATTCAGGAATGATCATCGTAATGAATTGTATTCATAGAAATCGTTAGGAGCTGTTTTTGCCATTACAAAATCAAGAAAATTTGTTCCTATTAATCTGTTCTAAGTGGCTTTAACACCAATAAATTGCCAATACCAATTTAAGGTTTTTTCATGAAAACCAATTACGCGCTTTGATTAAATCTTGCACTTACTTTAAATTTTTGGAAGCACATCAAATTATAGTTAGTAGCAATTTAGGAAAGCCTTTTATCTGTTTTTCACTTCTTAAATTTCAAGGTAAATAAGCAGCTCCATGTTGCACATTCATCGTTTGGCAGGCCCATGGAGTAGTCGCCTTTTAGCATTAAAATCTAGGTCTGTTGACATCTTAATTTAAATTTTATAGGTGAAACCCAATTCATTAATGTGTACTATACCCAAGAACATGGATCTGGATATCTTTTACATGCTTATTTTTACCGAAAGTCGCCCAGCCCTTGGTCGAAGACTGCCCGGGAAGGTATTGGAATTCCATTTGGGACTTTTCCGCTTCACTTCCCATACCGATGGTGATTTCTATTCGGAGGTTCTCGGCCGTTTCAGCACCTTTGTTGGTTACTATAACCGGGAGGGCCAGGTAATTTTCCTTCTGTTCGATTTCTCCGTGTGAAACCACAATGTCCGGGGACGTCTGTGTTTCGAAAATCATTTCATAGATCAAAAATCCAAGTGTAAAAAAAACCAGGATTCCAGAGAGCACGAGAACCGACCATTCCAAAGCATTTTTTTTGTTTTTCTCACCCATAGTATTAAGATTGTATCAATAATCTACCCGCGGAAGCACCCAAAGTCGCAGGAAAGCTTAAAACAACTGTTTCAGCAACCATCGCATGCAGTGCAAGGCCCTCGAATCTTCCGAAAAACCAAAGCATAAATCCAGAGGAAGCGAGTGCAATGGCATACATTATCAGAACCCCGGCAAGAACATCACTTTTACTCTGAGGTGGCACCACCCCTTTTTTCGAACCTTTGAAATTAATATAGTATAAAACCAATGCCCCGATACCAATTGAGATAAGGCACATAATAAGCAGCTGATAATTTACCGTTTCCAAAGCGATGACGATCACTTCCTCTGTAGGGGCAACATTTGATGCAATAAGGATTGCACCGCATATTGCCAAACCTATTTCTCTTTGAAGATGTGGTGCTCGTTTCTCCTCCTCTTCGCCTTCATTGTTGCCAAGCTGCGTTTTTCCTACTGAAATACCAATGGCGACCGTTACCCCCTCGACAACCATTTTTCCACTGATCTCGCTCATGGACATTCCCGGAAGGATCCTACCGGTTATCCATAATATGAAAGCTGTCACTAAGAGACCCATGCCCATTTCTTCAATTGATTCTATGATGCCTTCTATAAAAGAATGTCCCCCATGTATACCTACATACTGATTATAGGCCAACAACAATAACAAGCCTACTAAAAAGTAAGTTAACAATCGTAAGGGATTCGCCATAAAACCAGCCCACCACATTTCCATGGTATACAGCATGGGCAAGCTGAAAAGCAATCCACCTATGATGCCACGGGCATATTCCTTAACCGATTCCTTGACCGGTTTTCCCATGTGTTCCTTATTCATAATTTGCTTATTTATAGTGGCGCTTTTAAAAGTTGTTAAATTGCTTAAGACCTTTCCTGATAGTTGACCATAAAAACGCCCCCTTATTTTAACCCTTCCAGGCTGACCAACGCATCTTCCATATTGAAGGAGGCTGCTATCACCGGAGCAAACAAGTCCCCTATTTTATCATACCTTGCCATCATGTTCCTTATCGTGAAATCGGATGGCACGATACCCTTTTCAAGTTCTTCCCATTGAATAGGTGCAGATACTTGTGCCCCTTTTACCGGACGAACCGAATATACGGATGCGACCGTTTGCCCTTTTCGGTTTTGTAAATAGTCTAAATATATCTTTCCCTTCCTATCTTTAATCCGACGTTCCAAGGTGGCAATTTTTGGATGCCGATTCACTACAAAATGACAAAGTAATTTGATAAAATTCCTCACTACATCGTACGTATACTGCCCTCCCATAGGCACATATATATGAAGGCCTTTGGAACCCGAGGTTTTACAATAGCCTGTTATTTCGGTAATTCCCATTATTTTTCTGAATTCGAGGGCGACGGTGATGACTTTTTTAAAGTCCATTCCTTCCGGGGGGTCTAAATCGATTATGCCATAATCAGGATTTTCTAGCTGTCCCACCTTTGAATTCCATGGATTGATTTCAATGCACCCTAAATTCGCCATATAAATTAGCGAGGCGGCATTTTGACAGAGTAAATAGGCTACATCCCGCTCCGAAGATTCCGAAAAAATGGGTACGGTTTCCATCCATTCTGGTACATTTTCATTGTCTTTTTGATAAAATCCCTCATCTATAATGCCGTTAGGATGTCGGTGCAGACTTTGTGGTCTATCTTTGAGATGTGGAAGAATGGTTTCCGAAATTTGGATATAGTAATCAATAAGGTCATACTTGGTGATGCCCGATTCCGGCCA
Organism: uncultured Flavobacteriaceae bacterium; assembly: GCA_963798435.1. Taxonomy (GTDB): domain Bacteria; phylum Bacteroidota; class Bacteroidia; order Flavobacteriales; family Flavobacteriaceae; genus JALHST01. The sequence continues at coordinate 256,548 of CAWCTF010000001.1, forward strand.
ATACACTTTTTCAAGATTCGTAATCGCTACAGGGTGCCCATCAATTTGTACTATTTCCCTTGAACCGGGGGAAACAGGATGGAATGTCCGGGATTTAATTTCCATCGTATTCTTGGGGGTAGGCTTGTTTTTAAGCCTTTTAAAAACAGGATTTCGTAATAGCCCGTTTTTGGTACGTTCGGAATATTTTACCTCACATTCAAGCACTGGTTTCATCCAGTTGGGTTTTCTTCCTTTTAAAGCCACTAGTTCGTCAAAAGGACTTTCAGCTGTTCGGAACGGTTTGAAAAGTGTTATCAATTCTTGCCGAATGGCTTCGTTAAAACCAGTACCACAATTTCCCAGATAAGTCAATTTGCTATTTTCATGTACCCCCAATATTAAGGATCCAAAAGCGGCCCCACCATTAACCGAATCGGTATAGCCGCAGATTAGCGCATCTATATCTTCGACCGTTTTTATCTTCAACCATTGTTCAGTCCGTACCCCAGGACGGTAGTCAGAGTTAATATGCTTTGCCATGATACCTTCCATGCCCGATTCCACTGCCTTTTTATACAAGGCTGCTCCCATGCCCTCGATATGGTCGCAATATTTTGTGATTACCAGCTCTTCAATTACTTTAGGTATCAAGCTTTTTCTATTGTGCAACGGCAATTCGAGCATCCCATGACCGTTTAGGTATAACATATCAAATACATAAAAACGTAAAGTACCCTTATTAATAGGATAATTTTGAAGTTCGCCGAAGACCGAAACGCCTTCTTTATTAACTACAACCACTTCGCCATCTAGAATTGTTTCGTGCTCTATTTGTTCCAATTCTTTGGCCAATTCCGAAAACTTTGAATTCAGGTTGATCCCGTTTCTTGATTGAAGCAAGACTTTTTTTTAGTAATATGGGCCAGCACCCTATAACCGTCCCATTTGAGTTCGTAAATCCATTTGGGGTCGTTAAAAATTTCTTTTTCCGAACTGGCCAACATAGGAAGAATGGTCTTGCCGGGGATTATTTTTTTACTGCCCCCTCTTTGATTATTTTGGGAGATTAACCCATAATTTTCGGCATCATAAAAAGCATCGGTTGAAAAAGCATCTTTCTTTTTTATGAGTAGCCAATTTTCCCTCTTGTTCCTTATGCCTGTCCGAATCAGTGCAAAATGCCCCTTCAGTTTTTGACCATGAAGAATAAGTTTTAGATTGCCTTTTTGAATCTGGGAATTTGCAGACATATCAAATTCTGTTCGGTCAATATCGAACGTACCTGAATCCCAGATGATCATTCTTCCCGCACCATAGTTTCCTTTGGGTATAGTACCATGAAACTCCAGATATTTAAGAGGGTGGTCTTCCGTACGAATAGCTAATCTTTTATCGGCTGGATTCATTGATGGACCTTTTGGAACTGCCCAGCTCTTGAGCGATCCATTGATTTCTAAGCGTAGGTCGTAATGCAGTTTCCTGGCCTGGTGCCGCTGAACCACAAAACGTTGTGTGTCGGTTTGAGAAATAGCGTCCCCTCGTGGCTCCGAAGTATTCTTAAAATCCCGTTTCTTATTATATTCTTCAAGACCCATTCTAAAGTGAGTTTATTGATTAGAAATTTTGCTGGTTGCCACGAATATCGATTTATTTTTATCGATTTATTTTTGACGCTTGGGTATCGGAATCCTCCTTCGTATCGATTCGTAAAATGGCCACGACAGGCACCTTTTCAAATTCATTCCGAATTGATTTCATGGAAGCCCATTTTCTTGCAACTATAAAATTAGCTGTCGTAAAGTTTTTTTAAATACATCATTGAAAGAACTCCCGATTCAATTTTAGTCGCCTGAAAGGTTAAAAGTGAAATTATATTTTCCGGTAATCTATCGGTCAAAAGGCAATCACAGATTTCCAATGCCTTTTTATCAATTACCATACAATCTATTTCTGTAATCAAGGTGATTTTGAGCACATTCCTTCCATAAATTTCGGTATGTTCCCTATATAATTCTTCCAAACTCTTTTTTTTTGGATGGGCATTCTCCAAACTATCTATCGCAGTTTGAAGGTTATCGATAAACGTCATTCTTTCTAGTGCTCTCTGTTCAGAAAATACTTTCAAAATCGGGGCCTTGAAATTGACCGAAGCACAGATGTATCGCTGAACCGAAAAAGCGTAAACTTTGATAAGTTGATGGAGACAGTTATCAAGAATCCATTTTTGCATCTTATTGTTTAGTTTTGTAACTTTTTAAAGTTACCATAAGAGGATGATGGGATGTGGCTATAAAGCAAAGAATTTTAGCTCAAACCGTCGGCTTTAGGAGATGGCTTATTGCTATTCAGTTTGACGATGAATGCAATTCTGACTTTAATAAGTTCCCCTTTTTCAGGTTGTTTCGCCTATTATCTAGCAGTAGTGGAATATAACGATTCATGTCTTTACCATTTGTCTGAATCATTTCTGAAGTAGTCTTAACGCTTCCATTATGAAAAGATTGGGTCGCTTCTAAAAGAAGTTCCCTAGTTCCTTTTTTCAAAACCAATCGGTCAAATCGTTGATTCAATATTCAAATAGGGTAGCTATTTGAACTTTTGTAGCCACCATTGATTCGTAAATTTTTTGAATGTTTAAAATTCCCGCACTTTACGCCAATAATTGACTGAAAAATGACGTAGATAGTTCTAGTTTTAAACAGTATTTTACGACCAAGGAAACATATCGATACCATTAAAAATCTTCTCGAAAAGCGGCGAAAAAAAGCTTGCCTGTAACTAGATTTATAAGTTATTTTGCAGGGTCGCCCCATTCGGGAATTATAGCTCAGGGCGATTTCGTAGAATTACATTTTTAAAATCGTATCAGCCTATCTTGGAAATAACAGAACTTATAGGAATTCTTGCCGGTCTTTTTACTACTACTGCAGCCATTCCGCAAATCGTAAAAGCGTGGAAATCACAGGAGGTGGAGGATGTTTCGCCTTGGATGTTCGTTGTATTGATTTTAGGTGTATTGCTCTGGACGGTCTATGGTACTATAAAAGTGGATTATCCCATTATAATAACCAATGGGTTGTCAACGATTCTAAACAGTACCATGCTGGTTCTTATATTAAAATATCGCCAAAAATAGTTCGTCTTTGTTCATCTGGGCGGTTGTTAAACGAACTTAGTAATCTATTTTGTGGTTATACCCTCCCTATTAGAAGCTGAACACAGGTTATACTGGAATCGCATCGGTTTTCTCCATCCTCTCCCAATTCCGATGCTGTGCTATGGCCTTGATAAAATCTTTCGGGGCCGAATTAATGCAGACTGCTTTATCCTCTTTAAAATGCTTGACAAAGGTCTCGTCCAAAAAACCTTCTCCCTCATCATCCGCCGCTATCGCTTTACAGTGCTTTAGTGACTCGTTTACAAACTTCTTGAATTTCGGGTTTTTTGAGAGGGAATCAACGGATTTTTTTCCTCCCGGGATATAAATTGCATCATACAAAACACTTTCCGTAGTGGCTATGGAGGCGCTTACCTTATGTTCTAAATCCGTATCACATTTAATGTTTCCGCCATGTGGGGCGATAATATTGATTACGGCATGCTCGCTTTCCAACGCCTTCTTCATTTTTTCAAAGTTTGCCATTTTAAAACCTTCGGCTGCCAAAACAGCTATTTGCCGTGTTGCGATACCTTCGAATTTCGTATTGGCCTGGCTTAGAACCGGAGATTCATTCAAATAATTCTTTTTTGGACCGGGTTGAAATTCGGATACCTTCGAATTGGCCCCTATCGCCTGATTGATTGGGCGCTCAATGTCATCGGGCACTGACAAACCAAGATTATCAGCGACTTTTTGTGCCAGGGCCCCATCGATTTGATCAATCATCCACAGCATTCGTTCCTGAATATGTGTGTGCGTACATTTGCCCAGTTCAAAGGAATAGGCATCGGCAACATGTCTTTTCTCCCAGGATGAAAGGCTTCGGTAGAATAAAGCGGGCTGTGAAAAATAATCAATAAAGCTCTCACTCCTACTTCTAATTTTTTTTCCATCAATACGCTCCTCATAAGCGGCGAACGCACCTTCCTCGATTTTTGAGAGATAGGGACAACCTGCTCCCAAGGTGTTCGGAAAATAGGCGGTTTGGCCCTTAGGAATATCCATTTGCATGTGTCCGTCACGTTGATTGTGGTGCGAAGCAGTAACGGGTCGGTTAATGGGGATTTGATGGAAATTAGGGCTTCCCAATCGCGATAACTGTGTGTCTCGATACGAAAACAATCGGCCTTGTAAAAGTGGGTCGTTCGTAAAATCAATGCCCGGAACGATTTGGTCGGGCAAAAAGGCCACTTGCTCAGTTTCCGCAAAGAAATTATCGGGATTTCTGTTCAAAGTCATTTTCCCTACTATTTTTACCGGAACGATTTCCTCCGGAACTAATTTTGTTGGATCGAGGAGATCAAATTCATAGTTGTGCTCATCTTTTTCAGGTATTATCTGTAAGCCCAGTTCCCATTCGGGGAATTGTCCCGAATCGATGGCGTCCCAAAGGTCGCGCCTATGAAAATCAGAGTCCGCACCGCTAATTTTAACGGCTTCGTCCCAGGTTACCGAATGCACTCCTAATACTGGTTTCCAATGGAATTTTACAAAATGGACCGCTCCTTTTCTATTTATTAATCGATACGTGTGGATTCCGAAACCTTCCATCATACGGAAGCTTCTCGGAATGGCTCTATCGCTCATCAGCCATATGTGGTTGTGTAGCGTTTCGGGCGTCAGTGAAACAAAATCGTAAAAAGTATCATGTGCCGAAGCAGCTTGGGGTATTTCACGGTTCGGCTCTGGTTTTACGGCGTGTATCAGATCAGGAAACTTCATGGCATCTTGAATAAAGAAGATGGGCATGTTATTGCCGACCAAATCCCATGTGCCTTCCTCTGTATAGAATTTTACCGCAAACCCACGGACGTCACGAGCCAGGTCAGTTGATCCTTTTGATCCAGCCACAGTAGAAAAGCGTACAAAAACAGGCGTTTTTCGTTGGATATCGGTAAAGATTCCCGCTTTTGAATATTCCTCAATACTTTCATAAAGTTCAAAATAACCATGTGCGCCACTCCCCCGGGCATGTACAATCCGCTCCGGAATTCGCTCATGGTCGAAGCTGTGGATTTTTTCCCGAAGTATAAAATCCTCCAGGAGTGTCGAACCTCTCATGTCTGATTTAAGGGAGTTGTTGGTGTCATTTACTTTAAGGCCCTGACGGGTTGTCAACGGTTGACCTTTGGGATCGGTTCTAAATTGTTCCAACTGATCCATTTTTGCGGAGCTTTTTTTATTTTTAGCCATCTTTAAAGTTTTATTAGATAGGAATACACTTCCCAAAATTAAGATTCATGTGTAATAATGAATGGCGCTATGCAACTATTAATTGTCTTTATCACTTAAAGGGATGCATTGCTGATCGCTTCGTCTGAAATTAAGGGAACGCAGGTTATGTCGGTACCTTCAAGAAATTTTAATCCCAAAATCCTTACTTAGATGAGATTCAAGTTTTTCACTCATCTACGACGAAATCCTTTATTTCGAGGGAAACCAAAAAGACTGCTGCCCCAAAGAAATGGAACATATAATTTTTTGAAACACCACACGCCCTGATAAAATGTTTTGAGGTAAATATTGAATGAAAAGCGCTAATTCATTTGCAGGTTAATTGCCATTTTTGAATAAATACCAAAAAACCGCATGAGTCGGATTTTATTAGGGCTTTTGTTGAACCTATCCAAAAAATAAAAAAATCATAGGATTAAAGCATTTTTGACATTTCGAGGCCGAGGTAGTTTTTTTACATGTTTGTTGGACCATCAGGAGGGTCGACTTCGTAAAAAGTGTAAGAAGGGAAAGTGAAAAAAAGTAAAAAAATAAAAATGAATAGGGATTTAGGAAAAGAGAAAATGAAAGCGAGCGATAGTGCGCCAATGCCAACAAAACAAAAGGATGATGGTTCAGTGCGAAATCAGACTACAAATGTTCCAAAGAACCGTTTTCCGTGGACAACAATTATTGTCATAACGGCATTTATCATTCTCATTGTCGTCGTTATCTCATTTTTGGAAATCGGTTCATCAATTGATTGAAGAAGCAAGTTAATTGGGAATAAAGGATCACGTTAATTATTCGTATGGGAGACCTATTTGAAACATCTTGGAAAAGTGTTGGTCTTATTTCACTGAGTGCATTGGGCATTTATCTCGCTGTAATCTTGTTGACCCGTATTTGTGGCAAACGTAGCTTCTCTAAAATGTCAAGCTTTGATTTTGCAATGACCGTCGCCGTGGGTTCGATAATTGCCACAACAATTTTGTCCTCATCTGTAAGATTGATTGATGGCTTAGTCGGTCTTATCGCCGTGTATGCTTTGCAAATCATTGTTGCCTTCGCCCGACGAAACAAATACGTTACAAAAATTGTAGATAATTCCCCTTTATTGTTAATGGATGGTGATAAAATCATAGCAAGCAATCTTCGGAAAGCCCGGGTTTCGGAAGGCGATTTACGATCAAAACTTCGTGAAGCGAATGTTACGAAGTTAAGTCAAATCAAAGCGGTTGTTTTTGAGACGACGGGAGATATATCTGTACTCCATAAAGACAATGATGAACCCTTAAACCTTTGGCTTATGAAAGATGTATTGCGAAATTGAAAAACAACCGCTCCTTTTTTCTTCCGCTCTCTCTCTCTTTTCTTCCGCTCTGATTGCCAAATGGTAGTCACCTTGCCTCCGGCACTGAATTACATACATGACAATTGAGATATATCCGTTATTGAAATAAATTTACACAGCTTGTTTCGTGTGTGGAGAATATTTATAGTATCGTTAAAAAGTAGTGTAAAACGACCATATTTTAAACCATTTTCGAAATCGTAAGTGTTCCAATAGGTTCGTGGGCTTTGTAGAATTGGTCTTTGACAAAGGCCTTCTTAAAAAATACTTTAAAATCGTTTAATCAATGTTCATTGAACTTCTCTTTATCTAAAAAGATACAAATATTTCGTGCCGAATGTTTTTTAAATGAGTCAGAATGCTATTCAAAAAAGAACATACTTCCTAAGAAAGGATTCTAACTTGGCAAAACATCGTGGAAATATGATGCTATCAGCTATATTCCTCAAACTCACGGATACGGAAAGTATAATGCCACTGTTTCTTTACTTCGGCATAGTGGCGACTATTATCTTTTTATTGATTTTTTTTTCGTGGGGTACTATTCTCGAAAATACCGGGCAAAGTCAGTAGACGAAATTCCTAATCAAACCCATGGCAACCGCAAACTTGAAATATTCATTACGCTTGTGACCATAGCTGTTACGACGTTTTTTTTGGTCTCTACGATCAATGCAATGCAGGAGATACAAAACATTCCTGAAAACCCGGAACCGGACATTATGATTACAGGTCATCAATGGTGGTGGGAGGCCGAATACCCAGATGATAGCGTCGTTACCGCCAACATAATCCATATTCCTGTCGGCAAAAAAGTTTTGCTGAAATTGAACTCTGCCGATGTTATACATAGTTGGTGGGTACCCAAACTGGCCCGAAAAATGGACATGATTCCCGGGAGAGACAATTATTTGGAGATACGTGCCGAAAAGGAAGGGGAATACCTTGGATCCTGCAGTGAATTTTGCGGTACGCAACACGGTCGGATGCGGATACGGGTCATCGTCCAAAATCAAAAGGATTTCGAAGCATGGAAAAAGCATCAAAAAGATTCAGCGACGCGAACCGGAAGCGCGCTTTTTCTAAAAGGGCAACGTCTTTTCCAGGTAATGACTTGTGCCACTTGCCATACCATCAAGGGTACGTCTGCCCAAGGCACAATCGGACCGAATTTGACCCATTTCGCCAGTAGGAGCCATTTTCTAACTGACCTGAAAATTACGAACAAGGAAAATCTAAGGGCATGGCTAGAAAATCCGCAAAAAATAAAATCAAGTGCTAAGATGCCAAACGACCATTTATCGGAAGAGGAGCTCGAAGCATTGGTAGCTTATGTGTATGGCTTAAAATAAAGGAATTAAGCAATAGATAATAAGAAATACACTTTTTTAAAGCCTGAATGTGATCTTGATCAATGATTACTAAGCGCAGTAAAAGTCTGAAATTGAGTTTAAATAGAAACATCCCGGAACCCGAAAATCGAATCCCGACCTTAAAAACGGATCGGGGCAGACTGTTGTGGATTTCTTCCATTGACCACAAACAGATTGGGCTTATGTACCTTTGGCTTTCGCTCTTCTTCTTCATCGTAGGGGGTATCGAGGCGATGCTAATAAGGGCCCAATTGGCTGTACCGGACAACGATTTGATTTCGCCCGAAGCATATAGCCAGATTTTTACCATGCATGGCACTACCATGATTTTTTTGGTACTTATGCCTGCATTGGTGGGGCTGGGTACGTATTTTCTTCCCTTGATGATCGGGGCGAACGATATGGCTTTTCCCCGTTTGAACGCCTTTAGTTTCTGGATGACCTGCTTGGGCGGCTTTCTCTTATATTTTAGTTTTTTTGCCGGGGGTGCTCCTGCTGCCGGATGGTTCAACTATGTTCCGCTCAGTGGTAAAACCTACTCCCCAACCGTAGGAGTCGATTATTATCTCATTGGTCTTATCTTAACGGGCATCGGTAGTATAGGTGCCGCGCTCAATTTTGTGACCACGGTACTTACCCTCCGTGTGAAGCAGATGAAATTGACTATGTTACCCCTTTTTGTGTGGATGGTCTTTATCAACTCCTTTTTGATCATGGCCGCATTTCCCTTGTTGAATGCGGGACTTTTTATGCTATTGTTAGACAGACAGTTTGATTCACATTTTTTTATTCCGTCTTCCGGTGGATCAGCAATTTTATGGCAGCATTTCTTTTGGTCCTTTGGCCATCCCGAAGTATATATTTTAGTCCTGCCTGCCTTTGGTATCATTTCGGAAGTGATTCCCGTATTCTCAAGAAAACCCATTTACGGTTATAAATTCGTCGCAGCCTCAACGGTAGCCATTGCTTTGTTATCCTTTGGTGTTTGGATGCACCACATGTTCGCGGTCGGTAGTTCGAACACGGTTAACGGTTTTTTTGCGGCCAGCAGCATGCTGATCGGCATTCCCACGGGAATCAAGGTTATCGATTGGATTGGTACGATGCACGGGGGATCCATCCGGTTTACAGTGGCCATGCTATTCTGTTTGGCTTTTCTGGTCGATTTTACCATCGGGGGGTTGAGCGGTGCCTCTTTTGCTATTGTGCCCATCGATTGGCAACTGACAGATAGCTATTACGTGGTGGCACACATCCACTATGTTTTTTGGGAGGCACCGCTTTCGCCATTTTTGCCGGCATCTACTACTGGTTTCCGAAAATGAGCGGGCGGCACCTTTCTGAAAAATTAGGCAAATGGCACCTATGGCTTTTTGTGCTCGGGTTCAATATGACGTTCCTGCTCCAACATATTTTAGGAATCATCGGTATGCCCCGAAGGGTCTATACCTATCCGGAACTGCCCTATTGGAATATTTTGAATATGATTTCCAGCATCGGGGCCATCTTTATGTTTTTGGCGGTGGCCGTTTTTCTATGCAATATTTATAGTACTTTGAAAAAACCAAGAATGGCCCTAAATAATCCTTGGAACGCCTGGACCCTGGAATGGGCCACCGCCTCCCCCCCACCCTTAAAAAATTTCGAACGCCTTCCGCCCGTACAGAGCAGAAGACCATTATGGGACTTAAAACACCCTGATAATAAGGATAAAAAGTTGAACTGATAGAAAAATGAAAGACAAAGGAAAGCTCATAATGCTCTTTTTGATCGCTTCGGAGGCTTTCTTCTTTATAGCGCTTATCATCGCATATGTTTATTACCGCAACTTTACCAATGCCACCGATTCGGTCGCCGATAATCTGGATCCCCTGCGATCAGGCCTGTTAACGCTCTTGTTGATAACGAGCAGTTTTACACTCATTTTCAGTAAAAAGGCATTGGTAAAGGGAAATTTGATCCGTTTCAAATGGGGAATGGCCCTCACCCTGATTCTGGGCATCGTGTTTCTGACTGGTCAGATAACCGAATATATAGGTTTATATAATAAACAGGTTACTTTGAGTAAGGATGTCTTTGGATCCAGTTTTTTTACGCTTACCGGTTTCCATGGTTTCCATGTACTGTTGGGGTTGATAGCCTTGGCAATACTTTTCGTCCTTTCTTTCGGAAAACTAAAAATTATTAGTAGCGCAGCCATATACGGCGTCGACGTTTATTGGCATTTTGTGGACATAGTCTGGTTGTTCGTTTTTTTCTTTGTGTATATAAACCCTTTGTTATGAATATTTGGGATTATTTTTTACAATTGGAAAATTGGTCGGTATTAGGATTATTGATAGCATTTGTGTTTACGCTGGGATATGTTTCCTTAGGGCATCCTACCCTCAAACAGGCACTAAAAATGGCTTTCGCCGTCCTGCTGATCTATCTGGTGCTCGGTTCGCCAATCAGCAATTTATTAGATTTTGGCCTCCACAGCGTCGTTATGTTCCAGCACATTATGATGCTCATGGTAATCCCTGTTTTTATCTGGTGCGCACTTCCTGAAAATTTCAACATCGGACTTTTCAAGCCTTCGCCATCATTCGCGATCTTCGCTTGGCTAACGGGAACGGTTGCCATGTGGGGCGGCCATTTTATAGGAGCCGCACACTTGTCCTCAAAAACGGGACTTGCCATTTGCGGGGTGTCGGCTTCTTCCGATAGCTGGATCAACGCGGTTCCCAACAATGCGATTTTATGGTTGTCATTGGTTCTAGGAATGATCTTTACCGCTCCTGCCTTCCATCCCGACAAATCAAAAAGAATAGCCCCGATAAAAGCGGTGGCCTATCTTTTCCTGTCCTGCGTCAGCTGTTCCCTCTTGGGATTGTGGACAGCATTTTCCGCATCCTCCACTTCCATGGTGGTAGCAGCTCCGCTGTTGACGACCCTGCGAAATCCCCTACCGATGACCCTTCGAACGGATCAAGAAATGGCCGGCATGCTTATGTGGGTGCCGGGCTGTATTTTCTATGTGCTGGCTTCCGTACAGATCTTGATAGATTGGATGGAAGCTGGTGCAACCAACAGTAGTTTGGAACAAAAACAGAAGTATGAACAAACGTATGTCCTTAAAGATGAAAAATCTTGACTATAAATATCAAAACTCGTATCAAACCCTTCGTGTAGGGCTAAAGGAATACTAATGGGCAATTTTTAGAAACACCTTAAGGGGATTTCGTATAAAACACGCATAAAAGAATTTAACTATTACTAGATACCACAATTTATGGAAGAAAGGATAAAAGCTAGACCCGAAGAACTTCCCAAGCCTACCTATTGGCCCTTTTTTCTAGCCTTTGCCGTGATTTTACTGTTTTGGGGAATCTTGACTACCTGGATCATTAGCGGAATGGGGCTTCTTTTGTTCGCTGTGGCTTTGAGAGGATGGATCCTGGATATTTATAAAGAATTGATTAAAAAAGAATAACATGGGATGCGATTGTAATAAAAATAGGGAGGAAGAAAAAGGACGAAGAAATTTCCTGACCAAGTTATCGATAGGTATCGGAGCCTTTATTACGGCTATTTTGGCCTTTCCTTTGATTACGGCCCTGCTAGATCCGGTAATGCGGAAAAGAATAAACCGTTGGCGACCGATCGGAAAGCTGACGGAATTTGGGGAAGGGGAAGATCAAACTGGTAAAGTTTACCAATGCAGCGCCTTTTAAATGGAGTGATAAACTGGCCCTTTCCGCCGCATACATCCGTAGAAAGCCGAACAATGAATTTATGGCCTTTTCGGTAAATTGTACCCACCTTGGCTGTCCCGTTCGGTGGGGAAGAAAAGCCTCAAATGTTTTTCTGTCCCTGTCACGGAGGCGTTTTTTATAAAGACGGTTCCCGCGCCGCCGGGCCCCCAAACCGAGGACTTTTTACCTATGCGGTCAGGGTCAAGGGCGAAACGGTGGAGGTGCTTACGGAGGATCTTCCGATCAAGAACATGAGTTGACAAAACCAAACACATTGCTATTTTGGTCCGAAATTTCATGGGACCTGCACTTGAATTTGAACTTGTAAAAATGTGAAAGATACACTGAAGAAAATCTGGCATTGGTTCGAGGACCGCACCGGAATGGGCGGAACCATCAAATCCCTCATGACCCATCTCGTACCACCAGGCGCCAAATGGAATTATGTCTGGGGCAGTGCCACCTTGTTCTGTCTGGTCGTGCAGGTGGTTACGGGCATTTCGCTTTCGTTCCTGTATCAACCCTCCGCCCCGGTCGCTTATGAGTCGTTGCAGTATATCGAAAACGAGGCCTTTCTGGGCAGTTTTATACGGGGACTCCACAATTGGGGGGCATCGGGAATGATCGTATTGATGGGACTGCACATGATCCGAGTATATCTTTTTGCCGCCTACAAATATCCGAGGGAAATGAACTGGATCAGCGGGGTCTTTCTTTTTGCCCTTACCCTGATCATGGCGTTTACGGGGCAACTGCTTCGGTGGGACAGCAATGGGGTCTGGTCGGCCGTGGTCGCCGCGGAGCAGTTCGGCCGCGTCCCGCTTATCGGCGATTCAATAGCCCATTTTTTATTGGGCGGAACTACACTTGGTGGCGAAACCCTGAACCGCTTTTTCGCGATGCACGTTTTTTTGTTCCCCGCCTTCCTTTTTCTAATTGTTGGCCTGCATCTCTATTTGGTCATTAGAAACGGCATCTCCGAACCGCCCAAACCAGGGAGGTCGGTGGATCCAAAAACTTATCGAAATTGGTATGATGATATGCTCCAAAAAAAGGGAGTTCCGTTTTTTCCCGATGCCATCTGGCGCGATATTGTTTTCAGTGCCATCGTTCTAATGGTAGTATTGGTCCTGGCCTGGTTCGTGGGTGCACCCGAACTTACCCCTCCCCCCGATCTGACCAATGTTCAATCACATCCCCATCCCGATTGGTATTTTACCTGGATTTTTGCGCTTTTTGCATTACTTCCGAGACAAATGGAGCCTTATGTTATATTTTTTGGCCCTGTCCTCGGTTTTGTACTGTTATTCTCCATCCCTTTTTTATCGAAGGGTGGTGAGCGGAGTCCTCTCCAGAGGCCTTGGGCCATTGCCGGGGTTCTCTTCACGGTCGCTTCCATCTTATCTTTCTGGTATGTGGGTTCAAAAGAACCTTGGTCGCCCCGGTTCGATGCCCCGAAACTTTCCAATGAAACGGGAACGCCCGATCCTTCGGGAGAAATTGAAAAAGGAATCGAACTATTCAATACCGAAGGCTGTATCTATTGTCATCGGATTAACGGGAAAGGTGGCATACGAGGGCCTGCATTAGACGATGTTCAAAACAGACTGACTGACGAGCAAATCATTATTAGTATCACGAACGGATCTGAAAATATGCCAGCGTATGGTGGGGTACTAACAAAAAAAGAAATGAGGCAGATTGTCAAGTTTCTTTTGGTAAAATAAAATTGAGAACGATAAAACCGTAGGCTCGCACTGATGCCATGGTTTTTTGCCGACACTTCGCGCAGCGTTTCTGGCCAACTATTCCATTCTTCGATACACCGCTTTTTGACATATCGAAACCAAAATACTGGCCCTACATGGTTGACAGTTTTCTCCAAAGCGCTCCCGAAACTTAGGGCAAGCAAAGTGTAAAGATGATAATTTCCTTTTTTCCTTCTGTTTGAAATTAATTTTTTGAAATACGCATTCTGGCGGGAATCGGCCACAATTTCCTCGAAGATCTCAAAGCTGTTATCGGGGTAGATTTTTAATTTGATAGGCGGTTATACCCTACAACTCAATAAGGGAAAGTCCGGTGTTTTCGTCGTATTGCCGTCTCAGATAAGAGGGCAATTCGGTAAGGATCACCTCCAAGGTCGGATGGGCAACACCTTCCATCAAATGCCCACCATGTGCCGTGCCGTCCTTTTTGGCAACTACTACATGGGCGTGCAATTGAATTTCGCCTTTATATCGGGAAATATCCCCGGCGATGTTCAAGACCTCGACCTGTTCGTCGATATCGATTTTTCTATAATCCTTAATATCGAAATCAAAGTACCCCACCGTGGCCTTTTGAAAAGCCCCGATGGCGTTAAAATGGCAAGCATGCAGGTGGTGTTCCTCGGCGAAACGTTTGAGGTTTTCCATGACCTTATCGCCGCTGTCCATAACCAGGGCGTAGGTTTTTTGATTTCCATCGTTAAGGAGTTTATGCTTCATAGTGGATGTATTTTTTGTGAATTTGTTATTGATTATTGCTGATCACATTACTCTGAACTTATGACCTCGCTTTATTCCCCACGGGAAGGTTCTTAATATTCGGGGTGAATTGGTCCAGTTCATAGATTCCGATCTGTTTTTCGATTTCCGCAACTTTGTCTACCATGACAAAAAAACCATCATCCCCGAATTTTTCCTGTTCGATTCTTTCAAAATCCTCGCCGAGGGCATCGTATTCATGCGTTGAAACGACTTCCTTGAATACCGGGAACAGAACGGTATCCTCCCTTGCTTCGTGGGGACGGTACATACTATTGAAGGCTTGTAGCAAAACCACAACTTCTTCAAGGTTTTTTCCCTTTGGGAAACCTCCGTTTTTGGTCAGTGCAAGTATGCGATCGGTAACTGTGCGCCCGCCTATATGCTGCCTACGAAGGGTAAAGGTCAGGTCGGTCAGCCGGTTCGCTTTTTCCAATCTTGGGAAAAGGTAATCCTCTTCCAGTTTCTCATGATAATCCTCTACAAAATCCCGGATTATAGTGGCGGTTCGATTTAGGTATGCCGGGTCGAATTCTTCGTTTTTATCACTAAGGGCAATCGCAGCATCATAAATAAGCAACATACGCTGAAGTAGGCCATGTTCCCGCATTAAATCTTCGGTCGGGGAAACCATTTCCTCTTTTTCTTCCTCTTTTTCGGTTTCTTCTTGACCTACACTATTATGATCTTTACATGATACCGTTATCCCCGAGAAACTTACTACTGCAGCACTTGCAACGAGTAAGCTCCCTTGTTCGATAAATCCTCTTCGGGATCGGTCCTGACCGCTACGTGAAGTATCTTTTTTGGTTTTCATACAGTTGACCAACTTTTTGTATTTCTTTGAAATTAAATCGACCGCTTACTCCGAATATGCAAGGGTCGATATTAATGCGTTCGCATTTTGTCGGGAATCCAGACGCGTATGCTGCACTACAACGGCCACATTAGATTCGATAACAGAAGCGTAGTCGGTAGCTCTCGGAACGGGCTCTGGATGCTTGAGGTCGTTAAACCGTAAATGAAGGGTTCTTCTGGGCTTTATCGTCAAGATATAAGGCCCTACAGGTTCTCTATCGGAAAAGTATAGCGTAATTTTTATTTCCGCATCTTCATTGCCGGTGTTCAAGATACATGCCGTTTCATGACTTGTAAACTCCGGCTGAGGGCCCGTACTATAAGCAGGAATATATCCTTCTGCGATTACCCATACTTTATTTCCAAGGGGTTTCATTGCCATGGTTATCGAATATTCCCAATTGGGGGGTTGCAGCTTTTGGCTAGAATAAAATTAAGACATGTGAATGAAAAACCGATTGCCCTAATGCCATTGCGTTAATTTTAAAACCTTTAGAGCAAATTATGGGATTATAGCACCTGTAGCTTTATCAAATTACACAATGCTTCTTATCAACATTAAATACTCATCTTAAGCCCATATATAATGATCGAATTGACTTTTTTAGTGCCCTTTTCGCTACTTCTTCTTCGATTAATTGTTGCCGTAATTTTTTTCTCCAGTGGGCAGGGACATGTTCTCAACCCGATAGAGCGCGGGAAAAGTATTGGCTTATCGCCTGCAATGACCCGTATTTTGGGAATTGTGGAAATAATTGCCGCGATTTCCATTGCTTTGGGTATAGTTCCCCAAATCGGGGCGATACTGATTATCTTTACGATGTTGGGTGCCATACAAAAGAAAATATTTGTCTGGAAAACCGGCTTTTACGCCGATGAAGGGTTTGGCTGGCATTATGATCTACTACTTTTGATTGCGGCGTTGGTGATTTTGGTTACTAACGGAGGAGCTTATATCATTACCTAAAATTCA
The DNA here is from genome assembly GCA_963798435.1 of uncultured Flavobacteriaceae bacterium. Lineage (GTDB taxonomy): Bacteria > Bacteroidota > Bacteroidia > Flavobacteriales > Flavobacteriaceae > JALHST01. The sequence continues at coordinate 272,727 of CAWCTF010000001.1, forward strand.
AAATAGGGTACCAAGTCAATCACTCGAAATACCAGAAATAAAAGAACGGGCATTATTCAATGGAGCTGTGGCGGAAACAGTTTTCAATTTCCGCAGCTCTATAAGTTTGTAGGACCACAGAAAATCCATTTTGATTCATTGTGTTAATTTTAAAATCTTTAGAGCAAGTCACCGTGGTTTTGCCCCTCTAATTTTAATCAAGATTAACGGCATTTTTCTTCCGATAATTCTACATCGACTAACCAATCCGACTATTTTTTTAGCAAATAAACCATATCCCTTTTGGGACGATGATCGATTATTAATCAAAAACAACACGTATTATGGCAACAGTAAGCGATTTTATGGTCGAGCGGTTGCTCGATTGGAACATCCACCGCATCTACGGATATCCCGGCGATGGCATCAACGGCTTTATCGCCGCAGTACAAAAGGCAGATGAGGACGACAAAATGGAATTCATACAGACCCGGCATGAGGAAATGGCCGCTTTTATGGCTTGCGCCCATGCTAAGTTTACAGGCGATATCGGGGTGTGTATGGCAACTTCGGGGCCGGGTGCGGTACATTTGCTCAACGGACTCTATGATGCCCGAATGGACAATATGCCCGTACTGGCCATAGTGGGCCAACAGGCATTGACAGCCTTGGGCGGGGATTACCAACAGGAAATCGATTTGATCTCCCTCTTCAAGGATGTCGCGGGGGAATATGTGCACATGGCCACCAATCCCGACCAGGTACGGCATTTAGTCGACCGTGCTATTCGGATCGCCAAGGCCGAACGTACCGTTACCTGTATTATTCTTCCGAACGACCTACAGCTAATGAAAGCCTCAGAAACACCGCCTCGAATTCATGGATTCCGTGCATTCCGGCATCGGTTTCTCGCAGCCTCGGGTTGTTCCACAGAGCAAAGACCTCAAAAGAGCGGCGAATATTTTGAACGAAGGCGAAAAAGTGGCCATCCTTATCGGGGCCGGTGCCTTGAACGCCGCCGATGAAGTCATCGAGACGGCCGACCTTTTGGGAGCCGGGGTCGCCAAGGCCCTGTTGGGCAAGGATGTATTGCCAGACGACCTGCCGTTTGTTACCGGTTCTATTGGACTTTTGGGCACAAAGCCTAGCTGGGACCTGATGCAGGACTGCGATACTTTATTGATGATAGGCACGGATTTTCCTTATTCTGAATTTTTACCGGAAGAAGGCCAGGCAAAGGCCGTGCAGATCGATATCTCGGGACGAAAAGTGGGCACCCGCTACCCCACCGATGTCAATCTGGTCGGGGATAGTCAAGCAACGCTTAAGGAATTGATTCCGTTATTACATAGAAAGGAAGATCGTTCTTGGCGGGAAAAAATCGAGGACGAGATCAAGACCTGGTGGGAAGTATTGGAAGAACGGGCGAACAAAAGCGCCGACCCTATCAATCCCCAAAGGGTATTTTGGGAACTTAATAAGCAATTGCCCGACAATTGTATTCTTACCTGTGATTCCGGATCTTCGGCCAACTGGTACGCCCGGGATATCAAGATGCGAAAAGGCATGCGGGGATCCCTTTCGGGGAAACTGGCGACCATGTGTCCTGGTGTTCCCTATGCGGTGGCCGCAAAATTCGCCTATCCCGAACGCACCGTGATCGCTATGGTGGGCGACGGGGCCATGCAGATGCTGGGCATCAACGGACTCATTACCATTTCCAAATACTGGAAGCAATGGAAAACCCCGAATATGGTCATCCTTGTACTCAACAACGGCGACCTGAACCTGGTTACTTGGGAACAGCGGGTCATGACGGGAAATCCTAAATACGAGGGGTCTCAGAACCTTCCGGCTTTTCCTTATGCCGAATATGCCGAAATGCTAGGCCTTAAAGGCATAAAAGTGGATAATCCCGAGGATATCGAAAGTTCATTTCGAGAAGCCTTCTCGGCCGATCGTCCCGTAATATACGAAGCCATTACCGACCCCGAAGTACCACCAATCCCTCCGCACGTCAGTCTAGAGCAAGCCGGGTCTTTTATGAAAGCCGTATTAAGAGGCGATCCCGACTCCATAAACATGATCAAGCAATCGTGGAAGAATGTGATGGCGGAGTATTTTCATTGATCAAAACCCATCCCGAATTCAGAATTCAGGTCGGTATCGCATATATAAAACATGAAAATTAAAAATGCACAGGTTCAGTATATCCGTATTCCCACAGAGGAACAGGAATCTGACGGTACCCTGAAATGGGACCATACCGATCTGGTACTAGTTACGATAAAAGCGGGCGAAGTTGAGGGAATCGGGCATAGCTATGCGGATACCTCCACGGCCCGTCTGATAAACGACCTGCTTTTGCCCCTGATTGAAGGGGAAAGCGTTTTGGATCGGGCAAGGTTGTGGGAAAAGATGGTGCATTCTATCCGCAACCTGGGCCGACCGGGAATAGGTTCGATGGCGATTTCTGCAGTCGACAATGCCCTTTGGGACCTGTATGCGAAAGTTTTTGAAATGCCCCTGTGCAAAGTGTTGGGCCAGGTGCGCGATAATGCTCCCTGCTATGCCAGCGGAGGGTTTACCTCCTATTCCCCGGAGGAACTGCGAGACAGGTTCGGCCGGCGGCGGAACGACGGTTTTTATATGTTCAAGATGAAAATCGGAAGGGATAAAATGGATGATATAAAGCGGGTGGAAGCCGCACGTAAAACCATCGGCGAGGCCGAGCTTTTTGTGGATGCCAATGGGGCCTATTTTCCTCGGGAGGCAGTGGCGATGGCGGCCGATTTGGAAGCGTTCGCGGTCGGCTGGTACGAAGAGCCGGTACCTTCCGATAATCTGGAAGGGCTTCGATTTGTCCGTCAACAAACAAACGCCAAGGTACAGGTGTCCGCGGGTGAATATGGGTACGACCTGACCTATTTCCAACATATGCTGAATGCGGGTGCAATCGACGTGCTCCAGGCCGATGCCACCCGGTGTGCAGGGATTACTGGGTTAATGAAGGTTGGAACGCTCTGCGAGGCCTACCATATGCCATTGTCTACACATTGTGCGCCTTCGCTGCACCTTCACCCCGCGTTGGCGATGCAGAACCTTGTTCATCTTGAATATTTCTATGATCATGTGCGCATAGAGCAATTGCTTTTTGAGGGAGCGCCCAAGGCCAAGGATGGACATCTTATTCCCGACCTTGACCGACCGGGCCTCGGACTGGAATTCAAATTACAGGACGCAAAAAACTATCAGATAAATTTTTAAAATGAAGGTCTCCCTAAGTAAAAATCAAATCGATTCCTTGAAAAATGAACTGGAAAAATCGGTCAAGGGCGAGGTCTGTTTCGGCGATGACTATCGGGCGCTCTATGCCACCGATGCTTCCAATTACCGTCAGGTGCCGGTGGGCGTTGTTTTTCCAAAGGACAAGGAAGACATCATCAACACCGTGGCGCATTGCCGAAAATACGGCTTACACCTCCTGACCCGCGGTGGCGGGACTAGTCTGGCGGGACAATGCTGTAATTCCGGACTGGTCATGGATTTTTCAAAGCAGTACAACAAAATCCTTGAAATAAGTCCCGACAAAAAACAGATACGCATACAGACAGGTCTGGTACTAGACGATATGAACCGGGCGCTAAAGGAACACGGACTCATTTTTGGTCCCGATCCGGCCACCCATAACCATTGTACGTTGGGAGGCATGGTCGGCAACAATTCCTGCGGCATCCACTCCGTGATGGCGCAGTTTGAAGATGGCGGTGTGCGTACCTGCGATTTTGTGGAAAGTATGGAAGTACTGACCTATGATGGCAATGTGTTCGAAGTTGGAGAAACCTCTCCCACAGAACTGGAAAAAATCATCGCTGAAGGAGGACGTAAGGGCGAAATCTACCAGAACCTCAAAAATATACGGGACGAATATTCTGAGGAAATTAAAAAAGGAATTCCTGATATCCCTCGCCGGGTCTCTGGTTACAACCTCGACGAATTGCTACCCAAAAACGATTTCAATGTCGCACGTGCACTTTCTGGGACCGAATCGACCTGTGTAATCTATCTCGAAGTTACCCTACGCCTGATCACGGAACCTAAAAAACGCTCATTATTGGTTTTGGGATATGATAGCGTCTTCGAATGCGGCGACCACGTTCCGGAAATAATGAGGCACAAACCCGTTGGCCTTGAAGGCATGGATAAAAAGCTGATCGACCTACATGCACAAGCGCCATTTGCACGAGCAATATCTTTCGCTGTTGCCCGAAGGCGACGGGTGGTTGTTGGTAGAATTCGGTGCCGGTACGAAGGAGGAATCCGATAACAAGGCCAAAAAATTGATGGAAGAACTGAAGAAAAACACAGATGGGAACACGCCCAAAATGAAGCTCTACGACGATCCAGAGATTGAGGAACATATTTGGAAGATCAGGGAAGCGGGCCTCGGTGCCACCGCTTTTGTCGAGGGACTGCCTGACATGTGGCCGGGATGGGAAGATTCCGCCGTTCCACCTGACAAAGTGGGCTATTATCTACACGACCTAAGGAAACTTTTTCAAAAATACGATTACAGGCCTTCGGTATACGGACATTTTGGTCAGGGCTGTATCCACTGCCGGGTCGGTTTCGACCTGAAGACAAAAGGCGGTATTGAAAAATACAAAAAGTTTACCGAAGAGGCCGCCGATCTGGTGGTCGGTTATGGTGGTTCCCTTTCGGGGGAACATGGCGACGGCCAGTCACGGGGGCCACTCCTACACCGCATGTACGGGGACCGCTTGATGGAGGCGTTCCACCGTTTTAAGGAAATTTGGGATCCAGACTGGAAGATGAACCCAGGCAAAATCATCGATCCCATGGCGCGGGATGAGAATCTTAGGCTGGGCACGGATTTTCGGCCCACGAATCCAGAAACCTACTTTAGATATCCCGAGGACAAAGGCAGCTTCCACAGGGCTGCCATGCGCTGTGTGGGCGTGGGCGAATGCCGAAAGACGAATTCCGGCACCATGTGTCCCAGCTATATGGTAACCCGCGATGAAAAGGACGTTACCAGGGGCCGCGCCCACCTGCTTTTTGAGATGATGAACGGCAAGGAAATCAAGCATGGGTGGAAAAACAAAGCGGTCAAGGAATCGCTCGATCTCTGTCTGGCTTGCAAGGGTTGTTTAGGTGAATGTCCCGTGCATGTGGATATGGCCACCTACAAGGCTGAATACTTTGCCCATTTTTACAACGGAAAAATAAGGCCCAGTGCAGCTTATGTTTTTGGCCTCATCGATAAATGGGCCTCCGCGGGCAGCGCAATACCAGGGATGGCCAATTATATAACCCAATCAAACCTGTTGGCACCGCTCGTAAAATTGATCGGGGGGATTACCCAGGAACGTAAAATCCCAAAGTTCGCCCAGCAAGCGTTTACAAAATCCCGTAGAAATTCCGCGGAAATCAAAGATCTGGACAATACGGTGCTGTTGTGGCCCGACACCTTTAATAACTATTTCTTTCCGGAAGTGCTAGAAGCGGGCGAAAAGGTGTTGAAAAGTGGTGGTTACTCGGTCATCGTCCCCCCTAAAAAATTCTGTTGCGGCCGGGCACTATACGACTTCGGAATGCTAGACAGGGCAAAGGAGTATCTGATTGACATCCTCGACAATCTCTCGGAATACATTCAGGCCGGGGTGCCGTTCGTGGGGATGGAGCCCAGTTGTATCGCCGTTTTCCGAAATGAACTGTGCAACCTTTTCCCGAACGACAATAATGCGAAACGGCTCAAAAATAATTTTTATACCCTTCCACGAATTCATTATGTCGCATGAAGATCGGTTCAGCTTCAAATCCCTTGCGACTACCGGGCTGCTGCAGAGACACTGCCACCATCAGGCGATTATGACATATGAAGCAGATATGATGGTCCTTAAAAAAATTGGTGTGGAAACCACGGTACCCGATTCCGGTTGCTGCGGTCTGGCCGGCAGTTTCGGTTTTGAAAAAGGCGAAAAGTATGCTATTTCGATGAAGGCCGGAGAAAGGCGCATCTTTCCCGCTGTCAAGGAGATGGGGAAGAATTATTGATTGCAGACGGCTTTAGTTGTCGAACAGAACTCGCCACGGAACTGGAAAAATGCCGGAGCATATTGCACAAGTACTCATGGCGGCAGTTAAAACAAAAAAAAGCAATAATTAAAAATAGAAATAATGTTTGCAAAAATTGAAAATACCCCGAAGGACATTTTCGGAATAGAAATGTCCGGTAAAATTAAAAAGGAAGATTACGTCAAAATGGATGCTATTATGGAAAAATATAAAGAAAAACATGACCGCATAAAATTTTTGATAGTAATAAAAAAGTTTGAATGGGATAGTACCCAGGCTATGTATGAAGACTTAAAAATGGGACTGAAATATTTTAAATATATCGAAAAAGTGGCCCTGGTCACCAATGTGGAATGGATTGTGGAAACCTCAATAGATATCGGTGCCTTTGTGACCGACATTCCCATCAAGACATTTGGGCTGGAGAAAAGACACGAAGCGCTTGAATGGCTAAAAAGTTCGATAATGGTGTAAAAAAGAACAACTTTAACTTTTAAAGAATATAATATGATACAATTTAAAGATTTAGAAAAAAGCAACGTGCTTGCGACTGTAATCAACAAATCCTTAGGTGCCGAGGAGGTCAATCTTCTTCACATGAGACTGCATGAGGTACTCCGATCAAACGAAAAGGCCCGTTGGTATTTTGAAATGAACGATTTTGATGGATGGAGTGCCAAGGGTCTTTGGGAAGATTTAAAAATGGATACTTCCCATGCCAAGGACTACGAAAAGATCGCCATGGTGGGCGAAAAAAAAATGGCAGGAATATATTTCGCAAGTGATGAAGCCATTCACCTCGGCCGAAGTAAAATATTTTGATTTGGAAGAAAAGGAACGAGCTAAAGAGTGGATACAAGAATGAATAAAAGTGCGAATTACTAAATATGAAATTCAAGATACGAGGTCAAAAAACGAAAATCGAAGACGGGTTTTGAGCCTCTCATAAACCTTTAAACACAGAAAATATGAAACCGGAAATAGTAGTAATAACTGGCGCATCCGCAGGCGTGGGTCGCACCACCGCATGGCGATTTGCAGAAAATGGTGCACACATTTTATTAATCGCGCGGGGGCAGGAAGCACTCGAAGCAACTAAAAAAGAAGTGGAAAATCGCGGGGGAAGGGCTTGGGTCTATATGGCCGATGTGTCAGACGCCCAAAAAATGAAGGAGGCGGCCGCTTTTGCGGAAGAACATCTGGGACCAATAGATATATGGATCAATAACGCGATGGTAAGCGTTTTCAGCATGGTTTCCGAAATGGAACCTGAGGAATATAAACGGGTTACCGAAGTGACTTACTTGGGCCAGGTGTACGGTACGCTGGCCGCTTTGGAACACATGAAACCCAGAAACCGCGGGAAAATCATTATGGTAGGTTCAGCACTGGCCTACAGGGGAATTCCGTTACAATCTGCCTATTGCGCTAGTAAACACGCCATACAGGGGTTTTTTGAATCACTCCGTGCAGAACTTTTCCATGAAGGTTCTAAAATCGGCTTATCCATAGTACATCTGCCTGCCATGAACACTCCACAGTTCGGGTGGGTAAAATCGCGTATGCACAAAAAGCCCAAGCCCATGGGCACCATATTCGAACCTGAAGTCGCCTCCCAGGCTATTTTCGAGGTGTCGCACGAAGACATACGAGAACGCTTGGTCGCCTTTTCGACTGTAAAGACCATCTGGGGGAATAGGCTCGTTCCCGAATATCTCGACCACTATATGGCGCTACATGGTATTGATGGCCAACTTACCAATGAACCAGAGGATCCCGACCGTCAAAACAATCTCTGGGAACCCGTACCGGGAGATCATGGTGCCCATGGCGATTTTGGAAAGCAGGCCCTGCATTCCAGTATTTTTGATAAAGTAAGCGAAAACAAGAAAGTCTTGGGAGCCATAGGATTGATTGCGGGTGGTTTTCTCCTGTGGGGAGCCCTGCATAGCAATGGGTCGACCAAGGAAGTATTGGAAACATAATAATAAGGTATTTAGGATTGGAGCTTCTCTTCAACATTGAATTTAGATAGCGAAGTAAGATTATGCCATAAAATGGAAAACAAAGTGGGTAAAAAGGAAAAAAAGCAAAAGGTCTCCCGAGGCGTGAGTAGACCTATGTCAGATACCGAAGGGCATTCCCAGAACGGGAAAATGGATCGAAAGAAAATGCTCTATAAACATCACGAACAGACCCTTTGGATCTATTGGACAATCAGTATCCTAGGCATTTGGATGATACTTTCCCCCCTGACATTTAGCTACGGTAAGGATATTGTGCAGCCCTCCGGAGGGCGCGCCATTTGGCTGACCGATGCCATGCGGATCTCGGTCATGCAGTGGAGCGATATCATTAGCGGATTACTGTTGGTCATCTTCGGTTGGCGGTCGCTTACTCCCAATCGCCCATTAAGCCTATGGTTGGCTTGCTTTGTCGGCATTTGGTTGAACCTTGCACCTTTGGTTTTTTGGGCCCCTACTGCCACAGTCTATCTCAACGATACCCTTGTGGGCGTGTTGGTCGTGGCCTTGACAATTCTTGTCCCGGGGATGCCCAACATGATCAAATCAATGAAAATGGGCTCGGAAGTACCGCCCGGCTGGACGTACAACCCTTCAAGTTGGCCCCAACGATGGATCATGATCGTACTTGGTTTTCTAGGTTGGATCGTCTCCCGGTATTTAGGAGCTTTCCAATTGGGCTATATCGACTACGCCTGGGATCCCTTTTTTGGGGAAAGCACCATGCAGGTGCTGAATTCGAATATGTCGCATTCCCTGCCGATTTCCGATGCAGGCCTGGGCGCCTTTGCCTATACCTTCGAATTTTTAATGGGATGGATGGGGAGTCCCACGCGGTGGCGTACCATGCCATGGATGGTCTTGTTTTTCGGGATTTTGGTCATTCCTTTGGGGCTGGTACATATTTTTTTGGTCATCTCGCAGCCTGTAATCGTTGGCGAATGGTGCAGTTTTTGTATTCTGGCCGCCGCCATCATGTTGCCGATGATTCCATTGGAATTCGACGAGGTCATCGCCATGGGTCAGCATATGGTGCAGGCCAAACACCGCGGCGATAACTTGTGGGATGTTTTCTGGAAGGGCGGCGAACCGTTTGAAAAAAACCAGGACGACCGGTCTCCCAAACTTATGGATTTGCCCAAACGTCCCTTGGAAATCTATAAGGCTTCGATATGGGGAATGAGCATTCCCTGGAACCTTGGCTTGTCAACTCTTTTGGGCATCGGATTGGTCTTTGCACCTTTTCTCTATGGAATCGATATCGGAAACAAGGCCGCCCACATCTTTCATTTAGGCGGATTTCTAATCCTTGTCGTTTCGGTAATCTCTATGGGGGAAATCGTACGGATTGGCCGCTATCTCAATATTTTATTAGGACTGGTGTTGGCTGTCGGACCCTGGTTGGTCAATGACAGTACAATGGTCCTGAACTTAACCGGGTCCCTAGTTGGGTCGGCCATAGTGGCCCTTGCATTTCGACGCGGGCCCATAAAGGAAAAATATGGATTATGGGATAGGTATGTAAAGTAGTAGTAAAACCTGCGCCCACTCCGAAAAGTAACCTAGATTCAGTTCTTATTATGACACTTATTGTAATCAGTGTAGTCTCTTTTGCGCTTATATTGGGCGCGGTTTGGGGTATCTACGGAAACCTCGGCGAAAATACCGAAGGATTTCTGGTGGCCCTCGCAGGAGGCGCACTCATGGTTTCGGCCCTATTGGAACTTATTGAGCCTGCTACCAAAAAAGCCCCCCTGTTCTGGGACCTTATTTTCGTGCTCACCGGCGCGTTGGTATTTTGTCTGTTGGATTATTTGGTAAAGAAAAAATGGGGCGGCGACAGCGGGGGAGGATTGTTGGCAGCCATAACACTGGATGGAATCCCAGAAAACCTTGCGCTAGGGGTGGCACTTATCGGAGCAGATCCCATGGCTGTGGCGGCACTTTCCGGAGCTATATTTCTCTCCAATCTGCCCGAAGCTGCAGGGGGTGCAAAGAAAATGGCCGAAAATAATAATTCGAAAAAGAAAATATTGATATTGTGGATAGCTACCGCCATAATCTTATCTGTTGCGGCCGTTGCAGGCAATGTTTTGTTGGAAAATGTTTCAGAAGAAATCTTGGCATTTATCCGTTGTTTTGCCGCAGGTGCTGTTATTGCCTCCTTGGCTATTGAAGTATTTCCGCAGGCATTCAAAGAAGATAAATATTTTACCGGAATTGCCGCAGCCATTGGTGTGGTCCTTGCCATCTATCTCAACAGTCTCTCATAATAAGGATAAGTCCCCGTATGTTGGCCTGCAAAAATTTTGTAAATAATCTACGAGGAGCACTAGCTGCCAGGTATCGGATTTTGAATTCCACCACCGTGTGGTTTCAGTGCCAAATCAAAAAAATGGTTGGCAAACGATGCCGCCGATACCATACGCCCGGCCACTAGTACCCAGAACAACAGTGTATTGACCGGCCGCGCTATGAACTGATCGCTAAAAAAGAGCGCTAGGAGTAAGCAGGGTACGGTTATGAAAATCTTGGAAAAAGAGCGAAAATCGGCATTCCCGGACCTTCTGTCCCGAACACGCCGTCCCGACCAAAGTTTACTTTGACGACCGCCCCTACTAGATCTATAAACGCATATTAAATAGGGTGCACGTTTTCATTTCATCTACTTATTTCATCAATACCCATTTCCCCTGGCCGCCAAGAATGCATGAGAGATTGTTAATGCCTATTTTTTCGTTTGGATCATTCCGGGAATAAAGGCCGCCACAAACGAAATAATGAGCACCGATGCAAAAATTTCTATAAGCATGAAAATCAAAAAGCCGGTTTGGTACGCTTCTTCGTCGAATCTTCCCAATTCGTCAACCATGCCCAAAAGGGGCAGTCCGAAAGAAAGGATTATCAAAATAACCGGAAACAGAAATATGCAGGTGTAGACTCCCGTTTTAAAACAGTTTATGAAAGCTACCCCATAACGCATAGGCTGGGTGGTATGTACTGCAAAATCCCTCATAAACATTAGAATTCCCAAGAAGCCAATTGGGAGGTAAACAATTTGTAGATTAATAGTTTCGATAACCTGAAAATGTAGGAGTAAAAAAGCGGCCAGCTGAATTAAAAGAGCGATTGTGCCGGCATTAGTACTCGCTAAATTTTTGGGGACTCCATTTCGTTTTATCGGCCCTCATCAGGTTGTTTTTTATCGTGTACCATGTGTTCGGGGTTCTCCTTCCATAATGAAACCCATCCGCCCCCGTATCGATTTTCGATTTTTTGCTTAAAGGAGGAAAAAATAATGACCAATATTCCCGTAACCATATCACTTCCCGCAGCAAGGGCGTAATCATATTCCAAAATCCACGGGGCCAAGAGCAACCAAAGTGCAAAGGGATAATTCCATTTTCTTACCCCATGGGAAGCTTCCCATAAGGCGATGACCGAAAAAGTCACGATGATCGGTCCAACAATGTGGCCGTTATCAGATGGCGCCGACCCGTATCCTAAAATAGAAGGGGCGACAATCAACCATATTCCTAATATTATATTTATAATTTTGGCCCACATATTTTCGATTTAAGGTTATGAATTATAGGTTTCGTCGATTATTGATCTTTCCGGACCCCGAATCGAGTATTCAGTCTTTGACATCTCATTTCACTTTTTCAATTTCGGATTTCACGCCCCAAAATATTTTCCAACTAGATGCCTCTGATTTTTTGGCTCGCTGCATATATTGGAGACTCGCCAACATTTCGTCCATTGCCGGGCCGATCATGGCAATTGAAATTATTGCCGAGCACAGGCATAAGGTACACCAAGCGGAAAATAGTACAGGCTGAAATACTACGAGCATCACGCTTATGAAGCCCAGAGGTCCTACGGCGAGTCCAAATAAAATGACTATCCAAGGCATTTTTCGCCAGCGATAGGTACCGCCGACCAAGCCTGTTATGGCATCAACCAAATATCCCAGGGCCCCAAGAGCGGCATCGGGAATGGGCAGGAAATTTGAAATTTTGGAGTTGAGGATCATAACGCTTCCTTCCCCAAAAAACGGTTCCCAAACCGTATCGATATATTCTAATTGGTATAACGACAGGTACGTTGCTATACCAAAGCCTGCTATGGCAAGGACAACAATGGGTATGCGTTGCGACCATGTAGCAGGATTATAATCCCAACCGGGCGGTATATGTTCTGTCGCTTCAGTCATAAGCTGATCGTAATTACTTTTCGAGGTTATTTTTTTCATACCATCTCTCAGGGTCTTTTTTCAGGTTTTTGATAATCGTTGGGAGGGTGTCCAAAAGACGATGCCGGGGCGCCCAATCGAGATATTTTTTCGCTCTTCCGATATCCAATTCATAATGTTCGCCAGCACGATCGATCATCCATGGCTTGATAAAGGGATCTCCGAACAAATCGCGAGTCCAGGCACCGGCCTTTGCCAACGGTTTGGCAACTTTGTAGGTCTCCCAATCCTTGTCATACAGTAATTGTCCGATGCGGTCTTGTAACTGCTGATATGTTGGAGTAGTCGGTTCCCCAATATTAAAGGCGATCTCATGGGGCAGAACAGGTCGTTTTAGCAAGGTCTTCTCGAATGCATTGAGGGCATCCTCAAGGTGTACGAACACATCGCCATGATTTACATCGCCGGAATAAAAATGGCCTAAAAGTTCTTTTTCATAGATTCGTTTTATCTGTTGCCCGATAGGTATTGAATGGCCATAATCGGTGTACACCCCAGCAAGGCGTAAAAATACGGTAGGGTAAGCGTGTTTATGATCTCTAATGAGGTCCTCCGTCTGTATTTTGGATTCAGGATAGCCCCAAGTGCCTTCTACGGGACAATCTTCATCTATCTTGATGCCCGGTTCGGTAGGTTTATAGATAAGGTCCGAACTGGAATAGATAAATTGCCCAACCTCGAAATCTTGTAATTGATCCAAAAATTTATGGGTGCCTTCTACATTGATTTTATCATAGGCCGGATTATCCTTTTCGGAAAAACTATAATAGGCTGCCAAATGAATGACCGAGGCAATCTTGCTGCCATATCCATACCGGATGCGTTCCATGGCCGCATCGATGGCCTTTTCGTCAGTAATGTCAAAATTGACACATTCGGCCTGCAAGGGTGGATATGGCGGACCGACACGATCTAGACCGACTACTCGGTACTGTTGGGCCAGGCGCTCAATAAGCGAAGATCCGATAAGACCACTACTTCCGGTGATTATAATGACTTCCTTATTTTCGTTTCTAGCCCCCGAGTCGGAGTGTTCGATTATTTCATCCATATAAATTTAAATTTCCTATCAATTAAACTGTCTGATTTGCGGTTCATTGTTGCATTCCAAAACGACGACGGAATACCCAGATTAAACCACCTCAATCTACCCAGGCGAGGTAGTAAATTCCATAAAAATAAATTTCAAATTCCAAAAATGTAAAGCACGATAAAAACATAGGGGAATCAAGCCCTAAGAGATTCAAAATATCCGGCTTGGAACGATGTAAATATTTATCGCATACCTTTTTGGAAAACGAATGATGCTAAGAAAAATATAGCAAAGACATTCGATGTCTTATTTCACCTTAACCTCCGTAGAAAATGATTGTTTCATGGTTTAGTATATTATGATCTCCAAAAAGGTCAACAAATGGTGCAAGGCAATCGACCCTGACAGAAGTTTTTGAATTTGGTTCTTTATCTATTCAACACGTTGTCGGGAAAATGCCGCTTACAATAGTCGGCTATTTAAAAAATCGCTCTTTGGTTAATCCAAGTGATATCGTCTGTAATGAGCAAAGTTTCCGCCAATCGTTCGAAGGCGCGTATTTTTTGCCATACCAAAATAGTATCCTCGACCGACCTAGTATCGCTCTTGCCGATAGTCCTTTTGATTTCTTCCTGTAAAGGCTCGACAAATAGCATCCACTCGTTTACATATTCCTCAAAAAAACGCAGTTCGTTTTTCGAATAAGACGGGATTATTATAATGGTGGATTACCAAACTATAAATTTGTCTAGGTTCTTCCAGTTTCTTATTTATTTCTCTTGTGTCCATAGCATTTCTTATTTCAATTCCTCTAAAGTTAAGAATGGCCTCTCATGTACTTATGCTTAATCGATCTGATAATTAACGTGAAGCGATATGGCCAGGTCGCATCGAAAATTTGGTCCCGCCTAAAAAAAGAAATCGAAGCAACAAATAAAAATACGGATACATTCAAATTGGATGCATGAAGCACACCATCCGATGCGCTTGACATGTACTTCGAAAGGTCGTCAGCAAGTTGATGATAGCGCGGAAAATCCGGGGCACTTTTTTAAAGATGTCCTAAAACTTGTTAGCGTCTGATTTTATATACATGTTTAACTCCGAACATTCTGGTTTATAAGTCATACCTGCCCGTCAGAGTAGGTCGATCAGACCCTAAAAAGGGTTTAAATTCAAAAAATGAATTATTAACAGCAAAACAAAATCCGATTGCGCTAAAGGAATTTTAAAGTTTGTGTTATTTTATCTCGAACCTTAAAAATTAAAGATTATGAAAGTTCAAGCCTACTTGGCATTCTCAGGAGATTGCCAACAAGCGTTAAATTTTTACGCCGATTGTTTCGAAGCGGAAGTGACCAATCGACAGACGTATGAAGCTTCAAAATTGGACATTCCGGAAACATATCGTCACAATCTTCAACATGCGGAGCTCAAAGGAAAAGGGATTCACCTGATGGCCTATGATGCGGCTCCTGACACTCCGCTGAACAATGGGAATAAAATCCACATGTCGATAGATCTAGATGATCGGGAAAAAGCCCAAAAACTGTTCGAGACCCTTTCAAACGGTGGACAGGTCAACCATAATTTCACGGAAAAAGATTGGGGCGCAATGTACGGTCGGTGCACCGATAAATTTGGCATTCATTGGATGATAAATTGCGACCTCTAACCAAGAATAAAATTTTTATCGATGAAAAAAGAAGAGTTGGTAGGTAAAGAATTAAGCAACCTCTATGCCATTGCAAAACAGGTAAACGCGTATTTCGATGAAAGCGAACTAGATTTTCTTTCAGGAAAATGGAAAATGATTTTGAACGACTACGTGAATTTCAGTCATAGAAATCAAAAACAGCTTATCCAAACATTACGGACTTTGAATATCAATCCAGGCAATACCAAAGATTCCATCGTACAGGAAATTACCGAGAATCTTCACGCAATCGCAACAGATAATGGGTACAGCAAAACGGTTCGGGAAATGGGCTATGTCATGTCATTGAACCGACTGCTAAACTACCACGTGGCCAACATCGACAACCTAGATTATCTGTGCCGTGATTTATGAAAAGTGCTAAATTAATTAACGAATAAAACCAGAATATGTACAATCCACGTTTTTGCTAAGTGTGGCCTCCGCCTTGATGCGAAGCCCACAAGCGAAACTTATTTTTGTAGGTCTGCAATTCGGCTATTTGGCTTACAAATCGATAACCGAACATCAAGTGCTAGAGAAAACCAATACCTCTCTTTCACAAAGTACTGTGTGATTAGCTTTATCCCAAACTTAGTATCCCCGTTACACCTTTTAATCAACCGGTATCTCCTTAATCGATAGCATTAAGTTTCAGATCGATTACGACACGGTTCCCGGTCATTTTCCATTAATTTTAGATTCAAAGCTTTCGGAATCGTTCGAAGGCATTAACTAAAAACTTTATATCATGTTAAAATGGACCATAATATTCGTAGTGCTGGCAGTCGTTGCTGCAATTTTTGGATTCGGGGGGATCGCCGCCGGCGCCGCATCTATTGCCAAGGTGTTATTTTTTATATTTCTAGTGCTCGTGGTAATTTCATTGATTGCAGGACGCAGAAAAGTTTGATAATCAGGCTCATATTTAGCGAACAGATTAAAGAAGACATTACTACGGAGGCCCTAACAGGCAGCGACTAGGTAAGTTACGATTGACGGGGATTAGGGAGGAACGTCCGGTTTATTTGATTGATCAGGGCGTTTGCCAAGAATCGTTATAAGTGACCAACTTTTCACACCTAGAAATACCGATATAAATTTGCATCGTGAATCACAAGTACATCAGATAGATATGCAATTGGGAAAAGCCAGGGAAATAACAACAGAACGCTATTCGAATTCACAAAAGCGCTATTTGAAGAAGATGGATTCATCGAACCAATGGCTACTTCCTGAATTTCACGACAGTCCCAAATATTATTTTATATCGGGATACGACCCCTTGGAACGCATCTGATTTGTGTAGAAATCACACAAGCGAAACATCACTAATAATTTTAACTGACACACCATGGAGGATTCTAATAATTTCAACCAAGACGCTAAAGAATTTCGGGATCTTAAATCCCTGCAGTATTATAAACATTTGGAACCAATCAAAATGCCCGGTAGCAATGAACAATCCCCCCTCATTTACATAATTCTCTTGGGGATATCTATATCAGCTATTGGCCTCCTCTGTATGTTCGTAATGGCATTTGGCATGTAGAGCGAAACTTCGAAAGTCTTTTTGATAGCGTACTTTCAAAATGAAACAAGGAGTGCTCATTTTTGAGTTATTTGACTGTATAGGCATGCGTATAAAGTTGCATGGGTATTATAATGCAAAGTAAAAGCCGTACAAATAGTGTTCTTGAACGGCTTAAATAAATACAATATAAATTATCAATTGTTAGCTTTCCATTCTTCGTATTTATGAAATTGCTCTGTGGTTAGAATGTTTTCTAATTGACGATCACGTTCCGATTCCAATGTACCCAACATTTCGCCGTTCGCGGTAGATTTTTGTTTTTCTTGAAAAGCGGTCATGGCCATTTCAAAACTACGAATCTGCTCATCGGTCATATTCAAATCGGCGTACATTTGGGAAGAGTTCAAACCGGAACGCCACGAATCCGTCATGGTATCCGTATTTATGTTCATGTTACCACCCGTTGAACCGTTGGCACCCTGAATAGCATTTGTATCCCCATAGCCTCCCTGCGTTTCTTGATTATCATCAGTCATTGACATATCCTTGGTTTCATTATTGCCTTCCTGGGCAGTTTCTTGATTGACGGGCCGAGAGGTTGTGTCTTTAGCAGCATTACAGGCAATTGATAGTATCAATACCATTACAGATAGATATAAAATATGTTTTTTCATTGTTTTGGATTTAAAATTCACTACAAAAGATAGACCAACCCTTTGACACAAATTAATCCGATACAATTTTACCTTGACCGAATTGAAGAAAGCGTTATTTACCGAAGTTTTGCAAACAAAAAAAGTATGGTTTTTACCTACTTTTCTATGAGGTACTATGGCGATTACCTATCAATCTTATGACCTTGTCAAAAGTGGAAAAGAAAATATACATGTTCAACGCTTGAAGCGCTTCCTCAAAGTTGTTGATCCTCTTCATCATCGTTGACCTAAAAATATGGCACGATTTAATGCGCATGAATAGGGTTTGTGGTCGGCCCAATTATCTATTGATACCTCTGGTCGTTAACATCATTGAATGATTTTTTGGTCTGAATCGATTTCAAATTGTAAACATAAATGCCTTCCAGGCCATAATTGTCCGTAAAGACGCGGTCGAAAGTCTATCCTCTTTTTCGAAACACATAATTCTTATAATACCCCTTAGTATCGGTAAATACATTTATGATTTGCAATCCTGATTTTTCAGCGAGCCCATGTACAGTTCGGGCGTCATATTTTTGTGAAATCTCGGTATGGATGGTTTCCCACATCATGAAGTCCACTTTTAAACCTAACTTGTCAATAGATACGGACTGATCTTTTTTCGAGACCAGATAACTTTTAGCAGTACCGGTCCCAGGGTCGTAGACTTCCCAATGAAGAAATTCATCGAGCTTAAAATCGGCCTGCATCTCGGTATTGATACGGGCTAGCAAATTTTTATTAAAGGCTTCCGTAATCCCATTTTTGTCATTATAGGCATCTAATATGGCCTGTGGATTTTTCTTTTGATCGAAACCCACGAAGAACAAATCGTCTTCTTGCATCAGGTGTTGTACGTTCTTCAAAAATTCGATGGCCCGAGGATGCAGCAAATTGCCAATATTGCTTCCCAAAAAAAGGATGATTTTTTTCGTTCCATTGTATGAGTTAATCCGCTCCAAGGTTTCAAAATACGTACCTTGTTGCGTTTTTACCCGGACATCGGGTAGCTCTTTTTGAAGCGATTTCTCTAGTTCGTCCAGAACATTTTGGCTAATATCGATGGGCAGATAGGTGAAATCTATATTTTTTTTGGAGAAATGTTTTAGAAGAATTTTAGTTTTTTTACCATCCCCAGCA
Organism: uncultured Flavobacteriaceae bacterium; assembly: GCA_963798435.1. Classification (GTDB taxonomy): domain Bacteria; phylum Bacteroidota; class Bacteroidia; order Flavobacteriales; family Flavobacteriaceae; genus JALHST01. Next base: position 291,185 of record CAWCTF010000001.1, read on the forward strand.
CCCAATTCGATAAGATTGAAATTTGGGTTGCCCAAGGTGAAAAGATCCGTAATTTCATGTGTGTATTCGTCGAGTATCTCGAATTCACAATCCGTCAAATAATATTCGGGCATTTTCATAATCTCCTGAAACAGTTTGTCGCCCTTAACGTCGTAAAAATATTTGGAGGACAAATGTTTTGGATAATCGGTCAAGCCTTTATACACGTCTTCTTCGAAAGGGGTCTCAAAAAGGGTAGCGATCTGCTTATGCATACGAATGTTTTCGAAATTATCTGGCCAACCTGATACCGGTATATTGCCATCTTAAATTTGTTTGGAAAAAATTGCGGTAGGTCGGTCGGGTATGTTTTGAAGGTGTGGCCACCGATCCGCCACGTAGTACCATTTGATTGACCATGAATTTACCGTTGTATTCGCCCAATGCGCCTTCACACTTCTGATAATTCGGGTAGGGCAGGTAAGCACTTTCGGTCCATTCCCAGCGTTGGCCCCATGGAAAATATTTTTGAGAGACTTCCCATTCAAACTCGGTCGGTAGGCGACAGCCTTTCCATTGGGCAAAGGCAAAGGCCTCAAAATAGGAAATATGGTTAAGTGGAGCACTTTCATTTATTTTTCTTAATCCGCCCAAAGTGTAATGATGCCACTGCCCATCAATTTTATGCCAATACAGAGGGGATTCGATGTTGTTTTGGTTGACCCAGTCCCAACCTTCGGAATGCCAAAGCTCGAAGTTTCTATAGCCTCCCTTATTAATAAATTCAATGAATTCTTTATTGGTTACCAATTTGTTCGATATCTCGAACGGATGCAAGTATACCTTATGCTTTCCCAATTCATTGTCATAACAAAATTCTTCCGAATTATGCCCGATTTCGAAAATGCCTTCATCTACTGAGATCCAATCTTGGTTATGGTTTTCTGGGGAATGCTCTTTAAAGTCATTAGAATAGACAGGTAACAGTGGATTGTTTCCCAAGATATATTTGATGTCAGTTAGGAGCAACTCTTGGTGCTGTTTTTCATGGTGCGTACCGATTTCGAGAAGATCTTTCACTTTTTGGTCTTGCTCTTCCCCGAATAGATTTCGTATAGCACCAGTCACATATTTTCGATAAGCGTACACTTTTTCGACGGAAGGCCTTGAAAGGTTTCCGCGGATCCAGACCGGACCACCCGTTTGCCGACCGTTTCGTAATAGCTATTGAAAACAAACGAAAAATCAGCATTAAAAATAGTATAGCCTATGGCATGTGGTTTTAAAATAAATTCCTCGAAAAACCAAGTGGAGTGGCCCAAGTGCCATTTAGGGGGCGAAACAAAATCCTCAGGCTGAACGACATAGTCCTCGATTTCCAAAGGCTCACAGATGTCCTCTGTATGCTTTCGGGTTTCAAGGAAAAAATCCAAAAGGGAGTCTGTCAATATCATAATTGGGAATTACAGGATAAAGATAGGGAAAGTGAAATTCGTGGGATGGTCGCTAAAGCAATTAACATTGATCTAAAAAATCCTTATCAATAGGAACAGACGGGTAATTTTCTGTTTTACCAGCAGAAAGCATATTGATAAATTTTCTTCCAGGATTCAAAACTATCCTTATGAAAAATATTCTTTTCCGTTTTATTAGTGAAAACTAGTGCATTCCCAACTAGTTCATCCTCTTTATTCAAAGACCTTAAGATAGCAATAAAGGGAGTGACCCTAGGTCCACCCGCTAAAATACGTGCTTACCCCTATATGGGGTAGCGCCGAATACCGCACTTAAAATCAATTCGTCGGCATGCTTAAAAGTTGATAGCGCTTCGGTAACTCTTGCATGGGTCGGATAAATTTTGATTACAAATTCCAGATTATTCTGTTTGGGGAGGCTGGTAAAGGTAAATGGGGCGCTTTTCGTCTTTCCCATTTGCTTTCTGAATTTAAATTTCGGTTGCGGGGCCGGGTTGAAACCATACCTCTCAAGTTTTAAGTAACAAAGCGTATCAGGTTGTGATTTATAGATCCTGATATTCTGAGGACTTTAATTTGACGATAATGCTCATACTAGTATCTTTTATTTAAAAGCCTTCCCTAAGGAAGGCCATGTCATTGACTACTTACCATATGCGTACGCTACCGAATTGATTTTAGAAAACAAAACCTACTCCTGCCGAGACAACGACATTGTGCGCATCTACGTCTGTTAGTACTTCGCTCAAACCATACGTGTACCGAGCCTGCACAAAAAAGGCTTCAAAGACCTTATATTCTAATCCTCCTGTAATCTGAAAATCAAAATCCTTTAACGAATCGCTATCGAAATTGTTTCCTGAATCGTTCGGGGAAAAATCGAGAGCCTCATTGATCTTAAACCCAAATTGTGGACCTGCATGAATATTTAAACCATCAAAGAGATAGATTTTAAATAGCACCGGTACTTGAATATAATCTAATTGAAATTGAACGTCCGGGTCATTCGACGGCCCGGCCACATCAAAACCTTGTCGCGAATAGAAGACCTCAGGCTGTAACGATATGCGTTTGGTAATCGGAGCTTCGGCCAATAGCCCAGCATAAAAACTCGTACGCCCATCAGGACTATCGTAATTATCGCCTGCAACGGTAGCAAAGTTCAATCCGCCTTTGACACCCAGTTGAAATTTATCGGACCATGCTTGTGCAGCCCCTAATGTAGTTACAAAAACCCCTATTATTAAAAAAACATATTTTTTCATTTTGTTCTCTATTTAAATTAACAATCCTTACAAAACTATTTTTAAGAAGTGGACCTACTTACTTCGAATGGCGAATTTTTTGATTCGAAAAAGTGTTTTTTAGCGCTTGCCTATTACGACAAAAAAAGACGCGATTGGAGTATTGGTTCTTGTAAGACTTTCGGAAATTAGAACTGAAAATGTATGTTCAATAGTGACCTTAAAAAATAGCGTTATGCCAAATCCCAGAATAAAAGACGAAGACAAATATGAAGCTTTACGAAATAAAGGATACAGCAAGGAAAAATCCGCACGGATCGCCAATACTCCAGATTCAGGAAAAAAAGGGGGCAGATCAAAACCCTACGAAGAACGTACTAAAAAAGAGCTGTACGAACAGGCCAAAAAAGTTGGTATCGAAGGCCGCTCTAAAATGGATAAAAAATCGCTAATGAATGCCCTAAGGAACCACTAATTACTGACGGGTTATAACGATCAATTGCTCGTAAACGTGCAAATTCAAGGCGTTGAACTCATATCTTGTTCAAGATTGCCAAGTAATTGAATAGCTTCAAGGCCTACGTGAATACTTCCCGATCCTTCACCGGGCTTTCAGTGTTTAGAGCTTTCGAAGGCCGTGTTTTGAAAAAATCATCCTGTGTTTAGCCTTATTACCAAGTACTTCAATCTATGAGGCCTGTTTTTTACGTTTTTCAAGACTGGCTTTTAATTGGGCCATCAAATCTTTAGCAGGAGTTGGTTTGGCCTCGAATTTTTCAGTTTTTGAAGTTTTACCAGATGCCTTTGATTCGATAATTTTTAATAGTTGCTCATTATACACATCTTTATATTTAAAAAAATCAAATTTCTCGGTGTATTGCCCTATCAAGGAAATTGCCATGTCAAGTTCCTTTTTACTCACTTTCGCTTCCGGAAGTTCCAATTCTGCCGTATCCCGAATTTCGTCTTGAAAGCGAATCATAAGAAGCACTAGCGCATTCTCATAAACGCCTATAAGTGACAAATGTTCCTTCTGTCTCATGACGAAAGTTGCCACGCCGAGCTTTTTGGTTTTCTTCAAAGCATCCCGTAAGAGCGCATATGACTTTTCGCCTCCCTTTTGAGGCTTTAGAAAATAGGGCTTTTTGAAAAGTACTTCAGCCACCTCATTGTGCATCACAAATTCCTCGATATCGATCGTCTTGCTTTTCTTACTATTGGCATTCTCAAAATCATCTTCAAGCAATACAATGTATTTGTCATCTTTTTTAAAACCTTTTACGATGTCTTTCCATTTAACCTCCTCACCTGTTTTCTCATTGACCTTCTTGTACCGTATTCGAGCGCCATCCTTACTATCCAACATATCCAAGTCTAGTGCCCTTTCTTCGGACCCAGAGAATAATTTTACTGGTATCGACACTAGGCCGAAACTTATGGAACCATTCCAAATTGACCTCACATTATTACAATTTAAATTTGCTTATCATTAAAACTCTATTTAAATATAGGCATTGGTCAGACACTGAATTCATCCTAACAAATAGAAAATTAATCCGATGGAATTTGGCATAAAATATGTACGTTAAAGAACCATTTCTAAACAACATTTTAAATCATCTTGACGTTGTAAAATGAAAATTGTTTTTAATTTTAAACCCAAAATTCCACTAATTGACCATATATGCATGTAACCGTCAATAGAAAGGGCTTAAATTTTCTTCCTGATTCGAGCCGTGTAGTGGCCAGATTCTTTAACAATGGAGAGATGCGAACCCTACACCTTATACAACGGGTTGCTGCCCTCAATGAGGAAGAGGTATTACGACAGCTAAACCATACCCTACGCGAATTTGTCGGTCGCCATCGCAATATTTCACAAATATTCCTAAGCCATTTCGAAAGCCATCGTCCGCTGATCGAACAAATGGAATTGGATGAGGGAGAACTTTCGGAAGCGCAAAGGCTTTTGATCGGTTCTTATGCCACCATGGAATATTCCATCGAGTCCGCCGCTATGTTCAACCCTTCCATCGTGGAGGATTTTGACCAATCTTTTTTGGCAAAGGGAGAGAAAAGGGTCATTCTTTCCTTTCGGGCCACGGGCGAGGGACATTTGTCCTCCATTGTTTTTCGTCGTGGAATTCTTGATGAAAATAATGACTTGAAGTTGATGAAAGTACGCAATCATATCGACAAAGGTATGATCGTGCAAAAAATGTCCTATGATAAAGGCCGTTTTGTGCAAAAACTACGGGAGATGAATATCTCCAAACAATATTCGAAAACCATTGAAGAAAGCCTGCCCGACAAATTCGAATACCATGAGTTACGGGATTCTGTCGATAAAGTGTTGAAAAATGGCATTAGCACCCAACACCGTTTTGCCTTGGAGGAAATGACTTGGTTGGTAGATTCGTATTACGATCTTCAGTTCAGTACGGATTCGGATATCTCTGAGCGCGTAGTATTTCCGATATCCCCATCGGAAAGCAAAGGTATCGAAGATGCCCGTTTTGTTCGGTTCGAGGAAGACGATGGTACCCAAAAAGTCTATGCTACCTATACGGCCTATGACGGCCACACCATCCTTCCAAAATTGCTTTCCACGGAAGATTTTCAAACCTTCCGTATTATGCCGATGCACGGTAAGGGGGCACAGAATAAGAACTTTGCCCTCTTCCCTAAAAAAATCAACGGTAAATATGCCGTACTGGCGAGAGTCGACGGCGTGAACAATTACCTAATGTATTCCGATCGGAATACGCTCTGGAACGACCCCATAAAAATACAAGCACCAAAATATCCCTGGGAATTTACACAAATCGGCAATTGTGGTGCGCCAATATGGACGGAAGAAGGTTGGCTGATTATTACACATGGCGTTGGACCCATGCGCCGCTACTGCATCGGAGCCTCCTTATTCGACCTTGATGACCCTACTAAGGAAATCGGCAGGTTGTCGCGGCCCTTGCTTTCGCCCTTGGAAGAGGAACGGGAAGGGTATGTTCCCAATGTGGTATATTCTTGTGGCTCGCTCATCAATAATGGGCAATTGGTATTGCCGTATGCGGTCTCGGACTATTCTTCCTCCTATGCGACAGTTCAAATGGAGGAATTGATACATGCCATAAAGAAATAAAATAATGGGTAGTTCAAAATATTATTTCTTATAGATATACCCCTCGCACCTTTTCGAAGCTTTGATTGCAACCGTGGCCACTTCCACCTAATGCCTATAATTTTTAGACAGATCCCGATATAAAGAAGGAACCTGGCAATTTTCATGATGGCCTAGGTTGTATTTTGGTGCGCGCTTAGTACCAAATAACAAAGTCATTCCTCGAATGCCATGCGAGCCAGTAGATAGCTTACGGTGGATTCTGCACCTTGATTTAAGTTGACATTATTCAATTCCAATCCATCATAACACCCACACGTACAAGGGTTATACATAGTCTGACCCAAAGGGTTTTCACCCATAAACCAATTAAAGGCTTGTTCCATTTTCTTATCATACCCATTATTTGGAAACACTTTATGAAAAAATCGCAAGGCGAGCACCGTATAGGCGACGTCAATAGGCTGTTCGCCTCCTTTATAAATTCCGTCTGATTTTATATCCCTATGCAGCCATTTTTGATTGGAAATTACACTGATCTTATCGTTCACAAAAATTTTGGAAAGTAGAAAATCGAACGATTCTTGCGCAACACAGCGATATTCGCTTGTCAAGGTCATGCAATACGCCATTAACATAGCTTGCGGGAGTACACTATTCCCATACGTAAGGTAGCCTTCGAACCATTGCCAATTGTCTGAAGTAACCTCCCGGTAGAGTTGCACCAAGCGGTCTGCATATTTTCGAAGAATAGCGTTCACACATACATCATGGATGCCTTGTGTGTAATAATAAAGCCCCTTAATCGTAAAAGCTATGGCACGAGGTGATTCCAATTCATGACAGCCCTTAAAATATTCCTCGAAAAGAAATCGCGCCTTCTCTCTTATCGGTCGATATTTTTCAGGAAGCCGGCCTGCGATTGAAAGAAAATATCCTACGGCCCATATGGCCCGTCCGCAGGCATCTTCAAGATTCACCTCGTCATTCTGCTCGGTGAATTGATATTCCTTGTTCACATAATTTAAGAATCTAGCAGTATGTCTGAAACAACTATAGACGAAATTAAAATATATTTTGATGTATTCTAAATCGGACGCTTCTCCTGTCAACGTATAATGTTTACATAGTGCGATTAAGGCACGAGCATTATCGTCCAAAGTATAACCACTTTCCAAATCGGGGTGGTTTATTTTCGCGAACTGAATAATGCCGACTTCTGTGGTCAGTTTTTTTAGGTGATCTAATTTAATAATTGGTTTTTGATAGGTCAAACGTATTTCTTTACCTATAACCTTTTCGAACACCTTCCCATACGAAATGGCTGCATTCTGCCAAGCAGAAGCCGCTGAACTCAAAAGTCCATTTCGGCGCATGTTTTGACGTTTCGCTTCACTGGCCAAAAGTTCTTTCAAAGCATTTTTCAATTGTTCCGAGTCTTCAAAGTCAAAGACAATGCCTGCCCCATTCTTTAACACCTCCAACGCATGCGGTATCGGTGTGGAGATAATAGGACAACCACAACTAAGGGCATAGGAGAAAGTGCCACTTACGGCCTGATTGGGGTCTTTGGAAGTAAACAGGTAGATATCGGTGAGTTGTAGATATTCGAGCAAATCTCCCAGCGGAAGGAATTCGTTGACGAAACGCACATTTTCCGCTAAACCTAGGGTGGTTACCTTTTCATTTAAAAAATCACGGTACTTTTCTCCTTCGTGTTGAACCAATGTAGGATGTGTACACCCGATAATTAAAAACATCGTTTCAGGAAATTTGGAGACTACCTCTGGCAATGCATTCAAAGTGGTTTCTATACTTTTACCCGGTCCTAAAAGTCCGAAGGTTGATAGCACTTTTTTACCTGACAGCTTATATTTTTTCTTAAGAACCGCCTTGTCCTCATAATGTACCAAATGGGTTCCGTGAGGAATCACCGTTATTTTCGATTCAGGAATTCTGTATTCGTGGGCCAATACATCGGCAGATTTCTGTGTCATTACGATTATGGTATCACAGCGTGTCCCCAGGCGCCAAACTCTTTGTATCATTTGGTTATCCGGATTTGGCAATACCGTGTGAAATGTTATGACAACAGGCTTATCCAAAAAATCGAGAAAATCTAAAAACCCCTTTTCATTCCCGGAAAATAAACCGAATTCGTGTTGTATTACCACCAATTCTATGTTTGGATTGGCATTAATAGTATATACTGCCTGTATATAATCAAACGCATTATCAGTATTCAAAGAAGACGAAATTCCATCCGGATATATATGTCGGTCACTGTCAGTTTCCAAGGGATATACCGATATCTTGAAGGAGTTCCCGTATTTTTCGTTCAGGGCCTTTATTAAATCGTTGGAAAATGTGGCGATGCCACATTGCCTTGGAGGATAAGAGGTTAAAAAAACAACTTCGGCAACGTCCTGAGTAACATGCTCAGCTTGTGATGATGCCTCAAAGATCACATTCGACAGCGTATTATTTTTAGCTAAAAGGAGTGGAATATTTAGTCGGTTCTTCAACCCTGGTTTCGTAATTGCCTGCCTGCCCATACTGCAAATAAATTTTTAAAGTCCATAATAAAAATTAAAGGGTATCAATATGGTTTGGTGATTTAGGTCTGCGCAAGATATCATAGGAACTTCTTTATGGTTGAATCAATCGAACTAAAAAATTGCTTAATCCAAATAAATACGATTTTGTAAAAACTTACATGCCTCATTTTCGAAACCTTTAAAGATTTATAGGTTTATTCGTTCGCTTTCTTCCCTCCTACTTTCTGGTCCAGCAGTCCGAAAATGATATTAATAAGTACTACAAGCGCCGTGAAAAATGCCAAATCGGTTATTAAATAAAATGCCGCGATGCAACCGGCCGCTGCACTACACCATACAGTCGCTGCCGTGGTTAGGCCATGGATAGCATCGTTTTTTTTGAGGATAACCCCCCCGCCCAAAAATCCGATTCCGATAATTACTTGACCCAGTACCCGGGTTTTGTCCACAAATTCGTCTCCGAAAAATTTTAAGGATAGTAAAATGAATACACAGGCACCTAGCGAAACCAGCATATTTGTTTTTAGGCCAGCATCCTTTCCCTTATATTCCCTTTCCAATCCGATGAATAGGCCTGAGAATGCCGCAAGTAATATTTTGATCAGAAAATCTGAATTCAAACTCCAATCGGGAGCATTACCGATAGTACCCATGTGTTGCATTGGTGGTAAGTTAAAAATTTCAAAAAGTAGATGCGAAGCCATGTATTGGTACTTTATCTATCGCTGATGTGTAATGACAGTATCGACGAACAAAATATTGATTTGCAGAAACTTGAATTGCCTTATTTGATAATTTTTATACCCTTTTTAATCGAAAATTCCGGTTCGCAACCTTTTGGAAAGGGGGAAATCAACTTTTAAACAAAAAGCATCCAAACTTTTGTATAGTGGTCATCAGGATAGCATTAGAATAAGGTGTGCTCCTAGCTGAAAAGAAGGTTTCACATTACATTCTCCTCATAAACCGCACATATAATAGACCAACCAAAGATCTTCGCCCATTCATCAAAAGCCCGTTTTTGTGAAACTACCATAGCGCGTTCGTTATAGGTATTTTCTATGGATACCTTTTTGTATCATTGGCAAAATTCTTTCAATAACCGAAGTAACGTTGAAAACCTTTCAGATCTGATTTTCAATGGGAATCTCCCAACCAAAAGAAAGGGAACATCCACCTAAAGTAGCAGACCAATTAACTTGAATACATTTGGAGGAATTTTCGGCTTGCGGAATTTTTCACTAGAATGGTCCGAATTCATGGGATCTCACAAATGGGTCAAATATACGTAGGCTTTTTTGTATTGATCCCCAAATTGACGTTTAGGGCGCATGCTTCATCATTCATGGGAGGTGCGATATTGCGAAATCATGTATAAATCCTATTTGAAGTATTTTTAATTTAAATATTAAAAGCGTTACCACTGATTTTGCTCTTTTAAAATGTAAATCGCATGTGCTTTGATCATGGTCGACTTATCGTATAAATAGGATTCAAATTCGTTTATTGTGCTTTTTTATCCAGTACGCAAAACTCTGGAAGTAATTTCGGCCGACTAATTTTGTCGGAGAGTTAAAAGCCCAGGGTATTAAGAATTTAAAATTTCTAAAAATTAGCGGGATTTAGAGCCATACTAGGAATTGATCTCATGCGATCAAAAACAAATTTTTACTAACTGCAAAAAAAAATAAATTAACCGATTCAATTTTTTTTAAGAGGTGAATTGCGGCTAATAAGTACATTTAAGGCATAAAGACAATCCAAAATCATTATAATGGAAGAAAAGAAAATAGACCTCAAGGAAACGGTCGAGGAAACCGAGTTAGTAAAAGAGGAAACCGATCCCAAACGCGATTACATTTTTAAAAAGAGCGGAATAACCAAAACTGGGTTTTGGATTATCATAGCCTTTTTGATAATGATTATTCTGGGTCTAATTTTATCAGGTGTGTTATTCAGTGATCCCGATTCAAATCTCTAGGTTATTTTTTGGATCAATAGCTTTTTGCGATCAGGTCATGTGCCAATTTCTCACTTGCAGAGAGTCCAAATTCACTTTTGCTGTCTCTAAAGGGATTCGGATTCGGAACGTTCTTTTCGTCAATTTTGCGGAAAATTGCGGGGTGAACATAATAATCCCTACATACAGTGGGTGTATTTCCTAATTGCGAAGCGACCATTTTGAGTACGATATTGCTGAATTTTTTCCGGCTTTTCCTTTTTTGATCTTCCAAAGTAATCGGGTAAAATTCAATGGCCATTCGGTTTGCGGCCCACGTTCTAAAATCCTTGCTAGAAAAATCGTCCCCCATGAAACGGGCTATGTATTCGTTTACATCTTCGCTGTCGATATCCTGGTAGTTTCCATTGTCATCGCGGTACCGGAAAATTTCGTACCCTGGCAATTGAGCGGCTTTTGTTATGAAGGGAACCAGTTCTTCGTCATCGATATGAACTTCCTGTTCTTGGTGACTCTTTCCTTTGAAGGACAAAATCAATTCATCATCTTCAATTGAAAGGTGTTTTCTGCGAAGGGTGGTAAGGCCGTACGAATCATTCTGCTTTTTGTACTCACGGTTGCCAATGCGAATTCCATACTCGTCTAATAACAAGATGATCAGCGCTATGAGCTTGTCCAATTCCCAACCGCTTTTCTTTAAATCGTTGTGCGCCCTTTTTCTTATTTCGGGAAGAAGGGTAGAAAAATCGAGCAATTTCTTGAATTTTGCTTCCTGCCGTTGTTTCTCGTAAGTAGAATGATAAATATATTGTTTTCTATTTTTTGCATCGCGGCCTGTAGCCTGAATGTGGCCATCATCAAACCGACACACCAATACATCGCTCCACATAGGCGGAATCACAAGTGCCTTAAGCCTTTTGAGAGTTTTCTTATCGGTAATCCTTTTACCATTCTCATCATAGAAACTGTACCCTTTCCCTCTTTTTTTTCGTGCAATACACATTGCGGAATCATCGATTTCCTGAATCTTCTTCATTAGGCAAAATAAGAATTATGGCATTAAGAGTGATTCCTTCGCAGTCTCGTAATAGTTCAGGTTGGTCTCTGATTCCTGAAGCTGTATTTGGAGCTCTTTTTCAATTTTTTCGTCTATGTTCTTTTGGACAATCGTTTTTTGATAATCCTTTCGGGCATTTTGTTCTATCTTTATCAAAAGCGTCAAAATTGTCTCCAAATCGTCTGTTTCGGGAATTGGTCGTTCAATCCATGAAACCGATTCTTGATCTGTTATGCGTTGTGTACTTTGGACATCGCCACCGATTGAAGAAATCAATTTTATGAATTTTTCAGCTTGCTTCTTTTTGACAGTGGCTTGTTGTATTAGCTTTTTCTTCATGTCTTCAGCAGAGATCTTCTTCGCAAGTACGTTCAACACTTCTTGATACTCCAAGGTGTTGGTCAAGATTTTGTTAAGATTGTTTATTAATGTTTTTTCCATAGAATCGGTTTTATAACGTAAAAGAATAAAACTCGTTTGTGAAGCGATACTTTGAAGCGTATATTTTTTAACTCGATTCGAATTTATTATGCGGACCCAATTCGAAATTCAATGTAGCATGACGCGGTTTTTTTAGCGATCTATGCAAAATAAGGATGTCTAAAGTGCAAATAACCTACCCTTGGACCAATGGTTGATTGTGCAAAGCAAATGTGGCGAGCGATTCAAAAATTCATCTTCCAAATCTGTAATATTCCGTCAGTTCGTTTTTATTACCTTTCAATAAATCGGAAATCACCTGCATCCCGATAATCGAAAATGTAATGCCATTGCCCCCAAATCCCAACACAAAATAAGTATTCTTAAAATCACCATGTTCCCCAATATAGGGCAGGCCATCTTTGGTTTCGCCAAATGTGCCGGCCCATGCAAAATCGGGAGTAAACTCGTATTCGGGCAAAATCTTTTTTAAATACCTGTGCAAGCTATTAACCTTTTTGCCAATCAGTTCATCGCGTTTTTCGGTGTTGACGAAATCCTCATCCCCGCCTCCGATTAACAAGCGGTTATCCTCTGTAGTGCGCATATAGATGTAAGGATCGGCGGTGTTCCAAAAAAGGCAGTGATCTAGTTTGCTTTGGCTTTCTTCCATTTGTTCCCCTACCATGGCGTAGGTAGAAAGTAAATCGACAAACTTCTCTTTGATGATTTCGGTGCTTTCATAACCGTTGCAGTATATCAGTTTCTTTGCTTTGATTTTGAATCCGGTTTTGGTATGGACTAATACACCATTTCGTTTGTAAATTACTTTGTAGCTATCTGTTTTGTCGTATACTTTTAGGCCCTTTTTAGCATTGTATGCAAGTACATCATGGGTAAATCTGAAAGCGTCGATGTTTCCCCCTTGTTTAGATAAAATCCCTCCGTACGTATGTTTAATTCCGAACTTTTTTTGGATTTCATCCTTTTCTAGCCAGGTGACCGGAAACCCATGTTTTTTTCGCGTTTCGAATTCCTTTTTCAACCAAGCCACATCTTTTTTGTAGGCTCCAAAAAATAAGGATTCCTTCTTCTCGAACCCGCAGTCTGATTTGATTTTCCTTGCTATTTTGACTAATTTATCAATAGCATCCGAACAGGCACGATAATTTTTTACGGCCGCTTCTTCCCCAATCATAGCTGCCAGTTTATATAAAGGCACATCGATTTCATATTGTAACATGGCAGTCGTGGCAGAGGTACTTCCGTTGCCCACTTCACGTCGATCGAGAAGGACTACATTGTATCCATCCGATATACATTGATGCGCAATCAGACTTCCGGTTATTCCACCCCCGACAATCAAAATATCGGTATTTAAATTAGATTTTAAAGATGGGTATGATTTGAGAATACCATTTTTCACCAGCCAAAAGGGTTCATTAGAACGTAATTTCATAGCTCCGATTTATATAGGTTTAATCCTCTTAAAAGTAGGTCATTGTCATTTTAAAAACATCCGGAACGAGTAAAAATTTCTCATCCCGAAATCGATGGACCAACGATCAGGATACTCCTTTACAATAAATAAAAACCTACGTTATTTTCAGGCTAGGAAATCGAATAGAAACGATTACTGTATTTTAATGCTTCACAAAATTGTCGTGGGAGCAGGGGCGGTATTATGTATCCCAAGCAGGATCCCTACCTTTGATTAAATGTAGAGGGCCCAGTTAATTGGTCGATTCCGCAGCGCTATCACAATCGGCTCAAATCCACTTAACACGAGCGTTGGTCCTTTCGAAGTTCTGAATTCGTGGCATGCTTGTCGCGGATACCATTGTTTTTTTAGCTATTTCGACAAAACGGGGAAAAGTCCCAGCTTGGCAACTGGCACGGCATATGGGTAGAACAGGATACATTAATTGGAGCTCTTACTGATCAGATAAGACCTTCTGAGAAGTGGTAGCAAATTCAAGAAATCATGGAAATTGAAAAATAAGCGGAATTGAAAAGGCCCGGTCCTTAATTTGGGCGTTTGCTCCTTCATGAATTGATCCTGGTCATACGACACCATTAGTGAATAAGTGGTTCTGCAAGCCTTATTTTTGGTTCTATTGTAAAAGTAACCCCTTTTTCGAGCTATTTTTTTAACGGATTGGGGCAAACCTAGAAATCTCCCATGAGTATATTCGTATTTCATAAGTAGGTCTTGTTAAGGGGATTTTTTAATTGAAATTTTTTTTACGGACATAAAAAGGGAACGTTGGGGAACGTTCCCTTTTGTATTCGCTCCAAATTGGTAATCCTGGGGCAGATGCCTTTCCTTAAAATGTATAACCGTTTCTTTTACAACAATTTTTGAATCGATACGGTTAATCCGGTGATATTCTTTTATATAAATTAAAGCTAAAAGAAATAGTATGCAAAAAACCGTTCATACATTTTTGGTACCGTTGCTGGGATTACTAGTAACATCGTCTTCCTGTCGTCAAAAAAATCCCACCCCATCGGCTTCGAAAGAACAGGCGGAAGACCTTATGGAGCGTCATCGTGGAGCCATGGGAACTCTAAAAGAGAGGGTAGGAATTGAAGGTAAGGAAATGGGTGCGGACACTGTGGACAAAAATGACAGTCTCGAAACTTTGCCAAAGTCGGATCTGGACAGTTTGAAAAAAACATAAAAACAAGAAAGTATGGCGGAAATAAAAATAAGAAAGAAAAGGCCCTTCTGGCCCTGGATTGTTCTAATAGTGATTCTGATCGTAGCACTAGTTTGCTATTTGATGGTTTCGGGCAACCGCATTACAGAAGATAATATGCACGGAATAGGCGCGACAGAGCAACGGGAGCATGTTGCCGGCCCGAATGATAACGGTCGAACACATGCGAACAATGAAGTGGTGCTGTTTCAAAAAATTTGGGCATAGAACGTAATTTAATAATTCAAGGACAACTTGAATTGAATTTCAGTACCCTAAATCTTTTCTTTAAAAAGTTTAATCTAGTACGATAATAAGGAATGTCCAGTTCCGATAATTGGCACTATCAAAAATAATGACGGCATATCACAGAATTTTAGCCTGAGTCGTGCCCTACAAAAAAGTCAGATGTGGAAACCTATTATTAAAATAGATTAACGGAGAAGTATGGGTAGTCTGGAATATTCTTACAAGGATTAAAAAATTGTAGCCTTCATGGTTTAATAATAATAAACAAGTATGAGAACAGAAAAAGAATTGTATTATTTAAGCGAACTCTCTGATTACAAGATCGACGATGGATATCCTGATGTTTTGGGTTGGGAAGTAAAGGATTCGGCACTTCGACGAATCGGCAGTGTAAATAATCTTTTGGTAAACACGAAAGCGGAAAGAGTGGTCTATTTAGACGTGGAGGTCGACGCTTCGATCATTGATGCCAAACATGACCCATACAGCAAACCCATCAACTCCGAGTTGCGCGAATTTGTCAATGAAAATGGCGAGAACCATATCATTATACCTATTGGGCTTGTTGATATCAATATGTCTGATGAATACGTTTTTACGGAAAGTATTGACCATAGCACATTTGCAGGTACGAAAAGAATTCTTAAAAATGCTGCCATCGATAGAGATTATGAACACGCCGTTCTAACCTCTTTTTCAAAACACTACCCAGCTGATTCACATTTCGCGGATGGGCCCAAAAACAATACGAATATGCGTCGCGAGACCGAAAAGGAAAACATTGACAAGCGTCAGGACTTTGGGGAATATCACGAAAGCGAACCTATCGAAACCCAGGGGAAAGTAGATTGGTACGTTGCAAAAAACAAAAGCGCTCAGACTTGGGAGGAGCTTCACGAAGATGACTTTTATAGCGGAAAGGAATTTGATGACTCAAGATTCAGAAACAGCTAAACAACTTTCAAGTAAATGGCAATCAAAGGCACACATAATGGTCATCGGGACGATGAGTCCTACGGATTCCCTAACCTGAACCAATACGAGACCCTACAGGATAAATGGAACGATATTCAAGAACAATACCTTTCAAAATATCCTAAATTGGAAGTAAAGGAGCTTTATTATGTCAGTGGCGGTTTTGCAGGACTATTGGAGAAAATCAGTGAAATACTTGGCAAAACTGTCGAAGAGATCCGTTCGGAAATAAAGAATTGGGAGGTAAAGAATAACTAAAAAGTAAGGATGAAAATTTCCAAAGGCAATACCCAAAATTTTCAAGGTCAGGATTGGAAACTAGCTGCTAAGAGTCTATTGTTTGAATTGGAGGCATCTAAAAAAGCATACGCTTCTTTTATACAGGCAGATATATTTCCACATAAACGGCCCTATTTCGAAAAAAGCTATCGGGAACGTTCCACATTTGGTGATCGATTGCATTATGAATTCAATGTAGTCGCATATGAATCCCATTCCCCTTCAATAAGAACTAATGAACCGATTTTCGGGCCAATGGAGCTGAATGTGTTGGAAGGTAACCTGACCAATGGGGTGCTTGATAAACTGATCGTACAAAAAGAAGAAGAGTTGTTGGCGCTGTATCAGAAATTAGTATCCTATGACCTGCCCAATATCACGGTGGCCCTTTTACAGTCACAAGCCGAAACATTGAACAATAATTTACTGGCGCTAAAATTGGATTTGCGAATTAATATCAGAAAGCACAGTGAAAATATGATAGGAAAGGCCCGCCCGATGTAAAGGGCAAAAAGGATATTCATTTCCTATATACAATCCTTTAAGAAAGTAGCGTAACCCATAGATTGTTTTATTGTAAAGTGGCTAAAATCGAATAGGTCAGCGACAAAAGGCTCTGTAAGTGTCACTTTTTTGTTGCCGAACCATTCGAGTCCGAAGGTATACCACGTTGATTTTCCAATTCTCAATCTAGTGTATTCTACTTGACAGCCAGATTCAACTTCGAAGTTTACCGGGCGTATGGCCAAATTACCGTGTGCGAGTACCACATTGACCGCCAACCTGTTTTTTATAACTTCTATCCATTCGTTTCTATATGGCTCTAACGTTTCTATTCCAAAACTCCATTTCGTCCATTGCTCACAGAATCCGTTTGCCATTTGTAATGTGGTCCTTGTCTGGGGCCCCTGTCGTTGCTTAATCTCCAATTGGCCTTCTCGAAGTTTGATATTCAGGTCCGATTTCTTGATATCCAGGTACCTATGAGTTTCTGCAGTACTGGTCACAAATTGCAAATCATGTCTCTTAAACCATTTTTCAAGGGGTTCGCGCTTTTTTTTAAAAAACCATCGTATTTCTTTTGTTCTGTACATTGATATTAATTCATTTAAATAAAGAAAGGCTCCAAACCTGGAACCCTTCTACAACCAACCAGAACGAGAATAATCGGAAACAACTATTTTTTGGTTTTCTGTTTTCGAATTGTTTTCTTCTCGATATCGAAATCATTGGTTTCCTGATCTATGTTTCCAACAGGATTCGTAGGATTGCTCTGCTTTTTCGACCTTTGAAATTTTCTGTTATCATCTGTGGCCATATCATGGATTTTTAAATTTTATTCGTTTTCCTTTAATAAAAGTAAGCTGTATGGTCGTTTTTTCTTGACCCAAAAGAATTGTTAGTTGATTCATTTGGTTTATTAAATTCGCTTTGCAGGTATGATTGTTCATAATATGATAGGAGGTATGCCAATTTTTCCGATAGCATCCATGTTTCTCCTTTTTGGGTCAAACTCGTTGTAATATTTACAGTAATTTGAGAGAAATTAATCTAATAAAATACCGAATATTATGAAATTGGAAAATAAAACAGTCGCCATCCTTGCTACCGACGGATTCGAACAATCCGAACTTTTCGAAC
The DNA here is from genome assembly GCA_963798435.1 of uncultured Flavobacteriaceae bacterium. Lineage (GTDB taxonomy): Bacteria > Bacteroidota > Bacteroidia > Flavobacteriales > Flavobacteriaceae > JALHST01. The sequence continues at coordinate 308,845 of CAWCTF010000001.1, forward strand.
CTTTAGATGCACTTCAGAAGGAAGGTGCCACTGTGCACATAATCTCGAATAAGGAAGGAGCTATCAAAGCATGGGACAAAACAGACTGGGGCAAAAGTATTTCGGTCGATAAAAAGGTCGGTTCTGCTGTCGCTAATGATTATCATGCCTTGGTATTACCAGGCGGCGTTATGAATCCCGATACCTTAAGAACCGATACGGAAGTATTGAATTTCATACAGGCCTTCTTTGAAAAAGGGAAACCGGTAGCGGCTATCTGTCATGCCCCTTGGCTATTGATCAGTGCTGGTGTTATCGACGGGCGCAAAGTAACTTCGTATAAAAGTATCAAGGACGATGTTATCAACGCTGGAGGAAAATGGCAAGATAGCAAAGTGGTCGTAGATAGCGGATTGGTTACGAGCAGAAACCCGGATGATTTGCCAGCTTTCTGCGATAAAATCATCGAAGAAGTCCTCGAAGGCAAACATCAAGAACAACATGCGTAGACTTTTCAGCGCTTAAAGCGGCATTATTCAGAACTATATTCTGACCAGGACAATTTTAAATTCCCTGGCGTTCCTTATACCTTAAACTTTAGAACTTTAAAAAATGATCATAAATTATGAAAGTTGTATAAAGGCCTGTCAGCAGTGTTTCATTGACTGCCAAAACTGTTGGGTGCAGATGGCCGCGACCAAAAGTGATAACGACTGCCCTAACTGCTGTCAGCAATGTGTGGATGCATGTTTGATTTGCCTTAAGTTTATGGTCGCCGATAGTCCGTATTCAAAAGATGCTTGCCGATTATGTGCCGATGTTTGCGACTGGTGTGCCGAACAATGTAAGCAACATGTGCATGACCATTGTAAGATTTGTGCCGCCTCTTGTATTGTTTGCGCCAAGGAATGCAGGAAACACGCAGCGTAGTCGGTGTTCGGTAGCGTAACACCGAATCATTTCTAACCAATATGGAGTAAATACAAAAAAAATGAGCAATAAAAATTATAGTAAAGACGGCATAGGGCTTGAAAAAATGAGGACATTGATGCAGGAGCCAAAAATAATAATGATGGCAACTGCCTTAGAGAAAATTCCGTTTTCGGTCTGCCCGATGACGATTCAACAAATTGACGACCAGGGCGACTTATGGTTCTTGACTTCTAGGGAAAGTGACCACTTCAAGGATATCGAACACGATAACAGGGTTCAATTGATTTATTCCGATGAACCAAACCAAAAGTATCTTTCGATGTTTGGCAATGCTACCCATATCGTTGATGTGCAAAAAGTCAACCAATTATGGAACAATCGATTGAACGAATGGTTCAATGGTAAAAAAGACCCTAATGTGGCTTTATTAAACGTGAATATCGAAAATGCGTACTATTGGGATAGCGGTTCACAGAAATTGCTTTCCTTTTTTGAAAGTGGGAATGCTGGATTAGACGAAGCCGCTACGACAACGAGAAATAAGGGATATATCAATTTGCAAAATCACTAGGAGCCAAATAATTGCGGAAAGGGATATACAGAAATAGCATTACCCTGAAACCGCATCTTCAACGGGCAGAATAATATGAAATTCAGCCCCCTGTCCTTCTTCGGAGATAGCGTAAATATGGCCATGATGATTTTCGACCACTCTTTTGACCAGGGCAAGACCGATGCCCGTGCCTTTATATTCGCGACTATTTAAACGTTGGAATATGGTGAAGATCTTCTCGCCATATTTCTGATCGAATCCGATGCCATTGTCTTTGATCAAAATTTCGGTATACGTTGTTAAAGGGTTCAGATTTTCATAATTTTCAATATCTTTTTTTGATAGCTTTTTGGATGTTATATCGATTATCGGTTTTACATCTTTTTTAGCGAATTTCAGCGCATTATTGATCAAGTTGTAGAAAAGTTGTTTTAATTGTAAGGGGATGGCAATGATTACGGGTAACTCGGCAACATTGACTTCCCCCTTGTTCTTTTCCAAGAACAGCTCAAAATCGGATAGTAGCTCGGCAATGATTAAATTAAGGTCTGTTTTCTCAAAGAGTTCGTCGTGATTAGCTACCCGTGAATACGCGAGGAGATCCTGAATCAAAGTTGACATTCGATTTGCGGAATCTTCGATTTTGGCCAAATAATTCTTCATATCGTCCGAAAACCCTTTTTGTCCTTTGGTTCGTAGCCGATCTGAAAATGTCAATATTTTACGTAACGGTTCTTGAAGATCGTGACTTGCTACATGTACAAATTGATCAAGCTGTTCGTTCGTTTGTCGTAAAGCCTCTATACTATTTTGATAATTCTCAATGGCTTTCTTTCTTTCGGTAATGTCCTCGATAGCCAAAAGAATAAGCTTATCGCCTTTTTTACCATCAACGACCTCCCGGGCGTTGAGTTGTAGCATACGCTTTCCATCGACCTCCATCTCCAGTCTTATCTCAAAATCAACGAGTAATTCCTTTTTAGGCAACACCTTTTCAAGCATGGTTTTAAGGTTTGTGTCAAGCCACTTTCCGCCTTGGATTCCAAAAAATGGCTTACCCATAACTTCATGTTCACCGATGCCGAATTTTTCACAGAACGCTTCGTTCACACTTCGAATGCGCAGTCTTTTATCCAACACGACCAATGACTCTCGTAACGTGGCCAAAATTGATTGATTATAGTGTAGGGAATCGTTCAATTCATCCTGTTTCTCTATTAACTCCTTGTTGATGATAATAAGTTCTTCGTTCGTCGATTGTAATTCCTCCTTTGATGTTTCGAGTTCTTCATTCAGGCTTTGCATTTCTTCGTTACTACTTAAAAGCTCTTCGTTAACGCTTTGTAGTTCTTCGTTGGAAGCCTCTTGATCTTCAATAATCGTGCGCATATCTTCCCGTGCTTGGACAAGTTCGTTTCGAAGTGCGGTCAACTCCGATTCCATTGCGGTCTTTTGATCGTTCGCCCAAAATGAATTCCATTTTTTTGATAATTTCCGAAAGGTGTTTTCTTCGGCTATTTTCTTATGGAAAATAATTAAATAGTAAGGTTCAAGCGTATCATTAAGCGGAATGACCTCAATGGTCACCAAGATACGCTCCCCTTTCGATCTGATTGGAATGTCTTCTTTATAATATTTTTGTTGTGAAGTCTTTGCCTTATGCAATGCGTTGCGGAGTTCAAATCCTAGACCTTTCTGTGCCATTTTCATGAGGTTGAAGGTCGGCTTTCCAGAAGGTGGTTCCAGAAATGGCACGAGTGTCCCGTTGATATGTACAACTTCCAATTGTTCATCAACTATCACACTAGGAGGGGTATGGTCGGCAATCAATAAACTTTCGGCCGATTTTTTGTAATCCGGTCTTGGTACTATGGAGGTTGGTTGCATTTCGATTTTTTGGGGATTGGCCATAGGATCTTTGACAGGTGACGGAAAAAAATGTCCTGGCGTCTTTTTACGAGCATAAATCCGTTCCCGTGTGGAAAACGGGATGTACAGGTCCGAAGCCGCGCCAGAGGTTTCCGCTTTTCCCAAAATTAAAAAACCGGAGTCATTCAGGGCATAATGGAAGGTAGTCAATGCCTTTTTTTGTAAATAGGATTCTAAATAAATAAATACGTTTCGACAACTTATTAGATCCATCTTCGCAAAAGGGGGGTCTTTTAAAAAATTATGCGTAGTAAAGACAATCGTATCCCGAATGGATTTGTTGACCTTATAATCGCTATGGATCTTTGTAAAAAAATTTTTTAAACGCTCTTCTGACACGCCCTGTAATTCACTTTCATTATAGACTCCAGAACGTGCCTTGTCTATGGCCAATTCCGAAATATCGGAGGCGAAGACCTGTATTTTTTTAATATTCGTTGCCATATTGGCATCCCTATTTTCCAAGACCTCATAAAGACATATTGCCAAAGAATAGGCTTCTTCCCCAGTCGCGCACCCCGGCACCCAAATTCGAATGCTATCTTTTTTAGAGGATTTTTCGATTATTTTCGGAAAGACCTTCTTCGCTAGTTCCTCGAAAATCGTGGGATCGACGGAAAAAAGAGGTTACTTGTACCAGCATATCTTGCAATAGCGTTTCCTGTTCATTGGTGTTCTTCCTCAAAAACTGTAAATATTCTTGTAAGGTTGGAAGTTGCGCTATCGCCATTCTGCGTGCCAGCCTCCGCTTTAAGGTGGGCTGTTTGTAATAATTAAGGTCGATACCGCTTTGCAATCGGATCAACGATAATATCTTTCGATACGCATCCTCCTCATTTTTTGGTAATTTTTCATTCTTCCAAAAAGCAGTTTTTTGATAAATGCCTTTTAATTGCATGATTTTTTCAGCCATTTCCTCTGGCCTTAACACGAAATCAACCACCATGGCATCTATGGCGTTCTGTGGCATGTCTGCCCACGTTGCCGATTCTGGTCTTTCTGCAAAAGTGATTCCCCCATGTTCCTTAATACATTTTAATCCCATGGTACCGTCACTTGCTGTACCCGATAGCACTACGCCCACCGCCCATGATTTGTAATTTTCAGCCAATGACACGAAGAAAATATCTATGGGTAAGTTCTTGATTTTCGAGTTTCGTGGTTCTAGTTTAAGGGTAAGTTCCTGGCTTGCGCTAACTGTTTTATTGGAAGGAAGGATGAAAATTCTATTGGGTGCCAGCTTCATCCCATCTTTTATTTCATGAACGGGTACCTCCGTATTTCTGGATAGAATCTCTGGAAGAAGGCTTTCATGGGACGCTTCCAGATGTTGTATCAACACAAACGCCATACCCGAATCCTGCGGTATCCCACCCAAGAACTTTTTAAAAGAATCAATGCCTCCTGCGGAAGCACCCACACCCACGATAGGAAAAACAGTTGCGGATTTTGACATGGACTTTTTTTAGGACGCCCTAGAATCGTAAAATTGAGCCATTGCGAAGAAAGACGTTAATTAAAATTTAAATTAAAGCTTCTAAATAAGTTAAAGTAGTAAAATCCAGTTTTTTTTTAGCGCAATTCAAAATATATGGTTAATTTTCTTACGCCTATTTTGTAATTTAATAAAACCTAAATCTAGAAAAGATGGACGATTCAAAGATCTTTCTTATCGTTGATGATGATGATGATGACATTGCCTTTTTAAAAGAAGCTGTGCATCAGTCATACCCGCACGCCTATTGTCTTTCGGCCAGAAATGGTGAACAAGCCTTGAAATTACTGGAAAACCACACGACACGACTTCCGGATATCATATTTATGGATCTCAATATGCCACGAATGGATGGTAAGACCTGTCTTAAAAAGCTCAAAGCCCAGATGAGATTTCAAGGGATACCGGTTGTTATCTTTTCTACCTCCTCAAGTGATAAACACAAATTAGAAACCAAAAAATTAGGTGCGGCCAAGTTTATAACAAAGCCTACCTCATTTACAATACTTTGTAAGCTGCTTGAAGATACCGTGAACGAGATCATCCCTGAGCATAAGAAGAAGGAACGAGAAATAGGAAGGTCGGCGACACCTCGATTTTTAAATTCCGAATAAATATGCAACAAAGGCTTCTTCAATAGAATCGAATTTTGGTGTATTAGGCAATTAATTCTTTTTTTGTGTTTTACAAAGGGTATAACTCCATGATCCCATTAAGCGCTGGTGTCAGCACCTTTTTCGAGAGCTATTGGTGCTATTTCACATCTCTAAATATGCACTATAAAGACGAACTTATTCTAAAAATCCACGCTACCCACAGGAGAACGAATACTTCATTCTCATTCGGAAGGGATTCTCGAAAACAAATCAAGGGGGACATCAACGTAGTAGGTCTTTAGAGATAATATATTTGGTTATCGTATTACATTAATTGGTTCTTTTTAATTCATTTTGTAGGAAATATTAAAAGCATTACAAAATGGATACATTAGAAATCAAGCGTAACGAAGCGCAATCCGCTCAACCAGGCATACAGAATCAAATGGATATAACACCGAAAACCATTCGCGCTGACTATAAAGGCAGCGGAAAATTGCAAGGCAAGATAGCTTTGATTACGGGCGGCGATAGCGGCATCGGTAAAAGTGCTGCCGTTCACTTTGCCCGTGAAGGTGCCGATGTAGCCATCATCTATCTGGAAGAAGAACAAGATGCCCAAGACACACAACGGGCAGTCGAAGGCGAAAAACGCGAATGTTTATTAATTAAGGGCGATCTCAAAAACGAAGATTTTTGTCAAAATGCCGTACAACAAACATTGGATAAATTTGGAACGTTAAATATTGTGGTCAACAACGCCGCCATGCAATTTCCGGCCAATAATATCGAGGAAATAAGCACGAAGAATTTACATAAGACATTTGAGACGAATATCTATGCCTATTTCTATATAACCAAGGCCGCAATGAAGCATTTAAAAAAAGGGGACACTATTATTAATACAACATCAATAACCGCCTACCGCGGTTCAGAACATTTAATAGACTATGCTAGCACAAAAGGTGCCATTGCCGCCTTCACACGTAGCCTATCGAAATCATTGGCCACGAAGGAAATTCGTGTCAATGCGGTGGCCCCCGGTCCCATTTGGACACCTTTAATTCCCGCCACGTTCAGCGGCGAGGAATTGGAAAATTTTGGTAAGGACGTTCCCATGGGCCGACCAGGTCAGCCCGCAGAACTAGGTCCGGCCTATGTGTTTTTGGCAAGTGAGGATAGTAGCTATATGACGGGACAAGTATTGCACATCAACGGGGGTGAAATTATAGGGGGCTAAGAAGAAGCTCGCCCCACATAGGAACCTGGTATTTATAAACGATAGCACCAGCTATGGTGTCGGTTTGTATTATTGACAATGATCTCGAATCTCAATATGCTGCTGGCTATACCATTGAGCAGGTTAGTCAGGTATGTCACGTGGTCTGTTTTGATGATGGCCCACGATTTTTGAATTTTATAAGGACACTAGCCATTCGGGATTTCCTGACATTTTGCTTTTAGATTTGGTTATGCCCAAAATGAGCGGATGGGATTTTATAAATAAATTCGAAGAATTATTTGGTAGTAAATCAACGACCGATATCTCTATAATTTTTGCCTTCCAAAACTCATTTGACCGTATTCTTGCCAAGAATCATCCCCGTGTTCAGGGTTCTTTTAATAAGCCACTGGGTGAATCTTGATCCCGTTTTTAAGGCAAAACAAGTTGTCATTTTTTGTTTTCCCATAGCTTGATCCTATGACCAAAATGGGCAATAAAGTTATTAGCATTTCGTTTTTTTGAAGATTCAGAGCTAAACTAAATATTTATTGCTATGAAAAAATTGCCGATTATCATCGCTTTGATTGCTACATCTACTTTTGCCTTCGCCCAAAGCAGGGCAAAAATGGCGCTTAGGATGGGAGTGAACAACGCAAAGATCTTGAACTCCAACCTCCACACGAAGTCCGGTCTTTACGCCGGCGTGGCACTGCCTATTCAATTTAATGAAACCTATGCCCTACAGCCTGAGATTACCTATTCGAAACAGGGCGGTAAATCTGAAACTCCGGGCCTTGATGACATCGATATAAACTATTTGTCAATAAGTGTGGCCAATAAGATATTTACTAAGGGACAGGGTTTCCATTTTATTTTAGGCCCAAGTCTGGATTTCAATTTCGATGACAATTTCATTAACCTTGTGAACCAGGAGGGCGATAATTTTAAGATAACGCCCATTGATATTGCCTTATTTGGAGGAATAGGATACGAATTCGATTTCGGCCTTGCCCTTGAAATGCGCTACAAACAAGGCTTGATCGATCTCGATTTCAACGATGATGGCGAATATGGCAGTGGCAATGAGAAAAACCAGCTAAACCGGGTAATACAAATCGGGGCCTTCTATAAATTGAATTTTTAGGCCACCATCAAAATAAAGGTTGGCCAACAAGTAATATTTTATCCATATAAGGTCATTTTGTATGCCTTTTTCAGGTTTACTACCCTCCGAATTGCATCAAGAAGGGTTCACAGGGTATCGGCAAAATTGCACCCTTACCGGATAGGATTTCGATTAATTCGCTTTTAGGTTTTTGAAAATAAACCTGGCACAAAGTTGACCCTGATTATAACCTATTAAAACGGACTTTTTGTAGGACCTTTAATTCTCTGTGAACAACCTTTGCATGTATACTATATTAAAATGTTGTTAGTAATCCCCGCTATTTTACAAAGGAAAACCTGTAGGGGGTTGTTCTAAGGGTCTTTATAAGGAGACTTTTAACTGGTAATCAAATTCTCGATTTGCCTTTGAAAGAACACTTAAAATAATTCGGAATGACCGCAGAAAGAAGGAATTTTATAAAAAATAGTACCTCCTTAATTCGCGAAAGGGATTGATCTTGATGCTGATTTTTGCCAATTTCATGAGTTATGGTAGCTACAGCGGTCTTATCGCTACCCTGAAAAGCATCTAAAACAACCGCAGCACCGCAGGGGATAAATACTTTTCAATCAACGTTTAAGGTACATTTTCGTATCAAAGGATGACAGGTAACCTTACGCCCGAATTTCAGACTTATAGACAACCGTTTTACGCGTTTGCACTATTTTGTATTAATTTAAATGCATAATTTTAGTTAGATAAATCTAAACCAACATGAAAAGAACATCAATTTACAGACTCGTTGTTGGCTTATTTTTTGTTTTCGCGTTTACTACCGACCATTCCGAAAAAAAGTGGGAGCTTCTTTTCAATGGCAAGGACCTGTCAAATTGGGATACCTATATTGGAGCGGAATTTAAGGAAGGTGATTTGAATGATTGGACAAAAGGCCCCAGATTGGGCCTGAATAATGATCCGGATGGACTTTTTAAAGCGGACTTTCTGAATGGCGAGCCTGTTATTCATGTTTCGGGAGAACGTTTTGGTGGTTTATCTACCCATCGGCAATTCGAAAATTATCATTTGCAACTACAGTTTAAATGGGGAGAGCACAAATATGCCCCCAAGGACAAAAGTGCACGTGACAGCGGCCTGCTCTATCATGCGGTTGGCGAACATGGGGCCGATAGCGGTTTTTGGATGCGTTCCCAAGAATTTCAGATCCAGGAAGGGGATACCGGCGATTATTGGGGCTGTGCGGGTGCCACCTTTGATGTGCAGGTAAAAGCCGATACCACCAATTTCAAATATGACCCTGCTGGAGAAATACTTCATTTTTCACCGGCAATCGAACGTGGTAGACATGTTGTAAAGTCTATTGACGCAGAAAAACCGTTCGGGGAATGGAATACCATAGACCTGTATTGTTTGGGCGGCACGGCAATTCATGTCATCAATGGGAAAAAAAACATGGTTCTTTATAATTCCTCCCAAATTGGTACGAAGGGCAAAGAAATTCCATTGACCAAGGGAAAGATCCAATTACAGGCCGAAGGGGCGGAAATTTATTTCAAAAATATCAGGATCCGGCCTTTAAAGAAATTGCCCAAAGAATATGTAGATTAGGGGGTTCGATCCGCCTTGTGCACAAAAGCGCCTTCACAAGAAAATTAGTTGCCATAGTACCAATACGGCTAATAGCGCTGATAGAATTGGCATCAATGGCGTCCTATTTCCAGCTATCATAGGACAACTTCCAATTAAATAGGTGCTACTCACTATATATAACGAAGCAAGGTAATTTTTATCAATTCTCTTTATACGATTGTTAAGCGGTCGAAAACAAAAATCTCAGATTCAATGTCATAATTAAGGTACATAATTCACATCAAAAAAAATGTGATGAAAGGGGAATGAAGATTCCGTCTGGGAAGTGGGTATCAAAATCTGTTGAATGATCCATAACCTATAATAGATCACGCAAAAATTTATGGTGCCAACTTTCATAATAATATTTAGCAGCTATTTCATCGCATATTTTCGACGATAATTTATTATTTGTAAAAAACTTTGTAAAGCCATTTAGGGATTACGCTCTTTTTTTAAGTTGGTTTGAGAAATCCGATGTTTCTTGGTCTTATTTTTATTATCATCTTTTTTTTTGAATCAGAAAACACTACTGACAAACTGTTGTCACAAGCTGACTTTATATTTGTATCAAAGAAATTAATTTAAAAACAGAAAGAAATGAATACACTAAGAACATCCAAAATGATAACTCCGATCATTACCGCACCCGAACTCTTGGAACATTGGCAAGGGCATCGAAGACTGACTCGAAAATTAATTGAGATCTTTCCCGAAAAAGAATTTTTTGACTATGCGATTGGCGGTATGCGCACCGCTTCCGAACTCATTCAGGAATTACTAACTATCGCGGTTCCGGGCATACGACAGATTGCTACCGGAAAAATGGAGGCCCAAGTTCATAAAATCGATTTCAAGGGAGATAAAAATCGGGTTCTTGAACTCTGGGATGAGGCTACAGTTGGTATTAATGAGTATTGGGCCATGATTAACGATGCACGATTTAGGGAAGATATTATGACCTTCGGACAATATCCTGGAAAGGTTTGGTCTTCGATTCTTTATTTTATCGATAATGAAATTCATCATCGGGGGCAAGCCTATGTTTACCTCCGCACATTAGGGATAGAACCTCCTTTTTTCTGGGAACGCTAACGACAAAAGATTGAACAATTGCATATGGTACTAGTCTTTAAAACTTCCGTAAGAAAAGAAAAAGAAGTAAAGCGGTTGAAACCGTTTTTAAATGAATTGACGGGAGGAAGGGAATATTGGAATTTCGATTTGGAGGATTGTGACCATATCCTTCGGATCGAATCCGATTTCTTACAATTTTGTGAGGTTACTCGATTGCTAGATCAAATGAACTTTTTTTGTGAGGAACTAGAGGATATTGTAATTGAAAAAGTCGTATGACCAGGTACTAATCTTTATGAAGGTTTTTTTGAATGTCACAAAGTAACTCCTTTACATATTGCTTTAGCGTGGAAGGCTCTAAAATTTCAGCGCAATCGGCAAACATCATATACCATCTGGCGATACCCGAATTGGGGACATGCGTCATAAAAATCATCTCTACTTGGTCTCCAATAATTTGCTCTGATTCAAAACCGTAATATTTTCTATTATTCTGAATATAGCGCACCTTCTCAATAGGCATTCGAATAACCACTTTGGTCGCTGCGCCACAATTTTCATAGGGTTCATTTAATTCCTGGTGTTCATGTTCTAGGGAAAATGGTATGGTGGTGCGGATGATCCCAATCATTCTATCGGTGCGGAATTGCCTGTAATTCAACCTTAAATGGCACCAAGCCCTAATATACCAATAATTGTTTTCGTGATATAGGGCCACGGGTTCAATCGTACGTTCGGTAATTTCTTCGGCAATAAAGGCACGGTACTGTAGTTTCACCTGTTTCTTTTCGGCCATACTTTCCAAGAAAATGTCCAAAGCGTCCGGTAGCGCATCGTTGAATAGCTCTTGCGCAGGATGGATCCAAATTTTCGATTGCAAAGTGGTTATCAGGTCTTTTGACCTTCCACGCAGTAAGGATTTCACCTTGTACATGGCGCTTTCAAAATGGCCTCCTAGCTTCTTGTCGGTAAAATGTTGCATCAACTTTTCCGCTGTTACAAAACTCGTGGCCTCTTCCAGGGTAAACATAACAGGAGGCAGTCGATAGCCTTCCATAATAGAATATCCAACACCGGCTTCCCCCGAAATAGGGACCCCGGAAGTTTCCAAGGTGCGAATATCCCTGTAAATGGTGCGCAAACTAACATTAAACCGTTCAGATAGGTCCTGAGCCCTAATCACGCGTCCCGATTGCAAGTGTGTAAAGATAGCGACAATACGATCAAATCTGTTCAAGGGTTCCATTACCATAAATTATTTTGACGCCGTTATTACGGGCTTGCGAAACCTGATTTGATAGGAGACAGCGAAAAGTCATGTGATTTTTTATATCCATATTTCAGGATGGGATACACTTGCAGCCAACATTTGGCTTTGATTAGATGTGGTGTTCAATATGATTGGCTTTTGGACCGCAGAATAAACATACTAAATAAGCGTGGATTTTCCGACTGAATCATGAAAGATATCGGGATGATCGCAATAATTATAGGTTTTTTTGGCAAGCGTTTTTTTATCTATTCATAATTTTCCACAGTAATTCGTCTATTTGTCGGAATCATATTCCGCCAAACCCATTTATAGTGATCTATTACTTTTTCTGCCTTTAAATGGGGTCTTTCTCCAGAAATAGGTCGGTCCCCAACTACCTCAATGTTGAAGTTATTCGTCAAAACAGATTGAACGGTGGATTCCACACAGAACTCCGTTGCGCAACCGATAATTAGCAACTCATTAACATTCAGTTCATTAAGTGTAGCTTGTAGTTTTTAGTTATAAAAACATCATTTGTATATTTGTCGACTAGTCCGTCGTTCTGCTCCAATTTTATATCGTCCATTAATTCCCATTCCTGAGTATTTATTTCAAATTCTCCGGTTCCTGTTCCATTGTGCTGAATTTAAACGACTGGAAAATCCAATTGACGAAATATCTTGGCTGGCCCATTTATGCAGTTTACCACTCCAATCGTATCAAAACGAGGCATTTTCGGAGTAAAAGAACCTTTTTGCATATCAATATTCAATAAGGCTTGTGTATTTGTCATAAATTATGAAATCTTATTTTAAAAGTTTGCCGACCATTGAATATAGTATATTTCCATTTTGGAAGTACCGCATAATAAACCGATATTTTGACACTTCATTAGAATTATGCTGATTCTTTGTCTTAATAAAAAAGACTAAGAATATGACACTTCTAGGAAAGTTTTATGATTTAGAAAATTGTTTCTTAAACGGTCATTTTATGTGCTATACATTTCATTTGAAAAAATCATAAATTACCTTACACAAAAATTCCGCGAATCTGAGCCGAAAACTAAAAATGTCGAACGAGCAAACTGCAATTAAAACAACTTATTTTAGCATAATCGGAAATACTGTTTTGGCCATTATTAAAGGACTCGCAGGTTTTTTAGGAAATTCATATGCCCTAATCGCCGATGCCATTGAATCGACGACTGACATCTTTGCCTCTTTTTTAGTACTACTCGGACTTAGATATGCCAAAAAACCAGCGGACAAAAACCATCCCTACGGACATGGTAAAATCGAACCATTGGTAACCTTTGTGGTGGTTGCATTCTTAGTGACATCTGCGACAATTATCGCTTACGAGAGTATTCAGCATATTCAAACTCCTCATAAAACTCCCAAACCATGGACCTTAATAGTTCTTGGTGCAATTATTATATGGAAAGAAACATCCTATAGGATCGTGGTAAAGAAAAGTCTTGAAACCAATAGTTCTTCCTTAAAAGCGGATGCGTGGCATCATCGAAGTGATGCCATCACATCGATAATGGCGTTCATTGGAATTTCGATTGCTTTGATTTTCGGAAAAGGGTACGAAACCGCAGATGATTGGGCCGCACTTTTGGCCTCAGGGTTCATCCTTTACAACAGCTATTTGATTTTCAGGCCGGCCCTAGGCGAGATTATGGATGAAAATCTTTACGACGAGCTCATTCAGGAAATCCGAATTGAGTCGCTTAAAGTCGATGGCATTTTGGGTACGGAAAAATGCTTTATCCGAAAAACAGGAATGAAGTATCACATTGATCTACATGCCATTGTTGCTGCAAATATTTCGGTAAAAGAGGGTCACGATTTGGCGCATTTGCTCAAAGATACACTGAGAACTAGGATTCCCAATTTAGGTCATGTCCTTATTCATATTGAACCAGGTGAATAGGCTGAAATTCCTATAGCCCACTTGGTTCCTGGGCGTCAGATTCCATTATTTAAAAATAAATAAATCGCATGCACTATAGGGCCCTGCTCCTAAAAATTTGAAGATCATTTATCTTAGAGCTATATTTCTCCATGATTGCCACATTTGTATTAAATTCCATAATGTGCGCTGGTTTTGAGTAGATGAAGTATGTGTTCATGTCTTCCGAAATATTAATGACCATAAGTTTTTGTGTGTCCGTTATGCTCCTAGTTTCTCAGCTGTTAAATAAGAAGGTGGTTTAACTCGCGTCTATTTATGTAAAACTCAGGGTTGGGAAACCCCTTTATCTTATTCATGTTAGTTAAATATGTTCCCTTTGCCCTTTTTTTAAAAGGAAATTTGGAGCTATAAATTAGGTTTACACTTCCTGTTAGCCTAACCTATTATTAGGCACAAGAAACCGTCACCTCGTGCGTATGACTGTCATCGTTTGTTGAAGTTTCTTTGATCAAAAAATTCGTTTTTAAAGTGTTGAAATCGGCAGAGGTCAAAGTGACCAGATGCACATGCGCATTAGAACTGGCCGCACTCAACTCATAGGTTTTTTCAACTCCGGCCGACACATCCTCCTTAGATACCACCAGGGTATGACCATGGTTCGCGCTTATCGAAACCGTGGTCCCGTTTTGCAAACAGTTTCCGCTAGCAACCGGGTCGGGTGCCGGTGGCGGAGGCGTAATGGTCGGCGAATCATCGGATCCTGAACAACTGATTAATGAATAGGCAGGAATAGTGATTAACAGGGCTCCTACTGATTTCTGAATAAATGATTTTCGATTCATGACTTTAGTATTAAGTTAAAACAATTGTGAATTCTTATTAAAATTAAAACTGGCGATACCCCTGAAAATAAACTCTTTTCAGCTACCCAGAGCCGATGTCAGAAGTCCTAGCAAGAATTTGTGCAAACATCTTAGCAAGAAATAGCACTTATGAATTTCATTCAGATTTTATCTACAACATGAAGCATTGAAATATTTATTCTAGAATTTTCCATTTCTTGACGCGGTATTATCGTACTTAATCAACAGATCTTGAAGAGAAATCAAATCTCTTCCGACATTTCTTGCCTTTTTAGGTCTAGTTCTTTTCAAAGGTCAAAGTATCGGTCCCGCCGTTGCCGCCACTGACATGAATAAGTGAAATTAGAGTCTCGGAACGGGAAACAATATTCCAGTCCTCACTCAAATTATTAAACTGTGGAGGTGCTGCAAAGAATATTTCAAAATCGATATCCTCACTACTAATATCATTCCCACTATCATCATAGCCATTGTTGCTACTGCTGTCGGTAATAGACCAGGTACCATTTGCGGTGTCGGAGCCATTATCGGCAATCAAACTGCCATTTTCATTAAAGGAAAATCCGTACCCGTTAAAATCGCTAGTATGGTCATTACCCGATTCGACAAAACTGGTAATATGCCAAGATCCAATAGTGACAAGGTTGGTAACCTGCTGAATTTCAACTTGAATTTTGGCCGATAACATGCCATTATTATCTTTCTGACAAGAAAGGGTCATGAAGGCCAGGACTACCATTGATTTGATAAAAAAGTTTTTTTTCATTTGAATTGTTTTTAAGATGATTATCATTGTTTACTATTAATTAATTATCTGTTCCAATCTTTCCGCCACTAAAGTCAAGTAGCAACCATTGAGTTTCCGTAACTTGGATTATAGTCCGGTGGTGCTTGCATTAAGCAAAGAGCACACCACTTCAAAAATTCATAAACAGTTGGTTTTCTGAATCTTACGCGGCTATTGTATCCCTCAGCGTCGTACCAATATTCGCAACAACCGCTTCATCGTCAAAAGTTCCCAAAGTTTTTCTACTAACCCCCATTGTCAATGCAGTTGCTCTTAAATCTGAGCCGATCGTCTTCCCCAAATCGAAGGTCGACTTTTCGTTCACCCCCGCTTTGTCTAACTTCATGTAGGTTCCAAGTGTCATTAAACTCTCCTAGGTTTGGAATATTAATAGCTATGGATATACTATTTCCAGTCGCGATACCTTCCCAACCAGTGGATAATGCATTGAATTCGACTTCATCTGTAATGGTTGAACTAGTGCCCGCATAAACTGAAACGTTCGAAATAGGTTCATTGCCGTTTTTGTCCTTGAGATATCCGCAAAATCGCCATTGGTGCTTTTTGATGCCAACTAATTTACCTTCAAAAAGAGTAAAATTCAGTCCAGTATGTTCTTCTATACAATCAAGTGCCTCTTTAAAAGTATTCCCTTTGAAAGGTGGATCAACGCGAATACCCTCAACAGTTTCCGATGCATAATTGAAACGATATCCAAAACGAGCTTGCTGTTCCCTTAATACTTCAACCAATGGAGTGACAGTAGTAGTATCGTGTGCAGAAACCTTAATAGTGCCGAAGCACAGAAACAGAAGCATTAAGTAAGTTAGAATACGTTTCACGGAAGATTTGAATGATATGTTGGCGTACAGATTATCCTTAATAAACCCAAATTAAAAGTACGTTCCCCAGTATGCAAAAAAAAACGAGTCGAAGGGTACAATAACGGGTTTGAAAAGGAAATTTCTTCCTTGAAAAGATGCTAATGTATTCAAATAAAAAACACAAAGGTGACTCATATTTAGTGGCCTTGGGCATAAATAACACTCGACCTCAAAATAATTGCCCCACTGCTGGACATTGAATTGTGTTCCAACTACACTATAGAGCTCTTCTGAAGCAACCACAATTTTCGCGAACCTCCCCTACAACCGTTTCCGAATATTCTACGGGTTGCAAATACCTTCAACCTTAGATCCACGTTCATGACAGACTATTTTTTGGTATCTGCTGGTATGAACTGGCATTCGGGCAAACCAATTACTAGTCCTGCTTTGTACCGTGAAGTAATAAACAACAGCATAAACTACGGTCTTATAAACAATGAAAGACTCGACGATTACATGCATATTGATGTGTCGGCTATTTACCAATTCCAAATAAAACGGCACTAAAATGATTAACATAGGTATGTCAATATGGAATCTTTTTGATGCGGAAAACACCATCAATCAATTTTATAGGATAAACACCCAAGGTGTCGCGGAAAAAGTACAACAGAATGCATTAGGTATCACCCCCAACGCCGTAATCCGAATCTATTTATAGCATTTTTCCATGTACAATTAGGTTTTAAACTCAATATTTCCGTTTTAAATCCCATTTTTTCAACTTCATCCTTTTTTTGCTTGCCGACATGTTCGAGGGTGATACTTTTGGTACTATGTTATTTATTAAGAACAGGGAGCTAGTCGACAAAGATCTGGGTTTGCTGAGGGCTAAAACTTCGGTATTACAATCTTCCGTTGTAATATGGCAAAAAACTCATGAATTTTTGGGGAACGATATTGTTATTAGAATTTCTGGAACAGCAAAGATGTTGAACCACGAAGAACGAATAATATTAGTCAAAGCCTTTAAAAAAAACCAGGAACTTGAAAAAAAGGTACTCGAAGTAATCAATGGGTTTTGTATGAAAAATGACCTAAAAAATGATACTTGGGGCGAATACTTTACATGCTCTTATATCTATAGTAATAATAAAAGTCTCTATATTACAATCGATGACCATTCAAAAAAGCTTACCTATGAAGTTGAATTGGCCGCGTTTTAGTTAGTATGGTTGCACTTAAATATCCAACCACTTTTTAAAATCGGCAGCCTTGTTCTTAGAGATTATGATGGTATTACTCGATGCAGGGTTCAAGATAATTTTAAGTTGGTTGTTGCCATACCTTAGAATCTCATAGATCCCTTTGGCAGATATGATGTGTTGTCTATTGGCCCTAAAGAAAAACATAGGATCCAAACTTTTATAAAGTTCGTCCAAACTTGAATTGCTTGAATGCCTGCGCCCATCCAAACAGGTAATGGTGGTCATCGCATTTTCAGTACTAATAAATGCAATATCGTCAACCCGTATTGAAATCAACTTGTCTCTTGAATAGGTCAATAAGCGATTCTTTATCCTGGCATCCTCATCTTCTTCCTTATCTTCCTCATTGTCATTCTCATCTTCTCCCCTATTCGTTATTTTATCCTTCAAATTATAAAGATCTGCATTGAGTTTTGAAAGGTTGATTACTTCCTCTGCCAATTTTTCATTTTTAAGCTCGAAGGTCTTTTCATAATAACTGCCCAAAAAGCGTACTATAAGCAAGGAAAGCAGCACGATTGTGGCACTTGAAAGAAGGTAAACCAGTAAAAAATTGAATTTGAGCTCTTTTATCTGTTTTTCGATTTTTTCAATATTCGCGTGTGCGGCAATGATCCAATCGGAATTTTTGACGGGATATAGGTAAATAATCTCTGAATTGTAGCCAGAATTGGAAAAATCCCGAATGCCCCCCTGAGGTTGTTTGCTTTTGAGCAGGTCATAAAAATCTTCGGTATTGATTTCATCATCAATAGATCGTACGTGCGATTCGTTGGGGAGCGCCTTTTTTCCAATTTGTTGGGGATCCGGATGGCATATCTCAATGCCTGACCAATCGAACATGCAGATAAAACCACTTTCAATATTAGTTCCCTCGATACTTTTCTGGATATTATAGATGACGGTTTCCCTAGCAGTGCCATTTTCCAATTGTGAAGCCACAAGCTCGGCAAATTCACGGGCTTCACGTTTGCTTGATTCGATTTGTATTTCGAGGAATTGATCAGTACTAACCTTTACCATATAGGTCATACTAAAATAGCCGATTATAAAGACTACCGTAGCGATGGCCAAAAGTGTAAACAGATACAGATTATCTTTTTTCAAAATAGTAGCGAATTTTCAGGGATTGATTTTCCCTTTAAAGCTAATTTTTTTCCCATTCACGGTTTTTTAGTTGAATAAAAAAAGGTATGGAGGTTAATTTACAAAGATAATAACCCTAAACGCTGTAAAAATGAAAAATATATTTTTTACATTAATCACAACAGCTCTTTTTCTACAAGGCTGCAGCAAGGATTCAAATCCCGATCCAATCGTCGACCCAACACCTAATCCAACCCCTACGGCCAGTTCAATAAAACTTGCCGAAAACCCTGTTTTTGGAAAAATATTGACCGATACCGACGGAAGGTCACTGTATTTCTTTTCGTTGGACACCAAAGATAACTCGTCATGTCTTGATGGCTGTCTGACCGTCTGGCCCGTATTCTATAAAGCATCAATAACAGTGGATGCTGGTTTGCAAGCCGCTGATTTTACCACGATCGATCGTCCCGACGGTACCAAGCAAACCAGTTATAAAGGATGGCCCTTGTATTACTATGCCAATGATGTTACCGCTGGTGATACGAATGGGGATAAGGTCAATAACACGTGGTACATTGCCAAACCCGATTATTCGTTGATGTATGTAAGCGCACAATTGCTAGGTCACGATGGAAAAAACTACTTGGACGATTATACCGAAGGCGAAGGTGCTTCGTTCTACCTAACGGATATTTCTGGGAAAACACTGTACTCATTCAGTAACGATGCCAAGAACACCAACAATTTTACGAATCCGGATTTTTCAAACAACGCGGTTTGGCCCATTGCCGAAATAAATCTGAATAAGATTCCCAGCATACTGAACCCCGCCGATTTTGGTTCAATTGATGTTTTCGGAAAAACACAACTAACGTATAAAGGGTGGCCTCTGTATTATTTTGGCCAGGATACCGCTCGCGGAGATAATAAAGGGATTAGTTTTCCCGCACCTGGGGTTTGGCCTATTGTCAACACGGCTTCCCCATTAGCCTCGGAACCCGCTAGCACATTAAAATTAACGGTTAATGGAACCTTTGGAACTATTTTGACAGATGGCGACGGAAATTCGCTCTATTTCTTTGGTATGGACACCAAAGAAACTTCAGCCTGCACAACTGGATGCTTAAGCACCTGGCCCGTTTTTTATGAAGCGAATATCGTGACGGATGCCGGGCTGGATCCAATGGATTTTGCTACGATCAATCGCTCTGATGGCGCAAAACAAACAACCTATAAAGGATGGCCCTTGTATTATTTTGCAGGGGATATTGCTTCCGGGGATACCAATGGCGACGGGATAAATGACCTTTGGTATATTGCAAAACCAGATTATTCGCTTATGTATGTTCAGGCACAATTGGTAGGACATGATGGCAAAAATTACCTGGGCGATTATTCTGAAGGCGATGGGGCGACTTTCTATATCACCGATATTGCAGGAAGAACCCTTTATAGTTTTATTGCCGATACAAAAGATACCAATAACTATACGTCTCCCGATTTTTCAAATGACCCAATTTGGCCAATAGCTGAAATCACCTTGGAAAATCTACCGAGTATTCTTGACGCCACCGATTTTGGCACTATTGACGTCTTCGGCAGGACACAATTGACCTATAGAGGTAGGCCCATGTATTATTTCGGTCAGGATGTAGTCAGGGGCGATAATAAAGGAATCAGTTTTCCATCACCAGGGGTTTGGCCGATTCTCAATACTGACACGTTGCCATTAACGCTTTAATACGAAAGGGATAGTTCATTATCTTTAGTTTTGAAATAAAAACGGCTCAATGAAAAAAACAGGAACTCTTGGTCTAATGCTACTACTCATTTTGGTTTATTCGTGCGAATACAACGTAGAAAATGAAACACCCTTGGTCGATAATCTTTGTGAAACCGTGGTCTCCTACAGTGCTGATATCAGGCCACTCATCGATGGGAAATGTATGCCCTGCCATAATGGGGATGGTAATGAGCCTTTTGCTCCTAATTTAACGACCTATCCCCTTGTTCAGAGTATTGCAGGGCTGATCAAAGATGTTACCCAGTCAAGAAGAATGCCGAAAACAGGTAGCTTGAGTGACGGCGAAATCGCAGCGATAAAATGTTGGGTAGACAATGGGGCTTTGAACAATTAATTTTTAAGTGGACATGAGAGGTAATTATTTCAAAATAATCATTGGCATATTTCTGGTCGCCGTGCTTGGTTTGTTAGTTTCTCTTTACTATTACAACAAGCCGCACGTCGATGTTAGGGCGTCGGAAGCAGCCTATATATTGACCGTACAAAATCTAATCGACGAATATCGGAACAATGAGAACGAATCGGACAAAAAATATTCAGAAAACGTAATACAGGTGAAAGGCACGGTTTTTGAAATTTCGGTCCTAAAAGGAAACAGTGTAATTACTTTAAAAGATGAGGGACTTGAATCAAGTATCATTTGCCATATGCTTCCGGAAGACAATAAAAGAGCTTTACAACTTAAAATGGGTGATGAAATCAATATTAAGGGTATCTGCACAGGGTATTTAATGGACGTTATAATGGTAAGATGTACCTTAGTTGATTAAGAAAATGAAAAAAATAAATATTATAGTTTTAGCCCTTCTATTCTATAACAGTGCTGTTGCCCAGGATAAATTTTTAACCAAGGAGGGATACGTGTCTTTTTTTTCGCATTCATTGGTCGAAGATATAAAGGCGGAAAACAATCAGGTTTTGAGCATTATTGATACGGTGACTGGAAAGATTGCGATACAGATGCTCATGCGTTCTTTTATGTTCAAGAAAGCCTTGATGCAGGAACATTTCAATGAAAATTATGTAGAATCCTATAAATATCCCAAAGCAACCTTTTCAGGCGAACTTTTGAATTTTAGTGGATTAAATGCTACAAATAACGAAACAGAAATTGTCGGGACGTTAACGATACATGGGGAAGCAAAGGAAATAAGCACGAAGGTATTGGTTGAAAAAGGTGCCGATGGAATAACCTTAAAGGGGAATTTTAATGTAGATGTTGCCGATTTTAAAATCAAGATTCCAGCTATTGTCTCAAACAACATCGCCAAGACCATTAAAGTTTCTTTCGAGTTGCACCACAAACCCTATAAATAAACATGAAGAACTATTTCTTACTATCGACTTTTATCTTACTGATGCCCATAGTTGTGCTAGGACAGGATTTGGAGGCCATTTTAGAGGATGAATCCGCGGATACTACTATGGTGGTCTCAAGTACTTTCAATGGCACTAGATTGCTAAACGGCCACTCGGTGGAAACACGAAAAAAAGGGGTGCTCGAATTTTTGATTTCACACCGATTTGGCAGGGTCAATTCTGGTTTTGACCAATTATTCGGCTTGGACAATTCAAACATCAGATTTGGGTTCGAATATGCATTGAATGACAATTTAACGCTTGCATTGGGCAGAAGTTCGTTCGAAAAAACCTTCGATGGATATGTGAAATACAGATTATTGCATCAGCTTGACGGCGAAAAGCCATTTCCATTTAGTCTTACCCTTTTTGGGAGTGCCACCGAAAAAACGATCAAAGACTATTTACCCGAAAACAAGCCTACATTTAGCGAAAGACTGACCTACACGGGACAAGCATTGATTGCGCGGAAGATCAACCAGAAATTATCCCTCCAGTTCATGCCGACCTTCATACATTTTAATACGGTGCCAGAAGTAAATGATCCGCATGATATGGTCGCGTTGGGATTTGGTACCCGAATAAAAATAAGTAAACGTGTATCGATTAATGGGGAATACTATTATAATCTAAACCCATTTGAATCGATGGACGTTAAGAACTCCATTGCCTTTGGGGTCGATATTGAAACCGGTGGACATATCTTTCAGCTGATTCTTGGCAACTCGGTTTCTATGATCGAAAAAGGATTTATCACGGAGACCACGGGAAATTTTTTTAAAGGGGATATTCATTTTGGGTTTAATATCTCAAGGGCATTTCAAATTAAGAAAACAAATTAAATACGAGTACTCAAAGATTGTGTTGTTTGTGTTTAGGTTGCCCGCTCTCGGGTCAAGGGGAGAAATTGCTGTGAAAGACGAGAGCCCTTCAATATTTGATGGGCTTTCGTTATTTGTTCCACGCGGATGCTACACTAAATAGTTGTGTCTTTAAATAGTTGGACCCTTTTTAGAATAGAATTGCATAGGATATAAAATCATCAAATAATTCAATTAACAATTAAATTTAACTTTATGAGAAAATCAATTTTTGTCGTGACCTTTATTATTAGTGCTTCCTTGGCCGCACAATCTACTTGGAAAGCCGATAACGCCCATTCCAAAGTCGGTTTTGCCATTAGTCACTTATTGATTTCCGAGGTCGAAGGTCATTTTGGCGAATTCGATATTTCCGCCATGGCAGATGACAGGTTTAGCGATCCGGATTTCACCGTTGAGATTAAAACCGCCAGTATTGATACCGATAATGAAAGAAGGGATGGCCATTTAAAAAGCGATGATTTCTTCGGGGCGGAAACCCACCCCGCCATAACCTTTAAAACCACATCTTTAGAGAAAACCGGTGAGAAATCATTTAAGCTCACTGGTGACCTTACGATGCATGGCGTAACCAAACCTGTTACCTTGGATGGCAAACTCAATGGCATAATAACGGACCAAAGAACCGAAAAGCTAAAAGCCGGCTTAATGTTGACAGGTACAGTGAATCGCAAAGATTTCGAGATTGGAACGAAATCGTTTCCAGTTGGGGATGAGGTCGAAATGACCATTAACCTTGAAATGGCGCAACAATAATTTAGGTTTGTGTTTGTATTTTGAAGCGGTCTGGAAATTTATTTTCCAGGACGTTTTAATGAGAATCGATTCTTTCAAGAGATAATAAATCAATCGGAATTCATACTCCGCCGGAGGCGGAGGGTTCAAGTCCCTCGTTCGCTACAATAAAATAAAGCAAATCGCAGGAGATAAGTCTTGGGATTTTTGTTATTGCAAAACATCGTCGTTTTTTTATCTACTCGTTTCTAGTGATTCCTATTGAGACCTGATTTTAGTTTTTCCTAACCTCGAAATATTCAGGATACTGATTTAGTACACAATAACTAAGCAAGTGGCCCACAGCCAATTATAAAGCGTGTTGAAAACGAAGTTACTCTAAGCCCTGCAAAGGAAGGGGCTTCTATTGGATATCGTATGTTTGTGGGAGCAATTACCGATACCTTTATCACCCGTAAGATAAAAAGTTGGGGGCTTAAATTCCTTCATCCAGGTGATGGTAAAAAGACCGTTGAAGATTAAAATAATGACAAGTATATTCCTGAGGAATCGTATCTTTAGAAATAGGGACAGCCAATTCAAATCAATGCGCATAGAATTGCCTATCGGAAAAACATGTAATTATAAATCAAATTTTTGCAGTCCTTTTCGAATAATATTAATTTATAGGACGATAATTTAGAAAGCACATTCCAATAAAGAACCAATCCAAGCAAAACATGAAAAACACATTGTACCTCCTCTTTGGCTTTTGTCTGCTGATTTCCTGTGGTGGTGATGGCAACAAAAAGGAACAAAATCAAGAAAACGTAAGTGAAAAAAGACCAAATATCATATTTATTATTAGTGATGATCATGCCTACCAGGCGATAAGTGCCTATGGCGGTAGATTGGCCGAAGTTGCACCAACCCCCAACATCGATAAGATTGCAAATGAGGGCATGCTTTTCAACCGTTGCTTAGTTACAAATTCAATTTGTGGCCCCTCAAGGGCAACCATACTAACCGGCAAGTATAGCCATAAGAATGGTTTTATTGACAATACGATTGGTTCAAAGTTTGACTTTGACCAACAGACTTTCGGTGAACTTTTACAGCAAGCAGGATATAAAACCGGGGTCTTGGGCAAGTTACATCTTGGACAAACCCCTACCAAAGGCTTTGATTATATAGATATATTACCAGGTCAAGGGTCATATTATAATCCGATGTTCATAAACAAAGAGGGACAATACCAAATAGAAGGTTATGCCACCGAGATAATTACGGATAAAGCCATTGATTGGATAGATTCCGTAAAAACCAAAGACCAACCTTTTATGTTGTTTCTAGGACACAAATCCCCTCACAGGCCTTGGCAACCCGGTCCTAACGAATTAGGTATGTTTGAAAATGTAGAGATTCCAGAACCTGAAACACTTTTTGATGATTTTACAGGAAACAGGGAGGTAGCTTCTATGAACTACATGTCAATTTCCAAAGCTATGAAAATGGACCAAGATCTTAAGATTACAGATCAACCACAAATGGGGTTTACCGAGGAACAGCAAAAAAAGTGGGACGCTATCTACGATCCTATCATCGAAAAGTTCAAAAAAGACAACCCTAAAGGCGATGACCTTACAAGATTCAAATATCAGCGCTATATGCGAGATTATTTGGCATGTATTGCAGGAGTTGACAAAGGTGTTGGTAGGGTAATTGACTACTTAAAAGAGGCGGGACTCGATGAAAATACAATTGTAATATACACCTCTGACCAAGGTTTTTATTTGGGAGAACATGGTTGGTTCGATAAACGATGGATGTACAAAGAATCTTTACGCACACCCTTAATCGTCAAGTGGCCTGGAAAAGTAAAAGCAGGGACCGTCAATAATGACCTAGTTTCCAACCTTGATTTTGCCGAAACTTTTTTGGACATCGCCCAAAGTGACATTCCAGCCGATATGCAGGGAGAAAGCCTGCTACCTATATTGAAAGGGAATACCCCTTCTGATTGGAGAAAGGCACATTATTATCATTATTACGAACATCCTTCTGAACATGACGTTCGCCGTCATTATGGCATCACCACCGATAAATACAAATTAATACACTTCTATTACGATTTGGATAAATGGGAGTTGTACGATTTGGAAAAAGACCCAAGTGAACTACAGAATGTTTATGGAGAACCTGCCTATGCAGAAATCCAAGTCGAGCTTCATAGGGAACTTGAGAATTTAAGAACAAAATACGGGGACAATGACGCGTTGAACCAACATTTTATAGAGGATTATAAGGAGCGGGTAAAGGCAAACCCTATCATTGAATATTGGAAATTTCCACCGGATGAGATGAGAAAACTGTACCAGGAATATTTAAAAAGCCAAAAATAGCTATAAGTCAATCGATTTTCTAAATAAATAGGCTCGGTTTAAGTATCTGTTTACGAATTCCTTTTCTGGAATTCGTTTCAATTTCTTGTTGCTATAAAAACCAAAGGAAAGGGAAGTATGTAAACGTATTTTTTTAGGTATTTTTAGTGTCTTACTATTTAAACGAACGAAATGTTAGCTTGGCTGGGGCTTATTACGATTTTGGGTTTGCTTTTTTTGGTGATGACCAAAAAAATGGCGGCGGTTGTGGCATTGATACTCGTTCCGATCCTAACGGCTCTTTTGGCAGGCTATACCACTGAAATAATCGGCTATATCACTGACGGACTCAAGACGATAGCGCCCACGGGGGTGATGTTTATTTTTGCGATACTTTTTTTTGGTATTCTTACCGATGCCGGAACGTTCAAGCCGTTGATCAAAAAACTTTTGCGATTTGCCGGTAACGACCCTGCAAAAGTGACGGTTGCAACCGCGTTGTTAGCGATGTTGGTTCATTTAGACGGATCGGGGGCCGTAACGTTTTTAGTAACCATCCCTGCCTTTTTGCCCCTTTACGACTCCTTGAATATGAAACGTACCACCTTGGCGACCATTGCGGCATTGGGGGCGGGAACCATGAATATTCTACCCTGGGGAGGTCCCACGATCCGTGCGGCATCTGCCTTGGAAGTTTCGGTAACCGACCTTTTTAATCCCATTCTTATTCCGGTAATTCTTGGCCTTTTTGCAGTGCTGATCATAGCCTTTATCCTAGGTAAAAAGGAACGGAAAAATGTCCCGGATAAAATTAAAAATAGTACTCCAACTACCGTCTTCGCCGAAGTATCCGAATTGGAAAGACCCAAATTGTTTTATATCAATATTTTAATGATCATTTTAGCGGTCGCCATGTTGATCAGCGGAATTGCACCCCCACATATCATATTCATGGTGGCATTCGCTCTGGCAATTACCATTAATTATCCTAGGCCGAAAGAGCAAGGGGAACGTATTAATGCCCATGCCAAAGCGGCCCTGTTAATGGCCAGTATTCTATTTGCCGCTGGATGTTTCACGGGCATTTTAGAGGGCTCTGGAATGATAGATGCCATGGCCAAGGGAACGGTTGCTTTAATCCCGGATTCGGTGGGGAATCATTTGGCCGTAATCACAGGGGTTGGTTGCGATGCCTGCAAGCCTTTTGTTCGATCCTGATTCCTTTTATTTCGGAATTCTGCCGTTGCTATCATCTACAGCCTCCCATTTTGGGGTGCCATCGATCGAAGTGGGCCGGGCGGCCATTATGGGCCAAATGACCACTGGTTTTCCGGTGAGTCCCCTTACAGGGTCAACGTACTTGCTTATTGGATTAACGGGAGTCGATTTGGGGGATCATCAACGAAAAACCATTCCCTTGGCATTTTTGGTGACCTTGATTATTTTATTATTGTCGTTGGTAATGGGTGCAGTAACTTGGTAACTATGAAAAAATTACGCATTGGGAGTGGCGCAGGATATGCAGGTGACCGACTCGAACCTGCGCTGGAACTGATTGAAAAGGGTAACTTAGATTATATCTGTTTTGAAGGGTTGGCGGAACGTACCATTGCCTTGGCGCAAAAATCCAAAATAGAAAACCCGTCCTTGGGATATAATGAGCTTTTGCTATATAGAATGGAAAAAGTACTTCCCTTAGCCTATAAAAATAAGACCAAAGTAATTACGAATATGGGGGCGGCCAATCCTGTCGGGGCGATGCAGGAAATAGCCAAGCTGGCCGAATCCCTGAACCTTAAAAACATCAAAATCGCTGCGGTCATCGGAGATGATATCAGTGATAAAATCGAGAGGTATCTTTCATATACCATTATGGAAACGGGGCTTCCCTTATCCTCCATTCAGGAACATATCCTATCCGCTAACGCATATTTAGGCTGCGATGGTATTGTTGAGGCCCTTGAAAATGACGCTGACATTATCATAACGGGGCGTGTAGCGGACCCCTCTTTATTTTTAGCCCCCATGGTCTATGAGTTTGGTTGGAAAAAATCTGACACGCAAATGATGGGAATCGGAACCTTGGTTGGGCATTTGTTGGAATGCGCCGGACAAGTAACCGGAGGTTATTTTGCCGATCCGGGAAAAAAGGAAGTGCCGGACTTATGGAATTTAGGCTTTCCGTATGTTGAAATCGATGAAATTGGAAATGGGTATATTTCTAAACTTGAGGAGGCAGGAGGTATCGTTACCCCAGCAACATGTACGGAACAACTTCTCTATGAGATTCATGATCCCAAGAAGTATATTACCCCGGATTGTATTGCTGATTTTTCGAACGTACAATTCACTCCAAACGGCAAAGGATCAGGTCACCTTTACCGGTGCCAATGCGCAATTGGCGACAGATACCTTTAAGGTTAGTGTTGGATATGGTAATGGCTTTATTGGCGAAGGTGAACTAAGTTATGGAGGTTCTAATTGTGTTCAAAGGGCCTTATTGGCCAAAGAAGTCGTTGAAAAAAGGTTGCAACTGGTAAACTTCCCCATTGCAGATTTACGAATGGAGCTTATTGGAATCAATGCGTTGTTCCAAAAAGACACCCATGGCCCAGATCCCAATGAAGTCAGATTGCGGGTGGCTGGTAAAACGGTGTTACGGGAAGACGCGCAACACATTGCAAACGAAGTGGAAACGCTTTATACCAATGGTCCGGCAGGTGGCGGAGGTGCAACAAAAAAAATCTCCGAAGTGTTGGCCATTGCTTCGATTCTCGTACCAAAATCGGATATTAGCCCGCAGGTGCACTATATAAATCTATAAGGAAATGAAACTTTGGGACATAGCACATGCCAGAACGGGCGACAAAGGAAATATCAGTAATATTTCGGTGATCGTATACGACCTGAAACAGTATGATATGATCAAACAAACAATTACTGCCGAGCGTGTTAAAAAATGGTTTGGATCCCAAGTACAGGGAGACGTGCTTCGTTATGAAATACCCCAATTGGGCGCATTGAATTTTGTTATGAACGACGCCTTGGGGGGTGGTGTCACCCGTAGTACTGCTTTGGACAAACACGGAAAAACCTTAGGAGCGTATCTACTTGAAATGCCCATTAACTAAAATTCAATACCCATGAAA
Organism: uncultured Flavobacteriaceae bacterium; assembly: GCA_963798435.1. GTDB lineage: Bacteria > Bacteroidota > Bacteroidia > Flavobacteriales > Flavobacteriaceae > JALHST01. Next base: position 337,687 of record CAWCTF010000001.1, read on the forward strand.
AAAACGATTCTATACATTATTCTATTTTGTTTCACAACTACTACATGGAGTCAGGAGCTTTTGACAGGGACGCTGATAAAGGATTCCCTCTATTCAAAAAATCTGGAGAATACATTTGGTGAAAATCCTAAAAGATCCGTTTCGGTATATCTGCCCCCGAATTACGAAAATTCAGATAAACGATATCCTGTCATCTATTTTTTGCATGGCTTTTTGAACGATGACAGCATGATCACCCCCATGAAAGAACTTTTGGACTATGCCATTCAAGCCCATAAAATAGGGCCGTTTATTTTGGTAATTCCCGACCAAAAAACCACGTATGACGGCAGTTTTTATTCAAATACCGGCATTTTCGGGAATTGGGAAGACTTTACGACTTATGACCTGGTGGCCTATATGGATGAGAAATACAGGACACTCCCCAAAAAGGAAAGTAGGGGAATCGCAGGACATAGTATGGGTGGCTATGGGGCCCTGAAGATTGCGATGAAACATCCTGATATCTTTGGAGCAGTGTACGCCTTGAGCCCGGGTGCCTTGGCAATCGTTCGGGAATATGGCCCGAACAGTGATACCTATGTACAGTATTCCCGGTCAAAGACGATCGATGACCTCTCAAAATCCTATTTTGGGAAAGTTATCTTGGCCTTTGCACGGTCTTGGTCGCCGAATCCTAATAATGCCCCTTTTTATTGCGATGTTCCTTTTTCATATGATGGTGATGCCTTGCAGGTGCATCAGGAAGTGCTTAAAAAATGGCATGAGAATATGCCATTTTATATGATATCGGACTATATTGATAATCTAAATAAATTGAGGGCCATAAAATTCGATTGGGGTCGCAATGCCGGGGATCGGTTTACCATACAATGTAAAATGTTCAGTCAAGGCTTGGAAAATGCCGGAATCACGCATTTTTCAGAAGAATATATAGGCACCCATACCAATAACATTTATACGAAGGAAGGTAGATTGCCACAGCAGGTTTTGCCCTTTTTTGATTACTATCTCGATTTTGACTAGAAATACAAAGTAATTTTTCACGCTAATTGGTCGAGTCTAGTAGCTGAAATGAAACGGCTCTATTTCAACCATCGATGTCACGGTTGTTCCTTATAGGATATTATCTAATTAGAGTAAAAGTCAACGGCCGACAAAAGCTCTTGGAAAAAGTCTAGGTATCCAAAAATCGAACAGATCTTTCGCGCCAATGTCATTGTACTCCTTGTCTCAATGGATTCATTTATTATGGGTTTTAATAACACAAAAGTCAAAGCTATTTTCTATAAGGTGACTATTTAACAAAACATTTGGTCAATAAAAGCATGGCTTCCTTTAACTTATGGGCCCAAAATGAATTTCAAAATCACCAAAAAGTCGAATCAGCATGAAAATCCAAGTTTTAAGAATGCTTGTTTTACTGGGCGTATTCACTCAGGCACAAGAAAAAAATGTCTTTCAAGACATCAATCAGCTTGTAAAGGAGACCCAAAGGGTTATTTCGATTGAGCGGGGCCAAAAGATAGATACGGCGTATTTCAGGACATTGTTTCTTCCAACAGCGAACTTTACAGTCGTTGGGAAAGAAAATGGCGCATATTTACATGAAACAATGAATTTGCCTGAGTTCTTGGAAACACTTACCGATACCTATTATTCCAATGGCTATCATGAAGAGGCCACCGGCGAAATCATTGAGGAATACAATGGTATTGCACAGGTTATGCAAAGTTTTAAAGGTCTTGATTCAGAAAACGAAGTCGGGAAAGGTGTTGGCAGTTACCAATTGATCTATTCCGAGGGACGTTGGTGGATCGCAAATATGATTTGGGCACTTAGTGCTGATAATGGTGAGGATATTCCAAAGAAATACATGAGCCACTAGAAGAAAGTACGCTTGCATGATTTAGATAAGTCATTTGGCCTAACGAATGGTTCTTTTTCATTATAAGCAACATACGTTGCATCATTCGAACCTTTTAAGTACATTTTCATATGTTCACCTATCCGAATAACAAAAAGGTCAGATTGGGTAAAGTCTAATAGAATTAGATTATAGGCAACTAATAAACCACCTCTTATAATTTTATGCTAATTCTGATCAGGTTGGCCATTTCTAAACGCTAAAATCGTTAATTAGTCGTTGATCCTTAAGATCGACGGCATGGTACATGGTCGCAAAAGCAGTAGAAATCCAGATTAGGGAGAATATAATACCAACAATAAAGCAGAGGAGTCCCCCAATAAATATAGGGATTGCGAGCAATCCCATTCCAAAAATCCGCCAACCAGACCCTCTAGTCATTTCCCAACTTTTTTCTACTGCGGCAATCGGTTCCATATTTTTATCCATGACCAGGTAAGAAACGAATACCAACCTACAGGCTAGAATGATTCCGGGGATGATTAAAAGAACAAAACCCAAACCTATAATGGCAACGGTGAGCAAATTCGCAAGGACGATATCGATATACTTCTTTTTAAAGCCATCGAACATCTCACTGATCTCAAATTTTTGATTTCGAACGGTACGCAGATACATAAAATCGCCCCCATATTTGACCACGGAAAAGAATAACAACCAATAGGCGGTGGCCAAAATCTGTAACATGATCATTCCGGGGGAATTCGTTGCATCGGAATCCCGAATTATGGAAATTGGAGTTTCGGCAATGGCCACAATGATAAATACTAAAAATAAATACAAAAAGTGTTTCCACATTTGTTGCCAGGCATACCCATAACATCCTTTGATGTTCGCTTCAGGTGTGCTTTCTTCGTTTACGACTTCCATTAGTTTTGATTTTTAATTCACATAAAATTATGGATGTCGTTTTAAAATACCTTCCAACTTTAGTAGTGAATTTAAAATCAATACTATGGTAGGGTTTGCTACTCCCTACATTTTTATACTTTTAATTTAAATCTAACTGCTCCTTGCTAAGTTTAATCTTTATAATCGTATTTGTTTTTTGCGCGGCCATCGTATCGGCAAGTATATTATTGGGCCACCAATTGATCACCACATACAATACCGAATTTCATCGCAACTATTTTTACTATTTGGTCACCTTCTTTTCATTTGCTTTTTACGGCATATGGGCACCGATCCTTATGCGGGTTATCCTCGAATCAATTGAAATTGACGGTACGACCGTCGAAACGGTCACCAATTTTTTACCGGTACTTGGCGTGCCCTTTTTACTTATTTCTTGGTTCATGTTGGTAAAAATGGGATTTTCGTTGTCTGGTGCGAACATAAAGTTCGGGGCGTTTCGCATCTTCCTTATTTTTTTGGCATGTTTAATCGTTATCGCGTCAGGAATTTACTTTTTAAATGATACTTTTCTCGCCCTCCTTTCAAACCGGCTCCTTTATACTGAAATGGCAATATTCATTGGTCTGGAACTTGGCTATATGCTTCTATTTGGCACAATTGTTTGGCGTTATTCAAAAAGACAAAATAGCGTTAACAAAAAAATTACCATCTATTTTATGTGTTTGATGTTTTTGGCCCTGGTTTTAAGAATGGCGGTATTGCCCTTTGCATTTTTAAGCCCGTGGATTCTAGCGCCCTTGATCTTGGTATATTTTATTTCAAATTTTATTCCCTTGTTTTATCTAAAACTCTATTCCCATTTGGTATATGCCCCCTTACATGCCGAAAACCCGAATCAAGCCAAAAAAGAATTCATTTTTAGTACCTATGAAATCTCAAAACGTGAAAAAGAGATCATAGAGCAAATCTGCCAGGGAAAGACCAACCAACAGATAGCCGACGCATTGTTTATAAGCCTACAGACCGTAAAGGATCATACTCATAGGATTTATACTAAAATTGGCATTAAAAATCGCATGAAGTTGATACAAATGGTGAATGAATATTAGTATAAATCATTTAAGGAAGTTTATTAAAATGACTACAGAAAATAGTAAGCAAAAAGTTACTCCAACTATTTAATGAAGTACAATCGGCAATCGTTATTTTACCAAATTCTTGAATATGCCAAAGGTGCTCCACTGATTTATCTTGACCAGTTTTAAGAAGCGCCGATACCTTCATTTGATATACAAACTGCCACAGCAGGCCAAGGCTTCTAGTAAGGCTTTCGATAGCGGTCTAAATGGCAAATCGTAGGATGTAGGCTTTGGGTTTTTTTTAAGCTCATTTCTTGGGTAGTCCTTGAATTTACCAAAGAAAAAAACAGGCCCCAAGGCCTGTTTTGATAATTGACTAATATTAAATTTTAGCGATATTCTAATCTCGAAATCGATCGGTTTTATAGATTTTCATAGTGGCGTTATCATCATCGTACCACGATTCTACAAAAGTCTCAACTGGGGTCGTTCCTAAGATGACCGAGTTTCTATCCGTCCAACAGGCACAACAGCCAAAGCAATTGAAATAATATTCTTGAAATACCCGAATGTCATGTGCACCTGGTGGTGGTACGGGGAGTTCGATGATTTCATTGACCGGCACATCCTTGCTCCATGCCATTAACACAATGTCGTTGCTATTTGGTTTTTTGTATTGTAGTTGAACTCTTGCCCATCCTGGCCATCGATCCGAGGTCTTTGTTTGTTTGTTGTTGATCCACACCCGTGCGTCATTTTTAAAATTGATGCGCTCATTTTGGATAAGGTGTGACGAACAGTCCTTGGCAGTATATTCTGTGGTATACCCCATTTTAGCAAGGCTATTGTCTTTTAAGTACCGTATCGTATAGGCGATTGGGAAACCAGGGTTATTTCTACTATATACCGCATTTTCTCCTTTGATGATGGGCTCCAGATCCCCAAAATTCCGAGCACTGACCGCCTCGGAAGCAACGGCGGCATTGCCGCCAATCGTCACTGTGGTTATGCTCGATTGTGCAAGAATAGATTTATACGTTGCCTCTAAAGTAGCCGAAACACTTACGCCTGCCGCATAGTTAAGGGCTCCTTCCAATTCAGCACTTGTAGATTTAGCGGTAGTTTCCATACGAAACATAATAATACGCCCGTAGGATACCGACTGTACATAGGCCGGCGGAGTGGCAGAGGTCAATGCTTGCTCCACATCAGAGTAAGGAATATCACTGGGAAAAACGGCTGCCGGATTTTCAGGGGTGTCCATAGTAATCGTATAAAAAACTTGCTTATACACCATCATGGCAACGCTCTTTTCCTCTGTACTATTATAATCGAATTGGGCGGAAGCATCTCCTGTTGCCCAAGCTACGTTTAAGCCTACATCAAGACTCATTTGTTTTGAAGAATAGGAAGTGGTCGTTTGGTGGGAGGAGTTAGAGGCATTTACATAGCCTTCTTGGTATGCATTATTATTCCAATAATCGAGGGCCGCATCGATTCCCGTTTTTGTACTTGAATTCGATGGGTTCTCTATTACTATTGTTCCGTTTTCCCCGATTCCAGGTAAATCGATGCTTAGGGTTACTGGTGCCCTTTTCAGGGTCAGGGGATCGAGGAAGTCCGTCTAGCATGCCTTGATTTCCAATTACCAAGGCTCCGGGCCAAATTACACCGTCTAGCGGCCTTAAAATAGCGACATCCTCAAAGTTGACCGCCAAACTGTATTCGGTGGTACTACAGGTTGTTTCCGAGCCCAATACTACACTACTCGATACTTCTTTACTTAATTCTTCGCGTTGCTTCGAACCTCCCGTCGTATTTTGTACATTTAACAAGGCATCGGGATCGTAATCGAGGCTTGCCACCAAGGCATTGATTGCGTCCGAATTGTCAATGCCAACTTCAACTGGGCATCCGCCATTACTGGCAGGACCTACCACATTGGGGCACTGATCATTTGTATTAACAACCCCGTCACCATCACTATCATTTGTGAGGATGGGCGGATCCGTGTTATCCGAAGTACATGCAGTGAAACTTAAGTATAGGCAACTTATCAATAGGAATGTACGTAAAAATCTGTTTTGTGTTTTCATTACCAATCTAATTTTGTGGTTAAACTTAAATTTCAGTTTTGTGTGACCTGCCCGATTTTGGTCTGCAGTACCTGACCGAGCAAGACCACAAAACTGATTTGTCAACCTAATGACACCACAAACCTAGGTTGCTGGGAAACAGCCAAGAAAAAAAGCGGGGAGACAAATGGTATACTCACCCTAAATTTATTAGGGAGTGCCACTATTTACAGGGGTTTCATTAAATAGCCAAAACGGCATTCTCGAGCGAGTCACTCGAAGAAAGGTTCATTTTTTTTCGCAATCGCTGCCGAGCTTTTTTGATTCCAGGAATGGAAATATTCAAAATATTGGCAATTTCCTTAGAGGAAAGGTTCATTTTTAACAGGGCCATCAAACGGAGTTCGTTCGAGGTTATTTCAGGATATTTCTTGGCAACATTTGAATTAAAATCTTTATGGACTTCTTCAAAATACCTTGCGAAATTTTCCCAATTGTTGTCATCCTGTAAATCAAAATTGATAGAGGTGATAAGTTGTTGATACCCGTTGGTCGAAGCCGCCTGCACTTTTAGTTCTTCGGCTTTCAATTTTAAATTCTCCAGGGTTTCATTCTTCTTGGCCAAATGCAGGGCATGGGTAGTCAACTCCTTCCTTTTGAAGGCCAGTTCGGCCTCTACTTTTTCTTTTTCGAGGGCCGTGCGCTTCATTTTTTGTCGAATGCCATAGAACCCAACCCCAAAAACCATAAAGGAGAGCCCAAGACAAGCAGCCAAGAACCATTTCTGTAGCGAACTTACTTTTTCCTTTTCCTCTAAAAGTGCTATATCAGTGGTTTGTTGGGCGATTTGTCGTTCTTTTTTTTCGGTCTCATAGATTGTTTTAAGTTCTTCGATTTGCTGCGATTTGGTGATATTAAATACGGTGTCCTTTATGGTGACAAACTGTTGCATATCCTGAAAAGCATTCTTATAATCCTCAATATGAGCGTATGAGAACGCTCTATTTTCATATCCATCTAACAGGCCTCCCAAAGAGGGGATGCTATCGGCAATCTGAATTGCCTTACTGAAATACCCTAAACCGACAGCGGCCTTGTCCATGGCATTGTACGTTTGTCCCAGGTCATTCAACGATTCGACTATTTTGTTTTTGCTGTGTGTCTTTTCAACTATATTCAAACTGGTTTTATGTGCTTCAATAGCCTTCTCAAAAAGACCGGTCTCCCGATAGATCTTGCCCAAATTATTTAATGCCGTTGCCTGCAAATCGAGGTTGTTCATTTCTTCCGATAACAACACACTCCTGGTTAGGTATTGTTCGGCCTTCGCATACGCCTTCATATAAATGAAGGTGTTTCCGATATCATTTAGGGCTTGCGCCTGATACAGGCGATCATCTTTATCTTCATAAATCTTAAGGGCACGGAAATTATACTCCAGCGATTTTTCGAAATTTTTATTATAGGCTTCGATACCTCCTAAAATATTGAGCGCATCGGCCAGTCGAATGGGATTCTCTAGTTTTTCGAGGATTTTCAGACCTTTTAGACTTTCCGTTAGCGCAATGCGGTAATAGCCTTGTTGCGCAAAGATTCTCCCTTTTAACCCGAAGGCCATCGCTAATTTTAAGGAATCGGTATTCTTTTGAGCTTCTATATTTTCATCTACTAGTTCTAGGGCCTTCGAATAATTTCCATGCTCGAATTCAATAATGGCCAGCCCATAGTGGACCATGGCGATGGCCGATGGCAATTGTATCGCTTCAAAGATTTCCAATGCTTTTTGGTAATTTACCCGGGTAGAATCGATTTGGTCTGCGTTGTTAAAGTAAACACCCATATCATAATATGCCTGGGCAATCCCCTTTCTAAAGTCAATCCTTTTTGCAAGTGTTAGCTGTTTTTGTGCGTATTCCACGGCGACTGCTGGGGTATTGTAGATATACGAATTGAACAGTTCATGTAAGGTTTTTACTTTGACACTGTCATCGGGCTGCGATGTATAGACTGTTAATAAACTGTCAGGTGGATTGAATTCCTGAGCCCGTGAAATAGCCACTAGGCAAAAAAACAGTAGCAGTTTAACTAATTTGGAAATTGCGTTCATAACCGATGTGATTCCCACTAAAATAACCTTTTTACCAGCTATTTAAAAGAAATATTTAACGCATACCTGTGATTACGGGATTGGGACATTATGAAAATCCAAATGGAATATGGCAGGTGATCTCTTGTTATTTATTTAAAAAAAAGTCCCTTGAATAAAACTTCAAACTGATTGACAAAAAAATTGATGGTGCCATTACTAGGGAAGAAGCAGGAAAAGCCATTAAAAGTCTTAACTATTCAGATTTCGACGTGATTGTTACCGATAAGAATAAGACCATTTCCTTAAAAGAACTTAAATCGATTCGAAACGAGCCTGAAGAAAACCCCAAAGCACCGAGAGTGTGGAGCACCATAATTTAAAATAACGATATACTTATAAATTTCAAACAGATTGTATATTTGATGGTATAAAATGGGGACCCTGCGAATTCATAATATGATTCAAGTAAAAACAATGAAAACAAAATTAAAAAGTTTATTAAAAGGAATTCTGTTGAGTATCATAATGATATCACTTTTTTCGATCTCAAGTTGCGGCGTTACCGATACCATTGAGGAAACCCCACCTTTGTCGGCACAGGAAAGATTAGACGAGGCGCTTGCCAAAGTCAATCAAGAGAAACTTGCCGCAGACCTTGCTATTATCGATGACACGCTGGCCAATGCCGGCTTTACCGACCGTGTTCAGATTGGGCCTAAGGGTGTTAGGTACATCATTGATTCCTTGGGAACAGGGGCTAAGCCTACCTTGCAAAACATAATCCAGATAAAATATACGGCAAAGCTATTGAATACGGGTGCCGAATTTGATGCAAGGGACCTGTATCAGACCTACTTATATAATTTTATTATCGGTTTTCAAACCGCGTTGCCCCAAATTTCATCAGGATCAATCATTCGGCTTTATGTGCCCTCTGGCTATGCCTATGGAGATACCGACGTTAAAAATGATGCTTCCGGCGAAGTAATTATTCCTGCTAATTCAAATCTTTATTTTGAGATTGAATTGTTATCCGTGTTTTAATAACACTTCGACACTTTGAGACCAACAATTCCTGATACCTCGATGAATTGCTAGTTTGAATGCATTAAGGTTTTAGCAACAATCGGCCAAAATAATCTATTTTAAGTAATGGAACGTTAATTCAGCGTTCTATTTAATAAATTGGAGGCCGATCCTGACGGTGGTGGTTTGTTGAGTTATGGTTACTACTCAGGCGAGAACATTACGGGTAGTGCACAAGGGCGTCCGTTGTTCGTCAGTTCCCCCTGAAAGCCGCTTCAATCCCGCCAACTTTATACGGGTACATCTCTATACGGCCTTTGCCGCGCTAAGACTCGGGAGGGATACTTTAAGACAAAAAGAGCACGTTGTAATCGACCATATATTGGCACATGGCGGCCTATTCAAAACGCCCATGGTAGGTCAGAAAATGTGCGCCACGGCACTGAACGTGCCTGTTTCCGTGATGCCAACTGCCGGTGAGGGCGGGACATGGGGAATGGCAGTTTTGGCTTCCTTTATGCTTCATAAGGAGTCGTACGCTGACTTGACCGATTACCTAGACACCAGGGTGTTCGATACAATCGAAAGTCGCATGGTGTATCCTGACAGCGAACTGGTGCAGGGATTTTCACTTTTTTTAGAGCGGTACGTCGAAGGGCTTGCTATTGAGCAGGCAGCGGTCGATTATTTTTTGGAAAATTGGAAAAAGTGAGCATCACCGAGTAGTTAAGAAATATTAGTAGAATACAAATTTCGACCCAAAAAAGAGATGGATATATGGATTCAACAACTATAAAATCTACACTATATTGCTTGAAAAATGCTTTGCATGTTCACCTTCGAAATGGGTTTATTAAAATAGCCTTGAACGAGCGGATGGTCTTTAACTAGAATACGATCAGCGGCGTTTTGAAAGGCGGAAAGAATATATATCTGTGTATTCCCCGGTTTGGGGAATAATCTTTCAAATTCCTTTAGAAAGTCCCATCCGTTTAAATTGGGCATGCCCAGATCCAACAATATAATGTCAGGTAGCCCTAAATCAGGAGCGGAGGATCCATTATAGCATTCAAAAAATTGGTAGCCACTATCAAAACAAACAACGCTACAGGAAATATCGGTTTGTTCAATACAATACCTTGTGGCAAATTGTGAAACCATGTCATCATCAATGATACAAACCCTCATGCACTTTCAATTATTTTAAAGACTCGAATAATTCATAGCACTCCCTTTAAATTGTGCTAAGATATTCCGAATAAGGCAATCATAGACTATAGTTGCACTTCAAGTGCGAACAAATATTTTAAAAGCTTCCAACGCCCTTAGTCAAATGCGAAACCTGTGAACACCCTAAATACAAAGGCATAGAGCACAATCAAGAACATGCAAAAACTAAACCAAGCAAACGCCTTGAAGTAATTGCGAAGTAGAAAACTACCGATATTTTTGAAACCTTCCGAATAGATTTCCTTTAAAAGTAATATTGTATTCATAAACATTGTTTTAACTATTTGGCAAAGATGACCAGGTATGAGAGAACGCATGTATGTTTTCGTTCAAGTATTGAAAAAAAACCGATTAACGGTAAGGGTGGATTCAGTTAAAGGAGATAAGTGTATTTTATCGATAAATAGCACAACGCTTTCCGGCGCTGAAACGCCTTTATAACCCGATTAATTGATTATGAGAATAGCCGATGCCGGGCATAGCCCATTGCAAAGAAACCAAACGATATTGAACGTACGCTCACCATTGTTCAACCATCAGTGGGTTTTTTAAATTGAACTATCGAATTGTAAATTAATAAGGTTGTTTTGGTCTCGAAAAAGCAGCTTTCGACTTTAAAAAATTCTGATTTTTTCCGGTCCAGCACGATGCAACGAGCGTTACTATAACTAGCGTGACTCCTTTGATTTTCATTATTAATTGTTTTATGATTTAGCGCCTACTCCAGTTCAACTCCTTCTAAATGCTCCAATCTCGCCATAAGGGCCCATCCATAAAAGTCGTTGGCCAAACCAATCAACAGTTCGTTTTCCCCTTTTTGAAGGTGCAACGGGAAACTACAATTGTCCAAGGAAATGCGTCCATTCGGACTCTTCCGCATGCCCTGCACATAATTATCCTTGTCTACATAGATGGGCCTATCATTCAGGAAAACCCATATTTCGTCAGAAAACCCCATTTTCAATTGCTGGCTTTGTGCCGCTTCAGCGGTGATTGTTGTTTTGAGCCAAACGTATTGCCTGCCCTGATGGGGCCCATACTTTCTAGATACATTGATCAAGCCTCTGCGCTCGGCACGTATAGGCTCCCAAGTAGCTTTGTCCCTTGGGATGTTATTCGTATTCAGTTCAAGGCCATAATTCAAGGTATCGGGTTTAGAAATTTGCCAATTGCGTAGATAGCGCGTATCGTGACGGGTCACATCGGGGCCAGCCTGTGGTGAGAGCCCTTCGGTTACATTCGGCTGTATTACCAAATTGGCAAAAATGGTCTGACCCGGGAATCCTGAACCCAACCCGATCCTTCCTTCCAATGTATTTCCCTCCATACTGGGTATCTCAAGATTGGGCGCTTTTGAATTATTGAGCCAAACCCGCAGTTGCTTGCCCGAAACCACCAATTTGAGATGGTTCCATTCCCCGATTTTTATATCGCCCGAGGTCTGGAATTCATGCTGTAAGTCCCAAAGATTTACCCCATCGATAATACTTGCATACTGAAGTGCATCGAAGGCATTTTTTCGAGTGGCAGCTCCGGTACGGACATACACATGTTCTGCATCATTGTTCTTTTGGCGAAAGTAGATCGTGGCAAAAGGCGAGGCTTGATCCACTTCGAAATCAACCTCTAGCGTACCATCGGTGAAATCAAAATTTTTCAAGAACATAGACCCTGAGTTTTCGTTAAACCGGGCAGCTTTTTGGCCTTTGTAGGTCAAAAACTCAATTTTGCCAACTTCAAAATCCCATTTTTCTGGGATCATTTCACTATTTTGGGCGAGACCATGGTTCGTGGTTGTTACAATTAGGAGGAGTACGCTGAGCTTTTTCATTTTTTGTTTTATTAATTTAGTTTTCAAATTTGTCTAAAAGCGGGGTTTTCATCCTATACAAACACATTCATTTTGAAACATTTTCATTTCAAATTTTAAATGTCTGAAAAAGAATACATTACGAATTTAATTTCCCAGATTGAAGCCAAATTACAATGGGGAAATCCTGAAAATTGGAGTCATCAGGACTTTGATAAACTCTCTGAGCTCATTCAAAATAAAACGGGCCTAAACCTGAGTAATACGACCCTAAAAAGGGTTTGGGGAAAGGTAGAATACAAACACTCCCCTACCGTGACGACCTTAAGCACCTTGGCACAATTCATTGATTTTGCCGATTGGCGCACCTTCAAGCAAGCTGCATCTGACAAACCCGCCCAGGAAAGTAATCCTACTGGGACTCCAGCAGTTGGAAATAAAAAGCGTGGATTAAATTCGACCCCGATCATCATCACGGCAGCTATTTGTATACTGATTATCGGATTTTGGTCTTTTAAAAAAATCTTTACCGAAAGCATACATCCGGACGATTACAAATTCGAGATCAACAAGGTAATCAGCACTGGGGTACCCAATTCGGCGATTTTCACCTATGATGCCTCCAAGGCGCCTACCGACTCGGTTTTTATTGTCCAAACCTGGGACATTCGCCGCAAAACCCTAGTACCTAAGGACGGCAAAAAGCACTCGGCCATCTATTATTATCCTGGATTTTTCAGGACAAAACTGATTGTTGATAATACTGTGGTAAAAACGGCCGATCTGCAGATTGCGACCGATGGCTGGTTAGCACTAATAGAGACGCCAGGAGAACCTATCTATTTTAAAAAGGAAGACTTTGAAAAAGACAGCATGATCGCGATAAATGCCCCTGAATTTGAAAAGTACCACCTCCCCCTCTTCCCGACGAGCCCAAAACTCCGTTTTTTCAACCAGCGTGATCTGGGCGAACTACGTACCGATGATTTTACCTTTGAAACCACGTTGAGAAACGATTTTAATCCCAAGACCGATGCGTGCCCAAAGGTCGAAGTACTTATACAGTGCAAAGACGATATCCTGATCATAGAACTGGGAAATAAGGCCTGTTCGGGCGAATTGCACCTGACCGCCCTCGGGAAATACATTGAGAGTAAATATGCCGATTTATCGGGGTTTGGCACTGATTTACATGCATGGACGCATCTTGAAGTACGCGGAAAAGGCCAAATCTTAGAGTTTCTCGTAAACCAGAGATTGGTCCATACAGTTGCATATCCAAATATACCCTCTGGTATTGTCGGGGTACAGTACCGCTTTTCGGGACCTGGCGCGATCAGGGATTGTAAATTCACTTCGGGAAAATCAACGATAGTTTTCTAAAAATCGATTTTGTGCCAACAGGTCGCCATGTGTTACGGTACAAGATTTGGGAATTCTAAGGTATCCTCCACTAGGCCTTTGTGATATTCACAACTTAAGCCTCCTATAGTTCGTCTATCAGCACTTAATAGTGTGCCGTTCTTTCGAGGGAAACCCGTATCTTAAAAAAAATCGAACTTATTTGTAACCATTTCCTAAAAATCAGGTTACCCCTTTTGAGTACCTAAAAAAATGCAAGCACTGACCGACAATGCATTGATGTTTAAAGTTAAATCCGGGGAACTGGACAAGATGGGCTTGCTATATGAACGCCATAAAAAGAGGCTATTCGGGTTCTTTTATAATATGAATTCGAATGCAGCCTTGAGTGAAGACCTTGTTCAGAATGTATTCGTAAGGATGTTGAAATCGCGTAATACGTTTACCGGGAGTGGCCTATTCGTCACTTGGATGTTCAAGATAGCACGCAATATAAATTATGATCATTACCATAAATACAAAAAAGAAACCAACCATCGTCAAGTTACCGAATTGGAATACCGATTGCCTCAGAGCGAGGATTTGAACGAAACAATGGATCTAGAAGACGATGTTTCCCAATTGAACAGGGCTTTGCAAAAACTGACGCCGGAGAAGCGCGAAATATTGATCCTGTGCAAATACAAGGAAATCAAGTTCAGTGAAATCGGTAAAATTTTGGGATGTTCAGAGGGAGCCGCAAAAGTAAAGGCACACCGAGCGTTGAATGAGTTACGGACTATTTTTTTACAATTGGAAACCAGATAGTATGGAGACGGAAAAATTTGAAATATGGGCGATGGAGTATGTATCGGGAAACTTGGATGCCCCTGGGCAAAACAAGTTCGAGGATTTTCTAAAAGACCATTTTGAATTTCAGGAACAATTCGAGGGCATAAAAGAAACATGGCAACGCTTAAATATGCTGAACGTGCCCTCCCCTTCCGAAAAAATGGATCAGCGGTTTTATGGGATGCTCCATAACGAAATCGGAAAAGCCGAAAACACGATGAAAGGCTCGGGCAATAAATTTTGGAGTTTCCTGGAAAGTGTATGGCGGCCTCAACTGGCCTTTGGTATGCTCCTATTGGCAATCGGTTTTGGTCTCGGGTATTTCTTAAACTCAAACGAGACCGAAGTGCCATTAAGGACGACCGTTGTACATACCCCGGAAACAGAAGAAGTGCGGCAAAGATTGGTCTTGACACTACTAGACCAGCCATCGGCCAATCAACGCCTACAGGGTATCAATGAGGCCAACAAGATCCCAGAAGTAGATAAAAAGGTCATTCAGGCGCTTTTACGAACACTTGACAATGACCCAAATGTGAACGTTCGTTTGGCGGCCATCGAATCATTGACCAATTATTTAGACAATGCTACCGTTCGGGAAGGGTTGGTACAATCGATCGTAAAACAAGATTCGCCCATCGTGCAGGTTACCCTAGCGGATCTCATGGTAGCATTGCAAGAAAAGAAATCGGTAGAACCCTTCAAACAGCTTATGCGTTTGAAGGAGCTGCACGAATCGGTGCGGCAAAAATTGGAAACATCAATCGCGTCGATTTTATGAAAATAATCGGCAAAATTCCCTTTGGGACGAGTTTATTCATCAATCAATCTGTAGTAATACGGATAAAAAATCAAAAATCATGAAAATAACAAGTATCGGTGTACTCTTGGCTACGGTCTTTGGTGTGCATTGTGTAGTAGCACAGAAAAAAGAATTTAAGGAAATCATCACCAAGGAAGTATCCTTTGAAACGACGGTCGATGACCCGTATCTCGAAGTACAAAATCTCAATGGGTCGATTACCGTAGAAGGCTATGACGGAAAGGTGGTGCTGCTGGAAGTCGAAAAAAAGATAAGTGCGAACACTACGAACGATTTGGAACTGGGCAAAGAAGAAATCGGCATCAACGTACTAAAGGAAGGGAATAAGATCATTATCTATCCGAAAATCCCGAATATGGTGTATCGCGAGGGTCGATTTACGAACAGTAATTGTGATGGCTGGAAAGAGCTGGCATACGATCACAATCTAGATTTTAAGGTCAAGATGCCAAAAAATTCGAAATTAAAGGTGGGCACCATAAACCAAGGGGATGTGTTGGTAAAAAATACCCGGGGCAGCTTCCTTGAGGCCCAGAATATAAATGGGGGAATTGTGCTTGAAAGTATTACAGGTCAGACCAAAGTACACTGTATCAATGGGGCTGTGACCATTTCCTATGCCGAAAACCCGCGGGAGGCCTCTTCCTATTATGCGTTAAACGGCGACATCAATATCACCTATCAAAAAAATCTGTCGGCAGACATTGCGTTCAAGAGTATGAATGGGGATTTGTTTACCGATTTCGATATTGCCAAACAATTCGCCAAGACCAGCAAGGATGAAAGCGGAAAAGGCAGTAAGGCCCGCTATAAATATGAGTCGAAACCGGTCGTGCAAATCGGCAATGGAGGCATGGACTTTGATTTTGAAACCTTGAACGGGAACGTAATTATTAAAAAAATATAAATCTCCACATCATGAAAAATACAATTAAAATTTTACTCGTATTCATAGTATTCCCAGTATTAATGGCGTCAGCGCAAGAAAGTGTCGACTTGTTCAGCGTTCCCTTGAGCAGACCGAACGAGGCGGGTCGATTGGAAGTGGGTCAAATATCAGGGTCCATACATGTGCTGGGCTATGATGGGAAAGAGGTCATCGTCAAAGCGTCCATTCAGGAACGGGGTTCGAGTGAAAAAACGAAGAATGGCCTAAAACGAGTCACAAACTCTTCAATGAACATCGGGGCCGAAGAAAAGGACAACACGGTTCGTATCATCAATGAAAATCCCAATCGTGAGACCGACCTTGAGATCAAGGTACCCAAAAACTTTTCCTTAAAACTCAGCACCGTAAATAATGGCGATATCGAAGTACAAGGCGTCAACGGGGAATTAGAAATAAGCAATGTGAATGGGGAAATCGTATTGCGCGATATCGGGGGCTCAGCTTCTGCCGACACGACCAATGGAGATGTTACCGTGGTTTTCAACAGCGTGAAAAGCAATGCCGGCATGGCGTTTAGTAGTTTTAATGGTACAGTTGATGTAACCTTTCCTAATTCATTGAAGGCCAATGTCAAAGTCAAATCTGAAATGGGTGAAATCTATACTGATTTTGAGATGGCCGTCGACAAGCAAAAAGCCGTGGCAAAGACCGAGAAATCCTCCCAGACCTACAAGGTTAAAATTGATCAATGGGTCAATGGTACGATAAACGGGGGGGGGCCTGAGATGCTCTTTAAGACCTTTAACGGGGATATTATCATTCGATCAAAATAAAAAGCCGTCAATGATTTTACACGGGTGCGTGTTTAACATAATCGGCCTACAAAACACCAAGGCTTCGAATAGGTTTATGACTCCCGAACCCTTCGAAGCCTTGGTGTTTCATTTATACGAAAAGAACACTACCCTATTGACCAAGCACTGATTTCGCTTTTGTAAGCTCACCGAGCAACTTGGTTTCCGTACACAGATTTTCACAGTTCAATTCGGTGACAAGCCGTACGATTTCGAAATTCAGGGTATCGATTTCGGTTTTACGATGGTTTCGAATGTCTTGCAAGGTCGAAATAAATTGCCCATCGGAAAGTTTACTGATCATCAGCATTTTATTGGGATGCTATTTCGATCGCCTTTTCCAAAACCTCATCACGACCTTGTTTAATTCCGTGTATTGTTGGTTTGATTACAATATCGGGTACAATGCCCACTCTTTGGGTTTCTTGGCCATTGGGATAGTATACCCCAATCCCTGAGATCATGGTTCGCAAACCGCCGGGAAGCATAATCGTAGATACGTTTCCATCCGCTCCTGCAGTCGTGCTCCCGATAATCGTGGTATGGTCCCCGGCTTTAAAGGCCATCGCCGTATATTCTGCTTGGCTCTGCGACAGTTCATTTACAAGTACCACTAGCTTTCCTTGGTAGGTTACTGGAGGTTTTGGGATTTCTAAATTGCTCGTATAGCTGAACTCCCCCGGGTTATTGATATTTCCATTTGAGAATTTTACAAAGGGCGTAGCTTCGGAAACAAAATAGGAACCCAAGGAAAAAGGAACAAAAGTCGATGGGTAATTGCGAATGTCGATAATGATCCCTTTCGTCTCCTTAAATGCCTCTTTGATTTTTGAAATGTCGCTTTCCTTGATCGACTTTAGCGTCACGTAACCTATAGAATCATTTAAAAATTTGTAACTGATTTCATCATCTTTTCTATACCATGTGTAGATATCCAAACTATCGTGCGGGTATAATACCAGTTTTTTAGATTCGTCTTTTTTATCATGTACATAATCGATCTTAATCTCTTTGTTATTAGACCGTAACAAATCAGCAGCTATATCCCTTAATCGTACTGGTTCATTCGAGGCGGGATAGTATTTACGAATCTCAAGAATAATATCCGTAATCTTACGCCCGTCGATTTTCGTTATATAGTCCCCTATTTCAAGACCTACCTTTTCCTTAAGTTCCGGATTGTAATAATCTGTTACCGTAAGCTTATTTTCAATAAAACGCATATGTATTGGCGGATAATAGGCTCCCTTCCACGCCTCGATGGCATTGTTCCCACCCCAAAGATTGGCATGAGTGTCCTGTACATCCCCAATGAGCCGTAATGGCGGCCATTTCATATGCCAATTCGTCTTTTGCGTCAATGAATGCCGGGATGTATTCCTTTAGGACATCATTCCAATTTTTATCCAACAAATGTTTATTTGGATAAAAGTAATTTATCATGTTCCAATATTTATAAAGCGCCAATAATCGAAAACCCGCATCGGGATAGGACAGTTCCGAATATGAATTTTCATTTAAGAATTCCGGATTTCCGACATTCGGGGCCAAACGGATATAATAATTATTGCCTTGGTTCCTGTTTTGATAAACTCCTTCTAACTTTGATTTTAATTCGAGACTGATTTTGCCGTTTTGAAACCAAGAAAGATCAGGCTTCAGAACTGCATCGGAAGGTGTAGGCACACATTGGTCGCATTTCGGTATTTCCCCATATTTTTCGACCCAATGTACAAGTATTCCGTCTCGTTCCACTGCATTTTTAGCTTTTACATATTCTGGAAGTATACGAAATAGCTCATAATCCCAATTGTAATTTCCATTGGCAACCTGAGGATGATGGTACTTTAAAAGTCCCCAGATCCGTCCTAATAAATCCATATTGTCTACCAAACTTGTCGTTAGCGCAGGAAATACGATGCCAGAACCCGAATCAAATTCAGTGTCCGATCTTGCCGGATAGTTTGGTCGCTCAATTTCGGGTAGTTCAGCCAATTCAACTCCATCAATCGATACTACAAAATCATCGAACCAAGCCGCTCCTTTACCGACCAATATACCTGCAATATAAATAGATTCGGTTTCTTCGGTAAATGGCAATTCGATGGTATACTGTTCCCAATCTTTGGTCCCCTTGATATTTCGTCGTTGCATATTATCGAATGCCTGGGACGTTCCATTGCCGTCGAGCCGCATCAATAAACCAGCAAATCCGTCTGCAACGTCCTTGATTTTCATGTATCCGGTAAGCTTGATTGATTTACCCATGTATTTAGCGGGAATCTTATAGGCAATGCTTCCGAACGAACTACCGTTTGCATCTGAGCTGATTTTTCCGGAATGGTCTCCTGTATGGGATATCGAATCAATGCTAAGTTCATAAGTGCCCCATTTGAACCATCCATTGGCTAAACCCTCCCCAGCATGGTATTCTTCAAAGCCCAAATTAAAACTATCGGCCGTCTGACCAGTGCAGTTAATACAGAAAAAAATAAGCAAGATTATAATTGTGCGATTCATTACAATTAAAAATAATAATCTATTAAACTCTTACACAAAAGTTCAAACAATAGACTCACTGAAATTTATGTGTTTTGAGATAATAGTGGGTTGTACTATCAACTTCAAAAACCTTCATTTTATATATTCCTCTAGGCTTATAAACAGGCATCTCGTATAGGCCTGAAGCTGCAATTGGTGAGTTAAATGGGCCTACAGCGACGGGACTATCAATTGTTTTGGATAGATCAAAATAAGGATCCATCGTACGCTTCCTCGTTTTTAATCCGAAGGCATACGGCGTCGTCCCAATATCGCTCCAGTCTTGTGAAAACAGGGGATCCCTTTGGAGATTTTTATCGATAGTTATTGAATTCTGGGAATATAAGGTGCAAATTGTAAACAAACTGATTGTGCTTAAATAAAATGATTTTTTCATGGTAGATCCTATCTATGAGTTACGAACACTATTTCGCAGGTGTCTTTTGAACGTAGGCTTGATTTCTTAAAGATAAGAAACAACATCGTCAGATCATGATTATCAATGTGTTAAAAATTCCTAAGGGGATTCGTTTATTGATTGTCATACACGATTATTTACAAAAAGTGGTGTCTTATTACGGCTAATTTTTTAATTAATATAAGATGCCCAAGGAAATTGAAACATTGATCCCACACAGGTATCCCTTTCTCTTTGTTGACGAAATCATCAAAGCCAACAAAGAAGGCATCTTGGCCAGCTAGGTCTTTAGTAAAGTAGAAAACCGTTATGCCTTTGAGTTACTTGACATCAAATCCTATTTATCAATGTCGAAAACACGGATCTATTTTATAGGTAAAGGCTTTGAAAGTTACATCAATACCTCACCTGAAAAGATTCAAACACACCTTTATGATCTCCGGAACCGGAATCTTTCCGAACTTGTAGCCCGGCCTTCATGCCCGAAGACCACCATGCCAGATTTTCTCCCGATGCATTCTTAGACGAGGGGCCGTCAGCTTCGATAACCTTCCATGCATCGGTCCCTGTGCTGTATTGGAAGCTGATGTTCTTTGCATCGTTTACGACCGCTCTTAACTGGATATCATCTGCTTTTGTAAGCGTTACTTTGTTCAGTTCTGTATAGGTACCCTCTAACACCTTCCAAAGTACCAATTCGTTCCCTTTTACACCAAGGCCCATGCTATTGTTCTCATTCGTATAGAGCACAAGCCCTTTCAGCGCGTTGTTCTTTTCTTTGAGATACGTCTCACAGGTGAAATCAGGGCTGTCAGGAACAATACAGAGGACGGCACCGGCCTTATTGTCGCTATTGGGAGCGGCATCTCCCATCCTGAGCTGCCCGTTGGTAAGTGCTACTTCAGGGGCACCGGCCAGCACGTTTATTCTCCACCAGTTTTCTAAATGTCCTTTATCAAAGGTATCTGTTATGTTTTGTGTTATTCTTTTGGCATCCGAAGTTTGTGCATCGACCTTGAAATAGGGCCATCCGGTGGCATCATCCCAATACATTTCACTCAAGACCGCCGCACGACCTAAAACCGGGAAACCATCGGTATTGTAGGCATGGTAGAGATAGTACCAACCAGCTCCCGTATCAACGAGCGTACCGTGACCGGGGCATTTCCAGGAGCTGTTTCCGACCAGCAACGGATTTGAACCATACTTTTCCCAAGGACCTTCCATTTTTTTAGCCCTGGCGACACCTACCATGTAATCACAATCGGCTCCGCAACAATTATTACCCGAATAGAGCATGTAGAGATACCCATTGTGTGCCACAATGCATTGGCCTTCCATCCCCCCCTTTTCCCAATCCGTTTCATTCGCGGTTAATACCTCGAACTCCGACCCGACCAGGGAGAGGCCATCGTCGGATAGTTTGGATCCTAAAAGTTGTATGGGCTTGTCCGGGGTAAGTCCGTAGGCCTTCCATGTAATATATAAGGTTTCGTTTTGTTCATAGACAAAAGCGTCAATGGCCTCGTTCCCCCATTCGATCAAAGGGCCTTTGTCGTCGAAACCTTTGGAAATATCCTTGGTAGTGGCAACACCTACTTTCGATATCCCATCTGTACCACGGGCTGTGTAGTAACAAAAGAACGTCCCATTTTTATAAAAAAGCTCCGGGGCCCAAAAACTAGATAGGGCCCAGTCAGGGGTTTTATTCAAGACATAGCCTATCAATTTCCAGTCTTGAAGGTCAGGTGAGCAATAGATGGGGTAATGTGGCGCCCAATCGCCTGTGGTGCCAGTAGCATAATAGGTAGTGCCGACCTTTATAATCGATGGATCTGGTAATTCCCCAGGAATTGCCTGTACCTGTTCTATGGTATTTTGAGCGCATGCCATTGAGACAAGAAAAAGGAACAGGAAGATGCTGGCGCACCATCTTGACGAACTTCTGACGGAATTCTTATAGGTCACGATAACTATTTATGGTTTTTAAATGTAGTTAAATTTCAAACAATGGGAAGGTGCTTGCAAAAATTGATTTTTATGAAGACGAACGATGTTTAGTGCGACATGATAGGAAATGAAAACGATTATTTACACTTTGAATTAAACGCTTGGTAAAATCGTATTCAATCGGTTATCGATGGCCAATTTATTTATTTCAATGTCCAACTTAGCGAATTCATCTGTATGTCAGTTTTGATATTCCGGATCGGTATCGTTATTTAGGTTGTCAAGCTGGCTTTCAATAAAATCCCCATCAAAGAATTTAGAATGATATAATTTTGATCTATCATTTAAAATTATTAGAACACCTTGCTCTTCTTTGTAGTCATCAAAAATGTCAATTATTTCTTTCCCTTCAAATGCTATTTCAAAATTTTTAAGCGTTTCTATAGTATATCCATTTTTATTAAAAAAGGAAGATGTAAATACCTTTTCCCATTTATTATTGAGTATTACCCCAAAGAAAAAATTTAAAATATTTAGTGATCTTGTTGATTTATTAACTATCTCAAAGCGTGCTCCGGTTACTCGAACAATCGATCTTGGAAAGTCATCCCTAAAATCGGCTTTTGTTCCCTTACTATAAAGATTTAGATTAAAATCAATTCCGTCCTTGCTTTCGTCTATTCCGATTGCGATATTTCTTAATAAATACATCATCCTTCGATCAATTTACCTTTAATCAAGGTTCTCTTTTCGCAGCCTTGTTTTGCGTGGTCAAATGCGCGAAAACTTGACCTTTTTCGCACCGAAATTTGAGATTTCAAAACCAACTATATTTTCCCCCGAACGTACAAATTCCAATTCAAATCCAAAGGTGCTTGTTCCCGAAAATTTGTCTTGGTCAACTTGCCGTAGGTTCAACATCACTCAATTTTCTATGCAACATCACGAGTTTATTGTTCTTGATTTCTAGGTGATAGGTTGTTGTCAACTCAGGACTGTAATAGTCACCTTCTAGCTCTGACAGTTTCGATTTGAATTGTTTCATCTGATTGGGTTCGAAAGGTGGGTTTGCTGCGATAATTTTCGGTTTTAAAGTATCTTTTAAGTAAAATTCGGCGATATCATTTCCGGCTTTGAATGAATTGAATGATTCCTCATTACCCAAAGGAATGACAGAAACATCGGAAGTCGGGATAGCGACCAAATAGGTTTCTGTATCCTGCATCCGCGCCCGTGTGGTTAAAAATAGAAAGTCCGCGGTAGTTGCGAAAAAACTGTCCTTTTGCGTGATAAATCGTTTCTCCATCGATTACAGTTAATATCAACGGGATCTTCATTGTCTAATTTTGCAAGTTCGATCGAATCTTTTTGAATGAACTCAGGATTCCGACAATGGGCTTCTTTCAAAGTTCATGGTCCATTTGGCGAAATTCTTCAACCGTGGTGAGTAAACTTGTTGCACCAACTGTTGCATAACTCAAAATCCTCTTTTTTGAATACTCGATTCTCCCGGCCATAGGAATAGGCACGATTCTTCTACTGACTTCTTTTCATTATCATCATAAAACTAGTGTTTTTCATTCGCGAGCGGTTGAAAGATGTTCCTTTCGGTAAATTTGGCAAAGCTTCGGCTGACTTATTCGACTTACGATTTCAGCCGAATAGGGTAAATCCGGTGTTACGATACATAAACTGTGTGCCGGTCGAGAAATTCAGATCGTTTTGTTGGCTTACTAGTTTTAAAACGTGTTCCGTAGTGATTACATCGTCCATACGCCATCCGGCCAAGGTCAATAAGGCCCATTGGTCTCTCAGTCCGCTGGTATGATATAACAAATGTTTTATGGTTATCGGCTTTCCAAAGTCGGGAACTTCCGGGAGGTAATTTCTAATGTCATCGTCGAATGAAATTTTGCCTTGTTTTTCCAGAGAGGTATATTGAAAAAGCGGTAAACTGTTTGGAAACCGATGCAACGTGAAAAATTGTCCGGGGCGTTATCGGAATGCCGTATTGAAGATTGGCAGCTCCATACCCTTTTTCAAAAATAATTTCCCCATCTTTTACAACGGCCACGGCAACCCCTGGCGTTTCCGAATTATAGGCGGAAAACAAGCTGTCGATTTGGTGTTCGATAGGTTGGCTATGCGATTGCGCAAAGGCCCTGTTTGCAAATATCAGGAAAGAAATGCAAAAAATATTGGTGGCCAGTTTTGTCATCGGTTCTATTTGCTTTTTAAATTACGTAAAACAAAGGGGCGAAATCCTGCCGAAAGGACTAAGATAAAAATTTATACGTACGGGATGGGTATTATCGTTAAATTGAACTTTCGATTATTCTGGCATGTTATCAAGGCCTTCCTTTTCTAAAAGGATGCCAGCCATGCTACGTTCAGACCATCTTTTCTTTATTTATTAATTAAAAGCAGGCCCATGATATAATTGATCACAATCAATTTAGAAGGTTGAAACATTTGGCTTATTTATCGACCCTGATTTTTGAATGTGCTTGGAAATAAAAAAAATTGAATTCTCTTATTTGCCTAAACCAATTATGTCGGTCGGATAGCAACCAAGGTGGTGGTGGTGGTGTTATTTCATAGGAAGTTTACGTATTGCTTTTGAAAGTAATACGGTTGTTTGGAGTTTGGTCCATAATGGGTTTTTTAAAATTCAGTTTACGATAAAAATACAACGCAGGGTTTTTATAAAAGTTAGGTGCAAAAGAACCTATTTCCATTGATTGTCCTAAAAATGAAGGGATGTCGACTTCCCTTTTCATTTCATTTCAAACTTATCATTGCCGTAGGCTCTGCGGTTGGAGTGGGCGTAGTTGACTTTTTTTGATAAGGTTGGCTTTCTTTCTTTTTGTAGTTTATCGCGTTGCACAAAACGATAGTGCGTATCCCATAACCAAGAAGCAGTAAAACAAACAGAATCCAGTTTGCCCGTACAATGCTTTGATGTGCATAGTTTAGAAGTAACCAAGAAGGAAAGAACAAAAGCAATTCCAGCAAAAATGACACCCCATCCCAGTACTATGGCGCCGCCTGCCAATCCTTGATTTTTCCCTGCCTCTATGAGTCCGGCGAAATACATACCGATAATAAAAAACATCAACAGAGAGAGCACACTAAATAACAGACTCGCAGGCTTTACAATCTTTTTCATACTTAAAAGTCAACCGTTTTTATGGCATGTTCACCTTTTTTTACTTCATTGGTAAAGGTTTGTGCTTTTCTATCCTTAAAGTCACCTAAAGGGCTGACTTTCACTTTATAGGTTCCTGGATTTAAAATAAAAGCCTTGCCACGGGAATAGGTACGACCTCCTGCAACATTTTTTCCAGATGCCTCATCATCTATTGTGACCACACTATCAATAGAATTCGAACCTACTTTGGCATCAATAAAGGCAATCCCCGTTTCAAAATTGAAGGAAATAGGAGTGGTATTTCCTGCATTTACTATTATATTTTCAATTTCAGTATTGGTTGCCATTCCTTTCATGTCGCCAAGGGCCTGAATCGAAACTTTATAGGTTCCAGGAGTTACTTCTACTTCTTTGGGTTCGTTGTAGCTTCGTAACGACGCGGTTACATTTCCTTTTTCATCTATCACCTTTAACGAGACAATCCTATTTTTCAGCATTGTTGGTTGTGGTAATGCCGATTATTCCTCCGTCGAAACTAATATTTTGGTAAACGATTTTATCTTCAAAACTTTGCACACCTTCTAGGGTTATCATTTTTACATCACTTCCCTGCAGCGGTGTTACTTCAAAGTTATACGTACTAGGAGGCAAATAAAAAGAGGCCGTATCCTGATATGTTCTTACATTAATCGGGGCCCGCTTTTCCAATTACATCATACGCCTTTACCCAGGCATCAATGCCAATTCCATTTTTTATGGCATAAACCGAAACATTTCCTTCCGGCTTATCGATTGTTTGCGAAGTGGCTTCATTTAAAACATCTCCTAATCCGCCCGAATCTGCAGCATCATAGTAGTTTCCGTCACCAGCATGGGCGGCATATTTCAATTGTTCGGTTTCCCTGGCTTTTAACCCGAAACCTATTATGTGCAACTGAAAATCGATGCCCTTCTTTTTTGGCGGCTTGTACCACTTCGCATATATTTCCGTCACATGACTGATTCCATCGGTTATTAAAATAATAGTAGCTTTTTCTTTTTAATGTTCTTAACTTGGTCTATTACTTGCGTTGCCGAATAGGCAAGCGGGGTCATCCCAAGGGGTCTTATCCCTTTTAATGCCGAATTTACGTGTGTTTTTGTTCCGTTTGAAACATCCACCAAAAATTCAACGTCCTTAGAATCACCTTTATTTCGATGGCCATAGGTTACCAATCCGATTTGTTGATTTTCAGAAAGGTTATTTACAGTTGAGGTTAAGACACCTGAGGTGATTTCCATTTTGGTCTTGCCTTGCATTTGTCCCCACATAGAATCCGCTAGCATCGCAAATAAAGATAATAGGCGATGGGGTTTCTGTGTGCTGAGCCTGAATATTGATTACAGAAAAAATGACAGATAGCAGCAGTGTTTTAAGTTTCATATAGGTGATGTTTAATTAAAGCAAAGTACACTTTTAACTTATTAAAATTATTTTGGCAATATACCAACAAATAAATAAAAAACTGTATGTCACTAACTTAGCCGATTTTTTAATAAATAAGGCCTCCTACTCCCTAAAACATTTATCAGAATACCTAATTTGAACTTTGGTTTAACCAATTAGGTCTTAGAAAGTGGTTATTTTATGGGTTTCTTTTTTTAGGCTTTGGTTCAGGTAGTTCCACAACTGTTATTTTTACTAAACCACTGAGCCAATCGCGGTCTTCTAGTTTCTCATCGATACGATAACTTGGTTTAGCTCCGGGATAGGGCGGTGCCTCAACAACATCTTTTATATAGATTCTTCCGGCTTCTGTTGGTTTTAGAAATAATGTATTGTCACATACAAGCGCAAAAAGTTTGCCATCTGAATACAAGCCATATTCACCAAACATTTTCTTGGCGGTAATTTCACCAGCATTTTCAATTTGGTTTAAAACGAAATCCACAAATTCTTTATCCGATGCCATTTTTCAATTGGTTATTTAAAATTCGGTTTATTTTTATAACCATCAGTTCTTCTGCTCCCTTATATGCTCCAAGGCAGTCTTCAGCACCGAATCATCATTATTCAATAAATCCTTAAGCGTTGTGCGCACAAGTATGTCTGGTTTCACCCCATAGCCCACAAACTCACGGCCATCAGCGTAGGTGTCCCTTTTAGTGCAAATGCGTGCTTTGCCACCTCCCGGCAGTTTTATAAACATCGGTTGTCCGGTACTTCCATAAGAGAATTCGCCCATGGTAACGATGTTCTCAACGGGGTCGGCAGCGACGAAAAAATCCTCTGCGGCAGAGGCCGTATTGTTCCCCATAAGCACTACAGTCGGCAGTAATACCAATCCGTCGTTTCGGGCAGCAAGGGTATCCGGACCACTTTCAAACCAATAATCGTCCTTATAGGAAGCCAAAGCTTCCCGGTCCCATGACCCCAAATGCTCAAAATCGGCATCCACAAAGGCTCCCCAAGCTTTGTAGGCAGGTCTGTGCTCCCTGGTTTTCCATTTTGAGGTAATGATTGGTTGATCGGTTAGGTGGCTTAAAATGTTGTACCCGTTCTCTGAATTTCCCCCACCGTTTTTGCGAAGATCCAGTATCAAGGCCTTGGCTGTTTGTATACTATCCAAATAGCCCTCAAATGCTTCCACAATTTGGCCGGTGTCAAAAGAGTTGAGTGCGACATAGGCAATGTCGCCATACCTTTTGAAGGAAGAGAGCTCCCAAGTAGCTCTTGGCAGCGCCCATTGTACATCAGCTGGGGTATCGACTCAATGTAAGTTGGTTCAATTTGCCTTCCGGAGTTTTTATTTCTATCCAAACCGAATCGGTTTTAGTACCTTCCAGGACCTCTCTTGCTTCGGTATTTCTACGAATATAATCAGTGGACGAACTGATATAGGGTCTAACATGCGCTTGAATATAGGTTTCTGTATCGTACATGTTCGACTTGGATCAATTGAGATCCCAACGGAATGGCGTCGGAAAGATCTATGGCGACATTGGTAATATATAGGGCGTCTTCAATCGGTGTTATGGTCACGGCAGGTGTGCCAAGGATTCGCTCTGAGTTCAGTTGGCATGAAAATATTGGTGTGCCCATCATGTAGCAGGGCACACACTTCTTGGAGCACGCTGTAATATTCAAATTTGTAGTTGCGTTCCTTACTTTCGGAAGGTAATCGATTAATACCTCTTGCCAGTCAAGGTTAGGCACTTGATCGAAAAAAGCAAAATTGTATTTTACCTCGGTCCAGAAATTGATGAATCCGACCAACCGTTCATTTTCTGTGAGTGTTCTACCATTCAATGGTTTATATAATTTGTTGTCGTCCGAAACAAAAACATCCGCCAGCATATCCAAAATTTTGATCATGTTTTTGTTGACATCATATATTTCGGCCTGTTGGTCCTTTGCCAACTCATTTACATCCGAAAGCACGAAACTTAATGGGGAACGCACCTGAAAAATGGTGTTATGGGCTTTAAAGGTCGCATTGAGGCTTGTTGGGTGTTCCGGGTCATTTTTCAAATAATAGGTACCTCCTTTCCCGAGATTTATACCTGAATAGCGCCCGATGTGTCCTGAGACCTCCGACCAAATGGAATTTGCGGCATTTTTGTTTTGAGATTCGTATAGAAACACCGAATACCCATTTCTGGATTCTTCCAATAAATGAACCCTCAGGTTTTGGGAATGTGTCGCTGCCGATGATCAAGGGAAGATTTTCCATCTTTTGGAAACCGAGGCTTTTAAATTTAGCGGCAAGACTGTCTGAAGCCAAGGCAACGTCTTTTTTTTCGTTTTCGGCCAAGAAGGCCATAAGCTCAAAGCCTGGTTGCAGTTCTTCGAAAAAATCGAACTGAATAGGGGCTTTTTCCTTTTTGGAGCAGGAAACAATAGGCAATAGGATTATTGCAGCTGCAAAAATAAGATACCTGTATGTTTTGCCTTTCATTAGTTGTATCGATAAAAAGGATTGGATTTGAACGTTTGGGGAAGTTTAAATTTAAAAAAATTAAACCAACCTTGTAATGTCTAGTGTTTATTTGAACTATTGAACCGATTTATACCATCATTGTTCGGGTAACATCGACCTTTGTTTATTTGGTAGGGTCCAAATAAACGCTATCCATTTTATTTAGCAACAATTTCCGTATATCCCCAATTAAGAAAATGGAAATAGCACTTTCCCAAATCTTGCAAACATTGAAAGAGATATACTTTTTTTGCAGCTTCGGTCATTTTTGGGCTTTATGGGTTTTTATGTGTATTAAATTTGCAATCAACTTTAATTTTTAATGCAATTCTAATCTGATATATAATTCCAATCGAACCTAAAATATACCTTTGCAAATATCTCAAAAACCCAAGTATTATCGCAAAGCAGATATTAATTATAGAAGATGAGCCCAATGTGGCGGCATTTATTAGCCAAGGCTTGCAGGAAGCAGGCTATAAGGTACTTGTGGCTTATGATGGTCTCACTGGCCTAGAGTTATTGAAACAAAAAAATATAGATTTGGTAGTTCTCGATATCATTCTGCCAAAAATAGATGGACGGGAAGTGGCAAAAAGGATAAGGGACTTAGGGTATGGCAATCTTCCAATAATAATGCTTACGGCTTTAGGAACAACAGAAAATATTGTAAAAGGATTAGATTCTGGGGCCGATGACTACCTTATAAAACCATTCAAGTTTAAAGAGTTATTGGCAAGAATCCGTGCCCGAACAAGGACCAAAAGCACAACGTATGACACTGTTCAGAAATTAATTATAAGCGATTTAGAACTTGATAGCGATACTAAACTTGTTAAAAGGGCCGGAAAAGAAATCTACCTAACTTCTACCGAATTTAGACTTCTTGAATATTTGCTTAAAAACAGAAACAGAGTATTAAATCGAGTGGACATACTTGAAAATGTGTGGGATATCAACTTCAATATCGGCACGAATGTCGTCGATGTATATGTAAACTACCTTAGAAATAAAATAGATAAGGGTTTTGAATTAAAACTTATACATACTGTAATTGGCATGGGATATATATTAAGAAACAATAGTTAGCTTGAATGCAGTTACGGACTAAAATTACGGCGGTATTTATTGTTTTAACAAGTTTGTTTCTCACAGGCATTTTTGTGCTCATTTATTATGTTTCTAAGGAATATACAGAAAGTGAATTTTATTTACGTTTGAGCCAAAGGGCGACAATAGCTGCTGAGGCCTATCTTGAAGCTGATGAATTAAACGTAGATATCTATGATGACATTCGGATTAAGCATTTGCAGACATTACCGAATGAAAAAGAAGTCATTTATCCTGTAGATGCGAAACGTAAAAAACCGTTGGTTGCTCTGGACAATAAGCTGCCAAAACACTTTTTTCAAAGAATTTTTAAGGAGGAATATGCCGAATTAAAGAATGGCGATTATTATTATACAGGCCTATTGTTTCATGACATCCGAGGTGACTTTATGGTGGTATTATCAGCAACTGACCTTTACGGGTTTGCAAAACTTGATAATCTGAGAAACACGCTGATTATCGCATTTTTTGTTAGCATCATTTTTATATTCATTTTAGGAAATTATTATGCAAAACAGGCCTTAAGTCCAATTTCAAGAATAATTAACGAAGTTAATTCCATCACGGCCGAAAACTTATCACTCCGTCTTAATACGGTTAATGGAAAAGATGAACTTGCCGAGCTCTCCCATACATTTAATAATATGTTGGATCGATTGCAACTCTCCTTCGACCTACAAAGCAACTTCATCAACAACGCCTCACATGAACTTAGAAATCCACTTACAGCTATTTTGGGGCAAACAGAAGTAGCCCTCAATAAGGAAAGGAGCGCAGAAGAATATCATTCAATCCTAAAGAAAATAGACACCGAAGCATACCGACTCGATTTTTTGGTCAACGGATTACTTAAGCTTGCCAAAACCGATTTTGAATCCAAAGGATTTTTTATTGATGCGATACGCATTGATGAATTGGTACTTGACTTAAAACGAAATATCGATGTGGCGATACCCGACAACAAAATAATATTGGATTTTGAAGAATTACCTAAAAATGAAGATGCTATAACGTTGTTGGGTAGTGATTCTCTATTGCGGGTAGCTTTAAGTAACATCTTTGAAAATGCCTGCAAGTTTTCTGAAAATAATAGGGTGGAAATAAAAATTGTCTCTGATTCTGGTAACATTTTAATTTCTATAAATGACGAAGGTATAGGCATTCCAGAAGACGAATTAAAGAATATATTTGAACCCTTTTTTCGAGCCTCAAATGTACGGGAGATAGATGGTTTCGGCTTTGGTCTTCCCCTTGCCTATCGTATAATCAAAATGCATTCTGGCGAAATAAGGGTAATCTCCCAAAAGGACAAAGGCACGCTTGTAAAGATTAAACTTCCCAATAAAAAAAAGTACAATTCTACCTTCCATTGAAATTCTAATGCCGTTCTAATCGCGCTCTTATTCAATTCTAACAAGTGGCAACTATGTTTGCTGCAAAGTTAGAAATGATGAAAAAAATACTTATTCCTACAGATTTTAGCGTGGATTCATTACAGCTAGTTGAATACGCAATATTGAATAATCCCAACACTAAACTGCATATCATTTTAATTGCTGGTTATAGGTTGCCTGAGAATCGCTGGGCAATATTTCATTTTAGAAAAAGGGAGGCCGTGCGCAAATTATGTACGGATGCTTTTATTGCTGCGAAGCGCAACCTTTTGCTAGAGCACAAAAAAAGTATTGAAACTATAAGTTTCGAGTTGTTCACCGGTGAAAATTCGTTGGCTTTTCAGAATTTTTTAGAACAATTAGATGCCGATGACACAATAATTCCAAAAGTAAAATCCCTGCATTGTCGAAGCAGCAAATGGTTTGACACCACAAAATTCTTAAAGAAAAATATGAATAATATTATTGAAGTTCCTGTAGAGCGATCGATAGAAATTCCACAACAAAAATACTCTCTGATAAACCTTCTCAATTTATAAATCTTTTTAGAAGGTTTCTTAACCAGATAAAATATAGATATGAAAAATTTCACAACACACTATTTAAAGTCTGATATTAAATCCGGGCTTGTCGTCTTTTTGGTCGCATTGCCGTTATGTTTAGGTATTGCACTTGCCAGTGGTGCACCCCTATTTTCAGGTATCATTTCAGGTGTAGTTGCTGGTATCGTAGTCGGTTTACTTAGTGGATCGCAATTAAGTGTCTCAGGTCCGGCAGCGGGGTTAACAGCAATTGTCTTGGCTGCTATTGCGACTTTAGGGTCTTTTGAGGCGTTCTTACTCGCCGGCTTTTTGGCGGGGCTCATCCAAATTGTTTTGGGCTTTGCCAAAGCAGGTGTTCTTTCGAATTACCTTCCATCGAATGTAATCGAAGGAATGCTCGCTGCGATTGGTATTATCATTATTCTATCGCAATTGCCGCACGCAGTTGGTTTTGATGAAATGCACGAAGGCGACTATTTTTTTATCAATGCAGCCGGCGAGCATCAAATTTTTACAACATTGGCAAATACCGTTAATTTTATGCATCCCGGTGCCATTATAATAGTGTTGGTTTCTTTAGCAATATTGATCGCATTTTTGAAAGTGCCCTTTTTAAAGAAATTAAAATCTGTTCCAGGGGCTCTGGTAGCCGTATTGGCAGGTATTGCAATAAATGAGGCTTTCAAGGCAACTGGCTCATCGCTCGCAATAAGTGCAGACCATTTAGTAAGTCTACCTATTCCCGAATCGATCGGTCAATTTTGGAATCAGTTTAGCCTTCCCGATTTTGGGCAAATCGGTAATGTCGAAATTTGGGTGGTTGCAATAACGATTGCCTCAGTTGCGAGCATTGAGACTTTATTGTGCATAGAAGCGGCGGACAAAATGGATCCACTTAAACGATACACCGACACAAATAGGGAATTAAAAGCGCAAGGAGTCGGAAATATGTTGAGTTGTTTAATCGGTGGTATTCCCATTACATCCGTAATCGTGCGGACTTCCGCAAACGTATCATCTGGCGGAAAAACCAAAATTGCCGCTATTTCGCACGGGGTTTTCTTAATGATTGCAGTTTTGACAATACCATTTTTGTTGAATAAAATACCTTTGGCATCACTTGCAGCCGTACTTCTGGTAATTGGTTACAAACTGGCCAACCCATCCAAATTTATTCATATGTGGCAAAACAGTAAGAAATTTCAGTTCATCCCTTTTGTGGTCACGGTCATTGCCATTGTAATGACAGATTTGTTGATTGGAGTCGGAATAGGTATGGCGGTTAGTATTTACTTTATTTTGAGAGGAAATGTGAAATTGGCATACTTCTTTAAAAAAGATAAGCACAACGAAGGCGAAACAATATACATGGAATTGGCGCAAGAAGTGTCATTTTTAAATAAAGCGGCTATTAAGCAAACATTCGCCCATTTGCCAAAAGACAGTAAGGTTATTATTGATGCCTCTAATACCGTATACATAGAGTTCGATGTATTGCAATTAATAAAGGAATTTGCGAAAGAAGGTGCTAAAGAACGGAATATTTCAGTAACACTCCTTGGGTTCAGAAAGGAATACAACATAGAAAATTCAACCACGCACGTAACATCAATTGTGTCGGATAATGGGAATCTAATTTCGCCATCACAGGTTACCAATGGCACCAAGGTACCTTCTAATGTTTTAAAGGTTCGGGAGTTAGAATTGACGTAATCAGCTATGCGCATGAGGGAAAACAATTCTTTTATTTTCCATTTTGGAGTAGGAAACTAGTGTCATTAGGATGATTGCCTCGGCAAAAATGAGATCGGGGAATGTTTTCCTCTCATTGGGTATGGCGATAAAAATGATTGCATTTAAACGTTTGGGGGACGTTTAAATTTAAGAAAGTTAAACCAACCGGAGTAATTACAAACTTTTAATTGAATTTTGGTTCTGTGTACCAGAGGTAAGGTGTATGTATGACAGGGTTTTCAGAAGGAAAATCAAAAACAACCATTGGATTAACTAAAAGCCAGGGATTATATAATGGGTGTTGTGCTTTAGCTATCTGTTTTAGTAAATGTAATAAACTCAAGTGTTGCACTTACTGACAAATGACTTATGTTTTTTGTTAGAAATAGTTTAATTAATAACTTCTATACAGTATCAAATAGGGTGTTCCTGACGCTACGGTAATGCCATTAATTTCCGATTTCACTCTTATGCCGAGATCAAGAGTTGTTTCAGGAAGATGCTCATAAATATCCTCGGAGCGTGTAAATATTCTATTTTCAAAAGTATAACGTCCTTTTATTTCGCTATTTCCGATTGAGGCATTGTTCGTTGCATCATATAATTCAACATAAGCATCTGCATCACCATAGGAAAATAGATTGGAGGTGAAAATGATTGAATCTACACCAACAAATAGTGTTTTGTTAAAATCAATTAATCCTATGCCAGCAAACTCATACATAGAGGATGAAGTCCCATACCAGTCAAATGCATTGTTATTCAAAGGATACTGAATCTTTAGTCTTATTTGCTTATCAAACCCTTCTAAGACTCCATCACTTCCATTACAAACGTATCTGGTAGTTTGTATTTCAGATACATCAAGTATATCGTTTTGATTAATATCAATACCAGTATTAATAATAATACCTCCATTTTCGCATATATCACCTGAAGATTCAATTTCGGTTGTAATTAGGCTATTTTTTCCAGGTTGACTGCAAATGTATTTAGTATCCGTAATCTCATCTCCATCAAGAATTCCATTAGCATTGTTATCCAATCCGGAATCTATTTTAAGACCACCAAGTTGGCAATTTGTGCCAGATGATTCATTTGTTGTTTTAATAAGACTTTTTAATCCGCTTGGGCCAATTTCGCCATCCTCACCTTGACATCCAATAATAAAGATTGCAACAATCATGTATTTCAAATTTTTACCCATAGAATATTAGTTTTTAATTACTTCTAACGCTAATCTATAAAATGTATGCGTTTAAATACCTACATCTTTGTCCCACGTTGCAAACGAAATTTAATAGCATACACTTTAAGAACCTAAAATACAGCATATGTTTTATAGACATTGGTGGTGGTTCGTTGTTTTCTCGTCAATTAAAGTATTTTTTTTACTTCGGATTTCAGATTCTATTAAATTTTTGATCGATTAAAGTCTGTTGAAAGTGAGGGGCTAAGTTAAAAGGGTCGCTCCTTACAATGACAGGCAAAGCTCATTATAGCTGATGTTGATTTGGCCAAGGTCTCCCTTTGCCTGTTTCACATAATAATTTCAGGCTTCTGAGAAATTGTCCCCAAGTGTAGCTACACTCTGCAAACATTGGTGTATAATCTGCCCAATCATCGTGATGAAAAATCAGCATTGTCCCTTCCTCACTACTTTGTTGTTCTATCTGACCTAATATTTCTGGGTTGGTGTTCAATAGATTTTTTTTGTTCTTTGATATTAGTGTAAAAGAAATGTTAGTGCCTACCCACTCCGCATCACCTTTTATACAATTCCATTTAACAAGTTCAGAAGGACTTAGGTCCATAATTTTCATTTCCTTGAAATAGTCATTTCCAAATGGAAAACGTGAAACACTATTTAATTCTGTTTTTGCAACTGTATTGGGAGTCCACCAAGCTGATAGTCCTTCTTCGCTTGTGATTGCTTTGTAAATTTTTTCAGCCGAAGCTCCAATAAGTAAATTATGTCGAATGTTAGGCATTATTAAACAGTTTTAATTGTCAAATATTAATTGTGTTTCTATTCTGTCAAAAGCTTGTAAGGTGTCACTTTACAATGACCGCCAATTTACTTGTAGAACTATGATACGACATTAGTCAAATCAAGCGACAATCTTCGATTTGATCGATTACTTATTTAGGCTGTATTTCATTTGAATTTTATAGGAACACCATTAATGCTCCTCAAAAAAAGCGACCAAAATACAGACCATCACGAAACAAATAGCGAAAAAGCAAAATAGGGTAATGTAGTTAAGCATAGGTAGGAAATTTCTACCAATCTAATAAAATTAGTAGGAAATCACATTTCCATAAGGTTATTTTCGATTAATGGTAATCACGAAACAATCATTTTTCTTGCATTTTTAGGCTTACACCATCCTTGAACCGGAAATTGTTTATTGTAATGATGCGTCGAGACACCCCCTTTTTTCAGGGTTATTTGATCGATGAACAGCCCATGAAGTTTACACGCTAAAAACGATTTCCGATTTATTTAAAGAGGGGCGCATATTTGGCCCTGTTTTCATACACTACCCAAATGAATATGGCCGTCAAGACCAACACCATCGGCAGGCTAGAGGGGTCTACAAAAATATGGGTCATCAAAATCCCCACCAGGATCGGAAAAATTACCAAGGCCCCTAACGCCCTGGTTTTAGGAATAATAAACAAGAGACCTCCGATTATTTCAAACAGGGCAAGCAATGGCATCAACCAAATAATCTCCTGCATCGCGCCAAAATCGTTCATTAATTCTACATCGAGATTTTCAGGCACAGGGATGTAATTAAAGAACTTGTTCAGTCCGGCGTTCACGAACATAAGACCAAAGATGAGACTGGCAATAAATAGTATTTTTGATTTCATAGGTAGAACGAATTTATAGTTTTAGCTAATTTAAGAAAACTACTGAATTGTTTTAAGCTACCGGTCGCCTGTAAAAAATGTCCCTAAAACAACTCGAGAACTCTTTATGGTATTATTCCCCGAAACAAAATGCTTTTCGTACCCTGCTATCAACAGAACCAAAAAGCCCTATCGCGTCATTAATGAATACGATATGAAACAGTCGACAGACCTACTAAAAAACACGTGCGCGATTTCTCCCTAAATTTCTGTCCGTTTGAAATGGCCCCTTGAAACTGTGCGTTTTCCGGGAAAGTAAAAACTCTTTGAAAATATATTAAATTCGTAAATTACATAACATCGGGCTTCCCCAAAAGTTACAAAAACATGGAGCAATACGAAAAAATATATGTCTACAAACGCATCGTAAAGGCCAAACTCTTTATTGATCAGTATTATGGTGACAATCTAGACCTTGATAACATTGCAAATCACGCCTATTTTTCAAAATTTCATTTTATACGATTGTTTAAGTCTGTTTACGGAGTGACCCCGAAGAAATACCTGATAAAGATTAGAATAGATACCGCTAAGATACTTTTATCAAAAGGGCACTCCGTCACCGAAACCTGCATGATGATCGGGTATGATAGTGTGACTTCCTTTACGGGTATTTTCAAAAAATGGGTCGCAACAACGCCCTCAACCTATAAAAACGAGCAAGAATTAAAAAGAAAGGCCATTCGTACCAACCCATTACAGTTTATACCCAATTGTTTCGCGGAAACATATGGTTGGCTAAAATAGCAATTTTCGAGAGCTGTCTGTTCAAGGTATTCGTTAGTATTGCTTTAAAAATAAGAATATGATAACTAAAGTAACGCACATGTGTATTTATGTGCTTGATCAAGAAAGTGCCTATGATTTTTATGTAAATAAACTCGGATTCAGGGTTCATACAGACGCCCCGATGGGGGAAGGTGCTAGATGGCTAACAGTTACGCCCCCCGAGCAACCCGAATTGGAAATAACGCTTTTTTTGGTGGTCGAAGGTGCCATGTATGACACCGAGACTTTTCAGGCCATGTCCTCGTTAATTAGAAAAGGAGCTTTCGGGCCAGCGGTTTTTACATGCAAAAATCTTTTGGCCACCTATGAGGAATTGAAATCCAAGGGCGTGGTTTTTAAAAAGCCTCCCACCAAGGAATTCTATGGTTTTGAAGCCCTGTTCGTCGACGATTCGGGAAACTGGTTTTCATTAGGACAAATGAATTCTTAAAATATGAAATCAATTTTTAATCAAGCGATTCGAAATGAAGTAGTTGCTCGAATTGAGCTACTCACCGAACACAGCAAACCCCTTTGGGGAAAAATGACCGTCGGGCAAATGGTACGTCACTGTGCCTTGTGTGAGGATTACTATTTCGGCAACATACAGGTCAAGCGTTCATTTTTAGGGCGAATCGTTGGGCAGTCTGCCATCAAGAGTATCCTAAAAAATGAAACCTCGGGGATTGGGAGAAACGCTCCAACCTCAGCTAAATTTCAAGTAAATGAAAAAATTTCGGATTTAGGTACTGAGAAGGATGCTTGGATTGTATTAATCGAACGTTATGCCACATTTGAAAAAGCCTATTTTACCCATTGGTTCTTTGGCAAGATGACCAAAACCCAATTAGGGGAATTCATTTATAAGCATTGCGACCATCATTTAAAACAATTCGCCGTTTAATACATAAAAAAATGCCCAATGAGACTATAACTAGTAGCTTGTTTCCTTCCCGTCTGAATTGCGATAACTAACGGAGTCGCATTAATGTATATGTATTCGACAGTTACCCTGCGGAAAGCAGGTAAGTAGACTAGTAATTTTTTTGGCAGCACGCCGATGATCGAAAAATAATTTACACCCTCGAAAACACTGCAGCGCTAATAAGTATCTGTAATTAGAAAATAACCTATGGGAAACCGCCGCAAACACATCAGCCTGCACCGAATTGTAAACTATTTTATAGCCCTTCAAAGCAACCTGATTTGTTAACCCTTTCCATATTAGTCTATATCGCAATAACACTTGCCATCGGTTTTTGGGCATCCAAAAGAATAAAAACGACCAATGACTTTACCCTTGCCGGAAAGAGCCTGCCAATGACCTTGGTAGGTGTCACCATCTTTGCCACGTGGTTTGGTCCGGAAATGATCATGGGCGTACCCGGCCAATTTGTAGAAAGGGGTATTATGGGAATTATTACCGATCAATTCGGCAATATGCTTTGTCTAGGTCTGGTGGCATTTTTTTATGCCCGGCGTCTTTATAAGATGAATATCATTACGTTGGGCGATTTTTTTAAGCTACGCTATAATAAGTCGCTTGAAATAGCCTCTTCGATAATTATCGTTATTACCTATTTCTTTTGGATC
Source organism: uncultured Flavobacteriaceae bacterium (assembly GCA_963798435.1). Lineage (GTDB taxonomy): Bacteria > Bacteroidota > Bacteroidia > Flavobacteriales > Flavobacteriaceae > JALHST01. Next base: position 376,616 of record CAWCTF010000001.1, read on the forward strand.
GCCGCCCAATTCGTAGCCCTGGCCTACCTATTCGCATCGGTAATCGGTACTTCAATTACAAGCGGAATTTTACTTGGTGCGGCAATCGTTGTCATCTATACCTATATTGGCGGTATGTGGGCGGTGAGCCTGACCGATTTGCTGCAGAGTATTCTTATCGTAATCGGATTGTTAATCGTACTTGCAACTATTCTTGCCAAAACCGGCGGAATCGAACCGCTCTTCGCTAACAAGCCCGAAACCTTTTTTAACTTTTTTCCGGAAAACGGGATTTATAATTGGACCGATTATCTGGCCATGTGGATGGCCTTCGGGCTTGGCGCCATCCCGGCCCAGGAGATCTACCAACGTGTATTTTCAGCGAAATCGGCGAAAGCCGGAGTACAGGGGGTCGTTCTGAGTGCCATTTTGTTGTTTACCATTACGACCATACCCCTAATTATAGGACTTGGCGCCGCCTATCTACACCCTGAGTTGATGGGGGATGATAACGGACAAAACCTGATTCCGAGTATGGTTACCCAGTATGCCAGTATCCCCGTGCAAATGCTTTTCTTCGGGGCCCTTATTTCGGCAATTTTGAGTACATCAAGTGGGGCCATGCTTTCCCCGGCCACTATCATCGGGGAAAATTTTTTAAAGCGCTATGTACCGGATATTTCTGATAAAAGCTTACTGTTCTATACAAGAATGAGCGTGATCTTGGTGGCAATAATCTGTTGTTTTTTGGCATTTAATGATGCCAACATCCATGGTTTGGTCGTGGCATCAACGGTCTTGCTCATGGTTTGCCTTTTCGCACCGTTGACCTTTGGGCTTTTTTGGAAAAAAGCATCGGTTTTTGGGGCATGGACGTCCATTTTTGCAGGCGGCCTAGTTTGGTTTTTTTGCGACTCGTTTGAAACGCGCATCGACCCGACGATCTATGGAACGATCAGCAGTTGTTTGGGACTGGTATTCGGTAGTTTTTTATGGCCAAATAGCAGCGAAGAGAAGATGGATGCAGCATAGTAGCCGTTTTTTTAAAGTCTTAAAAAGGTAAACGAACAAGCTTCAAATCAATAGTTTTTTTAAAATCATAACGGCATCGCTGCACCGATAGCCCACAGGAAGGAAATGGGATATATACTACTGGCGCTGGGATAAATCAAAAAGTCTGTGTATTTTTATACTGCCCGTCTGCGGTAAGCAAGTCGGCCATACGGATACGAAATGAGATGGCATTTGGCTTTTTGAATAAAAAGCGTAGATCAGAATTAAAAGCTTTTGTTTTATAGGTTGCCCAGTAAGCGATTCGGCCGGCCTTAATAAAAGGGTCTTGTTTGCTCCCCACAGCGTATTATCGGGCTTTTATACTTCATATAAAACCTGAACATGGAAAAGATTTCAAAGCAATTAAAAATTAAAGGATCGGCAGAAAACGCTTTTAAAAGATTCGTCGACGATTTGAATGCATGGTGGCCGAAGGAATATACCTGGTCTCAGGATAAACTCGAAAAAATATATATCGAAAGGAAACTGAACGGATTATGTACAGAGATTGGTCCGCACGGGTTTCGTTGCGATTGGGGAAGGGTCACGACATTTGTCGAACCTAAGAATATCGAACTAAAATGGCAAATAAGTCCGAAACGTGAGCCCGTACCGGATCCGCACAAAGCAAGTGACATAACTTTGAGTTTTGTTCAGGATGGGGATGCAACAATCTTACATTTTGAACATTTTAATTTCGGAAATCATGGAAAAGGTTCAGAAGACTATCGAAAAATGATGGCTTCTGAACAAGGATGGGAGTATATCTTAAACAGCTATAGAAACTATTGTGAGGGTAAATAAGAGCATGCTATTGGAGGAATTATGACCACTTCTCATCTGTTTGTCTGCAGAAGTTGTGATAGGAAGGGTTTCACATCTTAAAAATGTTAACTTTAGGTGCCACCATGGTTTCAGGCGGAAAAATCATAATGGACCACTATAACACCTTACGATTGAATTACAAATTCAGCATTTTATGAAAAATGCTATTAGTACTCGTTAATGGCAATGGCGACTTTTATCAGGTAAGTCAGGAAGTAAATTTAATCAAAATCTTCGACTTGAGGAACAAAAATTTACCCTACCGATTTAAAGATCATATTGCACAATTGAAAAGTTAAAAAGCGATAATTGGATTGGTGGAAGAAATATTTTTTTACCCTTTTCCACCGACGAACAGAACTTTTAGCAAATATTGGAGAATTTGCAATTCTTACCATTTTCCGAGGAATTAACCGTTACATGGAAAAAATCTATATGATGATCGTGATTATTAATGATAGTTCGTCTATAACGTATTTGGAATTTGATTAATCCGAACAACAAAAGGCAAAAAATAATAGGGACTCAATGAATAGCTTGGTTAGCTCGGAAAAAAATTGTTGTCAAAGGAAAGTTTCACTAATGAAGTTTAAAAATAGATACGGTAGTTGGTTCAGACCTATATTATAAATCCATCAACTTTAGGAAAAAATTGGCCATGTTGGATAGTTCTAGAATTAATTCATTTCTGATTGATCAATTTAAAAAAAACAGTGAAAATCCATTTTCTGAGGAAATAGCAGATAGATTTTTCTTTAGAAATTTGGCGAACAAATCTGAATTGGAAAAACTCTATACGTTCCCTATCCAGTAGTCACCTCGACCATATTAAATGAAGAGGAATTAAAGAAGGGAAAGAACGTCTGAGGTTGATTCAGTAAAGCACGTATGACGATATCGAAAAAATGCTAATTAAACACAGACTGAATGCAAAGAAGATATTTGGCTAAAAGAAGGTTCTCCGAAGTTCTGATTTTTATACACTATGACAATAAATATTTCGGTGTTGGAGAGAACGCATCTTGACGATTTGTCGTTTCGTAAATGAAAACATCATCTTGATTTTTGGTTTATAAATTGCCAAGACCTTGTATTGAAGACCACATTAGATCATGAAAGAACATTTTGATTTTTTAAAAAACACCACCATCAGGATTTAATCAGAGTATTTCAATAGATGCCGATCAGAATACATGGTCTTCGATATATATAATACGAATATGAAAAACTATTCAAAGCCAAATTATAGGGAACAGGACAATTTCGGTAGGCGAACGAGAACTTTATTCCTCAACTGCTTTCTAAATTTGTTAATTTCAAATAAGACGGTAATTTCCCTAACCTATTTTTTAGAACAATCGAACTCCAAGGAAAGGTGTTATTTAGAAGTAACTCACAATACTATCAGTCGAAGGGATTTATTAGAAAAAACGGAAGCAACGCAATAACAGAGGCCTTATTTATATGGCTCATCAAACCTATAGACGAAGAAATATGCAGAAAGGGTTTTACAATACTTGGTAAACTATTAATCGGACAATGGCGCCAATCGAGGGAATAGTAGCTGACAATTACAAAAAAACCCAAGAACAAGGTCTTGGGTTTTTTATTAAAAAGAAATGCCGCTTGCAAGCGTTCGGTCCCTAAAAGCCATACGTTCGGTAAACCATCCATCTCCCCATTGTGAAAAGCGGTTTAACGGCGTATCAGTATTTATAGTTTTAAATTAAAGAGTATTTCGTGCGTGCCATTTGACAAATTAGACACCGGCTTTTCAAATGCCGACTCATAGGCATACCCTAGATTGAGCCAATTGCTTACCTTGAAAATAAAAAAGCCACTGGCACTCTCATCCAAGCGGTAGGCGGCGCCAACTTCGAAACGCTCCCCCAGTGTTAGTGCCGCCGTTAGTTCGACCGAAAGCGGAGCCGCATCAACATACCGTATGATGACCGAGGGTTTTAAACCAAAGGTGCTTGAAAGCACAAAATCATACCCTGCTGCGCCATATATATGCACCTTGTCTTTTCCTAGCTTTGCGAGTCCGTTTTTGTCTTCCAATCGGTCGGGGCTCAAGATCTTGGGAACCGATACGGATGCAAAAAATGCATGGCTTTTCAGGTAGATACCCGTTCCTATATTGGGGTTAAAGCTTCCATCGATGTTCATTAAACTGGCATCTGATTGAATACCATAAGTGATGAGTCCGTCGGTATTGGCATTATAGGAGTTTACCCCCGCCTTTATTCCGAAGAAAAGATCAGTGCCCTCACTTAATTTTAGGCGATATGACAAATCAAGCGCAAGCCAAACCTGGCTCTCGATAAACGTTTTATCATTAATGATCGATACGCCCAGACCTACCCCTTTTCCCAAGGGAGTACCAAAGAATATACTCTGGGTCTCGGGTGCTCCTTGTACGTTGGCCCATTGGCTACGTACATCCAGACCTACTTCAGTGTGTTCTCCGGCCCCTGCGTACGCAGGGTTTATCAAGTTCATGTTGTACCTGTAAAAGGTAAAGCTCGGGTCTTGTTGGGCTCGTGCCGCGCCGAGTGTCAATAGGGCGATCAGCATTGAATATATATAGCTTCGTTTCATCTGTTATTTTTTATGGTGTGATAAAATTTTTGGTTAGTAATTAATGAATATCCACCCTTTGATCGGCTGGGATCCATTGCCCAGTTCAATAATATATAGGTAAGATCCTGGAGGCAACTTGCTTGAGTTTGATTTATACACCGCGTTCCAATCGTTTCGATACCCTTTCGCCATAAATACTTCATGTCCCGAGCGATTATATACGGTGACTACTGAATTGGGATAGCTCTCGATTCCGGGTATTACCCAATAGTCGTTGACCCCATCCCCATTTGGGGTAAAGGCCTCGGCCGCTATCAAACCCGGGCTCGCATTCGTAGGGAAGAAATCCTCCGTATCGAGTGTGCCATCGTTATCATCGTCAGGATCAATGCTGTCTGGTATGCCATCTCCATCGGAGTCCAAAGGAAACGCGTTCATATCCTTTGAATCGGTTCCTTCTACAAGTTCTAGTTCATCTGAGTACCCATCATTGTCATCATCGGTATCCATGACATCCCCTATTCCGTCTCCGTCTGTATCGACTGATTCAATCGGGTCGTTGGGGAAGGCATCTTCATAATCCGGGACACCATCACTATCGGCATCCAGCTGGGAAGGTGAGCATCCATTTGAGTCGGCAGTCTCGCCGCTTGGTGTATCTGGACATTGATCGATAGCATCGAATATACCATCACCATCGATATCTTCATTGATATCCCCAACAGTAACTACGAATGCTTTTTGATACTCGTTGGCCCCGTCATTTACATTTAAATAGATCGTATAAGTGGCCTGTGTTTCATAATCAGGGATGACCGCCATTTTCAGATCCATGCCATCGATGGTTACGCTGGCGTTGTCGGCATCATTATCGCCATCACCCACAACAAGGCTGTAGGTATAGGTATCACCCGCGTCCTGATCTATCGTACTCAAACTACCGATTACCGTACCTATGGCACTGTTTTCTAAAATAGTACTGTTCGACAAGATGATATCGGTCGGACGTTCGTTTGCATTTGTGACGGTAATCGCCAACGTCTTTTCGAATGCTTGTCCAAAATTATCCTGGGTTTCGACACGAATCGAATAATCACTCTTGTTTTCAAAATCAAAGACCGCATTCGCCAGTAAATCGGTTCCAGCAATGGTAAAATCAGAATTATTCGTATCCCCATCTCCGGCAACCAAGCTATATAAATGCGAATCCAAGGCATCGCTATCTGCAGTTGATAAGGTCCCAATGACTTCATTCAAGGTGTTATTTTCAAGAATTAGGTCGGTTGTTAGCGAAATATCGGTGGGAGCCGAGTTAATTACAAATCCGGACAAACTGTCTGAGCCCGTGTCATTAGTTACAGTAATACTTCCTGATACTGCATTTACGGGAACTACCGCAGTTATTTGAGTCGGACTGTCGATGGTGAAGGAAGCTGCTGTTAACCCTCCTATCTGTACTTCCGTACTGTTTTCTAGATCGGCACCTGTAATGACCACTTGTTGTCCTGAAATGGTATTGGTAGGGGAAAAAGATAGTATCGTAGGGGCTACAATTACCGGGGGCAAGACCACATCATGATTCCATTGAATTCCATCAGTGGAATACATAATTCGGTTGGTGCCCGAATTGGCTACAGCTACGAAGGTATTATTACCAAATGCCACACTTTGCCAAGAATTCGCTTCCACCCCGGTTCCATAGGTCCAAGTTTGCCCGTTCGCCGAATATGCGGCCCGCATATTACTACCGCCCGATGCGACGGCCACATAGGTATTATTGCCATAAACCAAGGAGTTCCACTGATTGACCACCCCAGAAGCATAGGGCGTAAAGCTCGTGCCATTGGTAGAAACTCCGGCATAGACCGTTCCGCTTCCCCCCCATTGGAGCCATACAAATTTCCCGTTTCCAAAGGTAATTGCCCGGATGTCGACGATTGCGCCAGGATTGATTTGTGACCAGGTCCCAGTTGGATCCGAAGCTATCCAGCCACGGCCCAGCTGACAAACCGCTACAAATCGATCAATACCCGAAATCGAACCGTATGCTAAATCGTTATGGGGCCATGTATAGGCCGGAGTTCTTGCGGTCCAAGTAATTCCATCCGGGGAGGTCATCACATAATTGCCGCCGGTAGACGATGCGACAAATAAACTACCATTGCTTACAACGGCCACCCAGCCACCTGAAGGAACAGTTTGCACTGTCCAAGTTTCGGCATCCGGCGAGGTCATCGCACTATTGGATCCAACGACTACATAGAGGTTGTTGTCATAAATAATATCCTGCCAGTTGCCGGATGGTGCTGCAACCGAAGTCCAGGTGATCCCATCGGGAGAACTTAATAGTTCCCCGTTCGAAGCGATGGCCACGAACTTTCCGGAACCATAGGTGACCGCTTCCAGATTCGTCTGGGCATTTGTCATCAGCATCGATAGGAGCAGTACGGTTAAGCTTAAGAATTTCCGTATTAGAGTAGGATGCTGCGAATTTCTGTGGCTACCGCAATCGAATCCCCTCCAAGTTTTTGTATTTCGTTTTATACCGTTGGTGATAAATTCATGTTTACGCATTGGTTATTGATTTTTGTATTGATTGTTCGAATTAGTGGTTTGCATCGAATCTTGAGATGCCTTGAAATTGTGTATTGAGCAGTTTACATTGGTTGGGATGGCTGAAAACGGCCTAAAAGGAAGAAATGCAATCAGGTGCCATTTTCTATTTGGGTATGGGAAATTGCGGAGCAGAAAATGGTTATCGTTCCTTGTCTTTTTGGGAGCCTGGTCTCAAGGGTCATAGATTGGTGTGAAAAAGTGAACTCGTAAAACGGTCGTGATTCAATGAGTTGTTATTTGAAAATCTTACATCAGTTGATTTTATAGCCTCTTGATCCATGTTTATGGGAGCGTCAAAGGCCATTGGGTATTTTCATTTTTGTGTACGTGTTTTTGTTAGATTAAGGGCACGAATCACTGATTAACGTATAGAACTACTTTTTATTTGCGTATTTTCCTACAATTGTTGTATGTGCAGGATTACTTGTGGTCAAATGGGATTTTGTTAACCATGGCTGTTCACAAAAGACGATGGTAACTTCCTTAAAAGTTATTTCGCTTAGCACATCTTCCCCTATAAAGAAGTCATGTATCTCCAAAAAATACCCCGGGAAAAGGAACCCTCCTGCTTGAATATAAAATTTACGTTTAAAATCGTCCCGGGAAGATAATAGCGGTTTTAGGACGTGGTCAAAGAAAAACAAACACCCAGAACCATGACGAGGCAAATAGATCAATGAGGATGCGCAATGATTTGTTACTTTAGCAGCTATAGAGAATTAAGGTAAATAACTTAAACAAATTGGCACCATTAATTAAAAAACAAAACAAATGAATTTTAAATATTTTCTCGCGCTGTTATTACTTGCCATTACCGATTATACGACAGTTGCACAACAGGAATCTACAAAATTAGCCTTTGCCATTTCTGTAAATGAAAACCTTAAAGCTTCCTTTAAATCCGATGGAAGATTGCTTATTTATGTCTCAGAAACAGAAGAATTCGAGCCTAGATACGTCTCGGTTTTTAATGGCAAGGGATTTATCTTTGGGGAGAATATAAAAAATTGGGATAAGAACCAAATCAAGGTTTTAGATGGCAGCAATGAGTGGGTAAAAACTTCTGATTGGGGCTTTAATGCTGTTCCTCATGGAGTTTATTATATACAGGCCGTTTGGGATCAAAACAGGGATGCTGAATCACAAAGTGATTCTCCAGGTAATCTTTATAGTGAGCCTGTCAAGGTGAATACACAAGAATCACAAAAAATTGAATTAACCTTCTCAAAAGCAATTCCCCAAAGAGAAATAGAAGACCATGAGCTGGTTAAATTCTTCGAAATGCAAAGTCAGGTGTTGTCTAATTGGTGGGACAAAACTATGCTTGTTAAAGCTTCGGTACTATTACCTTCTGGCTATAACAGTAACCCCGATAAGAAGTATCCTGTTCGCTATAATGTAGGTGGTTATGGCAGTCGGTACACAAGAATAAATTCCCTAATTAAAAATGAAGAATTTATGTCTTGGTGGACTTCGGCAGAAGCACCTCAAATAATCACTGTATTTCTTGATGGAGAGGGACCTTTTGGCGACAGCTATCAACTTGATTCAGAAAATAGTGGTCCTTATGGTGCGGCTTTAATTAACGAGTTTATCCCAGAAATAGAAAAACAATATAGAATTAATGGATCTTCAAAAACGCGTTTTGTAGATGGCTGTTCTACCGGGGGTTGGGTGTCGCTTGCATTACAACTTTATTACCCGGACACCTTCAACGGATGCTGGTCATATAGTCCAGATCCAGTGAGTTTTAAAAAAATGCAATTGGTCGATATGTATGAAAATGAAAATGCCTTTTATAATACACGCGCATATTTAAGACCGAGCATGAGGGATACAAATGGAGAACCACTATTTTCTATACAACAAGAAATTACAGAGGAAAATGTTCTTGGGCCATCGAATACTTACGTAACTTCTGGAGGGCAATGGGGAGCTTGGAATGCCTTATATAGCCCCAAAGGGGAAGATGGACTCCCAAAACCAATTTTTAATCCTGAAATTGGCACAATAAACAAAGAAGTTGCAGAGCATTGGAAGAAATATGATCTACTGCTGTACACTTCTTCTAATTGGCCGGATCTTGGACCAAAAATTAAAGGAAAAATTCATGTTTGGATGGGCGATATGGATAACTTTTATTTGAATAATTCAATGCGTGATTTTGATGAATTCCTAAAAAATACGAAAAACCCAAAGTCGGATGCTCAGATCGAGTTTACGCCTATGAAAGGACATTGTGCCAATTATTCGCATAAGCAAATTTTAAATGAAATTCAGCAAATGTTAAACGAAATGGAATAGCAAATAATAACACCATTTTAAGGCCATTACAACGCCTCATGTACAAAACCGTTGGCGGCCTTTAGAGAAAAGATTTACGGAAATCAAAAGTTGGGTAGTTAACATATTATGAGGAAAATAATCGCAGCATTAAATATGACAGTTGACGGAATATGCGACCATACCGCAGGAATTCCAGATAAAGAAATACATCAGCATTATACAGAACTATTAGGACAGGGAGACGCAATTCTATACGGCAGGACAACGTATCAACTAATGGAATTTTGGCGAACATTTTTAGAAAGTCCTTCTGAAGAAAAATCAATGAACGACTTTGCCATAGCAATTGACAAAATTCCAAAAATTGTTTTCTCCCATACACTTAAAAATGTAGAATGGGAAAGTGCAACCATAGCAAAACGTGTCTTAAAAGATGAAGTGTTAGAACTCAAGCAACAACCAGGTAAAGCTGTTTTTGTTGGTAGTCGCAGTTTAATTATACAACTACTGAAACTTAACTTGATTGATGAATTGCAACTTTGCATATATCCAATGGTAGCTGGTAGCGGTATGTCATTATTTGAAGACATAAACCACAGGATTATTTTTAAACTGGTTAAGACCAAAACCTTTAATGGAGGAGCTGTTATAATGTACTATCAACCGAAAAAGGAAGGATAAAGAAAAAAACAAACCCCAAGCCATACCTATAAATCAGTGCTACCCCTAAAATTAAAGAAACTCCTACTTATAACCGGATTGATCCCGGACTGGAAAATCCTAAATGTCCTGGAAGCCATCGAGAGGGACTATCGGAACGCACGAACAATTGTTTAATTTGGAGCATGATTAAGTTTTTTAAACGCCTTCGATTCAACCTTATGGAGAATAACAAAACCGCACAGCCTGTATTTGCCCCAGGCAGGTACCTCAAATATGCAGTGGGGGAAATTATCCTCGTGGTAATCGGAATTTTAATTGCCCTTCAAATCAACAATTCAAACAACCAAAGAATCGAGAAAACAAGGGAAAACAAGTATTTGAAGAATATCAAAATCGACCTTAAAAAAGACATCGCAAATCGTGACTATACTATCGCATTTAGAACAGAAAAGGCGAAGGGAACTGATAAAATCATAGCCCAAATTAATTGAGCACCGATTACCGATATTAAAGAAACCACCTATAACGTCATAAATACGTTAAATCAGGAACGATTTCAAACGAGTAATGTAACGTACAATGATTTGGTAAGTCCAGGGAATATGAATTTGATTTCCAACGATTCAATAAAAATACATCTGTTCGAGCTATCATTACTTTACCAAAGATATTTTTTTGGCGTCGAACACGAAACAAAGGAATATGAGGGGTTCATCTCAAAACCACTTTACAAATTTGACGATATCGAAAACATGAAACCTGTTTTTTTGGGAATAAGCACTGCAGTGGACAAAAACATTACCGTTCAAGATTTTGAAGCATTGTTTAAAAGTAAGGAGTATAAAAATGGTTGTGTTGTGTCAAATAGGACCTCTGAGGAAATGCTGCAACTCTATGGGAATATCAAATCAAAATCGGAACGCACAATCGAATTGATTGACGCTGAACTAGCACTTAAAAATTAACGAAATGGCAACCATTGATAGACACATTGCAGACAGCATTGCCAAAGATTGCGGTCTAAGTATCGCAACCCTTGGGCTGCGTTTCGATAAAGTGGTGGTTCGCCTTGTGGAAAATCTTAGGATCTATTTTGGGCAAAATATTTCCCATGGCAAGGCGGTCGTAGTGACCGTTTCCGCCCCGATTCGCCTCCCCAAAAAAACAGAAATCGAGCTAAGAGGTTATATCGCCGATTCCTTAGAATGCGGGAGTGTGCCATCTGAAACAAAAGTTACTATTCATCTAAATGCCATACACCTTAGGATTATTGAAATTCCTACAAGCCAAACCGTAAAATTCGTTGGCTTGATTCACAATCCTACTTCCGACACTACTGTGCTGCTTGATTTAGTAGCTAAATGGCTAAAAGAAGGTGAATATACCCTTGGATCTAATTAAAAAACCCTGACTAAATCTTACACTTGAACAGTGCGGCACAAAACAGACATAATAGCCATTATGCGCAAGTATTTAATAGGTAATCGAGCAATTCAACAGGTCGATACGAACGCTCGCTAAAAGAAGCGATAATCAATTTGCGCTAAGCAAAGGTTCGAACTATTTATGTAATTTTAATAAGTCGGCTACCCTTTTATAGAACTTAAACGGTTCTTTTTATTGAGGACCAACCTGAACCTAGTAACCATTATATCAATATGAAATATTTTAACTACCTCTCGATTCTAACGATTTTCATGCTTTCATGCCAAAACTCTGGAAATGAAAGCACTTATTTAATTGCTTCATTCGGTGATCAACCTTCCATAATCAAGAATACTTCTGGCGAAATTATGGTAGTTTTTGGAGCGGAGGAGTCAATTTACTATTCCGTGTCGAAAAACCAGGGTGATTCGTTTAGTACGCCCTCCTTAGTGGCAAAGCTAGAAGGGCTTGTAGTTGGTTACGCCAGTGGTCCGGGAATTGCGACAACCCCAACAAACGTGGTGGTTACGGCCCCAGACAAAGATGGTAACCTATACGCATGGTCCCGCCCTGTTGCTTCCGACGATTGGTCAGGTCCATTTCGAATAAATGATGTAGAAAGGTCTGTTGGCGAGTCCCTTTCGGATATCACTTCCACCCCCGATGGTCATTTGTTTTGTGTCTGGATCGATACCCGATTTCATGAGGAAGATAATCGTGCTGAACATACGGTTTCGAACCACGAAAGCCATGTTGTTGAATCGATACCCGAAGTTGAGGAAGATTTAGATGAAATTACCCCAATTGGTATCACAAAGAGAGCATTATACAAAAGAATCGGGAATGTTCCAGAAAATGCACATTTGGCATTTCATGATGATAATGAAGGGAAGCTATACTGGGTATTTTTAGATACCGATAAAAACGTTTTAAAAGCAGAGAGTTTAGAAGAGTACACAAGATTCCGTGAACGTAATAACGATCGTGTAAAGACACAAGGAAAAATCTATCTCGCTTCTTCGCAAGATGGTGGGAAGACATGGGCAAAAAGCAAGATGATTTTCAAATCGCCTGATGGATCCGTATGTGAATGCTGTAAGCCGTCGATCATCAGTGATCATGAAGGGAATCTGATCATAATGTTTAGAAACAATGTCGATGGTTCAAGAGACCTGTATTTTACCAAATCTACCGATGGTGGTAACACTTTTTCAAACCCCGAAAAATTAGGTACTGGAACCTGGAAAATTAATGGATGCCCAATGGATGGGGGTAATTTAATGGTGAATAAGGATGGCGAAATGAATACGATCTGGAGAAGGAAAGGCGACATTTTCATGGCAAACTCGAGTAGTTCGGAGGAGAAAATCGGTTCGGGAAAATCTCCAACTTTCACTTCCAATGACCAACAGACCTACATTGCTTTTTCACAAGGCGAGGATATCATGACAATCACCTCAAATAATCAATCTGCCAGTAAAATTGGAACGGGGTCTTCTCCGAAAGTGATTGCCTTGGATAACGGAGCAATTTATTTTTGGGTGAATAAGGAAGGCGTCCACTATAAAAAAATTCTTTAGTTGTAATTAAAGGGTATTTCTTTATTCTTTGCTACTAATTTAGAGGGCGTAACTAATTTAAAGATTTATACATGGAAACTTGGATCGCATTATTACGAGGCATCAACGTAGGGGGGAAACATAGTGTCCCAATGAAGGAGCTCGTAAAATTATTAGAGGCCAACGGTTTTGTCAATGTTAAAACCTATATTCAAAGTGGCAACGTAGTATTTCAATATACGACAAAACCCCAAGATGAAATGGGACAGCTGATCGAGGAAAAATTTGGTTTCAAACCGGCCGTATTTATCTTGAGTAAAGCGGAATTAAAAAAAGCCGTGGCAAATAATCCCTTTCAAAATGACCACGGAAAAACCATCCATTTTTTCTTTTTAAAAGAAGATCCATCAAAAATTGATTATGAACTTTTAGATTCCCTGAAAAGTGAATCAGAGGCGTATCAGCTTATAGAAAAGGTATTCTATTTATATGCGCCCGATGGGATCGGTCGTTCCAAAATGGTCGAAAAAATAGGCAAAGCGTTTCCCGGGGTTACTATGACGGCAAGAAACCTAAATACGATCAACAAGTTAATGGAAATGATAGCCTGATAAAAAGAGGAAATTGGTTTATATTAGCTACTCATATAATCAAATCCCGGTACCCGAAAGGGAGCCTATCCACTGCCAGGAATGTGAAAATACCCGTGTAATTAAAAATACAAAATGAAACCAAAGACAGTTGACGAATATATTGATACGGCACCTGAAATAGCACACGAAAGGTTAACGGAACTAAGGGCTCTTTTAAGAAACGTAGCACCTAAGGCGACCGAAGTCTTAAAATGGGGGAAACCGGTATTTGAATCAAAGTCCATACTCTTCGCATATGCCGCTCACAAAGCGCACATAAGTTTTATTCCGACCGGGCCTGCCATAACCCCGTTTGAAAAAGAATTATCGGGTTATACCGTAAAAAAGGATTCAATACAATTTACCTATGACAAACCGTTGCCAAAGGAGCTTATTCGAAAGATCGCGACCTATAGATTGCAGGACGTGGAAGAACGGGATGCAAAGTGGAAATATTAGTTGAACATTAAATCATGATCGATAGTATGCAAAAGGAGATTCTAATTGAAATTGTATATCAAAATCAGAATACCTGTTCTTATGCATTAGATAGGATAACCGAGCATAACAAGAACTTTCGACTCAATGAAAAAGCTGCGTCGATCGGATTTATTTATCGTCATATGGGTGAGACGATCCATTTGTTCGGAACCTTTTTCGGAATCCAGACCGGGGTTCAAAACACCACCATGGGACAAATCGATTCAGGACAGGAATACGACCTAAAAACCAGTCGTTCAATGGTCGAAACCGGATTTGAAATGCTCAAAAAACTGGTCGAAGAAACCCCCGATTCCGCTTGGCTCGACCAAGTCGACACCCCATTTTTTGGAACAGTATCCAAAGCGAGGCTATTTTCCCATATTCTTTATCATAATAGCCATCATTGCGGACAGATTTCTTTGACATTGGCAAAAGGGGAAGGGAAAAATTAAACCTGAATTTAGGAATAGCGACTTTGTGTTCATCCGGTCGTGACGGGAAGTGGAATGCCGTTATTTGAAAATCCAGAGCAACCAACACTTCTTAAATTAATAATGACAAAACCCTTTGGAAGGGGTACCCTAACACGCTATTTTCGGCCTACAGACAAAAATAATTAAAAGTTAACACTTAGGGAGAACAATTTGAGTAGCCCGGGCAAAATTGTGCTAATTTACTATATTGAAAATAACAATAGGAAAAAACACAAGGCTTTAAACCCTTGACTAGTTTGCTCCTGGAAGGTCGGAGTGCCTTTTAACACGTAAGTCATATGAAAAATTTGCTGCGAATTGCCCTTTTGATGTCTTGCCTGACTTCTTGTTCCCAATCACATGACATTGCCGGAGAATATGAAAGAAAAAGCGGAACGAGTATCTATTTATTAAAATTGCACCCAAGTGGTGTCTTCCATTTTGACTCATATACCAATGGACTCAATGGAAACCTGCCTTCGAATAATAAACTTAGTGGAAACCAGCCTGCGGAGCCCAGTATTAGTGGGCGAGGAACCTGGAGGGCTGACAATGATGTCATCTATTTCAGCACGAATCGGGATACCGATGTCGACTATGAGTATACCTTAAACTTTACAGACACAAAGGCGAAATTTATTAGTGAATCCCCAAAGGATACCATCCAATGAAAAATCAATCGTAAAACTGGAATTCTTTGAGTCAGGTATTTTCTGGATCAATGGGGTTGAATTGATAAAGCGAAATTAAGAGCGCCATATATCGCAGCTTGAACTTTTATAATCTAATTAAACCCAACCTAGATCCCTAATTATAAAATTTGTCACATTTAATTATTTTAAGCGTCTTTGGCAAAAAACCAGTAAAATGAAAACAGTACTTACATCAATAGCTTTCCTTCTAATCTGTATATCCGGGTTTTCTCAAACCGTATCCATGGCCGATCGGCAAAAATTCGATGAACTTTTCAATACCGTAAGTAGCGACCCGAAAATGCTTTTTAACGGAATCGTAATTGTAATGGAAAACGGAAAATTGGTCTATAAAAATACGAAGGGCTATGCCGATATATCAAAACAAAAAAACATCTCGACCAATACGAACTTCAGCCTGGCATCTCTTTCAAAAATATTTACCGCAATTGCCGTAATGCAATTAAAACAGCAAGGGAAAGTCGATTTAAATGATGCGCTCATAACGTATCTACCTGAATTTCCCTTCCCTGAGATAACTATCAAACAACTATTATCGCATACATCCGGTTTGCCCGATTTTGAAATATTTCAAAAGTATGCTATGCCAGAAACGCACATACTTAGTAATAACGAAGTTATTCCCGCCTTAAAAAACGTACAACTTATTGCAACCCCAGGGAGTGAGTGGCATTATTCTAGCATTGGTTATTGCTTGCTTGCTTTGTTAACAGAAAAAATAACGGGTCTGTCGTTCCAGGAATATCTCGAGGTAACTATTTGTAAACCGGCCGGTATGAAAAATACGTATGTCGCTGGTTATGATGCATCATCAAATGATACCACAACGGCGGTAAATTATGTACATCCAATACATCCTGGGGATCACCTAGCTGAGGAAGATGCCTTGAAAGAAAACAAGCAAGACCCAGTGCAAACCCTGATAGGACCTGGATTAATTGTAAGCAATGTCGATGATCTCTTAAAATTAGATGCTGCTCTGTATTCCGACGTTTTATTGAATACCGCATCTAAAGAGGAAATGTTTACCCCGGTAAAATTGACCGATGGCAGCTACGCACAATTAAACGCCCCTATTTATAACGGTCTTGGCTGGGGCATCGATATTGATACCTCTGCGGGCAAAATCGTTTCACACAATGGGGGAAGTCCCGGCATTGCAACTATCCTACTTAGAAACATAAAAAAGAAGCAAACGGTAATCGTTCTTGAAAATACAGACAACTTTGCACCGATATTTTTTGGAGTTAACGCTATGAATCTCCTAAACAATAGACCACCTGCACGTTTTAGAATGGATTAACCTGGCACAAACCGTTAACGCACACTTTGCCGACAGCCTACAGGATGAAGAGCGCTATATGCTTGTAATTGTTTTGGATATTCAGGAATTCCAAAATTTCACCCCTGCCCTATTGTCATATTCATCTAATATGTATCTTAGATATACGGCAATTTAAAACCAGTATTGTGATATGAAAAGGCATGTCGGTTTTGATTTTTAGAACGATACAACGCATACTATGACAAAAAACATTAAGAATAATTTGATTACCTATTTCTTCCTACTAGGTGTCGCAATCGTCGGTATTTTTTATGGAAATGCGATTGTATCGAATTTTAAATTCCTTCGGGTTTGGGAATTTGCCAATATCTTAATGTTACTTATCGGGGTACCCTTTTTATTTTTTCAGGCGAAAGCAAAACTGCCTGATTTTTGGGAAGCTACGATTTCTCAAAAAAACAGGTTCCTATTGCCAATTGCCATAGGTATTGTTTTCGGAATATTGGATGTTTTGGTCTTTAAAGTCCTATTGCATCCCGAACCGTATCAAGAGCTCCCCCCCTTTGTGCAACCTTTCCCCTATTCGATTTTTTTATACCTTTCAGGGGCCTTTGAGGTGGAGGTATTTTATCGACTGATACCGCTTACTATTATCCTGATTTTTGGTAATTGGTACAAGGGAGGCAAGTATTACATGTCATTTTTCTGGGCAGCAGCCGTATTAACAGCGCTCAGGGAGCCTTTGGAACAACTCCCTGAAGGAAGTGTTGCACTGATCATCTATAGCCTATTTACAGGATTCTTGATGAATTTTTTACAAGCGATCTGGTATCGCAAGGCCGGCTTCTTGGCATCGCTCTCTATTCGTCTTGGCCATTATTTGATTTGGCACATACTTCTTGGGATGTACATCCAATATGTTGAGTTGCCATGATACTCCGTATGCCTTCTGCAAATAGTGTGTACATTGATACTTGTAAGGTATAAACTTAAAAGTCTATAGCCAAAAATCAAGGAATGATAAACAAGGAAAATTCGAAAAGTTATAAATGGGGCGACAACTGTGAGAGTTGGGTCTTTGTGGAGAACGAAAATGTTTCCATTAAAATGGAAACCATGCCGAGTATGACCAAGGAAAAACGACATTTTCATGCAATTGCACAACAGTTTTTCTACATCTTAAAAGGCCAAGCGACATTTTATATTTCTGATATAACAAAAGTAATAAACGAACAACAAGGAATTCTAATCGACCCTCAAACTGAACATGCTATTGCCAACGAAACGGAACAATCGTTGGATTTTCTTATCATTTCACAACCTTCTACGATGAACGACCGCACAACAATCGAAAATTGATCATTCGAAAAGCAAACGAAAAAGACGTGGCCGCAATCGTTCAGATGATTGGGCACGACAAACTCGGAAAATAACGCGAGAATTTCCAAATCCCATGATACTGAATGCGCCAGGAATCAATTATTCGTAGTAAGTGAAAATTAGTGCTCAAAGGGAATTCGGTTTAAAAATGTATAAAAGAACAATGCTATCTATGGAAGATTTATTTGCGCATTTAGAGAAGGAATGGAATGCTAGAAACAAGAAATAACAAAAGCTATAAAACATATACTATATTGTAGGCTTTTAAATTGTGTGCTCGTAATTTCATCACCAAGGTGAAATAAAATCTAGTAATTTATACAACTTGGTAAATAAGTAACTGTTAGTGTTCGTGCTAAACAAATCCTTTAATCACTTCAATATGATACGTAAGCTACCTTTCTTGATTTCTTCGATTCTTATGCTTTGTTTTTTTCAATCAGTGAAGGGTCAGTCAACCTATGCTAAGGAAATAAAACATACTGCGATTTCCCTCTACAACTCATTTGATAAGATGCAAAACATGACTGGTTTGCTTCAATTTAATGACACCGCTAGGGTAAAGTGGAATAATCTCCCCGTTGGTTTAAGAGCAAGGGTAGGTACAAGTATTGGTACCATGAGCGACGAACAAAGAATACTGCTTCATCGGGTACTTTCAGCTTCGTTAAGCTCACAAGGGTATTTAAAGGCAACAAGCATTATGCATCTTGATGACTTACTAAATCGCTATGCCGACAACCTTATGTATAAAAAAGAAATCAATGACACGACCTATACTTTTTTAAAGGCGTTGTTATGGTCACATAAAAATTTCTATTTTGCTTTTTTCGGGAAACCTACCGATAGCATTTGGGGCTATAAATTAGAAGGGCACCATTTATCGATCAACTTTACATTTGTGGACGATAAAATATCAGTCACTCCTTTTTTTATAGGTACCGACCCGGCCGAATACCCTGATACGGAATATGCGGGTTGGCGAGTTCTTGGACAAGAAGAAGACTTAGGCATCAAACTAATACACTTATTTACTCAGGAGCAACAAATGAAATCAACAATGAGCACAGCCGTACCCGCAGACATTATTACAGCCGCGGATAGCGGTAAGCGTCTGATAGATAATTGGGGGTTACAAGCATCCGAAATGACCTTAGAGCAAAAGGCTGTTTTAGAATATATTATAAGGGAATTTGTATTTAATCTCGAATATGATAAAGCGGTTATAGAATATGATAAAATCCTAAAAGCTGGCATTGATAAAATTTATTTTGGATGGATTGGGGCGTATGATGAAACAAAGGCGCATTATTATGTTTTAAATGGACCTACTTTTCTTATAGAATTCGACAATAATGGGGGGCCAAGGCAACGGGCAAACCATATACATGCTATCTGGAGGGAAAAAAGCAATGAATATGGGGAAGACGTATTAAAAACACACTACCTAACTGAAAAACAATAGGAATCCTAAATGATCGAACGCCAGCACCAAGTAAATTTAAATTGGGACCCTGGTTTATTCTGATAATTTTAGTATATGTGATAGGAATGCTAAACCCGAAAATCAAATATGATATTATACGGTCCTACCCCTTTTTCCCAAACTTATTTTCATGGTACAAAGGCTGATCTTAAACTTGGCGACTTTATAAAAGTTGGAAACAACTCGAACTATGGCCATAGAAAAAACGCCAAATTTATTTTTTTGTCAGCGACCCTTGATGCGGCGATTTGGGGAGCAGAACTTGCAATTGGAGTGGACAGACAAAGAATTTATTTGGTAGAACCAACTGGGGAAATTGAAGATGACCCGGATTTGACCGATAAAAAATTCCCAGGCAATCCGACAAAATCGTATCGTTCGACCCAACCATTCAAAGTGGTAGGTGAGGTTTCTGTTTGGCAAGGTCATCCATCAGAACAAGTTACCGCCATGAAAGAAACATTAGCTAGATTGAAAGATCAAGGCATTGATTCACTTAATGACGAATAAGAAAGAAAATCAATGCCCTTATTTAACATTCAGATTGACAAAGTATGGAGAAAGTAATAAAAGAAATCGTGTGGAATCAATTCGGGGCCAGTATCGATATGCTTATCAATGTTATCTCAAATTGCCCGGAGGATTATTTTTTAACACATAGACGCTTTTATTACATTGCATTTCACAGCACGATTTTTTTAGACTACTATTTGTCTGTACCTCCGAAAGATTTTTCGCCACTCCTTTCCTTTACACAAAAAGAACCACAAGACCGACCGGAAGAAGCGATCGATGATATGATACCTGACAAAATCTACAGGAAACAGGAACTTGTGAACTATTTGAAACAAAGTCGGGCGAAATGTAAAAAAATGATTACTGCCTTGTCAGATGAAATAGGTAACGAAAGATTTAGAGAAGGCGATGGACCAAATGATATGGATTATTCGGTTCTGGAAATTTTGCTCTACAACCTAAGACATACCCAACACCATGTAGCACAATTAAACCTATTGTTACGACAAGACAAAGACCAACATATGGAGTGGTCATTTCGGGTAGGCGACCTAAAAAATTTAGAACTATGAGGTAAAATCGCAACGAGCTGCCAGCGACCTACCCATTGCAACTAATTTTTAAGGGAACTTCCGGAAAGTCTTCGGAAAATCAATATCCCGAACCCTCATTTCAGGTCACGATGGAGAAAAAACCAAGACAATTAACAGGTAATACTTTAGCAAAATGACCAAAAAGGAAACCGCGAAGGCATTTCTACAGCAAGCAGGTACCGGAAAGGTAAAAGAAGCGTTCGATAACTTTGTTTCAAGTGATTTTATACATCATAACCAATATTTTGAGGGAACTGGTGAAGCCTTGCGGAAAGCAATGGAAACCGCCCATCAAACCCATCCCAATAGCGCGATCGAAATTAAATATTGTTATGCAGAGGCCAATACCGTCATTACCCATTCGCTTGTGATAAAGGAAAAAATGGAAATAGCCGTCATACATATCTTCAGGTTCGATGGAGATAAAATAGTTGAATTATGGGATTTGGGTCAGCCGATTGAAAAAGATACACCGAACAAAAATGGATTGTTTTAAGAGGGTGATCGCTGTATAACGAAAAAAATCAGAAGAAGCATATTAGTGAACGCCCATGCGATGCGTTCTAATTTTCCTCACGGAAAATATACCGTAACCGCGATATCCAGGATGAAGTCATAGCAAAGGTGATGATCATCACCGCATCCTTCACAATACGAATACCCACCTCCCCACAATGTACTATGCATAAAGAAAATAAAATAATTAAAAAAATAGTTGCGCAATCAAATAGTTGCATATATATTTGCAACCACTTAGTAGCACATTTAAGGTTATGGAAACAAGACGAGACGTTTTTCAAGCAATTGCAGACCCCACGAGAAGAGCGATAATTTTGCTCTTGGCGGTGGGTGCCATGACTCCAAATGCCCTTGCCGAACATTTTAATTCGAGTAGGCAAGCGGTTTCCAAGCATTTACAAATCCTTGCCGCATGTGAATTAGTGAAACAGGAACAACAGGGCCGGGAAATTCAGTATCATCTAAATGTTGACAAAATGAAAGACATCGAAAAATGGTTAGCACAGTTTAAATTATTGCTTGCCAAACGTTTTAACCAACTTGATATCGTATTAGAAGAACTAAAATCGAAAAGAAAATGAACAGCAACTTACAATTTGATTTCATTGTCAACAAAGAAAACAACACCGTACATGTTACGCGTGAGTTTGCAGCCAACCTTGAACTGGTATGGGCAGCCTGGACTGACCCGGAAATACTTGACCAATGGTGGGCCCCCAAACCCTATCGCACCGAAACCAAATCAATGGATTTCAGGGAGGGCGGAATGTGGTTGTATGCCATGATCAGTCCTCAGGATGAAAAGCACTGGTGCAAAAATGACTATCAAAAAATAACACATCACAAAAGTTTCACTGGTCTAGATGCGTTTTGTGATGCGCATGGTTCGGCAAACACCAACTTGCCCAGAACGTTATGGACCAATGAATTTCAGGATAACGGCCCCACAACTACCGTGAATATCCTAGCCAAATATGAAAGTCTTGCCGATCTGGAACAGATCATTGAAATGGGCTTTAAAGAAGGCTTTACCATGGCACTTGAAAATCTTGACCACTATATTGAAGCGCAGTTTAAGTTACGAAAGGAAAATAAGCCCAACCAAAAAGCACGCGTCACCACGTATTTGAATTTTTCGGGGAAAACCGAAGAAGCATTCCTATTTTATAAATCCGTTTTCAAAACTGAGTTCCTCGGAAAAGGGATTCAACGGTTTGGCGATATTCCGCCTGAAGCAGGACATCCACCCGTTGCCGAGCCGATCAAAAAAATGGTGTTACATATAGAGCTTCCTATTACCGGTGGACACATTTTAATGGGAACAGACGCTCCTGAAGAAATGGGCTTTAAACTGACACGAGGAAACAATATGCACATCTGTATTGAACCTGATACACGGCGAGAAGCTGACCGGTTATTCAATGAACTCTCAGCCGGGGGAACCGTTACAATGCCGATGGCTGATATGTTTTTTGGCGCTTATTTTGGGGAATTTTCAGATAAATATGGAATTAATTGGATGATAAACTTTCAAAAAATCGCCTGATGAAAAAGAAAGTCCTATTTATTTTAAGCGTGCTTTTCGGGGTATTGTTTATCAATGCCGGACTCAACAAATTCTTTAATTATATGCCAATGCCCGAAAACATGCCCGAACGATTAGTGAAGGTGATGGAAGCTTTTATGACCATTGGTTGGTTGATGCCATTGGTTGGGGTTTTCGAGATACTTGGCGGTGCATTATTCATTGTACCAAAGACAAGGGCCTTAGGAGCACTCGTTATCTTTCCCATAATGGTGGGAATTTTGTTAACGAATAGTGTAAACGCACCTTCCGGGTTACCAATGGCGGTCATCTTGTTTTTAATTAACCTGTGGGTTCTCTTTGAAAATAGAGATCACTATGTACCCATATTAAAATAAGCAGCGTCAAGCCCTCAACGTTTATGTATGATCCGAGAAAACTCATAATGGATTGTTTTAATCGATAGCCCTATTTCTATCTGAAAAGTATACCTGCCAGCCACGCACTTTATCATTGGTCGGGTGCAGTTTATGGTTTAAATATTTATCTTCGTTAAACGTGCCTATAACACCAAATAGATTCGATTTCTATATCAAACCATTGCTGATTAGCCCGGTTTCTAACGTTCTAAAGGCCATATAAATCATGTTACCCAATGTACAACTTTTCATACTTTAAGGAAAAAGACAGACAAATTTTACTACAGTTTATGAACGATTACCCGTTTGCCTTTCTTACGGGTAGCACGCTGGCGGGAAATCAGGTCGCTACCCAAATTCCCATTTTAATCGAAGAACGCAAAGGCTCCCTTTTTTTGCAAGGGCACCTTATGCGAAATACCGACCATCATAAGGCATTCCTTGAAAACCCACAAGCATTAGCCGTGTTTACAGGACCCCATGCTTACGTCAGCGCCACATGGTATACCAATCAGCAAATGGGTTCGACATGGAATTATATGAGTGTCCACGCCAAAGGCATTCTGCGTTTTATGCCCGAAGAATTTCTGATTGCTTTCATGAAAAAACTTACGCTGCGATTTGAAAATAATAATAAGGCCTCACCTACCTTGTTCGAAAACCTACCCAGCGAGTACCATAAAAAAATGCTTCCGGCCATTGTAGCTTTTGAGATAGAGGTTGAAGCACTACAAAATGTGTTCAAGCTGAGCCAGAATAGAAATGAAACCAGTTATCTGAACATTATAGCCCATTTGGAAGCACAAGGGGGTACGAGTGCCGATGTCGCAAATGAAATGCGGAAGCGAAAGGAACAGCTATTTCCACCAGGAAGTGAATGGGACGAAACTAAATTTATGTCTTAATACCGATGCATCCAAACTATGGACAAAGTAAATATCAATCAAAAATTAGCCCTTTTTTCAGCGCACTGGTCGCCTAAAATTGTGGGTGAACTGAACGGACAGCATGTAAAATTGGTGAAATTCAAAGGAGAATTTGTCTGGCATAAGCATGACAATGAAGACGAACTATTTTTAGTCGTTCATGGGCAGTTTACCATGGAATTCAGGGATAAGTCTGTTTTGTTAAAAGAAAATGAATTTTTGATTGTTCCAAGAGGTGTCGAACACCGGCCTGTTGCCGTGGAGGAAGTTTCAGTTCTGTTGTTTGAACCCGCATCAACGCTCAATACGGGTGACGCAAAAAGTGATATGACAACATATACCGTGGAGAAAATATAGCAATGACTTAGATGTGAATTCTAATATTTTGCCTACCAAGTCCTAGGCTACGGGCTTCATTTTTTCACATAAAATCAATGGCGCTTTTAAATTGATCCGCTTAACATCCTACGCTGAGGCATATGGGTCTGGGCTAGGGATTTATGGCATCCACGGCTAGCAATGGATTATTTAATTAAAGGCCCTTAAGGCTTCTTTTTTGATAATAAAACACCTCACCAATGAAAGGTCGTACCTACTTTCAAAGCCTCATTTTTCGGTATCGATGGCATAGGCATTGGGACGAATTTCCAAACCATAACGCTTGGCGAATACCCACGTAAATTCGGCACCATAAAACAGGATAAGGCATGAATACGAAACCCAGAGTAAGATCAGCACCAACGTTCCTGCCGCGCCATAGGTAGAGCCTGGGTCTGATTCCCCTAAATAATACCCAAGCAAGAATTTGCCCAAAACAAAAAGTACCGAGGTAATAAAGGCCCCGATCCATACCGTTTTCCATCGTATTTTGACGTCTGGAAGGTATTTGAACATGAGGGCGAAGAGAACAGTTATGATTCCGACTGAAAGTAGCCAATCAAGGAGATAGGCAACGTAGACAATAAAATCTGGTAAAACACTTTGTATATAATCGGTTAATGCCGAAATGGCCGTTGTGACTAAAAAACTGACCAGCATTAAAAAGCCAATGACCAGAATAAAGGCAAAGCTCCTGAGACGATCAATCAGTACCTTTATCCACCTGGTTTTCGGGTCTTGACGTATTTCCCATATCTGGTTCAATGAAATCTGCAAATGGTAAAAAACGCCGGTTGCCCCAAAAATCAAGGTTGCAATTCCCAAAATAGTAGCGATGGTATTTTTGCCTACGTTTTGGGTTTCAGCGAGCATGGTTTGAATGGTATCAGCGGCATCCCTCCCCAAAGCGCCCGATATTTCATCGGTCAAACGCCCTTGGACTATTTCTACGCCCCAAACGGCGCCTACCAGATTAATAATGATAACAAGCAATCCGGGTAATGAGAGTACGGCATAATACGAAACCACGGCACTAAGTCTCCAAGGGTTATTGGCATCCCACGCCTTAAACGTATCCACCAGGAGTGACGGTAGGTGTTTAAGTTTGAATTTGTCAGAATTTTTTTGATCCTCCATCAGGTATTGATTACTTCAAGCATAAGGGCCATCTTTTCGACAAGTAAGTATCATTTCAATTAATCATGGATGATGCATGAAGAAAGAAAAGTCGACCCCACATAACTTGTTTCAAAATATTCTTGTCTCCAACCTTATGGTTTCAGAATACTTTATGACTACTAAAACGTCGGGCACTGACGCACATAATTTATAAATTCCCCAAGATTGAATAATTTATAGGGTGAAAATATAAGTGACAAAATCGTTATTCATTAGCTTATTTCAATTATAATTTGATCGTATTGTCAATTGTGCCTAAAAAGATGACTTGCAAAATAAGGATATACCTCCCCATATAACAATAGTTGCGATTGAAATGATTTCAGGGAACTTAAAGAATTGAAAAGATATTTCAAAGAAATGTACTTTTGGCTTAACTTGGGTTAACAACATAAATCGCAAAAGAAATTGTACGCTAAGGATACTACACAGGTCCGGAACATTTCACTTTAATATTGTAAACCACCTTCCTAGAAATGAAGTTAGAACGCGCATTATATCAAAAGAGTTATTTATATCTGACCGTGTTTTTTATTTTGATGTTGATCGGCTTTTGGCTCACTTATTTTACACAGCTCTTCGACCAAGAAAATTACCGCATGCATTTTCATGGCACCGTGATGATCCTTTGGTGCACTTTATTGGTTACCCAAGCATATCTAATCAAGGCAAAAAAATATAGGCTACATCGGCAACTCGGAAAGACTTCCTATATCCTGGTCCCGTTGATCGCCTTTACGACGGTGGATCTATATAAGTTTAGATTAAATCAATCCGTAGCTTTGGGTGATCGTGATGATCTATTTACAGCCTCCGTATTAATTGCCTTATTGGTTTTTCTGATTTATTATGGGCTTGCCATTTATTTTAAAAATAAACCGGCAATCCATGCCCGATTTATGATCTGTACAATATTTGCACTATTTACAGCCATCATCGACCGGATCATCATGTTCTATTTCCCGTCGTTATTGCCGCTATTTCCATCAGTAGACGGGCCAATCGTTCAGGTTGTCGGCTTAACCTTGGCAGATATCCTTTTGGCGTTACTCTGTGTCTGGGACTGGAAGTCGCATAGGCGGTTTACCGTTTTTCCCATCGCGCTTCTGATACATTTGGGGTATCATTATGCCGTATTGAACTTTTACAAATTTGACTTTTGGAAGTCTTTTTGCTGGTGGTTTTATACCTTATAAATCAGGATGTACCGTCTATTTGGTATGCTGTAATCAACCCTATCCACAACCGCTTATAAATTAATGCGATATTGGTTTTGATATGCTACGATTTACAATTTCCTACGCATCATTCGAAACGCAGCGCCACGTGCAATACCAACGGATCAAAGGAACCAAAATATGAACAAAACTAGCCTATGCCCACTTACAAAAAACCAATTGACGGGATTGGCAACTTGAAATAAAATATTTAATAACAGAACATGCTCCCATTAATAGCTGAAATTTACGCCGCCAGTGCACATAATCGTTCAGGCACATACCTTTAAACCCCATTTGACCAACCAACATGCCAAGTAGAAAAATCATCCTGATCATTGCTTTTTTTTGTGTTATAAAACTATCACTTCACTTTATTGCGGACTCAAATTCAGGATTTCAAGGCGACGAATTTTTGCATATTGCGACCGGAAATCACCCAAGTTTCGGATATATGGAATTTCCGCCGGTAATCGGTTGGATCGCTTTTGTCCAAAATCAATTTCAATCGCAATCGGTATTCGTACATCATATTTTTTCGCACCTCGCGTCCCTCTTGATTTTAATTGTAGTCGCTTTGACGACATTTGAGCTGGGCGGGAAATCTAAAGCTATTTTTATAGTGCTGCTTTGCATTTTGACCGCACCTGCCTTCGGGCGGGGTCACCAATTGTTTCAACCTGTGGTATTTGCCCAGTTCTTCTGGCTTTTTTCATTTTATCAATTGGTACGATTTCTAAAAACCCACCAAACAAAATATTTGTTGTATCTAACGATCTTTCTGTCGTTCGGCTTTCTGACCAAATATGACATCCTTTTCTTTATTGCCGGACTCAGCGGTTTACTGATATTAAAACGAACAAGAATCGTAGTGCTTCAAAAGGATCTATTTAAATATATTCTCCTGTTCCTGCTACTGACTGCCCCAAATATTGTATGGCAATTCAAACACGGGTTTCCTGTTTTCGATATGTTCTCACGTCTCTATGAGACCCAATTAGACCAATTGACATTTTTGGGGGTGCTGAAGCGTTTAATTATATCCTTGAATCCTCTGACTTTGTTCTTTTGGGTCGGAGGGTTGATCTATGTGTCAAGATCAAAGAACAATCCGGTTTATCGACCGATTGCCCTTACCATCGTAATTTCAATAGTGCTCTTGGCTTTAAGTAAAAGTAAGGCCTACTATTTTTATCCTGCCGTTATTACCTTGATCATTTTCGGGGGCATTTGGTTTGAACAGAAAATCCTATCGAAACGGCAATGGATTTTATATCCCGTTATTGCAGTACTCGTTTTGTCAGGGATGGTTCTAATTCCGTTCGGGTTAGCGATCCTACCCTTGGATACCTTTATTAAATTCGCAGGAATTACAAAGAAAGACGATCGCTACCCTATAGAATATCAAGAATATTACTCGAAATCTAAATGGGAAAAAACAATGGTCGGACTTAAAGCGGTCTATGATAGCCTGCCGACTAACGAAAAGGCCGATTGTTTGATTTGGGGAAAACATTACAGCCAAGCGGGTGGCGTGAACCTTTTTAGGCCAAATTACCAGGTGCCAAAGGCGATCTCTTACCATGGGAGTTTTTACTTATGGACCCCACAACATGGTGAACTGCCTAAAACGGTCATCGCCTTTACAAACGGAGAGGCGGAAATAGATTTTTTTCAGGCCTTTTTTAAAACCGTAATAGCCGTGAAACGTATTTACAATCCGTATGCCGACTTTGAAAAAGATCTGTATCAGACCATATACCTCTGCAAAGAACCTAAATTGAATTTCGAACAATTGCGGAAGGAATTTAAAACAAGAATATTTGAATAGCAACAGCGAAGGCTTCGATACGTATTCACTCTAAGGCGAATGATTGTCAGCATCTCCCTTTACCATTATTAGTATTACATAATTCAGCATGAAATAAACGCTGTCTGCAAATTATACATTTTCAACAACAGGAAGCCACCTTGAACAGCATGGCAAAACCGACCTAGATGTTCAAATTTGAACCCTAATCGATATATGTTACCCTGCATCACATTGCATCCACCCTGCCTTTAATCTTTCATTTTTTAAAGTACAAGGGGTACTTCCGTGTAATTATTACACACATCGCTCAATAATTACACATAATTCTACACTTATAAAATTTTAATTAAATAATATAATGCACTTACTATCAACAACATACAACTACTTATGCACTCATTCTGGGTTCTGGCATCATTTTTTACCTATAGGAGTTAGAGTTATGAAATGAATTATTAATTAAATAACATAGAAAATGAAAACAAATAGCAAGTTATTTTTAGTAGCAGCGATGGCATTTGGAACAATGACGGCCTTCGCACAAGATGGTGAAACTGCAGTTCAAGATCCTACAACAGAAGCAGTTGCTCCTCAGGACGGCTTTAATGAAATTACTTCAGATAAGCTTCCTCAGGCAGTGACCGATGCGTTGGCCAAAGATTATCCAGAGGCTACGATTTCCAAGGCGTATATGAATGAAGAATCTCAATATAAATTGGAAGTTGCCCTTAAGGATGGTTCTAATGCCGAGTTGTATGCCGATGCCGATGGTAATTGGATCGATATGTAATATTAACTATCATATTAAATCTACTTAGTATTTTAATTTTGACAAAGTCCCGTAGAATTCTGCGGGACTTTGCTCTTTTATATAGCTGCAAGAGACGTTTATCAATTTTGTTGGTGCTCATCAAATGAGCGAATCAGTTTGAGTCGATTCATCGAATTTAGTTTTAAGGAAAATAAACCAAAATATAGCTAGTTACCCATTGGGAACCAACATGAAAAACAATGGGCACAAATCGTAGAGACGACTATAAGATCACCTTAGTTATCATTGCGAAATATCATTGCGGAATATCATTGGGAAAAAACCTTGGCTTATAGCTTTTTATATCTTGCCCGGTAGACCAAAGGCGAAATGCCGGTGATCCTACTAAAAACATTTCTAAAGGCCTTGGGGTCATTATAGCCCACATCATACATTACCTCATTGACCGTTTTCCGAGTAGTTTCAAGTGCGTTTTTTGCCGCCTCTATCTTTATCCGCTGTGAATATTCCAAGGGTGTGTTCCCGGTGGCCTTGACAAACCTTCTATCAAAGGTCCTGCGGCTTACCGCAAATTTTGATGATACTTCATCAACGATGATCCAGTCTTCGATTTTCTTTTCCATCGCCTCCTGGGCCTCCTTGACCATCTCATCATCGTGCTGCTTTTGGCCGTTAAATATGCTAAATTCAGACTGCATATTCCGATCGAACTCAATCTGAAAGACTTTTGAACAAAAAATGGCCGTTTCCCGGTCGTAATATTTTTCGATTAAATAGATGATTAGATTAAGAAACGAGTAGGCACCCCCATTGGTATAGATTCCGTTTTCATCAGTAATAAGTGCATCGGCCTGTACCTTCACATTGGGAAACCGCATTCTGAAATCATCGGCCGCCGCCCAATGGGTCGAACAGCTTTTGCCATTCAAAATACCCGCAGCTGCAAGTAAGTAAGCTCCAGTGCATATGCTGGCTATTGCTGCGCCGGCTTTGTATTGATTTTTGATCCAAGTGACCAACTCTTTATTTTGTGCCAAGGCTACATCATAATTATGGTTCAGGGAAGGAATGAGAATTAAATCAGTCTTTTTGATGGTTGCAATGTCAGTATGAGGATGCACACTAAAGAGACCATCATAGAAGTCGACCTTTTCGGCAGTGCCCGCCAATTCGATTTCAAAAACGGCCGCTTTGCCCGATTGGGTGTAAAATTCATTGGCCCTACTAATAATCTTATAGGGGCCCACAATACTGCTCAAATTATTCTGTCCATTGGGTACCAGGATGGTAAGACGTCTCATTACGCTATTTTTTTCAAATATATACACAAAAATTGTCTGATTCAACCCGTAATAATGTCTAAATAACACGTCTTTATTTCAATATTTAGACAATATCTTTGTATGACACTAAATCAAAATCGATGGAAACACACGATGTTACCACAAAAGGCATTGGCAATAAAGACTTCAAATACACATTTGAATGCACCAAATCACCAAAAGAAATTTTTGAATTTTTACTTGGGATAAATAACTGGTGGAACGGATTATTCGAAGAAACCATCAGTGGAAAGAGCCAGGCGCTTCATGATGAATTTTCATTTAAAGCTGGCGGAGGCATGCACTACTCCAAACAAAAGCTGATTAAACTGGTACCGTATGAAAATATCACTTGGCAGGTCACAGAAAGTACTTTATCCTTCTTGAACAACACCGAAGAATGGGTTGGCACAAAAATAAGGTTCGATTTAACAAAGGAAAATAACAATACAAAGATAGCCTTCACCCATGAAGGCCTGGTCCCCCAGTTTGAGTGCTATGACAGCTGTTCGAATGCATGGACAAACTATATGGAAAAGCTGGAAGTAAGCTTGAAATAAAATGGTGCGAAAATTTAAAATTCACGGCCGTTAAATTCGATGCATACAGTTTTAAACGCCTTACGCTAAATCGATTGGCGACAAAGGAAAAAATCAAGAACCCCGGAAAATAATTTAAAATGCAACACATGAGTCAGCAAGATTATAGTACCTCAATATTTGTAACACAAAATCCAGAAGCCGTTTATGCAGCCATTAATAAGGTTCGCGGATGGTGGTCCGAGGAAATTGTAGGGCGAACAGATGTAGTAAATCAAGAATGGTTTTATCATTATAAGGACGTGCATCTTTGTAAAGTGAAAGTGATCGACCTAATCAAAAACACGAAAGTGGTTTGGGAGATTGTCGAAAATAGTTTCAACTTTACTGATGACGCGAATGAATGGACTGGCGACCGAATTATATTTGATATCACAAAAGAAGGCAATCAAACAAGGATAACATTTACTCAAGTAGGCCTAACCCCCCAGTATGAATGTTTTGAAATCTGCAGGGCCGGCTGGAACAATTATATAAACAACAGTCTCTATCAGCTGATAACTAAGGGCAAGGGAGCACCGAATCCTAAGGAAGGTGACGGTTTTAATAAAACACTCGCTGACAAATGGAAATTAAACTGAACCTCAAGATAGCGCCGCCATCGAAACTACGAGAATATCCCACGCAATAACCTCATTTGAGTATTTTTTTTAAAACAACGAAATAACACACGATGATGCCGAATACGATCGGGTCATCGGCATTGCTGAAATTTCTCTTAATTATTTAGAGCATAGTACGGTGCTACAAAACAGTTTAATAAAGAAAAACATCGCTTCCCGTAAAAGGTTCACGAACAGCGCCTTTGAGAAAAGCCCGATCCGTAAAAAACAGCTGCTAGACAATGCCCCATTATACTCGGATGCACTCCCCCAAATGGTCAAAGAAACTAACGGGAATCACTAGAATTAGTGCTATTTTTACCTTGGATGTTACCGAGCCCTTAACGCTCTTTTTTTGACTTTACTTGCCTACCAAAGTCGTACCGAACCTATTTTGCAACTTTTTGAAATAGGTAGCAAGTACCTTGGCCTTGTCCTGTTGAATTTGAATACCGACTTCCCGTCTTGGACAATTTTCGTGATACCTTGCGCCCCAATCCATTATCTCTATGATTATAGGAAGAAGGTCGATACCTTTTTGGGTAAGGCTGTAGATGAATTTTGACTTATTCGTTGTGGAGACTTTTTTGCTTACAATGCCTTCAGATTCAAGCAAACTTAACCGATTCACCAGAATATTCGTAGCGATCTTCTCTTCTGACTCCAAAAAATCACTGTAGGAAACCTTCCCTCTAAGCATGATGTCCCGAATGACCAATAAGGACCATTTATCGCCGAACACGTCCAAGGAGCAGCTTATGGGACAGTCAGACCTATTTTTTTTCATAGTTAACTTTTTAAAAGTACTTGCATTTTACAATAACTTTATTAGATTTGTTATTGCAGTTTGCAAGCACAAATATATTGAACTTAAACTTTATTAATATGGATACTTCAAAAAAAACAAAAGCACTTCTAGAAACTTATTACAGTGGTTTTGCTCAAAAAAAAGGGTGGGAATCGGTGATTTCGGATACCTTTAGGTTTACGGCCGATTCAATGGAAAAAACGAATATCAGCATCGGAAAAGAATCGTACATGAACATTATCGCGCGATTTTCACAACTTTACCAAAAAATGCACGTCAAGAAAATGATCGTCGAAGGAAACAATGCAAGTGTAATCGCCAATTATGAGTACCTTTTCCCAAATGGGAAGCGTATATCGGGCGACGTCGCTGAATTTTGGGAAGTAAAAGATGGCAAATTAGATGCCCTGGTAATCTATTTTGATACGCTTACCTTCGACAAAAATACCCCAAAATAAAAAATTGATAAAAAATGCCCTACAGTGAAGCCTTGGCCGAAAGAATACGAAGGGCTCTTCGGCACTATGTGGTAGAAGAGAAAAAAATGTTCGGAAGCCTGGCCTTTTTGATCAATGGTAAAATATGCCTTACCGCGGGTAAAGCACGAATGATGTGCAGAATCGATCCCAAACTACATGAACGGGAAGTTCAAAGCGCTGGGTGCACGACCGTTAAAATGGGCGGTCGTGAATATAAAGGCTACCTCTACATCAACGAAGAAAATCTGACGCATGAAAAAAACTTCGAACACTGGATTGGCCTTGCTTTGCAATTCAATAAAAAATTGAGCATGAGGTAATATTTTGGCTATTAAGGGAATGATGAATTCGGAGTTAGAACCTAGGATTCTGGCTTTTAACATCACTTTATACTAGGTCGTAATAGGTAGTTTAAATAAATCGGTGTAACTTTATTGAAATTATAAGCTTCTCGTATTACGCCACGGGTACCAGCCTTTGTCCTCTCGCCCTGTATATTTACATTTCGAAGCCACTCAGGAAATACCAAAAGACTTAATAGACAGGTTCGAAATCGGTATTTTATATGGCAGATAAAAATGATTTAGACTTCACATACACTACGATCGATGAGATCTTTCGCCTTAGTATGGGTGAAACTGGCGATTATAGTGGTGCCAAATATGATGGGGATTTTTCGATGACCCTTGAGGAAGCCCAAAAGGCAAAGCACAAGTTCATTGCCGACAGCCTGAACATCGAAAAAGGTAGCAAGGTACTAGACATGGCCTGCGGTTGGGCACCTTTTCTGCGGTATATCGTAAAAGAAAGAGGCGCTATTGGTCTTGGGTTGACCCTTTCCCAAGGGCAGGCCGATGCTTCCCAAAAAAATGGCTTCAATGTCCTAGTAAAAGATTGTCGAACGGTCAAACCCGAAGATTTTGGAACTTTCGATGCAATTAGCTGCATCGGGGGGTTAGAACATTTTTGTTCGGTAGAGACCTGGCAAGAAGGAAAGCAGGAAGAGGTTTACACCGATTTTTTTAAGACCCTTAACGAACTCTTGCCTGTAGGAGGTCGTTTCTATATGCAAACCATGACCTTTAGCAAGAACATGATACCCTTTGAAGCGTTGGATATCAACGCCCCAAAAGACTCCACTGCCTACATAATGGCCCTAATGGTTAAGCAATTCCCAGGTTCCTGGCTGCCTTATGGTCCCGAAATGGTCATCCGCAATGCCGAACCCCATTTCAAACTAATTTCTAAGAGTAGCGGAAGATTGGATTATATAGAAACCATCGGACAATGGCGAAAAAAGTTCAGGAAATTCAATTTGAAAAAATATTGGTTGTTTATATCCTTAATACCCAGTTATTTTATGAACAAGGAATTCAGGCATCTGGTGGCCATCTTTAATGTGAGTCCGAACCGGGTATGCTTTGAAAATGAGGTCATGGACCATTACCGTTTGGTGTTCGAGAAAATAAAGTAGACAATTATTGTGGCTCATTTCCGTTAGTTAGCTAGTTATGATTCCCTTGCTGATTTTCCGAAACTATAGTGTCCTATTTGAGATTTATTAACCTTACCCTTACTGTAATTTATAAATTATCGAAGATTGTCTTCGAACCGTAGGGACTTAATGCTTGTCATCCCCTGAAATAATGATAGAAGAAATAAATGGACAATTTCTCATTCCAAAATTTACGAAGGCAAAAGGCCTCGAATTTTCAAAGGCCCTAAGAGAACGGGTCAATTACCACTTCAAGAACAAAGCCTTAAGTAAGAACGCCAACTACAGTATGTATGGCAAGACTGTTTTGATGCTCACCCTGTTTTTCGGACCCTTGATCCTGATTAACCTAGGCCTTATTACAAGTACCGCGTTCTTGTTTGTAGTTTATATTATTGCAGGTCTTGGCATGGCCGGAATCGGAATGGGGGTTATGCACGACGCGATTCACGGTTCGTATTCGAAAAATCAAAAAATCAACCGGCTCATGGGCTGCACCTTTAATCTTATTGGGGCAAATTCCACGGTTTGGCGAATTCAGCACAACCAGCTACACCACACCTTTACGAATATCGAACACGCCGATGACGACTTGAATGCCCCCTTCTTCCTAAGATTCTCCCCACATGCAAAAAAATATTGGTTACATCGATTTCAACATATCTATATCTGGTTTTTCTATGGGATGGCGACGCTATCATGGATTACTACAAAAGACTTTGTTCGCATAAAGAGATATCATGCCATGGGCTTTTTAGATAAAAAAAATGAATTTAAAAATGCGCTTATCAGTATGGTAGGATGGAAACTTCTTTATTATTCCTATGCCCTTATTTTACCCATGATCATTGTACCGCTGCCCTGGTGGATTGTACTTTTAGCATTTTTAGGGATGCATTTTGTTACCGGACTGCTAATTAGTCTTGTTTTTCAAGTCGCTCATATATTACCTAGTTCCGAATTTCCATTGCCTGATGAAAATGGAATTATTGCGGGGGATTGGTATACACATCAATTTGCCACGACCAGCAATTTTTCACCTCGGAGCGGTTTTTTTTCTTGGTTGATCGGCGGACTCAATTATCAAATAGAACATCATCTATTACCGAATGTTTGCCACATTCATTATAAGGAAATATCGAAAATCGTGGTACATACCGCTAAAGAATACGATATGCCCTATACCACAAAAAATAGTTTTGCCTCGGCCATCTGGTCGCACGTAAAAATGCTAAGGCAGTTAGGCGCCGCCTAAGCAGGCTCCCTCCTAATTCTATCGCTGCCGATTGGCTTCATTCGCTTCCTGAGCATCCCTTTCAAGTATTGCACAGCTGGTACCTATTTGCATATTTTCACATAAGGGAATCCGAGCGGTCTTTTAAAAATCCTTTATGCAATCAAACTACCAAAATGCACAGTCCAGTATATTAGATTAGAGACCTTTTTTAAGTGTAACTGAATACATCACAATAGCCCAAATCGTTTTTCGGTCCCCTTATAAAAAATGGGCTTCGTGTTGTTTATGAAAATAATTATCTGAAATAAGTACCTTACCCATTTGCCAACACAGCTACTTGATGTAAATTTATGATGTCGATCCAAAGTCTTCGGTACGGTTTCGGCCCTTTTTGAACTGGAATTCCGAAAACAGAAAAAGAACCTAAATAGAAAAATCTACAATGAAAAGAAGAAATGTGCTTATTGGTTTACTTTCTGCGATACCCTTTTCCTTAATGGCGAAAATGGTAACGATTAAGGATACGATACGAACCGGCAAAGGATTTAAGGTGGCTTCCGGGGAAGCCAGGTTTGGGAAACACTTCAAAATGAAAGGGGTTACCTCGAACATTTTGGATATTAAAATTTCTGGCAGTGACACGGAGAATGAAATTGCGGTTTTCGAACAAACCGGCCTTTCCCCGAATGGCGGCCCACCCCTGCATATTCATCCGTATCAAGATGAATGGTTCTATATTGTTGAAGGAACCTATTTATTTCAAGTTGGTGATGAACAATTTGATATGAAAACCGGGGATACTATCTTTTTACCTCGCAATGTACAACATGCCTTCCTACAGTTGTCTGAAAACGGTAAAATGATCGTATCGTATGTACCTGCAGGTAAAATGGAGGCATTTTTTAAGGTGACCGACCAATGGACAGCACCACCCTCAAAGCAAGAAATCGCAAAAGTGTTCGAAGACCACGATATGAAGGTCGTCGGATCACCTTTAAAACTAGAATAGCATCACTGTCATCCTTGTGTTTAACTATGACCGATAACAACAAAAAATTCGAAATTCAATTTTTGGATCATGTTGCGATTCGTGTAAAAGATCTACAAGTATCCGCCGAATGGTACCAAAACGTATTGGGACTTAAAAAATATCAACTACCTGAATGGGGAGCGTTTCCGATTTTTATGCTGGCAAAAAAATCAGGGATCGCCCTATTTCCTGCGTATAGCTCCGATACTATCCTCGACCCAACATCGAGAAACGTAAAAATTGACCATTTTGCATTTAACGTAACCCAAGAAAATTTTGTACGGGCAGAAAAACGGTATACCGATTTGAAAATGGAATTCAGTATTGAGGACCACCATTATTTTAAATCGATGTATACAAAAGATCCAGATGGCCATACCGTTGAATTGACAACGATCCTGGTCCCTGAAAATGATTTTTATGAATTATGATCCCATCAACAAGAACAGGCGCGTGCTTTTTGGTAGCGTCTACATACCAGCTTCAATAAAAAGTGTTTCTCAACAATCTAAATAAGTTGCGAGTTGCAGAATGGAAAACGCTGAAAATAAAACACTTAATCGTACCTCCTCAATAAAATTCCCAATTAAAAAGGTCTGGATGGTCTGGACAGACCCCAAACATCTCGTGCATTGGTGGGGCCCAAACGGATTCACCACCACCATTCATAAAATGGAGGTCAAGGAAGGCGGGCAATGGAAATTGACCCTACACGGCCCTGACGGTACCAACTATCCGAACCGAAGTATCTTTAAAGAAATCGTGCCGTATAAAAAAATCGTGTTCGAACACTTCAATCCACATTTCATAACGACTATCAACTTCGAAAGTCGGGACACAGATACCCTCATTGACTGGTCAATGTGCTTCGACACGGTTGAAATGTACGATACCATCATCAAGGCCCACAAAGCGGATGAAGGCCTTAAACAGAATATTGTGAGACTTGAAAACTATCTTTTAGGAATTTCGAAGGAATAAAAAGTAAAACAAGACCCTTTGATCTTAGAGCGATTCGAGATATGCCTGCACGTTTCTTTCGATACGGGTCAAAAGATCAGTCGTATCGGCTTTTACAAATGTATCGCCCGTAATATTCTCGTAGAGCTCGATGTAGCGTTCTGAGACCGATTCTATATAGTCATCTTTCATCTCAGGGACCTGTTGCCCTGCCAAACCTTGAAAACCATTGCTAATCAACCATTGTCTCACGAATTCCTTTGAAAGTTGTTTTTGGGCTTCCCCCCTATCCTGGCGTTCTTGGTAGCCATCGGCATAAAAATATCGCGAAGAATCCGGCGTGTGTATTTCATCGATCAAGACAATTTTCCCGGCCTTCGTCTTGCCAAATTCGTATTTGGTATCCACCAAAATAAGTCCGCGTTCTTTCGCGATTTGAGTACCTCTATCAAACAAGGCATTCGTATATTTTTCAAGGATCTCATAATCCTCCCTTGATACTAGCTTTCTTTGTACGATGGCTTCCTTCGAAATATCCTCATCATGATCACCCATTTCAGCTTTTGTAGCGGGGGTAATTATAGGCTCTGGAAATTTATCATTCTCTTGCATCCCATCGGGCATGGGAACGCCACATAGTAACCGCTTGCCCAATTTGTATTCGCGGGCCGCATGACCTGACAAATATCCACGAATGACCATTTCGACCTTAAAAGGTTCACAGCGATGCCCTATGGCCACATTGGGGTCGGGAGTGGCTTGTAACCAGTTGGGAACAATATCCTGTGTTGCCATCATCATCTTGGTGGCAATCTGATTGAGAATTTGTCCTTTGTACGGGATACCCTTGGGCATTACCACATCAAATGCAGACAGCCGATCGGTAGCAACCATGACCAAGATATCATTCGGTAGGGAATAAACTTCGCGTACTTTCCCTTTATAGACACCTAGTTGTCCTGGGAAATTGAAATTCGTGTCCATTAAAGTGGCTGTCATTGCTTCTTTTGTTGTTTCGAGGTAGACCCACGTGAAGACAGGTCATTCGTTGTTCGTTTCGTGGTACGCAAAGGCATCGAATTTATTTTATCGAAGGCCGCCCCCAATAGTTTTAAGGCCATGAATCGCCTTAATTCTGATGTTCAATATTCTTATAGGCATCGATGACTTTTTTCACGAGTTTATGTCGTATGACATCCTTGTCATCTAAATAGATCATTTCGATCCCATCAATATTTTTTAGTATCAACAAGGCCTCTTTTAATCCTGAAGTAACCCGTCTCGGTAAATCGATCTGCCCAGGATCACCGGTTATCATAAACTTGGCACTTTTACCCATCCGGGTAAGGAACATTTTCATTTGGGCATGGGTCGTATTCTGTGCTTCATCTAAAATGACGAAGGCATGGTCTAATGTCCTCCCCCTCATGAATGCAAGTGGGGCAATCTGAATGGTGCCATTCTCGATGTATTGTGCCAATTTTTCTGTTGGTATCATGTCTCGCAGGGCATCATACAACGGTTGCATATAGGGATCGAGCTTTTCCTTTAAATCCCCGGGTAAAAAGCCTAAATTTTCACCGGCCTCTACTGCAGGCCTGGTTAATATGATGCGCTTTACCTGCTTCTCTTTCAACGCTTTAACTGCCAGAGCTACCCCCGTATAGGTTTTGCCAGTACCCGCCGGCCCTATGGCAAAGACCATATCGTTTACCTTGGCAGCATCGACCAGCTTTCGTTGATTTACGGTTTGTGCCTTGATCAGTTTACCACTGACACCATGTACTAAAACATCTCCGCTATTTTCAGATGATTGATAGTCTTCCCGTGTGTTACTGGCAAGCACGCGTTCGATAATATTTTCGTTCAGCGTATTGTATTTCGCAAAATGTGCGGTAAGCATATCAAATCGACGATCGAACTCCTCTAAAAGTTCTTCATCACCATAAACCATTATTTTGTTTCCCCTAGCGACGATTTTTAATTTGGGGAAATATTTTTTTAGTACATCGATATTTTCATTCTGCTGCCCAAAAAAATCTCTGGGGCTGATTTCGGAAAGTTCTAGGATAAGTTCGTTCAAAGAGTAGGTATTAATTGGGCCCGAAAAAGATAAATTTCACTAGGCTGTTTTTTTGTTTAATTTTGTCCAACAAACTTAAGTAAAAAATCAGTTTGGCGAACCAAAAACATATCAACATTGCTGCATGGCAATTATTACGTTAACTACAGATTTTGGACTCAAGGACCATTTCGTAGGCGCCTTGAAAGGTAGTATTTATAAAGAGTTGGCCGACGCCAAAATTGTTGATATATCGCATAATATTAGTCCGTTTAATATTCAGGAATGTGCCTATATCCTCGGAAACTCGTATAAAAATTTCCCGCAAGGAACCATACATGTCGTGGGGGTCGATTCAGAGCCCACACCTGAGAATAAACATATTGCCGTTTTGGTCGACGGCCATTATTTCGTGAGTGCCAATAATGGGGTCATCGGTTTGATAACCGCCGAGATACAACCTGAGAAAGTGGTCGAGATCAGATCTTCCGAACCCCATTGGATCTTTTCCAATGATGAATGTTTTTGTACAGGTAGCCTGTCATATTGCACGGGGCGGAACGCTCGAGGTCGTTGGAAAACCCTTTGCGGAATTGAAGGATTTAAGGGGATTTGCACCGACTGTTACCGATAATGGCAATAAAATAATCGGAAATATTATCTACATTGATAACTACGGTA
This sequence comes from uncultured Flavobacteriaceae bacterium, assembly GCA_963798435.1. GTDB lineage: Bacteria > Bacteroidota > Bacteroidia > Flavobacteriales > Flavobacteriaceae > JALHST01. Next base: position 417,189 of record CAWCTF010000001.1, read on the forward strand.
ATGTAGTCACCAACATTCAGAAAAATTTTTTCGAGGCGTATCGAAAAGGCCGGGAATTTGAACTCAATGCCCGTACCAATAAAATCAACCAGATTTATTCGAACTATAGCGACATCATAAATTTTGAGCTGGATAAAAGTAAGCGCAAAGGCGCTGGAGATCTTTTGTCACTTTTCAATTCATCTGGCTATTTAGAACTAGCGATTTATAAAAGCGACTTGAATACGGTTGGTGGTGCATCGACGTTATTGGGGCTGGATTACCGCGATACGATTACTATAAATTTTAAATAAATAGTGTGGGAAACTATGATAAAAAATAATGGTAGTTTTACGCCTTTAAAGAAGTAAGTTTCGATGCTGGCCATTTTTAAACGTGAAATACAATCCTACTTCAGTTCCCCGATCGGATATATGGTCATTGGGCTTTTCTTATTGCTAAATGGGCTTTTTCTCTGGTTTTTAAAAGGTCAGTTCAATATTTTTGAAGCTGGTTTTGCCGATTTGGGCAATTTTTTCCTTTTAGCCCCATGGGTGTTTCTCTTTTTGATTCCTGCAATCACTATGAAGAGCTTTTCGGAAGAGAAAAAAATGGGGACGCTTGAATTGTTATTTATCAAACCTATCTCATTGTGGCAACTCGTTTGGGGCAAGTTCCTAGGCACCCTGACCGTTGCACTCATTGCTTTATTGCCGACTTTGCTCTATGTTTATTGCATTTATTCCTTGGGCACGACCGTGGGGAATTTAGACATAGGGCTCATTTTTGGTTCTTATTTCGGAATCGTTTTCTTGATTGCCTGCTACACGGCCATCGGACTCTTTTCATCAAGCTTGTCAGAAAACCAGATTCTTGCCTTCCTTGGCGCCCTTGCAATTTGTTTTGTCATGTATTATTGTTTTGATGCAATTTCTATGGGCCTTTCCGACGGCACTACTGCAATTTTCATCAAAAGCCTTGGGATGAAATCGCATTTTGAAAATATCGCCTTGGGGATTCTTGATACCCGGGATCTGGTCTATTTTAGTAGTCTTGCCCTCTTTTTCCTGTTTATGACCGTGTTTCAACTTAGAAACCCCAGACGCAGATGAGAAAGGGAATGGCATCCGTATTAAAAGCAGTTCTTGTGCTCGTGCTGGTCAACGTACTGGCTACTTTTTTGTATCGTCGGTTCGATATGACGGAAGACCATCGCTATACATTATCCCAAGCGGCAATCAATACCGTTACGAAATTCAAGAACCCTGTAATCATCGATGTACTTTTAGATGGCAACCTACCGCAGGAATTTGCCAAACTAAAAACCGAAACGCGGCTTTTATTGGAAGAATTTCAGTCTAAAAACAAGAACATAAAATTCAGTTTTACAGATCCTTTACAAGGGGTCGAACAAATCGACGGGGCGATTACCGATTTACAGTCATTAGGCCTCACCCCGACCCGCGTTACCGTCGAAGACGAGAGCAAGGTTTCCCAGGAAATCGTTTTTCCGTGGGCCATGGTCAACTTTAATAAGAAGACCGTAAAAGTACCCTTACTTAAGAACAAGCTCGGAGCAACCACCGAAGAACGCGTGAATAATTCGGTGCAAGGTCTTGAATATGCCTTTGCCGATGCCTTTACCAAATTGGGTATCACCGAAAAAAAGCGAATTGCGGTCATCAAAGGGAATGGGGAATTAGACGATATTTATATAGCCGACCTACTTACCACCCTACGTGAATATTATAATATTGGGGCGATTACCTTAGACTCGGTCGCGACGAATCCGCAAAAAGTGTTAGACCAACTCGAAGGTTTTGATCTGGCACTCATCGCAAAGCCGACCACACCCTTTTCGGATGCCGAAAAGTATGTTATGGACCAATACATTATAAACGGTGGAAAATCGGCGTGGTTGATAGACCAGGTAAATATTGAATTGGATAGTCTCTTTAATGATACGGGAAGTAGCATGGCTTTTCCTTTGGATCTCAATCTGACCGATTTTTTCTTCAAATATGGCATCCGTATCAATCCGACTTTGATTACCGACATGTATTTCACCCAGATCGTTTTGGCGACTGGGGAAGGTCAAGGTTCAGCGTATAATCCGGTGCCTTGGTTGTATAACCCCATGGTTTTTTCAAAAAATGATCACCCGATCAATAATAACCTGGAAGCCATCCGGTTTCAGTTTGCGAGCGCTATTGATACCTTAAAAAACAAAAATAAAAAGACCATCCTACTTCAAAGCTCACCCCTTTCAAAAACAGAGGGCACGCCGAAACAGATCGGTCTTGATCTCATTAATACGCCTCCACAGAAAGAATTGTTCAACAATGGCAATCAGCCCTTAGCCGTCTTGATCGAAGGAGATTTTATTTCGGCCTATTCGAACCGTGTCAAACCAATAAAACTCACAAAAGATAGTGAGCAGGGGAAGTCAAACAAAATGCTGGTCGTCTCCGATGGGGATATCATCAAGAACCAAATTCGAAATGGTCGGCCCTTGGAGTTGGGCTATGATAAATGGACGAATAATTTTTATGGGAATAAGGAATTCCTCTTAAATGCGATCAATTACCTGCTTGATGACACCGGACTTATAAACATTCGTACAAAACAAGTACATATTCCATTTCTGGATGCCGACAAGATACGCCAGGAAAAAACCCAATGGCAGTTAATAAATATAGGTCTACCATTGCTTTTGACCTTGGTTATTGGCTTGCTATTCAACTATTTTCGAAAACGGAAATATGGCAGGTAACTGTTAATAAGTTTGTTTCGGTAAAAAGGACATTTAAAATATCTTTGTTTGATTGCGAAAGCCAGATTTTATTAAGGGAGGCGCCTTTTAACTGCTTTCGTTTATCGCCTGGATCATACAAATAATACGTAGCAAAAAAAACCATTATTAGTAGTGCGAATACCGAATAACGACAAAATGGTTCATAAATTCCTTTAAAAATAGAGTTTGCGAGGTACAAAGGGTTAACTACCCGCAGGTACAATTGAATTTAATACAAGAAATAGCAATACAGCATGAAGTTCATAGTTTCCAGCACATACTTATTAAAACAATTGCAAGTTTTAGGAGGGGTTATCAACAATAGCAATACCCTACCGATTTTGGATAATTTTTTATTCGATCTCAAAAAAGGCAAACTAATGGTTTCTGCATCGGATCTTGAAACCACTATGAGTACCGAACTCAAGGTCGATTCAAAGGACGAAGGTGTGATTGCCGTGCCCGCTAGATTACTTTTAGAAACCTTGAAGACATTTCCAGAGCAACCGTTGACCTTTGTAGTAGAAGACAATAATACGGTTGAGATAAGCTCAAACTACGGTAAATATGCCTTGGCATACGCAGACGGTGCCGAATTCCCTAAAGCGGTCGAATTGGCCAATCCGAGCACTACCACCATTTTGGGCGATATTTTGGCCACCGCGATCAACAAGACCATTTTCGCGGCTGGCAATGACGACTTGCGACCCGTCATGAGTGGGGTGTTTTTTCAGTTCTCCCCAGAAAATTTAACCTTTGTCGCAACCGATGCACACAAATTGGTGAAGTATCAACGCACCGATGTTACTGCCACCCAGGTGGCCGAATTTATCATGCCAAAAAAGCCATTGACATTGTTGAAAAGTATTTTGGCGGGTAGTGAATCAGAAGTGACCATTGAATATAATGATAGCAATGCCAAATTCAGTTTTGACAATTCTGAGTTGATCTGTAGATTGATCGATGGAAAATACCCGAACTACGAGGCGGTGATCCCAAAGGAAAATCCAAATAAACTCTCTATTTCCAGGAACCAGTTTTTAAGCTCGGTCAAAAGGGTCTCTATATTCTCAAATAAAACTACGCACCAGATTCGACTAAAAATCGCCGGTGCCGAATTGAACATTTCGGCAGAAGACATCGATTACAGTAACAAAGCCGAAGAACGGTTGACCTGTTCCTACCAAGGGGATGATATGCAAATCGGTTTCAATTCCCGATTCCTGACCGAAATGCTGAACAATTTGAATTCAGAAGACGTCGCTTTGGAAATGAGCCTGCCCAACCGTGCTGGAATCCTTACCCCAATGGATGGTCTTGATCCTGGAGAGCATGTGGTCATGTTGGTGATGCCTGTCATGTTGAACAATTGATACATACTACTTAAAATAAAAATCGCCCCGATAGCAACTATCGGGGCGATTTTTTTAGGGTAGTTTTTTAAGAAATAAAGCGAATGGTCATAATATAGCTCGGGGATTCCCCATTCGATGCCCGAACAGCATTTACGATCGGCATGACAACGCTAAGAATTCCCACAAAAATCAAGGTCAAAATTCCTAAGCCCAGCAAAAGAATGGCTGGGATACTTAAAATGCCAAATAAGATCATACTTAATTGAAAATTGATGATTGCCTTACCATGTTCATCCATACCGGCAACGCCATTTTTATTGGCCAACCATACGACCAACGGAACAATGAGTCCGCCAAAACCGGTAAAAAAGTTTAGCAATTGCGATAAATGGGTCAAAGCCAATAACTGGTTATCTGTGCGTAATGTTGCGTCTTGATTGATGATTTCCATTTTTTGATTGATTATGGGTTTTACTACCAATAAGACGCGTTGATGGAGATTTTGTTACACTATTCTCGAAAATTTACAGGGTTTGGCGCCTACTGTTTCCTTTGCATTTTTGCCAATTGTTCTTTATCCCTTAGAACATTCAACTTCATTTTGTCGATGTCTTGCCGCATTTCCAGTTCGTCAATGGGCGAGAGTTTCCCCTTAACCTTATTTTTGGAAAATTTGGCCTCTATTTTCGCGATTTTTTGCTCATCACGTTCAATCGATTTCATTTTCTTATTGATGGCCTTCGACTTTTGCTCTCGCTTCTTGATTTCCCTATCGGCTCGCTTTTTCGATTTTTCGGCTTTCTTTTGGGCTTTTTCAGCCTTTTTTAGTGCCTTATCGGCTTTTTTTTGGGCTTCTACATTTGCTATCACTTCATTCGTTTCCGCAATGGCTGCCTGGCTGACGGCCGCAGAATCTTGAGCCTGAACGGTCTCCTGGGCATAGGATGCATTGCCAAGAACGAATAGGACAGTGAGGGTTATTAGTAATTTTTTCATAGTAAATCTTTATTTTTTTGGTGCCTTCGAAGATACGAAATATGCGGCATCTGCCCTATGGAATAATCCATTTTCCGAAGCTATGACCACTTTCCTTCGATGCCCATCCTCTCCCTCTTTTTAGTTATTTTTGCATAGAAATTGTGAGATAATGATACGGAATGATACCATAATTGCCCTGGCAACGCCTTCAGGGGCCGGCGCAATAGCCATAATAAGGTTATCGGGGGCTTCGGCCATCGAATTGGCCGATCGCTTTTATACCTCGACAGGCCATAAGCATCTTTCCGAACAAAAAAGTCATACCGTTCATTTAGGGAACGTGGTCGAGGGGGCAAAGATATTCGATGAGGCGTTATTTACGATTTTCAAAGGCCCACATTCCTATACTGGCGAGAATGTGGTAGAGATTTCGTGTCATGGTTCACCTTATATTCAACAACAGATCATTCAATTATTCCTAAGGAGTGGTTGCCGAATGGCCGATGCCGGGGAATTTACCTTACGGGCCTTTTTGAACGGAAAGTTCGACTTGAGCCAAGCCGAAGCCGTTTCGGATTTGATCGCCGCCGAAAATGAGGCAAGCCATCAGATCGCCCTACAACAAATGCGTGGGGGGTTTAGCAATGAAATAAAGAGATTGCGTGATGAACTTTTGCAGTTTGCGTCCCTGATCGAGCTCGAGCTTGATTTTTCGGAAGAGGATGTCGCGTTTGCAGACCGGGAACAATTTCAGGAATTTTTAATTAAGATAGAAAAAGTGCTCAAAGGGCTAATCGCCTCGTTTGCCGTTGGGAACGTGTTAAAAAATGGTATCCCAGTTGCGATCATCGGGGAGCCAAACGTGGGAAAATCGACCCTATTGAACACCTTGTTAAACGAAGAGCGCGCCATTGTCTCTGAAATTGCAGGAACTACCAGGGATAGCATAGAAGATGAAATAACCATCGGGGGCATCGGATTTCGATTTATCGATACGGCAGGGATACGCGATACTGAAGATATCATCGAAGGCATGGGCATTCAACGGACCTTTTTGAAAATTGAAAATGCCCGGTTGGTGTTGTATATGATCGATGGAACTTCGTTGATCAAAGAACCCAAGGAAATGGAGCGGATAAAAGACGAATTGGAAAAAATACGTACAAAATTTCCAGACAAACCACTTATTACCTTGATCAATAAGGTAGATACGTTGACCATAGAACAGCAAAAAAATATCAAAAAACACTTTAAGGAAGTATATTTAATTGCCGCTAAATCAGGTTTTGGCATAGAAAACCTAAACGCCACCCTATTGGAGTTGGTCAAAATCGGCACGCTCAATGCGAGTGGAGCGATTGTTTCCAATTCACGGCATTACGATTCCCTGCTAAAAGCCTTGACCGCTATTGAACAGGTCAAAGTTGGGATGATCGAAGACCTTCCGAGCGACCTTTTGGCAATCGATGTAAAGGATGCCTTGTACCATCTTGGGGAAATTACCGGGGAAGTAACCAATGACGAGCTTTTAGGGAATATTTTTTCCAATTTCTGCATCGGAAAATAAATAAGTATTTTATTTGGTTTCAAATTGGCTTAAATGGTTACATATCAATGAGATATTGAAATGCTTTTTTGTTTTCCCTTTCCCTTAATCTTTATTCTCTTACGTTTATTTCACGTCGATTATGAAAATAAGTTCCAATGGCACGAAGATTAAAAACGGAAAACTTAGTCTCTTTTTAGAATTCTATAAAGGACATTACAGAGCCAATAAAGGTGAACCCCACAACTTCTGAAATTGCATGAGAACAGGCACGCTGGAGAATAATTTTGGTGTAATATTGATCGAATGGGCAAACTAAAAAACTATGCAGAAGCAATACATCAACCCTGAACACCTACTAGATTGGAGCGGCATGTTCACCCAAGTAATCGTTGTTGAACGCCATGGGTTGAAATTTATTCATATTTCTGGGCAAGTGGGGGTTGACAAACACAAGAAATTAAAAGGAAGTGGCAGTTTTCAGGAACAAACCCGCCAGTCATTGGCAAACCTGCAAACGGCCTTGACCAGTGGAGGGGCAATAGCTCAGGATGTAGTTAAGCTGGTGATTTATATAGTGAATTACCGGTACGAACAAGCCGCCATCATTCAGGAAGAGCTGCTTAGGGTTTTTCCCCCAGGTCAATTACCCGCCTTATCACTTATCGGCGTCGCGGCCCTGGCCGAAGAGCGGTTTTTGATTGAAATTGAGGCGGAGGCGATAGCCAATAGCGATCAATCTATAATCTGAATTTTACAATATATCATGGTATTGATACCGATTAAGAAAACCATAGCAGAAAATCAGGAATTTATCGATAATCCTGACTGTAAGGATACTATTTACATGACCTTGGACTACTATAAAAAAGTCGGGTTCAGCCCCCCTTGGATAGGCTACTATGTGTCAGATGGCAGGCAACTGATCGCTGCGGCTGGCTTTAAGGGAAAACCCGTGAACGGGCAAGTGGAAATTGCCTACGCCACAATGGAAACGTACAGACAAAAAGGTGTCGGTACCCAGGTGTGCAGAATGTTAGTGGAACTGGCCTTAAAAACAGACCCCTCGGTCATCGTTACAGCAAGGACATTGCCAGAGAAAAATTACTCCACAAGAATTCTTGAAAAGAACAACTTCGCCTTGTTGGGGATTGTTATGGATCCGGAAGATGGAGAGGTCTGGGAATGGAAATATGATAAACCGCCATTGAATTAGAGAGAAAACATTATGGAGATGGCCTGGAACACCTGTTTATATCTGAACAATCAAGGGCCTTACTTGGAAAAAGAACCAATGAGGGCGACCGAGTTTTTAGAGGTCTTAAGTATGGAGCAGTCTATAATACCGAGATTCTTAGAGGGTGTATGAAGGCAGGGATCACAAAGCATATTACATTCCATAGTGCACGGCACACTAATGCCGTTTTATTACTAGAAAACGGAGCGGATATCTACACAGTTTCAAAACGCTTGGGGCATCGTGAAATGCGTACCACGGAAATCTACACGTAAATTATTGACGAAAAAATGAAGGAGGCTGCAAATTTGATTCCTGAGTTAAATCTGGATTTTTAATATAAATGAGTTCCATAAAAGGTTAATTAACGAAACTATTAAAAGAAACCACGAATGGGACACCCTGGGAATAAGCCTTGTGATTTTATAAAGTAGTCCCGTTAAACGGCCGTTTTATGGTGCACTATTTTACAGTTCAAGGGGTCATAAAATTGGCAATATCTTGTTCTGTCAAAATAGGATTAGCTCCTTCTTTTTTAGCGACCATAGCACCAATTGCGCAACCAAAATTGATAGCTTCCTGTGGTCCTTCATCATTCAAAAGCTTATAAAGTAGGGATGCTAAGAAAGAATCTCCTGACCCAACCGTATCCAATACCTTAATACGGTAGCCGCTATTATAGTAAAATTTTTCGTTGTGGTACAGAACGGCACCATATGCTCCCTTGGTGACACAAATTGTATCTGTTTTTGTTTTCCTTGAAAGAAATAGGATGTTCTGTTCCATAGAATAATATTTAGAACCAAGTCCTTCCGCTATTTCATACAGCTCGTCATCATTGAATTTTATAAAATTTGCCTCACTCATTAACTTGACCAAAATCTGGTGGGTATAATGTGAAAATCTAAGGTTTGCATCAAAAACCTTATACCGGGCATATTTGAGAAGAGATAGTAATGATGCCCTTGATAGCTTATCCCTGCAAACCAAACTGCCAAATACAAAAACATCTGAGGCGCTTACCAAATCTTCATTCGCCTTGGACTTTGGAATCTTATCCCATGCAACTGGGTACGCTATATCATAAGATGCCACACCTTTATCATTTAAGACTACATTGACCTCGCCTGTACGGTATTCTTCTTGGATCAGAATACCGTCAACATTAATTTCAGAATTTTTAAGATACTCCATAAGTTCCTTTCCCTTGGAATCATTACCAACGCTACTGATCATTGAAACATTTACACCAAAAGACTGTAGCCTTAGTGAAACATTTAAAGGAGCCCCGCCAATTTTTGAGTGCATAGGGAAGTTATCGAACAAAACTTCTCCAAAACATACTGCATTTATTTTATTTTTCATCCTGTTTTATTGTAAATCCAGGGCCTGTTTAAGATCTAAATGTGCTACAGATTCAATAACCAGATCGGGCTTGAATGGAAAATCATCCAAAATATGTTTTTTCGATACTCCTGATAATGTTAGTATCGTTGTGTAGCCCAATTGAACTCCGCCTAGAATATCCGTATCCATCGTATCACCGATGATAATAGTTTCCCTTGCCTCCAAACCCAAGGTCTTTCTTGCGGCACGCATCATAACTGGGCTCGGCTTTCCCACAGAAAATGCTTTTTTCCCTGTTGCCTCTTCCAGCATTGCAACTATGGCCTTGATGCCCAAATTGGTCCACCCCCTTTTCATAGGCGAGGGATCTAGGTTTGTAGCTATTAGTTTGGAGCCTGAAAGTATCATATCAACAGCATTGTTGACCATTTCCAATGTAAAATTTCTTCCTTCCCCAACAACAACAAAGTCGGGGTTTTGATTGACCAAGGTATAGCCTTGTTGATGAAGGCTCGTAATTAACCCTCCTTCTCCTAGCACATATGCGGTTCCTTGGGGTTTCATAAAAGAAAGGAACCAAGCGGTAGCCATGGCACTACTGTACACATTTTCTTCCTTGATCTTAATACCCATTTTTGCCACCTTATTTACCGTATCCGACGGGGTGCGCTGACTATTGTTGGTCATAAATAAAAAAGGTATGTTTTCTTTTTGAAGATCGGCTATAAATTTGTCAGCCCCCTCTATCATGGTATCACCGCTGTAGATGACACCATCCATATCAATTAAAAATCCTTTTTTCATAATTGTATTTATTAGTGTTCCCAAGAAATCGATTAAAAAAGCACGGAAAACAACCCCCGTGCTTTTAAAAACTAACTCAAACTAACTCAGATTACTGAATTATCTTTAATTGGAAATGTTAATATCCAGGATTTTGAATATACAATCCACCTGTAAAATCAATTTCACGTTGTGGTATTGGGTAGTATTCATCCCTACCTGCCGTAAATTGTGCGTTGGCCAGAAAATCTCTTTTTGTTTTTTCCTCGGCCAAATAGGCATTTAAAGTTTCCGCAGCAATACCCCATCGGACGAGATCATACCATCTTTGACCTTCCATGGCAAATTCCAACCTTCTTTCGAACATCAGGGCCTTCCATGCAAATTCTTTGGTTGGGAACGAATCATACGTCCCAATATTGTAGATATCCGAAGCACCGGCATTCAATGGCCTTTGGGTACTTGCAATAGCACGATTCCTAATTTGATTGATAATCGGCAAGGCTTCATCCCATCGATCCAATTGAATCAAGGCTTCGGCTTTCCAGAGAAGAACATCGGCATATCGAATAAAATCCACATTCTTTGAAGTGCCTACAAACGGTCCCTCTTTTACATAGCAAGAACAATCCGGGGCTTGTTGTTCTTTCATATTACCAAAATAGCCATAAACTCCAGGATCCCTTGCCCAACTAAAATTATAGACCATGTCCCCAGTATCGTTTACTGTATTTCTATACTTAAAGGGTCTTCCTGGTATTCCCACAGTATGGTCAAGCCTTGGATCAACACTCAATCCACTATCCGGGGGTGTAGTACCATTGGCATCAACATTTGTAAAAATATCGGCATCATTGAAAGAATCCATTAAAGGAAGACCATTTGAATCGGTTTTAAATGCGTTCACCATATTTTGGCTGGCTAAATGGAATCCACAACAACCATATAATCCAGTTCCATGCGGGGAATTTAATCCTGTCACAAAACTTACCCTTCCAACGGTAGTACCGTCATTGATGGAAAACTGAGCTGCCCAAATTGATTCCGGCCCGTTGTCAAAGCCATCCAAGAAATTTTCCCCAAAATCCGGTTGTAGACTACCAGTTACCTCATCAGCATAGTCAATTACTTCTTGTAAACGAGCCATATTGATATTGGTTACCTGGTGTTGATCATTTTGCTCATAGGCTTGATATAAACGTAATTTAGCCAAATAGGCCGCAGCAGCATTTCTGTCCGCCCTACCCACTTGCTCCTGTGATTGAGGTAGGTTATTGTAGGCAAAAAGAAAATCTTCCGCGATAGTATTCCATAATACGTCGTTATCCACATCATTGGAAGTCTGTCCAATTTCTTCTTGGGTCATATCCTCGGTGATGTACGGAATTTTCTTAAAGATCAACTTTAACATAAAGTGCGAATGAGCCCTTAAAAAACGTAATTCCGCTTGTCTGGTTGTTTTGAGGGCATATTCACCATCCGGGATATCATTAATAACGGATAGTGCAAAGTTTGCCCTTGATATCGCTTTATAAAAATCGGTCCAAGTTCTTGGGGCCATGAAATCTCCCATATCAGCTATGGTAAGATTATATTGTTCGTACCTGTCTATCTCACCAACATCTCCGCGGCCGCCGCCGCCTTTATAAGCATCATCTGATCGTACACTTCCATACACCCATTGGTGTGTCAAAGGCCCGATCATTTCATCATTTGCAATACCGGCATATGCGGCAATTACCAAAGATTCTGCATTCTCGGCCGTTGCCACGTTTTCACTGGACAAAACACCTTCAGGTTCGTATTCTAAATAGTTGTCAGAACAAGCAGTGAACACGAAGGCTGTGTACATCACTGTGGCTATTATTTTAGTATATTTCATGATTATCAATTTTTTATTAAAAGTTAATGTTCAAACCTACTGAATATACTGTAGGTACGGGAATTCTATTTACATCTATTCTCTCTGGGTCTGAACCTATATAACCCTTAGGGGTAAACCAAAATAAATTTTCCCCCTGTAGATATATTCGAAGTCCTGTCATTCCTGCCATCCTGCTTATGACATCCTTTGGCAAGGAATATCCAATCTGCATATTTCTAATCTTAAAGTAGGAGTTGTTCCTAAAGATATAATCGGAAGTATCTGTGAAGTTATTTACTAAGGACAGGGAAGGAATTGAAGAACTCGTATTTTGTGGTGTCCAAGCGTTCAACACTCCAAGGCCAGCATTATCTCTACCTTGGACGAAATTATTCCAGAATATATAGGAATCAACACCTATACGTCCTGCAACACCTGAACCAAAAACCGAAAAATCTAAATTTTTGTATCCTACATCCAATCTTATCCCATATTCCAAATCGGGCAGGGTATTTCCAATAAAATCACGGTCATTACTATCAATTACACCATTATTGTCAGTATCTACGATTTTAATACCGCCTGGTCGGGCATTACCTGTTTGTACGCCTCCTGTTGGATGGGAATCAACATCTGCCTGACTTTGAAAAAGTCCGTCTGTTCGGTATCCAAATATTGCTGTTTGTGATTGCCCTAAAATAGAATTCTGTGCAGTTCCTGGAAAGGCAGCCCTAACCTCTTCAGGAAGAAAAGTGATTTCATCCTTAAAGGCACCAAAGTTGGTGGAAATACCAAGAGATAGGCCGTTATCCCAAACATTGGAGTAACCGACGTTCAATTCCCAACCTTTAGCGGCCGTGGCCGCACCGTTTAATACCCTCTGTTGCCCCTCACCGATTACCGATGCAATAGGCGGAGTGGTCAAGATATCTGTTGTTTCCCTAGTAAAATAATCAAATGAACCATTTATTTTATTGTTTAAAAACCCAAAATCAATACCATAGTTCCATTCTTTGGTTGTTTCCCATTTCAAATTTGGGTTTGGTGCCTGTGTAGAAACAAATCCTGAAGGTAACGTACCTGTGTTGTTACCATTAATATCATACGCTGTACCTACATTATAGTATATTTCAAAAAATCCTCCCGTCAATTGAGCTTGATTCTGACCGTAACGTGATTCATACAAACCATATCTAGCTGTATTACCAATTTCCTGGTTTCCTACTTCTCCATAACCTGCCCTAAGTTTTAAATTGGAAATTAAGTCGTTGTCCTTTAAAAATTCTTCCTGACTAACCCTCCAACCCACTGTTGCGGCCGGGAAAACACCGTACCTGTTATTTGCCCCAAATCTTGAAGAACCATCTCTACGAATGGTAAAAGAGGCCAAGTATTTATCATCGTACGAATAATTCAATTTTCCAAATTGAGATACCAAGCTATATTGGGTAGATATACCGTTATTGGTTCGCGCCCCCGTAGCTGCAGAAAGCACAAAATAAGATTCTTGTTCTACAGCAAAATCATCAGCTTGTGCAAAAATTGTATCAAAATCTTCCCGAATAGACTCAATACCTAAAAGTACTCCAAATCTGTTCTTTCCGATCTCCAAATTATAATTCAACGTGTTGGAAAAGGTTAACGTCTTTAATTTGTTAGTATCAAAGATTAGTCTATTATTACTTCTTGTTACAAAACCGTTAAAAACTTTTGGCTCGATATTCTTCTTTTTGAAATCACTAAAATCTATTCCTAAACTGGAACGGAACTTCAGATTATCCAAAATAGTTAATTCAGCGAAAACATTTCCGAAGAAGTTATTTTTGGTTGCATTATCCCATCTATTCAAGTATTGCATTAATAATGGGTTGTTCCTATCTGAATACCCTGCCCCCAAAGGCCCAGCAAATTCGCCATTCGCATCATAGACAGGAATGGACGGTGCCAAGGTAATAGACAGACCTGTAGTGGGCGCACCACCAACATCACTAGCAACCAATGTTTCATTTGAAGTTGAAATTTGCGTATTCACACCAAATTTCAATCTGTCATTAAAAAGATTTGTGGTACCGTTGATTTTTGCAGTATATCTGTCGTAACCAGTATACTTTAGCATCCCGGTATTCTTAAGATATCCAAGGTTTACCAATAAGGAAGACTTTTCGGAACTGGCGGAAACAGTAACTTCATTATTGAATACATACCCTGTTTCATATACCTCATCTTGCCAATTTGTATTTCCCGCAGGTACATCCGGATTACCACCTACAAAAGGCTGCACGGCCACACTATTAAGAACAGGATTGTTAAAATCATTGTTCCAATCAAAATTGTAAATCTCACCGTAGCCAGCATTCGGATCAGCGCCATCATTTACGGATGCCCTCCATAAAGCTTCTCCACGCTGCTGTGAATTCAACATATCATAACGTTGTTTTCTCTCAGATTGAACCGATAGGTTTGAATTGATACTTACCGTAAGACGATCACCTTTAATTCCACTTTTTGTACTGACTACGATAACGCCATTCGCTGCTCTTGATCCATAAATAGATGAAGCGGAAGCATCTTTCAAAACTTGAATGGATTCTATAGTTGCTGGGTTCAAACTTGCAAATACTTCTTGTCTTTTAGTGGGTACACCATCAATAATATAGAGTGGATCATTATTACCTAAGGTGGTGAGGCCCCTAATTAATATTCTACTGTTAAGCCCCGTAGGATCACCGGATTTTTCTATAAAAAGTCCTCCTACCCTTCCTTGCAAAGCCTGCATGGCATTTCCGGAACTTAAACTTTGACCTTCAATCGGGGCAATATCTACCACTGTAACCGCTCCGGTCAAATCAACCTTGCGTTCCGTAGAGTACCCCGTCAAAACTACCTCATCCAATTGCTGTGCGTCTACTTGCAATGCAACATTTATTTTTGACTGGCCGTTCACGGGAACCTCTATCGTGGTAAATCCAATATAGCTAAAGACTAGGGTAGCATCAGCAGCCACATTGTTCAACTCATAGTTACCATCGAAATCCGTAGTTGTACCAGTAGTAGTACCCTTAATAATAACCGAGGTGCCTGGTAACGGCAAACCATCCTCTGAGGAGGTAACCATACCTGTTATTTGTCCTTGGGCCAAAAGACCTAGCGGAACAATAATCAATAATAATAGCAAGAGTTTTAATTTCATAATTGTCTAGTTTAAGTTAAATTTAAGTTGATGTATTTCTATGTATTCGAGTTTGGATTCTTCAGATGGAGCCTCAAAATAGAGACTATCGAATGGGGCTTTCGGAAAGAATATTTCTGTCATTACGGTTTGACCGTTATCAAAAAATAGCTCTATGGAAGTCTTATCCAAGACTATTGTTCCGGACCAATCATCTTCAACAGTGGTCTTTGGCGCAATAGCTATTCTGTCACTAAACTTGTCTGAAAAATCAGTGATCCCTGCACGATTTCTATCCACAAAGTAGTTTCCGTTTTTGGCATCATAACCAAAACGTAAACTATCTCCTTCACTGTTCGAAAGTTCAAAAGTGTAAACGCCATCTACTAAATCTTCAACTTTAAAATTAATTTTGGCACGTGTAAAATCGATTGTCTTAGAAGTGGTCAACAAGGTCTTTCCTTCAAGTAGCACATCTGAATTTTTAAGTTTCTCACTCTTAAATTCATTTAGTTCAGGAACAGGATTCGCAACTAGGCGAAACGTATTTTTACCCTTAATTAATTCTAACGTACGTGCTATTGTCATGGCACTGCGCCATTTTTCGGTAGGCACCTCGTTAGCATATAACCAATTGGACATCCATCCCATAAATAACTTGCCGCCATCTTTGTTTTCAATATTTGAAAAGGTAACGCCCGCATAATCGTCACGGCCATAATCAACCCAAAAACTATGCTCTTTTCCCATCTCCTGCTTGAATGATTCGTCCACAATAAAATTTGAACCATCAAAATCACCTACAAAATATTGGGTGGCCGAACCTGTATTAGGCCCACCTGGATTTATACTTACCAACAAAACCCACTTTTTTTCTGAACTGCCAATAACAGGTAATTGAAACAAATCTGGACATTCCCATACCCCATCATGATTACCTATTCCTTCGCCAAAACTTGTAAGCTTCTCCCATGATTTTAGGTCCTTGGAAATATAGAATTGAATTTCTTGGCCCGCTGCCAAAACCATTGTCCATCTTTTCCTCAGTGCATCCCAACTAACTTTTGGGTCCCTAAAATCCCTAGCGCCGGGATTCTTTAAAATGGGATTGTCTCTGTATTTCGTCCAGGTAATACCTTCATCTAATGAATAGGCAATACTTTGATTTTCGACGTCTATTTCTCCAGTTTTCTCTTTTTTAGGGTCATGGCTGGTGAAAATTGCAACAATTGGGGTTTTGCCATCTACTCCAAAGCCTGAGGTATTATCATGGTCTACAACGGCACTACCTGAAAAGATATAACCCAATTCATCTGGAAATAAGGCTATCGGTTGCTCTTTCCAAGTAACCATATCTTTACTAATAGCATGCCCCCAATGCATAGGTCCCCAAGTGGTGCCATCAGGATAATGTTGAAAATAGAGATGGTAATATCCGTTGTAAAAGAACATTCCATTTGGATCATTCATCCATCCTTTTGCTGGTGAGAAATGGAAGATTGGGCGGTACAATTTCTCATTATCGTTCGAAACAACTTCCTTTTCCTGTGGTATCGTTTTCCCTTCCTTTTTCAGCTCACTTTTACAGGAGAACATCACACTAAAGACCATAAGTACCAGGGCCAAACCCAATACCCTTTTTTTGATATGGAGGCTATAGTTTCTTTTCATCATCTGGCTTTTGTTTAATTAGAATTTTGCTTAGTTCTTCTAGGGATATTCCTTTGGTCTCTGGCATCACGAACGCCACAAAAAATAACTGTAGGACCATCATAATGGCAAAGAATGAAAAAACCACCCCTGCTCCTATGGTTGAAAACAATACTGGTATCAAAGAAGGAACTACGGCCGCCAAAATCCAATGCACGGAACTACCGAACGACTGCCCAGAACCTCGTAAATGATTAGGGAATATTTCGGAAATAAACACCCAGATTACCGTTCCCTGACCAATAGCGTGTGCTGCAATGAACAAGAATAAAAAAATGGGCATGGCCAGGCCCTCCCAATTCAAGAAGAAGGCACAGGCTACTAATGATAATGATATTATGTAACCAATGGAACCAGCGTACATCAACTGTTTTCTACCAACTCTATCAATTAGGTAAATTCCTAAAAGTGTGAAAAGCATGTTGGTAACGCCGATACCTATACTGCTTAGCAGTGCTGAACTCTCTTCAAGGCCAGCCTCAGTCATTATTCTGGGGGCATAATATAGAAATGCATTTATGCCCGATAGTTGGTTGAAGAAAGCGATGCAAAAAGCCAGCAATAAAGGAAAACGGTATTTTTTAATGAAGATGGTCTCGTGAGGCACAGTATTTTCCATTTCCTCCTTAATATCCAGCATCATTTTTTCTGGATTTTGATCAGGATTGATTAACCGAAGAACCTGTTGTGCCTCATCATTTCTGAATTTGGTAAGAAGCCATCTCGGGCTCTTAGGAACCGTAAAGGCAAATACTGTGTATAAAGCGGCCGGAATCGCTTCTACTCCGACCATCCAACGCCAAGCATTCTCGCCAACGCCATTTAACAAATAATTGGAAAAAAAGGCAATCAGGATTCCGAAAACAATATTGAATTGATATAATCCGACCAGCTTACCCCTATCCTTGGCAGGTGCAATTTCGGAGATATATGCGGGCGCAGCAATCGTAGATGCTCCCACACCAAGACCTCCTATAAATCTAAAAACGGCAAACGTAATTGGATCATTTGCAAATGCAGAGCCTAAAGCAGAGATTGTATAGAGAATTCCAATCCATATTAAGGTTTTCTTTCGTCCGATTTTATTGGTAGGAATACCACCAAATAGCGCCCCTACAACAGTTCCCCAAAGAGCCATTCCAATTACAACGACGCCATGAAATACGTCAGAAGAATCCCAAAGTACCTGAAGTTTTTTATCGGCTCCGGATATGACTACAGTATCAAAGCCAAAAAGAAAACCAGCCAATGCAGCAGTAATCGACCAAATCCATATTTTTTTCATAATCGCAATTTTCTAATGTCACGACTAAACTATTCTTAAAAAATATGGTATAATTTTACTTATGTTGCAATCTGTTATGGTTTTGTTAAGAAATTGATACAAATATTTAATCTATTGATTATCAACTATTTATAATTAATATTTAACATTCGGATAATCTCATGAATTATACTGATGTTACCGAAAGTTCTAAATTGATACCACTTATAACAATCCAATGGCTAAATAGAATCGATTAATATCATGACAGAGACTTCCTAAAAGCGGCAGGAGAAGTTCCATAACTGTTTTTGAAAGCGGTGGAGAAGTAATTGGGAGATGAAAATCCTGTTGCGTACGCTATTTCCGAAATACTGATGGAGGTACTTTCAAGCATCGATTTTGCTTTTTCAAGGCGAATGTTGCCAATATAATCACTAACACTAATGCCCATTATGGCCTTTACTTTTCGATATAATTGAACCCTAGAGATATTGAGATTACCGGCAAGGTTTTCAACGGAGAACCCCGAGTTTTCCAAATTATCCTTTATCAAGGTGTTCAATTTCTGAACAAATTTTTGCTCTATGTTACCAAAGGAGATTGCATGCTCTATCCTATGAATATTGCTCGTAAAGTAAAAGCGCAACTTTTCTCTATTATAAAGTAATGATTTGATTGATTGAATGAGTATAGAATAGCTAAACGGTTTGGTAAGATATAGGTCGGCACCGCATTGTAGCCCCTTTAAATACGACTCTTTATTTCCCAAAGCCGTAAGAATAATAGTTGGTATGTGAGAGGTTCTTAAATCTTTTTTTAGAATTTCACATATTTCAAACCCGCTTTTATCGGCTAGTGCAATGTCGCATAAAATTATGTCAGGAATTGTTTCGAAAGCTTTTTCTATTGCATCTATTCCATCCGACATGTGTATTTCATATTCCGACTTCAATTTATTCCGAAGAAATAGCAATAGATCGCGATTATCTTCGATAATTAAAATTGAGTATTTCTCTTGATGGCTTGCAGTTGTCTGAATCAGATAGTCGTCTTCAATCAAATGTTCCGAAGTGAAGTCAATCACGTTGATATCCACTAAATCTTGCTCGATAATGATTTCATTCTCATCAAAATGCGCTTGACCTTTATAAATCGTAACGATGAACTCGGTTCCGTGAATTGACTTTACATCTATGGTACCCTTATGCATTTCGACAAATTCTTTGCTCAGATGCAACCCAATTCCAGAGCTGTTCTTTCTGTTATTGGAGCCTTTGAAAAAGGCTTGAAAAACATTGCACATTTCCTTTTCAGGTATACCAATTCCTGAATCCTTAAAATGGATTGAAACCGTATTTTTATTGGTATGCTCACGAATTTCTATTCTGATTTTTCCATTGTCTGGAGTGAATTTAAAGGCATTTGAGAGCAGGTTGAAATAGACCTTATCCATCAAATTTCTGTCAACAAAAACATCCAGTGCGTCGTTGTTTGAGATTAACTTAAAGTCAATATTCCTTTTTTTTGCTTCCCGTTCGAAATCCTTAAAAATATTATTTGAAAAGGTATATAAATTGGTCTTTGATACCCTAATGATGAATTTACGGTCTTCAATCTTTCTAAAGTCCAAAAGCTGATTGATCAGACGCAGCAAGCGATTGGAATTATTATAAATCAATTCCACTTCGTTTTTTAGTTTGGATCCCCGTTCTTTGGCTATCTCACTAACAGATTCTATGGAGCTCAATATTAAGGTAATCGGGGTCTTGAATTCGTGTGAGAGTCCTGTGAAAAAATTTAATTTCGCTTCATTACTTATCTTAACTTCTTCGGCAATTTTTTCAATTTGGTTGCGTTGAATTGTTATTTTTTTATTCGTAAGCTCCAATTGTCTATTTTTTTTCCGAATCGCGAAAATTGAATAAATACTATACAAGGCAAGGGCTAGAATTATGGACGAAAGTGCCAAGGTAATCTTTAAACGATTGTTTTGAACATAATAACGGTCTTCCAGGCTGCTAATGGCAGTTAGCTGATTCTCAATATTGGTCTGCTGCTCATTTATTTTGTCAAACTGATTTTTCATGATTTCAGCGTTCAGCTCATCAATGATAGTTGTCGATAAAATATTAGTTTTTGCAACTGGTTCCTTATTTACAATTTTCATGGCAAGTTTGATAGCCTCAGCCCCGCCAGTAGGGTAAAGTATAGTAGCATTTAGAATGCCCTTCTGTACCAAGTCGATACCGCCCTCAGGGCCGTTTAAGCCATCGACTCCAATAAATTCTATTGATTTTTCTATTCCTAGATCTTGTGCAACCTCCCATGCGCCCCTTGCCATTCTATCATTATGGGCAAAAACATAATCTATATTGGGATCTTTTCGTAAAAGTTGCGCCCATTTTTTTTGGATTGACTCTTTTTCCCAATCGCCTTCAATACTTTCTATAATAGTGGCGTTTTGATACTGGTCGATAATTTGCCTAAAACCCAAACTCCGTTCCTCGGCCGGGGAAGATCCGGCTAGGCCTTTTATTTCAACAATTCGAATTGAATCTTTTGTGTTGGATGCAATAATTTGCTTGGCGGCATTTCTTCCTACCTCTATATTATCGGCACCTAAATAGGCCGTATATTTCTGGTTTTCTGTTTTTCGGTCGACCAATAATACCGGAATGCCCGCATCAAGAGCTTTCTGAACCACTGGAGTAATCGGTTTTGACTGAATCGGCGATACAATAATAATATCGAGACTATCGGCAATGAGACTTTCAATCTGCTCGATTTGCTTTTCTACATTGTAATTTGCATCTCGAATGATCAGATCAATGTTGGAATTCAAGGACGCTTGAAGTTTCATGGCATCGTTCATCGAACGTCGCCAATCATCATTGGTCATTGCCTGCGCGAATCCGATGCGTATCATATCTTCAGAAGTACGCTCCCGACAAGAGAAAACTATTGACTGAAAGGCCAATAAAAGAAGGAAATATATTTTAGTCTTCGCAATCATCGATAAAATCAGGTAGAAGTAAATTTAGTGAAAATTGAATTTAGTTATGAAAAAGAAAGATTTAGTAGATAAAAAGAATAAAATTAGTATTTCGGATTAGTTCTATAAAACGAACTTTTTATGGGACAACTCATCAGTTCATCAGTATTCGTTTAGATCCTTAAATAATATACTCCCAAGCCCAAGCCCCTGCGGAAGTCGGTCGGCCTTACTTCGCGTTCCCGCCCGACACCCTCACGGCCGCGCCAAAACACAAGCGGCTAAATGGCCGCTTGACCTTTCTTCCCCCTGCCCATAATTGCGGCAGCCTTCAGATTATTACTTGCTAACGCATAAATCTCTCAATACATCCATAATTCCTGCTTTTACTCCTGTAAAATAGTAACTAAGAATCATGGATGTTCTTATCAAATATCTGTTACTGGCTTGTTTCGGCTACGTTTTTCTACGCCTGCTAATTCCGTATGTTGGGTTCTTTGCCCGTTATATGTTCAATGAGACCCTTGGATTTGACAAGTATGTGGAAAGACCACGGTTGGTGTTCTATGGTATTGGCCTTGTCCTGATGCGCACCAGCTATTCCAGTTTCTTGGAATATGCCAAGGATCCATCAAGTTTTTTCTTCATCGGCAACTGCCTTATCTTCTTGGGAGGTATTGCGATGAGCCAAATAATCTGGTCGAAAAGGTTCAAGATCGTCTTCATCCCAAGGATAAAGGAGCAACTAAAAAGAAAGAACAATTTCAATATCTCCTGTACTAATGCGCAACTTTGCAGCTTCGTTGCGAATGTCCGAATTTCGGATTAAAAACGAGTTAGAAAAAACAGCTATAAACAAGATAGATAGGGATATTGTGGATGAATTGTCCGAAAAATTTATAATAAGTGCGCAAGCCATGTCATTTCGACTCTCAAATTTAGGATATGATTTTGGAATGTTTTAATAAGACATGCTTCACTCCAATTAAATACTTAACATCGGTAAAATCCGCACACCATTTAAGTAGCATGGGTTAACCCAACGATTTTAAGATTAAGTTCTGCTGTCGAGCACTTAAATTCCATATTGTTAGCTATTTATGTCCATATTTGCTAAATATAGTTAAGTTTATTATATTTAAACTAAAATATAGATTGCAATGAATATCAGTTTTACCAAAAAACAAGAGGAATATATCTCCAAACAGGTCGATTCTGGGGAGTATCAAAACAATAGTGAGGTAATTCGTGATGCACTTCGTTTGCATCAGATATACCGCGATAAAGTAATCGCAGATTTAAGGGCCGAGATTGAAAAAGGATGGAACGGCCCAGACAGCGATATCAGCGTTGACGATATCATAGCTTCTAGGAAGCAAGCTCAATGAATCGATATGTTCTTGCTGAAGCCGCCAAAAATGACCTTCAAGAAATCTATGATTTTGGAATCCATAAATTTGGACATTCTCAGGCCACAAAGTATTTAGAGGGATTGAAGGAGTATTTTGAGGCTTTGACCACAAATCCAGACATCGGCAAACAAAGGGATGAAATAAAAGTTGGATTATATAGTCTTCCGTTTGTATCCCATGTTATTTTTTACCGAATTTTAAAAGATTACATTCGTGTCGTTAGGATCTTGCACGGTCGAAGCGATATTCCAAAGTACCTAAAATGAAACTTTAAATGGAAAAAGCCATTACATATAAAAAATATGTCAAAGCAAACCTGCGCTTAGAAGAGTTAATCGATGTGGTCGATGACAATACACCATTGGATGACCCTTTGGCCAAAGAATTTATGACAATTAGTGATATCATCGAGCAATACGAAGAAATCCATTTTCCAATCGGTTTACCGACCTTACAGGAAATGATAGAGTTGCGTATGTTCGAAATGGGCCTAAAACGAAAGGATTTAGCAGCCCTTTTGAATACAAGTGCCTCCAGAATAAGCGACTATTTGAACGGTAAAAGAGAGATTACCCTAAATGTTGCCAAGGCCTTACATCAAAAATTGAATATTGATAGTGATATAATTTTGCAGTGAGAAACAGAATATTCATTACCTTCATATTATGTCAACAATTCCAAATATCACCGTAGAACAATTGGCTAAAGCATTTGAAGAACTGTCTTTAAACGAGAAGACCGAGCTTTTGAACTTACTTCCAGAAGATTGGTTTGGAATAAAGGATTACAAGCTTTCTAATAATCAAAAGAAAGCTCTTGATCTTGCTACAGAAAAAGAAACAAATGGCAATGCAGTATTTCACACATGGGAAAACGTGGAGAAATTTGTAAAAAATAGAAATGGAGCCTAATTACAACATCCTCTATGAGGATGATGCCAAATTTGACATTGCGGACTCTTTTGATTATTACTCAAAAATTTCAAATAAACTAGCCCATACATTTTTAATTGATATTGAAAGTACGCTAACCTATGTGGTGCACGATCCATCAATGTTCAAGGTTGTATACAAAGGGTTTAGACAAGTTCCTTCGAAAAAATTTCCTTACGTCATTCTCTATAAGCAGGAAAAACAAACCATTAAATATACCGTGTATTCCCTACAAGAAAAGACCCTGAAACCAAATTAAGATAACATCATCCTACCAAAAGAAATCAAAAGTGTTCACCTATTTTCCACCCCGAACTCCCCTACTCCAATGTTTACGGGGAAAAGAAGATACAGCATCGGAAAGTAAGGTTAAAAAACTACAACACGAGATTGCCTGCTAGCTGCTTTAAGACAATTTCAGAGAGTTTGGCTTGAAATTTTGCGTTGCTATGCCGCACTTTCGCATTGATATAATTCAACTGGGCCGTCCTAAACTCAATGGTCGGAATGATACCGATTTTATATTTTTCAACGGTGATGTCAAGGTTTTCCTTGGCAATTGCCTCATTGGTACCTTCAAGCTCGATAAGACTTATATTCGTCAAATAGGTCTGATAGGTAGTTCCCACCAAGGCCATTAACTCCTGCTTTTGCTGGGCAATGGCCAATTCGGCGTTTTCGATGTTTATTTTTCCGATTTTTTCATTTCGATGCTGATTAAAGCCCTCGAAAATATTCAAAGTGGCACCAAAACCGTAGTTCCATCCGCGCGAATTTGATTGGGTCGTAAACCCCAAACTCGATTCTGATCTACCAAAATTATAGCCCGTAGTCGCAAAAACGGTTGGATAACGTGCCGCCTTGATTTGTTTCAGTTGCAACTCATTGATGCGCTTATTGATCACTTGCTCCAGCAATTGCGGATTTTGATCTGCCACCATGGTTTCAAGTTCGGGCAGTAGCAACTGTTGGTCAACAAAAATTTCAGGAATCACTTGGAAATCAATTTTTATATCTCGGGCCAGGTTCTCATTGAGCATCATTTTTGTATTCACAAAAAGTTCATTCTGCCGTTGTCTCAATGTTTTGTCGGTATTTAAGTCGACTTGTGCGTTCAAGACTTCAAGTTTCGAAGCCTTGCCGATCGTAAATCGATTATGGGCAAGCTCTACCCGTTGCTCTGAGATAAGAATGGTGCTGTCTAGGACCGCGAGCTGTTGCTGCTGCTGTACCAGGTCAAAATAGGTAATCATAACTTCGCCTACCTTCGTCAAAATGACCTGTTTCAATTCGGCCTCTCCCAATTTCTGGGTTTCCTTCAGCTGTTCAAAGTTGGCAAACATACGGAGTCCGTCAAAAAGCGTCCAATCAAGCGCCACCCCATAATTCAGACTATTGTTCTTGGCATTATTTCGCTCGACCTGGGTGCCATCAGATCGGGTCTGTGAAAGGTATTGAAGGCTATTGTTATCGTTTATGCTCGCCCCGATCTGGGGAAGCATTCCGGCATTCCCAGGGCTTACCGATACTTCGTCGATCTTGAGTTCATTGGAAGCGATCTTGATCTGGTAATTGTTCTCCAAGGCAATCTTTACCGCTTCCTCGGCAGTAAGAATTTCCTGTGACCATCCAGAAGTAATAACGCATAGTAAAGCAGCAAGTACATAACCAGCTATAGGTCTGCTCATTTTAAAGAAGTTTCTAGTACATTAAATTCAGGTCGGTGGACTTTTTCCCGTGACCATAAGAAATAGAGGGCAGGTATAATAAACAAGGTAAGGATCAAAGAGAACATGGTCCCTCCAATGATAACCACTCCCATTCCAATACGACTCGTAGAGGCCGCACCTAAAGACAACGCAATGGGCAATGCCCCTAAGGCGATTGTAAGACTGGTCATCAAGATGGGTCGTAGCCGTGATTCTGATGCCTTTAAGATTGCCTGGCCCTTTGACAAGCCGTCTTCCCGGAGTTGATTTGCAAATTCAACGATCAAGATGCCGTTCTTCGTTACCAGGCCAATGAGCAAAATGGTGCCGATTTGACTGAAGATATTCCATGTCTGACCAAATAACCACAATGAAAATACAGCACCGGCCACCGCCATCGGAACTGTCAAAATAATAATAAAGGGATCGATAAAACTTTCAAACTGCGCTGCTAGGATAAGATACACCAATAACAAGGCCAAGCCGAAAGCGAATAGCGTATTTGAACTACTTTCCACAAAATCACGGGATTCTCCCCCTAAGTCGGTCGTAAACGAATCGTCAAGCACTTTTGCCTTTATTTTTTCCATGGCATCGATACCATCGCTAATACTTTTCCCAGGGGCAAGGTTCGCTGAAACGGTGGCCGACATATAGCGGTTGTTATGAAACAATTGTGGGGGGCTGCTATGTTCAGTCGTTGTCACCAGGTTATCCAATTGAATTAGCAAGCCGTCTTTATTTTTTACAAAAATGGAAGTAAGATCCAGTGGGGCATCACGATCTTTTTTGTCAAATTGCCCGATTACCTGGTACTGTTTGCCATTCATTAGAAAATAGCCGAACCGTTGCCCACTCAACGATAATTGCAAGGTCTGTGCGACATCTAGGACCGATACACCCAAACTTTCCGCTTTTTCACGGTCAATGGTCACATAGATCTCGGGTTTATCAAATTTAAGGTTCACGTCAGAGAACGAAAAAGTGGGATCTTTTTCGACTTCCGTCATAAACTCCGGAATCTTTTCCTCCAATTTTTTGAAATTTTGTGCCTGAATGATAAATTGAATGGGCGGACCACCGCGACGATTTACCGAAATTGTGGGTTTTTCGGAAACATTCGTCTTTCCTCCTACAAACGTTTTGGCCCACCTACCGAGGTCATTGGCGATTTCATTTTGGGTACGGTTTCGTTCATTGGGCTGTACCAAGGCAATATGCGCCCGTCCACTATTCACCGATGAACTCCCAAAACCTGGCGAAGTCAGTACCAGACTTACCTTCTTTTCAGGAATCGAATCATTTATGAGCTCGGTAATATTGTTCATTAATTGATCCATATACTCATAGGAGGATCCTTCGGGGGCACTGACATTGAGGCTCACAAAACTACGATCGTCATAGGGTGCGGTTTCCTTTTTAAGAAGACTATAGAATAGGAAAATAATACCGATACATGCGAACAAGATGGGGAAACTAAGCCATTTCCGCTTCATAAATTGACGCAGGGATGCCGCATAGCTTTCATTCATTTTTACAAAGTACTTTTCGGTAAAAGTATAGAACTTAGAATGTTTCTGCTTTCCAGGTTTAATGAGATAGGCGTTCAACATGGGGGTCAATGAAAGGGATACAAAGGCCGATACCAGGACCGCCCCACCCAATACAACGCCGAATTCCCGAAACAACCTGCCGACGAAGCCTTCTAGAAAGATAACGGGAAGAAATACGGCTGCCAGGGTAATCGAAATAGAGATTACCGCAAAGAATATCTCGTTCGAACCTTTTATGGCGGCTTGAATCGGACTCATGCCTTCCTCCACCTTTTTGTAAATGTTTTCAGTAACTACAATCCCATCATCTACCACAAGTCCCGTGGCGAGTACGATGGCCAAGAGGGTAAGTACATTAATAGAATACCCCAACAACCACATAATAAAAAAAGTGGCTATCAAGGAAACCGGGATGTCGATCAAAGGTCGTAAGGCCAATGACCAATTCCTGAAGAACAAGAAGATTACAAGTATAACAAGGATGATCGATACGAGAAGCGTTTCGGCGACTTCGGTAACCGCCTTTCGCACAAATACGGTATCATCGATCACTACATTCAATTTAAATCCTTCCGGAAGATCTTTTTTAAGTTTCTCGAATTCTACGTAAAAGGCATCGGCAATTTCCAAATAATTACTCCCCGGTTGTGGCACCACCGCTATGGCGACCATTGGCTGGCCTGAATCGCTCATTTTGGTCTCCATATTCTCTCCTTCCAAGGATGCCTTCCCTATGTCACTTAATCGAACCAGTTTTTCCCCATCGGCGCGAATAATAATATTATTAAAGCCTTCCTCGGTATTCAGGTTCCCAATGGTCTTTACCGTCAGTTCAGTGTTCTCCCCAGTCAATTTGCCAGAAGGCAATTCGACATTCTGAGCCAGTAAGGCACGGCGCACATCGGCGACCGTCAGCCCATAGGAAGCCAATTTAAGCGGGTCGATCCATAAGCGCATGGCATACCGCCGTTGCCCCCATATCTGCACCCCACTAACTCCGGGAATCGTCTCTATGCGTTGGGCAATTACATTTTCGGCATAATCGGAAAGCTCCAGGATATTTTTACCGTCACTTTGAACCGTCATCGAAAGTATGCGCTGCGCATCGGCATCTGACTTAGAGACCACTGGGGGAGCATCTATATCATCCGGGAGGCTGCGTACGGCCTGGGAAACTTTATCCCGGACATCATTGGCGGCCTCTTCTAGGTTTTTATCAAGATTAAACTCAATACTGATCGAACTTGATCCCTGCACACTTGAGGAGGTGATGTTGCGAATACCATCAATTGAGTTGACCGCTTTTTCCAAGGGCTCGGTTATCTGAGACTCGATGATATCGGCGTTCGCACCGGCATAATTGGTGCGAACCGATACCTGGGCGGGATCGATGGATGGAAATTCACGAACCCCCAAATAGGTATATCCTATAATCCCAAACAGTATGATCGCCAAATTCATTACAATGGTCAGAACAGGTCGCTTTATGCTTAAGGTGGATAAATTCATTGTGATAGTGTATTATTTTCAACCGACTCTATAGTAACCTGCACTGGAGTGCCGTCTTTAAGCGCCATAACTCCATAAGTCAATACGGTATCCCCAACCTTCAACCCAGAAAGGATACGTACCATACTGCCGGTACGGGCACCAATTTCGACACTGACTTCCTTCGCCTTTCCATCTACCGAAATGAATATTTTTTTTCCATTCTGAACCGGAATCAATGCCTCTGTTGGAACCAATAGTGCATCTGCAACGGTTTCTAGCGGAAGTATCACGTTGGCAAAGGTGCCGGGATACAGATTGCCATCGGAGTTTTCGGCAATGGCCCGCATTTTCAAGGTACGCGTGGCAACCTCGACTTCGGGTTCTATGGCGTAGATCTTGGCACTGTGTACGGCATCAGAATCAGAGGTCGTGAAGGTAAGCAGCGTACCGACCTTCATTTGGGAAGCATATTTTTCAGGAATTGAGAACGTTATCTTGACCTGTGAAGTATTCACCAATTTTGCTATCGGGGTCGTGGGTGTAACATACGTTCCCTTTGAAATGGATCGCAACCCGATAATCCCAGTAAAAGGCGCTCGTACCGTAGCTTTTGAAAGTTGGGCCTCTATAAGTTCGGCTTCGGCCGTGGCTGACTGAAAATCGGCACTGGCGATGTCATATTCTTCCTGGCTTATGGCCTGCTTTTCCAATAAAAGCTTTGCCCTACGTTCGTTTTCCGATGCCAGCTTTTGGGCAGTCTTTACTTTTGATAATTGTGCTCTTAACTCAATATCATTCACTTTTAAAAGCACTTGCCCTTGTGTAACCTTACTCCCTTCATTAAAATATATATTTTCAACGATTCCTGAAATTTCACTTCTAATTTCTATTTGTTCGTTGGCCTCCAAAGACCCTGATAACGAAAGAACATCATTGAATTCCTGAGGTTTCAAAACCATTCCAGGCACTTTAACACTGCTTGTCATGGCACCAGGGCCGCCTACATTATTTTCCGCAGCATTATTGAGAACACGATAAACTACCAATCCGCCGATACCAACAATTAAAAGGATGTAAACTATGTATTTTATTTTCATATTTTCTGGTCGCGGTTGCGCAAGGATGCGCAAGTTTTATTGATAAAAACAAAGCTAACGCATAATGAGTATTTAAAAAATAAGTTACGTTTAATTTAACAAAATAAGATCCTTTAAAAATGGTTGGCTGGTGCCGACACACATCGAAAAACCAGCCAAATTGCCAAACTAATTATGGGAGTTCTACAAAATCATCTCGATTGAAACGGGAAGCAAAAGGCAGAAAATAGACTGATTCTAGTCACAGTAGTGGGATAGTATTCCTTGTTTTTCCTTGTTATTCATTGCTATTCCATCCTCAAAGATCGAAATCGCTCAGCGTGGTTTCGTATCGATTTCTTTTGACGTTATTTAGATCAAATCGGCATTTATTCAAAAGACTCAAGATCCTTCTACTTCGGTTGTCACAGATGTAGTATTTTTGCAATTAAAATAGCGTGCATGTTTTCTTTTTTTAGTAGTAAGAAGTATTTGATCGATCAATTAGGGGGGTTCATCGATATTCATAACCACATACTCCCAGGAATCGATGATGGCGCAAAAAATGTAGATGAGTCGATAGCTTTAATCAAGGCCTTTTCTGAATTTGGGGTGCATAATTTTATTGCGACCCCTCATATCATGGGCAATTATTACCCCAATACCGCTGAAACGATCCATGGCGCCCAAGCATTATTGAAAAAATCATTGTTGTCGAACAACCTTAGGCACATTCGTATCGATGCTGGGGCGGAGCATATGATCGATGACAAATTTGAGACGCTTCTGGAAAATAATGAGGTAATGGCCTTACCAAATGATCACTTACTTATTGAAATGAGTTATTTGCAGCCCGCCATCAATTTTGATGAAGCCATTATCGCTTTGGCCACCAAGCACTTTCGACCTATTTTGGCACACCCGGAACGATATAACTTTCTATCGGTGCATTCCTCTAAATTTATGGAATACAAGAAAAAGGGCATCCTTTTTCAACTGAATATGCTGTCTTTGAGTGAATTTTATGGCAAGGAAGTTCAAAAAAAGGCACTCAAATTGTTAAATGAGGGATTATTGGATTTTGTGGCATCGGATGTGCATACGATCGATCAGTTGAATATGATCAAGAAAATACAGCTACCCAAAAAGCAACTTGAATTACTTTTACCCATCATTGAAAATACGGTGTACAATTTCTATTGAAATCAGAATTTCCACCACTTTTTAACCGATTTCCCGTACCCATACCCATATTTACCACCGTAGCCTAAGTGGGTATCCTTTACCCCGTTTACGACAAAGGAAAGGCCTTTTAGTTTTCCTTCCTTTTTAAGTTTTATAGGGAATTCCAACACCTTTTTCTCGGTCATCCCGGCACGGGTCACATAAATGATATGATCGGCATATTGACTGATCAACAACGTATCGGTAACCACCAACAATGGGGCCGTATCCACAATAACATAGTCATAGATTTCTGAAACTTCCTCGAATAGTGGTCCTACCCGTTCTCCCATCAATAATTCTGCAGGGTTTGGGGGTATTTTTCCGGAGTAGATGATATCAATGGTGTTCGAATAAATCAACATGCTATGGATCAGATCTTTCGAAGTCAAGGATTCATCGTAAAATATTCGGTCAAGCCTACTTCCTTTTTTGCTTTGTTGCTTCCCAATTCATCGACGTTCTTGCCCAAGGTGAAATTGTAGAGTTTCGGATTTCGAATATCGGCCCCTATTAAAAGTACTTTTTTATGGGTGCTCGCAAATATCATGGCGAGGTTCGATGACAAAAAGGTCTTCCCTTCCCCGGGAACACTGGAGGTAATAAAAATGATGTTGTTCTTATCTGCACCATGCTTTGACTTGATCAAATAGTCTAAATTGGTCCGTAAGATGCGGAGGGATTCCGCCATTGCAGAGCGGTCATCCTTGATAATAAGCGCACTTGATTTCTTTTCTAATCTTGGGAGCTCTGCCAATACCGGGATATCCCCTACCAATTTTTCAAGGCCCAGTTTGTTATCTACTTTATTATCCAACAAATCCTTGGCATAAATAATCGTAAAAGGAACCATAAGACCTAGTAAAAGTGATGCCACATAAATAAGTGGAATCTTAGGACTTACCGGGAGTTGCGAGCTATACGCATTATCGATTATTTTTGATTTCGGGGTGGCAGAAGCATATGCGATTTGAGATTCTTCCCGCTTTTGCAATAGGTATAAATAGAGCCCTTCGGTGGTTTGCTGTTGGCGGGTAATATCACGCAAGGCCCGTTCATTTTTCGGGACCGAATAAATGCGGGAATTGATTTGGGACTGTTGTCTACTCAAGCTATTGACCGTAAGACCCAGATTATTAGTCGCACTACTCAAACTCGCTTGTAAATTGTTTTTTAACCCGGCCAATTGTTGGTCTAAATTAACTATTGTAGGGTTCTTTTCATTGGCGGTCTTTAATAGACGCTTACGTTCCAAGGCCAATTCATTGTACCGTGCGGTGGTGCTGGCAATCGAAGGATCTGAAAGTCCGATATTCGAGGGGAGCACTTCATAACCGTCCTGATTCTCAACAAGATCTTTCATCGATGCTGCAATATTCAGTTGATTGTTGGCACTTTGTAATTCCTGGGTCGTCTGCGCACCTATATTCAAATTGATATTCGCTTCGGAGGCAATGTCGGTAATGCCTCGATCGGCCTTGAATTCCTGGGCCGACTGATCGGCGTCGGTAAGGCTTGACGAAATATTTGTAATTCTCTCGTTGATAAAATCGGAAGTGCGATCGGCAATGGTTTTTTTATCCTCGATGGCATTTCGATTATAGGCCGATATCAAGGCGTTTAACACATGCTTTCCCCTACTTGGAATGGCATCATTGAGGGTTAGATTCACGATGTTCGATTGATCGCCACCCGACACAAGCACTTTTTCTTGATAGGCATCGGCCACCCAAGAAACGGGTAGAATGGCCACATGGAATTTTTGACCAAAAAATTTCGAAAGATTGCCCATATTTGGCGTAAGAACAATATCCCCAATGGGGGTCTCTATATTCTTACCAAATGCGAAGACCTTTTCAGGCGCATCTTCCAGTTCATTAAACCCAAAGGTAGTATTCGAAGTAGGCTCAATATAAAATTCGTAATTGGCATTATATATAATGGAATCCGAAGCTATAAAATTGATCTTAAATGGGGGATCATCATATAATTCGGAATTTTTAATATTCCCCAACTGGGTTATTTTAATATTCAAACCCAATTTTTTTACGGCCTCGATGCGATTGGATCGGGAATTGATAAGTTGAATTTCATCCTCCACCAAATTGGCAGACCCAGAAAGAATGCCTAGATCCTGAAATACACTTAACTCGGAAGAACCGCCCTGCTCCTCCAGCAATTGGATCTTCGCCTTGACCTCATATTCGGGAACCGCATAACGAATATAAAGATAAGCTAGCCCAACGGCCACGATTACCGAAAAAATAAACCATTTCCAATGATTTGTATAATTTCTAATAACATCCTTCAATTCAACATTCGTTGAAGTAGTATTCGATATTCCGGTTTCCATGATGCGTATTTGGGTAAATAATTGATCTACAACCTCGTAATTAAGATTACCGCAGTGGTTATAAGCGTAGATATTATTGAAATCGTAATCGATGTTCGTTGATCTAAACTTGAGGAAGCGATTGCCGAATTGTTTGGTTCTACATAGACAACGTCATTCTGGGTCAAATAGTATACCGGGGAATCCAGGACATCCTTCCTAGTCAAATCGATGCGGGTATATACTTTGGTGCCATTAAAATCCCGTATGATCAGGACGTTCTTCCGCATCCCCTTAATGGTCAAATCCCCGGCCAAGCCCAAGGCTTCCAACACCGTAATCTGTTCCCCATTGACTGGATAAGTGCCAGGATTATTTACCTCTCCCAATACAGTCACTGTATAATTCATCAATCGGATGTTGATAATCGGGTCTTTTAAATAATCGGAAAGTTTATCGCGGAGCAATGCCCTCACTTCTTCTGGCGAAAGCCCTGCAATCTTTAATTTCCCAATCACCGGAAAGTCGATTTCCCCATCCCTGTCAACTAAATAGTCTACTGGGGTTCCGGGGTTATTTACTGAAGCGCCACGAAATAAGATTGAATGGCACACTACCTTCGGGCTCTAAGGTCGAAATGTAGATACTGACAAGATCATCCACTTTAAATTTAGGGACAAAACTACTTTTGTTGACCAAGGTTTCGAACTTCCCGGCATCCTGAAAATAGACAACATCTTTTTTTGAGCCGCAGGCTGTAATAATTAGGATTGCAAGAACAGCGAATAAGAAATTAATATTTATTTTTCCTATCATCTTAAGAACCATACTAGTATTTTTTAGGAGTTATTAACGGGTACAAGATTACTAAAAAATTATGATTCTATAGTCATCACCGCTGTTATGTCACGATCATTTTTAGGATTTTTTTGATCGAGTTTGCAAAGCTCCGAATTGTTGGAAACGTATTCAGGAACGATTTCCTTCATGATTTTTACAGTGGTTTCATTAAAGAACATATTTGAAACGCACAATTCGTCGATTTTAGAGCGTACATAAACATAGTCGAGCTCCCGGGTCTTTCCGATCATGATCTTCTTATGATAGGTAGGCAAGGTATTTTCACCATTGGCCAGCAATTCTTCATAAAGCTTTTCCCCAGGTCGTAATCCGGTAATTTTAATATCGATGTCTTCCGGATATTTTAATCCAGATAACTTGATCATATTTTTCGCCAGATCAAAGATCTTGACCGATTCCCCCATATCAAAAATAAAGATTTCCCCACCTTTGCCCATAGATGCCGCCTCCAATACCAATTGGGAAGCCTCGGGAATCGTCATAAAATAACGGGTAATGTCTTTGTGGGTTACGGTCAACGGGCCCCCTTTTTCCATCTGTTTTCTAAATAGAGGGATTACAGAACCATTTGAGCCTAGGACATTCCCAAATCGGGTGGTGATAAATTTCGTTCTATTTTCTTGTTGCATACTACTGATGTACATCTCGGCAATACGCTTGGTTGCCCCCATGACATTCGTAGGGTTCACGGCCTTATCGGTAGAAACGAATACAAATTTATCTACGTTATGACTCAATGATAGATCTACGAGGATCTTGGTACCGGCAACATTTATCTTAATGGCTTCGTACGAATTATATTCCATCAAAGGCACATGTTTATAGGCCGCGGCATGAAAGACCATCGTAGGCTTATACTCTTGAAAGAAGGTATTCATTCTGTTTTTATCCCGTATGTCACCGACCATGGGAACAAAGTTGTGAAACCCGTTTTGCTTTAATTCTTGTTGAAGATCATACAAGGCAGATTCTGCCTGGTCGATAATGATCAAGGATTTATAATCATACCCCATGATTTGCCGAACGATTTCGCTGCCGATAGATCCAGCGCCCCCGGTTACCAAAATCACTTGATCCTTCAATTCTTCTGAAACCTTCGATTTCTTAATATCTATAGGTACCCTGTTTAACAAATCCTCAATTTGGATCTGTTTTATTTGCGAAACTTTGAGCTCCCCATTGATCCAACTTTCAACGGGGGGTACGATCTTGACCTGTACAGGCAATTCGACCAGCCCTTCGACCATGGCTTTTAATTTTTTAGCATCAATGTTCTGAATCGAGAAGATGACTTCAGAAATATTATTCTTGATAATAAACTCCTTATTCAGCACATCCCTATGAAAAACTTTCAGCCCATTGATCAGCTTTCCTACCTTTTTGTTGTCATTGTCAACATATCCTATAACGTTCACCCTGCTTTTGGTGTGGTTTGACAAGGCATTTTGTGTCAAAATCCCAGATTCGCCAGCCCCGTAGATCAACACATTCTTGCTTGCCTTAAAATTCCGGATCATAAAGGTATCGAACAACGATTTAAATACGTAGCGCGAGGAAGTAAGGGCAATAAATGCCAAAAGGCTATGAATGATAATAATGGATAACGGAATGGTGAAATTCCTCAAAATGTCTAATTCCCGATTTAATAAGACCATGACGATCATTAAAATACTCGATAGGCATATGGCATTGAATAAATTATAGACGTCCCGAACCCCGGTATGCCGAACAACACCCTTGTAAGACCCCGTCACCACAAAAGAAATGGCCGACAACAATGCCACAAAAGGCAACTGATTAAAAAGACGGGTCGTATCGAAGTCAAAAGTCAGATTGAAACGGATCAGGTAGGAGATAATAAACGAAACTGCAATCAGAAAGACATCGATGGTCAATACGAGCCATTTCGAAGCATATCTATGCGCATTGGTTTCCAAATAATCTTTAATCATTGTTCAGGGTTTTTAAAATTAGGGCTGTTATTCTTTGTAAATCCGCAGTCACCAAATTGGAACCACTTGGTAGACACAATCCCCGATTGAATAGGTCTTCGGAGGTGCCGTCGGTGTACTTTGGGTACTTTTCGAAAATTGGCTGTAGGTGCATGGGTTTCCATAAAGGCCGAGACTCAATGTCTTCGGTCAAAAGGGCCAATCGAATCTTCTCCCGCATCTCAAATGACGGGGTTACTATGCAGGTAAGCCAACGATTACAAATAGATCCCGCAGGCTCCTCTAAAAACTGGATCTCCGATAGATGGCCCAGTTGTTCCTTGTAAAATTGAAAATTTTCCCGTCGGGCCTGGACTCTCTTATCAAGTACTTCCATTTGACCACGACCGATCCCTGCCAATACATTGCTCATTCGGTAGTTGTAACCCACCTGTGAATGTTGATAATGTGGGGCGTCATCCCGTGCCTGTGTAGCAAGGAACACGGCTTTTTTCTTAAATTCAGGGTTTTTTGTAATCAAGGCCCCACCGCCAGAGGTGGTAATAATTTTATTCCCGTTGAACGATAAAATGCCAATGTCACCAAAGCTACTGCATTTTATGTTTTTATAGGAACTTCCCAAGGCCTCGGCACTGTCCTCGACGATGGGAATGTGATATCTATCGGCAATTTCACGAAGTTCGTTTGCTTTGTAGGGCATTCCATATAAGTGTACTGCAATGATCGCCTTGGGTTTCTTCCCATTGGCGATTGCATCTAAAATCGCCTGCTCCAATAAAATGGGCGAAATATTCCAAGTATCCCTTTCACTGTCCACAAAAATCGGGGTAGCTCCCAAATAGAGAATCGGATTCGCAGAGGCAGAAAAGGTAAACGATTGGCAAATAACTTGGTCGCCACGAGACACTCCAAGTAACTCTAATGCCAAATGAATGGCCGCAGTGCCCGAACTCAAGGCGGCGGCATAGATACCGTTATCGATGTAATCAACAATCGCCGCTTCAAATTGGTTCACATTGGGTCCTAGTGGTGCTACCCAATTGGAATCAAAGGCTTCCTTGACATATTTTTCTTCGGTCCCTCCCATATGCGGTGAGGATAACCATATTTTATTTTCTGTAATAGTTTTCAATAGCCGTTGGATTAAATCGTTAATATTTGGGGATACGTATACGACTGGTCACTAAAAATTTTCTATAGGGCGCATTTCAAAATAGCTTTAAACTACAAAATATTTCTTAATATGAAGTTGTAAAATTAATTTATAAAACCGAACATACCCTTATATTTAGTCAAATGCGTTAAAAAAATCGCTTAATTACATTCAATCGGATCCTTTTCGAAATTGTTTTAAAGAAAATACTTTCAAAAGTATTGATACATGGGTGTAGCTGTTTAGAAATACCAAAATCAAATCGCTTGTATTTAGCACATGCTGTTACATCAACAGGATTTGTTTATAAAATCAAAATAGAAATCTCGATACCTTGTTATATACGTTCAGCTTCAATTTCTAGCTCAATTTAAAGTTTGGTGGGCCACATAGAACCGGCTAGGAAATGATGGAATTTACCTAGATCGACACTACAACCTTCTTGTAAGGTGTAGGCGCATTCGGGCGGGGATACCAAAACAAATCCCCATATTTGTTGGTTATTTTAGCAATGTACAAGCTAATCTCGACTAAATTCGAAAAGCAACGTGATCAATGATTTCTATTTGGAAGAGTTTTAGTAAGGCTAGGAAATTCAAAGAACAAAAAGACGTGGCTCTTGTAAATTTTCTATAAGATAGTATCATACTAGTAGTATTCTTGATCATATTTTATTCCACGCCTTGAAATCCTTATGGTCTTTTTTGAAAAGTTCCTCCGTCGAAAGTGTTTTAAAATAGTCATAGGTAGCTTTCATACCTTCTTGCCGGCTAATTTTAGGCTCCCAGCCTAATAACTTTTTCGCTTTCGAAATATCGGGTTGTCGCTTCATGGGATCATCCTTTGGCAAGGGTTTATAGACGATTTCTTGGTTGGTCCCCGTTAATTTCAATATTTCCTGGGCAAAATCATTGATGGTAATCTCATGGGGATTGCCGATGTTTACAGGCAAATGATAGTCACTGAACAATAACCGAAAGATACCCTCTACCTGATCGTCGATATAGCAAAAAGAGCGGGTTTGTGATCCATCACCGAATATGGTTAGATTTTCCCCCCGCAAGGCCTGTCCTAAAAATGCTGGGATGACCCTCCCATCATTTAAGCGCATTCGAGGGCCATAGGTATTAAATATGCGAACGATGCGGGTGTCGAGTTGATGTGCCCGATGGTAGGCCATGGTAATCGCCTCCATAAATCGTTTTGCCTCGTCATAGACCCCACGTGGGCCAATGGAGTTGACATTTCCATAATATTCCTCGGTCTGGGGATTTTCAAGCGGATCACCATAGACTTCCGAACTTGAGGCAATTAAGATTCGCGCCTGCTTTTCTTTCGCAAGCCCCAAAAGATTATGGGTACCCAAAGCTCCTACCTTCAGGGTCTGGATCGGAATCTTTAAATAATCGATCGGACTCGCCGGGGAGGCGAAATGCAAGATATACTCTAAATTGCCTGGAATATGCACAAAAGAGGTTACATCGTGATGATAAAATTCGAAATTCGGTAATTTAAAAAGGTGTTCGATATTTCTTAAGTCCCCAGTAATTAAATTATCCATGGCAATCACATGATACCCTTCCTTTAATAAAGCGATCGCATAAATGGGATCCTAGAAACCCCGCTCCCCCGGTTATTAATATTTTTTTCACGATGTTGGCCATTTAGTTCTACTGCGAATATAAAACTTTGTGTTTAGAAGCTGTCTACTCCACCAAGAACTATTGCAATAAATATACTTTCAAAAAAATAGCAGTCTTCATAAATAATTTGAATCAGGCTTAAGGTCAACATCGATTTTAATTTTTTTAATCCACATTAATCAACATTCATTTCGTTTTTAAAATTTTTCCTACAAATTATTTACGTCCAATATTATTAGTGCTTTAACGAGTATTTGAATATTCGATACATTAAATTTGCCATCTTTGCACGCAATTAAATTAAATGCATGAAGAAAATCTCCAAAATTTGCTGCATCGGCGCTGGATACGTCGGTGGACCTACAATGTCAGTTATCGCAAGTCAATGCCCTGAAATACAAGTCACCGTAGTGGATCTTAACGAAGATCGCATCGCGGCATGGAACGATAGCGATCTTGATAAGCTGCCCATTTATGAACCCGGTCTTAAGGAAATAGTCGGTCAAGCCAGAGGAAAAAATCTTTTTTTCTCGACTGAAATCGATAAGGCCATTGATGAAGCGGACGCCATTTTTATTTCCGTCAATACACCCACCAAAACCTATGGCAAGGGTAAAGGACAAGCGGCCGATTTAAAATTCATCGAACTATGTGCACGAAACATCGCAAAGGTTGCCAAAAATGATAAAATAGTCATCGAAAAATCTACCTACCCGTACGAACGGCCGAAGCAATCAAGAGTATCCTAAAAAATACAGGGCAACAATGTAAATTTTGAAGTGCTTTCAAATCCGGAGTTTTTGGCAGAAGGTACTGCCATAAATGATCTTTTGCATGCCGATCGCGTACTGATCGGTGGCGATGAAACCCAAACAGGACAAGCGGCAAAAAATGCCTTGAGTGCCGTCTATGAACACTGGCTTCCGAAAGAGCGGATCCTTCAGACGAATGTATGGTCTTCCGAACTCTCAAAATTGGTCGCCAATGCGTTTTTAGCGCAACGGGT
This sequence comes from uncultured Flavobacteriaceae bacterium, assembly GCA_963798435.1. Lineage (GTDB taxonomy): Bacteria > Bacteroidota > Bacteroidia > Flavobacteriales > Flavobacteriaceae > JALHST01. The sequence goes on from CAWCTF010000001.1 coordinate 456,554, forward strand.
ATCGTCAATTAATTCAATATCGGCCTTGTGTGAAAAGACCGATGCCAATGTGCAAGAAGTCTCTAGGGCCATCGGGTACGATAGTAGAATCGGTCCTAAATTTTTAAATGCCTCTGTAGGTTTTGGGGGATCTTGTTTTCAAAAAGACATCTTGAATTTGGTCTATATTGCGAGGACATTCGGACTTCCTGAAGTAGCCGACTATTGGGAACAGGTAATCATCATGAACGACTATCAAAAAACCCGTTTTGCCGAAAACATGATAGCAACACTGTACAATACGGTATCCGGTAAAAAAATAGTATTGTACGGATGGGCGTTTAAAAAAGATACCAATGACACAAGGGAGTCTGCCGCCATTTATGTTGCGAATGCCTTGTTAGACGAAATGGCCGAAATTGTAGTATACGACCCAAAAGTTTCGGAAAAAAAGGTATATGCCGACCTGGATTATTTGAATACCCGATACACCGGAGGAAAATAGACGCCTGGTAAAAGTTGTTACCGACCCTATAAAGGCTACTCAAGATGCCCATGCCATTGCGATCATGACCGAATGGGATGAATTTAAGACCTATGATTGGGATAAAATATATACCCAAATGTTGAAACCGGCATTTGTATTTGATGGGAGACGGTTATTGGACAACGAAGTTATGACCTCAAAAGGCTTTAATTATTATAAAATCGGACAGTCCTAAACGCTAAAGTTCTTGTTCAAATAGGATGAATTGAATAGGCCATTTGTATTACAACTCTTAAACGTACTTAAAAGCATGGATATATCAAAAGCTTGAATTTAAATCGCCAATATGCCCTGTTAGTCACTGGAGGGGCCGGATTTATTGGATCGAATCTTTGTGAAGTGCTCCTCGAGAATGGGAATGCGGTACGTTGCCTTGATAATTTGGCAACAGGAAGCCTTCGCAATATCGAACGATTGAAAAAGTATCCCAAATTTCAATTTATAGAAGGGGATATCCGGGATTTGGAAAGCTGTCAAAAGGCATGTGACGGAATCGACTTTGTGTTGCATCAAGCAGCATTGGGATCGGTGCCACGCTCTATCAAAGACCCGATTACTACGAATGAAGTGAATATCTCAGGCTTTCTGAATATGCTAGTAGCTTCCCGGGATGCCGGGGTGAAGCGTTTTGTTTATGCCGCCAGTTCCTCGACCTATGGGGATTCAACGAATATGCCGAAGGTTGAGGAGGTAATCGGGAAACCCCTTTCCCCTTATGCCATAACGAAATTCGTAAATGAACTCTATGCCGATATCTTTAGTTCAGCATATGGGCTACAGACCATTGGCCTGCGGTATTTTAATGTGTTCGGGCGCTATCAGGACCCGGAGGGGGCCTATGCTGCCGTAATCCCAAAATTTGTAATGCAATTAATGGGGCATACATCGCCCGTAATTAATGGGGATGGGAGCTTTTCGCGCGATTTTACCTATATCGATAATGTTTTACAGGCCAATATCAGGGCCTTGACTACTACAAATCCAGAGGCGATCAACACAGTTTATAATGTTGCCTATGGCCAGCGGACCACTTTAAATGAATTGGTGCATTTGTTAAAAAATTATCTATCGGATTATGACCAAAAGATTAACGAGGTCGATATTATTTATGGCCCGAAACGCAATGGTGATATTCCCCATTCCTTGGCTTCCATTGAAAAAGCCAGAAAACTATTAGGGTACGATCCCAAATTCGATATCAAGTCGGGCCTTAAAGAGGCCGTCTGCTTGGTATTGGGAAAATTTAAAACAATAGCGATTAAAATACCGGAAATTCAAGCAAAATGCTGAATTATAGTTTGCAACCAATCTATTTTCGAAATGAACACTATTAAACTTGCAGTAATCGGACTAGGCTACGTAGGATTACCTTTGGCCCGTTTATTTGCTACCAAATACCCGGTAATCGGTTTTGATATCAATGAAATAAGGATCAAGGAATTGCAGGCAGGCATTGATACTACCTTAGAAGTGGAGGATGCTATTCTAAAGGATGTAATAGTTACCGCGCCGATATGGAAAAAGGGCTGTATTGTCGAACGTATTGGAACATTTAAAAGATTGTAACTATTATATCGTAACCGTACCCACACCGGTTGACAGCACCAATCGGCCCATTCTAACACCGCTGTACAAAGCCAGTGAAACCGTAGGCAAAGTATTAAAAAGAGGGGATATCGTTATTTATGAATCCACCGTGTATCCAGGGGTCACCGAGGATGAATGTGTGCCTGTGCTTGAAAAAGAAAGCGGACTCAAATTCAACGTCGATTTTTTTGCCGGATATTCCCCCGAACGGATCAATCCCGGGGATAAGGAACATACCGTAGAGAAAATCCTGAAAGTAACTTCGGGCTCCACCCCCGAAATCGGAGCGAAAGTTGATTCGCTTTACAGTTCAGTAATCACGGCAGGGACTTTTTTAGCCTCTTCGATCAAGGTAGCAGAAGCTGCGAAGGTGATCGAAAATTCCCAACGCGATATCAATATTGCCTTTGTGAACGAATTGGCCAAAATTTTTAATCTGATGGATATCGATACCCAAGAGGTCTTGGAAGCCGCAGGTACCAAATGGAATTTTCTGCATTTTAAACCTGGTCTGGTCGGGGGCCATTGTATTGGGGTCGACCCGTATTATTTGGCGCAAAAAGCCCAGGAATATGGGTATCATCCTGAAATTATACTGGCAGGAAGGCGTATGAACGATGGGATGGGCAAATACGTAGCCTCGGAAGTCGTCAAATTAATGGTTACCAATGACATCAAGGTAAAAGGATCAAAAATTTTGGTCCTTGGTGTGACTTTTAAGGAAAATTGCCCCGACGTGCGTAACACCAAGGCGGTCGACGTAATCAACAACCTTAAAAGCTATGGCGCAACTACGATTGTCTATGACCCATGGGCGTCACCCTCTGAGGTAATGCACGAATATAAATTAGAGACTACGAATCGGTTACCGATTGAAAAATTCAATGCCATCGTACTTACCGTGAGCCATAAAGAATTCCTTACAATCGATCTGCGTTCGATGTTGAATGAAAATGGCATTCTTTATGATGTCAAAGGAATCCTGGAATGTCAAGTTGAGGGTAGGCTATAATTGAGGTTATTTTCGATATACCCATTCCATTATATACTAAAAGCGCCATTATCATGGCATACCTTGCACGGGGAGTTGCTATTTTGGGATTCCCATCTACAAATGGCAAAGGTTTTAACCTTATTTTCCGTCAAGTACGCCAATCGGTCAACCCCATTTACATGATCACTATTTGAATGCGCGATTTCGAGCCTGGTCTTCGTTAACCAATTACATCACCCTTCCCATTTCTAAAATAGAATCATCTTAATAAGCAGCCTCTTAAACCACGATAGTCCCAGAAGTGCATAAGTCCTACATTTCGACAAGTTTAGATAGTTGCTTATTAGCACTTGATTAATCTAATTAAGAGTTTATTTTATTATCTGAAAATCCTGTTTGATAAGGCTTTGGTAAGGTATTAATGCATAGGATAAAGTGGATTCAACTATATTTAACATGTATTTTCTTACTTTTTTAATACTATTATCGTACAATGTCCGTTTATATTTAAATAATCCAAAAACACTATGGAGCTTCTTAATGTAGATTTCTTCTATAAATTAGAAATTTATACCGTTTATCGATTTTATTCCTAAAACAATGTTAAAATGATCGATAAAGGCATCTATTGTATCGATTAAGTACGTACTTGAAGACAATTGCAGGAAGTAAAAGAGCCTGCATAGTGAATGTAATAGCCTGTGGCTTTAACATGAAAATCCCCAAATGTTAAAGAGAATGTTTATAAGTTCAAGTACTCTTAAATCAAATAATCGACATACAACCCTATTTTTGCACAGAATCTTGCATTTCATCGAAAATAAATTGGTTTTTACCGAATAAATTTAAATTTTAATTATAATTGTAGACCCTAAAGTTTTTTATTCTTTAATATTAATTGAACCTACTTATGAATTTTCTTCCCCCAAAAATCACTTCGGTGACCGTATTTTTTTTTGCGATTTTGAGTCTTCTGTCCTGTAGTAAGGATTCTGATTTATTGGCCGATTATGTGATTTCCGATTCCCAGGGGATTTCAAAGGAAAT
>CAWCTF010000002.1:0-554606 GCA_963798435.1 uncultured Flavobacteriaceae bacterium
CTACCCGCCACTAGGTATTCGCGCCGTTTGCATTCTTTTTTTGGTATATTTATCGAAACTAACTGCCATGCCAAAGAATACACTCCTATCGATTTTCATTTTAGCCACCTTTGTCGTTTTCCCCCAGGAACAAAAGATCAAAGCCTTGGTCGGTGGAACCCTTATTGATGGGTTCGGATCAATACCCATAAAGAATAGTGTTATCATCATCGAAGGCGAAAAAATAATAACGGTCGGAACGATTGAAAACACACCGATTCCTGCAAATGCCGAGATTGTCTCTACCGAAGGAATGACCGTGTTGCCTGGTTTATGGGACATGCATGTACATACCATGATCAATGGTCACGCCGATTACGACTATTGGGACAAAGTATACCCGCCCTTGTTAAAGGATGTTATTATGCCCGCGTCAGCGCATCAACTACTCATGGCCGGAGTAACCAGTGCCCGTGATTTAGGGGGCCCGTTAGAGGCCAGCATTTCGGTGCGCGATGCCATTAACAAGGGGGAAATACCAGGAGCTACCTTATATGTTTCCGGCCCATTTATACAACATGAACCCTATCCAGGCACCGAAGCCTTTCGCTGGGGCGTAACGGGTGCGGAAGACGGAAGAAAAAAGATCAAAAAATTGGCAAATGCCGGGGTCGACCTCATTAAATTGATCGATCAAGACCAAATGACCATGGAGGAGTTAAAGGCCGTTGTCGATGAGGCGCATAAAAATAAACTCAAGGTCGTGGCCCATGGCCATCGGCCTGAGGAAATCAGAAGAGCATTGCTGGTCGGGGCCGATTGCATTGAACATACCGGATTGTCGTCGGCCCCTGAATATCCAAAGGATATTATGGATATGATCAAGGAACGGACCGCTCAAATGAATAAAGGCCCCTTATTTTGGTGTCCCACAGTCGAAGGCCTCTATAATTACGAATACCTACGAGATAATCCCGAAAAATTAGACAGTGACTCTTGGCATTTGGGATTACCTGACAGCGTGGTTGCCGATATTAGAAATAGTTTTGCGCACCCGGATCGGTTGCCATATTTTCAGTTGACACCTTCTCGAAGACCAACATTACAAACCAAGGTCAAGCAGTTGCTAGATGCTGGCGTGGTATTGCTTATAGGCACCGACAGTGGCATACCCATGAAATTTCATAGTCAGTCTACTTGGAATGAATTAGATGTTTGGGTGAACGAATTCGGTATCGACCCAATGTATGCGATTCGTGCGGCTACTTATTGGCCCGCTTTATGGATGGGTGTTGCAGAGGAAGTAGGTACCATCACCCCGGGAAAGTATGCCGATATTATTGCGGTAAATGGAGACGTACTTCGATATATTAGCCTTTTACAAGATGTCGACATGGTTATCAAACACGGAAAACGCTACAAATAAATTTGAGCCATTCCGAATTAAAATCAAACGGTCTTTCCTTAAAAACCGAAGAAAAGCTAAATGTGGCCTCCCATGTTGCAGGAGCCTTCCTGGGGGTGCTGGGTTTGTTTTTGCTAGTGGTTCATAATTCACACAAAACCCCCTACTCGATCGCGAGCATTCTGATTTATAGTAGTTCGTTCATTGCCATGTTCTCGGTTTCTGCAGCCTATCACCTCGCGACCGACCCCCGAAAAAAGTCACAATTGCGGGTTCTTGATCACATAAATATCTATTTTTTAATTGCAGGCACCTACACCCCGTTGGCACTGATCAGCTTGTCGGATGGAAATGGTTGGTCGATTTTCTATACAGTTTGGGGTATTGCCGCAGTAGGAACGTTCTTTAAGTTGTTCTATACAGGACGATACGAGTTCGTTTCCTTGGTATTGTATCTCGCAATGGGCTGGTTGATCATGGCCGATTTTCAGAATCTAATGGAGCAAACCTCCGAACTGGGAATCATCCTCCTATTTTTAGGCGGGGCTTTTTATACCTTGGGCATCCTATTCTATGCGTGGGAAAGAATTCCCTATAATCATTTTATATGGCATCTCTTCGTTCTGGCAGGTGCCTTGAGCCATTGGTTCTTTATATACTTCGATGTCGTCTAAGGCATTTTCCGAAGTATAAAAATTCAAATTCAAAATAAATCGTTGCCTGTCAAAGATTTGCGATAACGAATCGGGCTATGTGGTAAATTTGCATACATCGTGTATGGCTACCTGTGCGAATTCGAAATCAAGGCCATTTCAGCATCAGAAGCAAACATTGGACGATGGGTTTGATAATTTCCTACTACGATGCTCTAACGGAAAAACAAATTTCCTGACGCAATCGCTAAGAACAAGTCTTGTAATTTATTTAAATCAAATATGCGGTAAAAATCCCAAAAACAATTACAAGAAGCTTCCTAAGATTGAATTTATGCCCTTCTGAACTTTCAAACAGGATTACCGTTGAAATATGGAGAAATACCCCGATGACCAAAGCGGTTATTGGGGCATAATAGGCCTTCAACAAAGTAAAATGAGCTGCAAAATAGCTTCCGATCGGCGTCATAAATGCGAATAGAAAAACGAAAAAAAGCGCCTTTGACATCTTGATTTTTGAATCGAGAAAAAATATACTCAAGATAATCGCAATCGGAATTTTATGGATAAGAATACCGTACAAGAGCGTCCTATGTGATTCAATAGGGAATCCTTCCAATACAGAATGAACAGAAAGACTTATAAACAATAGCCAGGGAAAGAGCGTATTTTCATGATCCAGATGAACATGGCCGTGTTCGGCACCCTTTGAAAAGAATTCCAGGAAGATCTGTAAAAGGATGCCGAGCATGATAAATAGCCCGACTGATTTTGCATTCATGGTCTCATAAACCGACGGTAATAATTCAAAAAGCGTAAGTGCCAGTAAAAAAGCGCCGCTAAATGCCAATAATAATTTAAAATGTTCTTTGTTCTTTGGCCTCGTGATATACACAAAAACAAAACTTATTACAACGGCCAAAATGGGGAGTATATAAATCATGGGATGCTTTACCTTAAAGGTTAGGTTTTATATATATGACAAAATTCCAAAATGCAAGCACCGAAATCCACGAATAGCACCTTTCTGGAATTTTGAATTTGTTATTTGGAATTTGCCGCTATACGGCCATTTTGCGAAATAGCGTTTCTCAGGCTAAAATACTGTATTTTTGTCTGAATACTAGATTCGTACATGACCGATAATTATAAAATGGTAGCCAAGACCCTATTTGGTTTTGAAGAAATTTTGGCACATGAGCTTCGCGGTCTAGGGGGCACTAATGTTGTTCAAGGAGTTCGCAGCGTGGCGTTTGAAGGGGACAAGGGTTTCATGTATAAGGCCAATCTATGTCTGCGAAGTGCCATCAAGATCATTAAACCGATTCATTCATTTTCAGTTCGCAGCGAAAATGAGTTATACAATAAGGTATATGCCCTAGATTGGTCAGAGTATCTAAACATAACATCGACCTTTTCAATCGATACGACCGTAAATTCAGAAATTTTCACACATTCCCTCTATGTTTCCCAAAAAGTAAAGGATGCCATAGTTGATAAATTTCGGGCAACGGATGGTAAAAGGCCCAATGTGGATGTAAAATTTCCAGATGTACGGATCAACATTCATATCGATCGTGAACAATGTGACATTTCCCTAGATAGTTCGGGCAGATCACTGCACCATCGTGGGTATCGGACAGCCACCAATATAGCACCCATTAATGAGGTTTTGGCCGCAGGACTGCTGCTTTTGAGTGGATGGGAGGGCCAGTGCGATTTTTTGGATCCCATGTGCGGAAGTGGCACCTTTTTAACGGAAGCAGCTATGATTGCCTGTAATATTCCGGCCAATATCAATCGCAAGGAGTTCGCTTTTGAAAAATGGGATGATTTTGACCCCGTACTTTTCGAAAAAATTGTGACAGCGAGCCTTGATAAAACCAAGGAATTCAATCATCGTATTGTTGGGTATGATAAAGCGCCATCAGCGGTAAGAAAGGCCTTAGACAATATAAAAAATGCAAACTTGACCGACTATATCAGTGTTGCACAAAAGAACTTTTTTGATACTGAAAAGCAGACAGATACCCATTTACATATGGTTTTCAATCCGCCCTATGGTGAACGATTAAACCTTGATATGGAAACATTTTATGCCGCAATCGGGAATACCCTAAAACAAAAATATCCAGGAACCGATGCTTGGTTCATAACCTCGAATTTAGAGGCATTAAAATTTGTAGGCCTACGGCCTTCGAGAAAAATAAAGGTCTTTAACAGTCATTTAGAATCACGTTTGGTGAAGTATATAATGTATGAAGGCAGCAAAAAAGCAAAATATCAAACCCAAGAGTAACCCATGAAACCAAAATATAAAGCACTGATATTCAATTTTATAGGTTTTGCGTTTATTTTTTTGACTGTACGCTTCACGTTGGGGTATTTTCTGGTTTTCAGCCATCTTCTTATGGCGCTTGTTGCGGCCATTGCCGCAACAATACTAGCACCAAAATTCATGGCTGTACAAAACCCGAAGGCCCGTAAGGTCTTTATGAAATGGATATTTATCAGGGGTATACGCGAGGTATAGCGCAACGATTTACCTCTTGGCAAAAAAAAGGCTCGGGTCAAGTTTTTTGATTACTCCTGTTCGCCCTGTTTTTCCGGCTGTTTTATTTTCTTGTCTTTTTTATAGAGCGGAATGAAATAGGTGAGCGAATAATTATATCCGACCCCAAACCTACTACCTTCGGTGGTTTTATTGAAGCCAGGAATGTATAAATTAGCGAAATTTTCAGGTTGCTTGTTGCTTACGAGAAATCCGAGACGCACACTGGCGCCCAAATAAATGTGTGCAAAAAGCTCCACCTTCGCGCCGAACAACATTTCAAGCCAGGAAGCAGTAAGATTTGAATAGTCAATTGGTACTGTCGTACCCGGTGCAAAATCAGCGGGGTTCCAATAACGGTTCGAAGTATATATTTGAGAGTCATTCAACGTTTGACTAAAGGTGCTGAAAGCATATCGGCCTCCGATATATATTGAATTCTGTTCCCCATACCAATTTGAGTAGGTATTGTAATCAACTCCCAATTTCAGATAACTGCCAGAGGTGGTATAATTGAAAAGATCTTCTTGCCGTGTCTTTTTCTCATTGCCCAATTCGCCGGCCAGAAAGAGTTTGTTGGTGAGTCGATAGTCGCCTACGAATTCTAGTCCCTGGTAGGTATCATATGCAAACGAGCGGATGGGCCTGCTTAAATCAATACCTACCCTTAGCCCATACAATTGCTTATAGACTACCGTATCTTTTGGTTTTGTATCAATTGGCTTATTTTGGGCCAGTCCCAAAAAGCAGCCAGAGAAAAATAGGCACCTAATGAAATATCTTAACATGGGCCGAACTTGAATTTGCAATCAATGTAGTGTCGATGGTAATTTTTTTTATCCAATTATCAGCATCCCCGGCCAAATTGCTTGATAGATCCAAATAATTATTGACATACCCACAAGCCCTCGAAATATAGACTTGTTTGTTCGAATACGTGAATATCAAGGTATCATTGTTTACAGGGTCGTCAGCACTTAACTTTTCGGAAAAAACAAAACGGGTACTATCGAAGTCTACCCGTAAAGGGATGGCGATTGAATCTGATGAGGCATTACTAAGGGTGTTCAATAAGGAATCCGGACTCAAAAATCCCCTAACTTCAAGTGCAGGAACCGTCTTCACCACTGTGGTATCTGAATAATCGTAAAAACGAATCACCAACAGAGGGGTATCCCCGTCTACACAAATATCATCTTTTTCACAAGCGAAAATTACAAGTATCGTGACTAGGATTGCGAAAAGCAGCTGTACTTTATTCATGAATTATATGCTTTTCCAAAAGTACAACATTTTCAACGTGATATGTTTGGGGAAACATGTCGACCGGTTGCACTTTTGTCACTTGATACTGTGCCTTCATCAATTCAAGATCTCTCGCCTGCGTCGCACTATTACAACTCACATACACCACTTTTTGTGGAGCGATTTTCAAGATCTGCAGAACGACGTCCCTATGCATGCCATCACGTGGGGGATCGGTAATAATAATGTCGGGTGTGCCATTTGCCCGTATAAACGCTTCATTAAATACAGTCTTCATGTCTCCTGTGAAGAATTCGACGTTGTTTATTTCATTAAGTTCGGCATTGGCTTTTGCATCGATTATGGCTTCGGGAACGGCCTCGATACCTACCACTTTTTTTGCCATTTTAGCTATGAACTGTGCTATCGTACCCGTCCCGGTATATAGGTCATAAACGATTTCATTACCGGTTAGCCCCGCAAACTCCCTAGCCACTTTGTAAAGTTCATACGCCTGTTCAGAATTGGTCTGATAAAATGATTTTGCATTGATCTTGAATCGGAGACCTTCCATTTCTTCAAAAATGTGATCTTGGCCTGCATAACAAATGACTTCTTGGTCATATAAGGTATCGTTCTGCTTTTGGTTGATCACGTATAACAAAGACGTAATTTCCGGGAATCTGGTTTTTAGATTGTCTAACAGTAGTTCCCTAGATCGAGGATTATCTTCAAAAAACTGTATGAGTACCATAATCTCCCCGATCGAGGAGGTCCGGATCATCAAGGTGCGTAGCATTCCAGAATGTGATCTTGGGTTGAAAAAGGAGATAGTATGTTTGAGCGCAAAATCTTTGGTAGCCAAGCGAATGGCATTCGAGGGGTCTTGTTGCAGATGACATTTTTTAATGTCTAATATTTTATCCCACATTCCCGGAATATGAAAACCCAAGGCCGACTTGTCGGAGATCGCACTTTGAGAACGTATTTCCTCAAGGGTGAGCCACCTGCTGTCAGAAAATGAAAATTCCATTTTATTTCGGTAGAAATAGCTCCTTAGCGAACCGATAATCGGCAGTATGTCGGGAAGTTCAAGATGGCCGATACGCCTCAGATTGTTCTCGACCTCTTGTTGTTTGTAATACAATTGATGTTCATATCCCATATCCTGCCATTTGCAGCCACCACAGACCCCAAAATGTTCGCATTCTGGAGCTACACGCTTGTCGGATAATGAGTGAAAATGTATGGCAAGCCCCTCAAAATAAGCTTTTCTCTTTTTTGTGGTCTCCACATCGACCACATCGCCGGGAACGGCATTGTTCAAGAAAATGACTCTGCCATCAGGTGCCTTTGCAATAGTTTTGCCCTTGGCCCCGGCATCAACAACAGCTATATTTTCAAAAATTTGGCGACTTCTCTTTTTTTGCATTGCACAAAAGTACTAATCGCATTGCATTTATTCCTGTTATCTTTAGTACGAATCCTCAAAAAAATGGTGTGTGATCGGTGAACTTTTTTCGATTTTGAATGTCTTTGTTTAAGAAACGCTTAAAATGAATAACCAAAGGGTTTTTGACGCTTTACTTATTTTGGAATATCGGTCTGGCAAGAAAGAGGCCTTGTCACTGCTGATTAATAGATATCATCAAAGACTCTGCAGACATTCCTTTTGGTACACGCACGATATGAACGCCTCAAAGGATATTGTTCAAGACTGTTGGCAGCTCATTATAAATAATTTAGATGGGCTGCGTGATCCCAATTCATTTGGGAGTTGGGCCCTGCGGATCGTTACCAGAAAATCATTGGATTATGTAAAAAAGATAGCCCATCAAAGAGAACGTCTTCAATCGGTGCTTCCCGAAGTCATCGATAGCGAGTATCAAGAGGGGAAAGAGGCTGAATTGATCAGACTGAACAACGGGATACACGAATTGCCCAATGATCAACAGTTAGTACTTCACTTATTTTACACCCAGGAGTATTCACTAAAGGAAATTAGCGATATCCTTGAAGTCCCTGTAGGAACCATAAAATCAAGATTGTATAACGCCCGGGAAAAATTAAAAACAATTTTAAAATAGAAGTCATGAAAGCAGAAAAAGAAAAAATCGACCAGCTGATCAAGGAAACATTGAATAAGGAAGAGGCTAAGTTTTACGACCAGCTCGAGGAACAAAATCTTTTCGAAAAATTAGGAGAGGTATACAAAGGTAAATTGGGGTGGCTGGCGATTGTTATGAACATCGCACATCTGCTCATTTTTGGTTTTTTTATTTTCTGTACCATCCAATTCTTTAAGGTAGATGAAACCAATACGCTAATTAAATGGGGATCCGGTGGTTTTCTTTGTTTGATAGCCATGGCCATGCTCAAACTCTTCGTTTGGATGCAAATGGATAAGAATGACACCCTTCGTGAATTGAAGCGCTTAGAACTTCAGTTGGCCGCTATCTTGGGAAAAATGGATGAATAATGGTTAATGAAATTGTAGTTCAAGCGGTAGGTCGTGTCTCAATCATGCTTTTTTGGCCTATCATAAATCAATTATTCTCTATTCTTTTTCGTAATTTTGTAACGCTGCATAGGATGATTTCTCTCCCAAAGAAGGAATTGACAAAGTTTTATTTTATCTATCTGTATCATGTCGGTTTTAGAGCGTTTAACTTCTGAAGATGCGATTGCATTGGAAGATAAATTCGGAGCACATAATTACCATCCCTTACCTGTTGTATTGCATCGGGGTGAAGGCGTTTATTTATGGGATGTCGAAGGAAAGCGATACTATGACTTTCTATCGGCGTATTCGGCAGTCAATCAAGGGCATTGTCATCCTAAAATCGTAGGTGCGCTTATGCACCAGGCACAGGTTTTGACCTTAACTTCACGCGCCTTTTACAATGATATGCTCGGAAAATTCGAAAAATATGCCTCCGAAGTCTTTGGGTATGACAAACTATTGCCGATGAATACAGGGGCCGAGGCAGTTGAAACAGCCATAAAACTCTGCCGAAAATGGGCCTATGAAAAAAAAGGAATCGATGAGAACGAGGCAGAAATCGTAGTCTGTAATAATAATTTTCATGGTCGTACTACCACGATCATCTCATTTTCAAATGACCCGGTGGCCCGTAAAAACTTTGGACCCTATACGAGTGGATTTATCAAAATAGAATACGACAATCTTCAAGCATTGCAGGATGTTTTGGAGAATAACGAAAATGTAGCCGGCTTTTTAGTGGAGCCGATCCAAGGAGAAGCCGGTGTATACGTCCCTTCTGAAGGATATCTTAGGGCCGCCAAGGCGTTATGCGAAAAACACAATGTACTTTTTATAGCCGATGAGGTTCAAACAGGCATCGCCCGAACAGGTAGGTTGTTGGCTACTTGTGGCAATTGTTCTTGTTCTGATAGGCATTGTAGTGGTACTCCCGAAGTAAAGGCCGATATCCTGATTTTGGGTAAAGCCTTGTCTGGCGGGGTATTCCCGGTTTCGGCGGTTTTGGCCGATGATGCGATTATGGGCGTCATACGTCCCGGCAATCATGGGAGCACCTTTGGTGGTAACCCCATAGCCTGTGCGGTCGCGATTGCCGCCCTTGAAGTGGTTAAAGAAGAAGATTTGGCCAAAAATGCCGATATCCTAGGGAATCTTTTCCGCGATGAATTAACGCGTTATATCGCTACCAGTACCATTGTAAAAGGGGTTCGCGGGAAAGGGTTATTAAATGCGATTTTGATCAACGATACCGAAGACAGTTCAACTGCCTGGGATATTTGCATAGCCCTTAAGGAAAACGGACTGCTGGCTAAACCTACCCATGGGAATATTATACGTTTTGCGCCCCCACTCGTTATGAATAAGCAACAGTTGCTAGATTGTGTAGGGATTATCACGAAAACCCTGAATGCCTTCGAGAAATAATATACTTCCGTCAGAATCCCAAAGACTCAGACTGAAATATAGCTTCCTTCTTGATGTTTAATAATCCCCTTCAAAATTTCCTGTGGTGATCAGCGCTGCAATCGCCCCGAAGAAGATGATTGTCAAAACTAGGAGTACAACGGCTATCGCCAAACCTATATAGGATAATATTTTCCCCGTCCTTGCATCCTCATATCCAGTGAATTCACCTGGTTGCTGTTGGTGAATTCTTTCGGCACTATTGGCATTGCTTATGCCGATTATACTGAAAATGGCGCCAAACGGGCCACAACAGAATAGCGTCACGACAATTGATAAAATACCCATGGTCAACGCTGTGTTTGCACCGGGGAGCTTTTCTTGGCTCATAATTGATTATTTATATTATTCCTGTTCAACGCCCCATTGTTCCATAATTTCCTTGGACTTCTCCATGTAAGCGTTCCATCCGCCCATTTCGGATATTTGGTACCAAGTCCACATAAACCAGAGTATTCCGATAACCAGTCCTATGATAGCCAATATTTTGGCAGTCTTTAATTGACCGTAATTAGAATACGCTTCAGGTTCCTGGTGATAGAGTTTTTCATCTTTATTTATCAGAATTACTGCTATTCCTGCCAAAATTGCCCCTGGGATACCACCAAAACAGCAGCAGATAAACGATAGGATGGAAAGGACAATGGCAATGGTGACATTCGGTAATTTGCGTGGTTCCATATTAAAAAAGGTTTAGTTATATAAATTTAAGGATATAGTTGATTAAAATCGCTGAAACAGTTGTGATTGCCAATAGGTTGATCGTCAAATTAGCATACTTAAAACCGACGAATTTATTTAACAATAAAAAACTTAGCAATACGATTAGGGGATAGATCGCCGGGTACATATGAAATGCAGCCTCAAATTTTCCTTCCAACAAAAAGGCGGCCGCCCGTTGCATTCCACATCCTGGACATTCAATGCCAAAAATTTTTTTGGTAAAACAAGGAAACATAAATTTCTCGATACCCAAGAAAAATTCTGTAGAAAGTACTCCCATACTAGCAATTGTCCGAACCATGAAACCCGATAATCTGTGTAGTTGGTCTAGCCAAATGCTTCGCGCATTTGGGACTCAGCCTACAATTAAAAACATTCCTCGAAAATTACCATTATTTTTGATGAATAAAAACATATTCATGCCAGTTTTTCAGATAGGAGATCTAGTCGAGGGTATTGATGATACGGTTAAGGGGAGGGTCTCCTTTATTTCAGATACTGAAATAACTATTGAAAGTGATGAAGGATTCCTGCTCAAATTCAATGCGTCAGAACTTATCAAAGTACCCAAAGAACGAATTATACGCGTGACACAACAAGAAGCGGCCCAAATTAAATCGGAAAAGGAACTCCCTAGAAAAAGAAAGCGGCAATCTCAAAAGCCCAAAGAACGAAATGCCCCAAAAATGGAGGTGGATCTGCATATCAACCAGTTGGTAAAATCGACCAAGAATCTCAACAGCCATGAAATGTTGAACTTACAATTGGAGACTGCCAAACGGCAATTGGAATTCGCCATACGAAAACGGATCCAAAAAGTGGTATTCATTCATGGAGTCGGGGAAGGGGTGCTAAAAGAGGAACTCTATTATTTGTTCAGAAACTATGAGAATGTAAAATACTATGACGCTGACTATCAAAATTATGGTCTAGGGGCCACTGAGGTATATATTCTTCAGAACAATTGACGCTTATTCTACTTTGGTAGTCACGGTTCCAAAATCATTGATGCGCAAATCGGTGATGCGTGCATCGTTCGAAGTTACCAATGAAATACCACTCAATTCGATTTTATGGGAATACGTAATGCTGTCGATAGTTGAAGTCGTTATGATGATTTCACCTCCTTCGGCCATTATTTCATCGAGGACGGTCGGACTCGTCACCGGCACGGCAGAACAGAAATAGGTATTGGTAACCGTTTCTGAAAATAGTCGGTACGCCAGCTTGGACTGACTGGGCACCAAGCTTACCAGGGTATCGACTTCATTTTTTAGCGTCCCGGAAGGTAGCGTCAGAATAAGTGCCTCCGCAGTATTTATTTTAAAGAAAACCGTACTCGCGGTATTGATAGGGCTATCACAGGATTGCACATTCGTAATACTATCAAAATCAAGGGTCTCTATCTGTAAATCACCGTCGTTACAAGCGGCCAAAAGCGAGATAAGAAAATAATACGACATTCTCTTCATGGTCCAAATTTAAGCGATTTAAACCACAAGTTTATTTTTATTTGGCCAGAAATTAACACAAAATCAGCTATTTTTGGGCCATCACACCATGATTTTAATATGTTATGAATAGGGTATATCTTGACAATGCGGCGACCACACAAGTTCGTGAAAATGTAATTGCCAAAATGCATGAGGCCTTATCAAATTTCTACGGAAATCCTTCTTCTACCCACAGTTATGGTAGGTCGGCAAAAACAGGTATAGAGACGGCCCGTAAGACAATCGCCAAATATTTAAAGGCGCTTCCGTCTGAAATTATTTTCACGTCAGGGGGTACCGAAGCAGACAATATGATTCTTCGGGGCGCAGTGCGTGATTTAGGTGTGGGAACCATTATCACTTCGAGGATCGAGCATCATGCGGTGCTCCATACGGCGGAAGCGCTTGAAAAAGAGGCTGGTATCAAACTACGATATGTTGACTTGGACGCCTTTGGAAATCCTCAACTATCACATTTGGAAGAATTGTTAAAAATTGATAATAGCAAGAAGTTGGTGAGTCTTATGCATGTGAACAACGAAATCGGTAATAAAATCGATATCGATACGATTTGCAGCATGTGTCACGAACATCACGCCCTTTTCCATTCAGACACCGTGCAATCAATAGGACATTACGAGTGGGACGTTCAAAAAACCCCTGCCGATTTCCTCACGGCGGCTGCCCATAAATTTCATGGCCCCAAAGGAGTTGGTTTTGCCTATATCAAAAAAAAGAATGGGTTTCGGCCTATGATTTCCGGAGGTGCACAGGAAAGAGGATTTAGGGCCGGAACCGAGTCTTTTCATAATATTGTCGGATTGGAAGAAGCCTTTGTATCCGCTTATGACAACCTCGAGGGCGAGAAAACGTATGTCACAAATTTAAAACAATACTTTATCGACGTCCTTGTAAAAGAAATCCCAGGGGTAGCGTTCAATGGGTATTCGGGCGATATGACAAAAAGTACGTATAGCTTGCTGAATGTACGGTTACCTATTGATAAGGAAAAGGCCTTAATGTTACTTTTTCATTTGGATATAAAGGGAATTGCCTGTTCAAAGGGGAGTGCCTGCCAATCGGGAAGCGATACAGGTTCGCATGTGCTCACCGAAATTCTAACGGGTCAAGAACTCGAAAAACCTTCCCTGCGCTTCTCGTTCTCGATTTACAATACCATGGAAGAACTTGACTATGTAATCGGGGTACTCAAGGAATTTATCGAAACATGATCTTAGGGTTTGCCGTTTTTCTTTTTATCCTTCTTGCGCTCTCTTTCATAGGGGAATTTTCTAGTAGCTAATTTCATCATGCGATCGATCAGGTCGTTGGTATTTCGCCCTGATTTTTTATTGATCTCTTTTTCGTATTTCCATAATAATTTCCCCGAGGCACCATCGCTGATTTTTATTCCGATACGGCCGTAGTTGGCATCTCCTGAAAAATAATCCATAAAACTAAAATCGGTCGAAACACCTTTTGAAAGTAAGATGTTGAGGTCAATATTACCACTGATAATGCCATCTACGCCCAATATATCACTCAGTTGTTTTACAGTGTAAATATCGATGTTCGCATAGCTGATATTGTTTTTTGCCAAGATGGCATTCGTATTCTTGACATTTTGGAAGTCTACCGAGAATTTTTTCTTTTTTTTCCGATTTGAAAAATAAGTTTCCAAGGCATTTTGAACGGCATCCCCTTCACTTTCTTCCAACACTTTTAATTCTTCCTTTGAAATCGAATCCTTTAGGTCGAGTTTTGTCAAGAACGGTAAAATCGCCAATGTTTTATGACTTGCGCTCAAGTCATCGAATTTAGGACTCTCATAAATGTTTTTTTGTGAATACAAGCTCATACTCCAAAACAAGAGCAAGATCATACCAACAGCTTTAGTCGTTCGACCATATATCATAATAGTGTTTTTTTCTTTGTCTTATACCTAACTTAAAATCGCATGCTCAGGCGCAAGTTCAAAATACGGGTGGTCATAAAATCAGGAATGGCATATTGCTGCTTCGTATCCACATCCCGTACCCAGGTGTTTGTTATCGAATTTTGATTGTTGAATAGATTGAACACCTCGACACCTACATTTAATTCCTTGAAAGCGTGAAGCCAATGTTTTTCAGGGAACTGATTTTTCTCAGTTACAAAAATATGGGAAATTCCCAAATCTGCCCGCTTATAATCCCTTAATCTATTTTGAAATAGATAGGGGTCCGCATAACTAGGTGAACCGCCCGGGACTCCTGTGCTATATACTAAGTTCAAGTACATGCGTACGTTTGGTATATTGGGAATATAATCCTGAAATAGGATTCCCAATTTAAGACGTTGATCAGTGGGCCTTGGAATATAGCCCTTATGGTCATAGTTTTCCTTTGTGGTAAGATATCCTAGGCTTACCCATGATTCGGTGCCGGGAACGAACGCCCCGTTCAATCGAAGATCTACTCCATAGGCAAAGGCCGTTGCATTATTATCTGCGGCATAGCGAATGCGAACGTCTTCCAAGGTATATTGATTCACATGGTCAAGATACTTGTAATATCCAGAAGCAATCAGGGTGAATGGCCGCTCCCACACTAAAAAGCTATATTCATTGCCCAGTACTAGATGCACTGAGCTTTGTGCTTTTACATTCGGGACTAAAGTCCCTGAACTAGTACGTAATTCCCTATAGAATGGTGGTTGGTGATAATATCCTCCTGACAGTCGAAAGAGGATGTCACGCTGCCAATTTGGTTTGATGGCAAGTTGTACCCGAGGACTAAGTACGATGTGCGATGCTTTTGGAAGACCAGCGGCATTGATGGCCCAATACTGCGTTCTAACGCCAATATTGTAGTAGATCGCCTGATTATTCCAAGTAGTATGTTCACTGAATTGAAGATAGCCCGAGACGCGATCCGTATTCACGAAATTGCGGGCGCTAACCCCTGTATAAGGCACAATCGGGGCGTCGAAAGCCTCTTGAGGCTGCAGATTTGTATATTCGGGCAAAGGTGGTCGAATAAAGAATCCCGTCGAATCAATAAATTCTGATTCCCTGATTTGATCACGAATATTTTCATGGGTAAATTTCAAGCCCCATTCCCAAATGATGTCCTGCTTTTTGTAAGTGCCTAAATGAGCTATATTTAGGATAAGTGCATCCAAATCATTTCTTGACCTTTTAAACTGGGAACCTATGCCTTTTGAAGAAATAACATCCCCAAGTGTTTCGCTGCCCAAATTGGTATCTATATCACCTAATTCATAGGCCGCGATTACATCAGAACGTTCTTCCTCGGTCGTGTGATAAATCGATGAAACTACTTTTAAGGTCACCGCATCATTTAAAAAATAGGTCGCTTTTAAAGCGCCTAGTGCCGTATGGTAGCGGTTGATTTCATTGCCTTCATAATTCACGACCAGGGCCCGTGGATCTGAAAGTGTCCCAAAATTCGTTTGTCGTGAAATGGGTTCGTTTTGATAGGTGTTTTTAGAAATAGTTCCTAAAAAGCCGATCAGTAACTTTTTTGAAAAGTGATAGGAAAGATAGCTCTGTAGATCGAGAAAAACGGGTTTGAAATTCGCCTTAGTCTGTTGACTATTTACCAATAAGGAGTTGTTGCGATAGCGAACACCTGAAATACTTGTAAATTTACGGTCCTTCGATATGGTTTCCAGAGCAGTGCTTGCACCTAATAGGCTTAGGTCGGACTGCACCCCAAAACTACTGGGATTCTTATAGGTGATATCCAAGACGGAGGATAGCTTGTCGCCATATTTCGCCTGATAGCCTCCTGCGGAAAATTTTACGTCCTGCACCAAATTACTATTGACGAAACTTAAACCCTCTTGTTGTGCCGCCCGAATGAGAAAAGGCCGGTACACCTCAATTTCATTGATATATACCAGATTCTCATCGTAATTGCCACCGCGGACGGCAAATTGCGTACTCAGTTCATTATTTGATGCTACCCCAGGAAGTAATTTAAGAATATTTTCAACCCCAGCATTGGCCCCAGGAATCGTACGTAACAATCTTGGGGAAATGGAAAGGATTCCAGACACACTTTTCTCGCCTGTAGGGGTGACGGTTACTTCATCTATTTGTATGGCATCATTTCGCAAGATAGGGTTGAATTCATAGGTTTCATTCGTGGTAAGTACCAAATTCTGCAAGCGTACATTTTTATGTCCTAAATGGGAAAATGTAACATTGGTGACTCGGTCGGCGATTATTTGAAGTACATAGAAGCCGTTAAGGTCGGTATAGGTGCCAGAAGCAGCTACCATTACGTGTGCATTTGATAACGGTTCGTTGTTTTCATCTAATACCACGCCAGTTAAAGTAGCCATTTGGGCATGCAACACGGAGGCCGAGAATAACATAAATACATATCCTAGGCGCTTTGTGTTTGTAAGGCCGCAAAAACATAGGGGAAAAGGCAGGTTACGATTTTTATTGCCCCAAGAGCGGACACAGAAGAGTCTTTTCGTTTTCATAGACCATAAAATCTTTGTCGGCAACCAAGCGATGCCCAAAAATTTTTTCTTTCCCTGCATTGATCGTTGTCTTAAAATCCCCGCGGATCAGGACGGTTCGACGCTTAAAGGAACTTCCTATTTTCTGTAAAAATCCGCTTGAAACGTGGTGCTGTTCCCTACATTATCAGTAACGACAACTTCAAGGACACATTGCTTTTTATCGAATATCCTGTCATCAAAATTATAGGTGAGGGTGCTGGTCTTCGGTTCGTATTCCATTAGGATCCACTCCCCGTTCAATGTTGCCGAGTACGTATTGATACCACTAAGATCATCCGATATGTGAAGGCTTAGATAATGATAATTGGTCAACCATTGCTTTTCCTTAAAATTTTTAGGATAAATCTTAGGACCAATGGTGTCCTTGGCCAAAATATAGGTGCCCAAGTCCCTAGTTCGTGTGGTAAATGTAGTGCCTCTTTTAAAAGTCGATGTATAGTCGGGACGTAATTTATTGTCAAGTCGTGCAATAAATAGTTGTTTTCTGTCACTCTCGGAATATTTAGAAGCATCAAAGGTTATTGTAAAATTTCGGTGCGTGGCTACCTTGCTATTGTGTATGGTTACTGTGTCATTCCCTTTTTTCAAATCGATGTAGAAATCATTATAGAAGGTATTTGCAGGAAAATATACTTTAGCGGCGCCTAAATCATAATTGTTCGGTTTTTTGGCAATGATGTAATTGTCGGTTTTTGTGGCAACCTTTACGATTTTGAGCGATTCCCGTATACCTTCGACCGGAATAGTTACTTTAGTTGCATTGCCTTCAAAATCCTTGACGACCAATTCAACGGAATAATCGAGTCCTTCGTTGACGACTATTTTCCCATCATTATGCAGTTCCTTATAAATACTCAGATTATTTCCCGGTACTTTGAAACACTGCTGGATCATTTCATGCGTTGTGCCATAAAAATCATAATCGATCAAGGTATTGATATAGCGGGACTCGGGAAATGAAAATGTTTCAAAATCGTAATCGGTATAAATTTTCCCATTCACCAATAGATTTACGGCGTAAAGACCGTTTTTGTTGGCGGCAAGATCTTGACGGTCGTATCCGATAAATCCAAACCCGATGGTGCCTACGGCCTTTACTGGGTCAGCAAGGAACGTGCCATCTTTCTGCTTCTTAAAATTTATTTCGATCCTGTCGTTACTTTGGTTGACCTGTGCATCTTCTGATAAGGGATAGGCGTAAAGTTTGGCGATTATCGGGTCTGTTGCGTCTCGTATCTCGAATCCATACAGCAAAGGGTTGGTAGGCTTTTCAGATACACTACTTCGTATTTCGAAGTGGAGGTGTGGCCCTGCAGATCCGCCTGTATTGCCCGTGTAGGCGATAAGTTGTCCCTTCATTACCTTCAGCTCCCCAAAATCGGGAAATATTTCAACCTCATATGATTTTTTTTCGTATTGTATTTTCTTGATATACTCCTCGATCTCGGGCGCAAATTTTTGAAGATGTCCATACACCGAAGTATAGCCGTTCGGGTGTGCAATGTAGAGTACTTTTCCATAACCCCAAAGCGATACTTTTAATCGGGTGATGCTGCCGTCTGCGACGGCATATACCGGAAGCCCTTGTCGTTGTTGCGTTTTAATATCGATTCCCGAGTGAAAATGATTCGAGCGTAGCTCGCCGAAAGTTCCGGCTAAGATCAACGGAATGTCCAAGGGCGATCTGAAGGTATCGGTCGGGTATGTTTCTTGACTATAAATACACGTGGAAATGGATACTAATAGGAGGAAAATTGTTCTTATCATAGTACTATAATGCGAAAGGTGCCCAAAGACCTAATTATGTTGTGAATCGGAATCGAACGAACCCAAAATTTAACAAGTGTATTCAAAATCCAAGGAATCGTCCTTCTACGAATATGCCATAAAATTAAACACATCAGACCGATTATTCGTATTGAATCGATAAAAACTATTTCCAGTTCGCCATCGATACCTGATAATCAACGATTTTTAATCACTTAAAGTACAGCTATAAGAATAATTGAAAAAAGAATTGTTTAGTCGTATTAGGTATGTTAACTTTGTGTTGAATGCATTGAATTTGATAATGAGTGAATTGATCAAAATCGTCGATTCTTTGGAAAATAAAGTTAGCAAACTGCTGCACAAATTAGAAATGCTCAGTGACACTACTACCAGATTGGAGAACGAATTGGATTTTATTAAAAATGACCGCACATCCGACCAAAAGACGATTTCTGAATGGGAGGCCCGCTACGATTCGCTCAAACTGGCAAATTCTATGTTAGGCAGTAATTCAAATAAAACTGAAGCCAAGCTAAAAATAAATACATTGATTCGAGAGTTAGATCATTGCATTGCACAACTCTCAGAATAAGGTTCGAATACGATATGTCAGATAAGCTGAAAATAAAGCTTTCGATTGCAGACAGGGTCTATCCTTTAACGATAGATCCAAGTCAAGAGGAAGGATTGCGGAAAGCCGCAAAGAATATTGAGCAACTGGCCAAAAAATTTGAGCAAAGTTATGCAGTCAGGGACAAACAGGACGTTCTTGCCATGTGTGCCTTACAATTTGCCTCTAAAATAGAGCAAAAAGGTATTGATCAATCGGAAGGAACCGTAGTGGCTACTGAGCGCTTAAAAGCGCTTGACGCACTGTTAAATTCGAAGCTAGGTATTCAATAAGTTCTTTTAAATAACATTAGTTACTGCCCACATTGGTATTATCTTTTGACGAACTCAACATTAATTTGTTTAAAAAGGGTGAGTTTAGATTGTAAAAGCAGGCCTTACTTGTATAAGGATCCTTGATCAGTCTGGTAGCCCTAAACCTGTTTTATGGAGTTTGTACAAAACTTCTCCAATGTGGGTTTTTTTGTATACTGTTCGAATTAAAGATGCCCAGGAAGTTTTTCTTGTCATTTTAAAATTCGTTCCCTACCAAGGTACTTGGGAATCAAAACAAAATTTTGGGTAAACCCAAAAATTAAATTCTAATTATTAAACTATGGATACTACAATGTGGATAATAGCCGCACTCATTGGTCTCGTAATCGGATTCGTGATAGCGAAGATCTTGGAAAAAGGCAAAGCCTCCAAAACGATTGCCAGCGCCAAAAAGGAAGCTGATGCCATTCTAAAAAATGCCAATATCGAAGGGGAAAGCATTAAAAAGGATAAAATATTTCAAGCAAAGGAGAAGTTTCTGGAGTTAAAGGCCGAACACGAAAAGGTAATCATTGGCAAGGATAAAAAAATTGACGAAGCCGAAAAACGCGTTCGGGACAAAGAATCCCAGATTAGCAATGAACTTGCCAAAAGCAAAAAACTAAATGAATCACTTGAATCAAAAATGAAGGATATTGATCATCGAGTAGAGTTTTATGATAAAAAGCAGTCGGAGCTGGAAAAACTACATAAAAGTCAGGTGCAGCAATTAGAAGTCATCTCGGGCCTGTCGGCCGATGATGCAAAGAGCCAATTGATGGCTTCCTTGAAGGAAGATGCGAAGACCGATGCCATGTCATATATACAGACGACCCTCGAAGAGGCCAAATTAACGGCACAACAGGAGGCCAAGAAAATCGTCATAAATACCATTCAACGTATAGGTACCGAGGAAGCGGTAGAGAACTGTGTGTCGGTCTTCAATCTAGAATCAGATGACGTAAAAGGTAGAATTATCGGGCGGGAAGGTCGCAATATCCGTGCTTTGGAAGCAGCCACCGGAGTTGAGATCGTTGTCGATGATACCCCCGAAGCCATCATTCTTTCCTGTTTTGATTCGGTACGAAGGGAAGTGGCACGA
Source organism: uncultured Flavobacteriaceae bacterium (assembly GCA_963798435.1). GTDB lineage: Bacteria > Bacteroidota > Bacteroidia > Flavobacteriales > Flavobacteriaceae > JALHST01. Next base: position 20,352 of record CAWCTF010000002.1, read on the forward strand.
TTGTCACTACATAAATTGGTCACCGATGGCAGGATTCATCCGGCGCGCATCGAGGAAATCGTAAAAAAGACCGAAAAGCAAATTGAAGGTGAAATTATTGAAATCGGAAAGCGGACGGTAATCGACCTCGGAATCCATGGTTTGCATCCGGAATTGATCAAGGCAGTAGGCCGCATGAAATATCGTTCTTCCTATGGTCAAAATTTGCTGCAGCATTCTAGGGAAGTCGCCAAGCTCTGTGGGGTTATGGCCGCTGAATTAGGGCTCAATACCAAATTAGCGAAACGTGCAGGGTTATTACATGATATAGGAAAAGTGCCGAACACAGAAGCCGATGTAGAAACCCCCCATGCAATTTTAGGCATGCAGTGGGCTGAGAAATACGGTGAAAAGGAAGAAGTCTGTAATGCAATTGGGGCCCACCATGATGAAATTGAAATGAAGACACTAATAGCTCCGATCGTCCAAGTCTGTGATGCCATTAGTGGAGCAAGGCCCGGTGCGAGACGTCAGGTGTTGGATTCGTATATTCAGCGTTTAAAGGACCTAGAGGATATTGCCTTTGGTTTTGGCGGGGTTCAAAAAGCCTATGCCATTCAGGCGGGTCGTGAGTTACGTGTAATCGTTGAAAGCGAAAAAGTGAGCGATGATAAAGCTGCAGAACTTTCGTTCGAGATTTCCCAAAAGATTCAAACCGATATGACCTACCCAGGGCAAGTCAAGGTTACCGTTATACGGGAAACCCGGGCTGTTAATATCGCCAAATAGGATTCTGAATCATCTTAATAACACGAACGGGTACCTTAGGTGCCCGTTTTTTTTTGCTTGAATTCTCGCCCGTAACATTCCAAACGCTTCGGTTTTTTCTATCTTTAAAATGATTTTAAAAACCATAACCAAAGCCCGTGATGAAAAATTTCAAAAATACTTTTTGGCGTTCCATACTTTTACCGGTGCTCCTATTGCCGATAGCATGCAGTCAAAAACCCACCGAGAAAATAAATTTTGCAACCCTTTCAGAACTAGAAAAGCGAAATCCAGAGAACGCCTTGGCGTCAATGCAAGTTGCCGATAGTCTTTCACTCGAATTGTTTGCTTCCGAGCCCATGGTACGAAACCCAACGAACATGGCAATCGATGCGAAGGGAAGGATCTGGATCTGTGAAGGCACAAATTATCGGCTCTTCGCAAATCCAAAGAACCCCTACGAAAGTAAAGGAGATCGCATTCTCATACTTGAGGATACCGACGGAGACGGTAAAGCCGACGTATCAAAGGTTTTTTATCAAGGTGAGGATATTAATTCGGCACTGGGAATCGCTGTGTTGGGAAATAAGGTAATCGTTTCAGTGAGCCCCAATGTATTTGTATTCACCGATACGAACGGGGACGATGTTCCAGATTCAAAGGAGCTACTTTTCACGGGTCTTGATGGCCAAGATCATGACCATGGAGTGCATGCCTTTACCTTTGGCGCCGATGGAAGATTGTACTTCAATTTTGGAAACCAAGGAGGACAATTGTTAGATAAGGAAGGTGCCCCTTTAAAAGATATTTATGGTAGGCTTATCAACAATACAGGTCACCCTTTTCGAGAGGGCATGGCATTTAGAACCGATCTTAAAGGAGCCAATATTGAAGTCCTGGGCTTTAATTTTAGGAATCCCTATGAGCTTGCGGTAGATTCTTATGGTGGTCTCTGGCAATCAGACAATGACGATGACGGAAATCGCGGAACCCGCATCAATTTTGTCATGGAATATGGAAATTTCGGTTTTAAAGACTTGCTAACAGGCCAAAGCTGGCAAGAGCGAAGAACGGGCTGGGATCCAGAGATTCCAAAACGACATTGGCATTTGAATGATCCTGGTACCGTACCGAATCTCCTACAGACGGGATCAGGCTCCCCTTGTGGCATCCTTGTCTATGAGGATACCTTATTGCCCGAAAAATTTCGAAATCAATTGATCCATGCCGAACCAGGACATAATGTAGTACGGAGTTATCTAATTCAGGAAGAAGGTGCGGGATATACCGCGAAAATAGAAAACCTAGTAAATAGCGATGACGACTGGTTTCGACCGGATGATGTGACCGTGGCACCCGATGGTTCCCTTTTTATCTCAGATTGGTATGATGGGGGAGTCGGCGGGCATAAAGCTGAGGATATCGCCCGAGGTCGGATCTATCATCTTTCGACCTCTAAAGGATATCACCCTCGAAAATTAGACCTAAGTACTGACGAAGGGGCATTAAAAGGGTTGGTTTCTGACAATATGGACGTATTTTACCAATCCTGGCAACGACTGCATACCATGGGGGCAGCTGCCGAACCCCTACTTGACCAATTGATCGAAAAAGGAGGAACAACAAAGGCACGAGCGCTTTGGTTGGCAGCGCAGATACCTACCAAAACACAAAAATATATTGATTTGGCCCTGGCAGATTCTGATTGGAAATTTCGCATCCAGGGAATACGAATGGCCCGGTTTCTCGCAAAAGACCAGCTAGAGGATTTCCTCGAAAAGATAGTACATGATCCGTCACCACAGGTTCGACGGGAAGCCGCTATAGCCTTGGCGTTTTTAGGTACGTCAAAGGCTGCTGAATTATGGGCTTCACTGGCATCACAGCACGAAGCCGGAGATCGTTGGTCACTTGAAGCCTTAGGTATCGGGGCAGACCAATATGCAGACGCCTATTTCAATGCCTGGAAATCAAAAAACGATGTAGACTTGACCAATTCGGCCACTAAGGAAATTATTTGGAGGGTACGAGCTCAGGAAACCGTGCCTCTCCTGGCCGAAATAATACGTAATCAAAACCTTTCGACAGAAAAATTGCCTTCCTATTTTCGAGCTTTCAGTTTCAAGGATAATCCGCGAAAGAATGAAATTATAATGGATCTTTTAAATGTTGAAGGCGCGAACCAAAAAGCCATACAAGCACTGGCCATAGGGCAATTAGACGAACGATTTGTGAATGGTTCCTCGAAGAGGATCCAGACGGTAAGTAACCTGCTACCCCAAATTGAAGGTACCCCGGAATGGTTGATGGCCCTTAAAAATTTAAAATTACCAAACCAAACTACAGCCTTATTTCGCGTAATCTCGAACAGTACGAATGACGAGGATATTCGTAGGGAATCTTTGGAGCTCCTTTTCAAATCGGGTGGTGAACAATTGGTGGCCGAACAGTTGCAAGCAGCTATTCCCGATTCGGATAAAATGGAACTAATCGGACTTATAGGCAGTAGTAATGATTCGTCGGCCGTTGCAATATTGATAAAAAATCTCAATAAGGAGGGTTTTAGTACCCCATTAAAAAGACGTATGGTAGAGGCGTTGGGCAATACTTGGGATGGGCAGCATGCCCTTTATGCGATTCTGAAGGAAAATAAATTGGCTGGCGAATTTAAAAAGACGGCCGTCCTTAGGCTAATGAACAGCTGGGACGTTGAACTTCGGGAAAATGCCCCTAAATACTTAGACGCCGAATCGAATGCACCGATCGATGTGGCGGCCCTTATCGACCGCAAGGGAGATAGTGCGCATGGTAAGGAAATCTACGGTATGTATTGTAGTGCATGTCATGTTGCAGGGAATGAAGGTATTGATTTTGGTCCTTCCTTGTCTGATATTGGCAACAAACTCTCAAAGGAGTTTCTCTATTCGAACATTATCGACCCGAGTGCGGGCATTAGTTTTGGGTATGAAGGATACACCCTTACCATGAAAGACGGCACGACCTATAATGGTTATATTTTGAGCAACACCGAAGATAAAATAACCTTAAAAATGATGGGGGGTGTTCAGAAGGAAATAGAACGTGCGAATATCATTACCATAGAGGCGATGGAAAAATCACTAATGACCGCAGGCCTTGATAAAGTAATGAATAAGGATGAAATGGTAGATCTGGTAGCATATTTAAGCACCCTAAAAGTAGCCGAGGAAGGCAAGTGAGAGGTTACGATTGGACCTTGATTTTATTATTTTAAACACAGTATTAATAGCTTTGATTTGACGAACGATCGCATTAGAAATATTACCAAGGAAGTACTTTCAGATAATTGGTATACCCTTCATAAGTATACCTTCGAATATCTTAGGGACGACGGGCAGTGGGAAACCCAACAGCGTGAATCGTATGACCGTGGAAATGGCGCAGCCATTTTATTATACAATAAAAATAAAGGCACCGTTGTCCTAACACGTCAATTTCGTATGCCTACCTATGTGAATGGCAATGAGGACGGGATGATGATCGAAGTGAGTGCCGGTCTGTTGGATGGCGATAGTCCGGAAGATTGCATCCGTAAGGAAGTGGAGGAGGAAACCGGATATAAAATCGAAGCAGTCGAACGCGTGTTCAAAACATATATGTCCCCAGGTGCCGTTACCGAAATCGATTACCTTTTTATCGGTGCTTACGAAGACGTCATGAAAGTTGGTGAAGGGGGCGGGTTAGAAGATGAGACTGAAAATATCGAAGTGCTTGAGTTTACGTTCGAAAAGGCACTGAAAATGATGGCTGCCGGGGAAATAATGGACTCAAAAACGATCATCCTTTTACAGTATGCCCAAATCAATAAAATCTTCGAAGATTAGATTCATTTAACGAATTATCATATACTTCCAGGCTATTCCAAAGAAATCTAGGTATTGGGCCTAAGTAACACATATGATGAGAACCGATACGCACAAGGACGTTTAAAATGTATCCCGCATAATTTCAAAAACTGCCTGCATTTGATTTTTGATTTCCGATGGATCCCGCAAGAAATGATTATTCATAAAACTAAAGATCAAGGTCCTGCCCGATTTCGTAATAAGATAGCCGCTCAGGCAATAATTGTTCCCTAAACTACCTGATTTAGCATACACGTAGGGAGTAGATCCTCCATACCAATCGACCAATGTCCCTGTGTTACCGCCCACAGGGAAGAAGTGAAATAAACGCTCCTTGGGCACGGTTAGATACAATTTATGTAATATCGTTACGATGTCCTGTGGGGTAAATAAATTGTAGCGCGAGAGTCCAGAACCATCTACCCACCGCGGCGGCTGTGGTAGATCTGACAACTCATGTGCCAAGATCCGTTGCTTCGAAGTGCTAAAGTTCAAGGTGTCAGAGATTGTAGAAGAAGCCAAGATCATCAGTTGTTCGGCCAAAAAGTTATCGCTTACCTGCATCATTCTTGTATACACAGAATCTGCAGGAACACTATATAAGGTCGACTTCTCGCCTTCCGGAAAGCGATTCGTGATATGTACCTTTTTATGGAGCGCAGTTTCGAGTAATATTCTTGTCAGGGTGCTATCGGTTCGAAATGGGATTTCTACGGTATCGGTTTGTTTCGGCCCAAGGTAAAAGAGGTTCTGCGTTTCCTCCCTGGTTTTTGTATACTTCACTTCTACCACCTTCTGGCGAAAATATTCAGGCCTTGCTTGCAGGGAATCAGATCGGAAAATTGTCACTACATTGCCATATATGGGGAATCCGCTTCTTTCAGGCTGATAATAATAACCATAATCGTCCCAAGCCCATCCCGGGCCATATTTCCCTTCTTGAAAATTATTCACATAGAGGGCCAATTTTTGATGCTTTCCCAGAAACTTTAGTACGGTACTATCGTTGAAATACCCATGTAAAAATGTGGGATCACCCGTGCCTTCGATAAATAACGTATCATTTACTTCGATATAGCGTAAGGCCGGGATTTTTTCGGGTAAGTGCTGCATTGCGGTGAAGAGCGTAACTATTTTGACATTGCTTGCCGGGGTAAAATATTTTTCACCATTTACATTAAATAACGTATCACCTGTCTGTTGATCGATTATAAAAAACCCCGTGAATTGATTGTCGAACACTTCAGAATCAAGAAAGGGCCTAAGTGTCTTTTGGAATTTTTGCTTGGTCCCTGCACAACCCATTAATACTATCAATATGAGGCAATTGGCAATTATTTTTTGCATTTTTCTGAGTACGGATTTTTCGCTAAGTTGTTGCATTTCACCCATTTTAACAAGAATTTATCCAATTTTTAACGAGCCTAATGCAATAATAATTAGATTTTCTTTGTTAACTTTAAATAATCTAAACAACTAATTAACTAATAAAACATTTTTAAATATGGCAGAAGGAATGCTTGAGTATACCAAGACCGTGCTTAAAAAAGTTAGTTTCGATACAAAACTGTTTTGTAAAGAACTCAAAAAGGCGATTTCTCGGTTATTGCCTGAAGAAGTTGAAGAACTGAAACAATGGCTGCTTCAGTTTATTACAGACAAACCTGAACTGCAGCCAAGCCTAGTCTATTTAGGGACTTGATATAAAACCCTTACCGATCGGTAGGGGTTTATTTTTTCGCAACAGGACTAATGATTTTTACGTCCTGAAAGGCAATTGCACCCCTTACAATACTTGAGATAACTTCTCGCAATGCTTCCGTAATCTGAATTTTGAGTTCGCTTTTGTGATAAATCAGACTGATTTCCCGAGCAGGTGAGGGTTTATTAAAATACTTCAGATTTAGTTGTTTGTTCACATCGAGTTCCAGTGTGTTAAGATAGGGTAGTAGCGTCATACCCATTCCTTCATTTGCAAGTCGTACGAGGGTTTCAAAACTCCCGCTTTGTAGCTGAAAATGCTCTGTGTTCGTGTTTTTTGGCGAATTACAAAGATTTATCACGCCATCTCGGAAACAATGCCCATCCCTAAGTAAAAGAATATCCGAAATTTCAAGGTCCTCAGGGGCCAACGTCTTTACATTGCCCAGCCGATGCCCTGAAGGGATATACCCAACAAAGGGTTCATAGTACAGTGGTCGTTCCCTGATCAATTCATTTTCCAAGGGTGTGGCCGCGATACCGGCATCTAAGTGCCCATCGATAATATTGCTTATAAGATCCTCTGTGCCATGTTCGCGAATAATAAGATTTACTTTAGGATATTTAGTGATGAATGTTTTTAGGAACATGGGTAAAAGTGTAGGCATAACCGTGGGGATAATTCCCAGAATAAAATCTCCTCCTATATACCCTTTATCCTGATCAACGATGTCCTTGATCCTGCCAGCTTCACTTACAATATTCTTTGCTTGGGCCACAATTTTCCTACCAACTTCAGTAATGCCGATTGGCTTTTTGCTTCGGTCAAAAATTAAAATATCGAGCTCATCCTCCAACTTCTGTACCTGCATACTAAGGGTAGGCTGCGTAACAAAACTTTTCTCAGCCGCCAATGTAAAATTTTGGTACTCGGCGACGGCCAGAACATACTGTAATTGAGTAATCGTCATGCGCTATCATTTTGTACTATAAAATTATAAAAACAATCAATAAAATCTATGCAAATAGCCAAATATTATTCATAAAGTTTATAGTTAATCAAATAAAATTCGCATGAAACTCAATAGCATAGGCTTAAGTGCCGAAACATCGAAATCATTAGGCGAAGAACTCAATGAGTTATTAGCCAATTTTCAAAGATAGTATCCAAAACCTTTGTAATATTCATTGCATGAACTCCTGATCTTGGAGCGCAAGATTCTAAAAGATTCAGATAAAGCTGGGGATCAAGGCACCAATAGCAAGATGAGCGACTTTATTAGCGAACAGGAAAAAACAGTCTGGATGATGAAGGCTTGGCTGACCGAAGAAATTTAGGCGACCGTAAATATATTCAAAAGGGCTTGTCGGTCGACAGGCCCTTTTTGATTGGGTGCGGTACCTGCTGACTAAAAACGTATCCTAAATTCAATATCGGTATTGGTAACCTCGAATTTAGACGCTTCAAATGTCGGCGGGCCCATGACCATAGTATCGCCCGAAGTAGCATAACTTTCCAAGGGCATCCCATTGGGGTCCATATCCATTTTTCGGTTGCTATTGGTATCGTGCATGACCATGATAGCATAACTACCTGGGCTCACATTTTTGAATTTAAGGGTTACTTCCCCTTTGTTGGCCGGTACTGCAGTATTCAGCATCCCAGGTCCCTTCATAAAAGTGTCATTCGTATGGAGAGACCCCAAGATAGTCCCTTCTGATGAGAGGACATTTTCAATAATAACGGTAATTGTAACACCTTTTTCTTCCTGTGCCCTAACGGGGAGGGTAGAAGCGATGAGCGCCAAAATAAGTACTAACTTTTTCATTTTGAATAATTTAATGGGTTATTAATACGGCAAATATCTTTGGTAATAACCGGGTATGAAAAGCGACCTTTCCGAGTTGTTGATTTTGCCTACTCAACTGCATCTAAAAAAAAGAGTTCCATTTCAATCCAGTATATCGACAGTTCAGACGGTATCTTTTCTGAGATTTGTCAAGCGAGTTCATATTTGCGCTATCAAATACAGCGTAGAACATGATTAAGCGATCGATTGCCTTGGCATTTTTGGCACATACAACCTTTCTAATTTCCCAAACTACCATTTCAGGTAAGGTTGTAGACGAAACGAATGGTCCCTTAGAAGGAGCCAACATCTATATCGAGGGAACTTATGACGGTGCCTCAAGCGATGTTAATGGCGACTTCCATTTTGAAACGAACGAGGTGGGCAAAAGGAAACTGATAGTTTCAATACTCTCTTTCGAAACCTATGTTTTAGTTGACGAGGTCACCACCTTCAATGATTTGGAGATAACCATGCGGGCGGCTATCAACCAACTTACAGGCGTTACCTTGACGGCAGGTACCTTCGAAGCTGGCGATAATACAAAGGTCTCCGTGCTGAAACCACTAGACATTGTAACCACCGCCGGAGCCGTTGGCGACTTTGTAGCCGCTTTGCAAACCCTGCCAGGAACTTCGACGGTTAACGAAGATGGTAGGTTATTTGTTCGTGGTGGTGCGGCAGGGGAGACCCAGGTATTTATAGATGGTCTTCGTGTGTTTCAACCTTTTAGTGCGACGGCCAATAACATTCCGACCAGGGGCCGATTTTCTCCCTTTCTTTTTAAGGGGATTACCTTTAGTACCGGTGGATATTCTGCCGAATATGGACAAGCTTTGTCGAGTGTTTTACTCTTGAATACCACCGATGAACCCGATCAGGAAAAAACCGATATAGGCATTATGTCTGTAGGTGGTACCTTGGGGCATACTGAAATTTGGGGGAATAAATCTTTGAGCCTGAATACGTCCTATATCAATTTGGCACCCTATGAAGCGGTACTACCTTCTAATCAAGGTGCCCGGTGGAACAGGCCATTTGAGTCGATTTCAGGGGAGACCGTATTTCGTAGTAAAGGGGCACGAGGTATGTTTAAATTTTATTCCGGCTTTAATTACTCTCATCTTGATATCGACCAAGAGGATATTAATTATGCCGATTTCGTAAACTTCCGATTAAAGAATCATAATTTTTATGTCAATACGACCTATAAACATTTTTTTGAAAACCGGTGGAGCCTGAACAGCGGTGCTAGTGTATCTAGTGACAAAAACAACATCACGCTGCAACAAGACATCATCACTTCGAAAGAGCTGGCCACTCATATAAAAATAAAGGCCGGGAAACGATTTACCGATCGGATTCGATTCGATTTTGGGGCCGAGCAGTTCAGTATCAATAACAAGGATTTGTATGGTACGGCTGATACCAGGGCCAATAATACAACTGTCTCGGATGATCTTACGGCAACATTCGCTGAAAGCGATCTATTTTTTAGCAATCGTTTTGCCCTAAAACTGGGAGTTCGGGGTGAATACACACGGTTATTGAATGATTTCACCTTGGCTCCTCGCATATCGGTGGCCTATAAAAGTGGCGCCATGGGCCAGTTCTCCTTTGCGTACGGGGATTTTTACCAAAATCCTGTGAACGACATAACCAAGTATGCACAAGGATTGGATCCCGAAAAAACCTCCCACTATATTCTGAACTATCAATACACTGGGGACGGGCAAACCTTTCGGGCCGAGGCCTACTATAAAAAGTACAGTGATCTGATTAAATTCGATACGCAGCGCCCGCAGTTCAATTCGAACTTCAGCAACCTGGGAGAAGGACAGGCCAGCGGGGTAGATATTTTTTGGCGTGATAATACAACTATTAAGCATCTTGATTATTGGCTTTCCTACTCTTTTTTGGATACACAACGCGATTACCTTGACTTTATGGAAAAGGCGACGCCCAATTTTGCTGCAAAGCACAATCTATCGATTATCACTAAATACTGGATAGATGATTGGCGCTCACAACTTGGTATTTCCTATAATTTTGCTTCAGGGCGACCTTATGACAACCCAAATACGTCTAATTTTATGGCCGAGAAGACCAAACCATATCATAATTTAAGTTTTAATTGGGCCTATTTGATTTCCCCTCAAAAAATTCTTTATTTCTCGGTGAGTAATTTAACGGGATTTAAAAACATAAGTGGTTACCAATATGCCGATTCGCCCAACCCCAATGGTATCTTTGAAAGAAGGGCCATCATTCCTACGGCAGATACCTTTCTCTTTGTTGGTTTCTTTTGGACGATCAGCGCCGATCGAAGCAGTAATCAATTGAATAATCTGTAAGCGACTACAAGAGCAATGATGTCGGGGCAAACGAAGCATTGGTTACGCCTTATGAACCGAAAACCCTACGCTTGCATTTTCAAACTGGAGTTGACATATTTTTAGTCCAACGAGGCCCATGTGCTTTCCAAAAGTGCTTTTGTGGCCCTGATACCGTCAGGTTCAGCAAGGGTCTCCCCTTCGAATTCGATACCTATATAGCCATCATAACCAGCATCCTTCACGAGCTGCAACATGCGTTTATAATCGATGATGGTCTCATTTCCGTTGAGGTCGAAAGCATATGACTTGGCGCTAACCCCCTTGGCATATGGCAGAAAATCAGAAACTCCTCGATAGCGGTCGTATACGTTCGAACATTGATTGTTCTGAGTGCTACCCCATTGGGTATCTAAACACCAATTGCCGAAATCGGGAAGTGTTCCTAAAAATGGGTTGTTGACTTCCTTGATTACCCCGACGATAAATTGCGAATCGGAAGTATGCAGCCCGTGATTTTCTATTATGACATGTATCCCCAATTGGGCGCCGTATTCGGCCAACATTCCCAGACCGGCCACCAAGGCTGTTTTTATCTCGTCCCTGCTTCCTTCTCCAAAGGCATTAATACGAATTGAATGACACCCTAACAACTTGGCGGCATGAATCCATTTAAAGTGGTTTTCCACGGTTGTTTTCCGCTCCAAATCATCCTTATTACCAAGATACCCTTCGTTATCGACCATGATCAATAAACTTTTCACCCCGACATCATCGGCCCTGTTTTTCATGCCTAGCCAAAAATTTTCGTTTGTGGCATGATCAACATAAAATTGATTGACATATTCTACGGCCTCGATCTCGTAGGTTTCCTTTGCAATACGCGCGAAATCATCTGCTTTTACGATTCCTTGTTCCAAGGCTCTATGAAGTGACCATTGTGCCAACGAAATTTTAGGTTGGGCCATCTTTTTATTCTTTTTTAGGAAATGCGTGCCAAACACCGAAGAAGGTAATGAAAGGGCCATGGCCCCAAAGGCGGCCTTTTTGATAAAAGTTCTTCTATGCTTCATTTCTGTAAGGTCATGGTAGTACAAAGTAACTTATTTATGTCAAAAAACAATGACCAATTCAGCAAATCTCCTGTGACTTTTAGACAATTATCTGTATATTCAAGATTTTAACAGCTTCCATCAAACAGTGCCTATGAAAGTATTATTTATTGGCGGTACCGGCAATATAAGTACGCCCGCGAGTCGACTGGCCATTGAAAAAGGGATGGACCTTTTTCATTTGAATAGAGGGCAGACCAAAATTCAAATACCAGGGGTGAAAACCATCTTCGGGGATATTACGAAGCCAGAAACCTTGGGCGATTTAACAAAGCATGATTGGGACGTCGTCGTCAATTGGATCGCGTTTAAAAAGGAGGATATCGAACGTGATCTCGATTTGTTCAGAGGAAAGGTAAAACAGTATGTCTTTATCTCATCGGCATCTTGTTACCAGACGCCCTTGAGTAGTCCCATCATTACCGAATCTACCCCGTTGTGCAACAACCTATGGGACTATTCGAACAATAAGATACAGTGTGAGGACCGCTTGATGCAGGCCTATCGCGAAACCGATTTTCCAATTACCATTGTGAGACCCTCCCTTACCTACGATACCGTAATACCTATTGCCATTGGTGGCTTTAAGGAATATACTACGGCCGACCGGATTCTGATAGGCCAGGAAATTATAATACATGGCGATGGAACCTCGCTTTGGACGGTAACCCATGCCGATGATTTTGCCAAAGGATTCATCGGTTTGCTGGGGCTGTGGCCGGCAATAGGCCATGCCTTTCACATTACTTCTGACGAAATTTTAAGTTGGAATATGATCTATAAGACGTTAGCCATCAGTTTAGGCTGTGAAGCAAAAGTAGTTCATATTGCTTCCGATTTCATATGTAAAATCGAACCTTCGTTCACTGGGACCCTCTTGGCCGACAAAGCCGAGAGCGTCCTCTTTGACAATACCAAAATAAAAACCTTCGTTCCGGGTTTTAAGGCCACCATCCCCTTTTCGGAGGGAATCAAACGAACATTGCAATGGCTTGACGCACATCCTGAACAGAAGATCATCGATAAAGATACCAATATGAAGATTGAAAATATTTTAAAGACATACCACGCCTTGTAGCTCGTGTATCTATCACTATGGAAACTAAACCTATCAAAAATGTACGTTGGGGAATCATCGGGGTCGGAAATGTTTGTGAAGTAAAAAGTGGCCCTGCCTTGCAACAAGTTCCGAATTCTACGATCGCTGCGGTTATGCGTAGAAATGCAGAAATGGCAATGGATTTCGCAAAACGCCATGACATTCCCAAATGGTACGATAACGCCGATGCGTTGATTGCAGATCCCGAAATCAATGCAATTTATATTGCCACGCCGCCCGATTCGCATGAGCTGTACACTTTAAAGGCCGCTGCTGCCGGGAAACCCGTTTATGTAGAAAAACCTATGGCTCGCAATCATACCGAATGTCTGGCGATGGTCTCGGCCTGTGAACGTGCGCAGGTGCCATTATTTGTGGCGTATTACCGTAGGGCGCTCCCAAGTATTCTGAAGATCAAGGAACTTTTAGACGCGGGTACCATTGGGGAGGTGCGGTTCGTTCGTATCCAATTGCAAAAACCGTTACGACCCGATATCGTGGGTGCCGGCCAGGACTTGAAGAATTGGCGCATTCAGCCTGAAATAGCCGGTGGCGGGTATTTTTATGACCTTGCATCGCATCAGTTAGATGTGATGGACTTTCTATTCGGGCCCATTGTAGCAGCCCAAGGGTATGCAACAAATCAGTCGGCGGTCTACCCGGCTGAGGATATTACCTTGGGCACCTTTCGTTTTGGGAACGGTATCTTGGGCCAAGGCTCCTGGGCATTTAACACGGCTGCGACCTCCGATATTGAGTTGACTTCGATTATAGGCAGTAAAGGGCAGATTACCTTTCCTTTTTTTGGAGACCACCATGTGCGTTTACAACGCGATGGCCAGCCAGCGGAAGTCTTTAATTTTACCATCTCAAAACACATCCAGATGTCACTCATAAAAACAATAGTAGATGAACTTAAAGGTCATGGAAAATGTCCTAGTACAGGTATTTCTGGTGCTCGTACCAATTGGGTGATGGAGCAAATTTGCAAAAGGATCGATTAATCGGATAGGGGATTGTTGAAAAAAAATGGGCCTAGGATGGAAGCACTTTCATAATTGCCGCGATTTCTTGACTTCCAGGATCCTGACGTACCTCTAATTCAGTAATGATCTTCGAATGATCGGCCTGTCGCGTCTGAGAGAGTTTGTAAGCAGCCTGTATATCGGTTATTTCAATTTTAAATCCGACGATTCCCCGCACTTGTTTTATGGTTTTGGCAGACATAGATCCTACCGAAATCTTATGTTCTGAATGTACTTCATATTTGTCGACCAGTCTGTGAAGTGCAGCCATTACGGCCGCGTCGTCTAATATTTTTAATTTTCCGTACACGTGTACTGCAATATAATTCCACGTTGGTACCTCTTCTTCCCGATACCAAGAGGAAGAGATATAGGCGTGGGGACCATTAAAAACACAAAGTACTTCCTGATTTTCTGAAAACCCTTTCCACTGCGTATTGGCCTTCGAGATATGACCTACCAGGATATCCTTGCCATGTTCGTCCAATTCAAGTTCCAAGGGAATGTGTGTGGCCCATGGCCGACCATCAACTTGGCTGATTAGGATAGCGAAGCTATTCTGGATCAAGAATTCTTTGATCTGTTCGCTATTTTCGTTTTTATAATATGCGGGTATGTACATTCGGTATTTATTTTTCAATTACGCCTGCGCGCATAAAAATCGAAAACGTAACTTCCTTCGATTCGGTTTGAGGCCACATAGGCGCCAATTTTTCGAGGATCCAAGGCACTGGATTTTCCTTTTTTTCCCGTTGATACTTTTGAACACTTGACCATGAAGTCAAATAGCCTTCCAATTCATCGAGCGTCCATTTAGTCGTAATCTTGAAGTGTTGGTCGACATTGATTTCCTTTAAACCCAAGGGGATGTTTCTATACCGGTCCTCGATGATCTTGCGTTCAAAATCCCAATACGGCCCTACAATATCATTGTAAAATTGATAGATGATCGAATCGATGGCTGTTTCGATCTGAAGTAGCCCATATCCCCAAATGGCAAGTATGCCACCATTCTTGGAAACCCGTTTGACCTCTTTAACAAAGGCGGCAATATCGAACCAATGAACTGCCTGTGCTACGGTTATTAAATCAAATTGATCATCTGAAAAACTGGTAGCTTCCGCTCTTTCTATCATGTAGGTTATGGAATCCTTTTTTGGGGCGAGGGCGAGCTGATTTTTGCTGATATCGGAGGCATAGACCTTTTTAAAATAGTTCGTAAGGGCAGCTGCCACCTGGCCGTTTCCCGTTCCACAGTCCCAACAGGCATTCCTGTCTGGGCAGATTGATGCCAATAACTCATACAGCTCCTTGGGATACGTAGGCCTGAATTTTTTATAGGTACCTGATTGTGCCGAAAAATTGTCCTTGATTTTTTTCATTTATTTAATAACAGCGAATACAGGGAGATGATCTGAAATATGTTTGCCGGTTGCTATGCGTTCATCAATATGTATATAACTTTCAACTGTAAATCCGTTTACGAAAATATAATCGATGCGCCTTTCAATAGGTGCCGTAACATTAAAATCATTAAAACTTCCAGTAGGGCCATTGAAGGAGGATTTTGAGATGTCCAAACCATCTTGCAGTACCTTCTTTATTAATTGAATGGGTTCCTTATCGGGGGTGAGATTCAAATCGCCCATGAGGACAACAGGATGGTCTTCCTTGTTGATTTCCATGATTTTCTTTAGAATAAGTCGGGCCGATTCGTTGCGTGCCCTCACCCCTATATGGTCAAAATGCGTATTAAAGACCCAAATTTTTTGTTTTGAAATCTTGTTTTCAAAAAGAGCATAGGTACAGATACGTTCCAAAGCGGCATCCCAGCCAACCGATATTTTTTCTGGGGTTGGGGAAAGCCAAAATGTGTTGCCTTGCAGCAGTTCGTACATTTTGGTGTTGTAAAGGATTGGGGAAAATTCGCCTTTTTGTTTTCCATCTTCCCTTCCTACCCCAATATATCGATAATCGGGCAAAGCCTTGTCCAAAAAGGTTAATTGATTATACAAAGCTTCTTGGAGACCGATAAATGATGGATGGTATTTTTTTAACAGATTAACCATGGCATCCTTACGATCGTTCCAGTTATTCACCGTGTCGTTTTTATTGTCATATTTGATGTTATAGGTCATCACCGAGGTGGTTTGTGCCTGGGCATAGGTCGAAATGATCAGGATTAAAAAATAGGGAAGACGGTGAAACGACATAGGACTTCAATTTTGAATTGATTGACAATTTAGGGATAAACGCGTACATTTAGGTATGCATAAAAAAGGATTTTTACATCAAATTCATCCTGTGCTCCCTGTTTGGGATGTGTTGGAAGCCTTGGATTTTTACGTAAACCGTTTGGCGTTTAAGATTGCTTTCGCCGATGATTCTAAAAATCCGAAATATGCTGGGATACTCCGCGATGGCATCGAAATACATTTACAATGGCATGATCCCACCGAATGGGAAACCATCGTTGATCGGCCCATGCTGCGCATTGTTACAGAAAATATCGATGCGTTGTATAATGAATATTCCGAAAAAGAAGTCTTTCATGCGTATACGCTTTTACGGGAGACCGCTTGGGGTACCAAGGAATTTGCCTTTTACGACCCCTTTAAAAACGGACTGACCTTCTATCGGGATATCTAGGAAATGGGAATCCAAAAAATCAATAGTGACTGGATGAAGAAAAATATCAAAAACGGAATCACCAAATAGCCCATCACATCTCGGGCTTGAATGGTCACCCCCTTGGTCATGATGGGCAATACCAATAACAGATAAAAAGGCTGCAACATGTTGGTAAGGCTTTCGCCATAGGCAACAGATAGGCAAGCTTGTGCAATCATGGCCGTAACTTGTGAATCGGGGAGGCCCACACCGATTTCCTTTACCGCATTAATAATACTGGGACCTACTACCGCAAATTCGCCGCCGGCGGAAGGGATGGCAAAGTTTACGAGGCCCCCTGCGAGATAGGCATAAAATGGGTATGAATTCAAGGTGGCCACTGAAGCCAATAATTGCGCCAATTTTTCCCCGAGTCCGGTATAAATCATAATGCCCATAATGCCGGCATAAAATGGGTATTGGAATAATACCCCTGACACATTGCTCGATGCCCTTTTCATCGAAATCACATAACGCATTGGGGTTTGATGCAAAGCCATCCCGAGCATCAAAAAAATAAAAATCATGATATTAAAGTTAAGGTCTACCCCATGGGTGCTAAAATGATAGATAATAAACGTCAAACCCATAATTATAATGGTTGCCTGAAGAAAACGACTATTGTTCAAACGATCCGATACTGCCCAAAAGGGAAGATGATGGCTTGCCGCCTCTTCCTTGATTGAAATACCATCATCACGTTCATTGGTTGTCAACATATTTTTCAATTCCTTGGGTTTCCCGTCTTTTGGTATAAGCAGCACAATTAAGAGCGGTCCGCCTAGGATCATTGCGATCATCATGGCAATATTCAGATTAGAACCGAGCGTAAGTGACGTAGGGATAACCTGAGACAGAATATTGGTTTCAATTAAATAATTTTTTTTGGTATTGAGCAAAAGGGGAATGGAGCTTGAGAGGCCCAGGACCCAACTGTTCAATGAAAAGTAAACGCACGCTATCAAAAAAGGATAGTTTATCCCTTTGACGCGCATAGCCAATTCCCTTGCCAATACGGCCGTAATAACACACCAGCCAAAACTAATCAGGGAAAGCAACATCCCGATCATGACCACAAGGAAATAAACCTGTCGTGGGGTGTTGATATACCGGGTAATATAATCGACCCCCTTATTAACAATGGGCGAAAGTGCAATGCTGAAGCCTGTTATGATAATAAGCACGATCTGCATCCCAAACCCCAAGAGGTCAAAAAAACCGTTATACCATGACTTGATAACCTCCATGGGGGTGGCATCGAGCCATAAGATTGCGCCAAAGGCAACCAATAAGGTCAACAGCAGGGCGAACACAAACGCATCGGGCATGTATTTCAAAAATACATGGGTGATCTTTTCTCCGAGTTTTGTGATCATACCAGTAGATTATATACTTAAGTTCTTCAAAACAACCAAAAATGCTTATAATCTTGGCGGCCAAAGCGTGCTGATCATCGGCCTTGTCAAGGATGAAATGGGATACCTATCCTACATTCATCACCTTTGTATTTATTTCGGTTATTTTTTAGTAATCGATTCTACGCCTTTCCAATCGTCCCCGATTTCCTGGGTAATCAAATGAGCTGCCCTATTTAAAAAAAGCTTGGCAGTATGATCATTGTGATTCATCTTAACGATTTGTTGGAAGGTAACCGCAGCCATTGCAAATTCTTTATTGAAATAGAGTTCCATGCCATGTTTAAAAGTACTTAAGGTCTCTAGTTTATGGTTGCGCAGTTCTGGATCGTCCCCATTGATGCATTCATATAGATCGATCGGCTTATTCTTACCCTGTACCTGAACAGGCCCCAAATATCTAAAATCAAATTCCTCGGGCCGGCTGAGGTTGTTTTTACACAGGTCGGTCAGTAAAATGGACGTGCCGTAATGTTTCGAGAGGCCTTCGATCCGAGAGGCCGTATTTACCGTATCGGATATGATGGCCGCATCCATGCGTTCTACATCACCGGTAATTCCCATGATCAATTTTCCATTTTGCATTCCGATGCCGATTTGGACCAAGGACCTTTGTTTGGCACTTCGTTCTTTGTTGTAGGATTCTAGGGCAAGGTGCATTTCTACGGAAGCCCGTAAGGCATTTTGCGAGCCATTCGGGAAAATGGCCATAAAACCATCTCCCAAATATTGCATGATAAATCCTTCATTATTTCTGATAATGGGCCCCATGCGTTTGTTGAACGAGTTGATGAACAAGAAATTTTCCTTGGGCGCCAAACGCTCTGATAGTGCGGTAAATCCGCGAATATCGGTAAACATCACCGTTACTTCCCGTTCCACTTGATCGCCCAGGGCCACTTCGGTAAGTTTATCCTTTCCCAACGATTTAATGAATTCATGGGGGACGAACTTTTGACTTACTTCGTGTATCTTCTTAATGGCTTCTTCCCGATCGTGTGCCTCTTTCAACCCCTTTTGATACAATTGGGCACTTTCAATGGCCGCTGCCGATTGGAGTGCGATCGTGGTTAACAATTTTAATTCGGCAGCCGTGAAATCTACTTCATCCTGATGGCCTAGTACAATAATGCCCAGGGTGCGATGTTTCACTTTCAGCGGGGCATACATAACTGTCTTAAGATGATTAAGGGCGGGGTTCGAAGCTATTCTTTCAAAAGGGACGATCGCGGCCGTTCCCCTTAGGATCAATTCCTTGAGAATGCTACTTTGATCGTTTATATTGTTGTCGCTATTGGGATTATCACCGATGGAGGCCATTTCAATGACCCGATCTTCTTCAGGTTCATGTACCAGGAATATGCCATGGGTCGCATCAATGATCTGGCATGCTTCCTGAAGGGCAGTAATCGCAATGGATGTATCGTCAATTTTTTCGGAAATCATCTCGCTAAAATTATAGATCATATTGATTTCACGATAGAGCCCCAAGACTTCCTGCCCTATTTTTTTCTTTTCCAGTTCTTTTTTGACTAAAACGGAAATAAAATCGGTAAGTAGTTCACCCGTAGGATCATGCGTATGTAGTAAACCATAATTCAACTCAGCATCGCACAAGGCATAGGTATTTTCCAGGGTTGATTTTGTGCCATATAGCAAGGTACCCTCCCCATCCTCAATATAGATTTCAAGCGAAAGCGCGACGGTCAGCTTATTGATAAGCCCCAAAGTTTCCGAGTTTCTTTTTAAAACGTTGCGCAATGCCCGGGTGTGGGCCATGAAATCATTGGTATCAGACATGCCTACCTATTCAATATTTCCTCAGCGATCGACAGCATTTCGTCGGGATCGAAAGGCTTCGTCATATAGCGGTCTGCACCCATGTCCAATCCTTTTTGACGGTCGACTTCTTGACCTTTTGCCGTAAGCAAGATGATGTATACATGCGAAAGATTCAATTCTTTTTTAACTTTATGACAGACTTCCATGCCGTTCATTTTTGGCATCATCACGTCTAAAAAAACCAAGTTGGGTTCTTCCCGTTGAATCACCTCGAGGGCCTGTTCCCCATTTTCGGCAAACAGTAATTCGACCCCGTCGTCCTCCAAATCTTCCAAGGTTTGTTCAATGAGCATTCGAATGTGGGATTCATCATCTACGATGAGTAGTTTTTGTTTCATCTTTTGCAATTAAATTAAAATCGTGAATGGTTACTCATAAATAAAAAACATTACATTTTCCATTCCTTTTTGAAGTTTTAGGTCTTTGATGATCTGTTGGTCGCCATTATAGACTGAATTGAGCATAATGATATCAGGCTGGGATTCGGTGGCCTTTTCCAAGAGGTTCTTCGCATTACTTTCCATGACTTTATATCCACGCGCGGAAAGTACATTGCTAAGTGTCTTGACTGCCGATGCATCTTCATCGACTACCAATACCTTTTTCTTCGATACCCCCTGTTCGAGCAATACATCGACTTCATGAAATAGTTGTTCGGTGTTGATCGGTTTGGTGAGATATCGGTCGACCCCGATTCGAAAACCGCGTTCCTTGTCCTGCACAATCGATAAAATTATGATGGGAATATCCATAGTAGCGGGATCGTTCTTTAAAACGGCCGCCACATCGAAGCCATTGATTTCGGGCATCATCACATCTAAAATGATCAAGTCGGGCTTGTGCATGCGCACCATATCCAAGGCGGCTTTTCCATTGGCAGCTTCTTTGACTTGATAGCCCGCCTCACTCAGTTCTTGTCGCAAGAGCGAACGTATCGGGGTATCGTCGTCGACCACCAAGATGGTCGGAACCGTTTTTAAGGAGGTGTTTAGGGAGGAGTGTTTTATTTGCTTTTTCAAACTTTTCAGGATGCGTTCGAGCTGAATTGGCTGTTTTGTAACTCCCTCGCCCATGGTCGGAAGCGAAAAGAAAAAAGTACTACCTATACCGGGTTCGCTCTTCATCCAGATGATACCCCCATGATGTTCAATAATCTCCCGGCAAATGGGCAGACCTAGTCCGGTACCTTTGGGCTTGTCGGTAAGGGTATCGCCGGCTTGGCGGAAACGTTCGAAGACCTTGTGCTTGTCGTCCTCCGAAATGCCGATACCAGTATCCTGAATTTCAACGATGACCTGTGAATTATCTAAATAGGCCTCGACGGTTACTTTTCCTTTATCTGTAAATTTTACGGCATTCGACAAGAGGTTGATCACCACTTGGATCAACTTGTCTTCATCGGCACTGATCAAGGGAAGGTCTGTTGGAATATTTTTCTTCAGGGAAATCCCCTTGGCCTCAAAAAGACTATGCGTACTGGCGATGGCACGACTGATGGCATCTTGAAGGAAGATGGGCTTCATATTCCATTCCATTCTTCCGGCCTCGATTTTTGCAAGGTCGAGTACGTCATTGATCAGGGTGGTAAGCCGTTCCCCTTCTGAAACGACCACGTCGAGGTTTTCGCTTACCTGTTTCATGGTTCGTTTTATCTTTTGGTCGTCAATGGTAACCGCTGGAAAAATCTTTTCTTCCAAGCGCTTTCTGATGATCTTGGCAAAACCGAGTACCGAGGTCAGTGGCGTACGTAATTCATGACTGACCGTAGATAAAAAGGCACTTTTTGCTTCGTTGGCATCCTCGGCTTTGGCCTTGGCGTTTTTGGCTTCCTCATAGAGTTCCGCATTGTGCAAGGCGACGCCCACGTTGATGGCGATCGTATTTAACAAGCGTTTGTCTTCTTCAGTGAACCTACTTGCCAACTCGGTGCTTTGCACACTGATGACGCCAATTATCTTATCTTCCACGGGAATAGGAACCCCTAAATAAGAAATGGCCTGTTTCCCGGTCTGTGCAATGCCACTACGATCATATTCGGCCATAATGTCGGTGTCCTTATTGATCAATAAAGGTTCGCCCGTTCTGATGATCTTGGAAGTAAGCCCTTCGCCATATTTCATGGGCGGCATGTTATCACCATCCTGATACGGGAAATTGATCAGATTGTTATCGGGATCCAAAATGGCCAGGTAGGTGATATCTGACTTAAAGAGTTTTTTCATCTCATCACCTACCAATTGGATCAGGGCATTGAGTTCCAATTTTTGGGTCAAGGCACGGCTTACATGATTGAGGGTAGCGAGTTCGCCCAATCGCTGGTTGACTTCCTGGGTGCGGTCGGCCACTTTGTCTTCCAGTATTTTCTGTTGCCCCAAAAGTATTTTCGTCCTGGCGCGTACAATGAAATAAATAGCGCCAATAAAGGCCAGGGCGTACAGTATGTAGGCCCACCAGGTTCGGTACCAAGGGGTCGCAATTGCAAAAGTTATCCCGCTTTCCCCACTGACATCACCATATAAGTTCTTTGCCTTTACCCGAAAAGTGTAGTTGCCATAGGGAAGGTTAATGTACTCTCTTTGAGTCTGCTTTGTCCAGTCAGACCAGGATTTGTCCAATCCCTCTAATTGTGTACTGTACTGAATGTCTTTTTGTCCGATAAAAAGCGGGGCAGTATACCCCAAGGTTATTGCGTTCTTGTTATAGGGTATTTCCAAATTTTGAGGAAAATCAATATTGCCGGCATAAATGAGGGAATCGCCGCCGATTGAGAAACTCCTGATTTTAACGTTAAAATCGGGACTTGATGGTTTTGCGAGCTTTCCTTCATAGCGAACCACCCCATCAGGACCTGACAACCACGCTATTTGAGTCCCATCTGGCTTTGGCTCCTCGGGATAAATGTCCCAAATGATACTATTTTTTAGCTCTTTAAAAGTATCGGTATTGATACTATAGTTGCCATTTTCATCCTTTTCCGCAACAAAAGGCCCCGTACCTGCATTGAACCAAATTTTTTCATTGTTGTCTTCAATGGCATACGAGGTGTTACCCTGTCTGTCCCAATCGATAAGGGCATCATAAAAGAATTTCTTGGGCTCGAAACGTTGTTCAGTGTTGTTAAAAACATATGTATCCCTTGTATCGCCAGCATAGAATTGGGTTTCACCAAAAAAGTCAGCTAACCCTATGCGTGATTTGGGCAACCCATTGTTTTCAGTGTAGCCTATAATTTCTGAATCCTTGAAGTCTAATTTTCCATTCTTGTAATGCGGTTTAATTAAGGTCACTTTACCTACCTCAGTAGAAGGAATCCAAAGATTACCCTCCGAAGTTTCCGCGAGGGAAGTAACACTCGTACCTTGCGTAAGCTCATCAGAATTAGATTCCAAGGCGAATTGATCTTTGTCCTTGTCAAAATAGAAACTGGTAATGCCTTGTTGATGGGGTACGAATAAGCGATTGGTATCAATTTTTGAAATCAGTAATTGGGTACTTGCTCGCAAGTCGTAGTTTTGGCTTTGCCGCACATAGGTAAACGTCTTCCCGGTAATTTCAATCAATCCCATATCCCCAGTGCCTACAAATAGACGACCTCTGGTTTTAAGAAACGCACTTCCTTGGCCAAAAGTCCCCTCAATGGGCATGACACGTTTCGTGGCTTCGTCCAAATACGAAATGCCATTATTAGTGCTTAGATATAAGGTCCCATTGAACTTTGTTACCGTAAAAACGACATTGGTAGGCAACCCCATATTTTTGTCGAGGTAGGTAAAGGTATTGTTCAGATTTACAGATGAAATGCCATTAAAGAGTGCCAGCCAAAGTACTCCTCTTGAATCTACAAAGGTAAAATCGACCGCTCCGTCTTGGAGTCCGTTTTCCACCGTATATTTTTGGATTAGTTTCCCCTCATGGTCCATCAGAAAGGCCCCGTCACTAAAGGAGTTCACAATAAATCGGCCATCTTTTAAGGCCACTCCTGGCATGTATAGATTTCCTTTGATAAACGCATCGATTTCTGTTTTAAAGGGGGTAAATTCTTTTCCATCGTACAGAAAAAAACCTTGATTTCGCGTCCCAAAGAGCGTTCTTTTATCGTCATAAGGAAGCATTACATAAATGCGCTCGTCGGCAAAACGCTCACCTCCGGGAACAACTGTAAACGTGTCATCGTCATTTAAAACACAGAGGCCACGCCCCCATATACGCAAATAATAGGTGCCATTTACAATATTACCTACATGATAGCCTTCTTTGGAAACAATGACCTTCATGGTCTTCCCATCCCAACAATACAATTTGAATTCGGTCCTGAATATGACCCTACCTTTATAATAATCAACTTCCCATACTTCATTGAACACCCGATGTTCCTCTGGAACTTTATCGAGAAGGGACGTATATTGCAATTTGCCTTTTTCGTCGGGTAGCAGGTATCCAAAATCGGATGCTCCACCAACGAAGATGGTTCCGTTTGCATCTTGGGTCATGGACCGCGTACCGTTTTTTATTTTGATCAAATTCCAATTGACCCCATCATATTGAAGCACACCCGGGCCATTTGCGAAGTACATAATGCCGTTCTTATCTTCAAGGGCCCACCAATTGATCGGGGAACCGCCATATTCCTGATACGTGTAATTAGTAATCAGCGGTCTGCCGATTTGTTCCTGGCCCAAAACAGAAGTTACCGGCAAAATGAAGAAAAGGAAAATAAGGACTATAAGAGGATTCCTATAGCAGCGGAATAAAAGGTGGTATGGCATATTTGGTTGGTAAATAGTGTGATTATCGGTGGATTTCCCTGTACCCAATGTACAAAAATTATTCGGTATCCAGGCTTCGAATGGGCAGTACCCATCGAATAGTAGGATTCATCTTTTCAATACCAGCGGCATTGCTTACAAAAGTGTACGAAAGGTTGCCACTAACCAGTGTCTATGCCACTTTTCGAGGATGTCACTAATGTATTTAAATGGCTGTTATTTCATATCCCTATATTTCTCGAACCAGGCCAACACACTGGCCATTTTTGCGATCAAATTGCTGGGTTTATCGGCGATGCCATGCGATGCACCAGGAATACGAACCAAAGCAGTCTCCACTTTTTGTATTTTCAAGGCGGCATAGAATTGTTCAGACTCTGCTATCGGGGTACGATAATCCTCCTCCCCAACCAACAACATGGTCGGCGTGGTCACATTCCCTACATAGGTTAAGGGGGATCGTTTGAGGTAATTTTCAGGATCTTCCCACGGTTTTTTTGCGAACCAATATTTATAGAAAAAGCCTGGATTATCAGAATAAAGTACAAAACTGTACCAGTTGATAACCGGTTTTGCCACTACGGCCGCTTTGAAGCGATCCGTCTTGCCGACGATCCATGCCGTGAGCACACCACCACCGCTACCTCCAGTAACAAAAAGGTTTTTGTCATCTACATATCCCTTTGCCAAGAGGGCATCTACGCCCGACATCAGGTCTTCATAATCATGGTTGGGATAATCATGGTGGATCAAATTCCCAAATTCTTGTCCGTAGCTTGTGCTGCCCCTTGGGTTGCTATACAGCACAACATAGCCAGCGGCCGCATATTCTTGGATCTCTGCCGAAAATACCGAACCATAACTTTGAAACGGTCCTCCATGGATTTCTAAGATCATCGGATATCTTTTAGAAGGGTCAAAATTGGGCGGTGTTACCACCCATCCCTGTATTTTTCGTTGGTCATAAGATGATTCCCACCACATTTCGGTAACCTTTCCCAAATTGCGAAAGGAGAATAGGTCATCGTTCACACGGGTAATCCGCTTGGTTTTCCCTTTTTCGGAGGCAGCGAGGTCTGCCGGGTGTTCAGTACCCCCAAGGGTGAACGCAAAACGACCGGTCTGCGACACTGTAAAATCGCCCTGATTATAGGGCCTTCCCAGCGAAAGTCCGCCTACTTGATCCGTAATCGGACTCATGGTTCCTGTGAGGGTGGTATATCCGATTTTGGTATCGCCTTGCTCATCGTATTGAAAATAAAGGCCTTTGCCGTCGGCCGCCCATTGTACATTTACCACGTCCCTATCAAATTCCATAGAAATGCAATTCTTGGCAGTACCATCACTGTTCATGACGTACAATCGGGTCACTTGATACCCTTGGAAGCTATCATCAAAGCCCGTATACGCAATCTTTTTACCATCAGGAGAGAGCGCTGGCCCACTGTCGGGCCCGAAGCGATCTGTAAGTGCCTTTATGGAAGTCTCGCCTTTGATTACACTGATTTCATAAATTTCCGAATTGGAGGGTTCGAATTCATGGTTTTCATGCAGATTGGCGTCAAAATAAAGTGAAGTATCGTCCGATGACCAGATGGGCCCGCCATGGTCGTAGTCGGCAAAAGTAAGTTGTCGGGGGGTGCCACCGTCGGTCGACAAAACATAGAGTTGATCATGGCCACTTTTTAGATAGCCTGCCCCATCGGCTCGATAGGTCATGGCATCGATATAGGTCGGGGGTTTGTTCCACTGGGCACCTTCGGGTTTGGCCGGCATTTTTATAATTGATTCATGTTCCTTGGGCACAAACATCGTAAATGCCAAATACGCATCATCATGGGACCATGAAATCTGGGACGGCGAGTTTGGTGTATTGGTAAGCGGCACAATTTCCTTAGTATCCATCCACATAAGATACAATTTCAATTTATCATCGGTACTATTCGATTTGAAGATGATCTTTTTTCCATCGTGCGACCATCTTGGATTAAAATCATTATGGTTTCCCGTGGTCAATGGCCGATTGTTGCTTCCATCGAAATTCACCATCCACAGATTGGAAAGATTTTTGTCGGTCATCACGTCCTTAAAGTTGCGCACATAAATAATCTTAGATCCGTCAGGTGCGATTTGTGGGTCGGAAACAAATTCCATGGCAAAAATGTCAATGAGTTCAAGGTTTGTTTTTACCTGTGCATAGGCAGTAGGCATGATACTAAGGAAAAGAACGATTCTCAGGATGTTTTTCATAATGGGTTGGATTAAATTCAAACAGGAACGAAGGGTTTCACAAGATAAAACTTGTTTATTGATCTTTATTCTTTTTTCCGCTATTTTATGGGCCTTTATCAACATTTTTGCCCAGCTACTTGTAAGTTTATCAAGCTGCCCACTTCATACCCAAACCGACTTCGGATATTCTGTTTGCTAAAGGTGTTAAATTATTTAGTACATTTCCATTACAAACAAACAACCACCATGAATAAAACAATAAAAACGGTACTTTTAATTGCAGGAATCGCACTTTTGGGCTATGGCATTTACACCTTAATAACGCCCGAAGCCTCGCTCGATATCGGGATATTAAAAGTAGAATCCCAAGATAATACGAATGCCTATATCACAATCGGGCTTGGTCTCCTGGCCTTGTTAATTGGGTTTTTAGCAGGCAATAAGCGCTAAGCAAGACTTAGTCTTTTTTGTCATTCGATTTTTTTTTCATTTGATTATACCTCACAATGAGACGTACTCCGAGTCGGGCAAAGAGGATAATGGCAATGACCATGACAATATCGAATGCGCTCATTTGCTAATTTTTTTAAGGAATTTAAATTCGTAGCTATTGGTGCTTAAATTTAGGGTGATATGATAGTCTCCCGCTTTTTCTATGGGGATATTCGGACCATCTTGTTCTGCTATTCCTTTCGGAAAAATCGAATCATCTGTGCGCGAGGCGCCCCAATTTTGTGTCCAACTATCCCTACATCTAAATTTGACCGTTCCTTTTTTAAGATAAAGATCTAGCTCCCAAATACTATTCGCGACATCGGTTAAAATCATGGGAGTCGATTTTGCGCCTACATCATCGTAGCCATCAATCGAAGTGCCAATTATCCCGACGTCACTATATACTATTTTTACTTCTGGGTAGTAGGCTTTTATCATACGCCTGATCGACATCCCATCTGCATTTCTATTTTGTGCGATAAACTTATTTAAAATAAGTTTTGATTGTAGTGATTTTAAAATGGCCCTTAATTTATCGGAACGCACCAATTGTTCCAGATTTTTGACGTCCGTTTTGCTGTAATAACTCGAGTCGGCCTTAAATGATCCTAAACCATCTAGTGTATAGTCGACTCCTGGGGCGGCAATATTGTTGTCTTCGAGCAAATGCGCTAACCGATTGTCAATTTCATAGCTCTTTTTTATATTATTGGTATAGGTTACAATTTCTTTGACTACTTCATTTTGAGCCAAATTGTTTGGGTTGTATTGCAGATTTTGAACATGAAATTGTGATTCCGATTCGTAGGATTGTGACTGGTCGGTAATAATAAATAGGGCACGAACCAACTCATTGAAGGAAATCGAGTCTGTATTGTTCAATACATTTTGTACAAGCCCCCATTTATATTCATAAAACGCCTTTTCACTTTCAAAAATTTCGGTATCAAATTTTATGGAATTGTACAATTGTTCCAGGATGACTTTAAACTGTGCTTCCTGTTTTCGTTTTTCATTCCAGTTTTGAAGTTGCAACGCTATAAAAATACCAAAAACAATCAATAGGATTTCGCCAATGGCATAGCGCGCATATTTAAAGAACTCGTTATTATTGGCCATTTCTTTACGGAATTTTCTAAAAAAATTAATCATGATCTTGAGTGTGGCAAAAACGTATAAACAATCGAAACGGAATTAATGTACTTCACAATTGAAAATATTCGAAGATACAGCTATTTTCAATTTTCATTTTTTTTCGAATTCTATATCGATCTCTTTTTTCAAATCTTCTATTCGTTTTAAAAAATCGCGATAGACTTGAATTTTTATTTCCGTGAAACTAATACATTGTGCCAAAACGATCTTAAATGCTTCATCGTTCTTTAGGCCTAACCGTATCTCGCAATGTTAGTTCGTTGAATACTACCTCAGGCCCGAAATAGTCGCCTGAATTGGGTATTGTCACGGATCAATAACTCGTTCGAAATACCGATGACCACTAGAATAATTTCTCCTAGGGCTTCTGGTTTCCCCAAGATTGGGAAGTTTTTGAACGATTTTGCCCACATATTTAATCAGGTTAAATGCTCTGGGATTCGATTAACTTTATGAGCTCTTCAATGTCTATTTTCAGGGGCAAATAAAACGATTGCTTTAAATTTTCCGAAGCTACAATGAAAAGATAAAGTTGACTCTCAAATTCCTGCATTTCGAGAAATTTGAAATCATTATTTGGGAAACGACTAGGTTTAGCATTCAATAATGGGTCATTTATCATATTGAGATGCCTTCTAAAATTCCCTTCTTTTAAAAAAAACTCATGTCCCAAATCCCTTCTTTGCACCACATAGTCTTCTTGTCTTTTAACTCTTTCTATGGTAGATTGCCAGTCTGATAGTCCTTTTCGAAGTTTTGAATCTGATAAAACAGAAAGTTTGCCGGAATTAATGATTTCTTCTACGGTACCTTGAGTAGGCGAAAATCTAGGTTCAATCTTAAAGATGCCCACCATGAGTTCTGAGAGTTCTTTTTCGTTGAACTCGTGAAGTGATGGTCCGGTATATTGGCCTAAACTAATGCTGTTTTTTATGTTGGAGTCATTGTCGACAATGACACGATTTAAGGTATTCAAATTCGATTTAAATTCAGTCAGTAGCGCTTTAAGCAGCTGTTGTTCTACCAAGCCGTTCTTTCGTTTTTCGTTCCAATTATTGATTTGCAATGCGATTAAAATCCCAATTACCACAAGGATTATTTCGCCGATGGCGTACTTGAGATAGTTGGTGGTTTTACCTATTTGTACGCTTGATCGGCTTGTCAGACCGTTAGGTAGGCCATTGTTGAAGATATTTTTGCGGATGTTTCTAAAGAGTTTAGTCATAATTTTAAATTTTCCCCTCCTTGGAGGGGTTAGGGGTGGGTGTCCCTATTTATTCTATTTTGATTTTGCTTTCAATTAACACCCAATTTAAATTTTATTTCGCATCTAAATCACTACATCGAATCATAATTACTCCAAGTGCTTGCAATCTATTTTGACGGATGCTGTCTTTTTCTTGTTGCCCTTCATCAAAATGAATCGATCCATCTATCTCAATAGCCAGTTGCAGGTCCTTGCAATAAAAATCGACTATATACTGGTCAATAGGTATTTGCCTACTGAATCGAACCCCAAGCTTTTTGCCTTTTATTTCACGCCAAAGCGCTAGTTCACCATGCGTCATGTTTTTACGAAGTTTTTTTGCGTGGAGTACCAAATATGAATTGTATGGAATTATCTTTCTCATAATATCAACCCCCTCTTAATCCCCTCCCAGGAGAGAAGGTTTTGAATAGAAGTCCCTTGCAAAAATCGGATACATTTTCAGTTAGGTTACAATTGGCCTCCATCACGATTTCACCCGGCATAGAGCAGATAGCGGGAATTATGGTTCTCGTTGAGCAGCCGCTGCCGTATTTTACGAAAGATCTTGATCATATAAGCAGGTGAAGAGGTTGAAGTTGTCGCATCGTTTTACCCGGTAATGCCATCGCCGTCGATATCCTTATCCACATAGGTTTCCAATGCTACCAAGGTTTTCTTAAGGAGGGCCTTCGTATTCTTCAATTCATTTTCCAGAATTTCGACCCGCTCCTCAATGCTATTTGCCTGTTTTTGCTGTTTCTCCAATTCATCTTGCTGTAACAAATCCCAAAATATTCCCATAAGGCTAGTTTTTAATAGTTCGTAGTATTTTGTTATTATAATTTCTCTTTTTTCAAGGTACGCATTACAACATATAGTGCGCAAATCACCGCTAAAAACAGCAAGGTCGATAGGATCTCTTGTTGGCTCAAACTTGAGAGCAACCATCCAATGGTCACAACCCCAGTAATCGGAATAAGCAATCCACCTGGAATTCGGAACGATTTTTCAGTGGCCTCCTGTTTTTTCCTACGTAAGCGAATGGTCGCTAAAATAACGGCGAGATACACTAGTAAAATAGCGGCACTCGCTAAAATCGCCAGCTGTTCGAACCCGCCCACTACCGTAATTATAAAAAGTGCCAATGCAAAAGTGGCGATCGCCCAATAAGGCGTAGCATATTTCGGATGCACTTTGCCTAGGAATTTTGGAAATAGTCCGTCACGGGCGCTTGCATACAATAAACGCGGTGTATTCAGCACATCCCCGCTCACCGCACCAAAACAGGCAATGGCGGCTGAGATCAAAAGGATGATACTTCCAGTAGGCCCTGCAATTCGCTCCGCAACGGCGGCTAAAGGAGTGTCTTTGACCGCCTCTATTCCTGATCCTAAAATACCTTGGGTCACTACTTGGAGCAACATATAAAGTGTCAGGATTATGAAACCACCAAATAAGATGCCCAGTGGGACGGTGCGCTTTGGGTTTTTTATCTCGCCACTTACACCTAGGGCCGTTTCGAAACCTGCAAAAGCAAAGTAGAGCACAAGGGCAGTATTGCTGAAGGTATCAAGCGAGGGTACATGCTCCCAATGTAGATTGGCAGTATCGATTTTGCTTAGGCCAAAGAGTATAATCCCCAAAAGCGGCAATAATTTGATCAGTGTAATGAATTTTACAAAGAAATTACCTTGTTTCGTCCCAAGGATATTAATAAAGGCGATAACCCCAATAAGGACAAAAAATAATAGGGCACGATACCAGGGGTTTGTAAATGCAGGTAAAATGACCGCCAACGAATTCGCAATCACATGCATCAAGGCAGCATCCCCTATCAGCGACCAGCCAAAAATAAACAACCAGTTCACGACAAATCCGGCAAACTTTCCGAATACCGCCTCAACATAGGCATAACTGCCTCCGGCAGAAGTAATTCGTGAACCTATTTCTGCGTAGCAGAGCATAATTACGGCCAACATGAGACCGCAAAAAAGATAGGCAACTACGCTGAAAGCGCCCAATTGCAAAGCGACCAAGGCAGGCAACGCAAAAATTCCGGCACCTATGGTGTTGTTCAGAATGTTCGCAGTAAGTCCCGTTACTCCTACAACGCGCTTTAAGGGTGCTTCCTCAGTTTCATTGTTCATTTTCGAATTGATTTAAATGGCTGGTTATTTGTTATTAGTGTATTTCATTGGCTTTTAGTACCCGTAACAGATTCCCTCCAAGAATTTTATCGATTTCCTCCTCACTATACCCTTTATCGACCAAGGCCTCGGAAATGTGTATATAGTCGGTTACATCATCGAGTCCCATAGGAGCCGAGGGAATACCATCAAAGTCCGATCCGAGGCCCACATAATCGACGCCCACCAGTTTGATGATGTATTCTATGTGATCGATGACCTTTGAGAGGGGAGGCCGAAAGGCATTGGCCTCAGTGGTGAATTTCGAAAAGAGCAATTCTTCTGCGATATAGCTATTATTTCCGGATTGCACCAAAGAATCGAAGGTTGTTTTGTGTCTTTCCAGAAATTTCGCGCGGTTTTTTTCGTAATCGGGATCGATAAACCCGGAGTAAAAATTAATTTGGATTACGCCACCATTTTTGGCAACGGCTTTTATCTGATCATCCTTCAAATTTCTGAAAACAGGACAGATATTATATACCGAACTATGGGATGCTATTACGGGCTTGGTCGTGGTCGCTATGACATCGTAAAAAGTCTGCTCCCCCACATGGCTGATATCCACCAGCATTCCCAGTTCATTCATACGGGTAACGACTTTTTTGCCAAATGCGGTAAGTCCTTTTTTACCGGCTGAATTCAGTGTGCCACCCTTGATGGTCGACTCATCGGCGGCACTTGTGGCCCAGGAAGTCGAGTTGTTCCAAGTGAGGGTCATATAGCGTGCCCCTCTTCGATACAAGGAATCTAATTTGCCGAGATCGTCCTCGATCATATGCCCCCCTTCGATCCCAAAAAATGCGGCAATTTTATTTTGACCCACAGCCTTCATTAGCTCGTCCGTGTTTTTGACTTCCTCGATTTTGTCGGGATTTCGTTTTACCACGGCATCCAATGAATCAATTTGTCGCAGGGCGAATGCAAAGGGTGCTACCTGATTACCATCACTCCAAACTGAAAAGAACTGCACGTCTACACCTCCTTCTTTCATTCTGCTGAGGTCACTATGCGTCAGGCCTTCAAGATCCGTGTCGAAAACAACGCCCTTTTCCATGGTCTGCGTCAAGATATCATTGTGGGTATCGACCAAGATGGCTTTGTCGTGAATTTCCCGTGGGGGTTGGGTTGTTTCTTTTTTGTCTACTGGCGATTTGCAGGCCATTGCGGTAACCAGTGATACGAACAAAACAGTACTTTTTTTCATTGGGGTGGGTTTTTAAGGGATATTTTCATTGCCGTGCGAACCTTTAAAGGTCATGTTGGTTAAATATACTTATAAGTTTAGGATAGCGATAGATCTGCAAAAGCATAAAACCCAAGTTTCCTTGGGTTTTGAAAATATTGGTTATTTAAAGGTTGGTGAATTTCATATTTACTGCCTAGTAGCCGCTACGATATGACCGTCGTTCCCACTTAGGTCAGGTCTGAAGACCCAGATTTCTGTACTTTGACTGTTGGTCGTGGCTTCGACATCGGCAAGAAACGCGGTGAAACTTCCGGCACCGTGTACGGCTTCAAAGTCTTTTACAAAGGTGTCCGGTTTTCCCATCCATCCCATGCTGTCAAAAAAGTCGACCCAGGCAAAATCGGGTCCTTCGGCAGCTGGCATTTCATTGGTGTATATTCCATGGCGTTGATCAGGCATTTTTGACATATAGACCTGATGCACTTTTTTGACTACTTTCTCCATAAATTCCATATCCTTGAACCGTTTTACGTCGATCATAAAGACCGAAAGCTTGTTAAGGGTAAAGTCTTTCGAGAAATCGGAAAGATCGGCATGCATTCTCCAATAGTTCACATCAACTTCACTCGAGACATGAGGGGCTATGTTGGCTTCCCAATCAGCATTGTGCCCATTTGCGGTCGATGGACTGCCATCCATGGCACTCCAAGGCAGCGGGCCCATATTCCAAATGTACTTGCCTGAATTTTTGCCGTTGTCAATGAGAAAAACACTCGATTGGTACGGCCCTGCCGTATGGTATTTCTTATTATGGGCGGCCACGCCTTCTTCAAAGGCTTTCACATGTCCCGGCAAAACCGTGAGCATCATATTTTCGATGATCAGCGGTTCTGGACTGTTTTGTGCTATTCCCAATACAGGAATCAGCAATGCTAGGTAAAGGATCTTTTTCATTGTGTATATAGATTAATTGGTTATTGTTCTCGTTTCGCCATGCTATAATACGTGGTTATTCGGCTACACCTTCAACGATGCTAATGGCAGGTGTAATCGGAATGATTCGCTTCAGATGTAGTCCGGCTTGCGAAAATAGATGTTCGAATTGTTCTTTGGTGCGTTCCTTTCCCCCGATCATCAGCATGGTAAGGTCTAACCATTTAAAAGGGTGCGGGTCGTTCCCTTTCGGAATGACCGCTTCTACGATCAACACTTTGCCTCCGGGGTTCATCGCCTTCTTACAATTTTTTAAAATGGTGATGGCATCCGTATCATTCCAATCATGTATGATATGTCTTAAAATATAGGCATCCCCATTACTGGGAACGGCTTCAAAGAAATTACCTCCTTTAGCAATACAGCGATTTCCTAAGCCACTTCCTGCGATCATTCCTTGGGAGCGGTTGATTACTTCTGGAAGATCGAACAAGATACCATTGACATTCCTATTATTATTTAGAACTGCTGAAATGACTTCTCCATTCCCGCCGCCCACGTCAACTACGGTCTTGAACACTGAAAAATCATAATTTTCGATCATGGGCTGCGTTTCGCCCCCGTGAAAGTCGGTCATCATTTGATCAAATATTTTTCCTTCCTCTGGATGACTTGACAAATATTCAAAAGGCCCCATGCCGTATGCTCTTTCAAAGCCACGCTCCCCGGTTTGTACCGAATATAGAAACTCGTTATATGCCTTATAGAAAACACTTCCAGCGGAAAGAGCCATGGCTTTTGCACTATTTGCACTGTCTTCGCGGAGACAGTCCGCTAGCGGGGTCAATGAAAATTTGCCCTGTTCGTCTTCAATGAAGATATCGTTACTAGCCAAGGCCCGTAAAAGTCGATGGATCGATGTTGCATCCGCCCCTGTTTTATCGGCGAGTTCGGAACAATTCATCGCTCCATGGGAGGCTATTAGATCAGCAAGATTGAGTTTTGCCGCCACGTGGATGGCCTTAGACGTCACGAATCCGAAGATCATTTGGGAAAGAAGTACATTGGGTGGAAGATTATTTTCCATAATTTATTGAATTTTTAGGCGATTGTTTTTTAGTGTTCTATTGGTATGTAAATAAGCTGATTTCCAAAGGTGTTAACCAAATGATTATAAATTAGATAGCGCTTTTGTGTTCTCCTCCTGATTCATCATGCCTTTCGTGCTTACGATTCTATAGACTGCACCACCTGGGCCTGTTACGGTATTCAAAAATCCCATAACATATAGTTCGTTGTCCTTATTGATATCAATGCCACAAATCAGAAATGGATCTTCTGGTCTGTTCAAGACATTTACAAGTTGTTTTGTCCATTCATTTTTGGAATTTTTAGTTAGGGCAAATAAATTACCATTGTAGTCGCCAAAAACATATTTATGCTGTAAAAAGGGAATAGCACGGCCATTGTAGAAACCACCCCCAATGATGCAAATACCGTCATTACGGCCATAGCTATTGATAGGCGCAACGAATAATCGCTCATCCAAGGCTTCCTGCTTGATTAGTACACTATCCCCTTCCATGATTGGCCACCCATAATTCGCGCCTTTTACCACGACATCAATTTCTTCTTGTTTACGCTCGCCCACATCGGCGCCAAATAATTGTCCGGTTTCTGGCTCAAACGCAAATCGCCACATCATACGTAAGCCATATGCCCATATTTCAGGGCGTTTGTCCTTCATGCCGATAAATGGATTGTCGGGTGGAATACCATAAGGCGATTTATCAATATCGATACGAAGTACTTTACCCTCAAGGTAGTTTAAGTCCTGCGCATGATGTACATAATTAGGATTCTCAAATGCAGAGTCGCCTAGTGAAACATATAGATACCCATCGGGTCCAAAGACGATACCTGCACCATTTGAATACGCTTGTTCTCCTTCCAATTCCAAAAGGCGACGCTCACTTTCAATATCCGCGATATCGGGATTATCGGGATTGGCCGTAAATTCAGAGATAACCAACATGGCCCTGTTTTCCTTGATAAGCGTGGGTGCATTATAGCTCATATAGAATTTATGATTTATAGCATACTGCGGATGAAACGCAATCCCATTAATGTTTCCGACGCCGTCTGAAAGCTTCATTACTGAATCAGTTGGGTTGATATTAAGAAAGGGGTGTGATACCAAGGAATCATTTTTTAGTATCCATATTTTACCCATACGATCTGTGATAAAAATGCGATTGGTCTTTTCGGGATCTGCACTGAGTTGAATGGGTGCGGCGATTTCGTTGGTCACCAATTGAAAGCTGACGCTGGTGGTGTCTATTGCCACAACTTCAATGTCGGCATTTTGTGCTTTCGCCTGTTTACACGAATAGAGTCCGCTACACGTGATGCATACTGCTGAATAGAATATAAGTTTTTTCACGCTTGGTTGGTGGTTATTTTATTTAATGGCAATGACGGCACTGCTTGGTCCGGCCAAAGGGATTAAAGAGGTTTTCGTGAATCCGGCTTCTTTCGCCAGTTGGTTAAAATCAGAAGCCGAAAAGTCATACCCCTCTGGGGTCTCGATTAACATGTTCAAAGACATCAACAAACCCATTGCGTTTTGACTTCGGTTATCATCTATAATATTCTCGATCACTACCAGCGCACCCCCTTTGGGTAGGGCATTATAGGCCTTCTTTATGAGCATTTTTTTATCGGCAGTTCCCCAGTCATGCAAAATCATGCCCATTGTGATTATATCGGCGTTTGGCAAATCATCTTTAAAAAAGTCACCTGATTTTGTTTTGACCTGATTTTCGACTCCCATTTTTCTGATATTTTCATCTGCAACCGGGCTCACGGGCGGTAAATCGAACGAAATACACTTCATATGGCTGTTGTTCAAGGCTACGTGTACCGATAAATTCCCGCCTGCCCCTCCGACATCACAGAGTGTTTTGTAGTTGGAAAAATCAAATTTGTGGGCGAAGGCCATAAAATTCCCCGTTGACGCACCGGCCATTGCATTCACAAATTCACGCAATTTTGCTTCACTGCTATAAATCTCTTCGAATAAAGGTCTTGCGCCGGTTTTTGCTTCGTTTTGGGGCTTGCCCGTTTTAAGACCTTCCTCAAGATCGTTCCAAAAAGGGTATAATCGATTGTTGGCCATTTCTAAAATACCACCCATATAGGAGGGCTTGTTTTTATCGAGAAACAGGTCGGCATCTGCCGCGTTACTATAGCTGGAAGATTCTTTTATCCCTTTCCTGGATAAAAAACCCAAGGCGACCAAGGCATCCAAAAAATCATATAGTCCTCTTTGATGCAGATCCAATTTGGTCTTGATTTCTTGCCCGGTCAAAGGGCCTTTGGCCAAAAGGGTAAACAATCCTAAATGGGTTGCGGTAAGCAAGGTTTTCGATGCCCAGAAGCCCAATCCGATTTGCATTATTTTCGAAGGGTCTACCGTTTTCTCTGATTTTGATTCCATGATTTTAAATTTTATTTATTCTATTATTATTTAAATTTTCGCACGTATTTTCACGTGCAGTTTGAAAATAAAACAAGCTATCAGTTTTACATATTCAAGTGTATTTTAAATGGTTTTTTCCATATTCAGCTGTCCAATATTTTCGAATGTTCCCGGGCGTCGAGGCCAAACGTATTTTCCACGGCATTATACCATTCGGCATCCGATGCGGCGTTCCAATCAATATATTCCTCATCTGACATAGAAGCCCTCCATTCGAGAAATGGTACGGCATCGGGGCCAACCGGATGTCGTAATTTCCACGTATGGCTTTCTGCGATTTCAAGTATCTTTTCGGCGACCATCGATGGCTTTGTCGGGGTTTTCAGGGATGCCGCAAAAAGGCCTCCGAATCGTTTTGATTGTGGATATATTGAGGAGCCACCATTCGCAATGGCATTGGCCATTCCGGTATCGATAATTCCTGGCTCCACGATGGCAACCCGAATATTAAAGGGTTTCACCTCCTGTGCCAACGCTTCGCTAATGGCTTCCAGCGCAAATTTACTGGCCGCATAGGCACCCAACGGGGTGTTTGATATCTTGCCGGCAATGGAGGCAACATTGATGATACAGCCATTACGATGCTCCCTCATTAAAGGCAATAGGGCTTTGGTACACCTCAGGGCCCCAAAATAATTGGTCTCCATAATCGCCTTGAAATCCTTTAGTTCCATTTCTTCGATTGAACCATGATGCTCTATTCCGGCATTGTTCACTAAGATAGCTATTGGCCCATGCATTGTGACCACGGTATGCATG
The DNA here is from genome assembly GCA_963798435.1 of uncultured Flavobacteriaceae bacterium. GTDB lineage: Bacteria > Bacteroidota > Bacteroidia > Flavobacteriales > Flavobacteriaceae > JALHST01. The sequence goes on from CAWCTF010000002.1 coordinate 58,535, forward strand.
GCTTGATTCACCGATTCGTCTGAATCTACATCCATCTTTAAAATGACCATGTTCAAGGATTCAGACATAATCTTTTGCCTTAAATCGGATGCGACATCGGGATTTCTCATGGTCGCAAAAACTTTATAGTTGGCGCGTGCAAAGAGTAGTGCGGTTTCTAGACCGATTCCTTTGCTTGTTCCTGTAATCATCACGGTTTTCATTGTTACTATTTTAGCGGTTGTTTCAGTTTGCTATCCGGTTGGCTTTTTTATCTGTTTGTTTAGTAAGGGGCACTAATTGATAAATGCATTTAGTTTTGATTAGTAGCCATTGCTATATTCATGGTATTTATAATAAAAACCCAATGGTCGCGCATCTTAATTCCCCCCGAAACATTTAGTGATGCACGGCCCATTAGGTTAGTTTGGCATTGTTATTTGGCAATGCGAATTCATTTTTGATGCTACCTCGGTATAATTCGAATGCGAAAAAGCGGGCTTTTTGACCTTGACTTCAAGGAGTTTCGAAAATAGGGTCCCTGTCTTAAATACTGGTTTTCGACATTGTAAGTGATTATGTTCTTCAAAAGTGATATAGGGCTCCATCAGTCTCATTATTTCAATACGGGGGGATTTAATGTATACCCTAATTGCTGTAGCAATTCCAATTCATTATAATAGACATCTTCACGTATCATTTTGCCTTGCTCATTGAATTGCACACTTGAACAGCCACTTACCCTGACCTTTTTCCCAGTTGGGGGGAAATCACCGAAAATACCCGTATTCGTCCCTGAGAGGGTCCATTGTGCAAAGAGTATATCATCAGAGGTAGTCACATCACCCGTGATAACTTTTGCGTCGGGAAACCCGTTTATAAAAACATGAATGTTGGCTTCCATTTCGTTTTGATGTCTCGCGACCGTAATGCCGTTTAAATTCCTGATGAAGTTTTCGATTGATACTTGGCGAAAGGCAATCATGTCCTTATTGTTCAAGCTTTCAATAAATCGGTTAAAATTTTGCTTCATTAAGTTTGATTTTAAAGCTTCGCTTGGGCGTTCCCTAGTTTCTGATCCTGGTTCTTTACAGAAAAAAAACAGGAGCATAAAAAGTGCCGACATCATAATTTTCGTCCTCATCTTGCATAGGTTTACGTAAGCTCAAGGGGAAATGATTTGTAAAATCACCTTCTAATGAATTCAATTTAAAAGGCAATTACAACTGAATAAGGACGAACGCCTTGTTTGATTGTCCGAAGACCCATAATTATTTACCGAAGCACTTTTGACATATTATCGTATATTTAACATTCCCCTTGTCTCTCCGATTCCGGAACATCTTTAGAAATGAGAAATTATTTTATCAAATTCGCAGGTATAATTGCCTTTTCAGTTTTGAATTGGAGCCAAGGTTTTGGTCAATTGGTAGACTTCACTAGTGAAAATCCCTACAAAAAAGTATTTGTGGCAACAGACAATTTTGGGGCTTCTTATTTAAATATCCTTGAGGAGTCTTATCAAACTGCTGTTTCTGATTCCCTAAAATTTTCAATCCTAAATGACCTGGCCTATTATTGGCATACACGTAATCTAGTTAACGCCATGAAGTTCGCCAAAGAAGGGCTACGGTTGACGACCAACCGACAAAATACCCTCTGGGAAGGTAGATTTCAGGTTACCCAGGGGGCGATTCTTCTTAGAATGGAAAAGTTAGATAGTGCCGAAGTCGTATTGAACGACGCCAAATCAAAGATCAACGAAGGTGATCTGGCGTTTCTAAATACGCAACTGGGCTATGTTTATGAAAGAAGGGGGTTAATCGATAAAGCGGCCGATTATGCGCTTGAATCACTGAGACTGGGAGTAAAGCTGAAAGACAATAAGGCCATTGCCTTGGCCTATAGTGATTTAAGTAATTTATTTTGGAAACAGTCGAAATATGAAACGGGACTTGAATATGGTATAAAATCGCTTGACATTTTTGAAAAACGCGGCATTAATGATCTGGATTACGATTTTACATTGTATGTGGTCGGCAACAACTATCTCGATTTGAAAAATTATACCGAGGCACTTAAATATTATGAACATGCGATCATAATCGGGGAACGCTATGGTTTTTATAATAATCTGAGCGACACTTATATTTCGGTGGTCGATCTGTACGCCTATTTGGGCAAATTCGAACAAGCCGAGGTCGCTGCCAAAAATGCCCTAAAATATGCAGACTTGCTTTCGAACAAGTTTATGGAAATGCGCACATGGCTCTCCATAGGAAAACTCCAGAATTTGGAAGGAAAATATGGGGCGGCCGTGGAAAGCCTTAATAACTGCATTACCATCGCAACTGATAAATTTGGGGATAAATTTTATTTGAGCCAGGCGTATGAGACCTTGGGAAAGGCCCATGCCGGCAACCACCAGTATCAGGAAGCCTACCAGGCTTTTGCCGAATATGATAAGTTAAAAAGCGCCATCTTTACAGCGGAAGCGGATCAACGTATCTCAAAACTAAAGACCGAATTTGATGTAGCCGATAAAGAAGGTACCATTTTGTTACAGGAATCCATGATCAAACGACAACGCACCAATCAAACCTTGATCTCGATAATCGCCGGCTTATTATTACTCTTATTGGTTTTGTTTTATAAGGCTATTCAAATGAATAGGAAGAAGAATAGATTGCTTCAAAAGAAAAATGAGGAAAAAGAATTTTTGTTGAAGGAGATACATCACAGGGTCAAAAACAACCTTGAGATGGTTGCTAGTCTGTTGGCCTTACAATCGGCCCGTATAAAAGATCCCAATATCTTGGATGCTATGCACCAAAGCCAGCATCGGGTACAGTGCATGAGCATGATCCACCAAAAATTATATCTTGGAAAGAATATATCGACCATCGAGATGAAGGATTATTTCAGGGAACTCGCCGAATATGTGATTGATTCATTTGGCGCAGAACAACGGGTTCTTGTCGATATACGTATGAATCCGTTAGAACTTGATGTTGATATAGCGATACCTATCGGTTTGATAGTCAATGAATTATTGACAAATTCGCTCAAATACGCCTTTCCAAATCAAACCCCGGGGGAAATTAGGGTCAGTTTAAAAGAAACCGATACGATTCTGCAACTTGATGTTATAGATAATGGGGTAGGGAAGCTCGAAGGCGAACACGTCAAAGGAACCGGATTCGGCAGCCATCTGGTCGATCTCCTGACCCAACAACTCGATGGTAAAATGGTGTTGAATACCCACAAAGGAAGATCGGTATCGATTCAGTTTCAACTTCACAAGGCTGCCTAGGAATGACCGAAGACATCCAAATATTGATTGTTGAAGATGACATGATCATCGGTGCGAATCTCTCTATGCAATTGACCGCTTTAGGATATGACATTTTAGGCATCGTTTCGCGTGGGGAGGAGGCCATAGTGCATGCGAAGATACATCCACCGGATATTATTTTACTCGATATTAATTTAAAGGGTAGTATTAATGGCATCGAAACCGCGAAGGAAATCCAAAAATTCAGGGATATCCCCATAATTTATCTGACCGCCAATAATGATGAACTCACCTTTGAAAAGGCCAAGGAGACCCACCCCAGGGCATTTATAAATAAGCCCTTTAACAAGCTCAATTTACAGCGGGCAATCGCACTTGTGGTCGAACAGTTAAAAAATCGCCCAATGCCCAGACCAGTGGCCCAGGCTATGGAAATAGTACATGATCGAATTTTTGTTAGGCACAATGGAAAAATGGAGAAATTGCTATTAAATGATATTCTCTATATCGAAGCCGATCGGAACTATTGTACCATAATTACTACTGCAGAAATTTTCGTACTTACATGTACCCTCAAAACCATGGAAGACAAGTTGCCCCCAGCTGATTTTCTGAGGGTACATCGATCATTTATCGTAAACCTTAAAAAATTGGATGTGATTGCCGATACACACCTTGAAATCGGAAGGAAAGTAATCCCTATCGGAAAATCGCATAAAGAGCTACTCCTGAATCGTATATATACGATTTGATTCGCAAAACACGCGGTAAATCAAGAACCCTTTTGGCCTGAAAAACCTTTACGGGGACCATTGAATTTTCTACGATTGCCTGAATTACCGCCCCGGGAATTCGAGTTGCTTGAACTTTTTCGTTGATTGCCAGCATTTCGCGCCCTATTTTGGTTGCCTGATCGCGTTGAACGATCATCGTTATCAAGGTCTTCCTCGGTACCATCATCGACAAATTGATGTTCTGGCATACGCGGTACCTCTTGTTTTATCAGTTTTTCGATATCCCTTAAATAAGGTCGCTCTTCTTTATCGCAAAATGACAATGCGATGCCGCTTGCACTGGCACGGCCGGTTCTTCCGATTCGATGCACATAGGTCTCTGGCACGTTGGGCAAATCGTAATTCAATACCATCGAAAGTTCGTCGATATCGATACCGCGGGCGGCAATATCGGTGGCGATCAATACTTTGATCTTCCCATCCTTAAAATCTCCTAAGGCTTTTTGACGTGCTGTTTGGGACTTGTTGCCATGAATGGCCGCGGCACGAAAATTGGCCTTGTCCAAGATTTTCACCACCTTATTCGCCCCGTGTTTCGTCCTGGAAAACACCAATACAGAATCTTTTGGTTTTTCTTCCAAAAGTTGCACGAGTAGCTTGGGCTTATTTTTTTTGCTCACAAAATAGACCCCTTGTTCAACCTTTTCAGCAGTGGCTTGCTCTGGTTTTACGGTCACTTGCTCAAAATCGCCCAAAATTTTTCGAGAGAGTTCCACGATGTCTTTTGGCATGGTGGCGGAAAAGAAAAGTGATTGACGCTTTTGTGGTAGTTTGGCGATGATTTTTTTGATATCGTGAATAAAGCCCATGTCTAACATATGGTCGGCTTCATCCAATACCGCGTATTCTACCTCACGGAGGGATATAAATCCTTGGTTCATCAAATCCAACAAACGACCCGGGGTCGCAATCAACACCTCGACGCCCCGTTGCAGGGCATGGGTTTGTTTTCCTTGTTTGACCCCACCGAAGATTACGGTATTCCGGATCCCGGTGAACTTCCCATAGGCCGTAAAACTTTCCCCGATTTGTATGGCGAGTTCACGGGTTGGCGTAACGATCAATGCTTTAATACCCCGACCCCCTTGCTGATTTCCTTTATTTATAAAAAGTTGCTGTAAAATAGGGATGGCAAAAGCAGCCGTCTTTCCTGTACCAGTTTGCGCGACCCCTAAAAGGTCCTTTCCTTTGAACAAGATCGGAATGGCCTGCATTTGGATCGGCGTAGGCTGTGTATACCCTTCGACATCGAGCGCCCTCAATATCGGTTCAATTATATCTAAGTCTTTGAATGTCATGTTCTAAAATAAGCCGCGAAGATACGCCTAATGTTTGAATAAGCTGTAAAAGACAGGAGATTGCGAACTTTCGTGCCCATTCAGCTACACAATGACGTTTAAGGCCCTGCGCTTAAGGGTATGATTTATTAAAGGGATGTAGGAGCGATTACTGATAACTTTTTATGGCGGCTTCGGCACAGCGTTCCCCGTCCATGGCCGCAGAGACGATGCCACCGGCATAGCCACCACCTTCCCCACAGGGAAATAACCCACGCACTTCCGGATGTTCCAACGTTTCGTTTCGCGGGATGGTTACCGGGGAAGAGGTGCGTGATTCTACCCCTACCACATTGGCTTCCGCCGTATAATAGCCCGGCATTTTCTTGCCAAAAGCGGCAAAGCCGGTGCGCAAATTGCTTCCGATAAGTTTAGGCAGCAGGGAATGTAATGGTGCCGATCGTAGCCCTGGTTGGTAGGAGGTCTGATTCAGGTCGGTAGATAATTTACCTTCCACAAAATCGGTCAATCGCTGTGCCGGCGCACTTTGACTTCGTCCGCCTGCCGTGAACGCCAATTTTTCAAGGTCTTTTTGATATTCCAGCCCTTTTAGCGCCCCAAAATGGTCGTATTTAGGGATATCCACGGCTGTATTTATTTCAACCACGATGCCTGAATTTGCAAACTTGTTATTGCGTTTTGAGGGAGACATCCCATTGACCACCACTTCACCAGGAGCTGTAGCGGCAGGGACTATAAAACCGCCCGGACACATGCAAAAAGAATATACGCCTCTATTTTTCACTTGATGCACCAAACTGTAGGCCGCTGCTGGTAGTAGTTCGTTACGCTCCCCGGCGCAATGGTATTGAATGGAATCGATGATGTGCTGTGGGTGCTCGACCCTCACGCCCATGGCGAAGGACTTGGCTTTGAGTGCGATTTTCTTTTTTTCCAAAAGGTAAAAAATATCCCTTGCAGAATGCCCTGTTGCGAGTATCACACACTTGACGGGAATTTCTTGTCCGTTTTGCAGTTGGACACCTTGTAAGTGATTTTCCTTAATGATAAAATCGATCACTTTTGTGTTGAAATGTACTTCGCCCCCCTGTTTGAGAATCGTGTTGCGAATGTTCTTTACGATTTCAGGAAGTTTATTGGTACCGATATGCGGATGTGCATCGACCAAGATTTCTTCTGTGGCACCATGATATACGAAGCTTTCAAAAATACGACGAACATCGCCCCTTTTTATGCTTCGCGTGTATAATTTTCCGTCAGAATATGTACCTGCGCCCCCTTCCCCGAAGCAATAGTTGCTTTCCTCGTTTACGATGTGGTCCTGATTGATGGCCTTTAGGTCTCTTCGGCGATCCTGAACATTTTTCCCACGTTCAAATACAATCGGTTTGTAACCTAATTCAAGACAGCGCAATGCCGCCCACATTCCCGCTGGTCCAAAACCGATTATATGAACCGGTTTGGCTTCCGCTACATTTTTATAATCAAAGGCAACACCGGTTTCGCTTGGCCGTTCTTCCCCAATAAAAACCTTCAGCTTGTAATTAACGACGATGGCCGGTTTACGCGCATCGATCGATCTTCGAAGAATTTTTATTGTAAAATCACCTTCAGTAAGGGCGAGGTAGTTCGCAACCTTTTTTTTGAGGGCGCCTGGTTGTGCTTCCTCTATTAGCGTGAGTCGGATCTGTACATTTTTGACCATCGGTCAAAATTACTCGAATTTCCGGGAAAACAAAGCTATGGAGACAGTAGAAATAGGGTAGGGGGCACCAGCTAATTATAGCATGTACCGTCTATTGTATTTAAAGGTAGCCGCTGGGCAAATAGTGTCAATAGTGAAGATATGTTCTAAGCCATTGCAGCATTTAATTTCGAGACTTGAACGAAGTGAACTTTGAACGTTTGTTTTCGTTTTGAAATGCCAATTTATTCTAACACTTCATAGACAGTTAGGGGCTGTGCCTTGTTCTTCATAGTGATGTCGCCTATTTTATTGCATTGAAAGGCTTCCTTCACCTTTTCGTAGCAATCCTTTGAAATCAATATCTGATTTGGTTGTGCGGCACCTTGTAGTCGGGCAGCGGTGTTTACCGTGTCCCCAATGACCGTATAATCCAACCTCCTAAGACTTATGGATCCTAGGTTGCCTGAAATCATTTCCCCACTTTTAATGCCTATGGAAACTTTGGGGTAATACCCTGAAATACCTTTGGCCTCAGGTAGATTGCCGATTTTTTGGCGTACGGCCAAGGCCGCATCGATGGCGCGATCTAGGTGGTACTCTCCACGAAATACGGCCATGATGGCATCTCCTATGAATTTATCTACATGGCCTTCCTGAGCAATGATCTCTTTTACCATTAGGTCGAAATAGGTGTTCAACATTTTCACGACCACATCGGCCGGAGTGGTTTCGCTGATCGTGGTAAAACCGCAGACGTCGATGAATAGTACGGTGGCTTCGATGTTCTCATTCGCCATGATGGTAGTCTCATATTCTTGTCCCCCCATAAAGTTAAGCACGTTTTCATCGACGTACATTTTAAGGATGTTGTTTTCCTTGATGGCCTTTAGGGTCTCCTTGAGTTGCCTTGCGTGCTTTAAGCTTTTTTCGACCGTGATGGTAAGGTCCTCAAAATCGATGGGCTTGGTGATAAAATCAAAGGCCCCGCGGTTCATTGCGGTACGTATGTTCTGCATATCGCCATAGGCGGAGACAATCACCGATTTCAACAACGGATTTGATTCGCTAATCTTCGTAAGGAGCGTGAGGCCATCCATTTCGGGCATATTGATGTCGCTCAGTACCAGATCCATTTCGGGTTCCCCAAGAAGTTTTTCCAAGGCATCCTTTCCATTGATCGCAAAAACGAATTCGTATTCATTTTGGCGGATCTGCTTCCTGAATTTCTGTTTGATGAGCACTTCCAAATCGGTCTCATCGTCGACTACCAGTATTTTGGCCATTAAGTTAGCGTTATAAGTTTGTCTTTTAAAAGGGAAAAGTCCAAAGGTTTTGTCAAGAAATCATCCGCGCCTAGGCGCGCGGCATTTTCGCGGTTGTCCCGATCCCCATAGGCAGTGATCATCATCACGATCGGGGGCGGTTTTTCATAGTCTTTTCGAATTTTTTCAAGGAGTTCCAGACCGCTCATGCCCGGCATGTTGATATCAGATAAGATCAACACGGCCTTGTGCTCCATTTCGTGCATGATGCGCAATGCTTCTTCGCCTGAAAAGGCAAATACAAAATCGAGATTCCCGCTCTTGATTTCTTTTCGAAAGCGTTGTTGAAAGAGCAATTGTACGTCACGTTCGTCGTCTACAACCAATATTTTCATAGGGTGTTGGTTTTGTGTTATAAATTTACTGCTTATTATTCGTCTTATTTGATGGATTGGAGGGTAATGATATGATGAATGTTGTTCCTTGATTTTCTTTTGTTTGCACGGTTAAGGTTCCCCCATGCCCTTTGGTTACGATATCATAACTCATGCTCAATCCCAATCCGGTGCCTTGTCCCGTAGGTTTGGTAGTGAAAAAGGGCTGGAATATCTTGTCTTTCACGTTATTGGGGATGCCATTGCCATTATCCTTGACCGAGATTTCCACGGTGTCGCCCTTCTTTTGTGTACTCACTGAAACGGTTGGATCATAGCCTTCACCGATTTGCTGTTTTTTCTGTTGCACTACATAGAACGCATTCGTGATCAGGTTCAGAATGACCCTACCCATTTCTTGTGGAATAACGTTTACGTGGTTGATCGCTGGGTCAAAATCGGTTTTCATCGTGGCATTGAATGATTTATCCTTGGCCCTTAACCCATGATACGCCAATCGTAGATATTCATCGGCCAAGGCATTGATATCGGTAGGTTCTTTTTGCCCACTGCTACTGCGACTGTGCTGTAACATCCCTTTTACAATGCTGTCGGCCCGCTTGCCATGAAATATTATTTTCTTTTCGTTTTCATCGATGTCATTTGCCAAGTTTTTTGCTTCCTCAAGATTTCCTTTTATTAGTTCCTGTTTCATCTCGGCAATCAGCTCCGAATTGACCTCTGAAAAATTATTCACAAAATTCAAGGGGTTTTGGATCTCGTGGGCAATGCCGGCAGTGAGTTCTCCCAGGCTGGCCATTTTTTCCGATTGCACCAATTGGGATTGGGTGTTCTTTAATTCAGAATACGCCTTTTCGATTTCCTTTGCTTGGGCCAATTCCTTGTCGCGGGTTCGTTCACGTTCTTTTCGTTTTATTCTTTGGCGCATGCTACGATCCACACCGTATAGCGCCAACAAAAATAGGGAAGCGTATATAGCATAGGCCCATAGGGTACGCCACCAGGGAGGAAGAATTGTAAATGGGAGTTCAGCTGGTTGGCTCCAGACACCATTAAAACCTTTGGAAGCCACTTTAAAGGTATAGTCTCCGGGCGGTAAGTCCCGATAATTTTCACTGATAGCCTTATCAGAGATGGGTCCCCAATTTTTGTCAATGCCTTCCAAAAAATAGCGATACACCCTTTTGTCAGGATTACTGAATTGCATTCCATTGAAATCAAAACTCAAATAATTCTGGGTATGCGGAAGGATCAAACCAACAGGAATACCATATGGGCCTTCAACTGATTTCCATTCGATCTTGTTTTCGGCCAGATATCCGGTGTCTTTAACCACCGCACTAGCTAACAATAGACGCTCTTTGGCAGAAAGTAATAATGTGTCGATTTTGGCTCTTTTTTCTTTGAGGAGGTCAACTTTCGTAAAATTTTGTTTTTTATCCAACACATTGATGCCTGTAATAAAGGTTTGATACCCAAGGGTGTCGTCCTTAAATGGGTCCATCACGGTAAGGATCTGCGCATCGACGCCTGCCCAGAATCGTCCGTTTTTGTCGAAGGTAAAACTGTTTTCCGCAAAATCAACAAAATTCAAACCCTGCCATTTCCCATAGGTCCTTACTGAATAATAGGGATGCTCTTGATCTTGCATCATTGGCTTTATGATGCTAAGCCCTTTTGAGGTTCCTACAAAGATTTCACCCTTATGTGCTTTCACGGCATACACATCATTGGCGCCCAATCCTTCGGCAGTGGTAAAAGTGGTGAGTTCATTGGTAGACAAATTGATGTTTACGACCCCTTTATCGGTGGCGGCCCATATACCATCTTCACCGCCTAGTGCCAAGGAAAAGACCTGATTCGATATCAAGCCTTCGGCTTCGGTCAACAACACCCGGGTATTGTTTTTCGAGTCGATTTTTTGAATTCCCGAGCCTAAACCGCCAATCCAGATTACTCCGTTTTTATCCTTGACCATGATATTGTTTTGGAAAACCAATTCGGCCTGGGTCGGCAAGGTATATTTGAAATCTGAATTTGCTAGATTAACAGTAAGGATTTCGCCTTCTGGTCCCCCTAGCCAAAAGGTGTCATTTTCAACTTCAAGAATTGTAGAGATACTATTGGTTTCCAGTCCTTGTGATCCGGTAAGATGCTGTATGGTTTCTTTTTGGGGATCAATAATACTGATTCCCAAAGAACTCCCACAGCTCCAGATCCTCCCTTGGGAATCTTCGAGTAGCCGGGCATCGCGATCACTCACAAGACCTTGTTCTTTTCCAAGATGTTTTACGGTCCTGGTTTCTGGGTCATAGATATCAATGCCCCCATAGCTTCCCAGCCAAATTTTTCCATCTTTGGCCTCCAAGGTACTCCAAAATGCATTGTTCCCAAGGCCATCATTACTTGTGAAATTTCCAGGCCTCCCATTGTTAGGGTCTATTTTATACACTCCGCCTTGCACAATGGCCGTCCATATTTGGCCTTGGGCATCTTCCAATGTGTTATAGACAACTTGTGACCTATTATTGGAAATGACATACCTTTCGAGCGTTGCTGAAGGCTCTGAATAGGAAAAGAGCATCCCATTATCAGATCCTATCCAAAGGTTGCCCCCTCGGTCTTTAAAAATATCGGTAATTTGTCCGATCCCATCCAGGCCCTGCTCTTCGGTAAAGTAGGAAATTTCGGTTTTAGAACCATTAACGATGCTGACACCGAGTACGTTTCCAATCCATAATCTATCCTCTTCATCTTGGAAAAAAGTGACGGTAGCATTTGACAGCAGCCCATTTTCTGCGGTCAAGGTCCTATTCGTTCCTTCTTTTAAACTCAAAATATTGATACCCTCGGCTGTGGAAAGCCATATAAGTCCGTCGTGATCTTGGAACGGGGTGATGGTAAAAGTATCCAACAGGCCGTGGTCTGTATCGAATTGACGCATCGTTTTACCGCTCAAATCAATGATGTTATAACCATAGCCATTGTTCGAGAACCAAAAGGTACCGTCTTTGGCTTCCATAATACCATAGATCGTGCCCAATTCGAAAGAACTTGATAGTTCAAAGACCAATTGAGCTTCGAAGTCGATTACGGTAATGGTGTTTTTGGTATTCCCCACCCATAAACGCCCTTTGGAATCTTCAAAGAGGCTATAGACCACGCCAATATCCAGGCCTTGTTCGGAACCATAGATTTCAATATTCTCGGAATCATATTTGGCGATACTCCCGGTAGTGCCGAACCAAAGCATTCCGGTCTTATTCTTTAAAAGGCTATGTGGCGCCCCGGGCAGGCCAAAGTTGAAATCCACGCCCATGACACCACGGGTGGTATTGGCAATTGAGGCGGGATACCCGGCCTTTGACATCGTGGGAACTCCCAAGGGTGTAACCTTTACCTTTAATTCGCTAACAGGGAGGCTGTCTAAATCGAAAGGGGTGGTGGGTAAATTCTTCCAATCAAGTACTTTGGTGGCCAAGGGCTTCTTTAGCTTATAAGGTATTCCAATATCTAAAGCTTTCGCGGGCAACTTGGCCCAATCGAATTTTATTGAAGGTAAGGCCTTGATTTTGGCGGCATCCTGGGCGGTAAATTTTAAGGTATCGGGATTTGAAAATTCAAAACTTTTGATAGTGGGCTGCCTATATTCGTTTTCCAAGATGGGAAAGGGCGGGGCCTTTTTTGAGTTCGTACAGGCACATAAAAAATAGAGTACGGCAAGCAGAAGTAATCTAACGTATTTTGAAGCAATTGGTTGGTTCATTTTTGTTTCGTTGGTGTGCTGTAAAATAACAATAAATTTGGCATTTTTCGCTGCTTTATCATGCAATCACTTTGAAATGCATGCATACAACGCCTTTTTATTCATTCAATAATTCGAAAACCCAAATTTATAATTTTGGTAAACGGATGATAAATTCAGACCCTTCCCCTTCCTTTGAAACTACGCTTAGTGCTCCTCCATGCGCCTTTACGATATCGTAGGACAGGGATAAACCAAGACCAGTGCCTTGTCCGGTAGGTTTGGTAGTAAAAAACGGTTGGAAGATCTTTTCCTTTACTTTTTGCGGGATACCATCGCCGTTGTCTTTGACTGAAATCTCAATGTTGTCCTCCCTCTTTTTTGTGCCGACCGAAACGGTTGGCTCATAGCCTTCCGGTGTTTGCTGCTTACATTCATTGACGGCATAGAACGCATTGGTGATCAGGTTTAAAATTACCCTGCCCATGTCCTGGGGTACGATGTTAATGTTGCCTATTGATGCATCAAAATCAGTGTTCAGGGTCGCATTGAAACCCTTATCTTTCGCCCGCAGCCCGTGATAGGCCAAACGCAAGTATTCGTCGCAGAGCGCATTGATATCGGTGGGTTCTTGATGACCACTACTGCTGCGACTGTGCTGCAGCATGCCTTTGACAATCGAATCGGCGCGTTTACCGTGGTGGTTTATTTTTTCAAGGTTTTGTTTGATATCGTTTGCCAATACCGTGGCTTCGCCAATGTCACCCTTATTCAATTCCTCGGTCATCTCGGTTACCAGCTCCATACTGACTTCAGCGAAATTATTGACAAAGTTCAAGGGGTTTTGTATTTCATGGGCAATGCCGGCGGTAAGCTCGCCGAGGGAAGCCATTTTTTCGGATTGTACCAATAGGGATTGGGTAGCCTTTAATTCATTTAATGCAATGATCAATTCTTCCTTTTGCTGCGTTAATTCCGTGGTTCTTTCTTTTACCTGTACTTCCAGTTCTGCCTTTAAGGCCGTTGTAATCTTGAATTCCTTTTCCTTCTCTATGGCCTTTAATCGTTCCCTTTCCAATACCTTTTTTTGTTTGTTGGTAATGATCACCATCGCGCCCAACCAGATAATCGCAAACAATACGCCTGTATCAAAATAATTTTCCCAACTAAGGTACAACGTGGGAAAAAGGCCTTTGAACACATCCTCTATAAAATCCAAACCCATCAAAGGAAGAAAAGCATACATAAAAGTTTTGGAGGCACTAAAATCTTTTTGTGTAAGAATGAGATAGACGAGGGCAATAGCGATCGCATGCGACACCCAGATTACAAAGGGATGACTGCCGGCTACCACCGCATAAATAACGATTAACGCAATGCAGATGGCACTCCCTGTCAGGAGCATTTTATGCCATTTCAAAAGGGATCCCGTATTCTTTACTTGTTTCCGGAGGCTACTTATTATAATAAGTGCCAATATGGGTTGTAATATCATCGCTGTAGCTTCAAAGTAATATCAATACGGTAAATTAATAACAAATAGGGAATATTCACCTTCTTTCGTTCCTACTTTCAATTGCCCACCATGTGCTTTTACGATATCATACGCAAGGGAAAGTCCCAATCCGGTACCTTGCCCGGTGGGTTTGGTGGTAAAAAAGGGTTGGAAAATCTTGTCCAAGATCTTTTGGGGGATGCCATTTCCGTTGTCCTTGACCGAAATCTCGATGTTGTCGCCTTTCTTTTTTGTGCCGACCGAAACGGTGGGCTCATACCCTTCGGGATGTTGCTGCTTGCGCTCATTGACGGCATAGAATGCATTCGTGATCAAATTGAGGATTACCCTCCCCATATCCTGGGGCACGATATTGAGGTTCCGACCATTGGGATCGAAATCGGTCTTCATAGTCGCGTTGAAACCCTTGTCCTTGGCCCGAAGCCCGTGATAGGCGAGTCGCAGGTATTCGTCGGCCAGGGCATTGATATCGGTAGGTTCTTTTGTGCCACTGCTACCGCGGCTGTGCTGCAACATCCCTTTTACGATATCACCCGCCCGCTTGCCATGGTGGTTGATTTTTTCTTCGTTGGCCTTGATATCCTTGGCCAGGACTTTTATTTCCGTCATATTCCCTTTGGTAACTTCTACATCCAATTCTTCGAGCAATTCGGTGTTCAGTTCCGAGAAATTGTTAACGAAGTTCAGCGGGTTTTGTATTTCATGGGCTATACCTGCCGTAAGTTCCCCCAGGCTGGCCATTTTCTCTGAGTGGATGAGTTGGGCCTGGGTGGATTTTAACTCAGAATAGGCCTTTTCGATTTTTGTTTTTGCTTTTTGTTTTTGTCGGTAGGCCCAACCAAATATTCCACCAATTATAATAAAAAAGAGAATGATTGAATAAAAGATGATGCGCATTCGTTTAGATGCTGCCTCCTTTTTTGTTATTTCCACTTTAATGACATCGTCCTTTCTTTGCTGTTCAAGTTCTGCTCGTGCCTTCTCTGCTTTTTCTCCGGCAGCTAAACTATTTACTTGATTGTAGATAGAGTCATACATAAGTCTATAGTCGAGCGCTTCTTTGTAATTACCAAAATTACGATGGGAAATAAATAAAACCTCATAAGCATCTTTCAATTCTTTGGTAAGATTTTCCTCCTTTGACAACTGAAGTGCTTTATGGGCATAAAATAAGGCGCTGTCCTTCATATTCAAAGCGCTAAAATATTTACCGAGCCTTGTGTAGGAGTATGCAATACCATGATATTCGCCTATCTTAAGTTGATAGGCTAAACTTTTTTTACTGAGTTCAAGGGCCTTCGAGAAATCTTCTTGACTTTCGGCCTTTTCAATATAATTTAAAAGAATACGATCTTGTATATATTCATTTTTTTCTTCAATGGCAAGGTTCAATGCTTCTGCCAATATAGGATCAGCCTTTTCCCATTGCCCAGTAGTTGCATAGGTTTCACCAAGCATTGTCATAGCAAAAATTATGTCCGATTTTCTTTTCAGACCTGTTGCAATATCTAAGTATTTTCGGGCATGGAAAATTGCAAGACTGTCATTTTTCATTTGTGTATACGTACTACTTAATATAGCGTGAGCATTAAGGGCAGAATATTTGATTTTATGATTTTCAGCAATTTCGAGTGCCTTAAATGCGGCAATGACGGATTTGTCGTATCTCTCTTCAAAACCTTCGGCATTTGCAATACATAACAACAACCCAGATTCTCCATACGCCCAGTTCAATTCTTTTGATAGTTTAATCCCTTCTTCTGCAAGTTCAATTGCCTTATTTGGTTCAATAGCTCCTAAATACATATTATACCTAATAATTTTCATGACCCTTATCGTATCTCTGGCCCGGTAATTAATTAAGTCCTTTTCAAGGCTATCCCGAAAAGCATTAAAATCTTTTTGGGCAAAAACAGCACTGCTTATGAAAAATACTATAAATCCTAAAATTCTAAGATTCCCCATATGCTTTAAACTGGTAATTGAATTACAAACTCACTTCCATCACCCTCTGTCGTCACTACTTTCAATTCCCCCCCATGCGCTTTAACGATATCATAGGCTAGAGATAATCCCAAGCCGGTACCTTGCCCGGTTGGTTTGGTTGTAAAAAAGGGTTGGAAGATCTTGTCCAAGATCTTTTGGGGAATACCATTTCCGTTGTCCTTGACGGAAATCTCGATGTTGTCGCCTTTCTTTTTTGTACTGACCGAAACGGTGGGCTCATAGCCATCATGATGCAGATGCTTGCGCTCATTGACGGAATAAAAGGCATTCGTGATCAAATTGAGGATCACCCTCCCCATATCTTGGGGAACTATATTGACGTTGCCGACCATTGGGTCAAAATCGGTCTTCATGGTCGCATTGAAGCCCTTGTCCTTGGCCCGAAGCCCATGATAGGCGAGTCGCACGTATTCGTCGGCCAGGGCATTGATGTCGGTCGGTTCTTTTGTGCCACTGCTGCTGCGGCTGTGCTGCAGCATCCCTTTTACAATACCATCGGCCCTTTTGCCATGATGGTTTATTTTATCGAGATTTTGCTTAATGTCTATTGAAATCGCTTTCGCCCCTTCAATGTTTCCGCTATCCAATTCGTCGTTCATTTCATCAATGAGTTCATTACTCACCTCAGAAAAATTATTGACAAAATTCAAGGGATTCTGAATTTCGTGTGCAATGCCAGCGGTGAGCTCTCCCAAACTGGCCATTTTTTCGGATTGAATGAGTTGTGACTGGGTAGATTTAAGTTCTTGCAATGTTTTTTCCAAAATCATTTTGGCTTTCTTTTCCTTTTTGTTGTTACGATAGAGGATGCCACCTATTAACGAAAGAATGATAAGACCTGCAATCAGACTATAGCTTCTAATATTACTCTTTGTCTGGATTTTTTCTTTCTCCAGCTTTTCCAACTTTGCCTGCTCATCTACGACTACGTCCAGAAATCCAAGAAGATTTTTTCGCTCTTCCATACTAAGACTATCACTTAATGATTTAGACATTTTTATATATACGAGGGCACTATCAGTTTTGCCCAGTTGATCAAAACAAGTAATAAGCAGATTATAGGCATCTCTTTTCCAAGCCGGGTCTTTTCGCTTTTCAAAGATTTTCAAGCTTTTTTTAGCATAATACAGCGCGGAATCATTTTGATTCAGTACAGTATATAAACCACTTAATGAGATATAACCCAAGCCCCGGTGCAGATCATCATTGGTCTCTTTTAAAATTGGTATTGCCTGTAATAATGTATTAGCCGCTAAATCAAAATCCCCCGTTTTCGCATAGGTATCGCCCAGATATTTCATTGCACGACCTAATCCCGTTTTATCTTTCAAATCAGTAAACGTTGCTATGGCCTTTCTAATTAAAAGGAGTGCCGAATCTAAATTTCCTTCATTCATATACGCAATTCCCATGTGAAAGTTTATATAGGCAATATGTAAAGGGTCTCCTGCGGCTTTTGCATATTTTTCGGCTTCCCGATAATTTTTCAATTGGTTTTTTGTGTTGTCAGTCCAGTTTCCTGCATAGGCATTTAACAATCCGATTAAATCGTAGCTTTCGCTTAGGAGAAGCATTCGTGAAATCATGGGGTTTTGTCCCGGTGACAAATGCCAAATCGTTTTTTCAATTTTAGGGTTCTTTGCGATATCTATCGCTTTTAAATAGAATTCCAACGACTTTGAATACTTTTCCTGCTGCATCAACAAAATCCCCATTTGGTTGAATATGGAGGCTTCGTCAAATTTTAGATTCAATTTGACCGCAATCGGCAAGGCTTTTTCAACATAATAATTTGCACTATCACGATTTTCTGATAGATAATAGGAGCCCAGGTTCGCAAACGCTTTCATTCGAATGGTATCATTCGTGGCTTCTGATAACGATCGATGCAAACTACTCAAATAGGAATTTTCTTGTTGCCCAACTGTGAAAAATGGCAACAAGAGCAGTGGAATAACTTTTAAAATGTCGTTCATATTTTTAACCATTTCGCAATTGAATACTAAACTCACTACCTTTTCCTTCCTTCGTTTCCACTTTCAATTCCCCCCCATGCGCTTTAACGATATCATACGCTAGGGATAATCCCAATCCGGTACCTTGCCCGGTGGGTTTGGTCGTAAAAAAAGGTTGAAAGATCTTGTCCAAGATCTTTTGAGGAATACCATTTCCGTTGTCCTTGACGGAAATCTCGATCTTACCATCGATTTTTTTTGTACTGACCGAAACGGTGGGCTCATAGCCATCATGATGCAGATGTTTGCGCTCATTGACGGCATAAAAGGCATTCGTGATCAAATTGAGGATCACCCTCCCCATATCTTGGGGAACTAGATTGACGTTGCCGACCATTGGGTCAAAATCGGTCTTCATGGTCGCGTTGAAGCCCTTGTCCTTGGCCCGAAGCCCGTGATAGGCAAGCCGCAGGTATTCATCTGCCAGGGCATTGATATCGGTCGGTTCTTTTGTGCCACTGCTACTGCGGCTGTGTTGCAGCATGCCCTTGACAATACCATCGGCCCGCTTGCCGTGGTGGTTGATTTTTTCTTCGTTGGCCTTGATATCTTTACTAGGTCCTTCACTTCGGCCAAATTTCCCTTAACGGCTTCTTCATCCAATTCTAACGACAATTCGGTATTCAGTTCCGAGAAATTATTGACGAAGTTCAAAGGGTTTTGGATCTCATGGGCGATGCCCGCGGTAAGCTCGCCCAAACTGGCCATTTTTTCGGATTGTATGAGCTGGTACTGGGCGCTACGAAGTTCACTAAGCGTATTTTCAAGTTGCGTGTTGGCCAGTTTTTTAATTTGATTATTTCTAAAGAAAAATAATGTTGAGATAAGCATAATAGCAGCTAAACTTATTAATGCATATTGGGTCATTCGGTTTTTATTGGCTTTCTCCTAGTTCTATTTGGTCAAAGTATAGTTTTTGTTCGTTCAAGCGAATTTCCTCAAATTGTTTAAGTTTATTGGCATTAAATAAAGTGTCCTTTGTGTCGGAATATAGCTGCAGATATTTATTGCTCTCCACAGGGTCAATTAGTTTATAATTGCGGGCCAGTAGTTTAGTGCTTTCGAGGATTAATCGTGGGTCATTTCTATTTTCCGCCATATTCAATGATTTTTGGGCATAATATATTGAAGAATCCTTGTTGTTGAGTTCATCATATACCCATGCTATACCTATATTAACTTGCCCCCCTAAACGATAATAATTTAAGGCTTCGTCATAATTTTTCATTTTTCTGGCAATGTTACCCAATAAGTCATACGTATTTGCCTCCAAATCAACATGACGATTTCGTTTGACATATTCTTTTAGAATATCCGCATAATATTGTGCCGAATCCAAGCGATTCTCCCATTCATAGGAAAGACCCAATTGCATGTATGTCGGCCATTTTGCCATTTCTGGGCTATTTTTAAAAGTGGGATGGTTTTTGGCCTTTAATGCCCAAAACTCGCGCTTGTTTTAAATCATTTTTAATAGCATAATTGATGAATTTTAAATTATAAAGATAAATAGACCACGGGCCACCTTCTTTATCTGCCAATGGGAGGGCCTCATTTATTTCCATCAACGACTGCGGCCAATTGCCCGTTCCAGCATGATAAAAGGCCATTTGAGCCCAATGCATTGACCCTGCCAATATTCGAATTGATTTTTTGAGAAAGCGTATCCGCCTCGTGTGCATATTTCATGATCATTACCGAATCTCCTTTGGCAATGTACATTTGAGATAATAGGACAAGACTATTTATTTTGTTGATATCGTCCTTCATAAAGGGCAAGACATGGGTTAGACTATCAACGGTAGCTTTATTAAAAGGTACAGGTTGGGTGTACCCTTTGGTTAGGAACAATACGAATACGAATAGTATATATACCCTTTGATACTGCATTTTCATTTCAGACGATAGTTTTAGTAAGTGTAATTATAAACTCACAGCCCACCCCTTCAGCAGAAATCACTTCCAAAGTGCCACCATGGCCCTTGGTTACGATATCGTACGCTAGGGATAATCCCAATCCGGTACCTTGCCCGGTGGGTTTGGTCGTAAAAAAAGGTTGAAAGATCTTGTCCAAGATCTTTTGAGGAATACCATTTCCGTTGTCCTTGACGGAAATCTCGATCTTACCATCGATTTTTTTTGTGCTGACCGAAACGGTGGGCTCATAGCCTTCAGGATGTTGATGCTTGCGCTCATTGACGGCATAAAAGGCATTCGTGATCAAATTGAGGATCACCCTCCCCATATCTTGGGGAACTATATTGACGTTGCCGACCATTGGGTCAAAATCGGTCTTCATGGTCGCGTTGAAGCCCTTGTCCTTGGCGCGTAGCCCGTGATAGGCCAGCCGCAGGTATTCGTCGGCCAGGGCATTGATATCGGTCGGTTCTTTTGTGCCACTCGTGCTGCGGCTGTGTTGCAGCATGCCCTTTACGATGGCATCGGCCCGCTTGCCATGATGGTTGATCTTTTCTTCATTGGCCCTGATATCCTTGGCTAGGTCTTTCACTTCCGCCAAATTTCCTTGGGCGGCTTCCTCGTTCAGTTCTAACAACAATTCGGTATTCAGTTCCGAGAAATTATTGACGAAGTTCAGCGGGTTTTGGATCTCATGGGCGATGCCCGCGGTAAGCTCGCCCAAACTGGCCATTTTCTCGGATTGGATCAGTTGTGCCTGAGTGGTTTTTAAAACGGTCAGCGTCTGCTGGATCTCGTTTTTTTGGTGCTGTAGTATGAGATTTAATTTTTGTTTATGGCGATTATTTCGATATAATGCGATCGCAATAATTAAAAACAGTATTAAAACTGCCAATAAGGAAAGAATTTTTGTCTGGTTTTTGTAGGCATCCTGTTGCCGCAGTAGCTCCTGTTTGTTCTTTTCATCCTTTAATACCAACAATTGCAATTGTCTCAATTTTTTAGGTCCGAACATACTATCATTCATTGCCATAGCAATATCCTGATAATGAATAACGCTATCTGGCAGGTTGAATTCCTTGTACAATTCGACAAGCAGTTTACTGGCCTGCAGTACTTCCAGTTTTTGAAATATCTGATTCCCACTTAAATATGCGCTATGTGCATAATATAAGCTAGAATCATTCTTATGAATGGAGTGGTATATTTCTGCAATTTGGTATTGAATTCTACTTGGGTTTACCTTATCGTTGATCAATTGGGAATTTTTTAGTGCATACTGAAAATAATTTAAAGCAAGATCCCTATGATTTAGATCTGTATGCACGATTCCTAGTCTTGTTGCAATCAGAATTTTTAAATTTCCAAGTTCGGTCATTTTCAATTGGGCCGATTTTTCTTCCGCTTTCTTTTGAAAAATTAAGGCAGAGTCCATCATTTTCAATCCTTCATAGGCGTTACCGATATTTGATAAATTAAAACTGATCATAATGGGGTCCGAGAAATCTTGATAGATGGTGTTTGCCTGGTTCAGGTAATTGAGCGCTTCCCTGTATTCCATCAAGTCTGCATAAACAAATCCGATAAAACCAAGGGTATTCGCCTCACCGAATCGATCGCCGTTCTCCTTATTTATCTCGCGTGCTTTTAATTGCATTTCCAATGCTTGGGGAAACTCGCCCAAAAATCGCAATGCTTCCCCAGACATATTTAAGGCCTGCTTCTCACCTTTTTTAAAGCCGATCTTTTGCGCCAAGGCAAGCGCCTGTCTTGAAAAAATAAGTGATGAATCGGGCTTGGCGAAGTAATATTTTTGTGCATTGGCCAGCAAGGAAAGCACTTTCGTACTATCTGGCCTTTCTTGGATCGAAGGTGCTGTATATTCTGCCTCCTGCCCATAGCAATTGCTTAAAATAGTGGACAGTATTACCCAAAAAAGAACAAATTTAAACGACAATTTCATGCGGTTGTGGTAATCGATTTTGCATCTTAAACTATCTATCCTTTCAACTTTTATTTTATTTATAACAGGTACTCACTAATGGCACTTAGAATTTTACACCGTCGTTCGGCACACCTCGTCTCTCATAAAGGTAGTGTGATCGTAAATACGGAACCATGCTCCCGCTTCAGTTTTTACTTTCAATTCCCCCCATGCGCTTTTACGATATCATACGCTAGGGACAATCCCAAGCCGGTACCTTGCCCGGTGGGTTTGGTCGTAAAAAAAGGTTGAAAGATCTTGTCCAAGATCTTTTGAGGAATACCATTGCCGTTGTCCTTGACCGAAATCTCGATGTTGTCGCCTTTCTTTTTTGTGCCGACCGAAACGGTGGGCTCATAACCTTCAGGATGTTGCTGCTTGCGCTCGTTGACGGCATAAAATGCATTCGTGATCAAATTGAGGATCACCCTGCCCATATCCTGGGGCACGATGTTTATGTTTCCAATCGTTGTATCGAAATCGGTGTTCATGGTCGCGTTGAAGCCCTTGTCCTTGGCCCGAAGCCCGTGATAGGCGAGTCGCAGGTATTCGTCGGCCAGGGCATTGATATAGGTAGGTTCTTTTGTGCCACTGCTACCGCGGCTGTGCTGCAGCATCCCTTTTACGATCTCACCTGCTCGCTTGCCATGGTGGTTTATTTTTTCAAGGTTCTGCTTTAGATCATCGGCAATCACTTTTACCTCCTCAATATCGCCATGTTCGATTCCTTCTTTCATTTCCTCGACCAATTCGGTACTCACTTCACTAAAATTATTGACGAAGTTCAGCGGGTTTTGTATTTCATGGGCAATACCTGCCGGTAAGTTCCCCCAGACTGGCCATTTTTTCGGATTGGATTAATTGGGATTGGGTGGCTTTAAGATTTGAAAGTGTTGATTCTAAAACGCTGTTGGCTCTCTGTTTTTGTTTGTTATTCCTAAAAAGAATAAATGCTATAATGAGTATGGCAAGGGCAACGATTCCAAGCGTAGTACTAATAAACAATTGCCTATTTCGTGTTCGCTTTGCCGCTTCGTCCTTCCTTTCCTGCTCGATCTTTGCCTGTGTCTCTTTTTTGTCAAATTCATATTGCATATTGGCCTGCACCGATTTTTGGGCTGATTCTTGGTTCCCGATACTATCTTTATAACGTATAAATAAGCGGTAGTTGGTGTAGGCGTCTTTGAAATTTCCTTCCAAGCTGTCAATCTTAGCAAGGCTTTCATAACTATCCCTGGTTTCAAATCGATTCCCGATACGCTTGCAAACCTCCAAGCATTGATTAAGATATTTTCTGGCATTTGATAACTCATTCATGTCAATGTAGAGTTTCCCAAGATTGATATAGATATTCGCCAATCTATTCCCGTCATTGTCTTTTTCAATGATTTCTAATGCTATAAAATAATTTTTTAGCGCTCTTTTAAATAATTGGTCCGAAACAATACCTTCATCATTTTGTCTCGCAGCAGTGCCTTGATTTTTGAACACCTTGCCTGTCTCCATATAATAGGTGCCCTTCCAGTAGTCGTCATTGAATTTTTCAAAAATCAACAAAGCTTTAGAACCATATTGTAATGCCTCATTGTATTTCCCCAGATAGTTGTAGGTTATCCCAATGCCCATATAGCAAATTCCTTCAAAGTTCGCTTGCCCTATTTTTTTGCTATATTCAAGGCAATCCAAGTAATGTTCTAAAGCCTCTGCATAATTATCCTGATTAAAATAGGTTCTGGCTACGTTTAATTTTAAATGGGCAATATTCTTCTCGTCGTTTATTTCCTCATACAGTTTTAAGGCGGAATAATAATTTTCCAAAGCATTGCCAAGGTAGTCTTGGGCATCGTATATATCGGCAATTAAACTATAAGAGCGCGCCTGATTCCGTTTGTCATTGTGTCTTTTAAAAATTGATAAGGAAGAGGTTGCAGCACGTAACGCTTCCTTATAATCTAAACGGATAAAATAGACTACCCCCAAATTGTACTGAGCCTTTGCCTTACCTTGCTGGAAAGAAAGTTTATCTGAAAGGGATAATGCTTTCTGCCCATATTCGAATGCTAAGGTAGTGTCACCACTATAAGCTGACCAACTACTCAACTCATTTAAGGTTTTTACCTTATTGGTGTCGGCTTTTTGGCCGACCAAGATATGTTTCAGGGAATCGATTTTTAAGTACGCATCTTGTGCAGTTGCCGTGAAAATGAACAAGCAGCATACTAGCATGAAGCATGATTTAATGAGCCGTGTATTCATTACGCAGGTAATTGAAGTATAAATAATGAACCTTCATTGGGCTTACTTTCCACCATTAATTGCCCCCCATGCGCTTTTACGATATCATACGCTAGGGATAATCCCAAGCCGGTACCTTGCCCGGTGGGTTTGGTCGTAAAAAAAGGTTGGAAGATCTTGTCCAAGATCTTTTGAGGAATACCATTTCCGTTGTCCTTGACCGAAATCTCAATGTTGCCAGCACGCTTTTTTGTGCCGACCGAAACGGTGGGCTCATACCCTTCAGGATGTTGCTGCTTGCGCTCATTGACCGCATAAAAGGCATTTGTGATCAAATTGAGGATTACCCTGCCAATATCTTGGGGAACGATGTGTATGTTTCCGATCGTTTTATCAAAATCAGTCTTCATCATGGCATTGAACGCTTTATCCTTTGCGCGTAGGCCATGGTAGGCCAGCCGCAGGTATTCGTCGCAGAGCGCGTTGACGTCAGTGGGTTCTTTTGTGCCACTGCTGCTGCGGCTATGTTGCAACATGCCCTTAACAATGGAGTCTGCCCGCTTGCCATGGTGGTGGATCTTTTCCAGGTTTTGTTTGATTTCGGCCGAGAGCGCCCTGACCTCTTCCAGGTCCCCAGTATCGAGTTCTTCATTCATTTCGTCAATAAGCTCATTGCTGACTTCAGAGAAATTATTGACAAAATTGAGGGGGTTCTGTATCTCGTGGGCGATACCCGCCGTCAATTCACCAAGACTGGCCATTTTTTCCGCTTGGATCAGTTGGGTCTGGGTTTCCTTCAAAACGCTTAAGGCGTCTTCCGCCCGTTGTTTTTCAGTCTTTAATTTTTGAAGATCGACCCTCGCCTTGGTGAGGTCCTGAAAACGGGAATAGGCCAGTGAAAAAACAGAGGCGGTTCTACGTAGCAAATCCCAGCTTTCGGTTGAGATATCCCCGGCAGCGGCGGCCCCGATGGCACCGTGGGTAAATTTATAAAGGTGGTAGGTCCGATCTGGTATTTCGTCGCCATAATAGCCGCGAAAGGGAACTGATTTTTCTTCGCAATAGGTGATCCATTGCTTGCGGGCTTCCCCTTTCATTACAATCGAGACCTGCTTTTTACTGGTGGCATAGAATTTTTTCATTTCCCGGCCCACCCAGGTGTCTTTTAAATCAAGAGGAAAATGATCGGAAACCAGTTTCTTTTTCTTGGAGCGAATATCTTTTAGCGCATACCAACATTCCGTTTTTTTGGTTTCTTCATCGTTGATATAAATACTACAAGTTTCCAGTTCCTCAACCCCAAGCAATCCCATTTCGTACCGCAATACCTCCGCCACTTCTACCAATTCTTCGGGTTGCTGCATGGCCAACGCCCGGGCCCGTACGCGTTCAAGGGCCACTTCTATTTTTGCCTTATGGGCCTGTTCCTCTGATAATTTAAGATCTTCAAAACGTTTGTACGTAAGGCTAAAAGCATTCGCAAAACGTCGAATCACACGCACCAGTTCTTGGGAAAAATAAATTGAATTAAAAAAATAAAGACCCCCTGCCTGAAAAAAAGTGCAATAATAAAATTGACGATCCTCGGCTGAAATATTGGTGCCGGATGCCGCATCGGGCAGCCTATAATTATCCCCATCCTGGGTGCGATAATAGGAAATTAGATCGTCCCCGATTAATTCATAATAAACATCCTCCTGTTTTTCCCAACCGGCAAATACGCTTTGCAACAGCGGATGCACATCCATCGACTCGTTGCCTGAAAAACTGATGTCCTCTCCCATATCGCTGGCCGTCGTGGTCCATACGCTCACTGTCCGGTGCTGGCCATTGATGATCCCGATACCACAGCGCAGGGTTTTTAGTTCAAGTTTATCCAGTTCCTTAAAAATAACGGAGACGGCCTTCTGTAGGTCCTCGCTTTTATTCATGGCCATGGTCTGTGCGCGTACACGTTCCAGACCGGTTTCGATCTGCGCTTCCCTAGTTTGTTCTTCTGCTTTTTGAAGATCGAGAAAACGGGTATAGGTTTGGTCGAACACCTGTGAAAAGCGCTTGAATATTTCTTCTTCGCCACAAGGCTCACGGGTAATCAATACCAGGTAGCCCTTTGAAAAATAAGCCGCATGTAGTTTTTGCCAATCGGGTCGTTCAAGCCCTGCCGCATCCATTTCTTTAAAAATGCTTTTGGCGACAGGCAGGTTCATCAACCATGTATAATGTTCCTGCAAATCATTTCCATCTAACTGAACTGCCCGGAAGGCTTCTTTCTTTTTCCATCCTTCGTATAAAGTTGCATGTGCATAGTCGCCCACATTCGGTAACATAAACCCACGGGTAAACCCGGTATCCATACTTAGCCACCATTCATCTTCATTACGATCCTTTTCACACAAAACAAAGCCACAGGTCCACAGATTGGTCACCAAAAGGTTCATCTGGGCGAACAATTCGGCTGCTACGTCCCCCAATTCATCGCTCCGCTGCATGCCCATGGTTCTACTGCGCACACGTTCCAAGGCCGCTTCGATCTGCGATTCCCGTGCCTGGGCCTCCGCTTTTTGAAGGTCGAGGAAGCGGGTATAGGTTTGTTGGAATACTTTTCCAATGCGCATTAGTATGTTATTCTCTTCCTCGGTATAGGATATACCCTCAAAATTCTCAATATACAGGCCCACGTTGTCCAACAACACCGTTGAACCGGCCAGTGCGGGACAAGTCAGGTAAAACTCCTTTGATTCCTCTGGGATTCCCGGAATATAATTAAAGAGTTCCCGGTAAAACTTATTTTTAGTTTCGAAATCGAGCAGGTTCGCAAAGAAATTACTACCAGTTTTTATTGCCTCCCTAAAACTATTCCAGTGGGGCGAATCAAAATAGGGTATGCTAATCTGTGGCGTCGGAATGTCATGGGCATCTGCCAACCAGATGAGCATATCTTCCCTGTTTTTATAATCCAATATAAAGCCGGTATGTTCGGTACGAATTTTCAGTTGCACAAATTGATCTATATACCACCTGGATCACTTCATTCAACTCTTCACTGTTGTGCATCGCCATGGCCCTGCCACGAACTCGTTCTAAGGAGGCCTCGATCTCAAGTTCCCGGTTTTTTTCTTCGAGTTCAACGGTGCGGCGCTTGACTGCCTCCCGCAATTCCCTATTTTCTTCGGAAATCCTGTCGATGGCTACATTTTGGCCGGCATCGGTTTTTGAATCTGGAAAGGAGGAATGTTGGTGGGCTATTTTCCAACCGGCCTTGGTTTCCTTCAGAAGGGTAGTGGCCCTAAACTTCGAATAAAAGACCCATTCGGTATCGGCAAGCGCATAGAGATCGCAACGTTCATGTACGATCACCAGGGGTCCCTGTTGATCAACCTGCTTACTCCGATTGCGCATTTCGAGTTTTCCGGCAACCTCCTCGATCGTATCCTTTAAAAATTGTACGGCATCTTTCTTATTTGAAAACACCTCGCTCTCCGCACTACCTACTTGTGTGTAGGAAGTATCTAGTAACGGCGGCATGGCCGTTACTTCTCCCTTTAGATAATGATCCCAATACGCTTCGTAAACAAGCATAAGGGCTACCTCTTGTTTTTTGCTGAGTGCCATTATAGTTGTTCGATACCGTTTGAACCGTAGCCTACCTTAAAGTTTCCGGGAAATAAAGCGCCTAATAAGAAGTATGCCATCAAAAAGAGCGATTGGTTGAATTGGTTTGGATTACAAAAAGTTAATGTACGATTTTTTCGAGAGTTACGGGAAAACAAAAAAACCACTCTGATACTTCTATAAGATCAATGAATACCTGCGGTTTGATTTTTCGTATGTCGAAGCTTGAAAGCACTTTTACGTATGACCAACACCTTTTAAAGTCGCACGCTATATGCTTTTTGGTAGGCCCTAGGGGTTCGCTTGGTAAGGGCCTTGAATTGGCGATTGAAATTGGAAAGGGTTTGAAAGCCGCTTTGATAACACGCTTGAGAGGCATTCATTTTTTGTTCGATCAAGAGCTTGCACGCATGACCAATGCGGATCTCGCTCACAAATTCCGAAAACGTCTTGTTGGCATGTACCTTAAAATAACGACTGAACGAAGTCGGGGTCATATTCGTCAATTCCGCCAATTCCGAGACCGCGATTTTACGTCTGAAATGTTTCATTACATGGGCGTAGACACGATTCATGCGTTCGGTATCCCCCTCTTTCAACGAATTGGTATAGCCAGGACTGGCCAATAATCTCAGTTCCTTGGTCTGGCAGAGACGGTTCAAGATTTTAAGCAGTACCAAAACACGCTCAAAACCCTCTACTTCTAACAGGTACTGCATCATTTTTTGAATTTCCTGTGCCGTTCGCCCCATGATGGCCAATCCGCGCAGACTCTTTTTAAAAAGCTGCCGCAATTTGATACCCTCTTCTTTCTGCAAGAAATGATCACTGATAAAATTCTCATGGAAATAAAGTACAATGCCCTCGGAAAATACAGGTTCTCCTGCCGCAGTTTCCTGAGAGTCGCTCTGCCATAAGTGTGGCAAGTTAGGCCCGGTAAACGTGATATCACCTTCTTTATACGGGGTAATCGCATCCCCGATAAAACGGGTGCCGCGTCCCTTTAAGACCATAAATATCTGATACTCCGAATGGAAATGCCAATTTGGGTCAAAAATAGGCTGTTTTAATGCCTTGGCCACAAAGGCATGGGTATTTGGGATGGGCGATTTTTGCAAGGGGGATTTCAAACGGGTCAGGTGTTAAAATAGTAAGGACATCGACAAAATTTCGTACATGAAAAAACACTAATTTATCATTAAAATTCTTTAAAAATTGATTTTATGACATAATAAAGTCAATATTGGTTAAATGACAGGCTTTTAATGTGGTTAAAATTCATTAAAATTGATAACAGGATTAACGCAACGATTATGAAAACCATTTTTGTACGATTTTTAGGAAGTCTTTTATTGTTCAGTTTTTTGATAGGCTGTAAAACGGAACATAAGCAAGCCTTGGCAGACGATGTTCCTCGAAGGATCGAGCTGCTCTTTCTAGGCCATTCACAAGAGCATCATAATTCTCGGGTCTACTTTCCCATTTTGGCCTCCTCTTTGACCCAAAGTGGCATCAACATTACCTATACCGAGGACGTTGAAGACCTCAATGAGGCGACGTTATCCAAGTACGACGGACTCATCGTTTACGCAAACCATGAAAGCATTACGCCGGCGCAGGAAAAGGCCTTGTTGCAATTTGTTTCTGAAGGACATGCCTTTATTCCCATTCATTCGGCCAGTTTTTGTTTTAAAAATTCCCCGAAGTATATCAATTTGGTGGGAGCACAGTTTATGGACCACGGTACCGGCACTTTTACTGCCACCATCGTAAATGCAGAACATCCCGCCATGAAGAATGTCAAGGAATTTTCGACCTGGGACGAAACCTATGTGCATGATCAGATTGCCGATGATATTACCGTATTAGAGGAGCGCGTTGAAGGCGAGCATCATGAACCCTGGACCTGGGTGAAGCAATATGGTGAAGGAAAAGTCTTTTACACGGCCTACGGCCACGACGAACGCACTTGGAACAATCCCGAGTTTCAGAACTTGATCAAAGAAGGCATCCTATGGGCCGTATCTCCAACGGTGCACAAAAATTGGGAAGACTTTGCCAAGGATATCCCCACCCTAACCTATGAGGAGCGGGCCAATATCCCTAACTATGAAAAACGGGATCCGGCTCCAAAATATCAATTACCACTCACCCCGGAGCAATCGGCCAAGCTGATCCAGGTCCCCGCCGGCTTTGAGCTAACACTGTTCGCCTCCGAACCCGATATTGTCAACCCCATTGACATTAATTGGGATGAAAAGGGCAGGCTTTGGGTCATCGAAACCGTAGATTACCCCAACACGGTTCGGGATGATAAAAGTACTGGGGACGATGTTATAAAAATATTGGAAGACACCGATCATGATGGGAAGGCCGACAAAGTCACGGTGTTCGCTGATAAGCTCAACCTCCCCACCAGCTTTGCCTTTTGGAACGGCGGAATCGTGGTATCAGAGGCGCCCTATACATTATTTTTAAAGGATACCGATGGGGACGACAAGGCCGATGTCAAGGAAGTACTTATCGATGGCTGGGGGACCTTTGATACGCATGCCGTTGCATCGAACCTTCAAAATGGGATCGATAATTCTATCTATGGCGTTGTTGGATATTCCGGGTTTAAAGGCACCATTTATGGTCAGGAGCTCGATTTTGATCAGAACATGTATCGATTTAACCCTAAGAAGAAATACTTCGAGGTATTGACCAACACGAGTAACAATACATGGGGACTGGGCATTACCGAAGACAATTCACTGTTCGCTTCGACGGCCAATAATACGCATAGTGTCTTTTTGGGCATCCCGAATAAAAATATGGTCGGGATGGAAGGTATTCCGGCACAGGGAAGTCTCAAGATCGATGGGCACTATGCCATGCAGCCTATCACCCGCAATGTACGACAGGTAGATGTTTTTGGAGGCTTTACAGCGGCCGCGGGGCATCATTTTTATACCGCACGCACGTATCCTAGTTCGTATTGGAACAAGGTCGCTTTTGTCTGTGAGCCCACAGGAGGGCTTGTACATATCGCGAAAATCGAGAAAGATGGGGCTGGCTATGTGGAAAAAGATGGCGGCAACCTTTTTGCGGGGGCCGACGAGTGGGTTTCCCCGGTTTCGGCAAAAGTGGGCCCGGATGGAAATGTTTGGGTGGCCGATTGGTACAATTTTATTGTACAACACAATCCAACACCTTCTGCAGACCGAGGAGGGTACGACGCCGTAAATGGCAAAGGAAACGCCTATGAAAATCCGCTTCGGGACAAATCCCGTGGGCGAATCTGGCGCATCGTTCCGAAAAACCATCTAAAATCAGACACCCTGAAATTAAGCTCGGGCCATCCCGAGGAATTGGTGCATGCCCTCTCGAACGACAATATGTTCTGGAGAATGACCGCGCAACGATTATTGGTGGAACGTGGTAAAACCGACATCGTCAACGCACTCTACAACATAGTGAATACTTCAAGTGTAGATGCCCTCGGTCTGAATCCAGGTGCCTTGCATGCGCTATGGACGCTTGAAGGAATCGGCGCCCTTACCTCGGAAGCCGAAGCCATACATGTGGTAACCGGTGCGTTATACCACCCAGCGGCGGCCGTACGTAAGGCCGCGCTGCAAATCCTCCCAAAAAATGAAACTACCGATGCAGCCATTGTCAAGGCACACGTTTTATATGACAGAGACCCTTCTGTGCGACTGGCAGCTTTGCTGTATTTTACAGAGAGGCCCGAATCTGAGAGTACGGGAAGCATGCTGTATGAATTAAGCCAGGAGAAAGGCATCTCGAGCGACAATTGGTTGTCAAAAGCACTCTATGCGGCTGCGAGTAAACACAGGAAGGGGTTCATGAAAGAATATGCACATGCGAATCCACATTTTAATATGGGGTCGGCAACTTCTACCCAGCGCCAAGCAGTCGCTTATAATGATGCCAATTGGAAAACCATGCAACTTCCGCAATATATTGAAGATGCCGGTCTTGATATCGATGGGGTGATCTGGTTTCGAAAAGATTTCAACTTCTACAGTACCGGTACTACTTTTATATCATTGGGCCCCATTAACGATTCGGACGTAGTGTATATTAACGGAAAGCAGATCGGGGTTACCGAACGGGACCATGTTAAGAACCGATATTATGACATCCCCAAAGGATTGCTGAAAAATGGGATGAATACCTTAGCCGTACGCGTAGAAGATATTGGTGGCAAAGGCGGAATCTATGGGCGACCCGAACAATTATATATACGATCCGGGGAGAGAAGTCTTTCGCTTGCAGGGGCTTGGAAGTATGAGGTTGAAAACGATTACTCAAATAGTACCAACAATGCCTTAGGTGGTTCATCGATTGCGGATGTTTTCGCCAGGAACTATGTGAATAATGGGGTGCCTTCGGAAGACACTACCGATGACAGTGGTGAAAAGGGCATCGTTATTACTATTAAAACGGTCAAAAATGAAATGAAATATGACCTTACCGAGTTTGTGGTCGAGGCAGGAAAGTCAATTGAATTGCATTTGGAGAATGTCGACTTTATGCAACACAACCTGGTAATCATAAAACCGGACACTAAAGAGAAAGTTGGTGCGGCGGCCGATAAGCTAGCGGCAGACCCCAATGGTGCCGAAATGAACTATGTTCCAAAAATGGGCGAAGTACTTTTTGCCACCGCCTTGGTGAATCCGGAGCAAACGGCCATCCTAAAGTTTACAGCGCCTAGCGAACCTGGTATCTATCCGTTTATTTGCACCTTTCCTGGGCATTGGCGTATCATGCAAGGTGTTATGAAGGTAGTGGCCAGTGGGCAGTGAACAATAGGCAGTAAACAGTAAACAGTAAACAGTAAACAGTGTCAATAAACAATAGGCAGTAAGCAGTAGGCAGTAAGCAGTAACAGTAAACAGTAAACAGTGATCAATAAACAGTAAACAGTAAACAGTAATCAATAAACAGTAAACAGTAATCAATAAACAATAAACTCCTAACCTCCTATACGTATAACCTTAAAACCTCTTAATAACGAATGTCCAACCCCTTAAAATACGGAGTTAGTACGTGGCTTTGGCAATCTCCATTTACCACCCAATCAATTTCCTTGTTCCCAAAAATCAAGGAAATGGGTTTCGATGTGGTCGAGATACCGGTGGAGGATCCCGAACTGATTGATGCCAAAATCGTCAAGGAAGCCTTGCTGGCCCATAATCTCCTACCTACGGTTTGTGGGGTATTCGGACCTACCAAAGATTTGACCCATGAGGAACCTGCCGTACATAGAACCTGTCTCCATTATGTTGAAAAGTGCTTCGAACTTTGCAACCAATGGGAAGTCGATTTTGTCGCCGGCCCCATGTACTCTGCTGTTGGGAAAGCACGGATGGTCTCGACCGAGCAGCGTAAAATCGAGTGGGAAAGAGCAGTAACAAATTTACGGAAGGCATGCGATATGGCAGCGATCCATGGGTTGTCGATTGCCTTGGAACCATTAAACCGATTTGAATCGGATATGGTCAATACGGCCGAGGATGTTATGCGGCTGGTCAACGATATCAACCATTCCAGTGCCAAGGTTCTGCTAGATGGCTTTCATATGACCATCGAGGAAAAGAATATTCGTGAGGCCATACGAACGGTCGGGTCTAAATTGATCCATGTGCAGGTTTCAGAAAATCATCGAGGAATTCCTGGAACCGGATTGACCCCTTGGAACGATATGAAACAGGGTCTTTTAGATATTGGGTATCAAGGAGCCATGGTCATTGAAAGCTTTACCCCTGAAATCAAGGAATTGGCAGGGGCCGTTTGCATCTGGAAAAATCTTGCGGAAAACCAGGACCAATTTGCCTCGGAAGGCATCGCATTTTTAAAAAACACGTTTAATTAATTCAGTATTCGCTATGAGTAAAGACAAAATTAATATCGCCATTGTAGGTCTTGGGTTTGGAGCAGAGTTCATTCCGATATATCAGAAACATCCCAATGCGAACCTGATTGCCATTTCGCAGCGAAATGTCACAAAACTGAATGAATTGGCCGATATTTTCAGCATCGAAAAAAGATACACGTCGTTTGATGAATTGTTGGAGGATCCCAACATCGATGCCATACATATCAATACGCCTATCCCAGATCACGGGAGCCAATCGATCAAAGCCCTGAAGGCCGGAAAGCATGTCGCTTGTACGGTGCCGATGGCAACGACCATAGCCGAATGTGAGGAAATCGTGCGCTTGACCCAAGAAACCGGCCTGACCTATATGATGATGGAAACCGTGGTCTATGCCCGGGAATTCCTATACATGAAAGAATTATACGAGCATGGGGAACTGGGTAAGATCCAATTCCTAAAGGCAAGCCATCAGCAAGATATGGACGGATGGCCTAACTATTGGCCCGGACTGCCACCGATGCACTATGCCACACACTGTGTGGGTCCCGTGCTTGCCTTGACCAGGGGTGAGGCAGAATACGTTTCCTGCTTTGGTTCAGGAACCATCCGGGAAGAACTGATCAAGGAGTATGATTCACCATTCGCCGTGGAGACCACCCATATCAAGTTTCGAAATTCGGATCTGAGTGCTCAGGTCTATCGGTCGCTCTTTGATGTTGCCCGTCAATATCGTGAAAGCTTTGAGGTCTATGGATCCAAAAAATCGGTGGAGTGGCCCTTAATCGAAGGACGGCCTTTGGTGGTTCACACTGCAAAAAAGCCCGAACATGAGATTCCCGAGGAAGTCGTGAGCCCTGACTTTGCCAAATTACTGCCCAAGGAGATCCAGCATTTTACCACGAAAGGCGTATATGATTCCGATGAGCACCAACATCTTTCGTTTACCCAAGGGGCAGGCCATGGGGGGTCACATCCACATCTCGTGCATGAATTTGTCGATGCCTTGATCAACAAGCGCGCACCCTACCCGAATGCCAAACAATCGGCCAATATAACCTGCGTGGGGATCTTGGCCCATGAATCGGCCTTAAAAGGAGGGGAAGTCCTAAAATTGCCGGCTTTCACACTATCCTAGGCGTATTTGGTTATTTGCAGCAACCTAGGAAGGCCGAATATTCTGATTGACCCTAAAGAGGTTTTTGGGGTCAAATTTGCGCTTGATTTCGACTAGGCGATTGTAGTTGTGCTTATAACTTGCCTTGACCCGTTCTTGACCTTCATCCATCATAAAGTTTGAATATGCTCCTCCAGCGGAATATGGATGCAATGCCTCATGATATTCCTTGCACCATTTGGTTATTTTATCGGCATTTTCGGGATCTGGATCGACCCCAACGATTACCCCGGCATACTTGGCATCGCGATACGCCCACGGAGTGTCCTTGGCGCCGATCCTGCTGGCTGCACCGCTGATAGGATATAAATGCATTTGGGACAAAGGGGTTGGAATACTTGAACCGAATTTTAGATGCTGCGCCCCTACTTCCGGTCCCAATTCATTAAAGAAATCAGCACGCCAATACCACTGCAGCCCTGGTGGAAATAAACCATCAAAAAGTGATTGGAGAGTAGGGTACGGCATTTCTCCAACATGCTCGAAAATGGGATTTTTGGCTAGGATGGGTTTAAAGGCCTCTTTGGCCTTTGCCATATCCCCAACGAAGCACCAAACGATGCCACAAAAATGTTTCTTGTGCAATACCTCTGGAAAGGGCGGCCCCGGGATGACCATGGTAGCAATAAATCCGTTTAATTCGTCTGGAGCATGATTGATAAATTCATGGTACCATTTCATGATTTCCTCCGTTTTTTCAATAGGCCATAACGTAGGACCCCCAAAAACGGTCTTGACAGGATGCGCTTGAAATTTGAAGGAGGTTATAATTCCAAAATTGCCACCCCCTCCTCGAATGGCCCAAAACAGTTCCGAATTTTCAGTTTTATTTACAGTGACGAATGAACCATCTGCTAATACCATATCGGCCTCTAATAAATTGTCAATGGTAAGTCCGTATTTTTTAGATAGATATCCGACCCCGCCTCCTAAGGTCAAACCGCCTACCCCCGTTGTAGAAATAATACCGGCAGGTACGGCCAAGCCAAAAGGATGCGTTGCATGATCCACTTCGCCCCAAAGATTGCCGCCGCCTACACGTACTGTGTTATTCGATGTGTCGACCCGAATATATTTGATCCCAGACAAATCGATGACCAGTCCGTCATCACAAAGACCTAATCCGCCACCATTATGGCCTCCTCCACGAACTGCGACCAGCACATCATTTTCCCTTCCGAAATTTACGGCAGCTATAACATCTGCGACATCGACACACATAGCAAACAAACCTGGGTGCTTATCGATCATGCCATTAAAGAGTTTACGAGTCTCATCGTAATCGGGATCCTGTAACTTTACCAATTTGCCTCTTAATTTCGAGGCAAGGGCGTCAATCACCGAAGGATTTAAATCTTTTATTGCCTTATTCATAACTCCCTATTTGTGATTGTCCTTACATTTTTATTTTGAAATGATCATACCTTTTAATGACCAAAGAATGGCCAATACGTCCTTTTTGGTGTCTTCGGTCATGGCATTCTTATCGAGAGCAATAAATATATCATCGATAACATGCATATATTCTTCGGGACTTATATTCATTCCTGTATGCGTGGTGACCATATCTTTCCCAGTATACGTTACATTTGCGCCACTCCCCATACTAAAAAATTCAACCGTATGTTGCTTTATCTTGTTCAGACGCTCTGGTTGGTCCTTAAAAGGTAAAAAGCGGGCTTTTATTGCCGGATTGTTCATATGGGCCATGACGGTATCGTCTACGATAGCCGTTATCCCTTGTTTTCCGCCTAGTCTGTCGAAAAGTGTGTCACTCATGAGTATATAATAATTTGTTCAGTTCAAACTTAAGCACACGAATGATCTTAGAATACCAAGTTTGATTCAAAAAATTACAATTTTGAACCATCTGGGGTGAAAAAAGGCGGCTACTTCAATAGGTAACTACATTGGATGGGAAACTTCGCTTTAAATATTAGAGGGTAGAACACCAAATTTATCGGTAAAGCATTTTGTAAAGTATGCCGGACTATTAAATCCGGTGAGGTAAGCGATTTCTGAAATCATATCTTTTCGTTTTTGTAATAAGGCCAAGGCATTGTTTAATCGATACTCCTTGATAAATTCATTGGGGGATTTGCCAACAGTGGTCGTTAGTTTTCTGTACAATTGCGATTTACTGTAACCTAACCCTCTTTCAAGGGTGACCACACCTAATGTAGGATTGTTCCATTCGATTTCGATCAAATCAAAGAAGGCATTTAGAAACTTCTCGTCATTGGGGCCAACAACATGAATTACCTTTTTATCAATGAAAGTATTTAAATTC
Source organism: uncultured Flavobacteriaceae bacterium (assembly GCA_963798435.1). Classification (GTDB taxonomy): domain Bacteria; phylum Bacteroidota; class Bacteroidia; order Flavobacteriales; family Flavobacteriaceae; genus JALHST01. The sequence goes on from CAWCTF010000002.1 coordinate 95,633, forward strand.
TCACTTTCATATAAATCCTCAACTTCAGAAGTCATTACAATCGGCCTTTGGATAACGTAACAAAGCCTCTCTGCCAATTTGATGGTGTCCTCGAATATTTTAGACTTATCAGTAACTGGAACCCCTGCATTTAAGCCTATATGAAATGCGATATCATTTTTCTCTTTTTTGATTGTTTCCTCCAAGAACGACCGAAGTTGCATCGTGCACTGCACGGCTTTGGTAACTGAAGTAAAGGAAGCTAAATAATAATCGGATTTTTGTTGAACACACCTTCCTGAAAACTTTTCGATGGTATTTTGAATGTAGGTGTTAACGCTCTTAGTAGGGGCAAACTGTTTTTTGAAGGCTCGACCTTTTGAGGGTCTATTTTGTATCCTGATTATCATAATGGTCCTAAAGGCTGGATCATTGATGATATTCAACGTTGTTTTTTGCGACTTTTTTGGATCCTCAATACGTCCCAGGAATGATTCGACGATCGCGCTTTCGACTTCGATTATTCTATGGGGAACAGCGCCATGTGCATGATCATGCATCGCCTCAATGGCCTTCATGTTTGGAGCTTGGATCAGACAAAAGGCAGTTTTCCGTTTTTCATCGCACCAATAGGTCATTCCCTTACAACCATATATATGCTCGATCTCTAAATCGGCACGATGCATCTCAGCCACATGTTCCGCGGTTATTTCCTCGGGGATATCATGACGGTCCATATAAATGGGCATAATCTAAATTTATTTTTGATTTGCTAGAATCATTGAGAGTTCAGACAATCTATTTCTGGGTGTATTCGTAGGGACGGTACTATTAGTGAGTAACAATAAATTAACTCGAACATCTATGCTGTACAATGTAGTTCAAATATGTACACAAAGCAATTTATACAATTTATTCCCACTATGTATACCTAATAGCAGCGGAAGTATTTTAAGTTTAAGTTGACCTTTCAAACCTGTCAATCAACAACCCAAGCCATGAATGTTACAATTCAGTGGCTCTTTTTTTGTGTTGATGGTAATTACACACAATTTTGTGCTTATAATTCAAATTAAGAGAATTCGTCATGAAAAAAATCATCCCATTAATTTTCTTGCAATTGACCCAGTTCATGGGTGCCCAAGATCCGTACACCAATGGCATGCAAAAGGCATTTCAACTCTGGGGAGAAGGCAAAACCACCGAAGCATCAAATTTATTCGAGCGAATCGCGTCCGTTGAATTAGACAATTGGCTTCCCAATTATTATGTAGCCCAAGTAAATACGGTTGCTTCCTTTGGGGAGCAGGACAAGGAAAAATTGACAAGGCAGTTAGAAAAAGCCCAAGAAGCAATCGATTTGGCAAATGCGATTTCTCCGAATAATCCTGAGATCCTCGTGCAGCAGGCGATGATTCATACGGCCTGGATTGCCTATGATGGCGCCACGTACGGTATGTCGCTTTCGGGAAAGGTGGTGGCCCTGTATCAGAAGGCCCTACAATTAGCACCTGACAATCCGAGGGTTGTTTTTTCGAAAGCCGAATGGGATATGGGATCTGCTGAATATTTCGGTCAGGATACGGCCCCCTTTTGTAAGGATGTCGAACATGCCTTGGAACTTTTCGCTAACTTTATGCCTGAAGGAGCGTTTTTTCCGAATTGGGGAAAAGATAGGGCTGAAGCAACCATGAAACGTTGTAATGAATAAGAGGTGATCGCTAGATCAGGGCGGGCCAATAAAAAAATGTAATCGATTCATGCGCTATTTAGGAAAAACAATCGTACTGGGGGTACTTATTGGCATTGTAATCATGGCAGTGGTCGTCGGCATCGAAGTCCTTTCGGGAAGGGAGTTGGTTTTCGATGCTACATTTCTGAGGGAAACTGCATACTATCTTCTGTATTCAGTGGTGCTAACGTTTATCAATGGTACTTTCTTTGATTATCTAAACAATAAGGTTGTCTGGGAGAAATATGGACAATATCGTGTATGGGTCGGTATTTTTGGAGGGATAGCCTTGACAATGCTGGGAATTTTAGGCATTCGAATGTTTATTAAAATAGGCATCGAGGGAAACGATTGGACCACTTTTATTACGGGTGAAAAAATAGTCTATTACCTATATTCACTTATTATTACCATTGTCGTCTCGATGTTCTTTCATGCCTTGTATTTTTATAAGGCCCTGCAAGAAAAAAAGGTAAAGGAACAAAAAGTCATCGCCGGTACTGCATCCGCAAAATTCGATGCCCTTAAGAACCAATTGGATCCGCATTTTCTTTTTAATAGCCTCAATGTACTGACCAGTTTAATTGAAGAAGATCCTGTTCAAGCACAAAAATTTACGACCTCACTTTCCAAGGTATACCGCTATGTCCTTGAACAAAAGAACAAGGATTTGGTTTCGGTAGAAGAAGAACTGCAATTTGCAAAAACGTACGTTCGGCTCCTCAAAATGCGGTTCGAGGATAGTATTTTGTTAGATATCCCAGAAAAGAGCCAAGACCCCGAAGCCAAGATCATTCCCTTATCCTTGCAGCTATTACTGGAGAATGCCGTGAAACACAATGTGGTCACCGCCGATAGGCCGCTAACCATAAAAGTGTATGAGGAAGATGGCATGTTGGTCGTGTCAAATACGATGCAAGAAAAACAAGTCGTAAAGAAAAGTAGTGGAGTCGGCCTTCAGAATATTCGACAACGGTATGGTATTTTAACCGACCGTCAAGTACAGATTTCGACCTCCGCAGGCGAATTCAGTGTAAGACTGCCCATGCTCACAAAACAGGTTTCCACGGCGAAAACCCAGGAAATCTATATGGAGGAAAAGCGCTATCAAAAGGCAAAGGAGCGGGTTCAGGAACTAAAGTCATTTTATGGCAACCTCATTGCCTATTGCATCGTAATTCCTTTTCTGGCCATACTTAATTATAAAACCTCTGATTTTCCTTGGATTATCTTTCCGGTCCTCGGATGGGGATGGGGCGTCATTTCCCAGGGAATGCAGGTCTTTGGCTATCATCCTTTGTGGGGCAAACGATGGCAGGAACGGAAAATGAAAAAATATTTGGAAGATGATAAATTTTAACGATATCATGCAGTATCCAAAGAAAAATGGACATCCATACCACGTACACGCAGTCGCAGATGGTGTGCTGCCCATGTTGAATAGGGTCTTCCAATTGCAACGAGTCGTTTTTTTGATGCAGGACATCCTTGGCCATCCAGGTACTAGGGTTCAAGGTACGATTCATCCTAGAAACTCGACAATTCGGGAGGATTGATTATAATAGGTTCCTATTTTTCTAGAATTTTGAACAACATTAAAAACGAAACCCATGAAAAATTCAGATTTTGACAACAAATATTACCGGGCCAAGGAGCGCGTAGAACAAATAAAAAAGTTTTATGGCAGTTTGACCTCCTATGTAGTGGTTATCTCCATTTTGGCCGCAATCAATTATTGGAATAATGAATGGCGACATGCGTGGTTCCTATGGGCCGCCTTCGGATGGGGGATTGGACTTGTTTTTCACGCTATTAAGGTTTTTGGCCTTAATTCATTCCTTGGAAGGGACTGGGAAGAACGAAAGATCAAGGAATTTATGAATGACAGTGAAAACGAAAATCGATGGAAATAAATATGGAATATCCTGCAGAAAAAATAAAACGCGCCAAAAAAAGGGTCGAGGAATTGAAGGGTTTTTATTGGCACTTAGCCGTTTACCTGGTCGTGAATAGTGCGATAAGTGCACTTGAGATCGGAACGAATTTAAATAATGGCAAGCGTTTTTTTGACGCTTTTTTCGATTTCGGCGCCTTTGCTGTATGGTTTTTTTGGGGCATCGGATTGGCATTTCATGCCGCCAAAGTATTTTCCTTCAATCCGTTTTTTGCGAAGGATTGGGAAGATCGGCAGATTAAAAAATATATGGAGGAAGAAAGACAGGAAAAAGAAAAATTTCGATAATGGACCAGGAAAAAATAAGATTTGAAAAATATATGCAGGCCCGAAAAAGAATCGATGCCATCAAAAATTACTATGCGCACTTGATCATCTATGTATTTGCCGCTATCGCCTTAGTAAGCCTCAAAGGAATGATTTTGGATTTCTTTTTTTCCAAGGGCCTTACCGAACCAGGTTTTAACAAATGGCTTTCGTGGAATATCATTATGATTCCAGTGTTATGGGGATTGATATTGTTGATTTACGGATTGTATTTATTTCTTTTTAAGCCTGGATTCTTTAAAAATTGGGAACAACGACAACTTCGGAAATATTTGGAGGAGGAGGATTGATGAGTGAACAGTAAGCGGTTACATTTACGCCAAGGCTTCAATGTACGAAGGGGCAGTAGGCAGTGAACAGTAAGCAGTTGGCAGTAAACAGTAGGCAGTGAATGTCAATTAACAATTGACAATAAACAATGATCCGTCTGCATTGAACCTTGAACCTGAAACCTTGAACTTTTAGGCGGATTTTTAAATAGAACGAAATGAAGACAATTATCATAGAGGATGAACAACCGGCTGCCCGTAGACTGTCACGTTTATTGGCCGATGTTGGTGTTACCGTAACCGCCATGTTGCATTCTGTCAAGGAAGCCATTGAATGGTTTCAGAACAATGAGCATCCCGATTTGATTTTTCTGGACATTCAACTTTCCGACGGCCTCTCATTTGAGATTTTTGAGTATGTAGACGTGAAAAGTGCCATTATTTTCACCACTGCGTATGACGAGTATGCCCTTCAGGCCTTTAAACTGAATAGTATCGATTACTTGTTAAAGCCCATCGATGAGGAAGAATTGGAAAATGCCATCAACAAATACCGTGCTTTAAAACCAAAACCCCAAAAACTGGCATTGGATTTTGACGACATTAAAAAATTATTGGTAAATCCGCTGGAACGGGAATACAAAAAGCGCTTTACCGTACGGGTAGGGCAGCACCTAAAAATCATTAATAGTGACGAAGTAGAATGTTTTTATAGCGAAAACAAAGGCACCTATGCTGCTACGAACGATGGGAGAAATTATTTATTGGAAACTACGTTGGAGAACTTGGAAAACGAATTGGAGCCCAAGACATTTTTTCGCATAAGTCGAAAATTCTACATTAACATCAACCATATCAAAGACATCGTTTCCTATACGAATTCGCGCCTACAAATAAAGCTAAATCGCTTTTCAGAACAGGAAATCATCGTGAGTAGGGAACGCGTTCGTGATTTTAAGCTTTGGTTGGATTAAAGTAGTATAAATAAATGATATTTAACTGATTAAAACTCGGTATAGATTTTTCTTATACCTTGTTTTCATAAGAAATTACGTGCGTTTATCAATACGATTTTCATCAAAGGAGGAAGGTAATAATTTTGGAATCAATTTAATGAAAATGGGCAAAAGCACCGCCCCTCCCGGTAACATAAAAATGGCCAATGATGGGATGCTCTTAAAAATGTCTAGCAATTGATTTTGAACTTTTTTCTTCTCTTCCGGAGTCAGGTCCTTAATGGTTGATTTCGATAATAGGGTTACCAATTCCTTGCTTTCCGATAGTTCTTTTTGCAATCGTTTGCTATTGCGAATTATCAACTTGTTGACCACTTTTGACATACTTTCATAAAATTGAACGGCCAAGTTGCTATCTTTAAGAAAGGGTATCGTCTTCGAATTTTTGTCAAAAAAGGTGGTGATCTCTTCCAGCGAACAAGCAATTTGCCGGTCGTCGAGCCCCAAGTCCTTTCCGATACCAAATATAAATTCCGATTCCTTGTATTCCAAGGAGTGGTCCTCCCAAACGGTCAAACAAGCCATGTCTAAAAAATACCGGTTTTCCCATAGCGAGTGATTGTTGAGCAGCACTTCACGGTAGGTACCGTCAAACTTTCGGGCATCGCTGTCTATGAAGGTTAGGGATGCGGCGAATAATTGTGCCAATTTCTCGTCACTTTTGTTCTTTTCCTTTGAATTTAGGGCGTGATAAGTAATATTAATGGCAATGAATTCCAATTTTTGGGCATGTTGGCGAATATTCTCCGGCTGGCACAGATATCGCTTGAACAGCAAGACATCCATAAATAGCAATGAATTGGTAATGATGCTATTGAAGGTTTTGCTAATCATATTATCCTCCAAATAAACCCTTGAATCAATGAGGCTTTCGAGTTTTGAAGATGTCTTATTTCCCGAAAACAATTTTCCGAGAAATGATACGTGATTGACCTCCAATTCACGATAAAACTCCATGATTCGGCACAGGAAAGAATTAAAGTCCTGCAGTTGTGCCTCAAATACAAAAGTAAAATATAAGGCCGTCAGGAGGTTTATCTTTGCTTTCTCGTCTTCTGACAGAGGGTGTTCCGGGACTATGAATCGCGGAATGTTGGTGTTGATGCCATATACAAACCCCGTTTTCTTTAGGCCATTGTATAAATCGCCAAAATCGGCATACAGGTCGTGATTCTCGCCGACAAGGTAACCGAATTTTGCAATCCAACCGGATCCAGAAGGGTTCATAGGAAGGTCATTTAAGGTGCCAAATTAACTCAAATTATAAGATTACAAGTATATCAAGGCCATTTCCTATGGCACATATAGCATGTTAACAAATATTTAACATTTAAAAGCAAACCCTGGAAATTGATCTTCGTAGGTAATGGTAATTCTAATCTAAAAATTAATATAAAATGAAAAAGACAAAGCTTTTAGTATCAATGGCCATTGTGGTAGTCGCAGGCATCATACTGGTCGCGGCAGATCACATTGATGCGCCTTCCACGAAAGGAACAACCGCAGACATTGCCGATTTTTATGCATTTGAGCCTATAGAGGGATCGAATAACACCGTTTTTCAAGTTGACCTACAGACCTCGGTCTTGCCTGATCTGGCGTATGGCACCTTTGATGAGAACGTACTTACCTTGATCAAAATCGACAATGATGGCGATCTTGTTGAAGATTTGGTCATACAGGCCATACCCAGGAATGGAAGAATGTACTTTTTTGGTCCCGCTGCCCCTGGCACCACAGGCCTGAACAGCCAAGTATTGGTCGATGCACCGCTAGGTGATGTCGCGATTTCCACTACTTCTGCGATAACCGCAACGACCGATAATGGCGTCACCTTGTTCGCAGGACCACGACAGGATGCGTTTTTCTTTGACTTTACCCAATTCAATAAGGTAATTGGAGGGATGGCCCCGGAAGGCTTTCTTCCGGCAGGAGAAGCTGTCAATACATTTGCATCTGCCAATACCATGTCGATTATCCTCGAAATTCCCAATAGTGTTCTTGGGGCTACTACAGCCACGAATGCCTTGGGCATTCCGGTTTATAAAGTATGGGTTACCACGAACATAAAACAATAGTTAAAACTTTAAATTGAAATAAAATGAAACTTTACAATATAAAATATAGGTATGTAGCAGTTATCGCGCTAATGGTCGTTCTAGGTGCGTGCAATAAAGATGATGGTTATACGGCCCCAATGATGATGGCGACCTGCAGTGATGGAATACTGAATGGCGACGAAACCGGGGTAGATTGTGGTGGTAGTTGTATGGCATGTACCGACGCCGTCGATTTTACGGGGACGTATGCGCAGGCAGATCACATGGGACGCCCTGGTATCAATACGGTTCTAGGGTATGACATGATGGGCGAAGCAAGTGTCAAGGATGCCCAAAATGTGACCATTCCTTCAGAGATGGCCGCTAAATTTCAAGTAGGTTACGAAGCACGTCTTGAGCAATACTTCGACGTCTATGCCGGTCTTTTGGGCATCGACCCCGCCGCCTTGAACTATGAGAATAATATTTTAGGATTAGACGCCACGACTTTGACGACCGTTTTGGCGGCCGATGTCTTGGATGTGGCTCCAGATGCGCCAACAACCTATTTTGACCCAGGTACCGATGCCAATATGGATGGTAGCATTTTAGTACCCGATGGTGACGAAGTAGCTCTTACAGGAAGAAAGTTGCAGGATGATGTGATCGATGACTCCTTGATCCTACTATTCGGCGGAATGAGCGGGGACCGCTTTAGTGGCCAAGATGATGGCAATGGCGGCATGCTGCCACGTTTGACATCCGATGGGGTTGGCATCACCGCTACGATAACTACAACTTTCCCGTATATCGGGGCTCCTAATTAAGTCTATGAAGAAGGAGTGTAGGGGAGGGCGGTAACAGTCCTCCCTTATTTTAAAATGCAGTCACTAAAACCTAAAAAAACAATAATGAAAAATTTATTTCTATTGATACCACTCATTTTCTTGAGTGCATGTCAACCAAAGGAAAAACGGGTTACCCATGTAATCGACTACGATAAATACCTTGTTGCCACACCTGTAAAGACAACCTCAAAATATTTTGAACTTTGGAATTCCAAAATCGAGCCTGATAGTATGCAATTGCTCAGTTTTGGTATCGTTGGCGGCGAATACAGCCGATATTTTCAGGAATCTGGAGATATACAATATCTTAAAAAGGCAGAAAAGGCCTTGAAAAGGGCGAAAGATATCGCCGCAATCGGAAAAGGCGGCTATTTCAGGGCGTTGGCACGCAATTATATTTCCCAGCACAGATTCAAGGAGGCGCTGCAATTGGCCGACTCTGCAAGGGCCATCGGGAGCAGTATCAATGCTACGCACGGCTTACTTTTTGACATCGAGATGGAGCTTGGCAATTATCAAAATGCCGGAAAGTATTTAGATAGTATTAAAAATCTTTCAGATTTTGGGTATCTGATTCGATTGGCGAAGTGGAACGACCATAAAGGCGATTTGAATACCACTATTAAATTTATGGAATTGGCTAAGGCCAAGGCGATAAAATCAAAGAGTAAGGCCTTGATGCTTTGGGCCTATACGAACTTGGCCGATTACCTAGGTCACGCCGGAAGAATCGAGGATTCTTACGTACACTATTTAAAAGCCTTGGAACTAGACCCCCAAAATTCATATGCAAAAAAGGGGATTGCCTGGATAGTATTTTCCTATGAAAAAAATCCCGAGGAAGCCTTGCGCATTCTTGATTCAGTAACAAAAAACTATCGGGCGCCGGATTACTTTTTACTAAAAGCTGAAATTGCTGAATACATGGGAAATCAATTAAATAAACTTGATAATCTAGATCAATACTTTAATTCTGTAAAGAATCCGGCCTATGGTGTGATGTATAATGCGTACAACGTACGAATGTATCTTGAAGAAACAGGTCAATACGAAAAAGCCTTACAAATTTCACAGTCGGAAGTCAATAACAGGCCTACTCCGAAATCTTATAGTTTTCTGGCCTTTAGTTATTTGAAGTTGGGAGAAACCGATAAAGCCTTAAAGATCGTCGAGCAATATATCGATGGAAAAACCGCTGAACCGGCGATTCTATATTACGCGGCAGAAATCTATAAGGCAGCAGGAAGAAACGATAAAGTAACCGAACTTAAAAGTGATCTTTTGGCGGCCGCTTATGAATTGGGACCCTTGCTCGAGAATAAGATAGCGGCACTTTGACAGATGATTTAATACACTCCCATTTCTTCCTAATCCTGAATAAATTAGAAATATAATCAGATATCATGAAATACCTTTTGTGTCTTTTGTTTTTGGCAAGCCTAGGCCCGATTTTTGGTCAAGAGGTTCGAGGATATCTTTTTGATGCCGATGGCAGGGCGATTGAAGGGGGTTACATTTACAATACGGTCAGGAATGCACACGCCCATACGAACGAACTGGGTTATTTTAAAATTGATGGTATTCAATTGGGCGATACCCTTCGTATAGGGGGACTTGGATTCCAAAAAATCGAGGAGGTGATTACCAAGGAAGCTACCGAGAAAATATTAAGATTGTCCCTAAGGGATGAACCCGTGCATCTTTCGGAAGTAGTTGTGCGCCCCAAAGTCACCAGCCTCAATGTAATTGGCGCAATCGATTTAAATATAGCACCTGTAAAGTCATCTCAGGAAATTCTGCAAAAAGTGCCAGGACTTTTTATTGGACAGCATGCGGGTGGGGGAAAGGCCGAACAGCTCTTTCTAAGAGGATTTGATTTAGACCACGGCACTGATATCGCAATATCGGTAGATGGCCTTCCAGTGAACATGGTATCCCATGCCCATGGACAAGGCTATGCCGATTTGCATTTCCTTATTCCGGAAACATTAGACAAAATTGATTTTGGAAAAGGGCCCTATTATGCGTCGAAAGGTAATTTTTCAACGGCGGCCTATGTCAACTTTGAGACAAGGAAATCGCTTAAGGAAAATCAAATTACTTCTGAAATCGGGGCCTTTGGTTGGAACCGAAATTTAGTGATGCTCGATCTTTTGAATACGCAAAATAATCAAGCCTATTTCGCCGCCGAGCACACCGTATTTGACGGGCCTTTTGAATCCCCTCAGAAATTTTCACGCTTGAATATCTTTGGAAAATATACTGCGTTCTCAAAAAACGGGGATCAGTTGTCGACGTCACTTTCGCATTTTGAAAGTTCTTGGAACGCTTCAGGACAAATACCGCAACGAGCTGTTGATCAAGGAATTATTTCACGTTTTGGCGCCATTGACGATTCTGAGGGAGGCCAGACTTCACGTGATAATCTAAACCTTAACTTTATGAAAGTGTTGGATGACCAAAGTTTCATTAAGGGCAATGCGTTTTATACGGCCTATAAATTTCTGCTTTATTCTGATTTTACTTTTTTCCTTGATGACCCCATAAACGGTGACCAGATAAAACAACAGGAATCCCGATCTCTCTATGGGCTGAATCTTGAATTTACCAAGAACCTTAACTTGGAAGCTAGTGATCTTCTACTTCATATTGGAGCCGGATTGCGAAAAGATGACATCGCTGACGACGAATTATCACATACCCTAGATCGCGCCACAATATTGAATACACTACAACTAGGGAACGTTGAGGAAAGCAATGTTTTCGGCTATATCAATGCAGAAATCAATAGCGGTAAATTTACGCTGGTCCCTGGCATACGCGTCGATCAATTTGAATTTGCCTATTATAACGCCCTTCAGGGCGATACGTTTATGCAACGCGTAAAAGCCGCCAAGGTTTCCCCTAAATTGAGCATTTTATATACCGAAAATAGCAGGGTCCAATATTTTTTTAAATCGGGAATCGGATTTCATTCCAATGATACCCGGGTGGTCACTGCCCAACAAGGCAAAGACATTCTTCCAGCCGCTTATGGTGCTGATATAGGCGTGATTTGCAAGGCTACCCCGAATTTGGTTCTGAATGCCACTGCTTGGTACCTGTATTTACAACAAGAATTCGTATATGTGGGTGATGCCGGTATCGTTGAACCTAGCGGAGAGACCCAACGGTATGGGGCTGATTTCGGCATACGGTATCAAGCCTTTCCAAAAGTCTTTTTTGATACCGACCTTACCTATACAATGGCTAGGAGCATCACGGCCCCCAAGGGACAGGATTACATTCCGTTAGCACCCGATTTTACGGCCACTGGGGGCTTGTCTTTTGCCGATTTGGGCAATTTCTCCGGTGGCATGAGGTTTCGGTATTTAGATAGTCGGCCTGCCAATGAGGACGGTTCTATTCTGGCCAAAGGCTACTTCTTGACCGATATTAACCTACGGTATCGAATCACCGATTATTTTGAAATACACCTATCAGTCGAAAATTTATTCGATATCGCCTGGAATGAAACCCAGTTCGCAACCGAGTCACGACTGCAAAACGAGGTGACCGCCGTTGAAGAAATACATTTTACACCAGGTACTCCATTGTTTTTAAAGAGTGGAATCGATTTTAAATTCTAGGTATTAAGAAGAGTTTCATTTCAGTTTTTAGGTTGGTTGATTTGTGTTTGAGCACTATGGTCGAAAGGTCATGGTGCTCATTTTTACATAGAAACATGAAAATATGCGTGTTTATGTAGGATTTTATCGCACTATTTTGTATGTTTAGCTCCCTTATTTTCAGAATAAGCTTCTGAACGCCCCAAGTGTTGCAGAAAACCAAATAACCTAAAACCTGAGAAGCTATGGAATATCTTCTGTTTTTACTATGGATAACTATCATGTTATTTCTCATCTATCAAATACTCAGAGCCCATAAATCAATGGATAAATTGCAAAATCCCAAGAAGTAATCATTTTAACTCCCTGTTCGCTTTAATACTTCTGATTACGACCGTTTTTTTCGATGAATGGCCTTGGTTTTTAGTGCAATGACTGAACCAATGTATACATTTTACGTATGTATAATTAAAGGAAACCCTTAAAATAGGTACGTTATGGATATATATTTATTTTGTTGCTGGATTATTATCATGCTGTTTTCAATCCTAAAATTAATCAGGGCGCATAAAAATTTACAAAAAACGATTGAAAATCTTAAGGCAGATACCCATAATTAAGTGACCTTTTCTGCGGCTACACTGAAGCCCACACCTTAGAATACGGGTAAAACCGATAGGCTACTGGCTTTCCTCGATGAGGTTCTCAGTGGCCTCGATTTTCGGGCCACCTTTTTTACTGGCCGTCAACTTTCGTAACAGCACCGGTAAAAGAAAAAGATCCATGATCAAGGCGGTTAGCAGCGTAATACTGATCAATAGGCCAATGACAACGGTGGGCCTTTGAACCGAGAACAAAAGCACCATAAAACCGAAAATCAGTAGCAGGGTGGTAATAATCAAAGCCTTGCCAGTTTCTTTAAACGTCTTTTCGATTGCTGCTTCATCACCAAGCCCTATCTTCTTACAAATTTTATATTTTCCAAGAAAATGGATGGAATCGTCTACCGATATTCCAAAGATGATTACAAAAACGACTGCAATGGAAGCTTCCAGCGGAATTCCCAGAAATCCTAATATCGCCCCGGCAAATAGAAGTGGCAGCACGTTGGGTATTAGGGCAACCAATAGAATTTTCCAATCCCTAAAAAGCATGGTCATTATTAAAGAGATTAGCAGCAGTGCCAATGCCAACCCCTGTAATAGACTGTCCCGAATATAGATTGAATTTTTATCAAGTAATAAACCCTTCCCCGTCAATCGAAAGGTTGCCAATGACGTATCGGTCTGTGTTGCTAAAAAAGTAGTTATTTCAGAATTTATTTTCGTTAAACTATCGGTACCCACATCCAAAACCTGCATGGTTATTCGCCCCTTACTCGCGTCTTTATTTACAAAATTATTGAATTGTTTTCGTGCCAATTTATGTGCTTCTTTTTGGAGGGACTCAAACTTCGATTTCCCATTCGGCAGGACAAAAAATTCTTGTCGGCCGAGATGGAAAGCCTTGTTGAGCCATTTATAAAGTAAGGCTGCCGAGCGTACGTTGCCTATGGCCTTAATTGATTTAAGCCTTTGTTCAATGTGGTCGATGTCCTGAAGCAAGTTATAATCGGTCACCTTATGGCCTTCTTTGGCTAGGATGGCGATTTCGAGCGGTCGAAATCCTGCGTAATTTTTCTGGAAATACAGAAAATCGGAAGTTATTTTGTCTCCTTTCGGAAGATTTTCGTTGAATCGAAAATCTGTGGTTATTTTTGAAACACCCCAGAAACAGATCAACATAAACAGTAAACTTGCTAAAAGGATGATTTTGGGATAATGCCTGGTGATTCCATTGATCTTACTTAGGTATTGGGTCCATTTTGTGGTTTGAATTCGTGAGTAGACTACATATTTTGGAGAAACCAAAATCAAAAGGGATGTTGTGAAGAACAAAGCAGTAAAATATGCCATAAACACTCCTACTGCAGAATTGATTCCAAAATCCTGAATACTACTCAATTTTGAGGTCATTAAAGACATAAAGCCAATCGCAGTTGTTGCCGAAGTCATAAAAGTGGTAAGACCTACCTCCCGCAACGTGGCAATGATTGCCGCTTCCTTTGGGAATCCTTGGCGCAGCTTAAAGAGATAATTGTCGACAATATGAATGATATCAGAAGTTCCTACTACCAGGATAAGAATGGGGTAAAAAGCCGATAAGGCATTGAGTTCCCTACCCAATAGAGACAATATTCCCATAAACAAGAGCAAGGATAGCGCAATTGAAACCATGATAATCATTACAATCGTAGGGCGCCGATATACTATAAAAAGAAGACCCAGTACTAGAATTGTTGAAATGATTGATACGACACCAAGCTCCCGTTTCTGCATCTTGACAATGGCTTCGTAAAAAAATACCCTTCCCAATATATGATAGGTCGGAAGACGATGTTCCCGCAATGATTTACGAAGCGCAGCCAACAGGGTAACCGATTGGGAATAATCTAGCTCATCCTGCGTTTTCAAAACGACGATCATCGAGGAGGCCTTGGTATCGATCAATGTATTTGTGAAGAGGGAGTCATTTTGTATTTTTTGCCAATCCTTGCCGTACTGGGAAGAATCGCCGAGATGTATCATCGGCAATCTGGCATAACCAAACGATGTTTTAATGGGATAAAAAAGGGTGGTCAGTGACTGACTTTCGGTCACATAGGGCAATTTTTTGGCTTTTAGCGTAAATTGATGAAAACGTTCGAGAAAATCATTTTCAAAAACCGAACCCTCGTTTTCGATGGCAATCATCAGAAAGCTATCGTCTTGACCAAATTCCGCCGTAAAAGCATTGTAGAAAATTAAATCAGGATCATCTTTCGGAAAGAACTGCTTAAAATCAAAGGAGAACTTCAAGCCGTTCAATAAGAAAATAGAAGCAATGGCAAGTCCGATAAACACTGCCACTATGAATCTTCTGGTCTTCAGTACTGCCTTAAGGATGCTTTCCGATCGGGTCGTTTCGGGCAAATTTTTCGCCACGTCCTATTTATTTAGGGCAATTTAAGTATAGCATCTTATAATACCTTACTGTTTTGCCAATAATTGCATTCACTCCCAGTATGAGTTTATTAGCATATTAAAGGTCGATCCAATTTCCCAAATCGAGGGTCCAGTCGTAGTCCTTATAGGTGATATCGACCCCTTCGGTGGCGGGTATGATTTTATATTTTTTGAGGATATTCAAAACCCCTGACGAAGAGCCAAAATCTCCCCTGAACCAACTGAACAAAGGCGTTACAGCCACTGTTTTCTTGGAGTCATCATATACTGACGTTTGTTTCAGGTATTTTTCTGTTCCTTTATTAAATTGTTCCTCCAACCGATCTACCTTGTAAATTGCCACCGGAGGACAATCCTTGGCTCCACAGTTCAAGGCAAAATGGATGTGATAATCCCTATTTTCGACCCGCAAGCGTTTTTCGAAATCGTCAGGGAACCATTTCCCGACCAATCCCAATCCGATTGACACCTGGGATTTACGAATGATTCCATGTTCGATTTTGTCAAACGACACAAGGCTACCCGCAATCGGTACCTGATCCTTCTTGAAAAAAGAACCCCTATCCTTATACAGTTCGGGGTTTTCAGTTAAAATCACCTGTATATAGGCATTGTATATGTTTATCCAAAAGGCTAATTTTTGGTGATCGGTAACCAGGGACTTTTCCAATTGTTCGATGGTGAGTCCGTTCAGTCGGCTTCTGAATTCCTTCGTACTTTGCTTGTTTTTGATTGCACTCAAAAAATTTTCGGATAATCGATTAAGGCCGAGCTCTTTAGGTGTTTCCTGAGAGAATCCGAAATTGGCAATAATCGCTAAAACGAGGAGAATTGCCTTTGATGTAATGATTTTTGGTGCCATTAAGGTTCTATTTAACTTTATGTTGTTATATACGAAGCATTTTTATAAAGGTTTTGTCGTGGTATAAAAAATACCTTTCAATAACTCTTCGACTTTTTGCTACAAACTCAAAAGTTATTACATTGCCGAACTCAAATCAGAGACGTCCCTCTGATATTCCCTAGATTAATTTTATACGATGATCTCGATAGTTATTCCTGCCCATAATGAACATGCAAACCTAAGGAAACTGCTGGGAAAACCCTTTTTAAAAGCCTCTTCAGACCTGGAAATCATTGTCGCCTTATCTCCGGGGAACAATGACGGTTCTGATAAAATTCCCGTATCCACCACGGTGCAATTTCTGAATTGCTCCGGAATGGGAAGGGCGGTACAGATGAATGAGGCCGCTCTAAAGGCCAAAGGCGATATTCTTGCATTCCTGCATGCCGATGTGCTTCCTCCAAATTCTTTTGTGTCTGATATTATAAGAACCCTGAGCGAAGGGTATGATGCCGGTTTTTTTTCATACCGATTCGATAAAGAAAAATTCTACCTAAAAATAAATGCCTTGTTTACGGCCAATGACGGATTTTTTACGGGAGGTGGCGATCAATGTTTGTTTATTCGCAAATCGGTCTTTTGGGAACTAGGTGGTTTTGATGCGCGACAGGTTATCATGGAAGACTTTGAGTTTTTTGATCGAATGAAAAAACAAAAGGTACCATACAAGATCATTAAGAACGATTTAATAGTATCTGCCCGAAAATACCATAGCAATTCATACCTGCGCATAAATCTTTCAAACCTTTTGCTTTTGAGCCTTTATAAATTAGGGTATCCAGCTACCAAATTGAAATCTTTGCATAACAAATTGATTCGAACCCCGTATCAAAAATCGAATCACCCCACCAAGCAGGAAAAAACAGTGAACGGCATACAGCAAATTGGCCTTGGGGTGAAAAATGCAAAAAATGTTTTTAATTGGTACCGAAAAAATCTCGGTTTTGACATCCTCGTTTTTGAGGATGAATCGACCGCCGATCTCATGACGAACTATACCAATGGTAAAATCTTTGAACGCTATGCCTTATTGGCGTTGAATTTAAAAGGTGGGGGCGGGCTCGAAGTATGGCAATACAAGAACAGGGAGCCTAAACATCCGGAAAACGCGATTGAATTGGGCGATTTAGGGATCAATATCATGAAAATACGCGCTGTGGCCATTGATCAGGCCCATAAGGAATTGAAGAAACAACGCGTGACCATGTATGGCGATACTATTCAAATAGACCATGAAGCCTCCAGTTTTTTCCTAAGCGACCCATGGAACAATCTTATCCAAATAGTGCAGGATCCTCATTGCTATAGTGAGACAAGGTCGCCTACGGGGGGTATATTAGGCGCTGTAATCGGGGTTTCTGACATGGAAAAATCAGTTTCTTTTTACACAGGACTATTTGACTATGAGGTTTTAAAGGATCGAACGGGTATTTTTAGCGATTTTATTGATTTGCCTGGAGGGAAGAATCGATTCAGAAGAGTACTTTTAAGAAATAGCGCTAAAAGAGTAGGAGGGTTTGGTGAATTATTGGGTTCATCGGACATCGAATTGCTGCAAGTGTTGGATCGAACACCTTTTAAAATTTATAAAGATCGGTTATGGGGAGATTTAGGGTTTATTCATCTTTGTTTTGATATCCAAGGTATGGAGGTCTTTCGCCAAGAGGCGAGCAGGCTAAACCAAGGATTTACGGTAGATAGTGCTGAAAGCTTTGACATGGGTAACGCTGCCGGCCGATTTAGTTATGTTGAGGACCCCGATGGCACCCTGATAGAACTTGTAGAAACCCATAAGGTACCCATTGTTAAATCATTAGGTATTTACATCAACCTTAAAAAAAGAAAACATCAAAAGCCCCTATCCCGGTGGCTGGTAAGGACGATGATGGTACATAGGGTTCATAAAGACCTCTAAAATGTACTGTTGTTACGCTCCATATAGAATAAATATATTGGGGCTACCCGGTTCGCTTGGGATTGCCGTTTGATATTTATTTGCCGAAGGTTGCGGGAAGATAGAAATAGACTAAGAAAGAAAGGAAAATTCAAGCGAATATGTGCCTATTGCCTTGATGTATGAAATATAATTCGGAAGGGAGATTTTATCCCTGGGAAATATGGAAGATCGCATCGCCTTGATTTACGATCGGCGATTGATTGATACAAATGATGTAACCTGGGAAATGGGCTATTATTCGACGTTCGAAATACCCGAAGGGATCTGAAATACTACCAAGAAAATCACCTTTTTTTACAAATTCCCCAAGTCCTTTTTTAGGATGAAACATACCAGAAAATTTAGCACGAAGCCATTTAGAAGAATTAACCACGACGGGTTCTTTTATCTTTTTGAACGTAACCGCCAATTCATTTTTAAAATCGCGCATGCCCAGATGTTGTAGTACCCGAAGCGCTCCTTGTAGGCCAATTTGTGTGATATCATTATCAATATGTAGCGATTTGCCACCTTCATAGAGGAGCACTTTTTTGTGTAGTTTATGCATAGTCTCTCGAAATGACTTGTCCCGGTGTATAGATTTTATGATAAAAGGCGCCCCAAAGACCTTTGCAAGTTCAAGACTATCGCTGTCGTCAAAGTTAATTCGAACTTGGGGTGCGTTGAAACGACTATCACCCCCTGTATGATAATCGATACAATAATCGACCAAAGGCGCAATCTCCTTTACGATATTATAGGCGAACCTACTGGCCAGTGATCCCCTTGGGCTTCCAGGAAAAACGCGGTTGAGATCCCTGCCATCTGGAAACTGCCTTTTTTGATTTAAAAAGCCAAAGACGTTGACTACTGGAATACAAATAATCGTGCCCTTTTCGGGGATGTTATACTTGTTTGAAACCAACTGACGCACAATTTCCACCCCGTTGATTTCATTCCCATGAATCCCCCCTGTTATTAGGATACTGGGCCCATCCATCTTGCCTCGTTGCACGATAACCGGCACTTCGATCTTTGTTTGGGTATGCAGTTTGGCAATATCAAGATTGAGTTGTACCCCTTTACCTGGCGCAATGGCATGACCAAGAATCTCAATCTTATTCTTCGACATTGCGCTCTACGTACTTAATGATCTGACTGGCGATATCCATTCCTGTTGCCCCTTCGATACCTTCAAGGCCGGGTGATGAATTGACTTCCAATATCAATGGCCCCCTAGACGATTGTAACATATCTACCCCTGCCACTCCAAGTCCCATTACCTTGGCGGCCTTTATGGCGGCATTTTCTTCCTCATCGGTAAGCTCTATGATATCTGCACTTCCGCCCCGGTGTAAATTGGATCTGAATTCACCTTCCTTTCCCTGTCTTTTCATGGCACCTACGACCACTCCGTCAATGACAAATGCCCTTATATCGGCACCTTTGGCTTCCTTAATAAATTCTTGTACGATGACACGTGCCTGTAATCCATTAAAAGCTTCCAATATCGATTCGGCCGAATTTCTGTTATCCGCTAAAACGACTCCGAGACCTTGTGTACCTTCCAACAGCTTTATGACTACTGGGGCGCCGCCAGCTTTGTCGATGATGGCACTGACATCTTTTGAATAGTTGCTGAAGACGGTCTTCGGAAGACCTAACCCCGCCCTTGATAAAATCTGAAGACTTCTCAGTTTATCTCGTGAACGAACCAAGGCTTGGGATTCAACGGCCGTAAATATTTTCATCATTTCGAATTGGCGTACGACGGCCGTACCATAAAAAGTGATGGAAGCCCCGATCCTCGGAATGACCCCATCTACATTTTCGATTTCCTTCCCTTGATAAATAAGGCCGGGCTTTTTCTTTTCGATAATTAGATCACATTTTGAATGATCTATGATTTTCATTTCATGGCCTTTTTTCTCACCGGCTTCTATAAGCCTTTTGGTGGAGTATAAGGTCGGATTCTGGGAAAGGATAACGATTTTCATTGTATGAAGGTGTTTCTTGGTTGTGCATAGCCAGGGAAAGGTTCGGGCCTATTTGGCAATAGATTGTTCTTTTGGTGTGGTGGAAGGATTGCCGTTTTATTTAAGTATTTGGGAACATTGCAAAAGCGGTCATGTACATTTGATACCAGTGTTTTTCGAATTCAAAGGTACTCTATTGTACCCATGCTACCATCTATTACAACCATCTGCGCTTCCTAAAATAAAAAAGCATGCCGATGACCAAGAAAATCATGACCCCCAGCATAATAAAATAACTATATTCAAAATGGAGTTCGGGCAATACGTCGAAATTAGTGCCATAAATCCCTGCAATAAAAGTCAAAGGAATAAAAATAACCGAGAAAATGGTCAAGAACTTCATTACATCGTTCAATTTACTACTAATGGTCGTATGATAAATGTTGAGCTGATCTGACAATATTTCCCGATACGTTTCCGAAGAATCGTTCGCCTGGTTGATATTATCCAGGAGTTCCTTGAAGAGCACATGCGTGCTTTCATCGATGAATTCCGATTCCATTTTAGAAAGGCTCAGTATCATTTCCCGGGCCGGAGTAATGCATTTTCGTATAAAATTCAATTCTCTTTTATACGTATAGATCTCATCGATAACACTTTTTCTAGGCTCTTGGAGGAGGGTGTCTTCCAAGGTTTCGATGCTTTCACCCAAAACGCCGATAATATAGATGTAGTTGTCAACTACGACATCCAATAGGGCAAAGGCCAAATAATCGGTACCACCTTCTCGAATCCTTTTACGCTGGTGACGTATGCGCTCACGCACCGGTTCAAAAACATCGCCCCGCTGCTCCTGAAATGATAGGAGTACTGATTCAGTGATTATGATACTTAGGTTTTCTACCAAAAAATTTCCGGTGATGCCATCCTGTTGCAGCATTTTCAAGGAAAGCAAAATGCAGTTACTGTGTTCCCGTATGCTAGGTCGTGAATTTACATCCATAACATCGGCCATTACCAAGGTATCGAATTCAAATACCCTGGAAATTTCCTGAATAAGCTCGGTATCGTGCAGGCCATCGACATTCAACCAAGTGACCGTATTCTTTTTTTGATAGCTTAAAATCT
This sequence comes from uncultured Flavobacteriaceae bacterium, assembly GCA_963798435.1. Taxonomy (GTDB): domain Bacteria; phylum Bacteroidota; class Bacteroidia; order Flavobacteriales; family Flavobacteriaceae; genus JALHST01. Next base: position 116,393 of record CAWCTF010000002.1, read on the forward strand.
CATTGAGATCTTCCAGGTTTTTCTCCTCCAACGTCTTCGCATCGAAATCAATGATACGAACAAGGACATTGTCCATTTTCTTTTTCCCCCTAAACGTCATATCATCCGGAGACATCCCTATCTCTTCTTTGCGCTTGTTGACGAATCGTGCCATATTCATTGTTGATTCCTTGCTACGTATGGAAACGTCATTTTGGTCTCCATAAAGTGTTCGGGAAGTTACTTATATAATTGCTCTTTCCCAAATAAGTTCAGGTCGTGATTTTTAATATTGCCTATACTTTGAGTTTCTTCTCGGTTACTCTTTATCCTTAGGAAGTTGAATATTTGTTGGTCTTATCGGCGAATTGACTAAAAATGGCAGTATTTTTGTATGAGACACGGCTTTTACCTAGTAAACATGAGGAACTATCTTGTTTTTGTTTTTTTTCTATTGCATGTATCGCACTATTCCCAAACTTCAGGTAAAATTGACAACGAAAATTTAAAAAAACTGATAGCCACCTACAAGGGAGCCATGCGCGGTCCTTATAAGGATATTCGTTGGTTTTGTACCGATGGCAGTATTCGTCAACCCAAAGATCCCTGTCCTGAAGCCATTGGTCCCGGAGTACAACATGCACGCTACAGGGACGAGGTTGTTGACGTGGGCAAAAAAGACCACGTGTATCTGGGCCAGATTTTGGCCTATACCGAGAAGACCGATTTTTGGGATGCCGAGCACGATCATTCCAGATTGAAACAATATGAACTTGATAAATACTTGCGGTCGGTCGATAATGGCTGGATTCTCCAAAAGGCGCAATTCTACCGAGGGGCACTGCAAGTGGAGGACGAGGAAACTTGGGGCAAGGATTTCTTCAAATGGCTCTTGAACAACGATACGGTATTGACCAAGAATTATTTTCTTGTGCGGCAATCCCTAAGAGATCTTCCACATAGTGGCGACGACAATCTATCACAGACCATGCGGAGCCAATCTAAGGTACTCTCCGATCTATATGAGCCTTTTATGGACCTCCGGGTAAAAATACATAGCCAACCTGAAGTGGGCGATATAATGAAGGTGAAGGCATTTCAGATTAAAAATAAGGACAACCTGACCGTTGATTTAAATGTAAAGTTTAATGAACTGTTGGTCACCATGAACAAGTTTTTCAAACCAATTGACATTGGCAAATTGGGTCAAAAGGCAATATTGATCAAGAATACGCCTATGGGTAGGTCCTTGAACGCCTATATTTCAGGAAATGCTTCTGAAAGGCCCTTTGCTCAGCTGATCTCAGAAACTTCAGAACTACTGTTACAGATCCGTGAAAACATACTGACCGAAAAGCGGCCCTTGGCGCGCCTCGAATTATTGGAGGTATCCCTCAAACTTGAAGAAGTCGTATTCAAGGAGGCACCCCATTGGGAACCAGTTACCCTTAAGGAACAAATGGAAAAAATCTGTGCTTTGACTACAGCGGCCGTGGGGGCAGGCTATTTGGAGTTTTGGGAATGGGAACAGGTGCAGGGAGCTTTAAGTAAAACCGAGGAAGTAGCGATGTCGCTTTCAGATTTGACAATGGCACTTGAAACGGCGAGAGGTGCCGTTGAATGGGGTGCTGGCATGGTAAAGGCGAATTATCAGGAAGTCGTAAACACCTACACCGGTTTTGAACCACTCGCATATGGGTTTATCGATGATCGCATTCGGGGCTCGGTAATATTGAACTTGGGAAACAGTGTAGGGGAGCTCGGTGATTTTATCGCCAAGGAATCTGCATTGACGAACAAAGTAATGGATATTCCCAATCAGAGCACGATTCGCGGTCTAAATCCCGGTTATGCCTTTGGGCAACTCGTGGTTGTTGAAGGTATCCCAGAAGATGTGGAGGTTTCCTCCGACAAGATCTATATTTTTAGACGAGCCCCGTCTGATCTAAAACCCGTTGCCGGCATTGCAACGGTCTCTGAAGGTAATATGGTTTCGCATGTACAATTATTAGCTCGAAATTTAGGGATTCCGAATGCGGCCCTATCCGATGAGAACCTTGCAGATTTGGTCAAATTCAATGGTCAACCTGTTTTTTATGCCGTATCTAACAAAGGCAATGTTATTTTAAAACCGGAGACCGAGATGACCCCACAGGAACGCGAACTTTTTACCAAAAAAGAGCGTGGCACCGAAAAAATTGCAGTACCCATAGAGAAAATACACTTAGACACTGCCGATGTTTTGAACTTAAGATCTGTCGATGCCAGTGATTCTGGACAAATATGCGGCCCAAAGGCCGCAAATTTAGGTCAATTGAAAAAAATGTTTCCCGACAAAGTCGTAGAAGGCATGGTGATTCCTTTTGGCATTTTTCGGGAGCACATGAACCAAGAGATGCCAACACAAAATAAGTCGTATTGGCAATTTTTAAATGCGATGTTTACCGAAGCCGAGGCTATGAGGGCAAGGAATGTCTCCGAAACCGAAGTTGAAAAATATCAACTAGAACAATTGGATATCCTTAGGGAAGCCATTAAAAAAATGCCTCTAAAACCTGCATTTGTCTCTCAATTGGAGAAATATTTCACCGAAATACTGGGCCGCCCTTTGGGTGGGATACCCGTTTTTTTGCGCAGTGATACCAACATGGAGGATTTAAAGGACTTCACGGGTGCTGGACTCAATCTAACACTTTTCAACGTCGTTGATCGCGAACTGATTTTAAACGGGATAAAGGAAGTTTGGGCTTCCCCATATACCGAACGCAGTTTTAAATGGCGGCAGAAATACCTTTCAAACCCTGAAAATGTATTTCCTTCGATTTTAGTCATTCCCAGTGTCGATGTCGATTATTCAGGCGTATTGATAACGAAAGGCATCAACTCGGGTAATGATTCCGATTTGACGGTAGCGTTTAGTCGCGGTGCCGGAGGTGCGGTTGATGGTCAATCGGCAGAGACCTATACCATCAAAGAGGAAGGCGGGTATCGACTCCTAGCGCCATCCCGTGAAACTTATTACAACACACTTCCCAAATCTGGTGGAACCGGTAAAAAATCGGCGACTTTTGAAAAGCCCATATTGAATACTAAGAACATCAAAGAAATACATGGCTTCGCAAAGACGATCCGTGAGACCTTGCCCAAGGAAACCAACTCCGATTATCATGGGGCCTATGATGTGGAGCTCGGCTTTCAAAACGACAAACTATGGCTGTTTCAGATTCGACCGTTTGTCGAGAACAAAAAAGCATTGAGCTCAGGATATCTTGAATCGATTACACCAAAAATAGATACCACAAAAGAGATATTACTAGCAACGAAATTGGAATGAAAAAAACGGCCATCTATAGTATTTTATTGATGCTTTGTGCTGCATTTACGACGCTCGGATACTATCCGATCGATGGGTATGAATATACAGGAATCAATCGGCTTAAGCGATTGGAACTCATTAAGAAAGGGGAGATAAAAGGGGATTTATCATTGCCCCCAGGCGCACTTAATACCTATAGTGAAATAAAACTGAACCTCGTCACTAAAAACCAGGATAGTGCAGGCAGCTTGATGCAAATAGATTCTACCTTTCAAAAAGAAGTGAACGGCCTTTTTCGGGGGCTCGATAAAAGTTATTCGCTTGCGATTCTCGATATTTCCGATTTGAGTGCTACGCGGTATGCCTCTCGTAATGAAAAGGCAGGTTACCAACCGGGAAGCGTTGGCAAATTGGCAGTGCTTACCGCACTTTTTACCCAGTTGCATAAAATATATCCCGACTCTTGGGAAGACCGTACGGCACTTTTACGCAATAAATCGGTCAAAGCAGGGGTTTGGGGCCTTACCGACGAACATACCATTCCGATCTACAATTTGGAAAAGAATACCTTGGTCAAACGCCAAGTCATCGCAAGCGATGTTTTTACCCTCTATGAATGGGCCGACCATATGATGTCAGTCAGTAACAATGGTGCGGCAAGTATCGTTTGGCGGGAGGTTATGCTGATGGCGGCCTTCGGTGACAAATATCCCGAATTGACCCAGGAAGCGGCAGATTCCTATTTTAAGGAAACCCCAAAAAAAGAACTGACCGATCTAGGCAACGATGTCGTGAATCTTCCATTGCGTGATTTAGGAATAGCAGCTGAGGAATGGCGGTTGGGTAGTTTTTTTACCAAAGGGCCCAATACGTATGTAGGGGATAAGGGAGGTAGTATCGGAACCCCTTTGGGGCTTATGAAGTTCTTGGTTCAGCTTGAACAAGGAAAAGTGGTCGATGAAAATAGTAGCTTGGAAATGAAGCGCCTGATGTACATGACAGATCGAAGAATTCGCTATGCACAGGCACCTGCTTTAAAAGATGCAGCAGTTTATTTTAAATCGGGCAGTCTTTACAAATGTGATCGAAGCAATGGGGAGCCCTGTGGCAAATACATGGGCAATGTTCAAAATTATATGAATTCGGTTGCCATTGTAGAACATCCAGACAATTGTACCTATATGGTAGTACTCATGACGAATGTCTTACGCAAGAATTCAGCGAGTGATCACATGTATTTAGCTGGAAACATTGACAAACTGATCAGGAAGAAGTAAGGAGTTCCTCTAACGCACTTTTCGCCTCTTCGGCAAATGTTCGAATTTTGATATCTTGACTTTGGGAGAGTAGCGCTACCATCGGGAGATATTTGATATTTTTTTGCTGTTTAATAAGGTATAAGACGGCTAGTTTTACCTTCAAATCCTTTCCCTCAAGTAATAGTTTAAAACATTCAAGTTCAGAGGGTACCTTATGCTTTATCTTTTGCAAGACTTCCTCTGAGGAAATATCAAGTGAAGATTCTTCGATGATTGGTAATAGCGTGCGTTTTAGATCGCCGGTAAGCAAGTTGTCCAAGAATTCAAGGGCGTTGATGCGTGCTTCCTGTTTTTCACTTTGTAGGCCTTCATAGGCAATATCCACATCCTGTTGTGCATACCGCAGCCCCAATAATTTAAATATCCTTTCTAAACCGGCATCCAACCTACGCTCCAAAAGTTCCAAAAGGCTCGTGCGCGCCTCGCGCTCCTCAAGATTGATTTCCTGATTTGATTTCTTTCGGTTACGATACGAAATAATGATTTGGGTATGCATCGCCGATAAGGTCTTATGATGTAGCTTACATTCGTCATAAATTATGGCCACTACCTTAAAACGATTGAATTTTAGTTCCGGATGGCTTCTGCGGATATCACTGAGTGCACGAATGGTCTCTAATCGAATCGTCAAATCTGCATCTTCCAAAAGACGAAAAAGATGTCGTACTGCTTCCTGGGAACCAAAATTTTTAATCACCATCGGGATAAATCGCATCGATTCTGCTGGCAGGTTCTTTTCCTTAATGGTTGTCGACAATACTGAAATCATGGTTTGGCCATAGTTGTGCAATGCCGCAGCGGCGGTTGTCCGATACCGCTTATTGGGTAAAAATAAAAGCAAGTCGTCAATAAAAAGAGGGTTCATACTCAACCCAGCAGCCGTAATCGCCGCATCGACTACCGCATGGTCATAGTTTCGAAAATTTTCGGTCACTAGGGGATAAAATTGAGGCATATCAGAAACACCGATTGTTTTTAACAGAATTATGAGCGAAGCATGGTCGGCTTGATTCATGGTCGATTCCGTTATTTTTTCGGCAATGCGTTCCTTCAAGCGGTACGAGGATTTCAAAGTGTGGTTGTCCCTGGATTCCCGCGCCAAGCAATACAAGGCTGTTTCGGCAATGTTCGCATTGGGGTGGTCTAAATACTGTTGGTAAACCCAATCACTGTTTTTCCCAGCGTGGGCCAGCATGTATTCCAAGGTGGCCAAGGTAAGCGCATCGTCGTCAGAATTCAGGAGGCGCGGAACATCGGCGACCATGACCGCATTGTTCATAAAATACAGGTTCTGTAAGGCAGCCGTGCGTACTTTGGTCGATGGATGTCGTAATAAATCCTGAACATCATTTTCGAACCTTTTGTCATTGATTTCCATCAATTTGCCCAACATAAAAAGTATCTGTTCTTCAGTACCGGTATTGAAGACCGTGCGCATACCCTCTAATACAGATGATTGCTTATAGTTGGCCTTTTCCCTTTTACCAGTGCCTTCGGTAATCGATTCAAGGTTTTTACGAAACGTCTTATAATATTCCTTACGAACATTGAAGATGAAGTAAAACCAGAGACCGACCAACAGCATAATGAGCCCCGCAATGTAAATGGAGGGCAATTGTAGCCCTTGGATAACAAAAATCAGAAGAAATCCCGCTATACCCGTAGCAAGACTGTCTACCACCACATCGATAAATGATTTCGTCTTGTTCTTTAGATCAAAGGGCAAGGGCAATGCAAGGAGTTCAGTGGCACTTTTATTTACTGATTGCTTTAAGATACCATCCATGGCCTTGATGACCACAACCGCAGAGAGTTCAGGAAGTATTAAAAAGAAAAGACTCCCTGCAAAGATGCCGATCGGCAATAATAAAAGAGAGAATCCGACACCCCAAATGCCCACAATCCGCTGTGTGAAAAATAATTGTATCACCAATGAAACTAGGTTGAAGGTAGAAAACCAAAAGGCGAAAAACGACGTAAGTTCATCGGGATCACCAATGGCCGCAGAAGCAAAATCACTGAAGAGATAGTCGACCAATTTCGCAACGAGCACACTTACAGCAACGATACAGGCGATGTAGGTGAGGTGCCTTGATTTTTTAATAAGGCTCAATGGCCGGTCGGAAGCGGCCGCCATTCTTTTTTTTTCCTTGAATCTGCCGAGATTACGAATGCGCAATTTCCAAATATTGCGTAAAAGCGGGATGCAGCAGGAGAGTAAAAAAGCGGCCAGAAAAATCAAACTTTCATTGCCGATTAGCGGGGCTAAAAATGAAGTGAGATACCCCCCGAAGATGCCGCCTAAAATAGCTCCCGAACCTATGAAACCAAACAATCGCTTTGCTTCCCGAACATTGTATACCAAATTGGCCAACACCCAAAACTGGGATGCCGAAAGTACTGCATAAATCGCCACCCAAATGTAAAAGATATAAAGCAGCCAACCTCCCACGATGTCCAGTTTCAATAAAATCCCAAGGCTTACAAGAATCACCACAGAGGAAATCAAGGTAATCTCGATAATTTTATTCAGCGAATATCGGGTCAAAGCCCTCGAATAGAAAAATGAGCTAATTACGGCGATGACGGCTACGATCAAGAAGGCAAAGGGTAATTGTTCGATGCCCAGTTCGGAAAGAAAAAGGGCATTCACGGTTGGCTTAACGATAAGCAACACGGCTATAATCAGAAAAATATACGATAGCATCCAAAGGGAGACCTTAAATTCCCCCTCACGAACATCGAATACTCTCTTGATAATAGTTCGCAGCATATAACTTTATGGAAAATAAACCTATTTTGCCGTCAAAGATATATCACTTTTTAAGACTTTTTCGATGGGTTGTACCAAATCGCGTATTATTTGTTCTCCATTGGGATCATCGATTAATGCAACCAAGATATAGCGTCTTCCGGAATCTTTGCCCCAAACCAATATTGAATCGGAATGGAAAGTCTTCCAGGATCCCGATTTTCGGAACAATCTGGCATCGGGTGCAATTTTATCCAAGGTATTGACGAACTTATGATGTAACTCGGGATTTTCCAAGATATCAAGCATTTGCTTGGAACGTGCTTCATTGACTAACCGGCCGTTGGCCAATAGATAGTAATATCGGCATACTTGATTGACGGTTGCCGCATGGCTTAAGTGTTTTAAGGGCTCACGATTGGTGTTTCCGCCACCCCCGTATCGTTTTCCTACCCAAAGTCCGCCTCCTTTTTGTTCATCATAAAAATCATATTTGGGGTCGGTCATCACGGCTTCGATTTTTTCGTAACCAATTCGATCAATCATGCGTGTAGCAGCCTGATTATCTGATTTACTGATCATCAAACGCATGTCGTGCTTAACATCCACGGTCTCCTTTAGCTCCCCTTTTTCAATGGCATCCATTGCGGCCAAAAGAATGGCTATTTTTGGAAGACTAGCGGCATACATCATATAATTTCCGTTTACACGTGCAAACCGCACATTTTCAGGGTCGCTAAGATCTACGATGCCCACCGCCATTTTCTTCTGGGAAATTAATCTGGCCCAATCACTATGTTTGTTCAATTCATTTTCCAAATGGGCCTGGAACGAATTATCGACCAAATTTCGCAACGGTTTGATCTTCGAATCATGGATTTCAATGGGCAATGCATCCTGGGCTGAAAGGGAAGCTGTGATTAATGTAAAAATTAGCCACGGTAAAATGCGAAATTTCAAGGATGCCATAGGCCAGTCAAAGTTGTTTTCAAAGTTATAGATTCCGTTAATGTGACCATTGTTAATTTTTAGGGACGTTGATGTTAGTGTATTGCCCATAAACAGGAAACCTGTAACTAGGCTGTGATTTTCAATTGTTAAAATTTAAATTTTGAGTTTGATTTCTTTCTAAGTTTATCTTTAACTATAACTCAAAATTGCAGAAAGTATTTTCTGGTAATGCTATCTTTGATGAATAAAATAGTTGAATTTATTAGGTGATATCTGAATTTGGTTTAATGGATTTAAAAGATGGCGTAAAAACATCGGAAAATAAGGTTTCCGAGGAAGCTCAAGAACTAAGTATTTTCGTCAAGGATAAATCTAATTCCTTGGTCGACCGCTTGGAGTCGTATGAAGATATCATCAACTTGGAAGTCGGTGATACCGGTTTAAATCGTGCCAAGGCCTTGGAACGTGAATACGGTATTCGGCAATTGTTCATAAAATACGAAGGGGACAATCCGACCGGTACCCAAAAGGACCGCATTGCATTTGCACAGATATACGATGCCCTTCGCAGGGAGTATGAAGTAGTTTCCTTAGCTACTTGTGGCAATTATGGAGTGGCCGTTGCCTTGGCCGCAAATTTAGCGGGAATGAAATGCAAGATCTATATTCCCGAATCGTATCATACCGATAGGATAGTAGAAATGGATGCATTACAGGCCGAGATTATTAGGTTGCCAGGAAGTTATGAAGATGTGGTAGTGAAAAGTAGTGAGCTTGCAAGGGTAAATGATTGGTATGATGCGAATCCCGGTGGGTCGAATACTCCCTTGCAGATTTCCGCCTACTCCCAGATTGCCTTTGAGATCTATGACGAAATAGGAGACGCCCCAAAATATTGTGCCGTGCCAGTGTCGAATGGGACCTTGTTTGCCGGCATCTACAGAGGTTTCGTAAGTTTGTACAAAAGGGGGAAGACCTCTGGGATACCAAAAATGATCGCTGCTTCTTCTTCCCATAAAAATCCAATCGTACAGTCATTTCTTTTGGGATTGAAACATTGTAAAGACTTAGATCCAGACGCCATCAAGGAAACCAAATACAATGAACCCCTCATCAACTGGCATAGCTTTGATGGAGAGGAAGCCTTATATGCATTATGGGAGAGTGAAGGTCAAGCATTTAATATAAGTGATAAAAAATTAAAGAATATGACCGGAATTTTGGCAAAAAAAGAAGGGTTTCGTATTCTACCAGCGGCCACCGCCGGTCTCATTGCCTTGTTGGAAATGGACGAGGAATTAAATTTTGAACCTGGTCGGTTTGTCGCCGTACTAACTGCTAAAAACTAACTAAATGAAAGACTCAATTGATGGGAAGGCACTTGTATATTGTGATGGCGCCTTTAATACGCCGAATGGCAAAACGGCACATGGCCTCGTTCGCTTTACTGAACGCTACGAAGTCGTTGGTGTCTTGGATGCTTCCTATGCCGGGCAGGACGCAGGCCAAGTATTGGATGGTAAATCAAACGGCATTCCGATCTTTAAGAACCTGGCCGAAGCAATCGACCAATTATCGAAATCGGGCAATACCCCCGGTTCTTTAGTGATTGGTTTGGCCCCAGATGGTGGAAGATTACCAAGTGAAGCGAAGGCCACTATTAAAAGCGCCCTCAAAATGGGTTGGAACGTTGATAGCGGATTGCACGATTTTCTGACCAATGATACCGAATTGGTAAAAATAGCCGAAGAAAAGAATAGCCGTATTCGCGATATTAGAAAGACCCCTGACAGGGATAAGCTCCATTTCTTTACGGGCGATATCGAAAAGGTCGATTGCTTAAAGTTGGCAGTCCTTGGTACTGATTCAGCACTCGGTAAACGAACGACCGCATGGATAATCGTTCATGGACTTCGAAATGCAGGATTGAAGGCCGAAATGATCGGTACCGGACAAACCGCTTGGATGCAAGGCGCCAAATACAGTATGGTGATGGATAGCTGTATCAATGATTTTGTCTCCGGCGAAATCGAACACGCCGTTGTAAGTGCTTATAAAAATGAAAACCCCGATGTGATTGTTATCGAAGGCCAGGGGAGTCTAATGAATCCGGCCTATCCTGGAGGTTTTGAGATACTGGCGGCCGGAAGGCCAGATTTCGTAATCTTGCAACACGCCCCAAAGCGCCTTGAATATGATGGATTTCCAGGGTATAAAATGCATGCCCTTAAGGAACAGATCAATGCCATAGAAATTATCTCGGGCAAAAAGGTAATTGCCATTACCGTTAATCACGAATTAATGGCAGATGAAAACGAAATTCTCGAGGCCTGCAAGAATATTACCATGGAAACTAAGTTGCCCGCCTTTGATGTCCTGAAATTTGGTGCCAATGAACTGATCCACCTCATAAAGGACGAATTGAAATGATGTCGATTCGTACCTTGGTACCCTGCTCAAAATTCGATTCTGATTTTAGGATATTCCCGGCAATAATGGGAATCATGAAAATAAGTAACTGGTACGGCCCTTGTGATTGCGCACCAATGATAGATTATGCTGGGCAGACGATTTCTCATTATGCCAAGATCTTTGTAAGTGCAACTACTGGTAAAGCCAGTGGTGCGAAAGCTACCCAGGAAAAAAGAGGGAAAAGGTGGGAGGTTATAATCCCAAATACTGTGTGTTTAGTCGGATCCATTAAAAATACACCTTTTGAAGACCTTTATAAAAAGCGCTATTGATGAAAATTACCCATGTTTCTTATGAGCGTCTCGAATTAACCCTTTCAGAGCCTTATACTATTGCTTATGAGACCATCTCCAAGACCACGAATTTTATCCTTTCACTTGAGACAGATGGCAAGGTAACAGGGTATGGTTGTGCTGCCCCTGATCTCTTGGTAACAGGTGAAACTGCCGAGCAAGTCGAATTAGCCTTAAGGGATGTTATTATTCCTTTTCTAAAAGGAAAGGACCCCTTCACCTATGTTTATATTTTGGTAGCACTGAAAGAATTATTAGATTTCAGGTCGGCCACCCTGGCAATGGTTGATATGGCCTTGCATGACCTCATCTCAAGAAAAGCCGAGGTTCCCCTTTTTAAATTTCTAGGGGGTTATCAATCGCGCATTGCTACAAGTATTACGATTGGAATCTTGCCTTCCGAAGAAACGCTCGCGCGTGCCACGGAATTTATCAAACAAGGTTTTTTTATATTGAAGATAAAAGGGGGCAGCAATTTACAGGAAGACATTGAGAAGATGTTAAAACTGCGGGAAAAATTCCCAGACGTGAGCTTGCGATTTGATGGGAACCAAGGTTATTCAGTGGAAGAGGCGGTTACCTTCGTGAAAGAAACGGCCCAGGTCGGCATTGAAATTTTTGAGCAACCGATTCAACATGACTTGGAGGAACGATTGGGTGAAATTACGGGACGCGTGCATATTCCCGTAATGGCCGATGAAAGTTTAAAAACCTTGGCGGATGCCTTTCGACTTGCCCAGAATGAAAGTGTAGATATGGTGAATATCAAATTGATGAAGGTAGGAGGTATATTAGAAGGGATGCATATTAATTCAGTGGCCAAATCGGCAGGGCTTGAAACCATGGTCGGTTGCAACGATGAGTGTGCCTTGGGAATAGCGGCCGGACTTCATTTTGCGCTTTCTAGGCCGAATATAAAGTACGCAGATCTCGACGGCCATTTTGATATCGTCAAGGACCCGTTTGAAGGTTTATTTTTATTGGAGAAGGGCGTTTTATATCCAACACAAAGTCCAGGACTTGGAAAAATAAAATTATAATACTATATAAATCAGCATGTTTAACGTCGAACCCTTAAAATTTTCAACGATCAATGTACTTCCCAATGCTTGGAACGAAAAAAATTATATGGAGTTGTTAGAACGTATGGACTTTGATGACATTTCTGGTATCGCACCCAATGAACTGAAGGAAATGTGCCTGATGTCATTAACTGACCATTCGCCTGAAGCCGCTGCTAAAATTGTCTTGGAATACGTTTTTGCAAAACGGCTGACTCCTGGCCAAATTGACAATCTGTCGAACGAAATGTTAGCCGAAAAGATGTGGGAGGAATATGCCGACATATCAATGCATGAAGAGTTTTTCAATAGTAACCAATTGTTATTCGAGGCATTCAATGGGAAATTTCCGCAGCCTGAGGCCGTTCGCTTTCACGTCAAGGTAACCGCTATTAATGCGGAAGATTTAGCAATTTTTAAAAACCATGCGGAAGCGCCATTAATTCGATTGCTTGTTAAGGGAATGCCTTCTAATACGTTGATTAACAGGTTATTTGAGGAACAATTGATAGGAAGGGATTTTAAAGAGGCAAAAGATATTATTTGGCAGTTACGGGCGGAGCCATTGGAAGGAAAATCAGTAGTTTTTGAGTGTGTCTCATCGCTCTATTGGTTTCACGATTTTAAATATGCCGAAGATTTCGAGGCAGCTACGCATACCGACGCGTAAGATCTTTCGGGTATCTCTTCAAATAGACCACGTCATTTATCTTAGGAGGAAGCTACCACCCCAAGAGCGTAAAGCTGTTCGAGTGTAGGCGTCGCACTTCCGCCTGCTGGTTCCAAGGTGATTCCAAACGCCTGCGAATCGTTCGGATTGTCAAGTGAAAATATCGTATTCCCATCTTTGACAAAATCCTGTAAAAGCCCCATACTTGTTGGGGTTAGGGGATCTAATTTAAGTGACCATACTTGATAAACAAATCCGTCAGGGGGTTCAGGTAGACCTTGAGCGTCGATGACGACCTTTTTTGATTCTTTGTTCCAATAGGCTTTGGCATACGAATCGGGAGCTACTTCCTGTCCATTCAATGCGACCAAGGTGATGTTTCGATCTGTAATGGTCTTTAACAGTTCGTCAGATTTTGCCAAGGATCCCCGAGCCTCAAAAATTTGTTCCTGTAAAATTTTGTTTTCCATTTCGACCATTTTCATGCTCGATTCAAGTTGAGTGCGTTCATTGTAAAACCACAACAAACCAATAGCACAGAGAATTGCCGCGGCCCAGCCCGAATAGGCACCCCAGTTGGTCCTTTTTACGTTGATGGATTGTACTTTGGAGCTCGGTTTGTAGGCTATGCGAACTTTTAGATCGTCAAATCCTTTCTTCTTTGTGATCTTGGGCGAGAATACGTTGCTCAATTCTAGAATGGCGCCCTCTATGGCAATAATTTCCTCTTTGATTGCCGGATAATCGAGGGCGTTTTGATGCACCTCCCTATTTTGCTCTTCTGTAAGCGCCCCGGCCACATAGAGTTCCAAAATCCCTGACGCTATGTATTTTTCTACATCCATTCTAAGGTAATATTTTCCCTTAATTGAGAGATACAGCTTCTATTTCTGGTTTTAACGGTACCCAAAGGGATTGCTAATTGTTCGGCAACTTCTTTCTGGGAATATCCTTTAAAATAGAGCAGATCAATTATCTGGATACATTTTTCCTTTAGATTCTTGACCAGCTTCTGTAGTCCGATCGTATCTATATCGATTTGGTCGGAATCACTGTCATCTATCGTACCTACGAAGTAATCGGCCGATAGGTTCATTTTTTGTTTCTTGAACGATTTCGAGCGCACTTCGTCGATAGCGGCATTTCTGGCTATATTTAATATCCAGGTAAAGAATCGACCTTTCGAGGCATTGTAGCTCGCCGAATTCTTCCAGATTTTGACAAAAACATCCTGAGCAATCTCTTCGGCCAAATTGGTATCTTGTACAATCGTATTGATAACACCACAAATATTATCCCAATACATGTCGTAAAGTCTTTCAAAGGCAATAATGTCCTTCTTTTGAAAACGTACTATGAGTGCATCAAGCTCCATCTGGCATATTTACTATAAAAAAACGATAAATACCGTTTTTTTATTCGGTATTTATCGTTTCAAGAAAAATTCAAATTATTTTATAATTCCAGTACAACTAACCCGTGGCCCTGCGTTGCCAGATGGTTGTGAGGTAAAGTCATCAACGCCTTGGTGCACGATTACCGCCTTACCTCGTATGTTTTTAATTGGGTCATTACAATCAAGGCACCATAAATCGGTCGAAAACTCTACCATGGCATTGCCATCTGCATCGGCTGTAAAATTTCCGATATCACCCCGGTGAAAACCAGTGGAGGCACCCCATTTGCCATGTGGTTCGTTCGTAGGATTCCAATGTCCCCCAGCAGAAGATCCATCGGCAGCCGAACAGTCTGCTTTTTCATGAATGTGGATGGCATGTTCCCCAGGAGTGAGCCCCGTAAAATTCGCGGTCATATGTACCTCACCATCCTCTTCAGTAAACGTTACCTCCCCCTGTACGTTGCTATCACTTTTAGGCTCCATGGTAAATTTGATGGTTTCTACTTTTTCTTCTTTTTTCATCTCATCTGCCGCAGCCTCAACATCTTCTCCGGTTTCCTTGGCTTCTTTCTTAACTTCTTTACAACTAAAGGAAGTTATTAATAATAGTCCAATGGCCAATACGTTTATTTTTTTCATTTCGATTCGTGTTTTAGATTACTGTTAAAGTTACGTATTATTGCGCGCCTTGTCAAGTACAAGGCCAAATGATTTTAATGGTATCGAAATTAAAATGAATTCAATAGGGCCCTTACCAAGATATACTATGATCAAGAACCTAATGTGTTTAGTTTTAATGCATAAGACCCCTCTTATATTTTTTTCCTTAAATCGGGACTATAGAAAACCGCGATGCGCAATCGGTCTAAATGTGCATGGTTTGCATAGGTCCTAAAATATCCGGCCTGTAGGCTTAAATGTGTTGCAATATGTACCCCTAAGGCTCCATACAGTCTATTTTGGCTATATGCCTTGCCCTGTAAATTAAAGAATACTTCATCATGAAAATTCAAGGAAAAAATAGTTGTCAAGGGAAGATTGACTTGCAAACGATAGCGTGCCCGGTGCAGTAGATCAATTCCGTCGTCAATTGGAACGAAACGCTGTTCAAGCCAGAATCGGTGCTCTGTTTCAAACTTGCCTATTTTATCTTTTAATGTGACTTGTTCACCAAGGAGATGCTCTTTTTTATAAATTTCATTGGGTTGTTTTTCAAACGTGGCATCGGTAACCACAAAGCCATAACCAAAACTAGTTGACAACCAATGATTTATATCATAAATAACACTTGTACGAACAACGAACTGGTTAAAATTTCGTAATTGCTCGTAATATCTTGATTGCGCCATGGCCTGCAGGCTAATCGTATTGGAAATCCTTGGGGTAATCGAGAGTAGATGCCAAGAGCCCAACTTATCTTCGGCCGTTTCCTGTGCTTGCAGTGATAAGCCTCCCACACAAACAAGTGCAAGCCAGAAATTTTTAATCAATAGTTTCCGTTATTAGTATTTTCATGCTTTCTCTAGTGCCGCACCATCTTTAATGGGAATTCCCTTATCTTCCTTAAGGTATTCCTCTAAGAACTCAAGTATCTTGCTATACGCTTTGATCTGGTTTTCCTTTTTAACAAAACCATGGCCTTCGTCGGGAAATAGCACATAGTCAACAGGTACTCCGTTGCTTCGAACTCCTGCTACGATTTCATCAGATTCTACCTGCAAAACCCTTGGATCTTGGGAGCCTTGAAGTACAATGAGTGGTTTGGTGACTTTATCAGTATGGAACAAAGGGGAGATTTCACGAAGCCGCATCGAATCAGCACTATTTGGGTCCCCCAATTCTTTATAGAGTGCATCTTTTTGGGCTTCCCACCATGAAGGAATGCTCCGTAAAGTACGGATCCAGTTGGTGACCCCGAAAAGGTTTACACCAACTGCAAATTCTTCAGGAGTAAAGGTAAGTGCGGCCATCGTCATATAGCCGCCATAGGACCCACCGATAATACCGATTTTATTGGCGTCGATCTCTGGTTGTTCTGCCAACCAATCCTTTCCGGCGACACAATCCTTGAGATCTTTATCGCCATGATTACGGTCGTCCATTTGATAAAATGTTTTGCCATACCCACTGCTACCACGATTGTTTACAGCCAGGACGGCGTACCCGTGATTAACAAGGAATTGAATGAGCGAACTAAAATTTTGTCGCGACTGGCCACCAGGTCCGCCATGTACCCAAACTAACGCAGGTACTTTCTGATCAGCGGAGGCTTGATGTGGTTTGTAATAAATGGCGGGAATTTGTAAACCGTCGAAGGATGCATACCGAATAACCGCTGCATTGACCAAGTCCTGGGACTGTATTTCCTGGTTTAGTACGTTCGTAAGCTGTTGGAACGCTTTTGTATCCAGGTCATAGATATATAGATTGGAAGGCGTATTTGAACCACCTGCATAAAAGGTCATCGATTTTTCATCGTCCGAGAAACCGACATTTGTAATGTCCATATCCGGAAAGGAAGGGAGTTCAAGATGCTTTCCTGATGCCACTTCGGTTACTTCGATGGTGTTTTTGGCATCTTCATTAATATAGGTTACTTGGTATTTTCCATTGTCTGTAAAATAACTTCCAACAATGTCCCATTCTTTTGAGAGCAGCTTCTCACTTGTTTTTTTTGTGATATCATAGCGCATCAATTGGGCAAATTCGCCGCCATCATCCGTGGTATACATCAGAAATTTATCGTTCGGGGAGAAATCCTCAGGGCTATTTGCACTTTGACTTGTATTAATCTGGGCCAACGAATGGTCGTCCAAGTTATATAGAAAGAGGTCCGAATCGCTTGTATTTATAGGCTTGATAAGAGCCAAATATTTTTTATCCTTCGATAGTGGGCCTAGGAAATACCCATTCTCATTTTTATATACCAATTTTGACGTAAACGTTCCAAGATCCATTTCATAGAGATCGGTAAATCGTTTATCCCGTTTATTCGAATTAAAATAAAAGCTCTTTTTGTCTTTGGTCCACCCTTGAAAATTGGCCCTGGCCCCTTTGTCCGGAGTTAGATCTTTTGAGGTTCCGTCGCTCTCACGGACATATATGTGATAAATTTCGTCTCCGTTGCCATCCATGCGGAACAAGACACGCTCATCCTTAGGGAAATAGGAAATCGCAAAAATCGAAGCACTATCGGAGGCGGTTATTGGCATCATTTCACCACCCACAGTGGGTACCGTGTACATATTGTAAATGCCTGAACGGTTACTCGAAATAACCAACTTTGATTTATCGGGGGAAAAGCTAGCGCCACTAATTGCCTCATTATCCATCATTTGCTCAATGGTATAGGTTTTCATTGATTCTGCAATCGTAGGAGCCGATATCTTTTTTTCTTCCTTACAGCCTAGAAGCAAAATGATGGTGCAAACGATGGGTATTTTTTTCATGTATTTTTAATTTTTTGCTTTAAACTTTTCGAATCGCACCACGATGTATAAAATGGCTTGGTTTGATCAGTAATTTCATGTCATTTTTCGCCGTAGAATTCAATTTTCATTGCGCAATTAATCCAAACCGAACGTCTTCGTCTCCTTAAAAGGTGAAATATTCAATGCACCGATAGTCTCTTTATAGGTTTTCCAGGAACCTTCGAAGAGGGCATTGGTTTTTTGCAATGCCGATTTTAATTCATTCTCTGCAAATTTCATCAATCGTATTTCGGTTGCGGTGATTCCCGACGGTCTGCTCTGAACATACCCGCTGGCCAACTGTATTCGTTGCATTACGGTTATTTCTGGATCTCGGGTAATACCTTGGCGCTTATCTTCTTTCCCCAAAAAGAGTGCAATAACCGTATCGATCTCTTTGACCATATCCTTTGAAATCTTTATCTGCTCCTTGTATTTTTTTTCATCCAGATCCTTCAGGTCTTTTTCGTATTTTTCGGCCACTTCCTTGCTTTCAGTTAGTTGTTTAACGGCATCTGCTGCTATCTGTGACAGTTGTTCCATTTTTTTGGCGTCGTCATATACCGCGTTGATCGATGTCAAGGCTGCATCCAATCGTGGATCCGGTGAAACGGTGACTGTTGTTTCATCGGTCTGGTCTCCGTAAGATACCCGTACCTTATAGGTTCCAGGTTTTACATTGATTCCGCCGCGTTCATTTTTGCTTTCCCGATTTTCACGTGAAGGCCTATCCGGGCCTTTCTCATCCATTCCCCAGTAAATCCTATGGAATCCTGCTTTTTCTGGGGTCTCATACTTTAAAGTACGTATAAGACGATCACCGTCATAAAAATCAAACTGAATGGAGTCTTTTTTCTGAACGCCTGTTTTTGTAGTTTCTTCCTTTTGTAGGGTACTATCTATGGCAACCACACCCTCATTTTTCGTGCCCTTGGACGTTTTGGTCTTACCTTGATTTTTTCGGTCACTTTCTGTCGGTTCATCGGCGTCTTTTTTCGCTTCCTCCTTTTTCTTCCCCTCTTTCAGGTAATAGGTGATCATCGCACCTTGCTTTCTATTTTCGGCATTAAACTCGGCATCTGCACCAAACCGACTTCCTGTAGGCTGTTGATATGCCGCTTGATACCCAATAGGAGATTCGAAAAGTTTTATTTCTTTATTCAAAATCGAGGGATCACTTGCCAAAGCCCGCAAGGGCCGTATGTCATCTAACACCCAAACCGCGCGACCAAAGGTGCCGATGACCAAATCTTGTTCGCGTGGTTGAATGACCAGGTCCTTGGTAGAAACGGTAGGAAATCCTTCTGTCCATTTCTGCCATTTAACCCCGGCATCAAAGGAGATATAGAGACCGTCATCAGTGCCTAAAAACATTAAATTCGGATTTTTAATATCCTCTACGATAGAAAGCGTATAGCTTTGCACATCTTTATCATCGACGATCCGTTCCCACGTCTTGCCATAATCTTTGGTCCGGTAGGCATACGGGGTATAATTAAAACGACGATAGTCATTGGCAATCAATAGTGCCTCGCCTTTGTTTTTAACCGACGCCCTGATTTGAGGTATCCAACTCCCTTTCGGAAGGTCCTTTATATTTTGGGTTACTTCCACCCATGTCGCCCCTCCGTCTAATGTATAATGCACACGACCATCATCGGTACCGACCCAGAGCATATTTTTTTCAACCGGGGAGGGTTCGATGACCAGGATGGTACAATGGTTTTCTGCCCCTGTGGCATCCATAGTGAGTCCGCCACTATCCCCTTGTTTCTGTTTTTCGGGGTCGTTCGTAGTGAGATCTGGTGATATAACTTCCCAAGTGAGGCCTTTGTCGGTACTTTTATGTACGAACTGGCTACCGAAATAGACAGTACTATTATTAAATGGGTCTTGGCCGATACCAGCGTTCCAATTAAAACGAAGCTTGGTGTCCTCATCGGGTGGTGTAGGTCGCACGAGATAGTCGTTCCCGGTAATATAATCATATCTTGAAACATAGCCTTGTTGGCTCATCGCATACCCATATCGAGAATCGTCGCGATCAGGTACCACATCAAAACCATCCCCAAAGGCGAGTTCCTGCCAATAACTATTGCGAATGCCCTGTGCTTTCCATACGTAGGCAGGCCCCCTCCAAGAACCATTATCCTGTAGGCCCCCGTACACATTGTACGGATATTCGTTATCGGTATTTATATGATAAAATTGGGCAACAGGCAAGTTTCCGATAAAGCGCCATGTTTGCCCTCCATCTTGAGTGATGTTCATGCCTCCATCATTACCATCCATCATAAACTGACCATTTTTGGGATGGATCCAATAAGCATGATGGTCAGGATGTACGCCATTATCCACGCCATAAGCCGGCATGAGCTGACTAAAGCTTTTGCCGCCGTCTTCAGAAACATTAATATAAGTGAAGACCGAGAAGACCCTATTTTCGTTTTGTGGATCAACATAAATTTCACAGTAGTAGAATGGACGTTCGGCCACGCCTTCTTTGTCATTTATTTTTTTCCATTTAAAACCACCATCTTCCGATTTATAAAGGGCATTTTTCTTTGCCTCTATCAAAGCATAGACTATATTGGGCTTATTCGCGGCAATGGCCACGCCCATGCGACCAAGTTCTCCTTTTGGAAGGCCATCTTCCTCGGTCAGCTTTTTCCAATTTTTGCCCCCATCATGGGTCATATAAAGCCCACTGCCGGGACCACCTGATTTAAAAAACCAAGGGTCGCGATGGTGTTCCCACATAGCTGCAATCAACTTATTGGGATTGGTAGGAGTCCATAATCAAATCGGCTACCCCGGTCCTTTCGTTTACATACAATATTTTTTCCCAGGTTTCGCCACCATCGGTGGTCTTGAAGACACCTCGTTCGGGATGGTCACCCCAAGGGGATCCGATGGCGCCTACATACACCGTATTTGGGTCTGTAGGATCGATTTTTATACGATGGATGTGCCTCGTTTTTTCAAGACCCATATTTTTCCAGCTTTTGCCACCGTCGAGTGACTTAAAAACACCATAGCCCCCATTCAAGCTGTTTCTGGGATTTCCTTCACCAGTGCCCACCCAAATGACCGAAGGATTGCTCTGTTGTATAGCGACTGCGCCAATCGAAGCGGTCACTTCCTTTTCGAAGACAGGGTCCCATTTTACCCCACCCGAAGTAGATTTCCAAAGACCACCCGATGCGGTACCAACGAACATGACATCGGGATGATCATTGACCACATCAATGGCAGTAACCCGACCGCTCATACCCCCTGGGCCAATGCTGCGAGGCTTGAGGTCTTGGACAAGATCCATGTTAAATTGTTGGGAAAATAACGTAAGGGATGCGAACAGCATCAAAATTGGAAGTAGTTGTTTTTTCAAATCTTTTAGTATTTGGGTTATTTGTTAGGAGAAGGATCGAAAGAAGAAAGTGTACCTACGCGAAGTGAACTTTCAGAGCCCGTATTCTAGCCAATCGATTCACTTTCACTTTTGACCTTCACCAATTACCGTCCTTAATTTTAATCGATCTAAATATACCAATCTTTTTAATAAAACTAAATAATCTATCCCAACTCGAAGAACTAATTCACCGAATTGACTTTACTCCGGGAATAACATCGATTTTAAACGAGTTAGAAATCCCTGTACATAGGCCTAGCCTGCAAAACCCGAACAGATCGATGGTCTGTTGAAAGGGAATATCATGGTGAATTTCGAATCGGATCACATTCCCAGCGATACTTAATGAAGGTACAAGAAGGTGGCACGATGCCGAAAGTTTTAATAACCCAGGTAGTTACACTATATATTGCAGGATATGGCAACCTTAGGATATAGATGCAATGGTGCATTTCTTTCATGTTACGGATCCTTATTTTTTCTCAAATACGCCAAAAAGTTCGGTGCCTTGTCTTGGTTGAATCGAATTATAACATTTTTCAAAAGTGCGGATTTTAAAAAAGGGTGCCATATATTGCAGATACGCATCACGGTCACCACCAAAAGGAGGTTTTTCAAAATCATCAGACAGCGGAAAATCAAACCAGAGGCCCACCAACTTACCCTTTGGTCTTAGAAGTTGGGCCATTTGTTCTGCATATGCTTTTCGATTTTGAGGGGTAGGGGTCAGGGCACAGAAAAAGGTCTGTTCGAGAATGAGATCGTAGGCCCCTTGGTGGTCAAAAAAATTGGTATGTAGCAGTTGATGTTCCGGGAAATCGGGATTGCGCATTTTAAATGAATCTAGCGGGACCCTTGAAATGTCTAACATGAAGACATTCGGAAAGCCGTTTCTATAAAGGTATTCTACTTCATACCCATTGCCTGCACCAGGAACCAATATAAAAATCTGTTTATCGATTAGCTGATCAACATAGGTACGTAATGGGGTCGAAGGGTAGCCGATATCCCATCCGGTCTGTCCCTTCAAATAGCGTTGAGACCAATATTCTTGTGTCTTATTTCCCTTCATTTTTATATATTTCTCCATCTTTCATAACAAAGCGCACTTGCTGCATGTATGAAATATCATTCGCCGGATTTCCTTCAATGGCTATTACATCGGCCAGATACCCTTTTTGAAGTTTCCCCAAATTGTGTAAATGAAATACTTTTGCATTGACCGAGGTGGCTGATTGCAAGACGGCTAGAGGCTGCATGCCATACGCAACCATGAGTTGCATTTCCCGATAATTTTCGCCATGGGGAAATACTCCTACATCGCCCCCAAAAACAATAGTAATGCCAGCATCAATGGCAAGTTTGAATGTTTTCTTCTTTTCAATGATGCGTTCGGGTTCTGGCCCAATGGAGGAATCCCAGCCCTTATAACGTTCAATGGCATCGCCCGCCGCTAGGGTGGGGCAGAGGGCCACCCCTTTTTCCTTCATTAGCTTAAATATTTCAGCGGTACCCTGATCACCGTGCTCTATCGTCTCGACACCACTAAGAATGGCACGTCGCATGCCCTCAGGCGTACTGGCATGGGCTACGACATACTTTCCAGCCGTTACGGCCGTATTTACAATGGCGTCAATTTCCGAAGGAAGAAAAGTAGGCTCACTTGGAGCACCAGGTGTCCATCGATAATCGGCATAAATTTTTATTAAATCTACTCCATTGCCCATTTGTCGACGAACCGTTCGAATCGCTTCATCGACCCCACTAACGGCTTCGGCGCCCAAAGGTACCGTAACGGCATCATAAAACCCTTTGGGTCCATAGGCACCCGTAGCAACGATGGCTGGTCCCGCAACAACCATTCGGGGTCCCGGGATAATGCCTTCATCGATTGTTTTTTTTAGGTAAACGTCGGCATACCCGGCACCTTCCGAACCAAGATCGCGCACAGTCGTAATGCCTGCCATAAGCGAGTTTTTCGCATGAACCGTTGCCCGTACGGCACGTTCGACGGGAGATTCCTTAAGTACTTGATCATTCCAATCGGTTTCGTTATATGGGTGCAATAAAAGATGTGAATGGCCCTCGATGATACCCGGCATTAAGGTAGTTCCTTTTAAAATTATGGGGGTGGTGCCTTTTGGAAGCTTGAGGCCGCTAACCTCCCCAACATAACTGATTGAATTGCCTTCTACCAACAAAACCCAATTTTCGTGCATGACTTCACCGTCAAAAACCCGATCAGGTTGCAATAACGTTTGGGAATTGCCATACACAAAACAGAAAAAAGCGTAGAAAAAAATTAAGTTTTTCATAAAGTTGAATACGAATTAATGATGTGCCTTGTTTGCATTAATTTTATTTGCACAAAGAACATGGTTATGTGGCAAAGGATGCATTTAGAAATACCCACTCTGCCTTACTGTTCCGCTTCCCTAGGTTCGTTATCGAGATCTTACTGATCTTGTAAAAATAGCAGGTTTCCAGGAAACTCCTATAAAATTTGATAGGAAAGCCAGTGGGTTCCCAATTTCAATTGATTGCAGCATTTTTGGCAATTTCTACCAATTTAGCATCGATTGTTTTTTTAGGCAACCATTGACCGCGAACCAAGACGCCGATTATTTGTTTGATGGCTCTAAGATCTTGAAGTGGATTCCCATCAAGTAAGATCAGGTCGGCGTCCAGGCCTTCCTTCACCTCCCCAAAAGTATCCTCCATCTTAAAAAACAGGGCCGGATTCAGTGTTCCCGATTTCAAGATTTGCAGAGGTGTAAGCCCGGCATTAAGCATCTCGTCAATTTCATGATGTATCGAAAATCCAGGAACATTGAATATTTGCGGGGCATCAGAACCCAGCAGAAGGCCTTGACCGTTTTCCTGAAGTTTTAATATCAACTTTTTTCTGATTTCATCGAATTTTTGCCACTGTACCGCATTGAAGGTAGTATTCACCCCTGTGGTCGCCACCTTTTGTTTCCGCCAATCTTCAAGGGTCGACACCGGCATATACTTCATTTCGGGTTCTTGCATGAGAATATTGCTACCCACTGGGGCGAACCATCGGTTAAAAAGGCTTTCAGTAGGTACCACCCAGACTTCGTACCTTTTGTCCATGGCCACTAAGTCGTTAATTTTGGTTGTATCGACCATGGGCACGAAATTATAACCGAAAAAACCATTCGCGTTTGGATCTACGTGCCTAGATTCAGGAACTAGGCCTTCCAAAAAGCCATCTATATGGTCTATGGAGGCATAGTTGCTTTCCAAGGCATGTCGAATACCAACATCTACGGGGACATGACCGGCAAACGGTATATTTACCTCCTTGGCGGTTTGGACAATCTGGTCGAATACATCTAATGTAAGGCCTGGATGGATTTTCAGAAAATCGTATCCCGCCATTTTGTAGGCCCTCACTTTTCTGCTAGCCTCCTCTTTGGTGGTTACCGTGGTGCCGTTTAAAGACGGACTTGAGGTGAAGATTCGTGGACTTAATATTTCCCGCTTTTCGGCCTTTTCTCGTAGCAATAAATGGGCAGGATCCCCCAACATGCCTCGAATGGTGGTAATTCCGTTGGCCAGATACAAAAACAGGGTTTCGGTGATTCGCAGGGAATCGGTCGTTGGAGGCGGGATGTGCGCATGCATTTCCGCCAATCCCGGCATCAAATATTTACCTTCTCCATTAATCCTCGTCCCAAAGGAAACCGGGTCTTCAATCGTTTCGGTAATGCTTTTTATTTTGCCCGAGTCGATGACAACTTGGCGCTTTTCTAAAATTTTACCGTTGCGAACATCTACGATATTTACATTTTGTATCAGTAAAGCATTCCCGCGGGTTATCTTTTGTGCAGGTTCGCAAGCAAGTAACAAACAAAAAATAAAAAGTATGTCGTAGATCTTCATAGATAGAATATTACTGCTGTTTAGACGAAAATAAGAGGTGTTGAAGACGTTCCTTTTTGTAGATGGAGTCTCCCTTAATTACCGCGTAAATTTTTTCGGTATTTTCGATGTCGAGTAATGGATTGGCATCTAAGAGTACTAAGTCAGAAACCTTTCCTAAGGCAATGGTACCATAATCGTCATCCTTTCTTAAAAATTTGGCGCCGTTATATGCCGAGGTCCTGAGCGCCTCTAATGGGGTGATGCCCGCATTGACCATTGCACGTAATTCTTTGTGTAAGGAAATCCCTGGATACACATACGAGTTGAAGGCCCCGCAGTCAGAGCCGGCTAAAAGTTCGACTTGGGCAGAATTTAAGCGCTTCACCAAAAAACCGAAAAGTGAATCAAGGGCTTTTCTATCGGCAATCGCCTTGACTGAAGAATTCTTGGCCCGGCTAATGCGACCCTCATACGTTTTTATAATGCCACTTCCTATATACTGAAGGTAAGGATCTTGATCATGGGCAACCTCATCTAAATAGCTTAAGGTTTTGCCGATATACAGCGTGGGCACTACATAGACGTTATTGGCCTTTAGGTCTTCAAAAGTAAGTGAGGCCACTGAATCTTGGTAACTTGCCATTAATAGTGGCATGGCATCCCAAAAACCGATTTTTTTATCGATGAGTTGCTGTGTGATTTCATCTTCTTTTGAAGAACAACCCTTCATGATATAATAGAGATGTTCAACCGCATCGATGCCGGCCCCAATTGTTTCTTCGAGTGTGACCGTAAAGGGCATATGACCGGAAGTGATCAGGTCTCGATTTTCTGCTTCGGAAATCGTCTTCAAATAATTTTCCCCTGATATTTTACTGTCATAGAGTTTCACAAAATCTACAGGAATGCTTTGCAAGGAATCCAATGCCTTAAAAATATCTGTGTCGTTTTGTACTTCTAGCGAACCTGGCCATGCAGCATTGGGTCCGTCTATTTTAGGTCCAGAGGTAAATATAGTGGGGCCGATCAATTGCTTGTCGGCTATCTGTCGCTTCCACTTCATAACAGCAGGCGTCAAGTCCCCACCGGCATCCCGTACCGTGGTGATACCATTTATTAAAAATAAATTTAAAAAATTTTTATTGGCTTGGATCAAGCTATCGCCCCCACGAAAATGTACATGATTATCCCAAAAGCCCGGCACAATGAATTTGCCGGTCGCATCGAGTCGCACGCTAGATTTTAGGATGCTTCCAGAGCCATGTGGTACTATCTTTCGAATCCTTCCATCTGAAATCAAAAGATCATTCAAGACTATTATCCCTTTTTCAAGGTCGATGATTTGGCCATTTTCAAGGAGGATATCGTAGGTTTCAGAAGGCCCTCCCGACGTACATCCTACAAATAGGAAGAGTAGGACCGGAAAACTGAATTTTTGAATGTAACGAATTTTCATTTAGATAGGAATAAGTAGGTTGTAAGGTAAAAATAATTACCGATTGACAGACTTTCGGGTGCCAATAAACACGAAAATCAACAAGGTATAACCCATAAAAAAAGGAATTACCGATTCCTTGTAGCCCATGATCAAAAGAAGACCTATAAGTAATAGTTGAAATCCCAATCCGAATATAGATACAAGGGTCATGAACCAATTTGGCATATGCGTACCTTGTACTGCTTGTGGATCCATTCTATATATTATCCAATCAAATACCTTATAACACGCGCGATGGATGGTAAATAAGCGGGTTACATTGTCTTGCTTTTCACCTTCGAAGGCAATGGGTACTTTGTTCTCAAAAATACGACTTGTTGTGTCCCCATCGAATTTATTCCTCAGGATAACGTAGTAATAGTTGTAAAGCGTGCCCTGAAGTTGCATGCCGAAAAAAGCGAATAACACTAGGATAAACGAATTTTCGGTGATGTGGCCAATAGCCAATAGTATCCCTAGGTTCAGGATGAAATCAAAAATAGAATCCAAGTAGCGACCTGTATAGGAAGGCGTATTTCTAATCCTGGATAATTCTCCATCGGCAGCATCTAGGATCGATTTAAGAATGAGAAAGAAGGTTACCATCCAGTAGCTGTGGTTTAGGATGCCGGCAATAGCAATTATACCTGCTGTGAAAAAGCAATACGTTAAATCGACAGGGGTAAGGGAAGTATTCCTAAAGGTCTTGGCAAGAACCACTGCGATGGGCCTACCATAATCGGAGAGATCTATAAACTGATTTTCCTTGGGTAATTTCGACATTTAGATTGAACAACAAAAAGAAAATTCAGGAACGAACACACGATGGCCTGAAGCACTTTTCATTGCGAATTGCAAATATAAGGCTAACTGTTCAAGAAAAGTACTTATCTAGTACTTCGTGTTTTAATATTTCCGGCACAAAGTCGAACAATTTCCGCAATCCGGTTTTGTCGGGTATCGGCTCTTTTTGCCTGGTTTAGCCAATACAGATAACTTTTTCGTTGCCCTCTTGTGAAGTTCTGAAAATTTTCAAAAGCGATTTTATCTGACTCGAAAGCCAATTGAAGATCTGCTGGAACAACCCCACTTTCTACAGCGTCCAAAGCTGTCCATGAACCATTTTTTTTAGCTTCCTGTATTTTTTTAAGACCACTCGTATGCATCAAGCCTTGTTTCGTCAGTTCATTGATATGTTGTTTATTGACCTTGCTCCAGACACTTTTTGGTTTGCGGGGACAAAAATACTGTTTACGCTTACCCTCCCCGATACGCTTGACCGTGCTATCGATCCATCCATAACAAATCGCCACACGTACAGCCTCTTCCCATCGCATACTTTCATTTTCATGCGCAACCGTATAAAAGATTAAATAGACACCTTTTGCCGTATCGTGATTTTCTTCAAGCCAATCACGCCATTCTGTGTCATTTTTAAAGTAAAGTTCGATTATTTGTTCCATTTTCAAATATAAGTGTTAATTGAAGGGGTAAACTATCGAATAGATTAGGAAATTAATAGTTTCCTAGCGTATCTTTAATCCCGTTTAAATTAAATATAAGATATTCGCAATAATTCTGCATAATAATGCACAATTTCTAATCTTATATTCTAATAAATGTAAATTTTACAGTCAAAAATTCAATAAACCAAAACAAATGAAAAAAGTATTCTTAGCCATTGCCCTGGTAATGGGACTCCTTATCAGTTCATGTGGAAATAAAAGAGAAGGCAAACCCAAAGTACTGGTGTTTTCCAAGACGATGGGTTTTAAGCACGCTTCGATTCCGCAAGGAATTGCCGCAATTGAAAAATTGGGTGCCGAAAACGGATTTGAAGTCGATACCACAAAGAATGCCGAACTATTTAATGATGAAAATCTAAAGCAATATTCAGCCATTGTTTTTTTAAGTACTACGGGCAATATCCTGGATGCAAAGGAAGAAGCTTCCTTTGAGCGTTACATTCAAGCAGGAGGAGGTTTTGTGGGGGTGCATGCCGCTGCTGATACAGAGTACGATTGGGGTTGGTACAATAGATTGGTTGGGGCACAGTTCCTTAGTCATCCATCTGGTACCCCGGAGGCCGACTTTATTATCAAGGACAAATCATTTGGGGCAACTGACTTTTTTACCGACAGTGTTTGGCATCGAACCGATGAACTTTATAATTATAAAAACATCTATCCAGAACTTCATATCTTGATGACGCTTGACGAGTCTTCGTACACTGGCGGTCAGAACGGCGATTTTCATCCAATTGCATGGTACCATGATTTTGATGGGGGTAGGGCATTTTATACCGGTGCCGGTCACACCGATGAGAGTTTTAGTGAGGACTTGTATTTGAAACATTTGTTGGGAGGGATTGAATATGCCATTGGAAAAAATGAAAATCTTGATTATAGCAAGGTAACCAGCCAAATTCCTCCCGATGTAAACCGATTTTCGAAAGTACCCTTAGTCGGTGGGGAGTTCTTCGAACCTACCGAAATGACCATTCTACCTAACAATGATGTGCTGATTGCCCAGCGAAGAGGGGAAATCATGCAGTATGATGCCGCTACCAAGGAATTGAAGCAGGTAGCCCTATTGGATGTGTACTATAAGACATTGAATACGCCTGGGGTGAATGCAGAAGAAGGGGTAATGGGACTTCAAAAGGACCCTGATTATGCGAATAATAATTGGGTGTATGTCTATTATGCACCGACGGGTGATAAATGGATCAACCGTTTGTCACGATTCAAATTTAAGGATGGGGTATTTGATACTAACTCCGAACAAGTGATCCTGGATGTAGACACACAACGGGAAATTTGCTGTCACACCGGCGGTTCGATTGCATTCGGCCCCGATAATCTTCTATATCTTTCCACTGGTGACAATTCAACACCATTTAATGAAAAAGATGAGAAATATGTGAGCAACGGTTTTGCGCCTTTGAATGATACACCCGGGCACGAGCAATTCGATGCGCGACGATCTTCAGGGAACACCAACGATCTTCGAGGTAAAATACTTCGTATCAAAGTAAAGGAAGATGGTACCTATGAAATTCCTCAAGGGAATCTCTTCGCAGAAGGAACAGCCAAAACACGACCTGAAATATATACTATGGGACATCGCAACCCATATCGTATTTCGGTAGATCCGAAAAACGGCCATTTATTCTGGGGCGAAGTGGGTCCTGATGCACCCAATGATTCATTAGCTACCCGTGGCCCTAGGGGGTATGACGAAATGAACCTGGCACTTAAGGCCGGTAATTTTGGTTGGCCGTTGTTTATCGGCAACAACTACCCATATCATAGATACAATTATGAAACAGGAGAGGTTGGGGAAGCCTTTGATCCGGCAAAACCTATCAACGATTCCAGAAACAATACAGGATTAAAAGAATTGCCTCCACTCACCCCTGCTTATATATATTATCCCTATGCAGAAACACCACTTTTCCCGCAGGTAGGGACCGGTGGACGAAATGCCATGGCAGGACCGACCTATTATTCAGACATGTATCCCAATGGTGGGGGACTGCCTTCTTACTATGATGGGAAGACGATCATCTACGAATGGATGCGAGGTTGGATGATGGCAGTAAGCCTCTTTGACGATGGAACATTCAATAAAATGGAGCCTTTTGCTTCCGATATCAAATTGAATAACTTGATCGATATGGAGATGGGTCCCGATGGTAAGGTCTATCTCTTGGAATACGGCAGTGGATGGTTCTCTAAAAATGACGACTCTGGTCTTAGTTATATTGAATTTAACGGCGGAAACAGGCCTCCGGTAATCGATAATATGATCGTTGATAAGGATACAGGGAAATTACCTTTGACCGTAACCGCCAAAGTTGCGGCCAAGGACCTGGAAGGAGATCCTATAAGCTTTGTTTGGGACATGGGCAATGGGGAAACTAAAGAGACCACGACTCCCGAAGTAACCTACACGTATAGTAACCCAGGCGAATATAAAGTATCGGTCGATGTGAAGGACAACCAAGGAGCAAGTGCAAAAAGTGCGGCTACCTCGATCGTAGCAGGAAATTCACGTCCGGAAATAGCCATCGATCTTGAAGGAGGTAATTCTTCCTTCTTTATTGCGGGTGCACCCGTCAAGTATAAGGTGGTGGTTACCGACCCGGATGGGAATAGTGATATTGACCCTAATAATGTGTTCGTTTCAGTCGATTATATGGAGGGAATGGATCAGGTAAACCAATCGTTGGGACACCAACAAGTATCTGCCGTAGTTACTGGAAAAGCCTTGACCCAGGGAATGGATTGTAAGGCCTGTCATAAGGAAGCTGAAAAATCGATTGGGCCGAGCTTTCTTGAAATTGCCGAGAAGTATAAAGACGATCGAAGGGCAACAGGATATCTTCAAAAGAAAATCGTTTCCGGAGGATCCGGCGTCTGGGGTGAAGTTGCCATGGCGGCCCACCCGAATATCTCCGATGACGAAACACGGCAAATCGTTACATATATAAGATCATTAGCAGATAACCAGGCAAAACAAAAGTCATTGCCCGAAGTGGGTAGTATCGTTCCTAAGCCATCCCCAAGTGACAATGTCATGGTCTTGACGGCAAGCTATACAGATAAAGGTGTTGACGGAGTACGCCCATTGACCGCCGTAAAATCGGTAGCCCTTCAAGGCAGTACCGTGAAATTCTCCCCGACCACTGAAGTTGAAGGCTTTACAAAGGCAACGTTCGGGGGTATGAACTTAGTGATACTCCCAGCAGGCCCAGGGTGGTTCGCTTTGGAGGATATCGATCTTAAAGGAGTTACTTCAGCAGTGCTTACCGGCGGTTGGCAGACGGCTCCAACCGATGGAGTGGATTTTGAAATGCATTTGGATGCTCCAGATGGTACCCTTTTGGGAAAAGGTACAATGCCAACACCTACTCCAGAACAGAAAGGGGGAGCGATTACTATAAAATTGGATAAACCAGTAGATGTGAAAGCCAAGGAACTCTATTTTGTTTACAAGCCGAGAAGCGGGGAGTCGCCAGGTACAATTTATTTTAATAATTTAAAGTTCAATGGGCAATAAGAGTCTTTGATAACTTTCATAAAAAACTGCCGCTTTCCCTGCTGAGAAAGCGGCAGTTTTAATTTGGTACACACTGAAATTTATTTCTACGACTATGCAGTCAAGCCTACCGGAATCTATGCGGTGTGCTCGCCCAAAAATCATCCCTTTTCTATGTGCCAAGGGCACGGTACACTCTCATTACATACAGATACCAAAGTAGCGGAGCCATCCTTTTTAAACGGCCAAAGCACTTAAACGTATTACACTGTCCTAACTAATATGTCATGCCACTACCAGCCGTCTTAAAATGCGTTTACTAAGTCAAAATGAGGTTGTGGTATTTGATATCAATCGACTTGGAATGCAATGGCCTATTTGACATATTTTTTTAGCCAGGCCAAATAACGTTCCCATCGATCCTTTTGAAACGAAGGCCTTCGTATCCCGTGATGTTCACCAGGATAAACGATTAATTGGGTTTCCCTGCCAAGGCGCTTCATGGCCATGTACATTTGCTCGGAGTTGAGCACCGGTACATTCCAATCCTCGCTACCCCCCATCCATAGGGTTGGGGTGGTAATCTTGGCGACTTCATTATAAGGAGAGATACGTTCCCATTCCGCACCATTTTCCCAAGGGAGCCCCAACTCTTGTTCCCATGTCAATTGGTAATGGTCGTGACCGTAATTGGCACGATACAATGCTTCGCTTGCCCCAGACATGGCTGCTTTAAAGCGATTACTTTTGGTAATCACATAATTTGTCAGGATACCGCCATACGACCAACCCCCGACCGCAAGTCGGTTCGTATCTGTATAGCCTTGTTCGATTGCATAATCGATGCCCGCCATAACATCTTGGTAATCCAGATTTCCCCAATCTGCAAAAATGGCCTTGCAGAAATCTTCTCCATACCCTGTAGAGCCGCGTGGATTTATCAATAGGGTAATATAACCATTTGATGCATAGAGCTGTGGTTCAGGATCGAAGCTAAAATCATATTGTGAGGTAGGTCCGCCGTGGAGCCATAAAACGGTCGGGTATTTTTTAGTGGCGTCGAAATCGGCCGGTTTTACCACAAAGCCTTCTATAGGGGTACCATCGGCACTTTTAAAATGAATTTTTTCAATAATGGGCTTTTTATAATCGGCCAATAAGGCATCGTTGACCTTCGTGAGGTCCCGGAGGGCATTATTTTCGAATACATAGAGGTTGTTCGGCCTGTTGGCCATTCCGGTTAGTGTTACAATCGTTTCTGCTTGCAGGGCGTAATCGTTGATGCTGAAATCGCCTTTAATCGCTCTTTTAAGGTTTCCCCCTTTTCTATCCACCGAGGCTAAGATGCTGGTCCCGTTTTCTTCTAAAAGAAAAAAGATTGATTTGCCATCACTCGAAAATTTAGGCATGCTGATATTTCGGTCCAAATTGGCAGTTAGCACTTCGGTTTGTCCTCCGGTTGCCGGTGAAATCGCTAATTTTTCTCCAGCATACCAAAGTAGTTTACCATTTAGAACGGTTTTATAGGCAATTGTTTTCCCATCGGGACTCCAAGCAGGGGAATCATCTTGAAACGCATTGGTAGTGACCTGTGTCAAAGGGGCGACTTTATCTTTTAAGTCGGCCGAAACTACCCAAATATCCGTATCGGAGTTGCCATCGGGATCCTCACTGCGATTGCTCACGAAGGCAATGAACTTTCCATCGGGACTCCAGACTGGGTCACTATCGTCAAAATCGCCAAAAGTCAATTGGTTTGGAATGCTGTCACCGGGAACCAAGGTATAGATATGTTCTCTATAGCGATCCAAATAACCCACATAATCCTGTTTGAACTGACGACGGTCTATGATATAGGGTTTGACTTTCTTATCGTCTTCTTTGTCTTTGGTGAGTTCTTCAGGTTTAGGATCAGTTAGTACCAACATTAATCGATTGCCGACGGGAGACCAATCATAGGACGACACGCCTTGTGGGATTTTCGTTAGGACCTCGGCATCACCTCCTAGGCGGTTGGAAGTCCATACCTGGGTTTTTTCATCCTTTTCTTTGGAAGCCAAAAAAGAAAGGTATTTGTTATCCGGACTCCATCTAGGCCGGCTTGCTGAATACTCTTTTCCCGAAA
The DNA here is from genome assembly GCA_963798435.1 of uncultured Flavobacteriaceae bacterium. GTDB lineage: Bacteria > Bacteroidota > Bacteroidia > Flavobacteriales > Flavobacteriaceae > JALHST01. Next base: position 150,020 of record CAWCTF010000002.1, read on the forward strand.
TTGGGATGGCCTCACCGCCTTTTATAGGGATAATATAAACACGTTTTAATGATTTGTCCTTTTTTTGGTCAAGCTCCGATACCGTATAGGCCACCCACTGATTATCAGGACTTATCTCGACTTCCGAAACCGATTTTAATTGCATGAGGACATCGACGGTCAAATCTTTTTTTGCTGCCTGTGAATAGAGCAAGACAGGTGCTATTAAAACGATTGACCAGATATGTATTTTAAATTTTGTGTTCATAAAATGACAGAATAAGGTGGTGCTATTTATATAATAAGGCTACTTTCCGTTGCTGAAAATGGTCTTTTAATGGGTTTGGTGTATGGCCTAAGTCACATATTGTTATTAACATGCATCGATAAGTAATCGCCGGAAAGGTATCATTTCAACAAAAACGATTTTTTAAAGGGTCGTCTTTTTTACTTCGACATAAAAGTTAGGATCAACCGTTAATTTGTTGGGGTTCTTCCCAAGGTTTTCCGTTTTCCAGGCAGCACTGGGATGCAGCCATTTTATTTGGTCTCCGATAGCTATTTTCAAAGGCATCTCAAAACTTGGCACAACATTCAAATATCGATAGTTGATTTGTGTTCCATCAAGTTTATATTCAAATACAGGAATCATCGTCGTACGCAGATATTGCTCAAAAACAGGCGCAAGGTCTAGTCCTGATTTTTCGGAAATGTAATTTTCTATTTGTTGCGTGGTGACCGTCTGATGGTAAAAGTCTTTATTTAGCCCTCGCAGAATTTGTCGCCATTTTTCATCATCGTCTACCAATTGTCGGATGGTATGAAGCATGTTCGATCCCTTGTAGTACATATCGCCAGAGCCTTCATTGTTGACATCATATTTTCCGATGACGGGTCGGTCGTTCCTGATGTTCCGGCGCAGTCCGATTACATATTCCTCGGCCGCTTTCTTGCCATAATGATATTCCAAAAATAGGCTTTCGGAATAGGAGGTAAAGCCTTCATGGACCCACATATCGGCAATATCCTTATAGGTGATATTATTAGCGAACCATTCGTGACCAGATTCATGAATGATAATAAAGTCGAACTTTAGGCCCCATCCCGTCCCAGAGAGATCGTTGCCCAAATAGCCCTTCTTAAATTGATTTCCATAGGTGACCGAACTTTGGTGTTCCATACCAAGATAGGGTACTTGTACCAGCTTATAGCCATCTTCGTAAAATGGGTAGGGCCCGAACCAGTATTCAAAGGCCTCCATCATCAAGGGCGCGTCTTTAAAATGCACCTTGGCTTTTTCCAAGTCATCCTTTAGGACATAATAGTCCATATCTAACGTCCCTTTTTCACCGGCATATTTTTCGCTGAAATGAACATAATCGCCAATATTTACGTTCACCCCATAATTATTGATCGGATTGTCAACAAACCAATCATAGGTATGTGTGTTGGTATTCTCCAAAATCCGTTTAAGTCTTCCGTTCGAAACATCCATTAAGCCCTTAGGTATAGTTACACTTATCAGCATGCTATCTACTTCGTCGTACATGTGATCTTTATTGGGCCACCACACACTCGCACCAAGACCTTGACAGGAGGTAGCCACGAACGGATTCCCATGCCCGTCTTCAGCCCAGGAAAATCCACCATCCCAAGGGGCGTGTACCGCTTCTTTCGGGTGGCCGGAATAGTACACTATAATTTCATTGTAATCCCCTACTTTTTGAGGTTTTTCCAATTTTACAAAATGCGCGTTTCCCTTAGATTCGAATACCAGTTCAATGCCATCTTGACTTATTTTCTCGATTTTTAAAGGGGGTTGCAAATCAACTTGTAGCACCTGTTGTTCATTCAGTACTTTATATCTTATGGTGTTGCTTCCCGAAATAAATTTTTCTTCAGGTTTCACCTCAATATCCAAATGGTAATAGTTAAGATCCCACCACGCACGTTCACCCGTGATACTGCCACGCAGGGTATCCTGTTCAGTGAATTGTTGGGCGACTAAGGAGTCGAATATCCCCAATACTGCCAAAACCAAGAGAAAATAATTCTTCATAAATTTCACATTATACGTTGAAATATAAAACCTTCATAATCTTATTATCACGTTTAATTTATAGTAAGTATTATCGCAGGATTGCATTCGGAAAAACGACCGGACTTTCGTGTCCGTTGGCACCAACGGCTGCAATCCCAAAAAAGAAATTATCGATGACGATACCTTTCAAAGTAAATGCCGTAACATCCCCAACATAACGCTCATAGTCCCAAGTAGGGGAGGTTGTGTCGCGCCAATAGATCTTATAACCCACCGCGCCATCGACCTTGCTCCATTCGAATTTGGCCGAAGGCGCTACGATACCTCCGATCTTGACCTCCCTGGGCGCAGGAGGAGCCCATGCCAAGGAAGCTAGGTTTATGGCATTTACGGCTGTAAGCTTTTTTGCATAGTCAAAATTTACATGTTCCAATTTATCCCCGTATTGAATTCCGTTTTCCGTTCGTATGTCCTGATGCTGTTGGGTATAGTTCTCATGGGCTTCCATAATACGTACTCCAGGAAAACCGACATCATTAAACGGTCGGTGATGGCCACCACGACCAAAACGGTCCAAGCGATAGATCATCATTGGATTCATTTCGGGCATATAGGTTTTGGTGGTTTTGTGCACATAGCGCGCCAGCTGTCTTGAAATACCATCGACTTCCCCACCATAAAAACGCCTGGCCGTGCGCTCCTTTTCGGTTTCCGTTGGGGGGACCGGTTCTGAGAATATCCTAAAATCCACGTTGCTGATTATACCATCTACGCCTGTAATATTACCGATCATATCGTTGTTAAGAATTCCCATGATTTCCCAGCCATTTTCCCTTGCATAGGCAGCCATCCCTTTACCTCCGAACAAACCCTGTTCCTCCCCGGAAAGCCCTAAATAAACGATGCTATTTTCAAACTTGTATTTTGATAGTACCCGAGCGGCTTCCATAGTACCGGCCATTCCGCTGGCATTGTCATTCGCACCAGGTGACTCGGAGGTAAAATTCGCTGGATCACTGACCCGCGAATCAATATCCCCACTCATAATGATAAAACGGTTCGGATATTTTGTGCCTCGCTGCACGGCGACTACGTTTACGACCCAAACATCGTGTACGATTCGTTCATTTTCGCCTTTTTTCACCAAATCTTTTTGATAGAAAACTTCAAGGCACCCATTACAGGCCGCCGAGGTCTTTTCAAATTCCGATTTTATCCAGCGCCGTGCAGCACCGATACCGCGTGTTTGTGAAACCGTATCACTCAACGTATGACGTGTACCAAAATTTACAAGTTGGGTTACGTCTGCCTGGATGCGCTCTGCGGAAACAGCATTAATGATGTCATAGATGCGGGCATCGGTTTGGGAAAAAGCCGTTGAAGCGGTTAAAATGTAAAATAGAATGTATATTTTTTTCATCGTGGATTCCCTTTAAAAGTTTCTTAGGCAATCTTACAGTTTTATTTCATAAATGGCAACAACCAAGATCTATTTTAGTTTCATGCTGTCTCCAAGGACAACATTGCCAAAAGTACCTTACATATACAACACTGCAAATAAGATCCTTCGATGGGCATTTTTCATAGACCTTGGCAGGGATTCTTCTATTAATGCCCAGCCTGTGGTCAATTTTTAAAGTGCTTAAACTTGAATAGGATTCAATTGACGATCTCCTACTGAATTTCATCTATAACGACGGCGATATGCTTTTCGTCACGACTAACTGCCATACGTGAGCTCGAGGAAATACCTTTTTCGGTAAACCTGTGCAATACGCTTCGTTTTCGGTCTTTTGCCGGACTAAAACGTACGATTTCCCGTTGATCAGATATCAAGATCGACCCATCTGATAACCAACACATATCTTCGTGTTTCGGACCAATAGTAAGTAGGTTATTCGTATTTCCGGTTTTGGGGTCCAGGGACTTGACTGACCAATCGGTGTCTTCTTTACTGATATAGCTGACGAAAGCGGTGTTAGGAATTCTATGTAACGACCTACCCACATTTTTAGCGACGGTGATCGTTGTTTTTTTCTTCAGATCTGAAACAACAAGATCCATTCCGTCATCGACCAATACGGAACAAACCAGCATATTGTCGTCGAACCAAACATGATATCCCACTTTTAAATCCTTAAGGAGTTGTGTGTATTTACCTGTTTTAATTTCATAACGGTATAAACGTTGTAATCCATTGGTGTCTAATCGAATGGCACTAATGGCATTCTTATTCGGGATTTTCAATGGGGAATATTCACTGCCTACCGGGGTATCGGTTATCCAAGTTGTCTTTTCATTTTTAAGTGAATACAGGGCAATATCGGTTTGTTTGTTCCGTGTCGATGAAAATACGATCGTAGTATTATCAAGGAAAGAAGGTTGATTGTCATAGCCTTCGTTTTGGGAAATATTTCTTGGGTTCACTAACTCAAGCTTTCCATTTTTGGAGCGGATGTCAAAGAGATACACCTCCGTGTTGGTTTGAGACCAAATAAAGTTCGTGACAAGCAAGAACAGTACTTTGGATAGTTGCGTCGTCGGCAATTTTTTGAATCGATTCATTTATTAAATGTATTGAAAATCGTTCGCACCTTGTTTCCTTTCATTAAAAAAGATTTTGAGGTTACACTTGCTGCGTCTTTTCTATAATTTCACGGGCTTTCTTTTGAATGTTCTCCAATAAAAGTTGAAGATGTTCTCGGGTGGTAAACGGATTCATGAGGGTCGTTCTCAGAAACTGAATTCCCTTGATCTTGGTCTGTACGACGTAAAACTCCCCCTCTTCCAAAAGGTTTTGTCGTATGCTTGCATTGAGTGAATTGACCGCATCGAGGGCCAAGGTGTTGTCCACATAGCGAAAGCACACAATATTGCATTGTGGTACAACGGCCAATTCGAAGTTGGTTTTTTTTATGATCATTTCACCAAAGGTCCTTCCCATATCAAATAATTGCGTCACATATTCATCGAAAATACCTTCCCCATAGGTTTTCAACATGGTATACCAATGGAGGCTCATCATGGTCTTGGTGCACTCAAAAGTGCGTTTGGCAAGGTTGTACCAATCTTCGTCATCGGATTGCCCAAGGAGGTAATCGGCCTTTTGGCTAAAGGTAGCATACGAATGGTTGCCATCCTTAAAGAGAAGGGCAGTGGTTATCGCGGGCAACATCAACATTTTGTGCCCATCGATAACGACACTATCCGCGTGTGCGATACCGCTTACGGTGTACGCGTATTTTTTTGAAAAAATGGCACCTCCTCCATGCGCTGCATCCACATGAAACCAAAGAGTATGCTTTTGGGCAAATTCACCCAGGCCTTGCAGATCATCATAGGATCCGGTTGCTGTACAAGGTGCACTTCCAATAATGGCGAAAATTTCGATACCCTTCGCTATAGCATTATGATAACATGTTTCCAAAGTGGCAGTATCTATCGCATACTCTGAATTTACAGGAATCTTGATAATTCCTTTCTCCCCGAGGCCCATGATCCTCGCGGCCCGGTCGATGCAGTAATGTGCCTCCTCGCTTACCATAATTCCCAAGGACGTATTACCGCCATCCTTCCAAATATTTTCGGACGCCCTAGCTTTCCGGGCTGAGAGTAAGGCCGTTAAATTCGCCAAGGTACCTCCCGAAGTAAGAAATCCGCGGGAATCATCTCCGTAGCCTAGCTTTTTACAAAGTTCTTCGGTGACGATACGTTCGATAGCCGAAGGTGCCATTCCCATTTCATAAATGGCCATGCCATTATTCAATAAAGATCCTATCATTCCCGAAAGTGCCGTAATAGGGGCTGTAGGAGTTACTTGATGGCCGACACATTTGGGATTATGAACGTGGGTAGTGTGCTCAAGAATATTTGAAAATAAGGAACTTTCTTGGCCGTTCCTTAGAAACTCGGTCCATCGGACGTATTCATCATCCGGGACTTTATAATCGATGGTCTTCTCATCGTCTCCAGATAGCGTTTTCTTCAAATGATGCGCGAGGAGGTCGATTAATAGATGGCCGCGCCTTCGAAAGTCTTCGGGGGAGTAGGCCGAAGTTAAAAGTGGGTTCTTCATAAAGTAAATGTAATTGCAAATTGGCATTAAGGCAAGGGTTTGACCCTTGAAATACTGTGAAAATCCCTCATTTTATGCTAAATATGGAAAGTCACGATGCGTCATATTCAATAAAAAAACCGTCCCAAATAGAACGGTTTTTTCATATACAATAAATAGAGGGCTATTGATTAATCAAAGGAATACGCATTTTCACCGGCCACTGTATCCGCGATTTGTGTTCGTAGCGCACTAACATTCGGGTTATTGGTATACTTTGTGAATCGTTTCAATCCCATGAGCATCATGCGTTGTTCGTCTCCTTCGGCAAAAGAAAGTATGGCCTCCTTGCCTTTTTGAATGATAATCTCGGTGGCATTGTACAAATACAATCTTGCCATCGCAATTTGTGTTGCCTGTTTGTCCTCACCATACCGTTTTGCATTTTTCTCGGTTCTGAGAATCGTACTTTCGGCCATATACACCTCTATAAGGATATCGGCAGCAGCAAGCATCATTTGTTGGTGTTTTTCCAACTCCGGTCCGAATTTTTGAACAGCACCTCCTGCGACCATCAGGAATACTTTTTTCAATCGGGCCAACAAGTCTTTTTCCTCTGCAAAAAGTTCTGAAAAATCCAGGGCATCGAAGGAAGGTATGCCCATTAATTCTTCTCCTACCTTGGTGGCAGGCCCTAATAGATCCACATGGCCCTTCATAGCCTTTTTTACCAGCATTCCCACGCATAACATTCTGTTTATTTCATTGGTGCCTTCATAAATTCGTGCAATCCGTGCATCGCGCCAAGCTTTTTCCATGGGGGTATCGGCGCTAAAGCCCATCCCTCCATATATTTGGATGCCTTCATCGGCGGTATTCTGTAAATCTTCGGATACGGCAACTTTAAGGATCGAACATTCGATAGCATATTCTTCTATTCCTTTAAGCTCAGCTTCTTGATGCGGGTTACCTGCTGCTTCACGAAGTGCTATTCGGTCTTCGATATTTTTAGCAGCGCGATAACAGGCCGATTCCCCGGCATAGGCATTCGCCGTCATAGTCGCAATTTTAGACTTTATTGCCCCGAAATTAATTATGGGGGTCATAAATTGAACGCGTTCGTTGGCATACTTCACGGCTTCTGTAAGTACACGACGCTGTGCGTCGAGACAAGCAGCCGCTAGCTTTATTCGACCTATATTCAGGGCGTTCATAGCAATTTTAAAACCGTTGCCGCGTTCAGACAGCATGTTCTCAACGGGAACCTTGGTCTCATTGAAGAATACTTGGCGCGTGGAAGAGGAATGGATTCCCAATTTTTTTTCTTCCTCCCCTAGGGTGATGCCATTGTTCGGATCGTTCTCCACGATAAACCCGGTTATATTCTTGTCGTTTTCAATGCGGGCGAAAACGATGAACATGTTGCAGAATCCCGCGTTGGAAATCCACATTTTTTGCCCCGAAATACTATAAAACTTGCCGTCTTTAGACAAAACCGCCTTTGTCTTGCCCGAGTTCGCGTCAGAACCTGCGCCGGGTTCGGTCAAACAATAGGCCCCGAACCATTCGCCAACAGCCAATTTTGGGACATATTTTTTCTTTTGTTCCTCGGTTCCATATAAGGTAATCGGCATCGTTCCGATACCCGTATGGGCGCCGAATGCGGTGCTAAATGAACCAGTAACCCCAGAGATGTAGTCACATACCAACATCGTAGAGACGAAGCCCATCCCTAGGCCACCATAGGCTTCTGGCACGGCAATGCCCAAAAGACCCAATTCACCTGCTTTACGCATGCATTCCTCGGTGTACTTGTAATCTTTTTTCTCAAAACGCTCCCAATGTGACCAAAGTTCGCGATCCGCGAATTCCTTGGTACTATCGCGCATCATTTTCTGCTCCTCGGTAAGGTCTTCAAGGGTAAAGACGTCCTCACAATTGGTTTCCTTGACTAGGAATTGACCGCCGCGCAGCAAATTATCTTTTTGTAAGGTTTCTATGCTCATAATATGGGTATTAAATATTTAGTAACTGGTATTTAGATGGTGTATAAAAAATTGAGGTAGCTACTACCAATAGTTCACATCTTCTTAATTTAAAAATTCATAGATTCCGGCCGCGCCTTGTCCTGTGCCGACGCACATGGTGACTAGACCGTATTTTCCGTGCATCTTGCGCTGTCGCATTTCATCAAAGAGCTGCACTGAAAGTTTGGCGCCGGTACATCCCAACGGATGTCCTAAGGAAATAGCCCCCCCGTTAACATTGACGATCTCTGGGTTTAATTGTAATTCCCGTATAACTGCGAGGGATTGCGAAGCAAAAGCTTCATTTAGCTCAATCAGCTCAACTTGCTCTTTAGTGAGGCCCCCTTGTTTCAAGGCCTTTGGGACTGCTTTTATGGGGCCAATACCCATAATGCGAGGTGGTACACCTGCAGCGGCATAGCTGACCAAACGGGCAATGGGTTCAAGTTTCAATTCCTTCATCATTGTTTCGCTCATGACTATTACAAAGGCGGCTCCATCGCTCATTTGGGAGGAATTGCCAGCTGTGACGCTTCCGCCCGCGGCGAACACCGGAGGTAGTTTAGCAAGTGCCTGTAAGGTTGTGTCCTTTCGCGGTCCTTCATCTTTTGTAACAGTATATTTTTTAACGGCCTTTTTTCCATTTTCATCAACGTAGGTCTGCTCGACTTCGATTGGGACGATTTGGGCCTGGAAACGATTTTCGGCCTGTGCCTTGAGTGCCTTCATGTGCGATTCGTAGGCAAATACATCCTGGTCTTCACGTGATACCTTATATTCGTCGGCAACCGCCTCTGCCGTGTTTCCCATCCCCCAATAATAATCTTCATGGCCTGATTTGGCAAGATCATAGTTCAACTCTGGTTTGTACCCAGACATGGGCACGCTACTCATACTTTCAGCGCCGCCTGCAATGATACAATCGGCCATGCCTGCCTGAATTTTTGCCGTTGCCATGGCGATGGTCTCGATTCCGGAAGAGCAAAATCGATTCACTGTTACCCCTGGCACATCGACGATATCAAGACTCATCAACGATATGAGCCGCCCCATATTCAAACCTTGAGAACCCTCTGGCATCGCGTTTCCGACAATTACATCGTCAATGCGTTTTTTATCCAAATCGGGTAATTCCTTCAACATATATTTGATGGTTTCGGCAGCCAGTTCGTCGGTGCGTTTAAATCGAAATACGCCTTTTGGCGCCTTGCCGACGGCTGTTCTATATCCTTTTACGATGTATGCAGTTCTCATATTGAACCCCTAGCCCCCAATTTGGGGAAACTCCTATTAGAGGTAAATAGGATTTTAGTTAGTATTAAATTGCTTCTGCTTGATCACGTTCAATTCTTAACACGATAGTGTATTGCTGGCTATAATCAATTTCGCAACGGTTTCCCGGTCTTCAGCATGTGTTGAATTCTTTCCAAGGTCTTCTTCTCGGTGCATAGCGATAAAAAAGCTTCGCGCTCAAGGTCTAGTAAATACTGTTCATTGACTAAAGTTGGTTCTGAGAGATCCCCACCTGCCATCACATAGGCCAGTTTATTCGCTATTTTTTTATCATGGGCACTGATATATCGGCTAGCCTCCATCGAATCGGTCCCAACAAGAAATAGCCCTAAGGCCTGCTTCCCGAGCACCTTGATGTCTTGACGTTTTACGGGCTGCGTATACCCCTGTTCGGCCATTAATTTTGCATAGGATTTGGCTGTTGCAATTTGACGATCCTTATTGACGATAACGATATCCTTTCCATGTTGTAAGATTCCCAGATCATAGGCTTCATATGCAGAAGTTGATACTTTGGCAGTTCCGATGGTCAGGAAATATTCCCTAAGAATGTTCAATTCAACTCCATTTTTATGAAAATTGTCCTGGGCCCGTACCGTAAATTCCTTCGAACCACCTCCGCCAGGAATGACCCCAACACCGAACTCCACTAAACCGATATAGGTCTCGGCTGCCGCTACTACCATATCGGCATGCAGTGACAATTCACATCCACCTCCCAGGCACATACCATGCGGTGCTGAAACTGTAGGGATTGCAGAATAGCGCATACGCATCATCGTGTCCTGAAACATTTTAATTGCCATATTCAGCTCATCATATTCCTGTTCGACCGCCATCATGAAGATCATTCCGATATTCGCCCCAACAGAGAAATTGGCCGCTTGATTCCCGACTACCAATCCTTGGAAATCTTTTTCAGCAAGATCTATTGCCTTGTTCAATCCGGCCAAAACATCGCCACCAATCGTATTCATTTTAGATTGGAATTCTATGTTCAATATGCCATCGCCCAAGTCTTCGACGACCACCCCACTATTTTTAAAGACTTCCTTCGAAGTACGAATGTTGTCCAAAATAATGAAAGCGTCCTGCCCGGGTACTTTGACCATTGATTTTTTCGGGATATCGTAGTAATATGTAGCGCCATCCTTTACAGAATAAAACGAACCATTTCCAGAAGCTTGTAATTGTGTTACCCAATCGGCAACCTGCAGGCCTTCTGCTCGTATGAGTTCCAAACCTTTTTCAAGACCGATAGCGTCCCAAATTTGAAAGGGTCCGTGTTCCCAACCAAAGCCAGCCTTCATGGCGTCGTCGATTTTATAGAGCTCGTCTGCGATTTCAGGAATTCTGTGTGATACGTACGCAAATAAAGCAGCAAAACTTTTTCGATAAAATTCGCCCGCTTTGTCCTTTCCGCCGACCAAAATCTTGAATCGGTCTACAACCTTGTCGACGCTTTTGGTCAGTTCCAATGTTTGGAAACTCGCCTTTTTTGCAGGGCGATATTCAAGGGATTCCAAGTCTAAGGTCAAGATTTCACTATTACCATTCTTATCAGTTACCTTTTTATAAAAACCCGACCCGGTTTTGCTTCCCAGCCAATTATTTTCCATCATGGTTTTGATGAAATCAGGGAGTTTGAATAGCGCTAAGCGCTCATCTTCCTTGCAATTTTCATAGATTCCATTGGCCACATGAACCAAGGTGTCTAGGCCCACTACATCTACCGTTCTAAAAGTGGCCGATTTTGGCCGCCCGATGACAGGTCCGGTCAACTTATCGACTTCCTCTACGGTCAATCCCATTTCCTTTACCATATGGAATAAACTTTGGATGCTGAAGATACCTACACGGTTTCCAATAAAGGCAGGCGTGTCCTTGGCGATAACCGAGGTCTTCCCTAAAAATTTTTCCCCATAGCCATTTAAGAAATCCAAGACCTCCTTTGAGGTCTTGGGGCCCGGAATTATCTCGAAGAGCTTTAAATAGCGCGCCGGATTAAAAAAGTGCGTCCCACAAAAATGTTTTTGGAAATCGTCACTTCTTCCTTCTGACATAAATTTTATGGGAATGCCCGAGGTGTTCGAAGTAATTAAGGTCCCGGGTGTTCGGTGTTTGTCAAGGTTTTCAAAGACCATCTTTTTGATATCCAACCTTTCCACGACCACTTCGATGATCCAGTCGACCTTCGCGACCCTTGAAATATCGTCTTCAAGATTTCCGGTATGAATGCGCTGCGCGAATTTTTGATGGTAAATAGGGGAGGGCTTCGATTTAAGGGCCAATGCCAGGGAATCATTTACCAATCTGTTTCGTACCACTTGGTCATTTAAAGTCAAGCCTTTCGCCTTCTCCTTGTCATTGAGCTCACGCGGAACAATATCAAGTAACAAAACTTCCACGCCAATGTTCGCGAAGTGACACGCAATGCCACTACCCATAATACCGGATCCGATAACTGCTACTTTTTTGATGTGCTTATTCATGTACGTCGTGAAAATTAATTAGTCGTTATACTTTTTGGATAAATATTTTTTTCTGAAATAAGCTGATTGATATTTTCCAGAACATCGAAAAAGATGTGTAAATCGTCCTGGGATACGTTTGCTTTTACAACATCGTTAAATCGAAGGACGGCATCCTTGGAATCTTTTCGCTTCTCCAACCCAAAATCTGTCAAATGGATCAGCACGCCTCTTCCATCATTCGGATTTGGTTTTCGGAGGATCAATCCTTTTTCCTCCATACTTTTTAGAATCCTGGATAGGCTTGTTGCTTCCATCCCCATTTTAGGTCCAAGGGCTGTTGATGGGGTGCCGGTTTTTGGATCAATACTCAATAATGTAAAACCAACTGCCATGGTCGAATCGAATTTTTTGGCCTCCTCATTATACATTCGCGCAACCGCCTGCCAGGTTGCCCGCAAGGCATAATCAATCGTAAGATCTTTCATAGGTAAGTTTGTTATGTCAAATATATAAAAAAATACTATGCACGCATAATATATTTTCGTAAATTCTGGTACGTAAGATTCAGTATAAGTTGATTCAAATACTATTTATGTTGGTAGATATCGCGATATAAGTCACTATACTTTTCTTTGATGACCTTGCGGCGGAGTTTCAAAGTAGGGGTCAAGTGGCCCGCATCAATGCTCCATACATCGGGGGTCAGTCGAAATTCCTTCACTTTTTCCCATTTGGCGAATTTTTCGTTGGCCAGATCTACTTCTTCTTGAAATCGGGCCACCACTTTTTCGTTTTTCACAAGTTCGATATTCGAGGCTGTCGCAATTTGATGGCGGCTACACCAATTACGCAAAAATTCAAAATCGGGTTGTATCAATGCGGCCGGCATCTTTTCGCCTTCCCCAATGACCATGATCTGCTCAATAAATCGCGATTGTTTAAATCTATTTTCCAAGAGTTGCGGCGCAACATATTTACCACCAGATGTTTTGAACATCTCTTTTTTGCGATCGGTAATCCTTAAAAAGCCATCTGCATCGATTTCACCGATATCCCCGGTGTGAAAATAGCCATCTTTCATTACCTCGGCCGTTTTTTCGGGATCATTGTAATACCCCATCATTACTTGTGGCCCTTTGACGCATATTTCTCCGTCATCGGCAATCTTCACTTCCGTATGATCCAATAATTTTCCAACGGTTCCTATTTTAAAACCGCCATTACGCATATCGTTTACAGATACCACAGGCGAAGTTTCAGTGAGTCCATAACCTTCCATCACACCCATTTCAGCAGCATTGAATACACGTGCCAATCTGGGTTGGAGCGCGGCACTCCCAGAAGCAATTAACGCTAAATTCCCTCCAAGGCCCTTTTTCCATTTACTAAAAATTAGTTTCCGTGCTAGTGTCAATTTTTGCTCATACCACCAGCCATTTTGTCCATAAGGTTCATATCTAAGGCCAATTTCAAGGGCCCAAAAGAATAATTTTTTCTTTAATCCGGGCAATTCAGTTCCCCGGGCAACGATCTTGTCATACACTTTTTCCAAAAGTCTGGGAACAGCCGTCATCACGTGGGGCGCTACCTCCTTGATATATTCGCTTATCTGATCAATTGGTGCATAATATATCGTTACTCCGGTATATTGGTACAGGTAGATCATCATGCGTTCATAAATGTGGCAAACCGGCAAAAAACTTAAGCACTTTACGTTCCCGTATTCAATGGGTAAACGTTTTGAGCTTTCGAGGGCATTACTGACGACATTGCTATGCGATAACATGACGCCTTTCGGTTTCCCGGTCGTACCCGACGTATATATCAAGGTTGCTAAATCATCAGTATGCACTGCATCCTTTAATATATCGACTTGGCTTTGATTCGATGCATCGGCACCGAGTTCTAGAAGCTCCTGCCAATTCTTACAATCGGTCAGTTCGTCAAAGGAATAAACTGCTTTCAAAGAGGGTACTATGCTGCGAACGGCATTGACCTTATCATACACCTCCTGCCCTGAAACAAAACAATAAATGCATTCTGAATGATTGAGTACATAGGCATAATCCTCTTCTGAAATCGTGGGGTATATGGGCACATTCTGGGCTCCTAGCTGCAGAATCCCAATGTCCAAGATATTCCATTCACTTCGATTATTCGTCGATATCAAGGCAATCTTATCATTGGGTTTTACGCCCATTCTCAGCAACGCCCTACTAATCGTATTTGCCTTTTGAAGATATTCTTTGGTAGATGTGGCGACCCAAGTATCGCCATATTTGGTAACGAGTGATTTTTCAAGATTGAATTTTTCAAGTTGGTAATACGGAAAATCGAAAAGTCGGGTAATCTCTTGCATAGCATGAAACATAATTGATATTGAAATATAGGAAAAAATTGCATAGCGTTCGAGGTTCGAAACCACTGTTTGAAATTTTGAGAGGTATCATAACCAAGCTGGCCGAGTGTCAACATGGTGTTCAAAGGAAACACTGTGGTTATATTGAGAATGGCGACGCGATTATTTATAGAATTTCTTTTGGCAGGTGGCTTACCACCTACATTTTGATGAATCGACCAAAAGTTTTAGGCTTCTATTTTTACAATACGATGGTCTAAGTAATGCAGATTTTATTATGAAAGCGTACGATTCACTATTGTGTTATTTCGCACTTTCCGGACAAAAATTCAAAGTGTAATGTCTTCTATTTTTTTGCCCCCTGTAGGTCTTCTAACCAAATCCGTGCATTAACAAAAGCCTGCAACCAAGGGGAAGCGGCATCATTTCTGTCTTTTGGATAATATGCCCAATTCCATGGAAAGATCGACCGTTCGATATGCGGCATCGTTACAAGGTGACGCCCGCTGGTATCACAAAGCATCGCTGTATTGTAATCACTGCCATTGGGGTTGGCCGGATACGCTTCGTAACCGTATTTCGCAACAATGTGGTAATTTTTCTCAGAATGCGGCAAAATAAATTTTCCTTCCCCGTGAGAAATCCAGACCCCTAGGGTAGTACCTGCCAAATTGGAGAGCATTACCGAATTATTTTCCTGGATCTTTACCGAAGTAAAATTGCTTTCGTGTTTTTGGGAATCGTTGTAGGTCAACTTGCCATGTACTTTATGATTCGGATTAATAAGTTCCAGCTCCATAAACAATTGACATCCGTTACAAATGCCGACTGACAAGGTATCAGATCTCTTAAAGAACTTCTCCAAGGCGGTATTGGCTTTTTCATTGTATTTGAAGGCTCCCGCCCATCCTTTTGCACTTCCAAGCACATCTGAGTTCGAAAAACCACCAACGGCTCCGATAAATTGAATGTCTTCCAAAGACTCACGGCCGGATATTAAATCGGTCATATGCACGTCCTTGACATCAAAACCGGCCAGATACATGGCATGTGCCATTTCGCGTTCTGAATTGCTGCCTTTTTCCCTTAAAATGGCTGCCTTGGGCCTTAGTATAGTACCGTTATCCGAGCGGCTCATCGACTTGGGCAATGCAGCCATTATTTCCTGTGGAAAGGCAAATTGCAGGGGTTGAACCTTATAATTCTCGTAGCGTTTTTTTGCCAATCCTTTCGCCGTTTGTTTGTCGTCTAGCAAATAGGAAGTCTTGAACCAGGTATCCCGTAAGGAAGCTATTTTAAGCCCCATTTCCACGTCGCCGTTCCTTAGGGTCAAAGTCGCTTCAGGAACCACTTGGCCAATTTTTTTAAAAGCGATTCCTGCCTTTGACAAAATGGGTTCGACCCCAGTGTCCCGAGCCTGGAAAACAATGCCAACATTCTCCGAGAATAGTACCTTGATCGTGTCTGCTTCACCGAGTTCAGATAGGTCTAATTCAGCGCCTAAATTGACATCGGAAAAGCACATTTCTAAAAGTGTGGTTATCAAGCCACCGGATGCAACATCATGGCCAGCAAGTAGCAGATCTTCTTTTATCAATGTCTGAATTGTGTTGAAAACGGTCTTGAAATAAGCAGCGTCCCGTATTGTTGGCGCTTCAGCCCCAATAGTTTTCCGAATTTGTGCAAACGAAGACCCTCCAAGCTTGTAGGTGTCTTTTGATACGTTTATATAATAGATGGGGCCGCCATTTTTTTGGAGAACCGGTTCGACTATTTTGGCAATCGCATCGCAATGACCTGCAGCAGAAATGATCACAGTCCCAGGGGCCAGTACCTCCCCGTCTGAATATTTTTGTTTCATTGACAAGGAATCCTTACCGGTAGGCACATTGATGCCAAGTGCGATCGAAAAATCGGAAACTGCTTGTACGGCCTGATACAGTCGCGCATCTTCGCCAGCATTCCTACAGGGCCACATCCAATTAGCACTTAGGGAAACCGACGTTAGACCATCCTTTAGCGGCGCCCATATAATGTTGGTCAAAGCCTCGCCAATACTATTTTTACTGCCTGCGACAGGGTCGATCAGACCTGAAATAGGAGAGTGGCCGATGCTAGTGGCAATGCCTTCCTTCCCTTTGAAATCCAAGGCCATAACACCACAGTTGTTCAATGGCAGTTGTAAGGGCCCCACGCACTGTTGCTTGGCCACATGGCCGCCAACACATCGGTCGACCTTGTTTGTTAACCAGTCTTTGCAAGCTACGGCCTCCAATTGCAAGACATGTTGCAAATACTCATGGAAGGATTCAAGGGCGTATGTCGGCTCCTTGTAGTTTCTTAGGACGGTTACATCGTTCATTATGGTTTTCGGTGAACTTCCGAACATATCCTCCAAGTCCAAATCCATTGGTTTGGCTCCAGAACTTTGTGATATGAACGAAAATCTATGGTCACCGGTGACATCACCAACCTGATACATAGGGGATCGTTCCCTGTCTGCAATGCGCTGTAAGAGATCGATATCTTTTTTCCCGATAACAAGCCCCATACGCTCCTGCGATTCGTTCCCTATAATTTCTTTGGCCGAAAGGGTTGGGTCGCCTACTGGCAATTTATCCAGATCGATCAGCCCCCCCGTATGCTCTACCAACTCCGAAAGACAGTTGAGGTGTCCGCCTGCCCCATGGTCGTGAATGGAAACAATATAATTTTGATCACTTTCCACCATCCCACGAATCGCATTGGCCGCCCGTTTCTGCATTTCCGGATTGGAGCGCTGAATGGCATTTAATTCGATGGCAGAACTAAATTCGCCAGTATCGGCACTTGAAACAGCGGCGCCGCCCATACCGATGCGATAATTGTCGCCACCCAGGATTACGATCTTGTCTCCAGGTTTGGGCTGCCCTTTTATGGCTTGTGCCGCCTTCCCGTAACCTATACCACCCGCTTGCATGATGACCTTGTCATAACCGAGACGCCGTGCATCGTCTGAATTTTCGAAGGTCAAGACCGAACCAGCAATTAACGGTTGACCGAATTTGTTGCCGAAATCCGAGGCACCATTAGAGGCTTTGATCAGAATGTCAATGGGTGTTTGGTACAGCCAAGAACGGGCGGCCATGCCATTTTCCCATGGGCGATCTGCTTCCAATCGCGAATACGCCGTCATATATACGGCAGTACCCGCCAAGGGTAGTGAGCCTTTTCCGCCGGCAAGGCGATCCCGAATTTCACCCCCTGAACCCGTGGCAGCCCCGTTAAAAGGTTCTACTGTGGTCGGAAAATTATGGGTTTCCGCTTTCAATGAGATGACCGATTCAAAATCCTTTTCTTCATAAAAATCGGGCCTGTCAGCACTTTTTGGCGCGAATTGTATGACGTTGGGACCTTTTATGAAGGCGACGTTATCCTTATAGGCCGAAACGATGTTGTTCGGATTTACTTGTGAGGTTTTCTTAATCAATTTAAAGAGCGAGGAGGGCATTTCCTGTCCATCGATTACGAAGGTGCCATTGAAAATTTTGTGACGACAGTGTTCTGAGTTCACCTGACTGAATCCAAATACCTCCGAATCGGTCAATTTTCTTCCAATTTTGGCAGATAGCGTGTTAAGATAGTCGACCTCTTCATCACTGAGAGCCAATCCTTCCTTTTGATTGTAAGTCGCAATATCTTCAATCTCCAAGATCGGGGCAGGTATCACATCAACGTTAAAAATAGCTTGGTCCAAGCTTTTAAACTTTTGGGTAAGCATGGGGTCGAATTGGGTAAAGTCGCTCGAGACAGCTTTGAATTCCTCGATACGAAGGATGTCAGAAATGCCCATATTTTGGGTAATTTCAGTGGCATTTGTGCTCCATGGGGTAATCATTGCTGCACGAGGGCCCACAAAAAAGGCGTCAATTGACGCCGCGTTTATCTTGGGATGGTTGCCGAACAACCATATGAGTTTATCTATTTCTTGCTTCGAAAGTTCCTTGACGGTCTGAACCGCGAAAACCTTGGTTTTTACATCTCCGAAAAAGTGAATCATTGACTAAACTTGATGTTAAATTTAAGAAAGCACAAATTTACATCTTTTTTGACTACTATCTTCGGCAAATAGTTAACAGCCAATGGTCAAAATTGTTGATAGAAATCGCGGTTCGATTGTTCTGCAGAAATCACAATTCCCAGGGAAGCACGGGTAAATAATACGAGCGAGGTAAGCAGCTGTATGGGGTGTTACCCATATTAGTGGGTGTTCTTTTTCTCTAATAGGGTCATATAAAAACCGTCATAGCCACTTTTGGAGGCGTAGATTTTACGTTCTTCCAATACGGCAAATTCCTTGCCTTCTTCAGACCCTAAAAACGATTTTATCTGCTCGGAGTTTTCCTGAGGAAGGATTGAGCAGGTTGCATATACCATTTTCCCACCTGGCTTGACAATTTTACTATAACTACGAATAATTTCTTGTTGGTCCTTTATAATTGTTTCCAGGAATTCAGGTTTTAGTTTCCATTTGGTATCCGGATTTCTACGAATCACGCCTAGACCTGTACAAGGGGCGTCGATCAGCACCCTATCAGCGCTGGCGTATAGTTTTTTGATGACCTTGGTTGAATCGATTTCCCTGGGTTCAATGTTATGGGCACCATTTCTACGCGCCCTTCGTTTCAATTCCTTTAATTTACTTCCATAAATATCCATTGCGATAAGTTGGCCTTTGTTTTCCATCAGGGCAGCTAAATGTAAGGTCTTTCCACCAGCTCCCGCACAGGTATCGACGACACGCTGTCCCGGTTTAACATCCAATAATTCAGCCACCAACTGCGATGAGGCGTCCTGTACCTCGAACAATCCATTCTTGAAAGCCTGGGTTACGAAAACGTTCGCCCTTTCCGATAATTTTAAGGCCACTGAATATCCTTTAATCGGTTCAGTCACAATACCTTCTTCTAATAGTATTTTTCGAAGCGCTTCCTTGGTAGTCTTCAGCGTGTTTGTTCGTAGGATAACTTCAGCCTGCTGGTTAAGGGCGGCAATTTCTTTGGTCCATAAGTTTTCGCCTAGCGATTTTTCACCGAGCGCATCTATCCAGTCAGGAACCGATTCACGGTATTTCCTTATTTTGGAGAGTTCGTCGAACTTTCCTTTAATACGTCGCTCGGGCGTAGGTTCGATTTGTTTCCAATCAGGTAAATCAATCCCTTTTAATACTGCCCAAACCGCCCACATCCGAAAAAAATCTGGTCTGCTATAGGGCGCCTTAATTTCGGCAATTTCGGCATAAAGCCTTTTGTAACGCACCATTTCATAGGTGGTCTCGGCGATGAAACCGCGATCTCGGGCACCCCACCGTTTATCGAATTTTAAGACTTTTTGGACCACCTTATCTGCGTATTCCCCTTCATTGAATACCAAATTCAAGGCGTCGATTACGGCAAATACCAGATTTCTATGAAGTTTCATGGCTAAAATTAAGGCTGCAAAGGTATTGTTTTACATTCGATTCGCTTTATTTTTGATAAACTTTATCCCATGCGCATCCTCTCTATGGTCTTGTTTCTTATTTTGGCTTCTTCGTGTGCTGAAAAGAAGGCTCGTATGCCTTTTAAATCGGTCCACATTGAAACTGTTTATCAAGATTCGGTAAGCATACGTGCCATTGAGATTATGGGGAATAGTGTCGCATTTGCGGCCAATAACGGTATTTTTGGATTCCTTGATTTGGGGTCTGGCAAGATTCGGACGAATTTCGAAAAATACGACTCCATCCGACCGGAGTTTCGAGCGGTTGCACATACATCGACCGATTTTTTCATGCTCTCGGTCGGGAGTCCGGCGCTACTGTATAAAACCGGAGGCAATGGAAAAATGGATTTAGTTTATCAGGAAACCGCAGAGGGTGTTTTTTATGACGCAATGACCTTCTGGGACGATGTTGAGGGCATTGCAGTAGGGGATAGTATGGAAGGTTGTCTGAGCATTATCATAACGCGCGATGGGGGCAAATCTTGGGTCAAGATACCCTGTTCCCAGTTGCCCAAGGGCATCGATGGGGAAGGGGCATTCGCGGCAAGCAATACGAATATCAAGGTAGTTGGGAACAACACTTGGATAGCAACTACCAAGAGCCGAATCTATTTTTCTCCCGACAAAGGGAAAACTTGGCAAATACAAGAAACTCCGATTGTCAACCAAGCACCCACGCAAGGAATTTATTCCGTGGATTTTTTTGATGAAAATTTAGGAATCGCCATTGGGGGTGATTACACGCGACCAGAAAGCAACATCGCGAACAAAGCGCTAACCACTGATGGTGGTAAAACCTGGAATCTGATTGCCGATGGGGCAGATCCGTCCTATAAAAGCTGCGTGCAATTTGTACCGAATTCAGATGGAAATTCGATTGTAGCCCTTGGTTTTACCGGCATTTCCTATTCTCATGACAGCGGGGCGCATTGGAAACATCTTTCTGACGAGCCATTTTATACCCTGCGATTTCTGAATGATTCGGTAGCGTATGCCGCAGGTCGGGATAGGATTTCAAAACTTGTATTTAAATAAAAAGGAAGCAATTTCTTGCTTCCTTTTGGTATGAAATCGGTATGATTTTGTTAGGGACATCCACCGCCGCCATGTTTTTGTCGGTATTCCTTTATTAATTGGCGCTTAAAATCTTCCTCGGAACGCAATAACAAGAGCGCTTTTTTAGCGGAGATGACTTTTGCAACCTCCTTGTAAAAATCGGTATCTAGCCGCTCTTCCTCTTCCTCAAAATTAATATACTCGTCTAAAAGTTTTATGGCCTCCTGTTCGCTTAGGTCTTCGACTTTCCTGATCTTGCCTCGTATTAAGGTACGGTCTTTTTGGCGCATGGCTTCCCTTTTCTCTTCATACCTATTATATAACGGCCAAAAGGCCTGGGCCTCCTTACTGCTCAAATCGATTCTTTCAGTGATAAAAGCAATTTTAAGCGCTTTGATTTTATCCCCGTCATGTCTATTTTGCCCAAAATTCATTGCAGTTACCAGTAAAAATGCAGCAGCTACAATTGTTTTTAACTTATTCATCACTATCTAGGTTTAAATCCTCAAAATCATCAATATGATTATTTATGTAATCAATAACATTTTCTTCATTCAGTTGTTGCTTCATAATGTCCCCGATTTTTATGTCATCAATCGGGAAAACTTCTGCGATTTCCAGGGCGGTGAGATCTAAATCATTGTTTTCGAAATAATATTCTATGTCAGAATTCGCCAAACTTTCAAATGTTACCGCCTTTGTGGTGTTCCAAAAAATACCAAGCGCCAATACAATGACGGCGGCAACAGTAGCGGCCACCGAATAATAAGCGCGATAGCTATGTAACGGAATTACCTTGGTATTTTGCTCGTTTATTTGGGAAAGGATTTTTTCATTCAGCGTTCCAAAATAGGCTTCTGGAATCGTAAAACCATCCTTGTTTTTGTCCTGATTGGAGAAAGCGGACTCATCTTCTAACAACCTACCCATTAGTTTATCGGTAAATCCTTCAAAGTAGCCCTCTGGAGCCTTAAAGTCGCTATTTTTAATCAGTTTTTTCATTCCTTATATTTGACTATCAATCTTTTAAAAGGTTTAATGACCTAATAGATAACTTTCAATTTTTTTTGCTGCCAAATGGTAGGAAGCTTTCAATGCGCCGACCGAAGTATCCAGAATTTCTGAAATATCCTCGTACTTGATCTCTTCAAAATATCTCATATTGAATACCAATCGCTGTTTATCGGGGAGCGATGCGATCGCTTTTTGTAATTTTAATTGAATTTCATCTCCTTCAAAATACACGTCGGCCTCTAAATTATTGACCATTCGACTTTGTAGCTCTTCATTTTCAAGGCCTAATTTCCTGGATTTTGATTTTAAAAAAGTCAAAGCTTCATTGGTGGCGATACGATACATCCAAGAATACAATTTACTGTCTCCCTTGAATCCGTCAATATTGCGAAAGACTTTTATAAATGTGTTCTGCACTAAGTCGTCGGTATCGTCGTGGTTCAAAACCATTCTGCGAATGTGCCAATAGAGTCGCTCTTTATAGGTATTAACAAGTACCTCGAACGCCTTAGGCCGCGAATGCGATTGCTTCAATTGTTGCACCAAGGTTTCCTCTGCAATCGACATCTTTATACTTAGATTCCGTTTAGTTGGACTATAAAGTTATGAAAAGGTTTAATATGCCTGCCAAACATCCCTAACAAGAAAGGATGAACTTCACCATTCTGAAATTACCATCCGTTTGCTTGGCTCCTTGATTTTAAGACGCAAGTGACTGCATATCGACCAGTTTTTTATAGACGCCACCCTTGGCCATGAGCGCTGCATGAGAACCTTGTTCAACAATTTCCCCTTTTTGCAGAACTACAATCGAGTTGGCCTTTTGAATGGTAGAAAGTCGATGGGCAATAACAATTGAAGTCCGATTTCGCATCATTTTTTCTAAAGCATCCTGAACCAGACGCTCACTTTCGGTGTCAAGTGCCGAGGTGGCCTCATCAAGTATCATAATGGGTGGATTTTTCAAAACGGCCCGCGCGATTGAAAGACGTTGCTTCTGCCCACCACTCAATTTATTACCGCTATCGCCAATATTGGTCTCGTAGCCTTTGGGAAGGTCCAATATAAAATCATGGGCATTTGCGATTTTAGCAGCCTCAATAATCTCTTCTTCGGTAGCGTTAATTTTCCCTAGACCAATATTGTTTCGTACTGTATCGTTGAATAAAATGGAATCTTGGGTTACCAAGCCCATAAGATTTCGCAATGATTTTTTAGTCAGGTCCTTGATATCATGGCCATCAACTAGTATTGCACCTTCGTTGACATCATAAAAACGCGTAACAAGATTTGCAATGGTACTCTTACCGCTTCCAGATTGCCCTACTAGGGCCACTGTCTCACCTTTGTTTACAACGAGATCAAAATTTTTCAAGATAAATTCGTCCTCATATTTAAACGAAACATGATTAAGTTCGATTTTAGAACTAAATTCGGCCTTTATGATGGCGTCGGCTTTTTCAAGAATCGGATTGGTAGTTTCCAAAACTTCCAAAACACGTTCGGCCGCCGAATTCCCCTTTTTTACTCCATAGGAAGCCTTGCTAATCGATTTGGCGGGCGTGAGTACGCCATAAGCCAAACCCATATAGGCGATAAAGGAGGCCGCGTCCAAGGTCTTATCGATTAAAACCATTTTACCCCCAAACCATAAAAGTACGCCTATGGTCAAAATTCCTAAAAATTCACCCATGGGAGAGGCCAGATTCTGGCGGTTTAACAGCTTGTTCGAATACTGGAAAAACCGCTGGGTCGATGCCTGGAAGGTATTAAAAAACCGTCCTTCTGCATTGAAGGCCTTGATGACGCGCAACCCGCCTAAGGTCTCTTCGACAATTGACAAAAATTGACCTTGTTCCCGTTGAACATTGTCTGATTGTCTTTTGAGCGACTTCCCGATCCACGAGATAATGGCCCCAGAAATGGGAATGAAAATAAATACGAAAACGGTCAGTTTACTGCTAATCAGGAACATGACGATAATGGTAAACAAAATAGTCAAGGGTTCACGAACGATCAATTCGAGTACTGATAGAAAGGAGTGTTGTATTTCTAGTACATCGGAGGTGATACGGGCAATGACATCCCCTTTTCTTTTCTCGGAAAAGTAGGCAATCGGGAGGTCTGTGATTTTTTGGAACATGGCATTTCGGATATCCTTAAGAACACCGTTCCGGAGAAAGGTGATAAAGTACATCGCCAGATAATTGAACAGGTTTTTCAGTAAAAAAAGAACTAGTACCAAACCAATGACCAAAACCAATCCTTTCATTTGATCTTCCCCGGCGAATTGGGTAACCTGGTAGTTCATATAGTCCATGAAATAATCCTTCGTTTTGCCGATGCCCATGAAAACCGGAGGGTTCTCTAGTTGTTTTGCCTTGTCGAACAAAACATTTAACATGGGAATAAGTGCGGCGAATGAGAGGGCACTAAAGAGTGCGTACAGAATATTGAAAAAGATATTTAAGTAGCCATAGTTGCGGTAGGGTTTCGCGTAGCGAAGAATTTTCTTGAAATATTCCATTAATCCAGTTTCAATTCCCTAAGTATGCGATTAATTTTGGCGTCTAATTCCCCGTCGATTTTCAGAAAATTTTCTGGTTTGTCCAGGGGGGCGTTGATGCTAAAGTAAAACTTGATTTTCGGTTCGGTTCCACTTGGTCGCGCTGCCATTCTGGTGCCCTCCGCGGTAGTATAGATCAACACATTCGATTTAGGAATATCGATGGTGGCCACCTTGCCGGTAACGAGGTTCTTTGAGGTTGAGGTATTATAATCATCGACGCGGATAACTTGGGAGCCGTCAATACTTTTTACGGGATTTTCCTTAAAATCGATCATCATTTGATCGATTTCTTCTGCGCCACTTATGCCTTTTTTCGTCAACGAGACCAATTTTTCCTTATAGAAGCCATAGTTTACATAACAGTTGATCAGCTCTTTATAGAATGAGCTGCCATTCGCCTTCGCATTGGCTGCTACTTCACAGGCCAAAAGGGTAGAGGTGACCGCGTCCTTATCCCGTACAAAGTCGCCCACCATAAACCCGAAACTTTCCTCGCCGCCGCCTATAAATTGTTGATCCGGAAAATCTTCGATCATCTTGGCAATCCATTTAAAGCCAGTCAATGCTATTTTGTATTCCACGCCATAAGCGTTTGCCAATGCTGTCATCATTGGAGTCGAGACAATGGTAGAGGCGATAAATTCGTTTCCCGTCATGCCTTTTTTCTTATGTTGATCAAGGAGAAATTTTGTCATTAAGACCATGGTCTGGTTTCCGTTCAAGATTTGCATCTCCCCGTCGAGATTGCGAACGGCGATCCCAAGTCGATCGCTATCCGGATCCGTCCCTACGACCATATCCGCCCCAATTTCCTCTGCTTTTTTAATGGCCATCGATAAGGCCTCTGGTTCCTCTGGGTTTGGTGAAATCACCGTAGGGAAATTGCCATCGGGTATGGCTTGTTCTTCGATCAGGGTAACATTTTTATATCCGGCACGCTTTAAGACCTCAGGTATTACGGTTATCGAGGTACCATGAAGGGACGTAAAGACAATTTTGAAATCGTCCTTGCCTTTAGCGCCGAAATTTCCATTTGTTACCGAGGCATTGATAAAGGCCTCATCTACTTCAGCGTTGATTAGGTGGATCAGACTGCCGTCTGCCGTGAATTTTACATCGCCATAATCAAGGGCATTGATTTCGGCAATGATCTCGTGATCCTGAGGGGGTACAATCTGGCCGCCATCTGTCCAATACACCTTATAGCCATTATATTCCGGCGGATTATGTGAAGCGGTTAATACAATGCCCGCATGGCATTTTAAATGCCTTACCGCAAACGAAAGCTCAGGCGTTGTCCTAAGTTCGGAAAAGAGATTTACCGTTATGCCATTCGCAGAAAATACTTCTGCAACGGTTCTGGCCAAGGTGTCACTGTTATGACGACAATCATAGGCGATTACCACCTTTATTTCGGTATCGGCATACACCTTCTTAAGGTAATTACTCAATCCTTGTGTACTTTTTCCTAAGGTATATTTATTGATTCGATTTGTGCCTACGCCCATAATGCCACGCATGCCACCCGTCCCAAATTCAAGATTCCTATAAAAGCTATCCTTAAGTTCTTCCCCGTTTTGTTTGAGTAGATTTATTACCCTTGACCGAGTTTCCGCATCAAAGGTTGGCGAGTCCCAGGATTTCGCCGTGGTTATATATGCATCCATAAAGTTCGTTTTGCCTTGAATATGCTAGTTAATATCTTGTTGCGTATTATCTGCCAAATTGAGTTGCTCTACAATCGTATAGCGGGGTTCATTTTTTCGGGAGCGTATCAATATCTCGCCCAGGAAACCTGCCAGGAACAATTGAGTGCCAATAATCATGGCCGTTAGTGAAATAAAGAATTGCGGACGATCTGTAATTAATCGTCCTGTTGGTTCTAATAAAAGTTTGTCAATTCCCAAATACAGCGCGAACCCAAATCCTACTATAAACATGAGCACACCGAGGGCGCCGAAAAGATGCATCGGGCGACGGCCGAATTTTGATACGAACCAAATAGTGATCAAATCTAAAAATCCGTTAATAAATCGCTCCATACCAAATTTTGTTTTACCGTATTTCCGGGCCTGGTGTTGAACGACCTTTTCACCAATATTTGAAAACCCCGCATTTTTGGCAAGTACTGGAATATACCGGTGCATTTCGCCTGAAACTTCAATATTTTTGACCACTTTCTTGTCAAAGGCCTTCAAGCCGCAATTAAAATCATTCAGGTGTACCCCTGAAGTCTTTCGGGCGGCCCAATTGAATAACTTCGAAGGCATATTCTTCGAAATGAAAGAATCGTATCTTTTTTTCTTCCAGCCAGATACCAAGTCATAGCCGTCTTTTTTTATGAGTTGGTACATTTCCGGAATTTCCTCTGGATTATCCTGTAAATCGGCATCCATGGTAATTATCACATCGCCGTGTGCGGCTTTAAATCCGGCATGTAATGCCTGTGATTTGCCAAAATTCATTGGAAATCGAATGGCCTTGGCATTCGGGTTTATTTCACAAAGTTTTGAGAGGATATTCCACGACCCATCATTACTACCATCATCGATAAAGAGAATTTCATAAGAATACTGATTGGATTGCATCACTGATACAATCCAATCATGAAGTTCTCTTAAAGATTCTTCCTCATTGAGCAAGGGAATAACAATGGATAAATTCATGCAGTACTTCTGATAATATGTTCAAAAGTACAAATAATACTATTCAGGCTTGTTCTTTTTAATTACCAAGCCTATTACCAATGAAATTATCAAACCGAACAAAACACTTACAATAAGGTAGATTGGATACCCTACCCAGAAGAATTTTTTGCCCATTTCCTTGCCTTGTTCGACATCTGCTGACGACATCGAACCATTGGCGACGGCTTCAGCCATTTGAGCATCCATTGCTTTGTCCATGAAATTGGGATCAATAAAATTTGCCAAGGCATATTGGTACACCACGCCGATTAATGCGGCAATTAAAGCAGCCCCGACACCAACTTTTAAGGCTTCTGAAAGGGTGAGATAACCCCCATTGTTCTTTTTGAACTGATTGATGGCAAAGAACAGCACCACGATGGTAATTAGGACCCCGACTATGGTAACCGCTGTATTTCTTTGATAATGCATATCCAAAGTATAAAGCATTATACCAAAGATTACACTGATGACGCCCAGTATTAAGCCGAAATTCATTGCATACTTTCCTGTTTTTGGTTGGTTTTCTTCCATGTTGTTTGTTTTATGGTTACTTAATTGTTAGTTGCGACAAGTCGCATTTTATTACATCTAAAAATACAATTTTTTTCTTTCTTTTTTTTGACTATTAAAATTGTAGGTTACAGAAAATTACTTAAATTTGCAGCTCTAAAAATAGTACCTATAAAGTTTTTACAATGAGAAAAGGCATTCACCCAGAGAAATATAGATTGGTAGCCTTCAAAGACATGTCGAATGATGATGTGTTTTTGACAAAGTCTACCGCAGATACAAAGGAAACCTTGGAAGTTGATGGGGTCGAATATCCGTTAGTGAAGTTGGAAATCTCTAGAACATCGCATCCTTTTTATACTGGCAAAGCGAAATTCTTGGATACAGCCGGCCGTATTGACAAATTCAAGAACAAATACGATAAGTTTAAGAAGGGTGGAAACTCCGAGCAAGTTGAGGTAAAGGAAAGTCCGAAAGTTGCTGCCAAACCTGTTGCAAGCGAAACCGCAAAAAAAGTCGAGACCAAAGCGAGTTCCGAAACCGAAGAAGAATAGGAACTAACACCTCCTGTTTACATATACCAAAACGCCTTCGAACCTCGAAGGCGTTACTGTTTAGTGTGCTCTCCACTTTTTCAGTAACATCGATTTATTTATTTTCATCATATGGGTGCTACAAAGTTTCCCTATTTTTGTTGTAAATAACCAAGGCCATGAATTATATTCTGTTTGACGGAGCCATAAGGGATGCTCTTTTGCCCTTTACCTTCACCAGACCTGTTGCCGAGATACGAATTGGTATTTTGACCCTGCGGGAAAAATGGGAAAAATTCTTGGGGAGCAGTACATCTACACGCACCGAAACTTATCTTGCCGAGAAGTTTCCGATTATCATAGAAGCATCTAACATACTGATCGATGCCTCTTTTCTTCCAACTTTAGAGCTTGTCGATTTAATTAAAAAACTTGCGCCGAACGAGGTGATTTTTAAGAAAGGAGTGGCCATTGCCTATTACACACAAAATGCAGAACAGGATGTAGACCTTTCAAAATTTAGACCGATCGAATTTTCAGGGGAACTCCTGAGAATTGAGAATACCTGGGACATCTTTTCAAAAAATGGAGAAGCCTTGCAGGCCGATTTTGATTTAATTACTTCCGGGAGAAAAAGTGCGCCCATTTCAAATACGAATCGACTTATCAATGCCGAAAATATTTTTTTGGAGCCTGGTGCAAAAGTAGAGCACAGTATTTTGAATGCCACTGAAGGGCCCATTTATCTTGGGAAGGATTCAGAAATATGGGAAGGAAATTTGATTCGTGGAGCCCTTGCCCTTTGTGAAAAGGCCGTTGTAAAAATGGGTGCCAAGATTTATGGGGCTACAACTATTGGGCCTCATGGTAAGGTCTGTGGGGAAATAAGCAATTCGGTGATTTTTGGATATTCGAGCAAGGGGCATGAAGGGTATTTGGGAAATGCCGTATTGGGAGAGTGGTGCAATATCGGTGCCGATAGCAATAACTCGAACCTTAAGAATAATTATGCGAAGGTTCGCATGTGGAACTATGCCTCCGAAAGCTTTGAGCAAACCGGACTTCAATTTTGTGGCCTTATGATGGGGGATCATAGTAAAAGCGCCATAAACACAATGTTCAACACTGGTACGGTCATCGGAGTAAATTGCAACATCTACGTTCCGGGTTTTCCTCGAAATTTCGTACCCAGTTTCAGTTGGGGTGGGGCATCGGGCTTTACGACCTATCCCACGGAGAAAGCATTCGAGGCAGCAAAGGTGATGATGGCTCGAAGAGGAGTCGTTTTCGATGATGTCGAGGCCCGTATTTTGAATACGGTCTTTGCATTGACCCAGAAGTATCGGAATTATTAATCGCTTAGACTGTTATTTTGTAGTACTATTCAATTCAAAAAATTGGCCAACAAGATCCAGTAAGCAGTACGTGTCCTCCGGAGCTTCAGCGAAGGAGGGGGCAGGGAAAATTTAACAGTGGGCCGAGTCTGATATCTCAAAAACCACAAACTTTGATTAACTTTGCAATCCTGAAATACTGAAATCCACACGTGTTTTGAATTCACAAACCGTAGAAATAATAGATCGACAAGACATTGACCTTCGAAAAAAGGTGGCCTTCTATACCTTAGGTTGTAAACTTAATTTCTCGGAGACCTCCACAATTGCAAGAGGTCTTGGTGACGAAGGGTATCATCGGGTCGATTTCACCGAATGGGCCGATATGTATGTCATTAACACATGCTCGGTTACCGAAAATGCCGATAAGCGCTTTAAGACGATTGTCAAACAGGCTCAAAAAATAAATCCAGACGCCTACATTACGGCCATTGGTTGCTATGCGCAACTTAAACCTGGGCAACTGGCCGCTGTTCATGGGGTAGACCTTGTTTTGGGCGCCAGTGAAAAATTCAAGATTGCCGATTATATAAATCAGCTATTTAATAATCCAGAGTACATAAAGGGCACTGCACAAATACATTCCTGCGAAATCGAAGAGGCCGATTTCTATGTGGGAAGCTATGCCATTGGTGACCGCACACGGGCCTTTTTGAAAGTCCAGGATGGATGCGATTACAAATGTACCTACTGCACCATACCGCTGGCACGAGGTATCTCAAGAAGCGATTCATTGGAAAATGTTATAAAAAATGCCATTGATATCGCTGCACAAGGAATACAGGAAATTGTTTTGACAGGTGTCAATATAGGTGACTATGGAAAAGGTGAATTCGGTGATAAAAAACATGCGCATAGCTTTTTAGACTTGGTAAAGGCATTAGACACAGTGGCTGGCCTAAATCGCATACGAATCTCCTCAATTGAGCCCAATCTTCTTGCGAACGAGACAATCGATTTTGTAGCCCAAAGTTCGGTATTCGTGCCCCACTTTCATATTCCACTTCAAAGTGGTAGTAATCGAATACTCAAATTGATGCGTCGAAGGTATTTGCGTGAACTTTACGTGGACCGTGTGCAAAGAATACGTGAAACTATGCCCAATGCGTGTATTGGTGTCGATGTAATTGTAGGGTTCCCTGGTGAGACCGAGGAACTATTTATGGAAACTTATCATTTTTTGAACACCTTGGAGATTTCGTACTTGCATGTCTTTACCTATTCAGAGCGTGACAACACGGCCGCCGTGAGCATGGAAGGTGCTGTTCCGAAAAAAATCAGGAACAAGAGAAGTAAGATGCTTCGAGCACTTTCCGCCAAGAAAAGACGGGCGTTCTATGAACACCAATTAGGTACGGTTCACACTGTATTGTTCGAAGGAGGTAATAAAGAAGGTTATATACAGGGCTTTACTGAAAACTACGTTAAGGTAAAAGCGCCTTGGGACCCTGAACTTGTTAATACACTCCACAGGATAGTGCTGCGCACGATAGAGAGTGATGGGATCGTACGATTTGAATTTGTAGACCCTTTCTGAGGGACCACAGATGGTCCATCAAAAAAAAACCCCGTCTTATAACGGGATTTGGCTTCTTTTCAAAAATGTCTTTTTAGATACGAATACCTACTGGCAACATTTCCTTATACTGTCTGTTCTTGCGTAAAAAACCCGCTATTTGCGGGCTGGTCGGGACGACCCGCTGATTCTGATTTTGAATGTGGTGCAGTACAGACTTGATAAATTCTTCTTTAAAACCTTCTACCGTAATTTCTTCTGGAATGACCAATTTGGTCAAAAAAACCTTACGTTCTTGGGAAGAGTATTCGATTTTGGCTAAATGGCCTTCAACCCTGGTTTCAAATTGGCGCAAAAAACTGTTGTCCTTAACTTCTACTTCATTCATATAGTTTGATTTAAATTGGTCTCAGACAAAAAAATTACAATGTTCTCGTATTGTAATTTTCTACTTTTAAAAAAGGATGTATAATTTGGGGTACTTCATGCAACTGGAACAAAAGTAGTAAAAATAATGCAATTTTCCTAGTAAAAAGATTAGCTTGCCATCTATGAACACACCTAGGATTCAGGTCTATTTTATGCCAGGGATGGCCGCGAACTCAGGTATCTTTGAGAATATTTACCTCCCAAAACTCAAATTTGAACTGCATTTCCTAGAATGGTTTGTCCCTAATAAAGACATGACACTGGCAGAATATGCCGTAATCATGAATACACATATCAGGCATGAAAATCCAGTACTCATTGGGGTTTCATTCGGAGGTATTTTGGTACAGGAGATGGCCAAATTGATCAAAACGCGAAAGGTGATCATTATTTCGAGCGTAAAATATACGTCGGAACTGCCCAAGCGAATGGTTTTTGCGAAATATACCAAAATACATAGATTACTTCCCACTGGTTTAGTAAATAATGTAGAATTACTGGCCAAATATGCCTTTGGGGAATCTGTAGTAAAACGGTTGGAACTTTATGAAAAATACCTTTCGATCCGCGACGCATATTATTTAGATTGGGCAATAGATCAAATGGTAAACTGGCAACAAACCCACTGTCTAGACAACCTAGTGCACATTCATGGGGAAAAAGACGCAGTATTTCCAATCGGCTATATCGAGGACTGCATTCGCATACCAAATGGCACCCATACCATGATCATTCATCGGGCCAAATGGTTTAATGAACGACTTCCAACAATTATTTTGGATTAAGCGAGTTGTAATACTACCTTTGAGTAACTTATAAATTTGTAATGATGAAGATTTTGAAGAATATTTTGATGCTTTTGGGCGTCTTCTTTGTGGTAAGCACTTTAGTATTTGCCGTGCAGGATTACAATGGACCGGATAAAAATGAAGAAACTACTGCCGTAATCGATAAAAATGTAGCAGATGGCTATAAGATCAGTACGATCGATATCCCTAAAGATCTAAACTTTGCAGGTGAAGCGGTACCTATGGAGGATCCTGAGGTTATGGAACGTGTGGATCGGGAATTCCTAGTGAATACCTATTGGCAATCAAACGCACTCCTGCTAATGAAAAGGGCCAACAAGTATTTCCCGATTATAGAGCCCATTCTCGCAAAGAACGGTATCCCGGATGATTTTAAATATTTAGCGGTCGCCGAAAGCGGTCTTCAGAACGTGGTTTCCCCGGCTGGGGCAACTGGTTTTTGGCAGATAATGAAGGCCACCGGTAAGGAATACGGTTTGGAAATCAATGACAATGTCGATGAACGGTATCATATCGAAAAGGCCACCGAAGTGGCTTGTAAATATATCAAGGCATTTAAGGAGAAGTATGGCAACTGGACCATGGCTGCCGCTACCTACAATACGGGTACAGGTTCAATCGATAAGTTTATGGGTATTCAAAAAGCCGATGATTATTATGATCTATTATTGGGTGAGGAAACAGGCCGATACGTATTTCGAATTATGGCCATCAAGGAAATTTTGTCCAACCCAGAGAAATATGGCTTTTATATATCCAAGGAAGATATGTATAGCGCTGTACCGACCTTTAAGGTTGAAGTTAAAGAGCCGGTCTTAAGTTTTGCCGATTTTGCCAAGCAGTACGAAATCAATTATAAGATATTAAAGCGCCACAATCCGTGGTTACGAGAGCCCAATTTGAACAATGCTTCAAATAAAACCTACATCATAGAGATACCAAACAAAGGCTACTACAAGATGGGTAAATAATGTGGACCTTTGTCAAGGAGAATGTTTGGCCTATACTTTTTACCCTAAACTACCTTCTGGTAGCCGTAATGGTTGTTTTTATACTTCTTAGAAACAGCAATCCCGTAAAGACAATAACATATTTATTTGCACTGGTCACCTTGCCATTTCTTGGTTTATTGGTGTATTACCTTGTGGGTCGTGATTATCGGAAGAACAAAATATTTGAGAAGAAACGATTTCTTGATAATGCGAAGCTTCGGGAGTGGAAGTCGAAATTCGAATTGAACAAGGAAGAACGGGAGGATTTTGAGGAACAATTCGGCGAAAGTATTTTTAAAATATATAAACTGCTGAAAAACAATGAGAAAGCCGTTTTAACCTTTGACAATGACGCTAAAATATTGATCAATGGGGAGCAAAAATTCGAAATGCTTAGAGACGACCTGCGCAATGCGAAACATCATATTCACATAGAATATTTTGTTATAGTAGATGATGAACTGGGTCAGGAGCTCATTGATATACTTCATGAAAAAGCCCTTGAAGGAGTTCAAATTCGATTGATTTATGATGATGTAGGCAGCGACCTTAATTCAAGAACAAAAAGAAAACTTACGGCCAGCTCTATTGAACATTTTCCATTTATGCCTGTGATATTTACCAATTCAACGAGTAAGCTTAATTATCGTGACCATCGGAAAATTGTAGTGATTGACGGGGAAATTGGCTATGTGGGGGGCATAAATATCGAGAAGAAGTATGACAATACCTATAACAATGCAAGGTATTGGAGAGACACGCATCTCAGATTGGAGGGAAGTGCCGTAGGATCCTTACAAGCGTCCTTTTTATTGAGTTGGGAATTTGTTTCAACCCGTAAAATCACACTACATAGTCAAATGTTTCCCAAGGAAAAACCGATATCAAAGGATCCAGTGGCCGTGCAAATCGCCGCGAGTGGTCCTGATACAGATTGGGCGAATATCATGGAGGCCTTATTTGCGGCTATAAATGGCGCACAGGAATACATCTACATTACTTCGCCCTACTTGGTTCCTAATGACGAAATTATTACGGCACTCAGTACGGCATCAAGAAGTGGCGTGGAAGTTTCTATTATTATACCCTATAAATCAGATTCATGGGGTGCGCAATATGCATCCGACTCCTATATTGAACAACTATTATACTCAAACATTAAAGTATTTAGGTACAAAAAGGGATTTGTGCATGCCAAATCAATCGTCATCGATGATGTTTTTTTAAGTATCGGAACTGCAAATCTAGATTATAGAAGCTTTTCAATCAATTTTGAAATAAATGCCATGATATATGGAGCTAGAATGGCCAAGGAAATGAAAAAAATCTTTCTAGATGACCTAAAGGAATGCGAACAAGTAGCATTGGAACGCTGGCAGGAAAGAAGCGTTTCAAGGAAACTCAAAGAATCGATTATGTAGGCTTTGGGCACCCTTATTATAACTATCAGCTAATTCTATGTCGGCATATGAGCAGTACCCAAACAAGTAAATTCTTATCAAAGGAAGTTTAAATTTATCGAGCATTTTGTGCCATAACGCATTGCCTTTTAACTATTAAATCTTCTTCATCTGCTGCTGCATCATTTTAATTTGCTCGGTCAACATATTATTTTTATCTAATTTTTTAGCCTCGTTCAATAACATGGTAGCTTCCCTTTTTCTACGTTTCTGCATGGCAATTCCGGCAAGGCTTAATTTGGCCATAGCCACATCATAGTCCATTGTCAGTCCTAATTTAAGCGCCTTTTTAAAGTATTTCTCAGCTTGCGTCAAATTCTTTTGCGAATGAATGATGCCATGAAGGTAATTGAAATAGCCCTGTTGTTTTTTTATGAGGGATGCCTCCGGATTCTTAATTCGGTCCAACCATTTTTGGGTGCCTTCCAAGTCTTGTTTGCGCATTCTTAAAAATGCCAGTAAGATAATTTCGTTCCTAAAATATAGGAAGACAAAAATTGCGGCTATTAAAATTAAAAATATGCCATTGCCTATGTTTCCCTCAAAAAATTGATAGCCTGAATAGGCAAGGATAAGTCCGGTAATGATCAGCTTTATATTTTTATGGAACATTTGATTTATTTATTAATTCGTATGTAATGGTCGATGTAATTCTTGTCGGTATTTCTTGAATGCCCATCTCTGTCATGGTCGATGTGCCTTCAGCATGGCCTTCGACCGTCATTTTCTTGATGAAGCCGGAGTCTCGATCGGTAATGATAGTAGACTCTTGTGTACCTTGTAGATGCATAATCGATCCCGGTTCGGTGATATTCATTACTACATCGGCCGAGCCATGGATCTTGGCTTCCGATTCGGTTAAGGTCTCCAATTTCCAATGATTCTTGGCATTCAACTTTCCTGAAAATTCATTGTCCCAAGTATCTTTGACTTTTATTCGCTGCAATGGATAGATAAAGGTCATCTGTTTATAATTATTGGAAAGTGCTTGGGAGCCAAATTCCTTTTGTAATGATTTTTTCATAAGGTCGAGTGACAATTTATCATCCAAACCCGAGGCGGTCGCCATTTTTGACACAAGACTATCCCCGCCTTTAACTTGTAAAATATCCCCATTCCTGGTCAATATCAATTTTACAGGGGTTTCCAAAAGGCTATTAAAAATTTGGGATTGCATATCACCTTGGGTAACTTCCTTGGCCTTGATATTCATCAATTCGCCCTGTAGATTCGAAGTCATTTTCAGGTTCAAATCCTTAAAGGTGAGCGCTATTTCATAGGTGTCGGCAACCCTTCCCAACACCCTGAATTCTAAAATACCGTCTATATTGTTGGTAAGTACTTGTGAAGTACCATCCACTTCTTGGGTAATTACCTGTCGGGCGGTTTGTTTTACCAAAAAGACCGCATCGTTTTTCAATTCGTATTGCAAAATCGATTGCCCATAGGTGGGGCCTTGGAAAAAAATGAATAAAAGTAGCGCAATAAGGTATTTCATGTAGTAGTAACGCCTTGAAATTAACATCGGCAAAAGTAATAAAAACCTACTGGAGCCGGGCAGGCAATGTTTAAAAAATATTTTTTTAAATCAATTTGTGAAAGCGAAAACTCTTCGTATATTTGCGCCCAGATTTTACGGGGGGAACCTGTAGATTTTTCAATAACGAAAAGGATAAAAAATGCCCGGTACGAAAAGAACATATCAGCCATCAAAGCGAAAAAGAAGGAACAAGCACGGTTTTAGGGAGCGTATGGCATCCGTTAATGGAAGAAAAGTTCTTGCGAGAAGACGCGCCAAGGGAAGAAAAAAATTGACCGTATCCTCAGAGACGAGACATAAAAAATAATGATCGAATTTTTTAAAAATCAGGGTGTTACTTTTTCGGAAGTAGCACCTTTTTTTTGCTTAAACTGTTCATGCGCTACAACACTTTAAACATTAAACATTAGAAAATGCCAAAAAGAAAGGATTTAAAATCGGTTTTAATCATTGGTTCAGGCCCTATTATTATTGGTCAGGCATGTGAATTTGACTATTCGGGCTCTCAAGCTTTACGAAGCTTACACGAAGATGGTATCGAGACCGTTTTAATCAATAGTAATCCTGCTACGATCATGACCGATCCATCTATGGCCGATCATGTATATCTGAAACCTTTAACTACAAAATCAATTCTCGAAATTTTAAAGGCGCATCCTGAAATCAATGCGGTATTGCCTACAATGGGTGGTCAGACCGCACTCAACTTGTGTATCGAGGCAGACGAAAAAGGTATCTGGCAAGATTTTGGGATTGAGATTATCGGTGTTGATATCAATGCCATCAATATTACCGAAGATCGGGAAAAATTCCGCGAGTTGATGTTAAAGATAGGGATCGGCATGGCGCCTCAAGCGACTGCCACCTCTTTTTTGAAAGGAAAGGAAATTGCGCAGGAATTTGGATTCCCCTTGGTAATCAGGGCCTCTTATACGTTAGGTGGTGCAGGCGCTTCGATTGTTTATAGACCAGAGGATTTCGACGAACTCTTAAGTCGCGGACTTGAGATTTCACCGATACATGAAGTGATGATCGATAAAGCCTTGATGGGTTGGAAGGAATTCGAATTAGAATTATTAAGGGACAAGAACGATAATGTGGTTATTATCTGCGCGATCGAAAATATGGACCCTATGGGTATACACACAGGCGATTCAATTACCGTTGCCCCGGCAATGACCCTCTCAGACCGGACGTATCAAAAAATGCGCGACATGGCCATTAAAATGATGCGCAGTATCGGTGATTTTGCCGGCGGGTGTAATGTGCAATTCGCGGTAAGCCCAGACGAAAAAGAAGATATCATAGCCATAGAAATCAATCCAAGGGTATCGCGTTCGTCGGCCTTGGCCTCAAAGGCTACCGGATATCCCATTGCTAAGATCGCCTCGAAATTGGCTATCGGCTATCATTTGGACGAACTAGACAATCAAATTACCAAATCGACTTCAGCTCTTTTTGAACCTACTTTGGATTATGTGATCGTGAAAATACCTAGATGGAATTTTGACAAATTCGAAGGTTCTGACCGTACCTTGGGCCTTCAGATGAAATCGGTGGGGGAGGTAATGGGTATCGGCCGATCCTTTCAGGAAGCCTTGCACAAGGCGACCCAATCCTTGGAGATTAAACGGAATGGCCTTGGTGCCGACGGTAAGGGCTATACCGATTATGATCAGATTATTAGCAAACTTACCGTTGCGAGTTGGGATCGGGTATTCGTCATATACGATGCAATTCAGTTGGGGATTCCCTTGCGAAGGATCCACGAAATAACAAAAATCGATATGTGGTTCTTAAAACAATATGAAGAACTATACCTCTTGGAGAAGGAAATCTCGAATTTTACGATTGCCAGTCTTTCGCACGAATTGATGTTGGAAGCAAAACAAAAAGGATTTGCTGATCGGCAGATTGCCCATATGTTAGATTGCTATGAAAGCGAGGTCTATAACAAACGGGTAGAGATGGGTATCAATCGGGTATACAAGTTGGTAGATACCTGTGCTGCCGAATTTAAAGCAATGACACCGTATTACTATTCTACTTTCGAAGCCGAGATTGAGACCCCTGATGGGGAACGGTATGTTGAAAACGATAGCATTGTTACCCCAAAGAAAAAGATCGTGGTATTGGGCTCTGGACCAAATCGTATCGGACAAGGAATTGAATTCGATTACTGCTGTGTACATGGTGTGTTGGCCGCGGCCGAATGCGGCTATGAAACCATCATGATCAATTGTAATCCAGAGACGGTATCAACAGATTTTGATACGGCTGACAAATTGTATTTCGAACCAGTATTCTGGGAACACATCTATGATATCATTCGCCATGAAAAACCAGAAGGTGTAATTGTTCAATTGGGGGGTCAAACGGCCCTAAAATTGGCAGAGAAGTTAGCGAAATATGGAATCAAGATTATTGGTACTAGTTTTGAATCCTTGGATTTGGCCGAAGATCGTGGCAGTTTTTCCAAACTACTTCAAGAAAACGACATCCCTTACCCAGAATTCGGTGTTGCAGAATCTGCCGACGAGGCCTTACTACTCGCCGATAGACTTAATTTTCCGCTGTTGGTAAGGCCTTCCTATGTATTGGGCGGGCAAGGCATGAAAATCGTTATTAACAAAGAGGAATTGGAGGAACATGTAGTGGATCTTTTACGTAAGATTCCCAACAATAAATTGTTATTGGATCATTATCTGGATGGTGCCATAGAAGCCGAGGCAGATGCTATTTGTGATGGGGAGGAAGTATATATTATTGGCATTATGGAGCATATTGAACCCTGTGGCATTCATTCCGGGGATTCGAATGCCACCTTACCGCCCTTTAATTTGGGGGAATTTGTTATGCAGCAAATCAAGGACCATACTAAAAAAATCGCCCTGGCGCTCAATACGGTCGGACTCATCAATATACAGTTCGCCATCAAGGACGACATCGTTTATATCATCGAGGCCAATCCAAGAGCTTCGCGCACGGTACCCTTTATTTCTAAAGCGTACAAGGAACCCTATGTCAATTTTGCTACGAAGGTAATGTTGGGAGAGAAAAAAGTGAAGGATTTTAAATTTAATCCGCAACTAGAGGGGTATGCCATAAAACAGCCCGTATTCTCATTCAATAAATTCCCGAACGTCAATAAGAACCTTGGGCCCGAAATGAAAAGTACCGGTGAAAGTATCTTATTTATTGATAGTCTCAAGGATGATCAATTTTATGAACTGTACCATCGAAGAAAAATGTATTTGTCGAAGTAGGTCTATCTAAATTCCACCTCGATAGTTACCGGGCCCAAATACCAGATACAAAATACAAGTTCGAGAACAATCAGGGCCAAATATGTAATTGAATGGTCTTATTTTAGAAATTCGTCTTTTTAGTGGATATTTCCCTCATTTAATTATACCAAACAGCATAGCGTTTTCGCCGTAATTCACTGGCAAGTAGTTCCTCCATTTTAAGTGCTTCATTTCGTGTATTCATAGGGGCTATATGATTATAAAGACTTGGGCGTAAATACATGCCGTATTTTTGGACAATATTCGAAGATAATTTATGGCCTTTTTTATTGATGTATCCCGTTTTATGCTGTTCGAACCGTTCTTTGGGAGTTTTACTGGTCATTCCCACATACAAACACTGCAGGACACCGTTAAATTGCGGGTTCGCGGCACGAAATCGCGCATTTTCGGTAAAGACACGCCTTGAGAGTTCAATAACGTAGACATGGTAAAGTGTCTTAGGCATAGCTCCTTAATTTTAGTCTCAGACTCGGTCTTAATGCCTTCCGCATGTCTTTTAAAAGTGCTTACATCTTAGGATTCCCAGTCGGTATGAAATATACCTTCACGATCTAGGCGTTCATAGGTATGCGAGCCAAAATAGTCACGTTGCGCCTGTATTAAGTTCAATGGCAAACGGGTCGTTGTAAAGGCATCGAAATAGGTAAGGGCACTGGTGATTCCGGGCAAAGGAATCCCATTCATGGCGGCATAAGCGGCCAACTCCCTGGTGGCCGTTACCGTATTTTGCACTTCTTTGACAAATGCTGGGGAAAGTAACAAATTCGGGATTGAATTGTCGGCTTCGAACGCCTTTGTAATATCGGCAAGCAAGCGGGCACGTATAATACAGCCTGCACGCCATATTTTGGCGATAAGGGCCATATTCAATTCGTAACGGTATTCCCTAGAAGCCTCCGACAGCTGGTGCATACCTTGTGCATAGGTCATGATAAACGAAAAGTACAAGGCGTTCTCCGCCAACTGCTGCAATCTTTTTTTGTCAATTGGTTGAACTTGCGGCCGATCATAAAGCGTGTCGGCCACGACACGTTCATCTTTTAAGGCCGAGATTTCGCGCATGCTTACGGCCATATCTATTGTTGGAATTGGAATTCCCAAATCCATGGCATTCTGGGAAGTCCATTTACCGGTTCCTTTTTGTTTTGCCTTATCGAGAATAACATCCACCAAACGGCCATCGGCCAAATCGTCATTTTTCGCAAAAATATCCGCAGTTATTTCAATTAAAAACGATTGCAACCTGCCGGTGTTCCAAGTATTAAAAAGCTCGTGGAGCTCATCATTATCCACATTACCTGCTTTTTTAAGGAGGTCGTACATCTCTGATATCAATTGCATCAGGCCATACTCAATACCGTTGTGCACCATTTTAACGTAATTCCCCGCAGATTTCGGACCCAAATAGGCTACACATGGCTCGCCCTCGAATTTTGCGGCAACCGCTTCAAAGATTGGTTTAACATGGGCATAGGCACTTTTAGAACCTCCCGGCATGATACTTGGCCCGAATCGCGCTCCTTTGGCACCTCCAGATACCCCGGCCCCGAAGAAATAAAATCCCTTTTGCTGCAGATAGGCTTCCCTTCGATCAGTGTCGGTAAAGAATGAATTGCCACCATCGATCAGAATATCGCCTCGGTCGATATAAGGGAGTAGGCTTTCTATCACCGAATCAACAATTTTACCGGCAGGCACGAGCATCATTATTTTACGGGGCTGTTTTAAGGATTGAACAAAGGCCCTGATGTTGTCGGATGCATCTACTTTTGAAGTATCGCCTCCTTCTTTCCTGAGGGCATTGACCTTTTCGGCATCCAGATCATAGCCAAAAGCGGTAAAGCCATTATCGGCTACGTTTAATATGAAATTGCGTCCCATTACCCCAAGACCTATTAGTCCAAAATCGTATTTACCTTCCATGTACTTTCTTTAAAAATTAGAATTGATCGTAAAAAACAAAAGAGTTTACAACACATCCAAAAATAAAGGAAAATATCGAGATCGCCGTTCATGAACTAATAAAGTCGTTGCGATTGCTTTATCTTTTCGATACATTTAGGGTAAGTAAAATAGCTATGAACAAAACAGAAAATCAGATGCTCGTTATCTTTGGGGCATCCGGCGACCTTACGGCCCGCAAACTGATCCCTGCCATTTTTAACCTATACAAAGACGGTCAACTTCCCAAAAACTTTGTAATTCTTGGAGTTAGCCGCAGCGATCTCAATGATGTCGAATTCAGAAAAAAGGTAGTTTTAGAAAGTCCCTACTTAAAAGACACCCTTGTGAAGCAGGATGCTGGTTTTATCGAGGCCTTTACCGATACCTTATTTTATGAGGATTTGGGTAAGGATTACGATACCGATTATGCACAACTTGCCAAAAGGATTTCTGAAATAAATATGAAATACAAAACCGGGAACAACTATATATTCTATCTCTCTACGCCCCCGAATCTCTATGAGATTGTGGCCAAAAATCTTGCCGCTCAAGGACTTTCGAAAGAAGTGAACGGTTGGAAACGCCTCATTGTCGAAAAGCCATTTGGATACAGTTTGGTTACGGCCGAAAATCTTAATAATGCACTGCATCGCTATTTTAAGGAATCCCAGATCTATCGGATCGACCATTATTTAGGTAAGGAAACGGTGCAAAATTTATTGGTTACCCGCTTTGCAAATAGCATTTTTGAGCCTTTATGGAACCGCAATTATATACATCATGTAGAAATAACGAACGCCGAAACGGTCGGGGTCGAAAAGCGGGGAGGCTATTATGACCGTTCAGGTGCTTTACGTGATATGTTTCAAAGCCATTTGTTGCAGATTGTGGCCTTGGTTGTCATGGAGCCGCCAATACGTGCCGATGCCGATGAAATTCGGAATGAAAAAGTAAAGGCGCTAAAATCACTACGCATCATGCGAGATCCAGAAATACTGGAAAAAAATACGATACGGGCACAGTACATGGCCTCGGTAATCGATGGAAAAAAAATACCCGGCTATCGTGAAGAGCCTGATGTAGACCCTGAATCAAAAACGGAGACCTATGCAGGTATTAAATTTTTCGTTGATAATTGGCGATGGGCCGATGTACCTTTTTATGTGCGTACCGCGAAGCGTATGCCCACAAAGGTTACCGAAAT
The DNA here is from genome assembly GCA_963798435.1 of uncultured Flavobacteriaceae bacterium. Classification (GTDB taxonomy): domain Bacteria; phylum Bacteroidota; class Bacteroidia; order Flavobacteriales; family Flavobacteriaceae; genus JALHST01. The sequence continues at coordinate 192,741 of CAWCTF010000002.1, forward strand.
CGTCATTCATTTTGCCGCCCCGCACCACTTGATTTTCAAGGATTCGGGAATGGACAGTAAAGACAATAAATTGATTATTCGGATACAACCCGATGAAGGCATTCTCATAAAATTTGGCGTAAAAGTGCCCGGCCAAGGATTTAAGGTGGAGCGGGCCAATCTGGATTTTTACTATTCGAGTTTGGCCGAAAACCACGTGATGGAAGCCTATGAAAGATTGTTGCTGGATGCCATGCAGGGTGATGCTACCTTGTATGCACGTGCCGATGAAGTTGAGGCGGCTTGGGCATTTGTAGACCCCATATTGGATTATTGGGCCAATGGAAAGGATGTTAAAATGTATGGGTATTCGGCCGGGGTCTGGGGTCCACAAAACGCGGACGACCTTTTAGATGGATCTGGTGTATGGCGTAACCCGGGTGAGAATTTGGCCGATGATCCCGGTTTTTGCATTCTCGATTAACCTTAGGGTATTAAACCTGGTGAATTCAAGAATGTGTAGGAGTTTTTTTTAGTGGAGGTTTATTGCTCAATTCAGCATCTTTTTTAGGGAGGTGGTAGTGTTGGATTAGCAGTCATATCTAAACTAATTTATGCAAACGAAACAAAGTTAGGCGTCTTCGATAAAGTTGCCGGATGTAGGTTACTACGAAGAATTGTGCCGTTCATTCTCGAAATATTTAGAAAATAAAAGTATTTTATGGAACTTGAGATTTATGAAACAAAACTAAAGGTTGCCCAAAAATTTGCTATTTTTTTGACCGAATTTATTAATGGGAAGGAAATAGTTCATATCGCCTTATCAGGTGGCAGTACCCCGAAAATCGTCTTCGATGTATTAGCCGATGCCTATGCCCAACGTATCGCTTGGCAGAAGGTACATTTTTATTGGGGTGATGAACGTTGTGTTCCTCCCAGCGACGTGGATAGCAACTTTAAAATGACCACCGACCATTTGTTGTCGAGGATCAATATTCCGGAAGAGAACGTACATCGCATAAAAGGAGAAAATGATCCCGAATTTGAGGCCCTTCGCTATGCCGAACTATTGGAAAGAACAGTACCCATCTTTGAAAATCGACCCCAATTTGATCTCGTCATTTTAGGAATGGGAGATGACGGGCATACAGCATCGATATTCCCAAAGGATCTGACCCTATGGAACTCCATGAGAAGCTGTGAAGTCGCCAAACATCCTATAAGTAATCAAAAAAGGATTACCCTCACGGGAAATGTTATCAACAATGCGAAGCTGGTTGCCTTTTTGGTCACCGGAAAAGACAAAGCGCAGAAGGTAACCGAAATTGTGAATAAGTTGAATGGATATGCAACGTATCCTGCAAGTTATGTAGCCCCTAAATCAGGCAACTTATGGTGGTTTTTAGACGAAGATGCCGCCCAAGGGGTTATTTCAAGTCAATAATAAGATTTTCCGTTGCCAGAAACTCAAGATGTTCTGCTGACTTAAAATTTTCCGCATCAAATTTGGTATCCCGTTGAAAAGCCTCCTCTTTCCTGTATTTGCTACGTGCAAATCTTCTGATTCCACTTTTATCAAGCACGATTAGGCCTGGTACGGAGACACTTTTCCCATTCTCATCCTTGGCTACCATTGTAAAATAAGAAGAATTGCAATGCTTTTTTTTGCCCGTCGTAATATTTTCCGCCTCGACCCGAACCCCAATGACCATCGATGTTTTACCTGTATAATTGACAGAAGCTTTTAAAGTCACCAATTCCCCGACCTCTATGGGCTGCAAGAAATCAACCCGATTCACTGATGCGGTAACACAATAGCTCTGGGAATGTTTGGAGGCACAGGCAAAGGCTATCTGGTCCATCAAATTTAGGATATGTCCGCCATGCACCTGACCTCCAAAATTAGAATGTGATGGCAGCATTAGTTCTGTAATCGATACCCTTGACTCGCGCGCGGTTTTAAACTTTTCCATTTCCTTTAATTTCTAAAATGGGGTGAATCTTCCTGTACCACCTTCGTAATGAAATATTTTGTATCGCCCATCCAAAAGAAGGTGGCATAGCGTTCAACATAGTTTAATTTTACATATTGACCTTGGTAATCCTTTAATTTTTCAATAACCTCTTCATCTTTGTCCAACACGGAAAAAGTAAAAATCTGGGCGCCTGAAATCCCTTGACTGATCTCACCCTCCCAGGTCTTTACTAGTACCCCCTTATGGCTGATCTTAATCAATTCTCCCGAGCGCACCCCCTCACTATACGGCACAAAATAGATAAATGCATAATAAATAGCGAGCACTGCCAAGAGGCTAAGTATGACAATAAAGAGAATTTTTTTCATAATTTAAATATCGTTAAAAGGGACGGCACTTATTTATTACCTCAGTTGTTTTTTCGGTACTTTGGCAATTGCTCATACTAAATGCCTCCTTCTTCTTTTCCCTATCATTTATATGCAATCATTTTTGAACTTCTAGGCTTCCTTACTTTTCACTTGCAATTTCCTCATAATCATCTTTTTGGGCCCGCTGTAAAATTGGGTCTGGTATCGATTTTTTGGCCTTAGCTCCCATTTTTTTTAATTTTTCGATGCTATAAACAATATTTCCTCGGCCTTCCACTAATTTATTCATGGCGCCTTTATATTCTGATTTTGCCTCGTCCATTCTTTTGCCCACCCTGGTCAGATCAGAAACAAATCCTTCGAACTTATCGTATAGGGCTCCCGCCTGTCGGGCAATTTCAAGGGCGTTTCGCTGTTGTTTTTCATTGTTCCACATACTATCAATTGTGCGCAAGGTTGCCAGTAGCGTGGACGGTGTCACAATAACGATATTCTGTTCAAAGGCTTTGTTGTAAAGTGAATTGTCGTGATTAATGGCAATCGCAAAGGCGGGTTCGATCGGAATGAACATCAACACGAAGTCAGGACTCTCCATTTCATAAAGGTCTTCATATTTTTTGGCCGATAATTGGTCAACATGCCTTCGAAGTGAATTGATGTGATCTTTTAGGAATTTGTCCCGATGTTCGTCATCTGCATTTACAAAACGTTCGTAATCGGTCAAGGATACTTTCGAATCGACGATCATCTTTTTGCCATCTGGAAGATGTATGATGACATCAGGAAGAACACGCGTACCGTCTTCCAACGTGAAACTTTGTTGTACCGTATACTCCCTATCTTTTTCGAGCCCCGATTTTTCAAGTACCCGTTCTAATACCAATTCCCCCCAGTTGCCCTGCATTTTACTGTCGCCTTTTAAGGCTTTGGTCAAATTTTCGGCTTCTTGTGTAATTTTAAGATTTTGTGACTGCAAATTCAACAATTGCTCCCTAAGTGCCGAATGGATGCTAATATTTTCTTTTTGGCTTTCTTCGACCTTCTTCTCGAACAGTTGAATTTTTTCGTTCAACGGGGTCAGTATATCCTTTATGTTCTTCTCGTTGCGTTCGGTAAACTTTAGGCTTTTTTCCTCGAGGATCTTATTGGCAAGATTTTCAAATTCCTTTGTAAATTTTTCCTGTAACTTTTCTACTTCTTCCTTTTGCTCTCTGTTCTTTAGTTCCAGGTTCTCTAGTTCGGCTTGGTACCGTACTATTTGGTTGCCCAATATTTCTTTTTCAGAACGGAGGCCCTCTTTATCGGTTTCCAAATCGACAATGCGACTATCAAGGTTGGCTTTATTTAATTGTAATTGTCGCTTTTCTTCTTCCAGGGTGCTTTGTGCCGATCTGGTCTTTAAATTTTGGATGTAATTCCCCAAAAAATAACCGATGGCCAAAAATATAAATCCAATTAAAAGGTATATCGAAGTATCGTTCATTGGTAATCAAAACTTTAACTGCCCACACTTTGTTTGTTTCGTAAAGATACATGATCAACTTGAAAATAGGACGCGTACAGGTTGCTTACTTATTAATTCTGAAAGTACCCGTTTCTTGGTCAAAAGTTACCGCGTCAGCAGGAAATAGATTGTCGAAGGCGTTTTGTTCGATTAAATCGCAGGGGGAGCCGAAAAGACTTTTATCAGTATCCAATAAGATGATCTTGTCACATAATTGTATGGCCATATCAATTTCATGAGTGGTGAAAACAATTGTTTTGTTGGTTGCCTGGGTAATTGATTTCAGAAGCTTCAATATCTGCACCTTGTGGTAAAGATCAAGGTGCGTAGTTGGTTCATCCAACAATATAATTTCGGTATCCTGCGCCAAGGCACGGGAAATCATAACCCGTTGTAATTGGCCATCACTTAGTTCGTAGCATTTTTTAAGCCGTATATTTTCGAGGGTTACCATGCTTAATGCCTCTTCAATTTTCAAGCGATCAGTCGTTGTCAAGGTTCCGATCCAATTGGTATAGGGTTGTCTGCCCAAAGCCACCAATTCTTCGACGCCCATATTTTTAGAAGCAATACGTTCTGTCAGGACGACACTTATCAAAGTTGCCAATTCGAAGGAAGTGTACTTTTCTAAATCCTGGCCATGAATTTTAATCGTTCCGGATAAGGGGTTCTGTACATTTCCCAAGGTTCGCAATAAGGTTGATTTTCCAATGCCATTGGCGCCTACGATCCCTATCAACTCGTTTGCCCTCAACTTGAATCCTATATTCTTGACAATAGCAATATCTTCGCTACCTTTCGTATAGCCGATGTTTAATCGAATGGTCTCAAGGACCGGTATATGTTCTTTAAATTCTGACATTAAAATATCATTTTTCGCTGTCGAACCAACAACCAAATAACAAGGGGTGCTCCAATGATGCTTGTAATGGCATTTATCGGAAGTACACTGGCCGATGCTGGCCATTGTGATATGGTATCACAGAGGAGCATTATGATAGCCCCATAAAGTACCACGGCCGGTATTAAAATTTTATGGTCGGTAGCCTTTATAATCTGTCGCGTTAAATGGGGAACGGCCAGACCGATAAAAGCAATGGGGCCAGCAAATGCAGTGATACTTCCAGCCAATAGGCCCGTTATGAAGATAATCAGGTAACGTGATTTTTTAATATGTATACCAAGACTTTGAGCATAATTTTCACCTAATAACAAGGCATTTAATGATTTCATCGAAAAAATACTTAGTAACAGCCCTAACGAAACAAATAAAAATAATAAAAGTACTTGTTCCCAGGTAAGATTTCCTACACTTCCGAACGACCAATAAATGTATTGTTGCAGTTTTTCGGCATTCGTAAAATAGGCTAATATGCTTACAATGGCCGCAGTAATACTTCCAAACATGAGACCGATAATTAGTAATGCCATGGTATCTTTTACCCGAGATGCCATTGCAATGACTACCAACAACACCATAATACTTCCCAAACTGGCAGCAATGGCAAGGGTAATATCATTTGCAATACCATACGTAAACAGCCCAGAAAATAAAGACGAGCCCATAATAAGCAGGGCCGCCCCCAAACTGGCTCCTGAACTTATGCCGAGTACAAAGGGTCCTGCCAAAGGGTTGCGGAACAGCGTTTGCATCAATAAGCCACTTAGTGCAAGGCCACTACCAGCTAATAAAGCCGTCAAGGCTTTCGGTATCCTATAATTCCAAATTATATAGTGCCAGGCATCATGATTGCCTAGACCACCAAAAATGATATTGAGCGTATCTTTTAAAGGGATTGATACTGACCCCAGGCTGATGTTCAAAATAAAACTGACCACCAGTACCAGAAGTAGTATGAGAAAGGGCCAGCGATATGATTTAATGGTATACAATTATTCTAGAGGCTTAAAAAAGAACAGGTGATGGTCTGGTAAAAGTTCAGGGTGAAAAATGAAGATAAGGTCTTTTAATACCAAATCAGGTCGTTGTGGTGCCAATTCATAGTACAAAAGGCCACCTGTTTCCCCTTGGGTGCGGGCGAAAGTATAAATTTCCTTTTTTTTGAAAGCCTTAAACTGTAAGTAATGACGATTTGCCGCTTCCATTTGGCGATAGGAGGTGAATTGTGAGGGAGAAACCCAAAAATCAGCCTGCTGACCAATGTCCAATACACTTTCAATACTCAGTGAAAGGCTTCCGGTTTCTTGTGTACCGCTCCATAAATAGGATGCGTTGGCATCTTTCAAAAATGTGGCCGCCCAACTCTTTCCACCGGGCAAATACCACACATCCTTGTACAATGCCCCGCTTAATACCGTAGGTTTTGTAATCGCCTTTTGGGCCAATGCTTTGGCGCTCGAGTAGGCTGTCTCTATTTCTTTGAATAACGCATCCCCCTTATTTTCCAATTGGAAAAAAGGGGCAAAAAATTTTATCCATTCTGCTTTTCCCAATGGGGTTTCCTCGGTCCAGTCCCCGTTATAGAGTACGGGAATATTCGAAAGTCGTATGGTATTATAGGCTTTGTCCTGACCACTCATGCCATAGCCAATGACCACATCAGGCTGCAGTGCGATAACCATTTCGGAATTCAAGGACTCCTTGTTGCCAAGTTCGATGATCTTGCCTTCGGCGATACGACGACGCGCATTGATCGAGGAAATATATTCGGTATCAGGGAAACCTATTAGACGATCAAGTACGCCGAGTGATTCCAATGCGGGAATATGGGTAGTTGAAGTGACCACAATCGTATTCACGGGGACTGCTACAATGGCATCATAGGCGTCCTTGTTAATTGCCAACGTGGCCATTTTATCTTTTGGTACCAAGGCATAGGTGAAGGCGGTTTTCGAGTTAGGCCATGGCGAACTAATTTTTAAGATGGTAACACCCGTGCTCGATTTTTCGATTGAAAAACCCTTGGCATAGGTGATGGAGTTCTTGTGCGAGGGGCTGTCAATCGATGATTCCGTTGCTTTTTTTTGCTTGCATCCATAGATGGTTATAAAGAGAATGCAGAAAACAATACTTTTCAAATTGCAGTTTTTTGAATTATGTCAAAAATAGTATTATTTAATCTTTGGCCAGAAAGTTTAAACAAAATGTTTACTTTGGTCCAGAATTTTGGTTTTTATCACATCAAGTGATAAGATTAAAAGGGAATCCAGTGATTTGATGTTCTATTTCTGATTTATGACAATACATTGAAGGGTATTTTTCTCCCGTCACATAAATCGAAATAGCCTTATCAACTAGTCTGGAACTGTTCCCGCAACTGTAAGCTTAGTCAACCATCCCGGATGCCATTCGGGAAGACGACTAGCATCTTCTACAATATGCCACTGTGTAGGCTTGATTCGATGCAGTACCTGTCAATTAGTGACAGATTCTGCTTCTTGGTTAAGTTTAGATGGGAAGGTTGATGCTAGGACGCAAGTCAGGAGACCTGCCATTTTTCAAACTAAAATTGTTAAACTTTCGGGATAAAGGTTTGGAATGGCTATGAATGTATTTCATGTTTGGGTTTAGACATACCACACGTCCGAGTATTCTTTGATTTAAAATGAATAAAAGTCTTATGTATCTTGCTCTTGCCATTTTTGCAAGTCTCTATTGTAATGCACAGGAAAAGCAAAATGACACCATTAATATTCAAAGACTAGATGAAGTTGTGGTAAGTGATTCCCGCTTTGAACTAAAACGCGAGAACTCTGGTAAAACCATCATTAGCATCACTTCCGATGACCTCGAGCGCGAACAGGGAAAATCGGTCGCTGAAATCATCAATGATAAAAGCGGTATTGAGATTGCCGGAAGTAGGGGCAGGGAAGGAGCTGTACTCGGGACTTACGTGCGTGGCGGAAGAGGAAGGCAGGTTCTTGTCCTTATAGATGGCATTCGGGTTACTGACCCTTCTTCTTTTTCTCAAGCGTATGATTTGCGCCTACTTGCCGCATCGAATATCGAATCAATTGAAATAATCAAAGGAGCGGCAAGTACGCTCTATGGCGCCAATGCGGCAACCGCTGTAATCAGTATTACTACTAAAAAGGCGTCTCGTAAGCGGTCGTCATTGCATGTTCAGACAAGTCGGGGCACAAACCAAACGGTTGATGACCAGAATTATAAACTGGCAAGTGTGTATAATGGTCTTGATCTAAGTGGTACCCTTAATAAATTCAACTATCGAGTGGGCTTCTCAAATCGATATTCTGAAGGTCTGTCGGCGCTGGTAACGCCTAACAATGAACAGGATAAATTTTCAGTTTTTAGCACTGATATCAATTTGGGCTACCAGCTTTCCGAATCTTTTAGAATAAATATCTTAGGAAACCAGACAAAATTACGAACAGACTATGATGAGTCATATGGAATGATCGATGCACCGTATGAATATGGTAGTGAACAAAATCGGGCGGGAATTTCTTCTGAATTTGACTATACCATGGGTGAAATACATTGTAATATGGGGTACGCCGAATTTACTTCCAATGATTTCAGCAACTATCCGAGCAGCTTCAAGGGTACTAATTATTCGATAGACCTGTATAACAAACTAACCATACTGAATCAATTTTATACCATTATAGGTTTGAATTATACGAAAGACCAAGCTGCACTTGCCGCTTCGGAAGATTTTACATTATTGGATCCTTATGCGAATTTGGTCTATGTGTCCCATTTTGGACTGAATATAAATCTTGGCACACGATTGAGTAATCATTCAGAATATGGGGAGCATTTTGTGTTCAATTTGAATCCGTCTTTTAGAATTAATACCTCAGGGGGTTCCCTTAAAATACTTGGCTCGTATGCCACCTCCTATATAACCCCGACGTTGAATCAGTTGTTCGGGCAGTTCGGTGCCAATCCTGGATTAGGACCTGAGGAAAATACGACCCTTGAGGGCGGTTTTGAATATGATCATACCCACCGTTTTCGCTTGAACATGGTTTATTTTGATAGACAGGAAGAAAATGCAGTGATCTATAACAACTTATCTCAAAATTATATGAATGCGGCATCATCAATACATGTGCAGGGTGTTGAGGTCGAAGTGCAATGGCGGCCTATAGGGAAAATACAATTTTCAGGGAATTATGCCTTTACACAACGTAAAGGTGATTCCGGTATTCGCATACCAAAGCACAAGATCAATGCATCACTAGGATATGAATTTTCAGAACGATTCTATGCATCTTTTAATTATGCACTTACAGGAAGCAGACTTGACACTGATTTTAGCACATTTGAAAATGTTGAACTACCCACGTATTCCTTACTAGATCTTTTTGCAAGCTATGACCTATTGCCCGGAAAGTTCAAAATATTTATGGCAATATCAAATTTACTGAATACTGAATACACCGAGATAATCGGGTATACTTCAAAAGGTAGGAATGTACGCGCGGGCATAAACCTTCGTTTATAGAAAAAGCCGCACAAAAATTTATTTATGCGGCGTTGAACTATATTTTATCTGCTTATTTAAAATTTACGCTTGCTGGTTTATCTATAAACATATTATCTCTGATTGGAGTAAACATTTTGGTATTTGTAAATGTCTTGGCAGCCATTCCGACTGTAAAATCCCTTTTGCCCGTAGTGCCAGTAATTTCTTGAAGGGCCCTTGCCAAAAGCGGTTCATTTTGATCTCCCAGGATACCAAGATTTTCTAGATCTTCAGACAATGCAATATCGGGAACCAGACCATTCGTATAATCCGAAAAGCCATCGGCGTTCTCATTACGGCCGATTAGCGGTTGGATGGCCCAAATATTATCGGGATTGATATTCGTTACTCTCTGTGGATTATAGATATAATCATTGCCTTTATCATCGACCATGGTCACTGAAAATTCATTCTTGCCCACGGTATTTTCGCCAATTTGAACGATATCCACGTAAGGCGCAAGCCCATTGATTACTAACTCACTTGCAGAGGCGGTCCCACTAGTGGCCAAAACATATATTTTGCTCAGTTCAAGTGTATTTATCGCTGTACCTGCTCCCGTTTTATCGGCAAAAAAGTCACGTAATTCTACATTATTGTCTTCTAAGTACGTCTGATATTTTAGATTGTACCGGGCTTTTAAAAACACATCCTGTGTTTTGGTGCCATAGATCATGCTTGAAAGTAAACGGGCCGTATTTACCGACCCTCCTGGGTTATATCGCAGATCAAGTACCAAGCTGGTTACCCCACCGGCTTTAAAGCCTCCAAAAACGTCATTTAACGCTTCGTCATATTCATTGGTGAATTGATTATACATCAAATACCCGATTTTCTGACCATTGATCTCAAAAATCTTATCAATAAAAATGGGGTCTTCGGCTAGTGCCTCCTGTTTCGTTAGTACTACCTCCACACCGTTCGGTGTTATGGTACCGTTGGCAATAGTGGCCATGTTCAGGGTATAGGTATCATTATCGCCGAAAAGAAGATCTCGATAATTGGCGACCGTCAAGGTGGTGCCATCGACCCCAGTAAAAATATCCCCCCTTGCAATGGTTGTGCTAGCAGCATCCGAGTTGGGCACAATATACTGTACGTACCCAAATACATCATCACTTCCCGAAAAGCGAACAAGCCCGAATTCGAGGCCATTACTTTTTGAAATTCCTGCCAAGGATTGGGTAAGTTCTTTATAATCCTCTGCATAAAAACTAAACCGATCTTCACTAAAAAGCAATTGATTATCAAAAAATTGAGCAGGATCGCTCTCCGTTGCCAAAAAATCATTGTAGGCCGTTTTACCTTCAGGGGTATTCGGGAATTTCGTATCCGATAGGTTGGCCACGTCAGATTGCCAAAAATACCAGATGTTCATAGCTTTCCACATAAAATCCTGTACCGTTACATCGGCATTGGGAACCAGTACATTATCATCGTTATTTTTTTTACACGCGTTAATGAAAAGCCCTATCGTAAGGAATAATAATACATACTTTTTCATAGCTGTTTTTTAAATTTAGAAATACATTAAAACACCTACCTATCAATTATCATTCCAACACCAAAGACAAAAGATGGGGGGCCTTAATTTATTAGCTTGTAGTAACTTCATACTACCTTTGGTAAACTAGGGTCTAAATTACTGACATTAAAAACAAAAAAAAATTAATTGTAACAAAATTCGTTGTATGTCGTCTTCCCAATATGAAACACTGAGTAGCGTTTCGTAACAACACAACCAAAAATGAAACAGGCTGAATTTCTAGACGTAGTAATGCCTTTTAAAGATAAGCTGTTCAGACTTGCAAAACGTTTGTTGGTCTCGACGGAGGAGGCCGAGGATGCCACGCAGGAGGTTTTACTCAAGTTATGGTCAAAGAACCAGGTAATGGATAGTTATAAGAATGTTGAGGCCTTTGCCATGACCATGACCAAAAATTTTTGTTTGGACAGATTAAAATCGAAACAGGCCGGAAATTTGACCTTGGTTCATAGCAATTATAGCGATCATCGTTCCTTGCAAAGTCAGGTCGAGGCCCAAGATAGTCTGGAATGGGTAGAAAAAATATTAGATGAGCTGCCTGAGCAACAAAAGTTGGTGTTGCAATTGCGGGATGTTGAAGAATATGATTTTGATGAGATTGGTGCGCTTTTGGATATGCAGCCCACTGCAATACGTGTCGCTTTATCCAGGGCCCGAAAAACGGTAAGGGAAAAATTAATGCAAAAACACAATTATGGAATCGCATAAAATAGAAGGTTTATTGGAAAAGTATTTTGAGGCCACCACGACTTTGGCCGAAGAAGAATCCCTTAGGGCCTATTTCTCACAGCCAGAGGTCCCAGCACATTTGGAGCAATATATACCGATTTTCCGTTATGTTGTTAAAGCCAAGGAAGAGCGTTTTACTAGATCGGTACCGCTGCCGAGAACGATTGGCATCAGAAAAAGATACTTTAGCTGGGCAGCGGTGGCCGCTATGGTAGCTCTGATAGCAGGCGTCTATTTTGGCAAAAGCTATCAGGAGCAAAAAGAAGCGCAGTACGCCTATGAACAAACAAAAAAAGCCTTAGATCTTTTGGCCGAAAATTTTGGCCGAGGTACCGAAAAGTTAGCCTACTTAAAGGAATTTGAAGCAACGAAAGAAAAAATTTACAATAACAATTAAAAAAAAGAAACAATGAAAAAGTTCGTATTAATAACCGTAATGGCCGTAGTCCCAATGCTCGGGTTTTCGCAGTCCTTGTTTGATAAATATGAAGATTTGGATAACGTTAGCGCCGTTGTAGTCAACAAAAGTATGTTTAATTTGTTGAGTAAGATCGACGTGGAAGTCGATGATCCAGAGGCTAAGGATTTTATGGATATCGCAAAAAGCTTGAACAATCTGAAGGTATTTATTACAGAGGATAAATCGGTTTCCGCCGACATGAAATCGAATGTCGAAAAATATCTCAGCTCTGCAAAATTGGAGGAGTTGATGCGTGTGAAGGACAAGGATGCCAATGTTAAATTCTACATTCGGCAAGGAAAAGATTCAGATCACGTAAGTGAACTGCTTATGTTCGTCACTGGGATTAATAATTCAGGGGCTGACGTATCGGTAAATGGAAGAAAATTCGAGACCGTATTACTTTCCCTTACCGGAGATATCGATTTGAATAAAATAGGCTCTTTGACTAAGAAAATGAACCTTCCTGAAGAGTTGAACGAAGCAGGAAAGAAAAATAAATAGTAACTGTATGTGATGTCCGTTGGCAATTGTCTTTAAGCCAAGCCAACGGACCTTGCTACTTACTATCAATTAATATTCATCAATCTGCTTGCCGAAGGGTAGGTAAAAAAATCAACAATCATGAAAAAAATTAGTGTAGTATGCGTATTTGCCTTGTTGCCCGTTTTTGTGTTTTCACAGTCGATTTTCGACAAATATGAAGATATGGACCACGTAGGTTCAATAATTGTCAATAAAGGTCTGATTCGATTGGCCGGAAATTTAGCAGCGCTCGATAAAGATGATGAAGATGCCCAAAATTTTAGTGACATGGCACAAGGCATCAATGGTATCCGTGTTTTTGTAACTGAGGATAAGGAGGTATCGGCCGATATGGGCCTTACGGTGAATAAGTATCTTAAATCATCTTCCATGGAAGAACTTATGCGCGTCAAGGATAAGGATGCCAATATAAAGTTTTATATTAGAAATGGTAAAGACGAAGACCACGTTGCTGAACTTTTAATGTTCATATCTGGAATCGATAATGAAGATTTTGGGATAAACGGACGAAAATTTGAAAGTGTCCTTGTATCGTTAAGCGGGGACATCGATCTTAATAAAATCAGTACCTTGACCAAGCAAATGAACCTGCCGAAAGAATTGAACGAAGCTGGTCATTCTAGAAAGCACTGATCAAGGAATTAAAGTATTCAAATAAACAGACCATGAAAAGTATTAAATCGAGCTTGTATCTTGTCGTTTTGGTGGCTTTGACGGCATGCTCGTCGACACAAAGTTTGCAAGAGTATTATGTTGATAATGCAGAAAATCCCAACTTCCTGTCACTGGATGTCCCGACAAGTATTCTAAATCTTGATAAAGCCGACCTGACAGAAGTACAGCGCGAAGCATTGGGCTCCTTGCGAAAGCTGAATATTCTGGCATTTAAAAAGACCGTGGATAATGAGGCCGCCTATAAAACCGAAAAAACCAATGTAAATGCCATTTTAAATGACAAGAAGTTTACCGAACTCATGAAAATGAACACTAGCTACGGGAAGGCTACTGTAAAATATTTGGGAACAGAAGACGCTATCGATGAAGTAATTATTTATGGAAATAGTGACGATAAAGGCTTTGCATTGATACGGGTTTTGGGAAAAAAAATGAATCCGGCCCAAATGATTCAACTACTTCAGGCAATTCAAAAATCTGATTATAAAGGGGATGGCCTTAAAGAGCTTGGAGAACTTTTCAAGGGCTAAGACCCTAAATAATTTAGGGTCTTCACTTAATTTAAAGGTAGCAGAAAAAGCCAAGTGTCGAACCCACTTAAATCCCCGTATAGTTACTGGGGGAAATGGACTTTAATTCGGTTTTAATAGCCTCTGAAACGCTTAATGTATCTATAAAACCAGCAATTGTTTGCTGGTTTATTTTTTCGTTGGTGCGGGTGAGCCCTTTCAAGGCTTCATACGGATTCGGATAGCCCTCCCGCCTCAAGATGGTCTGTATCGCCTCGGCCACGACCACCCAATTATTTTCAAGATCTTGTTCGAATTTTACGTTGTTCAACAACAATTTGTTAAGTCCTTTAAGTGTTGACTGCATTGCCAAAATTGAATGGGCAAAAGGCACTCCTACATTTCGTAATACCGTACTATCGGTCAAATCACGTTGTAAACGTGATATGGGCAACTTTGCCGACAAATGCTCAAATAGCGCATTTGCCATTCCTAAATTTCCTTCTGAGTTTTCAAAATCAATTGGGTTTACCTTATGGGGCATGGCCGAAGAGCCTACTTCACCTTCTTTTATTTGCTGCTTAAAATAATCCATCGAGACGTACGTCCAAAAATCCCTATTTAAATCGATAAGGATGGTATTGATTCTTTTTAAGGCATCAAAAAGTGCCGCCATATGATCATAATGTTCGATTTGTGTTGTTGGGAATGAATGATAAAGCCCTAGACCATGGACGAATTTTTTTCCAAATTCTCGCCAATCTATTACTGGATAGGCCACTTTGTGCGCATTGTAATTTCCTGTGGCACCACCAAATTTAGCTGCGCTTGGAATGTTGTTCAATAGCGTAAACTGCTCCTCAAGGCGATGTACGAAGACATCAACTTCCTTGCCCAGTCGGGTAGGTGAGGCAGGTTGACCATGGGTGCGCGCCAACATGGGGATATCGGCCCAATCTGCGACGAGTTGTTTCAATTTATTCAGGAGCTCAAAATAATGAGGAACATACACTTGGTTTATGGCCTCCTTTATAGAAAGCGGAATGGCCGTATTGTTTATATCCTGCGATGTCAGACCAAAATGAATGAATTCCTTGAATTCGGGGAACCCCAATTTCTCAAATGCCTTCTTCACAAAATATTCGACCGCTTTTACATCATGGTTCGTCGTTTTTTCAATTGCTTTGATTGCCAAGGCATCGTCAATCGTAAAATTTTGATAAATGGCACGAAGATGCTTGAAATTAGAAGCATCGAACGTGGCAAGTTGCTGCAGGGGTATCTTACACAAGGCAATGAAATATTCGATTTCTATGCGTACGCGATATTTGATCAACGCTTCTTCGGAAAAAAAGGGGGCCAGACTAGCAGTTTTATTTCTGTAACGTCCATCAATAGGGGAAATAGCACTTAATGGATTTAATGACATCGGCTTCGGAATTGTTTAGAATAACAAGCCGTAAATATACTTATAAGTAAGGGAGTTTAAAAGTTTAAGGTTTGAAGTTTCGATACGGGGCAGACAGCCTTGGCCATGCTTCCTGAATTGCACCATTGCTAAGGTCCGACTTTGTGCAATTCCTTGAGGGTCATGCGTGCTCTGGCTTGGTATGCAGCACTTCCCTTAGCATAATTTTCGGTCACTATTTGTTTAAGTTCTGGATGGATCCATTCGAATTTTCTACCCAAAAGCAATAAACCGGTCATAGAATATGCTTTCACAGCAACTTTTTGGTCTCCAATAAGCCAGTCAAAAAAACAAATAGTCATTTTCTCCAGATGTTGTTGGGTAATCTCTTTTTGAACCGAATTAAGGGTAGTTGCAAAATAGGCTTTTAAAAGACTTTCACAGATCTTTGCCGCAGGACGCACAGATGCATCCAACCTGATTTCCCCGAGCTTTTCGGTAAACGCATCAAGATAAGGTAGCAACAAGAAAAGATGCTCTTTTGTGACATATTCCAATACCCAAAAGGCCCTACTCGAAATCGGATGTACATCTTGATAGCCAATGGCCAATAGAGGCCCTAGAAAACCGGGGTTTTCAAGGACCTTGCTGCATGCTGCATCGCGTCTCCTCCTTGAAGCGTCAACATAATTTAGCAGGTCGTAAATTTCGATTTTATCCATAAAATCGTACTTTAGGCAAGCCTCAAATTCTATAGAATGAAATTAGCAAAAAAATTAGCGCCAATGCTATTGGCATTGCTGGTATTGATGCAGTTTTACAGACCTAAAATAAATAGTTCCCAAGGCGAGCATACTGCTGTTTTTCTGGCTGAAACCAATCCACCCCAGGAGGTTGCAAGGGTCTTGACCCAGACCTGTTATAATTGTCATAGTAATAACACGAATTATCCGTGGTATAATAATATAGCCCCGATATCCTATTGGTTGGCGCGCGATATCAAACAAGGGAAGGCCGCATTGAATTTTTCGGAATGGGAGCGGTATTCCCCAACCTTAAAGGTCAGGAAGTTGGGCGAAATAAAGCAAACCGTAGACTCCCAAAAAATGCCTTTAAAAAGGTACTTATGGGCACACAAGGGGCTTAAGCTTACGCAAGGGGAAAGAGCGGCAATCATGGCCTGGGCGGCACAAACTAGCGCATTTTACCAATTAAATCTGCGACCAGAGTAGGAACACCTTTAACCGCAGTTTCGGGAATTATTTGTAATTTTTGAAAATTTTTGGCGGCTATGCTGGGTTTGGGATCGATAAAATAAATAGCGGTCGCCCTACTGGTAAAATTGATAAGACTTGCTGCGGGATATACCTGCATCGAAGTTCCGATAATTAGCACGATATCGGCCGCTGAAATACGATGCACGGCCTCCTCCAACATAGGCACCTGTTCTCCAAACCAAACGATGTGCGGCCGTAACTGATGCCCTAATTCACTCATGTCCCCCAGTTGCAGGTCGTGCTGCCAATCCAATACGATATCTTGCCGTTGTGTACATCTGACTTTTAATAATTCACCGTGTAGATGAAGTACATTTGAGCTACCGGCACGTTCATGCAAGTCATCGACATTTTGTGTAATGATATGCACCTCGAAATATTTTTCTAAATCGACCAAAGCAAAATGCGCCTCATTCGGATCGGCCTTCAACAATTGACGACGTCTTTGATTATAGAAATCAAGAACCAAGGCGGGGTTTTTAATAAAACCTTCAGGGGATGCTACTTCGTATATATCATGCCCCTCCCAGAGACCATCGGCATCCCGAAAGGTTTTTAGTCCACTTTCTGCGCTAACTCCGGCACCCGTTAAGACGACAATTTTTTTCATAGGTATAAAAATAGACCTTTTAGTCGGTTCGATGTACCGCATACCAACAAGTTTCGGCTTTTTTGGGAGTGGCTAACCCAGTGGACTTTTCGACTTATAGAGGACACATTTTCAAGCCACTACATAAAATCTTCATATGTTTAATACAAAATAAATGTGAAGCACTGATTCTCCGAACAAGGATTTATTAAAAAATCCCCACTATTTCAGGAAGCAAATCATTGCGATGATTTTTTTAATATATTTATTGTAACTAACAAATTGAAAAGCAAATGACTATCGCACTTTCCATACTTACGGGAATCGTTTTACTCGTGGTTATTTTGGCAATGGTGGCCCCAAAATCGTATGACGTATCGCGCTCGATCGTAATTTCGAAACCTCAGACCGACGTGTTTGAATATTTGAAATACTTGAAAAACATGGATAATTGGTCTCCATGGGCTAAAAAAGACCCCAAGATGGAGAAAAAGTTTACGGGAACCGATGGTAAAATCGGGGCTATTTCTTACTGGAAGGGCAATAAAGATGTGGGGGAAGGGGAGCAGGAAATCAAAAATATCATCGAGGGGCAACGCATTGATACCGAACTGCGCTTTTTCAAACCGTTCAAATCTACCTCGGATTGTTATACGAAGATCGAAAGTGCAGGGAAGGAAGTAACAAGGGTTATTTGGGGATTTACAGGTAAAAATAAATTTCCAATGAGTATCATGACCATTTTTATAAGTATGGATAAAATGGTTGGAAAAGACTTTGAGCAAGGTCTTTCTACACTTAAATCAGAACTAGAAAAGTAATGAGTATAGAACACAACATGATTGGCTGGTTCGAAATTCCTGTAAACGATATGGACCGCGCGAAAAAATTCTATGAAACCGTTTTTGCGATTTCAATTACAGTACATGATCTTGACGGATTGATTATGGGGTGGTTTCCTAGTGCTCCTGATAAGAGGGGGGCGGCGGGTTCACTGGTACAGCACGCCATGTATTCACCAAGCGACACCCAAGGGGTTCTTATCTATTTTTCCTGTAATGACGTTGCCAATGAGGAGGGGAGGGTCAAGGCATCGGGAGGTGAAATACTACAGCCCAAAAAGGAAATTGGCGGCGGCCATGGGTTTATGGCGTTGATAAAAGACTCGGAAGGAAATAGGATTGCCTTGCACTCGCAAAAATAGTTGTCTATATAAAAAATGTAGTGGCTTCTGCCCTGGCTCCAAATCGAATGGGCAATACCGTGGTGCCAATGCCTTTTGAAACATACATTTTCGATACGGCATTTGAATACCATCCTTTAAGATATTTTCCGCTGCCATAAGGGGTGTAGAACGGGAATCCAAAAAAGGTTATTTGACCTCCGTGGGTATGACCTGACAAGATGAGCACCGATTGCAATTGTATCGAAGGTATGAACCGATCAATATCATCCCGATATGCGGGACAATGGTTTAATAATACGGTATCAAGCGATGTATCAATGCCTGCCGAAGCTTTGACAATATCTGGGGCGCCCCATACATAATCATCTAGGCCAAGAATATTTATTTTTCTCTTCTTTACGGTAAGTTCAAACGATTGATTGATCAACAGCATACCGTTCTGGGCTTCATAGCATTTCTGAAGCAGGTTTAAATCTAACCTCCCCGAATTTTCCTTATTGCCCAGGATGCCAATTTTTAGAATATTCGGATCTATCAATTCTAAAAAAGCGGTCAAGAGTCCGAGTTGTTTGGTACGCGTGATGGCATCACCTGTGATAAAAAGAACATCAGGTACTTCCTGATTGATGCGTGTTGCAATCCAAGTATGATATGATTTGATCGATCGTAAATGCAGATCACTGATTTGTAGTATCTTAATTTTGGGGGAAGGTCCATGGGCAATGTCAAATTCTTTCCAATCAATGACATATTTCTCAAACCAGAAACCATCTAGGGTGATTAGCCCGATTATTCCTAAAATCAAGGTACTAATGAAGGATCTTCTATTTAACTTCATTTTAGGTTTCCAAAATTGGAACTAGGAATTATTATGATCTTGTTCATATTTTGGGGAAATTATACATAGAACGTATCAGAAGTACTGATTTTGGCATTCGATTTAACTCATGAATTTAGTTTGCCAATTCTAATAGCGCTATATCGAAGTCGTTATCCAGGAATACTTTTCCGTTCATGACTTCTACCGGCGTTTGTGAGTAGGTGTCAAAGAGTTTAGTGCCGTCTCCGAAAAATCCTTTTACCCAAAGCGACTTCTTACCAATAGGTAGGTCAAGGCCAACTACCACCTTATCCTTATATTCCCCTTCGCTATAGGTTCTACTAAAAACATATGGACTTTTGGCCAGTCTTAGGTGTTTCCCGGCCCCAATGGCTGGATGGTCCCTTCTAAATTTCCCCAATTTTTGCCAATGGGCATGCACTTTTTGAATTTCTGGCACACTATCAAGTTCGTGCCAATTCATAAATGACCGCAGGGTAGCATCGCCTATGGCATCTTTCACAATCAGACTTCTTGAAGTTTCATCTCCATAATATATCTGAGATTCCCCTGGGGTTAACAATAAGATATTAGCCGCTTTATAAGCATGTTTTCTTTCCTTATCATAGGGCGTGAATCATCATGGGAAGTCAAATAATTAAGGACAGTTTTCCCAGATAGTTTCGTTTGAAGAAGCTCGCTATAAGAACTGAATATTGTTTCATAGTCTTCATTTTGTGCGTCAGTTTTTAATTGGAAATTAATAAGGCTTTTAAACCCATGCTCAAAATAGTCGACTTTCTTATCTCCAAAATCAAATTCGGTACCGTTTGAGATGGCGTAACCATATACTTCGCCGACCATATAAAACGGATTCTCATCTAAAATTTCATCTTGATGTTTTTTCTTCCAAGTTTCGAAGGCATAGGTTGATTCTTTCGCTAATTCGGTCCATGCCAATTCATCGGCATGTTTTGCAGTGTCTACTCGAAACCCATCGATTCCATAATTGTTAATATAATCGGTCAGCCATTTGATAATATAGAATTTTGGGGCTCGTGGATATCCGGTGCGGTCGAAAAACAGTTGTAGTTCATCAAGTTCATTGCTGAGCCTGCCCTCGGCCTTCCATTTTGCCAATAGCGGATCTGGTAATTCAACACTTTCGGTAGATTCGGTCAAAATATCCGGAAGATTTTTGACCAAACAACAACTGGTGGTGTTCTGATAATTTGTAAAATCGCAAACCGGATCGGTGCGAACCCAATCTTCGGGCCAAACCGGATCGATTGGCGTAACCGGGCCCGTATGGTTCAAGACAACATCCATAACCACGCGAATACCCTGTTTATGGGCCGATTTTACTAAATTTTCCAAATCTTTCCGAGTTCCAAAATTTGGATCTAAGGCCGTCCAGTCCTTTGCCCAATACCCATGATAGCCATACGTAAGTCCGGAACCTTCATCAGTATCCCCGTGGATCTGTTCTACCACAGGGGTGAACCAAATGGCGTTCACTCCTAGATCGGTAAAGTAGCCATCTTCTATTTTTTTGGTGATACCTTCAAGGTCACCGCCCTTAAAACCTCTCAGGATACCGGTAGAATCGGTTCGTTCGAAATTTAGGTCATTGTCGGGATTCCCATTATTGAATCGATCGGTCAGTAGAAAATAGATGTTGGCCCCTTCCCATACAAAAGGCACATTCGCAGCAGGCTTTGATGACGCCTCTTCTGTTTTTGCCAGTTCTAGTTCAGGTTCCTTGATAGTTTCCTTGCAGGAAAAAAGAAATAAGAAAATTGTTACTACAAAAAGCAGTTTTTTCATCTCCATCTATTTTGGTTAAAGCTATAAAATGCAGATGGAAATAGAAAATTTATTTATTGCGATTCAATACCTTAAACTCCTCATAACAACTACTGATAGCATCTAATATTTGCAGATCGTTCGCAGTTGTGATAAACGATTTTGAATAATTGCAATTGTTAAGTATATCCTCGATATCGACCTTTTCTACCTGAAGCAACTCTATAAGCGTTTCCCGATCAAATTTTGAAGCCAAAAGATTCCGTATCTCGTCATCCTCCTTCATTTGTCGTAACTTTCGCATTTGATTCGGTTTCTTTCCAAAGAGATTACGCAATAGGTCAGCAGGATTCAGGATGGCGCCCAAAACCTTCGTTACCGCACTCGGATTTTTATTACCCGCCTCATAGCCAACATTGAGTCCTGAAATACTATACTGATAGGCCGTGTTCATGGGAAGATTTTTCAAATCTATTTCCAAATACCCGGTAAGTTGATACGGCCGCACAATAACTTCCTCAAGAGCATATGCCAATTCGGTTAACCCTATTTGGGTATCCCTGAACTTGAACATATCATTGGTCACTCTTATTTTTTGTGATTTAAATCCAAGAAAGGAAAAATAGAGGGTATCATTGACGGCTGCCGTAATTTCGAATTCTCCCTGTTCATTCGTAATGGTCCCCAAAACCTTGTTCAGGTTCAATACGTGAACACTTTCCATGGGCTCGCTTGTTTGGGAATTGATCACCACGGCCCTGATTTTCTTATCTGCGGTGTTCTGATCATCTTGGGAAAAACCAAGAATGCTGAACAAGGCGCATAAAAGGACTACTAATTTATTCATATTTGAAGAAACGGGGGTTACACATAAATAATTGTATGTATTTTCTTTCTGAAACACTTCCGACCTTATTATTCTCGGAACCTGTGTGCTTGACTGGCGATAAAAGTAGGTATAAACCGTACAAACAGCGCAAAAAAAATACGCCGAAGCGTATTTTTAGTATACAATTAACTAAAGATAACTAAAAGAAATCGCTTCTCCGTTTACTACGACGATTCCCTGAATTACTTGCATTGGCCTTAGAACCATTTCGCTCTCGTCCTTTACCACGACCCCGTTCACGGTCTTTACCACCGCGATTTTGGGCCCTATCCCGACCACGTCGGTTACCACCTCCACTTGATCCCCCAGGACTCTTGGAAACTTCGACATTCACAAACCTACCATCAACCTTGAATTCGGTAAACTTTTCAAGCACTTGGGCCGTATCAGATGCATCGGTGTTAAAGAATGAAAAACTTTCCTTGACATCTACCTTTGAAATGGCATCACGGCCAAAATCAAGGGTATCTTTCAAGAAATCTTTCAAGGACATCCAATCATATCCATCTTTTTCGCCAACATTGATAAAGTATCTGACCGAACCATCAGCGGCCATTTCGCCCACGTTATTACGATCGCCTCTTCCTTCTCCCCGGTCCCTGACATCGATTGTATTTAAATCCTGTGTCTTATTGTAATAATTGTAAAATCGGGTAAATTCGACCGAGATAATTTTTTTGATCAATTCATCCCGATCAATACCTTGAAATACATCATTAATGGCCGGCAAATAATCGGCAACTTCCTCGTTTATTTTTGTATCCTTGATTTTATTCGCCAGGTGGTACAACTGTATTTCACAGATTTCCATTCCTGTCGGAATTTTTTTGGCAATAAATTGTTGCTTTATCTTCGTTTCGATTGCTTTGATCTTACGCAGTTCACTTCGCGTAATTATTACCATAGAAATCCCTGATTTCCCGGCACGACCCGTACGACCGCTCCTGTGTGTATAGGTTTCTATTTCATCGGGAAGTTGGTAATTGATGACATGGGTTATGTCATCTACATCAATCCCCCTTGCGGCAACATCTGTGGCTACCAACATTTGCACTTGCTTCTTACGGAAAGCGTTCATAACGAGATCCCGCTGATTCTGGCTAAGATCCCCATGAAGGGCTCCGGCATTATAGCCATCCTCGATTAATTTTTCAGCAACTTTTTGAGTGTCCCTTTTTGTTCGACAGAAGACCACAGAGAAAATGTCGGGGTTGGTGTCTGCCAATCTTTTTAAGGCTGAATAGCGGTCTCCACCGCCCACCACGTAATATTCATGCTGCACGGTATCGACACCTGAATTTTTGGTCCCAATGGTTACTTCCTTCGGATTGTGCATGAATTTTTTGGCGATAATCGAAACTTCCTTGGGCATGGTCGCTGAAAACAACCAGGTTGATTTTTCTTTCGGGGTATTTGAAAGTATATCCTGTATATCCTCAAAAAAGCCCATATTGAGCATTTCGTCGGCTTCATCTAAAATACAGTAATCGATTTTTGAAATATCGACCAATCGACGTCCGATCATGTCCTTCATGCGGCCCGGAGTGGCAACGATGATCTGGGCTCCACGCTTTATCTGCCTCGATTGATCCGTAATGCTAGCGCCGCCGTAAATGGCTACAACATTTATATTGCGCTCATATTTGGCATATAATTGTAGTTCGTTCGTAATCTGTAAACACAGTTCACGAGTCGGGGAAAGTATCAATCCTTGGGTAGTTCTACTATCACTGTCGATTTTTTGAATTAATGGAAACCCGAAAGCTGCGGTCTTTCCAGTACCTGTTTGGGCAAGGGCGACCAGATCGGTCTCACCTTCCAATAAAATCGGGATAGTTTTTTCCTGTACTTCCGAAGGGGTTTCGAATCCCAAGTCGGCCACAGCATCTAATAGGGACTTTTGCAGTCCCAGAGCTTCAAATTTAGTCATAATGTGTTTTACTTAATCGCTAATAGGTGTGTTGCATAGAGCGATTATCGTATATAACCCATTGGACTCGGCGCAACACCTGCCATACTGGCGGCGTTAAAATTAAGCGGCAAAGATACTGTTAATTTTTCACTTGGCCGAAGAGAAACGACTTTTGTTATCTGGACCGCTCCGTGAAGCCCAGGATGCAATCCTAAGTTCACAATTAATAGGTCTATGCTCAGTGGTATCAATTAATTACGACGTTGCAAAAGGAAGATTGTTTTATAAGGCATCCACATCGTGCCGCATATTTAAAAACGAAATTAATGCTCGCATTGCCTTGCCGCGATGGCCAATTTCGTTCTTTACCTCCAAGGGCAGTTCTGCAAATGTTTTATCAAAACCGGTGGGTCTGAAAACCGGATCATATCCAAAACCTGCGGTTCCTCGCTTTTCACCTATGATAGAGCCCATTATGCTCCCTGTGAATAATGTTGTCTGATTATCCATGATTAGTGCGATAACCGTTTTGAATTGTGCGGATCGATCGGTCTTATTTTCAAGTTCAACAAGCAACTTTTTCACATTGTCATCGGTATTTTTATGAACACCTGCGTATCGTGCAGAATAAACCCCCGGCGCCCCGCCAAGCGCTTCGACAAGTAGGCCGGTATCATCTGCAAAGCAAGGAAGTGCATATCTTTTATAGACGTAATTTGCCTTAGCTAGGGCATTTTCTTCCAAAGTGGCGCCATTTTCCGGTATTTCCTTCAGACAACCGATGTCCTCTAGCGAAAGCAGGGTTATTTGCCTGGGCAGCAGTTTTTGTACTTCCTTCAATTTATGTTGGTTATGGGTAGCAAAAACGAGTTTCATAAAGCGGTGATAAAATGTTCGGAAAAGCGCTAAAAATACTAATTTTATACTATGGAATTAAAAATACCCCCAGTGGTGGTCTTTCTGGTTTTCGGGATATTGATGTTTGGCCTTTCCGAATTTTTGCCAGTCGGACAATTTGATTTTTTCGGACGTTCTTACCTACTGCTGTTTTTGATACTACTCGCTTTGATTATAGGCGTAATTTCCATAGTTCAATTCTATCATGTGAAGACCACGATTGATCCCAAGCATGCCGAAAAGGTCTCTAAATTAGTGACTTCCGGACTTTATGCCTATTCAAGAAACCCCATGTATTTGGCCCTGCTTCTAGTCTTACTGGCATGGGGGCTTTATCTGGGCAACGCCTTCAATGTGCTTTTGGCGGCGGGATTTGTATCCTATATGAATCGTTTTCAAATTCAGGCAGAAGAGCGTATCTTATCACATAAATTCAAAACGAATTATGCACAATATTGTATTCAGGTACGCAGGTGGTTTTAGCAAAACGGGTCGTCTACTCGGCCTTCAATTTAAATTATAGGTGAATGAAACTTAAAATGATCCATCTGCTACTTTTGACCTTTACATGCAATTTTATCGCTGCACAGACCCATTTTTTTAAATCGTTCGATGGAACACAGATCGCTTTTACTGACGAAGGGGAAGGTATGCCGATTTTGCTATTGCATGGATTTATAGGTACAGGTACTTCTTGGGAAAATACGGCACTTAGAAAGGAATTGCTCAAGAATGGCTATCGTCTGATCATTCCTGATCAGCGGGGAAACGGTGAATCTGATAAGCCACACAACGACAAGGCCTTTTCAGATGATGCGGAAGTACGTGACATGATGCTCTTGATGGATTTCTTGAAAATCAAAAAATACAACGCGGTCGGTTATTCTCGGGGAAGTATTGTACTTGCTAAATTATTGACGCGGGACCGGCGCATTCGCAAAGCAGCCTTAGGAGGTATGGGACTTGATTTTACCGATCCGAATTGGAGCAGAAGAATCATGTTTGCCGAGGCATTTGATGGGAATATCACCCCAGAGACAGAAGGCGCCGTAAACTATGCCAAATCAATTGGGGCAGATTTGAGATGTCTTCACCTACAGCAAAAATATCAGCCGGTCACATCGGTAGCCGCTCTTTCCAAAATTAAAGCAGCAGTATTGGTAGTTGCCGGTGATAAGGATGTTGACAACGGCAAGCCATCTGAATTACAAGACGCAATTCCAAAAAGCCAATTGAAAATCGTGCCTGGCGAACATAACGGAACCTTTAAAACAGCGGCCTTCGCAGATGCCGTAATCTCATTTTTGAAATAGGCTCCTGCGTCTTTATTTGATATGCCATAACCGATTTCAATAATTTTCGAGGTAGTTTTCCCTTAATTTTCTATCAAAATGTGTTCGATTGGTGACAGGGATAACTTTTGGGAAAATAACACCAAAACCGACCGATTAAATTTTTACTTTTACAGCTTAATTTTTTTAAAAAATGGTGGAAGTGGGCAGGAAGTATGTATTTGATTTTGATAGTACCTTGACCCGGGTAGAGGCTTTGGATGTCTTAGCGGAAATGACCTTGGAGGGAAAACCTAATAAGGATGAGATAATCAAGGAAATACAGAAGATTACGAATTTGGGAATCGACGGGGATATCTCTTTTACCGAATCATTGGAACGACGTATAAAATTATTGAACGCCAATGAGGCTGATCTAACTAGACTCGTGAGCGAATTGAAACAGAAGATTTCGAAGTCGATCGAAGCGAACAAGGAATTTTTTGAGATGTTTTCAGATGACATTTATGTTATTTCATGTGGTTTTAAGGAATTTATAGATCCAATAGTCAAAGAATACAATATCCCTTCAGAGCGCGTGTATGCCAATACCTTTAAATTTGACGAAGCTGGAAATATAATCGGATTTGATGAAACCAATGTACTTTCTTCGCACAATGGCAAAATCGAATGTTTAAAACGGCTCGATTTAGAAGGTGAAGTTCAGGTCATCGGGGATGGCTATAGTGATTATGTCATGCGAGAAGCGGGAATAGCCCATAAATTCTTCGCCTATACCGAGAATGTGCATCGTGAAAAGGCAGCCAATAAGGCGGATCATGTGGCACCCAATCTGGACGAGTTTCTATTTGTAAATGATTTGCCAAGAAATATTTCCTATCCAAAAAACAGGATTAAGATATTACTTCTCGAAAATGTACATCCAGCCGCTTTTCATAATCTTTCCGAAGATGGCTTTTCAGTTGAACTGATTAAAACCAGTTTGTCCGAGGACGAATTGATTCAAAAAATCAAAGGAGTCCACGTCCTGGGTATCCGATCAAAGACGCAGGTTACCCAAAAAGTTTTGGATGCCGCCAATAAATTGTTGGTCGTCGGTGCTTTTTGTATCGGCACTACCCAAATTGATTTAGACTATTGTAGAGCACGTGGCGTGGTCGTATTCAATGCACCTTACAGCAATACCCGCTCTGTGGTCGAACTCGCAATCGGTGAGATCATTATGCTTATGCGCAGTGTTTTCCCAAGAAGTACCGAGATACACAGCGGGCAATGGAATAAAACCGCATCTAATTCAAGGGAAGTACGTGGTAAAAATCTCGGTATAGTGGGCTATGGCAACATCGGCAAGCAATTATCGGTTTTAGCGGAAGCCATTGGGATGCGAGTTTATTATTACGATATCAATGATCAGCTAGCGATTGGGAATGCGATCAAGTGCAATTCCCTGGAAGATTTATTGAATGTTTCCGATGTGGTCACCTTGCACATCGATGACAATAAAGCAAATAGGAATTTTATTGGTGCCCGAGAAATTAACCAAATGAAGAACGGCGCCATCCTTATTAATCTGTCGAGGGGATTTGTGGTCGATATCGAAGCGTTAGTCAAGGCCCTAAAAAACGGAAAATTGGTTGGTGCAGCCATCGATGTTTATCCTGAGGAACCTAGTGCCAACGGGGAATTTAGCACCGAACTTCAAGGCCTTGACAATGTTATTCTGACCCCGCATGTCGGGGGGAGTACCGAAGAGGCGCAACGCAACATTGCCGATTTCGTCCCGCATAAAATTATGGACTATATAAATTCGGGTAGCACGGTCGATGCTGTTAACTTTCCGAATATTCGTCTGCCAAAACAAAAAAATGCCCATCGGTTTCTACACATTCATAAAAACGTACCAGGCATCATGGCCAAAATAAATGAAGTATTGGCCAAATACGAAATGAATATCTCGGGACAATTTCTTTCGACCGATAATGAAGTTGGTTATGTGATAACCGATTTGGATAAGGAGTATAACAAGGAAGTTATTAAAGCACTTAAAAATGTCGAGAATACGATAAAATTCAGGGTGCTGTATTAATTTTGATAATTTAGACAGACGCCAATCGTGTATCCCCGCTCCCTTTAAAAATTTTTAGCGAATAAATGAACTAGTTTGGATGGCAAGCCTCCATTGGTTTTGGCCCATCATTGGTGATGGTAGGGCTCATTGCGCAATATCGTAAATGCCCGATAAAGTTGTTCTACGGCGAAGAGACGCACCATTTGGTGTGAAAAGGTCATTTTAGATAAGCTTATTTTTGCTTGTGCCACTTCATGTAGACTAGTACTAAAGCCATACGGGCCTCCGATAACCAGTACCAAACGTTTGATACCCGAATTCATTTTTTTCTGAAGATAGTTCGCAAAATCGATAGAAGAATACGATTTACCCCTTTCATCGAATAGTACCAACACATCCGCTGGATCTAACTTCTTTAAAATAAGTATTCCCTCTTTTTCCCGTTGTTGGTCTTCTGAAATATTCTTGGTGTTTTTGAGTTCAGGAATGATTTCGAGTTCATACTTGACATAGAATTTCAAGCGACTTTCGTACGAATGAAGCAGCTCTCGAAGTGCCTTTCCATCGGTTTTACCAACGGCTATCAGTTTAATCGTCATAGGGCAAATGTAGTTTTCAAAGTTCAAAAGCCAAAAACATAATCGTAAATACTTCCGCAGAAATTTAAAACTGCCAGATAACCCCACAACTATTTAGTAAATTCGCATTAAACGTTTTATTCATGATTTCGAAAGAACAGTTTCAGGTGGAGATTGATCGTATCATTAAGAATGCCATTCGAGAGGATGTGGGCGATGGGGATCATAGTTCATTGGCTTGCATTCCGTTATCGGCTACTGGGCGGGCAAAACTTTTGGTAAAAGACAATGGAATATTGGCAGGTGTCGATTTCGCAAAGCAGGTTTTTACCAATATCGACCCGGATCTGGAAATGGAAATTTTAATCGCGGACGGGAGCTCAATAAAATATGGGGATATTGCGTTCTTTATAAAAGGAAGCTCCCAGAGTATCTTAAAAGGGGAGCGTGTGGTATTGAATGCAATGCAACGAATGAGTGCCATAGCCACCAAAACCTACCGCTACGTTAAGCTTTTGGAGGGTACAGGGACAAAAATCCTCGATACGCGAAAGACTACACCAGGAATTCGTGCCTTGGAGAAATGGGCGGTCAAAATTGGTGGTGGGGAAAATCATCGATTTGCTTTATACGATATGATTATGTTAAAAGACAACCATATTGATTTTTCCGGAGGCATTACTCAGGCCATTGTGAACACACAGCACTATTTAAAAAATAATCATAAAGACTTAAAAATAATCGTAGAGGCGCGCAATCTTGACGAAGTTCGAGAAATACTCAGAGCTAAAGGAATCTATCGTATTCTTTTGGATAACTTCAACTATGACGACACACGTGCGGCTGTTGCATTGATTGGGAATCAATGTCTGACCGAATCATCAGGGGGCATCAATGAAACCACGCTCCGAAAATATGCCGAATGCGGGGTCGACTATATTTCATCAGGGGCCTTGACACATTCAATTTCTAGTATGGACCTGAGTCTTAAAGCGGTGTAGATGTCAGCAGAAATCGAGAAGAAAGTCGAGAAAATACCAATAATAAATTGGGTGGCAAGACTTTTAAAAAAGATAAAATTGCGTGCATTTGAGGGGCTTTCACTTTACGATCTAATTGAAATGTATTTTTTTGGAATCGTACAAGGCACACTTTCCATACGGGCAAGTGCCATTTCCTTTAGTATTTTTTTGGCATTGTTCCCGTTATTGATTTTCTTATTGACCCTCGTGCCCTTTATAATTCCATATGTTAAAGTTGGGAATGCCAATTTTGATGCACAATTTTTGATGTTCCTAGAATCATTTTTGCCGACCGCCACCGGCGATTATTTTGGTGAAATCTATCAACAGATCCAAGCGCAGGAACGGGGAGACCTTTGGTCTTCGATCTTGGCATTCATTACGTCTATTTTTTTAATGACTAATGGGGTTAATGCCATTTTCGGTGGTTTTGAAAATTCGTACCACGTTAATTTAAACCGTAATTTTTTTAGACAATATGCGTATGCGATGGGAATCGGACTGATATTATCGATACTACTTATTATTGGTGCAGTGGTATTCGTCTATTTAGAATTCTATACCCAAAAAGTGTATAGTGATTTTTTCATGAAAGCCTATGGCATCGTCTTGGAAAAAGACGATATTTATTTATTAAAGATAATAAAAGTGCTCTTTTTTCTACTTCTTTCCTATCTAACAACAGCTATTTTGTATTATTTTGGAACTGCACGAAGCCACTCCAAGTTCTTTTCGGTAGGTGCCCTTATGACGACCATTCTATTTACGCTCACTTCGTACCTTTTTGGTATCTATGTTGATAAAATTGCTACCTATAACGAATTATATGGGGCCTTGGGCGGATTGTTGATTTTATTAGTGTTCATTTGGTTAAATTCCAATATATTGCTACTTGGATTTGAGTTGAATGCCACCTTGAATTCACTGCGAAAAACCTACTTAAAAAATGAGGAAGAAGGGTAGTATATTGATTTTTTGCCTGTTTATAGCAACAACAGGTGTGGTTTCCGCCCAAAGTATTTTCGGGGAATGGAAAACCATCGATGACCGAACGGGAAAGCCAAAGGCTGTTATCTCCATTTATGAAAAAGATGGACTCATGTACGGTCATGTCGTTAAGATTTTGGAAGCAGGCAAAGAAAATATGGTATGCTCTAAATGCGATGGGGAAATGAAAAACGAACCAATTTTAGGGATGACCATTATCGATGGTGCCGAACACCATGGAAAGGGAATATATAAGGGTGATACACTTTTTGATCCGGAGCAGGCCATGACCTTTCGATGTAAAATTTGGTTGAACCCTGATAATGCCAATGAGCTTCGAGTACGAGGATATCTTGCATTTATATATCGAACACAGACCTGGATACGCGTGCAAGGATAGAAGGCAAAGGCACTATGCAATATTTTATTCATGTTATTCTACCAATACCACTCGAAAAGCTTTTTACCTATCGAATTTCGGATGCCGAGGCACATTTTCTGCTTCCTGGAATGCGCGTGGCGGTCCCTTTCGGGAAATCCAAAATCTATACCGGCCTTGTATATGACGTACATACAGAAGCTCCCACGGTCTATGAAGCCAAGGAAATACATCAAATTTTAGACGACTATCCGATTGTCAACCAAGTTCAATTAGAACATTGGCACTGGATTGCAGAATACTATATGTGTACCCTTGGCGAAGTTTTCAGAAGTGCCGATCCCTAGTGCCCTTTTGCTCGAAAGCGAAACATTGATTCTTAAGAATGAAAGGATTACAATCGATGAAGCAGACCTCCAGGATGATGAATTTTTAGTCTATGAGGCGCTTGGCCATCAATCTTCGTTGAAGGTGCATGAGGTAGGTGCGATAATTGATCGCAAAAATGTACTTCCCGTACTCAATCGACTCCTTCTAAAGAATGTGATCGTTTTAAAGGAAGAAATCTATGAACAGTACAAACCCAAATTAGTACGTCATGTAAAACTTGGACAGGCCTATTTCGAAGAAGCCAAACTAGAAGCCCTACTTGGCTCCATGTCCCGCGCACCCAAACAAAGTCAAGTCGTTCTGGCATTGTTCCAACTACAGGCGGCCACAAGAAAGCCAATAACAATCACTGACCTGGAGCTTTCAAGTGGAGGTTCAAAAGCCGTCATCAAATCCCTGATCGAGAAGGGCATTCTAGAGGAGTATCAGGTTAAGACGGATCGAGTGACCTATGAGGGTAATGCTGAAAATGAATCCCTTAAGGCATTGAATGCCTACCAGCAGAATGCCTTGGAAGTAATTACGGGCAGTTTTGAAAAAAATAAGGTAACGTTACTCCATGGTGTAACTTCATCCGGGAAGACCGAAGTGTATGTTGATTTGATTGAAAAGTGTATCAATTCAGGAAATCAGGTGCTTTATTTATTGCCCGAAATTGCATTGACAACCCAACTGATTACGAGATTACAGGAGTATTTTGGGGAGAAGGTTGCAGTATATCATTCCAGATATTCTGTGCATGAGCGCATTGAGGTATGGAATAATGTGCTTACAAAAAAGGCCAAGGCACAAATAGTGATTGGTGCCAGATCTGCTTTGTTCCTGCCATTTTCTAAGCTTGGTCTGATCATTGTCGATGAGGAGCACGAGGGGTCTTTCAAACAGTTTGATCCTGCGCCTAGATATCATGCACGGGATGCAGCCATTGTTCTTTCAAAACTTCATGACTGTAATATTTTATTGGGTTCGGCGACTCCTAGCATTGAAAGCTTTTACAATGTTCAGCTCGGAAAATATGGCTATGCCCAAATTGACCGTCGCTATGGCAATGTCCTGATGCCTGATATGGAGCTCGTTGATTTAAAAGAACAAAGGCGAAAACATAAAATGAACGGACATTTTTCGGAGCGCTTGCAAGCTGAAATAAGGAATACCTTAGACCTAGGGGAACAGGTTATCCTATTTCAAAACCGCCGGGGATATGCGCCCGTTGTCGAATGTACCACCTGTGGGCATGCGCCACAGTGCCCGAATTGTGATGTTAGCCTGACCTATCACCAAAACAACAAACAACTTCGCTGCCATTATTGTGGCTACCATATGGCCTTACAAGAACGTTGTTTGGCTTGTGGTTGTGCGACCTTGGATACCAAGGGCTTTGGAACCGAGCAAGTAGAACAGGAATTACGGGAGCTTTTTCCGGAAGCTAGGGTAGGTAGAATGGATTTGGACACAACACGTGGAAAATTTGCCTATGAGAAAATTATTACGGCTTTTGAACACCAGGAATTAGATGTGCTGGTAGGCACTCAAATGTTAAGCAAAGGGCTTGATTTCAGGAACGTGAATCTTGTTGGCATCATGAATGCAGACGCTCTTTTGAATTTTCCAGACTACAGGGCATATGAAAGAAGTTTTCAACTGTTGACCCAGGTCGCCGGTAGGGCAGGGCGTACCAAAAAAAGAGGCAGGGTAATCATCCAAACATATAATCCACAGCATCAGATTTTGATACAGGTGGCTGGAGGCGATTTTGCAAATATGTATAAAGAACAGGTATATGAACGGGAACAGTTTAAGTATCCTCCGATCAACAGAATAATTAAAATCACTTTTAAGCACAAGGATTATAATAAACTGAACGAAGCCACCGATTGGTTTGCCAAGTCGTTGCGAAATGTATGGAAAGGAGACGTTCTTGGACCTGAATTTCCCGCTGTAGCGCGCATTCGAAATCAATTTTTAAAAAACATCCTTATAAAGATTCCAATGAGTGGGTCATTGCATAAAACTAAAAATAGCATTAAAAGGATCGAAAAATCCTTCAATGCTATTTCCCACTTTAAAAGTGTACGCGTAATCTACAATGTAGATCACATATAAATAAACACTATACGTTGCTCAATGCTTCGGCCAGTTCAGTCTTCTTATTGCGGCTCAAAGGAATAGACCTTCCGCTCACTTCGACATTCTTACTGTTGAATTTCTCGACTTTCTCCAAATTGATAATATACGATTTGTGAATGCGCAAGAACTTTTCCTCTGGCAATTGTTTTTCAAACGATTTCATTGTTGATAAAATAACGATATTCGCTTCGTCGGTTACCAACTTGATGTAATCTCCTAGGGCTTCGATCCACTTAATATCATTGAGGATCACTTTTCGCTTTTTAAGATTACTTTTTACAAAGATATGCTCTTCATCCTCATCGACCCTATGCATTTGCTCAAATTTGGCAACCGCCCTTTTGACAGAAGCATCAAAACGGGCCATGGTAATAGGCTTGTGCAAATAGTCTGTTACATCATAGTCGAACGCTTTAAGGGCATAATCGGGTTTTCCGGTTATCAAGATTACTTGCGGACTGTTTTCAAGTGATTCGAGTAGGTCGAATCCATTGATAATAGGCATTTCGACGTCAAGAAAAATAAGATCGATCTCATTGTTTTTAATGCCATTCTTTGCCTCGATAGCGTTACTGTATTCGGCCACCATAGCTAGGTTCGGGTGGTTGTTGACCAGTTTCGCAACTGCCATACGTTGCATAGACGAATCGTCAACAATAATACTTCTTAATTTCATAAATGGGTTGATTTGTGGGGTTAAATCATCGACAAATTACCGAAAATTTGCATTGAACTACAATAAAAGTTGTAAACATTGCAAGGTATCCTGTGTAATTGGTAAATGATCATTAGTTAAGATTTGGTTAAGTTCATTTTTATGAATGTTTTAGCTATAACGAAGAAATTTCCGTTTTCTTGTAAATAGTCGTAAATATTATTACTTTTGCGATCCTAAAAAGATAGATTAATATGAACCATTACGAAACTGTTTTCATTTTGAATCCCGTTCTATCTGATGTACAGATAGAGGAAACAGTTAAGAAATTCGAGGATTTCTTAATTAACAATGGCGCCAAGATGGTGGCCAAAGAGAATTGGGGCCTAAAAAAATTGGCGTATCCCATTCAACATAAAAAAAGTGGTTTTTACCATTTGTTCGAATTTGCCTCTCCCGGGGAAACGGTCGGTCCTTATGAACAAGAGTTCAAAAGGGATGAGCGCATCATGCGTTTTTTGACCGTAAAACTTGATAAGCACGCCGTGGCTTGGGCTGAAAAAAGAAGAAACCGATCAAAAACCGCTAAAGCATAGATAGTATGGCAACGATAGAACAACAAGCAAAAGGTAAAAAGGATGGAGATGTCAGATATCTAACCCCTTTGAATATTGAGACCAATACGAAAAAGAAATATTGCCGTTTCAAAAAATCAGGTATTAAGTACGTAGATTATAAGGATCCCGATTTCTTGATGAAGCTGGTAAATGAACAAGGTAAACTATTGCCACGAAGACTCACAGGTACTTCCTTGAAATTTCAGCGCAAAGTTGCCCAAGCGGTTAAACGGGCAAGACACTTGGCTTTAATGCCCTACGTAGGGGATTTATTAAAATAAAAGAAACGGACCATGGAACTTATATTAAAGGAAGACGTTCAAAACCTAGGTTTTAAGGACGATTTAGTAAATGTGAAGAACGGATACGGAAGAAATTTCCTGATTCCGCAAGGCTTGGCTTCGTTGGCAACTCCATCAGCCAAAAAGGTGTTGGCGGAGAATCTTAAGCAAAGGGCCCACAAGGAGAAGAAAATCGTAGATGCCGCCAAGAAAACTGCTGAGGCTTTGAAAGCGCTTGAATTGAAAATAGCTGCTAAAACAGGTGCGGGGGATAAACTTTTCGGATCTGTGACAACGATTGACTTGGCCGCCGCTTTAGAGAAGGAAGGACATGCTATTGATAAGAAATTCATTAGCATTCAAGGAGGGGCGGTTAAAAGAACCGGCCCTTACAATGCACAGATACGATTGCATAGGGATGTTTTGGTCGACTTTGGCTTTGAAGTTGTAGCTGAACCAAAATAGTTTTTCTAGTTCAATATAGAACCGCCCATCTTTTTATTTTTAAAAGAGGGCGGTTTTTTGCTGCCAAAGATTACTCAAGAGGCGCATTAATAATTAACTCTTTTGAATATTCGATTCCCCAAAATACGTTAAAAACGTTCAGAAAAATTGAAATATACCCGACTTACAAAGCAACAATTTGAGGAACTTCATCAAGAATTCATCAACTTTTTGGCCACGCAATCGATTACCCATAACGAATGGCGTTCTTTAAAAAAGAACCAACCGCAAATCGCCGAGGAAGAACTTGATGTTTTTAGTGACCTGGTTTGGGAAGGTGTATTGTCTAAGGTGTCATACTTGGAAAACATTTCATCCCAGCATATGCACTTGTTCTATTTGACAAAGAAGGAAATGAAACTTTTTTCGGTGAAGGTCATGAACCCCAATATTGATTTGACCACAAAATCAGGCTTTGAATGGTTCAAAAAAAATTGGCAATCTGACTACATCGAGTACCTGACTGCATCAAAGGCCTATTCTGTTGATCCGAACTTAGATAAGTTCAGACTAATACAACAAGGTGCCTTGATAACCAAAGGTGATCTATACCAATGGTTCGAAACGATGATCGATGATCAGAAATCATAACAACAATGTATTTCAGGCTTTAATTTTAATTTTCTAAGGCCCTAAATTTATCACAATAGTTCAAATGACGGCAAATGTTGCCCGCCCTCCTTTGGAAGGGATAGAGGGGAGGCCTATATTTGCATTAGAAAAAGACCAATGGCACAAAAACCGAGCATACCAAAGGGGACAAGGGATTTTTCCCCTTCTGAAATCGCTAAGCGCACCTATATTCAGGACATTGTTAGGAAGAATTTTGAATTATTTGGTTTTCAGCCGATTGAAACACCGTCGTTCGAGAATTCTGAGACCCTTATGGGGAAATATGGCGACGAGGGTGATCGGTTAATTTTTAAGATACTGAATTCAGGGGATTATTTAGCGAAGGTAGATGGTATTACCTACACGTCTAAGAATAGTGCAACACTTACTCCAAAGATTTCTGAAAAGGCCCTACGATATGATTTAACGGTCCCTTTTGCACGCTATGTGGTCATGCATCAAAACGAACTGGATTTTCCATTCAAACGCTATCAGATTCAGCCAGTTTGGAGGGCAGACCGACCACAAAAAGGTCGTTTCCGTGAGTTTTTTCAATGTGATGCAGATGTAGTCGGGGCCAATTCACTTTTGCAAGAAGTAGAATTCATCCAACTATACGATGCTGTTTTTGAAGCACTTTCCTTACCGGGGATCACCATAAAGTTGAACAATCGTAAAATTCTGGCCGGAATCGCCGAGGTCATAGGTGCAAAACAACATTTGGTCGATTTTACCGTAGCCTTGGATAAATTAGATAAAATCGGGAAGGTAGGTGTAGAAACAGAAATGTTGGAAAAAGGAATTTCAGAGGCCGCAATTCAAAAGGCGGCACCGCTTTTCTCATTGTCAGGCAACAATTTTGAGCAACTAAATACCCTTAAGGAACTTCTGATCGATTCACCGGAAGGAACACAAGGGGTAGAAGAACTTTCATTTATTCTAAAACGTATCCAGGAAGTTGGACTTCGGTCGGCCAACCTTGCTATTGATGTTACTTTGGCACGCGGACTCAACTACTATACGGGGACCATCTTCGAGGTAGCAGCGCCCAAGGAAGTAGACATGGGATCAATAGGAGGGGGAGGAAGGTATGACGACCTCACTGGTATTTTTGGGCTTAAAGATGTTAGTGGGGTTGGCGTCTCATTCGGATTGGATCGCATCTATCTGGTTTTGGAAGAATTGGCACTTTTCCCTAAGACGATCGATCAATATCTACAGGTTCTTTGCTTGAATTTCGGAGAGCAGGAGGCATTGACCTCCTTAAAATTGGCTACCAAACTCAGAAGGTTAGGAATAAAAACCGATGTTTATCCCACTGAAGCGAAGATTCAAAAACAACTTAAATATGCAAATAACCGTTGCGTACCCTATGTAATCTTTATTGGGGAAAAAGAGGTAAATGAAAATAAATTCGTTGTGAAGAATATGGCTCAAGGAAGCCAAAAAACGTATAGTTTGGATGCTCCGGGCGATTTTCAAAAAGACTTATAAACAGGCTTTTATCGCCTTGATAATTGTTTTGTAATACGGGGTACCATGTGGTACATATTTTTTAAGATTGGCCATGCCCCATGTTTCCTCAGCAAATTGTGTAATTGGAATTAATTTCAATGCAGCCACCTCACTATCCTGCTTTTGAAGATCTTGTAATGGTACCTTTAGTTCGGATATGAATGTATGATGAAATTCGCAGTCATTCAACCCATTCGCGTGGAGATGAACCCCTTTGAAAACCCCAATTTTTTGGAGGTCACTTGCCGTTATCTTAAGTCCGATTTCCTCCGAAACCTCACGTAGGGCTGAAACTTCGATTTTCTCTCCGGCCCCGATATGACCAGCTACCGAAACATCCCATAAAAGGGGATGGGTATCCTTATTCTTGGCCCTTTGCTGTAAAAGTATTTTTCCATTTTTTGTGTAGAACCAAATATGCACCGTTGGATGGAACAGCCCTAAGTAATGTGCCTCTGATTTAAGGAGGGTTTTCCCAGTACTATTTCCATAAGCATCGAGGATGTCAACTAATTCATCCATAGGATTATGAGTGTTAATATTCCTGCATCCTCCTTTTAAAAAGCTAGGAATTTCTATAGTGTCTACTCAAAATAGCTAAAGGTCTCTCCAGGCTTAATGGTAAGCAAGGTTTCATAGATCAATCGAATCACATTCTCGACATCGTCTTGATGCACTGTTTCCACGGTGGTATGCATATATCGCAAGGGTAATGAAATCAAGGCCGAGGCTACACCCCCATTGCTATAGGCAAATGCATCTGTGTCTGTACCTGTTGATCGGGAAGCCGCCATACGCTGAAACGGTATTTTTTTCTTTTCTGCCGTTTCGATTATTCTTTCCCTTAATTTATTCTGAACTGCCGGGGCATATGAAATGACTGGTCCTGCGCCGATTTCTGTATGTCCCTGGGTTTTTTTCTCAATCATGGGGGTCGTAGTATCATGGCAGACATCTGTAATGATAGCGACATTCGGCTTAATGGTATTCGTTATCATTTCTGCGCCACGAAGACCGATTTCTTCTTGAACGGAATTGGTAACATATAACCCAAAAGGCAACTTTTTCTTGTTCTCATGAAGTAGTCTTGCCACCTCCGCGATCATAAAGCCGCCTGCACGATTGTCTATGGCCCTACAGACGAATTTGTTTTTGTTCAAGATATGAAAGGTATCGGGGTAGGTTATAACGCAACCTACATGAACGCCTAATTTTTCAACCGCTGCCTTGTCTTTCGCACCGATGTCTATAAAAATATTATCCAGTTTTGGGGCTTCTTCCTTGTCGGCTTTTCTGGTATGAATCGCCGGCCATCCAAAGACTCCCTTTACGATTCCTTTTTTAGTATGAATATTGACCCATTTCGAGGCCGCAATTTGATGATCGCTCCCCCCGTTTCGAATCACGTAGATAAGTCCGTTATCAGTAATATAGTTTACATACCAGGAAATTTCATCAGAATGACCTTCAATGACCACTTTGTAGGGTTCATCTGGATTGATTACCCCGACCGCCGTTCCGTAGGTATCGGTAATGAACGTATCGACGTATGGTTTGAGATAATTCATCCATAGTTTTTGACCTTCCCATTCATATCCCGTTGGGGCTGCATTGTTGAGGTATTTTTCAAAGAAATCAAGTGATTTTTTCGTAAGTATCTTGCTCGTGCTCATTTAGGCTTCAATTTAGCTGCAAACTTAGCAATATTCACTTTTAATTAATAATAACATCACATCTTTATCATTAATTTTGATTTGCCTATGGCGCCCATTAACAAAATGAAAAAACGATTCGCTTTATTTTTTTTTAACTCCGTCTGTTTTCTAGGGATATCCCAAATCCCAGACCACCCAATAGATTCTTTGCAGGAGAGCCTTATCATTATTGAAGGGGATTCGATTTTTCGGAGCTCGATCGACCTTGACGAAGTATATGTTTTTGGGAAACTTGATTTTTCGAATTATGAAGAGAAGTTACGGTATTATATTTTAAGGCGAAAAACCATTAAAGTATACCCGTATGCAAAATTGGCAGCCGAACGTTTGGTCGAATTAAACGACAGTCTTGCAAAAATAACGAAGCCCAGGCTTCGTAAAAGATATACGAGAGAGGTGCAAAAGTACATTGAGGGAGAATTCTCAGATGAACTTAAAAAGTTGACAAGAACCGAAGGACAAATCTTGGTCAAGCTCATTTATAGACAGACGGGGAAGACGGCTTTTGATTTGGTGAAGGAACTCAGAAATGGCTGGCGGGCCTTTTGGTACAACACGACTGCAAAATTTTTTAAGATCAGTATCAAAGAAGAATATACACCAGATTTGATTCAAGAGGATTATCTTATTGAGGACATACTTCAAAGAGCATTTACTTCAGGCCTCTTGGTGCGGCAGAAGTCGGCTTTGAATTATGATTTTTCAGAGCTTACCAATAAGTGGAATACTCAAAAAAAAGGTGAAAAGGAATAAGAAACACCAGTCCTTGGGACAACATTACAGGCCGCACTAAGAACGAAAGCTTTTCCCAAATCATTAGGTGCCTAGGGGCATTAGTTTTTTTTTGTTCCGAAAAAGGCATCCATTATCACTTTCATACTATAAAAGCCTAGAGCAATGGCGGCAATTGCCAAGAGGCCCCCAATTATAAGAACGGGCCAAAACCAGGGATGCCCTTGATTTTTGAATGCTTCATAAAGAACTACTGGTGCTATGAACATGATGGCTATCGTATATGCTACATATTTCAATCCCTTGACGAGTAAGTCTTTATCAGTTTTCATAGGAGTGTGGTGTCGCGTTTTACCAAAAATACCGATTATCGCCCAAACCTAGCGAGCGGAATCAACTCAATATTATTTTAGATATTTTGTGATGAAACAAGGATATGGCAGCTATAAATTCAAAAAATGGGGTTGAAGTAAGGCTTGAAGTGCACCTTGAAATTTAGGTTTCGCCAAAAAAAAGCCAGATAAGCGAATTAGAACGCGTTGCTTCCTAGCATAGCAAATTTAACAAGCCCTAGAACAGGTGTAGCCTATTTTTCTTTTATCAACAATGAATCGGAAAAGGCTTGACATACGGCAAAGTAGCCCAATGCAAAATTTTCGGGTTCGGTGGTGTTGATAATATTCCCTTTGACCGTTGCTGCTTGTGATTGAAACGGACCTTGGTCCCCGCCACTTTGAATGATCAATTGGTTCATATAATTAAAAAATGGTTCATCAACGCCAATAAGGCTAATTTGGAGTTCGGTTCCTGGGTCTAAACCCTCATCGTAGAAATAGGAGAATTGAAATGATTGACCGGGATAGAAGGTGTCCTCGGAAACCAAATACTGATCGAAATGAAAATCAAAAAGATAAAAATCGGTTCTGTCCTTGGCATCTGTAAATGATAATTTTACTTCGGTTTCTTTACCGGTAAACAAAGTTCCTTCTCCTTGAACCAAACTATCGATTGGAACGCTAGGAACAAACCTTGCACTTGCAAGGTACTGCTGCCCTTCATAATCAATGGCCAATACAAGTGGTCCGTCGGTCAGCATGGTTTGATCGACTTCCCTGGTATAAATACCTGTATTAGGCGCCAGTTCATTAAGGCCAACACTCGTATTATCCGCGCTATTGGTGAGTGTGATATGTGTCAAGTTAGCGGCTTGTATCTCTTCAAAAAACGGACTAGTTTTACTCGCGGTTACTTGAACCACTACGGTTGGTTGTGACACGTCATATAAGCGTATCACAGCATCAATGACAAGTCTTGGGGTATCAATGGGCACTTCGACTTCGATTACGTCCTGACATCCTACCAAAATAATAAAGAGAATTAAAGGGAAAATGTTTTTTCGCATATTCTAAAACTTAAAGTTATAGGTTACTGCAGGTACAATTCCAAATATGGAAGTACGCACGGCTTCATTGACCCCAGTATCCTGATTGCGACTAAAATTAATGGAGGCTGAATTTTTTCTATTATATACATTATAAATACTAAAAACCCATTCGGCCTGCCACTTTCTGCCTATATTTTTCCTAGGAACCATCGTGGCCGATAGATCTAGGCGATGGTAGGCCGGTAATCTTTCTTGATTTCGCAGCCCGTAATAGGGAATCGTCAAGCCCTGAAATTCAAACTGGCCAATCGGATAATTGGTAGGTTGCCCTGTCTGGAAGACGAAATTGGTATTAAAACTCCACTTTTCATTAAGCTCATAACTTCCATAGAATGATACATCATGTGTTTTATCATACGGTGTGTTATACCATTCCCCATTATTGAGCCCAGGTTCGTTTGCGTTTCTTCCCGGGGTACGTTGCTCAGACTTTGAAAGGGTATACGCCAGCCAACCTTGAAATTGCCCTTCGTTTTTGCGTAAAAGCAGTTCAAGTCCGTACGCCCGAGCCTGACCATTTAAAATTACCTCTTCTATGGCCTTGTTAGCAATCAGGTTGGCACCGTCAATATAATCGATTCGGTTCTGAACCGATTTATAGAACACTTCCGATTCGACCGAATAGTTGCTGCGATCCAGGTTTTTAAAATATCCGAAAGCATATTGATCAAGAAGCTGTGGCTTTATAAAGGAGCCACTAGGCGTCCAAACATCAAGCGGGGTAGGGGAACTGGTATTCGATAATAAATGCAGGTACTGGCTCAAACGTGTATAACTGGCCTTCAACGAGGTTGCTTCGTCCAGGGTATATGAAAAGGATATCCTGGGCTCAAAATTATTAAAGGTTGCCAAACTCCCACGCCCTGGATTGATGGTTTCAAATGGCTTACCCTCTTGATAAATTTGTAAGGTAGGGTTGTATTCAACTGCATTGCCATCGGCATAAAGATTCAATTCATCCTGCCCTAAACGTACAAAATTGCTAAATCGAATGCCATAACCAACACTCAAATTTTCAGTAATCCGGTGCTCTATATCCACGTATGCTGCAAACTCATTCGCATACTTTTGAATCAACTGCTCCTCTAAAATGCCAGAATTGGCGTTACTAGGTTCAATTTTGCCGGGATTGAATTGATAGTAAATATTATTTAGGCCATAATTGATTTGAAGTTTGTCACTGATATAATCCTTCAAATCGTACTTGACATTGAAATTCCGGATGCCTGAATTCCAATTAAAGCCTACAAAATCTAATTTTAATCCATAGTAATAATCAGAATATATCAAAGAAAGATTCGAAAATAGTTTATCGGAGAACAGATGATTCCATCGAAAATTACCCACTGCGTTGCCATAGGTATTTACAAAGCTATCACTAATACCAAAAACGTCCCGGCCAAAATAGCCAGACAAAAATAGGCTATTGCGCGTATCGACATTGAAATTGATTTTGGTATTCAAATCATAGAAATAAGCGGTATTATCAACTTGAAAAAGGGGTAAAAACAAATGCGCATAGGAACCTCTTCCACCTATTAGAAATGCAGCTTTATCTTTTACGATAGGGCCCTCTACCAACAGGCGACTTGCAACTGCGCCAATACCTCCGTTTATTTTCAACTCCTTACTATTACCCTCTTTTTGAAAAATATCCAAGACGGAAGATACCCGTCCGCCATACCGTGCGGGAATACCCCCTTTGTACAATTTTATGTCCTTAATGGCATCTGGATTAAACACAGAGAAAAAGCCAAACAAATGCGAGGAGTTAAAG
This sequence comes from uncultured Flavobacteriaceae bacterium, assembly GCA_963798435.1. GTDB lineage: Bacteria > Bacteroidota > Bacteroidia > Flavobacteriales > Flavobacteriaceae > JALHST01. The sequence goes on from CAWCTF010000002.1 coordinate 235,971, forward strand.
ATCGTAGCTTCATCGAGAAGAATGAGATTCTGATCGACTGAACCGCCTCTGACATTAAAACCAGATGCACCTTCTCCGGCATTGGTTACTCCTGGCAGTAGAAGAATCGATTTAATAACATCAGCTTCCCCTAAAATGACGGGAATTTTTTTAATAGTCGCAGCCGACAAAACGTTGACACTCATCTGGGGCTTTCGAATATCAACCTGCTCCACATCCTCGGTAATGACTACTTCATCTAATTGTTCTGACTCTTCCAACAGATGAAAATTAAGCGCAATATTTTTCGTCAGGGAAACTGTTTTAATAACATCACTAAACCCTAAATAGCTTATTTGGATTACATATTCCCCTTCTGGAAGCGTTAGTGAATAAAAACCATATTCGTTCGTAGTCACACCGGTTCTCAGTGCAGGTACGGCAACTGTAACACCAATTAATGTTTCATTACTTGCTGCTTCGTAAACGGTGCCACTCAGTGTAAATTTTTGTTGTGTGAATGCACTATAGTAGCTTAAGATCAAAAATAGGAAAGCAATGGTACGTAGGTCCTTCAATTGCAATTTTTTATAAATGTAGTAAGAAATAAAAGTGTGTTGACTGTGTTAACAATTATTTAAAATAAAAGGCCCACACCATACGGTAGGGGCCATTATTTGAAAACGTAGGAATCCTGTTAAATATGTTGGAGAATCGTATTGAATACAGCACTAGGTCGCATGGCCTTCGCCATAAGCAGTTCATCAGGTCTGTAATAACCTCCGATTTCCTGTGGGTAACCTTGTGCAGTGGTCAGTTCATCGATAATCTTCGATTCGTTGGTTTCCAGCTCATTGGCAATTTTTACGAAAAGGGATTTTAGTTCAGGGTCCTTGTTTTGTTTTGCCAACGCCTGCGCCCAATATAAAGCTAGATAGAAATGGCTTCCTCGGGTATCTAGTTCTTTTACTTTGCGTGAGGGGGATTTGTCGTTGTCCAAAAACTTTTCAGTGGCGTTGTCAAGCGCATCGGCTAAAATCCGCGCTTTTTCATTGTTGTTTTTTTCACCATAAAATTCCAAGGAAACTCCGAGTGCTAAAAATTCACCAAGCGAATCCCATCGCAAATGGCCTTCTTCCAAAAATTGCTCAACATGTTTTGGCGCGCAACCACCGGCACCGGTCTCAAATAGTCCACCACCATTCATTAATGGGACAATTGATAACATTTTGGCACTAGTACCCACCTCGAGTATCGGAAAAAGATCCGTTAGATAGTCGCGTAAGACATTTCCGGAGACCGAGATGGTATCCTTACCTTCTTTAAGGCGGCGCAATGTAAATTCGGTTGCTTCGATTGGGTCACAAATTCGAATATCCAAGCCGGTTGTATCATGGTCTTTAAGGTATAGGTTCACCTTTTTTATCAATTCCCGGTCATGTGCCCTTGAAGCTTCTAACCAAAAAATTGTAGGAACATGGGTTGCCTGGGCCCTAGAAACCGCCAATCTGACCCAATCCTGAATAGGGGCATCCTTTGTCTGGCACATTCTCCAAATATCGCCTTCTTCAACGTTGTGTTCTAAAAGGATTTCCCCTGAATGGGTATCGATAACCAAAACCTTTCCGGAGGATGCAATTTCAAAGGTCTTATCATGAGAGCCATATTCTTCCGCTTTTTGTGCCATCAAACCGACGTTGGGGACGGTCCCCATAGTCCTAGGATCGAAAGCGCCATATTTCTTGCAGAAATCTATGGTCGCTGAATAAATTCCAGCATAACTGCTATCAGGAATCACAGCGATTATGTCCTGTAATTTTCCTTCGGCATTATACATTTTTCCCGAATTACGGATCATTGCGGGCATTGAAGCATCAATGATGATGTCACTAGGAACATGCAGATTGGTAATTCCCTTTTCTGAATTTACCATGGCCAATTCAGGACCATTTTTAATAGCCGTCTTAATGTCGTTTTCAATTTCCGTTTTTGTATCCGAAGGTAATTCGGCAATCTTCCTCAATAAATTTTCGAGACCATCACGGGCATTTACGCCAACGGAATCAAAGATGGCCTGATGCTTCTTAAAAACATCGGCAAAATAGACGAGCAATGCGTGTCCAAAAATAATCGGATCGGAAACCTTCATCATGGTGGCCTTCAAATGGAGTGAGAAAAGTACCCCTTCATTTTTAGCAGATTCTATGGCGTTTTTCAAAAATTGTATTAGCGCTTTCTTGCCCATTACGGTAGCATCGATGATTTCCCCATCAAGCAAGTTTATTCTTTCTTTAAGGACGGTTGTCGTACCATCCGATTTTAACAAGTCGACCCGAATATCGGTCCCTTTGGTAAGGGTTATCGATTTTTCATTGGCTTTGAAATCCCCATGTGACATGGTAGCCACATGCGTTTTAGACGTTGCACTCCATGGGCCCATAGAATGGGGGTTCTTTTTGGCATAATTCTTCACTGCCCTAGGGGCCCTTCGGTCTGAATTGCCTTCACGAAGCACCGGATTGACGGCACTTCCCTTTATTCTGTCGTATCGGGATCTAATTTCTTTTTCCTTGGCGTCGGCAGGTTCATCAGGATACGCTGGAAGTGCGTATCCTTTTCCTTGTAATTCGGCAATGGCTTCTTTTAGTTGAGGTAATGAAGCACTTATGTTCGGTAACTTGATAATATTTGCTTCGGGGTCCATTGCCATTTTACCTAATTCCTCAAGATCGTTATCCATCCTTTGGGACGCATCAAGAAAGTCGGGAAAATTGGCAATGATCCTTCCTGATAATGAGATATCCTTTGTTTCGATGCGTATTCCAGACGATTTTGCAAAGGCCTTAATTATGGGCAGGAAAGATTGTGTGGCCAAGGCTGGCGCTTCGTCTGTTTTTGTATAGAAAATTCTTGGCATTTGTATGTTCGAGTTTGTTTAAGCGGAGCAAATATACAATTTTATAAATGTGTAAAAGCGCAGCAAATCGGGATTCTTGCCCAACTTTCTAAAAACTGAAAAACTCAAAGATCGCTAGGTTGTGAACTTGTGGAGGAATATACAATACTAGATGCCGCAATCGATACGGTTCGTAGCACAAATTAGCGATGAATTCGTATTTGACCGAAATGGCTTGAATGGCGAACTGTGAGGAATTAAATAACAAAAGCCATATCATTGTACAAGTACATTGATATGGCTTTTTAGAAACAATTAACAAACATTTTGTTTTGTTTTTCAACAAAACGGCAACCATTGATTGCGTTCGCTTCACCGTTTCAACGTTTGAAATACGTTCCTACTTGAGCATTACACTTAAGCCCTACTTTGTATTTCTTCTCGTTGCCTTAATACTTTCGACTTTATGAATGAGACCAAAGTCCCATCATTAAGGTCAAAGTATCCATATGAAAAGGCCAAGGAACGACAGCCCCTTGTTTTCATACTCATCTCATCAGAATATGTCGGCCTGAATAAACAAACCTCCTTTTTAAATGCGATTGAACAACAATATAAAGAACGTAAACTTTATAAAGGCTTTAATTTATATCTAACCGATATTTCCTTAAAACCATACTTAAATGTACACTATTTATAACGAACCATGAAACTTTATAGAGAATTAATAATCAACAACGTATAAACTACAATTATGAACAATTGTTTATAAAGAGAAACCCGTCCGGAAATTCTATTCCAGACGGGTTTCTATATCAAATCGTAACAAATATTATGAACGAATTTCCTTAATACGTGCTTTTTTACCGGTAAGTCCTCTGAAGTAGAAGATACGTGCCCTACGCACTTTCCCTTTTTTGTTTACTTCCACCTTTTGCAATGCCGGCATGTTGATTGGGAAAATTCGTTCCACTCCGACGGTCCCTGACATTTTGCGTATTGTAAACGTTTCCGTCATCCCGGTTCCTCTTCGTTGAATTACGACACCCTTGAAAAACTGTGTCCTCGTTTTTTCCCCTTCCTTAATCTCATAATAGACGGTAATGGTATCGCCTGCTGAAAAATCCGGAAAATCTTTTTTTGGAACAAACTCGTTTTCAACGAACTTAATTAATGATTCCATGGTCTTGTTTTATCGTTATTCGTAAGCCAACATACACGATTTTCGTCAGAGGTTGATTTAACAGTGTGCAAAAATAATCTATATATTAAAACCCACAAGCTATTTGTCATGATTTTTTTATCATGAATTCCTTAAGTACACCCTATTCCAAAAGGTCGGGACGCAAGTCTTCAGTCCTTTTTTGTGCTTGGTCTTCCCGCCAATTTTCGATTTCGGGAAAATTACCACTTAGTAGAATCCCTGGTACATTTAGGCCTTTATAATTAGCGGGCCTGGTGTATACCGGTGGTGCCAATAGATTGTCCTGAAACGTGTCGGTCAATGCAGAAGTCTCATTATTTAGAACGCCTGGAATTAAGCGAATCACGGCATCACAAAGCACGGCGGCCCCTAATTCACCGCCTGATAGCACGTAATCTCCTATAGAAATCTCCCGGGTAATCAGGGAATCGCGAACCCTTTGATCAACCCCTTTGTAGTGACCACAGAGGATGATAATGTTATTGAGCATTGAAATGCGATTGGCCATTTTCTGGTGCAGGGTTTCCCCATCTGGGGTCATATAAATAATTTCATCATAGTGCCTTGCCTTCTTTAGTGTAGAAATACACTTATCAATAGGTTCGATCATCAGTACCATACCAGCTCCACCGCCGAATTGGTAATCATCGACTTGATTATAGCTTTTATCTGAATAGTCCCTAAGATTATGGGTATGCACTTCAACCAGGCCTTTATCGATGGCCCTTTTTAGAATTGACGCTTCGAACGGACTCCTTAATAGCTCTGGTAATACGGTTATGATATCGATTCGCATGTGAAGTTATATTACTTCGCCTTATTGGCGGGCCAAAAGTAGTGAAAACAATGGGTATCCTTAAGCCATCCCAATCGTTCATATAAATGTTGCGCGCGATTGTCAATGGCAGTTTCCAAGGCCAGTCCTTTATAGCCTTGGTCAATGCAAAAGTCTTTCGCCGCACTTAGAAGCGCCTCGCCGATGCCCTTTTTGCGATGGTCGGTCGCAACGTATAAGTCGTTCAAAATATAGGAAGGCTGCAAGGTTACCGAAGAAAAGGTAGGGTAGAGCTGCAAAAATCCAACGGCCTCGTTCTTATATTTCGCTAAAAAGACAATCGATTCATTTTTCGTAATTCGGTTTGTAAGGAACTTGGCCGCTAATTCCAAATCTGAGGGCTGTCCATAAAAAATCCGATATGCATCAAAAAGAGGTACAATTGTAGCTATGTGTTCTTGCCGTGCCCTTAGAATCGTAAACATTATTTACGTTGAAAAAAGCCCCGAACGGGGCTTTTTTCTATTTTTGCTTTTTGTATTTATTGATTTCGTCTTGTAATTCCCTACTAATTTTCTGTTCTCGTTCCAAGGCCCTTCTGCGATGTTCCTCAAATTCTTCCTCAACCTCGGAAAGGGCTGTTTTTGCTTCTTGGGTAAGCACATTACTTCTCCTGAATTTGTACATAAAAAACAGCATGAGCCCCAGTAACCCAAAGATAATCGACCAAAGGATCGTATTATAAGTACCCTTGGAAACTGCGATGCCAAGGAAAGACATACTATCCTTTTCTTCGGTCACTGCAGAAAGATTGTTGGTGGTTTCACCTAATTTCTTGTTTAAGGAACTTATAGTGGTCTCGTGTTCGGCAATGGTGGCCTTTAGCTCGCTCGTTTTTTTGTTAACGGCAGTTAAGGTATCGAGTACGTTTTTACGTAACTTGTACAGATTGGTTTCCTTTACTACCTCGTAGTGCACGCCGTCTGCCCGGTAGTTGCCTGATTTTTTGGCAACATAATCGAATTGACTACTTATTGTGCCGTTATCTAACGACAGCTCATCGGTTTCTCCCTCTTCTTGCGCAAATTGTAGGTTAAACGTCAATAGGGATATTACAATAAATACTAATCTCAAAATTTTCATTTATGTAAATCTTATTGTTAACAATGATTTAGAGATGACTAAAGTAATTCAATTATTGTCAATTAAGAAAAAAAATTGATGTTAAGGTAGGTTTTCATTTTTCTACGAACTGCGTACAACATTCACTAAATTCAGATATATTCAAAAACTTTTAATAGTAGGTAAACCTTCTGACTTTGGCGATATACTTTGCCAATCTGATTACCTGGTGGGCATATCCAAATTCATTATCATACCAAATATATAGGACGATATTTTTACCATTGGGGGCTATAATTGTGGCCATACTGTCATAAATGGAAGGTGCCGAAGTACCGATAATATCCGAGGACACCATTTCATTGCTTAAGGAATATTTGATCTGTTCGACCAATTCACCTTCCAATGCATATTTTTTTAGAATGGTATTTAATCCATCTAGTGACGTTTTGTTATTTATATCGAGATTGAGAATGGCGAGTGATCCATTAGGAACAGGTACCCTGATGGCATTTGACGTTAATTTCCCTTTCAGGGTTGGCAAGGCCTTCGCCACGGCTTCCCCGGCACCCGTTTCGGTAATCACCATATTCAATGCGGCCGCCCTTCCGCGACGAAATTTTCCATGGAGATTATCTACCAGATTTTGGTCATTCGTATACGCGTGTATCGTTTCAATATGACCCTTGATGATTCCCAAGGAATCTTCGATTACCTTCAGGATGGGCGTTATGGCATTGGTGGTGCAGGAGGCCGCTGAAAATATTTTCACCACATCGGGATCGAAGCTTTTGTGGTTGACACCATGCACAATATTGGGTACATCCTTACCAGGTGCGGTAAGCAGGACTTGGCCAGCTCCTTTTGAAAGCAAATGTTCGGCTAGTTTTTCCTTATTTCGAAATGCACCTGAATTATCAATGATGAGCGCATTGCGAATACCATATTTTGTATAATCGATATTTTTTGGATGGTCGGCAGTGATGAAATGTACCGTAGTGCCATTAATGATGAGGGCATTATTTTTTAAATCGGTCTCCACGGTGCCATGAAAAGGGCCATGCACCGAATCAATTCGCAGCAGACTGGCACGTTTCTCTAAAGTTTCTGGATCGGCGGGCCCTCTAGTGACCACGGCACGTAGGCGCAACTGATTTCCCGTTCCCGTCTTGGCCATTAGTTCGCGGGCCAATAGCCTTCCGATACGCCCAAAACCATATAAAACAACGTCTTTTGGCATTATTTCGCTGGTGGTATTCGCCTCTTTTAATTTGTCGATGACAAAGGCCTTGGCGTTGTTGAAATTAGTTTCATCGGAATGATATTCGTAGGTAAGTTTGCCAATATCTAATTTGGCGGGCGGCAATTTCAGATCGTTGATGGCCCGTAATAATTCAACCGAATCGAATATAGAAATGGGTTTTTGCACAAATTCGCCGGCATATTCATGCAGATTTATGATATCACTGACATTTTTATCGATTATTTGGTTCTTAAAAAGGACTACTTCAATCGATTTGTCGTACCAAAGATCACTCGTGATTTTAATAAATTCGGTGGTGGCTTTTCTTCGATCGGCCTGGAAGGCCAATTCCTTTTCATAAGATTTACTTTGCGACATAAATTTTTTAATATTCGGCACTACAAAAGTAAAATTTTCAAACGTTTTCGTGAAGGGAAAGCGCATAAAAAAGCCCCGACCGAAGTAGGGGCTTTGAATCAAGCAATCTTGAAATTATTGAAATATTAGCCGCTCTCTTTCGCCTTTTTCGTTCAACATGGTAATTACGGTCCTTTCATATTTCGAAATTTGTCCAAAAAGATCCCTGGCCTCTTGAATGTCATTGATTTCTTCATCGTCAATCGATAATAAGACCTTTCCTTCTAGGCCATAACCGCGATACGTTTCTGGTACCCCGACGATTTTTACTCCCTTGTTCGTTTTAAAATCCTTTTTGTCCTTCTCCGTAAGATTTTTGACCTCAAGCCCTAATTCAGGAACCACCAGGGTTTGTCTTTCCATTAATTTGACAGGTACGATCAGTTCGTCCTCTTCCCGATCAATAGTCACTTCTACTTGGTCGCCCGGCCTTTTTGATGCCAAATATCCAGAAAGATCTGAAAATTTGTGAACCATGACATGATCTATTTTCTTAATAATATCCCCACTTTGTAATTTGGCTTCAAATGCACCTGTTCCTTCTTCAACATCTTCGATGTATACCCCATCGATTTCATTATATCCTTTCTCTATAGCATATTGCGAATTTAGGGGAGGTGTTTTTATGCCAAGAATACCTTTTTGCACATTTCCATATTCCATAATATCGTCCACGACTTTCTTAGCTATATTGCTGGGCACTGCAAACGAATAGCCAACATACGAACCAGTTTGAGAAGTAATGGCTGTATTAATCCCAACCAAGTCGCCATTGGTATTGACCAGGGCGCCCCCACTATTACCTGGGTTTACAGCGGCATCGGTCTGTATGAATGATTGATCCGCCCTTCCAAGATTTCGGGCCTTCGCACTTATAATCCCGGCAGTTACCGTAGATGTGAGATTAAAGGGATTGCCAACGGCCAATACCCATTCCCCGATTTTGGTGTTATCTGAATCGGCAAAGGCCAAATAGGGTAACTTGCCCTCTGCTTTGATTTTTAATAAAGCAATATCCGAGTTGGGATCTGATCCTATAAACTCGGCCTCGTATGACTTATTATTGTTTAAGGTAACTTGAAGTTGATTTGCATTGGCGACAACATGATTATTGGTAACTATATAGCCGTCGGAAGATATAATAACCCCAGAACCAACCCCTACTTGCGGTTGCGCATTTTGCCCTGAACCAAAAATAAAATCCCATGGGTTATTCGAACTGCTGCCCAACGAAACATTTTTAACGTGGACGACGGCATTAACGGTGTTTTCTGCGGCCGTCGTAAAGTCTACCTCGTTGATGCCCGCACCTTTCGCCGAAGTGGGTGTTAAACTCGTGTTGATAACCGATGCCCCATCATTTTGAGTAACATACGCAAAATTGCCATTTTCAAAAAAGAGTTTGTAGGACCCTAAGGTTACAGCCCCGGCAAAAATGGCCACCAAAAATAAACTTCCTATCTTTTTCATGTATTGTTTAAATTAAATTATTACTTCATTATTAACGTAAAATTATGGCATTAAAGCAGCATTATTTAAGAGTTTAACGCCGTTTTAACTGCTAAAATTTACTTAAATAAAGTCATATCTTTGTATTTCAATCATTGCTATGGTCCAAACTTTTTTTAAATATCAGGGAACTGGAAACGATTTTATAATGATCGATAATCGTCAGGGAAAATTCCCGAAAGAGGACCTTGACGTAATTTCGTTTCTATGTAATCGTAAATTTGGTATTGGTGCAGATGGCTTGATTCTGCTAGAGCATCATGCGGAATGCGACTTTAAAATGGGCTACTACAATTCGGACGGCAAGGAAAGCAGTATGTGCGGCAATGGCGGAAGATGTATTGTTTCATTTGCAAGGCGCTTGGGCATAATTCAAGATACTGCGCACTTTGCGGCAGTCGACGGCATGCACCAAGCCACTATTAAGGAAACTGAAATCAGCCTTCAAATGAAGGATGTTGACACAATTAAAATGAGGCAACATGCCATTTTTTTGGATACGGGATCACCGCATCATGTTCAAATGGTAGAAAAGCTTGCAGCTTTCAAGGTAGCCAAGGAGGGCCGAAAAATACGATATGGGATGTATGGGGAAACCGGGAGCAATATTAATTTTGTGGAACAAATAGACCCCATTTCGTTTGCGGTACGTACCTATGAACGGGGAGTAGAAGATGAAACGCTTTCATGTGGCACCGGCGTTACCGCCGTAGCCATAGCCATGCATAGCTCTGGAAAAACAAATGGGACGCATATAAACATTCAAACGCAAGGGGGGCCGTTACAGGTTACATTCGTTCCCAAGGAAAATAGGTACGAAGATGTATATTTAATTGGGCCCGCGAAAATGGTCTTTGAAGGGGAAATTGAATGGTAAATTTACAAGGAAAAAGTATTTTTCTAAGGGCATTGGAACCCGAAGATGTTGACTTCCTTTATGAATTGGAGAACAATCCGGCGATATGGGAAATCAGTAATACGATCACTCCGTTTTCAAAACATGTGCTCAACTTATATCTTGATAACGCCTATCGGGATATTTATGAAGTAAAGCAATTACGGCTAAGTATCTGCAATTCAAAAAAAAAGGTAATCGGCCTTATCGACCTCTTTGATTTCGACCCAAAAAACCAAAGGGCGGGAATCGGCCTTGTTGTATTGTACGAAGACGAACGCAACAAGGGTGTCGGGTCAGAGGCGATAGAACTCATGTGTGAATACGCGTTTTCAATCTTGGGCCTTAGGCAACTGTATGCAAATGTTATAGAGGATAATACGGCCAGTATCCACCTTTTTAAAAAATTGGGTTTTGAGACTGTTGGCGTCAAAAAGGATTGGATTTTGTGGAGGGGCCTATTTAAAAACGAAATACTCTTTCAAAAGATCAAAAAGTAATGTATATACGAAAGCTTTTAAAGCTAATTGTAGTGTTGGGTCTTGTTGTCGGTGGAATATTGACCTATCTGGTGTATCGAGCCATTTTTGCCCCGAATACAAAATTCAATAATGAGGAAGCCTATGTATTTGTGCCTTCCGATGCCGATTTCGAAGATGTAATCAAGATGTTGAACCCCTTGTTGGAACATAGCAATACTTTTGTTCAGGTTGCTAATAGAAAGGGATATCCCGCGAATATCAGACCGGGAAAATACAGGATCAAAAGAGGAATGAACAACAACGAAATAGTCAATTCGCTTAGAAGTGGGAACATTCCAGTAACGGTTGCCTTTAACAATCAGGAAAATTTGGCCGATTTGGCCGGTCGAATTTCCGATCAAATTGAGGCAGACAGCCTTAGTCTTTTAAATGCTTTTGAGGACCGTTCGTTTTTGAAGGTCAATGGTTTTAATGAGGATACCAAATTGGCAATGTACCTCCCAAATAGCTATGAATTCTTTTGGAATACTTCGGCTGAAGGTTTTAGGCAGCGGATGCTCACTGAGTATAAAAAGTTTTGGAATGAATCGCGTATGAAAAAAGCTGCGGCATTAGGGTTGCTCCCTATTGAGGTCATTACGCTCGCGTCTGTGGTTCAAAAGGAAACTGCTAAAGTCGATGAACGGCCAAGGGTGGCTGGGGTGTATCTCAATCGATTGAAAAGCGGTATGTTATTGCAGGCAGACCCTACGGTTATCTATGCGATCAAGAAGTTGTCGGGAAATTTTGATACGATTATCAAGCGGGTGCTTTATAAGGATTTAGAACTTGATTCTCCTTACAACACCTATAAATTTGGCGGACTTCCACCAGGACCTATTACAATGCCGGATATTACGGCCATAGAAGCGGTTCTTAATCCTGAAAAGCACGATTATTATTATTTCGTAGCCAATGTAGAAAATTTTGGATATCACAAATTTGCCAAAGAATTAGGACAACACAACCGAAATAAAGAGCAATACATCCGCTGGATCAATTCCCAAAAAATCAATAGATAGGTATCTTGTCCCTTTTTTAAGACTTGTTAACTAAAATTGTATTTTTTTAACAAAGCCTTGGAGAAGAACCGTGAAATGGCAATTATCTTTGTTGCAAGAAATTTAAGCAGGTCTTTTTTGCCATAAGTCTTAAGAAATCTGAGATATGAGAAGATGTATAATCTTTTTTTGTTCTCTTATCATGCTTTTGATCTTGATGGGGTTCAGGTTACAGGTTACGAAAGTTACAGTACCGGAATCACTGAAAGTCACTGAACCTACTGAGGTCTTGTATCCCAAAAACAAGACCCTTCTTACTACGACGATGGTGGCACCTCCTTTTTTAGGAAGTTCCTATATCGGTTTCAAGGAAGCTCTGGCCTTCAAGGAGTCACAGGGCAATTATTTTACGACGAATACCTTAGGGTATTTGGGAAAATATCAATTTGGAATCGGTACACTACAATTAATGGGGGTTTATAATTCTGCTAGCTTTTTAAAAGACCCCATATTGCAGGAAAGGGCTTTTCACACGAATGTTTCCAGAAACAAATGGATTTTAAGACGGGATATCGCCCGATTTGTGGGTAAATATATCAATGGTGTGGAAATTACCGAATCTGGAATTTTGGCTGCTGCCCACTTAGCAGGTGCGGGCAATGTTAAAAAGTATTTAAGGTCCTATGGCCAAATAGATACGATGGATGCATATGGTACTACCATCGCCCGATATATTAAGAAGTTTTCGGGCTATGACTTATCACATGTAATCCCAAAGCGAAATCCCAAGGTATAACGAATTTTGTACATATGAAGATGGATAGGCCCTGATATACGTATCGGGGCTTATTTTTATCCCTGGAGTATAAAAATTGTAGGCCTTTTATGCAGGGTGACGGGAGTTTTTTTCCATTCAGCAACGGTCATGGTGCCAATGAACTCAGAAGGCATGGTGATGTCACAGGCGATGCATAATTTTGTTGTGGCTGCAAGTGAGGCCAACATATCTGCCAACAACTTGTCGTTCCTATAGGGCGTTTCTATACATAGTTGCGACTGCTGCAATTCAATCGATGTTTTTTCGAGTTTTTTAATCGTCTTCCGACGCTCAGCACTATCAATGGGCAAATACCCATTAAAAGCAAAATTCTGTCCGTTGAGTCCACTTGCCATAAGGGCCATAATAATCGAGGAAGGCCCTACCAAGGGTACCACTTGAATACCCTTCGAATGGGCAAGTTGAACGACTTCGGCCCCAGGATCGGCGATACCCGGACAACCTGCTTCGGATAGGATTCCTACATTATTTCCTTCCATACATGGGGTTAAAAAGGCCGGTAAGGCTTCGGCTTCGGTATATTTGTTCAATATCTCGAAATGCAGTGTCGGTTGGGATTTTCGTGGACTTATTTTTTTGATGAACCTTCGCGCCGATTTTTCATTTTCTGCAATATAATAATCGGTACCCTCGATGACCCTCTTTATTGAAATGGGAAGTACTTCAAGGGGTTCATTGTCTCCAAGCGTTGTTGGAATTAAAAATAGTTTACCTTGTTCATCTTTAGACATTGGCCACTTTTATCATTGACTTACATCTTGGCAACGAGGGCGTCACAAGCTCCATCGATTAGTGTGAATACTTTTTCAAATCCTTTGTCACTATCATAATATGGGTCGGGTACTTCCCGATTTTCATGTCCCATAACATCTAACAATAGACGTACCTTGTCCCTATCGGATGCATCTTTTGCGAGCGCGATTATATTTCTATAGTTGCTCATATCCATAGCATATATAAAATCGAACCTGTCAAAATCATTTGGGGAAAACTTTCTGCATCGTTGACCAGAAATATCGATACCATATTTTAATGCTATCGAAATACTTCTGGGATCGGGCGGTTTGCCCAGATGATATCCTCCTGTGCCTGCCGAGTCGACCACTATTTTTTTGGGATCTACTTTTTTTTCCATTATGCCTTGGGCCAGGGGAGACCTACAGATATTTCCAAGACAAACCATTAATATCCTGGTCAAAATGGTATGATCAGGAGAATTTTTTTGTAAGATCGTCAATGTATTTTCTAAACTGTTTATCGGTCTCTGCCAGATTGTCAACCGTTTTACAGGCATGAAGCACAGTCGCATGGTCTCTTTTGCCTATTTGTGATCCAATACTGGCCAAAGAAGCTTTAGTGAATTTTTTGGCAAAGAACATGGCCAATTGGCGTGCCTGTACGATATGTCTTTTGCGGGTTTTCGATTGTAATGTGGCAACGTCCATTTCAAAATAATCAGACACTACTTTTTGAATATAATCGATAGATACCTCCCTTTTGGTGTTTTTTACGAATTTTTCAACCACGTGCTGGGCTAGTTCCAAAGTCACCTCTTTTTTGTTAAATGACGATTGGGCAATAAGTGATATAATGGCACCTTCCAATTCCCGTATATTGGTCTTGATGTGCTTGGCCACATAATCTACGATATCATCGGGCATTTCAACGCCATCCCGATATAATTTGTTCTTAAGGATCGAAATACGGGTTTCATAATCCGGATTTTGAAGTTCGGCAGAAAGACCCCATTTAAAACGTGACAATAAGCGTTGTTCAATGTCCTGCATATCGACCGGGGCCTTGTCAGAAGTTAGGATAACCTGTTTTCCGTTCTGATGTAAATGATTGAAAATATGGAAGAAAACATCTTGTGTACCTGATTTTCCTGATAAAAATTGCACATCATCAATAATCAGGACATCGATTAATTGATAAAAGTGAATAAAGTCGTTCCGCGTATTTTTTTTGACACTTTCAATATATTGCTGTGTAAACTTTTCGGCCGAAATGTAAAGGACCGTCCGTTCAGGGTATTTGTCCTTGATTTCAACCCCGATGGCATGCGCTAAATGCGTTTTACCGAGACCAACTCCGCCAAAGACCAAAAGCGGATTAAATGAGGTTCCCCCCGGTTTATTGGCCACTGCCATTCCAGCAGACCTTGCCAAACGGTTCGAATCCCCTTCCAGGAAATTATCAAAATTATAATTCGGATTTAATTGGGATTCGATTTTAATATTGCGGATACCAGGTATAACGAATGGATTTCGCAGCTCTGGGTTTTTTGATTTGATGGGCACGTCCATTTCCTGAGGAACCATAGTGCCACGATTGGAGCTCGGGATTTTTTCGGTAAAAGGTTCCCGATTCCCGTAGGTATTTTCCATTCGAATAATGTACACAAGTTTGGCCGTTTCGCCCAATTCACGTGTTAGCGCTACCTTTAATATTTTGACATAATGTTCCTCAAGCCATTCGTAGAAAAATTTGCTGGGAACTTGAATACTTAAAGAATTCTCTGATAGTTTAACAGGTTTAATAGGCTCAAACCATGTTTTGAATGCCTGCGGTTGGATATTATCTTGGATAAAGCCCAAACAATTTTTCCATACGGAATTAGCAGTAACACCCATTGTAAATTCTTCTCTTATTTGTTGGTTAGTGATTTCAACAGTGGTCGAAAACCGATTGGAGCATAAACCGTTTTCGTAGCAGGGCAAATATGTGAACAAAAAAGATAAAAAAAAAATCAATTTGCATTGAATTTACCCTTTTTTTTTCGCATGTTCGCGAATCCCAAAAGAAATCTTTTAAATATATCGTTTTTACTTGATAATCTATGGATTTTAACAGAGTTTCTTTCAGGGTTCGATATGGCGAAACCGATCAAATGGGCGTAGTCTACCACGGGAATTACGCACAATACTTAGAGATTGGTCGAGTTGAGTGGTTAAGGGGCCTAGGAATTTCCTACAAAACGATGGAAGAAAACGGTATCATCCTACCCGTCATTTCCTTGATCTTAAATTTCAAAAAATCGGCGATGTACGATGACCTGATTACCGTCGAAACCAAGCTCCTGAAGACCCCATCCGTCAAGATAAAATTCGATTATAAAATATACAATGAAGTTGGGGATCTTTTGGTCGAGGCACACACGGTTCTTGCCTTTATGAATAAGCAAACCAAACGCCCAATGAAGTGCCCGGAATATATTTTGCAAAAACTTAGGGCCTAACTTAATTTTCCAAGCGCACACCAGGAATTCCTTCAAACTGCTCCCTGATTTTTGCTGCGTCCCTTTTACGCACTGTGAGGGTATACGAGCAGCTCAGATTTACGTGCTGTGTACTGATCGTCAATTGCCGCTGTTTTATGATTCGCATGACTTTGCCCATGTCGGGGTATTGAAAAAAAATCGTGATGCTTTCTTGGAGTGTCCGTTCAACCAGCTCTGCAGATTGCAAAGCGTTTTTGGCCGCCATTTTATAGGCAGTCATCAAGCCGCCTACGCCAAGCTTTTTACCCCCGAATATGCGAACAACCGTAACCAAAACGTTGGTGATTTCAAATGCCTGGATCTGTCCGAATATCGGTATCCCGGCCGAATTGTTAGGCTCCCCATCGTCATTTGCCCTAAAGGCTTTCTCTTCCACTCCAAGCTGCCACGCATAACAAACATGATTGGCCGTAGGATATTTTCTTTTAAGTTGTTCGATGATGTCATTCACCTCTGACGCACTGACAATCGGAAAAGCATAACCATAAAATTTGCTTTTTTTATCCTTGTAGAGTGTTTCGAGTGTTGGTTTGGCAATGGTTTTGTATGTATCTACTGAAAACTCCATTAAAACAAGACTACCAAAACAATACTAATTACGGCAAGGCCTATTCCCAACCAATTTTTTCGACTTAATTGTTCCTTAAAAATAAATATCCCCAGGAGGGTCGATAATAATACCGTGGCCACATTGCTGATCGTGAACACGGTCGAACTATTCAGGCCTTCGTGTTTCAGTGCCTTTAATAAAAAATGGATAGTAAAATAGTTAAATGAACCGAGAATAATGCCCCCGAGCAAATTTTTTAAATTCAGTTTTAATGGCTTCCGAAATGTGTTTATGACAATAAACAGCAGCCCAACAGTGCCCGCCGACCCAAATACCAGCATGGAAAATAGAGGATAATCATTGACCTCCATTTGTTGAGTCTGCAAAAAATTGATACCCGTATCCACAAAACCAGATCCAATAAACAATAGGATCGGCAAGATCAAGGTCTCGACTTTGACCGTTATAGTGCGATTTTTAATTGACGCAAAATATACGGCCGCCAAGGCCAATATGATACCCGCGATCTTAAGGGCGCTGGCCTCCTCCTTGTATAGTAAAAATCCAACCAACACAGGAATGACCAATGACATTTTAGCGGCAACCGATGCTACTGAAACTCCGAGATCCTGGGAGGTTTTTGCAGTAATGTTAAAAACGACGATAAAGAGTGCTCCTAAACCCAAGGTACCAATAAACCAAGGCTTTTGTGGAAGTTCCAGAACAGGGATCATTCCTTCGAAAAAAAGAAAACCGATAAAGCTTGCCGTAAAATAGTTTGCTATAATGGCATAGGACGTTTGAACTTTATAACGGGCAAAAAGTTTGAAAATAACAAAAAGGGAACTAGAGAACAGTACACACAGCACCAAATAGATCATTTATAGCTTCGATTTAAGTTCTGTAATATCCTCCTGTCCGACGAGTAGGTTCCATGCATGTAGTCCGAGCGAGCTGGCAGCGGTGGTGTTCTCCTGGGAATCATCGATAAATAATGTTTCTTCCGCCATTAAGCCATTGTCATCAAGAACGAATTGGAAAATAGCACGATTCGGTTTTCGAAGACCGATTTCATGGGAGAGATAGAACTTTTCAAAACTGTTTTTGAATCGATTAAATCGTTTTACACCCATTTTTGTTTCGACATGGGGAATATGCAGTGCATTTGTATTGCTTAATAGAAATAGCCGATACCTATTTTCCATTGCCAAGCTTTCAATAAATTCAAGCCTGTATTCAGGAAAGTCGAGCAGCATGGAATTCCATATATCAATAATTTCATTCGGAGTAGCTATAGGATATAAGGCCCTTAGACGATCAATAAATTCTTCTGAGGAGATGGCGCCTATTTCGTATTGATTATTGATTTCGCTTAACAAAGGTGAAAGGTCCTTGCCGCCCATTTTTATCATTTCCCTTAAAACTATTTGTTTGTCAAGGTTTATAAAGACATCCCCAAAATCAAATATAATGTTCTTAATCATTGGTGTAACATTTTAGCAGGTCGGGACCTATTTTTTTGCTGCTTTTCAAACTGCTTTTCAAAGTAGGTGCCTTTAGGCCATTCCCCAAATCATTTTTACCAATAAATACCCTGGCTTCATCCCAAATATTAGCATCGATGAACGTCTGCAAAGTCCTGGCCCCACCTTCAATTAAAACACTTATAATATTGTTTTTATGGAGTACAGTGCAGATCTGAGGGGCAATGTCCTTTGAAAAAAGTAAAGTTTCGTATTGTATTTCGTTAATGAACTTGTTACTATCCGATGATTCGGTAAGGACCATCGTATTACCGCTGCCATCCATAACATGAAAATCATCATTGATTTTCAGTTCCCTATCTAAAACGACCCGCACAGGTGAGTTCCCAGACCATAATCGTACATTCAATTGGGGATTGTCTTCAAGAACCGTATTAGAACCTACTAGGATAGCTTGTTCCTCGCTTCTCCATTTGTGCGTCAATTGGCGTGATGCTAGACTTGATATCCAATGTGGGGCCCTAGCGTTTTTCCTTTTCTCGGCGGTAGGTGCGATGAAACCATCAGCGCTTTCAGCCCATTTTAAGATGATATAGGGGCGTTTTTTTTCATGAAAGGTTAAAAATCGCTTATGATGCTCACGGCATTCCTTTTGTAATAGGCCCACTTGAACATGACAACCTGCAGCCCGCAATTTTTCAATGCCTTTTCCAGCTACCTTTTCGTTGGGATCTAGGGTTCCGATAACTACGTTCGGTATTTCGCTTGCAATGATCAAATCGCAGCATGGAGGTGTCTTGCCATAATGGGAGCAGGGTTCCAACGTGACATATAAGGTGGCGTCTTTTAAAAGTGTTTTGTCCTGAACTGATCGAATAGCATTTACCTCGGCATGTGGTCCGCCATAAGCACTTGTGAAACCTTCCCCCAAAATGGTGTCATTATGTACCAATAGACTGCCCACCATCGGGTTGGGAAACGTTGTACCAAGACCATTTTTGGCAATCTGGATACACCTCGAAATGTATTTTGTGTGTATATTCACATCGCAAAAATAGAATTTTATAGCAGACCGATTTCAATTTTATGAATAAGACGGTCATTCTGGATTAAATACTCCGGAAAATTTAGACAACTCAGGAAATCCCACGAAAATTTTTGATTCGAAAATAATTCCAGGGGGTGGTTAAAACGCTGTAATTAGGGTATGTAGTCATTGGTGAAGACGCGTTTATTTTTGAAGCCATTAGCGATGGCAATTCGAGTAAAAGGAAATACAAGTGTTTATGCAATTAGCCCGGCAATGCATAAATTTGGTCGCGGAAAATGCGAGTTAATAAAATGCATTTTGGTCGCCGGAAGACAACGGAGGTTGTATTCAATTACTTAAAAAAAGTAGGCTTAAATGATTACATCGGTTTTTGGGTTAAATTCGGGCTTGTTGAGTTTCTAGTGGTCTATTCGAAAAAATTGAACAAAGCAGTTTGGATATGAAATTGAAACCGGATGATACATGAAACCACTTTAAAATAATCACATGTGAATTCATGTTTTTAAAAGAAATCAAAAAAATATTCCATGGGGATTTGGGCGACCGGTATCCGAGCGAAGAAATCGATAGTTTTTTCTATTTGCTCATAGGGCACTATCTTGGCCTCGAACGTTTTGTGCTAGCGATTACCCCTGATTTGATAATTTCAAAGGAACAGGAGCAGCCCTTGTTTGAAGCTTTGCAAAACTTAAAATCGCATCGACCCATACAGTACATTATTGGAAAGGGGCATTTTATGGAAATGGACTTTATAGTCAATGAAAAAGTGCTCATTCCAAGGCCTGAAACCGAAGAATTAGTGCGATGGATACTTAAGGAAATCGATAAAACGCAAAGCTTGGGACATCTTTACCATAAGGAAAATTCAAGAGTGCGTATTTTAGATATTGGTACGGGTAGCGGCTGCATTGCCGTAGCCCTTGCAAAAAACCTACCAAGGTCGAAGGTCTATGCGATGGATATTTCAAAGGATGCTTTGCTGATTGCCAAACAGAACGCGCTGCTGAATGGGGTTGCAATCGAACCGATTTTAGCCGATATACGTATGCCGGGCAAACAAAGGGCACATTTTGATATAATCGTATCCAATCCGCCCTATGTCCGGGAATGTGAGCGAAGCGCTATGGCAAAAAATGTTAAGGACTATGAGCCTGCGGTAGCACTGTTTGTGCCCAATGACAGTCCGTTGCTGTTTTATGAAGCCATTGCCGATTTCGCACTGCAAAATTTGGAGGCCGATGGTGCAATATTCTTGGAAGTAAATCAATATTTAGCGAATGAAACAAGGGAGCTTCTGCAAAAGGCAGGGTTTCTAGACATTGAACTAAAGAAAGATCTTTTTGGGAATGATCGTATGTTAAAAGCTAAGATGCATAAGGCATAGAACAAGAATCATAACCGTTCAGTGATTTACAAAATGAACAGGATAAGGAAGTGGGGCTGTATTTTTTACGGATGCTGATTCAATTCAAAAACAATTGGGGGTTGTTAACTAAAAGTCAGATTGTTACAAGGGGTCATATCAAATGAGGATGCGCAGTATCGTAGTATTTTGTGGAAGTAGTGAAGGAAATGACCCTGAAATATTAGCATCGGCTAATTTGCTTGGCAGGACCTTGGCCGAGCGAAACATAAAATTGGTCTATGGAGGTGCTAAAATAGGGGTTATGGGGAAGCTTGCGCAGGGAGCCTTGACCTCCGGCGGAAACGTCATCGGCGTAATTCCCGATTTTTTGCGCAGAAAGGAGGTATTTCATCAAGGATTGACCGAACTAATCGTGACTCAGAATATGCAGCAGCGAAAATTAAGGATGCATGAACTGTCTGATGGTATCATCGCCCTTCCCGGGGGTTATGGTACCTTAGAAGAATTGTTCGAGATGATAACGTGGGGCCAATTGGGACTGCATCAAAAGCCGATAGGTATCCTAAACATAAATGGATTTTATGACGAGCTGCTCAAAATGCTTCGAAAAATGGTGGATCGCCAATTTTTGAAGCAGGAAAATTACGATATGCTTTTAGTCGATGGAGCTATTGATTCGTTGCTCGATAGGATGCAAAACTATCAACCACGGCCTTTGCCAAAATGGATACATAAAGATCAGCTATAAATGAATGTCAAAGAAAAAATAAACGCTCTTCGCCAAGAGCTTACTGCACATAATTACAACTATTATGTGCTCGATGCCCCGGTAATATCAGATTTTGAATTTGATAGGAAATTGGGCGAATTACAGACTTTGGAGGAACAATATCCAGAATTCCAGGATGCCACGTCCCCGACAGTCCGCGTAGGTGGCACCGTCACTAAAAATTTTGAAACGGTTATTCACGAATATCGAATGTATTCTTTAGATAATTCGTATTCAAAGGAAGATTTACTTGAATGGGAAAAGCGCATTCAGAAGGGGTTGGGCGATGCCACCGTAGAATTTACATGTGAGCTAAAATATGACGGAGCAAGTATTAGTTTAACCTATGAAGGAGGCAAACTACTTCGCGCAGTTACTCGTGGGGATGGTTTTCAAGGAGATGACGTTACGACGAATATTAAGACCATTCGTTCCATTCCGTTGCAATTAAAAGGGGATTATCCACCGAAATTCGATATTCGGGGCGAAATCATCCTTCCCTTTGAAGGTTTTAATAAAATGAACCAAGAACGTATCGATATAGGCGAGGAGCCTTATATGAATCCTCGGAATACCGCTTCGGGAAGTTTAAAGTTACAAGATAGTGCATTGGTCGCACAGCGGCCTTTAGACTGTTTGCTGTACAGTATTGTTGGTAACATTCCCAATAACGCTACCCAATTTGAAATGTTGGCGAAAGCCCGCACCTGGGGATTCAAAGTACCAATGACTGCAAAGCTTTGCAAGTCGACTGACGAAGTGATGCAGTATGTTGATTATTGGGACGTGCATCGCCATCAATTGCCTTACGAGACCGACGGGGTGGTCATAAAGGTAAACAGTCTGCAACAACAAGAGGAATTGGGCTATACTGCAAAATCCCCCCGATGGGCTATGGCCTTTAAATTCAAGGCAGAACAGGTTTCGACAGTGCTAGAGAAAATTACCTACCAGGTAGGTCGTACAGGCGCCATTACACCAGTCGCCAATCTACGACCGGTACTGCTCGCCGGAACTATTGTAAAAAGGGCATCCCTGCACAACGCCGATCAAATTGCAAAATTGGACATTCGCGAAGGGGATACCGTTTTTGTTGAAAAAGGAGGTGAAATTATTCCGAAGATCGTGGGCGTAAACCTTGGGGAACGTCCCCCTTCATCACACCCAACTACCTACATATCAAAGTGCCCTGAATGCGGCACAGAATTATTGCGTCAGGAAGGGGAGGCTCAGCATTTCTGTCCCAACGATCTGGGATGCCCACCACAGATTACAGGTCGTATACAGCATTTTATTTCCAGGAAAGCCATGGATATTGAAGGTATGGGTAATGAAACGGTCGAACTTCTCTTTAAAGAAGGGCTGATCGAGAATTATGCCGACTTGTACGTATTGACCAAAGAACAAATAATGCCTTTGGAACGAATGGCCGAAAAATCGGCTGAAAATTTGATCAGGGGGGTAGCAGCCTCGAAATCGATTGCATTCGAAAGGGTGTTGTTTGCATTAGGAATACGCTATGTTGGTGAAACCGTTGCGAAAAAATTGGCTAAGGCCTTTAAAAATATAGATGCTATAAGAACAGCCAATGAAGAAGCATTGACCGCTGTAGATGAAATTGGGGACCGTATCGCACAGAGTGTGGTGTCCTTCTTTAAAAATGAGGCAAACAGTACCATGGTCGACCGCCTAAAATCGTATGGACTTCAATTTTCGCTTTCCGAATCGCAATTGGCCAGTCAGACGGATATTTTAAAAGGGCAAATTTTCGTCGTTTCGGGTGTCTTTGAAAACGTTGGCCGGGATGAACTTAAAAAGATGATCGAAGACAACGGGGGCAAGGTAGGGTCTTCGATTACATCTAAGACCAATTATGTTGTGGCAGGCGACAATATGGGTCCCAGCAAAAAGACAAAAGCCGAAAATCTGGGAATTCCGATTATTTCGGAAGTAGATTTTTTTGACTTATTGCACTAAGAAGTTGGCCAATTCAAGATGAAGGCGCACATCCTATTTTCATTAGGAAGGATGGCCTGAACCCGCACTGCGCTTTTTGAACCAATGGGTCATAAAATGTAGGGACAGTATCAATAGCATACAGAAGAGATATTCTGCAAAATAGGTATTTTCCCCAAGTCCCAATTTTTTGTAATACTCAAAGCAATACAGGTAATTAAGGATGTTAAATAAGAAAAATAATACGATAAAAATTTTGTTATTACGAAGTTGCTGATAAGTCCTGATACCTGAACTTCTTGAAAAACTGCCTTCGATAAGTTGTGCCACCAGCGGCCAAATAAAAAATAGGGGCAATGCAAACAGTCTTGATTCCCTGGCAAAAGCGGTTAAAAAAACGATGGGGGAATTCAAGGCCAAGGTCAATAAAAATGCATGGAGGTATTTTTTATATGTTATTTTAAGTTCTCTGTTCTTCAAGGCAAAAATGGCCAAATAGAAGAAGGTCCCGATTGCCAAAAAAAATGAAGTAATCGATTCAACGGAATTCTTTTCATTTTCAAAATTTTCTAAAAAACACGAAAACCTTTGTGATAATTCCCCTTGTGTAACGCTCCATGAATTGGTGGTGCTTAGATAGAAGGCAAGGAAGGCACCATAAAAGAGCACCGGCAATACGATCAAGCCACTGTTTTTGATATCCAGGCCAAAAGTCCTTTTAGCATTGTTATCCTTGGTTCCGGCGAAACTATAAATGAACCCTGGAAGCAGCAGAACGGAAGTTTCACGGGCAATCAACGCCAAGGTAAAAAGAACGATATAAAGAAGCCATTTTCGCTCTAGTAACGCTAAGAATGCCAATAAAATGCAACAATATTGTATGGGTTCATCATAAGTAAATACAGGGGGAAAAAATGAAAATAGTATGGAATACGATAAAAAATAAGCGAATAGGTTGCCATACGTCTGTATTCGTCTTGCCCCAATTTTGTGCGACACCATGAATATCAGTACGCCGCTTAGGAATAAAAAAAAGAAATTCACTATTATAAATGAATAACCCAATTTTAGGTCGAATAATTTTGATGTTCCTTCAATGCACCAAGATGTCAAGGGCCTTCTTGCAAAGGGAGCAAATTCTTCATGATATTTGATCTGTGAGGTCAAAAATCCATTGGAAATTCTTGAATTGTTTTCATTTAGCATGCTATCCACACTTTTGAGCATGTGCAACTTAAAAATGAAAAAGCAGCATAGAAGACTTATCAAAAAGGGGAGGCTTTTTAATGCCCATTTTGGAAGTCTGTCTTTGATGGTCACTTTGAATGAATTTTAGTAGGGTGAAAATAGTTATTTTTGAACTTATAGTTCATTAGCAAAACAAAAAGACACTATATGGCCAAGCCCAACAGCTATGAAGATTTTTTGAAAAGCCTTAAAAGCGAAGAGCCTCCCTTAAATTGGCCTGAAGCGATCAAGGCACTCTGGCATGATGCCAAGGGCGACTGGGATGCTTCCCATGATATCGCCCAGGAGATGCATACTGAAATCGGAAGTTGGCTGCATGCGTATTTACATCGCAAGGAAGGGGATGATTTCAACGCGCGTTATTGGTATACCAAGACAGGTAAGAACTTCCCGAAAATCGATCTAAAAGAGGAACAACGCCAGATTATCCGATATTTAATTGAACACGCCTGAAATCAAACACGTAAAAAGACTTTTTGACGATACAAAAAGTATAAGAACAACCATTTGGTAAATACAAAGGCAATCGCAAGAAAGACGGCATTCCAAGGGTCTGAAATAAGCTGTCCCAACCATTTGAAAAGACCGTTCGTCGTATATTCCCAATCAATAAATTGGCCCGACATATAAATTAAAATCGAGTTCATCCCGATTACCTTGAAAAAGAAGGCCCATTTTTTATAGTTCAGAACATCGATTATAAAATAAAAAAGTGCCATTAATAAAATACTAATACCGCCACATTGTAATACAAATGAACTTGTCCACAGATTTTTGTTTATCGGGAAGATAAGGTTCCAGAGTTGTGCGAGGATGAGAAAACCAATTCCCATAATCACCATCTGAAGCACGGTTTTTCTCTTGTTTTCTGCAGAGGTACCTCTTAGCAGGTTGCCAATATAGATACCTAAAAGTCCGGTACCTATAGCAGGTAGCGTACTCATCAATCCTTCCGGGTCGTGAATCCCAAGATAGAGCTTCCCAGGCATAATAAGGCGATCTATGTACGAAACAACATTCCCTTCCATCGACAAATCACCGGCGGGAAATCCTGGTGCCGACCCCACCAACGTTAGCAACCAATAACCTAGTAAGATGCAGACAAACCAAATAATCTGTCCCCGTTGCTTGGTATATAAATAAATAATATTCGCAAACATATACGCCAATCCTATGCGACCTAGTACACTTCCGAAGCGTATTTCTGCCAAAGGCCTTAATTCAAGGCCGTTATTGTAAATGATTCCGAGTAGTACTAAAATCAACCCCCGTTTGATGACCCGAAGTAGTATTTTGTTGCGCGGGACACCTTTTTCCATTTGTTTTCCGATACTGAACGGCGTCGATACGCCCGCAAGGAAAAGGAACAATGGAAATATGAGGTCATAGGCAGCAAAGCCATGCCAAGCAGGGTGGTTCAATTGCTTAGAGATACCTTCCCAGAAAGGTGATTTAGTAATTTCGGCAAGCTTGTGGAAAATATCCTCCCCTCCAATGATCCAAAACATATCAAAGCCACGGAGGGCATCTAACGAATAAAGTCGCTGGTACTTAGGTGATGCATCCATTAATTAGGTTGTTAGTTGGTAAGACTAAAGTACTTTAAATTCTTATTGGTTGGTCCAAAAATTGTTGACATTTATGAACGCCTTAATCATGAACCATAATGATCAATCGCTATTTTAGTGCCTTTTTTGTCACTTGAAATCTATCTTTATAGTTTAAAAACACCTGTAATACTAGTAATCTGAATAGTCAGT
This sequence comes from uncultured Flavobacteriaceae bacterium, assembly GCA_963798435.1. Classification (GTDB taxonomy): domain Bacteria; phylum Bacteroidota; class Bacteroidia; order Flavobacteriales; family Flavobacteriaceae; genus JALHST01. Next base: position 261,835 of record CAWCTF010000002.1, read on the forward strand.
TGGGTATAAAAAGAGTTGCTCATTGTGGGAAACGGTATTCTGATATTTGGGTATGTCCTTGAGTAGCGTCCATTCCGGGGAATCGAAGAAAGCTTTCCAATGATCATCGCGGCTTTGCTGATCTTTAAAGGTCGTCAAATACATGAGATTTGGCATTTGGGCACCCGACAATACCTCGGCACAAAAAACGGTATTGAAACCTAACCTGGCAAAAAGGGGTACCTCACCACCAGCATTGAACATATCGACCTTTTTCAAATTTAGGGCTTCGGTAGCAGATTCATAGCTACGTAATTCATAGACCCGATCAGCACGATTTCCATTCAGGGCCGAAGGTATCATTTGGGGCATTTCGGGAAAGGCCTTTAATAGGGTTGATGAGATTCGTTCATAAGGTGGCTGATCATGGGCTGCCGTCAAATACGCTTTCCCGGCTTCCAAATAAGCCGTGTCCTTGGCCAACATATCATCTAAGGCCTCAAATTGTTCAAAATTGACAAACGGGATTAATACATAGGTCTTTTTAGGCGTTAATGAATCCAAGGGCCTTGGTTTGAAAACCCCTACATGGGCTATTCCACTTCGCTTTAAGGCCGGAATAAAGGCGTTTTTTAAATAGGAATCGGTTGTGGCAATTTGGCTATCGGTTGAGAACGAATAGACTTTTAATTGGTAATATTCCCGATTTTTGCTGTTTGAAGACCCTTGTGAAAATCCCACTGAAAGGGTGATTAGTAATAGGCATGTTAAGAAGCTGGTTTTCATAGTTGTTTTTGGTAAAGAGTTAATTAAATTAAGATGTTTACACTATCTGTCCTGGTATTCTTGTTATTTTCAAAATAGAAATCGATTTGCCCTAGATTTATCCCAAAGCACCCCACTTGGTTTACGAGTACTTGGCGACCTGAACTGTTTTCTACTAGGGTTGGTTTTTCTAAAAAGGTATGGGTATGGCCCCCGATGATAAGATCAGTCTGTCGGGTTTTTTCCGCCAATTTAACATCACTGGGCTTAGTATCGATTTCATAGCGGTATCCCAAATGCGAAAGACATATGACCAAGTCGCATTTTTGATCTTCCTTTAAGATACGTTCGGTGTCAAGGGCTATTTCATATGGATCGAGATATTCGGTCTCCTTGTAAAGTTTTTTGGTTACCAAACCATCAAGTTCGATGCCTAGGCCATACACACCTATTTTTATGCCGCTTACATAGTAAACAATATAGGGTCTTACATGCCCGTCCATTAGGGTATTTTTGAAATTGTAGTTCGCTGAAACAAACTTAAATTTAGCATGGGGTAATTGGGCATATAGACCTTCGATGCCATTATCGAAATCATGATTTCCTATGGTGGCTGCATCATACCGCAGCATACTCATTAGTTTGAATTCGAGTTCGCCCCCATAAAAATTAAAATAGGGGGTGCCTTGAAAAATATCACCGGCATCAAATAGCAAGGTATTCGGATTCTCTTTGCGAATCGCCTCCACAAGCGTGGCCCTTCTTGCAACCCCTCCCAAATTGGCAAATTCGGAATGGTCTTTTGGAAATGGGTCGATATGGCTATGCACATCGTTCGTATGTAGAATCGTAATTTTCTTTTGGGTCTCGCGGGAGCAGGCATTAAGTGATGCACCACCGATGCTTAAATAGGCCGTGGATAGTAACGAGTTTTCTAAAAAATGCCTTCTCTTCATGGCTGCTCGAGTTTAAAAAAACGATTGTCTACTGCTGGGGCAAGGGTGTCGACCTTTCCAAAGTAATCGATCATGGCATTGCGTATCAAATAATCAATATCAGTAATTTGTACTGCATCCTTGAAAAAGTCCATATGATCCCCGCCATTGATTAAATAATCGGAGGTGGCAACATTATAGGTTCGAGTTTCATCAAAGGGCTTGCCTTGAATGGTAAATGACTTTAGACTATTGTCTTTATTGAGGATAATTTGTAAGCCTGAAATTGGTTGTGGTCTTTTGGAAGCCACCAAATAGGCAATAAGCGCTACTACCGATTTACCAGGTAATTCGGCCACAACGATCGAATTTTCAAAGGGCATGACTTCATAGGCAGTACGAGCAGTTACGATACCCTTGGAAATTATAGCGCGGATGCCACCATGGTTAAGGAGGACTAAATCAATGGTGTGACCAGTGCGGGATTTAAAAATAGGGGAGGCCTGCACCATTACGATATCGGCCATAAGGTTCCCAGAGCTGGTGTTGAAACGACCATCATCTTTTGTAATGGGCCTCGGGGCGTATGCCAATGCGCTATCTAGAACGCTATTGATATGGGCCCGAAAGGGAGCAATAAAGACGTCTATTGAATCAACGACAGCGAACGTACTATCGATGGCAATTTGTTTTCCTTCAATTTTCGAAAGCGCAGGGATTCCCTGTTTACAGGATAAAATGGAAATTATTGTTATAAATATAACAAAATGTTTTATATTTAAATCCATTTTCCTTTCTATCTTGGCCCCGGATAATGCCCGGATATTCTTTACATTTGTAGAAATGTAAAAGTACATGTTTAAGGCTATAAAAGATAAATTTAAATACAAATCAGGCGTTAAATTTCTGAAGGAGGCGTTAAACAAACCCCAGCAAGCGATTATTCGTGAAAAAGGTATTACATCGATAGGCTGCATTGTTGATATGGATGCGTTTGAAAACACCAATTTATTTTATGAATTTGTAGAAGATTTTTCCTTGCGCCCGAACGCTGTAAAGATAATAGGGTATAAAAATTATTATGACAAGAATTCCCCATATTCCACACCTGTTTTCTCCGACAAGGACTTAGGTTGGAATGGAAATATAGAAAATAGCTATGCATTGGAGTTCTTGAGTAGGGATTATGACCTTTTGGTCAACTACTTTACGCAAGAGAATTTATTGCTACAGCTGATGAGCATCAAGAGTAAGGCCCGTGTGCGAGTCGGTTTCAAAGAAATTGACCCCAAATTGAATGATTTAATATTGCATACACCCCTAAAGGAATTCAAAATATTCAAACAGGAATTGAAGAAATATTTACGGGTTTTTAATGAAATTGAAAAATGAAAGAACTACTAGGTACCGGGGTCGCATTGGTCACTCCGTTTAAGAACGATCTTTCGGTAGATGTAAATGCATTGACCCGAATTGTTGCGCATTGTATCGAAGGGAAGGTAGATTATTTGGTGGTCCTAGGCACAACAGGAGAATCGGTAACCTTGAAGGAAAGTGAAAAGCAATTGATAATCGATACGGTGGTCACGGCCAATGCCGATCGCCTGCCTTTGGTATTGGGAGTCGGGGGAAACTACACCCAAGCCGTTGTTGAAGAACTCGGAAGACGCGACCTTACACGATTCGATGCCATACTCTCTGTTTCCCCTTACTATAACCGGCCCACCCAAGAGGGTATATACCAACATTATAAAGCCATTTCACTGACGTCTCCGGTTCCGGTTATTTTGTATAATGTTCCTGGTAGGACCGGGAGCAATGTAGTCCCGGACACTGTGTTGCGTTTGGCGCGGGATTTTAAGAATATTGTTGCCGTTAAGGAAGCATCGGGAGATATGTTACAGATTATGAAAATCATAAAAGACAAGCCGAATGATTTTGATGTTATCGCTGGAGATGATAGTACGGCATTGCCTACGGTATTGGCTGGTGGAGTAGGTGTGATATCGGTCTTGGGACAAGGCCTACCGTTTGAAGTTTCGTCGATGATACGATTTGCGTTGCAAGGAAGATTGGAAGATGCCTATAACTTGCATTATGCCCTGCTTGAAGGGATGGGGTTAATTTTTCAGGAAGGGAATCCTGCAGGAATCAAATCTATTTTTGAAACCCTTGGCATATCGAATGCCCTTGTACGATTGCCGCTCGTCGAGGCTTCCGACGCGTTGAAACAAAAGTTGGCCGAATTCGTGCTACCTTTTATGAAAGTCAATTCGTAATAAAACACATTCGTTAAAACTTCGCCAAATGCCTTGCACCCATCATTAAACAGGCTATTTTAGCAATTCAAATATGTTTTTTTAATCCATTGGGAATGCGTAATTTTGCAAAATGTTTTTAAAGATGAGGAGAATTTTTCCAGTTTTATTACTCACAGCGATGCTATTGTCGTGTAGTGAGTATCAAAAAGCACTCAAGAACGAAGACGTAAGTGCGAAGTATGAGTTGGCCGGAAAATTGTATGAAGCGGGTGATTACAGGCGTGCGAACCGATTATTCGAGCAGATTGCGCCGAAATATGTAGGTAAGCCCCAAGGGGAAAGGGTGATGTTTTTTTTCGCTGACACCTATTTTCAAAGGAAGGAATACAACATGGCCGGCTATCAGTTCGAACGTTTTATGAAATCCTATCCAAAAAGCGATAAAATTATAGAAGCCGCCTTTATGGGAGCAAAAAGCTATTATGAGCTTTCCCCGAAATATTCGCTAGATCAGACAGATACCGATAAAGCCTTGGCCAAGCTTCAGACCTTTGTAAATACATACCCTGAATCGGAATATTTTGAAGAGGCCAACGCTATGGCCAAGGAGCTAACTACAAAAAAAGAGAAAAAAGCCTTTGAAATTGCAAGGCAGTTTAACAAGATCGGACAATTTGACTTTACGTTTTTAACGCCTGCACTCGCCGCGTTCGACAACTTTATTTCAGATTTCCCGGGATCGGTTTACAGAGAGGCCGCCTTATATTATAAGTTCGATTCAGCCACTAAATTGGCACTTAACAGTTATGAAAGCTTAAAGTCTGAGCGTTTACAGGAAGCGAAAGTCGCTTATGCAGCCTTAAAAAAACAATTTCCTGAAACGGCCTATGCCAAAGAGGTAGAGAACCTGCTGAAAAAAATAGACCGAGAATTGGATACCTATACTAAAGAATCAAAATAATCCTAATACATTTTACATATGACCGATTTAAAAAGTTCTAAAGCCCCTGTTTCTACAATTACCATTAACAAAAATGAGTTTGATGCCAAGACTGGTAATATCTATGAAGCGATCTCAATCACTGCCAAACGCGCCATTCAGATCAATTCGGAAATAAAAAAGGAGCTTTTGGAAAAATTGGAAGAATTTGCAACCTATAGCGACAGCTTAGAGGAAGTGTTCGAGAACAAGGAGCAGATCGAGGTATCGAAGTTTTACGAAAAATTACCAAAACCGCACGCCATGGCCGCAGAGGAATGGCTTAAGGATAAGATTTATTACCGGAATACCGAGAAAGACGTACAGTAGGTATGTTAGGCGGTAAAAATATCCTCTTAGGCATTACCGGAGGGATTGCCGCCTACAAGACAACCTTTCTGGTTCGCTTATTGATAAAAGCCGGTGCGAACGTTAAAATCATTTTAACGCCGAGCGCCGGTACTTTCGTTTCGGCCCTAACCCTAGCGGCCCTTTCCAAAAACCAAGTACTCACCTCCTTTGTCAAAGAAGAAGAACACAGTGTTGAATGGAACAACCACGTTGCATTAGGGCTCTGGGCAGACCTTATGGTAATCGCGCCTGCGACGGCCAATACCCTCTCAAAAATGGCCAATGGCAGTTGCGATAACCTATTGCTTGCGGTCTATCTGTCGGCCAAATGTCCTGTATTTTTTGCTCCTGCGATGGACCTTGATATGTATCAACATCCCTCTACTATAATTTCCCTTGAAAAACTACAATCGTTCGGAAACATATTGATACCAGCCGGTTCGGGCGAATTGGCCAGCGGGTTGTATGGGGAAGGAAGAATGGCCGAACCAGAGGAAATCGAACGATTATTGAAGGCGTATTTCGAAAAAGGGCAACCGCTGAATGGAAAAAAAATACTGATTACCGCAGGGCCGACCTACGAAAGTATCGATCCGGTTCGCTTCATCGGAAATTATTCGTCGGGGGCTATGGGGTATGAACTCGCAAAGGCGGCCGATAATTTAGGTGCCGAAGTGATTTTGATTTCAGGTCCCTCGCACCTTAGTGTAGCAAATGACCGCATCAAATTAATCAAGGTGGTCTCGGCTGAGGAAATGTATCTGGCGGCCCAAGCCCAGTATAATTCTGTGGACATCGCAATTTGTGCAGCTGCTGTGGCAGATTATCGGCCAACAACGGTTGCAAGCCAGAAAATTAAAAAGAATTCGGGCGGGATGACCATCGAACTGGTAAAGACCAAGGATATTTTAAGTGCTCTTGGGGCAATGAAGAAAAATCAATATTTGGTGGGGTTTGCGCTTGAAACCGAAAATGAGGTTGAAAATGCCATAAACAAACTCAAAAAGAAGAATTTAGATGCCATTGTATTGAATTCATTGAACGATGAGGGGGCAGGGTTTGGAACCAATACGAATAAAATAACGTTAATCGATAAGAATTTGACGATAAAACCGTTTCAACTAAAGAGTAAGGCCGAGGTGGCTTATGATATTTTGAACGAAATCATCGAAAAACTCAATGCGTAACATTTATCTTTCCCTTTTGTTTTTTATGTATGCGTTGGGCGTACATACCCAAGAGCTCAACTGTACCGTGACAGTGAATTCTGATCAGGTATCCCAAACCAATCAACAGATTTTCAAGACCTTAGAACAATCTCTGAATGACTTTGTGAACAAAAACAAATGGACAAACCGAGTTTATAAAATGAATGAAAGGGTCAACGCCCAGATGTTCATAACCATTACCGAATACGAGTCAAACCGCTTCAAAGGCACCTTACAAATACAATCTTCCCGACCGGTTTTCAATTCATCTTATGAGACCCCCATATTCAACTACAAGGATAATAATCTGAGTTTTGAATACCTCGAATTTCAGCCGTTGATTTTCAATGAAAACGTCTTCGAATCGAATTTGGTGAGTGTAGTAGCATATTATGTATACATTATTCTGGGACTGGATGCCGATACCTTCGCCCTGGAAGGAGGAACCGAATACTTTCGCACCGCCCAGAAAATCGTGACCCAGGCGCAGGGAAGCAATTTACCAGGTTGGAGTCAAAGCAGTGATAGAAGCCGATTTGAACTTGTAGACAATTTATTGTCGAATACCTATCGGGAATATCGTGTCGCCATGTATAATTATCATCGTAAGGGTCTTGATATCCTAGGGGATAATAACAGCACTGGAAAGCAGGTTATAGCCGGTACTATGAAATTGTTCGAAACAATGATCAAAAGAAGACCCAATGCCTTTTTGGTAACGACTTTTTTTGACGCGAAGTCTGATGAGATACGAAATATCTTTTCAGATGGCCCAAAAGTGGACATCGTTCAATTAAAGGAAACCCTAAACAGTATTGCGCCTTTATATTCAAGTACCTGGAACGAAATTAAATATTGACCTCCATTTTTTTCCGTTAATATATAAATTATCTTTGCAGCCTAAAGGCCCGGGATACTTTGTTAGCAAACCTCACAATAAAAAACTACGCATTAATCGATGACCTAAGGGTGAATTTTACCCACGGTTTTACGGTAATAACGGGGGAAACCGGTGCAGGGAAATCAATTCTCTTGGGTGGCCTTTCCTTGGTTTTAGGAAAGCGCGCAGACATGTCTTCCTTGCGGGACAAGTCGCAAAAATGTCTGGTAGAGGCCGAGTTTAATATCGGAAAATATGATTTGAATACCTTTTTTGCCGAAAAGGATCTTGAATACGAAGACACCACCATTATTCGACGTGAGATACTTCCCAGTGGGAAATCGAGAGCCTTTATCAATGATAGTCCGGTTACTTTGGATGTGCTATCCGAATTGGGAAACCGATTGATCGATGTGCATTCCCAACACCAGTCATTGCAATTGGCCGAAAATGATTTTCAGCTGAAATTAATCGATGCCTTGGCTGGTAATCAAAAAGTCATGAGTGTCTACACCGATATCCTAAAAAAATATAATGGGGTAGGGAATACGCTTCGTGAACTTGAAGTCTTGCAAAAAAATTCGGTCAAGGAGCTTGATTATAATTCCTTTCTATTAGAAGAGCTTGAGAAAGCCCCCTTGATATTGGGCATACAAGAGGAATTGGAATCGCAATACGAGCAAATGAGCAATGCGGAAACGATTGTCGCAGAAATGTCCAAAGGACTGCAATTATTAAATGATGACCAAGTTGGTATTTTAAGCCACCTGACTGAATTAAAGCAAATTGCGAACAAACTGGCCAATTTTGGAACCCAATACAATGAATTGAACACGCGTATTTTATCTGCCTTTATCGAAATTGACGATGTCACTGCAGAATGGCAATCACTTCAGGAAAATATCGAGACAGATCCCATAGTACTTGAAGAGGTCAATGATAAGTTGCAACTACTATACGGTTTGCAGAAGAAGCACGGTGTCAATTCGGTGGCTGATTTATTGGCCATCAAGGCAGACCTCTCTGAAAAAGTTGGGGCAACACTTGATTTAGAAGTGGCCATTCATAAAAAACAACAAGAGCTTGTAATGTTGGAAAATGATTTGGAGGAACAAGCCCTGCTATTGCGACGCGAACGTAACAAGGTTATTCCAAAATTAAAAATGCAATTGGAAAAAAGTCTTGACTCCTTGGGAATGCCCAATGCCCGGTTTAAAATTGAACTACAACCTTCTAAGATATTTAAAAGTAGTGGGAAGGATGAGCTTCTTTTCATATTCTCGGCCAATAAAGGCGCGGCATTCGGAGAGTTGAAAAAAGTAGCATCAGGGGGTGAACTATCGCGAATCATGCTGACCATCAAAGCCATATTGGGTACCTATGAAAATCTTCCAACAATGATGTTCGATGAAATCGATACCGGGGTTTCAGGTGAGATTTCGAATCGTATGGGAACCATAATGCACGAGATGAGTAGGACCATGCAGGTCTTTAGTATTACCCATTTACCGCAGGTAGCCTCAAAAGGTGATCATCATTATAAGGTTTTTAAGGATGAAAGAGCTGATCTAACAAGCACTAAAATGAGGAAGTTGAATCAGGATGAAAGAGTTGTTGAGTTGGCCGAGATGCTCGGGGGTAAGTCCCTTTCGGATTCTGCCATGGCACATGCGCGTCAACTCCTTGATTAAATGTCTGATTACCGACATACAGCGGCCAAATGGCTACATGATTTTAACACTTTCCAACAAATTTTAATATCTTTGAAATCGTATCAACTAACAATGCCAATACATGTCATATAACTTACTTAAAGGGAAAAGAGGAATTATTTTTGGAGCTTTGGATTCAAATTCAATTGCATGGAAAACTGCGGAACGTGTTCATGAAGAAGGCGGAAAATTTGTTTTAAGCAACGCCCCGATCGCAATGCGAATGGGAACAATAAGTGAACTAGCAAAAAAAACGGGATCTGAAATCGTAGCTGCTGATGCTACTAGCGAGGAAGACCTGAATGCTTTGGTCGCAAAGGCGGTCGAAATTCTTGGCGGGAAACTTGATTTTGTTTTACATTCCATCGGAATGTCGGTCAATGTTCGGAAAGGAAGACATTATACCGATCAGAACTATGACTTTTCAACAAAGGGTTGGGACGTATCGGCGCTGTCTTTTCATAAAGTGATGCAGAGCCTTTACAAAGCGGATGCCATGAACAAATGGGGCAGTATAGTAGCCTTGACCTATATGGCGGCCCAGCGAACCTTTCCCGACTACAATGACATGGCCGATAATAAAGCATATTTGGAGTCAGTAGCTCGCAGTTTTGGATATTTCTTTGGCAAGGAAAAGAAAGTACGCGTAAATACGATTTCCCAATCCCCCACACCGACAACGGCCGGTCAAGGGGTAAAGGGCTTCGATGGATTTATAAGTTATGCCGACAAAATGTCTCCCTTGGGCAATGCAACGGCCTTGGAATGTGCGGATTATACCGTGTCCCTATTTTCCGACCTTACAAAAAAAGTCACCATGCAAAATCTTTTTCATGACGGTGGTTTTTCCAATACCGGGGTCAGTAAGGAGGTTATGGATCATTTTGTCAAATAAACCGCGATTAAGTATAGCGCTAATTTTTAAGAAGCAGTCATTCTTACTCCGTAAATAATAGGCGGATAGGTTTTATCTTGGGACCCCCATTGGTTATCATTTTCATTCAATGCATATAGCGTTCTCTTTTATAATACCCGTATTTAATAGACCTGAGGAGATTCGGGAACTGCTACAAAGTATAGATGAACAAACCTATGAAGAATCCTTCGAAATCGTAATCATTGAGGATGGCTCTAGCATTGATTCTGAAAACGTCATTCAATATTTTCAGGATAGGCTGCACATTTCATATTACAAGAAACCGAATTCAGGACCTGGTGATTCCCGAAATTTTGGAATGCGATTGGCACAAGGATCTTATTTTATTGTTTTAGATTCCGATTGTGTGCTTCCATCACAGTATTTGCAGGTAGTAGCTGATTCTTTGGAACAATCCTATGTGCATTGCTATGGGGGTCCTGATGCTGCACATCCCTCATTTACGAAAGTGCAAAAGGCCATCAATTATGCGATGACATCTTTTATGACCACTGGAGGCATTCGCGGAAACGCTCGTTCTATCGGAAAATTCCAACCAAGGAGCTTCAATATGGGGATTTCAAAAACCGCTTTTGAAAAGGTTGGAGGTTTTGGAAATATCCATCCTGGAGAGGATCCCGACTTGACCTTTCGTATCTGGGGAGCGGGCTTTGAAACCAAGTTGATTCCTGAGGCGTTCGTGTATCACAAACGCCGGATTGATTGGAGAAAATTTTTGGTACAGGTTAATAAATTCGGGATGGTTCGGCCAATTTTAAATCGCTGGCATCCCAGAACTGCAAAACTCACATACTGGTTTCCGACCCTATTCTGTCTAGGAGCGGTTTTGGCATTGATAGCTCTCGTCTATGGTGTCTTATGGCCTATAGGACTTTATGCACTTTATTATAGCTTGTTATTTTTTGATGCCCTGATCAAGATCAAAAATGTCGAAATAGCGTTTTTATCCTTAATGGCCGTAACGATCCAATATATTGGTTACGGCGAGGGGTTCTTAAAATCGAACTTCTGGCTGGCTTTTAGTAAAAAAGAGCCTGAGCTTAGGTTCCCCAAATTGTTTTTTAAAACCAAACTTACATCGTGATAGGAAAAGTAACGAACCAATTAAAAAATCGCAAATTCAAATTATTTTTGATATTCTTGCTATGTTCTGCTTTTGCTTGGTTTATTAGTAAGTTATCTGAGACCTACACCAATAGCACTGAATTTGAATTGTATTTTGAAAATGCCCCGGATAGTATGCTATTAGGTGAAAATCCCCAAACTAAGATCCTTGGTACGCTCCGCGGAACCGGGTTTCAATTCCTAGGCTACAATCTTAAGAAAAAGCGCATAAAAATAAATCTCGCTCAAATTCAATCCAAGAATGGCTCCTATTATATCCCCAAAGCGTATTACAAAACTCAAATTGAGAATCAATTGCCATCGGCAATAACCCTTTTGGAGATTAATGGAGAAGAAATTGCACTCGATCTTTTCAAGGTCGAGCATAAAGAAGTCCCAGTCACTTCAAGGGTACATTTAAATATGGCCCAGGATTATCTGATAGATGGGAAGTTGCACATTGAGCCTGAGACCATAGTCATAAAAGGTCCGAATAATGAAATCGATACGATTACCACAGTGATGACTCAAAAAATCAATGTTGATGATATACATGCCGATTTTAATATTCGAGTACCTTTAGTGCTTCCGGCAACCGCAAAGCATACCAAATTTTCTTCGAGTTTTGTGCATATTGCGGGGCAGGTGGCCAGATTCTCCGAAAAGTTGGTCGTTGTGCCCATACAGGTTATAAATTTGCCTGAAGGACTCCAGATCAGGACCTTTCCTGACAAGGTAACGGTCGTTTGCCAAGCCAAAATAGATGATTTAAAAAAAATTGGTCCTTCCGATTTTCAAGTAGTAGCTGATTACGGTCAAAGAGCGGATGAAAATTCGAACCTCCTAGTAGTGCGTCTTCAAAAAAAACCGGAAGGTTTACACAACGTGTCCTTGAGCGAGACACAAATTGAATTTATTTTGAAAAAAGAATGACCGTCGTAGGTTTAACAGGGGGAATTGGCAGCGGTAAAACAACCGTAGCGGCAATGTTCGAAGAACTGGGGGTGCCAGTATATAATTCTGACAAAGAGGCTAGGCACCTTATGAATACTTCTAAAAAGGTTGTTCAAGCCATTACCCGGCTCTTAGGGCCACAGGCCTATAGCAATTCAAAACTCAATAGCGGCTATGTTGCAGATCAGGTGTTCGACAACACTGAAATTCTCTTAAAATTGAATGCCATTGTGCACCCAGCGGTTCGAAAGCATTTTTTGGCATGGATGAAAAAGCAGCAGGCCCCCTATGTCATACAAGAAACCGCCCTCATTTTTGAAAATGCATCGCAAAATTTATATGATAAAATTATCTTGATTACGGCCCCGATAAAAGAACGTATCCAAAGGGTCAAGCATCGTGACGGAATTTCAGAAAAGAATGTTTTATCCCGAATTGAAAACCAATGGAATGATGCCTTAAAAATACCCCTTTCCGATTTTGTGATCGAGAATAGAGATTTGCATGAAACCAAATCAAAAATTCTGGAAATACATCAGCATCTGCTTGGGTATAGTTGAGTTTGTAGAATTTTAACATTTTTGTTAAGGTTAGGTTAAACGTACGATTTCCTAGAGGTTTAATCTTTAATTTTGTTTGGAGATGAATAAGAGGTTGTTTGTTCTATTGGTTATACTAATGAGCCTCTCACTTATTGGGATAATTTTTGTTCAAGGTTTTTGGATCAAACAATCGGTCGAAGATAAAGAAGAGCGCTTTTCAAGTATTGTTTCAGAAGCTTTATTAAAGGTAACCGATAAAATCGAAGCACGGGAACGAAGGGATTATTTTGATCGGTTCATAACTGAAAAGGACAGTGCAGGTGGGGAGCCTGTAGAAACTCATTTTAAAAATATCTTTTTTATTGATAGGGATTTGAATTCTGATGAAATTAAGTTCTATTCCCATGGTATTCTTGAGGAGGACTATAATTTAGCCTCCACGTTCTTTGATAACGGTAGTGGCAGTGATACTACCACTATTAAAAATATTACGAGTAAGCGCACAACAGCTACTTTTAAGGAAGAATATGGCCTCGATGGTAAATCGTATCGCTTAGACCCTATCCAGAAATTAGAAAAAATCGGAGGTCTTTCTTCGACGGAAAAAGCCGCATTTGAGGATGTTTTCAGTGTTTATGCTAAAAGAGTACCTATTCATAAGAGGGTATCTAAGCAGGAAATTGAACTTTTGTTGGCACGGGAACTGAAGAATAGGGATATTGACATTGATTTTGAATACGGGGTATATAGCGATGGTTTACCAACAAAAATCAAATCAAGAAAATTCAAATTGGGAGGCACTACAGTTTACAAGGCACCTATTTTTAAAGACAGCGACGGAGCTTCTGATTTTTCCTTGTTGATTTCGTTTCCCAAGAAGAAGCGTTTTTTGATAGGGTCTATTTTGAAGATGGCCATCCTATCCTTGCTGTTTACGTTGATAATCGTAATTGCTTACGCTGGTGCTATTTATCAGTTGATAAAACAAAAACAGATTTCGGAAATTAAGTCGGACTTTATCAACAATATGACACATGAATTTAAGACGCCGATCGCCACCATCAATTTAGCGGTTGAGGCAATTCGCAATCCGAAGATTATCGATGATAAGGAAAAAGTAATGCGCTACTTAACAATGATACGCGACGAAAACAAACGCATGCACGCCCAGGTTGAGAACGTATTGCGCATTTCTAAGTTAGAGAAGAATCAATTAGACATCAGCAAGGATCGCGTAGACATCCATGATATTATTCATGACGCGATTGCCCATGTCGAGCTAATCGTAGCAGATAGTGGGGGCTATATAGAGACCCATTTGGAGGCCGAAAGATCAGAGGTGCTTGCCAATGAGATGCATTTTACCAATGTCTTTGTGAATATCTTGGACAATGCAATAAAATATTCGCCAGAGGCCCCAAAAATTGACGTTTTTACCGAAGTGGCAAAGAATTTTATCGTTATCAAAATACAAGATCAAGGCGCTGGCATGAGCAAAGCCGTTTTGAAAAAAGTTTTTGAAAAGTTCTATCGAGAGCATACGGGCGATATTCATAATGTCAAAGGACATGGTTTAGGCTTGGCATATGTAAAAAAAATAGTAGATGATCATCAAGGCGAGGTTTATGCGGAAAGTGAAAAAGGTAAAGGAAGTACTTTCTATATTAAACTGCCTTTAATTTAAAATTATGGAAACAATTAATAAAAAAATTCTTTTAGTAGAAGACGACCCAAACTTCGGAATCGTACTAAAGGACTATTTGTCAATGAATGATTTTGACGTTACCCTAGCGAAAAACGGGATGGAGGGCTTTGAAAAATTCAAGAAAGACAATTTTGACATTTGTATTTTAGATGTCATGATGCCCTATAAGGATGGTTTTACCCTTGCAAAGGAAATACGGGAAAAAAACGAGAATGTGCCTATTGTTTTTTTGACTGCCAAAACAATGAAGGAAGATGTACTCAAAGGGTATAAAGCAGGTGCCGACGATTATTTGAATAAGCCGTTTGATTCTGAGGTACTTCTTATGAAGCTTAAAGCTATACTTCAACGAAAGGCATCGAACACTTTGGTAGACAGTAAAAAATTTGAATTTAAAATTGGTAATTTCCATTTAAATTCAAAATTACGCTTCTTAAAATTTAAAGACAATGAGGCTATTAAACTTTCACCTAAGGAAAATGAACTACTACGTTTATTGGCCTTACATGAGAATGATTTGATGCCTCGGGAATTGGCCTTGACCAAGATTTGGAGAGACGACAATTATTTCACTTCCCGCAGTATGGACGTATATATTGCAAAATTGCGAAAGTATTTAAAAGTAGACGATTCGGTCGAGATTTTGAATATCCATGGGGAAGGTTTCCGTTTGGTTGTCAAAACAGACGTCTAAAAAGGTTGTTTTTTGTTCAGTTCGTCCATAATTATGGAAACGATTTCCTCGGGTGTTTTCGTTATAGACACCACAATCGCTTCTTTAGGGGATTCTAAGGTCGCGAATTGCGATTCTAATAAGGCGGTCGGCATAAAGTGTCCCACCCTTTTTTGCATTCTCGTCATAATCTCTTCAAAAGTGCCCAATAGGAGCACAAATCGACACTTCCCTTCTATATCTTTCTGAAGGAGTTCGCGATAACTTTCCTTTAAGGCAGAACAGACGATAACAGCACCTTCTTTTTGTTTTGAACATGCCAGTGCATTTAAACCTTGCAACCAATCCTTACGGTCGGCATCAGTCAAGGCATGTCCAGAGGCCATTTTTTGAATATTTGTTTTCGTATGATAATCATCCCCATCAAAGAACCCGATGCCCATTTTTTGTGACAGTAACGTTCCCACGGTAGTTTTTCCCGAACCGGATACTCCCATAATGAATAGTATGGGTTTAGATACTTGTTGGGTTTTCAAGGCGCAATTCGATTTTCGTTATTATTTCTGTGATGTTTGTTTCAATTTCGATCCAAATGATCTCAGGGTCTCTTTTGAACCAGGTCAATTGGCGTTTGGCATACCTTCGTGTGTTTTTTTTAATTTCGGAAACCGCGGTTTCTAGATCCCAATCCCCATTTAAATGGTAAAAGAGCTCTCTGTAGCCCACCGTCTGCAATGCATTCAAAGTGCCATGCGGCACTAGGGCCTTAACCTCCTCAAGCAATCCTTGTTTCATCATCGCATCTACCCGCTGATCAATACGATTATAGATTACCTTTCGATCTGCCGTCAGACCTAATGTGATCTGTTGAAAAGGTCTTTTGCGATGTGCCTTACCAAGGAAACTAGAGTAGGGTCTCCCAGTCCCGATACAGATTTCCAAAGCCCGTATTAATCGATGCGGATTTTGTAGATCTACTTTTTTATAATACTCGTAATCAAATTCTCTTAATTTATCCTGCAAGGCTTCGATGCCTTTGGTACTGACTAATTCATTTAGATTACGCCGAATGCTTGGATCGATTTCAGGAAAACCATCCAATCCTTTTAAAATCGCATCGACGTAGAGTCCGCTTCCTCCAACCATTACGACCACATCGTGTTCGGTAAAAAGTGCCGTCAGTTTGTCTATAGCCTCACGCTCAAAATCACCTACCGAATAGGCTTCGAAAATGCTTTTATGTTGAACGAAATGATGGGGAACGGTCGTTAATTCCTGCTGTGAGGGAACGGCAGTACCAATATACATTTCCTTATAGAACTGTCTAGAATCGGCCGATATGATTTCGGTTTTAAAGTGTTTAGCAATGGCTATTGACAATGCAGTCTTTCCGATACCTGTAGGGCCTACTATCGAAATGAGTGTTTTTTTTTTACGCTTCATCATTTAAATCATAACCGCATTTCCTGCAATATAGGGCATCAGCGCGATATATTTCGGCACTGCAGTTCGCACAAGAGCGTCCTTGATCTGCATCTTTTTCCTTTAACACCGAGGAGGCATAATTTGCTGAAACAATTCCGGTTGGGACCGCGATGATACCATAGCCTATGATCATGATCAAGGTAGCCAAGAACTGTCCCAATGGTGTTTCTGGAGAGATATCACCATATCCTACCGTGGTAAGGGTAACAATTGTCCAATACACACTATGGGGTATGCTGTTGAAACCATGTTCGGGCCCTTCGATGATGTACATAGCCGTACCCAATAGCACCGATACCACAAGGACAAAAAATACAAATACAAAAATTTTTGTACGACTGCTTTTTAATGCGCGAATCAAATTATTCGATTCCCCGACGAACCGCACCAGTTTGAGAATCCTAAATACACGCAGTAACCTTAAGGCCCTGAATGCTGTGAAATATTGAGAACCAATAAATAAATAAGATAAATATTTCGGCAGGGTCGAAAGTAGGTCTACGATACCAAAAAAACTAAGGATATATTTACGCGGGCGTTTTATACAAATTATCCGCAACAGATATTCAATCGAAAACAATATGGTGACTATCCATTCCGACAAATTGAAAAACCCATGGTACTTTATATCGAAACGAGGAACGCTCTCCAACATGACGATAATAATACTGTAAAGGATTAATAGAAGCAGGAGGATGTCGAACAATTTACCCGCAGGGGTATGTGTTCCGTAGATAATAATATGCAGTTTCTGCTTCCAGCCTTTATTAGGTCTATCGTCTTCCAAGGTCAATGATTTAGCTCCAGAATCTTGAGAACCTTTTTCTTTCTAAGATACGATTCAATCAAATGTTTCGTATTGGCATCTCCTTTCATAGGGGTAATTATTGATTCTAAGATATGAATATTATTTATTTGATGATTCAGTTCATAATACCCAAGACCCTGGAAGATGCCATTTTTAATCAACACTGCACTATATTCGCCAATCTCGCGACCCTTATCTATAATAACCATGTTTTTTCCATTGAGATGGTACTTGCCCAAAGCAGCATGCACCCTGGCATTATACACGCTAGGATCTTCTATATGTTGGCAAGCGCCATTACATGTGTTTGCTTCGTATTTTGAGCATGGTCCAATCGCTATGGAGCGGCCGTTCAGATTTTCACAAAGATGAAATTCTGAATTGATTTGGTCTAAAAAATTTGTTGCACTGTGTATGCCATTAAAGGTGGTAACATTATTCATTTTGCCATTCGAATTCCCAATAGCCAGGTTGATATATCCATCGGTATCAACTGACTCATAAAGTGCGTGTGTAAATAGCACTGGCCGCGGTTTATTGTTGAATTTAGGTTTATTTCTACGAAGTTCTTCATATTCCTTCAGCATGGCCACAAGCTCGTTGCCTGTTCTTTCGAAAGTTACTTTTTTGGTTTCCTTTTGCAACCGTCGTGCCTGATCGCCATTCTTTGTAAAATGTTGATTAACCCGTTTTTTGATATCTGTACTCTTATCAAGGAAGATAATTTCACCCTCTTTATTATGCATGTAATACATGCCAGTTGCCGATGGCATTTGCTGAACAATATCTAATTGTCGTTCAGAAAGTTCGCCATGTGCCTCATTACGTACCACCTTTCTGAGAATCGATTTATCGCTATCTTTCGTAAGCAGTAACTTAAAAAGTTTTAAAGTAGCCAGTGCATCCCCGTTTGCCCGGTGGCGTTCGCTAACCGGTATCCCCAAGGAGCGCACCAATTTTCCCAAGCTATATGATTCGGCATCAGGCAACAATGTTTTTGAAAGGTCGACCGTACAAAGTGTTTTTCGTTCGTAGTTATATCCTAATCTCCTAAATTCAGTGCGTAGGATTCGGTAGTCGAACTGAGCGTTATGAGCCACAATGACGGCATCTTGGGTAATCTCAACAATACGCTTGGCAACTTCATGAAATTTCGGCGCACTTCGCAGCATTTTATTGTTGATACCTGTAAGGTTTACTACAAAGGGCTGAATTTCTTTTTCAGGGTTGATAAGGCTAATAAATTGATCGATCACTTCGTGCCCATCAAATTTATAGATGGCAATTTCGGTAATGCCCTCTTCATTATATTTCCCACCGGTGGTTTCTATATCAAGTATTACGTACATCTTCAATCGGGTGCATTTATTTTAAAGTAAGAACCGAATATAATTTTTGATCGCCTCAAGGATAGATAGGGATGCGGCTAATTCCTTGCTCCAAAGATAGCACTTCCTATGCGAACCATCGTACTGCCTTCTTCAATGGCAATTGTGTAATCGGCACTCATTCCCATTGAAAGTACGGTGATTCCAGAAAGTCTGCCCCTCATTGTTTCAAAGAGTCGCTTTAGGTGTTTGAACTCACGGCGTATCTGTTCCTCGTTTTCAGTGTAAGTGGCCATACCCATAAGACCAAGCACCTTTATATTTGTCAATTCATCTAATACGCCTGAAGTTGCCAGGGTATGTAATTCGTCCTCATCCATTCCGAATTTTGTTGCTTCTTCGGCAATGTGAACCTGCAATAGGCAATTAATTATGCGTTGCTGTTTTTTGGCTTGTTTATCGATTTCCTGTAATAGTTTCAACGTGTCGACCCCGTGTATCAAGTGCACATAAGATGCCATATATTTTACCTTATTCCGTTGAACATGACCGATCATATGCCACTGAATGTCCTTTGGCAATTTCTCCATCTTTTCGGTCATCTCCTGAATCTTATTCTCCCCAAATATTCTTTGGCCAATGGCATAGGCTTCCATTATGGCGTCGACGGTTTTGGTTTTACTTACTACGACCAAGGTTACTCCTTCTGGAATCGTTTCTTTTATGGTGATAAGATTCTTTGTAATTGACATATTTTTTTAATCTAAGGTGTATTTATAGGATATATTAATCGGGGTACCAATAATTGAAAGGGAATTTAAATTCATTTATGATTTTCAGGACCTAGATGTTGAGATTCATTAATTTACCAGCTGCCCTGAATCTCATGGAATGCGTGGAGATTAAAAGGATTTTTTTAGTCCACATTAAATGATGCAATAATTGCTAACGCAACTTTTAAGGCGGCTGCGCCTTGTGCTAGGGTAACCACCGGCACGGTATCATTTATAATAGCATCCGCAAATGTTTCTAGTTCGTCTTTGATGGCATTGTTGGCATAAATTTCGGGATTCTCGAAATAAATCTGCTTTTTTTCGCCTTCCGCATTTTGAAGTACCATATCGAAATCGCCAAGTGTTGCCGGGGCATCCTTCATTTTGACTACTTCGACCTTCTTTTCAAGGAAATCAACCGAAATGTATGCGTCGCGTTGAAAGAATCGAGACTTACGCATATTCTTAAGTGAGATACGACTAGCGGTCAGATTGGCGACACAACCATTTTGAAATTCGATCCGCGCATTCGCGATATCGGGTGATTTACTTATCACCGAGACCCCACTGGCATTGATTTGCTTTACTTCCGAATTGACAACACTCAAAATGGCATCGATGTCATGGATCATAAGATCTAAGACAACAGGTACATCTGTACCACGCGGATTAAATTCGGCCAATCTATGGGCTTCAATGAACATGGGGTTTCTGATACTATCCTTAACGGCAATGAAGGCGGGATTAAATCGTTCAACATGCCCTACTTGGCCCTTTATTTTATAGTTCTTTTCAAGCAAAAGCAATTCTTCGGCTTCCGCCAAGGTAGTCGTAATCGGTTTTTCCAAGAAAACATGTTTTCTGTTTTCAATGGCCTTTTTGGCACATTCAAAATGGGAAAGGGTAGGGGTTACAATGTCGACGACATCCACAGCGTCTATTAAGGTATTCATATTTTCAAAATAGGTATACCCGTATTCGGCAGCTACTTTTTTACCGATTAATTCATCGGGATCGTAGAATCCGACCAAATGATATTTTTTTGACTCATTGAGAAGACGAAGATGAATTTTCCCCAAATGGCCCGCCCCTAATACGCCAACTTTAAGCATTCTTGTATGTTTTGTTCAAAAATAAGGATAGTTTTGGAGTTTAAGGGGTTCTCGTGCTTGTTTTGGGATGTATACCAATTTGCCACCCTATATAATTTTGGGGATTCTGGTGAATAATGGAAGATTCAGCAAGGCGCAATTTGCTATTTGCATTATTCCGTTCTAAATTTGAATTCCAAAACCAATTATACAAAAGGGATGGTCTTATATTTTGGGCCTCAAGGCATCGTTTTTTTGAAAAAAAGGTCCGATACCATTTGAAAACAAGTGACTTATTTATGATTGATACCTTAAAACATCGTGGTATGCGTAACCAGCTTGCCGATATTCTGAGCGCCAAAGGTATTAGCGATCAAAAGGTTTTGGCAGCCATTCGCACGATTCCGAGACACTGGTTCATGGATAGTGGTTTTGAAGGACACGCTTATCAGGATAAGGCGTTTCCCATTGCTGCAGACCAAACCATTTCACAACCGTATACCGTAGCCTTTCAAACGGAGCTTTTAGAAATCAAACCCAATGATCGTATTTTGGAAATTGGGACAGGAAGTGGGTATCAAACGGCTGTTTTGTTGCAGCTGAAGGCCAAAGTATATACCATCGAACGGCAACTCGAACTTTTCAAGAAAACGAATATATTTTTTAAAAAAATGGGCTATCGACCGAAAAAAGTAATTTTTGGTGATGGCTACAAAGGACTCCCTGAAGAAGCACCCTTCGATGGTATTATAGTTACGGCGGGAGCTCGTGCTGTTCCTAAGGCATTAATGGCGCAACTCAAGGTAGGAGGGAGGTTGGTAATACCCGTTGGTGACGAAGATCAAATCATGACACTTTACCTTCGCAAATCTGAACAGGAATTTGAAAAAAAGGAATTGGGGACCTTTCGATTCGTGCCGCTTTTAGAAAATAAGAACTAGCGATGCAATCCTAGCTATTAAATTTCTTTTTTATACGGTCTAATTGACGCTTATTATCGCGATCTTTAATGGTATCCCTCTTATCATACAACTTTTTACCCTTGGCCAAGGCAATGTTGATTTTGGCTAGACCTCGATCATTTAAGAATAAATTCAAGGGAATAATAGTACTTCCGGAAGTCTTTACCTCTTTTTCCAATTTTTTAAGCTCCTGACGGTTTAACAAAAGTTTACGTTCTGCCTTCGGCTTATGGTTGTAATGCGAACCATGGGAATATTCGTCGATCTGCATGTTAATGATAAAAAGTTCACCTTGATCATTGAATTCGCAGAAACTTTCTGCAATTGACGCCTTACTAAGACGAATCGACTTTATTTCAGTACCCGACAAGACCAAACCTGCAGTGAAGCTATCCATTAGTTCGTATTCGAACCGGGCCCTCTTATTCTTGATATTGATTTTTTGCTGCATAGGAACACAAAAATAGGGAACAAATCGAACTTTTGATTTTAGGCAATTTAATTTTTGTCAAAAAATTGGTAAGATTGTTTCTAACTTACGTACTATTAATCAAACAGGGGTATGCAAAAATTCTTTATTCTTCTCGTTTCTGTCATATTGGTTTCTTGTACTGGAAAGAAACCACAAGGCAAAACCGCCCAGCAGATCATAGACGAGAGCATCTCAGTCTGTGGCGGCGAACACTATGTGAATAGCCAAATTTCGTTTGATTTCAGGGATCGCTCTTATTTATTGGAGCAAGAGGATGGTAAGCGAATACTGCGACGTATCTTTAAAACCGACACTACTACAACCGTCGATATAAAGGCACCAGGTGAATTTCGACGCTATATAAATGACAGTTTGGTCGTGTTGAACGATACCATGGCCACCAAGTACGCGAACTCGGTGAATTCGGTGCATTACTTTGCCTATTTACCATACGGATTGAATGATAGGGCCGTGAATAAACGACTATTAGGCAGTACACGTATTAAAGGAACTGAATATTATAAAATTCAAATCACTTTTGATAAAGATGGTGGCGGTGATGACCATGATGATATCTATATATATTGGTTTAATAAGAAAACCATGAAGCCAGATTACTTTGCCTATGAGTTTCACACCGATGGGGGTGGAATGCGAATGAGGGAGGCTTACAACGAACGTTACGTCAAAGGAATACGATTCGTAGATTATAAAAATTATCAAACCAAGGATATGAACACTTCCATCTTAAAGATCGACAGTCTTTTCGAGGTGGATCAATTAGTGCTACTTTCGAAAATCGAGCTGGAAAACATTATCGTCCGGCCGGACAATTACAATTGAAGATCAAATGTGTATCGGTAGGTATTCCATTAACAATTTGTACAATGAATAGACTGCCATTATCAGAATCCTCCATATCGGGATATTTGTCCTCTCCGATTATTTTATTGACCATTTCGGGAATTGTATTGCTATGGCCGACAACCAGTACATTTTTGTTTAGATTGTCTGATTTAAATTGGTCAATATCAATGCTTTTAGGATCATAATATGTTACGGTGATATCTTTTTTTACCGAGGTAGGCGCAGCAGTCATTTTCGTGCGTTCAAAATCGGTGGTATAGATTTCATCCAATTTTACGTCGTTAAGGATCTCTGCCCAATGCATCGCTCTTCCTAGTCCGTTTTGGGAGAGTACAGGATCGACATTTTCAGGATCTGTACGATCTTTTTCGGCATGCCTTATTAGATAAAAGGTAGTAACGGATGATCCTACCATGACCTCTTCCATTTTATTTTGATCATTCTTGCACCCGAATAAACTAATTATAAAAATAAGTGAAAGAACTTTTATGCTTGACTTCATCATTTAAGGTATCTTTTAAGGTATGTATGGAATTAAATAAATTTTAAAAAGTGCATTGAGTCGCCCAACATAATTTAAATCTAAAGAAAATGCCTCGGCGTGCATGCTCTTTTTAATGCCATTCACCTAATTAATCGGCACTGGCTTCGATTGAAAATCATTCAGTGGGCTATGAATCGTTCATAGGACTTCCAAATTATTGGCAACGGTTTTATGGCTTTTGGAAAAAAAGGCCTCTGCCAATCTGATTTTCCTAAAAATTATCATTCTTTACGAACTAAAATAAGTTAAAAATAGTATTTAAACCGTATGATTTTTGTTTTTTTGCATATGCAGAGAACGCTACTACTTTTCCTACTTATTTTGTTTTCTACAGAGGTTTTTGGACAGGAAGTGCGACTTCCTGCAGACCTTAGGCAACACAATTTGGTTACGTACAACGCCAGTTTGTTCAATCCGGCTTTTTCGTTGGATCGCAATGAGCCCGAATCAATCGCTTTTTGGACCCGTTGGCAATGGCAGAGTATCGACTCTGATCCGACTACTCTTTTTTTAAATTATACGCGAAGAATTGACAGTCGTTCTGCTGCCGGTGCTGCTTTTTTCCAGCAGAATACCGGAGTATATTTCAACACAGGGGGCGTCATCAACTATGCGTATGCAATAAATTTTAATGCCACAACCCAATTGGCATTTGGAATCAACTTATTTGGCTTTAAGCAAAAATTAGCCGATGACCGCTTTGTCATTGACCCCAACATCCCTTTGCCGCAATTAAGGGTATCGGATGATTTTATATTACAGATGGCACCAGGGATACGATTATCTGTGATGGGGTTGTCTTTTAGTGTTGCTTCCGAAAACCTTTTTGATTATAATTTCGCTTTGAATGAAAGCAATACCGATAGGGCTGATAAAATTTTTATGGGGATGCTATCCTATGATTTTCCCATTACCATGCAACAACCCAATGCCTACTTTAGGCCATCATTGTATTTGAGGACACTTCCTGGCGAGGCAAACCAAATCGGTATAAATACGGTATTCAATACTCCGAAATATTGGGCACAGCTGGGCTATAACAATTTTTATGGCGTAGGTATCGGGGGTGGAGCCACTTTGTTCGAAAAACTATCGCTTGGGGCGCTTGCCGAGTTCGGAACAAGTGCTTCGGTCAATACGAAAAAGCCTTCTTTCGAAATCATGGCGGCGTATTTTTTAGGAACTCCTGAGGAGCGTTTTACGGTAACCGACTTCAATTTGGAATTGGCTGATACACCGATTTTAACCGAAAAAGAACTGCAAGATGAAAAATTAAAGGAAAATCTCGAAAAAGAACAAGCCCTTGCTGCCAAGAAAGAAGCCAAGGAAATCGAGCAACAGGAAAAGGAAAATGCGAAAATGCGTAAAGATTCGCTTGCTAATTTGAAAGATACGGAGGTAGTAGTCCTTAGCAGAAAAGAACGTAAACAAAAAAGGGACTCAGTAGAATTGGCCCAAAATCAGAAGCTTGCGCAAGAACGCATGCAAGATTCCATTAACCGTAAAAAGCAAGCCGATGCTTTAGTGGAAGCCCAAAGGCTTGAGCAACAGCGCCAACAAGATTCGTTGGATCAGATCAAGATTGCTGAGGCGGAAGCGATAAAGAAAAAAGTCGAATTAGATAGTTTGGCACAGCAGGAAGGTGACAAGCCGAAGACCGGAGAAAAATATGAAGAGGTCAAATCGGCGACTGGTCTCGAACCTGGCTACTATTTGATTGCGAATGTATTCGGCACTAAGAAATATTATGAGGCCTTTATGAAAGACCTTACTGCGAAAGGCCTACAACCAAAATCATTTGTCACTGGTCCTAAAAATTATAATTACGTCTATTTAGGAAAGTATGCTACAATGAGTGAGGCCCGATTGGCCAGGGATTCTAAATTAGGAGGCAAATATCCCGATAAAACGTGGATTTTCAGGGTCATTGGCAATTAGGAGGCGCCCTCTTCAAATTACGAACTACCCTTTATAAACTAAAGAATTCTGAAAGTCAAGTTAAATATGAATCGCTTTCGGGGGGGGTACTAGGAATCGAACTATTTTTTGATTTCCCGATTGATAAGAACTTCGATATAGGCAACCGTATTTACTAAGTATTTTCGATCTTCGGTTATGGTTGCCATTGTTACAGCTCCCATTAGCATCGTAAAAAGCTGTTTAGCGAATTGCAATGGTGTAACCGGAAGTTTGAGTTCCCCTTTATTGACACCATTTTCGAGAACAACGGCTATTTTACCCTCTACGGTTTTAAGGGTTTCCCTGACAGCGGCAGCCAATAGGCCATTATTGTATTGGGCGTCGGTGCCCACCTTCAAAATTGGGCAACCGCCCATCTCTTTTGAGAAAATGTCGTAATTGCGATAAAATCGAGTAAGCACAAAGAGTTTTTCAAGGGAGGAACCATCATGATTAAGTTGCTCATCGATTGCTGACAATAAAAGGTTACTATTGTACTCAAAGGCAGCAAATGCCAAGGCCTCCTTATTCTCAAAATTGCCATATAGGGCTCCTTTTGTGAGACCGGTCGCTTCGGTTAGATCACTCATACTCGTTCCCGCAAACCCCTGTTTGTTAAAAACAGGCGCAACGGTCTCGATAATATATTTAGTCGTTTTTTCGGCTTTTGAGGTCATGGCGGGCTATTTTTTACGAATATAAAAGATCTACATACTGTATGGTATATAATGTTGATAAAAAAAGCCATCCACACAAGGTTTTTTCTTGAGTGGATGGCTAAGCAATCAAATATAAATTTACTCTACAAGTTCACTTTGGTTTCTAAAGACCAGGCCGTCATCGAACGAATCAATTAGTACGACGCTGTCCGATTTTATAGTACCGCTCAATAATTCTTTAGAAAGATTATTTAAGACCTCTTTTTGGATCATCCTTTTAATAGGTCGCGCACCATATTGCGGATCATACCCCTTGTCGGCTAAATACGTTATCGCCTCATCGGTAGCGTCGATAACTATGTTTTGTTTCGCCACCATTTTTTTCAAATGGTCGAGTTGAAGTTTTATGATTTCAAGGATATCTGCTTTGTTCAATGGCGTGAACATGATGATGTCATCGATTCTATTCAAGAATTCAGGTCGGATCGTTCTTCGTAGCAGCCCAAGAACTTCTACCCGTGCCGCCTCTGCAGCACTGTGTACGTTTTTGGTATTCTCGAAAGCTTCCTGAATAATGTGACCGCCCAAATTACTGGTCATGATAATGATCGTATTCTTGAAATCGGCCATCCTCCCTTTATTATCGGTCAATCTTCCCTCATCTAATACTTGCAATAGAATGTTAAAGGTGTCTGGGTGGGCTTTCTCTATCTCATCCAGAAGAACCACTGAATAGGGTCTGTTACGCACTGCCTCAGTAAGTTGTCCACCTTCATCATATCCTACATATCCTGGAGGTGCTCCGACCAATCGACTTACTGAATGACTCTCCTGATATTCGCTCATATCAATGCGCGTCATAGCATTTTCATCATCGAAAAGATACGCTGCCAGCGTTTTGGCGAGTTCGGTTTTACCAACACCGGTCGGTCCAAGGAAAAGAAAGGAGCCTATCGGTTTCTTAGCATCCTGGAGTCCTGCACGGCTTCTTCGAATAGCATCGGAAACTGCTTGTATGGCTTCTTCCTGCCCAACGACCCGCTTATGTAGTACTTCTTCAAGTTTCAATAGTTTTTCACGTTCCGACTGTAACATTTTGGTTACCGGAATGCCGGTCCATTTTGCGATCACCTCTGCAATATCCTCGCTTGTTACCTCCTCTTTTATGAGGGTGCCCGCATGCTGTTGTTCTCGCAATTCGACCTGAAGCTTTTCAAGTTTTTCCTGAGCATCTTTGATTTTACCATAACGAAGTTCTGCTACTTGCCCATAATCCCCATTACGCTCGGCCCGGTCGGCCTCTACCTTGAAATTTTCAATGTCCTGTTTGGTCTTCTGAATCGCATCGACAACGCTTTTTTCACTTTCCCATTGTGCAAATAACTCATTTCGTTCCTCTTTTATATTGGCAAGATCTGCATTGAGCGATTTTAGTTTGGCCTTGTCATCCTCGCGTTTAATGGCCTCAATTTCAATTTCAAGTTGCATGATTTTACGATCCAGGACATCAAGTTCCTCTGGCTTTGAATTGATTTCCATTCGTAACTTGGATGCAGCTTCATCCATAAGGTCGATGGCTTTATCGGGTAAAAACCGGTTGGTGATATAGCGCTGTGAAAGTTCGACCGCTGCAATTACGGCCTCATCCTTGATCCTGACCTTGTGATGGGCTTCATATTTCTCCTTGATTCCTCGAAGAATTGAAATGGCGCTTTCAGTATCTGGTTCATTGACCATTACTTTTTGGAATCTGCGCTCTAATGCCTTGTCCTTTTCAAAATACTTCTGATACTCATCGAGGGTAGTAGCGCCAATTGCACGCAATTCACCACGTGCCAAAGCAGGTTTCAAGATGTTCGCGGCATCCATAGCCCCTTGGCCGCCCCCTGCACCAATCAGTGTATGAATTTCGTCAATAAAGAGAACGATATTACCATCGGAAGAAGTAACCTCCTTAATGACGGCTTTAAGACGTTCCTCAAATTCGCCCTTATATTTGGCGCCAGCGATCAAGGCGCCCATATCTAATGAGTAAATAATCTTGTCCTTGAGATTTTCCGGAATATCACCTTGAATAATTCGATGCGCCAAACCTTCGGCAATAGCGGTCTTTCCAACGCCGGGTTCACCAACGAGCATAGGGTTGTTTTTAGTGCGTCTTGATAATATCTGCAATACCCGTCGAATTTCCTCGTCGCGCCCAATAACGGGATCTAGTTTGCCACTATCGGCCAATTGGTTTAAGTTTCTTGCATATTTTTCCAAAGAATTATAGGTTTCTTCGGCACTTTGTGAAGTAACCCTGCCGCCCCCTCGTAGTTCTTCTATGGCTGATTTCAAGTCTTTTTCAGTGACACCTTGATCTTTTAATATTTGCGCAATCTTACTTTTGGATTTAAATATCGCCATGATCAAATGCTCCACGGAAACATATTCATCGCTCATATTTTTGGCGATGATGCTTGCTTCGCTCAATGTCTTTCCTGCCTCACGTGAAACCATGATTTCACCGCCCGAAACCTTTGGGAATGTTGTCATTTCCTTGTCTAAAATTTGCTGTAGCAAAGGCAGGTTTACATTTAGTTTTTTAAGGATGAACGGGAGTACATTTTCTTCTACCTCTGAAATGGCCTTAAATAGATGCTCATTTTCAATTTGTTGATGCCCCATTTCCTGAGCGAGCTGTTGTGCCCTTTGCACGGCCTCCTGGGCTTTTATAGTGAAGTTATTAAAGTTCATATCGTTCTTGTATTATGTTGTTAATACCTATTTTTGCAGTTAAGGAAGTCAACAACCCTACCAATGCCGATTCGTGGACAAAATGGCTGATATAGTCAATAATAATAGGACATATCGTCAGTACGATAGGTTTTAGGATTTCTTCGACTAAGGATATTTAATTATAAAATACGTATGTTCAATAGTTTATTTGGGAATAAAAAAAAGACCGAGGAAACAGCAAAAGGCAAAGGGCTTTGGGTTAATTTGACCACCTTCGATCAACTTGGGGAAATTGCCGAAAAATCGTTCTCCGTGACACAAATTATATTCAAGCATTCGACTACCTGTGGAACCAGTCGTATGGTGCTAAATATGTTTGAAAACCAAATGAACGATATACGTGATAAAGCTGAATTTTACTATCTGGACTTACATCGTTTTAGGGATTTATCGGATGCCGTAGGCAAAAGATTCAATGTCTTGCACCAATCGCCACAATTATTGATTATACGTAATGGTGTAGTGGTCGCTCACGACTCTCACGCAGGTATTATGGATATCGCGTTAAACAAATTTTTATAAAAAAACCCCGTTTGGTTTCGGGGTCGTTTTAACTTAAAATTGTTGTCGTGTCAAAATGGTTTTCAACTTTTGCTTGAGATCCTCCCCGGTATCGTAAACCATTTGTTCATTCGATGGAAAAGGGACTGCAGCCAAATTCAATAATCGGACCATGTCATTCTCCAAAGCTCTTTTATCACCATCATAACTAGCATAACTGTGCTCAAAAACGAACTCGCTAGATAATGGATACGAATTGATAACTTGCCGTTTTGCCAAATCAGTGAAACTTACCTCCCCCGATACTTGCGTAGACTTGAATTGTGTAAATTGGTAAAAATTACATTTGATGGTTTTAAATTTGTCAATTTTAATCTTATTGCCCAAACTGTCCGAAAGTACATTGCCATTAGAATCTGTGGCATATTGATATCCGTCCTTGATCTGCTTCTCTTTAATGACTTGCTTTTCGCTTACCTTTTCGGGTGATATGGCAATACCTTTAAGAGCTACTTCCATAGTATAGTCATAAGTTATGTGCGGGAGGGGATTGGTATGATATTCGGTCCAAAAATTATTAAGTCCGTAGGTATTGAAATTAAGTAAATCGGCCTCAAGTTTTTCAGGGATTATCTGATCCGTTTCATTGGTCATCACCACTTTTACAAAATCAAGTCCTTTTAAATATGCTTCTTCCTTTTTCTTTTTACTATCGGCATATCCTGGATTTATCTCTTCCAGGTAGGCAAAGTCATCGTAGGCCTTTCTATAATCTACTTTACTCGAAGCCGAATTCAAAAGGCCCAGGGCATTCGTATATAGATAATCAGAAAGTTTCTCTTTTACGGCTAAAATTTCGGGATCATAATTCTGAAAACGAAATTTAGCCGGCCGGTTTTCATCATAAATCTGCAAAGGCAACAGCGGCTTGATGCGTTCTTGAATTTGTTTCAAATTAGCATATGATTTAAAAATGATTTCATAGTTGGCCCCATTGCCTTCTTTTTTTAAGAAATCAATATGCTGCAATTCCCGCGAAGTATTTTTCTGAAATGCCTCTTCCAACAGCACGATATAGGGTTGGTTCGACTTTTTAGTCTTGTTATCGGCCAAATTCGCCAATGCGGTTTCAATGGCAACGGCATAATTGCCAGTATTAATAGAACGCTGGGTCTTCTTGACCCCACTACATGCGAATACTATCGAAGCACTTATGAAAAGTAGGTATTTTTTCATAACGAAATTATTTTATATTTTGATGCCAATCTCAACAGCCGTGCCAAAAATGGGTCTATTGATAACGCCAAACGATAAAATATCGTATGAATTCGATGAATGGGTCTGGAAAAGTTTATTTCTTGCCCTTTGATTTAAATACGGGGAGTAGTTTGGTCGATAATTCACCAAACCCCATTCGCACCCCATTTTTTGAACAAAAACCGCGCAAAGTAACTGTGTCCCCATCTTGAATAAAAGTCCGGGTTTCGCCATTATCTAGATGAACAGGTTTAGTACCTTGCCAAGCAAGTTCTAACATTGAACCATAGGAATCGGGGTTAGGACCAGAGAGTGTGCCACTTCCCATAATGTCGCCACTATTTATTTTACAGCCATTGACGGTATGATGGGCCAATTGCTGTGCCATAGTCCAGTACATATATTTGAAGTTAGAACAAGTGACCGTTGTTGGATTTCCATTTTCGGGTGTAATGTCTACTTCTAATTGAATATCAAAACTATGGTTTCCTTTCAATTGAAGATAGGGCAATGGCTCAGGATTTTGCACGGGACTCTCGGTCCTAAACGGCTCCAAAGCATCTAAGGTAACAATCCATGGTGAAATCGAGGAGGCAAAATTCTTGGCTAAAAAAGGTCCCAATGGCTGATATTCCCATTTTTGTATATCCCTGGCGCTCCAATCATTGAATAGGACCATTCCAAAAATATAATCTTCGGTCTCGTTAATGGGAATAGGTTCACCCATAAGGTTGGCATCGGTTGTAATAAAGGCCATTTCGAGTTCAAAATCGACCAACTTGGAAGGGCCAAAGACAGGTCTTTCTGAATCCTTTGGCATCGTTTGACCTATGGGTCTACGCACCGGAACCCCACTAGGCACGATAGTAGAGCTTCTGCCATGATAGGCTACCGGAAGATGCAACCAATTGGGCATTAATGCCGAGTCGGGATCACGGAACATACTACCAACATTCGTAGCATGTTCTTTGCTCGAATAGAAATCGGTATAGTCTCCAATTTGTACAGGAAGTTGCATTTCGATTTCATCCATTGAAAACAGAACGATTTTCTTATGAGCTGAGTTGTGCTGTAGCCTTTTATCGTTTATATCGAATAACTCACTAATTCTGTTACGTACCAATCGCCATGTTTTTTGACCATCACTGATAAAATCGTTCAAGGTATCCTGAAGAAAAATATCATCGGTCAATGGTATCCCATCAAAATAGCCCAATTGGTGCAGGGCTCCCAAATCAATCGCCTGATCACCGATTCGAGTGCCTATGGTAATGATGTCATCGCGTGTCAAAAAGACCCCAAAAGGAATATTCTGGATGGGAAAATCGGAATTCTCGGGTACTGATATCCAGGTTTTTTTGTTGGGATTATTGGCTTCGATGGACATAGGTAAATTGTTGATTTATATTTAATAAATACTTGATCAAATATATTATTTTCTTCTTATTAAAGGCATGCAATTTGTATTTTTACGCCTCATTTAACAGATAAGTCCTATATGCAACGCGATAAACGGATTTTTGAACTTATAGCCGCCGAAAAAGAACGTCAAATCAATGGTCTGGAGCTGATTGCCTCGGAAAATTTTGTAAGCCCCCAAGTCATGGAAGCGGCTGGCTCGGTTTTGACCAACAAATATGCCGAAGGGTATCCCGGAAAGCGTTACTATGGAGGATGTGAAGTGGTTGATGAAATTGAACAATTGGCCATCGACCGAGCCAAGGAACTTTTTGGTGCTGCTTATGCGAATGTACAGCCACATTCAGGTTCCCAGGCCAATGCATCGGTATATCATGCCTGTCTTCAACCAGGGGATACTATTTTGGGTTTCGATCTATCACATGGTGGCCATTTGACCCACGGATCGCCCGTAAATTTTTCAGGAAGATTATATAAGCCCGTATTCTATGGAGTCGATAAGGTTACCGGCGAACTTGATTATGATAAGATTCAAGAAATTGCCGAGAAAGAAAAGCCAAAATTGATTATTGCCGGCGCCTCGGCCTATTCTAGGGATATGGACTTTAAGCGATTTCGTGAAATAGCGGATAGCGTACATGCGATATTAATGGCAGATATTGCCCATCCTGCCGGTTTAATCGCCAAAGGAATCATGAATGATCCCCTACCACATTGTCACATCGTTACTACTACTACCCATAAAACTTTGAGAGGCCCAAGAGGAGGGCTCATTATGATGGGGAAAGATTTTGATAACCCTTTTGGTATTGCGTTAAAAAATGGTCAATTGCGCAAAATGTCGGCCTTGCTCGATTTGGCCGTCTTTCCTGGTAATCAGGGTGGACCATTGGAACATATAATTGCCGCTAAGGCCATTGCTTTTGGGGAAGCCTTATCAGATGATTTTCTGCATTACATGTTGCGGGTGAAAAGGAATGCAGCTGCAATGGCCGCCGCATTTGTTAAAAAGGATTATCATATAATATCGGGAGGAACCGATAACCACATGATGTTGATAGATTTGCGAAATAAAGATATCACTGGAAAAGATGCTGAAAATGCCCTTGTAAAGGCTGATATCACGGCCAATAAGAATATGGTTCCCTTTGATGACAAATCTCCATTTGTTACTTCTGGAGTTCGGTTCGGTTCTGCCGCAATTACGACCCGAGGCCTTCAAGAGGAAGATATGGCGCCAATTGTAGATCTTATAGATCGTGTTTTAACCAATCCAGAAGACGATACTGTGTTAAAGGAGGTAAAGAAAAAGGTTCATGCAATGATGAAAGGCAGGCCACTATTCAATGCCTAAAGCACAATTGGCTTAATGGTTGAGCATATAAAGGTCCCCTGGTATAATGACGAGATTTGTTAAGTCGTACACCACAGCATCATCCTCGGATTCAAAATATAGGCCCCAATATCCAAAATAATCAGTAACAAAATTTCCCGAAACTGGGTATGGCAAGTCGATTTCATTTCGCTGCTCTTCGAAGACAGGTAAGTATATTTCATAGGGAATTTCATTCAACCCCTTGGTAATATGAACATAATGATTGCCGATTTCCGTAAGAATACGCTTTAATTGGGTCCGAATACTATCTTCAAATATCCTATCAATTATTATGGTGGTATCCTTTAAGATAAGCGATAATTCATAAATCTCTATCGGTTCCGAATTGGCTTCCTGAAGGATATTAAGTGCATTTGTCAATGAAGAATTTTCCGATTTAAAGGAACCCCAGTCGCCTTTGAGAAAATGATAAAGCACTTGAGCCAAACTTAAATCACACTCTAATTCAATAACCAGACTTATCGTTTGATGCCCCGCTTTTTGCCTAAATACCGTAGTTTTTGAAAAAAAATCCTTCTCCAAAATATTTGTAAAGCGATCCAGTCCTGGAATTGTAACATTCTGGGTGAATTCAAAAGGGGGATTATTTTTGAAACTTTCTAAATCTAGCGGCATGGTTCGATCAAGATTAACTCGTTCCAAAATTAGAAGTAATGCGGCAATAATGTTTACACGAAAACCTTATAAATACTATGGTTTTCGCGAAAAATAACATTAAATGAAATAGTTCGCTAACTATCAGCTACTTATAATCAAAAAATAAATTTAGATAAAGCCTCTTCTTCGGGCTTCTTCAATCAGGGCCAAGTCATTGCCATCTTCAATACTGAAAAGGGTCTTTAAGTGACGTTTTCGGGATTCAACGGTTGCAGAAGAGACTGAAATCAACGAAGGAATGTCTTTCGTGCGCGTCCCGATAGAAAGATAATAGAGTATCTTTTTGTCTTGTTCATCAACATCCAATTTATTGGCCAATCCCTTGCGAATAACACTCAGGGCACTTGCCGTGTAATAGGGGGGGTCTTTTATTATGGTATTCACCATGTCAATGAGGGACTTTTCGTCTATCTCTGCTTTGACCATATACCCATCTGGATTCACATTTTTAAAAATGCTATTCAGCCGGTAGGCATCACCAAAGGAAGACATAAAGACCACTTTTGAACTTGGTGCCACCTTGCGCGCCAAGATGCCCAAATCCTCACCACTGCGTGTCTCATGTGCATGGGCCGGGAACAATTGAATGTCCAAAAGAATAATGTCATATTTTAGGGACCGCTCGGAGATTTCGATTTTTTCCTTTCCCGCTTCAAAACTTTTAGCGATGTCGACATGCACCTTAAACCCATCGAATTCTCCATCCTCAAGAATATATTTATATCCTAAGGTTGTCATTTCATGATCATCTACTGCTAATATTCGTATGTATTTCATTCCTCATTATGCTATTTCACAATTTCCTGCTGAACAGTTTTCGGATCGAATCTTGGTGAAGAATTGTTGTAAAAAATAACAGGTACGCTAATGTCGATTTTTGTTCCAGCTCCCGGTTCACTTATAATGTTCCAAGTACCTCCCAGGCTTTTTATTCTGGAGCTGATATTGCGCATTCCAATGCCCTTCTTCTTTTTCGTGGTATCGAAACCACGGCCATCGTCTTCGACCTTAATCTTGAGCTGGTCTTCTTTCGCTGCAAAGTTAATAAGAATGTGCTTACATTCTGCATGTTTTACGGCATTTTGAACACTCTCCTGAACAATGCGGTACAAATTGATCTTGGTTTCCCCATTCAATCGATCCCATGCCAATTCTTTCTCGTATTCGAAAGTGATTTGAATGGCGGTCGCCTTTTCGATCGCCTGTAATAGGTCATTGACTGATGCGATAAAATTCGACATTTCGCGATAGGCGGCATGACTCAATTCGTGTGAAATGGCCCGAACTTCCGCCTCCACATCCTTTAGGGCGGCAATGGCCGATGACCGCTCTTCCTGGGCCTCAAGATCCGTCTTTTTGTTAAGTCCGGTTAATACCATGCGAGCTCCTAACATTTTTCCTAGCACTCCATCGTGGAGTTCTTCGGAGATGCGTTTTTGCTCCATTTTCTTGCCTTCCTCAACCTTTTGGGTCTGAGATAACATCAAATCGAAAATTTCCTGGTTGGTGGCCTGTTGCTGTTGTTGAAAGCGCAATTTTTGATTTTTAATACGTTGATCCGTAATAACGAAAATTGCCAGTCCCAAGGTAAGGAGACCTATGGCAATGCCGGCCCAGAGTTTTTTCTGTTGTGATAGGGCTTTATTTTCAGCAATAAACGTATCGGTTTCAAAGCGCACACGCGCAAATTTGTCCTGTATTCTTCGTTCTTCTTGTTGAAGACTATCATTTAAGTTGATATATTTATCGTTATAAGCTGAAGCGTTTTTAGGATCTACATGGACCAAGAGTTGCAAACTTTCGAGCAACCGTTCATTGTTATGACTCTTCTCGGCATAGTACTTTGCCAATTTGGCTTGGGAGATGGCCTTTGCGCTGTCTTTTGAACCTAGATAATATTCGGCCAGATTATAATGAGCTACCGAAACACCATATGCATAATTTAAACTATCGTAAAGTTTCATCGCATATTTCAATTGAGCTTCCACTTCTTTGGTATCACCTGTCTTAAAACGACTATAGGCATAATTGTTAAGAGCTTTAGCATAGAGTTCAGGATTTTTTTGCAATAAAGAATCACTTGCGAGGACTTCCTTAAAATAGGGTAACGCCATGGCATATTGGCCTTTTTCCTGATAGACCATTCCGATATTATTTTCGGTCGTCCCAAAATAAACGAGATTATTATCAAGTTTATTATAATAGGTCAATGCCTCGTTAAAATACTCCAAGGCACGGTCATACTCTTTTAAGCCAATCGTCACCGAGCCCAAAAGGTTATAACACCTATATAAAGAGCTTACATCATTTACTTTTTTGAAAATTTTGATAGCTCCAATTGCAGTTCGTTCGCTCCCCGTATAATCCTTAATGTCATGCTGAATCCGCGCCAAACTATAGAGCATGCGCGCCATATTAACCTCGGCTTTTAAAAAGGTGAACAAATTTAATGCCTGATCATAATAAAAATAGGCACTATCGGGAATTTCTTGATTCTGATAAAAATAGGCCAGATCCCATTGGGCCTCTGCCAAGACGGCCGTATCCTTGGTTGCCTCGGCTAATTCCCGAGCTTTTTGGTTGACTTCCCGAAATATCAAGGAATCCTGTTCAACAAATTCCAAAGAGAGTTTGGCAAAATACTTGGTCTTTAATGAGTCAGTGGAAAGCGACGCTGAATGTGCCCTGATTTTTTCAAGCAAGTCTTGCTTTTGTGATAAAGATAGCTTCCCTTTATTGCTATTTTCGTTCATCCAATTGTGCACGCTATCGATGGCCATCAACTCGGTGTAGTTGTGGTTATTTTCTGTCTTATTGTGTGCATCCTATCAAAAAAGCCGACCAGTACAGGCAAAGGAATATTCTTTTTAGATTCATTTTTGAAGTTGATGATGAATAACAACAAGATAAACAAAAAGCCCCGAACAATTTGTCCGGGGCATCTAAGTATCACAAAATATTTATATTAACTATCTCTTGGGCCGTCCTTTGGGATATGGCATCCATCACAGGCGGTCGTATTGGCATTGTGAATTAAGGCGTTGTCATTCTGGGTGCTATCGGCATTGTACGAAAACATTCCCACGGTCATTACAACAATCGCTAAAATACTGGCTACTTTTTTCATATGTGTTAATTTTAGTTAGGGGGTTAATATTTTTATTATGTTGCTAAACTAATACACCCTTGTCCCAAA
This sequence comes from uncultured Flavobacteriaceae bacterium, assembly GCA_963798435.1. Classification (GTDB taxonomy): domain Bacteria; phylum Bacteroidota; class Bacteroidia; order Flavobacteriales; family Flavobacteriaceae; genus JALHST01. The sequence continues at coordinate 298,975 of CAWCTF010000002.1, forward strand.
AGACAGCGCTTATTTGGTTTGCTAGTAATATGGCCTTGTTTGCGAGTAAACGACCCGATTCTGTGAGTATCGGTCTAATTCAGGTTGGAAATGGTGTTTTTTGAAAGCAGCTTTTTCAGGACATCAATATTATCCTTGTAGGTTTTGGAAAATGGCAGTTGTTGTTTGACCATTTTTAGGGCACAAATGGCCTTACCATAGTTGATCCTTGAAACATAGTCGGTATTTACGATGTAGCTTTGGTGAATGCGTACGAAATTCTTAGGCAGTTGGGACTCAAAGGTCTTTAAGGTCTTGAAGGCATTAGCGACCGTACCGTCTTTCATAATAAACTCGGTAGCATTATTATCTGCGCGCACATACAAGATGTCATCAGTGTTCAAATATTGGTAATCCCCATAGGATTTTAAACAAAGCGTGTGACTGGTTTCCTCTTTGGGGATGTGTTTCTTAAGCCGTAATAAGGTTTTTCGAATGTCAAATTCGTTATAAGGGAGCAACCAATAATCAAAGAAGTTATTTTTTATGGCATTATAGGCATAATCCTTGGTCTTGGAAACCGCGATGATCAGTGGAATATGGTTCACATATTGATGGAGTTCCATGACCATTTGAAAATAGTCGTTGGCCATTTCGTTCAAATGGATAAAAACAATGTCGGGTGAAAATTTTAGGATGTTGTTCAAACCTTCGTTACTGTCATGTGCCAGCCCAGCGCACATAAAATCCCCGTAATCTTCCAGATAATGCTGTAATTGCAGATTGGAAGTTGCATCGGAGTCTATAATAGTATAGGTATATTCCATGCCCCACAGAGATATTGACGAAATTAAGGATAGTTCGTCATTTTGGTTTACACGAAAACCTTATATTTACTAGGGTTTTGTACTTAATTTGCTGATAATGAAGTAATTTGAAAGTATTTTCTTTCAAATCGATGTTTTAAGGCACATTAATTTTCCAAGATAACTTGATACGCTCCACAATCAGAACGAACCAGTCGATCCTCGCCAAGGATATCTACAGGTGCTGAGGCTGCGGCAGAGAGATCTGCCTTGCCAAAAGCGGCCGAATTGCTGCCAATTCCGAAAAAGTTATTTTGGGGATCTAAGAAATCAGCATCCTGATTCAAGTAAACTTGGTCGTACAAAAGCATATTTTGAAAATCATATAGGGGATTTTGTCCTGTAACTTCCGCATCTTGAAATTTAATGAGACTATTTGAAAATTTAACTTCATAACGATTTACAGCATTGGTTAGAAGCGCCAATTCATTGGGCGCGTTCCCGTCAATGATGCAATTTGTAAAATCGGCACGTACCAAATCATACGCATTATTTGGTTCATACCTATTGAAATTGGATAGCGATAAGGCAGCATTTGTACGAAAGCCATGTCGCCAATAATTGGCAATGGTGGTCTGTAGAAATGAATACTCCCCACCTTGGTCACAATAAAGTGAACTGGTTCCGGCGGAACCAAAAACACAGTTTACGCCCGTAATTTTTGCCGTTCGCGCCCATAAGTTGATGACGCCACTATTGTAAATCTTGGTATTTTGAATCCCAAGGGTAGGGGTGGAGCCTGATGGGTCGCCTTCTACTAAAAGACCGATTGTGGCATTTTTTATGGTGGCATGATCAATTGAATTCCCGAGACTACCCTTAGAAAGCCATATTCCGCCCCATTGGGATGGGATGTCATCGTACTGGGGTTCCAAACGATCACCTTCAAAAATGACCTCGTTTTCCATACGTGTTTTATCGTCGCTTAGCTGCCCGGCCACTTTTATGGAGGCGTTAGGGCCCACTAAAATTCCCGAATCCTTGTGAAAATACACACGGCAACCGGCATCGATTGTCAAAAGTTGTCCATCAGGCACCACGGCATAACCATAAATTACATACGGCTTTACATTCGTAAACTTCAGCTGATCATTTGAAAGGTCAAAACCTTCCACCTTAATTTCCCGACCTTGCCCTTCCAAACCCAATTGGATCATTTCTTTGGAACCATCGGGTAGGGTGCCTGGAAAAAGAAAAATAGCATCTTGTATCAAAGTTACCAACGCTACTTCCTGTAGGTAGTCTCCAGTATCAAATTGAATGACATCGGTATCAAGAAATGACATTTGCCCAATCTCCAATGCCCCGTGAGTGGTTTCAATAAAAATAAAAAGACTATCCTTGGCAAATAGGGGAATATTATGAAATTCCTTTCCAGCCATTCCATCTACATTGAGTCGATATGAACTATTCATGCCTTGGCCAAGGCGAATCGAGGGTATTTCTACATCATCACGTGTACGATTGAAAACTGTTAAAGAATAGGTACTACTGCCGATTGTACTAAAAACGGTATCCAAGTAGACCGTGTCCCTTGAAAATTCAAGATTTCCGGCACTTGGGGCATATTCAAGATCTTTTCGGCATGACATCCACAACAAGCAGAAGCCAAGAAGGGGAAATAGCATGAAATGGTCACGCATGACTTAAAATTTTGATTGTTAAGGTGGCATGATGCAATCCTATCCCTTTTCCACAAAAACCTTCTTGATATCGTCTGAAATCCGCGTCGGTTTTAAGGTTCTTGCGTTTAATAGGCACCATTCAGTTTTGGAACGTAGCAAGAGTCGATTTGTTTTAGCATCGAACATTTCCACGACTCGCACCGTAGTAGCCCCCTTACTTCCTTCGATATGGGTGCTAATACGTATAACATCGTTGAGTTTGGCTGCCCCTTTGTATGAAATATGATGGTTCATGACCACCCAAACTACTTTGGCTTGCATTTCCTTCGGAGCGAAGGCTTGCCAATGTTCTTTTGAAATATCCTGGATCCATTGAACATACCGAACATTGTTGACGTGATCTAGATCATCGAGGTCATCGGCTGTCACGACCTGGTTTTTTTCAAAAGCTTCCATGGCCTTTATTTTTTAAGGAATCGAACTTCAAAAAGGGTATCCCAATCTTTCCCAGTGATAAAAAAAGTTTTTCGAGCCTGATTATAGGCGATCCCGTTCAAAACATTGTCGGTATCGCTCCAAGTACTGGTTTTACTTACTTTAGCATCAAGGCCACTTAAATTTATTACACCTTCTATCGCGCCGCTTGAGGCATCAATGATCATGATACTTGGTTTTTGATATACGTTAGCATACAATTTACCATCTAAATATTCTAGTTCATTGGTTTTATTAAAAATTGATTTATTGGTAACAGTTTCAATATAGCCCTCCTCAAGTAATGTCTGTGGATTCAAGAACCATATTTTTTCAGTACCGTCACTTTTGATGATTTTTTCAGCGTCATGGGCCAATCCCCAACCCTCCTTACTTTCACCATATTGAAAATCACCCAATTTTTTAAAATTATTAAGATCATAAATGTATCCTAATCCATTCTGCCAAGTCAATTGATAAATCTTACCGTTGAAGATGGTTAGCCCTTCACCAAAAACCGTCTTGTCAAGGTCGATCTTTTCTAAAACTTTTCCGGTACTATAATCTACTTTGCGTAATGAAGATCTTCCATTCTTGCCGGTACTTTCGTAGAGCGTGTCTTGATAAAATTCAAGACCTTGGGTGTAGGCCTTTGCGTCATGGGGATATTCGTTTATGATTTCGTACGTATAGATTTCCGGGGCCTTGGAAGACAAAATTTTTAATTTCTTGGAAATCTCGACCGACCCTCCATCATAATCGACCACTGCCTTTAAAATCTTGTTTCCCAAGTGGGGGATATCAAGGGTTATTTGTTCTTTATCTACGGGCAGAATCTTGCCATCAATCGTATAGGTTACCTTTTCAATTGTTTTATTTTTTTTATTCTGTAGGTGAATGCCTATGTTTTCATTTTGTTGAAATTCTGCCTTGTTGCCGTCTAATTGAATTTCGAAAAGGGCCGTCGCAGTAGTATTGCCACCGCCACAGGACAAGAAGAAAGACAATAGTATACTGGCTTTGAAAAAATTTGAAATATCCATATTATATTTTTTATCTAACAAGTCGAAAATCATTAAAATTACGGTTTTCCCTACCGTCTTGTAGCCTTCTATAGGCACATTCAGATGACAAAAATAATACCAAAGCCTGAACTAACTAACTTTTAAATAAAGAATATCATACGATTGCAAAAGAATTAAAAGGTTGTATATTTGCACTTGGCAAGTCCTACACGACCAGCTCCTGTAGAATCCCCCAGGGTGGGAACGCAGCAAGGGTATATGGTCGTAGCGGTGCGATGTAGGTAGCTTGCCTTTTTTTGTGCCCAATAAATACGGTATTTTGTTTATAAGTTAGTATTGGTTGAGATAAGGCGTATTCCCCAGGTTTTATTTTGGACGGTCTGCCTCTCTTCGTAGTTTTTTTGTTATTTTGTAAATACTATGCAAACTAAGGTCGTTCTAATCACTGGTGGTTCATCGGGAATCGGAAAGTCTATCGGAATGTATTTGTCTTCAAAGGGATATACTGTATACGGCACGACCCGTGATTTATCACAACACCTTGATTTTAAAGAATTTAAGCTCTTACAGCTCGATGTGCGAAATCCCGAATCGGTGGAAGCAGTCATAATAAAGCTACTTGAAAAAGAGCACACAATCGATGTACTCATAAATAATGCGGGTATTGGCATCACAGGGCCTCTTGAGGAAACGCCCCATGCTGAGATTCTGAGTGCCTTTGAAACCAATTTTCATGGTCCGATGCATATGATGAAAGCAGTACTTCCACAAATGCGCCGGCAGAAGTATGGACTGATTATCAACATAACCTCAATTGCGGGGTATATGGGTTTGCCATATCGAGGTATTTATTCGGCAACCAAGGGTGCCATCGCGCTCGTCACGGAGGCATTAAGAATGGAGACAAAGAACTTTGGGGTACACATTACCACCTTGGCGCCGGGAGATTATGCGACCAATATAGCCTTAGGCAGATACCATGCGCCGATTAACGAAAATTCACCATATGAAAAGGCGTATTCTAATACGTTGCAGATGATTAACAAGGATGTGGATCAGGCAAACGACCCCTTAGGGGTGGCGAAGAAGGTGCATAAGATTATTCAGGCAAAAAGGCCGAAGGTTCATTATAAAGTTGGGGATTTCCTGCAACGGTTTTCCATATTCCTTAAGAGGGTATTGCCCGACAAAATCTACGAGAAACTATTGTTAAATCATTATAAGTTGTAATTTCGTTGCATCTTAGGATGCCGTTTTAAAAGATACTATTTAACATTAAAATCAGAGAAAATGAAATTTTTTATCGATACCGCTAATTTAGACCAAATTCGTGAGGCCCAAGAACTTGGAGTCTTAGATGGAGTTACTACAAATCCGTCTTTGATGGCAAAAGAGGGTATTACAGGGAGAAATAATATCCTAAAACATTATGTTGATATCTGTAAAATTGTGGAAGGTGATGTATCGGCAGAGGTGATATCCACTGAGTTTAAGGCCATGATCAAGGAAGGGGAGGAACTGGCAGATCTTCATGAACAAATCGTTGTCAAGGTACCAATGATAAAGGATGGCGTTAAGGCTTTGAAATATTTCAGTGATAAAGGAATACGTACCAATTGTACCTTGGTTTTCTCCCCAGGACAGGCGCTATTGGCGGCCAAAGCTGGGGCAACCTATGTGTCGCCGTTTATTGGTAGGTTAGATGATATTTCGACCGATGGGCTTAATTTAATTGCCGAAATACGACTTATTTATGACAATTATGCCTTTGAAACACAAATATTGGCGGCTTCGGTGCGCCATACCATGCATATTATAGATTGTGCAAAATTAGGTGCTGACGTTATGACCGGACCTTTGTCGGTAATCGAAGGATTATTGAAGCATCCTTTAACCGATAGCGGGCTTGAAAAATTCCTAGCCGATTACAAAAAAGGAAACTAAAAAAACAAGCAGTTTTCAGGGAACTATTTAAAAATTGAAGGACCCATTTTTATAGAGACCCTATCAAAAGGAGGCATACATATTCGAGAAGGCATCAACTATCTTCGCATCATCCGTAATGATGCACTTGTTCAAAGGATATACGATTAATGTCTTGGTCAATTCCTCAAAATTCCTAGCACGGAATTGTCTGTGCACATCTAATCCTCTGTTGGCCACTAAGGTTTTCCAAGTTGCCTCATCGGTCATGATGTTGATACCTACAAAGGAATACTCAGGTTTCGCCTGAGATAGCAGCGCGACACGTTTGGCCATTTTTTCAAAATGGTTTTTGTCGGAACCAGACCAAAAATAAAAAACGGTTTTATCCTTCTTCGCGATGCTTTGTAGTGAAACAGTATCCCCAGTAACAGTCGAAACATAAAAATTAGGAATCTCCTTGTTTGGTTGTATGTTCCTGATTGCTTCATAGAGCGCATTAATTTCTTTTATGTGCTTATTATTGCCCGATAACCTATGAAATTCATCGATAAATGTTTTGTTGTTTTCCTCTTTATCGTGAACTTTCAACAAATACTTAAAAGCAACATTGCGTAAAAGATTGTCCTTTAATTCCTTATCAATTACTAGACTATCTATGAGTTTAAGTTTGTGACGATTGTAATGCAGCTCGTTTTTGATGCTTTCGCTCCCGAGAGCACAATCCTTCGCACAATCGGCATAGGTGAGATTATCGAAATGCGATTTCATGAAATCATAGTAGGGCCTTAAATAGGTGAAGTTCGAATTATTGAAATCAACACTCCGGCGGTAGGCATAAAAATTGCTCGGCAATCCATGAATTTCGGTATCCCTAAGGCGATTTTTATGCTCAAAGGGATAGCGCTCCATATAATCATAATACGTGTAATCAATGCTGGCCTGTGCGATTTCCTCGGCTTTTCCTGAAATTTTTACATCCGACTCAAGTGCTGCCAGTTGTTCGAGTTTTTCACGTCGTAGGGAATCGATTCGCTTGCTAAAATCATCAGGCTCCATTCCGAAGTATTTCGAATATATCAGCCTTTCTTCATCTTCATTTACCAAAAACAGATCTAATAGAAAATTATTGATTTCTTCCCCTCGTCCCGAAAAAACGAGCGATTCATCAAAGCTGCCACCAGCCGTGTTTAGCCGTATCATAAGGCTGTCACCTTTCTCTAAATAGACATATTGAAATTCGGGTGCATGATTGAAGTGATACAACCCATCTGATATCGTATCAAGTTTGAAGGCAAAACGATTCTCTTGGTCCAACTTGGCAGAATCGATGACAACATCGCCTTTGAAAAGAACCACATAGTCGTTTGTTGGGTTCACAATTTCCCCTGCAAAAGAAACATTGGGGGATTTTTTTTCTGCGTTGTTACAAGCTGCGAGTACTAAAACAAATAGATAGAGTAAGTTTTTATTCATATATGAATAACTGCTAGGTACCGTCAAAATTACTAAACCCAAACAGGCGAGGCTGTTAATTGTGAGTTAAAAAAGGGGCGTTTGCGTTAAGGTATTCGATAATCGGCAGGCTTTAGAAGATTATTGGTATACCGATTTTTATTTATTTATTTTTGCACGAAATTTAATTTAGAAGATTATGCTGTCGGTTTCGAATTTATCAGTGCAATTTGGAAAAAGAGTTCTCTTTGATGAGGTAAACGTTTCGTTTACCCAGGGGAATTGTTATGGAGTAATTGGGGCAAATGGCGCCGGAAAATCAACTTTTTTAAAAATAATTTCGGGGCAACAGGATCCTACCTCAGGTCATGTTCATTTAGAAACCGGCAAACGCATGTCGATTCTGGAACAAAATCACAATGCATATGATGACCATACGGTGCTTGAAACGGTGGTCATGGGAAACAAACCCTTATTTTCGATAAAAAGAGAGATAGATGCTTTATACGCTGACTATAGTGATGAAAATGCTGATAAAATAGGGGAATTGCAGGTGCGATTCGAAGAAATGAACGGTTGGAACGCTGAGAGTAACGCCGCCGCGTTACTATCGAATTTAGGGATACAGGAGGAATTGCATGCAACTGCAATGGCCGATGTTGATTCAAAATTGAAAGTACGCGTTTTATTGGCACAGGCCCTTTTTGGAAATCCTGATGTACTCATCATGGATGAACCAACGAACGATTTGGATTATGAAACCATTAGTTGGTTGGAAAATTTTTTAGCCGACTATGATAATACCGTAATAATCGTTTCTCATGACCGGCATTTTCTGGATTCGGTGTGTACAGACATCGCGGATATTGATTTTGGAAAAATTAACCTGTATTCGGGCAACTATACGTTTTGGTACGAAAGCAGCCAATTAGCTGCACGGCAAAGGGCCCAACAAAACAAGAAGTCAGAGGAAAAGGCAAAGGAATTGCAAGAATTCATTATGCGGTTTAGTGCCAACGTTGCAAAAAGCAAGCAGGCCACTTCTAGGAAGAAAATGCTATCCAAACTAAAAATCGAGGATATTAAGCCCTCGAGCCGGCGTTATCCTGCAATCATTTTTGATAGGGAACGCGAAGCCGGTGACCAGATTCTAAATATCGAAGGACTTTCGGCAACATCGGAAGATGGTGATGTATTATTCCAGAATGTGAACCTTAATTTGGCCAAAGGAGACAAGGTGGCCGTTATTTCAAGGGATTCAAGGGCAACAACTGCCTTTTATGAAATAATAAATGGCCATAAGAAGGCCACTGGGGGCAAATTTCAATGGGGAGTTACCACAAACCAAAGTTATCTGCCCGCTGATAACGCGGCATTTTTTACCGAGAATATTAATTTGGTCGATTGGCTGCGACAATGGGCAAAGACTGAAGAAGAGCGCGAGGAAGTATATATTCGGGGCTTTTTAGGAAAAATGCTGTTCAGTGGGGAAGAGGCATTAAAAAAATGTACGGTCTTATCTGGAGGGGAGAAAGTGCGCTGTATGTTGAGCAGGATGATGATGCTCAGGGCCAATGTACTAATGCTTGATGAACCTACCAACCATCTTGATCTCGAGAGTATTACGGCCTTTAATAATTCACTTAAAAACTTTAAAGGGTCTGTGCTTTTTACTACCCATGACCATGAATTTGCCCAAACCGTGGCCACTAGGATCATCGAATTGACTCCCAAAGGCAATATTGATCGCTATTTAACGTTTGATGAATATATGTCTGATAAAATTTTAAGGGAACAACGCGCCAAAATGTACGTAGTCCCTGTTTGAATTTTATAGAACCCAAATTCTTACATTATGAAAACCTACAACATGTTTTACATGGTTTTTGTGCTGGTTTTCGTTGGCTGTAGCAAGACAGCTGGGGATGGTGATCTTACCGATCCCGAGGTCATTGCTGGCGAGGCCGATTACACATTACTTATGTCCTCGGATGGTCAGCTGGAGTCCCAACTATTTAATGCCACCGCAGAAACCTTATTGATGAACACAGGCGAAAACAAGTTTGCCACTGTTCCATTGCCCGATCTAACCTACAAAGAGGATTCCAAACTCATGCTATACCACACACAGGTCGACTGCAGTGGTGAAATCACTAGCTATGATTTTAACGACCAATCTACACAGATGCTGCCGGTGTTTAATGAGCTGCCGAATTGTGCAGTGGAAGCTACTGCTATCGGTCGGTCTGAAACCAAAGTATTTCTAGGATATGTTTTGGCGGAAGTCGGCCAGCCCAAAAAGTATATGGTACGGGTAATTGATGACACTGCAACTGAATCTACTTACATCGATATACCGTTAGCTACCAAACCAATTCAATTTATTGTAGCAAATAACCGCCTTTTTATCTTGACCTTCGATGAGGAAATCTCTGACGAAAATGGCATAGCCGTTATGGATTTGGCCACGAATATGCTTATTTATGAAAATAACTTGGGTTACAATGTTCGACAACTATTAAAAAATAATGACGGGAATATCCTCATCTGTTATGATGGGTTGCATACCATTTTTAATAGCACGACCATGGGCGTGCAATATGTGAATTACGGGGTGGGTACAGAGCCCAATTTTTCCACTTCTAAGTCGATTCATCTTGATCTTGAAGGAAAACTATATTTTGAACGGCCTACCGGAGAGGAAGTCCACCCTCATATTCCTGCCATCTATGATTTTGAAATAAGCACTACGCACATCTACCAATTCGAAAACTTTTTGACCCAGGAACAGGTTGAACAGGAATTTGAAATCGGGGATACAACCTTGGTTAACTATGATGCTACGAACAATTTACTGTTGGTTGGCTATCAAAAAACCGGGAATGCCACAAAAGGCGGACTATTGCGAATAAAATTAAATCCGGATCCCGAGCTAGTTGATCAGATCGACCTTGATGGTGTACCCTATGACATTTTCTTGAAGTAAATCATTGAACTAGTGTACTAAAAAAGCATCCGATTTTTCATAGGATGCTTTTTTTTATAGTTTCCTAGGCATTGAAATACTTGCTATTCCAGATTTGCGGATTAAAGTTTTTGCCCAAGGCGAATGCATAGAATAACACCACCGCAGCAATCGATTTGAAAATAAAGAAATAAATAATCCAGAATTCTGCAGAAGAATGATGTTTGGAAAATAGTCCGTTTGGAACCATTTCAGCCATTAGATAACTGATTACGAGCACCAGGCAAGTTAGATTAACGATGTTGCGAAATGGCCACATCAATAATTTTCGAAAAGGATGAAGGTCGTTGCCCCATTTATGAATCAAGTAAAAATAATCGTTTCCGATTGGAGCAAACAGGATAGGATCGTCCAAGTTCTTCAATTTAAAAAGTTTCGAAGGGGCGACAATCTTAAAACCTTTAACTTCGATCGCATGTAGTTTTTCGAGGGCGGCGATTTTAGATATGGCTTCTCTCGGAATAGCTCCTTTAAAATAGCGGGAATCTAAAAACCGAAGGCGATAGTCGATGCATACAGCTTTAATATCGTCGATATGGAAAATGCAATCGGTTTGCAAGAGATCCAAATTAAAGCCATTTGTAACTGTTTCTGCGTCGCCGGAAATAGTGGTTTCTATACGTTCATGATTTTGGGATACAGCCCCTAAAATACGATATACCTCGTTCATGACCATGCCAGTATCAGACCTCTTGGAGCGCTCCTTTACCAGTTTATCCAGGACATTTGTTTTGTGTAAAATCATACTTTTTTTGTCTAAATTACTGAATAAAGCATCATTATCTTTTTGACGAACTTCATCAATTGTTAATACTTTGTTAATTTCTATGAACAGCATTCTTCAACGTTCACTTAAAATGTAATTAATTGTATCTTGTCGAAGAACCTATACCGTTTATCGATCTTTTACTCTTTTAACCCCCATATCCCACCTATGAAACGCGCGGCAATCCCCCTGACCCTTTTATGCATTCTGATTTCGTTCGTTTCCTTTTCGCAAAGCGACGGACTTTCGACCGATCGATTTGAATCGGATCCCAATAAATCGATTTTCAGGAATACTGAAAATTCGAATAATCATAAGGCTTTAATGGCGGCTATTAGGGCGGCCGATTTAGAAGAGTTACTGAATTACGAGGGTCCTTTTACAATCTTCGTACCCACTGATCAGGCCTTCGAAAACCTATCGGATAATGCCTTTGGAAATCTTTTAAGACCTGAAAATAAGAAGCAATTACTGGAAGTTTTGACCTACCATATTATTGCTGGTAATCTCACAGCCGCTAAAATTTTGCGTGCATTGTGCAGGGGCAATGGCAAGGCCATCTTTACTACGGTGCAAGGCGAGGATTTAACGGCTACCATAAGCGGTATTGATATTATCTTAACCGATGCCCTAGGCCACACGGCCAAGATAATCGTGGCAGACTCGAATCAATGCAATGGAGTCATCCATGAGATTGATAATGTCATTCTTCCTATAAAAATTTAGGTTTATCGTAAAACGGCGCCTAATTCTTTCTCAAATGTTTGCTGTAAATGTGACATTATCTTGTCGATTTTTTGATCGGTCAATGTCCCATTCTCATCCTGAAGGGTAAATGTGATGGCATAGGATTTTTTTCCTTTCGGCAGATTTTCTCCAGTGTACACATCGAAGAGGTTAACATCTTGCAGTAGCTTATTTTCAGAACGAATTGCCAAATCATAAATATCCCCAAAACTGGTTTTTACATCCAGTAAAAGGGCAAGATCTCGTTTAACTTCTGGGTATTTGGCAATTTGTTTGTAGGTAATTTTAGTCTGTTTTGCCAACTGCATGATCGCCTCCCAATGTATATCGGCATAGAATACTTCCTGTTTAATGCCGAAGTGTCTTAAGATAGATTGTTTTACGACACCTAAACTAACCAATATCTTTTGCTGGGATACGAATGAAATACCTTCAGTGAATAGATCTCCTTCGATAGGCCCCAAGGAAGTATTGTAAATTCCTAATCTCTTGAGAATGTTTTGTACAATGGCCTTTAAATAAAAAAGATCGGACCGTTTGGTAGTATTCACCCAACTATCAGGATGCAAGTTGCCCGTGATGCATAGGCCAAGGTGCTTGTTTTCTACCTGCTTATCCTGCACTTGATGGTACGTGTTCCCAAATTCGAACAATCGCAGATTTTGATTTTTTCGATTAATATTATAGGCTATGGCCTCTAACCCACTAAAAAGCAGTGATTGTCGCATAACTGACAGTTCAGTGCTCAGCGGATTCATAATCTGCACGGCAAACCCGCTTTGTAATTCATTCGAGAGCTTTCTATAATCGGGCGATGTAAGGCTATTCGATAGAATCTCGATAAATCCCTGGGAAACCAGTTGATTACCTATGATTCCTTCAATTTTATAATCGTCGAATTTAGAAACAGAAGCTACAGATGCACTTAACTTCTCTGAATAATTTATATTATTATAGCCATAAATTCTCAAGATTTCCTCGATAACGTCAACAGGTCTTTGAACATCGACCCTATATGAAGGGATTACAAGGCCAATTCCGGTTTCGGTACTGTTTTTAACTTTGATTTCCAAAGAGGCCAAAATCGATTTAATGGTATCCTGCGGAATTTCCTGTCCGATTAATTTATAAATCTTATCAAAGGCCAAGAAAACCTCATTGTCTTTTTTCTTAATAGGATAGAGGTCAATAATGTCAGAGGTGATATCGCCACCTGCGATTTCCTTAATGAGGAGTGCCGCACGTTTTAGACTATATTCAACATTCTCTATGTCGATGCCACGCTCAAATCGAAAGGAAGCGTCGGTATTTAGGCCGTGCCGTTTTGCCGATTTCCGTATGGATATCGGATCGAAATATGCGCTTTCAAGAAAAATAGATCGGGTTTCACTAGTTACGCCCGTATAAATTCCGCCAAAAACTCCGGCGATGCACATGGGTTTTTCAATATCACAGATCATAAGATCTTCCTCATGAAGCTCGCGTTCCTCACCATCCAATGTCATAAATTTCGTACCGGCAGGCATGGTCTTTACGATTATTTTGTTACCAAGGATCTTGTCTGCATCAAAAGCATGTAAAGGTTGTCCTAACTCATGTAGGACATAGTTTGTAGCATCGACAAGATTATTTTTAGGTGTTATCCCAATTGCAGTTAGTCGATTGAGCAACCAGTCAGGTGAAGGCTGCACGATTAAATTACTTAAGGTAACACCACAATATCTGGGAGCCAATTCCTTATTTTCTACTGAAACATCAATCTTCAATGATCGATTGTCGACATTGAAGTGGGTAATCGGTGGCGTAATCAGTTCAATAGCGATATCCCTTTGCTTGAGACCCGCCTTCAAATCGCGTGCTACCCCAAAATGGCTCATAGCATCAGCACGGTTGGGTGTAAGGCCTATTTCGAAAACTTCATCGATTTCAATTTCAAATACTTTAGAACATGGCGTTCCAGGTTTTAAACCATCACCTAGGATCATAATACCGTCATGACTATCCCCAAGTCCGAGTTCGTCTTCAGCACATATCATTCCATGACTTTCCTCGCCTCGAATCTTACCTTTCTTAATTGTAAACGGTGTTCCCTCTGAGGTGTAGAGTACTGTGCCAATGGTAGCCACAGGCACTTTTTGTCCTTGAGCTACATTTGGTGCACCACACACAATTTGTACAGGCGTTTCGCTCCCAATGTCAACGGTAGTTAGTTTTAGACGGTCGGCATTCGGATGTTGTATGCAGTTTAGCACATGGCCCACTACAACTCCCTGAAGGCCACCCCTGACCGATTCAAAAGGTGTAATCCCTTCAACTTCCAGACCCAAATCAGTCAAAAGTTCGGCTACCTGTTTTGAATCCCAATCGAGCTTGATGAATTGTTTAAGCCAATTGTACGATATCTGCATGGTTTGGTTTTAAAGGCCGTAAAGATAAAACAATGCCGGAAGACATTCAATAGCCCAAGGTGCGAATCCTTTTAATTTTTTATTTTGAATATTATGTCGTTATTTCGATGGCAAACCTTAAAACGACATTTTTGGGAAAATATCTGTTATCCTTTGTTTTTTTGTATTTCATACAATCCTGCACGCTGCCCAAGAGCCAAACTTTGCAGGAAGGAATGTGGTTGGCTACGTTAAAAGTAAAAGATCATCGGCAACTACCCTTCAACTTCAACCTTTTTAAAAATAAGGATGGAACATATTGGCTTGAAATTTACAATGCGGATGAACGTATCCAGGTTGATGAAATTAGGATAGACAAAGATTCAATATTCATTAAATTTCCTGTCTTCGAAGGGTATATTGCCGCCAAATATTCAGAAACGCGCATCGTAGGGGATTTTATAAAAGAGAGTTTGGATCGTGTAGTACCCTTTGAGGCGAACTTTGGGGAAGCCACACGATTTCAGACCCATAACGCCCCTGTACAGGATGTATCAGGGATATGGGAGGCCGAATTTGAAGGGAATACCCCAAATGCCTATTTGGCACAGGGAAGTTTCATACAGAGTAAAAACCGTGTGCATGGCACCTTCCGGACCACGACTGGGGACTATCGATTTTTACAAGGTGTTCTAGACGGGGATTCCTTGAAACTTTCCACCTTTGATGGCGCTCATGCCTTCCTTTTTGAAGCCAAAGTATATGATAGTAGCCTAGTGGGTTCTTTTTACTCAGGCAACCATTCCAAAGAGGCGTGGATAGCAAAACGTAATCCTGGTTTTGAATTGCCAAACGAAGATTCACTCACTTATTTGAAACAGGGTTATGATGCTATTTCGTTTTCATTTCCGGATGAGGTCGGTCATATGGTTTCCCTTTCGGATCCCGAATTTCGGAATCACGTCGTAATAGTCCAGATAATGGGGACCTGGTGCCCTAACTGTCTTGATGAAACCAAGTTTTTCATCGAATATTTAAAAAACAACCCGAATCCGGATGTACGGTTTATCGCCTTGGCCTTTGAATACGCAAAAACTCAAGAAGGTGCTTTTGCGGCCATCGAACGATTAAAAAAACGCATTGGGGTACCATATCCCATCGTATTGGCTCAATATGGCAGTTCGAACAAATTAAAAGCCCAGGAAAAACTGCCCATGCTCAATCAAGTCTTGTCCTACCCAACTACGATATTTATTGATCGAAAAGGCCTCATTCGAAGAATTCATACCGGGTTTAACGGTCCGGCTACCGGTGAAAAGTATCTTGAATTCAAAAGTGATTTCGACCGGTTTATAATAGAATTAGTAAATGAATAAGCTATTTATATGATGGTCGATTTGCCAAGCCATATATTTTCGTCGTTGATGTTTAGGTTATCATCAGAATCCACGATGTTATCGGCAATAAAGTCGCCGACGTAATTGGTGCCATACTTACTGCTTCCCATGATATCGGACGTTACCACTTTTTTATTGAACGATTTAAGTACGGCCGATACTACAGCGTTCGATTCTTCTTCGAGTCCGAAATGCTGTAATAGTAATGCGACACTTAATATGGAAGCCACGGGATTGGCAATATTTTTTCCCTTTGCCTGTGGAAAAGAACCGTGCACTGGTTCAAACATGGCATTATCCGTTCCAATGGATGCTGAAGGCAAAATACCGGTCGAGCCTAAAAGAACACTCGCCTGATCGTTCAGAATGTCGCCGAACATATTGTCCGTCAGGATGACATCGAATTGACTGGGATTCAAAATCATTTCAATAGCCGCCTTATCCACAAATAAGCAGTCTAATTTCACCTCTGGATAACTTTTGGAAATACCCATTACGACCCTTCTCCAAAGTCGCGAAGTCTCGAGGACATTGGCTTTGTCTACCAAGGTAAGTTTCCCTTTTCGTTTTTTTGCAGCCTTAAAGGCCATATGGGCAATGCGGCTTATTTCTTTTTCCGAATATTCACAGAGGTCCGAGGCATGTGTTCCATCGTTGCTCAATTTTTTTTCACTAAAATAGATGCCACTGGTGAGTTCCCTAAAAATAACAAAATCAGTACCTTTAATGACGTGTTCTTTCAAGGGTGAACCTGGGATTAGGATGTGGAATACCTTGACTGGGCGAATGTTCGCAAATAGGTCTAATTCCTTGCGTAGTTTTAGCAGCCCTTGTTCCGGCCGTACACGTGCATTTGGGTCATTATCATATTCCAAAGCCCCAATTGCCCCGAACAAAATAGCATCTGAATCCTTGCAAATCTTAATAGTTTCATCGGGTAGGGGGTTGCCATTGATTTTTATGGCCTCGGCACCGACTGGGGCGCTTGTGAATGTAAAGGCGTGCCCAAAAGTTTCCCCCACAGATCTTAGGCACTTTACGGCTTGGGACACAACTTCGGGACCTATCCCGTCGCCGCTCAATAGGGCTATTTTCAGTTGCATCAAGTAAGGCTTTCGCTATTTATTTTACTGACCTCGATTATTTCATGAATATCATTATCATGCACCTCCTTTTTACGATCTGCATAGTTTAGGAAAACTTGGTACACGGTATCTAATTGAACTTTTGTTAGGTCATATCCCACTTTTTTGGCGCGATAAGCCAAGGCGGCCCTGCCACTCCTCGCCGTAAGCACAATAGAGGATTCGGTGACCCCTACGTCGGCAGGATCAATGATCTCGTAAGTTTCCCTGTTTTTTATTACGCCATCCTGGTGTATTCCCGAGCTATGGGCAAAAGCATTTGCACCGACTATCGCCTTATTGGGCTGTACCATTACCCCCATTTTTTGGGAAACCATTTGACTGGTATCATATAATAGTTTGCTATTTACATGGGTGTCCAATCCCAAACTCGGATGCTGCCGTAAAATCATTACCACTTCTTCCAAGGATGTGTTGCCGGCCCTTTCGCCAAGGCCGTTGATGGTACATTCAATTTGTCGGGCCCCGTTGATGACCCCCGCTATCGAATTGGCGGTCGCCAACCCTAGATCGTTGTGGCAATGACAAGAAAGTATCGCTTTCTCGATACCTTTGACATTCTCAATTAGATATTTCATTTTGGCTCCATATTCCTCTGGCAAACAGTATCCGGTTGTATCAGGGATGTTTAAAACGGTCGCCCCTGCTTTGACTACAGCCTCACAGACACGTGCCAAAAACTCATTGTCGGTCCTACCTGCATCTTCGGCATAGAACTCCACATCGTCAACAAATGTTTTGGCATAGCTCACAGCGGCGATTGCACGTTCGATAATGGCTTCGCGATTCGAATTGAATTTAAATTTAATATGGGAATCAGAGGTGCCGATTCCGGTATGAATCCTGGGTTTTTTAGCATGTTTCAATGCTTCTGCCGCTACTTCGATGTCTTTGCGTACCGCGCGTGTAAGTCCGCAAACGGTAGCGTTTTTTACAATTCGTGCTATTTGATCCACCGAATTGAAATCACCGGGGCTCGAAATCGGAAAACCAGCTTCGATGATATCGACCCCTAGTTCGTCTAATCGCTCGGCAATCACTAACTTTTGGGCCGTGTCAAGTTTGCATCCCGGTACTTGTTCACCATCCCGTAGGGTAGTATCAAAAATTTGTACTATATCTTTGCTCATTATATTTATGTAGTTTTAACTAGCCTTTACGAAGATATAACCAAAAGGGCATAAAATTATAAAAAACGTACCTGCTTTTACAACGTTGACACACTTTTTAGTAGTGTTAACTTATTGATATACAAATATATAAATACTATTTATTACGATGACAAATGTGCATAAAGATGCCTTGTTCGTCTTGGTCAAATCACTTTCTAAGTCAGAAAAACGTCAATTTAAACTCTATGTTGGCAGATTGGGGGTCAACACCGATGCTAAATTTTTAGGTCTATTCAACCTTCTTGACAAGATAAAACAATATGATGAAAAGTTGATTTTGGCCAGTGGAATCGTAAAAAAAGCACAATTATCAAACTTAAAAGCACATCTGTACAAACAAATCTTGGTGAGTTTACGATTAAATCCCGTCAACCAGAACATACGTGTACAAATCCGGGAACAGTTAGACTTTGCAACAATTTTATATCAAAAAGGATTGTACAAACAAAGTCTCAAAATATTGGATAAGGCGAAGCTTACGGCAATTGAGAACGAAGAAAAAAATGTTGCCTATGAAATCGTTGAACTCGAAAAAGTAATTGAAACGCAATACATAACGCGCAGCATTCCCGACCGCGCGAACGAACTGGCCATTCAAGCAAAAGAGCTTTCTGCGTTGAATGTGATTACCAGTAAATTGTCGAATCTTTCATTGCAGCTTTATGGGATGATGCTTAAAATAGGGTATGTTCAAAGTGATAAGGACTTTCAGAAAGTAAAAAGATATTTTGAAAAGCATCTGCCGAATTACAACATCGAGGAGCTCGGATTTCGTGAAAAATTGTGGTTGTACAAAGCTCATTTATGGTATAGCTTTTTAATTCAGGATTTTTTATCATGCTATAAGTACGCTAGTAAATGGGTCGATCTATTCTATGAGCAAAGGCAGATGATCTCTTTAAATCCGGTTTTCTTTTTGAAAGGAAATCACTATTTGCTTGAATCGTTGTTTTATGTTCGTTATGGCTCTCAATTTAAGGAAACCCTCAAAAATCTTGAAGACGTAGTTAAAAAGGATGATTTTCCAAAAAACGATAATATTGCTTCCCTTATTTTTTTATATGTCAATGCCAATAAACTCAACTTACATTTCTTGGAAGGAACTTTTGAAAAAGGTCTTTATTTGGTCAAGATAATCGAATATGGCATAAACAAACACAAAGATCGCTTGGATGCCCATCACATTATGGTACTTTATTACAAAATCGCCTGTCTCTATTTTGGGAATGGTGATAATAAGAACTGCATACTTTATCTTAAAAAGATTATTAATAATAAGAATTTAAAGATGCGAGAGGATCTTATGTGTTTTGCGCGCGTTTTAAGCCTAGTAGCCCATTATGAAGCCGGGATGGACTACCACCTGGAGGTACAACTAAAAAGCACCTATAAATTTCTTTTAAAAATGAACGACCTACATGCCGTTCAAAAGGAAATGATCAAGTTCTTACGTAATCTGGGAAATATTTATCCCAATGAATTGAATGCCGAATTCAATAAATTACATAGCCAATTGAAAAAATACGAGGACCATCCCTATGAGCGGCGGGCCTTCTTATATTTAGATATCATTTCTTGGCTTGAAAGCCATCTCGAAAACAAACCTGTTGCAGAAATCATTCGAGAAAAAGCCCAGAAATACATTCGATAAACATTGATTACAAAAGTACCAGCTACCGCAAGAAATTTTCTTGAGATCAATTTGGCCATGCTCCTTCTGGGTACCTCGGGGCCTTTTGGAAAGTTCATAACCCTACCGGTTCCCTTGACAATTGAGATACGGGCATTTCTGGCATTTTTGCTATTGTATGCCTATTGCAAGGTCAAGGGTATTTCTTTTGCCTTGGGAAGTAAGGATTTGTGGCCGGTATTGTTGTGTGGACTCCTCATGGCCGTTCATTGGATCGCCTATTTTCAAGCGTTGCAGTTTTCGAATGTGGCCTTGGGTATGCTGTCCTTGTTTACCTATCCGGTTATTACGGCCTTTTTGGAACCCTTATTTTTAAAGACCCGGTTTCGAAAATCACATTTGGTCCTGGGGGGCATGGTATTACTGGGAATTTATTTTTTGGTGCCCAATTTTAGTTTCCAAAATGCCCATACCATAGCCATTGCCCTGGGTGTTTTTTCGGCGTTCTGTTATGCCATACGAAATTTAATATTAAAGTCGAAGGTAGACCGCTATGATGGCTCCTTGCTCATGACCTATCAAATGGCCATGGTCTTTTTGGTATTGCTTCCGGTGTACTTTTATTATGACCTTGCCCAGGTAGTTTCACAATGGAAACCACTGCTCGGCGTGGTATTCATCACCACCATTTTGGGCCATACCATGTTCATTAATTGTTTCAAGCATTTTTCAATCACAACGGTCAGCATTTTAAGTAGCATTCAACCCGTCTATGGTATTCTCATCGGGGCATTCATGTTATCGGAAATACCGAGTTGGTCGACTATTTGTGGCGGGGGGTTGATTTTGGCGTCGGTGGTCATTGAGAGTATACGCTCTTATAGATAAGAGGGAATCCAGACCACTTTTTATAGGCCATTACAGTTTCCAGGTACATTTGAGAGGAAGGGAGTGCGACGGGTCCTAGTCAAGACATGCATTCCATAGGGCATCCGGTGGAGGGGGTGCGATCAATTCGATGACCTCTTTACGCACGGGATGTATGAATGATAGTTGCCGAGCATGCAAATGGATACTTCCATCCTTATTGCTCCGATCGAAACCATATTTCAAATCCCCTTTGATGGTGCATCCAATGGCCGCTAGCTGGGCGCGTATTTGATGATGGCGGCCTGTTTTCAAATCGATTTCCAAAAGGGCATGATTATTTAATTTTTTAACTAATTTATAGCTCAATATTGCTTTTTTGCTGTCTGGAATTTCCTGTAAATAAGCATACGATTTGTTCTGTTTCGTATTTCTTTTAAGCCAATGGGTCAAGATCTCGAATTGCATGGGTGGGGTGTTTTTGACAACGGCCCAATAGATCTTAGTGGCCTTTTTGTCCGCGAAAATTTTATTCATTCTGGTCAATGCCTTTGACGTTTTCGCGAAAACAACGATGCCCGATGTTGGCCGATCCAACCGGTGTGCAACACCTAAATATACATTTCCGGGCTTTGCCTCATTTACCTTAATATAGGCCTTGATGATTTCGCTCAAGGGCTTATCACCGGTTTTATCACCTTGCACAATATCCCCCGGCCGTTTATTGATGGCTATCAAATGATTGTCCTCATAAAGGATCTGCAGGTTATTAGGATGTGATACCATTTTCACAGGGGCTATCATGCGGTTTTTTTCTGGCTGATCGAAACCAAAAGGATCATTAACATCCCTAGGGTTACCGAAACATCTGCCAGATTAAAAATTCCGGTTTTCAGGATACCCCATTTTAGTTGAAAGAAATCGGTCACCGAGCCGTACATAATCCGGTCAAATAAATTTCCAATGCCCCCGCCGATTACAAAGGTAAGGGCTAGGATCAGCCATTTGTCGCGCTTTGATTTTTGAAGTATCCTAAAAAGTAGGACAACAAGGACCAAAATAGGAAGCACCTGCAAAAAAAGCAACTTTAATATCGGGGTCAAGTTTGCTCCAACACCCAACATAGCACCCGTGTTTTCAACATTTGTCAAGATCAGATGATCACTGACTATTTCAATGAAGTCATGCGGTCGTATATTTTTGCGGACGACATCTTTTGATAGTTGATCACAGGCTATGTTCAATAAGACCAAAGCAATAATTCCTATCCTTTTAAAAATCCGTTTTCGATCCATTATTATCCGGTAGTACTAATATTGCTCGTCATCACTTGGGAAATCCTTCTTTTTTACGTCTGTTACATAATTGGAAATCGCCTGCCCCATTTCTTCATAGAGATTCATATAGCGTCGCAAAAATCGTGGATTAAATTCATGGGTCATCCCAAGAAGATCGTGAATTACGAGAACTTGGCCATCGGCATGTTTGCCGGCCCCAATTCCAATGGTAGGGATTGAAATACTTTCGGAGACCCTTTTGGTCAGACTCGCTGGTATTTTTTCAAGTACGATGGCGAAGCATCCCAGTTGTTCAAGCAATTTAGCATCTTCCATAAGTTTGTCGGCTTCCTGATCTTCTTTTGCACGTACGGTATAGGTACCGAATTTGTAAATTGATTGTGGGGTAAGTCCCAAATGGCCCATTACAGGAATTCCTGCATTAAGTATGCGTTTCACAGACTCCTTTATTTCAATCCCTCCTTCGACTTTTACGGCATGAGCGCCACTCTCTTTCATAATACGAATAGCGGATCGCAAGGCTTCCTTTGGATCACTTTGGTAACTTCCAAACGGAATATCAACAACCACGAGCGCCCGTTCTACTGCCCGAATGACCGAGGTCGCATGGTATATCATCTGATCTAAGGTAATGGGCAGGGTAGTCTCATGACCTGCCATGACATTACTTGCCGAATCCCCTACAAGAATCACATCGACTTGGGCCGCATCGACGATTTTGGCCATCGAATAATCATAGGCGGTGAGCATAGAAATTTTTTCACCGTTCGTTTTCATATCTACCAAGGACTTTACCGTGATTCGTTTGTATTCTTTTCTGGGTGTTGGCATAGCGCGCTATTTAGTGGGGATAAATGTAAGGAAATTGTCGAAGGGTGCGAACGATTCAAGCTTTTACTGATAATTTTTATAGTGTGTTTTTAGAAAACAATATTTAATTACATTTGAAAAAATGTGTAATATGAAGCAACTAGCCTTGGCCGTTTTTTTTCTCCTTCAAGGAATCCTGTATGCGCAAACTTCTGAAGAGGAGGCTGTTCGTGAGACCATAGTAACTTTTTTCAAAGGTTTCCACAATCGGGATTCATTAGTAATCAAACAAACGGTTTCCGATTCAATCGTACTTCAGACCATCGCCCATGATAAATCGGGTAAGTCGTATGTTAAATCAGAGGAATTCGGTTCCTTTCTTAAATCGATTTCAAGTATTCCAGAGAGTACGCACTTTCAAGAAGTAATCAAAAAGTATTCTATTCAAATTGATGGTCCAATGGCCAACGCCTGGACTGACTATGAATTTATATTGAATGATACCTTCCATCATTGTGGTGTAAATTCATTTCAATTATTCAACGATGGTCAGTCATGGAAAATAATCTATCTCATAGATACGCGACGCATAGATAATTGTGAATAAAGGGTTCGATACGTCTTTTCGATTTGCTAACATGAATTGTCAGTTGCTATTGGGTGCCTTTATTGCACGTGCACCAATTTTTAAAAAGATTTGAATAATATGGTATATTTACGTTCAATAATTAAATTTTAGGTAGTATGAATAGTAGAATTAAAGCAATTATAGGCCTCATTGGTCTTCAAATTTTATCCTCCGCCTCTTTGGTATATGGGCAGGAGGCAAACCCAATCGAAGGACGATGGGACATGGTGATTATGCAAGACGGCAAAGAACTTCCCTCTTGGTTGGAAATCAGACATTCTGGGACGCATACCCTTGTGGGGCGTTTCGTCTACGCCTTTGGCAGTGCCCGGCCAATCGCCGAGGTAAAATTAGCTGACGGCATGTTCAGCTTTGCGATTCCACCACAATGGGAACCTGGCGAGGGGGATATGGAATTTAAGGGAAGTATGGAGGGTGATCACTTAAGCGGTACGATGAAATACACCGATGGAAAGACGTACGAATGGACTGCGACCCGCGCCCCGATGCTATCGTTCAATAAGAATCCAAAATGGGGTAAGACCATTAAGTTGTTCAATGGAAAGGACTTAAGTGGATGGCATGCCATGGGCGAAAATCAGTGGGTCGTCGAAAATGGGGTCCTAAAGAGCCCTAAATCGGGTGCCAATTTGGTTTCCGATGAAAAATTTAAGGATTTCAAATTGCACATTGAGTTTAAATACCCCGAAGGAAGTAATAGTGGCATATACCTAAGAGGACGCTATGAGGTTCAGATTCAAGATGATAAAGGTAAAGAACCTTCCGATGTCTTATTAGGAGGTGTTTACGGATTTCTTACCCCCAATGAAATGATGGCCAAAAGCGCAGGGGAGTGGCAAGCTTACGATATTACCTTGATCGGTAGAAGGGTTTCAATTGTGGCGAATGGGGCACCCATTATCAATGATCAGATTATTCCCGGTATTACTGGAGGGGCTTTAGATAGCAAGGAGGGCGAGCCTGGTCCTTTTTTAATACAAGGTGACCATGGCCCAATCGAATATCGCAATATTACAGTGACTCCGGCTCTCGACTAATACGTCTATGTAGCTATCATAATTAATAGCGCATTAAGATCAAGTCAATTGTAAATCAAAAATCCCGCTACAGCTTATACATGATAAGTAGCAGCGGGATTTTAATTTTAAGGCACGAATTAAATTTCCCAGCCTTTTCTGTAGGTGCGTGTTACAAACTGATTCGCTTCTTCAATATTGGTAATACGGGTATTTTCGCCGTCCCATAATAATTTCTTACGTGCGAAGAATTCCATTTTGCCTTCGGCATTTTCCTTTTGTAATAAATAACTGCGGATGGCCAAATTTCCCATTAGCACCGTTTCGGTCATGGGACCCGCATAATCAAAGGAAGAGGTAAGACCGCGGTGTTCAGGGCTATCAAAACCTGCTTTACAAGCCTCGACCCATAAACGTTGATGACCATATTCAGGTTCGTCGTTGGGTTCGGTTTCAGGCCCGAAATCAGTTGTACCGTCATTCAGGTAAAGCTTTGGCATCAAAGGTGAACTATCATTGATATTGGTAGAAATGATGCCTTTATCACCTATTATAAGAACTCCATTTGCACTATTTTGTCCCCCAATATCACTGTCTGCTGGGATAATATCGGGATGGGAAGGGCGAATGCCGCCATCACTCCAGGTCATTTCAATAGGTGCCTTGCTCTTTTCGGTAGCCCCAAAATGAAGCGTGATGAACGAGGAGGGAGGACACCCTTCTGGATGGTAATCTGCATTCCACATTTGTGAATACACCGATCCGATACTGCACTCGGCATCTGTTGGATATTTAAGACCCAAAGTCCTAAAGGGGATGTCGATCAAATGGCACCCCACATCACCAAGCGCTCCGGTGCCGAAGTCCCACCAACCGCGCCAGTTGAATGGATGTAAGTTAGGCGTATATGCCCGCTCTGAGGCGGGTCCGAGCCAGAGATCCCAATTTAGGTCTTTTGGCTTCAGGCTTGGATCGGGTAACGGCATTGCATTCCCTTGCGGCCAAACCGGTCGATTGGTCCATATCTGTACCTTGTTTATATTGCCAAGCTGGCCAGAATCAATCCATTTTTGAACCATTCCCAAAAGCGGATTGGAGCCGCCTTGGTTACCCATTTGGGTAACAATCTTTTTATCCCTGGCCATTTGCGTCAAGAGGCGCGCCTCCCTGATATTATGGGTCATCGGTTTCTGTACATAGACATGTTTCCCACGATTCATTGCATAAACAGCGGCTGGCCCATGTACATGGTCTGGTGTTGAGATCGTAACGGCGTCGATATCCTTTTCTTTATCCAACATCTCCCTAAAATCAGTATATAGCTTCGCTTTGGGAAATTTAGCTACAGATTGCTTTGCCGATCCCGAAAAATCCACGTCACAAAGTGCCATTACATTTTCCCGGCCATTTACTGAGGCATTCGAAATATCACTGGCCCCTTTTCCTCCGGCTCCGATTGCCGCAAGATTAAGGCGATCGCTGGGGGCCAAATAGCCCACGCCACCTAGGACATGTCTCGGAACAATAAATATGGAGGAGGCAATTGCTCCTTTCTTAATAAACGACCTTCTAGAGGAATTGATAGCTTTGTTTTTTTCTGGTTCTTTCATTCTTACATGAATTATTTGGTTAAAGATTCACTAAAGTTACCTAAAATTATAGAATGGCAACTCGTACCTGTACAACTTCTTCTTGACTTTTATATCCCCATGAATTGATTTGGTCAAAGACCTAACGAATTTATTCAGCACCAATAATTCAAATAGGCCCCACCCAAGGAAAAAGATACCTAACAATCGCTCAGATTGACCCCGATTGCCAAACCACCCTCAGAAGTTTCCTTGTATTTAGAACTCATATCCTTTGCGGTTTCCCACATGGTTTGCACCACCTTGTCCAAGGGTACTTTGGCGTCATCGGGGTCAGAGCCCATCGCCAATTCCGCTGCGTTTATTGCTTTGATTGCACCCATGCTATTGCGCTCGATACAGGGTATCTGAACAAGCCCGCCAATGGGATCACAGGTCAGGCCTAAATGATGTTCCATGGCTATCTCGGCGGCCATCAGCACTTGTGCCGGCGTTCCTCCCATGAGCTCTGTCAATGCCCCTGCCGCCATTGCAGACGATACGCCGATTTCGGCTTGACAACCGCCCATAGCGGCCGAAATGGTCGCCCCTTTTTTAAAAATACTACCAATTTCGCCGGCGACCATCAGAAACTTCTTTATGTGCCCAAAATCGGCAGCGTGGTTTTCGATGACCATATAATACATTAAAACCGCAGGAATAACCCCGGCACTTCCATTGGTAGGGGCCGTGACTACCCGTCCCAAGGAGGCATTGACTTCGTTTACCGCTAACGCAAAACAGCTCACCCATTTGAGGATTTGTCTAAATTTCACCTCGGTTTCACGAATGGTTGTAAGCCATTCAGTCGCATTGTTATACTTTGTAATATCGCTTAGCATGCTGTGATTCAAAGCGTAGGCCCTTCTGTGTACATTGAGTCCGCCTGGGAGACTACCCTGGGTGTGGCATCCGAGGTACATGCATTCTAACATGGTATCCCAAATGCGGTGTAACTGTTTATCGATTTCGGCATCGCTGCGTAATGACCGTTCATTATCAAGTACGATTTCGGAAATTGGTTTTTGTTCTCGTTCGCAGTAGCCCAAAAGTTCGGTTCCCTTCTCGATTGGAAACGGAAAGGATTGAAAAGTCTCCCTATTTCGTTTCGCATTCTTTCGTTCCTCAACAACGACAAAACCACCACCAATCGAGTAGTAGGTCTTCACCTTCTTCGATCCTGATTTTAAGGTTGCCTCAAACTTCAATCCGTTGGCATGATATGCCAGAAACTTTCGTTCGAAGATAATGTCGCTGGTGGGGTCAAAGGGTAACGGCACTTCATCACCGAAAGAAAGCACATGTGAATCATGTACTCGTTTGACCAAAGGATGGATATTTTCGATGGGTATCTGTTCGGGATCAGCGCCCGACAATCCTAATAAAATCGCGTAATCGGTGGCATGGCCTTTTCCTGTCAAAGACAAGGAGCCATATACATATATCTTAACCTTTACGACTTCAAGGAAGCATTGAGTTTCCCGCAATTCCTTTATCCAACGTTCAGCTGCGCGCCATGGCCCTAAAGTATGCGAACTAGAAGGGCCGACACCGATTTTTAGCATATCAAAAATGCTGATACATTCCATAGTGGAATTTTGTTACAAAATTTTGAAGGCTAAGGTACAAAGTTCATACGTGTTATAAGTCGAAGCGCCTTTTAAATGTTTTTCAAGGTAATTGAACAATAGCTCCACCAAATTTCAAGTTTCGTTTAATCGAGGCGTACTAAAATATAGAAGTTTTGGAGGCAGAATGGCCAATTAAATGACATCCTGTCAGTTTATGGCTCTTGGCATATTGTTTGACATCTAGAAAGCGAAACTGAAATCAAGCATTAATTTTTAAAACATATAGAATGAGCAAAATAATAGGTATAGATTTGGGTACGACCAATTCCTGCGTTTCGGTAATGGAAGGCAATGAGCCGGTAGTAATCCCAAATGCAGAGGGTAAAAGAACAACCCCATCGGTAATAGCTTTTGTTGAAGGAGGCGAAATCAAGGTAGGGGATCCTGCCAAAAGACAGGCTGTAACGAATCCACATAAAACAGTGTATTCGATAAAGCGGTTTATGGGGAATAAATATTCCGAATCTAAAAAGGAAGCCGAGCGTGTTCCTTACAAAGTAGTTAAGGGAGATAATGATACTCCTAGGGTCGATATTGACGGTCGCTTATATTCACCACAAGAATTGTCGGCGATGATTCTTCAGAAAATGAAAAAGACCGCCGAGGACTATTTGGGACAGCCAGTAACTAGGGCGGTTATTACGGTACCTGCCTATTTTAATGATGCCCAACGACAAGCCACAAAAGAAGCTGGCGAGATAGCCGGACTTACAGTTGAACGTATTATCAACGAGCCGACGGCTGCTTCTTTGGCCTATGGCCTTGATAAAAAACACAAGGATCAAAAGGTGGTGGTCTTTGACTTTGGGGGTGGAACCCATGATGTTTCCGTATTGGAATTGGGAGATGGTGTTTTTGAGGTTTTGGCGACTGATGGCGATACCCATTTGGGGGGTGATGATGTGGATCAAAAAATAATCGATTGGTTGGCCGAAGAATTCAATAAAGAAGAAGGTATCGACCTTCGAAAGGATGCCATGGCCTTGCAACGCCTACGTGAAGCTGCAGAAAAGGCCAAGATAGAATTGTCATCTTCAGCACAGACTGAAATCAATTTACCATATGTAACTGCCACTGCAACAGGGCCTAAACACCTGGTACGAACCTTGACAAGGGCCAAGTTTGAGCAATTGATCGAAGATCTGGTAAAACGTACTATTCAGCCGTGTCAAACGGCCTTGAAAGCCGCTGGACTTTCGAAAAGTGACATTGACGAAATAATTTTGGTCGGTGGATCAACTCGAATTCCTGCCGTTCAGGAAGCCGTTGAAAAGTTCTTCGGTAAAAAACCATCCAAAGGTGTCAATCCTGATGAGGTGGTGGCAGTTGGTGCTGCAATTCAAGGTGGCGTGTTAACCGGTGATGTAAAAGATGTATTGTTATTAGATGTAACGCCTCTTTCCCTTGGGATTGAGACCATGGGCGGTGTAATGACCAAGCTTATTGAAGCGAATACAACGATTCCTACCAAAAAATCGCAAGTATTTTCAACGGCCGCTGATAATCAACCTTCCGTGGAAATTCATGTGCTACAGGGCGAAAGACCAATGGCTACTGATAATAAGACAATCGGTAGATTTCATTTAGATGGTATACCACCGGCTCAAAGGGGGACTCCGCAAATCGAAGTAACCTTTGATATTGATGCTAACGGGATCATTAAGGTTTCTGCGACCGATAAGGCCACTAGCAAGACCCAGGATATACGTATTGAAGCCTCTTCAGGTCTTACTGAGGAAGAAATCAAAAAGATGAAGGCCGAGGCCGAAGCGAATGCCGAGAGTGATAAAAAGGCGAAGGAAACTGCCGATAAGTTAAATGAGGCTGATAGTATGATCTTCCAGACTGAAAAACAATTGAAGGAATTCGGTGAAAAGCTATCTGAGGATAAGAAAAAGCCCATTGAGGATGCCTTGGTTGAATTGAAGAAAGCTCATGAAAGCAAGGACCTTGCAATGATTACTTCTGCTTTGGATAAGGTGAACGAAACGTGGAAAGTAGCTTCCGAGGAAATGTACAAGGCACAGGCCGATGCACAGCAAGGTGCCCCGACTTCAAACGGTCAGGAAACCGCCGATGCCGACGCAAAGGAGAGTGACAATGTTGAGGATGTCGACTTCGAAGAAGTCAAGTAAAGGCGGTTGATTATATTTTAGAATAGAGACCTGTCATAGATTAAAATCTTGACAGGTCTTATATTTGGTGCATGTTTTGTTTTATCTTCTATGAATTACCAGTAATTTTGTGGCATGGCTAAAAACTACTTTCTAACGTGCGTCATGCTCACAAGCTTCTTGCCCCACTATCTTCAAGGTCAGGAAATCAAGATTTTTACCGTTTCCGATTTCGATTTGAATGGCAAGGTGAAATCGTGTCTAGTAAGCACGAATTATGGCAAAGAAGAATATGATTTCGACGTAGATGGCCGCTTGACCAAATCGGTCACTCGGTACAATGACCGTGATTATGATGTTACCTATTATAAATATAAAAAAGGTGAACTCATTGAGAAGCGCTTAGAGAATTATCGTGACAATGTATTCGACAGTGGTACCTCAATCGCGAATATTTATTCGATCGATACCGTTGGTGGGCGAAAAGTCACTGAAAAGATCTTTTCGTACGATAAGGTTTTTCTTGATAAATATGAATACTATTTTGATTCGAACGGCATCCTGAATCGCTTGGTTCGAAGCAATAACAGTGGGAATGACGAAACGGTGATTACATATGCTACCTACCAGGACGAAAAAACAAAGACCATTGTTTTGAACGGGGAAATTTTAGAATCTGAGCGTACTTCAAAAAAAAAGGCGAAAGATGGGACCATTAATAAGGTGGTTTTGACTAAAAAATTCCTAGATGGCGAGCCAAATTCGGCTGTAGAACAAGTCTTCAACAATGAGAACGAATTAATCGGCAGCACGTCATTTTCCTATAAGGTGACCAGCCAGCAGTTTGTTCCAGAAGAAACGGTGGTTTTTACATATAATGATTTGGGCATGCTGACTAAAAAAGCCATAACAGTAGATAATCATACCGAGACCTTGGAATACATTTATCAATTTGATGATGGCGACAGCGGTAATTGGATCAAACAAATTGTCACCCCGACCAATTCGTTCAGGACGCGTAAAATTAATTACTATCCAGAGGATGCTACGCTGAAGGAACGGTAATCGTATTTTTAATCAGGAATTGTGAACTTATGGGTGAACAAGACCTAAAGTTTTCTGTGCAGTTCCTTTAAATGATCAAAGGGCCACTGTAATCTTCCCCAGGAAATTTGAAAGAACCATCCTCTCTCCAATATTATAATATGCCTCGCTGGGCATACCATTCATCCTTCAAAATCCCATAACAACAAGTGTTTCTTTTAAAGCCATCTAAGAGATAAACGTTTTTTCGCAGAATGCCTTCGAGTTTTGCACCAAGTTTTTCAACCGCTTTTCGTGAACGGATGTTGCGTTCATCGATACGGAATTCAACTTTTTCAAAATCCATTTTTTCAAACGCATAATCGAGCATCAAATGCTTCATATGCGAATTAAGGCCGCTTCCATGAAATTCCCTTCCGAGCCATGTTGAACCTATCTCGACGACCTTGTTCACCCATTGAATATTCATATAACGTGTGCTACCGGCATACTCCTGACGTATTTTGTCAAAGATGATAAAGGAAATCGCTTGATTCATTTTACCGAATTCCAATGCCGTTTCTACATACTTCCTAAATGCCTCAGGCGTCTCAATATCTGATGGGGAAAATGCAACCAATTTCTCTTGGCTCGCTATCTCGTTTAAATGTTGAAAATTATCCAAGGTTAACGGCATTAGTTTTACATACTCGTTTTCTAAAACAATTTCAGCGTTCGTCATAGGAATGTATTTAGAAGTTCTTTTTTTAGCTCGTGCCCTCCTTCAAAAATAAGTTGATTGGCCCTTCCATTGAATAAATAGTTCATTTTATCCGTTTCTTTTAAGCGGCGTTCTTCGGTGAGATATTCGTCTTGATCACCCACTACCAAGGTAATACGCGTACCGTTTTTTTCAAGGAACTTGAATTCGTCGGCCTTCAGTTCTTCAGGCAATCCACCTGCATAGACAACCAAATGCGCACACTTTAATTGAATATGGGCTAGCCAACGCATCGCTACTGACACCCCTTGTGAAAATCCGAGGACGATTATTTTTTGATGAGACTGAACTTTTTCACTGGCAAAAACGGCATCAAGATAGGAAATGACATTCTGAGTCTCTAAAACGGTATTTTCCTTGGTCAACCAGCTTGCCCCAACATAACGATAGGCATTGTTCAAATAATATTTTGAAGGTGCTTGGGGCGCGATAACATAATGTTCACTGGGTGATAATTCATCAAAATACTTTAGGAAGTATCTGCTTAAATAACCGATGCCATGAAAAACGATCCAGACATACTTCGTCTCAGGCGTTAACTTGTTTAAGGTTTCGTAGGTATTGGTTGTTTGGTACCGTACTTGTTTTTCCAATGGGTCCATAAAACATAATCTTCTTTAGAGGAATTTCTTTTGTTGGTTTTGTAATATGTAATTTTACAAAAAATTAGCAGCATGGACGATTTAAAGGTCAAAATCCTAAAAGTTTGTAATGAGTCATCTAAAAATACCATGATGGAAACCTTGGAAATTGAATATATAGACGTCGGCGAAAATTTTTTGGTGGGCAAAATGCCCGTAAACCATCGGGTCCACCAGCCTGATGGGGTGCTTCATGGAGGTGCTCTGGTTGCATTGGCCGAAAGCGTTGGAAGTATGGCATCATATATTTTCCTAGACGCACAGAATTTTTTTATTAGGGGGATAGAAATTTCCGCTAATCATGTAAAGAGTGTGAAGGAGGGAGAAGTCTTTGCCAAGGCAACCGTAATTCACAAAGGTCGAACGACTCAATTATGGGATATCAAAATTACGGATAACGATGAAAACCTACTTTCGGTCTGTAAATTGACCACCATTGCTTTAGCCAAAAAATAGGATGTTTTTAGACATTGTAACCAAGGCGGAAGCTCATTTGGCCGATGAACTTCCATTTGTGATTTATCGCAAACCGAATGAAACCGGGATCAATGCCATTTTTCAAAATGACACAACGCTGCGATATGTTAGGGATTATTCTGAAAGTGGATTCGTTTTCGCACCCTTTGATAGTCAAAAGGAAGCTGTACTGATCGCAGCAAACGAAACATTACAGGCATTTGATTTCGATAAAGTTGTGACGACCACAGTTCAGTTACCCACGGTAAAATTACATCCACAAGCTAAGAAACACTATGTAGCAAAACTAAAAAGTGCCATTGGTGAAATTCAAAAAGACCACCCCAAAGTTGTGCTTTCACGACGGCTGGAAGTAGGTTGTACACTTTCGCCCTTCATTCTATGTGAACGATTATTAGCCCATTACCCAACGGCATTTTGTTATCTCTGGTACCATCCAAAAGTTGGAATGTGGTTAGGGGCTACCCCAGAAATTCTGGTGCAGGTCGAAAATAAGCAGGTGATGGCCATGTCGTTGGCAGGTACCCAAAACAAAAATACGAGTGAGCTCCCTGTTTGGGGAGAAAAGGAAATCGGGGAGCAAGCCTTGGTTACCGAATATATAGCAAAGGCCTTGGCAAATTCGGTAGTCGATCTCAAAATTTCGGAATTGGAATCAATTCCCGCTGGAAACCTTTGGCATTTGCGTACCAAACTAAGTGGAACCCTTCAAAATACCATTACCGATGTTATCAAGTCGCTGCACCCGACACCGGCAGTTTGCGGTTTTCCGAAAGAATGGGCAAAAAATTACATTCAGGACCATGAAGGGTATGATCGCGAGTTTTATACCGGTTATTTAGGCGAACTGAATCTGCGACTCACCAAAGTGAGAAGTTCTGGTCAAAAAAATCAAGAAATCGGTGCCTTTCGATCTATCAAGACGGTCACCCGTCTTTATGTCAATATTCGGTGTATGCAACTAATTAATTCAAAAGCATACATCTATGTCGGGGGCGGACTTACCCACGATTCGATTCCTGAATTGGAATGGCAGGAAACTGTTGCGAAAAGTAAAACCATGTTGCGCATTCTGTTAGACCAAAATTAATTGGGCTAAGAATTTGGTGCTTCGTATTTTTGTATTCCATGAACTATTCCAGAATTCCCGCCGCCCAATTGATTATAGAGCATTGTAAGGCAAAAGGGATAAATAACATCATAATTTCGCCGGGTTCCCGTAACGCACCGCTAACCCTCGGCTTCACGGCTGATATTTTTTTCAATTGCTTTAGTATTGTTGACGAACGTTGTGCTGCTTTCTTTGCCTTGGGCATGGCCCAACGATTACAGGCTCCGGTAGCGGTGATCTGCACTTCGGGAAGTGCTTTGCTGAACTACTATCCGGCCATAGCAGAGGCTTATTATAGTGATATACCCTTGGTGATTGTCTCTGCCGATAGACCTGGCTATAAAATCGATGTTGGGGATGGGCAAACAATACGACAAGAAGGTGTTTTTGAGAAGCATATCGGATATTCTGCCAACTTAATGCAGGATGTGGCCCATGCTACAAAAAGTGTACGAAAATATGCCCCCGGAATGATCGAAGACACTGGGCTTGACGCGGCCCAACTAAAAGTTAATAAGTACAATAATGACCTGCTTAACAAGGCCTTGACAATTGCTGTGAATGACCGAATACCCGTTCATATCAATGTGCCTTTTGAAGAGCCGTTATATGAGGTGACAGAAAATGTGTTGGTCATCCCAAATTTTGTCCCTGTAGTGAAACCGGGTGCCGATTTGATCGAGGACGTTGAAAAATATACCGCAATTTGGAATGCGGCCCCGCGAAAAATGATTTTAATAGGGGCCTGTTATCCGAATAGTATCAATGTCGAACTATTGAAGTTGCTTGCCAAGGATCCATCAGTGGTCGTCCTTTCAGAAACGACTTCGAATGTGCACAATTCTACTTTTTTCCCAAGCATTGATAGTATCATTGCCCCGATCGAGAAACTCGAGAATCGCGAAGCTATTTTTCGGGCGTTGCAACCAGATCTTCTGCTAACTATAGGCGGTATGGTCGTATCAAAAAAAATCAAGGCCTTTTTAAGGGTATATACTCCGCAACATCATTGGCATGTTGATGCTAAAAAAGCATTCAATACCTTCTTTTGCTTATCGCATCATTTTAAAATGAACATCGGATCGTTTATTGATCAAATCTTGCCATCCCGTAAATTGAGCCAAAGTAACTATTATGAAAGTTGGCATCATTTAAAAAGCGTTTATGAAGTAAAACGCAGGGAGTATATCGATAAAATTCCTTTTTCAGATATGTCGGTGTTCTATTACATTTTAAAAAATATTCCAAAAACGGTTCAATTGCATTTGGCAAATAGTTCGGCCATACGCTATGCCCAATTATTTGAGACCGATGCGTCTGTAGAAGTATTCTGCAATCGAGGCACGAGCGGCATCGACGGGAGTACATCTACGGCGGTCGGGGCTTCGATATACTATAAAAGTCCGACACTATTAATTACCGGGGACCTTAGTTTTCTATATGACAGCAATGGCTTATGGAATAATTACATACGGCCTGATTTTAGGATTATCGTAATCAACAATCAAGGCGGCGGAATTTTTAGGATCCTTCCAGGGAATGACGAAACCACCACTTTTGAAAAGTATTTCGAAACGGTACATCAATTAGATGCCGAACAGCTTTGTAAAATGTTCAATTTAGGATATCAAACGGTTTCAGATGGCGAGGAGCTGCTTCCACGACTTCGAAGTTTTTACCAGGATTCAGAGGTGCCCCAACTCCTTGAAATTAAGACTCCAAGAGTTATAAATAATAAAATTTTGATGAAGTACTTTGATTTTATATCTTCGGATTTTTAAAACCATTAATTATTCAAGACAGACTATTATGAGTAAACGAGATGAATTGGTTGCAAAGTATGCCGCAGACATTAAGGACAAATTTAGTACAAGTGCAGACACCGCACTTTTGACCAAGGTTACTGCTGGTTTAGGCCCTTCTATTTATAATCTGGATGCTTCGAAAGTTTCTGGAGGTGATGAAAAGGAGTTAGAAACCGTAAAGAAAAATTACTTGATCAAAAAATTGGGTTTAAAAGATGGCCCTCAGTTAATGGATGCCATTAAAAGTGTTTTGGATACCTATGGCACATCCAATAAAAACAAGCATCGTGCGGTAGTCTATTATATGCTGTGCAAACATTTCAACAGAGAATCGGTATATAAATAATAGGGATATAAAAAATGTAGGGCCGTATTCCGTTGGGTTTGCGGCCTTTTTTATATCTTATAATTTAAACTAGTTTTACACCATGATAGCTCTGGGGGAATATAACACGCTCGAAATTTTACGCGATACCAGCGTTGGTTTGTTTTTAGGCGATGGCGAAGACAATGAAATACTTCTGCCGAACAAGTACGTGCCTGAACACTATCAAATTGGTGATGAATTAGAGGTTTTTTGTTATTTAGATCATGCCGAACGCCCTGTGGCAACTACATTGGAACCTTTTATTCAAATAAATGAATTTCAATTATTACAGGTCGTAGAGGTCAATGAATTTGGGGCTTTTTTAGATTGGGGTTTGGAAAAACATCTGCTGGTTCCTTTTAGGGAACAACGAAATAAAATGGTAGAAGGTCAATGGTATGTGGTATTTTGTTATTTAGACCAGCAATCTAATCGCCTTGTGGCTTCGAACAAGTTGGATAAGTTTTTGAATAATGATAACCTAACCGTAGGAGAGGGCGATGTGGTCGAGCTAGTCGTTACACGTCTGACCGATTTAGGTTGGGAAGTAATAATTAACCATAAGCACAAAGGGTTGGTATATGGCAATGAGGTTTTCAAAAAAATATCGGTGGGCGATACTACCAAAGGAGTGGTCAAGAGAATTCGCGGAGACCATAAAATTGATATTTCGCTCCAACCTTTGGGGTTGAAAATTCTTGAGCCGGCTGCAAATAAAATATATGAAACCCTACTCTCACATGGGGGATATCTTGGACTCCATGATAAATCTTCTCCAGAGGAAATAAAGCAAGAACTTCAAATGAGCAAGAAGACGTTTAAAAAGGGCATCGGAACCTTATACAAGGCTAGAAAAATAGACATAAAGGAAGATGGGATTCATGTGATTCGCGGTTAATGTGTGACCTATTAAAATGAAAATCAATACAATGGGGAAATTTTATTCGATTTATCGTCTGTTTGCCGATTAAAATTCTAATTTTGCCACATTCACCTACGTATTATTGTTAATAGTAGGCGTTTTTTTTTAACTTTATCGTATCAGACCCCTAAACGTATTTTCTCATGCCATTCATCGAAGAAAGTGACTTGCTCGAGCTCCACAAGGATATAGACAAGGCTCAAATTATTAATGAACGTCTATTAGATCAAATAAAATTCAAGAATAAGGAATTAAAAAAAAGTAAGGTCCAACGGAACATACTAGCGGGAATTACCGGTCTTTTTTTAATAGGAACTTTGGCTATTACTTCCTTTACTGCAGGTCTTAGCACTAAAAGTGGATTCGAAAAACCCAGTAATTTATTGGTATCTATCGATAGCCTCGATGTCATAAAGGCACGCATTGATAATCTAAAGGAGCAAAATGAGGAATTAAGCTTGGTAAAGGAGTTTTACCTGGCCAAGAACTTTTTGGAGAAGGAGAAAGTGTACTCCGTTCAAGTAAAATCATTTGTTGATAACAATATCACATTGGCCTCTGAGGCACTTACCAATACCATGTTTGTCAAAACAAACCCCTTTTACGCATATTCGCTTGGCAACTTTGAAACCTTAAAGGAAGCACAGAGGTTTCGGAAACAGCTTGTCGATATCGGTTTTAAAGATGCCTTCGTGGCTTCCTATAAAGAGGGCAAGCGAATTCAAATAGAAGATCCTTATTAGTTTTGTCAAAATTCCTTACGTGGGTTGCAGCGGCACGATTGCGAACACTACCACTTTCAGTTTCGGGTGTTGTTATCGGTACGGCCTTAGCTAATTTTCATGGTAGTTCAGATGGCATTATATTCATACTTGCCTTATTAACTACAGTTGCATTTCAGGTAACTTCGAATTTCGCCAATGACTATGGCGATGGTGTAAAGGGTACTGATAATGATTTAAGGATAGGCCCCAAACGGGCATTTCAGAGCAAGCTCCTTTCTGCCAATGAATTAAAGACCGGTATTCTCGGGGCAATTGTTATCAGCGGCATCCTTGTCATTGCCCTGCTCAATGTTTCTTTTGGGATGGAAGACCTTGAATATATCATTTTGTTCGGTTCATTGGGCTTGGTCAGCATCTGGGCCGCGATAAAATATACCGTTGGGAACTCAGCATATGGATATAAAGGTCTTGGCGATATTTTCGTATTTGTATTCTTTGGCCTGGTAGCCGTCTTAGGTTCAATGTTCTTATATACCAAAACAATTTTTTTGACGGCCCTGTTACCTGCCAGCACCTGCGGATTATTGAGCACGGGAGTTTTGAATCTGAATAACCTGCGCGATTATGAAGCCGATTCAAAGGCCGGTAAGAATACCCTGGTGGTGAGAATGGGTTTTGAATATGGTAAAAAATATCATTATTTTTTATTAGTGAGTGCATTTTTGTGCCTCCTGGCTTTTATGTTGCTATCGAACACCGATGGGTACCAGTACGCTGCTTTGATTGCATTTATTCCAATTTTTCTGCATATGGCAAAAGTCAAGCGTACATCAAATGTTGCAGAATTAGATCCCGAACTTAAAAAATTGGCATTGAGCACTTTTCTTTTGGCTATATTGTTTTATATCTCTTATAATAATTTTTTGTAATTTTGGCTACTAACCTTCTAAACCACAACTAATTTGGAACAGCCCATTAGAATTCTTATCGTTGAGGACAATGTCATAATTGCCGATGATATGCAGTCTATGCTTGAGGAAATTGGTTATGAAATCGTCGACAATGTAATTGTATACGAACAAGCCGAGGAAGTATTAAAGAATCATGAGGTTGATCTTGTTTTAATCGACATCATTCTTGCCTCCGATAAGACGGGGATTGACTTAGGGAAACACATTCGCGAAAATTATGACATCCCCTTTATTTTTGTGACCTCCAACTCCGATCGCGCCACCGTAGAAAATGCAAAAACGGTCAAGCCGAACGGATATTTAGTGAAGCCCTTTGAACAGCAGGATCTTTATACCTCCATTGAAATAGCCTTATCTAATTTTATTTATTCCGAAGGAAAACAGCCTTCAAACTCAAGTGAATTAGACCTTCCCATGTCGAATAGCGTTTTGAAGGATTCAATCTTCGTCAAAAAGCAGCATCTTTATTATCGTATCCAATTCGAGGACATTCAATTCATTAAAGCAGATAATGTATACCTGGAGGTAAATACGGTCGACAAGAAATTCTTAGTACGATCCCCATTGAAAGACTACCTTGAAAAATTACCTAAGAACAAATTTTACAGGGCCCATAAATCATATATCGTAAATGTTGATCACATTGACGCCATTAATTCAAAGGATATCATGATTAATAATAATTTGATACCAATCTCGAAGGAATTTAAGGAGTTTATCATTTCCGCAATGAATTCCTGATAGGTGATCTTGATACATTATAATATAAAAGGCACCTTTGAGTGCCTTTTTTTTGTTCGCAATCAAAAGATGTACGTTACACAACAACCACTCCCGATTACACAACAATATTTTTTTCTACCTAACGATTGAACCTATATTTGCCTTGTGATACTTCATCAGAAGGTATCCAAAAGCGTTTAAAATTTTTCATTTTCATATAGTGTTCTCGTAAAAGAGTCCTGTCGTACATGATAGGGCTCTTTTTAGTTCGTGCGC
Organism: uncultured Flavobacteriaceae bacterium; assembly: GCA_963798435.1. Classification (GTDB taxonomy): domain Bacteria; phylum Bacteroidota; class Bacteroidia; order Flavobacteriales; family Flavobacteriaceae; genus JALHST01. Next base: position 338,426 of record CAWCTF010000002.1, read on the forward strand.
ACACAGCAGTAATTTTGGTTCGGTTCGTTCTTATCTTCAAAATAGAACAGTAGGGATGACACCTTAAACAAACCTTTTTCATCACGCATTCGGGCTTTTTTAAATGGTTCCGTTGCGGGTCGGCAAATGGCTATAAGAAAATCCATGAAATGCACTAAAAATCGGATGAAATGCACGAGAATTGCATGGGCATCGATTTCACAACAAAAATTGGCTATTACACAACAAAGTTCGGCAAGTAGTGAATGTATGCCCTACTTTTGAATTGTCTATATGACACCCCAAATCTTATCATTAACATGAGTCGTTTATTGTAAAGCTGTGTAATTCCTGCACAGCTTTTTTTAAACCTCCTAAGCTTCACGGCAACTACTTGCTATTGTTTTTGCTGCCAGCCATTGCAGGAGCGAAACATATTGTATAAAAGTATGGCCATAGGCCCACATCATTTGATATAGTAGGCCCGTTACACCAAGCATTGGTTTGGTTTACAACAAAAATTTAGCAAAACCGTTTGATAATGGTAATTTTGGTTTTGTGTGATCGTATACTATGAAAAAATTGCTTGGCAAAATTATCGGACTCCTACTGGTCTATTTCTTAGTCGGATTTTCTGCAAGGGCACAGGATACCATCGTGCCCAGTGAAAATTCCTTTAAGCAATTTCAGAATATAGCGACCCCCTTAGAACGGTTTCAACTCTTTTTTGAAACACCCAATCGATATAGCCTAAATTCTGCTTATGATTGGCTTGATACGGTAAATATCTATCTCAATACAGCTGAAAAAACCAGGGATACACTCTCGATTACCCAATACAAGTTAATACAGGCCCAGATTTATTATGATTTGGGGAATTATGATCGAAGTCTGTCCATTGCCAAGGAAATCTATAAAAATATCGAAGACCTGGATCTTGATACCAAGACCATCCTGTTAGATTTAATGGATATCAATTATGCCCAATTAGGATTTTACACAGAACAGATTGAAATTCGAAAGGAGAAAAAAGTACTGGGTATAACCACCAATGTGGTCTTCTATGACATTTACTCCAATTTGGGGCTGCATCGAAAAGCAATGGAGGATTATTTTGAAAGTGTCAAGAAAACCATTGACGAGAAAGACTATTTTGCCCAGGCTGAATTCTATAACAATGTTGGTACCTATCTTCGTTTAGACAAGTCAATCCCAACCGCCCTCACAAATTATAAAAAGGCGAAAGGTTTTATAGACGTGTATCTTAGTGATGTCACCAAAGTTAAAACTGAGGGGGACCTGCATGAAGCCAACTTTCTAAATAGTAGTATTCAGGGTAATATTGGTAAGTGCCATCTGCAATTGGAGCATTATGAAGAAGGCATACCTTTTTTGGAAGAAAGCGTAAAAGGCATGGCCGAATCGAATAGAGGGGCCTTTTCTTCCGAAATTATCGAGAATCGATTGGCCTTGGCCGAATGCTTCCTGCAATTAGGCGACTTGAAAAAGGCCACTGATTATTTGAGTGATAATATACAACCCAAAATGACGGCCAATCTCATCAAGAAAAACAGGCTGCTCTCGATTTATTACGATATGTTGGGAGACTACAAGAATGCTTCATTGTATCTCAAGAAAAACATCCGTATTAATGATTCGTTGAGCAATAATGAATCTGAATTGAGAAAACAACAGTTGGCGACCGTAATGGCTGAGGAAAAGGCCAATACTCGCTCAATAATGGATGCCCAAAAGCTTACGCTTGAAAAACAGCGAAATGAAATGATCGCCAAAGATGAAAAAATCAGTTTGGTATTCATTTCCTTGATTTTTACACTTTTAGGTTTTGCAGGCTTGGTCTACGCCTATTTGAAGAGTATTAAAAACCAGCGATTGATCGCTGAACAAAAACATATAATTGAAAAGGCATTGGTAGAAAAAGACTCCTTGCTCAAGGAAATTCACCATAGGGTCAAGAACAATCTCCAAATGGTATCAAGTTTGTTAAGTCTACAAACTAAGAACACGCGAAGCAAGGCAGCTATCGAGGCCCTAGAGGAAGGAAAGAGTCGCGTGAAGGCCATGGCATTGATCCATCAAAAATTATATCAGAACGACGACCTTTCGGTTATTGAAATGCAAGGCTACATAGAAAGCCTGATCAATAGCGTACAATCGGTCTATAAAAAAGGAGGCCATAATATCAATATTACCATAGACGCCGAAGGCATCGAGCTCGATATCGACCGTGCAATTCCGTTTGGCCTTATCTTGAATGAGTTGGTATCAAACTCCTTTAAATATGCATTTCCGGTTGATGATGAAAATGGAAAAATCTATATCCATTTGCGAAAAATCGGAGAAAAGGAAGGCTTTTTTGAATATACCGATAATGGTGTAGGCCTGCCCGATGATACCGATGAACGCGCCAATTCGTCCATGGGCATCCGCCTCATGAACCGTTTGGCGAACCAACTGCAGACCAAACTAAATATTGACAGGACCTCTGAAGGGGTACGATTTTGGTTCAATTTTGCCTAAATTTGAAGTATAAAGACTTCAAGTATGAAAATCACGTTTCTTGGCCATGCTTCCCTGCTAATCGAGACCGCCCACAATTTGTTATTGGTAGATCCTTTTATTTCGGGAAACCCGATGGCTTCCGATAAAATCAATATCAAGGAAATCAAGCCCGATTATATTCTGGTGACACATGCACACCAGGATCATACGCTTGATGTGGAGGAAATCGGCAAACCACATGGTAGTACGGTCATTAGCAATTTTGAAATTACAACGTATTTCGAAAAAAAAGGAATGAAGGCACATCCAATGAACCTTGGGGGTTCTTGGAAATTTCCGTTTGGGACCTTAAAATATGTAAATGCCATACATACGTCTTCATTTGAGGATGGTTCGTACGGTGGACAGCCAGGGGGTTTTATCCTTACTTCGGAAAATAAGCAGGTATATATTGCCGGGGATACTGCCTTGACCATGGACATGAAACTGATTCCACAAACCACCAAATTAGACCTGGCCATTTTACCTATAGGAGACAACTTTACAATGGGTTTGGAAGATGCGATTACGGCGTCTGATTTTGTGGAGTGCAATACCATCCTTGGATATCACTTTGATACTTTTGGCTATATAAAAATCGACCACGAAAGGGCCTTGAAAATGTTCGATTTGGCTGGTAAAAAATTGCATCTCCTAAAAATAGGGGAGGCGCTTACTATCTAACGGTACTTCTTAAAACCAATCGGTGCAACAACTTGGGAAAAAACCGCTTTAGATAGACCCCCATGATTTCCTTTCTGCCAATATAGACCTCGAACCGGCGGTGTTCGATCGCCCGTATTATTTTTTGGGCACACACTGTTGTTGGTAGTCCGTTTTGGGTCGCTTGATCATCCACCCCTTGTGCGCTGCCAGCTGCCGTTAATGCATTCCGTGCCACATTGGTCTGAATAAAGCCAGGGCAGATCAAGGTAACGCCGATGTCGTCCTTTTCATGTTCCATACGTAGTACATCAAAAAAGCCGTGAAGCGCATGTTTGGCGGCGCAGTACCCAGATCTATAGGGCGATCCAAATTTGCCCATTAGGCTCGTTACCGTAACAAAATGACCCTTTTTTTCGGCGATAAAATGAGGGAGCACTAATTTGGTGAGCGCCACCGTACCCAAATAATTTACGTGCATTAATTTTTCATAGATCGCTATTTCGGTATCGAAAATAAGGGATCGTTGACTAAGGCCGGCATTGTTTATGAGCATATCGATGCCATTGAACGCCTTAATGGCGATTGCGACGTGTTTCGGCAAAACCTCTAATTGCGCTAAATCAAGTGGTACGACCGCCACTTTTTCAGGAAATTCACAGTTGCTCTTGACCGTAAGTAGGTCTTTTTCTTTTCGTGACGATATAATAAGATTACACCCTTTTGAATTTAATGCATGGGCCAGGGCTTCCCCAATCCCAGAGGAAGCTCCTGTAATCCATATTGTTTTACCGTTTATCTTGGTCATCAAGTTTGTTTTAAGACGTAAAATATAGCTAAATTTGATGGCATCGGATGAAGGCTTGCTATAAAAAATATATCCTCGATTTTCAACGTCCCGCAGGTACTTCCCGAGGGGTGCTTGACCATAAGGAAACCTGGCTGCTGGTTTTGAGGGAGCATGGTAAGTACGGTGTTGGGGAGTGTGGTTTGTTTCGAGGCCTGAGTGCCGATGACGTATCAAATTATGAGGACCAACTGAAATGGGTATGCAACCATATCCATCTTGGTAAGGAAGCACTTTGGGACGCCCTGCGACCCTATCCTAGTATACAGTTCGGAATCGAACAGGCCTTCATGTCGCTAGCCTCAAAAGAACCCTATCTATTATTTCAATCCGATTTCACCGAAAAACAATCTCCTATAGCCATAAACGGACTCATATGGATGGGTGATGAGGGGTATATGCGCGAACAAGTCGCACAGAAATTGGCCGAGGGATTCAACTGCATCAAGATGAAAATAGGCGCGACCGATTTTAAAAAGGAAGTTTCTATCCTAGGCACTATTCGGAAGAAGTACACAAAGGATGAAATCGCATTGCGGGTAGATGCCAATGGTGCCTTCAGCCCGCCTGAAGCGCTCGAAAAATTGATTGCCTTAAGCGAATATGACCTGCATTCGATAGAACAGCCCATAAAACAAGGAAATTGGATGGAAATGAAGCGACTATGCACCATGTCTCCCATACCCATTGCCTTGGATGAGGAGCTCATTGGCATATTTGATCAGCGTGAAAAAGAGAAATTACTCGATAAGATACAGCCGCAATTTATTATCTTAAAACCGAGTTTGATCGGCGGCTTTAAAGGGAGTGCTGAATGGATATCCTTGGCGGAGTCAAAGGATATCGGGTGGTGGGTAACTAGTGCCCTCGAAAGTAATATCGGCCTGAATGCGATTGCGCAATGGACCTATACCTTAAATAACAAGTTGCCACAAGGACTGGGCACCGGGAATCTTTTTACGAATAACTTTGGGAGTCCGCTGACCGTAGAAAACGGGAATTTAAAATATAGCAAAAGTAAAAATTGGGAAACCAACATAATCGATACAATATGTACATAGAACAAGGATATAAGGGTGAACTGGGCATTTGGAAATATTTTTTGATTCCTATGGGATTTATCGGCCTGATGGTTGTCAACTATGCCTTGATTAAATTACTGAATCTGAACGTAGAGGCTATTATGCAATCGGAAATTTCAAGAAAAGGCGCGAACCGTTTTTTGTTTGAAATGTTGGTACCCTTCGCAATCGGTCTCGGGGTGCTTTTTTTATGGGTCAAATATATTCACTATCAAAGTCTTACCTCACTCACTACTTCAAGGAAACGCATCGATTGGAAACGCATCTTTTTTTCCTTCGGGCTTTGGGCAATAATTGGGATCCTTATTACTGCGGTTGACATGTATTTTTCACCACAGGACTACGTTTTTAATTTTAAGTTAGAACCATTTATCTACCTCTTTGTGATTGCCGTACCGTTAATCCCTATTCAAACCAGTTTTGAGGAGTATCTTTTTCGTGGCTATATGATGCAGGGCATTGGCATCATGGCCAAAAATCGTTGGATCCCCTTGGTAATTACCTCGGTACTCTTCGGATTGATGCATTTGGGGAATCCGGAGGTTGAACAACTGGGCTATGGTATCATGGTCTACTATATTGGCACTGGTTTTTTTCTGGGTATTTTGACACTAATGGATGAGGGTCTTGAACTTGCCTTAGGATTTCATGCCGCCAATAATCTTATCACAGCGCTTTTGATTACCTCCGATGGCACGGCATTTCAGGTTGATGCGCTATTTAAGAGCGTTGCTGAACCCACTTTGGGCTTTGATATGCTTGTTCCGCTTTTCGTATTGTATCCGATATTGATCCTCATTTTTGCCCGAAAATACAAATGGACTGATTGGCGGAATCGATTGTCCGGAAAAGTCTTGAACAAGGAGGACTTTTATGCTGAAAATGCAAAAATAAATTATGCCGATTGAGATCCATCCCCGATTTAAACTAAATAGGATCTCCTATTCCTTAGAAGAAGTAAAGGAAGTTGCCTATAGTCTTGTTAAGGAAGGAGAAGGCTATGAACGGGAAATGGGAAGCTTTTTGTTAGATTGGGTCAGTGATGCCCCAACACTTGATGTGAATACCTCGGGATCGACCGGACCACAAAAGCGTATTTCCTTGGAAAAATCGCATATGGCCAATTCAGCGAGGGCCACTGGGGGATTTTTCAACTTGAAAGCCGGAAATACCGCGCTAAACTGTCTGCCGATCAACTATATCGCAGGCAAGATGATGTTGGTGAGGGCCATGGTATTGGGGCTTGAATTAGACTATATCGAACCTTCGTCCAATCCGTTAGAGCACCTTTCGAATATATATGATTTCTGTGCAATGGTGCCCTTACAGCTAGAAAATTCGTTGAATCGGCTTGATTTGATTAAAACGATCCTTGTTGGCGGTGCCCCGGTGTCAAAAAAAGTAATTGCATTGCTTCAGGACAAAATCACCGCTGTTTATGAAACCTATGGAATGACTGAAACCGTATCGCATATAGCCGTTCGGAAAATAAACCATCCCTCAAAGATCCCTTCCAACATGGTTACAGAATCGGGCTTAAGTACCGTTGATGAAACCAAACCTATTTCAAGGACGAATTTTAATTGCTTGCCGAATATCGCGTTATCGGTAGACGAAAGAGGATGCCTTGTAATACATGCGCCCGATATTTCAAGAAATGAAATCGTTACCAATGACCTGGTCTTCCTTGTTTCCGAGACTGAATTCGAATGGCTGGGTCGCTTCGACAACACCATTAATTCTGGAGGTATAAAATTATTCCCCGAACAGATCGAAGCCAAGTTGGCCCCTCTTATACCCAATCGATTTTTTGTTACAGGGCTTCCGGATGAAAAACTGGGTCAAAAAATGGTACTGCTAGTAGAAGGGGACCTCGATAAACAAGAACTTATGAAAAACATACAAGCACTTTCCTCACTAACTGGGGCAGAACGGCCCAAGGAGATTTTTTGTATCCCAAAAATGAGAGCTACCCCAAATGGAAAGCTACTTAGAAGGGAAACACTCTTACTAGCGCTGAATTCTAAAACCTAATATTTAAAATAGTTTATCCTAATATTTTGTATTTTCAATAAACAAACATATTCCATGCGAAACTTCATTTTTATTTTATTTTTAGTGCTTACCATTCGTCCCTCGAATGCCCAACAGATCCTTTCGGAAAAAGAACGTGCAAGGGTAGTTGATGAAATCCTTGCTGATCGTTTTAATAACCTACTTCCGAAATTGATGGATGCGGCCCAAATTGATATGTGGATCGTTATTTCAAGGGAATACAATGAAGACCCCGTGCTGCGCACCATGCTGCCTTCGACCTGGTTGAATGCCCGAAGAAGGACTATTTTACTTTTCTATCGCAACCAACAAAAAAACACCATTGAAAAACTTGCGGTTGCTCGCTATGATGTTGGCGAGAACATCATTTCGGCCTGGGACAAGGAAGCCGAACCCGACCAATGGAAACGTTTGGTACAATTGATCGAGGAGCGAAATCCGGCTAAAATCGGACTCGATTTTTCAAAAGACCACAACGTGGCAGACGGTCTTGATAAGACCGATTACGATGAATTCATGGCCAACCTTCCTAAAAAACACCATGCAAAGGTCGTATCGGCCGAACAATTGGCCGTACGTTGGATCGAAACGCGCACCCCACGGGAAATGATCATTTATAACCAATTGGTAGATATTACCCATGACATCATTGCCGAGGCCTTTTCCGAAAATGTAATCACCCCGGGCATCACCACTACATCAGAAGTGGAGTGGTGGATGCGTCAAAAAGTGACCGACCTCGGTTTGGAAACCTGGTTTCACCCGACAGTGGATGTGCAACGCAGCAATGCGCAATCGGGAGAACGCCTGTATTCATTTTCTGGAAGGCCCGAAGATATGGTCATCTTGCCAGGTGACCTGCTGCACTGTGATTTTGGCATTACCTATCTACGACTGAATACCGATTGCCAGGAATTGGCCTATGTATTAAAACCTCAGGAAAGGCAAGCCCCGGAGTATTTGGTAGCAGGTTTGAAGGATGGGAATCGGGTGCAGGACTTTCTGACTAGAAACATGATTACAGGTCGCAACGGAAACGAAATTCTGGCCAATTCGTTAAAAGAAGCCAAAGAGGCAGGGTTGCGACCATCGATTTATACGCATCCCCTGGGATATTATGGCCATTCGGCGGGTACAACCATGGGCATGTGGGATTCGCAGGGAGGGGTGATGAAAGATGATGGCGAAAATTATCCTTTAAATCCGAACACCGTATATGCGATTGAACTCAATACGACGATCACCATTCCTGAATGGAAAAACGACATCCGCATTATGTTGGAAGAACCGGGATTTTATGGGGAAAACGGCTTTCGGTACGTAAATGGCCGACAGACCGAATTGCTCTTGATTCCCAGGGTCAAGGCGCATCAAGGAAACTAAATTTAAGGAAGCATGTTAAAAAAAGGCCTTCTCTTTCTCTTTGCAGTATTAGTAATCGGGCGGCTTTTTTCACAGGCGAATGCTACAAAACAGGTGGTGTTGGCTTGGGATTGTTCGTTCTCCATGCAAAACAGGGAACTAGAAAGCGACTTCAAGTTTCTAGATAATTATTTCAAGCGGAATCCGGATCTGAAGGTTCGCCTAGTCCTTTTTGCAAACGAAGTAGTCGCTGCTTCTGAGTTTCAAGTGGTCGGGGGCAATTGGGAGCCGATTCAGGAAAAACTAAAGAACGCGGTGTATGATGGTGCGACGAATTTCAGGGCGGTCGAAAATCAGATTACGTTGGAGCATACCGAATTGCTCCTGTTTACTGATGGTGCGCAGACCTATGGACTAACCATACCCGATTTCGGTATCAAGACTTTGATCATCAATAGTAACCCCTACAAGGAACAAAACGATCTTAACGCGTTGTTGGTAAAGAACAAGGGCCGGTTATTCGACTATGGCCGCCCCTTATTTTCAGAGAAGGCCGCCCAACTTAAGGCCTCAAAGGAAGAAGAAAATACGACCCCAAATGATCAACCAAAACCGGATTCTTTGGCAACCGGACCTGGATTTCGCTTGGATGAAGTGGTGGTACAGGAAAAGAAACGTGTTGAAAACCCTGTCGAGACCCAAAATATCGGGAATGGGGAGGTCGACAAGAACCGCCTTGGGGTAGCAGTACAGTCAATCGGGCAGGAACGGCTACCTACTGGGTCGACAAACGTAATAGAATCGGTACAGGGAAAATTTTCGGGGGTCGAAGTAAAGCAAGATTTAAGTCACATTAAAATGCGTACCGACAATAGTTTGCAACTAAATAACTATGGTCTGATCGTACTGGATGGCATCCCACAACAACAAACAAGTTCAGGGAAAGGATCAACTACGGAGGCGAATTTCGGATTCATTGACCCTGAAAATATCGCCGACATTACCGTACTCAAGGGGATGGCCGCGACCACCCGTTATGGCACCTTGGGCGCCAATGGGGTTATCTTGATTACCACCAAATCGGCAAAAGGAGCCAAAGTGGCCAGCAAACCCGTCGATCGGGCACGCCTTACGAACAACATCTATAAAGGGGATCTTAGCTCGGTAGAAAAGGGTGAAGCGCCCTTGTATATCAAGGAACTGAAGGCGGATGCGAATAGTGACATGGCCTATGCCCACTATATTTCACAACGGATGGACCACCTATCATCGCCGACCTATTTTATGGAAGTCTACGATTATTTCAAAGCGATCGATGAGGCCAAGGCCCAACGAATTTTATCGAACATCGCCGAGCTCAATGCAAAAAACAGTTCCTTGCTTCGGGTCTTGGCCTACAAATATGACGTAGAAGGAGACTATGCGAGTGGCTTTAAGATCAATGAGCAGATCTTGGATCTTGATGACCGCAGTGCACAGGCAAAGTTTGAGTTGGCCCTCAGCGCCGAGGACACTAAAAAATATGGCCTGGCCTATGACGCAGCTCACTGAATTGGCAGCGAATAGAAATCCCCAGGAAACTGATTACGCCGTTATGAACAAACCGGTCACCAACGAATTGCGCAACCTATTGCATACCGAAGGGGCGAATATAAGTCCAAACGAAAAGGACAAGCCCTATACCAACAAGGTGCATTTCGATGCGAGGATCTTGGTGATGTGGAGCAAGAGCAATGCCGAATTCGAATTGCAGATCATTAATCCCGACAAGCGGTTTTTTACCTGGGAACATTCTGAATTCGGGGATCGGCAACGCTATTTGAGCGATGTCAAAAACGATGCGAATACCGAGGAATTTCAATTGATCGACGCCCAAAAAGGGGATTGGTACATTAAAGTGAACGACTTGGCCGAATTCGCAACCTTAGAACCCGTGTATTTGAAATGCGTGGTATTTTATGATTTCGGTTTGCCCAGCCAACGCAAAGAGGTACAAATGGTACCATTGGCATCAGAACGGGACAACGAATCGTTTTTTAGGATCCGTCTTTAATACGAAAGGAACCTGGTACACTGATTGTGCCATCCTAAAAACACCGGTAATCCAAGAATTATGAAGAATTCAACCGCTTCCTTTTGTTTTTTTCTTTTGGCGAGTTTGGCTTTTTCCCAGGAAACTCCAAAAAAGATTTTTGGCACCATCTCCAGTGATTTTGGGGTGTTGCGGGATGTAAACATTTCCATCCTCGGAAAAGGGGATGGGGCGGTAAGCGATGCCAACGGGAAATTCGAAATTATGGCGCGAAAGGGGGAGGTATTGGTTTTTTCGCACGTCGGCATGTTGCCCTTGGAAATCAAGGTGGAAGACGTCACCAGGGTCTTGAATGTAACACTATACGAAAAGACCGAAAAACTCGACGAGGTTACGGTAACCAAAAAAATCAAAAAGGAACAAGCGCGCTTGGCGATCGAATACAACAATAACCCCAATCTTATTAAAAGTACTTTTGGTATTTTAGACAAGGAGACTGCGGGCTATTCGCTTCGAATTCTCGATGAAAAGGAAATCAATGTAGGAGCATTGATATCGCTGCTATTTTGAATGGAAGGTTTGCCGGGTTATATGCCGTATGTAATAGTTATGGCGAATGAACTTGCAGTTTCAATGCGTACTTCTATGGGAATTGGCTGCAGCGGGTAGTGGTGGGGCAATATTTGATGTTGATGGCCAAATTTTCGAAAGTTTGCCTTGTAATCTTATTGACGTGAGCAATATAAAAAGGATTGCGGTAATTCCATCTTATTCCGGAGTATTACGATATGGAGGTTTAGGAAAAGGGGGTGTCGTCATTATCAACACCAAGACGGCCAATTTTAGTCCGCGCGACCAGGACGGGAATTTGATCGATGTGGCCAGAAGAACAGACAATGTGTACAGGTCGAAGGTGCTCGTTACCGATATAGCGCAACAAAACCGACCGAATTACCTACAACAGCTATATGAAGCGAACGACATCGATGCTGCCATAGCTCGTTATAATGAATTGACTACTGCCTATGCAAGCTCCTATTTCTTTTTCTTGGATGCCTATACTTATTTTTCAACCGAAATGAAAAACAACGAATTTGCCGATGCCATTATCGCCGAGCATCAGGCGTTGTTCGCTGACAACCCGGTGGCCCTAAAATCGTTGGCGTTTCTCTATCAGGCCGGCGGGCGATTCGAAAAGGCCAATGCCATTTACAAGGAGGTATTCATTCTACGACCCGACTATGCCCAATCGTATTTAGACCTGGCCGAAAGTTATCGGGAAATCGGTGGTTACCAAAAGGCCGCCGCGATCTATGCCCGCTATGGCTACCTGTTGGAGGAGGGCCTATTGATCGACACTGCAAAGGTCTTCACCCAGATCATCGACCGGGAGTTGAATAATTTGATTACCTTAAAGGGGAAAGAACTCCTGTCGAAACAGGACCTGAAAAAGTTGGCCTTAGACGAATATTTCGAGGGAACACGATTGGTCTTCGAATGGGCAGATAGCGAGGCCGAGTTCGAACTGCGTTTCGTAAACCCGCAGAACCGTTTTTTTGATTGGAAGCATAATTCTCGGGAAAATGCCGATCGTATCAAGGATGAAAAGTCCATCGGCTATGCGACCGAGGAATATTTGATCGATGATACCCTAAAGGGGGAATGGCAGGTGAATATTAACTACCTTGGGAACAAGAGCCTGACACCGACCTATCTGAAGGCGACGGTCTACCATAATTTTGGCAGGCCCTCACAAACCAAGGAGACTAAGGTCTTTAAATTGAGCCTTAAGAACGTAGACCAACGATTGTTCGCAGTAAATAATGACCGTTAGGTCGTTTCAAATTACTATGATACTCAAAAAAGTACAATACTATCTTCTTATATTAATGGGGTGTGCGCTCCATGCCCAACAAGACTATAAGGGCATCATGGTAGATGCGATTACAAAAAAACCAATTCCCTATGTCAATATCGGCATCGTAAATAAGGGGATTGGAACCGTTAGCGATGAAGAAGGTCTTTTTCACTTGCCGTTGAACAAGGAAGATTATACGCAATCAGACAGCCTTCAATATTCTTCCCTGGGCTATAAAACGATCAATACGGCCATATCTGATCTGGAATTCGTATACAATGAGTATCCCGTAATCGCCATGCAACCGGCCACCGTCGTCCTTGATGAAATCATCGTTTCAAATCAAGGGGTCATGAAGGAGGTGGCTACTAAGGAAGTAGGGCATACCAACCATGGGCGGGAAATCTTTGGTTATTGGAAAGGCCAAGTTGCGCTGGGTGGCGAAATGGGAACCAAGATCAACGTCAGGAAGGGGATTCGATTATTAAAGGATCTAACATTTACCATTATTAAAAACCCGTCGGATAGTCTTTTGATACGGGTCAATGTGTATGACGCACATACCAGGGTGCCCGAGGTTAAGCTTACAAAGGAAAATATCATCTTTAGTATCACACAGTCTTCCGGAATCGTACATATTGATTTAGAGCCCTTTAAAATCTATGTAACGAATGACTTTACCGTAAGTCTCGAATTATTAAAATTTTATGGTAATGAAATTGGCCTGGTTTTATTGGGAAGTGAGGATCTTGGCGTCTCCTATAAGCGGTATGCAAGTCATGATAAATGGAAGCGGATCGGGCCCTATACCTTGGCCTTCGTATTGAATACAGCACTCTTCAAACCGGAAAATGAGGATGATGAATAGGTTGATATTTTTGAGGAGGAGACAAATGAAAGGATTTCCTAACTTGGGAAAATCGTCGTTGTGCTGGTCGGGAACAGGACTTTGGACGGGATTGCCATAATCGGCGTGAACTTAAAAAGGACATTGTGACACACTTCGGTTAGTTGCGTGTTTTGCTTTGAGGTAGGGTAGAAAGTGTATAGGTTGTAAACCCGTGACCCAATTTATATATTTCTATGGTAAGTAGCGCCAAAGACATACTCGACACAAAATTTATGTTACCCACATATTAATTTCATTTTGACGCTGTTTATGAATCGTTATTTTGGTTAATAAATTATGTTGAAGAATTAAATTACAGCACGGATTCGTATGATTATTCAAGAAATTTTAGGTCTTTTACGTAATCTAAAATGCATGAAAAATCTAGTAATTGTCGTAGTATGCCTATTTACCGGAAATCTGCTCTTAGCTCAGGCAAATTTTCAAGGGCAAGTACTTGATGCCGACACCGATCTTTCCCTGCCCTATGTCAATATAGGTTTCATCGACAGGGGAATAGGAACGGTCTCGGACGAAAATGGTCAGTTTTATTTAGATTTTAGTGATTCGAGGTTTACCGATGCCGATACCTTGCTTATTTCCTCGATAGCTTATAAAAGTATTAAAATTCCGTATTCAAGTATCAAGGTCGTTTCTAATGATTTCCAGATACTAAAATTGGAACCTGACTTGTTCAAATTAGATGAAATTGTCTTGTCTGCAAAAAGGGCAAAAGCTAAGTTCACCAAAAATAAACCCAAAATAGTCGGGTATTCCTTTGTCAGTGCGAATAAACAAGGCGAATGGGAAGGAGATGGTGCTTTGGGCGGGGAACTGGTCACAAAAATAAGGGTCACTAAAAAAACCCGTAAGCTTAACACATTTTATTTCCATGTAGTAAGCAATTTGTCAGATAGCCTCTTAATGCGAATAAATATTTATAAAGGAAATACCTACTATCCGGAAGTGAAGATATCTTCGGAGAACATCCTCTTCATGATAAACATAAAACAAGGGAAAGCAGAGGTCGATCTTACACCCTATGATTTGTACGTTGAAGATGATTTTAGCATTGGGTTGGAACTATTGAAGGTATATGGTGACAAGGTAAGTTTGATTCTTGCATCTGATAACATCCCTGGATTGTCGTATAGAAGATATGCGAGCCAAGGAATCTGGAAACGGTATTTAAGTGATGCCATGACGTACTTTCTAAGTACTACGGTTATCGGCGATGATGATGAAGCAGCACCGGAAAGTGAACCATTTGTAAGTTATCCTAAAAATACGATATTAAATTCCGAGGGGAATGATACAATGGCGGCAGTTCATGGTATCGTATTCAACAATGGCAAGGCAATGCCAAATGTAGATGTAATAAATAGTGCAAACGGTCGGAGGACGCTTACCGATGAAAACGGCAGATATCGGCTCATGGCGCAAGTAGGGGACGAAATCGAGTTTAATTACGCCGGAATGCAGGCTATTCGGCGAAGCGTTTTGGAAACTTCGTATGCCATCAATGCATCTATGGAAGTTAAAATCGAAGAACTTGATAATGTTACGGTTACCACAAATAAGAAGTTGGAAAAAACCCAAAAGCAACTCTTTGATGATTATAATTTCGATACGGGTGTTATTAAAAGTTCGTTTGGATTATTGAATAAGGAAACGGCTGGCTATACAATGGAAATCGTAGATGAGAATGATATGCCGAAATCGGCTTCTAACATCCTTGAAGCGATACAGGGTAAATTTGCAGGGGTCCGGATCAGTCCCAAAGGCGATCCTAAAAAGACCTGTTCCCCTCAGGAATTATCGGCGGTCATTTATTTAAGGGCGGCATTTGGTTCGATTAACTTTCCCCAATCGGCGGTATATGAAGTTGATGGTACGCTATACACCGACCCACCATTTTTTTTGGACGTTGCTAATATTAAAAGAATTGCAAAAATACCAGGCCATGTCGGAACCATGAAATATGGTTCTGTGGCAGTAGGCGGGTTATTTATAATTAATACCAAAACGGGAAATTTTTCCCCTCGGGGAAAAGGGGGCAAACTTCCCTTGGTAGGGGAAACTTCGTATCAGGAAAATGCAATTCCCGAAGAACAAGTGCGGTTAAATTGGCCAGAATATCTTACGGAACTCTATGCAAGTGAAACCATACAAGAGGCTGCCGATGTCAACAAGAAGTATTGGGATATGTATCAAAATAGGGCAAATTATTTAATCGATATCTATCATTATTTTATCGATCACTGGCCACAGAGCGATAGTACGCGGCAAGTGATGCAAAAGGTTGAATCCAAATTTTTAGATGATAGCGCCTATTTAAAAGCCCTGGCCTATGTGCTCGATAAAAGCGGAAATTATTTGAAATCGAACGAGTTCTATAAGAAAATAATGATTTTAGAGCCAAATAAAGGGCAATCCTATCGCGATTTAGGCAATAGTTATACGGCAATAGGAGCGCTTGAAAAAGCGGCCAATATCTATGCACGGTATAAGAAATTATTAAATGAGGATTATTTTCGGGCAGATGTCGAAGGAATACGGCAAATAATGGACACCGAGTTTAACACCCTCTTGAACATTTACAGTACGACACATTCCGATAGCAGAAAAAAAATTGGGCAGGTACTTGAACCTGAAAAGAATCGCAAAAGAATTTTATTTGAATGGAACGATGCTAGTGCTGCATTGGACTTACAATTTGTTTCGCCTGATAAAAATGTTACTACCTGGTCAACATCGATTATAAATTCAAATTCTAATGACCAATCTGAAAAGACCGAGACCAGCAGGGAATTTTTCATTTATGAAGACTTTACGGGCAGCTGGCACTTAAATCTCAAATATAAGGGGAATCAAAGTGGTCTCCCTGCCTATTTGAAGGTAACGGTCTCCACAAACTATGGCAGGCAGGAGCAACACGATCAAACTGAGCTATATCGTTTAGATGTTAAAAACGTGTACCGAAAGCTGATGGAGATATCAAGTTCTTTTGACCAAAATAATTAAACCTGTAAAATCCCCATATTAAATGCTTTTTCAATAGGGGCATGGTTGGCGGCCTCGATGCCCATTGAAATCCATTTTCGGGTTTCCAGGGGATCGATGACGGCATCGGTCCAAAGACGGGCGGCGGCATAATAGGGCGAGATTTGGTCGTCATATCGTTTTTTGATGGTATCGAAAAGCTCCTTCTCCTTTTTTTCGCTAATGATTTCGCCTTTCTTTTTCAGTGAAGCTTTTTCGATCTGCAACAATACCTTGGCAGCCGAATTCCCGCTCATAACTGCGAGTTCTGCACTCGGCCAAGCGATGATCAGCCTGGGGTCGTAGGCTTTCCCGCACATGGCATAGTTACCGGCACCATAACTATTTCCAATAATGACGGTGAATTTAGGAACGACTGAATTGCTTACGGCATTCACCATTTTGGCGCCGTCTTTGATGATGCCCCCATGTTCACTTTTACTCCCTACCATAAACCCGGTCACATCCTGTAAAAATACCAACGGAATTTTCTTTTGGTTGCAATTTGCGATAAAGCGCGTAGCCTTGTCGGCCGAGTCTGAATAAATGACCCCCCCGAATTGCATTTCACCCCCTACGTCATGATTGCCTACGGCGAGTTTGGTCGTCTTGACTACTTTCCTTTGATTGGCGACGATGCCCACGGCCCAGCCATCGATACGGGCATATCCGGTTAAAATAGTCTGACCGTATCCTTCCTTGTATTGTTCAAATTCCGAATCATCGACCAGACGGGCGATGATTTCAAGCATATCATATGGGTCGGTTCGAGAGCTTGGGAGTATGCCATAGATTTCATTGGGGTCTTTCGCAGGTTTTAGCGCGTTGATTCGATTAAATCCGGCCGTATCAAATTCCCCAATTTTCCCAATGATATTCTTGATAGTATCTAAGGCATCCTTATCATCTTTTGCCTTGTAATCGGTAACTCCGCTGATTTCACAGTGGGTGGTGGCACCTCCTAAAGTTTCGTTATCAATATTTTCCCCAACGGCCGCCTTCACCAAATAGCTGCCTGCCAAAAAGATACTTCCGGTCTTATCTACGATGAGCGCTTCGTCGCTCATAATGGGCAAATAGGCGCCTCCTGCAACACAACTTCCCATGACCGCAGAAATTTGGGTAATACCCAAGCTGCTCATAATAGCATTGTTTCGAAATATACGTCCGAAATGTTCCTTATCCGGAAAGATCTGATCTTGTAAGGGGAGATAAACACCTGCACTATCCACCAAATAAATAATCGGCAATCGATTTTCAATCGAGAGTTCCTGGGCCCTTAAATTTTTCTTTGCGGTGATGGGGAACCAAGCACCCGCTTTTACCGTGGCATCATTGGCCACGACAACACACTGCTTCCCGGCGACATAACCAATTTTCACGATTACCCCTCCTGAAGGGCAACCCCCATGTTCTTCATACATGCCTTCCCCGACAAGGGCCCCGATTTCAATACTTTCCCTCCCATCATCCAACAGGTAGGCAACCCGTTCGCGAGCGGTCAATTTTCCTTGGGCATGCTGCTTTTCGATGCGACTTTTACCACCTCCCAAACTCACACTGGCCAATCGCTTTATTAGTGCTGCTGTTTGTAGTTTATTATGGTCTTCGTTCTTCGTAAAGTTAACATCCATCGTACTATGGTTTCATTTTAAAGGGTAAAGATAAGGAGTAAAATTGATTACATTTGAGAAAAATCAAGAACGTTATGTCGCATTTAATACGATGGGGTATCGTTGGCCCGGGGCGAATTGCCCATAGTTTTGCAAAGGACCTGAAGTTGATCCCGGGAGGGAAATTGACCGCCGTTGCTTCGAGAAACCTGTTGAATGCAGAAGCGTTCGCCAATGAGTATGGCGCTGAACATCGCTTTGGTAGTTATGAGGAATTATTTCGATCAGACACCGTTGATGCCATTTATATTGCGACGCCCCATACCTCCCATGCCGCACTGAGTATCGCTGCAATGAACCATGGAAAACATGTACTTTGTGAAAAACCCATGGGCATCAATCACGACGAGGTCTCACAAATGATCGACGCGGCCGACCGGAACCAGGTTTTTTTGATGGAGGCGCTTTGGAGTCGTTTTAACCCTACTATTAAAAAAGTAAAAGACTTGGTGCAGGCGGGGCATATTGGTAAAGTTCGGTACCTACACGCTGATTTCGCTTTTTACGCGCTGGATAGGGATGAAGCCGGACGGCTCTTGAACCCCGATTTAGCAGGTGGTTCAATTTTGGATATCGGGATCTATCCTATTTTTTTATCGTATCTTCTACTAGGCATTCCTAAATTGATACAAGCAAGTTCAAAAATATATAAGACCGGTGCCGAAGTCCAGACTTCGATGCTTTTCGACTATGAGGAGGCTCAATCCTTGTTATATAGCGGACTTACCTCAAAATCAGAGATGAAGGCAGAAATATCGGGAACTGAAGGTGCTATTTTTATTCATCCAAGATGGCATGAAGCACAAGGGTATTCGATTGAAAAGGACGGAAATCTGGTGTCCTATGAATTGCCTACGAATGGCAAAGGGTATAGTTACGAAATCGAAGAGGTTCATAATTGTCTGCGTTCAGGCAAACTACAAAGTGACCTATGGAGCCATCAAAACAGTATGGACCTTGCAATGATATTAGATACTGTGCGGGAAAGGTCTGGTATTTCCTTTCCTTTTGAAAAATAATCTTTGTGCAAGTCGAAGGAAAAATCTAGGAAAAATTACGATATTTGGGGTTACCGAAAACCAAACGAAATTACCATGGGAATGAATAAGAATACGGTGCTCGCTTGGGCAACCTTTATTATGATTGTAGTCGGCATTGGTCTCATCGCCTTAGGCGCTTTCAGATACAACGATACTGCCGGTTGGGGCTTTGCAGCTGTGGGTGTCGGTTTTTTTGCTATTGCTTGGGTATTTAATGCTTTAAAAGGGAGGGTTTAAAAGTCTATGTCTGACGATAAGAAAGTAATTTTCTCGATGTCAGGGGTTACCAAAACGTATAAAAACGCCAACACCCCTGTATTAAAAAACATCTATTTAAGCTTCTTTTATGGAGCTAAAATTGGCATTTTAGGACTCAATGGATCTGGGAAGTCAACCTTGTTAAAGATCATTGCCGGGGTTGATAAAAATTATCAGGGTGATGTTGTTTTTTCCCCTGGATATAAAGTGGGTTACTTGGAGCAAGAACCGGTTCTTGATGAAAACAAGACGGTTTTGGAAATCGTACGGGAGGGTGCGGGCGAAACCGTCGCTATTTTGGACGAATATAATAAGATCAACGATATGTTCGGTCTTCCTGAAGTATATGAGGATGCCGAGAGGATGCAAAAGTTGATGGACAAACAAGCCGAGCTGCAGGACAAAATCGATGCATCAAATGCTTGGGAACTCGATACCAAATTAGAAATCGCCATGGATGCGTTGCGCACCCCTGAAGGGAATCAAAAGATCGGCGTACTATCAGGAGGCGAAAGAAGGAGAGTTGCCTTGTGTAGATTATTATTGCAGGAACCCGATGTGTTGTTATTAGACGAACCTACCAACCATTTGGATGCCGAGTCGGTCCATTGGCTTGAGCATCACTTGGCCCAGTATAAAGGCACCGTTATTGCGGTCACGCACGATCGGTATTTTTTAGACAATGTGGCGGGATGGATCTTGGAATTAGATCGTGGTGAAGGGATTCCTTGGAAAGGAAATTACTCGGGTTGGCTGGATCAAAAATCGAAACGGCTTGCACAAGAAAGCAAAACGGCGTCAAAGCGCCAGAAGACATTGGAACGGGAGCTTGAATGGGTACGGCAAGGTGCCAAAGGAAGACATGCCAAACAAAAGGCACGTCTCAACAATTATGATAAACTCTTAAGTCAAGACCAGAAACAGCTTGATGAAAAACTTGAAATATATATTCCCAACGGACCTCGTTTGGGAACGAATGTAATCGAGGCTAAGGGTGTCAGCAAGGCCTATGGTGACAAATTGCTTTACGAGGACCTGAATTTTAAACTTCCCCAGGCGGGCATAGTCGGTATTATTGGGCCTAATGGGGCAGGTAAAACCACGATTTTTAGGATGATCATGGGGGAGGAAACTCCTGATAGAGGCGAATTTGTTGTAGGTGATACCGCCAAGATAGCCTACGTAGACCAAAGCCACTCCAACATCGACCCTGAGAAATCAATTTGGCAGAACTTCAGCGATGAGCAAGAATTAATCATGATGGGGGGACGTCAGGTAAATTCAAGAGCATATTTAAGTCGATTCAATTTTTCTGGAAGTGAGCAGAACAAAAAGGTGACCATGCTTTCAGGAGGGGAACGCAACCGATTGCATTTGGCGATGACCCTCAAGGAAGAAGGAAATGTACTTTTGTTAGATGAGCCAACCAACGACTTGGATGTTAATACCCTAAGGGCACTCGAAGAAGGCTTGGAAAATTTCGCAGGGTGCGCCGTCGTTATTTCGCACGACAGATGGTTCTTAGATCGAATATGTACCCATATTCTGGCGTTTGAAGGGGACTCACAGGTCTATTTTTTCGAAGGATCCTTTACCGATTATGAGGAAAACCGAAAAAAACGATTGGGTGCCGATGTCATCCCCAAACGATTGAAATACAAAAAATTGATACGATAGTATAACCGTCTTTTGTCGTATGTCTTAACGAGCGAAGCGAGGTATTCTTTATCCAGTTCGTATGATGGGACAAGTGATACTTCGCTTCGCTTTTAGTGAAAATGCCCTACTAAGCG
This sequence comes from uncultured Flavobacteriaceae bacterium, assembly GCA_963798435.1. Taxonomy (GTDB): domain Bacteria; phylum Bacteroidota; class Bacteroidia; order Flavobacteriales; family Flavobacteriaceae; genus JALHST01. The sequence continues at coordinate 359,561 of CAWCTF010000002.1, forward strand.
CATCTGCAATCCTACTAGCTAGTTGGCTGAAGGCCTATTGTTTCAAAGGTTTTTCAACAGTCTGCTTTATTTGATTTTCAATTTTGGCTTTGTCACCGACGACCACTAACACCATATTTTCAGGGCGAATATATTTTCGGGTCATTTCCGACACTTTTTCAGGGGTCACAGCGTGCATATTTTTGACTTTATTGGTCAGAAATGCGTCCTCGAGGTCATGGGTATTCAAAAATATCATTTGATTGATAATTCCGTTAGGTGTTGAATTTTGAAGGACATAGATTCCAGATTCGTAATTGATTATGCCATTCAATTCTTCTTGGCTCGGAGGTGCTTCTTGTAGTTTTTTAATTTCCTTTTGTATTTCCTCCAAGGAGGCACCGGTATGTTCGGTGGTTACGTCGGCCACCTCATACCATACTCCTGACTTATAATTGGCTTGTAGGTTGCTGTAGGGGGAATAGGTATAGCCTTTATCCTCTCGGATATTGCTGGTAATCCTTGATCCAAATGAGCCCCCTAACAGGGAGTTGGTTACATCAAGCGCAATATAGTCCTCACTTGAGGGGTCAGCTACTGGAAGGCCATAATAAATAGTCGATTGAGGGGCACCAGGCCGATCGATAATCTTGACATTGTTGCCCATAGCGGGTTCGGCTACTGGAAATTCTGCGGGTTTCCCTTTTGGCATATCCGATAAATTCTTGGTTACGGCTTCCTTTACCTTTTCTTTATCAAAATTGCCCACGACGTATAAGGTAGTGCGCAAGGCCCCAAAATTTTCTTCATAGAATTTTTTGATGTCGTTCACAGAATACGAATCGATCATTGCATCGTTCGGATAGACTCTTCCATACGGGTGATTCGGATAGAGTTCGGCAAAAAAATCGCGACTGGCCTGCGCCTGAGGTCTTGAAAGCCGCACAGAAAGGTCACGTTTCATATTGTCTTTTAACCGACCTAATTCACTTTCGGGCCATTTGGGATTTTTGATCACATCGGCCATGATTTCAATGGCCTTTGGTGCAAATTCATACAATACCGAGGTATTGACCGTAGAAGTATGTACCCCGACGCCAATATTAAGATTCCCGCCAAGCCCTGCCATTTCATCTGCGATTTGTTTGGCCGTTTTCGTGGTACTGCCTTCTTCCAGTAAGTCGGCCATTAAATCTGCGAGCCATATCTGGTCTTCGTTTTCATTGATATTCCCGGTCTTGATACTAAAATTGATGGTGGCCTTTGGAATGGAACCGTAGGGCACCAGAACGAGTGTGAGGCCATTGTCTAATTTAATGACTTCTTTTTTCGGGAGTACGAAATCTTTTGGCTCCCCACCTTTAGGCGGTTGTTCTTTCTCCTGGGCGGTAAGGATCGTCGATGTGGCGAGTAAGGCTAGAAAATAGAGTATCTGTTTCATCATTACTGAGTTTTTTCGTTATTGGCCAGAAGAGGATTGACCGTTAATATGGTGCGGTTCTTTTTTATAAGATACCCATCAATCGTCTTTTTCAGAATTTCCGGGGTAATTTTCCGGAATTCTTCTTCCAAGGTATTGATGCGGCCTGGATCATTATCGAACAAGGCAAAACTGCAAAGCAGATCCGCTCTGCCTAGGCCAAACGTGCCTCCGATATCATCATAGAGTTGTGAGCGAATCTTGATAATGGCATTATCGATCATTTTTTGTGAGACACTGTCCTTGACATGTTCCATTACTTCATCGATAGAAGCTAGAATATCCTCCCGTTTGGTTTGGGGATCATAGGTAAGATCGTACATCCAGAGCATGGGGCCATTGTAATTGAACATATTCCCCAAATAATTTATGCCACCACTGACATTCGAGGTATATCCTTTCTCCTTGACCAGTTTTTGTGTTAATAGACTGTTGTCGCCTTGTACCAAAATTTGGTCTAAAAGCCCCATGGCATAATAAGCTTCCGTATTCCTTTCAGGCATATGGTATGCCAGTGCAATTGCGGGTTTGTTGGCCAACGAATCATTTTTTACGAATTCCTTTTCCTGCATTTGTTCTGGTTCATTAAGATCTGGCTTTGGCGGAATCGTAGCAGCAGGAATCGATCCAAAATATTTTGCGATCCAAGTTTTGGTCTCTGCGACATCAAAATCCCCAACGACCGAAATAGCAGCATTGTTGGGTGCATAATAGGTCTTGAAAAATGATTCGACATCCTCTAGTTTGGCGGCATCCAAATCCTCAAGGTCACCGTAAAAATTATGGGCATTAAACCAGTTCGTATTCGCATACTGCGGCATATCCAACCATGGAAATCCGCCATAAGGTTGGTTAAGAACGTTTACTTTCACCTCATTCTTTACGACACCCTGTTGATTCGTTAGGTTATCTTGGGTAATATCAAGTCCTTTCATTCGGTCGGCTTCGGCCCAAAGCATAGTTTCTAGTTTGTTGGAGGGCACGATCTCAAAATAGTTTGTGAAATCAAATCGGGTAGAACCATTGAGAACACCTCCATTTTCCTGCACTAATTTGATAAATTCCATTTTCCCCAGGTTTTTGGATCCTTGGAACATCATATGTTCGAATAAATGTGCAAATCCTGTGCGGTCCTTTGGTTCGATCCTGAAACCAATATTATAATAGGCTGCAACGATTACGGTAGGTGAAGTATGATCTTGGGATAATATTACCTTTAAGCCGTTGTCAAGGGTATAATATTCAACAGGAACTTTAAATTGGGAAAGTTCTTCCTGTTTTTCTTTTTCTTCTCCGCAACTGACGAACAGTAGCACGGAAATACAAAATAGGTACTGTCTTACTTTGATTTTCATTGAATATATATTTGTGTGAATTTGATTGAATGCATATTAGTTCGCGCTTAAAATAACGTCATTTCGAAACGTTCTTTAATCGGCCCCCTTCGGATACCAATCAAGCTGTATCACTTCAATAGCAGGATTGCCCGCAGTGACCAATTCTTTAAATCTTCCAACGTCGCTCATGGCTGGTTTGCCGCGATAATGATAGGGGTAAACTTGTTTTGGTTTAAAGTCCAAAACGGCTTCTGCTGCTTTTTCGACGGTCATGGTGTAAGGGAGATTCATGCATATGAAGGCCTTATCAATATTCTTTAACGCCCGCATTTCTGGTATATCTTCGGTATCTCCTGAAAAATAGATGCGTTCCCCACCCATAGTCAAGACATAGCCATTACCACGTCCCTTTGTGTGAAAGTCCTTCGCCTCTTCGCGCAAATTGTACATGGGAATGGCAGTCACCGAAATGCCGTTGTACTCCTTGGTATCCCCATTGTTCATAACGTCGACCTGAGACATGAATTCAGAAGGCATCTTTTCTGCTACCGCCTTTGGCACCATGATCTTGGATTTCTTGGTATTCAATTCCTGCAAGGTTTCAAGACTAAAATGGTCTCCATGGATATCTGTTATCAGGATTAGATCGGGATCTTTCTGACCTTCGAATGCCTTCGCCCCACCTACCGGATCTATGTATATCGTATTGCCATTCCAAACAAGCACTGTAGTAGCGTGCTCAATAGGAATCACTTTGACTTCGTTATTTGTTATTGGTGGAAGGGGTGGAGGGGTCTCACTTGCCACTTCCTTAATGGAGAGGTCTATTCGCGGTTGGACATTCTGTTTATTCTTACAGCTGACGGCAAATAGGACAACACTTAAAAAAGTGAATAATAATTTTTTCATAATTCGTTCCTGGGATTTCAATTTAATAACAATTCCATTTTAATATTACTACGGGTATACGGATTATCCTTTTCCAAAGGTACCTCTTGAAATCCGTTTTTTCTATAAATGTGCAAAGCGGCGGGAAGCAGTGTACTTGAATACAAGACTAATTTACGCCAATCATTACGTTTTGCAAAATCGATTGCATAGGTCAATAGCTTCTGACCGATCTGTTTCCCCTGCTGGTTTTCAGCTACGGTCATTTTGCCTAATTCATAGACAGAATCTTGCCGATATAGCAACGCCAGGCAACCTGCAATCTCTTCGTTGTACTTTGCAAAAAAAATAAATCCGCCCAGGTCTATGATCGACTTTTGGCAATCGTTCAGGAGCTGGATGTCTTTAGGTTCAACATAAAAGAATTTCTCGAGCCAGGACGTATTCAAATCCTTAAAAATCGTGGCGTACCTAGGTTCGAAGGGAATTATATCTAAAGCCATACCAAAAGGAACACGAATTTATAACCATAAAGTTACTATATCAGCCAATTTTTAAACTGAAGATTATATTTTTTTTTAATAAAAAAATCTAAAATGAATCCTCAACCGTATATAGAGGGATACAAACAAACACTTTATTTAAAAAGAAAAACAAGTTAATTAATTTTTACATTATGACTGAAACAAAGAATAACAATGGTTTAAAAGTATTGGCAGGGCTGCTAGGTGTAATCCTTTTAGGGGTGATCATCTACACAGTAAGTCTTTATCAGGATAAGAAAAAGACCGAAAATGTGCTTACTAAAGAAAAAGAATTGGTAGAAGCAGATTTGAATAGCTTGAAGTCTGAATATGACAAGGCAATTTTGGAAAGTAATGCTACTAATGAGGAATTGGTATCTGCAAGAGACAATATTGCAAAATACCTCGATTCTGTGAAATCTATGAAGGCCGATATCTCAGCCCTCTATCGTTACAGAAAACAAGTTGGCATTTTAACCAAGGAGCGTGAGCAATTGATACGTCAAGTAGATTCATTGACGCGTTCGAATACGATGATTGCCATGCAACGTGATAGTACCTATGTTGAATTGGAAAAACAGACTGTTTTCAATGATTCATTGGTGGTACAGAATACCCAATTGGCCGATGTAGTCGAAAAAGGATCTGCACTGAATTTGGCAACAATGACTGTTGACGCGGTAAAAGAACGAAATAATGGTAAATTGGTCTCTACGCAAAGAGCCAAATCTACCGACAAATTCAAAGTTTGCTTTACAGTTGCCAATAATACAATTGCTCAAGCAGGTGATCGTGAATTTTTTGTTGAAGTACTAGATCCACAAGGCAACGTCTTGGGCGAAAGTTATTCAAAGACCAACGATTCAGGTGCTTCGGTAACTTATAGTAAAGGTACTAACTTCTACTACGAAAACAAGACCTTGGACGTATGTGATTTCATCAACAAACCCGCTGGTGATTTCCAAAAAGGAAATTATATGGTGAATGTGTATGATGACAAATTAAACTTATTGGCTACCTCTAAGTTCATGTTGAAATAAGACACACTTTCGATTTAATATTTAAAAGGCGATTCGAATTTCGGATCGCCTTTTTTCATGTTTAGAATAAAGGCAAATAAATAGACCCTGCATTGGAGCGGGGTCTATTTATTTATCTTAAAAAGGGTAAAGTGCTTTCCCGACCTATTTTAAATTTCCGACCATGTCTTCCGGCCTGACCCAAGCATCATACTCTTCAGCGGTCACATAGCCCAGGTTCACGGCTTCCTCTTTCAAAGTAGTACCATTTTTATGCGCCGTATTTGCGATTTCTGCTGCTTTATAGTATCCTATTTTGGTGTTTAAGGCAGTGATCAGCATTAATGAGTTATTCAATAGTTGTTTGATTACCCCAAGATTCGGTTCAATGCCCGAAGCACAATGAATATCAAAACTCACACAGGCGTCCCCTAGCAATTGAGCCGATTGCAAGATATTTGAGGCCATCAAAGGTTTGAAGACATTTAGCTCATAGTGCCCTTGGGTGCCTCCGATTGTTATGGCTACATCATTTCCCATTATTTGTGCACAGACCATGGTCAATGCCTCACATTGTGTAGGATTCACTTTTCCGGGCATTATCGAACTTCCTGGTTCATTCGCCGGAATATTGATTTCACCAATCCCAGAACGGGGGCCGGAAGCCATCATACGTATGTCATTGGCAATCTTGTTCAGGGAAACCGCCAATTGTTTGAGGGCCCCATGACTTTCTACTATGGCATCATGTGCCGCCAAGGCCTCAAATTTGTTCGGGGCGGTCTTAAAAGGTAATCCTGTGAAATCCGAAATATAGTTGGCAACTAGCACGTCATACCCATTTGGTGTATTCAGTCCTGTGCCTACTGCAGTCCCACCAAGTGCAAGTTCACTTAAATGGTCTAACGTATTTTCCAAGGCCTTCAGACCGTGGTCGAGCTGTGAAACATAGCCCGAAAATTCCTGACCAAGGGTTAGGGGAGTGGCATCCATTAGATGTGTACGTCCAATTTTGACGACATTTTCAAATTCCTTTGATTTTTGAGAAAGCGTATTTCTCAACTGTTTGACTCCTGGGATGGTTACTTCGACAATCTTTTTATAGGCGGCAATATGCATGCCTGTAGGAAATGTATCGTTTGAAGATTGAGATTTGTTTACGTCATCATTGGGTTGAATCGTTTTTTCGCCTTCCCCGATTTTTTTACCGGCCAAGAGGTGAGCACGATTGGCTATGACCTCATTCAAATTCATATTACTTTGGGTACCTGAACCCGTTTGCCATATTACCAAGGGAAATTGGTCATCAAGTGCACCAGTCAAAATCTCGTCACATACCTTGGCAATCAAATCCCTTTTAGACTCCGTTAGGACACCCAACTCGCAGTTTGCATAGGCGGCTGCTTTTTTTAAATACGCAAAACCATAAATTATATCGATGGGCATCGAGGCTTTCGGGCCGATCTTGAAATTATTGCGCGAACGTTCAGTTTGCGCTCCCCAGTATTTTTCGGCAGGTACCTGTACCTCGCCCATGGTATCTTTCTCTATTCTGAAACTCATTTTTAGATATTGGTTTTACTGCAAAAGTACGTTATTGTTGAATTATGCTACTTTGGAAGATACTGAAATTACGAAAATCCCATTATTTTTTAAAATTGATTTGTAGATTAAGAGGTTTTCAAAGTATCTTTGTACCATTCAAATTACAAGCGGTATGTTCGAATTCGACCAATATTTAGGATTTTTAGCGTTTTTAACCATTTTGACCATTGGTTTTTGGCTCATGATATTTTTGCTAATGTTTGTGGTTCCCTATTGGTTGGGAGGTAATTTGATGGAAATCTGGAAAGAACGCCGAGAAGCAAAAAAGGCCAAACGGTTGTAGACATAAAAAAAAAGAAGCCAATTGGCTTCTTTTTTTTGTAGTTTATTTTGAGCCCTCAAACTCAACATCTTCGCCTCCTCCATTTCCAGGTCGACCGCGCTCGTTTTGCTTTTTCTGATTAATCCTATAAATGAACGAGGCGGTAAACTGGCGACTCCTCCATTGAAATTCACTTTGTGATGTAAAAAAAGCGGTTTCGGTTAGGGAATTTCGTTTTCGTGTATTCAGCAAGTCACTTACATTAAGCGAAATTGTGCCGTTGTCGCCCAGGATATCCTTGCTGAAAGCCAGGTCTAATGAAAAGATGCCATTGCTCTTTGTTTGTGCATTCTGCGACGGACCTCTATAAAAGCCATTGGTCTGCCAATCAATTTTTCCGGGAAGCGTAACTTTCGAACTAAATCGGGAGAACCAACTGGTATTTTTAGCCCCATAGTCTACATTATTGAAAACACCTTCGCTATTGAATTGGAAAAAATTGAAACTACCGTTCAAACGCAACCACCTTTCAGGATTGTACATTAAACCCAGTTCAGCACCGATGCGCTCATTGGTCGATAAATTGATCGGCAGGGATCGAATGATCTTAATACCATCAGACGTCGTTTGACCGGTTTCCTCTTGTATTCTTTCAAAGGCGTTCGTTTCCTTTTGATAATATATCGAAGACGTCAGTGTTAATTTTTTCCATCTCCTCAAATAGCCTAGGTCATATGCATTTGCATAAGCAGGGTCAAGATCCGGATTTCCCTGAAATACATTGGTTCGGCTTGATCTTGATGGAAATGGATTTATGAAAAATCCACGAGGCCTATTGATCCTGCGATTATAACCTAAGGAAAAATTCTCCATGTCGTTCAATTCATAGGTGAAGTTTAAGGTAGGAAACAGGCCTAAGTAATTTTTATCAAAATCCAGACTAATATCCGGGCCCAGGATATCTTGTAAGGTGGTCAGATCGACACCTGTTACAGTACCTTTTAGCTGGGTATTTTCCATACGTAATCCCAATAAAAAGGAAAATTTGCCAAACTTATTCCCGTATTGCGAATACAGCGCGTTGACATTTTGATCATATACAAAGCGATTGGTCAATTGAATATTCGTATCGAATTGCCCGGTATTCTGGTTTAGGGTGTCAAGCTGATAGTCCGTATCATTTTTTTGAAAATTACCCCGATAGCCAGCCTCAAATTGAGAATCTCCTATGGGCAGCACATAATCTGCCTGCACCAGAAATTCATTTTCGATTTGTGTCTGGTATATATTTTCACGGGCCAAAAGATCATTGTTCGGAAAGGTATTGTTCTCAACGATGGTCGTAGGCTCAATTTCCTTGTCATTGGAATATTGGAAATCTGCGGTTAATTTTTGACCCTCGGTATTCAGATTATTGGTATAATTCAATGAAACCTGGTAACTTTTGTCGTCTTGATTTTGTTCTTCCCTTCGAAATGTGGTACTATTGATATCAGAAAGAATATAACGGGTCGTATTGTTTTCATTGACATCCTGTTCATCGGTAAAGCGCCCAAAGACACTCCCTGTCAAAGAGGATGTTTCGGTCAGAAAATATTCCATTCCCAGGTTGATATTAAACCCTTTGTCGCGCCTTAGAATATCCCTATCCTCTATGATTCTATCAAATGTTCCTGAGGTATAGGTATTATCAAAATATCCTTTTCCGGGTGGTTCACGATAAAAATACCCCAAGGTGTTAAATAGATTGAATTTATCGGTTCGTAAATTCAGGTTCGAGGTAATCGAACTCGCATTGGGATACCCCACACTTGTATTTATAGAACCATTAAACCCTAAGGTTTTTTCCTTTTTGAGGATGATATTCAAAATCCCGGCAGTACCCTCGGCATCATATCGCGCAGACGGACTCGTAATAACCTCCACTTTTTCAATTGCATCGGCAGGCAATTGACGTAGCGCATCAGTAGAACCAAAACCTGCCATGGCCGAGGGTTTCCCATTAATAAGAATTCGCACGTTGTCATTCCCGCGAAGTGCGATGGTACCATCGACATCAACGGTTACAGAGGGAATATTGTTCAAGGCATCACTTATATTCGCACCGCTCGTGGTAAGGTCTTTACCTATATTATACACTTTTTTGTCAAGTCGTACTTCAACGGTCGTCTTTTCGCCGACTACTTGAACTTCGTTCAGCTGTTGAACATCGGGTCCCAAATGAATCGTCCCTAAATCGGTAGAGGTCGTTAACGTCTGGTTATCAAGTTTGTAGGTCTTATAAGAAATGTATTCAACACTAACATTGTACCTACCTGGCGTTGTTTCTACATCGAACTTGCCCTCGGCATTCGTGATTCCCCCAGTGATTTTTTTTGGGTCCTGCACTTCGCGTAATATCAAAGTGGCATATTCAAGGGGCTGATCTGTATCCTTATCTAAAACTGTTCCCGTAATGTGAATGGGTTGTGGTGCGCTGCCTGGCGCCCCTCTTTGTGGGCTCTGTGCATAAATCGATGCGGTCAGTAAAAAGAGGGTAATCGGGAATAGTTTCAACATAGATTAGTCTTTAGATTTTTTCTTTTTCTTTTTTTCCTTTTTATTTTTCTTTTGGGTCTTTTGAACCCCATCGCGCTGCATAGCTACAAAAGCCTCATATTTTTCAATTGGTAAGCCGGCCTTGAGCTCTTCGTCTTGCTTTTTTGTGATTTTTTCCATCCCCTCACGCATTTGTTCCGGACTCAATTTCAATATTTGCATTTCAATGCGTTCCTGAACATATTTTTTTAGGGTACTGCTCAACACGGCAGTTTCGAACTCGTTCAATTCCAATGCTTCAGCAATCGAGGGCATTTCAGCATCTACAATTTCTTCAGCCGTTTTTGGTTCGGGTTCTTTTTGGGGCATGTCATTTTGGGGTACCGCACTGCGCTGTCTCCCATATCCATAGCCGCCACCCCCATAACCGTAACCTCTGCCATAGCCGTACTGGGCATGCATTTCAGTTCCTATCGATAGGAGGACAAATAGAACTACAAGGAATTTTAGATTGATTTTCATGATAGTATAGTTTATTGGATTTCAAAAATAGTTGAAGGTTTAACCGTCATTGGTTAAATGTTTGTTAAATGAAGCAAGGTTGCCAAGCCCACTCCAAGTCCAAGAATCATTGGTATTTTAACGACCCTTAAAACAAATGATCGCAAATTTTGTGCTAATTCGTTCGGTTCTTTTTCTGATATTTAGTTCAGTGTTCTCGCTGGGCTTTTATGAATCTTGGCCATACTAGAACGCTACTTTCATCAGTACCTTCACTGTTTTTGATGTAGGGTCTGTCGCTTTAACAGTAAAAATAGTTGGGTTATGCTTCTTTTTTCTGCCCGGTCATCATTAAAAAGGCTTTTAAAAATGGATCAATGGCACCATCCATTACGGCCTCTACATTGCTTGTTTCCTCCCCGGTACGAACATCTTTTATGAGTTTGTAGGGTTGCATGGTATAGTTGCGTATTTGGGAGCCCCATTCGATCTTCATTTTTGAAGACTCGATTTCTTGGCGAGCCTCCATTTTTTTGCGCAGTTCAATTTCATAAAGCTGGGATTTCAGCATTTTAAGGGCGGTTGCACGATTGTCATGTTGGCTTCTTGAATCTGAGCACGAAATCTGGATTCCACTTGGTTTATGGGTCAATTGCACCTTGGTCTCCACCTTATTGACATTCTGTCCTCCGGCACCACTGGATCGGGCCGTTGTAATCTCAATATCGGCAGGGTTGACCTCAATTTCAATACTGTCATCAACCAAAGGGTATACATATACCGATGCAAACGAAGTGTGCCTTTTTGCATTGCTGTCAAAAGGGGAGATACGAACTAGACGATGTACGCCATTTTCCCCTTTAAGCCAACCGAAGGCAAATTCCCCATCGATTTCCAGGGTAACTGTTTTGATTCCGGCCACATCTCCTTCTTGATAGTTAAGTTCTTTGACCTTATAACCATTTTTTTCACTCCACATCATGTACATCCGCATTAGCATTGAAGCCCAATCACAGCTTTCCGTTCCACCAGCACCGGCAGTTATCTGCAATACAGCTGAAAGTTCATCACCTTCTTCCGAGAGCATATTCTTAAATTCCAACTTCTCGATTTGCAAAAGCGCTTTTTCATATTGTGCTTCGACCTCCGCTTCGGTAATTTCACCTTCTTGTTGAAATTCAAGCAATACCTCCACATCCGCAACCAAGGATTGGGCAGCATTATATTCATCTACCCATTGTTTTTTGGATTGGATGAATCTCATATGGTCTTGGGCCTTTTGGGGATTGTCCCAAAAATGGGGAGAAAGCGTTTTCTCTTGCTCGTTTTCTATTTCAATAAGTTTCGCATCGACGTCAAAGATACCTCCTTAACGCACCAAGGCGATCTAAAAGACCTTTATATAGGTCAATGGTAATGGTCATCAGAATAAATTTTCGTCAAAAATAGTACTCTTTTGGGATATAAAATAGAAATATATGCTTTACTACTGTTGCTGGCTGGAAACTTGAACGGTATGGCTGGTTTCATGTTCACCATAGGTATGAACAACGCCTTTTAACGGGGAGCAATCTTTATAATCCTTCCCGTGGGCAACCTTTATATGATTGGTATTTGCCATTAGTTCATTGGTTGGATCAAATCCCAGCCAGCCAATATTCGGTACGTATGCCTCGGCCCACGCATGCATCTGCGAATCCCCAAAATAACCATTACCTTGATGAAGATACCCTGAAACATAGCGGGCTGGGACGTTATTCGCCCGTGCCAAGGCACAGAACAAATGTGTAAAGTCTTGGCAAACCCCATGCCTTTTTTCTATTATTTCAGGCAATTTGGTGTCTACGCTGGTCACCCCTGTTTTAAAATAAAGATGTTTAAAGGTCCAATTGTTCAAGTTTTGAAGATTTTCAAATAGTGATATTGAACGGTCAAAAACAAATAATTCCTTGGCATTTTGGGATAGGGATGTCAAAGGGGTCGTTCGCAAAAAGGGTTCGTAATCGACTTTAAAATCCAAATGCTCGATTGTTTTAAAAGATCCTTCGATATCCTCTTCAGGCTGAAAATCAAACGGATTGATTTCCTTTTTTATCAATTTGAAGCCTGCCTCGAAATCAATATCCTTGAATTTCATCTTCGGATGTACCCGAATGGTCTTAAAACCATACGCATTTATTGAAAATTCATTGGGAACATTGAGCGAATTTGAAAAATCAATGCTTACAAACTCCTGGGAACTATTTTGCTCCGGGATAATCAAAAATTGCCAATGCGCATCCGATACCCAATTTTCATAGTGGTTTTGGGCCTTGTAAATGATAGAATATTCTAATAACATACGATTATTCCCTGAATGCGAATATAGTCCATATGACGCATTTTAATAATGAAAAAATTCATTTTCCATTTTTAAGCTTATCTCTGATAGCCGGTCCAGGATGCTATCGATGAATTTTTGAATGTCGCCTTCAATTTCCTCGATGAGTTTATATTCATATTCGGCCCGAACCTTGCCTACCAAAAAGGCGGTAGATTTTTTGTCATATGTACGGTTCAAATCCAATAACCGGATATGTTTATATACCTGGTTCAGGCTGTTCATAACCGATCTAGGGCAGTTTGGGTTCAGGATCAAAAATTCAAGCGTAGTTATACTGGTAGGGGTTTTTTTGTAAAAACGACGCATCATATCGTAAGATTCGGCACATTTTAATAAGGTTGTCCATTCAAAACTGTTCCCAAATTTATGGCCGTAACTTCCCTGCGCCTTGAGCGCGTCATTGTATTTGGCATTGATTATTCGCGTGATCTGAGTGGCACGTTCAATATTGACGCCCATGAGGATAATACCATAAACTTCGTCATGCAATAAGGTACCTCGAATTTTACCGCGCAATATGGCGCTCATTTCCGCTACGTTTACCGTAAAATCATGAAGTCCGTTTTTCACATAAACATCTATGGGATATTTAAGGACAAAGTGATAAAACTTATTAATGGCCTCATAGAGTTCAGTGGAAATTAAGTCTCGGGCACTGTTTGCATTCTCACGGGCATATTTTACATTATTGATAATCGAAAATGCAAAGCCGGGATCAAGTCCGATTTTATACAGTACTTTTTCCTCGTCTAGAATTTGTTTTTCGTCTTTAATTGGATCCCCAACCATGAAATGCATCGAACGCAAAACAAATTGTCGGTCCTGTGACATTTCGTTCGGAGCGTCAAGGGAAGAAAAATAATTGACGTTTAAATACCTTGCTATATGTTCTGAACGTTCAATATAACGCCCCATCCAAAATAAATTATTCGCTACACGTGCCAGCATGCTTAAATTATTTTTTTAATACCCAAGTGTCCTTGAATCCCCCACCTTGTGAGGAGTTAACAATTAGGTTTCCTTTCCTTAATGCTACGCGTGTGAGTCCACCTTTTAGTACAAATTCCTTGTCTTTCCCTAAAACGGTGAACGTTCTTAAATCGACGTGGCGCTGCTCGAATGATTCACTTTCGTCGATGTATGTAGGGTGGACCGATAGGGACATGATGGGCTGTGCTACATATTTTCTTGGATTTTCGAGGACCTGTTTTTTGACCACTTCGATTTCGGCCTTCGTAAGTCTGTTTCCGATGGAAATACCATATCCCCCAGCTTCATCAACTGGTTTAATGACCAATTCACCAATATGTTCCAAAACATACTTTAGTTCGTCGGGTCGACTACAATGGTAGGTGTGAACATTGCTTAAAATAGGTGCCTCATTGAGATAGTACTTAATGATCTCAGGCATGTAGGTATATACTGCTTTATCATCGGCAACGCCCGTTCCAGGTGCATTCGCCAAGGTTACATTGCCTTTTTTATAGGCCGCGAAAAGGCCAGGAACACCAATAGACGAATCAGGTTTAAACTCCAATGGGTCAAGAAATAGGTCATCGATACGGCGATAGATCACATCTACTTTAAGTGCCCCACGGATGGTTTTCATATAGACAAAATCATTTTCGACAAATAAATCTCGTCCTTCTACCAATTCGACCCCCATGGTTTTTGCCAAATAAGAGTGTTCATAAAAGGCTGAATTGTACATTCCCGGCGTAATAACGACTACATTGGGTACATCGACACCTTTTGGTTTAACGCTCTCTAAAAGCTCTAATAAGTTTTCGGCATAATTGGTAACAGAATAGGTCTGATAATGGTTAAATACCCCGAACAAGGCCCTTTTGAGAGCCGTACGGTTGCATATAACATAGCTAACCCCGGAAGGACAGCGAATATTATCTTCGAGGACATAGAAATTTCCGTCTGAATGTTTTATGATATCCGTTCCCGAGATGTGGTTGTAGATTCCACCAGGTGGGTCGACCCCCAGCATCTGGTGCATATAATTTATCGAAGAACTTATCAAATCCATCGGAACGATACCCTGCTTGATAATTTTTTTGTCGTGATAAATATCCCAAAGGAACAAATTGAGCGCCTTGCTTCTTTGAATGGCCCCTCTTTCTATAATATCCCAATCTTCGGGGTCGATAATCCTAGGAAACAGATCAAAAGGAAAAATCTTTTCTTGCGTATCTTTTTCACTGTAGACTTGAAATGTAATCCCCTGATTAAAAAAAGATGATTTGGCCTTTTCGTTTAGCTTCACATAATCTGATATAGAATGTTCCCCGTAAAGGTCGAATAACTTCTTATATACATTTTTGACGGTCCCATTACTTTCGTAAATTTCATCGTGAAGAACAGGGTTTCTTTCATACGAGGTGAAAATCTGATTTGATGATTGCGTCATTTGGTTTCTTTTGTCAAAAGATACTGGTTTTCATAATACTTTGAAATGGGAATTTCCTAAAAGTTAGGCGCCTTATTGTGTTTCCTATAAAAATTAAAATAGTTTATTGTCGAATTTATGATGAAAATTTGCAATTTAGTTCGCAATTTTGGGTTCATCGCTATTTCTTAAATTTAACACCAAATCGGTTCAAATGAAAAAAACAATACTCTTCTTGACCATTCTATCACTATCGCAACTTGTCAATGCACAATTCTCTGAGAAAAGTAAGGATTTTAAGAAATTCAACGGGCTCTTCAATTTTTTGTACGATGAAAAAAATGATAAGGTCTATTTAGAGGTTACTGATTTAAATAAGGAGTTTTTATATGTGTATTCCCTAAGCAGCGGTATTGGAAGCAATGATTTGGGATTAGATAGGGGACAGCTTGGTAATGAACAAGTTGTATTTTTTAAAAAAGCAGGCGGAAAATTATTATTAGTGCAGCCGAATCTTAAATTTAGGGCCCTTACCGACAACATTTTAGAGAAAAAATCGGTAGAACAGGCCTTTGCCAAATCAATACTTGGCGGATTTAAGATCGAAGATGATAAAGATGGCAAGTATACTATAGATATTACTGATTTTCTCATGCAGGATGCGCATGGGGTCGCCAAAAGATTAAAAGATGCGGATCAAGGAACCTATACGCTCGATAAAGACAAGAGTGCCCTTGATCTTGAACGTACAAAGGCTTTTCCGAAGAATATCGAGTTTGATGCGACATTAACTTTCAAAGGAGAGCCCAAAGGTGGTTATGTGAGTTCGGTTACGCCGAATCCCAGTCTGATTACAGTCTCTGAGCATCATTCTTTCATCGAATTGCCCGACAACGGCTATAAAAAACGAGTATATGATCCCCGTTCCGGCTCCTATCCCTTTAGTTATTACGATTATTCTACACCGGTGCAAGAACCTTTGATCAAACGATTCATAACGCGGCATCGCTTACAAAAGATAGATCCTAATGCCGCCGTGAGTGAGCCGATAGCGCCAATCGTTTATTATCTTGATAATGGCACGCCCGAACCCATACGTTCGGCACTGCTTGAAGGTGGAAAGTGGTGGAACCAGGCATTTGAAGCTATTGGATATAAAGATGCATTTCAGATAAAAATGTTACCCGATGATGCAGATCCCTTAGATGTTCGGTATAATGTAATACAATGGGTACACCGGTCGACCAGGGGGTGGAGTTATGGCAGTAGTATTACCGATCCTAGAACAGGGGAGATTATTAAAGGCCATGTAAGCTTAGGCAGTCTAAGGATTCGACAGGATTACTTGATTGCACAAGCACTCATGGAAAAGCCTTTCGCCGCGCGTGATGATAATTATCAGCCTATGTTAGATTTGGCCTTGGCACGTATACGACAATTGTCTGCCCATGAAATCGGACATACCTTGGGTTTTGCACATAACTTTGCCGCTAGTACCAATGGCAGGGCCTCAGTAATGGATTACCCACATCCCCAAATTCGCATAACCAACGGAAAAATTGATTTTTCTGCCGCCTATGATACGGGAATCGGAAGATGGGATAAAGTGGTAGTGGCGTATTCCTATGAGGATTTCCCTGAAGGGACTAACGAGCGGAGTGCATTGAATGCTATTTTGAACAAAGCCCAGGAGGAAGGGCTAAGATACATTTCCGACCAAGATGCACGGCCGGCAGGAAGCGCGCATGAATTTGCACATTTATGGGACAATGGCGATGATATACGTTCAGAACTTGAGGATGTACTTAAGGTTCGGGCGTTGGCCATTCAAAATTTTTCCATTGATAATATACGTTCTAATGAACCAAATTCAGTGCTTGAGGATGTGTTTGCACCGTTATACTTCTATCACAGATATCAGACCGAGGCGGTAACCAAGATCATCGGCGGACTAAATTACCATTATGCCGTAAAGGGTGATGGGCAAGTGGCCGTTGAAGTAGTCGACAAAAAAATACAGGCAAATGCCTTGAAGACCTTGATGCGTACGTTGGATGCAGCCGAAATTGCCATTCCCAATAATAAATTGACGTTATTTCCCCCGAGGGCCTTGGGGTATGATAGTACGCGCGAATCATTTAATGGGAAGACAGGCGTTTCCTTTGATGCCATATCTGCACCTGAGACGGCGGCCGAAATGACATTGGGTTTTTTGATGAACCCGGAAAGGGCTTCACGTTTGATTCAACAGAAAGCACTTGATCCTAAGAATCTGGGCTTGGAAGAGCTGCTCGATGCCGTAATCGACAATACGATTAAAAAACAGCATAAGGACCCTTATTTTACCGAGGTTCAAAACAGCATCAATTTCAGGGTATTATTCCACCTCATGGATCTTGCCGCACGCGATGATGTACAGCCCCAAGTCAATGCAATCGCCAACAAAAAACTAAAGAGCTTGACGATTGATTTGGGAGCTTCATTGTCGGAAGCCAATCAAATGGAAATGTTGCGACGTATCGATAATTTTTATAAACATCCTGAACTGTTCAAGGTCATTCCAGCCCCTAAGATACCTGATGGATCTCCGATTGGTATGGACTGCCTTGACTAATGGTTCAAAAGGATTTTCTAAAAATGGAATCTTTTGAAACATGAAAATTTGGAAACGGCATTAACAAACCATTAATCGGGACAGGCGGAACACTTCAAGCTGGCCAAAAGTCGATTTTATTTAAAGCGACCTCCAGAAAATTTGAATGCCTTACGATCTTAGCAATCCGAACATTTATAAAATCCATTAAATTGAATATAAACCTAATAAGCGATACAGTAACAAGGCCAACCCCTGGCATGCTGAAAGTAATGATGAATGCAGAAGTAGGTGACGACGTATTTAAGGCCGACCCTACCGTGAATGTCTTGGAAAAGAAAGTAGCCGAACTATTTGGCAAGGAAGCTTCCCTGTTTTTTCCCTCAGGGACTATGGCCAATCAAACGGCCATTAAATTGCACACCAATCCAGGGGATCAATTGATCTGCGATAAATATGCACATGTATATAACTACGAAGGAGGAGGGGTTAGCTTTAATAGTGGTGTTTCATGCAAATTGGTCGATGGAAACCGGGGCATGATGACCGCTGACCAGGTAGAATCGGCAATAAACCCGCCCGATTTTTATCATAGTCCGTTGACCTCGCTGGTCTGTATAGAAAATACGACGAATAAGGGCGGAGGCGCCTGTTGGGATTTTGGAGCACTCGAACAAATCGGTTCTGTATGTAAAAAACATAATTTGGCCTATCATCTTGATGGTGCCCGACTTTGGAACGCCTTGATTGCGAAAAATGAATCGCCCACCCAATATGGGGCCCTTTTCGATACCATAAGTGTGTGTTTGAGTAAAGGATTGGGCTGCCCGGTAGGATCTGTTCTTGTGGGCAGTAAGGTGATGATCGATAAAGCATTACGCATTCGAAAGATATTGGGGGGCGGAATGCGGCAGGTCGGATATCTGGCTGCTGCAGGATGCTATGCATTGGACAATCACGTGCAGCGACTTGTCGAGGACCATCAAAAAGCAAAGGAAATAGGTCTTGTTTTAGAAGGTCTTCCGTACATCCGCAAAGTGGAACCGATTGAAACGAACATCATTATCTTTGAAATTGACGAAAATATTCTGAGTGGTGATCAATTCGTGCAAAAACTCCTTAAAAATGATATTCACATAATTGGAATGGGGCAAGGAAAATTACGCATTGTCACCCATATGGATTATACGGATGCGATGCACGCATCATTTCTGAACATCCTCAAGCGCCTTTAATTCACCAAGGTCCGAAAGACGGCCAATTTCTTTTTTAAGATTTTTGATACCATTCTCCATGCCTGCCTCCGAATAATATAATTCACTGTGGCCGATTAGGTTTCCTTGGACATCCTTTACTGAAAATAAAAAGCGCCCTTCGTGATTGGTTTTTCTCTCGAATATGTTTTGCGACTTTTTCAAGTTGGATAAATTTTTAACTGTGGATACTAACTCACGCCTGTTACTAAAGGGAATACTGGTCAATAAGGTACTACCACCTTCAGTCATTAGGCTGAAACGCAACGTATCCTTATTTTCCTTTTTCACATGTAACATACCCGACTGAAATCAGTGTAGAAAGTACAAAAACTTGAATGCGCTTACAAATAGATGCAAGGCGTATTTCGATTCCTGCCAAAATCATTCCTGCCTTTTTCAAATTTAATGTCCAATTGTTTTCATTTGAAGCACCCAGTTTATCAGGGTTTTACAGGAAAATCACAAAAGCCATTGCTTATTTGAATAAAGAATCCATTCCCGGAATATTGGGCATTCCTTCCTTGGCGACCGCTGCAAGTTCGGTTTCATTGACGCGCGTTGCTTTTTCAATCGCTTTGTTGATGGTCAGGACCAAATAGTCTTGCAACTGATCTTTATCAGCAAGCAAAGCTTCGTCGATCTTGATATCCTTTAAGACCCTGTTGCCAGAAATCGTTATTTTGATCAAGCCATTGGAAGAAATTTCTTCTACATGTACCGTATCTAATCTTTTTTTGGTCTCCTCGATTTTCCTTTGGGTCTCTTTAAGTTTGCCCATCATGCCCATCATATCTCCTAACATATACTATACTTTGAAGTTTGTATCATCAAAATTACTAAATTGTTGCGAAACTTAAATTTATGATGCCACTCCAAAAAAATAAAGCCATTCTTACTTTAAGTATTATTTTTGCCGTTTCTTGCCAAAACCAAAAAAAGGATATGACCGAAATCGTTCCTCCTGTTGCTAAAAAAGTCTCTAAAGAACTAGTACAGCATAATGATACAAGAATTGATAATTATTACTGGCTGAATGACAGGGAAAATCCTGAGGTAATTGCCTATCTCGAAAAGGAAGATGCCTACTACAATTCCATGACAGCACATACGAAGGATTTTCAGGCAAAATTATTCGAGGAGATGAAAGGCCGCATTAAAGAGGATGACGCTTCGGTGCCGTATAAGGAGAATGGGTATTGGTATGTCACTCGATACGAAAAAGGCAAAGAATACCCCATTTATGGCCGACATAAGGATACTATCGATGCCCCCGAGGAAATTCTCTTCAATTGCAATGAAATGGCGGAGGGGCACGAATATTTTAATTTAGGGGGTATTGCGATTAGTCCAGACAATAAATTGGCCGCCTTTGGGGTCGATACCGTTTCGAGGCGACAATATGTACTTCAGGTAAAAAACCTGGAGACCGGGGAAATCCTGAACGACAGAATTGAGAATACAACGGGCGGTGCAGTTTGGGCCAATGACAATAAAACCATGTTTTATAGCAAAAAAGACCCAGTAACGCTGAGATCCGATAAAATTTATAAACACACCCTAGGAGATGACGTGTCGAACGATGATCTTGTATTTTACGAGGCCGATGAAACTTTTGGCACCTATGTATACAAATCAAAATCTGACAAATACATTATCATTGGATCTTACAGCACTTTGACTTCCGAATTTCAAATTTTAAAAGCGGATGAGCCCAATAGCAAGTTTACGGTTTTTACGCCCAGGGAAAGAGGTCTCGAATATTCCATTTCCCATTATGGGGATTCGTTTTATATCTTGACCAATAAGGACAACGCAACGAATTTTAAGTTGATGAAAGTAAATGAAGGCAATACGTCTTCGGATCGTTGGGAAGAATTTATACCGCACAGGGAGGATGTATTACTTGAAGATATTGATATTTTTAAGGAGTATTATGTGCTTTCGGAAAGGGAAAACGGACTCAATAAAATCAAAATTACGCGTTGGGACAATGCAACGAGTTATTATCTGCCCTTTGAAAGTGAAACCTATACGGCCCACGTTAGTTCGAATCCTGATTTTGATACCGATATCTTGCGATACTCCTATAACTCTTTCGTGAATCCCAGCTCTGTTATCGACTTCAATATGCGCACCAAGGAAAAGACCCTTATGAAGGAGCAGGAGGTGTTGGGCGGGAAATTCCAAAAAGAGGAGTATGTTGAAAAGCGCATTTGGGCAATTGCTAGGGACGGTGTGAAAATTCCAATTTCACTCGTATTTCGAAAAGATACCAAATTAGATGCCAACACCCCACTTTTGCAATATGCATATGGTTCATATGGAGCTACGATAGACCCCTATTTTTCCTCCATCCGTTTGAGCCTTTTGGATAGGGGGTTTGTATATGCTTTGGCCCACATCAGAGGGGGTCAATATTTGGGTCGGCGTTGGTACGAGGATGGTAAATTGTTAAAAAAGAAAAACACATTTACCGATTTTATCGATTGTTCTAAATTTTTGATAGAAAACCAATATACAAGCCCAAAACATCTTTATGCTATGGGGGGGTCAGCGGGTGGTTTGTTAATGGGTGCCATAGTCAATATGGATCCGGAACTCTATCATGGGGTGATAGCCGCAGTACCATTTGTCGACGTGGTTACCACCATGCTCGACGAGGATATTCCACTTACTACTGGTGAATACGATGAATGGGGAAATCCGAACGAAAAAGAATACTATGATTACATGAAATCATACTCGCCATATGATAATGTTGTGGCCAAAAACTATCCCAACATGTTGGTCACTACCGGCCTTCATGATTCTCAAGTTCAATATTTTGAACCGGCGAAATGGGTGGCCAAACTGCGTGATATGAAGACCGACGAGAATATTTTATTGTTCGACATCAATATGGAAGCAGGTCATGGCGGGGCTTCCGGGCGTTTTGAATCCTTGAAGGAAGTAGCAAAAGAGTATGCTTTTTTGATTGATTTGGAAGGAAAGATTTAGTAATTCGAAAAAAATCGTAATTTTGTCCAAGAATATTGCCATTTTTGCGTTAGTGCAATGTTCTTAACTTATACAGCCTTTATGGAAAATAAGATTAACGCTTACAATAATATCCTTGAACTCATAGGAAATACCCCCATCGTTAAACTTAATACTATTACCTCAAACCTAAAGGGAAACTTTTATGCCAAAATGGAGGCCTTCAATCCTGGACATTCATCAAAGGATCGGGTTGCCGCGTATATTATTGAGGAAGCGGAACGTAAGGGAATTTTAACTCCGGGCAGCACCATTATAGAAACTACCTCTGGGAATACCGGTTTCAGCATTGCCATGGTGAGCATTATAAAAGGGTATGATTGTATTTTGGCCGTGAGTTCAAAATCATCAAAGGACAAAATCGATATGCTCCGTTCTATGGGTGCCAAAGTCTATGTTTGTCCTGCGCATGTAAGTGCAG
Organism: uncultured Flavobacteriaceae bacterium; assembly: GCA_963798435.1. GTDB lineage: Bacteria > Bacteroidota > Bacteroidia > Flavobacteriales > Flavobacteriaceae > JALHST01. Next base: position 381,781 of record CAWCTF010000002.1, read on the forward strand.
ATGATCCAAGATCTTATTACCAAGTGGCCAAAAGACTGCACGAAGAAACAAGTGGTTCTATTTATATCAATCAGTATTTTAATGAATTGAATATCGATGCACATTATAAGACCACAGGCCCTGAAATTTGGAAACAGACCAATGGTGCCATTACACATTTGGTGGCCTGCAGTGGTACCGGAGGTACTATTTCAGGTACGGCCCGTTATTTGAAGGAACAGAACCCGAAGATCAAAGTAATCGGTGTCGATGCCTTTGGATCTGTACTCAAGAAATACCACGAGACCCGGGAATTTGACGCCAAGGAAATCTATCCGTATCGTATTGAGGGGCTTGGAAAAAATTTGATTCCCGCGGCGACTGATTTTGATGTTATCGATGAATTTATCAAAGTAACTGACGAAGAAAGTGCACATACCGCCAGGGAAATCGCCAAAACCGAAGGAATGTTCGTCGGATACACCAGTGGCGCGGTCATACAGGCGGTGAAGCAATTAGGCGCTAATGGTGTCTTCAATGCCAATAGCAATGTGGTGGTTATATTCCCGGATCATGGCTCTCGCTATATGAGTAAAATCTATAGTGATAAATGGATGGAGGATCAAGGATTTTTTGATAGTAAGAATGTCGAGGAAACCCAAGAAATACAGTTCATAAAGTAATTATATTTGATTGCGAAACTAAAAAAAGCAAGGATATCGAAATCCTTGCTTTTTTTATGGACCTAAAATATTATGAATGCTTGCCAAAAATCTATATTTTTGCATCAATATTTTGTAAATATTCAATACGTCGTGCACAAAATTCGTTTTATTGAGTTCTGCACCAGTAAGGTGTGTACGAAGCGATAGTTGAAGATTTATTTAGCACGAAATGCAACCCAGACCACATGAGAGATTTATTTGATAGGATTATCGAGAACAAAGGCCCACTTGGAAAATGGGCATCACAGGCAGAAGGCTATTTTGTCTTTCCAAAGTTGGAAGGCCCGATTTCGAACCGTATGAAATTCCAGGGAAAAGAAGTAATTACATGGAGTATCAACGATTATCTTGGTCTAGCGAATCGTCCCGAAATTAGAAAAGTCGACGCGGAAGCTGCATTAGAGCATGGGGCGGCCTATCCTATGGGCGCGCGAATGATGAGCGGGCATACCGATTTTCATGAACAATTGGAAAAGGAATTAGCCGCTTTTGTCAATAAACAATCAGCCTATTTATTAAACTTTGGCTATCAAGGGATGGTTTCGGCCATCGATGCCCTGGTATCAAAAGATGATATCATCGTATATGATGTTGATTCGCATGCCTGCATCATTGATGGTGTACGATTGCATATGGGCAAACGTTTCACTTTCAAGCACAATGACATTGAAAGTTTGGAGAAAAACCTAGAGCGAGCGACCAAAATGGCAGAACAGACCGGTGGTGGCATATTGGTCATTTCCGAAGGTGTTTTTGGTATGCGTGGAGAGCAAGGTAAACTCAAGGAAATCGTCGCCTTAAAACATAAATATAATTTCAGGTTATTCGTAGATGATGCACATGGTTTTGGAACCTTGGGAAAAACAGGTGCGGGAGCAGGTGAGGAGCAAGGCATACAAGACGATATTGATGTTTATTTCGCAACCTTTGCCAAATCTATGGCTGGAATAGGGGCCTTCTTGGCCGCTGATAAGGAAATAATAAATTATTTAAAATACAATTTACGCTCTCAGATGTTTGCGAAATCGCTTCCGATGATATATGTCAAAGGCGCCCTAAAACGTTTGGATATGATGCGTACCATGCCAGAATTAAAGGCCAAGTTGTGGGAGAACGTGAATGCGCTTCAAGACGGACTAAAAGAAAGGGGATTCGATATTGGAAGTACGTCGAGTTGTGTAACACCTGTCTATTTGAACGGAAGTATTCCAGAGGCTATGGCCTTGGTGAAAGACCTTCGTGAAAATTACGGAATATTCTGTTCTATAGTTGTTTATCCTGTAATACCTAAAGGATTAATATTGCTTAGGATGATACCCACGGCAACCCATACCTTACTGGATATACACGAAACATTGGAGGCTTTTTCGGCGATTCGTACCCGTTTGGAAAACGGAACCTATAAAAAGTTATCAGCAGCCGTTGCAGCTGCCATGGGGGAATAACTTTAAAAATTCCACCCTGATAGTTATCGGGGCCAAATTCCAAGACCCATTAGGTTAGCTAACGGGGCTAATTGTAGGATTTGGAATTTAAGATAGATTTTTTCGATAGGTTCGACGTCGTTTATAGATTACCGGATCAAAGTGCTTCCACATCTGTCGAATGGCTATATTTTCTTCTAACTCTGGCGTGCGGTAACACATCTCGATTTTTTTCTCTATAAATGTTTTGTAGTATTCATTGAATATAATGGCCGTGACACCCTTGTTCTGAAAATCAGGGTGAATGCCTATCAAGTAAAAAATCACATCCTTGCTATTTTTTTTGGCGTTTAGAAGATGGAAAATACCAAAGGGGAAAAGAGTTCCTTTTGCTTTTTGCAATGCTTCGGAAAATGAAGGCATGACAATGGAAAAGGCAATTAATCGCTCGTCTTTATCTACAATGAACTTGATGTATTCAGGATTGATGAAACTGATGTATTTTTTTTTGAAATAGGCCTTTTGGACCTCTGTAATGGGAACAAATGAAGAGAGTTTAGAGTACGTTTCGTTAAATAGGTCGAACATTTTATCGGCCATTGGCAGTACATCACGGGTCTTCGTAAAGTTTATTTCCCGCAAACCATACCGACGTTTTATCAAGTCGTTCAACTTCGTAAATAGGGCAGGATCGGCATTTGCGGCAGGGAACTTATTTTCCATGTATTCCTTTTCTTTTACGAAACCCATACGCTCATAATGCGATTGATAATACGGGTAATTATACCATGTTATCATCGTACCAATGTGCTCAAATCCCTCGGTTAGGACTCCTACCTTATCTAAATTGGAAAAGCCAACCGGCCCTTCCATGTAGTCTAGATCATATTGTTTGCCGAGTTCGGCGACTTTATTCAAAAGTGCCTCCGATACTTCGGGATCATCCACAAAATCAAACCATCCAAATCGTATTTTCCTGATTTTTTGATCATTGACTTCCAGCCAGTTGATGATGGCCACAACACGACCCGCAAGCACCCCATTCTTGTAGGCTAAAAAGAACCAGGCATCGGCATTCTTAAAAGCAGGATTTTCTTTACGGTCAAAAGATTCTAATTCATCCTTTATAATCGGGGGAACCCAAAATGGGGAATTCTTGTAAAGCGAAAAGGGAAATTTGACGAACTTTTTAAGTTCAGTTGTAGTCAGTGCTTCTTTTAGGGAGACCATGCGGTAGATTTTGCAAGGTCAATATTAGCAATAAATAGGCTGAGAATAAAATTTAAGGATTTTAATATATCCTAGATGAAATGAATTCCTAGTATTTAAATTTTAGAAGTCAATTTCGCCAGAATCCTTCTTTTTGCTTTTTTGGGCTTTCTTTAATTTCCGCAATTGTTTTTTAGAGGGCCCCAAGTCAACGTCTTCGGCCCCGGAACCTTTCTTCTTCCCCCTGTTTTTTTTCATGGCGTTCTTTTGAATCGGACCGCCATTTTCACCGCCATTTTGATCTTCAATGGCCTTTTGAATGTCTTGATGGAAGTCAAAGCGATATGATCCGCCCATGGTAAAGAATATTCGTGAAGGGGTGTTTTTAAAACTGGCGCCCATATTAAGATCAACCTGTAAATTCTCGCTCAGCAAATGGGCCACCCCACCCCGTAGTAAAACGTCTGAATAACGGTCACTTTGAATTCCTTGGTTTTCGAGGAATGCACTCCATTTGGGATTTCGAAAGGCATGTGATATCGAAACCAAATAACTTAATTCGGGAAAATCGCTTGAAATACGGTCGTATGCAATATTCGTTATCAAAACGAACCTGGGAGTTAATCTACTCTGCGTTGCCACCATTCCACGATAAGATACCGTAGGATCTCCCACGTAAAACGGATTGTCCCCAACGTTAAAAGTGGCCCCTCCGTATAGAGAGACCGAGGGTATCAGGTTTTTAAGTTGAAAAACATGGTTCGCACGCCAACTGCGAATGTTTGGCTTGTTGCGTTCCGGATCCTTATACCGATCATATATCAAGTATTTCAAGCCGATCCGGTTTCTGTAAAAATCTGTAAATGAGTCAGAGGTACCTGAATTGGCATAGGTTATGCTCTGATTTTGAAAGGTCCCCTCGTAATTCAGCTCCAATTCCTCAAAGAACAGTCCGTAGCGAAGCGATAGGTCGGTACCCCAAATATTCGATTGAGTATTCAAAAGGCTATGGTCTTGTTGTTCATAAACAATGCCCATTTCGGCTTGAAAAACCCCCTTGCCTACGGCATAAGCACTCACCGATAATCCGGGACGATTTGAATTGATCACGTCGGTATATTGCGTGAAACCTAAAAACGGTATGCTAATGAGAACTACTAGAACGATTCGATTCATCTTTTTGAATTGGTTATGGGGAAAGATCGACTACAAATTTGATGAAAGTTGATGGTCATCTTGCCGTAGTGAATGAATTTTTTCAAGCTTGAATCCCATTTTCCAATACCTCCTACCATCCGATGGTCAATTCTTAAAACCACACGTACATGGTTTAAATTGTCGCCAGCAACGGGAGCTATGAACTACTTTACCATATTTTTAAGACTTTTGCCCTGATATTACAACGTGAGAATTGTATTTTTGATATAAACTATTAAAAATAATTATGGCTTTTTTAAGGACGCTGTTAATAATCTTATTGGTATACTATCTATTTAAGTTCTTGGCGAAGTGGTTTGCCCCTAGACTGATTAGTTATGCCGCTAAGAAGACCGAAGCTCATTTTCAGGAAAAATTTGGCACTATGGCCAATCAGAATAGGGAACAAGAAGAACGTGTAGGCGAGGTAATCATAGAGAAGAAACCCAAGAAAAATGGAAGAGCCTCACAAAATGTGGGGGAGTATATTGATTTTGAGGAAGTAGATTGATTAAATTAGCACTGCCAACTCGTTAAACCATTCCATGCAAGCAGGTTTAAAATCTTTTTTTGTTCATTTTTTCATTGCCGTCTTTTTCGTAATAGCCGCTTTGGCCTATTTTTCTCCCGTACTTCAAGGGAAGGTCATCGAGCAGTCTGATATCATCCAATTTACCGGAATGGCCAAGGAACAGAACGATTTCAGAAAAGAGTTCGGTGAAGAACCCTATTGGACGAATAGTTCTTTTGGTGGCATGCCTACCTATCAGTTAGGTGCTTATTATCCGTATGACTATGTCAAAAAGTTAGATGGCCTCATTCGCTTTTTACCCCGGCCAGCAGATTATCTGTTCTTATATTTTATCGGATTTTATATTCTTCTTTGCTGCCTCAAAGTTGATTTTAGACTCGCCGCCTTAGGCGCACTGGCGTTCGGATTTTCTACTTATTTGATTATCATACTTGGCGTAGGTCATAATGCCAAGGCCCATGCTATTGGGTATCTACCCATGCTTTTAGGCGGAATTGTCCTTGTTTTTCGAAGAAAATATCTTTGGGGCTTCGTACTGACCGCTGTTGCCATGGCTCTAGAAATAGGGGCTAACCATTATCAGATGACATTTTACTTTATGTTGTTAGTACTTATTCTTGGGGTGGCCTATATAGTAGATGCAATACGAAAGAAACAACTTAAACACTTCTTTATTTCGATCGGGCTTTTATTGGTGGCAGTAATCCTGGGCATTGCTGCCAATGCGACTAGTTTAATGGCTACCAAGGAATATGCAGATTGGAGCACACGGGGAAAATCTGAAATAACGATCAATCCAGACGGTTCTGCTAAGGAAAACACCAATGGACTCAGCAAGCAATACATCACACAATGGAGCTATGGCATTGTTGAATCGCTCAATCTTTTCGTTCCAAGGCTATTTGGCGGTGGAAGTCAAGAAGAGCTGGGTGAAAGCTCTAAGACCATTGCGTATGTAATTGACAAGGATATCCCTAAAAGCACTGCCATTAAATATTTTTCAACATTGCCATTGTATTGGGGCGATCAACCAGGTACATCGGGACCTGCCTATATCGGGGCCATTGTCTGTTTTCTTTTTATAATGGGGTTGATTTTGGTAAAGGGCAGGACCAAATGGTGGCTGTTGGGAGGATTTATCATGTCGCTATTGCTATCGTGGGGAAAGAATTTTGGTTTGTTGACCGATTTTATGATCGATTATTTTCCCTTGTATAGCAAATTCAGGGCTGTTTCTTCCATCCAAGTCATTCTTGAACTATGTGCCCCGGTACTCGCCATTTTGGCATTGCGCGAGATCTTTAGTACTTCGGTAGAAAAGTCAAAGAAACTGAATGCGTTGAAGCTGGCCTTCTTTGGCGTAGCAGGTTTGGTGGTACTCTTGTTTTTAGTAAAGGGCATGTTCACTTTTAGTGCCCCTGGTGATGAACGCATGAAAATGACTGGCTTGGAAGGACTTCCCGATGTTTTAAAGGAAGATCGTAAAGCGGTTTATAACAGTGACCTATTTAGGTCGTTGGTCTATGTCTTGCTCGCGGCACTGACGATTTGGTTTTTTCTCAAAGAAAAAATCGGACAGACCGTTGCGATTGTCGTTTTAGGTGTGTTCATGGTAATTGATTTGGTGGGCGTTGACCGCAGATATGTCAACAATGAGGATTTCGTTGCGAAAAGGCGTATGACCCAGCCATTTGTTGAATCCCCGGCGGATACCGAAATCCTGAAGGACAGTGCTATTTTTAGGGTATATAATCCTGCGGAAGGGTATGACGGGGCAGGAACTTCTTATTTTCATCAATCGATTACGGGCTATCATGCTGCCAAGCCTGCCGGGATGGAAGATTTGTTTTACTTTCATATTTTTTCGGGCAATATGAAAGTATTGAACCTATTGAATGTAAAATATGTCATCCAAGAGGATAAAGAGGGTAAAAGTTATCCCGCCTTGAATCCGGATGCCAATGGAAATGCATGGTTCGTTGAAAAATTGGTTCCAGTAAAAACCGCCAATGAGGAGCTGCTGGCCCTAAAGGAATTTAATGAGAAAAAAGATGCCGTAGTCAATACCGCTGAATTTCCAGTTGGCAACCAATCCAATTTTAAGGTAGATTCTACCGCCTCCATTGTATTGAACGATTATAAACCCAATCACTTGACCTATACCTCTAAAAACCCCGAGATGGGCTTGGCGGTTTTTTCGGAAATGTATTATGCGCATGGCTGGAATGCTTATATCGATAATCAACAAACCGATTATTTCAAGGCCGATTATGTACTCCGCGCATTAAAGGTGCCGGCCGGCACCCATACGATAGAATTCAAATTCGAACCTGAAATCATAGCAAAAGGTGGTAAAATTACCTTGACGACTTCTTTGATTTTGGGATTGGTGATTTTGGGAGGTATCGGTTTTTCGATTTGGCCCATTCGTAAAAAAGAGGTAGCATAATGCAAAAAGTATTGATTATCACGTATTACTGGCCTCCTGCCGGAGGACCTGGTGTACTGCGGTGGTTAATGTTTGCCAAATATCTTCGGGACTTTAATATTGAACCCGTTTTATATGTGCCTGAGAATCCCCATTATCCCCTTTTAGACACATCGCTTTTAGATGAAATACCAAAAGGAATTACCATTTATAAACAACCGATACGAGAGCCCTATGCGATTGCAGGTTTCTTGTTCCAAAAAAAGTCCCGGCGCCTGAGCTCGGGCATCATCCAAACTAAAAATCAATCCATCATTGAGAAAGCAATGCTTTGGATTCGAGGAAATTGGTTTATTCCGGATGCCCGTGTGAAATGGGTAAAACCTTCGGTGAAATTTCTGTCGGGCATCTTGCAAAGAGACCACATTAAGACCATTATAACGACGGGCCCTCCTCATAGTGTGCATTTGATAGGATATCAATTGAGGCAGCTGCATACGGTAACTTGGGTCGCAGATTTTAGAGATCCTTGGACCACTATAGGGTATCATACTAAATTAAAAATGACAGCGAAGTCCTTGAAGGAACATAAGCGATTAGAGCATCTCGTACTAAATACGGCCGATAAAATCATAGTGACAAGCCAAGTTACCAAAAATGAACTCAAGGGCCTTACCAAAAAACCGATTGCCGTAATAACCAATGGTTATGATAGCGATTATTCAGGAAATACCGTACTTGACACAAAATTTACCATTTCACATATCGGTTCTTTATTAACCGGTCGAAACCCGCATAATCTATGGAAGGTGCTTTCAGAACTTCTTGCAGAGAACAAGGACTTTCGGGAACGTTTTCAATTACAGCTAATTGGGGTAGTAAGTCAAGATGTTTTACAAAGTATCTATGAATATGGTTTGGAAGGCCATTCGCGCCTATTAGGATACGTATCACATGAAAATGCAATTCAATACCAACAAAAATCGCAGGTACTATTGCTTGTCGAAATCGATTCGGACAAGACTCGGGGCATAATTCCCGGTAAATTATTCGAGTACATGGCTGCCAAGCGCCCAATTTTGGCCATTGGCCCTGAACAATGGGAAGCCGGACAAATTGTAGTGGACTCCTATATCGGTAAGGCCTTTACCTATGTCGAATCTAAGTCTCTAAAAGACCTACTTCTTTCATGGTTTGATTCATATCGCGATGAGAGTTTGGGGTATGTCGCAAAGGATACAAAAAAATATAGTCGCCGGGAACTTACGAAACAACTCGCCAAACAATTGTAATGGGAATCGTCTTAAAACAATCGCTCAATAACACCATTATTACCTATATCGGTTTTGGAATCGGTGCCATTAACACGCTATTTCTTTTTACCAATTTCCTGACAGATGCGTATTATGGTTTGGTGAATGTAATCCTATCGGCATCATCCGTTTTGATGCCAATTTTAGCGTTTGGGGTGCCAAATACCATTATAAAATATTACAGTAGTTTCAAAGACGAAAAAACAACCGATGGTTTTTTGACGCTTATGATCGTGCTACCCTTGGTATTGATTTTGCCCATTGCTGCAATTTCCTATTTTTCCTATGATCTCATCGGTAATTTTTTATCCAAGGAAAATGCCATAGTGAAGGGCTATATATGGTATATTTTCTGGATAGGCCTATCTATGGCTTACTTTGAGGTGTTTTATGCTTGGGCACGTATTCGTATGAAATCGGTTTTCGGGAATTTTATGAAGGAAGTATTTAGTAGAATAGGGATAACCTTTTTGTTACTGCTTATATATTTTGAGATAATTTCAGTGGAAACCTTTCTTCAGGCAATGGTAGGAATGTATCTTATTCGCACCGTGATAATGAACTGGTTTGCCTTTCGTTTGCGCAGACCGGTGCTTCGTTTTCGTTTCCCAAAAAATATTCGAGCGATACTAATTTATAGCACCTTGATCATTTTGGGGGATCGGCCGCTATTATTTTGTTGGAAATCGATAAAGTCATGCTCAATCAGTTCGTTGAAATCAAAAATGTTGCTTATTACAGCGTTGCCGGTTTTATAGCCATGGTCATAGCCGTTCCTTCAAGATCCATGCATCAAATTACCTATCCGATGACCGCAGAGTACATAAATAAAAGTGACAGTGTTTCTTTAAAGGTACTTTATCAGAAAAGTTCTTTGACCCTTTTTATCATCGCCGGATTCTTGTTCCTACTGATTCTTTTAAACTTAAATGAACTGTATGAATTAATGCCAGCACCTTATCGAGATGGTTTTATGATCGTCTTTTGGCTTGGTTTGGCAAAAGTATATGACTCCTTACTTGGCAATAATAATGCGATTATGTACAATTCGGATTATTATTATTCAGTTTTGGCAATTGGGGTCTTGTTGGCCATTTTTGCAATTCTTTTTAATCTTTGGCTGATACCTAAATATGGTCTTGACGGTGCAGCAATTGCTAGTTTCTTGGCCTTTTTTATGTATAATTCGGTCAAATTACTCTACGTTAAATTCAAATTTAAAATGACTCCCTTTACTTCCGAGACACTCAAAGTTCTGGGGTTATTGGCGGCAATTGCGGCCATTTTCTATTTTATACGATTTCCATTTCACCCCATATTCAATATAGCCCTAAAAGGTACGCTAATGAGTATTCTTTATTTACTTGTATTGTACCGGTTTAGAATTTCCGAGGATGTATATGGCATATTAAATAGGTTTCTCAGAAGAAACTAAATTAGTGGGCTATTGATCATGATACCTGGTTGAGCTTTCTCATACTTCTTCGAAAGCAGTCTTTTTTTAGCATCGTTCGTTAAGGACTAGTATCGCGATAAAAAAAGCCCCGTGGTAGACGAATCCACCGCGGGGCCAAACAACTAACCAACCTAAAAACTATCTTTATTGTCTTCCGTTACTACGTGTCACGACCGACCTTGTATTATTCCTTGCGCTCCTGGAAGGTGCCTTTGTCGCAGTACTTCTCGAGGAGGAACTACTTCTCGCAGTTGTATTGCTTTTTCTTGCCGAGGTACCATTTGCCGCGCGTTGAGTTGTACTTCTTGATGAAACGTTATTATTGTTTCGAGAAGACGTCCTCCTTACAGATTGCTGACTACTGGTAGCACGGCGATCATTTTGAGTACGTGAAGCGTTCTTGGTTCCTTCAGATCTATTGGAAGTAACCGGGGCTTTTCGAACCGAACTACTACGCATGGTTCTCTCTCCTTGATTTACACTTCTTCCAGAATGGCTTCGTTCATTGGTCCTTGCTGAATTGCTACGGGCAACGGATCTGTTTGCACTGGTACGTTCTCCATTTTTAGATACGCTCCTATTGGTTCGATCTGATTGGCTCCGTGTTGCAACCGAGCGATTGGAACGAGTCACATTATCTCGAACGGCGACCCTTTTATCGTTTCTATAGACCGTAGCTCTTTCTGGCCGCACTTTATTATACCGATATTCTTTTCCGATGGTTGCATAGGTCCTGCGCTGATTATGCATGTACGGATGATAATAAGTATACCTTACAGGCGTGTAATATCTTCTATAAGGCCTGTTGAACACTAGGGAAAAGCCTATCAAGGGTCTGGCAAAGAAAGCATGGAACGGACTATAGACGTAATACCTATTATACGTATTTATATATCCGGTATGATAATCATATATCCCGTGGTTATTGTAATATACATACATGCCACCCATCCTAAAGACCCTTCCATGTCTATAGGCGATATCAACGTCACCAATTTGCGTTACACGACCGTAATAGTCGTAAAATATAGGCACATTTTCAACCTGGATTACAGCACCATAGTCATCGTATTGCGCATAGGGGCTATAGTCATAGCCAGAGTTAAAGGTGACACCATTTCTGCGTCCTTCGACATAATTGTCAATGTAAAAATCGAACTCCCCGTCGGGATAAACAGAAAACGTAATGCCGTTCTCCAAAAAAATAAAGGAGTCGTTGTAGTTATAAGCATTGCGTATTGCAACCTTATCTTCGTTTGTACTGTTGGCCATAACACCTGAGGTGCTTAAAATGAGGGCCGAAAAAAGAAGTACTAAGTTTCTCATGATATAAGGTTTTAAACCTGCTACTTGCAGGGAGTTCCCGAATGCAACTATTTACATTCGATAGGTATATACCAAACAGCATGCCAAAAAATTTTATTAATTTTAAAATAATGATATTCAATATGTTATGATTTGTTCTAGAATTTAGTGCCAGCAATTCCAAAACAAGAAAGGTGAATAGTATGTGTACTTAAAGTACCTAGACCGAAGATTTGATAGGTTTGAATTGCCAGTCCTACAACTTCCTAAATTTTAGGATGTTTGAGTAGAACAAGTTTAGATCTTAAGGTTCACTATGGCATTTTCAATTTCAAATACCGAGCCGTATGCGACTCTTTATTATGGATGATTTCCTCGGGAGTACCTTCTACGATTAGGCGACCCCCATTTTCACCCCCCTCAGGTCCGAGGTCAATAATGTAGTCTGCACATTTGATTAGATCGATATTATGTTCGATAACTATAATCGAATGTCCACGAGCGATCAATGCATTGAAGGATTTCAATAATTTTTTGATGTCGTGAAAATGAAGTCCCGTTGTGGGTTCGTCAAATATGAACAAAGCCTTCTCCTTGGTGGTTCCTTTGACCAAAAAGGAAGCCAGCTTGATGCGTTGTGCCTCCCCGCCCGATAAGGTAGAAGAAGACTGGCCAAGCGTGACATAGCCTAGGCCTACATCTTGCAATGGCTTTAATTTAGCATTGATTTTCGCTTGTTTGTGAATTTCAAAAAATGCAATCGCATCATCTATCGTCATGTTCAACAAATCGTCAATCGAGGCACCCTCAAATTTAACTTCAAGTACTTCTTTCTTGAAACGCTTGCCGCCGCAAGTGTCGCATTCAAGGTGTACGTCGGCCATGAATTGCATTTCTACCGTTATTTCACCTTCTCCTTTGCATTTTTCACAACGACCCCCATCGACATTAAATGAAAAATGTTTGGCCTGATAGCCACGGATCTTACTTAGTTTTTGTGACGCAAAAAGATTCCTGATATCATCATAGGCCTTGATATAAGTGACCGGGTTGGACCGAGAAGATCTTCCTATTGGATTTTGATCAACAAATTCGACATGTTTAATAGATTGGTATTTGCCTTCCACGGCGGTAAATTGGCCTGCTTTTTCGCCATAACCTCCTATTTCCTTAAGAATGATCGGATATAGTAATTTTTTGATCAAGGTGCTTTTGCCACTACCGGAAACACCCGTAACCATGGTCAACATATTCAACGGAAAAGTGACATCAATATTTTTAAGGTTATTCTCACGCGCGCCTTTAATCGTAATATAATCCTTGGAAGTTCTGCGTTCTTTGGGTATTTTGATTTCCATGGTGCCATTGAGATATCTTGCAGTGAGGGAGTTCGATAACAATACTTCCTCTAAGGTGCCGTGGGCCACGACTTCACCTCCATGGGTACCGGCTTCGGGACCGATATCGATTACTTCGTCAGCAGCTTTCATAATATCTTCATCATGCTCTACTACAATGACTGTATTTCCCAGATCTCGTAATGAGAGGAGGACTTCAATAAGATTTTCGGTATCCTTCGGATGAAGTCCGATGCTAGGTTCATCTAAAATGTACATAGAGCCTACCAAACTACTTCCCAAAGAAGTGGCCAAATTGATACGTTGGCTCTCCCCACCAGATAGTGAGTTCGATTTACGGTTCAATGTGAGATAACTCAACCCTACTTTATGAAGAAACCCCAATCTGGCATTGATTTCCTTCAAAAGGCGCGCTGCAATTTGTTGGTCGTATGAATTCAGGGAGAGTTCACTAAAAAATACGATAAGTTTTTCAATTGACAACTCAACGAGGTCCGATATCGATTTACCAGCTACCTGCACGTAGTCGGCTTCCTTTCGAAGACGCTTGCCCTTGCAGAGGTCGCATTTGGTCTTTCCACGGTAACGTGACAACATAACCCTATTCTGGATCTTATAGCTCTTTTCCTCCAACATGGTGAAAAAACCATGAAGTCCTGTGAAATGTGAATTCCCCTCCCAGACCAATTGTTTTTGCTGGTCGGTTAGTTCGTACCAAGGCTTATGGATCGGAAAATCGAATTTATAGGCAGCATTGACCAATTGGTCACGGTACCAGCCCATGCTTTCCCCGCGCCATGGAAATATGGCATTTTCAAAAACCGAAAGCGACGTATTAGGGATGACCAAATCCTCGTCGATACCAATTACATCGCCATAACCTTCGCACTTAGGGCATGCCCCATAAGGGTTGTTAAAACTGAACAGATGGGCATTGGGCTCCATGAACGACATGCCATCGAGTTCAAATTTATTATTGAAAAAAGTTTGTTGTTGGGTATTGATATCTTCGATAATACACGCCCCTTTCCCCTCGAAGTAAGCCGTATCTACTGCATTTGCAAGACGATTATAAAAGTCTTCATCATTTTGTGTAATGACGCGATCTATGACCAGCTCGAATTTTTTGGTAATATCAGAGGGAGCCTTTTCAATCCTAAAGACCTCCCCATTATATTTAATGCGGGCATATCCTTGTTTAAACAGTAACTGTAACGATTTTAAGGTATCTCGGTCTTCTGGGATGGTTATGGGGGCCAATAGAAGTAGTTTTGTGCCCTCGGCATACTCCTTTACATGATTGATAACATCAGACACCGTATTTTTTTTGACTTCCTTTCCTGAAATCGGGGATATGGTGCGTCCGATCCTAGCGTAGAGCAATTTAAGATAATCGTAAATTTCGGTGGTCGTACCTACGGTTGAACGCGGATTGGTAGAATTCACCTTTTGTTCGATTGCGATGGCCGGGGCGATACCCTTTATATAATCTACTTTAGGCTTGTCAAGCTTTCCCAGAAATTGCCGGGCATAGGAAGATAAACTTTCGACGTATCGACGTTGTCCCTCGGCATATAAGGTGTCAAACGCCAAACTCGATTTTCCGGAGCCCGATAATCCGGTGATTACCACCAACTTATTGCGAGGAATAACGACGTTTAAATCCTTAAGATTGTGCAGTTTTGCCCCCTTAATAATTATATTTTCCCGAGGGTTTACATCTAGATTTATGATCATGATAGTGTATAGTCCGGCAAAGATACAATATGCTATTTCGAATACCCAACAATGATATCGACCTCTCCTAAATTAAATCGATTGTGGCTTAAATTTTTTGTTCCAGTTTTATTTTTTCTATATTTGAGCTCACAAATACGTCAAAACGCCTATAGCTATACAATTACTTTTTAAAATTTGGATATAACCTACAGCAGCTTTTCAAACGAAGAGGTTGCTAATTTAACCCAAAAAAGTAATAGTTATGGAACCACAAATCGACGATTCCCAATTAATTAAAAGCTATTGTGCCGGGGAAGAAAAAGCCCTAGAGTTATTAATCAATAGGCACAACCAACGTCTTAGTAGTTTTATCTACTCAAAAGTAAACGACCGCGAAATTACAGAAGACATTTTCCAGGATACCTTCATAAAAGTAATCAAAACCTTTAAAAGAGGTACCTATAATGAAGAAGGCAAATTTCTCCCTTGGGTAATGCGCATTGCCCACAATCTTATTATCGACCATTTTAGAAGGAATACTAGGATGCCCATGTATGACGGGGTCCAAAGTTTCAATATTTTTTCTGTGATGGGAGACGATAAATTGAATATCGAAAAACAATTGATTAAAAATCAGATATACGCTGATCTTAATCTTCTCATCCAAGAACTACCACCTGATCAAAAGGAAGTTTTGGTGATGCGCATGTATCAGGATATGAGTTTCAAGGAAATTGCCGAAAATACGGGGGTTAGTATCAATACAGCCCTAGGCAGGATGCGCTATGCATTGATCAACCTAAGAAAGCTTATAGAACAGAATGATATTGTTTTAACGAATTAATACGCTTTAGGTCGAAGGATTTCCACTACTATCTAATCAGATGCGTTCTCATGTTGTAACAAATCTGATAATTGTATGGATAAATTATACACGACCGAGCAAAACGATTGTAAACTCATCAAGACAAAAAAAGAAAAGATTGCATTCTTGTTGAATTACTCAAAATCACTAAAGATTACCAAGGCCAAGGGCATGCAATTCGAAAGTAATATGAATTAAACCCGTTTCAAATGCTTGATAACCCTCACATCCTAAAAGATCGTGGGGGTTATTCTTTTTTGCCTGACTCCTTAAATCTCCCATTTCCAATTTTCTAGTTTACCTTAAATTCAGGTGCCAAGTAGGCGGGCAATGGTATGCTGAAATTTCTTCATAAAACAACATCAGGCATTCTCGCATTTTACCCTTGAAAATCATCAGAAAAATAGAAAACTGGGGTTTCACATCAAAAACGTGCGCTTTTACAACAATGTTTTTTTCTAACAACTCCTTTTATCTAGTTTTAGTTCATAATTCAAAATATAACAGTGATTTTTTATCCACGAAATATATTAGGATTCAATTAATTAACTAACAATGCTTCTTTAAAACGAAGCCCCTATTCTAAACCAAAAAAGTTATTTGCATGGAACTACAAATTGAAGATTCAGTACTAGTAAGGGATTATATCAGTGGTGACGAAAAAGCCTTAGAGGTCCTAATCAACCGGCACAACCAGCGCATTTCTAGCTTTATCTATTCTAAGGTTCTGGATAGGGATGTTACAGAAGATATTTTTCAGGATACCTTTATAAAGGTCATCAAGACCTTAAAGAAGGGTTCATATAGTGAAGAAGGTAAATTTTTACCATGGGTAATGCGAATTGCCCATAATCTAATCATTGACCACTTTAGAAGGAATAAGAGAATGCCCATGTTCGAAGGGAGTGACGATTTCAATATTTTTTCTGTAATCGGGGATGAGAAACCAAATGTTGAAAAACAACTTATCAAAGATCAGATCGATTCTGACCTTCGATTTCTGATCGAGGAATTGCCAGATGATCAAAAGGAAGTATTGTTGATGCGTATCTATCGGGATATGAGCTTCAAGGAAATTTCCGAAAATACTGGGGTAAGTATCAATACGGCACTTGGTCGAATGCGATATGCCTTGATAAACCTTCGAAAAATTATTGAAAAGCACAATATAGTTCTGAGCATCTAGAGCTAGAAATTATAAAAAAAAACAATATATCCATATTAGTTGCGTTATATTAGCATAACGATACGATTACTAATATGGAAAAAATTTACTCTGAACATCTGGCAAATCGGCAACTCGCTAAGGCCTGTCCTGAGACGGTTCGATTTTTATTGGATTATTCTAAATCGCTACATGTAATAGCTTACGAGGATATTAACTTCGAAAGTATATTGAACTGATAAAAGACCATAGTTAATACTATGGTCTTTTATTTTTATAGTAGGCGTCCAAAACCGATTTTCTCCCTATGGTCTTGGTAATAATGTCTTTATCTAGAGACCAACCCCTTGCAGGTGAATATTCCCGGCCATACCAAATTATTTGTAAATGCAGGTCGTTCCAAAGATTTTTTGGAAAAAGCCTTTTCGCGTCTTTTTCTGTCTGGACCACATTTTTCCCATTACTGAATCCCCATCTATAAAGCAATCGATGTATGTGCGTGTCAACTGGGAAAGCAGGAATGCCGAAAGCTTGCGATACCACCACGCTGGCTGTTTTATGCCCTACTGATGGTAATTCTTCCAATAAATCGATTTCTTGTGGCACTTTCCCTTGATATTTGTCAATCAATATTTTAGAAAGCCCATGAATGCCTTTTGATTTCATCGGTGAAAGTCCCACCGGTTTAATAATTTCCCGAATTTCATCCACTGACATTTTTACCATATCATACGGATTGTCAGCTTTTGAAAACAACAGGGGAGTAATCAGGTTCACCCGCACATCGGTACTTTGGGCCGATAGTAAAACGGCGATTAACAAGGTATACGGGTCTTTGTGTTTTAAAGGAACCGGAATTACTGGATAAAGTTCCTGTAATTTTTTGATCGTAAAATCTATTTTTTCAGCTTTGGTCATTTATACTTAGCTTCGCTGTAACTTTTAAAACACGAATTTAACCAAAAATAAGGATGACAATGTTGAAAGTAGGGGATAAGGTGCCTGAATTTGAATCAAAGGACCAAGATGGGAATAGTATACGTTTATCGGATTATAAGGGAAAAAAATTGATTATTTTTTTCTATCCTCGAGCTAATACCCCCGGATGTACAAAGGAGGCTTGCAATTTAAGGGACAATTATCAGGAATTGCACGACCGTGGCTTTGAGTTATTAGGCGTAAGCGCCGATACATCAAAAAAACAGTACAATTTTAAAAAAAAGTACAAATTTCAGTTTCCATTATTAGCCGATGTGGAGCATACCGCTATCAATATTTTTGGGGTATGGGGACCTAAAAAGTTCATGGGCAGAACCTTTGATGGCATTTATAGGAAAACCTTTGTCCTTGATGCAAATCAAATTATTGAAAAGGTTATCGAAAATGTTGATACGAACGACCATGCCAACCAATTGTTAGAATAGCCTAGTATTCAAGGATTCCACCAGGTTGGGGATCGGTAAGCGAGTCTACATACTAACGTGAAATACCTTAAGCCTTGGCCTCGTCCTCATTAACTAATTTTCTGGTAAACAGATGATTTTTCTTGATGATTTCTGCAATTCCCTCAGGTAGCATCTCCTCCCAACCTCCCTCGCCATTGGTTATTTTTTTGAGGACATCGCGAGAGAAAATATGCATTATCTCAGGGTCGTAATCAATGATATCCATTACTTTTCCATTGTACTTGAAGAATTTGTACAGTTCCTTCATACGCGGATGTACCTTTACTGTATTGCTGGTCATTATCTGGCCCGTTTCAGTATTCTTCATCGGGTATAAATATACCTGAAGATCCTTGAAGAACAGTTTTCCAAATGCCTCCAAAATGCCACCGCTTAAGTGCCTGTAGTATTTTTCATCGAAAATATCGACCAAATTGTTGACTCCCATGGTAAGGCCAATTTTAGCCTTGGTGTAGTTATTGAAATATTCGACCAGCTTGTAATATTCCTGAAACTTTGATATCATTACCATATGCCCTAAGGAGCAAAGTAATTCAGCCCGATCCATAAAATCTTGTTCATCGATTTCACCTGAGGCCCGAAGATTCGATAAGGTAATTTCAAAAATTACAATGGTATTTTCTTCGTCGACACTTGGATCCCGTATAAATATATCATATGACTTTTCGAACATGTCGGTATTCACTTTCGTGACGGGCCTGAAGCTCCCCCGCATCGCCAGAATATTCTTTTTATATAATTCTGCGGCTGGCAAGAGATTATTTCCATCAGCACCGAACATAACAGCGTCGGTCATGTCATTTTTAATGAGCTGAAGACTCATCAAACGATTGTCAACATCCTTGAAATTGGGACCGGAAAAATTCACCATGTCGATTTCTATGGTATCCTTGTCAATATGGTCATACAGGTATTTTAATAATTTTCTGGGTTTATGGTACTTATAAAAAGCTCCATAAATAAGATTTACCCCAACGGTTCCCAAAGTTTCTTGTTGCAATCGTGCCTCATTCTGTTTAAATCGAATGTGAAGGATAATCTCGTCGTATTCTTTTTGTGTAGGATCTAGTTGATAGCGAATGCCAAGCCAGCCATGCCCCTTGTAACGCTTTGAAAAATCAATGGTTGCTACCGTATTGGCATAGGAAAAGAACAACCTATCGGGATGTTGTTTTCGGCTTATACGCTCTTCCATTAAATGCATTTCATGCTCGAGCATTTTCTTCAACCGGGGTTGGGTCACATAGCGACCATCTTCCTCAACACCATAGATTGCGTCGCTAAAGTCTTTGTCGTATGCGCTCATAGCTTTGGCGATGGTACCTGAAGCGCCGCCTGAACGAAAAAAATGCCTTGCGGTTTCTTGCCCGGCACCGATCTCGGAAAAAGTACCATAGATGACGGGGTTCAAGTTTATTCTAAGTGTCTTGGATTTTATCGAGGGGATGTTTTCGAATGCAGTGTCCCTATCTAGAACTGATGCCATTTTATGGATTTTGCTATTAAAACCACGCTGAAGATATAACAATACATATACCAGTATTCCTTGTTAATTTAAACCCTAACAGTTGATTTTAAAAGTTTAAGCGATTGAAATCAATTGCCGTGCCAAAAAAATAGGAAACCCCTAGTTAACGATTTACTATTATGAATTCAAACAGATACGACAAAGTTAAGAAGAATGGGTAATGTATTAAATAAATAAGTTATAATTTTGAAATAAATAGGTAATCGGTTGAAAATTACTTTTTTGGGTACCGGAACATCCCAAGGTATCCCTGTAATCGGGAGTGATCACCCTGTTTGTCAAAGTAGCGACCCGAAGGATAATCGACTGCGAGTTTCGGTACTTCTTAGCTGGGACGATTATAATTTTGTAATTGATTGTGGTCCTGATTTTCGCCAGCAGATGCTTCGGCATAAGATACATAAATTGGATGGAATTCTCTTTACCCATGAACATTCAGATCATGTCGCAGGCCTTGACGATATTCGCCCTTTTTTCTTCAGACAGGGAGATATCCCTATTTATGCACATAAACGGGTTATCAATTCGCTTCGGGAACGATTTGACTATATATTTGCCAATAAAGACCGATATCCTGGTGCCCCAGCTGTGCAGATACATACCATTAACAATGATTCTCCGTTTCATATTGGTGGAAAAATGATCGATCCCTATAGAGGCCGACCACAATCGGCTACAGGTCTTCGGATATCGTGTTGATGATTTTACCTATTTGACCGATGTAAAATCTATGAAAGATCACGAGGTCGAAAAGATACGGGGTACTGAGATATTGGTCGTAAACGCATTGAGAAAGGAAGCCCATCATTCGCATTTTAATTTAGAAGACGCCTTGAAATTTGTAGAAAAAGTTCAACCAAAAACAGCATATTTCACGCATATAAGCCATTTAATGGGCTTTCATGTGGAGGTTGAGAAAAGACTTCCAAAAGGCATTCATTTGGCCTATGACAACTTAACGATTACACTATAATCCCATATCTAATCATGCAGAAAAAAATTTTTCTTTACCTATTTATTTTCACGGCCCTAATCTGTCTCTATTTGCTAGTGAGCAATAACAATATGCAAAAAGTAAAAGACGCCCAAATAGAAAATCTTGGTTCTGAAATAGTTGCTTTGAAAGATTCCGTACAAGACCTTCAGCTAAAAGTGTTGGACTTGCAGTATTTCTCCTTGGAAAACAACGATGATGCCTTGGCGTACTATGACCATCTAAACCTTAAGGATCCCTCTGGATATATTGCCGACAAACTATTGGAGACCAATGAGTCAAAAGGAGATAATCCATTGATTCCTTACCAGGGGATGGAAGGTTCCTTTAAAATAAACAAGATCAAAATCCTAAATCACAAATGGATTCTTACCGATTTTTCGGATGGCAAATTTTGGGGGGAACTCTTGATCAAATATGAACTAAAGGATGATTTGAGCGTCGATTTCACGTTGATCGATCACTTATTATATACGCGAAGTAATTAAATTTTGTCAGCCAACCATTTTTTAAAGGCAAAAAAGTTTTGAGGGGAAACTCCATGTCCTACAGGAAATTCTTCATATACATAAGCTATTCCCAATCGCTTAAGGATATTAGGGGCTCTTTGGGCCCATTCAGGCGGTATTACCTGATCCACTTGCCCATGTGAGGCATATATTTTTAGGTTATTATGAGTTTTTTCCTCATAACCCGCTATCAAGAGCTCTTCGTTGATATATCCACTTAAGGCGATTACGTTCTTTATTTTTTCAGGAAATGATAGTGCTACTGCATAGCTCAAAATAGTTCCTTGGCTAAAACCTAACAGACTTACCTGGTCGCTATCAAGACCATATGCCTGGCAGGCTTCTTCAATAAAGGTAATAATACCATTCCTCGAAATGATAGCCTGTTCATTGTCGCTCCATTTGCCCTGTTGGGCATCAAAATTAATGGCATACCACGCATATCCAAATGGTTGTAGGGCATAGGGACCTCGCACTGAAATGATGCAAAGCCTGTCTGGCAAGTCTGATGCGAAGGAAAATAGGTCATTCTCATCACTACCATACCCATGAATCATAAACAATACGGGGATTTTTCCCGACGTAATGCTCGATGGCCGAATAAGATGTTCGAGGGATAGTGGAGCCGTTGTCATGTTATTGAATAAAAGTGAACCATTTTTGAAAATACGCGCCAATCAGCGGAAGTAATTTTTTTTTCAAATTTAAAACCCCAGTAAATGCATATATCCATAAAATTATATAGCAAAGATATAAGCCATAGAGTGCATATTGATTATAGGCAACACTCGACAATAATCCAAAGGCATGAAACGTAAGATTTAGCCCAAAAGCCTGGCGAATATGAAAGCGCGCAAAGGCATTTTTGGGTTCCATGTTCATCGTAATCGCTATAATGGATCCAATTATTGTTAAATAAGCGATTATTGCGGTTGTTTTGCCAGCTTCGTCCATAATCATAAATTTTGATTCCCAAGGCAACCTTTCGATTGACCTTCTTGGTGCATTATTCCCCAATGGATCCTATAATCGGCAACTTTTGCAGTTTCCCATTTGCCGCATTGATGATTCCTAATATCATGAATACGAAAATACCCAAACCTATGATGGTCGAAAGGTAATCCATAGAATGTGGTAATATTCTATCCAAGGCATAATTGGCCGCACCTAAAATGGCCAAGCGAACTGATTGACCGATATGAAATTGGGCGAAGGCATTTTTTTTATCATTATTGATGATGTAGGCGACCAATAAACCAATTGGAGTAAAGATATAACTAATGATCGCTGCAGTTTTCCCTTCATTGATAGTGTTCTGATCCATAACTTATATTTTAATGGTTTCTTTTAATAGCATTTGGTCGTTATTGATAACACCATATGTTTTACCCTTAATAGTGCTATTTAGAAATATACTATTCTTTGAAGTCGAAAGTATATCTGAAAGGGCAAACTGATATGATTCATCCGGATTAAAAAGGGTCAGACACGCTTTTTCCCCTTCCTTTAATTTCGGAGTTTGCAAGTTAAATCGTTCCCTGCCTTTCGTCAAGATCGCGACAGCCGATTCAACACCCAAAAGCTGATTTAGAGCACCAAAGGCACTTTCAAGCCCAATTGTGCCGTCGGCCGAATTGTCAAATTCAACCTGCTTTTGTTCAATGTTCATGGGCACATGATCTGCTGTAACAAAATCGATGACACCATCTTTCAAACCTTTCAGCAGGGCATTGGTGTCATTTTTGGTTCGAAGGGGCGGGATAACCTTGAATTTGGCATCGAATTCTTCCAAGGAGTCGTCTGTAAACCATAAATTATGAATGGGGGTGCTGCAACTCACATCCAGACCTTTTTTCTTAGCTTCAGCAATCAGTTTTACCGATTGGCTGGTAGAGATGGTCGGTATGTGCAATTTACCTCCGGTATATTCCAGGATAAAGATATCGCGTGCAATTTGGAGCTCTTCCGATAGCGCCGGAATTCCTTTCAAACCCAGGGTAGTCGATACAATGCCTTCGTTTATTACGCCCTTTCCGGAAATGCGCTTATCATCCGGGAACGAAAATATACAGCCATCGAAATTCTGGGCATATTGCAGGGCGATCTTCAATAGGTTCGGATTTTCGATGGCTTGCTTAAAATCATAAAAGCCAATGGCTCCTACGTTTTTCATATCAAACAGTTCGGCCAGATGCATACCTTCGGCTTTAGATGTAAGCGTTCCCAAAGGATAGAGATTGGTTACATGACCTTTAGCGGCATTTTTTAAAAACACGATATCCGAACTAGAATCAGGAACCGGATGTGTGTTGGGGTTTAAGACTAAATCAGTATAACCGCTTTTAGCCGCGGTGAGAAGTCCATTCATTAAGGTTTCCCGTTCTTCATAACCGGGTTCCCCAAAGCATACCCCGGTATCAAACCAACCGACTGATATATGTAGGTTTTTAAGCTCCAGTGTTTTTACTTTTGATGCGGTCTCGATCTTTGGAGCTATCCGTTCGATTTTTCCGCCTATAATAAGAATGTCCCGCTTTTTCAAATGAAGTTCCCTATTCGAGGCATCTACTATTTTGGCCGACTTTACTAATATGTTCATTACCAGCGGATAAGTTTATATCTAAATTGTGGCGTATTTGATCCTTTGCCCAAATCCTCTAAATCAGTATCAAATAGTCCAAAAGCCATTAAAGGTATTTTTGAATGATTATTTCGATTCCTAGAAATAGCAGTGCTAAAATAACAAACCATTTCCAAAGCTCCTTTATCGAGTTATCTTTTTGCATGGATGCAAATAAGGATTCTATTGAATTTAGGCGCGAAAAGCCATTCAAACTCGCTAGATCCAAATACCTTAAATCGCTTTCATCCCGGGGTTCGTTAAAACTGACATTCATGAGGTCGACGCCGTTATTTTTAATGTGATAAATACCTGGGATAAAATCCGTGTCACTAAAGGTCAGTGTTACCATTTTGGCCTTCGATTTTTGTTGGGGAATAAATTCATAATCTTCGTTGGAGACCTTAAGAATGTGATCCTTTGCTAAGGATATGGGAATATCTATGGCGTCAATTCCCCTGATCATCAAATACAAGGGCGGCAATTTTAAACTATTCACACCGATGTTGTAAAATGTTGGAACAATTAATGGTGAATTTTTGAAGGTTGAATTTTCATTGCTAATGGAAGCGGTAAAAAGATACCGATTTTCTGGACCAAGAAGAAAAGGCTCGCCATCCTGAAATCTTAAAACGGAAGGCTGCGCGGTGCGAATCGTGTAGTATTGATTTACGGTTGGATATTGGAAATTCGTGATTTTTTCCTTAAAAACCTTTGCATACAGTGGGTTGTCAAATGAAATACCGGTTATTTTACGTTCTTCTTTTATAGGACGAACCAGGGTGCTCGCCATCAGGATATTCATTAGCCTATTATAAGAATCCAAATGCACGTCATTAGCAGGAATAACAACAATGCTTCCGCCTGCATCGACAAATGATTTTAATCCTATAGCAAGTGCATTGGGAATCTCCTCGATTTCATTGAGGACGATAAGATTCTGCTCCTCCAAAGCACCATAATTTAAAGTGGTAAGGCTCAAATTCGTAAAGTCGAATTCTTCATTTTGAAAAATTCTTGACAAGAACTCGGCATTTGCAGATCCAATTGCCAAGACCTTGATTTTCATTTTTTTATCAATGTTAAAATAAAATTGGTTATCGTAATTCAGTCCGGCATCGGAAATTTCGATCTTTCCACGAATGGCCTGATCCGCAGGCAATGTAAAGCTCACTTCTGCAGTTCGATTCTGGGTAAATCGTGCTGCGGTCTTAGCGACTAGGCGATCATCGTCAAATAAGGATACAGGGGTACTTTCTATATCGGTATTCGTTGATAACCGAGCTACGATTTCTAAATTTTCCAAGTCAATGTCTCCCAGATAAACACTGTCTATCACTATATTTTCAATTTTGTCACTTGTCAGGGGTATCAAATATTTTCGAACATTCCCAAGAGAATCGTTTTCGATGGAACCCATTCTTTGTTGAAAATCGGAAATTAGGATCAGGTTTTTTTCATTGGTCGTATCTTGAGAGAAAAGTGAATTGGCTTTAAGTAATAGCTCTTTGAATTTTAATTGCTTTGAGGTGCCCGGAAGTGTTAGTAATTCTTTTTGAATTGCTTCAATCGTTACATTCCGATACACTGATTCATTTGTAAAAAGCGTAATTGTTTCGTTAGGCGGAACCGATTTTAAGAGTTGCTGTACCGAATTTTCAAGGAGACTGACATTATCGACTTTGGCCTGGGTACTGAATGAATTGTCAAGATATACTATTGTATCCTTCTTTTTGAACGCCGAATCAGCGGCAAAATAAGGCTGTGCGAATGCCATGATCAACGCCGTTAGCAAGGCCATTCTACTAAAAAGTAGCAGCCATTTTTTTAATGTATTGCTACGACGCGATTCGGCTTGCACTTTTTGCAAAAAAAACACATTGGTAAATGGTGTCTTCTTGAATCTGCGTAATTGAAAAAGATGGATGAATATGGGAATCAGGAGGAGTAAAAGGGCCCAAAGTAGTTCCGGATATTTAAACTGCATTCCCAATATTGATTTTACAAATATATACATTTATGCCCGTATAGTTCAAGGCGAAATACCAAAAAGCGTTTTCGGGTGAAAAGTTTCACGTACGTCTTCATCTAGGAATCAATCGCACATTTCAACAAAAAAAGTAATAATCCTTGATCGCTCTTTGACCCAATTCTGAAAAATAGTGCCTGATCATCGTCTGTGCTTCCGAATTTGCCACCGTGATAATGCTTTGTGGTGATTTCATAGTATTTAATTCGGCGTAGTGGCACAATTCTTTTCCATAGATTTTCTTGCCAATTTTATTTGGATTGTCACAACACCAAAAGAATGGAATACCCTGTTCGATCAATCCTTTAGCAATGTGCTTTCCTTTAAAGCCGGCACCCCACACGACCAATGGCCTTTGGGAATCATAATCAAGTTTTAAAAAATAATGTAATTTTATGCCGAGAAAATAATTTTGGGCATAATGTTCGCTGGTCCTTGAGGTGCGTGTTTCATAGTCGCGCCAATAATGTAGGACGTGTCCACAGGGAATACAGGTCAACCGGTTTTCATAAAACCGAAAGGTCAGGTCATAGTCTTCGGGATAGCGGTCTGATAAGAACGAACCGCATCTTTCCAAATCTTGTTTATATGCCATCCAACAAGGGGAAGGGACCACACATTCTTTATAAATCTCCGAGAAATTAATCCCTTTTTCCGTCAAGGAATTCAGCCACTTTTCATAGCGGTAATAGCCGTCGCTAATGCCATTACTTGAGAAATAACGCACTTGACCTATCGCCAAATGACCTATTCCAAAATGGCGTAGGACACCTACCATGACATCCAATTTATTTGGGGTCATAATATCGTCTGAATCCATGCGAGTTACTAGATTTCCAGTGCATCGATCATACCCATATCTCAGTGCTTCAATAATGCCTATACCATTGTTTTCGACGCTATGTATTCTGGTATCTTCTTGCTCAAATTGCCGTACGATTGCGAGACTCTCGTCGATGGAATGATCATCTATTGCCCACAGCTCCCAATTTACATATGTTTGATTTACAATCGATTGAAGACATTCAGGGAGAAAAACTGCTGTATTTTTAAAGGGCATTAAGATACTGACCAAAGGTGGCTTCATTAGACAATATTACAAATAAAAAAGCTTCACTTGCGTGAAGCTTTCTTGGAAAATACGGAGAATATGGCACCATCCCCCGTTGTGATCATATAGCGTAGTTTTTAGAGGCGTCGAATTATTTATTCGCGATGCACGATTTATATCTATGGTTATTTAAAGGGGTTATTATTGGACATACCGGCTACGATTCGAGTTCTTGCAATTTTAAAAGTGCTTCCGACTTTGAATTCACATTCAATTTTAAGTAGATATTCTGTATGTGAAAATTTATCGTACTTGTGGTCACAAAAAGCTTGTCGGCAATTATTTTATAAGTAGCCCCGCGACATAAATAATCGATTATCTGGTTTTCCCGTTCCGAAAAAGTGGTGTACCTTTTTTTTCGGAACATCGAGATTACTTTCTCAGCGATATCGTTGCTCATGATCGCACCTTCATACCGAATAGAATTTAAGGCATGATACATGCGTTTTTGACCAATCGGTTTGGTCAAATACCCATTGGCCCCATTCTTGAACGCTTTCTTGACGACTTCAAAATCACTTAATTCACTGATCATAATTATTTTTACCTCAGGGTCTTTAATGCGGAAGCGTTTAATTCCCTTTAAACCAAAAATGTCAGGAATAGCAACTTCCGAGAGGACAATATGGGGCCTGGCATGGTCGAAATCAACGATGGCCTCTTCAATCGAAGCATAAATACCGGCTAAGGAATACTCCTCATAGGCTTCAAAATAGAATTTGTACATTTCATGAAAAGATGGCTGATTATCGATTACAATAATTCTTAAAATATCTGATTTCATAACTTTAAGTATTTGTGTTACATATTTTGATTTTTAAAAAAAAGACAACTGTTGAAATTTCATAGTTCGACGGGGTTAGACATACAGAAAATGCAATGTCTTTAGGCCATAATACGGACATGCTAGCTCAAATTATTGAAAAGCAATAACTCGACAGCATCTGAACAACGGTCTGATTTTAGGAAATGTAAAACAGGTCAAATCCTGCTTATAACCTAGAAACAACAATGAACAGATATCCGTACTTAAAATTGGACTATCAGGATCGGTGCGCTTCTATGGTATTTAAGCTTGAATTTGAAAAAAGTAATGAAATGATGAAGTTTTGTCGTAACGCGGGCTCGCGCTGTAAATTTGGCGGGGTCAAGACATGTTGTGTTAAACCTGCTTCGATTTTTTTGGTACTTTGTAGGTAAAGATTTGGTTCCATAATTTGGGGGGATTTGGAGGTTGTACAATAGATTTAGGTGCTATTATAAAATAAATATAGCCTAAAATTGAACGTGCTTACGAATTTTGTAGATATTTTCGTTCAAATGCAAGGTCGCTTATGGAAGTTTATGGGCAGGAAATAAGAAAAACACCTGCGCACTAGTATTTAAAAATACCGCAAATACGGCCCTTTCCGGCCGAAAGTTGCAATTCACACCTTGTTTATCCCGACAAAAAACCAAGGATGTTCCAAATCAAGCCTTTATGGCCAGTTATCGCGGTTATGATAACGAAGAGATGGTTGGCATAAAGCATATAATTGAATGTCTTTCTATGTGACATTTCATTATATGAGAAGATTGTAAGAAGGTTCGTGAAAAGGCCAATATCCATTTTGTGTATAAAAAGGAGGGGTTAAATTATCCCCCCGGAAGCCCCCTCCTTCTTTCAACACAATAGTCAATATTTTGATATGGCCACCAATTGAACTGGTCGAATGGAACCTTTCGGATTGGTCGCTGGGAGCATCACGTAATAATGCACCCCATAAAGTATGCCTGTAATTTTTTCCGATGGGCATCAATTTGAGATGAAATGCCCTGCGTAGTTTTATTGATTATGGTATAGGGTTCCGTCTTCATCCTCATAGATATTCGCAGCCGTTGCAGTCGGATCATCTACCTGCATGATCCATTTTTCGTTGCTATATTTTCCGTTCAAATTTGAGACGAAGGCCATTTCAGCATCTTTCTTGAAATTAAAATCCGCCAAATACACGTAATAGAGTCCGTTTTCCTTATTATAGAATTGTTTCGCATCCAATCCTTGATCTAAGAGTGATTTCATAAAGGCATTTAGGTATTTTTTATTTTTATAGACATTGGCAATCACATAGTAACCCGATTTTACGCCGCTTAAGTCAGATTGGTTCAACACCTTGATAGGAAGTTTTACATATTCCTTTTTTTCTGGGATGCTTATGTTTTTTGATAATTCGAGCTCTTTTTCATTTGAGACTAGGATCGTATTCTGAACATTGCTGTAATCGTCGAAATTTGCCTTGATATTGCTTTTTATATCGTTTCTCAACAGTCTAACGATGGTTTCGAACCGATTTTCAAAGGCCGCTGTCCTAGCATCTTCGATAGAATCCTGTCGTAAGATCAACTCATCTAATATTAATCGATTTTGGTAGGCGAGTGAATTAGGATCTTCCATATCCTGGTCGTCTATTGTTGAATTCGAGGCAGCCAAACTTTTGTTTTTTTCCAGGCTTTTGTTTTTTTCCGCAGTTA
Source organism: uncultured Flavobacteriaceae bacterium (assembly GCA_963798435.1). Classification (GTDB taxonomy): domain Bacteria; phylum Bacteroidota; class Bacteroidia; order Flavobacteriales; family Flavobacteriaceae; genus JALHST01. The sequence continues at coordinate 411,224 of CAWCTF010000002.1, forward strand.
GTCTTAAAATCTGTTCTTCATAATTACGTACAATCCGATCTATTTTTGAATCCTCAGAATTATCGGCATAGCTATCTAGTCCATCAGTTTCATTTTTAAAGGTATATGCCAACGAGAGTTCATGATTCCAACCTAGGTCGGCATCGGTTTGCGTTAAATCCTTTTCCATTAAATAACCTAAGGACATTCGTTTGCTAAGATTGAATCCGAGACCTACCGACATTCCATAGGTATCATCTAAAGTAGTCTGAAACCATCCATATTTTGGCAAGTCTAATAAGACCGACGCCAAATAACCTAAACTGTTATCCTCATTTCTATTTACTTGAACAAGGGGCATTAGCCGCGCATCGGCAAAAAGACCACGTGTTGCACTAAAACTGTGCGTATATTGCAGGGAAGCAGTAATACTTTTAGTATCAAGCCTTGTCAAAAATGTATTGGTAGTTTGATTGTACTTAAAAAGGTCTTGGGCATACACACCAAAATCGAAAGCGCCCACTGAAAGTGTGATACCAGGTTGGATGGCGATTTTACTTTCTTTGGTCGCTTCCATGAGCGCAGGGTCATTTTCCGTCGCGACCACCCTATTTTTGTCTAGACCTTCATTAAAATAGGTCACGTTTGTCCCAAAGGTCAGTTTACTTTTTGCCCCGAGCTGTACCGATGTGGCATAGTTGGCATTAAAACCAAATTCTTGTATTACCCCTGACCATTGGCTATAAATGCCTATGCCCAATGCGGTATGGTCATTAAGACGATTACTAAAACCAAGAAAGTAATTTTGGCTGTTGTCTTCAAAAGTGGCATATTGATTTCTATGCAGAATATTTAAATACGATTTATTTTCACGAACCAGGGAAAAAGTAGGATTCAATAAGAACCTATTAAAAAACATTTGATTGTGATACGTATTATTCGAACCAATATTGGGATTAACTTCTTGGCTATAAGATGCCTGAGTATAAAGAGCCAGGCAAATCACACCTAGTAGGTATATTTTCTGTGTTATGTTCGTATTGCAGCTCATGATTGGGGGTATTTAAATTAAACTATTTCGTGTTGTTCTGGGATATTCATTCGATAACTGGGCCATCGTAACAAGATTTCCGATACGATTATTTAGATACATTCGTTTCCTTGAATGTTATTACATAGTTGGTTGATACTATCACCGAGAATAATGCTTGGTATTATAGAAAGTCAACCGATTATGGAATGATGACCAGTATCTCGTTCACTAATCATTTTCGAATACAGAAGTTGTGTAGTCGACTTTGGCGTCGGTATTAAAGGCTTCCAAGATATTATAGCCCTTTTTTTCCTCTGTCGATATGTTAGGATCCTTGGTATACATGAATGCCACACGTTGTACGGATTGTTTATCCGCTCCTCGATTTGACAGCACGTACCCCTTGCCTTTTTCGGCAAAAGAAATTGAAAAATCATCTTGGTCACTATTGACCTTTCCGCCTAAATTGATTGATTGCCCTACTTTTTTTCGGTCAACCTGAGCGAGATAAACATCGAGTCCACCGTAGCCTTTATGTCCTTCAGAAGCGAAAAAGAGCGTATTACTGCCGACGATTTGTGGATAAAGATCGTTTTTATCGGTATTGACCTTTTTACCCAAATTTTTTGCGATCCCAAAATGGCCATGCCCGTCAGATTCAGCGACATAGATATCAAATTTTCCAAACGTACCTGGCATGTTCGACGCAAAAAACAACCGTTTGCCATCTGAGGAAATTGCGGGGTGTTTGACCGAGTAATTTTTCGGGCCTAGCGTGATTTCCTGAATGTTTTTCCACTCACCTTGCACGTTTTCGGCCTTGAATATTTTATGTACCAGCTCTTTTTTACTAAATAAACCATACATGGGCTTTACAGGGATGGCTTTACTGAAATAGGCCGTTTTGCCGTCAGCCGTAATTGCAAGCTGATCATCTGGGAGTTGAACGCTTTGAGGGTTTAAATCGCCCTTATTATAGGTATCGGCCAAAAATTCAGTGGAGGAATTTTCTAAAGGCTCTTTAGTCAATTGATAATCCGATTTCACTGCGGCAACCCAGTCTTTCTCATCGGAGCTGCTTGACGCACCTTTGGCAGTCGATTGCTTTAGGGCATATAGGTATCGCTCTTGATAACTGGGGCTTAAAGCGCCCTCTTGATTGCTATCGATCAGTTTTTTATACCAAAAGACAGCAGTTACATAATTTTTGGTCAAAAAATTGGCATTTCCCAAATCTTCGAAAATCGCTTGGTCGGTATACCCTAAGTTTTTAAGTTCAAGGTATTGATCGACCCGCTGATGTGTTTCAATTTGATTTGAATTATCGGAAAAGGACCTTTTGGTATTCTGTGCAGAAACCGAATAACTTAAAAATGTAATAATACATCCTAAAGTCGCGTTGTAGATTGAAGCATTTTTCATAGGTTAAGATTTAGAGTTATTAGGGACTACCAAAATTCACATATTTAAGGGAACCAATAACTAGCAAAAATTCATAGGTTTTTCCTTTTCTTTCCCATTTTTGTTAAGATTTCGTGCATTTGGTCGATTTTTATATTCTTTTGAACTGGAGTTCATTTCCTTTTATCAAAAATCAATAGTGGTATTACAATTACTTATCCGTCGATTTTGAGCTTACGTTTCGCTGTTTTTTCGGATTGAATATTAGTTAAGTTTATTACTTAATGCCATTTATTAATTTGAAAATGTTGGCCTATATGATACGTTGATTTGCGAAAACAATAGCAAATGGAGACCGACCAAAGGGTAAAGTAGGGGCACTGGAAACCATGTGAGGTACCTCTTAAGGTATTCAAAAAAGAGTTGGAAATGCCCTGTATGCCTCTCAGACACAAGATTCTCTTTGTAGCATTTTTAAAACCATATCACCGCCAAAATGTTCATCCAGTGCTCGAAATGCACACTCAGCCTTTATATTTATAGTATAAATTCTGATTATACTAGTCCAAATAGTATATCTTTAGATTATCACTTTTACCAATTGAGAACAATTTAGATGGTTCATAAAAACTAGATTGTCTTATTTCTTTTCAACCATTTGATTATCAGCACTAAACTTTAAGAAGGAGGTGCTGTGTAAAGAGGCATTAATCGCGCTACTTCCCCCCGAGGTTTTAGCCCTATATGGGTATTATTTTAAAATGCATAGATAAATTATGTAACCATTAAACCCACTATAGATATGAAACCAATTAAAAAACCATTCGTAAATTCAGTCCTCAAGCTCGCATTTTTGACCCTGTTCTTCCTAACTTTTTCCTGTAGCCAGGATATCATCCCTGACCCATCTGAGAACCTTAACGCTGTAAATTCCAGATTCAGGAATGACGATACATCGTGTAATTCCGTTTTAAAGGAGCTGGCCATTGGCGCCAAAGTAAAAGGAGCCAATGGTATTGACATAGGCCCCGATGGCAATCTGTATGTTGCCAGTGTCAATGGTCTTGAAATTGCCGTGATGGACAAGCACAATGGAAGGATCATCAAGCGGTTGGGGCAAGAAGTAGGGGTAATGGGCCCTGATGATCTTGTGTTTGGCCCTGATGGCTCCCTGTATTGGACGAACATCTTGGTTGGAACCGTAGGGCGATTGGCTCCTGATGGTACCATGAGCGAGCAGTTTGTTGCCCCAGGTGTGAATCCGATTACGTTCTCAGAAGATGGAAGCCGCCTCTTCGTGGCGCTTGATTTTCTAGGTGATGGGCTTTATGAGCTTAAACCCGATTTTAGTGAACCTCCACGACATATCATTGAATCTACAGACTTAATCGAATACCCACTTGGCTTTTTAAACGCATTTGACTACCGTGATGGACACTTATACGGTCCTCTTTTCGCGGCAGGCATGGTGATTAGGGTGGATGTTGGCGGACCAGGTGATCTTCCTACATCGACCCCATTTGTAGATGGGATAGCACACGTAGTTGCAACTGGTTTCGTGAATCCGGCTTCGGCAAAATTCGGTCCTGATGGGATGCTTTATGTCTTAGATCAAACAGGCGAGGTTTGGAGAGTGAATCCAGACGGGGTTGATGATAAAACACTTTTTACGACCCTTCAGCCTGGGCTTGATAATATGGTCTTTGACTCGGATGGCGACTTATATATGACCAATAATGACGAAGGTTGGGTGGCCAAGATACTACCATCCGGGAAAGCGCGTATTCTAAGCCCAGGGGGAATGATCGCCCCACAAGGTCTGGCAGTTTTGCCAGGTTCGCATCGACAGGATGAATTGTTCGTGGCTGACCAGTTCCAGATGCGAAAAATTAATAGTCAATCTGGCAAACAGGAAAATAGATTCAAAGGGTACCTGATTCCCCAACCGGGCGGGCTGACATTGCCCATGACGATTTCAGCGGATGGGGCCAACTTGGTGGTTTCTTCTTGGTTCGGTGGTGCGGTGCAAGTCTGGGATCCTAAGACGAATCAGGTTCTTGAGGAGTATAACACGGGCGTTCCGATTAATGCTATCCGCTTCAAAAATGAAATTGTAGTAGCTGATCTTGTGCTGGGTGGATTGATCTGGGCAAGTGACGAGTCACAGATACAGGTTGACGGGGCACCGCTCCCGCTCTATGTGGCAAGTGGTTTGGCAACCGATGGTGAAAGACTGTGGGTGGCCGACTGGGCGACCGGTACAATTTATCAGATTGGTTTTGAGGGCACTATCCCAAATTCACTTACTGTAGTCGCGACTGGTCTTTCCTATCCCGAGGGATTGGCATTTGATGCCGATGGAAGCCTTGTAGTGGTTGAAACGGGTGAATCCCGACTTTCGCGTATAGACTTGTACACTGGAGCGGTAACTAAGATTGTCGATGGACTTAAACTTAGTGGGCCTGCCTTGGAGGGCTATCCACCAACTTGGTTCTTTGATGGGGTTGCCATCGGCCAATCAGGGGATATCTATGTTTCAGGTGGCGGAAAGAATGTCATTTATAAGGTTTCGCAAAAAAAAGACCGTCATGATGATGATCACGATCATGGGCACGGGCACGGTCATGGGCACGACAGACATTAAAAACCATCTTTCGTAATATCAAACGATACGATGGTTTGTTGATCCTAAAAGTCAATTTATAATTATTAGGAATTCAAATGGCAAATAAAAAATGGGGATTTTAGTCCCCGTTTTTTATGAATGTATTTTTAGCGTTGTTTTCATAATGCGCTTCAAAAAAAGACGGGTATTTAGCATGAACCATCTGGGTTGAGCATGTTAAGCTTTTTTATCTCCACGGCCAAATATAGCGAGTTAATCGGCCGCTTCTGATTCAAAGTGTAGGTTGAAATTTCATTTCACATCAGTTCTTTGTCATTTTACAACATTTATTTTCTTAAGGTCTTGAGTCTGGTACTTTTGTACTGTGTTACGATTCTTAGGACATATCAAGCTGAAGTTACCTTCTACTTCTACTTTTTTTGAAGGCGACCGAATCAGAAAAAAACTATTGATTTTAGTTTTTATGATTTCAGGGTCGATGTACTCGCAAACCACTATTTGGAGCGAAAATTTCGACAGTTATGCAAACGGCACTGAAAATGGTACTGGTAGTGGTTTTGCACCTCTGAATTGGACAACAACTATTACCGGAAAAGTTTGGGTCCAAGGGAGTAGGCTGGAAGCTACTAATTTAGGAACTGAGGGAATCTGGCAAACTAATCCTATAAATATATCTGGCTTTGAATCAGTAAATTTTAGTTTGGATGTTGCCACACAGGCAGATACCAGTCAATTCGAACAGGGTTCCGATTACTTTATCGGAGAGTACCGTATAGACGGCGCTGCCACATGGACCCAGTTCGAAAATGCTTCAGGCGATTCATCACCATCTGACCTATTGCAAGCTGCTTATACGGTAAATCTTCCATCCACTGGAGCTACTTTGGAGATTCGCATACGATTTTATAACACGGCAAGTAATGAATACTATTATATCGATAATGTAGCCGTAGAAGGAATGTTACCGTTTTGTTCCGGGGAGGTGGATTTTGAATTTTATGACCTCGTTCCAAGTGGGGCGAGTGTGGACAACATACCTACCTCTGGCGCCTTGAATACTGGTGTTTATACAAGTTTTGACGTAGACGCACTTCAAAATCAGGAAGACCCTGGAGATACCGATAGCTTTTCCATTCGATACACCGGTTATATTGAAATTGCAACTGCTGGATCTTATACGTTTTATACAAGCTCGGATGATGGTTCTAAGTTATTTATTGACGGAACTCAGGTCGTAGATAATGATGGCAATCATGGTACCCAGGAAAGATCGGAATCCTTACATTAACTGCCGGATTGCACCAAATCGAAGTGTTGTTTTTTGAAAATGGCGGGGGGGAGGTTTTGACGGTTCAGTACCAAGGACCTTCAATTGCGAAACAAGCTATTCCGTTCTCAATTTTATATTCGAGTTGCAGCGTGCCGATTGACACCACAGACACTGATTCTGACGGCATCTATGATTCAGTTGACGTTGATGACGACAACGACGGAATATTAGATGTTAATGAATGTGGGGGAATTTCGGGTGGCGAAGTTATGACCGCGAGCAGTATTCAATATTTCAGTAATGTTACCGATGCACAGGGGGTACCCGGCACGACCTATGCCCAAAATCCGACTACATATCCAGGAGGGAGTTCAATAGTGCTGTTACGATTTCCTATCAATCTTCCGTCAGGCACTCAAGTGGTTGTTTATTTAGGGGCCGACCCTTCTGTCAGTGACACTGATATGCAGATTCAGCGGTCAAATGCTGCTGGTAACAACAATGGTTTTTTGGCAGATGCGAATAACACCTTGCCTGGAGCTGTACGACAGGTCTCCTTTACTACAACGACCAACATGCGGTATATTCGAATCGAGGCATATAATCAAGGAGCGCGCGTATATGGAGCAAGCTATAATGGTGGTTCAAGTTGCTACAGTCTCGACACTGATGGCGACGGCATTTATAACCACCTTGACTTGGACAGTGATGGGGATGGTATCCCCGATAATATTGAAGCACAGTCCACAACTGGATATATCGCACCTGCGAATGCCGATAGTGATTTAGATGGATTGGATGATGCGTATGAAACTGGGGGATTTTCCACCCCGGATACGGACGGGGATGGCACCTATGATTTTATGGATACCGACAGTGATGATGACGGATCTACAGACACTGCGGAAACGTGGTTTGTACTTACAGGAGTTGATAGCGACGGAGATGGGTTGGATGATGCCACTGACGCTTCCAACGGGTATGCCGATCCCGGCGGTAATATCGATAATCCTTTAAATACTTCGGGAGGGTCCTATGTGCTTCCCGATTGGGACAATGATGCAAATACCGGTGGGGATGTTGATTATCGTGACGATACTGACGATTCAGCCTCGAGCGACCCACCTGTAGTAACGGCAGTGGGTGATCAGGTGTATTGTCCCGCCAGTTCCATACCAATTGTCGAATCAATCAGTATCACCGATACCGATGACACTTCGACCAATGCAGTGTATATTCAAGTTTCAACGGGGTATGTAAATGGTGAAGATCTGTTGACCCTGACAGGGTCCCATCCGAATATCACGGCTTCATGGGACGTGACGGAAGGGAAATTATCGCTGATCGGCCCGGCGCTTTATACAGAATTCGAAACAGCCATCGCTGCCGTGGAGTATTCAAGTAGTGCGATAGTGCCGTCAGGATACCCGCCAGTTTTCAATAACAGTAGGTTCGGCGAATTTCCTTCCTGCAACAGGCCATTATTATGAATACATTCCGAGTTTGGGAATAACGTGGACCAATGCGAATTCAGCGGCCAATGCGAGAACATATTTTGGGTTACAAGGGTATCTGGCAACGCTTACCAATCAGCAAGAAGCCGATTTTTCAGGTTCCCAAGCCTCAGGTACTGGTTGGATAGGAGGTAGCGATGCAGCCACAGAAGGTATTTGGCAGTGGGTAACCGGACCAGAGGCTGGAACTACCTTCTGGAATGGGGGCGCGGGGGGAAGTTCCCCAAATTTTGCCTTTTGGAACACTGGAGAACCGAATAATTCTGGAGATGAGGATTATGCCCACATTACACATCCCAATGTAAACCCGAATGGTTCTTGGAACGACTTGACCAATACGGGAGCGACCAGTGGGGATTATCAGCCACAGGGATATGTTGTAGAATATGGGGGGATGCCTGGAGACGCGACACTGAATATAACGGCGGTTACAACGATTACAGTAGATGACGAAGCCCCTACCGCAAGTAACCCTTCTCCCGTGACCGTCTATTGTCCGTCAGATGTTCCTGCTACTGATGTTAATGTGGTCATTGATGAGGCGGATAATTGTGATCCAAGTCCGACCGTTATATTTCTCAATGATGTAAGTGACGGGGGATCCGATCCTGAAATTATTACGAGAACCTATCGCATTGCGGATACGGCCGGCAACCAAACGGATGTGCAACAAACAATTTCGATCTATTCTTTGAGTATAGTGACTCAGCCAGGAAATCAGACCGTTAATGTTGGAAACAATGCCCAATTTTCTGTGGTAGGGAATAATACTGATACCTATGTTTGGGAGGTAAGTACCAATGGGGGCGGAAGTTTTAATGTAATTTCCGACGGATCGGAATATTCAGGTACGAACACGGCCACCTTAACGGTGATTAATCCGGATTTAGATAAGAATGGCACTATATATCGGGTACTTGTATCAAATTCAACGGCTTCCTGTAGTGCGGTCACTTCAAATGAAGCCCTATTGAATATACGTGTTGGGAATGTAATTTCAAATCGAAGAATCACTTTTAGGGTCAATCGAAATATCCCTTAAGAGGGATCTTCCTTCTTTTTCATTTAAAATCGTTTATAGAATGGCGATTCTGGTCTTCCAGGATTCACTCGCCTTCGTCACATACATCCTTGAGGAGCGATATTTATGATGTATCGAAAGCGTTGCTCTGTTATTACTATTATTTAGACGGGTTTAATAACGGCAAAACTTTCGTTGGCGCAGGATGGCGTGCCAGTTTAACATATATTTAAAGCGGTGATAGTTCAATTGTTCCTTATATTTTCAACTTTAATTATACGGTTTTTTCAAAGGGTTTAAATCATCTAACTACCCCATCTATATTGCTTTGGGTTATTGATAAAATGTCATTCAGAATGTCATTTTGACATTTTAAAAATGACACTTTACAGATAAATCTGCATAATTTTCTTAAAAAGTTTTTAAAATCTTGCCCAATTTTTGTGTAGAGGATTTTGGCATTTTTTTTGTCTTACCAGAAATGAATTAATTGTTTAACTTAAATCTTTATTAGTATGAGCACTTTAGCAAAAGTTTCTAACAATGGGGGTTTGACAAGAACAAACCCTGCTAGGTCATCGAACCTTCCAATGTGGTCCTTGATTGATGAAGTTTTCAATAGAGATTGGCCATCGGTATTTTCTCAAAACTTCAATACCGGTATTAGCCTTCCCATGGTAAACATCAAAGAGACTGCCGATGCTTATTTCGTCGAAATGGCCGTTCCAGGACTAAGAAAATCCGATTTTCAAATTGACCTTGACAATCAGGTACTTTCCATTTCTACTGAAACAGAACAGGAAAACCAACAGAAAGAGGAAAATTATACCCGTAGGGAGTTCGGCTATTCTTCCTTTAAAAGAAGCTTTACTTTGCCCGAGACCGTTGATGACGGCAAGATCAAGGCCGAATATAACGAGGGTATTTTAAAAATCCACCTTCCAAAAAAGGAGGAGGCTAAACAGAAACCCGCAAGAAGCATCAAAATTTCATAATCTATTGGAAAGGGGGGCTTTTTCTTGAGCCTTCAGGGATTCACTTGCCTTCGGCCCGTGCATTCCTAAAAGGCGATCTTGGTCAAGCATGGAAACCCGGGCAAGCATTCGCTTGCCCTTTTTTTTGACTTCAAAGCTTATTTTATCGGGGATTCACGCGCCTTCGGCTCCTGCATCCCTTAAGGGTGATACTGGGCTTTCCGGGGATTCACGCGCCTTCGGCTCCTGCATCCCTTAGGGGTGATACTGGGCTTTCCGGGGATTCACGCGCCTTCGGCTCCTGCATCCCTTAGGGGTGATCCTGGGCTTTCCGGGGATTCACGCGCCTTCGGCTCCTGCATCCCTTAGGGGTGATCCTGGGCATTCCGGGGATTCACGCGCCTTCGGCTCCTGCATCCCATAGGGGTGATACTGGGCTTTCCGGGACTTCACGCGCCTTCGGCTCCTGCATCCCTTAGGGGTGATACTGGGCTTTCCGGGGATTCACGCGCCTTCGGCTCCTGCATCCCTTAGGGGTGATACTGGGCTTTCCGGGGATTCACGCGCCTTCGGCTCCTGCATCCCTTAGGGGTGATCCTGGGCATTCCGGGGATTCACGCGCCTTCGGCTCCTGCATCCCTTAAGGGTGATACTGGGCTTTCCGGGGATTCACGCGCCTTCGGCTCCTGCATCCCTTAGGGGTGATCCTGGGCTTTCCGGGGATTCACGCGCCTTCGGCTCCTGCATCCCTTAGGGGTGATCCTGGGCAAGCATAGAAACCACGGCAAGCATTCGCTTGCCTGTTTTTTTGTTTCAGCGTCAAAAGCTGAAATAAATTTCGCTTTCTCGCCGAAACAAAAAACCCACAACGTTTGTTGTGGGTTTCCTTTTGCGGAGAAAGAGGGATTCGAACCCCCGGAGGTGTGACCCTCAACAGTTTTCAAGACTGCCGCATTCGACCACTCTGCCATTTCTCCTTAGCGGTTGCAAATATAGGAACCTTTTTCAATTTCATAAAAAGATGAACAAGTTTATTTTGTTACAGTAAGGCTTTATTATTGCATAGCACCTATTTTTGCTGAATGGAGGAATGGTACCATTATGTGCTTTTGATAGTAGTGGGCTTCGTTGTCGGATTTATCAATACCGTGGCGGGGGGAGGCTCGTTGATCTCGCTGCCGGTCCTTATTTTTCTCGGACTTCCCCCGAATGTGGCCAATGCTACGAATCGGGTTGCCGTAGCAATTCAAAATGCCATGGGCACCGCCGGGTTTAAGAGCAAAGGCGTCTCCACGTTTCCTTTTAATATTTACCTGGGAATTTCAGCCCTCTTCGGAGCGATCATTGGTGCCTATATCGCCGTAGACATAAAGGGTGAAACATTCAATAGAATTCTAGCCATTATAATGATCGTAGTAGTTCTTATAATCATTTTTAAGCCTAAAATGAAGCTAGAACAGATGCAGGAACGTATCACTGGTAAATATCTTTGGCTCGGGATGTTGGCATTTTTCTTCTTTGGAATATATGGTGGTTTTATCAACGCAGGTCTCGGATTTATAATTATCCTATTTTTGCATTATAGCAATCAGATGACCTTAGTAAGGGCGAACGCCACGAAAGTGGTGGTCGTTTTGATTTACACCCTGGCTGCCTTGGTGATTTTCGTCATCAATGATAAGGTTAATTGGCATGTTGGCTTGGTGCTGGCCATCGGCAATGGTACTGGTGCATGGCTGGCCAGTAGGGTGTCTGTGAATAAAGGTGATGGCTTTATCAAAACATTTTTAGTTATAATGGTAGTGATAATGGCCATTAAACTGTGGTTTTTTACTTGAAAGATATTTCTATGGACATAGTAGAACATTTAAAGTGGCGATATGCAGTGAAAAAATTCGACGCTGTAAAATTGCTTCCCAAGGCGAAAGTCGATCTGTTGAAAAAGGCATTCAACCTCACCCCAACTTCGTATGGGCTGCAGCCAGTTACCTTATTAGTTATACATAATAAGGAGCTACAAGCAAGTTTAGTGCCTTATTCCTTTGGACAACAACAAGTGGCCCAAGCATCACATGTACTTATAATATGCATACAAAACAACATAGATAGCGCCTATATTTCTAAATATTTCAGTCAGGTCGGAAAGGTTCGTGGTACCAGCCAATCGATCTTAAACCCTTTTAAAGAGGCCTTGATTGCCGATTTTTCGCAAAAAGATGCACTTGAAATTAAACATTGGGCAACCAATCAAGCCTATTTGGCACTGGGAAAATTGTTGACGGTATGCGCTGTTGAAAAAATCGACTCTTGCCCCATGGAAGGCTTTGATACAATGGCCTATGAACGTCTCCTGGAACTGCCAAGAAGAGATTTGTCCGCTGTCTTGGTATTACCTATTGGGTATCGGGCAAAAGATGATATTTTTTCTGAATTTAAGAAGGTCCGAAAGGATTTAGATGAAAGTGTCATTGATATCCCTTAATTATTAATTGATAAACCTTTTAAAATTCTAAACACACTATGCCGGGATTCGAACTTTTTGGTGAATTGGAAAAAGCACAGGTGCAAGAAGTCTTAGATACGGGTGTGCTTATGCGATATGGTTTTGAGAATCTCCGCAAAGGCCGCTGGAAAGCGGTTGAACTAGAACGGGCCTTGGAAAAAAGATTGCAGGTGAAACACGCACAGCTAGTTAGTAGCGGTACGGCGGCGCTTTCAGTTGCACTGATTAGTGCGGGCGTTGGTGCGGGAGATGAAGTGATACTACCTACATTCACCTTTGTGGCCAGTTTTGAGGCTGTCCTGGCCATCGGGGCAGTACCCATTTTGGTCGATGTGGACGATTCGTTGACCTTAGACCCAATGGCCGTCAAAGCTGCCATTACCAATAAAACCAAGGTTATAATGCCAGTGCATATGTGTGGGTCAATGGCCGATTTAGAGGCCTTGGCGGTACTATGTAAAAAACATGGACTCCTTCTCTTGGAAGATGCCTGTCAGGCAATTGGGGGTACTTATCATGGAAAGCCTTTGGGAACTTATGGGGACATAGGATGTTTTTCGTTTGACTATGTCAAGACCATTACCTGCGGTGAAGGTGGTGCCATAGTAACCAACAATACTGAATTTTATAAAAATTCAGATCACTATTCGGATCACGGGCATGATCATCTGGGGAAGGATAGGGGAGCGGAGGGCCATCCTTTCTTGGGTTTTAACTATAGGATCTCAGAATTAAATGCTGCTGTAGGACTTGCACAAATTAAGAGGTTAGATGAATTTCTCAAGATTCAAAAAAGAAACTATTCCATATTACGGGAGGCTTTGGCAGCGATTCCTCAAGTTAGCTTCAGAAGAGTACCCACTGGGGGGGTGGAAAGTTATGCTTTTTTAAATTTCTTTCTTCCGAATGCGCCTTTGGCGAAAAAGGTGCATCAAGCGCTTGGTGATGCCGGGGTTGATGGGTGTTTTTATTGGTTCGATAACAATTGGCACTATTACAGAAAATGGGAACATTTAATGAATTTATCGGCTTTGGGTAATTTATCAAAGGAAATTCAAAGTCAAATTCCGGACTATGCCAAAGCTGATTTTCCCCTTTCAGATCATTGGGTGGGACGCTCGATTTCCTGTCTGATCAAGTTGGGATGGGAAAGGGAAGTTGTTATTAAAAGGGCGAAAACCATGTCCACCGTTATCAAGCAGTTGACTGCATGATAAGGAACACTTAGTAGGGCACGTATTCTACAATTTCCAATCCGTAGCCAACGATACCTACCCGTTTTGTTTGCATGCCATTGCTGAGCAGTCGCATTTTTGATATGTCGAGATCATGTAATATCTGAGCTCCAATCCCAAAATCCCGAGCGTCCATATCTATTTTTGGGGCCTTATACACGCCATTTTTTTGAAGTTCCTTTAACTCCGATAACCTTGAAAGTAAATTCAACGATTCGGAATCTTGGTTGATAAAGACGATCGCTCCTTTGCCTTCGCTGTTGATGGCCGCAAACATATCTTCTAGTTTTTGGTTGGGATCATTCGTCAAAGTGCCCAAAATATCATTATTGACCAGCGTTGAATTTATTCTAGTGAGTACGCGTTCATTTTTTTTCCAACTTCCCTTAGTCAATGCAATGTGCACGTGATCATTGGTTGTTTGCTTATAGGCCCGTAGGCGATAGTTGCCGAATCGGGTGGTGATTTCAAAATCTTCTTTCTTCTCGATAAGGCTATCATGTTCCATGCGATAGGCAACCAAATCTTCAATTGAAACAATTTTTAAATCGAATTTTTTGGCTACTTTCATTAATTGCGGTAAACGTGCCATTGAGCCATCATCATTCATAATCTCTACAATTATTCCTGCCGGCTTCAAACCTGCCAAACGCGCAAAATCGATGGCAGCCTCTGTATGACCAGTTCTGCGTAAGACACCTCCCTCTTTTGCGATCAAAGGGAAAATGTGGCCCGGCCGCAGGAGATCATGCGGCTTTGTATCTTCATTTGTCAAGGCACAAACCGTTTTGGCCCTATCAGAAGCTGAAATGCCGGTGGTAACCCCTTGGCCCCTTAGATCGACCGATACCGTAAAAGCGGTTTCCAAGGGATCGGTATTATGATTCACCATCATATGCAGGCCGAGCTCTCTACACCGTCTTTCCGTCAAGGGCGCACATATGAGACCTTTACCATGCGTGGCCATAAAATTGACGGTTTCAGTAGTCGCCAATTCGGCGGCGGCCAAGAAATCACCCTCATTCTCCCGATTTTCGTCATCGACAACTATGATTACCTTTCCGAGACGAATGTCTTCAATGGCCTCTTCAATGGTATTCAATTGTATTTCTTTAATCATAGTCGAAATCATATAGTAACAATTTTACCCTTTTTCTTAAAGACGTCCTTGATACGGTCTAGTATGCTTCCAAAACTCATAAGCCCTTTATCAGCCGTTGCCCTTCGTGTCAGGATTACCCCCAAAGGTAACATTATCAAAGTAGATAACCATGCACCTAGTATCGGACTGATATTGCCTTCCTTGGCATAATTTCCGGCGAAGACCCCAATGAAATAATAAATCAGGAATAAAATTATGGCAATGACCATCGGCAAACCCAATCCACCTTTTCGAATAATGGCGCCTAATGGTGCTCCTACAAAAAAGAGGATGATACAGGATAGCGCCAATGCATACTTCTTATGCAACGATAAAATATGCATTCGGTATATTTTATAACGTCTATCCATTTCTTCCTTTTTTCCTTGGACGGAGGCTAAAATGCTTGAGGCAGAGTTTTTGGCCGTAGCGACTATCTGAATTTTTTGCCAGTCTTGAAAAAGATCTACGGGGCTTTTTAAAGTGTCCATTATTTGGTTGATTTTCACAGGCGTGGTCAAGGAGGTATCCTGCTTTGTGGTATTAGGTAAAGGCCTTGATTCTGGAAATTGCGCTGATCTAGGATTCCTTAAGGTGGTGGAATCTTCTTGGGGTTCGGGAATAAAGGCACCCAATCGGTTAGTGATGTTTTTTGAAAAAGCATTTACGATCCTGATATTGTCCCTTTTCAGTGAATCGATGTCCTTGATCAAACGGGACGCATTTTTCATTTTATCGGTATCGATATTGCTGTCCTCTTCAAGGTCTTGTTCCATGGCCGGGATTTCGATGTTCATCCTGTAGATTTCAAAGTTGGCCTGGGCAAATGGATTTTTTCGTTTCGAATCGGCACTTTTTACGGTAACATCCTCGTAATAATGCCCATCCCGCAAAACCAATTGTATCAGTTCGGAGGCTTCACTACTAATTAATTCCCCGGTTTTGGCTTTGATGACCGTTTTATTTTCATTGGTGTTATTTTTTTGATGGATGGTAACATTCTCAAGAAAACGATCTTTTTCACCATATTTTCGATCAACTTTTATGCTCATTCCTTCGAAGTCGCTAAACACTCCTTCTTCGATAGCTGCTGCTGGTTTCACTTTGGCGATATTACGCCGCAAATTGAAGAATTTCTGTTGGGATGCCGGAATCACATTGTTCGCAAAATAAAATGTAACTCCACCGAGGAAAATGATAAAGACGATGAGACTTCGCATTGCTCGCTGCAAGGAAATGCCGGATGCTTTCATCGCGGCAAATTCATAGTTTTCCGCAAAAGTGCCAAAAGTGAGAATGGAAGAAAGCAATACGGTCAAGGGTATTACCTTGTCCATGAGCTCAGGAATCAAGTACAACAAAAACTTACCGATTATGGCAATATCCAAGCCTTTACCGGCCATGTCGTCTATAAAAAGCCAAATCGCCTGGAATATGAAGATGAACATCAATATTACAAACGAGCTAAAAAAGTTGTAGAGAAACCTCGATAAAATATATCGGTCTAAAATCCTCAAAATCTTAATTTCTTATGATGTAGTACCCGTCGTCTTTGTACTTGTTCTCATCAAATGTAAATAAGGTTTTTGATAAAGGCTGATTTGTTTTAAAAGAATTAACGGTAATAGTGGTGATCGTTCCATTTTTACCGGTGTCAATCAATTTATAGATATTTTTTGTCTCGACGTCAATCCCCAGTAATATCGATTTGATTTCACTATTTGAATCAATAGGGGTCAACTTGATAAATTGAATTTTGCGTCCTTGCACATTTTGTAGGATGTCCCATTGGTAATTAAATCCTTTTTTATAAAAGGTGAGCATTTTTGAAGGGGTAAGGGCATTTTCATCGTCTGTCTGATCCTCAATGGTAACTTCTTCATTTTCAGGCACGATCGTATAGACTTTTTTACCATCGAATAACTGCTTTGAACCAAAAAAATTCCCGATGTACTTTTCCCCTTCCATGGTGACATCCCCACGGGTTTCATTGTTGATACCCGCTTCGCTATTGGTAAGGACATATTTGAAATCGACCATGATATTCTCATAACTTTTCACCTTGCCATATACTTCATCTAAAAGCTGCTTCGCTTTATCCGCGTTCTGGCCCATGGCACCAGTTGTTATCGAAATCAGCATCAAAAGGAGTAATTTTTTCATCATAATCTTAGTTTTTTTCGTTGTTTAATAAATGTTCGAGGCTATTCAGGTCGGTAATCAAGACCTGACGTGCCTTACTACCTTCGAATGGCCCAACAATGCCAGCGGCTTCCAACTGGTCGATAATCCGACCGGCACGGTTATAGCCCAATTTGAGTTTTCGTTGAATCAAGGATGCCGAACCTTGCTGTGCAGTAATAATGACTTCGGCCGCCTCCCGAAACAGAGCATCCCTTTCCGATATATCGTAATCAATACTTGTGCCAGAATCCTCGCCGCTATATTCCGGGAGTTCATATGCCTCTGGATAGGCCCGCTGGGATCCAATATACTCGGTTATCTTTGCAATTTCAGGGGTATCTACAAAGGCACATTGTATTCGCGTTACGTCATTCCCTTGTGTAAACAGCATGTCACCCCTGCCAATCAACTGATCGGCACCTTGTGTATCTAAAATGGTCCTGGAATCTATTTTTGAGGTTACCCGAAAGGCGATACGCGCTGGGAAATTCGCTTTGATAATTCCTGTAATGACATTTACCGATGGACGCTGGGTCGCAATGATCAAATGAATACCAATGGCCCTTGCCAATTGTGCCAATCGCGCAATAGGTGTCTCTACCTCTTTGCCTGCGGTCATGATAAGATCAGCAAATTCATCGATAACCAAAATAATATAGGGTAGAAATCGATGCCCATCATGTGGATTCAACTTTCGCGATTTGAATTTCGTATTGTATTCTTTTATATTCCTGACCATCGCCAATTTGAGTAGCTCATAACGGTTATCCATTTCGATGCATAAGGAATTCAATGTGTTGATCACCTTATTGTTGTCTGTAATGATGGCATCTTCGACGTCGGGCAATTTAGCCAGGAAGTGGCGTTCGATCTTATTAAAAAGGGTTAGTTCGACCTTTTTGGGATCTACTAAAACAAATTTTACCTCAGCGGGGTGCTTCTTATACAAAAGCGATGTCAAAATAGCATTCAACCCAACCGATTTACCTTGCCCTGTGGCGCCTGCCATAAGTAAATGGGGCATCTTGGCAAGGTCTACCACAAAAGTTTCGTTGCTGATGGTCTTACCAAAGGCAATTGGCAACTGCATTTCGGCATTTTGAAATTTGCTGGAGGCAATAACCGAACGCATTGAAACTACGGTAGGATTTTTATTAGGAACTTCAATGCCTATTGTGCCCTTGCCGGGTATCGGGGCAATGATTCTGATGCCCAATGCCGCTAGGGATAAGGCGATATCATCTTCCAGATTCTTAATTTTGGAAATTCGGATGCCCGCATCGGGAACGATTTCATAGAGTGTTACCGTAGGCCCAATAGTCGCTTTGATCTGTGCAATCCCTATTTTGTAATTGCGTAAGGTTTCTACGATCTTGTTTTTATTATCCTCGAGCTCTTCTTGATTGATCGTAATTCCACCGGTGACACCATGGGCGTCTAATAAATCAATCGGGGGAAATTTGTACTTGGCAAGCTCTAGGGTCGGATCGAATTCCCCAAAATCATCGACCAGTTTATCGGCAATATTATCTTTTTCTTCTTTTTCCTC
Organism: uncultured Flavobacteriaceae bacterium; assembly: GCA_963798435.1. Classification (GTDB taxonomy): domain Bacteria; phylum Bacteroidota; class Bacteroidia; order Flavobacteriales; family Flavobacteriaceae; genus JALHST01. The sequence continues at coordinate 429,654 of CAWCTF010000002.1, forward strand.
GATAATTCTTTCTACTTCCATAGTCAGGTCTTCCTGACCATCTTCCTCGACTGGGACGGTAACTTCAAAGTCTTCGGGAGCCGATTCTTTTTCAAGTTTTGGAATATCTTTTTTATGCGTATATGTATCAATGATCACTGGGGAATCTTCTTCGACCAAATGGTCATTCACCGAGGCATCCCCTTTTTTCCCATTTTTAAATTCAGTGGCAATGGCCGCCGTTTTTTTGTGAAAGAACGCTGAAATCTCATCTGGAGTCACTTTGAACAAGCGAACCAAAATGAACACCAAGCCGAAGATGAGTAGTAGAAACACGCCGATTTTTCCGGTATAATCCTGCAAAAAATCATTCATTTCATAGCCAACGGTACCACCCAGCAACGGCTGTTCAGAGGCAAAAAAGCCAAGGGAAATCGATATCCATACTATAAAAAGCAACCCCCATATCCATTTCTTTAACAACCCTGGTTTTTTTAAACTTAAAAACATATGGAGGCCTGTAACAAAGACTAAGAATGGAATGATCAAGGACGCGAGGCCAAATCCCTTATAAAGAAAAAAGTGGCTCACACTTGCACCAAATTTATTGAGCAGGTTTTCTGCAGCCTTGTTTCGATCTGCAAATTCGGTCAAGAGGCTCTGATCGTCCTGCCAGGTGAAATAAAAGGAAATGAATGAAAAGAAAAGAGCTATGCTGAATAGCATTAGCAAACTACCCAATATAATTTTATTTTGTTTGGAGGGTTTTAATCGTATCTTTTGTTTTGGGGCTGGTGAGCCCTTCGTACTTTTTTTGACCGATTTCTTTCTTGCCATCAACTGCGCTTGTATTACCTGCAAAAATACAAATAACCTTGATTATTCGATAGTTTAATTTTTTTACTTACAAAGAGGTTGCCCGTTACTTTTGATGATTCTGGGCCTTATGGTCGGCACTCAGGTCACCATCAATGATGCGATTCATATAATCCTGTTCAAAGCCCCTCGCCATTTGTTCAATGGCCTTCATTTCCTTCTTTTTCTCTAGAATACGGTTATTAGAGAGTGCTTTGTCTTTGATATCATACAGCCCCAGGGCCTTCCCATCATCTCCTAATGCCCCGATAAGACTATCTCGCATAAATAGCAGGTGCGAACCCGTATGCGTAACTACAAAAGGTCTTTGGATAGAATCGTTGAGAAGACTTCGTCCCCAACTTCGAAATGGCTTATTGTAGCCTGCGATATCCAAAAGTGTGGGATAAATATCGATCTGCTGTGCTAGACTTTTATCAACACCTATATAAGCACCATTAGGGTCAAATAAGAGGATAGGAACAGCGAAGCGATTGACGATCTTTCGATATTCATCGTAGTGAATTTGATTGGTGTGGTCGGCGGTGATAAGGAAGACCGTATTTTTGTAATAGGGCTGCTTCTCGGCTGCCTCAAAGAATTTTTTAAGGGCAAAATCGGTATATCCGATATTTTTATGCATTTCCAAGGTGCCCTCTGGAAATTTGCCGTTATACTTTTCTGGAATGATATACGGGGTATGCGAGGAAACCGTAAAAACGGTCGCCATAAAGGGTTGTTTTTTTTCGGTGAGGACTGAATTCACATACCCTAAAAACGGTTCGTCCCAAATTCCCCAGATTCCATCAAAATCTTCGTCCTTATTATATTCTGTCTTCCCGTAATAATGGTCAAACCCAAGGATGTTGCCAAAGCCTAAAAATCCCATTGAACCATTTGGAGCCCCATGAAAAAAGGAAGTGTCGTATCCCATTTCTTTAAGTCCGGAAACCAAGGACTGCACTTTTTGCGTTGCGTAGGGTGATGAAGTATAGGCTGTTTTAAATGAAGGGATGCCAGCCAATATCGAGGACATAGCATGTATAGATTTGCGACCGTTGGCATACGCATTGGTAAAGATGAGGCTATGGCCGGCCAGTGAATCTAGAAAAGGAGCATAGCCCACATAATTCTTGATCCCGACGTCCTTATTAAAGCTTGCCAAATATTCCCGACCAAAACTTTCTAGGATGATTAATACAATGTTTGGCTTCCTGGCCAATGCATGTTCGTATTTTTTTATGGGATGAAAGGTATTTTCAATCACTGAATCAGGGACACCCGATAGTTTTTTAAAATCATTATTGTTAAAAGTGCGTATAATACTGAAAGGGGTATTCAAGACAATATTTGCGTACTCTGGGGTGGTGACATGTCTATTGGCATCGATCAAGGTTATGGGCCGTGTACTGTGCTTGAAATCTCCCCGTATTCCGCCAACAGTCAAGGTGGCCGTGATTAGAAGAACAATTACAGAACCGATTAAGTAATGCCATTTGTTATCAATATATCGGTCTTTAACTTTATACAGATCGTACAGTTTAATCCAGCCAAAGGCACATAGCGCAAATAGCAGAAAAATGTGCCAATAATCGCGAAGAAAATTTGCCAACAACCCTATTTTATTTGATTCGTTTTTTATCGATTCCAAGGAAGCCATCGAGGCCCTCGTAAAGGTGAAACGATAGTAGGCAAAATCAATAAAATTGGTGGCATATGCCACTAGGTTGGGTATAAAATAGAAATAAAAAAGTACTTTTTGGTATCTACGGGTCGTATTTATAAAAAGCGGGAGTGTACTGAATAAGATAAATAAAAGGTTGGTATATAAAATTGCCGTACTATCGAAACTCAAGCCCCAAAAGCACATTTTTATAAAATCTACCACTGATTCGACCGCTAATAGGTCTTGGTTATAAACAAAGAATAACACCCTTGCCACAAAGTAAAATAGATAAGCCAGAACGAGCCGATATAAAAAGATCTTATATTCCTGTATGCGCAAGTACTTCTGCATGCTGCGAAATTTTTTTGCCCAATTTCAGGCCTTTTTTATAGTGTCTGTACGGCACAAAATGGCAGGGTGGACCGTTTAGAATATTTTCGGCAAATAGATAATAAGTCCGATGATGATGGCCCCGATCGACACGAACATGACCGCCCCAGCGGAAATGTCCTTTATAAAACCAATTTTCTTATCAAATTCAGGATGGATGAAATCGGCCGTCTTTTCAACTGCCGTATTCATACCTTCAGTACCAAGAACCACCGAAATAGCCAATATCTGCAGGATCCATTCGGTACTCGAAATTTTAAAATAAAAACCCATTACGGTTATGAGCACCATGATCGAAACTTGAACCTGAATACTGGCCTCTGTTCTTATTAATAATAAAGCACCCCGAAATGCAAAACCTACAGATTTCACCCTATTCTTTACAAATGATTCCTCAGGCATCCTTCAGGGCTTTTTTAGCAGCTTCATAATCAGGCTCGTTGGCGGTTTCAGCGACTTGTTCGGTGTAGATGACCTTACCAGACTTGTCAATGATTACTATGGCCCGCGAATGCAATCCCATAAAGGGGCCATCTACGAACTCGACACCATAGGCTTTTCCGAAATTGCCATAGCGAAAATCTGAAAGAACCTTTACATTTTGAATTCCTTCAGCACCACAAAACCTTTTTTGGGCAAATGGCAGATCTTTGGAAATACATAGTACCGTTGTGTCTTTTAAGTTGGAGGCTTCCTTGTTGAACTTTCGTACAGATGTTGCACAGGTGCTGGTATCAATGCTCGGGAAAATATTCAACAATAGCAATTGATCGCTATATGCTGACAAATCAACATCTGACAAATCAACCTGTGTTAATTTAAAATCCGGGGCCTTGCTTCCTACCTTGGGCAAATTTCCGATTGTATGTATGGTATTTCCTTTGAGCGTTACTGTTGCCATAGAACACTTTCTAAAATTCGGGGCGAAATTATAAAATATTAAGTGATAACTAAAGCATTACACAAAAAATACATGAACTGTCAAAGGAAAGGAGGACCTTTCCCCGTTGATTCCTTTAAATGACGCTAGCTGCCATTAAAGCTTTTTTCGCTTTAGTGAGTCAACTGCCTGAGGAATCAAAACAGGCGAACGCCTTCGTTCAAGGAATAGATTTTGAAGTGAATCCATTTGTTTCATTAGGTCTTGTATTTCGGGCATATTTCCCTGAAAATGATCTAAAAGTAAATCTTCGTCATCAAAACCTCCGTTGAAAAATCGATTCATAAAAAGCGAGTCATTTTGGGACAACCCAGAAAATTCGTCCCCGGACATTGAAAAATCCTTTCCAAAGAACGTACCGAACCGTTTGGTGATACTATCGATTTGTTCTGGGGAAATACCGTGAGGATTATCTGTAGAGGACCACGAATAAATCGAGTCATACCGGGTCAGATTCCCATTTTCGTCAACTTCCTTATTCACCTTCCAGGAGCCTTTAGGTTCTGTTTGCGCAGATTCTCCTGGTTCTTTTGCCAGATCTGTTTTGTTTTTTTCCTGTGCACTGCAACTGGTGGCTAAAATCGCTACCAAGAAAAGTAAAGCATATTTTTTCATGATGATACATTTTAAAAGTCAATTCTCAAGCATCAAAATAAATGCCGATCAACTTGATTGTATCGAAATGTCAGGTTAAAAATTGTTAAAACTAGGTAGCGGTGGTGAATTAAGGCGTAGTACTGTTTACTGCGGCATTGGATGTTGCCAGTTGTTTGATCTTAATGTGCAGGGCCGCAAAAATCAAGGTCATAATCGGACTCAACCAATTGAAAATTGCATATATAAAATATTGTCCGACGCCCACACCAAGCACGCCACTGTGATATGCGCCACAAGTATTCCATGGAATAAGTACCGAAGTTACCGTCCCTGAATCTTCCAAGGTACGGCTTAGGTTCTCAGGTGCCAAGCCTCGATCCTTATAAGCTTTTGCAAACATTTTCCCGGGAACAACGATAGCAAGATATTGATCTGAAGCGGTTACATTCAATGCCAAACAGCTGGTCACTGTAGTCGCGAAAAGACCGAAGGTGGTCTTTGCTAAGCTCAACAAAGACTTCGTGATCCTGGATAACGCTCCGATACCATCCATAATGCCCCCAAAGACCATAGCGCAGATAATCAACCAAATCGTACCGAGCATCCCCGACATGCCTTTAGAGGAAAAAAGATCGTTAAGGGCAGCGTTATCGGTGGCAATCGAAGTGCTGACCGTGATTGAATTCATAATTCCTTTATAGGCCGATTCGAAGGTCAAGTTTTCGGAACCACCTACAGTTGCTACAATTCCTGGTTGAAAAATAAGCGCAAAAACCCCTCCCAAAAGCGTACCGATCAAAAGGGCCAATAGGGGAGGTGTTTTTTTTAGGATCAACAGTATTACGACCACAGGCACAATAAACAACCAGCCATTTATATTGAAGGTGGCGTCCATTGAATCAAGGAGTTCTTTCGTATTCACGGTCCCGGAGGTATCTAAAGTGAAACCGAGGACAATAAAAAATATCAAGGTAATCGCGTAAGTGGGTATCGTAGTTATTGTCATATAGCGAATATGACTGAAAAGATCGCCCCCTGCCATGGCAGGTGCAAGATTGGTCGTATCACTCATGGGGGACATTTTATCCCCAAAATACGCTCCTGAGAGCACTGCACCAGCGGTCATACCGAGGGAAACGCCCAAGGCGTCGCCAATTCCGATCAAGGCAATACCCACGGTTGCCGAAGTTGTCCAAGAACTTCCAGTGGCAATTGATATTATTGAACATATGATGACCGTAGCCACCAAAAATATCGTAGGATTTAGAATTTGTAAGCCATAATAGATCATTGAGGGGATAATACCACTGATAAGCCAAGTGCCTGATAGTGCGCCGACCATCAGTAGAATCAGTAATGCGCCCGTAGTAGACCGAACATTCTCGCCTACTTCCGTTAACATCTGCTCATACGATACTTTATTGAAAACTCCAACTATGGCCGCGGCCGCCCCCCCTAACAAGAGGATGAATTGGTTAGATCCACTAAGGGCATCATCCCCAAAGACGAATACATTATATGCCAGCATACAGACCAAAATAAACACAGGTAACAAGGCTTCCCAGATATTAAGCTCCGTATTTTCAACGATGTTTTCCTCTTGTGGTTCAATGGGGTGTATGTCCTGGCTTTTCATAAATTCAATCGGTTATGCTGTAATATTACAATTTTGGTAAATGCCCTGCAAATTGAAAAAAAATTGATGCGAATCTAATTGAGCGGCTAAAATTTATGCTTCGTCAATATAGTGAAACACCCGAAAGAGATAACCAATTGAAAGCTAAGGAGATAAAGTCTTGTTAAATAAACGGTATAATCGGCGGTTATTTAGTAATTTATACGCTTAAAACCAGCATGTTATGAAACGACAGCAATTCTTAAAGACCGTAGGCGGAAGTGGTCTTATTTTAGCCGCAGCACCGTTGTTATCATTCAAATCACAGGATGAACCCCAATTAGACAAAAAATTGGTACAGGAGTTTGTCGGCGCCTCCCATAAGGATATGGAGAAAGTCAAAGCCATGCTAGAGGAATATCCCACCTTGCTGAATGCCGCCCATGACTGGAAATACGGTGATTTTGAAACCGGTCTTGGCGCAGCGAGTCATGTAGGCTATAAGGATTTGGTTCGTTATTTTTTAGACAGTGGAGCACAGGCAAATATTTTTACGGCTTGTCTTTTTGGAAAAATGGAAATTGTAAAACCCATGTTGACCGTATTTCCAACGACTTTGAAGGCCCGGGGACCCCATGGCTACACGTTGCTTCATCATGCCCAACAAGGGGGAGAGGAGGCTCTGGAGGTCAAAGAATTCCTTAGTTCATTGGGTGCAACGGAAGACAGGGTGGCGTATATTGATCTAGCGTGCGACTTTTGTTCCTAATAATTTTTGCTGCGTTCATCGGCGAATTCGCCCTAGTTGTATTTACCACTATTGTCAGGAGGTTTTTCAATGGAGTACGGTACATTACTTCCTCGAATTTCGATATCTATATCGGCGGCTTTGTCACATTCGTAGCAGCAGTATTGGCAGGAATGATCGCTTCCTATATAGTTAAGGGAATTTCCTATTGGCCTATGCTCCTTATTTCGGCGCTCATGATAGGTGAGACCGCCTATTTGATAACCTCTGGGGAAACCCATGACCCTTTTTGTACCGAAGTCATGCCGGGTTTCCCTGATATAGGGATTTGGTAAGGGCATTTTCTTTTTAAGAAATACTACACTGCGCAGTCAAATAGGATATCTCCCTAAAATAATTATGCCTTGCTGAACAGTAAAACATTCGTACTTTTGTGACTTCAACTTCATACAATACGTTAATACAAAATACAATTATGACGCAATTCGATGTGGCCATTATCGGCTCGGGACCAGGTGGATATGTTGCGGCAATTCGCTGTGCACAATTGGGAATGAAAACGGCCCTAATTGAAAAATATAGTACGTTGGGAGGTACTTGTCTGAATGTGGGATGTATTCCTTCTAAGGCCCTCTTGGATTCTTCCCATCATTATGAAGACGCGATTTCTCATTTTGAAGAACATGGCATTGAAATTCCTGGGACCATCAAGGTCAATTTGGAAAAAATGATCGCCCGAAAACAGTCGGTCGTAGATCAAACCTGTGCAGGGGTCAAGTTTTTAATGGATAAAAACAAGGTCACGGTCTTTGAGGGTATTGGCAGTTATAAGGATGCTACGCATATCGATATTAAATTGACCAATGGTACATTGGAAACCATCGAAGCCAAAAGTAGTATTATCGCTACGGGATCCAAGCCTTCTACGTTGCCTTTTATCAAGCTAGACAAGGAGCGTGTTATTACATCGACCGAAGCATTAAAGTTGAAGGAGATACCTAAACATTTGATCGTCATAGGTGGCGGGGTAATCGGACTCGAATTGGGACAAGTCTATAAGCGTTTGGGTGCCGAGGTTACCGTCATAGAATTTATGGACCGGATAATTCCCACCATGGATGCCGCCTTGTCAAAGGAATTAATGAAAGTACTTAAGAAACAAAAAGTAAAGTTCAATCTTTCGCACAAAGTAAAGTCGGTCGAACGAAAAGGCAAGGAAGTAATTGTTAAAGCCGACAATCAAAAGGGTGAGGAAATAGTTTTCAAAGGAGACTATTGTCTTGTTTCAGTAGGAAGAAAACCCTATACAGACGGACTGAACGCCGAAGCGGCTGGTGTAAAAGTCGATGAAAGGGGACGTATTGCAGTAAATGATCATTTACAGACCAATATTCCGAATATCTATGCCATCGGTGATGTAATACGTGGCGCTATGTTGGCGCACAAAGCAGAAGAAGAGGGTACCTTAGTAGCTGAAGAGTTGGCCGGACAGAAACCGCACATCGATTACAATCTGATTCCCGGGGTGGTGTATACATGGCCAGAAGTTGCAGCGGTCGGCAAGACCGAGGAGGAACTAAAGGAAGCCGGAATCGCTTATAAAGTTGGGCAATTCCCAATGCGTGCCTTGGGCCGAGCTCGCGCTAGTATGGATTTGGATGGTTTTGTGAAGATTTTGGCCGATGCCAAAACCGATGAGGTTTTGGGAGTGCACATGATCGGTGCCCGTTGTGCAGATCTTATTACCGAGGCAGTAACGGCCATGGAATTTCGGGCATCTGCCGAGGATATCGCCCGTATGAGCCATGCACATCCTACCTATGCTGAAGCCGTCAAGGAAGCCGCTTTGGCAGCTACTGCGGATCGTGCATTGCATGTTTAGTAGGTTTTGGATGTAAAAGGCCCTTAAAATTATGTATCGAGTTCGGGCTTTGTAATTGAAGTCAGCAAGAACACATCAAAGGACTAAATCAAAGGCCCTTTTTTGACCTTCCAGGGCCAATTCAGTGGCAAGAAAGCAATGGGCTTGTGACATGGCCGTTTCAGTTCGGTTGACAACATCGTTCACCAGTTGCTCTCCATAGGGCATATAAACATTGGTACAGTCATAATATTTAGTTTCTTTTTGGTTGACCAGAAATAAATGATTACCCCCTTCGCGGCCTGCGATATCTATATATTTTCGCATCTCAATATACCCTTCGGTACCTAAAATAAATGTCCTGCCATCGCCCCATGTGGCTAAACCTTCTGGGGTAAACCAGTCAATTCGAATATACCCCGTGGCATGGGCACTTCGAACGCTCATGTCGCCAAAATCCCTAATGGCCGGATAGTTTGCCGAGTTAAAATTAGCTACTTGGGAAAAATTTACCTGGGCCTTGTTTGAATTCGTATAAAAGAGAAACTGATCACATTGATGTGAGCCGATATCGCAGAGAATTCCTCCTGCCATTTCAGGTTTGAAAAACCAATCGGGGCGTGTTTCGGGACGCATTCTATGTGGCCCGAGGCCGATGGTTTGTACCACTTTTCCGATGGCACCGCTCTGTACCAATTCCCCTGCCTTTACCGAGGCGGGGTTTCCCAATCGTTCGCTGTACATGATCGAATAAATACGATTCGTTGCAGCTTGCACCTTTTTGACATCTTCGAATTGTGCAAAACTTAAAATCCCTGGTTTGTCACTCATAAAATCCTTCCCGGATTTCATGACCCGTATGCCCAAAGGCGCCCGGTCGATCGGAATCGAGGCACTGGCTACCAATTGTATATTTTTGTCCTCGATGATGGCTTCCTCGCTTTTTGCGATTTTGACATTTGGGTAGCGCTGCAAGAAATTCGATAATAACTCGGGCTCCTTGGCATATACCGTTACCAATTCACCACCTCCGTTGATCAACGCATCCGTCATCCCGTAAATATGCCCATGATTGAGACCAATTACTGCAAATTTTATCGATTCCTTAGGCCGCTGTCGTTTTACAGGCTTTAGTAGAATTTCATCAGGACGCACTGTATTGTGTAGTTCCCTACTAAACAAATGACACGGGAGCATCGCCAAGGTTGCCATGCCCATCGAGGAGGCAAACGATTGTCTTATGAATTTGCGTCTATTGGCTTTCATTCCCTTTGGTATGCAGATGAATGTAACAGAGAGGTCTCTGGTAGCTAAGGTTTCCCATGTATCCCAAATATACAACAGGGAATCAAAAAGTCAGGTTGGTTGTGCTTCTTTTTGATCGGGATCTCCTGATAGGCGATTGACCGGCAGAAAGGTTCAGTGGATTTTATCCGATTACTGATTATAAGGCACATAATTTTCCCATTGCCATGGGGTATAGCTATCGCCGATCGCTACCTCTAAAAGTTCTTTAAAAATGCTTTCTCCATTGTCGCTATTCGTCATAAGGAGGATGCCTTTTTTTGCTTCGGGAAAAAGGATAAAATAATGTTGAAAACCATCCCCATGACCCTCTTTAAAAACGCCGTGACCGTAAGGCGACTCCAATAAACCGAATCCCAACCCATAACTAAGCTTAATAGTGTCATTCAAGGTCGAATCTTGTAGGGCCCCTTTCCCGAATTGCTGCAACGAACGGATCTTTATTTGAGGGGTAAAAACTTCTTTCCAAGATTTTTCATTTAGTAGTTTGTGCCGCAATATTGCCCCTAAAAAGAGTGTGTAATCTTCAAGTGTTGTCTCTAGTGTACTACTACCCCTTGGTTCGTTATCGGTATCCTTGGGCCATAATTTTCCATCGACCGTATGCCCATAGGCAAAATCTTTTTCAAACTTACTTTGCCATTGATAACTGGAACGCGTCATATTCAATGGTGCAAATATTTTATCCTGGGCGATTTCCTCGAGCCCTTTCCCTATAATTTTTTCAAGAACCACTTGCAGATACACCAGTCCTTCCCCGGAATAACTATAACGACTACCAGGAATTGACTTTACCCGAAGTTTTTGATCTGGTTCAAACCAACGCCAATTTGGAAAGCCAGTGGTATGGTCAAGGCACATGCGGGCGGTGATATATTGGTATAGGCTATCTTGTTTCAAATCCGAATAATCATCATGCCATTTAGCTTTGGGCGTATACTCATAGATTTTTTTGGGAAGTAGCGATTGTAAAGGGGTATCCAAATCGATTATTCCTTCTTCCACAAATTTCATTACGAGGACGGCGAACAGCGCCTTGCTTAAAGAAGCCCCATAGATATTGGTCGAATCGGTCAAAGGCAATTTCATTTCATAATCTTTATATCCGAAAGCCTTTTCATACACGAGTTGGTTGTCATTGAAAACAGAGACCCCCATGCCTTGAACGTGGGCGAGTTGCATCAGTTGGTCTATTTTTTGGGTCAATGAATCCGTCGAAATGACAGAGCCATCAAGACGTTCAAGGTACTGCGACGTATTTTGGCCTTGGGCCGCAATACTTAATCCACAAAAAATCAAAGCCATTGCCATTTTTGAGGGCTTCATTGTTTTCTTGGTTTTTAAGAATGGAAACGAAAGGGGATAATAGCATTTCTGTGTATTCATGACCCTCACGATATTGATGATCATAATCACAATGGTATAGGGTAGTACAGCCATAAAAAAGAAGAAACCGATACCTTCTAGGGTCACTAATGCAATTAGGGAAAGCACAAATAGTAGCGTCATCGTACTCTGAAAATTGATTATCGCACGCCCGTGGACGTCATAGATCTCATTGTCTTCACGCTTATGTATCCAAAGAAAAAGCGGGAATAATACATTGCACAAGGGCAATACCAGCCCTATTATTGGGATGCCATGCATAAGTAAAAGCCATTTTAACTGAAGTGTTTCCTCTTTGGGGTCGTCGATGACCAAAAGATCTTCGACTTCAACGTTCAAAGCGGTTGCCAGGAGTTTTATGGTTTGTAGGTGCGGTTGTACGTCGCCTTTCTCGATGCGTTGAATCGTGCGAACGGTTACCTGTGTTTTTTCTGATAGCTGTTCCTGAGAATACCCTTTTAATTTGCGTTGGTATACCAAGTTTTTTGCAATGGTTCGAGTTTCCATATGAATGTTTATGTTTTGAACACAAAGCTATGGCAGCCAGGTCGTTTTTAATACGACATTTAAATGTCACCTACCTGTCATTTATAGCGCAGTCGCCTATTTTGAGGGTGTTTTAATTCAAATAACCATAAAAGTACGGAAAACAAAAGGTTTGTTTTCTAAGATTTACAAATGCCAGTTGGGGAATGCTTGCGTGTGGAAGAGGTCACGCATAGTTAATAATTAATCCAAGGAAATGATTTTCTTTAATTGTAGGCTATCAAATCATAAATGTTTAAAGCGTATCGGCTAAGACCTGTTTTTAACCCACCCAAGGATCCTTAATACTCTGTAATAGAAAGTTTTTCCTTGTTCAAGTACATTTGAGAGGAGATATTCCGAATTATCGAAAATGAAATTTTGGGCGAGGGCAATCCGTACTTTGATTTCTACCTTATGTTTTTCATACTGTAAAGCCGTATACGTGCTGATTCCCATAAATAAGAGTGCCCCTGGGAGAACCACCAAGGGAGTAAGCGAATGATTAAAAAAACGGTAAAGGCCCAAGCCTGTAAAACTTCCATAGAGGATGATAAAATGAACTACATAGATCGACAAGGTGCTTTGCCCAATTTTGAGAACGGTCTTGTTGGTCAGGAAAGATCTAAAGACCATAAAAATGGCGAAGACCAAAAACACGTTACCCAGTCTGATAAAAAGGTAATTATTATAAAAAATATCGGCGAATAGTTTTATTCCTGTTGCCTCGGAGGCAGTTAGGAAGAAGGCAGACGAATAATAAATCAAACCGAAACCAGTAAGTGCCGCCAAGCCAATAGCCATTGGATACAAATACTTGAAATTCTGAAAGCGTGCAAAGAGAATTGACAAAACAGCTCCGATGGCCGAGTACCCAAACCATGGAAATATAGTAAAGACCGAACCATTGGCCTTACTCAAATAATTAGCTAACAAATTGGGCAAAATTGAAAACGTCCACTGTTTGTAATACGGTTCAAAAATGAATAATAGTATCGTGATGGCCGTCAAAACCGCTGGAAAAAGATACTTTTTTCCATTCTGGGTAAGGAGATAGACTCCGATTATCCCAAGAAGCGAAAGTCCGATACAATGCAAAACATCGACCAAATAAAACGATTCATAAATCTCACCCTGTAAAAGCCCGAATAGGTTCATACGAAGCAGGTATCCGATAAAGAGTAGTTGCAATCCGCGCTTGACCCCTTTCTGTACTCGGGGATTCTCCAAACCTTTTCGCGGGTCGCGTATTAAAAGAAAGGTGAAAATAAATCCCGATACCGTAAAAAACACGGGAGCCGTAATGCCCCTAAAATACTTCCAAAGCCCAAACACCTCATTGGAATTGTCACGAAAGGCATTGTCAAGAAGGCCATCCACAAAATGCCCTTGGAGCATCATAAGTATGGCCCAGGCTCGTATGGCGTCAATAAAATAGAGTCTATTGTTCTTGTTTTCCAAGCGTAATCCTTTATTTGTAATCGAGTGTAATAGCGAGAAACATGGCCATTGCACTTTTATTTTAGTTAATTGGGTCCTTGATGCTTCATGCGTAGCACGCTAAAGATCGTGCAACTTACCACAAACTACTTCCCTATATACTTGTAAAACAGTATGGTTGGATGTTTTGCGGTGCAAAATTAGCTAAAATTCGCATATGACAATGCTAATTGCCGTATTTTCGCCTTTTACCAATACAAACGAACATGGCTCTTATATTGGCTTTCGCCGGAAGTAATTCTTCTACCTCGATCAACTTTAAGCTCGTAAAATATACGGTTTCCTTAATATCGAACCATAAGGTACAAACTTTGAATATGGTCAATTACCCATTTCCAATGTTCAGCGAGGACGTTGAGCGCGAAAAGGGATATTCGAATTCTTTGGTAGAATTGAAGAACGATATTCAAAAAGTGGACGGACTCATAATCTCGGTCAATGAGCATAACGCCAACCCATCAGCTTATTTTAAGAACTTGATCGATTGGCTTTCCCGCGTCGACCGCAGATTCTTGGAGAATAAAAAGGTATTTCTTATGGCTACTTCCGGTGGCAAGCGAGGGGGAAAAGGTTCCTTGGAGGTCGTTAAGAATATCCTTCCTCGTTTCGGTGCACAGCTTATTTCGGAATTTTCTTTGCCGCTATTTTACGAGAATTTTGATGAAAAGCAAGGAATCTTAAATGAGGACCTTTCCAAAGCACACCAATTGTCATTGGATGAATTCCTGAAGGTTTTATAGCGCACCTACTGCATCGAAGCAGGAATGCCATTCTGTGCATCTCAAATTTGTAATAGGTCGAACCACTATGTCCCAAGTCATGGGGATGGGTGCCTGCTACTAAATTGAAAACTTTTTCCGCTACCTTTATCCTGTGATACAGCAATTCAGGCAACATATAGAAAATCATTTTCCGAGACTGCTTACACATCGATTTGTTTTGGCGTGTAGCGGTGGGTTAGATAGCGTGGTCCTGGCGCATTTATGCCAAAGCTGTTCAATGGATTTTGCAATTGCACATTGTAATTTTAGGTTACGGGGTATCGAAAGTGACACGGATGAGGAATTTGTAAAGAAATTGGCCCATAAATTTAAGCGTCCATATTACGTAACACATTTTGATACTGTAGGATATATAAATAAATACAAAGTTTCAGTTCAAGTTGCAGCGCGCGAACTTCGCTATCATTGGTTCTCTGAAATTCTCATGGAAAACAACATCGGCACGTTGGTTACCGCACATCATGCAGATGATAACCTAGAGACCTTTCTGATTAATCTTTCGAGGGGTACCGGCATCGATGGCCTTACGGGCATTCCCGCTGATACTGAGACGATTTGCCGACCTTTGTTGCCTTTTACAAGAAAAACGCTGCTTGATTTTGCGACCCTCGAAGCAATCACTTGGCGTGAGGATAGCACCAACTCAGAAACCAAATACCTAAGGAATAAAATAAGACACCATATCGTACCACAATTAAAACAGTTGCATCCGACCTTTACGGATAATTTTTCAGCAACCCAAGAAAATTTAAAGGAGACGGCATTATTTGCCAAACGGCACATTGAACGACTACAACAGACCTTATTCGAAAAAGAGGGGCCGATTATAAAAATAAAAATCGCATCCCTTAACAAATTAACTCCTATTAGGCCTTATCTCTATGCCTTTTTTAAATCATTTGGATTTACCGAATGGGATAATGTTGAACATCTCCTAACGGCCATGAGCGGGAAGGAACTTTATTCGAGCACATATCGCTTGGCAAAAGACCGGAATTACCTCTTATTGACCAAAATCGATGCTATTAAAAATGAAATCCATAGTATTGAGGAAAACAGCTCTGAACTGTGTTCGCCAATCAAGCTATTAAAAGAAACAGTAAAGCAACTTGGCGATCTGGATAAAAATGTACTTTATGTAGATAAAGAAACGTTAAAGTATCCGTTGACCTTACGAAAATGGAAAAATGCCGACTATTTTTACCCTATTGGAATGAAAGGGAAAAAGAAGCTTTCAAAATTCTTCAAGGATGAAAAGGTGGCGGTTATTTTCAAGGAAGCCCAATGGATCTTGTGTTCAGGAAATGATATTGTATGGGTAATCGGCAGAAGGGGTGATGAGCGTTTTAAAGTTACAAAGAATACAAAAAGCATTATTAAGTTGACATATGTGCCATAAAAAAACGATTCTTCTTTTTCTTCTTGTCCTAGGGAGTCTTAGGTTATTTGCTCAAGACGATTTGCAACCCGTTTTTTGGTCCCAACAGGTCAATAAATTATCTGAAACCGAATATGAACTTATCCTTAAAGGGGATATTCAAGAAGGTTGGCACCTGTATTCACAATATACCGCCGATGGCGGTTCACTGCCTAGTGAATTTAATTTTGAAAAGCAGGGAGTTGATTATGACTTGGTAGGTAGGACTCAAGAAAGCAAGACAATTACCGAATACAGCGATATCTTTGAGGTCGATGAGACCTTTTTTAGAAAGGAGGCCATATTTACACAAAAGATCCGGTTATTAAACCAAGACGTACGACAGGTCGATGTCAATTTTTGGTATCAAGTCTGTAAGGAAGTCTGTATCCCGAATGAACAGGTCTTCAGTTTTTCCTTAGACGGTAACGCAGTTGTACGTGAGGAAAAATATGTCGATGCGAGAAGTCTGGCGATGAGCTCGGCCTTGAAACTCGATTTGCAAAATAAGGAATTAATGTCTGATTCCCTTGAACATGCGGTTGAGTCAAGTTCAAGCCTATGGACAATTTTTGGGTTAGGGTTCTTAGGCGGACTAATCGCATTATTGACACCCTGTGTCTTCCCCATGATACCATTAACCGTTTCGTTTTTTACCAAGCATACGCAAAACAAATCAAAGGGAATCGCCAATGCCATTTTATATGGTTTTTTTATCGTTTTGATTTATTTTTTACTCAGTCTACCCTTTCAATTATTTGATTCGGTCGACTCCCAAATATTGAACACGATTGCGACCAATATGTGGTTGAATCTAATTTTCTTCTTGATTTTTGTGTTTTTCGCGCTATCGTTTTTTGGGTATTATGAACTTACCCTCCCCAGTTCTTGGGCTAATAAAATGGACAAGGCATCGTCCCGCATCGGTGGTATTTTTGGTATCTTCTTTATGGCCATAACCCTGGCAATCGTTTCGTTTTCCTGCACGGGACCCATTCTTGGTGGACTTTTGGGAAGTACGGCCCTATCGGAAGGGGATATGGCAAACAACTTAACTGCGGGCATGACGGGCTTTGGCCTGGCCTTGGCATTGCCGTTTGGTTTATTTGCACTGTTCCCCACTTGGTTGAATTCGTTGCCCAAATCGGGTAGCTGGATGACAACGGTGAAAGTGGTTTTGGGTTTTTTAGAACTGGGCCTAGCCTTGAAATTTTTGTCAAATGCCGATTTGGTAGGCAATTGGGGTATATTGAAAAGGGAAGTATTCATTGTGGTTTGGCTTGTGCTTTCTCTTTTACTTACACTCTATCTTTTTGGGATTATGCGTTTCCCCCATGAAGGTCCGAAATTGAAAATATCAAATACACGAAAAGCCTTTGGGTTGCTTGCAGGCCTTTTTTCGGCCTATCTCATATTGGGAATTTTCAACCTTAGCAAGCTCAAACTATTGAGCGGATTTCCACCGCCCGATTTTTATAGTGTCCTTGAAACCGAAAGTGATTGTCCGTTGGGCATAGCCTGCTATAAGGATTTTGAGACGGGTGTCGCCTATGCGAAATCTGTGAATAAACCCGTACTATTGGATTTTACAGGTTGGGCTTGCGTTAACTGCCGTAAGATGGAAGAGCAAGTTTGGAGCGAACCCGAAATCTATGCGTTATTGAATAATGATTTTGTTTTGATTTCGCTCTATATCGATGACCGAAAGGAATTGCCGAAAGAAGAACAGTTCGATTTTAGGTTTGAATCAGGTCGAGTAAAGACCATTGAGACCATAGGGGAGAAGTGGGGCACGTTTCAGACCTTGAACTTTAATTCGGCCTCGCAACCATTTTATGTGATGTTATCCCCTGATTTAAAGGTTTTGAATACCGTCATACAACGAACTGATAGAGATACGTATGGCAATTGGTTACGGACTGGGCTGAACCGTTTTAAAAAGATGGCCATTCACTATTGATTGGTATTTAAACAAGTGCCGATTGACGCAACTTTAAGGAAATTTATAACTTTCGATCGTAAAGTGATTTTTTAATTACAGGAATTACCCTAACTTTCCATTTAAACATCACCAAAATGAAGCGGCTTAAAAAAGTAGGATGGGCCATGCTGGCCCTCCTAGTAATTTTTGTGATTGCAGCATTCATCTTTATGTATTCAATGAAACCTGATTATGCAGGGGACAAAGAACTGAAGAAACTGAACGAAGCCGTTTCAGTATATTTTGACACCTTCGGAATACCCCATATTTATGCCCAAAACGAAGTAGACGCTTTTAGGGCTTTGGGCTATGTTCATGCCCAAGATAGGTTATGGCAGATGGAGCTCCTCAGAAGGATTGCCCGTGGTGGTCTCTCAGAGGTCTTTGGCGAAAAGCTGGTCAGTACCGATAAATTTTTTATGTCACTTGGTATCGAAGAGGCATCTCAGCGAACGGTCGATCGAATCGATATGACCCGTGAAGTAGTTCAGCTTTCCCAAGCGTATCTCGATGGCATCAATCAATTTATAGAAATCGGCCCGACCCCGATCGAATTTTATCTGACCGGGATAGAAAAAAAGCCCTTTACATTAGTGGATGTGTATAACACAGTGGGTTATATGGCCTTTAGTTTTGCCATGGCCCATAAAACCGACCCCTTATTGACGAATATCAAGGATAAATTGGGACCTGCTTATTTGGAGGATTTGGAAATTGATGGTAATCCAAGGAGCACCATGATAAAAAATTATAATCCTGGGCCTAGCACAATCTCCAACAGTGTGACGGCCATGGTTGCCCAGGCGCTTAAAAACCTTTCCTTGCCGCTGTTTGAGGGAAGCAATAGTTGGGTCATTGCGCCCCAAAAAACAAAAAATGGTCAGGTGCTGTTCGCGAACGATCCCCACATCGGGTTTGCCCAACCCTCGGTCTGGTATGAAGCACATATGAGTACCCCGAACTACGAGAAATACGGCTATCACCTAGCTGGGGTTCCTTTTCCTTTATTGGGTCACAATCGTGAATTGGCCTATGGCTTGACGATGTTTGAAAACGACGATATTGATTTCTATTACGAAGAAACCAATTCGGCCGATAGTACCCAATATAAAACCCCCACAGGCTGGGCGAACTATCAAATTATAAGAAAGACCATAAAGGTAAAGGATGCGCAAGATGTGCAGTTTGACTACAAGATGACCAGAAACGGCCCTGTCTTAAATAATATTGCCACCCAGATTACGGGAGAACGGCCTATTAGTATGTCTTGGATATATACCAAATTAGACAATAAGGTAATGGATGCCTTATACGGTTTGGCCCACGCCCATGATCTCGAAACGTTCAAAAGTGCCCTCCCTGACATTCATGCGCCTGGTTTAAATGTTATGTATGGTGATGCGAAGGGCAATGTGGCATGGTTTGCTACCGCCAAACTATATAAAATGATGGATAGCGTTCACACCAAGTTTATCCTAGACGGTACCGCTTCGAAAGATGTGCCTGTGCGCTATCTTGATTTCCCCGAAAATCCACAGGCTGTGAATCCCCCTTGGAACTACGTATATTCTGCCAACAACCAGCCAGATTCGATTGCAGGTATGCTGTATCCAGGGTATTATTTGCCAGAGAATAGGGCCAAAAGGATTGTCGACTTGCTAGCACCAAAAAATGACTGGGACAAGGAAGATGTTATGAAGATGATCACCGATGTAACCTCGGAAGTAAACCCGGTCATTGTACAAAATTTCTTAAAGCTCATTGCTATCAAAACCCTTGATCCCGATAAAATTAAGATATTAGACCGTTTTCGCGAATGGAAAGGGGAATATCCGTTGCAAAGCGTGGAGGCCACAGTTTTTCACAGGTGGATCTACTTTTTTCTGAAGGATACCTTTTCCGATGAGCTCGGACCTGAAATGTTCAGTCAATTCCTTGAAACTCATTTTCATAAGCGGTTGATTGCCCCGATGTCGGGCAAAACCAACTCGATTTGGTGGGATGACATCAACACTAAGGATTCCATAGAAACCCAAAAGGATATTGTAAATGCGTCTTTTGGGCAGGCAATGGCCTCCTTACGGAAGGATTTTGGTCCGGATATTACAAAATGGACCTGGGATAAGGTACATACCGTAGAACACGAACATCCCATTGGCCAGATCAAAGCACTGCGTTCATTCTTCAATGTGGGGCCTTTTTCAGTCGAAGGCACGCGGGAAGTAATCAATAATATGTCGTTTCCTTATGATTCCACTTTATTTTTTAAGGTAAAATCAGGCCCATCAACACGTCGCGTTATCGATTTTTCAGATATAGAAAATAGCATGAGCATCTTACCTACAGGGCAATCAGGCAATCCTTTTAGTCAACACTATAAAGACCAGGCCGAACTTTATATCCAGGGCAGATTTCGAAAGATGCTTTTGAACAAAGCGGAGATACTAGAAACTTCAAAGTCGGTTTTAATGTTTCATCCTCCTCTAAAATAGTAAAGTAAAATTGTTGAATTGTCAGATGGGGTGGGTGTAAAATACCACAAATCTAAAAATTGCCTATATTTCAATATATAAGTTGATATTCCAGTCTCTTAATTCTAAATTAACTTCTTGGCTTTCACTTTGACTTACTCATTAAATGTCACAACGAAAGCAGGATGTTTGGCCAATTAAAACCGAATGCAACGATTGCTAAATGAAAAGAAATTACGCACGACATACGATAGTCTCCTTTTTGACACTTGCTTGCAGTTTTTCGGCATACGCACAAGAGCATAGTAACGGTGATTCAACAACGACAATTTCATTGAACTTCGAAAAGGCAAAGCTTAAAGAGGTGCTAGACCGCATTGAGGAATTGACCAATTATAAATTCTATTATGTGGAAGATTGGTTAGGCGAAAGCCAAGTCTCGGGAAATTATAACAATGTGCCCATTTCTGTAATTCTACAAGATGTTTTTAAACAAACCCCATTGAACTATTATCAATATTCGGCAAATGAGATAGTCTTGATCCGCAATAGTATTATTTATGATGAACTCCCCGAAGGATTTTTTGGAAACGGCCCACTAAATCAGCAGGGAGAACAAGTTCAGGTAAATGCCGTATTGGTCGACCCCGATTATTTTAGCGAGCATGAAGACGAACAAATAACACAAGTTGAAACGGTTCGTATCGGTAAGGAGGACAAGAGCAGCACCCGCAATCGGTTTCGGCTATCAGGTCATGTGAGGAATATAAAGACCGGGGAGGCCATTCCCAACTTGTCACTGCTTGTCACAAATAGAAATTCAGGCACGGTAACCGATGATAATGGGTACTATAGCATCGAACTCCCATCAGGATTGAACATTCTCGAAACGCGCTCCTTGGGCATGGAAAAAGCAAAGAAAAATTTGCTGCTATTTAATGATGGCGAACTTGATTTTGATCTTGATGAAAAAGTAGAACAGTTAGAGGAGGTTATCGTTGCCGCCGATGCGGCCAAAAATGTCGAACAGGCTTATACGGGATCCACACAGATCGATGCAGAGGAATCCAAAAACATTCCCATGGTACTGGGGGAACGGGACATCCTTAAAATAGCGACCACCTTACCCGGGATCAGTACGACCGGAGAGGGTGCTTCGGGGTATAATGTCAGAGGAGGAAATACGGATCAAAATCTGATTCTTTTAGATGACGGGGTCATTTACAATCCGTCGCATTTTTTTGGAATCTTCCAGGCGTTGAATCCCTATGCCACGAAGGATGTTATTATATATAAGGGCAATATCCCCGCAGAATTCGGGGGGCGTCTTTCGGCTGTATTCGATATTCGTACCAAGGATAGTAATCTTGAAAAATTTGCGGGAGAGGCGTCCATCGGACCTGTGACCAATAACATCGTACTTGAAATTCCGATAACCAAGGAAAAATCCTCCATTCTGGTAGGAGGTAGGAGTTCGTATTCCGATTGGATATTACACGCTTTGAACGATAAGCGACTTAGCAATAGTACGGCTTCCTTTTATGATCTAATTGCCAAGTACAATGCCAATATCGATGATAACAACGAGGTGAAGGCGACGGCCTATTATAGCAAGGATGCCTTCAGCATTACCTCCGATTCGCTTTACAAATACAGCAACCGCATGTTCACTGCGAACTGGAACCATCGTTTCGACGATAAAAATACGGCGAGCCTAAATATCGCGAATTCTGAATATCGGTTCAATATTGGTTACGACGGGGCAGCAAACAACGATTTTGATCTTGGTTTTAAAATTAATGAGACCGAACTAAAGCTCAAATTCAACTACCTCTTTAACAATGCCCACAAATTTATCTATGGGCTAGAAGGCAAACTCTATAATTCAAATCCAGGTAATATAGAACCCAAAGGATCCGAATCTAGTGTACAGAGCTTGATCATTCCGAAGGAAAAAGGATTTGAATCCGCACTTTTCTTCACGGACAACTATACCATCAACGATCGGTTTTTAGTAGCTATCGGGCTACGCTATTCGTTTTATGCCGCCCTTGGAAAAGCCTCCGAACGGTATTATGAAGCAGGGGCTCCCAAAAATGAATCGACGTTGACCGAGACGAAGGAATTTGGCAACAACAAAGTCATTAAAACCTATTCTGGACCAGAGATTCGGGCTTCTGCGCGGTATTTTCTAGCCCCCGAACTTTCAGTGAAGGCCTCGTTTAATAGCACTATGCAATACGTGCATACCTTATCGAATACCACGACCGTGTCGCCCATAGACACTTGGAAGTTGGCCGACGCGAATATAAAACCTGCCCGTGCCAACCAATATTCCTTAGGACTATACAAAAATCTAGACGCCAATAATTTCGAACTGAGTATCGAGGGGTACTATAAAACGGCTAAGGACGTCCTTGATTTTAAAGTCGGCGCCCAGCTTTTATTAAACGAGACTATCGAGACCGAAGTGCTGCAGGGGGAAGGTAGGGCATATGGTGTTGAACTGTTATTACGCAAGAATCGGGGCGATCTCAATGGCTGGTTAGGTTATACGTATTCCCGTTCCGAAATCAAGTTCGACAGCGAATTCAGTGAGGAACGCATCAATAATGGGGAATACTTTCCATCTAATTATGATAAACCCCACGATTTTAGTGCCGTGCTGAATTACAAACTTACACGTCGCTTTAGCTTTTCTGCCAATTTTTTATACCAGACGGGAAGACCGGTAACCTATCCCGTTGGAAGATATACGTACAATAATACCGAGTATGTGTATTACAGCAATCGCAATGAATTTCGAATCCCCGACTATTATCGTTTGGATATTGGATTTAATGTTGAGGGTAACCATAAGATCAAAAAATTCGCCCACAGTTTTTGGACACTTTCAATCTATAATGTGCTGGGCAGGAACAACCCATATTCGGTATTTTTCGTCACCGAGAATGGGCAGTTGAAGGCATATAAGAGTTCCATTTTTGGGGTACCGATACCTTCGATAACCTATAGTTTTAAATTTTAGGCGTATGCAGAAATTTGTTCGACATATACGGTATTTGGGTTCTGGAATCGGAGGGACGCTACTTTTACTGGGTTGTATTGAATCGTTCCCAATTGAAACAGTGAGTTCGCCCGAAAGCATCCTTGTGGTCGAGGCGACCATCACCAACGAGGCAAAGCAACAACGTATCGTTTTATCAAGATCCTACGCCCTTGATCAGCAAGGCCCGAATCCCGAGACAAATGCCCAAATAAAAGTAGTCGATGATGGTCAGAACGAATATGTCTTTCAAGAAACCGAACCGGGAACCTATGTTTCCTCGGTACCATTCAGCGCTCAACCCGGACTTGGGTATGGCCTTAACATTGTTACGTCGGAAGGTAAATCGTATGGATCGTATTCTCAGTTCTTGCAGACCGGCGCTGTGATAGATTCGGTATATCCGGTACGCGAACTCAATGATTTTGGGGAAGATGGTATCGCGGTTTATTTAGATGCTACCGGCCCGGATACCGGTTCAAGATACTATCGGTATACCTATGAAGAGACCTATAAGATCGT
Source organism: uncultured Flavobacteriaceae bacterium (assembly GCA_963798435.1). Taxonomy (GTDB): domain Bacteria; phylum Bacteroidota; class Bacteroidia; order Flavobacteriales; family Flavobacteriaceae; genus JALHST01. The sequence goes on from CAWCTF010000002.1 coordinate 453,240, forward strand.
AGCCCCGTTTTATGTGCCCCAAGATGCAATAGTTGTAAACGACGAATGGCCCAATTTTGAATATGCTCTGGTACCGCGTAAAAGCAAGCAAACTTGTTATGGCACCCGCATATCGAATCAGATCGTTCTCAGTAATACCGATGGTCAAGGCACGAACAACACCAAACGCTTTCAGGTAAAGTTCCTCCAAAGGGATGATTATACCCTTTCACATCGCTATAGCATCCTTGTAAAACAATATGCGCAATCGGCCGAAGCATACGCATATTACGAGACGTTGCGGGACTTTTCACAATCCGAAAATCCGTTTTCGGAGAATCAGCCTGGTTTTTTTCAAGGGAATGTCTTCTCAAAAAGCAACCCAAAAGAAAGGGTTATCGGGTTTTTTGATGTCGCGGCAGTAACGACCAAGCGGATGTTCTTTAACTATGTTGATTTCTATCCCAGTGAACCTTTGCCCCCCTATCCTTCGTTTTGTAGTATCGTCGAACCAAGTCCAGGGTGTCCGGGAGGTGGCAGTGCTGGCTGCATTCCTTCAATGATCAATAATATTCGTGAAGAAAGGTTAGTGTTTTTTGACCTGAGCTCGCCAGGGGCCGAGCCAGAATTTGGTGCGTACCAAATGGTCCCCTTCGCTTGTGGGAATTGTACAAAATTGGGGACGAATACAGTACCTGACTTTTGGATCGAATAATTTTAATAGGATGAAAAATTGTATTTATAATCTACTTTTTTTTGGGGTGTTTGCTACATATTCGGCCATTGGCCAGGTGGTGATAGAAGACTTACAACAGCTAAAAGATCTCCAGAAAGTGCCTTTGGAGAAAATGTATCTCCATCATGATACTTCGTTGTTATTTCCAGGGGAATATTTAGATTATAGTGTGTATTGCCTCAATGCGTATTCCTATCATTTAAGCGATATCAGTAAAATAGCCTATGTTGAGTTGGTATCCGAGACGGGGCAAATCATCTTTTCCCAAAAAATCAGGTTGGACAAGGGCAGGGGGCAAGGCGACTATTTTGTACCGGTAGAATTGCCCTCAGGGAACTATAAGCTTGTTGGCTATACGCAATGGATGAAGAACGGAGGATTGGATCAACTGTTCCAAGATGATGTGGTGGTCATAAATCCCTATCAGTCGGATCAAAGCGCGCTGCGAAAGCCAGATGGGTCGGATTCTTTGTACACCAATAAAGCTGCACCGTTTGAAGCCGTTGCAATGCAGGGAAAAACAGGTACTGGCGCGGATATTTTACAATTGCGCATCGATAGTACCCACTTTGGAATACGAAGTAAGATTACCTTATTTCCCAAAAATTACAAGGGACCGTTGGGGTATGGAAGCTATTCGATCGTAATCCGCAAAATAGAAGCTATAAATCAATTGTACGAAATGACGGCCAATGCGTTTTCGGTAGGTACTGCGAATGTCAATAAATTCATACCACAAATCATAAAAGACTCCCTGTATCTTCCTGAGCAACTTGGGGAACTTTTTTGGGGTCAGGTAACGATCAAGGACACTGGGGTACCTGCCCCGGCAAAGACCGTGGTAATTTCCCTCCCTGGGCCTGATTTTCAGCTTAAATATGCAATTACGGATCAAGACGGAAATTTTTTCACCTACCTGAATAAGGAATATGAGGCTTCTGCGGCCATCGTGCAGGTGTTAGATGCTCTGCAAACCTATGATATAGCTATAAAAAAGCCTTCCCCATTGACCTATGATGCCTTAAAATTCGGAAAGTTCAAGTTATCCCCGGGAATGGAAAAAACGATTGTTGGACGCAGTGTCGAAAATCAGATAGAGAATGCCTTTTTCATGGTAAAACCAGATACAATTTTGTCAGTAAGGGACAATGATCCCTTTATAGGTGGTAATCCTGAAATTTATGAGTTAGATGATTATACGAGATTTCCCACCTTACGGGAAACCCTGGTGGAGGTGGTTGATAATGTATGGGTCAAAAAAATCAAAGGGGAAGATACGATGTGGGTGCGGCAGTATTTTGAGCCCAACAACGAAGAATATATCGATCTTACTCCCTTGGTCTTTATCGACGGTGTACTGATACCAGATCATCACGCGATTTTAGAATACAACGCCTTTGATATAAAGACCATTAAAACCGTCAGAGACCAGTTTGTCATAGGCGGGAAGGAATATCTGGGAATGGTGGCCATCGAGACTATCAAAGGAAATTTTTATGATGAATGGCAGCCCACTAAAAATGGAATAAAAGAGGAACTCTTTAAGCCGTTGCCCAAAAAAAATTATTTTAACCAATCGTACGCAGATTCCGACCAGGCCTCAAAAAAACGGATACCTGATTTGAGGAGGGAATTGTTATGGGTTCCCAATTACACAATTGATGGCAGCGAGAAACCCATCACTTTCTTTACATCGGACATTCCTGGGGATTATGAGATCGTTCTTGAAGGGTTTACCACCTATGGCAAGCCGATATCTGTTACACAAACCTTTTCAGTAATTGAATAGTAGGTGTTAAGTTTACCTCTCTAAAGTCTTTATTGAGTAGGATGGTGTAAAATGAGTATGGTAGCAGTACGTAAGCCAACCCTGCAAGGTTCTTGCAGTGCGAGCGCATACCTTGTGCGACATCTAAATTTTCACCATTACATGCTCACAAAAGTTTTTGGAAGTGCGGTTTTCGGCGTTGAGGCAACGACGATTACCGTAGAGGTCAATGTCGATATCGGGGTAGGATATCATCTTGTAGGCCTGCCTGACAATGCCATCAAGGAAAGCAATTACCGCATTGCCGCGGCCCTTCTGAACAATGGGTATCGGATTCCTGGAAAAAAGATCACATTAAATCTGGCCCCGGCCGATTTGCGAAAAGAGGGTTCGGCCTACGATCTGACCTTGGCCTTGGGTATTTTGGCAGCTTCGGGCCAAATTCGCGCCGAGCACATCGAAAAGTATATCATTATGGGCGAGCTTTCACTTGATGGCAGTCTTCAACGTATTAATGGCGCCCTTCCCATTGCGATAAAAGCCCAGGAGGAAGGATTTCTAGGATTTATGCTACCCAAAGAGAATGCGAAGGAAGCCGCAATTGTAGAAGGCCTCCAAGTATATGGGATTGAAAATATTTCGGAAGTGATTGATTTCTTTGAAAAAGGAACCCCGTTAATTCGAACGGAAGTAGATATCCAAGCGGAATTCCAAAAAAATTTGGAGTATCCTGAATTCGATTTTTCCGATGTAAAGGGGCAGGAAAGCATTAAGCGTTGCATGGAAATCGCGGCATCTGGAGGCCATAATATCATCTTGATCGGCCCGCCGGGTGCCGGTAAAACGATGTTGGCGAAACGCTTGCCTTCCATTTTGCCACCAATGACACTGCAGGAAGCCTTGGAAACCACAAAGATCCATAGTGTGGTTGGTAAAATAAAAAATATAGGTCTGATGAGCCAACGCCCTTTTCGAAGTCCGCATCACACGATTAGCGATGTCGCCCTCGTCGGGGGCGGTTCCTATCCGCAGCCCGGGGAAATATCACTTTCCCATAATGGGGTCTTATTCCTGGATGAACTTCCTGAATTCAAAAGGGGCGTGCTCGAAGTACTGCGCCAGCCCTTGGAAGATCGGGAGGTGACCATCTCGAGAGCGCGGTTTTCTGTTACCTACCCCAGTAGTTTTATGTTGGTGGCCAGCATGAACCCGAGTCCGGGCGGCTATTTTAACGACCCCGATGCGCCGGTGACTTCTTCCCCCATGGAAATGCAGCGGTACCTGGGCAAGATCTCAGGCCCCTTGTTAGACCGTATCGACATCCATATCGAGGTCACCCCGGTGCCGTTTGATAAACTATCGGAAGACCGCAAAGGGGAGAGTAGCGTGGCGATACGACAACGGGTAACCCAAGCACGTGCGATTCAGACCCAACGCTTCGAAGGCCTGGAGAATGTGCACTACAATGCCCAGATGAACACCAAGCAGATCCGCTTGTTCTGTAAACTTGACGAAGCCTCGAAGTCCCTCTTAAAAAATGCCATGCAACGGCTCAACCTGTCTGCAAGAGCTTATGATCGGATCTTAAAAGTGGCGAGAACTATCGCAGATCTAGAAGAAACCGAAGCCGTTGCTGGCCATCATATCGCTGAAGCGATCCAATATCGGAGTTTGGATCGGGAAGGGTGGCTGGGGTAGGGGATGTACGATTTTGAAGCACCAGCTAGCTAGGGCTAATAAATAACTTTCGCTAGCGTGAGCCTGTCTGCCGACAAGGCAGGCTCGCGCTAGCAGGGGCTTGTTGTCGTCTGCGAATTGTTTTCGGATTTTTTTGAAGAAATTTATCATTAGTTCCAGTCATTTAATTCCTTTCGAATCAGGGAAATCACACTTTTGGTCTCTTTTAGATTATGGTAGAGCAATACAGAGATAATATTCCTTTGAACCAGCACCGATTTAATCATGGGCAAGTAAATCGAATCTTTCAGCAAGGCTGAATAGTTATTTGGGAAGATTGGAACGTCAAACGGGTCACTAGGATCAAATTTATCTACCTCGTAACTAAAAAGCCGGTCAATTTGCACCTGACGCTCTGGTTGAAAAGACTCAAAATATTCCATTTCTTCCAGCAGATTCTTATGTGTTAATTCAAAGAGTTCGACAATCGTTTTTCGAAGTGTATCGGAGGTTATGATATCGTATCCCACATTCTTCAGACTTTCATAGCCGGCGTATGACAGGGAAAGATTCGTCCCAGGTTTTCTGGCGTTCTGAAAATGGAAGTTCATGGAGTCAGAATAAGGGTTACCCCGTTCGAGAGAACGGATGACGATATCACTTGATTGGTTCCAATCTGATCGGTTCACTGAATCAGCAATCATTCTTCCATAATTATGTTCCAGCGACGTCAAAAGCTCCTTTAATACTTTTTTTTCCTGTTTTCGGTCTTTTTTATATTCATTCCAGTTATTAACCTGTAACGCAATCAAAATCCCTACTACCACCAGCAAAATCTCACCTATGGCATATTTGACGTACCTTCCGGTTTTATTTTCGGTGAGGAGTTGTTGACGGATTCTATTGAAGATTTTGACCATGGTTAGGAAGTAGTTGGTTGTTCTTTCTAAGATAGTGAATTAAAATAAGCGACTCAGCAGTATAATATTTAAATGGAAGGCTACAGGATTGATAGCGCACTATAGCGTTGTTAGGGAAAAGGAGCAAGCTCAACAACCGCTCCTTTTTAAACTAGGGAATGGCGAAATCAAGATTTAAAATATACTATAATCCTCTTTCTGGCGCATCGTTGAGGCCATTTAGTATCAAATTATTATTCTGTCGAGGGGCATGGATTAAAGTATATACCAAATGTATGTAGTTCTATTTATACGTGTCGAAAGAATAAAATAAGGGAAGCTTTTTACGTGTACCGATTGCCAATATATGGTTTATAGCATGTTGCAACCTGAAAATGTGTATACTTGTGATACTTATAATCTATCGTTGATGGTCCGGTACCTGACCAAGAAACGACCTTCGTATGCAATGCGACATATGTGCGTGTAATACACTTGATAAGTATGCCTTTAAAACCTAGTGAAACCCCGAAGCCCAATAACAGCAAAACTTTTCTAGGACATCCAAAGGGTCTGTTCTTCCTTGCGTTCACTGAGGCTTGGGAACGATTTTCGTATTACGGCATGACCGCCTTGTTGGTGCTTTACATGGTAAATCAATTGTTATTGCCGGGACATGTTGAACATATTGCCGGCTTTATCCCACTGAAGGCCACCTTGGAGTCGCTCATGGGACCACTTTCTACGCTTGGTCTCGCCTCAATAATTTATGGCCTGTACGCAGGCTTTGTCTACTTTACCCCCGTATTTGGAGGTATTATCGCAGATCGCTGGATCGGACAGCGCAATGCGGTTATTATTGGTGCATTATCTATGTGTGCAGGGCATATTGCCATGACCTTTGACCAGACTTTTCTTATGGCCCTTTGCCTACTCATTATAGGTTCTGGTTTTCTCAAAGGAAATATTTCTGCCCAGGTCGGGGCATTGTATCCACACGAAGAGAGTGCAAGGCGTACGCGCGGTTTTGCCATTTTCAGTACCGCCATTAATATTGGTGCCGTCATGGGCCCTATAGTTTGCGGCTTTCTTGCCCAATTTTATGGGTGGCATTATGGCTTTGGCATCGCTGCGGTCTTCATGTTGGTAGGGTTGATTACCTACCTCTACGGTTTCCATCATTTACCAATAAAAGTGGAACGCACTAAGCAGTCGAAATCAACCTCGAAAACGACTGATTGGCGCCTTGTTGGTTTATTGCTGGTCGTAATTACAATTACTATTTTCCATTCGGTAAGTTACCTGCAGCTTTATAATATTTTCAAAATCTGGATTCAGGAATATGTCGATCTTCGTGTCGGCAATTTTAGTATTCCCGTACCTTGGTATCAGTCATTGGATGCATTCGCAAGTATTCTGGCAGTACCTGTATTGATCGTTCTTTGGCGATGGCAATCGCATCGGCGGCGTGAACCGAACGAACTGGCAAAGATCGCTATAGGTGCATGGCTTGCGGCAATTAGTCATCTTTTCCTGGTCGGAGCCATTATCTGGGCAGATGGTGCCTTGGTGAATCCGGTATGGCCAGCGCTTTGTGCAGTGGGAATGGGGGTGGCTTTTATTTATCAATGGCCCACTTTGTTGGCACTTGTCTCTCGGGCAGCCCCAGCCACTATTAACAGTACGATGATGGGTGTCACATTCATTTCATTATTTGTGGCCAATAATCTTGTAGGATGGCTCGGGAGTTTATACGAAACGCTGGGTCCTTTGCAATTTTGGCTTTTGCATGCCGGTATTGCCGCTGTCGGGGGTATTTCGATATTGATTTTCGGGCGAAGGCTTGGTAAAGCGCTTAGAATCGGCTAATTGTGATTCCTATGTCCTTAAATTGTCTAATAGACCTTCGTTTTGTAAGATGTATTTTTAAGGAAAATGAGGAGCGTATCAAAAGAGTACATAAAGACATATTGTCAATAAAGTTGTAACTTATACACTTAAATCTGTATATTAACTTACGAAATACATACTATTCACGGTTTTAATCGGTTATGTATTATATAATGCAATTTTTACCCCATTTTACCCGAGACCAAACAGTTACCTACTTATGAAGCGATTCAATATCTTAATAGGAACGGCCATTTTACTATTAGCGCTTTTTGCCCTTACGCGAAGTGCAGGTAATCCGACCGATAGTTCTAAATCGGAAAATTCCAATTCCGACCTTTCAAAAAACAATTCTTTTGATTTAAAAAAGGCAACCCTCTATAAAGCACGGCAGCAGGCATTGAAAACTTCCTTAAAAGCCTATTTTGATCAGGCCATTGCGTCTGGCGATATTGTGGGTGCAGGGGTAAGCATCGTACGGGGAGATTCGATCGTCATTTCAGAGGGATTCGGGAAAAGAAGCAGCACTAAAAATGAAGATGTTGATGCACAAACCCTTTTTAGGCTCGGATCCTTATCCAAGGGGTTTGCCGGCATATTGGCCGCTGATTTGGTCAGCGAAGGTCGATTGCATTGGCAAGATAAAATAACCGATTATATTCCAGAATTTAAGTTGGGTGACCAAGATAATACCGAGAAAATTACACTGGCCAATGTACTATCGCAAACTTCTGGGGCGCCCTATCATAGTTATACCAATTTGGTGGAGGCCGGATTGTCATTGGGGGATATTGCCAAACGATTTAAGGCAGTGCAGCCCATTAGCAAACCTGGGATGACCTATAGCTATCAGAATGCACTTTATGCACTCTCTGGTGAGATGATGTATAAAGTCACAGGGCAGGATATTTCCACATTATTGGAGAATACGTTTTTTAAACCCCTGCAAATGTGCTCCACGAATATGAACAATGAAACCATGTTGCATTCAGAAAATGTGGCTATCCCCCATTTAAAAAGGCGAAACAAGTGGGTCCCTGAAAAGCTCCATAATAGCTATTACAACGCCATCGCCGCTGGGGGTGTTAACTCAAGTGCTGTTGATATGGCGAAATGGATGCGGTTTTTACTCGGGCATAACCCAGAAGTCGCCAACATCTCAAGATTTAAAGAAGCTTTTAACCCCTTTATTGAAATTAAAGGCCACTATAAATATTACCAACGCTGGCCTGGACATATCGCCTCGTATTATGGCTTTGGGTGGAGGATCCATAAATTCGTAGAGGATGCATCCCAAAAGGAAAAGACCATTTGGCATCACGGTGGCAGCGTCAACGACTATAGAAATGAAATTGCGCTCTATCCGGAAGCCGACTTAGGCATTTGCGTGCTTTTCAACAGCAATACAAAGCTGGCGAAAACAGTGGTCCCTGACTTATACCGGATCGTTAAAGAGGTATACGACCAACCCACAAGCGACTTTGCCATGAACAGCAATCCGAAGTCGGTTGCACATCTTTGAGCTGCAGCTTGATTTGAATCTATTGAGTTCCTTAACCAAAGCACAACTATTGTACAATAACAAGTGTTGCAAGGATATGAATTATTGGTCTTCCTAAGGTCTTTAATTCCTTTGTATTTCAACATTTATTTCCTCCAACAGTTTTTGCGCTTCCTTGTGAAGAAATAAATGACTTTGCCTTAAGAAGCGTGAAAAATTGAGCTGTGCTACCACCAATCGATCCAAATTTGAATCCAGAATGCGCTGCAGTATGATGTGGTTGGGGAGTATGTTTTCCTGGAACGAAAAATCACTTACCTGACTTCTCGGAATCAGCGTATACGTTGCCTTAGGATAATCGGTCTGGCGTTCGAAAATGCGGATGTTCTCTTCTTCGTTATTTTCCTGGTATAATATTATTTTCGTGCGAAGCTTGGCATTCTTAATCAGGCTCAGACTTCCTGTACTTTTAAGTTCATCAAAGGTAGTGCGTACTGCTTTTGGGTGGCTCCAACCATAATCGGCCCCATCTACGATAGCTTGAAAAAGCTGTGTCGTATCAAGTAGTTTAGTATTCCCATTTGCATAAAAAGATAGTACGTATTGCAAATCCTTTTCTATTCGGTCTATAGATCCAATAATGGTATCAAAATTCATCAGGTCGACTTTCAGATCGTTTGTCAATCGGTTTAAATATTCAGATTCAATTTTCTTCTCCTTCCGAACATCATTCCAATTATTGATACTTAAAGCAATCAATATCCCGATTACCACCAATACGATTTCACCTATGGCATACCGTACGTATTTTAAGGTCATATTCTCATCGGAAAGTTTCTTGCGAATTTTACCAAAGAAGCTAGGCATGTTGAAGGGCGGTTGTTGGTTATACTAACAAAGTACTGAAATATTTAATTACCATTTCTAAATTTTAGGGATTCGGGTAATAATCCAACCTTCAGGTTAATGCGTTATCATCATCGATTTTTAAATAGAAAGACGCATTCTAGCCTTTTACCAATTGGAAAGTATTGGTCTTTAGATGGCGGGTAATGGCAATGATATGAGTAATAGGACTACAAAGTAAGAAGTGCGATGTACGAAGTTAGAAGTGCGAATTTCGAATTCTTGTACGTAGACGATTATTTTTTACGATAGATGGCCAATTAAGTATATCAAGATTTCACCGATAATTATTAACTTGTTAGTGATATGGATCCGCGAAAAACAATCTATGCGATTTATGCCCGTGAGGATAACGATGTACTACTACATCTTTTGCATCATTTGAAACCCCTTGAGGAAGAATTCAAGGTAACGATTTGGCATGATGATCCAATTGACACAGGGAAACCTTGGAAACCTCATAGCATAGAGCGCCTGCAGCATGCCGATGTATTTCTTCTTTTAGTAAGTGATGCTTTTATGCATTCGGAATTTGTCAAACAGCTCGAATTTAAAAGGGTTATTGATAGTTATAAAGAAGCGCGTGCAATAGTGATTCCCATAATCGTTGATAGGTGTCCGTGGGATATTGATTTTAAATCGGATGATTACGATTTCAACTTTAAAGAACTCCAGGTTTTGCCAGAGGAGGGAAAACCAATAAGTGAATGGAGTTCGTTCGAACGAGCCTATGGTGATATTGCTGCCCATATTAAAGCCGTCGTTGAAACAATAGCTGAAAAGCGAACTCCAAATGTATCCGCTGAAGAATTGGGAACGAAGCAAGCGAATACCGACGACGAGGAACTGCAGGAAAATTGGGTTGTCGAAAATGGAGTAGGAGAAGATAGGCCGCTTGAGGAAGCAGCCTCCCAAAAAGTGGAAATAGAAGCCAACAGCGAAGCTGAAGCCCAGAGATTGGAAGCAGAGACACTTAGAAAGGCGCAAGAAACTGCGGCAGTCGCCAAGCTAAAGAACGAGGAAGCGAAAAGACTGCTACATGAATCCGAAGCCCAAAGATTGGCTGAAGAAACGCGTATTCAAGAGAAAAATGCTGCGGTAGCTGCCAAACTGAAAAACGAGGAAGCCGAATTACGTGCCAAGGAGGCTGAAGTAGCAACAAATGTTGAAAACAACCGAATAGCTCTGGAAGAAAGGGAGGCCAAAAGAAAGATCGAAACACCAATTCGACAAAAAATTGAGGCTAAGAACCCAGAGAATGATAATGAATTAATTCGGGTCAAAAAAAGACTTCTTAAAAAAGAATGGCGCATCAGGTCACTAGTTGGGGTACTTGTTGCCATGGTTCTCTTAGCATTTTTGATATTTGGGCCGACTTCTAAAAACCCGGAACCTACAGTGCCAAAGGTGCGGGTAGCCGATAGCAAGGATTCGGTCGTTTTGCACAAAACCCAAATCGATTCTCCAAATGAGACGGTGTCTTTTTCAAAACTTGGTATTGGGGACACCTTTGAGGGAGGTATGATCTTTGCGATCGATCATGACAAAAAATCGGGTATGGTGGCACATCTTGAAAATATGGGCCCGATGCCATGGAAAGAGGCCATTAAAATTGATCAAAAACTGGGGGAGGGTTGGAGATTGCCCACCCTCGATGAATTAGCCCTAATGTACCGTACAGTTGGTCAAGGCGCCTCGAATAAGGGTCGATTTGTTGATGAATTGTATTGGAGTGCCACTCCGTTTGACAGTAACCAGGCGCGGCTTTTACGTTTCAGCGATGGGAATACTTCGTTTCATTATAATAAAAATGGGGAATTTCGAAAATTTTGGGTCAGGGCGATTCGGGACTTTAGCCAATAATCACGGCTATATTTATATTAAATTGGCCCATAAAAAGCAGTTTCATTGATAGTTTGCTTCTGCAAATATGGCAGCATTTTGCGCTAGAAATCGATTACTCTAATAGCGATTCATGTATTAAGGCAGTTAACGAATCCATCAATTTTTTCTCCTCGGAATATCTAGTGTGCATGCCGTAATGTGTTGAGGCAATATCACCCAAATAATTGGTAAGATAGGGATCTGTTAACAATTGAACTCTTTTTTCAGGAATTATGACACTGTTTAAAGTGTCCCGAACAAATCTCGAAAAATCACAAAAATCCATAAGGTATTCATTATAATCTCGCGCAACATATTCCGACTCCCCTTCAAATTTTCTGATTTTATGAATTCGTTCATTCCAGGAGGCCAATAAAACCCGAATTCGTTGGTCTTGAATTAAATCCAATGAACCAGTATTCAATATTTCTTGAATTCCCCCATCATTTAATGATATTATGGAATAATCGCCTGCATTGAATAACAACGAATCCAGAAATGGATGACCCAACAGCTCAAATTTTCTATCGGCAAGTATTAAAAACAAGGTATCGGCGCAGGACGAGATGTGTTTAGAATCATCAATTACCCTGTTCAATTCATTTTGGGATAGTTGAATACTGGTCAGTATACTGTTTAAAAAGTATTTTTCCTTAATGCCATCTTTTCTTTTATTATTCCAATTATTAATACTCAAAGCAATAAGAATACCAATGACTACAAGTACTATTTCACCTATTGCATATTTAAAATACTTTAAAGGCCTACCGTCGTCGGCAAGGTGTTTCCGAATTTTTTTAAATAGTGGCTTCATGGCTAGGAAATGGTTGGTTTTTCTGTTTCTTAATTTACAAAATTTTGTACACTGTGAGTGTATGATCAGGGTAAGGCCAAACGAAATTATATAAGGGCGATACCATTATAAGGCGGCCTTCAAGCCATTAATCAATTGATCAATGTCTTCCAAACTTGTATAATGTAGAAACGAAATGCGGATCACCCCAGGTTGTAGGGGAATATTCATCGCTATCAGCGGGCGAACGGCATAGAAATTGCCCATACCCAGCATCAATTTATGCTCCGTCAAGACAGCATATACCTCCTCTAAATCCTTTTTAAGGGGAATAATCGAAACGGTAGGTGCCCTTTTTATTGAACTATCAGGCCCTATAATTCGGATATCCTCCCTAGACTTTAAAAAATCGAGCAAGCGAGCTAACAAGGTTTGTTCATGTTCATGGAATAAATTATTCAAGGCCTTACTTCTTTCGAAGGGCAGTGCGGGCTCGTTAAAATGATGTTCATAGACGGCATCAAAATACTCCAATATGCCACTTACAGCCCCAATTTGGGCATGATCTGGCCCGGCCGGGGTTATCATGTTCTTTGCGATGCCCTCCTTGAAGTAATGCGATTGGTTCGACAGTTTTAAGATCAAGTTTTTGTTGACATACATGAGCCCTAAATGCCCCCCATAAGTCTTGTATAAGGAAAAAAGATAAATATCGGCCCCTAAGGTCTTCAGGTCCGGGAAGCTATGGGGTGCAAACGCCACTCCGTCAACGACACTAAGTGCCCCATGTGCATGGGCCATGGCACTAATTTCTTTTGCGGGATTCACATGGCCAATAACATTTGAGCAATGTGGAAAGGCCACCATCTTCGTTCGGCTAGAAAATAGCTTTTCCAATGCATCGAGGCTCAAGTTGCCCGTCTTCGGATCAACCCCCCACTCGATGATTTTCATTCCATAGGCAGCCAAGCGCCTCCAGGCGCCGGCATTTGCCTCATGATCCTGGCAGGAAACGATGATTTCGTCCCCCTCGTTCCACATGGGGCGCATGGCATTCGCCAAAACGTAGACATTTTGGGTGGTCGACGGACCGAAATGGATTTCGGTGGCATCAACATTGAGGTATTCGGCCATTCGCCTATATGAGGCATCCATCAATTCCCCGGCCAAGGAAGAAGCAGGATAGGGATAATAGGGCTGCACTTTGTTTTTCATATAAAAATCGGTGAGGCGTTTTACGAATTGTCTACAGGGGTATGATCCGCCTGCATTTTCGAAAAATGCCCACCCTTGAAGAGAAGGCTCGGAAAAGGCTGGAAATTGGGCACGTACAAATGGGATATCGAGTTTCATAATGAATTTCCTTTTTTATACTTATCGTTGAATGTAGACTAGCAAGCGTCGGATGCTTCTTTTCCCGAAGATACATATTTAATTGCTGGAGGTTTTAGACCATTTACTTGGGTAGACGTTTCAACTTATTTAAAACCCTTGGAATAAAGCATCAAATCTTCCAATTGCCCTATATTTTTTAGGGCTGCAAACCTCGTGATTGTTTAATTTAATGTAGCTTTAACATGTAAAAAATGATTTTTTTCCTTGTTAACGTAGTGTATTATTGAAAATCAAACGATGAAATTAGTAATAAATGACCAGGACTATACGGTGCAGGTTGATCCGGCAACCCCTTTATTATGGGTTCTCCGTGAACAATGTGGCTTGACGGGCACCAAATTTGGCTGTGGCATCGGGCAATGTGGCGCGTGTACGGTACAGCTCGATGGTGTCCCCGTACGAGCATGTCTTACACCAGTTGATGCCACAACCGATAAAAAAGTGACGACCATTGAAGGCATCGCTGTGAGCAGTTCTGAATTGCATGCCCTACAACGGGCATGGATCGAAGAACAGGTTCCCCAATGCGGGTATTGTCAATCTGGCCAGATCATGTCGGCCCATGCGTTGCTGCGGGGTAATACAGAGCCGACCGATGCTGATATCGACCAAGCTATGCGCGGCAATATTTGTCGTTGTGGCACGTATTCCCGTATAAAAAAGGGAATTCATCGGGCAGCAGCCGAATTGGCACCAACAGCAACTACAAAAATGGAAGATCATGGGTAAGTGGACGAGAAGGGCGTTTATTACGACCGGGGTGCTTACTGGAGGGGCATTGGTAATTGGGGTAGCCATACGTCCCGGAAATCGCGCGAATAAAGTCAAGGGTATGATTGCCAACGAGACCGAGTCCGTCTTAAATATTTGGTTAAAAATAGCCGCCGACAATACCATTACCGTGGTAGTCCCACATGCCGAAATGGGGCAAGGGGTACATACGACCTTACCGATGATGTTAGCAGACGAGCTAGATGCCGACTTTACCAAGGTTCGCATGATGGAGGCTCCAGGAGATGCCGAATATGCCAACTATGCCTTAGGGAAGGGATTTATCCTTGGGGAGAAAGAGTTCCCGGCATTTCTAATCGATACGGTCGACGGACTCTTTTTGACCGTAACCAAGAATATGGGGCTACAGATTACGGGAGGAAGTGCTTCCGTGCGCTTTACGGGGATGTACGCCATGCGCGTAGCGGGGGCTGCAGCAAAGGCCGTATTACTTCAAGCGGCTTCCGACGAATGGAAGGTTCCTATTGAGGAATTAACGGCCAAGGAAAGCTACGTATCCCATACGGCAAGCAATCGTTCGGAACCTTTTGCCACCTTCGCGGCCAAAGCCGCTGAACTGTCGCAACCAGCAAAACCAAGACTCAAAGTTTCCGAAGAATTTACCATTATGGGGACTTCTCCAAAAAGATTCGATATCCCGGAAAAGGTTGATGGCACTGCCATTTTTGGTATCGATGTTTCCCTTCCGGGAATGAAATATGCTGCGATTAAAGCAGCACCTGTATTTGGGGCCAAATTGAAATCGGTCGACGACCGTATGATCAAGAATACGCCAGGAGTGCAAAAAGTCGTACACCTTGAAAATGCCGTGGCAGTTATTGCAGATGGATATTGGACCGCAAAGACGGCACTCGATACCCTGACATTGGAGTTTGAGAAAACGGGAAATGAAACGGTTCAACAGGCCGATATTTATGATAAGTACTTGGTCGATTTAAAAGCGGCCGAAACCAATGGAAATGAAAAAAAGGATGTAAAAAAAGGCCATGTAGAGAATGCATGGCAAGAAGCATCACAGCTTTTCGAAGCGGAATATCGCGTACCGTATTTAGCGCATGCTACCATGGAGCCTATGAATTGTACGGCGCATATCATCGGTGAAAAATGTGAGCTTTGGGTAGGCAGCCAGAATCCGTTGGGATTTGCCAAAAGCGTGGCCGATGCCCTCGATTTCGACTTGGAAAACGTTGTGGTACATAATCAATATCTAGGAGGTGGGTTCGGGAGACGTTCATTTGATGATGTCGCATTACAAGCCGCCCGTATCGCCAAGGAAGTCGATTACCCGGTAAAATTGATCTGGTCCCGTGAAGAAGATATGCGCCAAGATTTTTATCGTGAGGCAAATATCAGTCGTTTTAAAGCGGCCTTAGACGCGGATGGCCGGATTACCGCATGGAAAAACCATTTCCTTTTTAAGCATGACCCGATTGAAGCGCCACATATTCCCTATGATGTAGCCAACCAACTCATACACTATTCGGAAAGTGAAACCCATATACCCTGGGGTTACTGGCGTAGTGTTGATTCATCGATGCATGCCTTTTTTACGGAGTCATTTATGGATGAACTTGCCCATACCGCCAAGAAAGATCCTTATCAATACCGTCGGGAGCAACTTACAAATGCGCCTCGTTTTTTAAAGGTGTTGGATCTGGCTGCGAAGAAAGCCGATTGGGCTGCCACCCTGCCCCCGAATTGGGGCCGGGGTATTTCGATACACCAGTCTTTTGGAACGATCGTAGCACAGATCGTCGAAATCGAAATAATCGAAGATTCCTTAAAAGTGCACCGGGTGGTGTGCGCGGCAGACCCTGGTTTCGCCTTTCACCCAAATGGCTTTGAAGCCCAGATGGAAAGTGGCATCGTCTACGGGTTGACCGCCGCCTTGTATGGGGAGATTTCAATTGAGGATGGCGCCGTTGTACAGAGCAATTTCCACGATTACCAAATGGTACGTATGGATGAAAGCCCCATCATAGAAACCTATATTATTAACAGTGATAACTGGCCAGGAGGTGGGGGAGAACCCAGCACTCCGGGTGTTGCACCTGCACTGGCAAATGCCATTTACGATGCGACCGGCCTTCGGATCCGCGAACTGCCGATCAAAAACCATAAATTGAAGGCGAGAGCGAAGATTTTAGGGTGATACAGTAGTACGAATGCGCGTTTTGTTTCTCGCAATTTTTATTGGACCCTTCCGATACGTATCGGCCTCTCAGGTCTTTCGGTTATCATTAGCCTATTTTTGAGAGGGCGGCCCATAGCATGCCATTCTACGATCATGACATCATTATTCTGTAAGGTTATCTTTTCCCCAAAACTAAAGGCGTCCGCCCCGAAAAAGTGCACGTGTGCCTGGCCTGGTTGCCGATGGTTCTCATATTTAAAATGATGGTACTCTAAATTCGACAAACTATGCGCCATGTTCTTTTCCCCTGTTTTGATGGCCTTTTCCCAATGAATGACATCGGTTCTTACAATGCTAACCTTCCCACTAATAGTGTCGAAATCATCGGTTAATACCATTTCTGGACCAAGGGAACAGTTGCGGATCTTAGACGGCGCCAGATACAAGTAGTTTTTGCGTTCCATTACATGGTCAGAAAACTCATTGGCAGTGGCAAAGCCAATTCGCCAAGGTTTTCCTAGGGAATCGCATACGTAAATTCCAGCAATTTCGGGTTCTTCGCCGCCATCATCACCGTATTCGGGGATGGTCAAAGAATCGCCGTGTGCCTTAAGAAGCGATCCATTGCCTTTATAAAACCACTCAGGTTGAACTCCGATTCCATCCTTTTTGGGATGGCCCCCTTCAAGGCCCATCAAATACATTTTCATGCTATCGGTCAATTCACTTTCGGGGTTTGCCTCGTGCATTTTTTGACGGTTCTCTGCGCTTGCTTTATGTGTAAGCCCCGTTCCCGATAACATCAATTTGTTCACATCGGTGGGGTGGTCGAAGGCCGGAAGTAATCTCCAATCAGATGTACCGGCATATATCGAATCATAGTCCAAAAAGTCGTCAGTAAGGTTGTTTTGGATCAATTCCCGCATGTTTCCAGCACCATTGATGGCCTTAGTGGCTACTTCGAAAAGGGATGAAAAATTAGAAAGGACCTGAAGTTTCGGTTCTACCACCACCGCAACCTTGCGTCCCTGTTTCCTATGAATTAATTGTACAAGGCGCATAGTACCTGTGATTAAGTTGTGCAGTCAAAAAATACAACAAGATTTTGAATATTGCAATCCCCGATTCGAATAGCTCCCCTGCGTTTAGGTCAGAGAATAGAATTGTTTACGTAGTAGTTTGGGAAAGTGCTTGGGAATATGTCTGAAACTTCGAAATGGCTACTCTTTTACATTGATCATTACTGCTTCACAGCTTTTTAGGTCTGAATTTAGAATGATATCCTCGGCGTTACTGCCATCTGTAATTTCAATGGATACGGTATTCGGTGGGAATTTCCCTAAATTATGGGCATAGAGAAAAAGGTCATTCGGTTTTGAAGGGTCTAATTTCAGCTTAATTATCTTCTTGGTATATTCAAGGGCATATTTTGATACGACCGCTTCTCCGTTCAGGTATATCGAAACGACATCCCCATCTTTTCGACCATGGTCCCAAATACTGATTTGTATGTTATTACTATGTACGTCCACTTCTTTAACATAGTTGAGTTTTCGGCCATCGAACATATTTCTGATCGGTGCCACGTCCTCAACCGCCTTTTTTTCGGGGGTAACTTTTCGAGGCGCTTTTTTTATCGTAAAAAGGGGAGTGGCATATTTGGCGATACTGTTTTTATCGTCTGGAAAAAGCTCAATGGCAATCACCCTATAAGTATCACTTGTATCTAAAGAGCCACTTAAAAGAACACCTTTCACAAATTTTTTATTCTGGAAAATACCTAGTTCCTGGATGACCATATCATCCTTTGACAGGTAAAACTTAATCGTTTTATTTTCCGGGATATTTTTGGTATCCCATTTTAAGTCGACCGTATCGGGAGCCATCCAGACAGTTGTCGAAGTAGGATACGTAATTTTAATAGAAGTCTTGAGCAAAGTGGGGAAGTACTGGTCACCAATTTTGGAGTTCGGTTCAGTCGCTGCTGTAACAGGAAATACACTGCATAGGTATATGAAAATGACCAGAAAGCAGCATATTTTTCTCATTCGAATAACTTCTAATAACACTTATGAGGTTAGATTTTAAAGCTAGGATCGAATTATAGATATTAATTCGAATCTTTCTTTGCCAATTTAATACAAAAATGGTAAGAACCGATTAAAATCACTCATTAATTCAACGGGAAAAACGTTTTGTTATTGTAGAGGCGTTCGCATCAGATTTAAGTAGTTCAAATTCCGTGAAACCGAGTGAAAGTGGTAACGGAAATCGTTAATCGTTAATGGCTATTCACATTGGCAGATAAAGAACAGTCAAAACCGCACTGCTAACTCGGGCACTTAGCTGTTAAAGAGCGGATCGATTCATCAAAGAAAGAATCTCCAAAATACCAGCGATTGGTTGTTCTAGGCGACGCTACGGCGATTTTCTTTAAGTAATTAGGCGCTATTTGATACGATATAGCGTACTTCGAATTCTTAGGAAGTTGCCAGTCTTGAAAGGATGCCTTGCCTTTGTTAGATGCTACCAATGCCCCTTTGACTCCAAAAATCCTTCCGCCAAATTAACGGAATATCAAAATGTATAAGGCCCAGAGAATGCAAAAGGCACAAAAGCAATAGAGGGTAAAGGCTAACGTAGTTCTTTTATCCATAAAATCAATTTCGTTTCAAATAAAACGCATGAAACGACCGATTTATATGATGACTCTTTGTATGGGTATAAAATCCGCTGTGCGGCCAAAAGATCGTTCAAGGCTATTATTTTATCCATGAAATGACGGCATTTGTGTTCCGAGTCTCACCTGGGGGCCAACCAATTTTCGAGGGTCTATCCGAGTACTTTGCGCAGGGCTTTTCCAAATTGATCGACCTGCTCTAAGGTACCCGTGCTGATCCTTGCCCATTCGTACATGGGTGGAAACGGTCTCCCGATAACGACGTTTTCTTTTTCCATATCGGCAATGAGTTCGTTAATATGGCGACCTGTTTTGAAGAATATGAAATTCGTGTGCGATTTTATATATTCTAAGCCCAACGAATCCAATGTTGCGTAAATATGATTTTTGGCTTCAAGATTTTTCATGACACTAAATTTATAGAAGGCATCATCCCTTAGGGCCTCTTTTGCCGCCTCAATAGCCAAAATATTCGTATTGGCCATGACACTGTCCTTTAACCTGTCGGCTATATCCGGCCTGGCCACAAGATAGCCCACCCTGAGGCCAGCGAGACCAAAAACTTTAGAAAATGTTTTGGAAACAATAACGTTTTGGCCTTCCTTCACTAAATCGACCATTGACGGATAATCTGCTTCTGTAATAAAATCATAATAGGCCTCATCACTAAAAATCATGACCTTGGAACTGAGCGTGCTACAGAAATCCTTAAGGGCATCGCGGTTCAATAACGTTCCTGTTGGATTATTCGGATTGCAGATAAAAATAAGCCGTGTTTTTCCCGTAACCCTTTGTGCCATTGCCGGCAGGTCATGTTCCATTTTAGAATTCAGAGGTACCCTGTGTACAAAGGCACCGTGGGCTTCGGCATAGCTCAACATCGCCTGAAACGTAGGGTCAGCCGCAATAATTTCACCTCCACCGATACCATAGGTTAGTCCGGCAGCCGTCAACCCTTCGGTAGAACCTCCAGTCACCACAATATGCTGCTTGGAAACCCCTTCTTTATCGGCAATCATCTCGACCAGGCCCGGGAGTGACCTAAAAGGATACCGACACGCCTCGTCGAAGGTTTTGGTCAAAACGTCGCGCACCCTTTGGGAAGGGCCATATGGGTTTTCATTAGCGTTTAATCGTATTAGCTGATCGGTGATGTAGGGAGAAGGTTCTGGATCTAACGCCAGTACGTTAAGACCGCCCATCAGGGCAAAGCCACTTGATAATCCTACGGTTTTAAGCCAGTTTCTGCGATCTGTGTTCTTCATAATCAGGATGTATTATGAAAGTCAAGATACGCATAAATCTTGAAGATACTAAAAGGTACTAAAAATTAAGAAAAACGCTTAAGAAGCAAGATCCACTATAATTAAGCCGGTCCGAGGATTTTCAAATTATAGCGGTAACTTCTCGTTATTGCCATTTTCTTCTGAAACTTCGGTATGTACTATAAAATCCTTTAGAATATAGGCCGCTATGAGGGCCAGGCCCACTACCAATAAGGGTACGGCAAATTCCCAGTTGAGCACTTTGAGTAGGCTCCCAGAAATTACGGCCAAGGTGCCAAGAATGATGGCGCAGTTCCATAGAATATGCGAAACACTATTTTTTACTTTTCGATCTTCATCCAAAAAATAGGCCGTGCCTTCCATAATAAACCAGACAACGAAAAATACGGCTGTCATGATCTGAAAGAAAAGTGTGTATGTAAAATCAATGATTCTCAGTACCCCGTTCATAGTCCAGAAGACAATTAGGAATACTTTTATATAATCAACATTTTTTTTGACCGATTTTTTCCAAAACCGTATGCTATATAATATGCCAATTGCCATGAACGATAGCAAAATGATTCCCTTCGCATAAGGTACTTCGAAGATTTTAGCGATCATTCCCAATAGGAGTATCACCAAGGATATTCTCAGAGGGTTTTTCAGTATTTTTTTATTCGGTGCCATTGTTTTTTGTTTAGCGTTAAATGACTTTGATATTGGCTTTCAGCCCTTCCATAATACCTAGAATATTATTAACGGTTTCTTTTAGATAATGTTTTATCAAAACATGTGGAATACGTATGGTAGTAAACCCATTTTTAAATGAATGCATCGTTTCTTCTAGGTCATTTATGGCTTGCTCATGCGTCATCATATGATATTTTGTGTCAATTTCAATATTTAGTTTAACGCGTGATATGGCGATATCGACCGATTTCTTGCCATCCCACCATTCTAACATGGCATTAACTCCCGCATTTTTGAGTCCGTAATACAATTGTATTGCCTCAATAGGAGTGCCGTTCTGGGCTATCAATTTGAGCATTCGTTCCTGATGCGTTCCGCACAATTCCAATCCCAGGGATTCCATGGCGTTTTTATGGTCTTGGTAACCAAGTTCTTTGTTACATTCCAAACAATTCATGCAAGTAGGTTAAGTATCATTTGAGACAATAATAACCACTAACTTTTATGAATAGTATAATCTGTCGACGTATGGCACGTCATTTTTAGACGAACGGCAATATTTTAGATAAAGTGCAAATTCAAATGTTAAAACTGTTGTGAAAATACATTTTGTTGTTCCCTTGAAATTGCACTTTACCTGTTATATTTACCCAATTTATATTTTTGTACATAAATGAATTCGAGATGCGATTAAAAAGCCTGTCCTACTTATTAGTTGTTTTATTGGCAATTGGCTGTAAAAATGTAGGAAAGACCGATTCTATTGGACGAAATATGCCGGCGCATCCTAAATTAAACCTCTCTGAGGCCAATCGCTTGGTGCAACTGCCCTTGGAATGTTTGGGAAAGGAATACCCCAACAAGCTGAATCAGTCCTTGAACGATTCGACCTTTCTAGGTACACCAAAAAAATTGCACCCGGCCTTTTTTGGATGCTATGACTGGCATTCTGCGGTACATGGGTATTGGTCTTTGGTGTCGCTACTAAAGCAGTTTCCCGATCTTGAACAGGCAGATGCTGTTCGATCAACATTGCTGACTTCGCTTTCGAAGGAACACCTTGAAGGTGAGGTCGCCTATTTTAAAATATCAGGAAATGAATCGTATGAGCGCACCTACGGCTGGGCATGGATTCTAAAATTAGCCGAGGAATTGCACACCTGGGAGGATCCATTAGCCAGGCAATTGGAGAATAATCTACAACCATTGACCGACCTTATGGTAAACGCATTCCTTGAATTTCTGCCTAAATTGAATTATCCGATCCGTGTTGGGGAACACACGAATACAGCATTTGCCCTCACTTTCGCTTATGACTATGCGGTTACTTTTGACCATGCCGCACTGAAAGAGGCGGTCAAAAAGTCAATTGAGCGCTTTTATGTTAGTGATGCTAAATTGGCAGGCTGTCCTTTGAACTGGGAACCAAGTGGATTTGATTTTTTATCGCCCTGTTTGGAAGAGGCCAATCTGGTGCGCAGAATGTATTCGGCCGAGGATTTCAAGGCTTGGTTTGATGTTTTTTTACCCCAACTTGCCGACCCAAAATTTCAGTTGGAACCAGGAAAAATCCTGGATCGAACAGATGGCAAACTTGTTCATCTTGACGGTCTTAATTTCAGTAGGGCATGGTGTTTATATGGTATTGCCGAAACCTTGCCCGAGTATGGCCATCTCAAGGCAATTGCAGACGAACACATCAATTATTCATTGCCGAATCTTATGGATGACAATTATGGTGGCACCCATTGGCTAGGTACTTTTGCCCTGTATGCCTTGAACAAAGCCAAATAACATGTTTAAAAAAGTTGGTCCGGGAGTTTTGGTTGCAGCGGCGTTTATTGGGCCGGGAACCGTAACAGCGTGTACTTTGGCAGGGGTAGAATTCGGGTATGAATTGTTATGGGCAATGGTATTGTCGATTTTGGCGACCATTGTACTTCAAGAAATGGCGGCCAGATTAGGGGTGATTACCCAAAATGGACTTGCAGACGCTATCAAGTCAGAGTTGAAGATTCCTTGGATTCGTTCGATCTTCCTATTTGTGATCCTTGGTGCCATCGTGGTCGGCAATGCGGCCTACGAAGCGGGGAATATTGGTGGTGCCACGTTGGGACTCAATGCAATTTTCGGTACTGATTTTATGGCTTTTTATCCTTGGATCCTTGGGGGGCTTGCCTTTTTACTCCTAAATCTTGGTAACTATAAGACCATGGAAAAGGTATTTATTACCCTAGTTCTTATTATGAGCCTATCTTTTGTCATTGCCGCAATTATTACCAAACCTGATATTACCAAGATAGTGCAAGGTATGGTAATTCCATCAATGCCAGATGGAAGTCTGTTGACTGTCATCGCCTTGGTGGGTACTACGGTCGTGCCTTACAATCTATTTTTACACGCGTCATTGGTGGGCGAAAAATGGAAATCAAAGGAAGGACTTAAAAATGCCAGAAGGGATACAATTTTGGCTATCGCGGTAGGGGGCCTTGTTTCGATGGCCATAATGATCACCGCGGCGGTTACTCCGGGAAAAAATGTAACGAATGTTATGGATCTTGCAAGAGGTCTAGAGCCTTTGTACGGCTCAGGCGCAAAATATTTTATGGGAATCGGACTTTTTGCAGCCGGTATTACGTCTGCTATAACCGCACCACTGGCAGCGGCTTACGTTGCCAATAGTTGCTTCGGATGGAAGGCGGGCCTAAAAGATCCTAAATTTAAAATCGTTTGGATGACCATTCTAGCTTTTGGGGTTCTTTTCCATTCATTTGGTATCCATCCTATCGAGATCATCAAATTTGCGCAAGTCGCCAACGGCATCTTATTACCGGTGATCGCTGTTTTTCTTCTTTGGGTAGTGAATCGCACTGCGGTAATGGGAAGTTATAAAAACACATGGATTCAGAACATTTTTGGGATAGCAATCATTATCTTGTCAATCGTTCTGGGTGCAAAAAGTATATTAAAAGTTGTAGGCTTGTTATGACCGGGAATACATTGTATATTGATATTAATTGTGACTTGGGGGAAGGGCTTGGCAATGAGAATGAGCTAATGCCATTGATCTCTTCTTGCAATATTGCTTGTGGGGGCCATGCAGGGGATACTAAAACCATGCGGGCAGTTGCCCGGCTTGCCTCTGAAAATGGCGTCAAAGTAGGTGCACATCCTTCGTATCCAGATCATATAAATTTTGGGAGGATATCCCTGGAAATTCCTGAAGATGAACTCGTTCAGAGCATCCGTACCCAAATGAATGATTTTATGGCAATCCTTAGTGAAGAAACTATCATGATACATCACATTAAGGCACATGGTGCTTTATACAATGATATTGCAAAAGATAGAAAGCTAGCGAAGACCTTCCTGAAGGCAATCGAAAAAACCAAGGAGGCAATTTTTCTATATGTACCGTTTGGATCGGCGATTGACGAGGAAGCTTTGTTGCAGGGGTTTACAATTAAATACGAAGCCTTTGCGGATCGTAATTATAATGACGACCTGAGCTTGGTATCAAGAACGCTTCCCAATGCATTAATACAATCTCCTGAAAAAGTGCTTGAACACATCCTGATGATGGTGGGGGAAAAGCAGGTGCGAACAGTAAACGGACAGCTAGTTGATATTAAAGCCGATACATTCTGTATTCATAGCGATACTCCTTCCGCATTAAAAATATTAAGGTATCTTTCTGACGAATTAGGCAGGGAACATATAGGTGTTAAATAATGAGAAAATTTTCGCCCGTTATACGGTCTTTTGGAATGCATGCGGCACTATTGGAATGGCCGAACGAAGTAGATGAGGCCATTTTAAATGACATACTTCAATTTTGCCAATATTTGAAGCAATTTTGTCTCAAGGAGGAAGGTTGGGAGATGATTCCGTCTTATAATTCTTTGACCCTTGTTCAGAAAAACAGGGAAATCGACTTTAAGGTATTTAGCCATGATCTTTTAAATTGGTATCAATTAAAAGAAGAAACGGCCCCGGCACAAAAATTCCTTTGGCGCCTACCCGTATGTTATGATCTTGATTTTGGGATAGACCTTATTGAAGTTGCCGAAAATTTATCACTATCAATTCCTGAATTAATCGATCTTCATACCAAAAATATCTATACAGTCTATGGTATTGGCTTTTTACCCGGATTCATGTATTTGGGCGGGTTGCCAAAATCATTGGAAACTCCGAGAAAGGCAACCCCAAGATTGAAAGTTTTGAAGGGATCTGTAGGGCTTGCGGGGCGACAAACTGGCATTTACCCCCAAGAATCCCCTGGTGGATGGAATATCATTGGTAGCTGTACGGTGCCAATATTCGATATCAAACGTGAAAATCCCTGTTTTGTAAACGTCGGTGATAAGATTCAATTTTATGCTATTTCCCGCGCGGAATATGATTTACATAAAATTGAAAGCGAAGTGGGCATATACAAACTTGAAAAAATCAATTTAGATGCTTAAAGTCTTAAAACCCGGATTTTATACCACCATTCAGGATGCTGGCAGATTTGGTCATCGGGATATCGGTGTACCGGTTTCCGGAGTTATGGATAATAGGGCCCTTGCCATTGCAAATGGCCTTTTGGAAAATGAGGAAGAGGCCGCAGTATTGGAGATTACCATGACAGGACCTACCCTTGAATTTGAGCACAATACCTATATTGCACTCGCCGGGGCGATCATGAACCCAACTTTGAACAATACGCCAATTATAAATAACAAAGTCTATCGTGTCGGCGCAAAGGATATTTTGTCATATGGAAGACTTGATAAGGGCTTGAGAAGTTATTTGGCAATCAAAGGTGGGTTTCAAACCAAAATGGTCTTGGGAAGCCGCTCCTATTTCAAAGCAATAACTGCAGTCACTTCTGTTACGGATCATACCGAAATACCCTATTTACCATGGCCTTCATTTGAACCAAAAATTACGGAAATACATATTGATCCCTATTTCGACGAAACAGTGCTTGAGGTTGCCAAAGGACCTGAGTATGAAATGTTGTTGGATCGTCAATTGGAAAAAATATTTGGCAATAAATTTAAAGTCGCTAAAGACTATAATCGCATGGCGTATCAATTAATGGAAACTGTCGCAGAACATACCACTAACATGTTGACTTCGGCCACGTTACCAGGAACCATACAATTAACCCCTTCGGGCAAGTTGATAATCCTGATGAAGGACGGTCAGACTACAGGTGGGTATCCCCGTATTTTGCAACTTACCGATTACGCCATCGCACTGCTATCCCAAAAGAAAATGGGCGATACCATTTCATTAAAACTTATTTAATCAACATCTTGAAGCGTACCTTTGCCTGTAGTGTGCATTAGAAAATCGTATACGAGAACACGTCTTCGCTTATTTCGAATCAAGTTAATCTTTACTCGATTCCCAATTTCGGCATTTCTATTAAAATGATGTAGGATCGATCTATTTTAAGAGGCGTGGTCTTACCTATTGAATATGATAAAATATTATAGTTAAAATACTTATATACAGATATTTATATAAATTATCAACGCATTGAATTTAAAGTAGCGTACTTTGTTAAAATTATAGGCCTTTTGAAACTGTTATCTTTGATTACCAAAGCAAGTATGCACGAATTTAATAATTGCAATAAATCGATTCATGGAGCTGAATAAATTTAGTAAAAACGTAACTCAAGACCCTACACAACCGGCATCCCAAGCTATGCTTTATGCTATTGGCCTAAGCGAAGAGGATTTGAAGAAACCAATGATCGGGATTGGCAGTACGGGGTATGAGGGAAATCCGTGCAATATGCACCTAAATGACCTGGCACAATCCGTTAAGGAAGGTACGAATGCCAATGGCTTGGTAGGATTGGTGTTCAATACAATAGGTGTTAGTGATGGTATTTCGATGGGAACCTATGGGATGCGGTATTCCCTCCCTTCAAGGGATATTATTGCCGATTCAATGGAAACCGTCGTTCAAGCGATGAACTACGATGGCCTTATAACAGTGGTAGGCTGCGATAAGAATATGCCAGGCGCCTTAATGGCCATGTGCCGATTGAACAGGCCATCGATCTTGGTGTACGGGGGTACCATTGCTTCGGGATGTTTCAAGGATAAAAAATTAGACGTCATTTCGGCCTTTGAGGCCTGGGGTGAAAAAGTTGCGGGGACCCTGAGCGAAGCCGACTATAAAAGTATCATTCAAAATGCATGTCCAGGAGCAGGTGCTTGTGGTGGCATGTATACTGCCAATACTATGGCCTCGGCGATCGAAGCCTTGGGTATGGCGATGCCATACAATTCCTCGAATCCCGCTTTAGGGAGTGAGAAAAAGGAAGATTGTATCAATTCGGGTCGCGCACTACGTAATTTATTGGAGAAGGATATAAAGCCCAGTGATATTATAACAAGAAAATCGTTTGAGAATGCCGTACGATTGTTGACCCTTTTGGGCGGGTCAACCAATGCAGTGCTACACTTCTTGGCCATTGCAAAGGCCGCTGATATTGATTTTACCTTGGATGATTTTCAAAAAATAAGTGACAGTACACCTTTTTTAGCTGATTTAAAACCCAGTGGGAAATTCTTGATGGAAGATCTTCATCGTGTAGGTGGAACCCCGGCGGTTATGAAATTTATGTTGGAAAACGGGATGTTACACGGAGATTGTTTAACAGTCACCGGAAAAACAATCGCCGAAAATTTAGCTGGGGTAGCCGGGCTGCTAAAAGGCCAGAAAGTGGTTCATTCCTTGGATAATCCGATTAAGGCAACTGGGCATCTCAGAATTCTTTATGGAAATTTAGCGGAAGATGGCGCTGTAGCAAAGATTACAGGGAAAGAAGGCCTTTACTTTACAGGTCCGGCTAAAGTGTATGATGATGAATTCAAGGCCAATGCCGGGATTGGCAAAGGTGAAGTTAAAAAAGGAGATGTCGTTGTAATCCGTTATGAAGGCCCAAAAGGAGGACCCGGAATGCCAGAAATGCTTAAACCTACCGCCGCAATTATGGGAGCCGGACTTGGTAAGGACGTCGCCTTGATAACCGATGGTCGTTTTTCAGGAGGAACACATGGTTTCGTAGTAGGTCACATTTGCCCAGAAGCCCAGGAAGGAGGTACCATCGGACTACTGAAAGATGGGGATGTTATAACCATCGATGCCGAAAAGAACAGTATTTCGGTCAATCTGACCCCACAGGAAATTGCGGAACGTAAATCAAAATGGCAACAGCCCGCACTCAAGGTAAAACGCGGTAGTTTGTACAAATATGCTAAAACGGTATCATCGGCTTCACAAGGCTGCGTTACCGATGAAATTTAATTCTAATCAATAAATCCCTTGAATGCCTCGTGTACAGAGGTATAGGGTAGGCTTATGGAGACATTAAAAGAAAAAAGAACCAAGATCCAGAAACAGGCCCCGTTGAAAATCAGTGGTGCCGAAGCGATTATTCATTGCTTATTGGCAGAAGGGGTCGATTTAATCTATGGTTATCCCGGTGGGGCAATTATGCCCGTTTATGACGAACTTTATAAGTTTCAGGATAAGCTCACCCATATCCTGACGCGCCACGAGCAAGGTGCAACCCATGCGGCCCAAGGATACGCCCGTGTGACCGGAAAAGTAGGGGTCGCCATAGCTACTTCAGGACCCGGCGCCACCAATCTAGTTACAGGATTGGCGGATGCCCAAATTGATTCTACGCCGCTAGTTTGTATTACCGGTCAAGTGACACGGCATCTTTTAGGGTCTGACGCTTTTCAAGAGACCGATATCATAGGGATTTCCACACCTGTTACCAAATGGAATTATCAGATTACCAAAGCCTCGGAAATTCCGGAAATCATGGCCAAGGCGTTCTATATCGCTAGATCTGGCAGGCCTGGTCCTGTCTTGGTAGACATTACAAAGAACGCCCAATTCGACGCGTTCGAGTTTAGCTATGAAAAATGCGAGCGCGTACGAAGTTACAACCCGACTCCCAAGCCTGATCACAATGCCATTAAAGCTGCAGCTGATTTGATCAATACAGCAAAAAAACCGTATATCGTTTTTGGGCAGGGTGTTATTTTGGGGAACGCAGAGCAACAATTAAAAGCCTTGGTAGAAAAAGCAGGAATCCCGGCAGCATGGACAATTTTAGGCTTATCTGCTATGGATACCGACCATCCATTGAATGTAGGTATGGTAGGAATGCATGGCAATTATGGTCCAAATATCCTCACCAACGAATGCGATGTGTTGGTTGCTATCGGAATGCGTTTTGATGATCGTGTAACGGGAAGTCTTGATACCTATGCCAAACAAGCCAAGGTAATCCATTTTGAAATCGACCCTGCTGAAATTAATAAAAATGTCAAGGCCCATGTCCCAGTTTTGGGAAATGCCAAGGAATCACTGGAACTATTATTGCCATTAATCAAGAAGAATTCGCACAAAGCATGGCATGATACCTTCAAGGAAAAATACAAAATTGAATATAAGGAAGTCATACAAAATGACATACACCCGACCAAGAAGGGTCTAACGATGGCCGAAGTAATCGAAGAAATCAATCTGGCATCCAAAGGAAACGCTATTATTGTATCCGATGTGGGTCAGCATCAAATGATTGCCTGTCGCTATGCCAAGTTCACGCAGACGAAGAGCAACATTACCTCGGGAGGATTAGGAACAATGGGGTTTGCACTTCCTGCTTCCATTGGAGCCAAAATGGGTGCAATGGATAGGGAAGTGGTAGCGATCATTGGTGATGGCGGCTATCAAATGACCATTCAAGAACTTGGCGTTATCTTTCAGCATAATGTCCCTGTCAAGATCGTAGTACTGAACAATGACCATTTGGGCATGGTGCGGCAATGGCAGGAATTATTTTTCGAAAGACGCTACGCCTCGACCGTAATGACCAATCCCGATTTTGTAAAAATTGCCGAAGGGTACCACATTCAAGCTAAAAGGGTTAGCGAACGAAGCGATTTGAAAGCTACGGTACAAGAAATGATGGCGTCTAAAAACCCCTATTTTCTGGAAGTCAAGGTTGAAAAGGAAGACAACGTTTTTCCTATGATTCCTTCAGGTGCATCGGTTTCTGACATTCGCCTTAAATAACTTGAAAATAATCTTTTAAACTAAGGACCTAGCGGTCGGCGTACATATTGATGACAGATTCAAATATTTTAGACATCCCTAGGATGCATCGGGAACTTGTGAAAAAATCGGCGGAAATAGGATTTTCCATGCCTTCCGATCTGTATGTAGGGACCCTGTTAAAAACACTGATTACCTCAAAACAAAAGGCCAATATACTAGAACTGGGCACAGGAGTAGGGCTAAGTCTTTCCTGGATAATCGATGGAATGGATACTGATTCTCATTTGACGACAATTGATAGCGATCCACAATTAATAGAGATTGCCAAAAAGAATTTCGGACATGATAACCGGGTTGCCATTGTCTGTACCGATGGAACCGAATGGATAAAAAAATATAAAGGAGCCAAATTCGATTTGATTTTTGCGGATACATGGCCGGGAAAATACGGGGCCATCGAAGAAATCCTTGATTTGGTAAAACTAGGCGGCTTTTATGTAATCGATGATATGTCTGTACAGCCGAACTGGCCCGAAGGACATCACCGAAATGTCGACAGGCTTGTCGACTATCTGGAGCAACGCGACGATTTTAATTTGACCAAAATGAATTGGTCGACCGGCTTGATCATTGCCGTACGTAAGACAGTGAATTAAATTATTAACGAATAAAAAGGGTTGCCCGCTACCTGTGGGCAATCGCATCAACAGATGAAAAAACAATGGTTCACCATTTCGGTCTATTCCGAAAACAACGTGGGATTATTAAATAGAATATCGGGTATATTCTTAAAAAGACACATAAATATAGAGAGTTTGAATGTCTCTAAATCAGAAATAGATAATGTATCTAAATTCACAATCGTTGTGCATACTACCGAAGATTGGGTACGCAACATTGTAGGTCAGATAGAAAAACAGATAGAAGTCATAAAGGCTTTTTCACATACCGATGATGAAACCATTTATCAAGAATCGGCCTTGTTTAAAATCGCCTCTCATTTACTATTCGACGAACGTAAAATACAGAATATCATAAAGGATAACAATGCGCAAATTGTAACTGTTTCCCGAGATTTTTTTGTATTGGCCAAAACGGGCAGGCGAAACGAAATAGACGAAATGTATGACCAGTTAAAACCTTTTGGGATCATGCAGTTTGTGCGGTCAGGCCGAATTTCGGTTACGAAATCGGAGATGCAGATATCCTCCTTATTAAACGAATTTCAAAAAAGCTAAACCAGTAAACAATTCAAAATAGAGCATACAAAATGGCAAATTATTTTAATACCCTATCCTTACGAGATCAATTAACACAACTTGGCAAATGTCGCTTTATGCAATCCGAGGAATTTTCGGATGGCGTATCAGCGTTAAGCGGGAAAAAGATCGTAATTGTGGGCTGTGGCGCCCAAGGTTTAAACCAAGGATTGAACATGAGGGATTCAGGCCTGGACATCTCCTATACCTTGCGCGAAGCTGCAATTCAAGAAAAAAGAACTTCCTATATGAATGCTGTTGAAAACGGCTTCAAGGTCGCGCCTTATAAGGATTTGATTCCCACAGCAGACCTGGTTATAAATTTGACCCCAGACAAACAGCACACAAACGTAGTTACTACCATAATGCCTATGATGAAAAAAGGGGCGACCTTGTCCTATTCGCATGGTTTTAATATTGTTGAAGAAGGCATGCAAATCCGTCCAGACCTAACGGTGATCATGGTGGCACCGAAATGTCCCGGTTCAGAGGTGCGCGAGGAATATAAAAGAGGTTTCGGAGTGCCTACCCTGATAGCAGTGCATCCGAACAATGACCCCCAAGGAAAAGGCTTGGAGCAGGCCAAGGCCTATGCCGTGGCTACAGGGGGACACCGCGCCGGCGTATTGGAATCGTCTTTCGTAGCCGAAGTGAAATCAGATTTAATGGGGGAGCAGACCATTCTTTGCGGACTATTACAAACGGGATCTATCGTCTGTTTTAATAAGATGATAGAGAAGGGAATAGAACCCGCTTACGCCTCCAAATTGATCCAATATGGATGGGAAACGGTCACTGAAGGCTTAAAATATGGCGGAATCACCAATATGATGGATCGCTTGTCGAATCCTGCAAAAATTAAGGCCTTCGAACTTTCCGAAGAATTAAAAAACATTATGCGTCCCCTATTCCATAAGCACATGGATGACATTATGAGTGGCCATTTCTCAAAGACTATGATGGAAGATTGGGCCGACAACGATAAAAATCTATTAAAATGGCGGGCCGAAACTGGGGAAACTGCCTTCGAAAAGACGCCTGCTGGAAACATGAAAATTTCAGAACAAGAATATTATGACCATGGGGTTTTGATGGTCGCCATGGTGCGCGCTGGTGTAGAATTGGCCTATGAAAGTATGACTGAATCAGGAATTATCGGAGAATCGGCGTACTACGAATCATTGCATGAAACTCCATTGATAGCGAATACCATTGCACGAAAAAAATTGTTCGAAATGAACCGTGTAATTTCGGATACTGCCGAGTATGGCTGTTATTTGTTCGATCATGCCTGTAAGCCTCTGTTAGCCGAATTCATGAAAAAAATAGATACCGATGTAATCGGAAAACAGTATGGTGAAGGTACGGGCAATCATGTTGACAACGCCAAATTGATTGCGGTTAACAAGGTTTTAAGGGAGCATCCCGTCGAGATTGTCGGAGCTCGATTAAGAGCTTCCATGACCGCGATGAAACCCATAGTTTAGCAAGCGAAATACAATATTGTGCCATACGCGTGAGGCCGCCCAATCGATTACTTGGTACGATTCATTGAGCCAAGGGTTGGGTCATTCCAATCAATCGCGATTCGAAGAATCTCTATTGAATAAAATAGTAAATACCAATCTATGTCTAAAACAGCCATTCCAGCAGCGTATCAGATAAAAGAACTGATCCATCAAAAAAAATACCTCATCGATGGGGAATTAAAGGATTGGCCAGGGGCCGTTACCGAGGTCTATTCGACAATTTCATCTACGAAGCCCTATAGTAAGACTTTATTGGGCAGTATACCCGATATGGGGGAATCGGAAGCATTAAATGCCCTAAACGCGGCTTTGAGCTCCTACAATCGCGGCCAAGGAGTATGGCCGACCATGCATGTTAGGGACCGAATTCGTTGCATGGAAGTCTTTGTCAAGAAAATGGCCACAAAACGTGATGAGATTGTGAAGCTGTTAATGTGGGAAATCGGAAAATCACTCCCTGATTCACAAAAGGAATTTGATCGAACCGTCGACTATATTAACGATACGATCGAGGATTATAAGCAACTCGATAGGAATTCCGCCAAATTTCAAAAACACGATGGGGTGTATGCCCATATTAAACGTGGCCCATTGGGAGTTGTGTTATGTCTTGGTCCTTATAATTATCCCTTGAACGAAACCTTTGCCTTGCTGATTCCGGCCATTATTATGGGGAATACCACGATTTTCAAACCTGCCAAACATGGAGTTTTGTTGATAACTCCGCTTTTAGAGGCCTTTCGGTCGAGCTTTCCGAAAGGCGTCGTAAATATTATCTTCGGTAGGGGTAGGGCGGTGGCGGCCCCGATTATGAAGACTGGAAATGTAGATGTTTTGGCATTGATAGGCAATAGCAAATCTGCCAATGCCTTACAGGATCAACATCCTAAAAGTAACCGATTGCGGTTGGTCTTGGGATTGGAGGCCAAAAACCCGGCGATTATTTTACCGGATGCGGATTTGGATCTTACCATCAGCGAATGTCTTGCGGGCACCCTTTCGTTTAACGGGCAACGATGTACCGCACTAAAAGTAGTGTATGTTCATGAGGAAATACAGGCGACATTCAATAAGAATTTTGCCGAAAAAGTCGATGCTCTCCCCTTTGGCAACCCTTGGGAGGAGGGTGTTAAATTAACACCATTGCCAGAACCTGGGAAACCGGCATATATTCAAGAATTGATCGACGATGCCCTGGCCAAGGGAGCCAAGATCCTAAACAAAAAAGGAGGAAAGCTGTATGATAACTATATCTGGCCGGCGGTTCTTTTTCCGGTTACCAAAGATATGAGGGTATACCAGGAAGAGCAATTCGGCCCGATCATCCCGATTGTTCCTTTTAAAGACATCGAAGAGCCATTAAATGATATGGCCGAAAGCAATTACGGCCAACAGGTGAGCCTATTTGGAAAGGATATTTATGCGTTGGCACCACTTATCGACACCTTGGTGAATCTGGTCTGCCGTGTGAATCTGAATAGTTCCTGTCAGCGTGGGCCCGATGTATACCCTTTTACAGGAAGAAAAGATTCGGCGCAATCAACATTAAGTGTACATGATGCACTTCGTTCTTTCTCCATTCGTACCTTTGTGGCTTTTAAGGACAATGAGCTGAACAATGAAACAATCGAAAGATTGTTGGAGACCAAACTCTCTAATTTTGTGAGTACCGATTATATCCTTTAGATAATATCCCTATGATATAACGAAATACCGAAAAGCCCTCCTAAGATCGGCCTTCTTTCGGTTTCTATAATCTCTTGGTATTTGACGTACTTTGGCTTCTTTTAGATATTTTTCGCTAGCCAATCGCCAACCTCGCTGGTCTTATAAGCCTTGGCACCATCGGCCACATCTTCAGTAACGATTCCCTCTGACAAAGATTTGTTGACGACCCTGCGTATCGCTTCGGCCTCTTCGGTAAGTTTGAAATCTTCAAACAACATAGCGGCCGACAAGACCGTTGCCAATGGGTTTGCAATATCCTTCCCAGCAGCTTGAGGATAAGAACCATGGATCGGTTCGTATAAAGAAACCTTACTGCCGACCGAGGAGGAGGGCATTAGCCCCATGGAGCCTGAAATAACGGAAGCTTCATCGGTAAGGATATCCCCAAAAAGATTTTCGGTGATAATAACATCATAGCCTTTTGGCCATTGTACCAAGCGCATCGCTGTGGCATCTACGAATTCATAGGAAACGGTTACTTCTGGATAGTCCTTTTCCATCGCTTGCACGGTTTCTCGCCATAAACGCGATGATTCGAGCACATTGGCCTTATCGACACAACAAAGTCTTTTTGACCGTTTCATGGCCATTTCGAAGCCCTTTTTTGCCAAGCGTTGTATTTCGGCACGGGTATAGGTCATTGTGTCGAAGGCCGTATTGCCATTATCCTTTCTTCCGCGCTCCCCAAAATAGACGCCCCCGGTCAATTCTCGAAGGATGATTAAGTCGGTGCCCTCGATGCGTTCTCTTTTTAAGGGCGATTTGTCGATGAGGGAAGGGAATGTAAAGGTGGGCCGTACGTTGGCGAATAGCCCTAATTTTTGACGCATTTTCAACAATCCTTGTTCTGGCCGCACCTTGGCCGTCGGGTCATTGTCATAGCGTGGATGTCCTATAGCCCCAAAAAGAACGGCATCGGCTGCCGCACAAATAGCATGGGTCGTATCGGGATATGGCTCCCCTACGGCATCAATGGCCGCTGCACCGGTTAGGGCAGGGGTCCATTTTATTTCATGGTTGAATTTTTCGGCAACGGCATTGCATACTTTTACCGCTTGGTCTATAACTTCGGGACCAATGCCGTCACCGGCCAACAGGGCTATCGTTAATTTCATAGTTTCTTGAATTTGGCGCAGCGTCATTCATTTTGCGCTGTATTGCTTGTTTTTTTATTGTGGATCTACAACTTACCCCATGGTCTTTTTCCAAAAGGTTGCCATTGACGTCGTTCTAAATTATATTCAACATTTTTTCAGTGGCTTTGATCGCTGATACTGTTTGGTCGGAGTCAAGGCCTCTCGATATGAATTCCTTACCTGCATCCTCCCAAGTAATTATGGTCTCACAAAGCGCGTCTGAATTACTTCCAGGTGGTATGCGTACGGCATAATCTACCAATTTGGGTAAGGTCTTCTTCTTGGTTTTATAGACCTTTCGCAACGCATTCATAAAGGCATCGTATTGTCCGTCGCCTTGCGCATGTTCCTCGTATAATTTTCCCTCGATTTCAACGGCAATGGTGGTCGATGGTTTGAGACCTTTCGAATGCGTCAATACATACGATTTGACGAATACTTTTTGTTGATAATCACTATCTAAGACATCCGAAATAATATAGGGTAGATCTTCCTTGGTTACGCGCTCCTTTTTGTCCCCAAGCTCAATAATGCGCTGGGTTACCTTTTTCAACTCCTCATCGTTTAACGTCAAACCTAATTCTTGAAGATTTTTTTGAATGTTGGCTTTTCCCGAGGTCTTTCCCAAAGCATATTTGCGTTTCCTGCCAAACCGTTCCGGTAATAGATCATTAAAGTAAAGATTCTTTTTACTATCTCCATCTGCATGTATACCAGCTGTTTGTGTAAAAACGTTTTCTCCTACTATTGGTTTGTTCGCCGGAATTCCAAAACCTGTGAAGGCTGAAACCAATTTGCTAACCTTGTACAATGATGATTCATTGATGTCGATTTCTACCTCTGGCAAAAAATCATTTATGACGGCAACGGCACTTGCCATAGGTGCATTTCCAGCCCGCTCGCCCATACCATTGACGGTTAGGTGTAGGCCATGACATCCGGCTTTGACCGCTTCCATTACATTGGCGACCCCCAAGTCATAGTCATTATGCCCGTGGAAATCGAAATGCATATTAGGATATTTTTTAATGATTTCCGAAATGAACGTATAGGTTTCGAAATAGGTTAGTATTCCTAGGGTATCCGGTAGCAAAACCCTTTTAATTGGCTGTGTTGAAAGAAAATCCAAAAATTCAAATACGTATTCTTTGGAATTGCGCATACCATTGCTCCAATCCTCTAAATACACATTGGTACGAATGTTTTTCTTTTCCGCCAAGGCGATTGCCTTTGAAATATCGGCGAAATGCTGTTCAGGGGTTTTTTTCAATTGGTGGGTAAGGTGGTTCATGGATCCCTTGGTCAGAAGATTCTGAACCGTGGCGCCCGCTTTTAACATCCAATCAAGCGAAATACCCCCATCGACAAAGGTAAGTACTTCCACACGGTCTAGGAAACCTTTGGAAGCCGCCCAGGCAGTTATTTGCTTTACGGCCTCTAATTCCCCTTCAGAAACCCGCGCCGAGGCAACCTCAATTCGGTCTACATTGAGTTCCTCTAGCAGGAGTCTTGCCAAGGTCAGTTTTTCTGAAATTGAAAAGGATACTCCGGAAGTCTGCTCCCCGTCCCGCAGGGTCGTATCCATTATTTCAATCTTTCTTTTACTCATTTTCTTATAATGTGTTCATGGTTGTCAACCTATGCTTTCGTTTTCTAGAAATGTCATTGAGCTAACCCATCGTGATGTAGAACAGATGAGCGACCTTTCATTTTTGAACCAGACTGCCTAAGGTTCCTATTTTATAAAGGCGTATTTTTCGCGAATTCTTTTATCTCCGCTTTGATATTTAGCAAATAATCAATATCATCAAAGCCATTCAGCATGTTTTCCTTTTTATAATCATTAATGTCGAATCTTTCTGAAGACCCGGTAGCAAGTAGCGTAATGGTTTGTTGTACCAGATCGACTTCCAAGAGGGTATCGGCATCCTTCTCAATGGCACTGAAAATTTCCTCAAGGAATTCCGGACTTATTTGAACTGGGAGTACTCCGATGTTTAAACAGTTGTTGCGAAAGATATCTGCAAAAAAGCTAGAGACCACACAACGAAATCCGTAATCGTAGATTGCCCAAGCCGCATGCTCACGGGATGATCCCGAGCCGAAATTTTTACCGCCCACTAATATCTTGCCCTTGTAGGTCGGATTATTCAATACGAAATCCTTCTTTGGGGTGTTGTCCGGATTGTAACGCCAGTCCCTAAAGAGATTGTCCCCAAATCCTTCACGCTCGGTAGCCTTTAAAAAACGGGCCGGGATAATCTGATCCGTATCAACGTTTTCGATTGGTAACGGAACCGCGGTAGTTTTTAATACTCTAAATTTATCGTATGCCATATTGTGTGAACTATGCGCTTGTCATTAATCGCAAAGCGCTTATTAATATATTATTTCTATTGAGCCGATTTTTCAGATTTGAGGTACATTAAATAGAAAGAACCCAGTGCTATACACCTTCCAATTCCATCAGTTCCCGTGGATCGGTTACCTTGCCTGTAATCGCGGCGGCAGCGGCGACTAACGGACTCGCCAATAAGGTACGGGCTCCAGGACCCTGTCTCCCCTCAAAGTTTCTATTACTGGTACTTACAGCATACTTTCCTGTGGGAATTTTATCCTCGTTCATCGCCAAACAAGCAGAACATCCAGGCTCCCGTAATTCAAAGCCTGCCGCATGTAAGATATCCAAAATTCCTTCTTCCTTTATGGCACTTTCGACCTTGTGGGAACCCGGAACCAGCCAAGCGGTAACATTCTCGGCCTTTTTTCTTCCCTTTACGATTGAGGCGAAGGCTCTAAAATCTTCAATTCGGCCGTTCGTACAGCTTCCAAGGAATACAAAATCGATTTTCTTGCCCATCATGCTATCCCCTTCCTGGAAATCCATGTACTTCAATGATTTCCGGTACGTGGCTATACCGCCTTCGACGGCTTCTGCCATGGGAATTCCGTTTGAAATTCCGATACCCATACCCGGATTGGTACCATAGGTAATCATGGGTTCTATGTTCGCGGCATCAAAAGTTACTTCCTTATCGAATTGCGCACCTTCATCGGTATGCAGGGTCTGCCAATACACCATGGCTTTGTCCCATGCTGCCCCTTTGGGGGTGAATTCCCTATCCTTAATATAATCGAAGGTTTTTTCATCGGGGGCGATCAAACCGCCTCTTGCACCCATTTCAATACTCAAATTACATACGGTCATACGGCCCTCCATGCTCATATTTCGAAAAACTTCGCCCGCATACTCCACAAAATATCCTGTAGCCCCCGAAGTCGATAATTGGGAAATGATATAGAGCGCGACATCCTTGGGTGTAACGCCTCGTGATAGACTTCCTTCGACATTGATGCGCATACTTTTGGGTTTGGTCTGCATAATGCACTGGGTGGCCAAAACCATCTCTACTTCCGAGGTTCCGATACCGAAGGCGATAGCGCCAAAAGCACCATGGGTCGATGTATGGGAGTCTCCGCAGACAATAGTGGCGCCGGGTTGCGTAATACCATACTCAGGCCCGACAACATGAACAATCCCGTTTTTTTCATGGCCAAGACCCCAATAAGAAATCCCAAATTCCCTGGAGTTTTCCTCCAACATGTGCAATTGATTGGCCGATAAGGGATCTTCAACCGGTAAATGCTGATTTATCGTCGGGGTATTATGGTCCGCGGTGGCAAATGTCTTTTCGGGATAAATTACCTTGATACCTCTGTTTTTAATGCCTAAAAAAGCCACCGGACTCGTGACTTCATGTACCAAATGACGGTCGATGAAGAGCACGTCGGGCCCATTTTTTATCTGTTGTACTACATGGGAATCCCATACTTTATCGAATAATGTCTTTTTTGTACTCATAATCTCAAGTTTCTAAGGGTACAAAGCTAATGAAAGCTATAGTTTTTGTAAATTATTGTGCAGGGAAATTACGATGTTCAACTAATGTAATTCCATATATTTTTATGTTTTATTAATTGGGCATAGGTATGTCGAATCACTAAGTTTTCGATCTTTTCCAAGGTAGGGTCGTTTTTTAAAAGTTGAATCGCGTAATGCCGTGCCGTTTTTAAAATGTCATTGTCTTTAACGATATCGGCTATTTTTAAGTTCAAAATACCGCTCTGTTGGGTCCCCATTAGGTCACCGGGACCCCGAAGGCGAAGATCTACCTCGGCAATCTCAAATCCGTCGTTCGTTCTGACCATGGTCTGTAATCGGGTCTTGGCCTCCGATGATAGCTTAGGCCCTGACATAAGAATGCAATAGCTTTGATCGGCCCCACGGCCAACACGACCTCGCAATTGATGAAGTTGAGAAAGACCAAATCGTTCAGAACTCTCAATAATCATTACCGACGCATTGGGTACATTGACCCCTACTTCAATGACGGTGGTCGCTACCATAATGTTGGTCTCGCCCTTTACAAAACGCCCCATTTCGAAATCCTTGTCCTCTGGTCTCATTTTACCGTGTACGATCGAAATTTGAAATTCAGGTAGCGGAAAGTCCCGAACGATACTTTCATAACCATCTATCAAATCTTTGTAATCAAGTGCTTCAGATTCCTGGATGAGGGGATACACCACATAAACTTGACGCCCTTTTTTGATTTCATCCCGGATAAAACGAAAGACCTTCAATCGATTGCTATCGAAGCGATGGACCGTTTTAATCGGTTTTCTACCTGGAGGGAGTTCATCGATCACCGAAATGTCAAGATCGCCATAGAGACTCATGGCCAACGTACGCGGAATCGGAGTAGCTGTCATTATAAGAATATGGGGCGGAATGGCATTTTTGTGCCAAAGTTTCGAACGTTGGGCCACCCCGAATTTATGCTGTTCATCAACAATCGCCAAGCCTAGGTTTTTATAGCGTACCTTATCTTCCAATAGTGCATGCGTGCCTATCAAGACATTCAGTTCGCCACTTTCCAATTGTTCGTGGATGATTTTTCGGGCCGATTTTTTTACCGACCCCGTAAGTAAACCACAGGTGACATCCATTCCTTTGAGCAAATCGGTAACCCCCAAGAAATGCTGGTTAGCCAGGATTTCAGTGGGGGCCATAAAACAGGCTTGGAATCCGTTATCAATGGCCAAAAGCATGCTCATGACTGCTACAATCGTCTTTCCCGAGCCAACGTCTCCTTGCAAAAGGCGATTCATTTGAGCATTGCTTCCCAAATCTGTGCGTATTTCCTTGATGACCCTTTTCTGGGCGTCGGTAAGCGTAAAAGGAAGATGCTCTTTATAAAAATCGTTGAACAATTGACCGACCTTATCGAAAGTATACCCCTTGTTTTTCTGCTTACGTAGCATCATTTTGGCAATAAGCTGCAGTTGGATATAAAATAATTCCTCGAATTTAAGCCGAAATTGAGCCTTGGCAAGGAGTTTTTGATTTTTTGGAAAATGAATATTGAACAAGGCCTCACTTCTTGTAATCAATTTTAACTCTTGCAAAAGGTTTGAAGAAAGGGTTTCTAAAAATTCTCCCTTGGTATCCATAAAGAGTTGTTGCATCAATTTATTGATTACCCGGTTTGTTATCCCCTTGTTTGATAATTTTTCTGTTGAAGGATAAATGGGCTGCATTGCGATTTTCATGCCTTGCTCATGTTCTGAAAGGATTTCCATTTCAGGATGGGGCATCGAGAATGCGCCATTGAACCAGTTACACCGACCAAAAATGACATAGGGTGTGTTTAATTTTAGGTTTTCCCTAATCCACTTTTGACCTCGAAACCAGACCAATTGCATTTCCCCGGTATCATCGACAAAAGTAGCCACCAGTCGCTTCCCTTTTTGTTGTTCGATGGTTTTGATATGGATAATTTTACCAATAAGTTGTACTTCGGCATTGTTACGTTCCAATTGGCCAATTTTATAGTATTGAGTCTTGTCGATATAGCGATTGGGAAACAGATT
Organism: uncultured Flavobacteriaceae bacterium; assembly: GCA_963798435.1. Classification (GTDB taxonomy): domain Bacteria; phylum Bacteroidota; class Bacteroidia; order Flavobacteriales; family Flavobacteriaceae; genus JALHST01. Next base: position 494,908 of record CAWCTF010000002.1, read on the forward strand.
GATTAAATCCTGATACGTTGCAATGCCTAATTCAGAGTGCAAGGTGTCAGCCCTATTGGGCCCTACACCTTTAAGATAAGTAATCGGAGTTTGAAGAAAAGTGGCATTCATTCGACTAATTTAGGCCTTACCGTTATCAAGTGCAATCTAAAATATTAAATTTGGTAACGTCAATGCATCCAAGCGCCTATGTACCAAAAGTTATTTGTTCTTTTCATTCTGATCAGTTCTTGGGCAACTGCCCAACACCAGGACAAGGTGCACTTCCGACATGCCGACATTAAGGTGACCCCCATTTCTGACAAACACCAACTTAAAGGTTCGGTAATCTATACATTCGATGCCTTGGCCCCAGTAGATTCAATTTTCCTCGATGCCAAAAATATCGAGTTCTCAGAGGTCAGTTTGAACAATCGAAAAGTTGATTTCATCAATCATGGTAAAACGATAACCATAAAGAAGAAATTCAAGGAAGGCAAAACCTATCAACTTGCACTTAGCTATTCATGTTTCCCAAAACAGACCGTTTATTTTGTTGGTTGGCTGGATGATGATGAAAAAAACAACCAGATCTGGACCCAGGGCCAAGGAAAATATACGAGCCATTGGTTACCCAGTTTCGATGATATGACCCAAAAAGTAGAATTCGATATTACCATTTCCTTTAAACCAGGATATGAAGTAATCGCCAATGGTAAATTGCTTTCAAAAAAGCTCGATAACGAAGGCAATTTTGATTGGAAGTTTGGTATGGAAAAACCAATGAGCAGTTATCTTCTGGCTTTCGCCATTGGTCATTACAAAAAGGAAAGCATACTTTCAGCAAGCGGCATCCCCATTGAAAATTATTATTACCCCGGTGATAGCCTTTTTCTCGAACCCACCTATCGCTATACCAAAACGATTTTTGATTTTTTGGAAAAAGAAATCGGTGTACCCTACCCATGGCAAATTTATAAACAAGTGCCCGTCAGGGACTTCCTATATGCGGGGATGGAAAATACAGGTACCACCCTCTTTTCTGATGGCTATGTCATAGATTCAACGGCATTTGTCGATAAGAATTATGTCAATGTCAATGCCCATGAACTCGCACATCAATGGTTTGGTAATCTGGTCACCGAATTAAATGGGAATCATCATTGGCTCCAAGAGGGTTTTGCGACCTATTACGCCTATTTGGCCGAGAAAAAGGTCTTTGGGGACGAATCATTTTATTGGAAACTTTATGACACCGCCAAACAATTGAATGACGTATCAAAGGAGGGCAAGGGGGAAGCTTTGACGAATCCCAAGGCCAGTAGCCTTACCTTTTATGAAAAGGGCGCCTGGGCGCTGTTAATGCTACAAGATGAGGTGGGTGAAATGGCATTTAACAAGGGGATTAAAATGTACTTGGAAAGATTCAAGTACAAAAATGCAACGATTTCTGATTTTATGAACCTAATGGAAGAAGGCAGCGGCAAAGACTTATCCGCTTTTAAAAAAATCTGGTTAGAGGAAACAGTATTCCCTTTTGAAAAAGCCATGGCACTATTAAAGAACAAATCAATTGCAGTGGCCGAGATGATCGATCTACAATGGCAATTGACGACCAGTTTGGAGGAAAATGGGAAAATTATAACCGATTTTTGGAATAAAACGGCGTCAGATGAATTAAAGAAGAGAATTATCATCAAGTATTATAAATCATTGTCGACCGATTTTTTAGGGGAGGCATTTAAGAGTCAGAATCTCGAAATACGACAGGCGCTTTCCTTCATGGAAGGCAATCATGCCTTGAGTTTAAGGCAGGATTTTGAATCCTTGTTGCGAGATAAAAGTTATGTGACGGTTGAAAATGCCTTATATCAATTATGGATCAATTATCCACAGGACAGGGCAGAATTTTTAAATACAACCAAGGGAATTATTGGATTGCCCAACAAGAATGTACGATTATTGTGGTTGACATTGGCCATACTTACCAATGACTATGAATCTAAGGAAACGAAGCGCTATTTTGACGAACTAAGCGCGTATACAAGTCCGAAATATTCTTTTGAGGTGCGACAAAGTGCCTTTCAATATTTAAAGCAGGCATTCGGGTTTACCGATCAGAATTTGCGCGACTTAGTACAAGCTACTGCCCATTATTCTTGGCAGTTCAGACAATTTGCGCGGGATTTGTTCGATAGTTTGTGGAAGGATAAGGTATACCAAGATCGATTCGTTGCATTGATGCCGAAACTAAACCCCGAAGAAAAGCGTTATATTCAAACCAAATTAAACGAACAATGAGAGCGTTGGTCATTTCAGGGGGTGGGAGCAAAGGCGCCTTTGCAGGAGGCGTGGCCCAATACCTTATGGAGGAAATGAGGTATAACTACGGACTTTTTTTAGGTACCTCGACCGGCAGTTTATTAATTTCGCATTTGGCATTAAAAAAGATCGAAAAGATCAAGGAGGTCTACACCTCGGTAAACCAAGACAGCATTTTCAGCAATTGCCCTTTTATCATACAAAAAAAACATGGCGTTGAAAGTATCGCCATCAATCACTGGAACGTTTTTAAGAATTTTTACAATGGGAGCAAGACCTTTGGTGAAAGCCATAACCTGTTAAAGCTTATTAAAAATACGCTGACCCCCGATGAATTTAGGATTTTGCAAGATGGTCCCACCGATTTAGTGGTAACAGCGTCGAATCTTTCATTAAACCAAGTCGAATACAAATCGATCAATGATTACACCTACGAAGATTTTTGTGAATGGATATGGATTTCTTGTAACTATACCCCATTTATGACTTTAGTGCAAAAAAATGGATGCGATTATGCTGATGGGGGTCTGGGAACCATGGTGCCGATCGAGGAAGCAATCAAAAGAGGCGCCACTGAGGTCGACGCCATTATTCTTCAAACCGAAACCACCTTATTCAACAGGCTGCCTTCAAAAAATGCCTTTTCATTGCTCACGAGCATGTTTGCCTTTATGTTAGACAGAATCGAGTCACAAAATATTAGAATCGGGAAATTCGTAGCTGCCCATCAAGGTGCTATTATCAATTTTTATTTTACACCCACGGTATTGACCACAAATTCATTGATTTTCGACAAACAAAAGATGACCGCGTGGTGGGAGAGTGGTTATAACTTCGCCAAATATAAAAATGTCGAATTGAACCAGATTGAACCTGGGGTTAAATAGGGGTCTGAAAATAGTCGAACAATTAGTTCAAAGAACGAAATACGAAGATCAAGCGTTACCAGAGCTCTCCGATTTCCTTTTTTACAAAAGAGAGCGCGGTGGCTGAAGGCGAGGCCTTGTCCATGGTCTCGGTCAAAACATCTTCACGAAGTTTATCGGCCGAATCGGTTTCACTCATGGCCGCTTTACGGATCATTTGTATCGTTGCACTTTTTGCCGCCTTTATAATATTCCAACAATCATCTGACAAATATATTTGTTGCGAAAGATTATGTTCGAATTCCTTTTCGATACTTCGGATCAAAAGGTCTTCGTATTCTGCTTTATCGGAAGATTTTGGAGCTACTCGCAACACGAGACTGGGGATTGCGATCCTTTCTAAAAACAAGGCCATACGCTCATAGGCCTGAAGGCGAATAGGCAATGCGTTTTTTTGGGAATCTTTGTGCAATAGATAACGTCTTCGGCCTTCTTCGTTTTTGGTGTGTAACCTAAAAAAATAGAAAGCAATAGCGCCCGTGACCACCGCAGGCAATAAGTAGGCAAATAGTTGAAAAATTCCTTCTCCGGTCATTGTAATGGATTTTTGGTTTGATTATGGAGTAAGAACGCTTGTTTCTTGTAAAAATTATAACCAATTCATTTGGAAACCTTGCCGATTAGGCTATTTATTGACATTCTCCTTGACCATCATATAAAATTGATTGTATTTTGGATGTATCTTAATCTGAACACCTTCCTTGAAATTCCCATCTTTTCCTAGGATTGTCATGCGCTCGGGAGCTACGGCAAACTTCTTTTGGAGTACAAAGGCCACCGAAGAAGCCTGACTTGCCGCCATATCGAGGGACCCGGTCATACTTAGCCCTTCAATTGTAATTGCAGCATTGGGATTCGCATTCAAAATAGCGGCAATTTTTTCTAAAAATGGTTCAGCAGTGCTTATTACCTCTAAGGCCGAGTCACTGCCAAACATCGTTTCCAAACTCTCTGAAATGACTACTTCGCCATTCTGGACAGAAATTCGAGCGTTCTCTCCAAGTGTCTGTTTGGCATTGGTTAAAACGATAATCGCGGTGGAGTCGTTTTTACTAATTGCATCATTGATGTCTTTCAATTGTTTTTCCTTTGCTCCCAGGCTGGCCATTGCTCGATTTACATTCTCCGAATTCTTGTTTGAAACCTCGGCAAAACTGTTTAGGTTTTTTAAAAGGGTTGCATTTGCGGCCTGTAGCTCCTGCACCTGGGTTTCAAATGATTCTGCCCTGGCGGTGCTTACCTTTTCATTCTTTTGTGCGGTAGTCACAAGGGTCTTGGTCGCTTCAAGTTCGGTTCGCAGATGGTCAATTTCAGCCATTAACTCACTTTTCTTCTGTCCAAACCCATAATTTGAGATGATCAGAAGGAGTATAAATATGCGTAAATAAGGTTTCATATATAGTATTTAGTATTCGCTAATTGGCTCCAAAATTATTTCAAAAGTTTCGTATTACAAGAGTAGAACTACCTATTTCTTGATAAAAAATGCCACCTTTGGCTTCTTTTAGTATAGAAGATGTTTGCTAAAACAGACCCGTAAATAGAACTAGCGGTATTTTGATCGTAAGATTTGACCATATTCTATCTTCCATACCCGACATCGGGTTTATTTGTTCAAATAATCCAAACTCATTTCGGTCAATGTTTTTACGCCTAATAATAATCCACTATCATCGATCATAAAATCAGGGGTATGATGCGGAAATGATTCGGTATTCCCAGGCGTCATTCCTCCTAAAAAGAAAAAGAAACCAGGTACTTTTTCCTCAAAATAGGAAAAATCCTCTGCACCCGTAATAGCCTTTTGTGTTTGCACGTTTTCCTTTCCGGCAACACGTTCCATAGTCGGCAGCATTTGTACTACCAAAGCGGGGTCATTGTAGGTGATGGCCGTGGCGTCGACTATTTCGATAGTCGCCTCCCCGCCGTATGCCTTGGCAATAGTCGGGACCATCTCTTCCATCCGCTTATTTATCTGGGCTTTCATATCATAGTCCAACGTGCGTATAGTGCCTAACATTTCAGCACTTTCAGGAATAATATTGAAGCGTACTCCTGAGGTGATTTTGCCCACGGTTATGACCGCTGCCTCATTGGTGAGATTTACTTCCCTACTTATGATGGTTTGTAGACCGTCAATAATCTTTGCACTGATCAAGATCGGGTCGATGCCCGACCAAGGTTGCGAGCCATGGCTCTGTTTCCCTTTGACATGAATCGTAAAACTTTGGGCGGCCGCCATGGCCCCACCTGATTTATAACGAATTACCCCCACAGGCGTCTGGGAGTTGATGTGTAACCCAAAAATAGCGTCGACATGAGGATTCTCTAACACCCCTTCTTTGATCATCAAAGCGGCACCGCCTTCTTCACCCGGTGGAGGACCTTCTTCGGCCGGTTGGAATATAAATTTTACGGTTCCTTTTATTTTATCCTTGTTTTTCGCGAGCACCTCGGCAACACCCATTAGGATGGCCGTATGGGTATCGTGTCCGCATGCATGCATGACCCCAACGGTTTCGCCATTGTATTCAGCCGTAACGGTCGATTTAAAGGGTAGATCATTTCGCTCTGTGACGGGCAAGCCGTCAATATCAGCTCGTAAGGCAATGACTTTCCCAGGCTTTTTTCCTTTTAAAATGCCAACGACCCCTGTATAGGCTACCCCGGTTTGAACTTCGATGCCTAAAGACTTAAGATGTTTGGCGATTTTCTCGGCCGTTTTGAACTCCCGATTGCCCAGTTCAGGGTTTTGATGTATTTCCCTTCGCCAATCGATTACTTTGGGACCAACGGCATTATAATCCTTAGCAAGATCTGATGTTTGGGCAATCCCGCAAAAGCCCAATAATAATAAGGAACTGACTACATATTTTTTCATAAGCTGCTTTATTAAAGTTTTATTAATCGATATTCCTTATCTTGAAGTTGTATCAGCGCATTCATCGCGGAGAGTGCTAGTTGTATGCCATCGATCATATCTTCTTTGGGAATTCCACGTGCCGCGGCAGATTGACCACAGAAGATAATCGGCACATCTGCTTTTAGAAGGGCTTGTATTAATCCGGCATTGGGATTTTCAGTACCATACCGTTTTTTATAGGCTTCATTCGAGAGCACATCTTTTGAGGCGGCATTGTGAATGACCACGGCAGCTTTCAATTGTTCGGCTGGTACCCCGTTTTGTACGTGCATATTTAAGAAGCGGGCCACTGTTTCAATACTTCTATTTATTTCTTCATGTGAAACAGGTGAGTTCATGATATCGAAAACAGCCTTGTATGTTATCGTAGTGTCAACTTTAAAGTCGGGATTACCGACCGTGAAGACTTCCCCGTATTCCTGAATTATCGGCCCTTTTGATTTGGTTTGACCCACCAAGGAGGTAGCACAAATAATAAAGGATAATAGGGGTAGTAGGTGTGAAATTTTTAGCATTCATTTGAATTGTCGGCCTAAATATATTCAAATTCAGATTAAATCACCATTCGATATTCATAAATGTCTACTAGAGATTTTCGGATCAGGGTAATTATGGCTAAATTCACGCTTCCAAATACGATACACTTGGCCAACTTTTTAGACGAATTAAACGATGCCCAAAAAGCGCCCGTCCTGCATAAGGATGGGCCCCTGATGGTCATTGCCGGGGCGGGATCGGGCAAAACAAGGGTTTTGACCTATCGAATCGCACATTTAATGGCACAAGGTGTCGACGCTTTTAATATTCTTGCCCTTACTTTTACGAATAAGGCGGCAAGGGAGATGAAAAAACGTATTGCATCGATCGTTGGCAGCAGCGAAGCCAAAAACCTCTGGATGGGAACTTTTCATTCGGTCTTTGCCAAATTATTGCGATTCGATGGTGATAAATTGGGCTTCCCCAGCAATTTTACAATTTACGACACCCAGGATTCACAGCGATTGATCGCTTCGATTATCAAGGAAATGGCACTTGATAAAGATATTTACAAGTTCAAACAGATACAGAATCGCATCTCATCCTATAAAAATAGCCTGATTACCGTTAAGGCCTATTTTAACAATCCCGATCTTGTGGAAGCCGATGCGATGGCAAAGCGTCCGCGAACCGGAGAAATATATCAAGAATACGTGAATCGGTGCTTTAAGGCTGGAGCGATGGATTTTGATGATCTGCTCTTGCGTACCAATGAATTATTAACGCGCTTTCCAGAGGTTTTGATGAAATATCAGGAAAGGTTCCGGTATATTTTGGTTGATGAGTATCAAGATACGAACCACTCACAATATCTTATCGTCAAGGCCTTGTCAGATCGGTTTCAGAATATTTGTGTAGTGGGCGATGATGCTCAGAGTATTTACTCGTTTCGAGGAGCGAACATAACCAATATCTTAAATTTTCAAAAAGATTATGACCAGGTGGCCGTTTATCGCCTAGAGCAGAACTATCGTTCAACCAAGAACATCGTAAATGCGGCTAATTCGATTATCGCCAAGAATAAAAACCAGTTGGAAAAAGTCGTTTGGACTGCCAACGATGAAGGGGCGACCATAAAAATACACAGAAGTATTACTGATGCCGAGGAGGGCCGTTTTGTAGCTGGATCTATTTGGGAGAACCGTATGCAAAACCAACTTGCAAATGGGCATTTTGCCGTACTATACCGCACCAATTCACAATCTCGCGCTATTGAGGATGCCCTGCGCAAACGGGATATACCTTATCGCATTTACGGCGGACTTTCATTTTATCAGCGCAAGGAAATAAAGGACGTGCTGTCGTACTTGCGTCTGGTGGTCAATCCTAAGGATGAGGAGGCTTTAAAACGGATCATCAATTTTCCGGCGCGGGGGATTGGGCAGACTACTATCGATAAATTAGTAGTGACGGCAAACCATTATGGGCGATCAATTTTTGAGGTTATAGAGAATTTGGATAAAATTGACCTAAAGATCAATTCTGGCACCAAAACAAAGCTTCAAGACTTTGTGAACATGATCAAAAGCTTTCAGATAATGAACCAGGGAGCCGATGCCTTCACGTTGGCCGAACATGTCGCCAAAAAAACCGGGATCTTGTTGGAATTTAAAAAAGATGGCACACCTGAAGGCATTGCCAAAATGGAGAACATCGAAGAATTGTTAAACGGTATCAAGGATTTCGTGGAAGGTCAAAAAGAACTTGCCGATACCACAGGTGATATCGGGGAATTCTTAGAAGACGTGGCCCTTGCTACCGATTTAGACAAGGATACGGGAGATGATGATAGGGTGGCCCTGATGACCATTCATTTGGCAAAAGGTCTCGAGTTCCCCTATGTATATATCGTAGGCATGGAAGAAGACCTGTTCCCCTCGGCAATGAGCATGAACACACGAAGCGAATTGGAAGAGGAGCGACGCTTGTTTTACGTAGCCCTGACTCGGGCTGAAGACCAGGCCTATTTAACCTACACGCAAAATCGATATCGATGGGGCAAATTGATCGACGCTGAACCGAGTAGGTTCTTAGAGGAAATCGATGAACGTTATATTGAAAATTTAACGCCAGTAGAAAATTCATACCGCTATAAACCGCTCATAGATTCTGACATTTTCGGGGATGTTGATAAGAGTAAACTACGACAGAACAAACCTGCCAATGGAACCCCACCGAGTATGCCAAGACCCAATGAAAACCAATTGAGGAGACTTCGTAAACTAAAACCAGAACTAGCGAACCCAATTGGCAACACGAACGCAATTGATCCGAACTTGGAAGCGGGATCTTTAGTGAACCACACGCGATTCGGAAGAGGTAAGGTCTTGAAAATCGAAGGGGTCGGAAATGATAAAAAGGCTGAAATCGAATTCGAAAAAGGCGACATTAAAAAATTATTGCTACGATTTGCAAAGTTGGAAGTACTTTCCTAACCGACAGGGCTGAAGTCCTACCAATAATTTAATCCAAACTATTGAATAACTTTGAATCTTATTGTAACTTCTGCCTGTGAAGATTTGAAATGCGATGGGAATCGTTTTGCAATACTAATTAAATGAGCCATAACGTGATAAAAATCGTTTCTATCGTATTGTTCTTGAGTGCATTTCTTGGATGTGGAAAAGATCAGACCCCTGAAAGGGCTGAGTCGTCTGAGGAAAATGGAATGCCTGCTGAAGTAAAAGATGTTGATGACCCTAACTATTGGGACAATGCAGAATTGGTCTGGAGCGATGAATTTGATGGCGATTCGGTTTCAACGGAAAACTGGGTCTATGAGACCGGGGCAGACGGTTGGGGAAACAATGAATTGCAGAATTATACCAGTAGCGGGAATGCCGAAGTTGGGAACGGTATCTTGAATATCATCGCGAAAAAGGAAAAAAGTGGAACGGCTAATTATTCATCTGCACGGTTGAACAGTAAAAAATCGTTCACATACGGACGCTTTGAATTTAGGGCAAAAATGCCCGATTTGAAGGGGAAAGGCATTTGGCCCGCACTGTGGATGCTCGGTGCGAACATTACATCGGTAGGGTGGCCTGCTTGCGGTGAGATCGATATAATGGAATATGTTAGTTATATCCCCAATACAACTCATTTTTCAATACATAGTACCGCCAATAATCATGTAAATGGAACCCAAGTTACCTCGGGCCCATTACCCCTTGCAACCATCGAGGAAGAATTTCATACCTATGGGTTTTTATGGACTAGCACGTATCTGAAATTTTACTTGGACGATGTTGACAATATCAAATTGGCCTTTGTTAGGCCCCCAAATTCCAGTTCGGACAATTGGCCGTTTAGCCAACCCTTTTATTTTCTAATGAACATTGCGGTAGGTGGCAATTGGGGTGGGGCAGAAGGCGTTGATGACACCATTTTTCCTGCCGTCATGGAAGTAGATTATGTGCGAGTTTATCAAGTAAAATAATTCCTCATCCTTAGGCTATTCCGGATTCTCCTGTTCTTACGCTGAATTGGCTATAAATGGTGCTTTGGCATAGTAGGTGGTATCGGTTAATTGTTTGATTAGAAAGATTGCCAATTCAGCGGCACTAATTGCATCACCCGGACAATCCACCAAACTTTCCTTAATACCAAATCGTTCATCGGTCAATTGGATCAATGGTAGGCGTACCATGGTCCAGTCAAGGTTACTTTCTGATAATAAGCGATACTCATTTTGCCTATCAGCGGTCGAAATCGGATAATTTGTATACATCCAATCAGTTGCTAGTTTTGTTTGTGTGCTTTTAACATCGAAAGGGGTATCTACGTTCAATCCGGCGGTTGTAATATACCTTTTAACCCCATGCACATGCATGGCGTTCAGGATATTTTTTCCCGCTGTGCTAAAAATTGTTGGTGGACTATTTGGAATGCCCATACCCAATGTGCTTATGATGGCATGGCAATCTTTGATCAGGGAGCTAACACAATCGTATTCGGCAACATCCCCTTTGACCACTTCAACTAGGGGTCCAGAGTTTTCTATTTTCTGTGGATTTCTGACAAGGATTTTGAAATTGATCTCCTGTCTAATTAATTCTCGAACAAGGTATTTTCCTGACTTACCTGTTCCGCCGATAATGGCAATTTTTGAGGTATGTTTCATTTTTCACTTTGTAAAATAGGATAGTATATAAGGTGCAACCACCAAGATAGCGGCCCAATTCAATGGCAAAAACAAGCCGTTTTTGCAAATTTGCTATGTTACAAAGAGATTTTTATAGCATAAAGATACATAATAAAATTTGTATGTAATTTGCGCATTAGAAATGAAACGTACATTGATATGGCCCAGTTTATTAAAATATATCCGGAAAACCCCAACCCACGTGAAATCAACAGGGTGGTTGAAATACTTCGAAGAGGAGGCCTGGCCATTTATCCAACTGATACGGTTTATGGCTTGGGGTGTGACATTACAAACACCAAAGCCTTGGAAAAAATCGCCAGGATAAAGGGAATAAAACTCGACAAGGCGAATTGGTCGTTTATCTGTGCAGACTTGAGCAACCTTTCTGACTACGTGCGTCAGATAGACAGTCCTACTTTTAAGATTTTAAAGCGGTCACTCCCAGGGCCTTATACTTTTATTTTGCCTGGAAATAATAATCTTCCCAAAGAATTTAAGAAAAAAAAGACGGTGGGTATCCGGGTCCCCGACAATTCAATTGCAAAAGCCTTGGTCGTAGGCCTGGGCAATCCGATTATATCGACTTCAATACATGATGAAGATGAGTTATTAGAATATACCACCGACCCCGAATTGATCTTTGAAAAATGGGAAAATTTGGTCGATGTTGTCATCGATGGTGGTTATGGCGATAATGTCGCTTCAACGGTTATTGACCTATCGGGCGGGGATCCTGTTATTTTACGAGAAGGCAAGGGAACGACGGATATTTTTTAGGAACTCAGTTCTCATCTTCGATTGAGAGGTCTGGATTCGAAGGAACAATAAAAAATCCCGGGTCCTTGACATCTCCGATCACATCTTCGATCTCTTTTTCAATATACAACAAATGGGCCTTGGTCATACGATGGGTAATGACCGGTAGGGTTGCTTTGATCTTTTGGCGTAAACGCGTTAAATTGTCAAGTGCCAAGGAGCGCACGTCTGTATTCGAGGTGTACCCTTCCGAAAGTTTTGCAAGGATACCCTCAACGAGACCTTCAGCCTCCTTTGGTTTGTACAACGTAATCATGTCTGCCACATACGCTTTTTGTAATTTACGGCGATAGGCAGTAGTGGTATAAAAAACATTCATTTCACCCCAAACCAGTTGACTGATATCGTCAATATACTCTTGGGGTGAATAGACATCCTCACCTTCATACCTTTCGGCTATAAAGGTCATTCTACTCAACCTGCTCCCGCCTAATAAATTCAACATAATACTCTCCATGGTCTTGGTTATCGACTCTTTTGACTGTGGAGAGGAAATGCGATTGAGTATTTCATTATTGACGAGCCATTTCGGTTCCTTCATTATGTGATTGTTCAAAAAGGCCAAGGCATCCTTTTGAGTGCTTTTTGGTACCGGGCAATATACTTCGCCGCTTTCACCCCTTGTTTTAGGGGTTACATAAATACCGCCAATATTCTTGGTAACATGAAATAAATAGTTTTCGTATTGCTGTATCAGACTCTCATACATTTGGTCTAAACCTGAGTAATCATCGCTATTTCGAGCCTTGGTCCAACTTGTTAGATGGGGTACTATTCGTTGCAGGTTCATAATACCATAGGTGCTTGCAACCATCGCATTGTCTCCCAAATCCTCTGATTGCGACCTTGGGTCAAAATCACGACCTTCCCCTCCAAACCAAAGCCTAGGATTCGATGAAATACTATCTACCACCCATTCGCTTAAGACCTCGCGCTCGTCAAGCAGATCTGGGTTCTTCGGCAATTTTGAATAGCCCCATTGAATCGCCCATTTGTCATAATCCCCGATACGAGGCATGAGATCCGCAGGCGGTATGGAATCCTCGGGTTGTGCCACATAATTAAAACGGGCATAATCCATTATCGAACTGGTATGGCCATTTTTATGAAGCCAATCCCGGTCTCTTAGTTTCTCTACGGGGGTGGCAAAACTGGCGCCCATGTTATGTCGTAATCCAAGGGTGTGTCCTACTTCATGTGAAGACACAAAACGAATGAGCTCTCCCATGAGTTCTGGATCGAATTCCATATTTTGTGCCCTGGGATCGACAGCACCAGCTTGGATCGTATACCAATTGTGCAATAGGTCCATTAAGTTGTGGTACCATCCAATATGGCTTTCCAATATTTCCCCACTTCGGGGATCGGTAATATTCGGCCCATATGCATTCTTTTTCGGAGATGCAAAATAGCGCAGTACTGAAAATCGGGCATCTTCCAAGCTCATCGAAGCATCTTCCTCGGGCCATTCCTTGCCAACAATGGCATTTTTAAAACCCGCTTGTTCAAAGGCCTTTTGCCAATCGTTGATCCCTTGTATTAAAAAAGGCCGCCATTTTTTAGGTGTTGCAGGGTCTATGTAAAATACGATGGGTTTTTTCGGTTCTACAAGTTCTCCATTTTCCCACTTTTCGACGTCTTCAGGTTTTGGTTCCAAACGCCATCTATGAATAAAGGTATTTCTATCAACTTTTTGCTGGTCATCGCCATATTCTAAATAGGAACTCGCAAAATACCCCACTCTAGCATCATAAAACCGCTTTTTCATCGGTTCCTTTGGCAATAAGATGAACGAATTATTCAGTTCTAGTGTCACTACTCCCGAAAGTAAGGCGGCAGGTAACTCTTTATTGCTTTTACCAGATGATTTGGCCTTATAGGTCTTTACAGTTAATACCTCAGTATTAATGGGGAAAGAGGTGACCTTTTCAATGTAGGACTTGTCTTTTTCCAAGGAGGAAAGTAGGTACGAATCTTTCTGGGAATCACTTAGTGCCAAAAGCGAATTTTCGCTGTTTAGAAAATCAGTAACGTCAATGATCGAGGTTTTCTTTTTTTCGTTGCGTTCCTTGATAGTGAAGACTTCGAGTATCGGTGTAATATTCGCATTGTTCACCGCTTGGGAGATGGCGTCTTCTTCATTGGCCACACTTACCAGGGTTCCGATCCTTAGGAAGATATTATTCTGGGGCCCTTTTTCCCAAACAATTGTTTTCTTTCCGATTTCTTCCCCACCATAGTTCCCGGAACCTGCAGGCGTCTTTACAAAGCGTGTAACCACTAGTATTTCGCGGTTCAAGATACTATCGGCCAGTTCGAAGTAATATTTATTGCCGATTTGATGTACCGTAAAGAGTCCCGTTTGCGAAGTCGCATCGTTTTCGATAATATCGATAAAGGCTTTCTCGGCCGATTTGCTGGAAGTTTGACCCGTTGTTTTAGCGCCATCGTTCGATTTGCGTGCGGCACCCATTATGCCACATGAATTCACTAAAAATAACATGCCCAGTAATCCAAAAAATATCTTCATAATAGGGAAAACGTTTTAATTAAATAAAAAGTGTCCTGTACAATGAATTGGTTTGGCATTTCAAAGATACTATAATAGGTGGTTAAATAGAATGGCCCGATATTGAATAAAAAAACCGCAGTTTTTTAGGCTGCGGGTTTTTAAAAAGGTGTACTAAATTTTATTTATTGATTTTTGGATCTTTCATTCCTTCTTCGATCATACTGTAAAACTGATCCAGTTTTGGAAGTACAACGATACGGGTCCTTCTGTTTTTAGCTTTATCGGTTGACGATACAGGGATATATTCAGATCTGCCAGCGGCGGTCATACGCTTAGGATCGACCTTATAATCATTCTGTAATATTCGTACCACTGAAGTAGCACGTTTTACGCTTAAATCCCAATTGTCTAACAAGACACCGTTGCCTCTGTAGGGTACGTCGTCTGTATGTCCTTCAACCATAAATTCGAAGTCTGGCTTATTGTTCACGACTTGAGCAACTTTACCCAAGATTTCTTTCGCCTTGCTGGTAACATTATAGCTTCCGCTGCTAAACAATAATTTATCGGAGATTGATACGAAAACAACTCCTTTTTCAACACTTATTTGAATATCCTCATCATCCAAATTTCCCAATACTCCTTTCAAGCTCTGAACCAATGAAAGGTTCACGGAGTCTCTTCTTGTAATGGCATCCTGGAGTTTTCGAATAGTAAGATCTTTTTCCTGAAGGCTCTCCAAAGACTTCTCAAGGTTTTCGGCCCCTTTTGTGGTCAAGGTGGTCAAATTCCCCATATTGTTGATCAACTCCTGGTTATTGGCCTTTAGAAATGCGTTTTGATCTTCTAATGTCTGAAGTCGAGAACTAGCAGTGGCCTTTTCTTCCAAGCAAGAATTCAATTTGACGGTAGCCGAATTCAATAAATCCTGAGTCTCTTTCTGTTTCGCCTCAAGATCGGCATATTTTTTTTGTGAAACACAGGAAGACAACAAAAGTGTTACTCCTAAACATCCTAAAATGATTTTTTTCATAATTACGTTACTTGTTTTAATAATTAAAGTTACTTGTTAAGATTTGGTTTGATTCGCCTGCAAAATTATGCAAATAGCGCAGCAAACGACGGACTAAATTAGTTAATCTTTTACTAATATGTTAAAATTCTTTATATGATGTACGAAATAAGACCATACAATGGATTTTGTCGCATAATATTTTATCATAAAATTAGCCTTTTCACGCTTTCGGTACATTTTTCCAAATTGTCGATAAAAACTTAAGTGGGCGCGAAGGATGGCCCAGCAATGATCAAATTTCAATTGAAAAACAAAGCGAATGGCTGCAATGCCATCCAGCAGCAACCGCATCAAAATAATGGTGTAGGCCTTCCTTCTCGGTAAGTTTTTGGCAATGGAAAATAGGGAATTCCTAAAATTGAGATAGGTTTTTTTTGGGTTCATGTTGCTTAGGGTCGATCCACCCAAGTGAAATACTTTTGATGTACCTACATAATATACCGAATAACCTGCATTCTTAGCGCGCCAGCAAAGATCTACTTCTTCCTGATGGGCAAAGTAGTCTTCATCAAAGCCACCAAGGGCAAAAAAGACCTCCCGTTTGATGAACATACAAGCTCCAGTGGCCCAGAATATTTCGCGTATGTCGTCATATTGTCCCTCGTCTTTCTCCAAGGATTGAAAAATACGGCCCCGGCAAAAAGGATAGCCGAGCTGATCTAAAAATCCGCCGGCAGCACCTGCATATTCAAAATACTCCCGCTTTAGCAGATCCAATATTTTAGGTTGTACGATGGTTGCCTTTTTATTATCCTGAAAAAGTTTTTGAATAGGCAAGAGCCAACCTTCGGTAACTTCCACATCAGAATTCAATAAGCAATATACATCTGCATCAACCTGCTTCAACGCGTCATTATAGCCTTTGGCAAAACCGCCGTTCTCGGTATTTCGAATTATTTTTACTGTTGGAAAGTTTGTAGTTACATAAGCCACCGAGCTATCGCTAGATGCATTGTCAGCCAAATAAACATCGGCATAGTCAGCATATTGAACGACCGAAGGGAGGTACCTTTCGAGTAATACCTCTCCATTCCAATTAAGTATAACGATGGCGAATTTCAAAACAGTGTCAAATTAACGGCTAAAATCGGGAATTTGCTCTAAAAAGGTATATTTTTCACCTTCGAAATCCATCTCACAAAAAAAGTGTTTTAGTCCGTTACTAACAATTAAATAATTCGCCCGTAGTTGAAAATTATATTGGGCGATTTGATCGAAGGAATGTTGTGTTATTTCAATTTGGGGCGCCTTGCATTCTACTAGGATTTCAATGCTTCCGTCAGAGTTGAACACAACAATATCATATCGTCTGTTAAGTCCGTTTATCATCACTTGTTTTTCTACGTTAATGAGCGATATAGGATATTTTTTTTCGATGATAAGATACTGCACCAGATGTTGTCGTACCCATTCCTCAGGTTGTAGGACCACGAACTTTTTGCGAATGACATCAAAAATACGGTCTTTATTTTCGCTATTTTTGAAGCGAAATTTATAGGAAGGGAAGTTTAAGGTTTCCATGATGCAAATTTGATGAAATTTTTTTGATGGAAGAAGCAAAACAAATCGCTATTGATATCCGTAACGGAAAAATAAAGCCCATATATTTTCTTCATGGTGAAGAGGCCTATTACATTGATAAAATCGCAGAATTCATTGGGGAGAATGTACTTGCCGAAGATGAACGTGCCTTTAATCAAATGGTCCTTTATGGTAAGGATATTACCATAGAGGATATCGTTTCAAATGCGAAACGATATCCTATGATGGCTGATCGACAAGTGATTATCGTCAAGGAAGCACAGCATCTTTCGCGAACCATTGAGCAGCTTACTTCATATGTCGACCATCTTCAACCTACCACGGTACTGGTTGTTTGCTATAAATATAAAAAGCTCGACAAACGCAAAAAACTCTACAAAGCGGTCGCTGGCAAGGGAATCATCTTTGAAAGCAATAAGCTTTATGAAAATCAAGTTTCTGATTGGATTCGAACAACGTTGCATTCCAAAGGATACTTGATCTCTCCGAAGGCTGCCATGCTTATGGTCGAATTTTTAGGTTCCGATTTAAGCAAAATCGATAAGGAACTGGAGAAGTTGCAGTTGGTGCTTACAGAGCATGTTGAAATAACACCTGATGATATTGAACTTCATATCGGTATAAGTAAGGATTACAATAATTTCGAACTAAAAAGGGCCATTGGAGAACGAAATATGAAGAAGGCGACTCAAATAGTAACTTATTTTGCACGCAATCCGAAAGAAAACCCCTTTGTTATGACCGTATCGCTATTGTATGCTTTTTTTGTACAACTATTACAATACCATGGTCTCTCTGATCATTCGCCCAAAAATGTGGCCAAAGCGTTGCGCATAAACCCTTATTTCGTTGGTGAGATTCAAGTCGCCGCTAAAAACTTTCCGATGAAGAAAGTCAGTCGTGTGATATCACATCTTCGCATTATGGACATAAAGGGCAAGGGGGTAGGAGCAAACGGCACTTCACAGTCCGACCTTCTGAAGGAGTTATTGGTGGGTATCATCTGATTTACTTCCGGTCAAAACTATATTTACCAGGACCAAGGAACATAATGGCTACAAAGAATATCAAATAAAGGAGGGCCAATTCTTTTTTTCCAAAGGCATCGTTTTGATGTACTATAAAGATAATCGTTAACATGGTTAAAACGGAAGGTATCGCAGCCCAACGTGTTTTATAACCAATAATGAGTAAGATCGGACAAATGAATTCTCCAATAATCGCCAATAAAAGGGAAGGAGCTTGCCCGAGCCCTAAGGGATCGGCAAAGGCGAGATTCCCTTGCAATAATTTCTGAAATTTGGGAATACCATGGGTCAATAACATGGCGGATGGCGTAATGCGCAATAGGGCAAGCCCGACATCCTTTATCAAGGTGTTTTTCATATTCAATTTATTTTATTGGATTTCCACGAATAGCGGCCCAAGTAGGTCTCTTGAAAATTCATGGAAATCGCCTTATCCCAATTTTGGATAATCGATGGGGTTGGCCTCGTGCATTATAGAATACACTTTTTCAAAAATATCATCAACATTTGGTTTTGAAAAATAATCTCCATCGGTTCCATATGCAGGGCGATGCGACTTTGCCGTCAAGGTGTGGGGTGCACTGTCTAAATATTGATAGGCACCTTGTACTTCGACGATTTCATGCATTAGGTAGGCCGAACAACCTCCAGGGACGTCTTCATCGATAATCAATAGCCGATTTGTTTTTTCGACGCTTTTTACGGTTTCATGGGCAATATCAAAAGGTAAAAGGGTTTGGGCGTCGATGACCTCTGCTTCGATACCCACTTCTTTTAATTCCTGGATCGCCTTCAGCACTATGCGCAAGGTCGAACCGTAGGATACTAAGGTTATATCGGTCCCTTCCACTAATTTTTCGATGGCACCAATCGGAGTGCAGAATTCGCCCAAATTATCAGGCATCGGTTCTTTGAGTCGATATCCATTAAGACTTTCGACCACCAGCGCGGGTTCGTCGGTTTTTAAAAGGGCATTGTAAAAGCCGGCCGCCTGCGTCATGTTCCGAGGAGCAAGTATATACATCCCCCTAAGTAGGTGTATCAATCCGCCCATTTGAGACCCCGAATGCCAAATGCCTTCCAATCGATGCCCCCTTGTGCGAATTATTAAAGGTGCCTTTTGGGTGCCAGCGGTTCTGTATCGCAAGGTGGCCAGATCATCGGTCAGGGTGGCCATTGCATAAAAGATATAATCTAAATATTGAATTTCTGCTATGGGCCGTAAACCTCTTAATGCCAGTCCAATTCCTTGACCGATAATCGTAGCTTCGCGAATGCCGGTATCAGCGACCCGATATTCACCATACTTCTTTTGAAGACCTTCAAGACCTTGATTTACATCCCCTATGGCACCACTATCTTCACCAAATACTAGAACATTTGGATACGTATCGAATATGATATCAAAATTGTCACGTAAAATGATACGGCCATCGACGCTTTCTGGATTTTCTGCGTAGGTGGGTTTGATTTCAGGTACCGAGATAGCGTTGTTGGCATGCTCATTATACAGCTCAGAACTAAATTTTTTCTGCATCTTCGCCATAAAAGAGGATGTCCAATCAGCGAGTATTTTTTTCTCGGGCATGTTCTCGCCCACCAAATACCTCAAGGCTTTCCGGGCCGCTTTGGCCATATCTTTCTTTTGGGGTTCTTCTTGGGCTATTAGATCATTTTTTATAGTGGTGATAAACTGTTTGTTTCCACTTTTTGTAGCAACTGTATCCAGCAGGGCTACTAGTTCTTTTTTAAGAATTTTATGAGGCTCTAAAAATTCAGACCATGCCTCTTTTTTTGCGGCACGAACCGTTTTGATTATATTCTTTTCGATTTCAGCCAATTCCTTTTCAGATGAAATACCGGTTTCAATGATCCATTCCCTAAATCGCTTGTTGCAATCATTTTTTCGTTCCCAGTCGAGTCGTTTTTCACTCTTATAGCGTTCGTGCGAACCAGAGGTAGAATGCCCCTGTGGCTGGGTCAGTTCTTCTACATGAATGATAACGGGTACATGTTCTTCGCGCGCAATATCGGAAGCGTTTTCATAGACATGCATCAATGCGGTATAATCCCAGCCCGGCACTTTAAAGATTTCATAGCCCTTGTCGTCATCGTCTCGCTGAAAACCACTCAATATTTTTGAAATATCCTCTTTGGTAGTATGGTATTTGGCGGGAACTGAAATTCCATATTCATCGTCCCATATACTGATTACCATTGGTACTTGGAGAACACCTCCGGCGTTGACCGTTTCTAGGAAGAGACCTTCACTGGTACTCGCATTCCCAATGGTTCCCCAGGCAACCTCGTTGCCATTATCGGAAAATTTGGTACTATCGATTCCCTTGACCTGCCTATAAATATTCGAAGCTTGGGCAAGGCCGAGCAGTCTGGGCATCTGACCAGCGGTACAGGAAATATCCGCACTGCTGTTTTTCTGTTTCATCAGATTTTTCCAGGTGCCGTCAGGATTTAGACTATGGGTGATAAAATGACCGCCCATTTGTCTGCCACCGCTCATTGGCTCCTTTGCGAGATCGGTCGTTGCGTACAGGCCATGAAAAAAGTCTTTGGGAGTCAGATTCCCAAGGGCCATCATAAACGTCTGATCACGGTAATAACCACTTCGAAAATCACCGTTCCTGAAAGACCGCGCCATGGCCAATTGGGGTAGTTCCTTGCCGTCACCGAATATCCCGAACTTGGCCTTTCCAGTGAGCACTTCCTTGCGTCCCATAAGGCTGCAGGTCCTACTTGTTACGGCAATTTCGTAGTCGTTTAGGATCTGTGCTTTAAAATCCTCAAATGATATGTCATTACTTGTTTTAGAAGATATGTCCATTTGGGTTATCAGGAATTTAGGCAAAAGTACCGAATCAAATGTATACTCACAATGTAATAAAAGATATATTTATTCAATAATCGTTAGAAACATAACTACATAAATGACTATTTGATATATATGTATCAAAAAGCAGGAGATTTATTAAGGATTTATCAATGTTTTAAAACCATTTACGAGTAAATAGACCAATCAAGGTCTTAGGGCTTACCGTTATTATAAAGCGAATTTTCTCCCCGTAATTGGGCTGTGATATTTCCCAACCGTTATTCGAATATACCGGAAAATATAGTTCAAAATAATCAGTTACCAAATTGAGCCGTATGCCTGAATCATATACGAATTTTCCGGCCACGTTTTGATTCTTGACATAGCCCAAATCCCCGTATAGCTCGATCCATCTCCAAATGTTGGTGCTTGTATTTACGGAGGTCAACCAATTATCGGAATAGCGATAACGCTCATCAAGAATCGATTTGAAACCACCTTCGGCGATAATAATTTGCTGGCTGTAGATACCTGAACCCTCTGAGCGTCCTAAGTATCCATAATCAAAAAGATAATCAGTTGGCCTATCAAGTGCAAAACTGAAAAAGTCGTCTACCGTGCGATTTCTTAAAAACTTTCCAAAGTAAAATCTTAGGTTGAATTGTCGGTTATTTTCGAATAATTTTCGATACTCGAACTCAAACATTAGTTTGGTGAACGTACTAGAATGTTGAAAGTCGACAAACCAGGAATTGTAGTCGATTATATTATTATCAACATTGTAATATCTGGCATCAAAAACGCTATAATCCGGACTTTCCGGTGACTTCCCAGCTGCTTTTAAGCTTTCATCCAAATTTCTGAAAACATTGACATAGCGAAAGGAAAGGACTTGTCTTTTATTTGAGATTAAATTATCGGGTCGCCAACCAAAACTCACAGAAGGCGTTAGTGTGGAATACCGCGAATTAAAATCAAAATGGGAAGTAGACCCACGAATCGTATAGTTAGCAACATACAGTCCAGTCTTGCTCAAATATTTTTGATATGCCAACTTTCCAAAACCGACAAATGATTTTTCCCGAAATGAATACGAGGGTGAAATATCATAAACGAAGGGGCGTTCAAGAAGTGTTTTATTGTAAAGTCTCATGCCTGGCGCCCAACCATCATAGATATTGAAATTTATAACGGGAACATAGAAAATTTGGTTGTAATAGGGGTTCTCGGAATCCCTGAAAAAAGTGAATTTCAATTTTTTATTACTTGATAGAAAACCTCCCAACGATTTCCAATTATCGCGCTGATTGAATTCCGGAATTTTTTGGTCATAGTTCAGCACAAGTCGCTTCTCGTCATTCCAAGGTATTGTAAAGGTTTCCTCGGTCTTTATATCGGGAAACCAATAGTGCGAAACGACTGAATCGTTTCGCAATCCAAAAAGTGAAATCGGCACATTGGTGCCCTGTTTGTTTTTTATGGTAACACGCAGCGAATCGTTGAACTTCTCGATTTTCTTTATCTTGAAATCGATTCTTCGGTCTGATGATACATAGTTACTGAAGAACCAGTCGATGTCCTTATCGGTCGAACGCTTTAGGATAGACTCAAAATCCGCTATTCTAGCGCCGTTCAATTGATAGTATTTATAAAAATCCTTGATACTGGCATCCAAGGTGTCCTTGCCAATATAGCTTGCCAAATAAGCAAGGCCAAGGCCGGCTTTGTATTTATTGGCGATTTTCTGGTTGAATTTGATCAAGGAGTCGTTCGATGTGGTCAGGGGCTGATCCAAATTTCGTCGTGCAGTGAGCATATACAAAAACGGATACTGCTCATTAAAATCCATTTTAGCTAGGTTAAATCCGCGAATACCCCATATTTTCGATAATTTCCCCAATAACTTTTGATCTGGATAATACGTTTCCACATAGTCGATCATTAAGTAATTTGCTATGGCATCCGGCAGCCATTGTTCCTTTCTGGGGTCTAAATACAAGGTTTCTTCGAGAATATTGATCAAGGCCGTTTTTAAGAACTTCATTTCAAACTGAAATTGCTGTTCATAGGGGCGTATAAAAGAAGGCAATTGATTGATGCCGTACAATGGATATTTATCATAGTCGATTTCGCTGACAAGGAGCTGATCATGAGGATATATCCCTAAGTTCTCGGTGATGAAGTGTGTCACCCTATTGATAGAAATCCCTTGCGATATTTGATCGTACTTGGCGGCTTCAATATCGGTGATTACCGTCATGTCAGGTGTGATATGGGTGGTAAACCTTTTTGAACTGGATAAGATCAGTTCACAACTTTTTTGATGAACGCCTTCAAGTTGGGTTTCCTGCGCATTGGGAAGCTCATTGTTCCCCAAAACCCTAAAATTGGTGGCAAGGAATAGTTTGGTAGGAAAAGTAAAATTTATAATGGTATTGGCAACATCGGTATAAAGGTCCTCTAAATTCAGATTCGAGTATAAATGCCAGGTACCGTCATAAACTGCAGGGGTGAGGTACCAATCTTTTAGATAATAGTTTTGCCGATTATCATATCCATAAGGCGTAAATTTATTTGGAGGGAGTTTAACGGTATATGTCATGAAGAACTTCGCAGAACTTCCCGGTAGCAAGGGTTTGTTCAAGATAATTTTTACAATATCGTTCCCCGTGGTCCGTTCCCATCGGAGCCCACGATACTCATCATCGACAGCACTTACGATCGTGGTGTATCCACGTTCATTGTGGTTTGCTAAATGGAGGCTTTTTTTGAACTCCTCGGCAAATCGCTGGGCCAATCCCGTATTCTTGTCGGCATAGGCATTGGCCCAGTCATTAAAGTACAACACATTCAAGGTATCCTGGGAATCATTCTGATACACAAATTCTTGTTGTACATTGATTTCCTTGGTCTCACCATCAAGGTCTGCGGTAATGATATTGGTATGTTGGGCTTTCAGGCTCGAAATACCCACAAACAAGATCAATATACCATAAACAGAGGGGAGGCGGATTTGGTGCATTAAGCTGTAATTAAAAATTGGGACTTAGGGAGCGACCTTTGTAGAACGCATCGATGACATCTACGACTTCTTCGGCAGTATCGGCCATATGTATTAATTCTAAATCCGTTTGACTTATGTTGCCAAGTACCAACATGGTACTTTTGACCCATTCGAATAAACCGTTCCAAAAATCAGTTCCTACAAGTATAATCGGAAATTTTTCGATTTTATTGGTTTGGATCAGGGTGATGGCCTCGAAAAGTTCATCCAAAGTACCAAAACCGCCTGGCATGACAACAAATCCCTGTGAATATTTTACGAACATTACCTTTCGTACAAAGAAATAATCGAAATCAAGACTTTTATCGTTATCGATATACGGATTGTCATGTTGTTCGAAGGGCAGGTCGATATTTAGTCCGACCGAAGTGCCACCAGCCAAGAAAGCACCTTTGTTGCCAGCTTCCATAATTCCAGGCCCACCTCCGGTGATGATGCCGTAACCCGCTTCAGAAATGCTTTTAGCGATGTTGACGGCCAATTTGTAATACGGGTCGTTTTCGGTGGTACGGGCAGAACCAAAAATAGAAATGCACGGTCCGATGGCACTCAATCGTTCGTAGCCATTGACAAACTCGCCCATTATCTTGAATATAGCCCATGAATCGTTGGTTTTTATTTCATTCCAACCTTTGTGATGCTGTTCATTACTCATTTTTTGTATCGTTTTTTTGACAGATCATTAATTTAGGCTCCTGAGCTGCATTTGATTGCTATGCCTCTACTTTAATGGCTTGTGGTCTGGGGCTCAATTCCTTTTTGAGGAATTCAGCCGTGTAGCTCTTGGTATCGAGTGCCACCTCTTCAGGTGTTCCCTTGGCCACGACCCTGCCGCCGCCTCGACCACCTTCATACCCAATATCGATAATGTAGTCGACCATTTTGATAACATCCATGTTGTGTTCTATGACCAAAACAGTATTTCCTTTGGTGACCAGTTTATTTAGGACTTCCATAAGAACTCGTACATCTTCAAAATGCAAACCTGTAGTGGGTTCATCTAAAATATAAAATGTATTTCCTGTATCACGTTTCGATAGCTCAGTTGCCAATTTTATGCGTTGTGCTTCGCCGCCTGATAAGGTCGTTGATTGTTGTCCTAGTGAAATATAACCCAAGCCTACATCTTCAATGGTCTTCAACTTTCGATGGATTTTAGGAATGGCCTCGAAAAAGGCGACTGCTTCTCGTATCGTCATATCGAGCACATCTGAAATCGATTTCCCTTTATATCTAATTTCCAAGGTTTCCCGATTAAAACGTTTGCCATAGCAGGTTTCACATTCTACGTATACATCGGGCAAAAAATTCATCTCGATGACGCGAAGACCGCCACCTTGGCAAGTCTCACAACGCCCCCCTTTGACATTAAAGCTAAAGCGGCCCGGCTTGTAGCCACGAATGGAAGCTTCGGTGGTTTTGGTGAAAAGATTGCGAATTTCACTGAAAACCCCCGTATAAGTTGCCGGGTTTGAACGGGGTGTCCTACCAATGGGTGATTGGTTGATATCGATAACCTTGTCGATATGTTCCAATCCCGTTATTTTTTTATAGGGCATGGGTTTTTTAACGCCGTTGAAATAATGTGCGTTCATTATGGGATAGAGTGTCTCATTTATAAGCGTTGATTTCCCACTTCCGGAGACTCCTGTAACCCCGATCATTTTACCCAAAGGAAATTCCACCGTGATGTCCTTTAAATTGTTTCCGGTACAACCATAGAGCGTTATTTTATGGTCATTGCCCTTTCTTCGTTTTTTAGGGACAGGAATTTCCATGCGCCCTGTTAAATAGGAAGCGGTCAAGGTGTTAGCAAATTGAAGGTCATGGGGAGTTCCTTGGGAAATGATCTCTCCGCCATGTCTACCTGCCCTAGGACCCATGTCAATGACATGGTCAGCCCGTTCGATCATGTCGCGGTCATGTTCGACCACAATTATAGAATTCCCTAGGTCACGAAGCGCTTCCAAGGAGTTTATCAAGCGATTATTGTCTCTTTGATGTAGGCCAATACTGGGCTCATCGAGTATATAAAGTACACCGACCAATTGGGATCCAATCTGCGTTGCCAGTCGAATTCTCTGTGCTTCCCCGCCTGATAGTGATTTAGAACTTCGATTTAGGGAAAGATAATCAAGCCCAACATCTAACAAAAATCGAATTCTGGTTCGGATCTCCTTGATTATATCCTCAGCGATAATCTTTTGGTTTCCTTTCAATTTTTCGGGCAATTTTTCAAAAAAATTGGCCAGTTCACCAATGTCAAACGCCGCTAATTGGGCGATATTCTTACCGTCGATTTTAAAATATAAGGATTCTTTCCGCAAGCGGGCGCCATCACAGCTCGGACAGGAAATCTTGTCCATGTACTCTTTTGCCCAGCGCTTAATCGAAGTTGAGGGGGCTTCCTCAAATTGGTTTTTTATAAAATTCGCAATGCCTTCATAATCGATTTTATAGTTCCTTTTTACCCCTAAGGTCTTAGATTCGACTTCAAATGTATCGTCTCCGCCATATAACAAAATCGAGATGGCCTCCTCGGGTATTTTAGTGATCGGGTCGGTGATTTCAAAATCGAACCGTTGGGCAATTATATCGATTTGCTGAAAGGCCCATGACTTTTTATATTCTCCCAAGGGAGCGATGCCCCCTGCTTTGATCGATAGTTTCTTATTGGGAAGGATCTTCGCTTCATTGACCTCATAAACATGGCCCAAACCATTGCATTTCGGACACATTCCTTTTGGGGAATTGAATGAAAAGGTATTTGGTTCAGGAGTTGGATAGGAAATCCCTGACGTAGGACACATTAAATCGCGACTGAAATAGCGCAGCTCTGAATTCCCTTCTTCGAGTACCATAAGTACATTATCACCACTGTACATGGCCGTGTTGATCGATTCTGCAAGGCGCTTGTCAAGATCGTCAGTGTCACCGACTAATAGACGATCAATAACAATTTCAATATCATGGGTCTTATAACGATCGACTTTCAAGCCTTTAAGTATATCCTTGATTTCACCATCAACCCTAACTTTCACAAAGCCCTGTTTCCCGATCTGTTCGAACAATTCCCGATAATGACCTTTTCTTGATTTAACGACCGGGGCCAGAATATGTATTCTTTTCCCTTGAAAATCGGTCTTGATAAGCTCCTTGATTTGCTCATCGCTATAACTTACCATCTTTTGGCCGGTATTGTAACTAAAGGCATCACCGGCCCTGGCGTATAGGAGTCGTAAAAAATCATAAATCTCGGTAATCGTCCCTACTGTTGATCTTGGGGATTTTGATGTTGTTTTTTGTTCAATGGCGATTACCGGCGAAAGGCCGTCGATTTTATCAACATCGGGGCGTTCAAGCCCTCCTAAGAATTGGCGAGCATACGCTGAAAAGGTTT
Organism: uncultured Flavobacteriaceae bacterium; assembly: GCA_963798435.1. Taxonomy (GTDB): domain Bacteria; phylum Bacteroidota; class Bacteroidia; order Flavobacteriales; family Flavobacteriaceae; genus JALHST01. The sequence goes on from CAWCTF010000002.1 coordinate 522,009, forward strand.
CAATGTACCTGCGTTGTCCCTCAGCATAGATCGTATCGAAGGCGAGGGATGATTTTCCGCTACCGGAAAGACCCGTAATGACAACGAGTTTCTCCCTAGGTATGGTAACGTCAATATTTTTTAGATTGTGGACGCGGGCGCCCTGTACTTCAATATTTTCCTCGTAATTTATCATGTATCATAGCAAAGTTGCAAAGGTACGCTTTTGGTGGATAAAAAAGAACCGCCGTTAGCCTATAACTTTGTTAATTGCCGGCCACGTTCAATACTTTACCGCCACTTTAATTTAGGAAAAATATAGGGAAAACTGCAATTTTAATGATTATCCAGGACATCCTTATGTTAGCCCGCCTTCTTCTGGTCGGTATATTGCATCTCCTGCTTTGGCGCGTTCTGCGTATAGATTTTTCGTTGGATACAACCTCGTATATTCAGGTGATCGATTTCAAGAACATTCGTGTCCTTGTTCCTGTTCCTATGGATGGCTGCAGAGCCGTATTGAAATCGCGTTGTCTTTAATGAAAAAGGCAAATCCAAAGAAATAATTTCTACCCCATTTAAATCATAATACAACCCGTATTTTCTTTTTTTATCATATATCACCCACGCTTGTTCCTTAAATCTGTGCCTAAAATATTTTGATAACAGTGGGAGCACATCGAAATCTGGATTGATAGTAGCAAAATACACCTCGTCATTCGTAAGATGAAAGCCTAGGGACCTTTCCAGGCGCTCTTTTTCCCGATCGACACAGGTGGCGAGTTGATTTATTTTATGAATAATCACTTCCATGGTACCTGTTTCCTCGTTGCCGGGCAAGAATAATTTTTTTATATAGCGATATAGTAGTTCCTCAATGCCTTCATGACCGCTTAAAAAGGCAAAATAAACGGTACGGACCAGCAGGTTGTTTTTGGTTTGAATGGCGTTCCACACGCGTTTGGCCTTGTCCATTTCCGTGAAGATCGTCCGAGTCTCTGAAAAAAGGCCATTTTGTTTTATGGTATTGCTTTGAATGTCGGAGACTGGGATTCGCTCGTCGAACGCCGTAAAAACGGCAGTCAAAAACCCATTGAAACTGCCGTCGTAGATAAGAATTTTAGGATTGACCATGATGCATTTTTTTAGATTTTTAAAAACAAGTCTTGTAATAAATCCAAAAATATGGAATAAATCCTAAATATGGAAATAATCCAATTTTTATTTTGGATATAATCCATAATTTGTATATTTGGAATATGGAAAATGAACTAACCCTGAAACGATTCACCGATGTGCGGAGGGATTTGGGCTACACCCAGGCCGATTTTGCCAAACTTTTGGGAATTGCGACTACTACGGCCGATATTGAAAGAGGGCGTACTAAATTATCGGGGAAAGTAGTGGTGGAATTATTGCGCCAGTTCAAAATCAATCCGTTGTGGTTATTCGGGGAAAGCGAACAACAATATTTGGAAACCTCCAATACCAGCGTAATTCCCAAAGTGGTTACGGTAGATTCCTCTGATAATGACAATATGGTACTGGTCAATGCCAAAGCGGCTGCCGGCTACCCCCAGAACATCCAGGACGCTAGTTGGTACAAACAACTGCCTGCGTTCGATTTACCCATTCCTGAATTTCGTAATGCAACCTACCGTGGTTTTCAAGTGGAAGGGGATAGCATGCTACCCAACTTGAAACCCGGCGAATGGGTATTGGCCAAGGCCGTCGAACGTATCGATGATGTTAGTCCGAATAAAATGTACGTAGTCGTTTTGCAAGATGCCGTCTTAGTTAAGAAAATCGAGAAAAAGCCAAATTCGAACAACATAACCTTGGTCTCCTTAAATGAGACCTATCCGCCTTACGAAATCAAGCCATTCCAAATTCAAGAAATTTGGCAAGTTGGAAGTAAGATTACCTTTGGTGAGGATGCCACGACCGAAAAGGGCCTATTGAAGGAATTGATGGCCTCGATGGATGAATTAAAAAACCAGATAAACAAGCAGGCGGCAAGTTAAATGGCTTGCTTTTATGTTAATTTGAGGGTATAAAGGCCACTTTCCTTTAAGACGAACCCTAGACTTTTATACAAACTAATAGCGGGCTTTCTGTGATGTCCTGAGAAAAGCAACATTTCGGTCAATTGGCGTTTTTTTCCTTCCTCAATTAAAAACTCCATTAGTTTTCTTCCAATACCTTTACCGCGATGGGTTTCATGAACGATTACGTCCTCGATCATTCCCTTATGGCCAGAAATTACCTTATAAAGTGCCATCATGGCCATACCGACCAGTTTATTATCTTCTTGACAGATTGCGAGGATTAGATTGTTATTATCCTGAAGTATATGTTCGATAGGGAGCTGCTGAATGCTATCATTCAATTGTTTATACAGTTCCGTGACATTATTTTGCAGGTCTTTGCTAATCGTATTAGGATGTAGAAGTAGTATGGTCATGGCGCTGAGTATATATTTAAAATAATTATAAACCGTGGTTTTTCCCTATTAATCACGAATGCTTTCGTTTATGATCATAGGCACGAAAATTGGTAAGCTTTATGGTGAAAGGGCCAATTTTGTGAGAGGTGGGAACATAGAAACCCGTTTCCGACCGTTGCCAGTTCTCCCAGGTGGCCGTAAGTCCTCCGATTGGGATTATTTTTGTCCACATTTGAAAACGTATAGGAAAACCATTTGAATCCAATTTCCATAAGTAGGAATCCCCTGGGGTAGTCCCCCCTTGGGTATAGGTAACCAGGAGTCCGTCCGATCCATCGGCCAAACGTGCCAAACTACGTTTAGTTCCCTTATCAAATACCTTATAAGGCGCAACCAACCAAAATGAGTCATTATTGAAAAAAGAGCGTGCTTGCTCAATGATGCGATTCTGGGACGCTCCTTTTAGTAGTTTTCCCTTTACAACGACCTGACTATTCCCTTTGTGCATCAGATCCAGGTCTACGCGGTAATCGTCCCAGGATACCTTGATCTTGCCATTTTCGGTATCCCATACATAATGATGTTTGCGCCCTGCAAATGTCCATTCCAAATAACGGGTAGTTGTAAAGGCGTCGTTGTTGAGTGCGGAAAGCATTTTTTGTGCCATGGCCTCTGCTTCAAGCCCAACTTTTCCGGCAGGTAGGTCTTGGTTATAGATCGCATACAATATTCCAAGTGTCATTACTACCAAAATAACGAACCCCAATACGATCTTCACTAATTTTTTCAGCATTGCCATATGGTCTTCAAAGAGTTTCAATGCACGTAGTTAGAATCCCACCGCGGTATCGTCTCCGCGTTTATCGGCCCCACCTTCCAACTTCCCGTTAGGGAGTACCCGAATGGCATCTACTTTGCCGATGATCGGGGTTCGGCCTTCACTGATGATATACCCTTTTGATTTTAGGGCTTCCTTTAATTCATTCGAAAAACCGTCCTGTTCGAAGACCAGTACATCAGGTAGCCATTGATGATGAAAACGGGGAGCGTTGACGGCCGCTTGCATACTTAGGCCGAATTCATATACATTTAAAATGGTTTGGGCAACGGCGGTAATGATCGTTGAGCCCCCAGGGGTACCGACCACGAGCCATAGTTTGCCTTCTTTTTCGACAATGGTAGGCGTCATGCTGCTTAGCATGCGTTTTTCAGGGGCAATTCCATTTGCTTCGGCGCCTATAAGTCCGAACATATTCGGTATTCCGGGTTTCGCACTAAAATCATCCATTTCATTGTTCAGGAAAAAACCCAGTTCATCACAATAAATTTTAGATCCATAAGCCCCGTTCAAGGTCGTAGTCACCGACACGGCATTGCCTTTTTCGTCAACTATTGAATAATGTGTGGTTTCCATACTTTCCACGATGTCAATAGCGCCATGTCGCACCTCAGATGACGGTGTTGCATGTTCAAATGTAAAGTCTGCCATGCGCGTTTTGATGTAAGAGTCGCTTAATAAAACGTCTAAAGGGATATTGACAAAATCAGGGTCGCCTAGAAAGTAATTGCGATCGGCGTAGGCCCTGCGCGCTGCTTCGGTGAACACTTGAATTGACATTTCAGAATTGTGTCCGAATTTATAAAGATCAAAGGGCTCCAGCATCTTGAAGATTTGATCGAGGGTCACCCCGCCACTACTTGGGGGACACATTGAGATGATGCGCAGATCTTTGTAGTTGAAGATTATTGGTTGTCTCCACTTGGCCTCATAGCGAGCTAGGTCGGCCATGGTGACATAGCCCCCTTTTTGAAGAATAAAATCAGCAAGGATCGTTGCGGTCTCGCCCTCATAAAATTCTTGCCGCCCATGCTTTGAAATTCTTTGTAGGGTCTTTACAAGTGCTGGAAATTTGATGGTATCCCCTGCTTTTGCAGCGACTGGGAAAGTTGAAAGTCCGCCATTGGCCTTTAAGATCTCTTCGCCATATTCCGAGAATCGTTTGGCCTGTTTTTCGGTAACCACGATACCTTTTTCGGCCAGGGCGATTACAGGGGCAAGGATATCCTCTATAGGGAGAGATCCGAGGTTTTTATGTACTTCAAAGATACCCGCAATAGTACCCGGTATGGCCACAGAGGTAGCTCCCGAAGTACTCATGCCAGGGATTACATTACCCGCCGAGTCTAAATACATCTCCTTTTTTGCCGAAATCGGAGCTTTTTCCCGATAATCCAAGGCGCCGACATCCCCGTTGCTTTTGCGATATACCATAAATCCACCACCTCCTAAATTACCGGCAAACGGATAGGCAACGGCCAATGCCATTTCAGTGGCGACCATGGCATCAAAGGCATTCCCTCCTTTTTTCAAAATTTCGGATCCGATGCGCGATGCTTCCTCACGGGCCGAAACGACCATCGCTTGCCCGGCGACAAGACCAGTAGGGGAGGCCTCCTTTTTTGTGCAATTAATGACAAGTAAAAGTACAAGAACCAGAACGATGGTTTTTCTCATAAGGATGCGTATTTCATTTTTGAAAAGATAATTAATTCTTCAAAAAATGCGGTGAATTCTGCTTCATATTTACCGTAATCGGTGCGGAGCTCCGAGATGGCATGGGACATCTTTGATTTGTTCTGTGTCCTTCTGTCCATTCCGTGCAAAACCCGGTCGATTCCTTCCAAATTTCCGTAATTATAAATCCAATTCTCGGTGATCATATAGGGCAACATATGCTTTACCCTGTCAGGCAATAGTGCATAATTATCCTGTAGAAGGGCATAAAATCGATTTACGAATATATCCAATGGCACTTCCGAATACCGCACCCAGTTCTTGGCCAAAAAATGGTCGTAATAGATGTCAATGATTACCCTGCTGTAATGGCCGTAGGGAATGTGGAGGCGTTTGCTACTTATTTTTGGAATGGGATGGGAATCGGTATAGGTGTCGATTTCGCGATGCAATAAAATGCCTTTTTGTATGCCAGGTGGAAAATGTTTGTATTTGTTGCCTTGGATGTTGTCAGCGATAAAATTCCCCAAAGTTACTTCCTCATCGCCGAAAGAAAGGAAAATGTGTGCCAAGAAATTCATAGGCCCATTGAAAGTTTGTTCGCGTCGAAATTAGGAATTCAAAGCGTAAGATTCTCATGAGTCCTGTATATTTGCAAAAACTTTTTAACAATATATGACACTTATAAAATCTATTTCGGGAATACGTGGAACCATCGGGGGTCGGCCAGGGGATAATCTAACGCCCATCGACGCCGTAAAATTTGCTGCTGCATATGGCATGTGGTTAAAGGAATATTCCCAAAAGAAGAACCTGAAGGTCGTCATTGGTCGGGATGCCCGCTTATCTGGTGAAATGATCCAAAACCTGGTTGTTTCAACTTTGGTGGGCCTTGGCATCGAGGTGGTCGACTTAGATCTTTCGACCACGCCCACAGTAGAAATCGCTGTTCCTTTGGAGGGTGCCGATGGAGGCATCATTTTAACGGCCAGCCATAATCCCAAACAATGGAACGCCCTTAAATTGCTGAATGGGAAAGGTGAGTTTTTAGATGCCGCACAAGGCGCCCTGATTTTAGAAATTGCCGAAAAAGAGGCTTTTGATTTTTCGGAGGTAGATGCCTTGGGTGCGGTTACAAGAAACGATGCCTATATCGATATCCATATTGATGAAGTACTAAATTTGGCACTCGTAGATGCAGAGACTATCAGAAATGCAAAATTCAAGGTAGTCGTAGACGGGGTGAATTCTACCGGGGGTATCGCCATACCCAAACTCTTGGATGCTTTGGGAGTAGAAGTGGTTAAATTATATTGTGAACCGACAGGGCATTTTCCACATAATCCGGAGCCATTAAAGGAGCATTTAGGGGATATCTGTCGCTTGGTCGTTCAGGAGAAAGCCGATTTCGGTATCGTAGTAGATCCTGATGTCGATCGTTTGGCCTTTATCAGTAACGACGGCGAAATGTTCGGTGAGGAATACACCCTGGTAGCCTGTGCCGATTATGTGCTAGGGAAGACGAAAGGCAATACGGTCTCGAATTTATCGTCGTCACGGGCCCTGCGCGATATTACCTTAAAACATGGCGGAACCTATGAAGCTGCAGCAGTAGGCGAGGTAAACGTGGTTACAAAGATGAAATTGAATAACGCCATAATTGGCGGGGAAGGCAATGGCGGCATCATCTATCCTGAAAGCCACTATGGTCGGGATTCCTTGGTAGGTACAGCGCTATTTTTGATGTTAATGGCAGAAAAAGGGGGGACCGTAGCTGAACTTCGAGCGAGCTATCCAGCATATTTTATGGGGAAAAAGAAAATCGAATTGACGCCCGGCCTCGATGTCGATGCCATTTTAAAGGCGATGGCCCAAAAATATAAAAATGAGCAGATTTCGACGATCGATGGGGTGAAAATCGACTTTCCCGATAATTGGGTACACCTTCGTAAATCGAATACCGAGCCGATAATACGCGTATATACCGAAGCGAAAAGTCAGGATGAAGCCGATACCTTGGGAAACAGGATCATTTCTGAAATTAAAACGATTTCTGAGAGTTAATTGATCGGCCGCGTTGTGCTTTTTATAAATTCTTCCCGTACGATTTTAGCAGTTTTGTTATTGCCCGTATGATGCCATCCTGGTGGCATAAACAGGTATTTTATTTTGTTAATGAATCCGGGTGCGGCTTTGATGTCTTTCGCCAGAGCGACTATTTCACCAAAATAGACATCCAGAAAATTACCCGAATCCAAATCGCGTGTAATGCCATATTCGATCGGAATTTGGTGTTGTTCTGTTTGGTAGGTGCCAAAAACCCGATCCCATATAGCAAGTAGATTGCAAAAATTAGTATCTATGTAGAGTGGGTTTTTAGCATGATGTACGCGATGGTGCGAAGGTGTTAGGATAATCCTGTTCAAAAATCCAAGCCGCCCATCTTTTAGCATGTTTTCACCTATATGGATAAAGGCGCCCCAGGTACCATCGATGAACATGATAAGGAAAAGAAGCTCAGGATGGACCCCCAATGCAATGCACACGGTTGTTCGTATCACATCGGCATAGGGCGCTTCCAGAAAAAAGTGGGCATGGGAAACCGAGAGATTCATATTCTCAGGGATATGGTGGGTAGCATGCAAACACCAGAACAAACGTACTTTGTGCGCCCAAAAATGATATAGGAAATGTCCGAACTCCCAAATAATGTAGCCATAGATGAACCAGTACCAAGTAAGACGAGTCTGAAAGGGTGCATATGGTTGTAAAAGCCCAATTATATAGGTTACCATGGCTATCGCAAGAAACCGTCCAATAATCCGGTTAAAAAGGTAGATCAGGAAATTAACTTTATAGACTTTCGCATGTGGTTTTTTATAAATCAGTCCCAAAATAAATTCAAGTATCAATAATAAGGGAATAATGGGATAGATTAGGGCAACAATGCCATCATAGGTCTTAAAGGCACTGTAATCCCCGGTTTTAAGAATATCCAAAGCCTGGGATATTCCCAAAAAGCCTATGATTTCATGGTAAAAATCTAGTAAGGTTTCCATCTGGTTTGTATACCGAATATACTACGGTTCCCAAAAATATAAAATTAGCGCGGTATACCCATAACTTGAACACGCTATCTGAAGGCGGTAGGCACTTTATCACGGTGCTTCCATCGTTTATGGGTCCACAAATAATGCGCTGGTTTTTCCCGTATTTGCTGCTCGGTAAGTCTTAAAAACGTGTCTGTAATTTCGTGTTGCCTGGTAGATTTAGCAGATGTCGTAATTGGAATGAATTCTGCCTGATAGTACCCTCTTTTTACTTTAGATACTTTGATGAACACCACGGCCATGTCCAATTTTCTGGCCATACTTTCGGCCCCATTGAAAATCGGTACTCTTACCCCCATGAAATCAGACCAATAGGTGGCCAAATGGGCTTGGGGAGATTGGTCGCTGACCATCCCATAACAAGAGCGAATGTGTTGTTCTTGATTGCGCATTACTGTTTTTACAGTTTGTTGTTGCGTAATCAGGGTGGTATTCCATCGTGTTCTTACCTTTTTAATAAAGGCATCGAAAAAGGCATTGCCAATTTTCTGGTACACGGCATATCCTTTTGCATCCACATAATTATTAATACTAACATTCCATTCCCAATTCGCGTAATGGGAGCAGACCAAGAAGACACTTTTATCCTTTAGGATATCCCTCAGTACCTCAATATTGACAATGTGATAGCGTTTTTTTACAGCTTCCTTAGTGAGGTTCATACTTTTGACCGTTTCCAAAAACATATCGCACATATGTTTATAAAAGTCGTATTGGATCTGTACGATTTCTTCGTGGGTCTTCTCTGGAAACACCAGCCGAAGATTTTCGTAAACTACCTTTTTACGATAGCCTATGAGACGATAGAGTACAAAGAAGACTAGGTCTGAAAAGGCATAGAAAAGACGGTATGGAAGGATGGATATAAGCCAAAGAAACGGGTAGACTACGATAAAAACAAGTAACTGCATGCATTGGCTTATAGATCGCAAATATAGCTATATTTGAACCGAATAATAAACCATTGCCATGCACAACCTTCATTTCGTCACCATCGCCATCATACTTGCCAATGTTTTGGTTTCGCTAAAAGGATTTAATGACCTGACCTTTTTTGAACGCTACAAATTTGCAATTGGGGCAATAAAAGCTGGCCAAAAAGACCGAATGGTGACTTCGGGTTTTCTGCATGTCGATCTTTCCCATCTGCTTTTCAATATGATTACCTTATACTTTTTTGCAAATGTGGTCATTAGTTGGTTCGGACCTTCAAAATTTTTGATCATTTATTTCATAAGCCTTGTAGCTGGAAGTCTTTTGGCACTTTTTTTTCACAATGACGAACCGCAGTATAGCGCCGTAGGTGCAAGTGGCGCGGTCACGGGTATCTTATATTCTGCGATTCTATTGCAACCGGGCATGGACCTCTATCTTATGTTCATTCCGATACCCATCCCCGCATATATCCTTGGCATTGGTTATTTATTATATTCTATCTATGGAATGCGAACCAGATTGGGCAATATAGGGCATACAGCCCATTTTGGGGGTGCCATTGGCGGCTTTGCCATTACCTTGATGTTAAAGCCCGAACTTCTCGTTACAGATACGTTGATGGTGGCCTTGCTCACCGTGCCGATTATTCTCCTATTTGTCATGTCGAAAATGGGCAAAATTTAAGGATAAACCCAATGAGGGCGGTTTGTAGGAAATTTCAACGGGCATGCATAATTAAGTCATTTTTTTCATTCCTAGGTATACTTTTTGAATTGCTTGGTCGTTAAAGTAGTCCCAAACAACTATAAATTATATACCTACTTATGAGAAGGACCTTACTTTCTGCCCTTATTGCAAGCGCATTTGTATCCTGTAGCGATCAAACTACTGTATATAGCGACCCTCAAAACGATATTATGCTTGAGGAAAATCAAGCAACTTTAGAAAAAAGTATTGTTTATGACTACTCAGGCGTTCTAGACATAACCGAAGACAGTCAGATTACCCGTAAAACTGGGGGTTCGGCGAAACTCGATATTGCGGGGGATTACCCACTTACCTTGGTTGCCCAAGTAAATCCACCTTCCTATGATGGTGCCAAGAACTTGACGGCATCGCATGTCGATGTAGATGGCGATTATGCATATGTTTCATACAATACAGTTGAAGACGGATATGCCGGTGGAATCGATATCATTGATGTCAGTAACCCCAACAAACCCAGAATAACATCTCGGCTTTATTACATCAATGCCGACATCAACTCATTGAAATATGAAAACGGCTATGTGTATGCCGTAGGCGGAGTAGATTCTGAAAAATCGGTAACGGCAACCGCCAATTCCTTTATCGCAAGAATACTTGTTTCGAATGGAAGATTTGATACGAATGCTGGAATTACCTACGGTTTTCAATTAGGATTTAATGCTACCGATGTGGCAACGACCCCTAGTAAAGTGCTGGTGACAAGCGGTGTCGACGGATTATTAACCGTCTATGACAAGGGTACCATAGTGGCACAAAGCGAGGCGCCCTATAGGGATTTGCGTTCGGTGGCCTATAATAATAATACGATTGCGATACTCGATGCGAGCAAAGGGGTTTCCCTGCTCGACCTAAATTTGAAGTCGATTCTAGAAATTCCGATAAACTCTGATTTTGGGGCAAATTCAAAGCGAAGCTTGGATTTTTACGGAGATAAGATCATCGTACCCGAGGGTCCTAAAGGGGCCGGCATTTATAGCGCAACAACAGGAAGCTTGTTAGAGTACGTACCAATCATGTCGAACCCGAACGGGGTAGCGGCCGGTGATATTGTTACCAATGCCGTTGCCATCAATGATAAGGTTATGTTGATGGCCAATGGGGGCGGTGGACTTTGTTTGACCGAAGACAAAGGCGACAATACGAGCCTGGTAGGAATCATTGAACTAGAGGGTTCTATAAATTACGTGGAGTCAAAGGATGATTATATATTTGCCGCTTCTGGCAAAAAAGGGTTGCAGATTATTAAGCTTAACAGACCAAATCAAAGTTTGGTTGAACGGTGTGCATCGCTCGAGGAGTACAAGGGCAGTGCGAATTTGGAAGTGGCCAACGGCGCGAATGAGGCCTATAATGGAAGTAAACGATTTAATACGATCACTGTAGATGGGTCATTGCTTTTATGTGGATCATGGACGGTGAGCAATGCGGTTGATATCAATACCAATGCGTTATTCGAAATGAACGGGACGTTCGTAGTGGGTAGAAATAGTAAACGAAAAAATGTGACCGTTGGTGCTAACGCCACCTTTAGGGTAGAAGGTAACTTGACCATTTATGGAGACTTAGTACTTGAAGATGGTGCCACGCTCGAATTTTTGGGCAATGGCTCGGTAGTGAATGTTTTTGGATCGGTCAAAAAGTCGGGAACGGTGGAAGTCAAAGGAACATTTCTTGATTTTCAGAACAAATTTTAAAGGCACCGGTTTTAAATAGGATACAAAAAGCCCCAAAGGTATTTCCTTTGGGGCTTTTTACTTTCGTTTATTTTTGGCAGCTACTTCAGCATTTCGGCAACCTTCTCCTCCAATTGAGCCCCCCGAAGGTTTTTGGCTACGATGATGCCGTCTGCATCTAGAAGAAAAGCGGCCGGAATGGCCTCTACGCCATATATTCTGGCAATTGGGTCATCAAAATAGGCCACATGGGATACTTGGTTCCATACCAGACCATCGTCGGCTATTGCCTTTTTCCAATCATCGGCATTTCGGTCTAACGAAACACCAATAATGTTAAATCCTTTATCATGATATTTTTTATAAGCATTGACTACATTCGGGTTTTCTGCCCGGCATGGCTTGCACCAAGCCGCCCAAAAGTCGACCAGTGTCACTTTCCCCATGACATCCTTTAAGGCCAACTGCTCTCCAGTTGGGGTAGGCGCACTGAAATTTGGGGCCTTTGAACCAATGGAGGTGTTTTTTTCTGAATCCTCACGGGTTGTTGCGGCATTTATTTGTTCGACCAGGTGTGCAGCCGCGGTAGATTCCTTGATTTCCGGGGTAAGTGCGTCATATAATGTCTGTACTTCGTCGGCTGTGAGCGATCGCGATACGAGGGCCCGATCAATAAGTAGTACCGATATCAGGGCATCCGGATTTTTCTTGATAAAATCAAGATCTAGGTTTTTATATTCTTCTTGCAATTCCTTCATTTCATCGGTCAAGGAGGTCACTGCTGCCTCATTCTGTGTCAAGGTCGCCTGTTGAAGATCTTCCTGAATTGAAATCCCCCTAAGGTTGATTTCTTGCGACTTTTCCAAATAACTGGCAAACTTATCATTTTGGGGAGCTCCCTTTAATTTGGCCATGCCCAAACTGTCTTTTTCCGCCTTGATTTCAATATCCCCGTTTTCTAGGATGATTGCGGCATAACCAGGTAATTTATCAATAAAGATATACCGCATTTCAGGTGATTTGACCGCCTTCCCGGTAAATAGGAATTTACCATTCTCCAAAGTGGTCGTATCCACATCGACCGGCATATTGTTTTCACCTACTTTTCTTAGAAAGACCTTTGTCCCATTCTCGATTTCACCACCTATTTCACCATTAATGGCATAGCCTCCCGAATTTTGGCCACATGCCAATATGACTATGATAATACCAAGGGACAAAACAATTTTTTTCATACTTCTATTTTTAGATTTGCAAATGTAGGTATATAATGGGATAAAAAAAAAGCCCTTGAAATCACTTTTCAAGGGCTTTTTGTTGCGAATTGTATCGTCAAAACTGATATCGAATGCCCAGGGCGATGTCAAAATCGAAATTGTTCGAAAAACCATCGTATCCCACCAACCCAATTTCAGGTCTAAAATCAAGCGAAAGCAATAAGGGAATATCAAAATTATATTCAATCCCGATATCGCCTGCAGCAAAAACGAATAAGCCACCGTCTGGAGTGTTGTTTGGAAGTCGGGCGAAGTCTACACTGCCCAATCCACCACCTACACCGTAGTACCAATTAAAATCACCTTCGATCGAATGGATCCATTGATAAATCCCTGCTAATTTAAAGGCATCGTAATTTCGGCTATCGCGCCAACCCAGGTCGACCTCCAAACGATTATATCGAAAGAGGGATTTCTGATAGGATATTTCAGCGCCAAAACCATCGCTATCCCCAAGCCGTAAACCCAGGGCATGATTTGCAATTTCTTGAGCTCCAACCGATAGGGTGGCAAAAAAGGTGAATAATGTAATAAGTTTTACGATTTTCATACATTTTAGTGTTTAGATACGAATTTAAAAATGGGCTGTTCTTTTCATTGCCCAACCAATAAAAACTTAAATTAGCGCCCAAAATTGTCCACAAGTGAATAAAAATTTCCTAATAAATTTGGCGAATGAACTAGCAGGGGAACTTGTGTTCGATTCCTTAAGTACTGCACTGTATGCCACGGACGCCTCGGTATATCGCAAGATCCCCATGGCTGTGGCCTTTCCAAAGACCCCTGACGATATTAGAAAGCTGATTTATTTTGCGACAAACAACAAAATCGGCATTATTCCTAGAACTGCCGGCACCTCCTTGGCAGGGCAATGTGTAGGTGATGGCATCGTTGTAGATGTCTCAAGGCACTTTACAAAGATCATACATTTAGACGTAGATAAAAAATGCATTACAGTGCAGCCCGGCGTGATACGAGATGAGCTGAATCAATTTTTGCAACCCCATGGACTCTTCTTCGGGCCGAATACGTCGACCTCGAATCGATGTATGATCGGAGGCATGGTCGGCAATAATTCGTCTGGGACGACTTCGATTAAGTATGGGGTTACAAGAGACAAAGTGATTTCCCTTAAAACCATCGTATCCGATGGGAGTGATGCCGAATTCGCAACACTTTCCCAAGCCGAATTTGCCAATAAATTAAAAGGGGAAACTATTGAATCATCCATTTATAAAAATATACATAAAGAGCTATCAAACAGTAATATACAAAAAGAAATAAAACATAGTTTTCCAAAACCCGAAATTCATAGGCGAAATACTGGCTATGCTGTTGACGAACTCTTGGGGTACATTGATTTTGGCGGCGATCAACCAGATATAAACGTATGTAAGTTGCTTTGTGGAAGTGAGGGCACCTTAGCGTTTACTACCGAAATCACACTTCGTCTCGACGACTTGCCGCCGAGCCATTCGGCCATGGTGGTCACGCATTATAAAAGCCTTGAGGATTGTTTGTCGGATGTCGCCCCCGTTATGGCGAACGATTTACACACATGTGAAATGATGGACAAGGTAATCCTCGATTGCACTAAAAACAATCGCGAGCAATTAAAAAATAGATTTTTCGTCGAAGGAGATCCGGCGGCACTCTTGATGCTAGAGGTCAAAGACGATACTCAAGCGGGCTTGCAAAAGCAGCTGCTCCGATTGCGCGAAACCATAAACACCTCCGGTTTGAGCTATGCCAGTCCCATCTTGCTTGGAGAGGATATCAATAAAGCCCTCGAACTTCGCAAAGCCGGCCTTGGGCTGCTCGGGAATATTGTCGGCGATCGCAAAGCGGTGGCGTGCATCGAAGATACGGCCGTGGCCATCGAAGACCTTAAAAACTTCATTGGGGAGTTTACGCAAATAATGAAGCAGTATGGGCAGGATGCCGTTTATTATGCGCATGCAGGGGCTGGGGAACTGCATTTACGGCCCATCCTGAACTTAAAAAAGTCGAGCGATGTAACCCTGTTTAGGGCTATTACAACCGAGGTGGCCAAGCTAACCAAAAAGTATCGCGGTTCTTTTAGCGGGGAACACGGCGACGGTATCGTTAGGGCCGAATTCATACCGCTGATGATCGGAGACAATAACTATGAATTATTGCGGCGGATAAAATCGTATTTTGACCCAAACAACATTTTCAATCCCGGTAAAATCGTAGCTGCCTATCCAATGGATGCCTCGTTGCGCTACGAAATCGATCGCATTGAACCGGAGATTAAGACTTTCCTAGACTTTTCGGATAGCGAAGGCATCTTGAAAGCAACTGAAAAATGTAATGGTAGTGGCGATTGTCGTAAAACGCATCATATGAGCGGGGCCATGTGCCCGAGTTATCATGCTACAAAAAATGAAAAAGATACGACAAGGGGGAGGGCCAATGCGCTGAGGGAATTTTTAACCACCTCCGACCAAGTTAATAAATTCGATACCAAAGAGCTCAAGGAGGTTTTTGATCTTTGCCTGAGTTGCAAGGCATGTGCAGGCGAATGTCCTAGCAATGTCGATGTAGCCACCTTAAAAGCCGAATTTCTATACCAATATCAAGAGGTCAATGGGTATCCGCTACGCAATAGGCTGTTCGCGTATAACACGATGATCAACCGTTTGGGAAGCCACATGCCTCAATTGACCAATGCGATCTTCAATTCGCGTCTCTTTGGTGGAATTTCAAAGAATATCGCAGGGGTAGCTCAGGAACGAGGGCTGCCAAATGTTTCAAGCTTTAATTTCGATAATCATCTTAAATATATTAAAAATCAATCAACTATATCAAAATCAAAAGTTGTATTGTACATTGATGAATTTACGAATTATCTCGATGTCGAATTAGGTAAGGATGCCATTGAGGTCTTAACCGGGTTGGGGTACGATGTTGAACTATATTATGCGGAAAGTGGACGCACCTTCATTTCGAAGGGGTTTTTAAGACAGGCAAAAACCCTAGCCCTAAAAAATATGGCCGACTTAAGGCAGTTCGCCATCCGACAAATACCCGTAGTCGGACTCGAGCCTTCGGCTATCCTGACCTTTCGCGATGAATACCAACGTTTTCAAGGGGATGTCGAGATTGCAAATACCATCGCCTTAAATGCCTTTTTAATCGAGGAATTTCTCTCACAGGAAATACAAAAAGGGGTTATTAAGGCTGAAAACTTTCACAAGGAGCATAAAACGGTCAAAATACACAACCACTGCCACCAAAAGGCCCTAAGCAACCAAAAGGTGACCTTTGATATTCTCAATCTCCCCGAGAATTATACGGTTTCGATTATCAACTCAGGCTGTTGCGGCATGGCTGGTTCTTTTGGATATGAGAAGGAGCATTATGGGGTCAGTATGCAAATCGGGGAATTGAAACTGTTTCCTGCAATCCGAAAAACCACCGAAGATGTTTTGATTGCCGCCAACGGTACCAGTTGTCGCCACCAGATATTCGATGGGACAAAAAGAAAGGCGCTCCACCCAATTTCTATTTTGAAGATGGCATTAGTGAATTGATTTTCGTATCTCTTGATTAAAAATTACCTTTGAAACCACATAATCGACCGACCGATGGCTGGAAACACATATGGTACCCTTTTTAAACTTACGACTTTTGGCGAGTCACACGGGGCGGCCATTGGCGGCATCCTAGACGGTTGTCCGTCGGGACTCGTACTTGACATGGCCAAGATCCAAGCTGAATTAGACCGACGAAAACCAGGGCAATCTGCTATTGTCACCCAACGCAAAGAGCCCGATACCGTTGAGTTTCTTTCCGGTATTTTCGAGGGCACTACCACTGGCACGCCTATAGGCTTTGTTATTCGGAATACAAATCAAAAATCAAACGATTATTCCCATATTCGGGATTCATATCGACCCTCCCATGCCGATTTTGTTTATGATCAAAAATATGGTTTAAGGGACTATCGTGGCGGTGGCCGTAGTTCGGCAAGGGAAACAGCTAGTAGGGTCGTGGCAGGTGCCGTCGCCAAACAATTCTTAAAAGACATAAAAATCAATGCCTATGTCTCACAGGTAGGCACAATGAAACTGAATAAGGGGTACCAGGAAATGGATTTGTCACTTGCAGAATCGAATGCAGTGCGCTGCCCCGATCCGGAAATGGCCGCACGGATGGAGGAATACATCAAAGACGTGCGCAAGGAGGGGGATACCATCGGAGGAATCGTTAGCTGCGTCGCCCGAAATGTTCCGATCGGATTGGGAGAGCCCGTTTTTGATAAGCTGCATGCCGAATTGGGAAAGGCGATGTTATCGATCAATGCGGTGAAAGGATTTGAATATGGCAGTGGTTTTCAGGGTGTTCAAATGAAAGGGAGCCTACATAATGATCAATTCAATCAGGATGGGACTACAAAAACAAACTATAGTGGTGGTATTCAAGGAGGTATAAGCAATGGTATGGATATTTACTTTAATGTCGCTTTCAAACCCGTAGCCACGATTATCCAGCCTTATGAAACGATTGATAAAGCAGGTAATACGATACAGGCCCAGGGAAAAGGCCGCCATGATCCATGTGTGGTTCCTAGGGCGGTCCCTATCGTTGAAGCAATGACCGCCTTGGTATTGGCCGATTTTACGCTGCTTAACCGAACGATCAAATTATAGGCCTGCATTTTTGTCCTACACCACTCAAAACAGTATCTTCCCATAATTAATCAAAGCATACCTGTATGAAAAAATTGGAGCTACACTGGCAAATCCTACTCGGAATGGTAAGTGGGGTACTTTTTGCCCTGGCCATGGTGCAATTTGAATGGGGACCCAAAATAGTGTCTGATTGGGTAAAGCCTTTTGGGAATATTTTCATCAATTCCCTAAAACTCATTGCAGTTCCATTGATTTTGGCATCTTTGATCAAAGGGGTCTCAGACTTAAAGGATATCTCAAAGCTTTCAAAGATGGGCGGCCGCACTATTGGCCTCTACATCATGACAACCGTAATCGCCGTGTCGATCGGACTTGGTATCGTAAATGTTATTAAACCTGGGAATTCCATCTCCGAGGAAACCCGTAACGAACTTGTTGCCAATTATAGTGGAGACGCCAACTCAAGGATCGCCGAGGCCGAGCAGCAGAAAGAATCAGGCCCTTTACAGGCCTTGGAAGATTTGGTGCCCAGTAATATTTTCAATGCGGCCAGTGATAACGGTAATATGCTGCAAGTGATTTTCTTCGCCGTATTCTTTGGTATCGGCCTAATTCTTATCCCGGAGAAACAGGCGGCACCTGTAAAGGCGTTTTTTGATGGCTTCAATGAGGTTATCCTGAAGCTTATCGATTTGATCATGCTGGCCGCTCCGTATGGAGTTTTTGCACTGTTGGCCGCCTTGGTTGTCGAATCGCCTAGTATGGATCTCTTCAAGGCCCTCGCATGGTATGCGATTTGCGTCGTATTGGGCTTGACGTTGATGTTGGGGGTTTACTTGCTCATCGTATATGTATTTACAAAAAAGAGCCCCGTCTTCTTTATGAAGGGCATGGCCCCTGCACAATTATTGGCCTTTTCGACCAGTTCGAGTGCAGCGACCTTGCCAGTCACCATGGAACGCGTAGAGGAACATCTCGGGGTAGAGGAAGAAGTTACCAGCTTTGTCCTACCCATAGGGGCGACGATCAACATGGATGGCACTAGCTTGTATCAGGCCGTTGCTGCGGTATTCATTGCCCAGGCTTTTGGAATGGACCTTAGTTTTTCGACCCAAATGGGCATCATCGTGACGGCAACCCTTGCTTCTATTGGCAGTGCGGCAGTCCCAGGGGCCGGGATGGTCATGCTTGTCATCGTGTTGGCACAGGCTGGAATTCCGGAGGCGGGTCTTGCCTTGATCTTTGCCGTCGACCGGCCGCTAGACATGTGTAGGACGATTATAAATGTTTCTGGGGATGCCACCGTCTCGATGGTGGTCGCTAAATCCTTAGGGAAGTTGGGCGAACCCAAAATCAAGAATTGGGACGATAATCTAAAAGAGGACGCGCTCTAAGTCCGACCCAAAAACCGATTTGTATCTGATTACGCCAAAAATTTTGCCTTTAATTCCGGCGTTGGCACCATGCATTGGTCTTTTTTTCCATACCATTTATAGCGATTGTGCGCAATAAAATCGTATACGATATTTCGCATACGGGCCGGAATCCATTTAAATAGGGCCAGTAGCGACCAAATGCCGCCGAGGTCACGCGCAATTTCTATGGCCGCGTCCGATTTAATATAATAGGCAACGCCAGGTTCTATCAAAATAACGGAATCAACGACCGAGCTATCGATATGGCGCTCCGAAATCAGTTTTTGACCGATGTCACTCTGCAATGGGGCGAAACGATAACGGTCTTCGGTGTCCCTTTCGATGACATATTGAACAGCCCCGTTGCACAAATTGCAGACCCCATCAAATAGGATAATTTTTTTTTCGTTTTTCACAGGGTAAAGATACGGCCTGAATCAATAGTTTTTTCCTTCTTAGAGCGTATTTAAAAAGGTAGTAAGATCCGTTTCACGGGCAAGCCCCAATTTCTTTTTTAAACGGTATTTTGATTTAAGGATGCTATCGGGCATGACGTTCATTGTGGCCGAAATTTCCTTAGTGGTCAGGTTCATTCGCAAAAAGGCGGCCAAACGGATCTCTTTTTCAGAAATATCCCCGTACAAGGATTTTAATTTTTGATCAAAATCGTTATGAACCTCTGCGAAATACGTTTTAAATACTTCCCAATCCTTATCCTCGGCACTTTGCTTTTTTAGTAACATGACCAAGCGCCGAAACTCTATTTTGAAAAGTTCAGGGGACTGCCTTATTTTTTCCAGGTTTTCCTTAAGCTCTTGAATAAAGGTATTTTTCTGCACCAGGTGCAAGGTTTGGCTCGCCAATTCCTTCTTCTTATGCGCGATTTCCTGCTGATATATGGCCTCCTGTTTTTCACGCGCCATGCGATTTTTTTTCATCCGCTGGCGAAACCCAAAAAATAGTAGACCAGAGAAGGCAAGGGCCGAAGCCATTCCCCCGGCATAAAGGCTTTTCGTGAGCGAGTCAACCTTGGCTTTTTGATTTAGGGTATTGATTTCTTCTTCTTGCAAGGCAATTTCGGCCTCCTTTTTTTCAGTTTCATAAAGTGTTCTTAGCTCCTGGATTTGCTGTGTCTTCTTTAGGTTGTATAAACTGTCCTTGAAACGCTCCTGGGTCTTTCGGTCCATTAAGGAATTTTCAACATGGTGTAGTTTTTCATAGATACGGGAACGCAGCAGGTAACAACTTTGTTGGTAATCAAGTGCTTTTACCGAATCGGCTATATGAATGGCACTATTGGCATATACAAGGCTCTTATCGGGCATATTCTGAGCAAGGTAGAGTTCCGCCATTTTTTTTTGAATTTCGATTTTATTGTTTGTAAAGCCGTTCTCTTTATGGTACGCCAGGCTTTTGGAAAGATATTCGTATGCCTGGCTAAAATCCCCGATTTGCATGAAGGCATCGCCTAAGTTATGATAGGCGATTGCCGCGGTACCTTCGACATGGTATTTTTCGGCAATCGCAATGCCCTCCTTAAAATTTTGAATGGCCTTTTCATTTTGGTGTTGGTCAAGATAGGTGGCTCCTATATCGATATAGGCTTCGGAAGCAAATACATTGTCATTGGTTTCTAGGTATACCTTCAAGGCCCTATTATAGTAATCGATTGCTTCTGTGTAGTTTTTAAGGTTGTATTGAATATGACCGATTTTCCGTATGATATCCGCTTCCATATAGGGTTCGGTCTTAAGGGTATCGAGGATTTTCAGGGCCTCCATGAATTTGATCTGGGCAATCCGGTAATTTCCCTTGTCCATATGAATGCTTCCCAGATGACCGATCGTAACTCCCATTTTTGTGTATTTCCCGGCTTCCCTGAAAAGGGTAATGGCCTGGTCATAGGTATCAAACGATTTTTCAAACTCGCCTTTCATGCCATAATAATTTGCGATATCCGACAAGGCCATGGCCAGATTGCTGCTGTCTTTGAGAATCAGGGCCAGGTCCTTGGTTTTGTTGTGGTAATAGAACGAAGAATCCATATTGCCCAAATACATATGGTTCGAACCCAGTGAATGGCTCGCTTGCATTAGTAGCTTCCTGTTGGAGGCCATTTCCGATAATCTTAAACTTTTACGGGCATACTCGATCGACTCCTTGGGGTCAGCAAAAATGGTTTCATCATAAAGGGCCTGTAAAATCCTGATTTTATCCTCCATGTTTTCCACGGTGGCAAGCCCCGTTTTTAAACTGTCGATTTTCGAAGTGTTTTGCCCGAAGGCGAAAGCCTGAATAAAAAATAAGAAGTACACTGTTTTTTTCATAAACCTTTAAAGTCTTTTTGTATTTCGCTGAATGCAGTGCCAATCGTGAATTGTGCCGATCTACTTCCTACAAGCAACTGCATTCCTGCGCTTGTTGTTTGATTTCTACTAAGATACCCAATAAATCACATTTGGGGAGGGGGCAACTGGGAAGTCAAAGTGGATTTGTCCATACCTTGTCCATATAAAATTCAAATGAAATATTTAAAATATTAATTATAACTAATAGATATTCAATTATATAATAGATTTTTATTCGATGTGCTAATTGTGGCTGTCCATGGCCCGCTTATTGGTTTTTTAGGATACTTGTCCATTGTTTGTCCATGGCCATAAATTGGTGTATGGTTGATTTGACGATAGTTTTGACTTGTTGAATCTAAAAAACTAGTCATTATGAAAACAAGATCCTTTAAAGCTAAAATGGTATTTTCCCTACTTTTTGGAGGGATGTTCCTGGTCGCATTGAATTCATGTAGCAAAGACGCTGGGGGCGAAGAACCCGGCCCAAAGCCCAATCCGGAAGCAAATGAAATCGCCACGGTCATCGCCAACCTATCGTATGATGCGAATGCACTTTTGAATGTACAGGAAACCGGAGGTACGCCCTCCGAACGTACTTTGATCAATGAAAATTCAAGTAACAGCGGGCCTTCCCTCGGCTATGTTGAAACGTGCGAGACGAAAGACTATAGCCTTGAATCTAATTTTGATGATATCGCGATCCTTCGGCCAACCAACGGTATCATCTGGCCCGGCGCCTTGGTGATCGGGAATCAGGGGATGTTAGATGGCATGCCCGATCCGTTGACGTTAGGAAGGGCCCCAGTGACCCTAAGATTAGACCTCCCAGGAATCGGGGACCAAGGGAATATCGTTGTCGAAAACCCCACAAACTCCTCGGTGCAATCGAACATCGATGGGGCGTTGGAATGGTGGAATGCCAATGCGTACCAGGAAGGTTATGTCAATGCGAGCAATTCATCGTATCAAGCGACCACTTCGTACTCCTCAAAACAAATGAGCCTTGATGTCGGCCTAAACCTCGAGTGGGCTACCGGATCGGTCGCATCGCAGCTTGAATATGAAAGCACCGCTACCAAACGGGTCGCCTCGATGGTCTATAAACAAGTGTTCTATACGGTGACCATGGATACCCCGGCAACTCCGGCCAGCGTTTTCGGTACGAATGTAACGACTGCACAGGTCGAGGCTGCCGTAATGATCTGATGCCCCACCGGCCTATATCAATTCGGTTTCCTATGGCAGAATCATCATGTTTCGAATGGAAACCGCCGACCAAAGAACTTCGATAGACCTTGATGCCGTGCTTGAATATGCGGGAGGCGTAAACGGTACCGGGACGATCAATGCGACCTACGATGAGATATTGAGAAATTCGTCGATCACCGTCGTCACGATCGGTGGTAATGCCGAAGTTGCCTCGGAGGCCGTAACCGCAGAAGGTCCAGGTTCGTTGACCCCGATTATCACTGGTAAAAATGCGGTATACGGCAGGGATAACCCCGGCGTTCCCATCGCCTATACGATTCGGTACCTCAAAGACAATAGTTTTGCGAAAATGGGGTACGCCACTGATTATCGAATTATGCAATGTGGGACCTACGAATACCAACATAAAAACGCCTATTTGGACAATAATATCCTTTTGGATGTACGATTTCGATTCTCCTATAAAATCAAGGGAACGCAAACCCTTGCGTATACCAGCTGGAAAAAAGTTTCAAAAAACGATTCAAGGGAAGGTATAAAACCCCCTGCGGGAGCCCATGATGTAAAAATTCAATTTGAAGTTTGGGATCTTTCTTGGAAGGCCCTTGGCCAATTCGACCTGAACTATATCGGCAGCGACAAATGTTACGAGGCCTATTCCCCGGCCTTCCTACAGGTGGGGGTGCGGAGCATGGGTTGTTAGTAGTTGATCTCGGCAAGCTTCAAGTAGGGAGCCAAACGGTGCTCTTTAGTCACTGAATGCCCTGCAATTTTTAGTAGGAGCTGGTTTAAAAGGACAGTCGGTGTCTTAAGTTGTAGGTTCAACAACTTGATGCCGGCTGTTAATTTTTCGATATGACTAGATAAAATCATATACGATATCCTGTAACTACCTAATAATCAAATTTAAAACATTTCCAAACAGAAGAGGGGAGCGCTTACTTCTTGGCTTCGACCAATTCCAATTGATTCACGCTGACATTGGTAGTAAACGTTCCATAATTTACCACAGCCTTCCCTTTTTCAAGCTTATCAATACTACCAACTGCCTTTCCATCGATCATGCGAACACGGTCGCCAATTTTAAAAATGGGCCTCGGCTTGTTCTTTTCAACAATTACCGCTTTTCTCTTATCAACCGCCTTTTTCTCGCGAATGACTTTGACTTCTTTTTGCACTTCCTGGGCTACTTGCGCCTTTTTTTCCCGTGCTTCCTTCGCCTCGTTTGTCGATTTCTTCTTGCGTTTGCTGTTTTCGGTTTCTACCAGGCGTAAAAGTTCCGATACGAGCGGTCGCTTTTTCTTATCGTGGAAATACTTCTCGGCAACCTTGTTCACCTTATTGCCCAATACGACCATCCGTTGGTCGTGGTCATAGAGTTCCTGGTAATTTTCCAACTTTGATTGGATCTTGTCGTTGAGTTTTTCGAATCTGGCGGCTTCTTCTTTTGCCTTCGCTTCTTCCTCTTGCAATCTAGAGCCCGTTTTAGCCATTTTGCTGCGTTCTTTTTGCAGTTTTGCTATCGTGGCATCAAACCGCACTTTTCCGCGCGCTATCTTCTTCTTAGCGCGATTGATTAGGCTATAGGGGATGCCGTTCTTTTGTGCCACCTCAAAAGTAAACGAACTCCCGGCCTCCCCAAGTACCAAATGAAAGGTTGGTTCTAGGGTCTTGCCGTCAAAAAGCATATTGGCATTGGTGGCATGTGGTAATTCATCGGCCAGGGCCTTTAAGTTGGCATAATGCGTCGTAATGACGCCATAGGCGCCGCGTTCATAGAAAATTTCGAGAAAGGCTTCGGCCAAGGCACCGCCCAATTCAGGATCGCTACCGGTACCGAACTCATCGATAAGGAATAAGGTCGTTGCATCGCATTTGCGTAAAAAACTATTCATGTTTTTGAGCCGATAACTATAGGTACTCAAATGATTTTCAATTGATTGGTTGTCCCCGATATCAGTTAGAATCGTATCAAAAAAGCACACTGAACTTCTTTCATGAACAGGGATTAGTAGGCCTGACTGTAGCATTACCTGAAGTAGGCCGATCGTCTTCAACGTGATGCTTTTTCCACCGGCATTGGGTCCGGAGATTACGATGATACGATTTTCTGAATGCAGTTCTATGGTCTGGGGAAAAGTTTTTTCGTGCTTCCGTAAATTGTTCAGGAATAAGAGCGGATGATAGGCTTCTCGCAAATACAGTCGCTGGTCGGCATTGATTTCAGGCAAAATCGATTTTGTCTCTGAGGCGTACTTCGCTTTGCCGGATGTGATATCGATTTGGATCAAAAAATCCTGGTATGCCGAGATAAGTGGCGTAAAAGGCCTGATTTTAGATGTTAGTTCCTTGAGGATTTTCTGTATTTCATCTTTTTCGTCATACTCGAGGTTATTGAGTTCCCGGCTATACCGTAGGGTGGCTTCGGGTTCAATATAAACAATGCTCCCCGTTTTCGAAGATCCCATTACAGCACCTTTTACTTTTTTCCGATACATTGCCTTTACGGCCAAGACCCTACGATTTTCGACAACCGACTCACGAATGTCATCTAAATAATCGGATCCCTGGTACGTCTGCATAGCCGCTGAAAAACTTTGACCGATCTTCCCCTTGACTTGATTTATTTTCCGTCGTATTGAAAACAAGGAATCGGAGGCCCCGTCCTTAATTTCGCCAAATCGGTCGATGACCCTTTCAATGTGCTGGGCAATTTCGATATTTGGGGCTAGGGCGTCAGACATGGCAAATAGCATGGGGTAATATGCCTTGAATTTGGAAAGGAATTTCTTTTGTGTTGCTACCGTGGTACAGAGTCCTCCGATTTTTCGAAACCCACCGACTTCAAGCACCGTATTCTCAATTTTTAAAAGTGATAACTCCCCCTTGATACTCTCAAAACCGTGGCTCGGCATGCGATTGTCGCTCAGCAATGACGATAGGTATTCCGAAGTCTGGCGAAGGACGGTATGTAGGACGCCTTCCTCTGAAATCGGTATGATTTCAAGGGCCTGTTCCTTTCCCAAGTCAGTTGTACATCTTGCGGAAATCTGCTGCAAAACGACCGGAAATTCGAGATCTTGGAGGGTTTTGGTTTCGATTTTTCCCATTTTTAGCTGTAAAGGACGACAAAGGTAGCGATTCGGCCACAATTGAGATGCTTGCAAAGGCCGACTGGAAAAAAAAATAGCGGACTTTTCGAGCTGGGCGTAAGCGGGAATGGTGCCGCGTTTATTTCAGAAGCGGGAAACCCATTACTTGTGTTGTCCAGGAAAGACCTTGGCCACTTAGTGTAAAACCTTGTATTTTAGCTCCTTGCCACAATAATTTTACCCAAAAGTGTGTTTAAGTGGGCAGCCATCAATGCGATGTCCTTTCGCAATGGGCCTTTTAGCCATGCCACCATGAAAACAAACCAACTACTTTGGGTCTCACTTCTTGCGATAGGCCTCCTCAACTGCAGCACCACCAAACAAATCGTTCTACAGGTCCTCGAGCCTTCTCCTGTCACGTTCTCAAGAACCATAACAAAAGTCGGTATCGTGAATCGGAGTGCAAAGTACAATGCGCTACCTGGCGAAAGCCGGCTCGCCCGTATGGTAGCTATCGAGGAGCAGTATATCAACGAAAAAGGGAAGGGGGCCGCACTGAACGGACTCTACGAAGAGTTGTTGAAGGAGGCTCGCTTCGAATCGATTATAATGCTCGATTCGATTTCGCCGGACCTATTGGATTTTGGAGCAACGCCCGACGCGATTTCATGGGAGTCGATTGAAGCGATTTGCAGGAAATACCAAGTAGATGTGCTATTCTCGATGGCCTATTTCGACACCGATACCAAAGTAACGCTTAAAAAAACTACAATGCTACAGCCGAATCTGCTCCGCATTCGATCAAAAGTTCCGGCACAGGAAATTACCCTCAAAACCCTCATTGAAAATGGCTGGAAGATCTATGATCCGAACGAGAGACAGATCATCGACGAATTTGTATTCAATGATCAGATAATCTCAAAAGGCATGGGTACCAGCCCTTTGGATGCCTTTCAAGACATTGAAGGACGTACCGACACAATCATCGTTCAAAGCAAGTCGACCGGCACAACCTATGGACAGCGCCTGCTTCCTTTCAACAATAACCTGCCTAGGACGTATTACGTTCGTGGCTCCGTCGCTTTGGAACGTGCAGGTGATTTGGCCGAAACCGGCGCTTGGGAACAAGCAGCGGAAATTTGGCGTGACAACCTTGACGGCACGAGTAAAAAAGTGAGCAGCAGATGCAGTCACAATTTGGCCGTTTACCATGAGCGCAATGAGGACCTGGCAGGTGCTTTTGAATGGGCCCTAAAATCGGTGGAATACAATGAATCAAATTCAGGGACGGCCTATTTGGAAATCTTGAAAAAGAGAATTGAACAAAAAAAGGACTTGCAAGCACAAATCGATCGGTCGGCTTTTGGAAAATGACCAAACTAGGTTACCTCAAGGGAGGTATCGGTGTATTTTTGGTTTAGTCAACACCAAGACCTCCCACTAGCATGCCGATACCGATAGCAATCGCGAAGCTGATCAGCGTGCCGATAAGTACATATTCCGATTTGTTAATGCCCTTTTCCTCCTCCTTGTATCGCAAAATCGACTTCGCCGCAATGAGAAATCCCACGGCACTGAACTGGTTGATCAGGATAAAGGTCAATACCAACCATCGCTCGACGACGCCAATCAGTCTGCCTGCATTCGGAAGATCTTCCTTGCTCATGCCTTCAAATTCTATTTTTGAGGCCTTAAAAATTTCCTTAATAACAATATTGGCCGGTTTACCACAAATCAGATAGCCGATTCCTGTCGCCAAAAATAGAGAGTTTATGTTTATATAAAAAAGCGTATCTAATTTAAAATAAACACTATATGTATAAATAATGACACTTAAAATGAGTAGGTGCAGGCCTTGGTCGATAAAGAAGGCATACCTGCCGAATGTGGTACTATGATTCAATTTGGGTTTGAAGCCGTCGATAACCCAATGGGTTAGTGCGATCAGGAATGCCCCGATGCCAAAATATAATTGAAATGAAAGCAGCCAAGAGCAACCGAACATAATAAGCGCATGCCATTTAAGGAATTTGCTCTTAAAGCCTTTTTCATTCTTATCAGCGGCTTTCCGATCTGTCTGAAAGGTATAGTCGGTGAGGATATGCGCTAGAAATTGCAATAGAAAGAGTTGAGAGATATCCATAATCATTGATTTTTAATGGTATCCGTAAAGAATTCGACGGCCTTTTCTATGGCATTCCACCCAACACTGTTCGCATGTTGGTTGACAGCTGGTTGCGAGATCCGCATTTTTTGTGCGATCGAATCCTCGTTATTGCCCAGTAACTTATAGTAGAGTACTTCCGACTGCCTGGCGGTAGCCTTGTTCATTAAAAAATCGAGTAAAAGCATCATGGGTTCCATTTGTTTGTTCAGGGCATCGTTTTTTGAAACGAAGAACAGCGTATTCTTGATACTGATACGGTCCATCGTATGGGTATCCTCCTCATTGATCTTTCGACCCGATAAATAGATGGCGTCCCCGTCGATGATGCCTTTTTGGGTATCGAACCGTTCAAGTTCCCCATACGATATGGCCAGGCGAATCCCATAGTTTTCAAAATGCTGTACGCGTGTTTCGGTCTTCTTTTTCGAGGCAATCGGAATTGATTTTATCCGACTCTTGATCAATAGGCCGACCAATAAGCCATCTTCAGGAGCTGGGACCACGCATTCGAGATAATCGCCTTTGATCAGGCGTGCGTAACAATCGTATTTGGTATGCAGTGTTGTTATAAGCTGCTGAATATGGTGTTCCACCAATTCCTTATTGTCCTGTGATAAGCTGGTAAAGGCGACGATATCTCCCGAAATAACCCCGTAGTTCATATTCTAATGTACTTTTTTGACAGTTTTCCCAATTTACAATTTGACCTACTGCCTTCGATTTTTGGCACCTTCCATCGATTTTTACACTTCGATGATGCATTAGGCTGTGTTTACAGCGACTACAAATATATAAAATTATAAGTCCTATAGCTTATAAAATAGCATTATAAGTTTAATAGCTTATAATGTATGATTATAAGTCGTATAGCTTATAACGCCAAAACAGGATAGTTTCGTTTAAATTCCTTGTTCCTGGGGGCGGTTTTTAACAACAAATGGGTATTTTTCAATGCTATAAGATGTATTTTTGATTCGATTTCGTATCAAAAGGGTAATAGATGCAGGTACAGATACATAGCAGTTGGCGACCGTATTTGCAGCAGGAATTTGAAAGCGGGTATTTCAAGGACCTGGTGCAATTCGTACGGCAAGAATACGAGCAGCAGACTTGTTTTCCCAAAGGGAAGGACATTTTTGCGGCATTCGACCATGCCACTTTCGATACGACCGAGGTCGTCATTATAGGTCAAGATCCCTACCATGGCCCAAAACAGGCAAACGGACTCTGTTTTTCGGTGCAGGAAGGCATTCCACATCCGCCATCACTTATGAATATCTTCAAGGAATTAGCTTCTGATATCGGAAAACCCTATCCCAAAAGTGGCAATTTGGAGTCGTGGGCAGATCAAGGGGTGTTGTTGCTCAATGCCACATTGACCGTGCGGGCGCATCAAGCTGGAAGTCATCAGAACAAGGGGTGGGAAATCTTTACCGACGCCGTCATCAAGCATATTTCAACCCAAAAAACAGGCGTTGTTTTTTTATTATGGGGAGGTTATGCAAAAAAAAAGGCAGCCCTGATCGATACAACAAAGCATCATATACTTACGTCGGGCCACCCATCGCCGTTAAGTGCAAATAGGGGCCTTTGGTTTGGGAACAAGCATTTTAGTAAAACAAACGCGCTACTCAAAAAAATGGGCAAACGGCCTATCGATTGGTAAGTAACTCCCCCATAGCGAGTTTATGGGATACCAAGCCCAGGCCCATAAGTGCTTTCTGAACATTTTCCAATACAGGTGGATTTATTTGGGACTGGCTCCAATAGGTCATCGAAAGCCATTCCTGCACATCCGCCAGTTTTTGACCGTACTGGTTGGCCAAGGTACGATCGATACTGGGAATGTCCTTGAATTCGACGGTGTAGGTATTGATGGTTTCAAGAATATGGCCAATTGCCCCTGGATTTTCGGCTATAAAAGTGTCGGTCGCCGCAATGACAAAACAGGGCCATGGGGTGGGGCAATCCCCTAGGCGTCGAAATATTCCAGAATCGACCAGGGGTTTGGTGGTAAAGTGCTCCCACATAAAATAGTCGGCTGTGCCGTCGGTCAGCGCCTTCACGGCACCTTCTATAGTATTGACGACTTCAAAACGCAAGTCGGCTTGATCCCAACCATGATTTTCTGCATTTACACAGGCCATTAAATGGCTTCCACTGCCAAAGCGGCTGATAGCTATTTTCGCTGCTTTTAATTCGGAAATATCCTGAAACGGCGAATGGGTCCCGACATGTATTCCCCAAAGTAGGGGGGAGGCAATATATTCCTGTACTATTTTAGATCGATTGCCTTCGATAATACCTTTAATGATGCCTTCGGTGAGGATAATTGCCAGGTCGGTAGCTCCCGATTGCAACATTTCAATCATTTTACCGGTACCTTCGGATACATCGGTCCATTGCAGGTCAATACCACGTTGTTCGAATGCCCCTTCTTCGATACCCAGAAGCCAAGGAAAATTAAAATGCTCAGGCACTCCTGCGATTCGTACTTTTTTCATAGCAATACTTTTTCCAGCACATATTGAATTAACTGATCCACTTCTTTTTGTGGGTTTTGGGAAAATTCACCGGTGGCGCGATTCGCCAGGATGCAATTTAAGGAAACCGCCTGATGTCCCAATAGTTTTGACAAACCATAAATTCCTGAAGTCTCCATTTCAAGATTCGTTATGCGCGATCCTTCATAGTCAAATTCAGCTAGTTTTGCTATAAAGTCGGCATCTTTGGTCCCGAGCCGCAGGGCTCTCCCCTGTGGCCCATAAAAACCCGGGGCTGTGGCTGTTATTCCCAATCGTATACGATTTGACATCATTTTTCGCGCTAAGGCATCATCGCATTTGACGGCATAGGGTACTATTGTCGGAGCCTTGGGACCGAGATGTTTTTGTACGGCCTGCGAAAGTCTCAACGCTTCAATCCCTTCACTATTGTAGAAGTGTAAAAGTCCGTCAAATCCAATTGCATATTCGCTCAAAAGAAATGAACCGAGGGGAATTTCTGGGTGCAGGGCCCCAGAAGTCCCAATTCGGAGTATCGTAAATCGTATACGATTCTCTTTTATTTTTCGGGTCTCAAAATCGATATTTGCCAGCGCATCGAGCTCATTTAGGACGATGTCGATATTATCAGTACCTATTCCTGTCGCGATGACCGTGATGTTTTTTCCATTAAGCCACCCCGTATGGGTCAAAAATTCGCGTTTGCCTTTTTTGACGGTGATAGTGTCAAAATATTTTGAAACTTCGCCGACCCGATCGGGGTCGCCCACAGTGATTATGGTTTCTGCTATATCCTCGGGTACTAGATTAAGATGGTAAATGCTCTGGTCGGCATTCAGGATTAGTTCGGACGGATCCAACTGCATGTTACAATTTAAGTATTCTGCCCGACTCGGTATTATAGAGGTAGTTGTATTTCAATGATCCGCCCAGATAGGTGTCGTTATCGCGAATACTGGAGTAGTAGTTTGATTTTCCTTTTAGGATTTCTTGGCCTTTTCGAGTGAGTTTAACAGGACTGAAGGAACTGTACAAGGGTTTGAGCGAGGTTAGTATCCTATCAAATTGCGTGTCTCCAAACCCATAAACACCCTGATTGCCGAGTACGGTCTTGATAAGGTCTTTGCGAGATTCTGGTTTCAATTCGGCCGATAGCTGCAGCATGTGGTTTTCTAGGTAGTCCAAACCGTTTTTTATGGTCGGAAAGCGCATTAAATGGGCATGCATGGCATCGGCAAGATAGGTGAATTTGAAATCTTGGTAATCCTTTAGATTTTCTAGGCGAATGGGGTTGTTGCTACAATACAACTGCCAAACATAATCGGCATATTCAATATCATCCTGTCCAAGAACGGTCCGATTTTCATATAAACCCAACAACTTTTCATCGCTCAATTCACTCAGGCCGTACATTTTGTCCGATTCATCCTCCTTACCACTGCATACGACCGAAATTTCGGCATACTTTCGATGCGCTTTCAACCAACTTAGGACGGCGAGCATGTTTATTTGACAAAACAAATCATATTCGAACCACAATACGATATGATCTTGTTGCTTGTGATTGCAGAGCGATCGGTACTCTTTCAACGTCTTTTCGATAAACCAGGATTTGGAGACATTGTAGTTTTTGTGGAGGAAATCATATCGGGTTTTCCAAAATGACTCACTTCCTACATTGGTTTCCGTCTTGCCCTCACAAAGCATTTCACGCCATGTAATGATGTCTCCTTTTAGTTTTAGGCCTTTGAGTTTTTCCGTAAAACTATCACCATTGGTAATGTGGAGCAGGGAACTCATAAATGTGTGGTTTAGGTTTTGGCCAATAAAAGTAACACTTAATCGAAAATAACAAAAAAAATTAACAGAAAACTACGCAACCCATTTAAAATCGGGCAGTTCCAAAAGGGTATTATTAGCCGCCAACGCGTTTTACATTGAACCCTTTCTCCTTGAGGATTCCCATGATGCGATCCCGAAAATCCCCCTGGATAATTATTTTTCCGTCTTTGTAACTTCCGCCGACGCTCAAAACGGATTTAAGTTCAGCCGCTAATTTTTTAAAATCGGAATCGGCACCCATATATCCTTCCAAAATAGTAATCGGTTTGCCTTTTCGTTTTTCATATTTACAGATGATCGGGTCTTCCTGAAGCCAAATATCACTTTTTTTAGGTGGGGTTTCATCTTTTTCAGGGATGTGACCGGGAAAAAGGTTCTTAAGCTGGTCTTGTAAATCCATTGTACTATCTGCTGGTTTTCAACGCCACGAGGCGTTTGTTCATATGTTCAAATTATAGTATTTCCAATACTGTTTTATTTCAAGCGAAATTCCTGATTGGAAAAAGGTGGGATATCAGGAATTTTAATCACATTAAATGCGTGATCGGTACTTAGATGACAAGCGTTGCACCTATTGGTCAATAGTTCAAAATTGCGCCTGAAGTTGGATTCGTTATTGTCGCGAATCGCAGTAGACAGACTATCGATAAGCGGTT
>CAWCTF010000003.1:0-177717 GCA_963798435.1 uncultured Flavobacteriaceae bacterium
ACGGGGCCAGTCGGCCTTCGATAATTTCCGCGTCGTGCCGCCCGGCACCGGCATCTGCCATCAGGTCAATCTCGAATATCTCGCCCAGACCGTCTGGACACAGGACCGAGGACGGCGAGACGATCGCCTATCCCGATACCTGCGTCGGCACCGACAGCCACACCACGATGGTCAACGGCCTCGGCGTGCTCGGCTGGGGCGTCGGCGGCATCGAGGCGGAAGCGGCCATGCTCGGCCAGCCGGTCTCGATGCTCGATGCCCGGAGGTGATCGGCTTCAAGCTGACCGGCCAGCTGCGCGAGGGCATCACCGCCACCGATCTCGTGCTCACCGTGACGCAGATGCTGCGCAAGAAGGGCGTCGTCGGCAAGTTCGTCGAGTTCTTCGGCGCGGGCCTCGACCATCTGTCGCTCGCCGACCGCGCCACGATCGGCAACATGGCGCCTGAATATGGCGCGACCTGCGGCTTCTTCCCGGTCGATGGCGAGACGATCGCCTATCTCGACGAGACCGGCCGCACAGGCCGAGCGCATCGCGCTCGTCGAGGCCTATTCCAAGGCGCAGGGCATGTGGCGCGACGCCGGCACGGCCGATCCGGTGTTCACCGACATGCTCGAACTCGACATCGGCTCCGTGCTGCCGTCGCTCGCCGGCCCGAAGCGCCCGCAGGACCGCGTGCTGCTCACCGATGCCAAGACCGGCTTCCTCGCCGCGCTCGAAGGCGAGTTCAAGAAGCCGGGCGAAGCCGACAAGCGCGTCGCCGTCGCCGGCACGCGATTTCACCGTCGGCCATGGCGACGTGACGATCGCCGCCATCACCTCCTGCACCAACACCTCGAATCCCGAGCGTGCTGATCGCGGCCGGCCTGCTGGCCCGCAATGCGCGTCGCCAAGGGCCTCAAGTCGAAGCCGTGGGTGAAGACCTCGCTGGCGCCGGGATCGCAGGTTGTCGAGGAATATCTCGGCCGGCGGACCTGCAGAAGGACCTCGACGCGCTCGGCTTCAACCTCGTCGGCTTCGGCTGCACGACCTGCATCGGCAATTCCGGCCCGCTGCCCGAAGACATCTCGCGCAGCCATCAACAAGGGCGACCTCGTCGCCGCCGCCGTTCTTTCCGGCAACCGCAATTTCGAGGGCCGCGTCAATCCCGACGTCAAGGCGAACTATCTCGCCTCGCCGCCGCTGGTGGTCGCCTATGCGCTGGCCGGCTCGCTGCAGATCGACCTCACCACCGAGCCGCTCGGCACGGGCTCGGACGGCCAGCCGGTCTATCTCTGAAGGACATCTGGCCGTCCTCGAACCAGGAAATCGCCGAATTCATCCGCGAGAACGTCACCAAGGCGATGTTCCAGACGAAATATGCGGACGTCTTCAAGGGCGACGAGAACTGGCAGAAGATCGCCGTGCCGCAGGGCGAGACCTATGCCTGGGACATCGAGCTCGACCTATGTGCAGAACCCGCCCTATTTCGAGGGCATGTCGCGCGAGCCCGAGCCGGTCACCGACATCCTCAACGCCCGCGTGATGGGCCTGTTCCTCGATTCGATCACGACCGACCACATCTCGCCGGCCGGTTCGATCAAGGAAGCGAGCCCGGCCGGCGCCTATCTGCGCGATCATCAGGTCCGCCCGGCCGACTTCAACCAGTACGGCACGCGCCGCGGCAATCATCGAAGTGATGATGCGCGGCACCTTCGCCAATATCCGCATCAAGAACCAGATGCTGGGCGGCAAGGAAGGCGGCTTCACCCGGCACTGGCCGGACGGCACCGAAATGCCGATCTACGATGCGGCGATGAAGTACAAGGCCGAGGGCGTGCCGCTGGTCGTGTTCGCCGGCAAGGAATACGGCACCGGCTCGTCGCGCGACTGGGCGGCCAAGGGCACCAAGCTGCTCGGCATCCGCGCGGTGATCGCGCAGTCGTTCGAGCGCATCCACCGCTCGAACCTCGTCGGCATGGGCATCGTCCCGCTGGTCTTCGAGGAAGGCACGTCGTGGCAGACGCTCGGTCTCAAGGGCGACGAGATCGTCACGATCAAGGGCATTGCCGGCGATCTGAAGCCGCGCCAGATGCTCGATGCGGAGATCACCTTCGCCGACGGCACCCAGAAGGTCGTGCCGCTGCTCTGCCGCATCGATACGCTGGACGAGCTCGACTACTTCAAGAATGGCGGCATCCTGCAATACGTGCTGCGCAACCTCGTCGCCTGACGCACGACGGCAGCGCATGCGGACGGCGTGCACGACGCTCGTCCGACGCGTAGCTTTCCGGTACGACCGGTCACCCGAATTTGACTGGCTCGCGATCCGACCGGCGTACCTAAGCGGGCTGCACCGAAGCGGCGCGAAAGCCGCCAGCTCTGATC
Organism: uncultured Flavobacteriaceae bacterium; assembly: GCA_963798435.1. Lineage (GTDB taxonomy): Bacteria > Bacteroidota > Bacteroidia > Flavobacteriales > Flavobacteriaceae > JALHST01. Next base: position 2,367 of record CAWCTF010000003.1, read on the forward strand.
GCGCATCATTCGATCGCATGCCGACTAGCCCAGTGCTCTGTCGGCGATCCGATTCTTGCGCCGTCATGCTGTGTTCGAGCCGGCGCTCGGCGAACGCGGCGGATAGCCGAGCAGGTCGACAGCGGTGCTCGAACTGTTCACCAGCCAGGGCTGTTCGTCCTGCCCGCCGGCCGACGAGATTGCTCGAGGAATATTCCAAGCGGCCGGATATCGTCGCGCTCTCGTTTTCCGTCGACTATTGGGACTATCAGGGCTGGAAGGACACGCTCGCCGAGCACGAATTCACCGAGCGCCAGAAATCCTATGCCGCCGCGCGCGGCGACCGGCAGGTCTATACGCCGCAGATGATCGTCAATGGCCGCGCCCATGTCGTCGGCAGCGATGAGGCAGGCGATCGAGGCGGCCATCGCCGCCGGGCCGCGCGCTTACCGTGCCGATCGAGCGTCGGAGATGATGGGCGACGCCGTCAGCGTCTCGGTCGGCGGCGGTCCGAGACGAAGACGCCCGAGCAAGGCGACGCTTTGGCTCGTTCTCTATGAGCGCCATGTTAGGGTGCCGGTCGGCCGCGGCGAGAATCGCAATCGTACGCTCGACTATTACAATGTCGTTCGCAAGCTGCGCCCGATCGCCGTCTGGCGCGGCGAACCGATCAAGGTCGACCTGCCGATGGGCGAATACCAGCAGAGCAATGCGGATGGCTGCGCGATCCTGCTGCAGGAGGAAGCGCCGACGGCTGCGCCGGCCCGATCATCGGCGCCGCTCACATCGAGGGCGAGGAAGGCCGATGGTGAAGGGCTTTCGCCGGCTCAGATGTCTCAGCGCGGCGGGCACGTCCTGAAAACCCGGCTGATCGCGAGCGGATTTCGGCGACGTCCGGCTCCGCCACGTCCGGCCGCGGCAGGCCGGAAAAGGCGGCGATGATCGCGCGCTCGAAGTCTCCGGGCTAGATCCCGGACGATCAGACCATCGCGAAGCGCTGGTCGGTGTCGGCCATTGCGGCAGGCGCCGGCGGATGGAAGACCGTCTGCGCCGCCTGGACGACCAGCGGGCGCTCTGCATCTTCCAGACGCGGACGAGCCCCTTCATGCGCAGCAGATGTCGGCCCGTGTCGCGGCGAGCCGGGCCAGAAAATCCTCCAGTGCCACCGTGCGATCGGCGTCCGCGTCGCGCGCGCGACGAAGCTGCGGATGCGGGCGTCGTGCCGGTTGACGTCATGATGGTGATGCATGGTGATGCGTGCGTCCTGCCTGTTCCGGCCGCAAGCCATTGCGGCGACGTCGGCGATCTTGCCCGTCGACGTGAACGGCGGGCTGTCGAACAGCGCCTCGGCCTCCGCCTCGCCGTTCGACGCATCGAGGATCGGCGCCATCGGATTGAGCCGCCGGAGCCGCCGCGATCGCCGCGGCCGGATCGGCAGGTCGGTCTTGGTCAGCACGATCCGATCGGCGACGGCGACCTGGCGAGCCGCCTCCTCATGCTCGGCACGATCGTCTTCGCGCCATTGACCGCATCGACCACGGTGACGACGCCGTCGAGACGGTAGCGGATCGAAAGATAGGGATGGAGCAGCACGCTCTGCAGAACGGGCGCCGGATCGGCGAGACCGGTGGTCTCGATGACCACCCGGTCGAGCCGCTCGATGCGGTCATTGTCGAGCGCGCGCAGCAGGGTTTCCAGCGTCGCCGACCAGCTCGCCGCGAATGGTGCAGCAAAGGCAACCCGAGGACAGCTCGATGATGCCGTCCTCGGACTCGCCGACCAGCAGATGATCGAGCCCGACCTCGCCGAATTCGTTGATGATCACCGCCGTGCCCGCGAGCGCCGGATCGTGCAGCAGGCCGTTCAGCAGGGTCGTCTTGCCGGCGCCGAGAAAGCCGGTGAGGACCGATCAGCGGGATGGGGGGCTTGCGCCCATGGCGCCGCGCACTGCTGGCCGGGCGGTGACGTCCGGCAAGCGGCGCGATCACGGTCGAATCGAACGGCACGCCGACCTCGATCTTGCGGTGCTTCCTTCGTCCTTGCGGGAAATACGCGGCGGCGCGGCGTCGCCCGTGTCGACCAGCGTCGGGGCAACCGGGCCATCGGCGCTCGCTCGAACGTCTTCTTCTTGCCCGCTTCTTGCGCTTCTGGCGGCCGGCGTCGGGTCTCTTGTCGGCACGTCGGCGGACGGCGGCCGTCTTGCCGGCCTGTTGCGCATGCCGAGCGTCGTGACGGCGACGGGGTCCATACCTTGAAGCGCGGCACCAGTGCACTCGCCATCGGGCCCGCCTCGGCTTATCCGCATCGGCTTCGTTTTCGCCCTTGTCCTTCTGCTGGCAGATGTCATCGCGCATGTCGATCGACATAGGGCATCGGCGAGGATCCGCGGAAGCTCGCGAGTGTCGGGCCTGGCGTCAGCGAGAAGGCTCGCCGAAGCCATCGTTGAGCAGCCGCGCCGGCGAGTTCGGCGCGGTCCTTGGAATTGTTCGAGCCAAGCACCACGGCGATCAGCGTACGGCGTTGCGCTGCGCGACAGCGACGACGTTGAAGCCGGACGAGCAGATGAAGCCGGTCTTCATGCCGAGCGTGCCGGGATAGCGCTCCAGCAGCGTATTGGCCGATTTCAGCACGCGCTTGCCCGAGCGGATCGCCGTGATATGGAAGATCGGCCGCCATTCGGGAAACTCGATCCAGAGCGCGCGGGCAAGCACCGCGAGGTCACGGGCTGTCGTCGCCTGGCCGGGCGCCGGCAAGCCGTTCGGATTGACGAAATGCGTCGAGCTCATGCCAAGCCGCGCCGCTTCGGCATTCATCATGGCGACGAAATGCTGCTCGCTGCCGCCAACAGTCTCGGCGATCGCGACCGCGATGTCGTTCGACGAATGCACCAGCATCATCTTCAGGGCGTTGTCGAGATCGATGGCCGTCCCGACCTTGAAGCCCATCTTGCTCGGCGGCTCCGCGAGCGCGTGCGGCGGAAACGACCACTTCGGTCTGTGAGCGTGACCGCGCCCTCGCGCAGCGCCTTGAACGACCACATAGGCATTCATGAGCTTGGTGATCGAAGCGGGATACCAGAGCTGGTGCGGATTGCGTTCCGCAAGCACCTTGCCGCTCTCCATGTCGACGACGATATAGGGCGTCTCCACCGCGCAGGCGGCACCGGCGCAACGAAGATCAGCGATGAGCGTGGCAAAGAGATGGGCGATCGACCGCATCACGGTCTGTCCTGAACTTTGCTTCGGGATGAGGCATGGATGCCGTTTGTCAGGCGGCGAGCATACCGAAGCGATGACTGGTTTGGCAAAAGCCGACGGTCGAGACTGGCCGCCTGCATTGCGGCGCGGCGTGCTTTACAAGCCATGGATGTTGGTAAATTCTGCGTCGATGATGGATCCATCCTCCGTGACCGCTGCGACCGCATGCGAGGCGCGACCCCGCCGCCGGCTGCCGCATGCAGCGGGCGCAGGGCCGCGCTCGGCTTACCGTGCGCGACGTGCGGGCGTGACGCGGCTGGTCGAATTCTACCAGGAAGGCTGCTGCAAGATCCGCCTGCCGCGCCCCGAGCCGGGCGGGCCGCCCGAGGCGGTGCTGCTCAACACCTCCGGCGGCATCACGGGCGGCGACCGGCTCGCAATTCGAGGTCGCGATCGGCGAGGGCGCCGAGGCCGTTGTCACGACCCAGGCCGCCGAACGCATCTACCGCAGCCCGGCCGGCCCGGGCTTCGTCGTCAACCGGCTGACGGTCGGGCCGGAATGCGACGCTCGACTGGCTGCCGCAGGAGACGATCCTCTTCGATCGTTCCGCGCTCGACCGCCGGCTGGACGTCGACCTGGCCGGCGACGCGACGGCGCTGATGGCCGAAACGCTGGTCTTCGGCCGGGACGAGATGGGGGAAACGGTACATGGCCTGTCGCTGGTCGACCGCTGGCGCGTCCGCCTCGACGGACGCCTGGTCTTTGGCGACGGCATCGCGATCGACGGCGATGCGGCGGGAATATTGGCGGGCGGCGCGACGGGTTCGGGCGCCGTGGCGGCGGCACGCTGCTGTTCGCCGCCCGGGAAGCGCCGGCGCGTCTCGATGAAGTGCGGCGCCTGCTCGCCGACTTGTGCCGGCGAGAGCGGGGCGAGCGCTTGGCCGGGCATTCTGAACGTGCGATTTGTGGCACCATCCAGCCAGGTCTTGCGGCAGGATCTTCGAAGGGTGGCCGAGGCATTGCGCGGGCGTCCGCTGCCGCGCGTGTGGCAATGTTGAGCGATCGGAAACGGGAGACAGGCTCCGATGATTCTGACACCGAGGGAGAAGGACAAGCTGCTGGTCGCCATGGCGGCGATCGTCGCCCGCAAGCGGCTGGAGCGGGGCGTCAAGCTCAATCATCCCGAGGCGATCGCTCTCATCACCGATTACGTCGTCGAGGGCGCGCGGGACGGACGCACCGTCGCCGATCTGATGGAAGCCGGGGCGCATGTCGTCTCGCGCGGCCAGGTCATGGACGGCATCGCCGAGATGATCCACGACGTCCAGGTCGAGGCGACGTTCCCGGACGGCACCAAGCTCGTCACCGTCCACCAGCCGATCCGCTGAAGACCCGGCCATGATCGAGCTTCGCCCCCACTGCGCGTGAACCTTGAAGGAGACACCCATGCATCCAGGCGAGATCATCACCGGCCATGGCGACATCGAACTCAATGTCGGTCTGCCGACCCTGACGCTCGACGTCTCGAATACCGGCGACCGCCCGATCCAGGTCGGCAGCCACTATCATTTCTACGAGACCAACGGCGCGCTCACCTTCGACCGCGAGCAGACCCGCGGCATGCGGCTCGACATCGCCGCCGGCACGGCGGTGCGCTTCGAGCCGGGCCAGACCCGCACGGTGACGCTGGTGCCCTATGGCGGCAACCGGACGGTCTACGGTTTCCAGCAGACCATCATGGGCCCGCTATAGACCGATCGAGCGATGGCGCCGACCGGCCGAGGCCGGCACGGCGGAAGGCCGTCGGAGGACGGTGAGAGAACAGGATCGGGCCGACGCCCCCAGGAGACGGATCATGTCCTTCAGGATTTCCCGCCACGCCTATGCGCACATGTTCGGCCCGACGGTCGGCGACAAGGTCCGCCTCGCCGATACCGACCTCATCATCGAGGTCGAGAAGGACTTCACCACCTATGGCGAGGAGGTGAAGTTCGGCGGCGGCAAGGTGATCCGCGACGGCATGGGCCAGAGCCAGGTGACGCGCGCCGGCGGCGCCGTCGACACCGTCATCACCAATGCGCTGATCCTCGACCACTGGGGCATCGTCAAGGCGGATATCGGCCTGAAGGACGGCCGGATCGTCGCGATCGGCAAGTCCGGCAATCCCGACATGCAGCCGGGCGTCACATCATCATCGGCCCCGGCACGGAGGTGATCGCCGGCCGAGGGCAAGATCGTCACGGCCGGCGGCATCGACGCGCATATCCATTTCATCTGCCCGCAGCAGATCGAGGAAGCGCTGATGTCGGGCGTCACGACCATGGTCGGCGGCGGCACCGGCCCGGCGCATGGCACGCTCGCCACCACCTGCACGCCCGGCCCCTGGCACATCGCCCGCATGATCCAGGCGATGGATGCCTTCCCGATGAACGTCGCCATCGCCGGCAAGGGCAACGCCTCCAGGCCCGACGCGCTGGTCGAGATGATCGAGGCCGGCGCCTCCTGCCTGAAGCTGCACGAGGACTGGGGCACGACGCCGGCGGCGATCGACTGCTGCCTGTCGGTCGCCGACGATTACGACGTCCAGGTGATGATCCACACCGACACGCTGAACGAGAGCGGCTTCGTCGAGGACACGATCGCGGCCTTCAAGGGCCGCACGATCCACGCCTTCCACACCGAGGGCGCCGGCGGCGGCCATGCGCCGGACATCATCCGCGTCGTCGGCCTGCCGAACGTCATTCCGTCCTCGACCAATCCGACGCGGCCCTACACGCGCAACACGCTCGAAGAGCATCTCGACATGCTCATGGTCTGCCACCACCTCGACAACGTCGATCCCCGAGGACGTGGCCTTCGCCGAGAGCCGCATCCGCAAGGAGACGATCGCCGCCGAGGACATCCTGCATGATCTCGGCGCGTTCTCGATCATTTCGTCGGACAGCCAGGCGATGGGCCGCGTCGGCGAAGTGCCGATCCGCACCTGGCAGACCGCGCACAAGATGAAGGTGCAGCGCGGCCGCCTGGCCCAGGAAACGGGCGACAACGACAATTTCCGCGCCAAGCGCTATATCGCCAAATACACGATCAACCCGGCGATCGCGCATGGCCTCGCCCGCGAGATCGGCTCGATCGAGGTCGGCAAGCGCGCCGATCTCGTCATGTGGTCGCCGGCCTTCTTCGGCGTGAAGCCGGACATGGTGCTGGTCGGCGGCATGATCGCCGCGGCGCCGATGGGCGATCCGAACGCCTCGATCCCGACGCCGCAGCCGGTGCATTACCGGCCGATGTTCGGCGCCTTCGGCAAGGCGCTGACGAATTCCTCGGTCACCTTCGTCTCGAAGGCGGCCGCTCGAGAACGGCCTGCGCGGAGCGGCTCGGCGTCGACAAGGAGCTGGTCGCGGTCGAGAATACGCGCGGCGGCATCGGCAAGCACTCGATGATCCACAACAACGCCATGCCGCATATCGAGGTCGATCCCGAGACCTATGAGGTCCGCGCCGACGGCGAATTGCTGACCTGCGAGCCTGCCGACGTGCTGCCGATGGCGCAGCGCTATTTCCTGTTCTAGAGGCTGATTGCACCCGAATGATCCGCGCCCTCTCCGTCTATCCCGCCGGCCTCTGGTCGAAAGCGCCCGCCGACGCCGTCGTGCTCGATTTCGACGCGCGGCACCGGCGGCGGATCGCCATGACGGCGAAGGGCGGGACGGAGTTCCTGCTCGATCTGCCCGGCGCCGTGGCGCTGAGCCATGGCGACGGCCTGATGCTGGAGGACGGCCGGATCATCGCCGTCGAAGCGGCGCCCGAGGCGCTGGTCGAGGTCACGGCGCAAGGATCGGCGCGCATCTGGTGCGCATCGCCTGGCATCTCGGCAATCGCCATCTGCCGACCGAACTGCTCGGCGACAGGCTGCGCATCCGCCGCGACCATGTGATCGAGGACATGCTGGTCCGGCTCGGCGCCATCGTCGTGCCGGTCGAGGCGCCGTTCCATCCCGAGGGCGGCGCCTATGGCCATGGCCGCGTCCATGGCCATGATCACGGGCCGACCACGGCCACAGCCACGGGGCCATGACCACGCCATCGCGACGAAGCTCATGGCCACGAGCATGACCATTCACCGCAGGTCACGAGCCTGACCACGCCACGACCATGGCGACCATGCCCATGATCACGATCATCGCACGACCACGGCCACGATCACGACCATCGCCTCGCATGGCCACAAGCATGGCTGATGGCGGCGCGCTCGACGCGCTTCAAGCGATCCGACACCGGACTTGATTTCGCCGGCCTGCACCGGCTGATGGCCTGGCTTTCGCCATCCTTTCCGGTCGGCTCCTTCAGCTATTCGCATGGCCTCGAATGGGCGATCGAGGACGGAACGGTACGCTCGACCGCCGGATCTCGCCGCCTGGGTCGCCGCCATCCTCGAGCATGGCGCCGGCCGTTCCGACGCGATCCTGTTCGCCCATGCCTGGCGCGCCGCGACCGCGGCCGCGGCACGACGAACTCGCGGAGGTCGCCGAGCTCGCCACCGCGTTCCAGCCGAGCGCCGAGCGGCGGCTCGAAGCGCTGGCGCAGGGACGCGCCTTCCTGATCGCTGTGCGCGCCGCCTGGCCGAGCGCCGGCGCTGGAGCGGCTGGCGGCCGCCATCGAGGGCGACGACGGACCGGCCTTCGCGCTGGCCGTCGCCGTGACGGCCGCCGCGCATCGTGTTGCCGCGCAACCGGCGCTGCACGCCTATCTGCATGCCTTCGCCGCCAATATCGTCTCGGCGGGCCTGCGCGCCGTGCCGCTCGGCCAGACCGACGGCCAGCGCATCATCGCCGGCCTCGGCCCGGTGATCGAGGCGGTCGTCGAGGCGACCCGGGACCTTCCGCTCGACGCGCTCGGCGGCGCGGTCTTCCGGGCCGACATCGCCAGCATGAAACACGAAACCCAGTATACGAGGCTGTTCCGCTCATGACCCGCTCCTCCAACGGCCCCTTGCGCGTCGGCGTCGGCGGCCCCGTCGGCTCCGGCAAGACGGCGCTGATGGACGCGCTCTGCAAGAAGCTGCGCGACCGCTACGACATCGCCGCGATCACCAACGACATCTACACCAAGGAGGACGCCGAGTTCCTGACGCGCTCCGGCGCGCTTACGGCCGATCGCATCCTCGGCGTCGAGACCGGCGGCTGCCCGCATACCGCGATCCGCGAGGACGCTTCGATCAATCTCGCCGCCGTCGCCGATCTCAACCGCCGCTTCCCGGCGCTCGACGTGATCCTGATCGAATCCGGCGGCGACAATCTCGCGGCCACCTTCTCGCCGGAGCTCGCCGACATCACGATCTACGTCATCGACGTCTCGGCCGGCGACAAGATCCCGCGCAAGGGCGGGCCCGGGCATCACCCGTTCGGATCTTCTCGTCATCAACAAGATCGACCTCGCCCCGATGGTCGGCGCCTCGCTTGAGGTGATGGACCGCGATTCGCAGGAAGATGCGCGGCGGCCGGCCCTTCGTCTTCACCAATGTCCGCTCCGGGCCAGAATGTCGACGATGTCGTCGCCTTCATCGAGCAGGCCGGGGGTCTGCAAGCCGCCGCGTGATTTTCTGCTGCAGTGCAGCTAGACTGCGATCCTGTCCCGCCGCGGAGTGTCCCATGCCGATCATCAACCGTCTCGCCGAGTTCCAGGACGACATCGCGGCGTGGCGACATGATTTCCATCGCCATCCCGAATTGCTCTACGATGTCCATCGCACCGCGGAGATCGTGGCCGAGCGGCTGCGGGAATTCGGCGTCGACGAGATCGCCACCGGCATCGGCCGGACCGGCGTCGTCGGCGTCATTCGCGGACGCGATGCCGAAAACGGGCCGGACGATCGGACTGCGCGCCGACATGGACGCGCTGCCGATCGAGGAGGCGACCGGCAAGGCCTATGCCTCGACCGTCGCCGGCAAGATGCACGCCTGCGGCCATGACGGCCATACGGCCATGCTGCTCGGCGCGGCGCGCTATCTGGCCGAGACCCGCAATTTCGACGGCACGGCGGTGGTGATCTTCCAGCCGGCGGAAGAAGGCGGCGCCGGCGGCAAGGCCATGGTCGAGGACGGCCTGATGCAGCGCTTCGGCATCGACGAGGTCTACGGCCTCCACAACATGCCCGGCATTCCCGTCGGCCATTTCGCCATCCGCCCCGGCCCGATCATGGCCGCGACGGACGAGTTCGACATCCGCATCATCGGCCAGGGCGGCCATGCCGCGCGGCCGCATGGGACGATCGATCCGATCGTCGTCGGCAGCGCATATCGTCCAGGCGCTGCAGATCGATCGCCTCGCGCACGGTCGATCCGCTCGAATCGGTCGTCGTCTCGGTCACGACGTTTCATGCCGGCAGCGCGCACAACATCATCCCCGGCTCGGCGAGCGCTCGGCGGCACGGTCCGCAGCCTGATGCCGGAGGTGCGCGATCTCGCCGAGCGGCGCATCCGCGAGATCGCGGCCGGCATCGCCGCCGCCTATGGCGCCAAGGCCGAGGTCGCCTATCACCGCAACTATCCGGTCACCAGCAATCATCCAGACCAGACGCGCTTCGCGGCCGGCGTCGGCGGGCCGGATCGTCGGCGAGGCCAATGTCGACACCGACGGTCGCCCCGATGATGGGCGGCGAGGATTTCTCCTACATGCTGCTGGAGCGGCCCGGCGCCTTCATCTTCCTCGGCAATGGCGACAGCGCCGGCCTGCACAATCCCGAATATGACTTCAACGACGAGGCGATCCCGTTCGGTTCGTCCTATCTCGCCAAGCTGGTCGAGACGGCGCTTCAGCCGCGCTGAACGCCGTCTTCCGCCGCTCGCCGCGCGTCTTCCAGAGCGACAGGATCACGCCGCCGGCGAGAAGGCCGATGGTCAGGCCGAGCGAGACGGCCGAGGGCACCGGGCCGACGAGGTGCGCCCAGAAGATCTTGGCGCCGACGACGATCAGCACCAGCGCCAGCGCGTATTTCAGATAGTGGAAGCGGTGCACGGCAGCGGCGAGCGCGAAATAGAGCGCGCTGAGGCCGAGGATCGCGAAGATGTTGCTCGTATAGACGATGTAGGGATCCGTCGTGATCGCGAACACGGCCGGCACGCTGTCGACCGCGAAGACGATGTCGGCGATCTCGATCGAGACCAGCGCGAGGAAGAGCGGCGTCGCCATCAGCGCCATGCTTGCCGCCGGCCATGCGGCTCGCGCACGAAGAAGCGGTGGCCATGCAGCTTCGCGCGTGACCGGGATGAAGCGGCGCACGAAGCGGATGATCGCGGTTCTTCTCGATATCGACCGGCTCGTCGCCGGCGAACAGCATCTTGACGCCGGTCAGGAGCAGGAAGGCGCCGAAGACATAGAGGATCCAGGCGAAATTGGCGATCAGCGCCGCGCCGAGGCCGATCATGATGGCGCGCAGCACGACGACGCCGACGATGCCCCAGAACAGCACGCGATGCTGGTAGGCGCGCGGAATCGCGAAGGCGGCGAAGATCAGCGAGATGACGAAGATGTTGTCGAGCGCCAGGCTCTTCTCGACGACGAAGCCGGTCAGATAGTCCATGCCGGAACCGGCGCCGAGATCGTACCAGACCCAGCCGCCGAACAGCAGCGCGACGGCGATATAGAACGCCGAGAAGACCAGGCTGCGGCGAATGCCGATCTCGTGGTCGCCCTTGTTGGCGAAGCCGAGATCGAAGGCGAGCAGCGCCACGATGATGACGAAGAAGATCAACCAGGCCGTCAGCGGCTGGCCGAGGAAATCGGTCGCAAGGAAAGGCAGCATGTTCATCGAGCGGGCCAATCGTCGCCGTGCCATGGGGCTCTCAAGGGTCCGACATCACGGTGGGCGACACACCGCCAGAGGGGCCCGGACCCCGCTCGATGAGTGTAAGCTGGGCTGGGTCGTGCCGGCCTTTCAAGGCGCCGCGACCGGCAAATTTGCTCGACACCCTTCGGATTCTGGTGCAACGAGACTATCTTCCCGCCACCGGCCCGCCAGAGGCCGGACGGAGCGTCTCCACGCCAATCGCCACCGATGCGAGGATAACAATGCCTGCCTATCGCTCCCGCACCACCACCCATGGCCGCAACATGGCCGGCGCCCGCGGCCTTTGGCGCGCGACGGGCATGAAGGATGGCGATTTCGGCAAGCCGATCATTGCGGTGGTGAATTCGTTCACGCAGTTCGTGCCCGGCCATGTCCATCTGAAGGATCTCGGCCAGCTGGTCGCGCGCGAGATCGAGCAGGCCGGCGGCGTCGCCAAGGAGTTCAACACGATCGCCGTCGATGACGGCATCGCGATGGGCCATGACGGCATGCTCTATTCGCTGCCGTCGCGCGAGATCATCGCCGACAGCGTCGAATACATGGTCAATGCGCATTGCGCCGACGCCATGGTCTGCATCTCCAATTGCGACAAGATCACCCCCGGCATGCTGATGGCGGCGCTGCGCCTCAACATCCCGGCGATCTTCGTCTCCGGCGGCCCGATGGAGGCCGGCAAGGTCGTCATGCACGGCAAGAAGGTCGCGCTCGACCTGGTCGACGCCATGGTCGCCGCCGCCGACGACAAGATCTCCGACGAGGACGTCGCAGATCATCGAGCGCTCGGCCTGCCCGACCTGCGGCTCGTGCTCCGGCATGTTCACCGCCAATTCGATGAACTGCCTGACCGAGGCGCTCGGCCTGTCGCTGCCCGGCAATGGCTCGACGCTCGCCACCCATTCCGATCGCAAGCGCCTGTTCGTCGAGGCCGGCCACCTGATCGTCGATATCACGCGGCGCTATTACGAGCAGGACGACGAGAGCGTGCTGCCGCGCAACGTCGCCTCGTTCGGCGCGTTCGAGAATGCGATGACGCTCGATATCGCCATGGGCGGCTCGACCAACACCGTGCTGCATATCCTCGCCGCCGCGCATGAGGCCGAGATCGATTTCAACCTCGACGACATCGACCGCCTGTCGCGCCGCGTTCCCGTCCTCTCCAAGGTCGCGCCGGCCAAGCAGGACGTGCATATGGAAGACGTTCATCGCGCCGGCGGCATCATGGCGATCCTCGGCGAACTCGCGCGCGCCGATCTGCTCAACACCGAACTGCCGACGGTGCATTCCTCGACGCTCGGCGAGGCGCTGGCGCGCTGGGACATCCGCCAGACCAACTCCGAAAGCGTGCGCGAGTTCTTCCGCGCCGCGCCCGGCGGCGTGCCGACCCAGGTCGCCTTCAGCCAGTCCTCGCGCTGGGACGAGCTCGATCTCGACCGCGAAAAGGGCGCGATCCGCGACGTGCCGCACGCCTTCTCCAAGGATGGCGGCCTCGCCGTGCTCAAGGGCAATCTCGCGCCGAACGGCTCCGTCGTGAAGACGGCGGGCGTCGACGAATTCGATCCTGAAATTCACCGGCCCTGCCGTGATCTTCGAAAGCCAGGACGACGCCGTGCACGGCATCCTGAACAAGAAGGTCAAGGAAGGCGACGTCGTCGTCATCCGCTATGAGGGGCCGAAGGGCGGTCCCGGCATGCAGGAAATGCTCTATCCGACGAGCTATCTGAAGTCGCGCGGCCTCGGCAAGGCCTGCGCGCTGATCACCGATGGCCGCTTCTCGGGCGGCACGTCGGGCCTTTCGATCGGCCATGTCGCGCCGGAAGCGGCCGCCGGCGGCGCCATCGGCCTGGTCGAGCCGGGCGACACGATCGAGATCGACATCCCGAACCGCACCATGCGGATCGCCATCTCCGACGAGGAACTCGCGGCCCGCCGTGCAGCGATGGAGGCCAAGGGCAAGGCAGGCTGGAAGCCCGCCGCGCCGCGCAAGCGCAATGTCACGCACGGCGCTGAAGGCCTATGCCGCGATGGCGACCAGCGCCGATCGCGGCGCCGTTCGCGACGTGACGCTGGTCGAGTAGCCGCTTCGACGTCCTGATCGAGAGACCGCGCCCGAGCCTCGCCCTCATGCGGGAGGGTCCGGCCGCATGCCAGCTGACGGCTTTGGGTCGCAAGGTTGCCATCCGCCCGACGCCGGTCGAGGCGACGGGACCGATGCCGTCAATTCGCGCGACGATCTTGACCTTCTCGCCGACAGCCGGCAGTGGCGCGCCACGGCTTGATGTCGTTCAGGATCCGGAAGAGATCGGCCGGCCGGTCGACGCCGCGCATGCGCGCCGCCATGCTCTCGACCGTATCGCCCGGCTGCGACCGTGACGATCCGAATGCGCAGCGGCTGCAGCGCCGCGGCTTCCTGCGGCGTCAGCTGGCGGAAGCTCTGGACCGTCGCGCGTTGGCGGCAGCTTCGAGGCCGGGCGTGTCGCTCTCATTGGCGAAGATGAAGCGATAGGTGGCGCTGGGCGCCGACGCGGATCACGGCGATGCGGAAGACCCAGCCCTTTGCCTCGGCCCTGGCCGAGGCCGCCTCCAGCCCATTGACCGAGAAGGTCTGGATCGAGGCGGCATCGAGGCCGTTGACCCAGCCCGAGGCGATATAGGTCGGCGAGCGAGGAGCCGGCCGGCAGGTTCGCGCCGTCGAAGCGCAGCGCCGTGCCGTCCGGCCCGGTGGCCAGCACCGCGTCCGCTGGTATTGTCGAGCACGAAGCCATCCGGCACGGCAAAGCCGACGCCGAGGCGTCGGATGCAGGAAGGTCTTGCCGCGCACGAAGCCCTGCGACGGGTCATCGCCATAGACGATGCCGTCAATGCCCTGCCAGATAGCGGTCGCGGTCGACCTCGCCGATGCCGGGCGCGCCGAACTGGCGCGCGGCGCGGATCGCGAATTCGACGCGCTGCGGCGTCGCCGGATGGCTCGCCAGGAAGTCGGGCCGCTTGTCCTGCACCGTGCCGGCGGACTTGTAGGCGGCATAGCGGCCCATCAGGTCGAGGAAGCGCGCCGCGGCAAAGGGATCGTAGCCGGCCTTGCCGATGGTGCGCACGCCGATCGCGTCGGCCTCCAGCTCCTGCTGCTGCGAGAAGGCGGCGAGCGTGCGCTGGCTGGAGGCGAGCGCCAGCTGGCCGGCCTCGCCATCCTGCAGCACGTCGGTGACGACGCGGCTGACGATGACCGCCGCGCGCGCCTTGTTCTGCCGCTGCATGGCGTGGTTGGCCGTGACATGGCCCATCTCGTGCGAGATCACCGCCGCGACTTCGGAGGAATCGTTGGCGAGCGCCAGCAGGCCGCGCGTGACATAGAGATAGCCGCCCGGCAGCGCGAAGGCGTTGACCGACGGGCTGTTCAGGATGGTGATGCGATAGGACTGCGAGGGATCGTCGGAGGCGGCGACGCAGCGCCCGACGATGCGCGCCAGCGTCTTCTCCAGCTTGTCGTCATGATAGACGCCGCCATAGCTCGCGACGATGCGCGGATGCTCCTGCGGCGCCGATGCGGGCCTGGCTCGGATCGACCGGCGGCCGGGTCGGAGCGCCGGCAACGGTCTGCGGCGGACCATAGGTCCCTTCGAGCGACGTCGTGCAGCCGGCGAGGAGCAGCCCCGCCAGCACGTGCCAGCACAGCGCCGCGCCACCGCGGCTTGTCCTTGCGGAGCGCGGATTGCCGCTCGTAACGCCTTCGCTCATCATCCACCGTCGTCCAGCAGTTCGAGCTGCTCGGGATGGGTCACCCGAATGCTCGGGCCGCCACGCTGTTCGATCCAGCCCCGTACCCGTACGCGCCGACCCTTCGAAGTCGCCGACCTTCCAGCCGCCGCGGCAAGCGCCGCCACCGCCTCGCTCGACAGGACCACCGTGAAATCCGTCGACCAGCGAAGCCCGAAATCCAGATAGACAATAGGACCGCGTTCACCGACGGAAAGCACGCGCCCTTCCACCAGATCATAGCTGTCGCTGCCGATGCGCAAGGGTCGGGTCGGTCGCCGAGCGGATGACGTAATACGGATCGCGCCAAAGGCCAAGTCCGGATTGCCGCGCTGCACGCTCCGCGTCGATCAGCGCGCCGACGCATTGCCGGTTGTCGGCGAAGGGATAGACCCGCGCGAGGCCGCGCCGAGCATTTCGCGCTGCAGCCAGACCTCGTCCCCGCCCTCGTCGAGGACGAAAAGCTGGGCCAGGGCGCGCCCGTAGCGGTCGCGCCGCGGCCCGCCATAGCGCAGCTCCACCGCCTGGCCGAGCGCGAGACGCTCCAGTTCCGCTTTCGCCGCGTCGGCGAGCGGCCAGGCCGCGAAGCCGGGCGGTCCAGCGGCAGCTTCGGCGCCTGAATACCGGCCAGGCGGACCTCGAGCCCGCTGTCGAGCACGACCGTGTCGCCATCGACGACCGAAGCGACCACGCCGCCCTCGCCCGGCAACGAGATCGCAGCTCGCTCCCCGCCCAGCATTCGCTCACCGCGAGTCCTGCGCCGGCTCGCCACCGCCGACACCAGCCGAGCGTCACGCGCCAGTCATCATGCCGACGAGCAAGGCCAAGCGCGGTAGCGCGACGGGCGGACCGCCAGGACTGCGGCAAGGTCGAGGGAAGGCCTCATGGCCGGCAATCGTCGCCAGCTTCGCAGCCGCGAAGGAAAACGGGGTGCACGCGCCGCACGGATCATGCTAGAGGAGGCGTCGCCGCAAACGGCTGTCCCGGTAGCTCAGCAGGATAGAGCAACGGTTTCCTAAACCGTAGGTCAGGGGTTCGAATCCCTTCCGGGACGCCAACGCAATTACCGAATGCACGCATGCGGCCGGGGTGATCCGCCGCATTGGATCTGGCGGTTCCCGCTCGCAGCCGGAAGGCGGGGCTCGGACGCCATGCGGCTTGCCTCGCTACAGCGTCAGCCTTTCTCAACGCCCGTCTTTGCCTCCGACACCGCGCCGGACGTGCGACCCCGTGCTACCCGCCCCACGGCTTCGTATGATCATATTTGATCGATTTTCTGATTTCACGAGAATTTCTCTCGTTGCACCCGATCATTCGGCCCGATACGGTTCAAACTCCAGACCGGACAGAAGAGAAACGATCAAATATGATCATGGAAGAGCGCGAGGCTTGCATTCTCGCCCTGCTCGACGAGCGGGAGGCGGTGTCGCTGCGCGCCATCCAGAAGGCCTGCCCGGACGTTTCGCTGGTAACGCTCCGCCGCGATCTTGCCCGGATGGAAAAGAACCGAAAGCTTCGGCGCACCCATGGCGGCGCGGTGCGCCTGGCGCCGGTTGCGACCTTCGCCGACACGCCGTCCGAGCCCCGTACCGACTCGTCCGTCGCCGAATTCGACGCGCTGATCCTGCCGCCGGTGAAAGGCGCCTGGGGCCATACGCTGCGCCAGCAGGCCATCCGCCGCGGCGCGCTGCTCATCGCCGAATCCGCGCCGCAGGTCGGCGGCGTCTATCTCGGACCGCGCAATTTCGATCGCTCCCGTGAGCTTGGCCGTTTCGCGGCCCAGCAGGCCGCCGAGAAGGGCAAGCGCGCCGAGGTACTGCTCGTCGCGCTCGAAGGGCTGCAGAACACGCGCGAGCGACTGGAAGGTTTTCGCGAAGGCTTCGGCGAGACGTTCCCCTGCGACGTCGTCTTTCACCGCGTCGACGGTCGCGGCCTGCTGAAGGAGGTGATCCGCCAGGTGTCGGACGCCTTTGACGCCCATCCCGGCATCAACATCGTTTTCGGCGTCAACGACCACAATCCTCGGCGCGCTGGAAGTCGCCGAGCGCCGGGGCGCCGACGTCGACGGCTATTCGGTCGGCGGCGAGGGCGGCGGATTGTTCGACAGGCTGATGGAGGGCGGCGCCCTCAAGGCGGTGCTGGCGCTCTTCCCCGAGGTCGTCGGGCAGGCGGCGATCGATAGGATCTGCGCCGCCTTCGACGGCCGCGACATCGGGCGCGAGATCATCACGCCAGCGGAGATCCTGACGCGGGAAACGCTGCCGCGCTTTTATGGACGCGAGGACGGCCAGTGGCGGAATCTCGGCGACGTGCTCATGGCGATGGGCGCGCCCTTTGCCTATTCCGGCGAGGGCGGGGCGGGACGGTCGATCGCCTTCATGCTGCATTATCCCTCGCATGACTGGTATCGCGGCCTCGCCGCGGCCATGCGCAAGCGGGCGGGCGAACTCGGCGCGACGCTGGTCAGCCGCAATGCGGAAAACGAGGTGGCCGAGGAAATCCGCGCGATCAAGCGCAAGATCGGCATGGCGGCCGCCGACAGCATCGAGGGCGGCGAGACGCTGCTTGTCGATGGCGGCGAATGTTCGCGCCATTTTGCCGAGGCCCTGCGCCAGACCGGAGTGGCGTCGAGCGTCGACACGAATTCGCTGGCGGTACTCGACATCCTCGCCACCGCGCCCGCCATCCGCGTTTTCCTGACCGGCGGCGAATACCAGCCCGCCAAGCGCATTCTGGTCGGACCGAGCGTCGGTCCGATGCTCGAGACGATCCGCGTCGATCGGGCCATCGTTTCGCCGGACGGTATCGCCCCGACCTTCGGCCTCTCCTTCGAGGACGAACGCGCGGCGCTGGTCTGCCGGCGCTTCTGCGCCGCGGCCCGCGAAGTCGCCGTCCTCGCCGATCATGGCGTCGTCGGGCTCGAATCGAGCGTCCAGGCGCTCAGGCCCAACGTCAACCAGACCATCTTCACCGATGCGGAACGCTCTCCGCGCATCGTCTCGATCTTTCCGCCGCCGGCATGGGCGTCGTCGTCGTCGACGACGAGGAGGACGCGACGCACGCGCTACTGCCGCACGGAAGGGACGCAGCCGCAAACTGAAACCAAAGAGCTTCATTCAGGGAGGAAACTGAAAATGATAGCCAAGATGCTCTACGACCGCACTCGTGGCGGTCGGGCTCACCGCCGCAGCGGCGCTGCCACCGCCGACCCGGTCGTGCTCAAATTCTGGGACAACCAGCAGACCGAATCCGGTCTTTCGAAGTTCCAGCAGGAGGCTGTGAAGCGCTTCGAGACGGAGAACCCCGACATCAAGGTCGAGGTCACCACCATCCCCTATCCGGAATACCAGCAGCGCCTGCTGACCGCGGTGCAGGCGGGCAATGGCCCGGACGTCTCGACGGTCGACCAGATCTGGAACGCGGCCTTTGCCGAAGCCGGCGCGATCGCCAAGCTCGACGATGCCGGCTTCAAGGCCGCATGGAGCTTTCTTCCCGGGCGCCTGGGATTCGGCCAACTACAAGGGCAATCTCTGGGGCGTGCCGTTCAACGTCGATGTCTGGTTCTTCGTCTTCCCGAACAAGGAGCTGTTCGAAGGCGGCCGGCATCGATCCGGCCTCGGCGATGACATGGGAGGGCCTGAAGGCCGCGGCCCCGAAACTGACCGACGCCTCGAAGGGCCAGTATGCGATCGGCCTCACCGGCAACAAGAGCGAGTATCCGGTCGTGATGACCGACTCGTTCATCTATCTCGAACGGCGGCACCGTGCTCGACGACAACGGCAAGTGCGCGCTGACCAGCCCGCAGGCGGTCGAGGCGCTGGAGTTCTACAAGGACATGACCGCCTATGCGCCGGCCGGCATTCTGAATGCGGCGAACGAGCAGATGCGCGAACTCTTCCTGAACGGAACGCTCGCCATGGAGCTCTGGCCGGCGCTCGAGCAGCCGACCTGGAGAAGTCCAAGATCGACTGGGACCTCCTCGCCGGCTTCGCGCCGGAGGGCAAGAAGGCGGTCGGCACGTTCGGCGGCTGGAACCTCGTCGTCTACGAGGGCTCCCGCACAAGGATGCGGCATGAAGTTCGTCGAGTTCATGACCCGTGAGGATGTGAATGGCGCGGTGGTCGACCTGATCCCGGCCAACGTCAAGGCGGCGGACAAGTCTTCCTGCGAGACGCGCCGCAAGGATCCGGAAATCGTGCTCGAGCACTGAAACAACGCCAAGCCGCGTCCGCTCTCGCCGCGCTATCTCGCAGCGTCTCCGAGATCCAGCAGGACATGGTGCAGAAGATCCTACCGGTACGCGTCCGCGCTGACGCCGCGGCGGCCGCCTGCAGGCGATCGACGGGCTCTAGTCTCATCCGGCGGCCGGGGCCCTACCGTCGTCCCGGCCATCCCGCCTTGCTCGCCCACTTCATACCGAACGGACATCGACGGCACGATGACGACGCGCACCGGCGCTAACAGCGGGAATGTGGATCGCCTACGGCTTCATGCTGCCGGCTGCCATCCTGGTTGCCGTGCTCATGTACTGGCCGATGCTCGACACGTTCCGCGAGAGCCTCTACGCCAGCTCGTTCATCAATCCGAACCCGAAATTCGTCGGCTTCGAAACCTATGGCAAGATCTTCGCCGACCCGCTGTTCTGGCAGATCCTGCGCAATTCCGTGCGTTGGACGTCGGCGTCGTCATCCTCCAGAACCTCGGTCGGGTTCTTCATTGCGCTGCTGCTCAACCAGCAACCTTCCCGGCCAGGGCGTGCTGCGCTCGCTGATCCTGCTGCCCTGGGTGCTGCCCGGCGTCGTGGCCGCCATCCTGTGGCGCTTCATGTATGACCCGCAGCTCGGCCTCATCAATTCCTTCCTGCTGCGGCTCGGCATCACCGACCAGTCGATCGCCTGGCTCGCCGAACCCGTCGACGCCATGGGCGCGGTCATCTTCGTCGCCTTCTGGAAGGGCTTTCCCTTCTCGACCGTGGTCTTTCTCGCCGCGCTGCAGAACGTCGACCAGGAGCAGCTCGAGGCGGCCAAGGTCGACGGCGCGGGACGCGTCCGCCAGCTCGTCGACGTCGTCATCCCCGCGATCCTGCCGGTGGCGGCGGTGATCAACGTGCTTCTGACCACGATCCTCACCTTCAACTATTTCGACATCATCTACGTGCTGACACGCGGCGGTCCGCTGAACGCGACCGTCATCTTCCCGACCGCGCATCTACGAGGTCGGCTTCGGCCAGTTCCGGTTCGGCGAGGCCGCCGCCTATGGCGCATTCTCGGTCGTCGTTCTCATCCTGATCGTCGCGTTCCTCTATGCTGTTCCGTCTGCCGGACGCGCGGCGACGTCAATGAGCCGCTGCCGCTTCCGTCCGTCCCGCCGGCTCGCTGTTCGCGCTGCAGTCGCCGTCGCCGTCGCTGGTCCTGCTGCCCTTCTTCTGGATGTTCAGCGTCTCGCTAAGCCGGCGACCGAGCCGTTCGCCATTCCCGGCCCGGCTGTGGCCGCGCCGCCGACGCTCCAGAACTAATCCCGGCGTTCCGCCCGGAGTTCCGCGCTACTTCCTCAACAGCGTATCGTCTCCGGCGCGACGGTGCTGATCACCGTGCCGCTGGCGCTGCTCGCCGCCTACAGCCTGACGCGTTCCAGTTCCGGCTGCTTTCGGTGTTCCTCGGCGCCGTCATCCTCGCCCAGTTCTTCCCGGCGGGCGCGATGATCATCCCGATCTACAAGATCGTGAAGGCGGCCGAGCTGCTCGAACACCTATGCGTCGCTCATCATCGCCTACATCACGGTGACGCTGCCGGTCGCGATCTGGATGCTGCGCGGCTTCCTGATGCGGCGTGCCGCGGACGCTGGAGGAGGCGGCGGCGATCGATGGCGCCAAGCCGATGCGCGCCTTCTTCTCGACATCGTCTGCCGCTGGCCGGCCGGGGATCGTCGCGACCACGGTCTTGGTGCTGATCGTCACCTGGCAGGAGTTCCTGTTCGCGCTTCCTTCACCTCGACCAAGGAGATGCGAACCTGCCCGTCGGCATGAACGACTATATCGGCCAGTACGGCATCCGCTACGGCGAGCTGATGGCGAGCTCGGTGATGGTCTCGCTGCCGGTGATCGTCGTCTTCTTCTTCCTGCAACGCCAGTTCGTCGCCGGGCTCACCGCCGGCGCGGTCAAGGGCTGAGCCGCGATGTCCGACCTTGTTCTCCTCGACAAGCCGGAAGCCGGCATCGCCTCCTCACGCTTCAACCGCCCGGAGAAGCTGAACGCGCTGTCCGCCGCGATGCTCGACGGAGTTCAGCGCGACGCTCGACACGGTCGAGGCCGATGCCGACATCCGGGTCCTGATCCTCGACCGGCGCCGGCGAGAAGGCCTTCGCCGCCGGTGCCGACATCGCCGGGTATCAAGGGCCGGCGCGAAAAGGCGTTCATGGATTTCCAGTTCGCCGGTCGGCGTCTCAACGATCGGCTCGAGGCGTTTCCGAAGCCGACGATCGCCGCGGTCAACGGCTACGCGCTCGGCGGCGGCTTCGAGATCGCGCTCGTGCTGTGACCTGATGCGTGGTCGTCGACCACGCCCGGCTCGGCCTGCCGGAAGGGCTGCTCGGCCTGTCGCCGGGCGGAGGCGGGACCCAGCGCCTGATCCGCTCGCTCGGCCGCCACGTCACGGCCGAACTGCTGCTCGACGGCATGGCGGATGAAGGGCGAGCGCGCCTTCGCGCTCGGTCTCGCCGCGGCGCTCTGCGAGCCGGAGGCGCTGATGGAGACCGCGCTCGGCAAGGCGCGGGCCATGCTCAAGGTCGGCCCCGCTGGCGCTCGCCGAGATGAAGCGCCTGGTCCGGCATCGGCGCCGACGCGGCGCTGCCGACCGCGCTGGCGCTCGAGCAGGAAGTGCTGTTCCGCCTCTACTGCTCCGACCGATGGCCAGGAGGGCATCGACGCCTTCCTCGAAAAACGCACTCCCCATTTCAAGGGTTCATAGCATGAGCTGAGCTTGACGGCCGCGTCGCCATCGTCACGGCGCGGCGATGGGTATCGGCAGGGCGAGCGCCTGGCGCTGGCGCGGGCCGGCGCGGCGGTGACGATCGCCGACATCGACGACGAGGCCGGCGAGCGGACGGCGCGGCGAGACTCGACGCGGCGCGGCGGCGAGCCGTCTGTTCGTCGCGACCGACGTCGCGCTCGTTCGCCGAGGTCGAGGCGACCGTCGAACAGACGGTCGATACATGGGGCCGCATCGACATTCTCGTCAACAATGCCGCCCGCGCCATCGGCGGCGTCGTCGACGAGATCGACGAGGAGAGCTGGAACGAGGTCATCTCCAACAACCTGACCTCGGTCTGGCGGTTCATGCGCTGCGTCGTCCCGCATATGCGCGAGCAGGGCAAGCGGCGCGATCGTCAACATGTCAGCTCGGTGCAGTCGCTGCGCGGGTTTCACGGCTGGCCGGCCTATGCGGCGGCCAAGGGCGGCGATCAACGCGCTGACCCAGCAGACGGCGGTCGAACTGGCGCCTGCCGGGATCCGGGTCAACGCCGTCGCGCCGGGAACGATCATGACGCCGCTGAACGAGAAGGTCTTCCGCGAGGCGGCGGACCCGCAGGAGCTGATCGACCGCTGGAATGCCGCCCATCCGATCGGCCGCTTCGGCGAGGCCGACGAGGTCGGCCGAGGCCGTGCTGTTCCTGGCCAGCGACCGCTCGTCTTTCATCACCGGCGAGATCCTTCGCGTCGATGGCGGCCTGGCGATCAAGGGGGATTGACGTGAAGCCGATGACGGCGATCGGCCACGCATGCCCTTCGACACTGCCCCTTCCGGGCGGCACTGAGGAAACGGTATGGCGTCGGTCACCCTCAGATCGTCTCCAAGCGCTGGGGCGCTCGTCGGCGTCGACGACGTCTCGCTGCGAAATCGCCGACGGCGAGTTCATGCGTGCTCCTCGGCCCCTCCGGCTGCGGCAAGACGACGACATGCGCATGGTCGCGGGGCTCGAGGACCCGAGCGAGGGCGAATCTGATCGGCGATCGGTGGTCAACGACGTGCCGCCGGGCGAGCGCGATCTGGCGATGGTCTTCCAGAACTACGGGCTCTATCCGCATATGACGGTCGCCGAGAACATCGGCTATCCGCTGAAGGTCGGCGCGCGTGCCGAAGGCGGAACGGGCGCGCGGGTGCGCGCCGCGGCGGAGCGGGTCGAACTGCGAGGACTACCTGGATCGCAGGCCGGCGCACTCTCGGGCGGCCAGCGCCAGCGCGTCGCGCTCGCCCGTGCCATCGTGCGCACGCCGCAGCTCTTCCTCATGGACGAGCCGCTTTCCAACCTCGACGCCAAGCTGCGGGTCTCGATGCGCGCGCAGCTGAAGCACCTGCAGCACGAGCTGGCGACCACGACCATCTATGTCACCCACGATCAGGTCGAGGCGATGACGCTCGCCGACCGCGTGGCGGTCATGTCGGCACGGCGGGCTGCAGCAGGTCGGCCCGCCGCTGGAGATCTACAATCGCCCGGCCAATGTCTTCGTCGCCGGCTTCCTCGGCAATCCGTCGATGAACCTTATCGCCGTCGACCGCCGAGGACGGGCGGATCGTGCATCCGCGATTCTCGCTGCCGTGCGCCGGGATGCGCCGCGGGCAAGGTCACCCTCGGCGCAGCGGCCCGAGGACATGCGCGATCTCGACGCCGGATACGGGCGATTTCGACGGCGAGGTCTATACGGCCGAACTGCTCGGCGACACCGCACTGGTCACCGTGCGGCTCGGACCACGACTCGATAGCGGTCAAAGCCGAGAAGGACTGCCCGGCGCGCATGGGCGATACGTCGGGGTATCCGTTCGACCGGCGAGGCGCTCCACTTTTTCGAGGTGACCGGGACACGGCTGGCCGACCGCAGAGATGCGCGGACGCAAGATCCCGCGCCATGGACAGGCCGAGCATGAGGGAATCGGCTGCTGGTCCGAGGCCGTCGGGCGGTCCGATCCTGCCGCTCATCGCGCGTTGTCGATCTATTTCGACGGGCAGTATTCCGAGCCGCGCATCCATCACCCCGAGGCGTGTCGCGGTCGGCCCGGACGGCGCGGTCTGGTGCGGCAATGCCGAAGGCGACATCCTGCCGCATCGCCCGCGATGGCGCGATCGAGAAGGTCGCGTCGACCGGTGGCTTCGCGCTCGGCCTGGCCTTCGACATGGCGGCCAGCTCTATCGTCTGCGACCAGAAGAGCGCCGCGGTCTGGCGGCTGCGACGTCGCCAGTCGCCGAGCCTTGATCGCTTCACGCCGCCGGGCATCCGCATCCCAACTATCCGGTCGTCGATCCGGCGCGCGAACTGTCTCTACGTCTCCGACAGTTTCGGCGCCGGCGCCGAGGCCCGGGCGTCTGGCGCTACGACCTCGGCACGGGGAAGGCGCAGCTCTGGTGGGACCGAGCCGATGAACTTCGCCAACGGCATGGCGCTCGGTGACGATGGCCAGGGCCTCTTCGTCATCGAGACTTTCGACCGCAAGGTGACCCGGATCGCCATCGGTCCGCGACGGGCGGCCGGCCGGGCATCAGCGCGCTATGTCGAGGACCTTCCCGGCCTGCCCGATGGCATCGCGCTCGACGGCGGGCAGCTCTACATTTCCTGCTACGAGCCGTCGCGCATCCTCGCGTCGACCGGCCGAGGAAGGCCGCACAGAGATCTACGCCGAGGACGCCGACGGCGCAGCTCCTCTGCCACCCGACCAACATTGCCTTTACGGGCAGCACGCTCTACGCGGCCAATCTCGGTCGCTGGCACATCACGCAGGATCGAGACCGACATCGCCGCGGCCTCCGTGGTGGCCGAGATCGAACGCCTTGGCGGAGGCAACTCGCGACATGACCGTCCGCCTGCGCGGCATGACCTGGGACCATCCGCGCGGTTTCGATCCGCTGGCCGCGGAACACCGCGCGCTTCACCGCGGCACACCCGACATCGAGAGTCGAATGGAGCCGGCGAAGCCTGCGCGATTTCGGCGTCCAGCCGATCGAGGAGCTGGCCGAGCCAGTTCGACCTTCATGGTCATCGACCATCCGTTTGCGGCCGCGCCAGCGCGCCCGGTTGCCTGCGCGACCTGCGGCCGCTTTTTCCGGCGGAGTTCTACGCCATGCTGGAGCGCGAAAGCGTCGGCCCTTCGACGCGGTCCTATAATTATGGCGGGCGTCTGGGCGCTGCCGACGGACGCGGCCTGCCAGGTCGCGAGCTACCGCGCCGATCTGCTCGCGGAACTCGGTTTCGACGCGCCGCCGGGACTTTTGACGACGTGCTGGCACTTGGCGCAGCCGCCCGAAAGGCCGGCAAATGGCTCGCCTTCCCAGCTGCCAGACCGATGCCGCGTGCCTTGTCGCGACGCTCTCCGCCAATCTCGGTAATCCCATCGCAGCCGATGGGACGACAAGATGCTGCAGCCGGACGTCTTCGAGGCGACGTCCTCGGCCATCTCGAGCAGCTGGTCGACTCTCCAATCCGGAAAGCCGGCGGACTGGAATCCGATCAAGACCTATGACGCGATGGCAGCCGGGATGATATCGTCTATCTGCCGTTCGCCTTCGGCTACACCAACTATTCGCGGCGCCGGCGCCGCCAAGCCGATGACCTTCGCCAACGATCGCCGGCCCCGGGCCCGGATCCGCGCGCCGGGTGCCATCCTCGGCGGCGCGGGCTGCGCCATCTCGGCGCATTGCACGCGATGTCGAGGCGGCCGCCACCTACCTGGCTTGTCGCTGCACCAGCCGGCGCACCAGGCCGGCGACTATGTCGCCCATGGCGGCCAGCCGGGCCTTCGCACGGCCTGGACCGATCCGGACGGCCAACGCGGCCTGGCGGCCATTTCTTCGCCAATACGCTGGAGACGATCGACAAGGCGTTCTCTGCGCCCGCGCTTCGACGGCTTCATTCCCGCCTACGAACACATGGCGCTCCGCGTCCATCACTGGCTGAAGGAGGGCGGCGAACGGCCGCCCTCATCGCCGATGCCAACGACACCTATGCCCGCGCCCGCGAGGCGGCCGCGCGGCAGGACATCCAGAGGAACGACTGACATGGCCAAGGCGCTGCAGGACGTAACCGTTCTCGACTTCAGCCACCTGCTTCAGGGGCCGTTCGCCACGCAGCTTCTCGGCGACATGGGCGCGCGACATCATCAAGGTGGAGCGTCCCGGGCAGGGCGACCTGTTCCGCACGATGACGTTCAAGAACCGGTGGGTCGGCGGGACCGAAAGCCCGAACTTCCTCGCCTGGAACCGCAACAAGCGGTCGCTCGCGATCGATCTGAAGGCGCCGGAGGCGAAGGCGAGCCTCTACAAGATCGCCGAGCAGGCCGATGTCGTGCTGCAGAACTTCCGTCCCGGCGTCATGGAGCGGCTCGGCTTCGGCTATGAGGATTTCAGGAAGATCAATCCGCGCATCATCTATTGCTCGGCATCGGGCTATGGCGACAGCGGGCCATATCTGACGCGTCCGGGGCAGGACATGCTCGATCCAGGGCCTGACGGGACTCGCCGCCGCCACCGGGCGCGGCGATGGCGCGCCGTCGCCGGTCGGCGCCGGTTTCGCCGACCAGATCGGCGCGATGAACATGGTCTATGGCATCCTCTCGGCCCTCTATTGGCGCGAGCGATCCGGCGAGGGGCAGGAGATCAAGGTCGACCTGATGTCCGGCCTGCTCCAGCACCAGAACCAGGAACTCGTCTGGGTGATGAATTTCAGCGAGAATCTCGAGCGGCCGAATTCGTCGATCGGTCATCCTGGCATGGACGCGCCGTTCGGCGTCTATCCGGTGTCTGACGGATGGGTCACCATTGCCATGAGCCCCTACAAGAAGCTGGTCGGTGTTCTCGATGCGCCGCAACTGCTCGCCTATGACGATCCCGGATACCCTGTTCGACAAACGCGACGAAATCTGGGAAAAGATCGCCGCGAAACCCGCAAATGGACCAACCCAGCCTGCTAGAGGCGATGCTCAACGCCGATATCTGGTGCGGTGAGGTCAAGCGACATCTCGAGGCGGTCGAGGATCCACAGGTACGCCATCGCGGCGTCGTGACGAGCTACCGCCACGCGACGGCCGGCGACGTCAAGGTCATCGGGCCGGTGGTGGAGATGAGCGGCACGCCGCCGACGATCGATCGCCCCGCGCCGCTGGTCGGCCAGCATACGGACGAGATCCTGGCCGAGTTCGGCCTCTCGGAAGCGGCGATCGCCGAGCTGAAGGCCAAGGGCCTGGTCGAGCAGAGCGACGCCTGAGCAAGGCGGAACCTGCGGCGGGCGCTGATAACGTCGGCGCCGACAGACCCGCCCGGGCGTCCACGGCCAACAGAGGCTGGCGCAGACTATCGAGTTCGCCGCGCGGCCTCAAACGCTATGCCCGTTGGCGAAATCCATGGCGACGAGCCGTGTTCGGCATGAGGGCCCCGCCTCGGCTTCGCGATCGATCCCGCGCGGCGGGCACGCTACCAGGTTTGACGTATCCGGCCGATCGCGGGCTTAAAAGTCCGCGTCGGCGAGATAGCGCTCGAGCGTGGCGCGGGTGCCGTGGGACCAGAGGCTGGCGAGTGCCGCCGAGAAGGCGGCGATGTAGCGCGGATGACGGCCGACATCGCCGAATATGTCGCGAAGCTCCAGGAAGCGCGCCGGCTCGTCGCGGGCCAGACGTGCCTGCGCCTGCAACCGATCCCAGTCGGGATCGTTCGGGGCGATCTTTCCGCCGCTGTCGCTGGTTCCGTAGCAATACCGCGCCCATTGCGCCGAGACGAGCGCCAGCCCCCGTATCTTCCGGTCCTGTTCCAGCCCGTCCAGCACGGTCGGCAGCACATATTTCGGCTGGCGGTTGGAGCCATCGAGGCAGAGGCGCGCGACGGTGTCGGCGATATTGGGATTGGCAAAGCGTTTGCCGACACGGCGAAGTAGTCATGCAGATCCGTATCCGGCACCGGCGGCACGACCGGGATGATCTCGTCGTCGCCGAGTTTGTGGAGGAAATCGGCGATGCAGCGGTTCGCTCATCGCCTCATGCACGAAGTGGATGTCGAGCAGCGCCGGCCGGATAGGCGATCGCGGCATGGCCGCCATTGAGGATGCGGATCTTCATCAGCTCGTAGGGCGCGACGTCCGGCGACGAAGGTTACGCCGACCTTTTCGAGCGCCGGGCGGCCCGGCGGAAAATCGTCCTCGAGGACCCATTGGCTGGAAGCGCCTCGCAGAAGACCGGCGCGTCGTCGTCGATGCCGTAGGTCTCGAGCACAGGCGCGTCTCGCGGTCGGTGGTCGCCGGCGTGATGCGGTCGACCATGCCGTTCGGGAAGGCGACATGCTCGCCGATCCAGTCTGCCAAGGTCCGGATCGATCAGTTGCGGCGAGCCCGACGACGACGTTGCGGGTGACGTGGCCATTGCCCGGAATATTGTCGCAAGACATCGATCGTGAAGGGCGGTGTTCCAGCCGCACGGCGGCGCCGAGGCCGCGACGATCAGGCCGAAAACGGTCCGCGGGTCGCGGGATTCGGCGCATCGGCGACGATGTCGGGGTGCGCCGGATCGAAGTGCCCCGACGCCGGGTCGATGAAATAGCCGCCCTCGGTGATCGTCATCGAGACGATGCGGATCGCCGGATCGTCAAGCCGCGCGAGCAGGGCCGCCGGTCGTCGGGCGCGATAAGTCGATCATCGAGCCGGTGACGCGGGCCGTCGTGGCGGTCGTTGTCCTGTTCGACGACAGTGGTCAGCCAGTCCTGCCCGGCCGAGCCGTCGCGCATCTGCGCGTCGGCCGGCATACGCCCGGCACCGATGATCGCCCAATCGTGGTCCTGGCCGAGACTGAACAGGGCATCGAGATAGACCGCCTGATGGGCGCGGTGAAAATTGCCGACGCCGAAATGCAGGATGCCGGCTCGCAGCCCTTCCCGCCCATAGGCCGGCGCCTTGACGGATTCAGGCAGGTTGGAAAGGGCGGCGACGCTCAAGCGTATCGACATGCTGGTCCTTTGCGTGCTGGAGGGCGACGATACCCCGAACGACCCGCCGGCCGCTAGAGAACGCCAAACGTGTCGAACGCTTCCCGGGCACTCATTCCCTCGCGGATCGCGGTCGAGACCCGGTTTTCCGTCGACGCCTTTTCGAGCGCGGCCCGGATCACGTCCTGCTCGACCGCCTTGGGAATAACCAGCACGCCCTCACGATCGCCAAACAATAGATCGCCGGGGCGGATGCGGATGCCTTCGATCTCGATTGGAACGCGGTAGTCGATGACCTTGCCGCGCGGACCCTGATCCTGCGCATAGGTGCCGCGGCAGAAGGTCGGGTAGTTCAGCGCCTCGATGCCGTCGGCGTCGCGAACGAATCCGTTGAGCACGGCGCCCGGCGGCCTTCAGATGGGTGGCGCGCGTCGACATGAGTTCGCCCCACAGCGCGTAGCTGAACGAGGCGCCGCTGGCGATATAGACCTCGCCCGGCTTCAGATCGTCGAGCGCCTCCATCATCATCCCGAACGGCTTCTTGCCGAGCGGTCCGTTCGAGCCCTCCGCGATCTCGTCGAACACGTCGGCTTCCAGCACCGGCATGGCCCGGCCGACAATGCGCATATCCTGGCGCAGCGGCCCGATCGCCTGTGGCAGAAACTGGCGGCGATGCCCCATCTTGTCGAGGACATCGCCGACGACGGCGGTGAACAACGTATCGCGCAAGGCCGCGAACAGGCCTTCGTCAGTCGTGAGGTCGGACACGGGAACTCTCCATTGGGGGGATGGTGCGGCGCGGGTCAGCCGCGGCCGGGACGATCGTCGTATCGGACGAGGTTCCGCATATAGCCCCCGTCGATATAGATGTCGGTGCCGGTGACATAGCCGCCGGCGCTGGAACACAGGAACCGCACCATGCCGGCGACATCGCCGGTGTTTCCGACCCGCCCGGCCGGTATCCAGTGCTCGAACTTGTCGCGACCGAAATTGTCGATCGCCTCGCGGTTCATGTCGGTCTCGATCGCGCCGGGCGAGACATTGACTACCCGGATACCGAATTCGGCCCATTCCAGCGCCGTGCAGTGGCCGAGCATCTTAAGCGCCGCCTTGGATGCGCAATAATGGCTGAGGCCCTTGCGCGGAATGGTGTCGTGGATCGACGAGATGTTGATGATGACGCCGCCGGAGCCATGGGTCTTCATCCGCCGGGCCGCTTCCTGGCTGCACTGGAACGGCGCGTTCAGATTGACCTGCAGCACCGCCTGCCACGCCTCGAACGGCATGTCCTCGGCGGCAAAGGTCGTTTCGAATCCGGCATTGTTGACGAGGATATCGATACGGGGCGCCAGCCTGTCGATCGCCTCGAACATCGGCGCGATGTCGGCGGCCTGCTGGAAATCGGCGGCGACGGCATGGCATTGCGAGCCATGCCGGGCGGAAAGTTCCATGACGAAGGCTTCCACCTCCGCCGTCACCTGGCGCGTATGCACGATCACATGGCAGCCTGCCTCGGCGAGGCTCATGCTGATCGCCCGGCCGATGCCGCGCGCCCCGCCGGTCACCAGGGCCGTCTTGCCTTCCAGATCCTCAAGCATCGCGCCCTCCTAAAGCCCGGTCTGGACGAGGCCGTGAGCGATGCTGCCGGTGGTCGGCAGCAGCGGGATCAGGCGCCTGGAAGGAATGGTACATGTCCGGCTTGCCGAACCAGGGATCGGTGATCGGCACGAGATCGTCGCTGAGCTGCGGGTGCCAGCTGCCCGCGCTCATGGTCGATCAGATGGGTGTCGGCCCAGTCCCAGATCCGGCGATACCATCCCTCGTAGAAAGGATCGCCGTCGTCGCATTCAGGAAAGATGCCGCGCACCGATACCCTCGCAGCAGGGCCACCAATAGCGGTCGCGGTCGACGCGGCTGGCCCTGCCAGTCGAGGGTAAAATAGAAGCCGCCTTTTTCGGCGTCCCAGCCTTCCTCGGTCGCCTTGCGGAACAACTTCTTCGCGGCGCCCGGCAGCCAGTCCACCTTGCGCCCGCCCAGCGCCCAGAGCTGCAGCAGCAGCCGCGACCATTCCAGCCAATGGCCGACGGTCGTGCCGAAGGGGCGGAAAACGTCGCGGTCGTAGTCCGCGTCGATCTGCCAGTCGCTGATCGAAATGCTCCGGCAGGCGCCAGTCATTCGCCGGCGGTGATGCGGCGGATGATCAGTTCGGCGATCGCTCGGCCCGTCGAGATATTGCTGCGTTCCGGTCGCCTCGAAGGCCGCCATGCACGCCTCGGTCAGGTGCATGTTGGAGTTCTGGCCGCGATAGGTCCGATCGGCGACCAGTCGTCGATTGAATTCCTCGGCGATCGCGCCGAATGCGCGGCTCCCAGAATTTGTCCAGCAGTACATCGGTCACATCGGCGAGCAGGCGGTCGGCATCGGGATGGCCGACGAGCTTGGCGCTCGAATCCGGCCAGCAGCACGAAGGCGTGGCCATAGGCCTGCTTGGTGGCGTCCGTGACCGGCGCGCCGTAGACCGACTGCCCCAGTGATAGCCGCCATGCTTCGTCGTCGCGATGGCCGTTCCACAGGAAGTCCATGCCGTGGTCGATGATCGCCTCGGCGCCCGGCCGGCCCATCAGATGCGCGATCGAGAAGCAATGCACCATGCGCACCGTCGGCGAAGAGCTGCCGCGTCGGCCGGTTCGCCGGCGGCCAGCCGGTCGGGAGAGGGTTGGCCGAAATCGTCGAGATCGAAGAAGCCGCCGCGCGGGTTGACGCAGCCCGGCTGGTAGAAGTCGATCAGGTCATAGGCCTGCCCGAGCAGCCAGTCGCGATGGCTGGTCTGGGTGACCCATTGGCGCCCCGCGGCGCCGACAAGCGATGAAACGGTCATCTTGGCTCCGATGTCAGGTCGTCTTCAGCAAGGCGCGCATATAGCCGATGGCGTAGGCCATGCCGGCATGCCAGGGCGCGTCGCAGTGAAGCTCGGGCGTATGGTCGGGGATGAGGACGCCCTCGAACTTGTTCGTCTTGAGGATTCCCATGACCTTCGCCATGTCGATATCGCCCTCGTCGACGAACACCTCGCGATAATGCGGCACCTTGCCGGTGACGTTGCGGAAATGGATGTAGCCGATGCGGTTGTCGCGCGAATAGCGATCGACCACATCGTAGACATTGCCGGTGCGCATCTCCTGGACGCTGCCGAGGCAGAATTCGAGCGTATTGGCCGGGCTCGGATTGAGCGCGATCAGCCGGTCATATTTTGCAGGCTGGTTGACGAGCCGTGCCGCCCCGCGCAGCGCCTCCATCGGCGGATCGTCGGGATGGGCGGCGAGCTTGACGCCGGCTTCCTCGGCGACGGGGAGCATGGCATCGAGGAAGTCGCCGGACGCGGTCCCACATTTCTTCGCTCGAAACCGGCGCCACGACCGCGCCGGGACGGCCCTCGCCATAGCGCATGTTCCAGACCATGCCGTCGGGGATCGGCTGGTCGATGTCAATCGCATCCGCATCGAAGCCGACGCTGATCGCCCCGCCGCGCGCGAACGGCCCCCGCACCCAGCCCCAGACGCCGGCGACGGAGAAGTTGTAGCCGAAGCAGGGCACGCCGGCTCGGCCGGCGTCGCGTATCATCTGCTGCATCTGCGCGATCTGCTCGTCGCGCCGCGGACCGTCCAGGAGGATGTCCGACCACTGCTTGACGGCGAAATTCTCGATCGCGGCGAGCTTGAGCCCGTTGGCGCCCAATTCGTCGATCAGCGATTTGAAGGTATCGTAATTCCAGTAGCCATCGACCGCCCGGCCCCAGCCATCCGCATCGCCGCGCGACAGGTTGACCTTCCCGTCCTGCTCGCTGGCGAGATAGTTCTCGAGATGGACGACAATCTGCTCGATCCCGAGCTGGCGGGCGAACCGATAGCTGTCGGCATTCAGCATGTGCCGATAGAGGCCAAGTCCAATTTGCATCTGCAGTCAGAGTCCCGATGAGTTTTGTGTGGTTTCGCGCGTGCCCGCCTGGGCGGCACTGACATATTGACGGCCGAACTTGAGGTGCTTGGCCAGCATCTGCGTGTAGGCCTCGACATCCCGGTTCCGCAACGCCGCGACGATGTCGTGGTGCTGGTCGATGGTGACCTGCGTGCCATGGGCGCCCTTGCCGATTTCCATGAGACGCTTCATTGGCTCGGCCATCACCCGGTAGCTGCGCGCGAGCACGGCATTGCCGGCAAGTCCGACCAGTTCCAGGTGGAATTCATAGTCCCATTGCGCCTGCTCGCGCAGGTCGCTGGTGGCGGCCATGCGGTCGATCAGCATGTCGAGCCGCGCCAGCTCGTCGCTGGTCACGCGCTCGACGACCGCCGGGGCGATGCCCATCTCGATCAGCGATCGATAGCCCTGTATGTCCTCGAACACCTCGGGCGTGATCTGCATGCCGGCAAAGGCGATGCCGACGATATGGTCGAGATGACTTCCCCCATTGACCGGTGGCCATAACATTCAGGACTGTACCCAATGCCATACTTCCGGTAGCTATGTAGGTCTGTCTCCCGATTGCGTCAATTGCCATCAAACCGACTATAACCAGACCAGTAATCCGAATCATCAGACAAATGGGTTCTCAACTGATTGTGCCTCCTGCCATTCGACGAATCCCGGGTGGTCACCTGCCACGATCAATCATGATTTTTTCCCCTTGACACAAGGGCATAACATTTCAGACTGCACACAATGCCATACCTCGGGTACCTATGCAGGACTATCACCTGATTGTGTATCGTGCCATCAGGATGATTATAATCAGACCACCGACCCGAACCACGCAGCAGCGCAATTTCCAACCGATTGTGTTTCCTGCCACACTACCAATCCTGGTTGGACACCCGCTACCTTTGACCATAATCAGTATTTTCCGATTTATAGTGGAAAACACCGTCAGGGCCAAACATGGGATACCTGCGTTGAATGCCATACCAACCCTAACAATTATGCGATTTTTGATTGCATCCATTGCCACCGTAATGATCACCACCAAGACCGAGGTAGCCAAGGATGTTATGAATGTCACCCCCAAGGACGCAGTTAAGTAAATGAAATACATTTTTAGTTTCATCACCTTTATGGCATTAACCTACAATGCATTCGCTCAGGACAATGAAGAAGTCCTGAAGGGACAGGTGACTTTTGTTACCACGCAAAACGTATATGTGAAGTTTGTCGATACCGAGGCGCTTATTATTGGAGACACCTTGCGATTGGCCACTACGAATTCTGCCTGTTTATTGGTCAAAAGCAAATCTTCCACCTCTTGCGTTTGTTCGATCGTCAATGATTGCCCCATACAAAAGGGGGATGATGTAACCTACACGGTCCCTGAAAATAAAGAGGAGGTGCTTGCTATCATTTCAGGGGAACTTCCCAAACCAACGGGAGATAAAAATATGATGCGGGCTGCGGAAGTCCCCAGCATAGTCAAGCAAAAAGTAGTGCCCTCTATGAAGGAAAAAATTCGGGGCAGGGTTTCGGTGGCAACCAATAGTACGATATCGAACGAGCGGGATGCTCGGCATCGAATCATGGGTCGATTTTCAATCGATGCCGACCACATCAAGGATTCTAAATTTTCATTCAATAGCTATATAAATTACCAGCAAATTCTAAATCACAACGATACTTCCTCACTTCTAAAGAAGCGTTTTTTAAGGGTATATGATTTGGGCGTGCGTTATGAAGTGACCCCTAGTCTGTCGTTGACCCTAGGAAGGAACATCAACTCAAAAATTTCCTCGATTGGTGCTATAGATGGGTTGCAGGTGGAAAAATATTTTGGCGGTAAATATCTAGGCGCAATTGTAGGATTTCGTCCCGATATCCTTAATTATGGTTTTAATTCAAATCTACTGCAATATGGTGGTTATGCGGGTATCTTGACCGATCAAAAAGAATTTTATTCACAAACTACCGTGGGATTTATCCAACAACAGAACAACGGGGAAATCGATCGGCGCTATGCCTATTTTCAACATACCAGTACCATTCTTGAAAATTTGAATCTATTCTCTTCCTTGGAACTTGATTTGTACAGTAAAGTAAACCAAGTGGTCACAGGCGATATACGGTTGACCAACTTATATGTTTCCGCGCGGTATCGTTTTAGTCCGAAAATCAATCTCATGGTATCCTATGATTCCCGAAAAAGGATATTGTATTATGAGACCTTTCAAACCGAAATCGAACGGTTATTGGACGATGATATTGCAAGACAGGGCGTGCGGGGCAGAATAAACATCCGGCCCTTTAAGAATATTTTGGCGGGAGGCAGTTATAGCAAGCGGTTTCAGAGTGATCGGGAGAACAAATCGGACAATATCTATGGCTATGTCACCCTTTCAAAAGTCCCGGCCATAGGTGGAAGGCTATCACTTTCCTATAATCGGAACGAATCGAATTATTTGGAAAGCAATATCGCATCGATACGACATTCAAAGGATTATTTTCACGGAAGATTGAATGCCGACTTTTATTATCGCTTTGTGAACTACAATTATACGAATACCCTAGCTCCAGTAAACCAACACTATTTCGGAACCGACCTATCGTACTATATTAATCGAAAACTCTATTTTAGTATTTCAGGGGAGTTTACCACCTTGGATACCGAAAAGACCTATCGGATATACGCACAGCTATCCCAGCGTTTTTAGACACCAAAAGAACTTGGAAATGAGCGCTTACATATTGGGTTATGAACCGTAAATTTGTTACATTCTTTAAACTTGGCGTCGGGAAAATCTGACCTCTTAATAACACATAATTAGCTACAAATGAAAAATAACGTTCTAATACATTCCCTATTCGCAGCCGTATTAATGGCTGCTTGCAATAATGGTCCCAAAGTCATAGCCCCTGCATCCGAGGATGGGAATACAGAGAATGGCAGTGGCATCTTTTCATCCGATCCATCTACCCAAGTAAGCCCAAATTCAAATACGTCTTTTGATGAAGACCTGCACAAAGTCAATGTTCAGGAAGTGTTGCCTACCGAACGTTATATCTATTTGAAAGTAAACGAAGAAGGGAAACAATTTTGGATCGCCACCCGCAAACAAGCGGCTAAGAAAGGTGAAATCTATTATTATAGAAATGGCCTCTTGAAAACCGATTTTGAAAGCAAGGAATACAATAGGGTATTCGATACCATCTATTTGGTTTCAAATCTAGTACCCGAAGATCATTCGAAAAACGCAGGGGTCTTAGACGCCAATGTTCCTAAGATGGAACAAAAGGTGGCCGTAAAAGAAGATATCCCAACACATACCGATAAAATAACCACCTTTAAAGGCAAGGTAAAAATTGCAGAGGTGGTTAAAGATCCCAAAAAGTATGAAGGCCAGGAAGTAGAAATAAGCGGCACTTGTGTAAAGGTAAATCCCAATATCATGGATCGCAACTGGATCCACTTGCAAGATGGCAGTAAGAATGATTTTGACCTGGTCATCACCTCCAACACCTTTGTTCCCGAGGGATCAAAAGTTACCATGCGCGGGGTGGTGAATCTCGACCGTGATTTTGGGGCTGGCTATCGGTATGATTTGATATTGGAAGATGGCAAGGTGGTAGAATAGGGGCTGCGATTTTAGCTACGAACAAATAGTGTCACGCTTTGCTTTGGTCATGACAATCACTTCAATGCGTTACTTCAACTTTCAAAATGTAGGGCGATCGATTGAAAGTCTAGACTTTCTTGCTTCGTAACCGATGGTAAATCAAAAAGCCATCCTTAATCTGAATCAGTATGTCGTCATGATGCCCCTTTTATTGCGGCCTGTGCAGCAGCCAATCGAGCGATAGGGACCCTAAAGGGGGAACAGCTGACATAATTCATCCCCACGCGATGGCAAAATTCAACCGAATTGGGTTCGCCACCGTGTTCCCCACAGATTCCAATCTTTAAATTTGGCTTCACGGATCGTCCTCTTTCAATGCCCATTTTTATTAATTGCCCCACGCCTTCCTGATCTAATTTTTGAAAGGGGTCTTCTTTTAGGATCCCTTTCTCTAAATAAACAGGCAGGAATTTACCCGCATCGTCTCGAGAATAGCCATAGACCATTTGTGTGAGGTCGTTCGTGCCAAAAGAAAAGAATTCGGCATGTTGTGCGATCACATCGGCCATTAACACGGCACGGGGTATTTCGATCATCGTGCCCACAGCGTACTCAATGGTGTCGTTTCTTTCGGCAAACACGGTATCAGCGGTCGCCCTGATTATTTTTTCTTGCAAAATAAATTCTTCCGAGGTTCCGATTAAGGGAACCATAATCTCCGGAATGGATTCTATACCCTTCACCTTTAAGTTTAAGGCGGCCTCAATAATGGCCCGGGTCTGCATTTCAGTAATCTCGGGGTAGGTATTGCCCAATCTACACCCTCGATGGCCCAACATGGGATTGAACTCCTCCAAATCGGCCACTTTATTTTTAACGGCCTGCAGCGATATGTGCATTTCGTCGGCCAGATCCTTTTGCTGTGCCAATTGATGGGGCACGAACTCATGCAATGGGGGGTCCAACAAGCGTATGGTTACGGGGAGACCGTTCATCGCCTCAAAAATACCTTCAAAATCACTGCGTTGCATGGGCAGCAAATCTTCCAAAGCCCGTTTTCTGCCTTTAACAGTGTCAGCCAATATCATTTCGCGCATGGCTTTGATCCGGTCAACTTCAAAGAACATATGCTCCGTTCGTGTCAATCCGATTCCCTTTGCGCCAAAATTACGTCCCGCCCTGGCATCTTTGGGGGTGTCGGCGTTCGTTCGTACCTTCATGGTAGCATAGGTATCGGCCAAATCCATAATTTCGGCAAATTCCCCACTTAAGGTAGGTTCCACGGTTGCTACTTTTCCTTCGATAATACTTCCGGTTGAACCATTCAAGGAAATCCAGTCCCCTTCATGATATTCCTTATTATCTACGGTCAAAGTGCGCGTCTTATAGTTGATTTTTAAGGCACCTGCACCAGAAATACAACATTTTCCCATGCCCCTTGCGACAACGGCGGCATGCGACGTCATCCCTCCTCGGGCCGTCAAAATGCCCCTTGCGATGTTCATACCTTCCAAATCCTCTGGGGAGGTTTCGATACGAGTTAGAATTGAATATTTATATTTAAAGGCCTCATCGGCAAAGAACACGATTTGACCTGTTGCCGCTCCTGGCGAAGCAGGAAGGCCTTGGGCAATAATATGGGCTTTTTTTAAAGCCTGGGGATCAAAAACCGGATGCAATAATTCATCCAATTTGTTGGGTTCTATTCGAAGAAGTGCTTCTTTGTCGTCAATCAAGCCTTCCTTCCACAAATCGACGGCAATTTTCACCATGGCGGACCCTGTTCTTTTGCCATTTCTGGTTTGAAGCATCCAAAGTTTCCCCTTTTGAATGGTAAATTCCATGTCCTGCATATCCCGATAGTGTGTTTCTATCTTTTTCTGATAGGTATTCAATTCGGCATAAATCGCAGGCATTAGCTCTTCTAGGGAGGGGTAGTTTTGCAATCTATCTTTTTCGTCAACTTTTGCCAGTTCAGCCCATCGTTTAGAACCCTCTTTGGTTATTTGTTGGGGGGTTCGAACTCCTGAAACGACATCTTCACCCTGTGCATCGATCAAATATTCCCCGTTAAAAATCTTTTCCCCCGTACCGGCGTCCCGGGAAAAACAGACACCAGTGCCCGAATCGGCGCCCATATTGCCATATACCATGGCTTGCACATTCACCGCGGTGCCCCAATCAGAAGGATAGTTATGCATCTTTCTATAATACAACGCCCTATTGCCGTTCCAGCTGTCAAAAACGGCGATTACCGCGCCCCAAAGTTGATCCCAGGGATCGGCGGGAAAGTCATGTCCGGTGCGAAGTGTTACCGCTTCTTTAAATTCACGCACCAATTGTTGTAGATCTTCGACCGTATATTCGGTATCTAATTGAATATTTCGTTTTTCCTTGAGGTGCTCCATGATTTCCTGAAACGGATCAATATCCTCTTTGGT
Organism: uncultured Flavobacteriaceae bacterium; assembly: GCA_963798435.1. GTDB lineage: Bacteria > Bacteroidota > Bacteroidia > Flavobacteriales > Flavobacteriaceae > JALHST01. Next base: position 41,126 of record CAWCTF010000003.1, read on the forward strand.
CGCGGGCTTCATCCCCAATACGACGCCACCATACATTTGAATAAACCGACGATATGAATCCCATGCGAATCGCTCATTTTTAGTCTTTTTGGCCAAGGCCACCACGACCGTATCATTTAAACCCAAATTCAAAACGGTATCCATCATCCCAGGCATTGAAACCCTTGCACCGGACCGAACCGATAGCAGCATGGGGTCATTGGTATCCCCAAATTTTAAGCCCATGACACTTTCGACCCATGAAACCGATTTTTCAACTTCGGTCTTAATCAAGGCGAGGGCCGCTTCATGCCCTAAAAGATTATATTCGGTGCATGCCTCGGTCGTGATGGTAAACCCTGGGGGTACGGGGATGCCGATCACGTACTCATTTCGGCCAGGTTGGCGCCTTTCCCGCCCAGCAGATTTTTTAGTGTACTAATTCCATCGGCAGTTTTATTGCCGAATCGGTATACTCTCTTTTTGACGTCGTGAAGTACTTGCATGATATAATTCTTAAGAGGTATGATGATAATTCAAGTCTAAAAGTAGGATCCTCTACCTTCTATTTTTATGATAAATGTCATGTCGTTAAAATAGACCATCGGTATTTGAACAGGTATTTTTAACCGATATGCCTTGCATCACTCAATTTTTATTCTAAAAAGGCGTATGCGTCCTATTCAACCAAGTATTTTTTTTTGAAAATGGGGCCCTTCGGATACTAGCTGCTGGAATAAAAAAATTTAAAATGTTAAAAAAAATTTAAACTTATGACAATTGTCATTTTTTATCGGCGTGTATTTTCTTCCCTTTAACCAAAATGGACAACTAAATATTCGTTAATATGAAAAATTTAAACGCATTTGGATACTTGATGATGGTGGCATCAAGTCTCTTGTTTATTCAATGCACGAGCGACCCAATACAAGGACTTCAGGGACTACCTGGCACGAATGGTATTAACGGTATCGACGGAATCAATGGTGTCGACGGGGCCGATGGTTCTGCAGCCTCTTGTATTGCGTGTCACTCAAATGAGCATAGGGATGCAATTCGAGATCAATATGCCATTTCACATCACGCCACAAGCCCTAAAGGTTCATGGGCGAGAGGATTGAGTGCATCCTGTGCTCGATGCCACAATAATCAGGGTTTTAGTGATTTTATTTCTAATGGAGAAGTAAGTTCAGTTGGTTACACAACAATACAACCTATTACTTGTACGGGTTGTCACGCCAGTGATGTAGGACATCGTTCTTTCGATTTTGCAAACGATGGCAATGATTATGCTCTAAGAACAAACGATCCCGTAACACTGATTATTGACTCAACCTATACAATCGATATTCGGAATGAAAGTGATTTATTAGGTTTAAGTAATACCTGCGTCAACTGTCATCAACCAAGAACACATGTACCGACCCTTGCCGATGCTGTAAATGGCAAATATATGATAACCAATTCACATTGGGGAACCCATCACGGACCTCAGGTCACCATGCTAGAAGGTATAAATGGAGGCGAAATTGCCGGTTCTGTAGGGTATCCTACTGAATTTTTTCCACACAGATCACAATCATCCTGTATTAAATGCCATATGAGCCCCGGTACGGATGCCACGAATGGAGGACATACCTTCAACCCCACCAGAACCGCTTGTGCCTCGTGTCATTTAGATTCCGAGTTTGCCGATGCTACTACTTTTGATCGAGAAGGTTTTCAAACGGAAACATTAGATCGCATGGAAATCCTGGCTGGTTTATTGGCTAATGTGGTCGGACAAGATATTGCCCAAGATAGTCTTGGCGTCTGGCAACCTGTTTTTGAAGCCGATGGTTTTACGCCTGTCACCCACGTTGGCATTGTAATAGATGGCAGTCCAGTAGTTGGCTTGTATGACTTCACAGCTGCTTTGGCCGCATGGAATTATGTCTTTATCGAAGAAGATAGCAGTAAAGGGGTTCACAACCCTGCCTACGTTGATGCATTAATTCCAAACTCAATAGAAGCGTTGCAGAATTGATAATAGAAATCAATGGATCCGATGATGTATAACGAAAGCAAAACCGCTAATTTATTTATAGCGATAAGGTAAGTCAACCAAATAATAAATTCAGAATGAAAAACAAAATACAAAAGGTTCTGATAGGCTGTTTCGGTTTAGTTCTGCTATCCTGCTATTATGATGAAGTAGTCATTATTCCGGATGCCGCCACCCCTGAAGAACCCATACCCGATGTCATTTCTTTTAAAGACAACATACAACCGCTATTCAACGAAAGATGCATTAGCTGTCATAAAGGAAGTACCGATCCGGTCCTGGAGGCCAATGTATCCTATGCCAATCTTATTAATGGCTATGTGGTTAAAGGGGATGCCAACGCAAGCATCGTGTACAAGGCGCTCGTGAATATCGATGGAATTCCATTAATGCCCCCGGATGGGAAATTATCAGATTCCAAAATTAATTTAGTCAAGGGTTGGATCGATCAGGGAGCTTTGGATAATTAACCAAGAACAATAGAATCGAAATGAAAAATTATAAAATACTGCTTTTTGCCTTTATAATATTGCCCTTCTGTGCCATTTCCCAGGAAAAGGAAAAAGATTCCGTTCAGGTGGAGGACAAACCGGAGCGCTCTGCATTTGAGAGTTCATATATAATTGATAATCCCACCAATATGCTGTATACAAAAAAAACATTGGAGATACAGATGCAACATAGGTTTGGGATTATTAAGGATGCCGACTTGGCAGGAATCTGGGGGGATGCCAATATCCGTCTTGGTCTATCCTATGCAATACTTGACCGCGTGACTGTTGGATTCGGGACCACCAAAGATAATCGCTTTCAGGATTTTAACTTGAAAGTGGGCCTATTACGGCAAACGCGCTCGGGCAAAATACCCGTAAGTATTTCGTACTATGGTAATTTTACAATCGATGCCCGTAAAAAAGGATTTAATCGTTTTCCCACCGTGCAAGATAGATACTCCTACTTTAATCAATTGATCATCGCACGCAGATTCAGCCCTAAACTTTCCTTACAATTGGCGCCCAGCGTTTCCCATTTCAATTTAGTGGAACCCGATAGAAACAACGATATGTTAGCAATAGCGATGGGTGGCCGCTATAAGGTCAGTGAAAATACGTCCGTACTTTTCGATTACAGCCAACCCTTTACACAGTATTATGTGTATAACAGTGCCTATGATGATTTTTATTATCCAAAACCGGGCATTAGTTTGGGAGTGGAATTTTCAACCTCTGGCCATGCATTCCAATTATTCCTGACCAATAATTCGGGCATTGTACCCCAGCAAAATTATATGAAGAACAGCAATGATTTCTTTAATGGTGAATTTATGCTGGGCTTCAACATTACTAGGATTTATAACTTTTAAAAAGTGACGCCTCTCAAAATCGTATGACCATGAAAAAGATACCCGAAAAATACCCTCCAATTTCAAGAAGAGGCTTATTGCCCTTATTGGCCAGTAGTTTACTCGTTCCCTTTTTGGGCGTGGGAAACATGAATAAAGAGGAACAACGCAAAGCGGTGGACGATGATGAAGATCCCGAATATCAAACCTTATTAAAACCAGATGGTACCGTGGTTCGCGTAAAAAAGAAAACGGTTCAAGAATCAAAAATCATTCAAAAAAACCTTTCCAACTCTTCCTTGTTAAACTGGTTGGATAAAAAATAAACCTATAAAGGCATCGATAATGCAAGAAAACGATACAAATTCACGCCGTAATTTTTTGGATAAGGGATTAAAAATAGGCCTACTTGCCGCCGTGGGCGGTGCAACGGCAAAGGCACTAGGCACTGACACCGACGAAAGCGCGCATAGTGAGGAAACCATCGAGTTGATGTCGACCGATGGCACTTTGATACAAGTCCCAATGTCGGAAGTAATGGAAGTTCCGAGCCTTAAGGATGAAAACTATAACGTTCGCAAGGGGTATCCCAATCGAAAATTTGTCATGGTCGTTGACCTGGCTCGATGCAAAAATGCCAAACAATGCCAGAGTGCCTGCAATAAATCGCACTATATAACAGGAGACGATGCGTGGCTTAAAATATATAAAATGCAAGAGTCGGAAAGCACGGCTCCCTATTGGCAGCCAACGCTTTGCCAACATTGTGATAAGCCTCCCTGTGTAAAAGTATGCCCAGTAGACGCCACCTTTAAAAGACAGGACGGACTGGTCCTAATTGATGCGGATCGATGCATCGGATGTCGGTTCTGTATGGCCGCCTGCCCTTATTCTACAAGGGTATTTAATTGGGCAGAGCCAAAACAGGGTGAAATGAGCGAAATTACGATGGATATGGAACACCTGCATTATTCGCCTGATTATGCGGGGATGCCCAGTCAAAAAGGAACCGTAGACAAATGTGATTTTTGCCCTCATATGGTCGATAAAGGTGAATTACCGCATTGCGTAAGCGCCTGCCCCAATGGTGTTTTCTTTTTTGGGGATGCCTATGAGGATACCGTGACGAACGGTGACGAGACATTTAGGCTTAGCAAATTGCTCAAGGATAAGGCAGGATATCGATTGATGGAGAGTCTGGGTACCGAGCCCAGCGTCTATTATTTGCCCCCATCGAACCGGTTGGTAGATTTTGAGGAAGGCTTGAAAAATTATGATGAATTTAAATCGGTTGATATAACAGAATAGTCATGAAAAATTATGATGCCTTGGTAGAAGATCTCGCCCCAAAGAAATTTGGAAAATATGGCAAAATTTGGATAGGATTTCTTCTGGCCATTATTTTTGGGGCCTTGGGTTGTTATATTGTTCAATTGCGCGAGGGATTGATTATTACCGATATGCGCGATTATGCCCTTTGGGGGATATACATCTCGAACTTTGTCTTTTTTGTGGCCATAAGCCTGGTCGGGTCCTTGATTACGGCCATATTGCGTTTATCCGGGGCAAGGTGGAGTACGCCACTTACCCGGATCAGCCGAAATTATAGCGGTGGCAGCCATTATAATGGCAGGACTTACTATTATTATCGATATGGGGAGACCCGAGAGGCTATTCAATCTTTTTATTCATGGTAGATTGCAATCGCCTATAATTTGGGATGTTGTGGTCATTACTACGTATCTTGTTATCAGTATTTTGCTGCTCTATTATCCCCTATTGCCCGATTTTGCCATACTTGCAAAACACTTCAAGAATGCCCCTAAATTGCGGAAATGGTACGGAAAGCTTTCCTTAAATTGGTACGGCAGCATACAACAACAAAAACTCAAGAATAAATCAATTCGTATCCTATCCATAATGATAATCCCGGTAGCGTTTGGTATTCATACGGTAACCGCCTGGTTGTTTGCGACCACGTATAGACCTGGCTGGGATAGTTCAAACTTTGGCCCGTATTTTATTGCCGGGGCATTTGTTGCCGGTGCGGGAGCCGTAATCACTGTAATGTACATCTTAAGAAGAATCTATCATCTTGAAGACTACATTACTTCCAAGCACTTTGATAGAATGGGTAAATTGTTGGTTTTGCTCTGCCTGATTTACCTCTATTTTAATATCAATGAATATCTGGTTCCTGCCTACAAAAATACCGTGGAAGAGGCTGCCCATTTAAAAGGACTGTTTGTAGGGCACTATGCCGCATTGTTCTGGTTGGTTATAGTTGGTGGTTTGATCGTGCCTATTATTGTCTTGGTCATTCCACAAGGACGAAAACCACTTCCGGTTTTCATTATTGGTCTCTTAGTAGTAGTAGGTGCTTGGTGGAAAAGATACCTGATCGTGACCCCTACCTTATTGCATCCCTTTCTACCGATACAAGGGGTCCCCGAATCTTGGCACCATTATTTTCCCTCCGTCATTGAATGGATCATAACAATTGGGACACTGGCTTCGGCCCTTTTAATTATTACGCTATTGGTTCGTTATCTGCCCATTGTACCTATACATGAAACCGCTATGGAGCAAGGCGTATTGGAAACTGATAAATCTTCAAAATAATGGGACGCTCGATGAACATAAATTTCGTAAGTATCTTGACCGTGGCCTTTCTAATCTTTGCCATGGGGGTAGGGTATTCCCAAAATGAAAAAAAGAAGGCACGGATCACTTTGGCATTCAAAAAAATCATGCCAAAAGAGAAGTACCTTACTATTTCCGCCAAATTTAAGGGAGAGGAAGGATTCGAACCCGCAACGGACCTTTTATTTGAAGTGTACAATGTACTTGAATTTGATAGTTTAGTGAAGGTGGGTCAAATTACGACAAACGCCAAAGGGGAAGGAAAATTTAATTTTGAAAATTTAATGGCAAAAAATGCCGACAGCAGCGGCACTTATAATTATAGGGTAGCGGTAACGGACAATAAAGAATTTGCGGATGTAGAAAAAAGCATCGCTTTTAAAGAGGCCGATATCACGACCGAATTATTGGCCTCGGACGATGGAATTACTAGCGTAAAGGCAACATTGATTGACAAATTTTCAAACACCCCGATTAGTGATCAGCCATTGCAACTACAGGTGAAGCGATTATTTAAACCCCTGAGACTTGGTGAAGATATTATCTCGACCGATAGCTCTGGTACAATTATTGTCCCCATTGATTCAACGATACCGGGCATTGATGGTAATCTGACCCTCGAGGTCGTACTGAATGAAAGTGATGTGTATGGCACGATAAAAGCGAATATAACCGGAAAAATCGGGACACCCTTTGTAAATCAATCAACCTTTGAGGAACGAACCATGTGGTCACCGGGCACCAAAACCCCCCTCTTTTTATTGTTGTCTTTTAACAGCGTCATGATCGGTATTTGGGCCATTATTCTTTTTTTAATTTTTAATCTAACAAAAATATATAAATCCAAAAATTAATAGCAATATGAAAAATTCAGTTATCATTATCCTTCTAGGAATCGTTTCTTTAGGCCTTTACTCGTTTACTCATAGTTATCAGGAGAAATGGATCGTCCCCGATGAATATAAAAACATGAAGAATCCAACCGACAAGACAGACAAAGAGAATTTGGCCATCGGAAAAACGTTGTACAGCAAACACTGTCAATCGTGCCATGGGAAGGAAGGCTATGGGGATGGTCCTAAGGCGAAGGAGCAAAAAGGGGATCTTGGCGATTTTTCGGCTGCTGAATATCAGGAGCAATCCGATGGCGAGATGTTCTATAAGTCGACCTTTGGCAGAAATGACATGCCAGAATTCAAGAAAAAAATTGCGGATGACGAAGACCGATGGTTGGTGGTAAATTACATAAGGACCCTCAAACAATAGAAAGCATTAATTTTTCGTTTTATAAAAGGTTCCTGAAATCGGGTTTAATCACTAGTAACGTGTTATGGAAAAATCAATACGCTTTATAAGTATATCGCACAAAACGGCCTCTGTTTCACAACGTGAGAGTCTATTGCATTTCGGAAGAAGAAAAAATAAAGATCGCAGATCGTATAAGACACCATTTTCCGGATATTATAGGCTTGTTTCTTTTATCTACCTGCAACAGGACAGAGATTTATTTCGAATCATTAAATACATCGAGCGAGGCACTTCTTGATTTTTTTATTGACCATAAAGCTATTGGAAATGCCGAATCGCAAGTTCCATTATTCATATACGGAAATACGACCAAAGAAACCGTAAGGCATCTTTTGGATGTTTCTTCGGGCTTGGCTTCCTCTGTTCTCGGCGATGCCGAAATTATTCATCAAATCAAGAAAGCCTATCAATTTTCAATCTGGCATAAATTACAGGGTTCCTTACTTGAGCGCGCCATGCAAACCGTATTTAAGGCGCACAAACGAATCAGTAATGAAACCAAATTTAGGGATGGCAGCACATCCCTGGCCTACAAAACCTTGAAAGTAGTCAGTGACACCTTTACCAAAACCCAATGCAAATCTAAAAAGATCTTGTTAATAGGGACCGGGGAAATTGCAACCCAGCTCTTAAAATATAATTCCAAATTTAATTTTAATACGATTTATATCGCGAATCGTACTTTGGAAAGAGCCATTAATTTAAGTACGAAGTATAACTGCAAAACCTATGAATGGCAGAAAGTAGTAAACAATGAATTCGACGATTTCGATGTTATTATAAGTGCCGTGAGCAATTGTCATCACTTAATAAAAAAAATAGAATCGACTTCCAAACATTTACTATTGATCGAATCTGGCACTACCCAGTAACATCGATTCCAAGCTGGAGCAGAATCTTCAGATGGTGTGCTATGATTTAGATACTATTACAGTTGAATTGGAAGACGCCAAGGAAAGAAGATCGGCTGCTATCACCGAGGTTAAGGCTCTGATTGTCGATGAACTAGCTTCTTTCATGAAGTGGCACGAAGCCGGCGTTTTGAGGTCGATTCTAGCGGATTATAAAAAAAAGGTGAATATCAAGGTCGCAGCCTACTTTGAAAAACACATGGACGAACTCGATAAACATAGGATACCGACGATTACCAACCAAATCGTTCGTAAGGCAATCAAACAACCGGGAAAAAGGATAGACTTTGAGGCATTCGATGCGCTTATTGCCGAAAAAGTCTCCTAATTGATATACATTGTGAAATTCAGTGTGGCTACATCTAATCTTTTATAGCCATTTCTAAAATTAAATCGCACGAAGTCTAATAGACCCTAGTAAAATTTATAAAAAGGGATGGCACTTATTTATGAAATAACCTTGAATTTTCGTTTTTTCCAGTAGGCTGCACTGCTAATCAAAATGATAATGGCCACCACAATATACACCCAAGTCGGGATTGGTATTGGGTCTCCCGTGGCATATGAGTGAAGACCGGACAAATAGTAGTTCACCCCATAATAGGTCATGATTACAGTCGCCAATCCGAAAATAGTGGCCAAATTGTACGCATACAGCCCCGTTAATTTCGGAATGATTCGCATATGTAGAATAAAGGCATAGACAAGAATGGTTACCAAAGCCCAGGTTTCCTTAGCATCCCAACCCCAATAACGTCCCCAGGATTCATTGGCCCAAACTCCACCTAAATAGGTTCCGATACTAACCATAAAAAGTCCGCCGATCAACGTTATCTCACTGATATATGACATTTCTTGAATGATCCTTTTGATCCTGGCCTTGTTCGCGTCGTTCAGGAATATCATCAAGATGAGGTTGATCAGACCAATGATCGCCCCGAGCATCAAAAAGCCATAACTCCCGGCCTCGAGCGATACATGAATGGTCAACCAATAAGATTTTAAAACCGGTACCAACGGTGTTATTTCAGGATCAAGGAAACTCAAGGTGGCCACAAAGAGTATGGTCGCGGCCAAAACCATGGTAGCCGCTAGTCCGCCAAAAGACTTTCTGGTAAACAAAATTCCGGCCAAGGTAGATGTCCAGGCGATATAGATCATCGATTCATAGCCGTTACTCCATGGGGCCCTGCCCGAAACGTACCAGCGAAGGCCAAGCCCAAGGGTGTGCATTGCAAAACCAAAAACGACCAAAGAAAACAAGATCAAATAGGGCCATTTTAAATTTACAGTTGGTTTAAAAACAGAAAGGAACAAAAAGAAAAGTAGGGCAAGGCCCAATAGGATATACAAACCCGCCAAAGACGTAAACACATTCAGTTTGTTCAGTATGATTTCGGCACTTATCTTTGATTGGGATGGCATGATATCACCCCCATTTTTTATTTGATAGGCCCTTAACTCCCCTAATAGATGGTCGGCCTGTGTAAAATTGTTTGTTTGTATTCCTTCTTGTAGTGCTGCCGTGTAAGCACCAAAAAATTTATCGGCTACGCTATCCTGATGATCATTGCCAACATCGGTTCCATGATTGTGGGTAGCGTTTGACACCCACGTATTTGTTGGATCATCGGGATTGGGTATGATTTTCAACAAGGTTCCCGAAAAGGCCATACTTAAAATATTCACCCGTTCATCTATTTTCAATAATTCCTTCTCATAAACGCCTTGATCTATAGGCTCGAGGCTATAGATACCTGCGCATTTCATCACGCAACTTGTATTCGCCATTCGTATTGAAAAAATCTTTATAGGCCGCATAATCACCCCCGACACTTAACTTTTTTTGAATGTCCTTATGGTTCCCTAACTTTATAATAGGGACGGCATACCAGGCTTGTTTGTCCACTAAAAGGCTTAGTAGAATTTGATCCGCCGAGAGCCCATACAGACTTTCCTTCCGTGCCAATTTTCGCATTATTTCCCGGGACAATGTATGAACCGGTTTCATTCTTCCTTTAAAGTCCTGCACTACAAGCCTACTGAATTCGTTTGCATGTTCCTTACTCACCGCATGCTGAATGAAGGCATCGTCCTTGACATCCTGTGCCATGGAAAAAAACGAGAAGCATAGAATGAAAATAAAGGTCGGACCCTTTTCCCGTAGTTTCTTTATCTTTTGGGTAACCTGATAAAATCGGGTCTGTTTACTGAACAAGGTCCAAAGCATGCCGATGGTCAAAAGGGCATATCCCAAATACGAAATCCAGGTTCCCCAAAAATCATTGTTGACACTTAAATAGGTCCCCTTTTCATCCTTATCAAAAGAAGATTGAAAGAATCGGTATCCATCATAATCCAAGATATTGTTCATGAAGATCCGATAATCCATTTTCACATCCTTGCTTTGATCGACCAAGGTCACTTCACTTGCATAGGAGGAGGCACTATTGGTGCCAGGGTATTTATCCATGATAAATTTGTTCAATTTAATAAAAAACGGAACGGTTACTTCTTTGGAACCATAGGCTACCGAAAAATCCAAGTCGCCAAAATTCAACAATTCAGGCCTGCCAGGCATTCCTCGGCTCCCATACACAAAGGCCTCCTGAGAGGTACCATTCACCGTCACATCAAGAGACAAGGCCGTCAAGCTTTCATTTTTAACCTTGGGGCCTTCTGATTCCATCCGAACGGCGCCATTTTTATTAAAATTTGAAAAAACTACATTATTTACGCCATCTGAATATAATGAGCGTAGCAAAAGAGGTCGATATCGGTCTGAAGGGTAGATCGTATCCTTGGTTTGGGTCGCCATGACGGTTTGCGTCCAAGTACGGTTCGAATTGAACAATAGCGAATCATTTCTAAAAGTAATATTGATGGCGTCTGGTAATTGCGTTTCCTTGAAATTATAAATCAGCCCTCTTATTTGCTTGGTCTGGCCTTCATTGACAAAATATTCTTCCCGGCCATTGGCTCCGGCAACCACGATTTGCAAGGTTGGTTGGCCTTCCAAACTTTCTCCGAGCATTTGTTTCGGATTCGGTATAAACTCCTTCGTTTTCACTTCTATTAAATCAGTACCGATCAAATAAGAACGCTCCCAATTATTGTTTCCCAAGGAAGCAAAAAGCACAGGCTCATCAAATGAATAGGTTTGATTATTTTTAGTGACCGTGAATTTTAAATAAGAGTTCGAGGATAAAAAACTATTGGAGGTGTCATTTTCACGGATATGCATGATACCTTCAAAACCAAAATAGCGGGTAACCCCAGCTCCGATTATAATCACAATAATCGCCCCGTGAAAAAGGAGCAGCGACCACTTCCTTTGTTGGATCATTCGAAACCTAAAAATATTAACAAGAATCGTAATCCCGAATAAGAGAAGCAGTAACTCGAACCACCACGATTTGAAGATTACCTTTTGTGCGGCACTGGTGCCGAAGTCATTTTCAACAAAAGTCGCAATACCAATGGCCGCGGCAAAAAGCAATAAATAAATTCCGGCTGCCCTTGTATTGAATAACGGTCGTGATATTAAGTTGATTCTGAATAGTATTTCCTTGATTCTAGGGAGTAAACGCTTCATTTCAGGATTTCTGGGGACACTCAAATGTACACTAAATTTTCGATTTTTCTGCGAAGATCGACGAAGGGTTCACTACACAAAAAATATATTTCGATATATTTAAGGCAGAAACCTATCTATGATACGTAACGCGCATTGGGCCATCTTTAGTATCAATTCATCGCATAAAAGTGAATTTATAAATGACTTATTAAACGGACGTGTTTCCCCAGTATTTAGGCACCTCAAAGGTTTGCAGGGAGCGCTATTCTCAAAAATCGCCCTAGATGTCTATTTAGAAGAGGAAGACCGACACGACACAAAAGTCCTTACAGAACTGTCGTCCCAAAAATTACGGTCGATGTCGAGTGGGGAACAGAAAAAAGCGCTGTTGCGATTTCTATTGAAATCGAAACCCGATTTTATGATTCTCGATAACCCCTTTGACAACCTAGACACCGATGCCCAGAAAACACTCAGGAAAACGCTGCGGGCAATGGCACGAACCACCACCATGATTCAGATCTTCAGTCGAAAATTAGATGTACTACCGTTTATAACCAATTTCGCCGCGTTACAAAAAACCGAACTACGCGTGCTTGAGGGCGCCGAATTTCAACCATCCATTCAATTCAACGCGCAACAACGGTTACCTGAACCGCTTCATAAGATAGATTTCGAGGGCCAGATTTTAATTCAACTTGATCAAATTTCAGTAGCCTATAGTAGCAAACGCATTTTAAAAAACATCGACTGGACGATACGGAAAGGCGATTTTTGGCAACTAATGGGCAAAAATGGCAGTGGTAAAACCACTATCCTTTCAATGATCACAGGCGAGAATCCCAAAGGGTACGGGCAACGCCTTTTCATCTTTGGCAGGCAGAAAGGAAGCGGTGAAACCATTTGGGATATCAAGAAAAAGATAGGCTATTTTACCCCGGCCATGACCGATAAATTCAAAGGGCACCATACGGTCGAGCACATGATTATCTCCGGGTTGTTTGATTCGATAGGTCTCTATCTAAAACCAACAGAAGCCCAGACACGTTTGGCGAAGGAGTGGTTGCAGTTAATCGCCATGTGGGATTTGAAAGATTCATTGTTCAGTGAATTAACACTCGGGCAGCAGCGGTTGGTGATGACTACCCGGGCCATGGTGAAACATCCTTTGCTCCTTATTCTTGACGAACCCACAGCTGGACTCGATGATGCTTCTGCGGCGTTAGTGGTCGCATTGGTCAACAAAATTGCAGCAGAAAGCGATACGGCCATTCTATTTGTTTCCCATCGCAAAGAGCCAGGATTACATCCCCAATCTATATATGAATTAACAATGTCGAAAACAGGTTCTACTGGTCGCGTATTGCAAGTCTCGTAAGGTCGACAAATCCACAAAATTTTAGGATATCCTAATAATCGATACATGCTAGTGGTAGCGCATCCAATCGGACCGAAGTAAAGGGCAAAGAAGTATCCAAAAAGTGGCCATTTCGGTGTTCATATCGTACATAAAAAAAAGCCGTTCAAAGACGGCTTTTTTTATTTTCACATATTTCTTATACTTTCCCGGCCTTAACGTCTTTTTTCAAGAAATCATACATTACGGGAGTTGCAATGAACAAGGATGAATACGTTCCCACCACAATACCAACGATCATGGCAAACATAAAACCTCGTAGTGATTCCCCCCCAAAAACGAAGATGGCAATCAATACAACCAAGGTTGTAGAGGAGGTGTTCAAGGTTCTTCCCAAGGTACTATTCAAGGCAGAATTCGTGTTTTCACCTGATTTCCACCCTCTTTCTGCTACTATTTCACGAATACGGTCAAAAACGATTACCGTATCGTTCAAGGAGTACCCTATAACTGTCAGTATCGCAGCCACAAAAGCCTGATCGATTTCCATGTTAAAAGGCATGATTTTCCCAAACAAGGAGAAGACCCCTAATACCATGAGCACGTCGTGAAATACAGCTACTACGGCACCCAGTGAAAATTGCCACTTACGGAAACGGAATAAGATGTATAAGAAGACTACCGCCAAAGACCCTACTATGGCTAAAAAGGCGTTTTTCTTGATATCATCAGCAATGGTGGGGCCCACCTTTCGATATTTCATAACACCCACATTGTCATTGGGCCCTCCGGGAACAAATTCCTGAAAGGTAGTACCATCTGGCATGTATTTTTGCAGGGTAGTGTATAATTTATCCAATATTTCATCATCAACTTCGGTACCTTCAACATCCACCTTATAATTAGTGGTTACCATAATTTGGTTGGCGTCACCAAGGGTCTTGGCACTTGCACTCCCTAAGACTTTCGTTAGGTCATTGGTGATTTCAGACGGATTTACAGGGTCAACAAAACGAATCTGATAGTTCCTACCACCTACAAAATCGACCCCTTGTTGCAGTCCTGGGCCAAAAAACAAAGACCAAAGCCCAATAACGACCAACGTACTAGAAACGACATAGGCGATTTTACGTTTCGAAAGGAAATCAAAATTGGCACCGGTGAACAGGTTTTTAGTCAATGCAGTGCTAAAGTCCAACCTTCTCTCCCGAGCGCTAAGATACCAATCAATCAGCAATCGAGTTATAAAGATCGCGGTGAACAATGACGTAAGGATACCTATTAATAAGGTGGTTGCAAACCCTTTGATGGGGCCCGAACCAAAAAGGAACAAAATTAAAGCGGTCAGACCAGTTGTAATGTTCGCATCCAAAATCGAGGAAAGCGCATTGTCAAATCCATCGGCCACAGCTTGGCGTTTCCCCTTACCCTTGGCCATTTCTTCCTTGATACGTTCATAGATGATGACGTTCGCATCGACCGACATCCCCAAAGTTAATACGATACCTGCGATTCCAGGTAAGGTCAAGACGGCATTGAGACTTACGAGAACCCCAAAGATCAATAGAATATTTAGCAGGAGTGCAATATCGGCGAAGACCCCAGCCCTGCCATAATAAAAGATCATCCATACCAATACGATTACCATGGCGATCATAAAGGAATTGAAGCCGCTATTGATGGCTTCCTGGCCCAAGGACGGCCCAACTACAAATGAATCGATTATCTCTGCAGAAGCGGGCAATTTACCCGCCCTAAGTACATTGGCAATATCCTTGGTCTCATTTACGGTAAATTTTCCGGTTATTTCGGAGCGACCTCCTGAAATAGGGCCTGAAGAAACCCCAGGCGCGGTATATACCTTATTGTCCAAAACGATTGCGATCCCAGTTTGGTTCGTATAGGCATCTCCCGTTAATTTTTCCCATTCTTTGGCACCTTTGGTGTTCATGGTCATTGAAACGGCGGGTTTTCCGAATTGATCAAAATCATCCCGGGCATCGCTTACTACATCCCCACTAATTCTCGGCGTTCCTTCACGGTTTGATTTTAATGCATACAAATCAACCACCTCGGTTTCTGGCGTGGAAGGGCGTTCCCAAACGAATCTTGTAAACTGAATATCAGCTGGTAAAAGTCTGCGTATTTCGGGCATTCTCAGGTATTCTCCAACTTTGGCCGTATCCTTGATAGCGGCCCTGAACATGGCATTGGTACCAGGATTCGCTGGCAATAAAAGATTGAATAACGGATTCACCTGGTTGGCGATGTCCAAGGAATCTGAAGCAACATCCGACAAGAGGGAGTCAATCTCGGACTCTTCCTTTTGTGGTTGTTCCACTTTCGTGGTATCGACCATTGACTTCAATCGCTCATTAGCAGCAACGATAAACGTACTAAAACTTTGATTGCTTTGCGGATAGGTTTCCCAAAATTCAAGTTGTGCGGTACTCGATAATAGGTCTTGTGCACGCGCAATATCCCGGGCTCCTGGAAGTTCTACCAAGATTCTGCCTGAACTACCTTCACGCTGAATATTTGGTTGGGTAACTCCAAAACCATCGATACGCTCGCGTAATACTTCAAAAGCGGAAGATATTGATTCGTCGATTTTTCTACGGATAATGGGTTTTACCTCATCATCGCTCATTTGAAAGTTTACTGCATCACTGAGACCTTTATTTGCAAAAATATCGGGTGATGCCAATTTGGTTTCTCCCTTAATTTTGTCGAATGCCTCGAAAAATAAATTAATATAGGTATCATCGCTACTTTTGGAAGCTGTATCGGCATCGGCCAAGGCTTTATTGAAAATCGGATTTTTAGTGTTATTGGCAAGGCCTTTCAAAATATCCTTAACAGAAATCTGCAAGGTAACATTGATACCTCCTTTCAGGTCAAGACCCTTGTTCAATTCCTTTTTCTTGGCCTCATTGTAATCGGTAAAACCAAGGATGGGATTACTTCCAATCGAATCAAGATAGCTTGCCTCTAGGGCCTCGCGCCTTGCGACATAATCATTTTCAGTATTGGAAACACGGCTGGCAGCGAAGACCTTAGCCTCCTTTTCAACCTTACTAGCGATAAAAGTGTAGGAGAGTTGATAGATACTTACGAGTCCGAATAAAAGGGCAAAAAGCTTTACAAGTCCTTTATTTTGCATGGGTTGAATATATTTTAGCGATGCATTTATTAAATGCGTGCAAATATATGATTTACCCTAGGAATTGACAATATATATTTAGTAGTAATTAAAAAAACGAACTACACCCCGCAATTACGGCGTGTAGTTCTATAAAAATCAGAGAATTCGTTATAGGGTTAGAAGATTATTGGTCGCGGTGACCCCTTCAGCACTTTCCTTCATTTTTGCTTTTTCGGCACTGCTTAGGGGTATATCAACGATTTTCTCAATACCATTTTTTCCTAAAATCACCGGGACACCAATACATATGTCCTTTAGGCCATATTCGCCATCCAAAAAGGTCGAACAGGGAAATAACTTCTTTTGATCACAGGCTATGGCTTGAACCAAGGCCGAGACCGCAGCACCAGGAGCATACCAGGCACTTGTTCCCAATAATTTGGTCAAGGTAGCACCACCGACTTTGGTGTCTTCAGAGACTTGTGCCAAACGATCGGAGGATAAAAACTCGGAAACCTTGATACTATTTCTTGTGGCATGGGATACCAAAGGTACCATCCCAGTATCACTATGACCGCCTATTACCATACCATCAACATCTGATATCGGAGCTCCCAAAGCCTCAGCGAGGCGATATTTAAAACGGGCACTGTCTAGCGCACCTCCCATGCCAATGATCTTGTTCTTTGGCAATCCGGTCGTCTTATGAACCAGATAGGTCATGGTATCCATTGGGTTGCTAACAACGATCAACGTTACCTTCGGCGAATGCTGTATTAGATTCGAAGCTACGGTTTTTACGATTCCTGCATTGATGCCGATCAATTCTTCGCGCGTCATACCAGGCTTTCTTGGAATCCCCGAGGTAATCACTGCGATGTCGCTACCAGCCGTCTGGGCATAATCATTGGTAACCCCAGTAATCTTAGTATCGAAACCGTTTAATGAGGCACATTGCATCAAATCCATGGCCTTGCCTTCGGCATAGCCTTCCTTGATATCTAATAATACCACTTCTGATGCAAAATTCTTGATGGCAATGTATTCGGCACAACTCGCACCTACGGCGCCTGCCCCTACGACGGTAATTTTCATATTTGAGTTTTTACTTAGATTTTTAATGGTTCAAAAATACAGAATTTAACAGATAAATGGGTCCGAAATATACTTTTATATCGTCGCCTGCCGAAATAATAATAAGCTGCCAAAACGGCACTTGTTAA
The DNA here is from genome assembly GCA_963798435.1 of uncultured Flavobacteriaceae bacterium. Classification (GTDB taxonomy): domain Bacteria; phylum Bacteroidota; class Bacteroidia; order Flavobacteriales; family Flavobacteriaceae; genus JALHST01. The sequence goes on from CAWCTF010000003.1 coordinate 58,655, forward strand.
AAAAAGAAGTCGTTCAACGAAGAAAAATAAAATTAGATGTCGTACGTCGATTCTTTGCAATACGGAACGGGCTAAGAGCGTTAAAATCAGTAGAAAACCCCGAATCAAAAAAACCTACCCGATGAAAAAACTCTTTTCATTCGTTGCACTTGTCGGAATCATTTTTGTCAGCAATTGCTCCCGTATCCCTGAAAACAATGATCCTGTTATCGGCGTTTGGACCCGATTGGAAGTCCAAACCGTGAACGCATCTGAAAAACATATCATTCGAAGGGAATGGATATTCAATGACGCCTATCTCGGCAGATTTCACCGCATCGAAGATGGAAAGATCGTAATCAAGACCGATTTTAAATGGAAACTGGAAGATGGCAAATATAGCATCTCCTATCCGGGCATTGACAGGCCGACTGATGTGGTTATTATGAAAACCGTTCCCCAAAGTGCACTTTTAGAACGCATAGATGGTTTTCAAATGGCAGCCAGAGAGTAGCTCTCAATTAAAAACATGGTATTTCTTATAAATGGGATTAAGTCAAAGTAATCCTTGCAAAAATCAAAAAAAGCGCCGCCCCCTTGCGGCGCTTTTTCGATGGCCTTTGTTTTGGAACCTACTCAAAAACAAAACCTTTTGTAATACTAAATTAAAGCGTCAAAAGAACCATAAAATAACAGTATTAAACATTCGCCTGAAGATACCTTATAATACTGAATTTAAGGCACCCGCATTCCCCATGTAAGGTGCCATAAGAAACTGCCCTAGCCACTTCTACCCTATTCATGTTTATACCATTTGTGATTTTTTCATTCGACGATCGTAATCCATGAACGTAGTATCCCATTAGGGCACAACGATATTCTTTTACAAGAAGGAATATTCCCACTAAATATTGGAGTTTTACGACGAACTGTATTATTATTCCGATGAAATACACAAATTCACTGATCAAGATTGAGTATCGGCCCATGGCATCGCAAAACGAATGTCCCAGATATACAGTTTTCCGACCGATAGTAGGTGTCAGTACCTTCATTGCGCATTCGCTACATGCTTCAGGGCCGGAGCTACTGACAAGGCGAATAACGAAGTTCCTTGTCGTGATTATGATTGGTGCGATTAGAATAAACGTATTAGGAGGTAACCTGGTAAGAAGACTTAAAAAATGGGCATAAAAAAACCCGATGTTTCCATCGGGCCTTCCATTATTCGTAGTGATTGGTTGATTACCGAAGTCCAAAATTAATCCCGACAGACAGACTATTGAAGTCAGCTAGCGTATAATCGGCATTCAATCTGAAAAAGCCAAGTTTTAATTTTGCACCAATGTTCGCGCGTATACCATTTACATCGTTGGCAATCGAAAACGGATCGGTATAGGTTTGTTGAAATGGGCCCGATTGTACCTGATACGTACCCAATAAATCGGTATTCGACTTCCCGGTCAGGTATCCAATTCCGCCATAAAAATTGATGATGGGCAATTTGGTCGATACCACAGCTTGAAACGCCCATGTATTCATTACCACGTCTATTCGTTGATCCGTCCCGGCAATGACATCGGTATTGGTAAAATCATAGGTGCCATCGAGATGCGTATAGCCTATGAGACCTGAAATGCTCACTGGAAATATTTTTCCGGCGGGCAGATACTGCGTAAATTCATGCTGCAACCCGATACCATAGAGACCTATAGCGACCTCATTGGTATTGATCTTTGGCAAAAACCGCGCCTTTACTTCAGTTCCTCTAGACAGTCCTACAGCAACCTGTAAGAAGGCCGACGGAACAAAATTAATATTTTCCGAGGCCAGGCCCGTTGGAAGTTCAATATCAGCGCGCTCTGTGATGCCTGGCGCAATCTCTGACTCGACATAGGCATTTATTCCCTTTATATCTCCTAAAGCGGTAGAAACCAGTTTAGAAGGGCTGCCATCGGCAAACTTTAAATTCTCATATTCGGCGGTATCTAATAAAAAGGTTTTCTTAGCATCCTTATTCTTGAAACTGGCCATATTCCCGATAATGGATATTTCAAAACCTCCGAGTGGCTTTGAATCTCCCGAATTGTACCAACCATTCGAGATGCTATGCATTGCCCCTTCTGAAACAGGCGACAAATAAGAATTTGCAAATTTTTCGGCATCGCCAAGGCCGGCCGCCAAAATATCATTGAGATTGGTTTGGGACCAACTCTGAACGCTGATCAATACTAGAAGTAGGAAAAATACTCTTTTCATAATGTAAGTTTTCCCCAAAACTAAAAAACCTGCACTGATGGTGCAGGTTTTTGTTGTGTATGTACCGATTCTTATGCATCAATGTTCGCATACACGGCATTTTTCTCAATAAATTCCCTTCTTGGTGGTACTTCATCCCCCATTAACATCGAGAAGATTCGATCGGCCTCGGTCGCGTTATCAATGGTAATTTGGCGTAGGGTCCTAAAATTCGGATTCATGGTAGTATCCCATAATTGTTCGGCATTCATTTCACCAAGACCCTTGTAGCGCTGTATATTGACACCCCCGCTATAACTTTCCGCAATGGCATCTCGTTCCTTATCATCCCATGCATACTGCTTTTTTGCTCCTTTTTTCACAAGATATAAAGGTGGTGTGGCAATATATACATGGCCTCCTTCGATCAATTCACGCATATATCGAAAGAAAAACGTCAATATCAAGGTCTCAATATGGCTTCCATCTACGTCGGCATCACACATGATGACTACCTTATGATATCGCAATTTATCAAGGTTTAAGGCCTTACTATCATCTTCGGTTCCAATGGTTACCCCTAAAGCTGTATAGATGTTCTTTATTTCCTCGTTTTCAAATACCCGATGGGTCATGGCCTTTTCAACATTCAGGATTTTACCGCGCAAAGGCAGTATCGCCTGAAAGTTTCGGTCCCTACCTTGCTTAGCGGTTCCTCCTGCAGAATCACCTTCGACCAAAAATACTTCGCAAAGGGTAGGATCTTGTTCGGAACAATCGGAAAGTTTTCCGGGCAGGCCCCCAATACTCATAACGGTCTTTCGCTGTACCATTTCGCGCGCCTTGGTTGCGGCATGCCTTGCCTGTGCCGCCAATATCACCTTTTGCACGATGATCTTGGCATCATCTGGATGTTCTTCCAGATAATCGGTCAACATTTCCGAAACTGCCTGTGAAACTGCTGCCGAAACTTCACGGTTTCCAAGTTTGGTCTTCGTCTGTCCTTCAAATTGGGGCTCTTGCACCTTCACCGAGATGATGGCTGTCAACCCTTCCCTAAAATCATCCCCTTGGACTTCGAACTTTAACTTATCGAGCATCCCAGACGCGTCGGCATATTTCTTTAAGGTAGTGGTTAGCCCTCTTCTAAAACCGGATAGATGCGTACCGCCTTCGTGCGTATTGATATTATTGACATACGAATGGAGGTTTTCGGTATAGCTGGTATTGTAGATCATGGCTACCTCTACCGGGATATCATTTTTCTCGCCTTCCATGGCTATGACATTCTTGATCAAGGACTCCCGGTTCCCATCCAAAAATTTAACGAATTCCTTCAGGCCTTCATCCGAATGAAAGGTTTCCGACACAAATTCCCCTTTGTCATCCTTCTGACGTCTATCGGTCAAGGAAAGGGTCACTCCTTTATTTAAAAAGGAAAGTTCCCGCATTCTATTGGCCAGTGTCTCATAACTATATTCAATGGTCTGGTTAAATATCTGTTCATCGGGATGAAAGGTGACCATGGTACCCCTTTTTGTGGTTTCACCCACACTTTTTACGGGATACATTGCTTTGCCACGTTCATACTCCTGCTCCCAGATTTTCCCATCGCGATATACGGTCGCTTTCAAATGATCGGAAAGCGCATTCACTACTGAAACCCCAACACCATGAAGTCCACCGGAAACCTTATAGGAATCCTTATCGAATTTGCCACCCGCACCGATTTTGGTCATGACCACCTCCAAGGCGGAAATACCTTCCTTTTTGTGAAGGTCTACAGGAATCCCCCTTCCATTGTCGATGGTGGTAATTGAATTATTTTCATTGATAATGACCTCTATGGTATCGCAATGGCCGCCCATTGCCTCATCGATAGAGTTATCGACCACTTCGTATACCAAATGGTGTAGGCCTCGTATGCCAATATCCCCAATGTACATAGAAGGGCGCATACGCACGTGTTCCATACCCTCTAGGGCCTGAATACTATCCGCCGAATATTTTTCCTTGTTTTCGTCTTTGTCTTTTGCTTCTTCGCTCATAAAATAATAGGTTGTTCGACTTAATTTTGAGAATCCTGCAAATATACGCAATAGCCCATGGAATATGGGGTTTTAAGGTTTTATTAACCTCGAAGTTATCAACAAAAATTGTGGAAAATTTGGCGTCTTTAAACCCGTCGATGCCGCCCTTTGAAGAATGGCGGTTTTACGCAAGATACTGTGTGTATTTAACTGACTATCGTGATAGGTTTTTGATCAAATAATGTTTCTTTATCTTTCCGAACAATCCGACGTAGAGATAAAGCTTTAATGGTCTAGCCTTTAGCTTTTCCTTGAATTTAATCGATGATTTATTAAAATAATGTGTTATACTGTAGGTTGTATCCTTCCCCATCTCTCGCAATAACCGATAGCTTTCATAGCGTAGATACGGGGCTAAATTGCGGCCGCGATAGGCGTTGAACGTCCACATGTTCAATAAATATGCCTCATTTTCCTTTAATGTGAAGGTTCTATGCCTAAATTCAAAGTCGTTCAATTCCATAAACATAAAGGCGGCGATTTCTTTGTTATGTTCCAGGCCGATACACAGTTGGCCCTTTTTAAAGCTTTCGATCATTTCTTCTTCGGCCTGCCGAGGCATGCCTTTGACCATAATCTTGATTTCCTCCAGATTCAAATAACGAAGCGTATAATCGGAAATTTTACCTTTGATAGCAGGAATTTCGCAGGGTTCAAAACCCTCCTGGACCCAATAATATGGCATGATGTCAATTCCGAGTGTGGCCAATCGATTCTGAAGACCCATCAAAAATAATCCTTTTCGTATGATGATCCAAAATCTTTTGAAAGCGGGAACCCGCTTTCCTTCCTTTATCCCCATTTCTTAATTTTATTGTGTTCGGCCATATTTTCCATTCCCGGCTTCCAAGCTCATGACTTCCCGAAATTCCTTAGAAGACATTACCGCCCTTCCGTTAGCTTCGGCAATAATATGGACCCGTTTGAGCAAATCTACGTTGCTTGCCAATTTAGTCCGTGAAGCATCATACCAGATATTATCTTCAAGTCCGACCCGCACCCCGGCACCTATGGCAATAGCGAGCGAATTCAACATCAATTGATCATTACCGATACCGGCCAACGCAAAATATGAATTATCGGGAAGGTCACGTATCATCGTTCCAATATGCAGCAAGTCGGCTTGTGCACAGGCGATGTTTCCAAAAAGTAGATTAAAATAATAAGGTGCTGCAATCAACTGTTTTTTCTCGAGATATTTGGCATAATTAATCATACCGATATCAAATGCTTCCAATTCCGGGACAATGCCTTTTTCCTTCATAAGGGTCGCAAGGTCCTGCACCATGGTCGGCGAATTTATACTTGCCGTCGCATTAAAGTTCAAGGAGCTTAATGTCAAACTGGCAAAATCAGGTTTAAGCCATCCCTCCAAGAGCAAGGGGTCTGAACGAAATTCGAATTCATTGAAATTCCTGCCGCTCAAGGAAACGCAGACGGCGAGATAGGGGTCGAATTTTCGAATACCGTCTATGATCTCTGCATAAATCTCCTTTTTATAGCTTGGTTCCCCCGAGATGGCGTCCCGTGCGTGCAAATGCACCGAAGTTATGCCAATTTCAGTGGCCCGATGCACATCTTCAACGATTTCAGAGACACTTATCGGCACATAGGATGTCATTTTCTTTGTTGGTATCATCCCCGTGGGGGTAAAATTGATGATCAAGTTATTCATATTGAATTTCTTTTAAAACCTAAATATACGCACGTCATTGTAAGCGTTCCTTTAAATCTATTTTATTTCGTCTTTACGACGATTATCATCGCTTAGCTACAATCAAACAAGACAAGATATGCGTGCCGGACCCTAAGGATGTTTACTTCATTTGGATATTTTAATACCTCAACGGAACGAGACGCCAACTATTGTGCAGTGTGGAATCTCTTTGGAAATTCAAGCCGCGAATATTTAAATAGGAATAAGAAGGGACAGGGAAGCCATAAGACCATTTAAAATCACTACCACGTCTCACATACATCGAAAGTCCCACCAATATAGGGTAGGACTTCATGAATGATCAAACAAAATACGATGCTAGTGCAATCGATCACATCGACTCGCTATTTGGCATAGGCATCGGTATGCACATTGGCCACTGCCCTTCCTGACGGGTCGTTCATGTTCTTAAAGGCTTCGTCCCATTCAAGGGCAATCTTTGTGCTACATGCTACCGAAGGTTCCTGTGGCACACACAATGCAGCCGCGTCTGATGGAAAATGCCCAGCAAAAATAGTTCGATAGTAAAATTCTTCCTTGGTGGTCGGCGTCTGCAACGGAAAACGAAATTTGGCATTCGCCAATTGATCATCGGTCACTTCTTCATTCACCATTATCTTCAAGGTATCGATCCAACTATAACCAACTCCGTCAGAGAACTGTTCTTTCTGACGCCATGCCACGCTTGCCGGAAGCATATCCTCAAATGCCTTTCTGACAACCCATTTTTCCATGCGTTCCCCATTGATCATTTTATCTTGGGGATTAATTCGCATGGCGACATCCATGAATTCCTTATCAAGAAATGGTACGCGTCCCTCGATACCCCAGGCAGCCAGGGATTTATTGGCGCGCAGGCAATCGTACATATGCAATTTGCTCAACTTCCGAACGGTTTCCTCATGAAATTCACGGGAATTGGGCGCTTTGTGAAAATAGAGATACCCACCGAAAAGTTCATCGGCTCCTTCCCCTGATAACACCATTTTTATCCCCATTGATTTAATGACCCGGGCCATCAAATACATGGGTGTAGAAGCCCTAATGGTTGTAATATCGTACGTTTCCAAATTATAGATTACATCCCTAATGGCGTCGAGGCCTTCTTGAATGGTAAATTTGATTTCGTGATGAACCGTGCCGATGTGATCGGCTACCTTCCTAGCAGCGGCAAGATCGGGAGAACCTTCCAAGCCTACGGAAAAGGAGTGTAATTGCGGCCACCAAGCATCGGTCGTATCATCTGATTCAATCCTTTTTTGGGCATATTTTTTAGCAATGGCCGAGGTTACCGAGGAATCCAATCCACCTGATAACAAAACCCCATAGGGTACATCAGACATCAATTGCCTATGCACAGCGGCCTCTAAGGCTTCCTTAATGGCCTGAATACTTGTTTCGTTGTCCTTTACGGCATCATATTCCATCCAATCCCGGGTGTACCATCGTTTCATTTCGCCCTCCTTGCTATAAAAATAATGTCCTGGGGGGAAAAGTTCTATTTTCGTACAGGTGCCTTCCAAGGCCTTTAATTCGGAAGCAACGTAAAAGGTTCCATTTGGGTCCCATCCGATATACAAGGGTATTATCCCCATATGATCGCGAGCGATAAAATAAGCATCGTTCTCGACATCATAGATCGCAAACCCAAAGATGCCGTTCATTTCATCCAAAAAATTTACGCCCTTTTTCTTATAGAGCGCCAAAATGACTTCACAATCCGATTCAGTCTGAAATTGGTAGGTACCTTCAAACTGCTTACGCAGCTCTCTGTGGTTGTAAATTTCCCCATTGGCAGCCAATACCAACTTCTTATCAGCACTGAATAAGGGCTGCTTTCCGGATGCCGGATCGACTATGGCTAGGCGCTCATGCGCCAGGATAGCCTTCTCATTGGAATAAATCCCGCTCCAATCAGGGCCTCTATGCCTCACTTTTTTTGACATTTCGAGTAATTGGGGCCGTAAGACCTCGGTACTCTCCTTCACATCAAATGCACATACAATTCCACACATAAAGATTTAATTTATATCAATTTTAAAGCAAAGATGTATTTATAGTTTCATATAAAAAACCTTTTTCGTTTATTGATTATAATATTATCCTTTTTATTTAATTTTAATTGTTTATTGTAATAATAAATAAATTTGATTAAGAAAATGTATCCATTCTGTAAGTTGGGCAAATTTTAACGACTTTTTAGGAAAGATTAAAGGGAATACTCTTTAGTTTTAGCAACAATATCCCTGCACACGGCAGGATAAAAACATAAAACAGTTATGAAAAAATTATTTACACTTACTACATTGGTCTTAACATTGGTATGCACGACGAAGGCTACTGCACAAAAATTCAGTGGATTGGATGCAAGTCCAATGGATGTAGCGATTTATCCAACAGATTCTAAAATTCAACAGAAGTCGGTAAAGGTTGTTTATAGTCGCCCACAATTAAAAGGCCGCTCCTTGACCACCTTGACCCCTGAAGGGCAGGTTTGGCGAACTGGGGCCAACGAATCGACCGAGATTACATTTTACAAGGATGCCGATTTTGGCGGTAAAATGATCAAAGCGGGGACCTATTCCTTATTTACCATTCCCGGTAAAACCGAATGGACGGTCATCCTGAACAAAAATCTAAATCAATGGGGAGCCTATTCCTATGATGAAGGTGCGGATGTAGCCCGCATCAAAGTACCAAATGGATCTGACGCCACACCTTTGGAGGCATTTTCAATCGCCTTCAAGGAGGATGGAAAAAACGTTCAAATGGTCATGGGTTGGGATAAAACCCGTGTCGCCGTCCCCATTACATTTTCAATGTAAAAAAATCCAGTTAACAAAATCGGAAACCCAAGGTCGTATGCCTTGGGTTTTTTTTGCATTCGCGCAATCTTCTAATAATCGCACCCGCTATTTGGATTCATTCGGGGGGATTGGAACCGCAATACGCTAAAAATTGCACCCACTGAATTCAATGGAAGTATCAAATGAACATGGAGTTTTTTATTCGGCTATCTTACCGCCGATAAAGGTTTGTTCGGCCCTAATTTCCGGAATCCCCGTCACTGGGACTTTCATTAAATCTGCACTATATATATTGAAATCGGCAAACTTCCCGACTTCAATACTCCCTTTTTCAAGCTCCTCAAAATTGGCATAGGCCGCCCAAATGGTCATTCCCCGCAATGCTTCTTCGCGTGTCAACACCTGATCAGGTTGAAACCCGCCTTTTGGATAGCCATCTTTATCCTGTCGGGCAATAGCCGCATAGAACGTTAAAAATGGGCTCACCTGTTCAACAGGAAAATCGGTGCCCAAAGCCACCATCCCGGCCTTTTGTAACAGGGTCTTAAAGGCATACGCCCCTTTCACTCTTTGGGGTCCCAAACGGTCTTCGGCCCAATACATGTCACTCGTAGCATGTGTGGGCTGAACCGAAGGAATAATTCCATCCTTAAAATAATCAAAATCGGTTGAATCGATTACTTGGGCATGCTCTATGCGCCAGCGTCTATTTTTCTGTCCCTTCAACGCTTTTTCATACGCCCTTAAAACCACTACGTTGGCAGAATCACCAATCGCATGGGTATTCATTTGATATTCCGATATGGCAAGCCGTCTTGCCAAATCCTCAATTTCGGATACAGGGGTAACCATAGCACCATAGTGGCCAGGTTGGTCTGAATATGGCTTTTTAAGGGCTGCCCCCCTTGAACCTAAGGCGCCATCACCATACACCTTTACAGATCTAACATTGAGTTTGTCGGTTTTTATGGGCCCTTTATATATAAAATATTCTAAATTTTCGGGCGTATTGCTGACCATGGCATACACGCGAATCGATAAGTCGCCGGTATTCTGAAGGCTATCGATCAATTCGATGGTCGAGCGGTCGAGTCCCGCATCATCAACCGTCGTAAGACCATTATTAAAACAGATGCGTTGGGCATCCTTGAGCGCCTGAATCTTTTCGGTCAATGTAGGTTCAGGAATAATGCGATAGACCAGATCCATAGGGTTATCGATAAGCACCCCTGTAATACCCGACCAGCCATCACTCCATTTCTTTACAATTTCCCCACCTTCTGCGCGCGTACTCCAATCGATACCCGCCAAATCAAGTGCCTTTTGATTGACCAACATGGCATGCCCGTCAATCCTTGTCAGGACCACTGGGGTATTCGGAAACAGTTCATCTAGTTCTTTTTTGGTGGGAAACTCCTTGACCTCCCAATCGTTCTGGTCCCAACCACGGCCCATAATAAATGCTTTGGGCTTTTGTTGTTGGAAATTTTTCACCCGTTCGAGTACTTCTGCAAAACTTTTTGTGCCTACGAGATCTGCCATCTGTTGCTCCAGTCCCAATCCATAAAAATGGCAATGTGCGTCAATTAGTCCAGGGGTAATGGTCCTGTTATCGGCATCAATAATCCTGTCGGAGGTATACGAACGCCGAATTTCTGCCGTACTTCCTACTGCGATAAACTTCCCATCTTTTATGGCGAATGCCTCTGCTTCCGAGAAATCAGTATCAACCGTATAAATTGTGGCATTGATGACGACCATATCGACTTTTTCCTTCAGTAGTTCACAACTTGATAAAAGAATAAGTAAAAAGAGAATTGATCGCTTCATAGCCCCAGATATTGAATTCCCTAAAATAAGGAAATTTTATTAAGAAAGATCATCGCATAAAAAACCCGCCAATTACAGCGGGTCTTGGTAAATTTTGTCCAAAAATAGGCCTTTAAGGGACTATTCCGGGTCGTTCATTCTTTTCCCTGTTAAGGTAAAGGGTCCTTGGGAAGAGGTGCCGGTTCCTGCAAAGGTATCGCCATCAAATACCAATTTGATCTCAACACGATCATCCTCTACATACACTACAAATGCCACTTGGTTGTCGTTGACCTTCACCTCTTCGGTAGGCATCATGCCGCCACTGACCATGATCTTAATGGCGAAATTATCTGCTTCTTTGCTAATGTACATAACACCCTCTTGATATTGAGGATCCACATTCTGCACATTGTATTTCCATCTGCCCTCGACCGAATCAAACAGAGAAACCCAAGCGTCTTTGGTTTCAGGGGTAACGGCGGCTCTGACTGAAGAAAGGGTGATTCCCAAAAAGAACAATAAAAACGGTAATTTTTTAATTTCTCTCATACTAAAACGTGGTTTTAAACTTTGCTTGTCTTATTAAAAACGGATATATCTTAATTAAAAATACAAAATTAATCTACATCAATGCCGTTTCGAAGCTGCGATCCAACTTGTAATTTTTTCTTCGAGGAGGATTAGAGGCAGGCTGCCCGAATTCAAGATTTGATTATGAAATTCCCGAATGTCAAAATCGGCTCCTAAGGCCATCTCAGCCTTGGTGCGCAGTGAGCGTATCTTTAATTGACCTATTTTATAGGATAAGGCCTGTCCGGGGGTTGCCATATAGCGCTCTACTTCGGCAATGATACCGGCCTGTGTTTCTGCCTCATGATCCAAGGAATACTGAATGGCCTTTTCGCGTGTCCAACCTTTTGAATGAATGCCGGTATCGACCACCAAGCGGATCGCCCGATGCATTTCCATGCTCAACATGCCAAAATATTGATAAGGGTCGTCGTAGAGGCCCAATTCCTTACCAAGCGATTCGGCATACAAGGCCCACCCTTCAACGAATACTCCCATACTCTCAGGATGCAGGAACTCAGGCAAGGCCAAATTTTCTTGTTGCAAAGACAATTGATAATGATGGCCAGGAATAGCTTCGTGTAAAAACAAGGCTTCGTCGTGGAGTTTATTATAGGTGTTTGCGTCTGGAATCGGCACATAGAATATGCCAGACCTGCTGCCATCTTTTGAACCGGGCACATATTCGGCGCTTGCGGATGCTTCCCTAAAAGCCTCGGTACGCCGCACCTCAAACCCTGCCTTTGGCCGCGCATCAAATACCGAATCTAACCTTTCATTGATTCGATCTTTAATGGCATTAAAGTTGGCGATGACCGCTTCCGGTGTTTTAAAGGGCATCTGTTCCTTACTTTCACGTACAAAATTGAAAAAGGCCTTCAAAGCGCCTTTAAAACCGATCTGATTCTTGACTTTTTCCATTTCCGTCAAAATTCGAGCCACCTCACTTTTGCCCAATTCATGAATTTCATCGGCCGTCATGTTGGTCGTTGTATGCAGTCGTATGAGATAATCATAGGTTGCGGCTCCGTTGGGCAAGGCTCCGATACCAGCGGTTTCCCTACATACCGGTAAATAGGTGTTGATGAGAAAGTCGTTTAGTGCTTTGTATTTGGGTATCAATTGGTCGCCAATGAAAGCGTGATAGGCCTTTGACAATCGTTCTTTGTCGGCCTCGTCAAAATTATCGGGCATTCGATTTATGGGCTGATAAAAAAGATGGTCTTTCACAGGAATCTGTATAAATTCCTGTAATTGTGGGATCATTTTTTGAACCAATACCTTCGGTAGGACTACCTGCTCTGCAATTCCTTCCTGCATTTTAAGTATACAGGTATCCAAGAATTGGGTATAATCCACTAACCGTTTTAGCCAATTGTCATAGTCCTTTACGGTCTTAAAGGGCTGTACGCTTGTACCGCCTGCCAATTGCGCCACATACAGGTGTAACGATTGAATTTGCAACAAGGGCATCAACTCAAAGCTTGGAAGATCATAGACTGGTGAGGCGATCGTCACTATCTTATTTTCCAGGCCCTCTTTCTTAATGTTACAATCCCACTGCATGACACGAAGGCTCATCCATTGTTCTGGACTCATATCAAGGGAATCATAACGCTCCAATTGCTCCAAAAAACCGGTATACTTTGCCTTCAGTCCTTCCAGGTATTGATCCGAAATGTAGTTTGCGATAGTATCATTGAATTCATTGTAACCTGCTTTCGTAGCCTCGATGGGATTGATGTTTTTTTTGAATGCATAGAAATCGGCAAAAACGCTATCAATGGGAAGCAGGCTAACTTTTTCGACTTTGGTGGATGCTTCCCTACAACCGACTAGGCATGCGAATGATACGAAAAGTAAAACGAATGGTCTCATAGCAAATTGAAATTCGGATGCGACTTTTTTAAGATTTTCTGGAACGTGGGTTTTGCTTTTCAATGATCTTCACATAGATCAACTTTTTTCGGCCTTTGGAATCTTCCCGTCTTTCAATCTCAAAAAGGGGGATGGAACTGATCAAGGGGGTCAATTTTTGAAACCCGTAATTCCGGGAATCAAAATTGGGTTGTTTTTTTTGTAAAAGGCTCCCAACATCGCCCAGAAACGCCCAGCCATCATCATCGGCAAGATCTTCGATGGTGGTGGCCATAAGACGTAGGTCTTTAGCGGTAATTTTATCGACATCGCTTTTCGTAGCTGGTTTCGCGGTGGTGACATCTACGGTGTCGGCTTCCGTCTGGTTTTTTAGGATTTCGATATAGATGAATTTATCACATGCAACGATAAACGGATTTGGAGTCTTTTTCTCCCCAATGCCAAAGACCTGCATCCCGGCTTCCCGCAATCTTGTCGCCAAGCGTGTAAAATCGCTATCGCTGCTCACAATGCAAAAACCACTTACCTTTCCCGAATACAGAATATCCATCGCATCAATGATCATGGCCGAATCGGTTGCATTCTTACCTTGGGTATAGCCGTATTGCTGCACGGGCGTAATCGCATTCTCGAGAAGTACGTTTTTCCATTTTCCCAATCGTGGGTTGGTCCAATCGCCATAAATTCGCTTGATGGTCGGATTACCATATTTAGCGATTTCTTCCATCATTTCCTTTACATATGCCGATGGGATATTATCTCCGTCGATAAGTACCGCTATATTTAGGTCCATAGGTTCTTTTAATTTTTTGCAAGTTACGCGGATTTTAAGTGAAATGCGAGTCGGAAGAAAACAAAATTCGGAGGTTGATAGGCATCTTGGGCATTGAATATGTTACGAGCCTTTTGGCACAGCGGAAAATCGTTTAAAGCACCTTTAATAGTTATCAATCAAAATAAAAAAGCCCCAACGTGAGTTGAGGCCATTGTCTTAAAAAACTAAGTAGTATATATTAAATTACTTTAACGTTTACTGCATTTAATCCTTTATTACCATCTTGTAGATCAAATTCTACCTCATCGCCTTCACGAATTTCATCTACCAATCCTGATACGTGTACAAAATGATCTTTGTCAACGCCTTCTTCAGTTATAAAACCAAAACCTTTGGCATTATTGAAGAACTTTACTGTTCCTTTGTTCATTGTAAAAATTTAAATTATCTATTTATTAATGTGTAAAGATACGGCCAATTAAAATAATAAGGGCCGTTTCCGCCGAATAACTGTAATTATTCATTCACCCTTCTTTAAAGGGGGTTTTTCGTAATTACGAACTCGACTCGTCGATTCTGTTGTCGGCCCAGTTCAGTTTCATTGGTGGCGACTGGCCGCGCACCGCCATAGCCTACCCAGGAGATTCGATTTTCGGCCAAACCCAAATCAATGAGATATTGGGCCACGTTTCTCGCCCTTTCCACCGAAAGGAGTTCATTATATTCGGCAGAACCGACGCCATCGGTATGCCCATTTATGGTAATACTCAGGGCTGCATTTTGATTGAGGTACTCATAAACACGGCCTAATTCCTTTTCTGCGGATGTCAATAATTTCGATCGATCAAACTCGAATAGTACATTGTCGAATCGATGCGTCGTGTTTATTTCGAAATCTGAAATTTCCCCGGATTCCGAAGTCAGCATCCTATTTGTACTTGCACCGTCAATAGCCTCCACGGTAACCATGTCCAAATAGTAATAGGCACCTTGTTTGGCATTCTTTTTGATCCTGAACAAAGGTGTCTTGGCATTGTTTTTGAAATTTCCCACGATAATATACCGTTCAGTGCCCTTAGCGACGAATTCTGAATGTACCAAGATCCACTCTTGGGTATCGGAATAAAAATTCGAATAGGCGATTTCGACATAGGTGTACGCATTATCGCTTTGCTGGTATAACCGACTTTTAGAAAGTTCTTTTTTTGTCTCGACCGATAGACTGTCTTTTGAGAAAACCAGGCCGAACTCCTTAATGGCGAAATCAGAACGCTCTGCCAGACTTGCATAGAATGAAACACGATACGTTGTATTCTTTACCAAGGTTTCCTTTAACCGCCCTTGTAGATATTCCCGATAATCATCTGGGGCATATAGGTAGAAGCCGGCATAGCCCTTGCCAAAATCGGCAGGCTGAGATCCATTAAAATTCTTGGGGGTACCCATGGCACTACTGCAGCCATTGAAATAATCGGTAGAACCTTTTGTGGGAGTGGACCAATTTGCAACGTCGACATTAAAATTCCCTAAATTTTTCGGGCAATCAACGAAAACTTCGAAACTTGGGTTCTCGACCATGTTTTGCGATGACAAAAATAGCGTACTGCAAATACACCCCAGCGTGATGAATGGCTTATTCAAAGGCAGAACAATCATCGAAATTCGTTTAACTACCTCTAAAATAGGAAATTATGAAGAAGTGTCAGCGCCAAAAGGTTGGACTTTCGTTCAATTACACGGATCTCGGCTGTACTGAAATAACCCTAGTAATACAAGGGACTATTTTCAGTGTACACCCACTAGCACTTTATCTTGGGAAATGCCATAGTTACTTTTAGACTAAAAATCAAACTTATAGGTAGCACCCCCCAAAACCTGAATACCCTGCACCGGATAGTTTGCCCACCTTTGGTAGTTTTTATTCGCGATATTGGCCACTTTTAAGAAGATTGAAAGCTGATCTGACAGCCGATAGCCGATATGGGCATTGGCATCGAAATAGCCTTCCAACGTTATCATGGTCGCAGGAAATTGCGATGGGGGCACATTCTGTACTGCGATGGAGGCAAAATCATCACGTTCCCCGACATAAAACAAATTCGCTCCTGTATACCATTTTTCCCCTATCTGATAATCCATGAATAATGACCCCGTTATATTCGGTAGGTTCCAGGCGGGGTTGCCCGTTTCAGTGCTATAATCATAAAACGCAGCATTGACGCCTAAGGTAAAATTTCGGTTGACATCAACATTCAATTCCCCAAAAATTCCCAAGGTCTTCAAATCATCATAAAAAACTTCGAAAGAGTTTCCGTAGTAGTAGCCTTTTTCATCATTGCGAAAATCGTTTCGGGGATTTAATTTATACAATGGTCTTCTATTCTCGGCCGTATAGGAACCCCTGATGTTGTAACTTAAATTCGGCACTAATTGACCCTTTATTCCCACATAGGCATCATATTGGCGATCGGTGGGTGCCACGGTTAAAGTAGGTGATACATATGGGTTTTCGATCACGAAGTCGTAATAGGAATTTTGTTTTAATTCACCTTCGATACCTCCATAGGCAATTACGCTTTCATCGAGCACTCGGAAGGAGGCCGTGACGGCCGGATAAATATAAAAATTACTATCACTATTTTCCATATCCAGCCCATATACCAGATTCACCCCCAAATTCAAGGACAGATCATCACGCAGCATGGTAAGACTCGGATTAATACCGACTTGCAGATTTGTATACGCGATACCTGCCAGGTTATCAGCAGTGTTTACACTTGCATTTTTAAAATCCCCGTTCACAAAATCGACTTTCGCCTTGATCCCAAAATTTTCATCCCCCACCGGAAAATCAAATCCCGTATCAAATATGGCGCGATTCTCACCCGATTTCGCCTCATCCCAAAATCTACGATATTGCAATTTGGCATTCTCGAAAAACGAATCCTCGACCTTTATATGTGCATCGGCTCCGGCCATAAAATAATTCTGCCGTTCATTGATGCCATTGATCGTGTTCTCATCATAGACCCCTTCTGGAAGGCCATACCAGTTATACAGCTGATGCTGCACGCCCAGGTCAATTCCCCAATTGTAATCACTTTGCCGGTTGGCATACGCAGCGTCTAATTTGCTGTTCGAATAAATATTGTCGAGTGCTACTCCCGCGATATCCCCTTTCGATGAATTATGGTCGAGGCCCAAGGTAAAATTCGATTCCCTATCGATGGTTCTGACTGTATAAAACTTTGCCATGATATTTGCAGGGTTTCCCCCACCCGCCGAGGCGTAGGAATTATATAAGACAGGTGGCGGAAGCCTTTTGACAGTAGAGGCCTTGCCTTTTGATGGGGAAAAGGTCGACGCAACCGGAACGGAAAATATACTATATTCAATATTCTTTTTCTGCAATACGATTGAATCGTTCAGATTGGGCAGTGACTTTATTTTAAAAGCATCCGATATAGTAGGCGTATAGGCCTTTGTCACCGTGACCGTTTCGGTCCCAAGGTCATTTTCATCTTTGTCTTGGGCGAGAACAATTTGTGAGAGTCCTAAGAATGCCAAGGTTATAATTTTTAATTTCATTTGCATGCTGCTGCGTTCTTTTTGCATGAATAGTTAATTTCCGTCCGGATTTACCGAAGAATTACTTTGCGCCTCCTTGGCCTTGATTATTGATAACTCGCCCTTGGCTTCGGATACAATCTCGGGAAATTGGCTAAAATTTTTGATTACGTTGTCTAAAATATAGGTGGCCTGGTAGGCATCGCCCAAAGCGTAAAAGTTCTTGGCCATGATTACCAGTCCGTTTCCCCCCCACTCCTTGTAACTCGCATAATCTTTGGCCAATTTCTGAACCGAGGTATTAGAGGCCTCGAACTGCCCTTTCTTGTTCTTAAAATAAGCGTCATAATAAAGCGACTCAGCAGCAGTTTCCCCAGATGCAATCTTCAGAACTTCGGCGTAGGCCGATTCTGCCTTTCCTTCATCTCCAGTCGCTATTGCCGACCGTGCGATCATTATTTGGGCATCACTCTTGATACGATTATCGATACTGGGGGTTGATAACACCTTTTCGGCATAGGAAATGGTTTTCTCGTAATTCTTTTGCTGATAATACCCTTTCATGAGATTTGATTGGGCAAAAGTGCGATTTTGTCCAATATTCGCGATGGTTTCCAGGCGTTCCAAATAAGGCAGGGCAGTTTTATAATCCTTGTTGCCGATATACACCTCGCATACGCGGGTCAATGCTTGTTCGGTATATTCCCCTGAACCTTTATCAGCCACGAATTTATAATGGGGCAATGCCTTTTCATTTTGACCTTTAGCGAAATATAATTGTGCCAGATTAAAATTCGCGGATACGGAATGGAGGCCATTGGGAAATTGCTTGATATAATTTTCATATCCCCGTTGGGCAGCGTCCTTATCACCTTCAAGGTTCTTCTTTTCGGCCGATTCATAGGTAGCGTTGTCAAGTTCAACATCAGTCACTTCAACAAAGTCCAGATCACGGGCCCATGCGGCATATTCATTTACACGGCCCATATCAACATAGACCAACTTGGCAGTTGCAACAGCCTGTTTGGCTTCCTGGGTCTTTGGAAAATCGCGTACGACGGCTTTAAACTTCGAGAGGGCCGCTTCATTTCTACCTGCATTGTAATTCACCAAACCTTGACGCATGATTGCCTGGGGTGCCAAGGAACTGCCCTTGAACTCGTTCAAAAGGCGGTCATAGGTCTGTAACCCTTTATTTTCCTGTCCGGCCGTGATATACGCACTTGCAAGTTCGAAAAGGGCATCATCGTTTAAACTAGAATTGGGATACTTGCCGACAAAGCCCTCCAATTCTGACATCTTGGTATCGCTTTTGCCCACAAAACCGTAACTCAATGCCTTGTGATAGGCCGCATAATCTTTTTCAGGGCCACTTAAGGCCAACGCCTTGTTGTAGGTCTCGATGGCAGGCCAGTATTTACTTGTCACAAAATAACTATCGCCCGTTCTCAGATAGGCATCGTATAATTTTTGGGTATCGGAAGGATTTGTCGCGGCAAAACGATTAAAATTGGCAATCGCATCCCCATAGTCTTTCAATTTGAAATAGGTATATGCCAGACTATAATCAATATCCCGGTATTCTTCCGTTGTTTTGGCTACCGGGTTTTTTTGAAATTCTAGATAATCGCCCAAAGCTGCATCATACCGGTTCAATAGGTATTCAGATTCAGCTTTCCAGTAGCTCGCCCGTGCCTTGAATAGCGGGTCTTCTGCGCTGGCCAACGATTTGCCGAGATTTTCGGCTGCCCCGGCATAGTCGGTGTCGATAAATAATTCGACCCCACGGTAGAAAGCTACTTTTTGATAGGTGGTCTTGCTCGCAAAATTGCGATTCTTTTCAAGGAGTTCCATGGCCCCTGCAAAATTCTTAGAAGTAATGTATGAATCGACCAATAACTCTTGCATCGACGCAGCGTTCGAATCGTTCGGATATTTTTTCAGAAAATCGGAAATTACCTGTGGTACCGGCTCATACGGATTCCCAATCTCGTAGCTTAGGCGCGCATAATTCAGGTAGGCGTCTTTTTGGATCTCGGGAGAATAGTCCATTTGGGAGGCATTCCTAAAAGCGTTTAGGGCCTCCTGCTTTTTATCAAGCTTTAAATAGCATTCGGCCAGATGATAATACGCATTCTGCGAAACAGTATTGGTACCCCCGATTATTTTATTGAATTGCTGCACGGCGTTCAAATAATCACCCTGCTTGTAATAGCTATATCCTAAAAGATAATAGTCGGTATTGTTCCATTTCCCGCGTTTGCCTTTGTATTCCTTTAAAAAAGTAATGGCATTTTCATACTGTTTCAGATTAAAATAACTCTCGCCTATAATCTTGTTCAGTTCGGAAATCTCGGTACGGTCGGCCTTGGCCAGCTGTTTTTTCGCCAAGGCTATGGCTTCTTCGAACTTGCCCAACTTGAAGTTCATATCAGCCTGGTAATACGACAATTTCTCTTCGAGCACCTCTTGGTCTGTTATTTGGTCGAATTGCTCATTGGCCGCCACATAATCATCTTGCTGATAGGCCATATAGCCAAGGTAATATTTCGCTTGCGACCCATAAACAGGGGAATTACTTACTTTTTCAAGATATTTTTCGGCCTCTTGCTGCTTTTTGGATGAAAATAAGGAATACCCATAATTGAAATTGAACTTGTCCATTTCATTGCGCGACAAAGCCTTTTGATCTACTTTGTTGTACCATTTTAGCGCATAGGGATATTTCCCCGTATCAAAATAGTATTCTGCCACATCGGCAAAGGCCGAATTGCGTTTGGTAGATGTTGGATACTGCTCGACAAAATCCTCCATCAGGTCGTCTGCCCCGAGCTGGTTCAGACGAACAGCTGCGTTGGCCTCATAATAGGCGCTATTCGCCTTGATTTCCAAGTTGTGGGTAGTATTCTTGACTTTGGAGAAAATGGTCTGAGCGGCTTGGTACTGTTCATTGTTATACAGCGCCAAGGCATCCTGAAATTCTTTGTCTTCAAAGGTGTAAATTTTGGATTCTTGGGCATTCCCGATCCAAACAATTCCCAATAAAAGGGAAAGGCAAGCGGTGATTTTATTAAGCATAGCGTTCTCTAACTATTACGTATTACCGATACATTACTAAGGATAACGTGAAATATTCATCCTAAGTATATGCCGGCTGCATATTTATATAGGTACAAAAGAAAAGATTTTATAAGCCTTAGGTTTGTTTTCGATAGGAACTTATTACTTTTATATCAACAAGGATGGCCGTTCTGTATTTAGGACATATATAAAATAATTGAGTTAATCGCGAAGAAAAAAGAGTATGACCGATACGATTTTGGAGTTGAAGAATGCTGCCATTTTTCAGATGGAGAGCCTGGTACTGAACGAGGTAAGTCTGGAGGTAAAAAAGGGGGAGTTCGTATACCTCATCGGGAAGACCGGAAGTGGAAAAAGTAGTTTTATGAAGACTTTGTACGGCGACCTGCCCTTGCGGGAAGGCATGGGCCATATTGTCGGTTTCGACCTGAAGACCTTGAAGGAAAGGGATATTCCTTTTCTTCGCCGCAGGCTCGGCATCGTATTTCAGGATTTTAAGTTGTTGCCTGATCGGAACATAAACAATAACCTATCATTTGTATTAAAGGCCACTGGATGGACCGATCAAGGTAAAATGAACCTACAGATCGAAGATGTACTTAGCAAGGTAGGAATGAAGACGAAGGGCTTTAAATTCCCACATGAACTTTCGGGCGGTGAGCAGCAGCGCATCGCTATCGCGAGGGCATTGCTCAATGATCCTGAATTGATCCTGGCCGATGAGCCTACTGGAAATTTAGATCCCCAAACCAGTGTCGAGGTGATGAAGGTATTACAGGATATCAATAAATCAGGCCGCACCATTTTGATGGCAACACACGATTATGCCCTTATATTGAAATACCCTTCTAAAACGTTAAAATGTGACGGGAATAAGGTATTCGAGGTTGTTCAACGCGCGGTATAAATGGATTGTCTTGTTGTCCCAAATTTCTGAGCGTTGGCCCTAGGCCTTAGAATGTCATAACAAAGGAGGTTTCTTGATTTGGGACCGAATGCACCTTTAGGCTTCCACCGTGCAATCGCATGATTTGTTTCGAAAGACTTAGGCCGATACCGGTTCCTGTATGTTTTGTTGTAAAAAAGGGCACAAAGATCTCTTCGATTATTTCGACTGGGATACCAGGGCCATTGTCCCATACCTCAATGAATTTTTTACCTTCCTTATTAATTGCGGCGGTGATCTTAATGATTCCTTGCTCATCATCTGTAAGGGAGTGCAACGCATTTTTACATAGGTTTACCAAAACCTGGGATATTTGTTTTTCATCAATGAACAGTTCGAGTTCCTCGGGAATGGTTGCGAAAAGCAATTGAACTTTATCCTGTTCATCGTGTTGCCCCATTAATACGTGTACCCTTCCTAACAATTTTGCAGCCTTAATAATTTCTCGATCCGGTTCGGGAACATTCAGCAAGGTGCGATATGATTGAACAAAGCTAATCAAGTCTTTTCCCTGTTCATGAATAACCTCTAAGCCCTTGGTCGTATTCATAATCAGGTCTTTCTGATATTTGTCATTGAGGGCGGTACCCTTTACAGGTTTAAAATATTTCAAGAGCGATTCTGAGATGGATGTAATGGGCGCAATGGTATTCATGATCTCGTGGGTCAAGACCCTGATCAAGCGCACCCATGAATCTGTTTCCTTTTCATCGAGCTCTTGATGAATATCCTGCACAACTACCAGAAGAAGATCCTCGTTATCAATCGTAATCGCAGTAGCCTTAAGCGATAGTTGGCGCCGTTCCCGTTCGTTGGTAAGTTGAAAAAGCTTTCTGTCGAAGGGATGTAATGTTTCAAACAACGCATAAAGATTTTCGTCTACTTGCGATAATTGTTTGATATGATTTAAGGGTCTATGATTTAATAAGCGTTCGACCGTCAGGTTCGAAAATATAATATGTCCTTTTTTGTTAAAGGTCATGATGCCGATATCGGCTTGTTTTAAAATCTCCTGATAATATTGCTCCTGGGTCTGTTTCTTCAAATGAATGGCCTGTATCATCCCATTGAGCATATTTAGACTGTGATTCAGCTCTTCCAATGATTTTAAGTTTAGCTTTTCGGGAAAGCGCAAGGTAAAATCCTCATTTTTTATCGCGTCGAAGAAGTAGGCTATTTTGCGATTGGTGTGGTTGACATATCGAATCAGGTATGAAGTCTGAACAATCAAAAGGATCAGGAAAAAAAATGCCCAGACATAGTGTTTATCAAATGAAAAATAAGCAAGTCCGAAAGCGGTAAGCGTAATTAGGACAATACGGAACAATAATTGAAGATAAATATTTCGGCTTACCATTATTTTGAAAGTTCAGACTATACGTATTATTAAAAGGTGCTTTATGAAGTTTTGGATCGATTTTACTGCTTACTGTCAGCTTACTGTTCACTGATCACTGTTCACTGTTTACTGCTTATTGTTTACTGTTCCCTGCTTACTGTTCACTGCCTACTGTTTACTGTTCACTGCCCACTTCCAACTTCGTACTTCGTAGCTCGTATTTCCCACTGTCTACAGCCTACTGCCTACTGTTTACTGTTTACTGCCTACTGCCTACTGTTTACTGCCTACTGCCTACTGTTTACTGCCTACTGCCTACTGTTTACTGCTTACTGCCAACTTCCTCGTACTTCGTACCTCGTATTTCCCACTGCCTACTGCCTACTGTTTACTGCCTACTGTTTACTGTTTACTGTTCACTGCCCACTTCCAACTTCGTACTTCTTAGCTCGTATTTCCCACTGTCTACAGCCTACTGCCTACTGCCTACTGTTTACTGCCTACTGTTCACTGCCCACTTCCAACTTCGTACTTCGTACCTCGTATTTCCCACTGCCTACTACCTACTGCCTACTGTTTACTGTTTACTGTTTACTGTTTACTGCCTACTGTTTACTGTTCACTGCCCACTTCCAACTTCGTACTTCGTACCTCGTATTTCCCACTGCCTACTGCCTACTGTTTACTGCCTACTGCTTACTGTTCACTGCCTACTTCCAACTTCGTACTTCGTACCTCGTATTTCCCACTGCCTACTACCTACTGTTCACTGCCTACTGTTTACTGCTAACTGTTCACTGCTAACTGCTCATTACTTCCCCATTTTCTTCATCTTATTGTACAAGGTTTGTCTTGAAATACCAAGTTGTTCTGCTGCTGCGCTATAATTGCCATTATTTTGATCAAGGGCGCTGGTAATCATGGCAAGCTCCATATCCTCCAATGTATGGAGGCCGCTCTCAACCGATATGGCCGCCTTTGAATTCAAGATAAAATCATTCGGTTTCAGTACATTGCCCTCGCTGAGTATTACAGCGCGTTCAATGGTATGTTGCAATTCACGTATATTGCCGGGCCATTGATACGCTATCAATTTTTCTAGTGCCATCTCATTTAGGCGCAATCCAAATTTACCATATTTGGCGGCAAATTTAGTCAGGTAGAAATTTGCCAATAACAACACATCGTTTTCACGATCCCGTAAGGCAGGTACCTCAATATGTATTGTATTTATGCGATACAATAAATCTTCCCTGAAAATGCCATCGACCACCATCTGGGCCAAGTTGCAATTGGTAGCACAGACCAACCGAATGTCTACCGAAATGGGTTTGTTGGCACCTACACGCACAATGGTCTTATTTTGAATTGCCGATAGTAATTTGGCTTGGGTCTGTAAGGACAAATTACCGATTTCGTCTAAGAACAAGGTGCCCCCACTGGCGGCTTCGAACTTCCCTGCCCGATCCTCCTTTGCATCTGTAAATGATCCCTTAACATGACCGAAGAGTTCACTTTCAAAAAGACTCTCGGAAATTGAACCCATATCTACTGCGATAAAAACCTCATTGTGCCTGATAGACATGCGATGTAGCTCCCTTGCTATAAGCTCCTTCCCGGTGCCATTTTCACCAGTAATCAATACATTTACATCGGTTTTGGCCACTTTCCGTGTCAAATTCAAAACTGCGTTCAGGGCTTTTGAATCTCCTACGATATGGTTGTGATCATAATTTATTAGCTGCTTTAGGTTACTCTCCTGCTGTTTTAGCTTATGAATTTCCTTTAATGATTTTCTAAGTTCAAATGCTGATCGCACGGTTGCCAGCAACTTTTCATTGTTCCACGGTTTCAATATAAAGTCTGAAGCACCCTCCTTCAGCGCGCGCACTGCCAAATCGACTGCTCCATAAGCGGTCATCATGATTACAGAGGTCTGAGGCGTCTTCTTTCTAATTTCCCGTAGCCAAAAAAGGCCTTCGTTGCCCGTATTCACCCCGGCCGAAAAATTCATATCCAACAAGATGATGTCGACATCGGCCAAGTTGGGATAAGAAGCCAGTTGGTTGGGATTGGGCATGATACTAACATGCTTATAATCAAACTGTAACAAGATTTCAAGTGCGCTTAAAACGCTTTTATTATCATCAACGATCAAGATTTTCGCGTCGAGCATTTTAAGATGTTATTGAGTTAAGGTTTTCGAATTTGACACTCCGTCATTGAGTTTCTCGCAGAGCCATTCAAAAAATGTGCCCATTTTGTGAAAATCCTCCAAGGCCCAACATTAGGTAGATAAAGCTACGACTTGTATTTAGCATATAAAACAAAGTGTCAATATTTTTGACAATATCTGTACAACTATTTTACAGTGCTGGACACCAATCTAGATAGTTTTAATACTAACTATTTGATTATCAATTTTTTATAATTGTGGCATAAGAATGGTAAACGTTGTGGCATACCAATAACATATGATTACCCTTTTTAGAATATTGATCGTCTTACTCTTAACTGCCTTGACCCATCTGGCCGCCCAAACTTCTTGGTCCCTGGATGACTGCGTGTCCTACGCCCTTGAGCATAACTTGCAGCTGAATGATTTTAAATATGTAAAGGATTCGGGCAGGGAAACTTTTCGACAGTCGATACGGGATTTACTCCCCAACATCGGGGGCGAATCTTCCTATGTCATCAGTTATGGGCGCTCGACTGACCCCTTTACCAATGATATTGTCAATTCCGATTTTTTCAATAACAATTATTCACTCAATGCTTCGATGGATCTCTTTCAGGGATTCCAAAAATTAAATTCGATCCGAGCCTCGAAATTTTTGTACCAGGCGACGATGGAAGATCTGGAACAACAGAAATATTTACTGGCCTTTCGCGTGATGACGGCCTACTACGACATTAAATTCTATGAAGGGCTGTTGAACAATTCAATAGACCAATCTAAAATTTCCGAGCGCAACTATGACCTCGTCAAAAGGCAAATAGACCTTGGATTAAAAGCGGGTTCAGACTTATATGAGGCCGAGGCTACCCTGCTTGGCGATAAATTATTGGTCACCCAAAACGAGAATCTGTTGGCGGCGACCAAACTCACTTTGCTACAGGAAATGAACTTAGAGAATGTTACCGACATTGTGCTTCAAGACAATCTCGAATTCGTTGAAAATATATCCCCGGACATCGATATCGATTCGGTTTTTAATACGGCCAAAGGTTTTATCCCCATATTAAAATCAAAGGAACTTCGTGCAAAAGCAGCCAAGAAGGAGCTTCAGGCAGCTAGGGGCGGACTCTATCCGGCCATTTCAATTTTTTCTGGGTATAGTACAGGGTATTATGAAACCACTATCGATACGTTGGGCGTTATAATTCCCTTTAAAAATCAGTTTAAGGATAACGCATCGCACTATATTGGCGCGTCAATTACAATTCCTATCAGCTATGGTTGGTCGCGCCGTTCAAAGGTGAAACAGCAGAAAATAAACCTGGCACGCGCTCAAAACAGCGTTGATTTGCAAGAGCAGGAACTTTTTAAGATTATTCAACAGTTGGTGCAACAGAACGATGCATTTCAAGTGGAAACTGAGCAGAGCACTAAAAAAATGGAGGCCCAAGCTTTGGCATTTGAAATCGCACAGAAGAAATATGAGAAAGGTTTGATAAATGCATTGGAGCTTTTTCAAGCGAAGAACTTATACGGCACCGCACAGAATGAAAACCTACAAGTACGTATCAAACTACAGTTGAATCAAAAGACACTCGATTTTTATCGCGGCTTGCCCGTGTTCACAATAAACTAACATCAACATTAAAAAGGGAAGACAATAGACGAAAGACAAAAGAACAACGAGTTAGGAAAAAACAGAAAGGGCGAGATTTCCGAATCGCATAGCAGCGGTCACACCATCGCTAAGTAGCTGGCCCTTTCCAGAAACACGAGGTAACCTTTAGAAGTTCGTTTAGCGGCAGATTGAAGCTTCATGAAGTATCATGACGCAATAAACAAAATACAATATGGATATAAAACTAGAAAAGAAAAAAGGATTACGGCCCAAACATTATGGGTACATTGCCCTTGGGCTATTGTTACTTTTTGTAGCATGGAAAATGATTTTCAGCCCGTCAGTATCCACCTTTCGAACCGAAAAGGACAAACTTACCATTGCCGATGTAACCCAGGGAAAATTTGATGATTACATCACCATCAATGGAAATGTCGCCCCCATTGCTACTATTTACATGGACGCCTATGAGGGAGGGCGTGTGGCCGAAAAATTGATAGAGGAAGGCGCGATGGTAAAAGAAGGAGATATCATCCTGAAATTGGAGAACATGAACTTGTACGAGGATATTCTACAAAGCGAGAGTAATTTGGCATTGAAACAGAACGACTTGCGCTCCACAAAACTCAATTTTGACTCCCGCCAGGTCGAAGGCCGAAAATCATTGGCAACCGCCAGTACAGACCTTCAAAAACAGAAGCGGAACTTTGAACAGAATCAGGCACTTTATGATGATCAACTTATTTCTAAGGAGGTCTATTTGACTTCTAAGGAAAACTATGAGCTTTCCCAGAAACAATTTGAAATTATAAAACTACAGACCGAAAACGATGATGAATTGCGCAAGACTTCCTTGACCGGTCTCGATGCCGATTTGGCACGAATGCAGAAAACATTGGGCATGGTGTATCAACGCTTGGATCATTTAAACGTTCGCGCTCCTGCGGATGGGCAGCTAGGATTTCTGGATGCTGAAATTGGCCAAAATATAGACCAAGGGCAGCGTATCGGTCAGATCAACGTGCTGACCGACTATAAAATCGAGGCCGCTATCGATGAACATTATATCGACCGTGTCATTCGAGATCTCACGGCACTCCTCGAACGAAATGGAAATGACTATCCACTCCGAGTCCGAAAGGTCTATCCCGAAGTGCGTAATGGCAAGTTCAAGGTCGATCTGGTATTTACCGGTGAAAAACCAGAAACCATTCGCACTGGGCAGAGTTATAACATTAAATTGCAATTGGGGGAATCGAGTGACGCACTCCTCTTGCCAAAAGGAAGCTTCTTTCAAAGCACTGGAGGCCAGTGGATCTATGTAGTCGGCCCAAATGGTGACGAAGCCTTACGCCGTACCATCAGGATCGGGAAGCAGAACTCACGATATTATGAAGTCCTTGAAGGACTCCAGGCCGGTGAAAAAGTAATCACCAGCAATTATGATAGCTTTGGGGATGCCGAACGCATCGTGTTGAAATAATTGCCCGCCCAAAACCGGGAATAAAAAAATACAGAAAAGTGTCACATCCAACGATGTAGCAATGTCTTTATATCAATAAGTAAAACTAAATTAATCAAGAATGATACTGATCCAGAATTTAAAAAAGAGCTTTCGCACCGAGGAAGTCGAAACCTTGGCGTTGAACAATGTAAAACTCAAAGTCGAAGACGGCGAATTCGTCGCCATCATGGGCCCTTCCGGTTGCGGGAAATCAACCTTGCTGAATATTATCGGGATGCTCGATAATCCTACTGAAGGCCAATATCAATTTGCAGGCCACGAAGTTGGGGGCCTCAAGGAGCGACAGCGTACCGAACTGCGAAAAGGCAATCTGGGCTTTGTATTTCAAAGCTTTAATCTTATCGACGAACTTACGGTCTTTGAAAATGTAGAGCTTCCGTTGATTTACCTTAAAATGAAAAAAGGTGAACGCAGGGAAAAGGTGATGAAAGTCTTAGAGCGCATGAAGATCGCGCATCGTGAAAAGCATTTTCCCCATCAACTATCAGGCGGACAACAGCAGCGTGTCGCGATTGCAAGGGCGGTTGTAACTAACCCCAAGTTGATCCTGGCGGATGAGCCCACGGGTAACCTCGACTCTAAAAATGGTACCGAGGTGATGAACTTGTTGACCGAATTGAACCAGGAAGGCACCACGATTGTCATGGTGACCCACTCAGATCATGATTCGCATTATGCGCATCGCATTGTAAATCTGTTCGATGGTCAGATAGTTACCGAAAGCCACAACAGGGCCATTGGAGCGATGATGTAACTTCAAACAATCAAAAGGGAAATGAAAATTTTCGTTTACTATCAACTAATCCGTCTCCTGTGCCTTAATATCGAGAATCATGCTTAAAAACTATCTTAAAACCGCTTGGAGGAACCTGTTGGGAAACAGGGTTTTCTCCTTGATAAATATCTCGGGTTTAAGTATTGGCTTGGCATGTTGCCTGCTCATTTTGTTATATGCCAAGGACGAAGTCAGTTTTGATCGTTTTCATGAAAATACTGAAAATCTATATCAATTGACCTGCAAGATAATTGAGAGTAATGGAATGGAAAATACCTTCGGCATCGCCGGAAACATACAGGGCCCCAGTTTTACGAGGGAGATTCCTGAAATCAGGGAATATGTACGAGTAAAGGAAAATAATTCGATCCTAAAAAAGGACGGGGAGACCTTTTATGAAAATATCACATGGGTCGATGATAATTTCTTCAATGTTTTTGCATTTCCTCTGCTTAAAGGCAATAAGGAGACTGTACTTAAGGATATAAAATCGGTCGTACTGACTGAAGAAATGGCCTTGAAATATTTTGGCGTGTCAGAGCCCATTGGGCAAACCATTGAATTACAGATAAATAATGTATTTGAAAGTTTTGCAGTGACAGGCGTTGCCAAAAAAGCACCTCAGAATTCGAGCATTAAGTTCCAGATCCTGCTCCCTTTTAATTATTTAGACACCAAATATCCTGACGAAGAATGGCTTAGTTTAAGTTTCCCTACCTATTTAGTATTAAATGATCATGCCGATATCGATGCTATAAAATCCAAAATGGCGAAATCATTTGAAGACAATGCAGGGAAGCAGCTAGCGATCGAAAAACAACATGGTTTTGACGCACAGTTCATTTATGGTTTGGAACCTTTCGTGAGCATGCATCTTAATAAGGATATTGCCTATACCCCTGAGGTAAGTGATCCTATATATTCGTATATCCTATCAGGTATTGCCCTTTTTATTTTATTGATTGCCTGTATCAATTTCGTAAATCTCACTGTAGCAAAATCCTTAAGGCGCGGAAAGGAAATCGGGATACGAAAAGTGGTCGGCGGTGGACGAAGACAATTGATCATGCAGTTTATGGGGGAATCCTTCATTCTGTGTCTGATCGCATTTTGTTTCGCTTTTCTTTTGGCCCGGACATTGTTGCCATTCTTCAATGATGTTTCTAACAAACAATTAGAATTGGGCTACTTGATTGATTATAAACTGATCACATCCTTTGTCGTATTGTTTTTTGTGACGGTTTTTGCCGCTGGATTTTATCCCGCCCTTGTGCTGTCTGGTTTTGAACCGGTCAAGACGTTATACGGTCGTTTCTCGTATTCAAACAAAAATTATCTCTCGAAAGGTCTGGTCGTGCTGCAATTTTCCTTGACAACATTTATGTTGATCACCACCTTATTTATTTACAATCAGTTTGAATTTCTAACAAATGAAGACCTCGGATATAATGATAAGAATCTGGTAATCCTTTCTGTAGGTCAAGATGGCAATACCACATTCATGAATACTTTTAAAGCGCAATTATCCCAAATTCCCGGGGTCGAAAAGGTCGCCATGCGACAAAATGGCTACTGGGGAACGAATTCAAAAGCGAATGGTTTTGATATTCCCGTAGCATTCGATCATATTGATGAAAACTATTTGCCAACATTGGGGCTTAATTTATTGGAAGGTCGAAATTTCTCCAAGGATTTTCCGGCAGATTCCACCAATTCGGTCTTGGTGAATGAAGCTTATATCAATGCTGCTGGTTGGAAAGGTTCGGCTCTGGACAAGACCATCGATTTTTTTAATGGCAGGGAAACCAAACTTAATGTGATCGGCGTCGTAAAGGATTACCATTTTGGATCCTTGAAGGAGAAAATATCCCCCCAGATATTCAGTATGGAGCCTGGTAGGGGGTATGGAAGTTTTTTGATCCGGATTGCTCCCGAGAACAAACCCCGGACATTGGCTGCTATTGGTGAAGTATATAAATCCTTGGCGCCATACCGACCTTTTAAATATGATTTTATGGAAGATCTGAATTTTAAAAACTACGAGAAAGAAGCAAAATGGAAGCAAATTATAGCCTTTGGTGCGGTATTGATGATTTTCATTTCCTGCATAGGTCTCTTTGGCTTGACATTACTTTCAGTACAACAGCGTACGAAAGAGATCGGGGTTCGGAAGATTCTTGGGGCAAATGTACTTCAAATTTCAAGCATGTTGACCCAGAACTTCATAGTTCTGATCTTCATCTCATTTGTGATAGCAATTCCGTTTGCTTGGTATGTTACTTCTCAATGGCTTGAAAATTTTGCATATAAAATCGAAATAACCTGGGAGGTATTTGCTTTTGCAGCATTGTTCACCTTAGGGATTGCCATAATTACAATTAGTTATCAGACTTTCAATGCGGCATCTTTGGATCCCGCGAAAAGTTTACGCACAGAATAAATAAAAATTATCAATCAAAAATCAATCAAGTATGTTTAAGAATTATCTAAAAATCGCCTGGCGAAACCTTCGAAAAAACAAAGGGTATTCGGCCATAAATATTGGAGGGTTCGCGCTTGGAATGGCGGTAACCCTGATCATCGGGCTTTGGGTCCAAGACGAATTGACCTACAATAAGTATTTCAAAAACAAGGACCAGATCGCTCAGGTATATCAGTCCCAGACCTTTAACGGAAATACCGGTACGGGGCCCGCCATTCCCAGACCGCTCGAAAAAGCGCTACGGGACGGGTACGCAGATAATTTCAAATACCTCGTCATGTCAACTTGGAACAATTCGAGATATCTGAAATACAAGGAGAAGAGCCTTTCTAAAACAGGATATTTCATGCAATCGGAAGGGCCGGAAATGCTCGACCTGAAAATCTTGAAAGGCGAAAAAGATGGCTTGCGTGAAATCAATTCGGTGATGCTTTCCGAATCGGTCGCCCATGCACTTTTCGGGGATGAAGAACCCATAGGGAAGACCGTGACGGTGAATAACGAATATGATGTGAATGTGAGTGCGGTGTATGCCGATGTGCCATTTAACAACGCCTTTCACGATGCCGAGTATCTAATGCCATGGGACAAAGTGCTCGCTACCCAGGAGTGGATGAAGAATGCCGAAGATCAGTGGGGGAACAACTCCTTTCAGATGTTCGTTCAAATCGCCGATAATACCACCATGGAAAAGGTTACCGAGGCGATTCTGGATGTCAAAAAAAGGTTGAATGAGGATACGGTAGAATTCAATCCACAAATATTTCTCTTTCCCATGAACGATTGGTATCTGCGCAACAATTTCGAGGATGGCAAGCAGGTGGGTGGACGCATAAAATATGTATGGCTCTTCGGAATTATCGGGGTATTCGTGTTGCTTTTGGCCTGTATAAACTTCATGAACCTAAGTACGGCAAGGTCTGAAAAAAGGGCCAAGGAAGTAGGAATCCGAAAATCAATCGGCTCCCAGAGAAACCAATTGATAAACCAATTTCTGAGCGAATCTTTTTTGGTAGTTTTGTTCGCTTTTGTTATTTCGGTACTTATTGTACTCATATCATTACATGCATTTAATGAGCTCTCAAAAAAGGAGATTTCCTTTCCATGGACCAATGGCATTTTTTGGGTAAGCTCGTTGGTATTCATTTTATTTACGGCCTTGGTGGCTGGTAGTTATCCCGCCTTGTATTTATCCTCATTCAAACCCGTAGATGTTTTAAAGGGAACGTTCAAGGCCGGAAAATATGCCGGTCTGCCCCGGAAAATTCTGGTCGTTGTACAATTTACGGTTTCGGTAGCCTTTATCATTGGCACCGTGATCGTTATGCAACAGATCAATCATGCTAAAAACCGTCCGGTCGGATATAATAAAGAGGGACTGGTGCAAATACCTACATTCAGTCAGGATTTCGAGGGAAAATACGATTTAATGCGTAGTGAGTTTTTGAATTCGAACGCCATAGTCGAAATGTCGGCTTCAAGCAGCCCCACAACGCAGATTTGGTCGAACCGTAGCGGATTTGATTGGGAAGGAAAACCCGAAGGTTTTCAGGAAGATTTGGCATGGACAGAAGTTACCCCGGAATACGCGAAGTCATTGGGTATGAAAATTGTCGAAGGCCGTGATTTTTCGAGGGAGTTTGCTACCGATTCGAACGCTGTTCTTATCAATAAGACCGCTGTAAAATATATGGGCCTCAAGAACCCCGTCGGCATGTTATTAAAAGACGACGATGAAGAAGACCCAGACCCGCCTTTGAAGATTATCGGGGTCGTTGAGGATATGATTACACAATCTCCTTATGAACCTGTTAAACAAGGCTTGTATGTGTACGACAAACACGGCAATTCTAGTTATTATAACCTGCGCCTGAACCCGAATCAAAGTGCAAGTCAGAATTTGGCCGTTATTGAAAGGATTTTTAAAGAACATTTTCCAGATCTCCCATTTGAATATGATTTTGTGGATACTGAATACGGTGAAAAATTCGCCTCGGAGGAACGAATCGGGACACTATCAGGGGTTTTCACTGCCTTGGCCATTTTGATCAGCTGTCTGGGCTTATTCGGACTCACCTCGTTTGTCGCCGAACAACGTACCAAGGAGATTGGTGTACGAAAAGTATTGGGGGCATCGGTATTCAGTCTTTGGAACATGCTTTCAAAAGACTTTCTAAAACTTGTGATCATCTCCTGTTTTATAGCCATCCCAATCTCCTATTACATTATGAACGGTTGGTTGCAGGATTATCCATATCATGTACTCCTGAAATGGTGGATTTTCGCCTTGGCGGTAATCGGGGCCATGGCAATTACAGTGCTTACGGTAAGTTTCCAGGCCATAAAAGCGGCGAATGCGAATCCTGTAAAAAGTTTGCGCACTGAATAAAAAAACTTTGCTTTTCTAAGGTGAGTGCTAAAAATTGAAAACACAATGTCATGTTTAAAAACTATCTCAAAATTGCGTGGAGGAACTTATTAAAAAATAAGGGGTATTCTGCCATTAACATCGGAGGGCTCGCAATTGGCATGGCGTGCTTCCTTTTGATTACGGTTTTTATTCAAAATGAATTGTCATTTGACAGCTATCATGAAAAAGGAGATCGCATTTATCGGGTCGATCATCATAGTAACCCAAAGGACCACAATGATGCCTGGGTCTGGGGGAATGCACCAGTGGGTGCGGCCTTAAAAGCCGATTTCTCAGAAGTGGTGGAAACCGTGCAGTTCTCGGGACGTTCTGATGTTTTGTTTAAATATGGGGATCGTTCTTTTCAGGAATCAAATTGTTTTTATGTAGATGCGAGCGTTTTCAGCGTCTTTAGCTGGCCACTGATTTCAGGGAACCCAAAGACCGCCCTGGAAGCACCCTACTCTATCGTATTGACCGAAAGCAGTGCGAAAAAATATTTTGGGGATCGAAGATCGGATGGGAAAATCAATCGAAGGAATCGGTGGTAGGGCCAATGATGGGGTCTATACGGTAACGGGAGTCATGAAGGACGTCCCTTCCAGTTCCCATTTTGATTTCGACTTTCTCATGTCAATGAGTTCGTTCTACCAAACACGGCCTGAAATTTTTGATATGTGGGGCTATGTTGACTTCTACACGTATTTTTTAGTTTCGGGGAATTTTAATCAAATGGCATTTCAATCAAAAATGCCCGAATTCCTTAAAAAAAATTGGCCCGTCAGGGAAGATTCGTATTACAATATCACTTTTGAACCCCTTA
Source organism: uncultured Flavobacteriaceae bacterium (assembly GCA_963798435.1). Taxonomy (GTDB): domain Bacteria; phylum Bacteroidota; class Bacteroidia; order Flavobacteriales; family Flavobacteriaceae; genus JALHST01. The sequence goes on from CAWCTF010000003.1 coordinate 93,266, forward strand.
AGGATGTATACCTCCATTCGACTGCCCAAAGACAGCCAGGGGTAATAGGTAGCTTATCAAATATATATATTTTCGGAATTATAGGAATCTTTATCTTGATCATCGCTTCGATCAATTTTATGAATCTCGCGACCGCTAGATCTTTGGAAAGAGCCAAGGAAGTTGGCATACGAAAGGTAATTGGGGCCAACAAAAAGGGACTCGTCTATCAATTTTTAGGAGAGTCGTTGACCATGGTCCTTATCGCTGCGACCCTCGGTCTGGCTTTGGTTATCCTCTGCCTCCCATGGATGCGGGAAATAACCGGAAAGCCATTTTTTACCGCCACCATTTTGAATACCTCCACCCTCCTTTTGTATGTCATAACCGCGTTGATCACTGGCTTGTTGGCAGGTAGCTACCCAGCTTTTATTTTATCGGGTTATACCCCCGTTGGTGTTTTAAAGGGCGTATTTAGAGCGTCGCCAAAAGGGACTAGTATTCGTAGGAGCCTCGTTGTTTTTCAATTCAGTCTTTCTATAGCACTCATCGCAAGTACTGCAATTGTGTTTTATCAATTGAGCTATATGCTGCATAAAAATCTAGGCTTTGATCGTGAGCAGATGCTTGTGATCGACTTTAATTATGATAGCAAGGTCGTTGGCGGAATCGAGGCCATCAAGAATACATTTTTGGAGAATTCGGAGGTGACCTCGGTTTCGGCATCCAGAACGGTCCCGGGAGCCCATTTCCCCGGAGCGGGCACGTTCATTGAGTCCTCGGAAGGTAAAATGGAATTGTTTGAACCTTCGCTGTACGAAGTAGACGTTGATTTTATTCCTCATTTCGGAATGCAAATGGCTGCAGGTAGATCGTATTCAAGGGATTTTCCTGCCGATACGATTTCATCACTTGTGGTCAATGAGGCGGCCGTTACCTATTTTGGGTATTCCGAACCGGCTGACATCATTGGAAAGCGTTTTGAGCAATGGGGAAAGGAAGGGCAGGTAATCGGGGTCGTCAAAGATTTTAATTTTTTGTCACTGCACCAAAAGGTGGAGCCACTGACCTTGCGATTAGAACCGAATAGCAGTCGCTACTTGACCTTAAAGATACAAACTACCGATATGCCGCGCACATTGACAGACATCGAAGGTATTTGGAAAGAGGTTGCGCCGCATCGACCCTTTCTTTATAGCTTTTTGGATGAATCGTTTAATAGGCAGTATGAAAGCGATATCCGATTTAAATACGTATTCTCGATATTTTCAGGGTTGACCATATTGATTGCCTGTTTGGGACTGTTGGGACTGGCCACCTACAGTGCCATGCAGCGAACCAAGGAAATCGGCATTCGAAAAGTATTGGGGGCTGGATCCATGAGTATCGTTCAACTGCTTTCGAAGGAGTTTATAAAATTGGTTGTAATTGCCATTTTCATCGCAACACCATTTGCTTGGTATGCGATGCGTCAATGGTTGAACAATTATGCCTATCGGGTTAACATGAATTTTTGGGCTTTTTTTCTGGCTGGGGGCATTGCATTGTTGATTGCGATATTGACAATCAGTTATCAGGCCATAAAAGCGGCCAATGCGAGTCCCGTAAAAAGTTTGCGCTCGGAATAAAAAACCTTTTCCTTATCTAAGGTGGATGTTAAAAATTGAAAACGTAGTGTCATGTTTAAAAACTATCTCAAAATTGCGTGGAGGAACTTATTAAAAAATAAGGGGTACAGTGCGCTCAATATTTTTGGATTGGCTATAGGGATTACCTGTGCCAGTCTAATATTACTTTGGGTCGAAGATGAAGTTAATTTTGATAGTGTTTTTCCTAAACAAGACGTACTGTACTTTTTGCCTACCAATCAGCAATATGAGGGGGAATGGCGAACGTTTTATTCAACGCCCATGCTATTGGCCCGCGACTTAAAGCAAGAGATTCCGGAAATTGTGAGGGCTGTGGCAACCTCATCCCAAAATCTACTCTTCACCGAGGGTGAAAATGGAATAAATCGGCAAGGCAGATATGCCAACGCGGATTTCTTTGAAATATTTAGCTTGCAATTTCTCGAAGGAGATTCCGAAACGGCTTTTGATAGACCAGATGCTATTGTGCTAACTCGAAAAACAGCATCCGATTTATTTGGGGAAAATACACAAGTACTAAATAAAGTGCTTCGCGTTAACGACAAAGAGAATTATGTGATAACCGGTGTTATCAAGGATCTGCCTAAAAATATAACCTTTGGTTTTGAATGGTTGGCCCCATTTGAGCGTTACTCGGCAGGCGTCGAGTGGATGCAGGAATACGGCAGTAATTTTACCGACACCTTTGTGGAACTCGCCCCTGGAGCTGATTTTGAAGCGGTAAATGCCAAAGTTCGTAGAATGATTCCCTCAAAGATCGAGCAGTCTAAAACCTATGCTTTTTTGCATTCTATAAAAGATTGGCATCTGAGATCCAATTTTGAAGGGGGGAAAAAAGTGGGTGGTCAAATAGTTTACGTGAGGTTGTTTGCATTTATTGCATTCATAATCTTACTTATTGCCTGTATTAATTTTATGAATCTTTCCACGGCAAGAAGCGAAAAACGGGCGAAGGAAGTGGGCGTTCGTAAGGTTTTAGGTTCGGGGAAAGGAAGATTGATTTCGCAGTTTTTGGCGGAAACCTTAATCACGGCAACGCTTGCCTCCATTGTTAGTGTTTTGCTATTATTCATATTGCTTCCACAGTTTAACTTGCTTGTGGAAAAGCAGATTGCGCTTCGGCTTTTCTCGCCTTTGCACGTACTTTCCCTCATAGGCATTACCATGATTTGTGGACTTTTGTCGGGTTGGTATCCGGCATTTTATCTATCCTCCTTCAAACCAGTGGCGGTTATTAAAGGGGTAAAGGCTAAAGAAGGAAGTGCAAGCCTTATTCGACGGGTTTTGGTCGTTGCGCAGTTTGCGGTTTCCATCATCTTTATTATCAGTACGATTATCGTTTATCAACAGATACAACATGTAAAAGAACGTGATTTGGGATATCAAAAAGAGAACCTTATCAAAATGGATGTAAATGGTGATATGGTGAAAAATTTCAATTCCATTCGGCAAGATATGATTGCATCTGGAATGGTTGAGAATGTGGGCCTGAACAATTCCCAAATCCTTTACGGTGGTAATAATGGTTCGGGTTTTCAATGGAAGGGCGGTGCAGATACGGAAGATGTTCTTATTTCCTTTAGACACATAACATCATCTTTCTTGGAAACTGCCGGAATGAAAGTGGTTGAAGGCAGAAATTTTGGTGAGAATGTTGCCGCCGATAGCACAAATGTCCTGGTTTCAGAGTCACTGGCTAAAATGATGGGAGAAGGGAGTGCAGTCGGCAAGACGATCACTAGAGGCGTAACCTATCACATAATTGGCGTGGTTAAAGATTATTTATTCGGCAATATGTATGGGAGCGCCGACCCTGTATTATTTTTTAACAATCCCGATGCTGCAAATTACATGTATGTAAAAGGGATGTCGGGTAGGGCAATGAGCGAAGTACTTGCGACAATGGAGCAGGTGATGAAAAAATACAACCCTGCATTTCCTTTTGAATACGAATTTGTGGATGATGCTTTTAACGCAATGTTCAGAAGTGAACAACTTATGGGCAACCTTTCAAAAATATTTGCCGTGCTAGCCGTAATTATTTCATGTCTGGGTCTATTTGGACTCTCGGCATTTACGGCAGAGCAACGTAGAAAGGAAATTGGCGTAAGAAAAGTATTGGGAGCCAGCGTTTCCGGCATTGTAAATCTACTTTCAAAAGATTTTTTGAGGTTAGTATTTATCTCTCTATTGATTGCCATTCCATTGGCATGGTATGCCATGCAAAATTGGTTGGAACGTTTTGCGTATCGCATTGAAATCAATTGGTTGGTTTTTGTCATTGCCGGCGTTGTTGCCATTACTATAGCCCTGTTGACAGTTAGCTTTCAGGCTTTCAAAGCGGCCACGGCCAACCCGGTGAAAAGTTTACGCTCAGAATAGGCTCCACCTCTAGATCCATGTCTTAGGGGAGGAGAACAAGAAAAAAGGGGAATTAGCACTTGCTCCTCCCTCGAGCAGGGAATTATAATTATAAAAACAAAAGTCATGTTTAAAAACTATCTGACCATCGCCTGGAGAAGTCTTAAAAAGCAACCCTTTTTTACATTTCTCAACACTTTTGGCCTTGCCATTGGGATGGCCGGGGGGTTGCTCATCGCCTTATACATCCACGACGAACTCAGCTTTGATACTATGTTCGCCGATGCCGACCGTATTTATAGAATTGATACCGACATTAAATTTGGTGGAGCAGAAATAAAATCCTCGGAAGCAGCAGCTCCCATGGCAGGTGCTATACAACGCGATTTTCCACAGGTAGCAACGACCGTTCGCTTTCGTAATCGCGGCAGCATGTTACTAAGAAAAAGCGGTACGGAAACCAATACAAAAGAACAACATGTAACCTTTGTCGACTCTACCTTCTTTGACTTTTTCGGCATTAAATTGCTTGTTGGAGATGCAAAAACAGCCTTGAAGGAACCCAAAACCCTGATATTGACCAAAACCGCAGCTGAAAAGCATTTCGGTATACAAAATGCCATAGGCCAACATCTTCTATTGAACAATACCGACACCTATACGGTGTCTGGTGTGATTGATGACCTTCCGAAAAATTCTATGCTACGGGATCATAGCGTCTTTATGGCGATGTCGGGATATGAGTATTTGGAACCTGATAATTGGGGGAGTAATAACTATTTCACATTTATAAAATTATTGCCCAAAACCGATGTAAAAGACATTCAGGCGCCCTTACAGGGCATGCTAGAAAAGTATATGTTGCCCTGGGCACAAAAGTATTTTCCCGGAATGTCAAAAGAATCCTTTGAGGCAGCGGGCAATTACCTGCACTATCACACGATGCCATTGACCGATATCCATCTCTATTCGAATAAGGATTCTGAATTCAGTGCGAATGGCAGTATACAAAATGTATACATCCTGTCATTCATAGGTTTGTTCCTAATCATTTTGGCCAGTGTGAATTTTATGAACCTTTCTACGGCACATTCCTTAAAAAGAGCCAAAGAGGTAGGGGTTCGTAAAACATTAGGATCAAACAAAATTGATTTGATCAGACAATTTTTAACCGAATCGGGCCTAATTTCCTTTATATCACTTTTGGTGGCTTTTATTTTAGCGATTGTGGTGCTGCCGTTTTTCAATGAACTTTCTGGGAAGGACCTTTCCATTCCCTTTGGCAATCCCTATTTCTGGATGCTATTATTTTCGGCTACCCTAGTATTGGGGCTTTTTTCAGGAAGTTATCCTGCTTTTTTCATGTCACGATTTATGCCGGTAGCAGTACTGAAAGGAAGTGGCCAGAGCAAGGTTTCAGGGGGCAATATCAGGAATTCCCTGGTGGTCTTCCAATTTGCGATTTCGATTTTTTTAATCATCAGTACGTTGGTAGTATTTCAACAATTAAAGTTCATTCAAAGTAAGGACCTTGGTTTTACCAAGGATCAAGTCGTACTTCTTGAGGATACCTATGCAGCAGGAGACAAGATACAATCCTTTAAGGAAGAGGTAAGTAGATTAGGCCAGGTAAAAAGTGCTACCATTAGTTCCTATTTGCCAACCCCATCATCGCGTTCTAATAGTTCTTTTTTTAGGGAAGGCTATCGGGAACAGGAAAATGCCATTCAAATGCAGGTTTGGGATGTCGACTATGACTATATGCCCACCTTAAATATGAAACTGGTTGCAGGTCGAAATTTTGACAAGCAGTTCGTTACCGATTCCTTGGCAGTAGTCATTAACGAGGCAACCTTGAAGGTTTTAGGCGTAGGAGCGGAAGATGCCTTAGGAATGCGAATTTCACAGGATATTGAACTAGAACAACCTCAATATTATACGATCATTGGGGTGGTCAAGAATTTTCATTATGAATCTTTGCGCGAAAACATTGCTGCTTTGGGTCTTTTCTTAAGGAAATCAACAGGCAATATGGCGATAAAATTAAATGCAGGTGATTTTTCGCGAACCATCGCAAGCATTGAAGGAATCTGGAATAAAATTGCGCCCGGACAGCCATTTAGTTATCGGTTTATGGATGATTCCTTCAATACTACCTACCAGGCAGAGCAAAAATTAGGTAAAATATTTATGGTCTTTACCACCCTGTCGATTCTTATTGCTTGCCTAGGTTTGTTCGGATTGGCTGCCTTTAATGCCCAAAAACGAATAAAGGAAATCGGGATACGAAAAGTGCTGGGTGCGAGTGCACGGCAAATAACCTTTCGTTTGGCGACCGATTTTTTAAAAATGGTCATGATCGCCATCATAATTTCATTGCCGATCGGCTGGTTTGCCATGAACAAATGGTTGGAAGATTTTACCTACCGAATAGAAATCAGCTGGTGGATTTTGGTTCTGGCGGCCTTATTGGCCGTAGGTATCGCCCTCATAACGGTTAGCTATCAAAGTATCAAGGCGGCCATTGCGAATCCTGTAAAAAGTTTGCGCTCGGAATGAAAAGGTGAATCGTAAACAAGGTAATGGGAGTAGTGAGAAATAAAACGTAATCAGTAAAAGATCAATCATCAACGAACACTAAAACATAAAAAAAACCATGGTCAAAAATTATTTAAAAATCGCATGGAGGAGTCTTAGAAAACAACCTTTTTTTACCTTCCTCAATATCTTCGGCCTTGCCATCGGGATGGCAGGAGGGCTCCTTATTTCATTGTATATCTATGACGAACTGAGCTATGACAAAATGTTCGCCGATGCGGATCGTATCTATAGAATTAATTCAGATATTAAATTCGGGGGCGATGCGCGAAAGTATGCCGTAGCACCGGCTCCTATGGCAGCTGCATTAAAGAACGATTTTTCAGAAATAGAACTGGTAACCCGATTTCGAACACTCGGCAGTGCGCTGGTCAGAAAATCGGATTCTCAAACCAATGTAAAGGAAGAGCGGACAACCTTTGTTGACCCTTCGTTCTTTGAGATGTTCGGTATTAAGCTCTTGGTAGGTGATCCGCAAACTGCATTAAAGGATCCGAATACGCTGGTTATGACCAAGACCGCTGCAGAAAAGCATTTCGGAATTGCCAATGCCGTGGGTCAAAGTCTCCTATTGAACAATGAAGAAACCTATACGGTTACCGGGGTTATTGATGATCTACCTAAAAATTCATTTTTGAGGGAGTATACCATTTTTGAATCGATGGAAGGCCTTGAAGACGCCAAAGGGGTAGAATGGGGAGGCAGTAATTATCAGACCTTTATTAAGCTGATTCCGACGGCCAACATAGCCGATATACAGGCTCCCCTGCGCGGCTTTTTAACCAAATACGTAATCCCAGGCGTTCAGAAATTTTTACCGGGCATCACCGAAGCGCAGTTCAAGGCCGCGGGAAATCATTTGATCTATAGCACCATACCACTGACCGATATTCATCTGAACTCGGATCTTGTGGCCGAGATTAGCGCGAATAATGACATTCAGAGCATATACATACTTTCGTTTATTGCCATTTTCCTCATCGTGCTGGCGAGCGTTAATTTCATGAACCTTTCAACCGCCCATTCCCTGAAGCGTGCCAAAGAGGTCGGGGTACGAAAAACATTGGGATCCAACAAAATCGATCTGATCCGACAGTTCTTGGTTGAATCGGGCCTGATTTCATTCCTTTCCATGGTTTTGGCCCTTGTCCTTGCATTGATCGCCCTGCCCTTTTTTAACAAATTGGCCGATAAGGATATTTCGATGCCCTTCACAAACCCCCTATTTTGGTTGGTTTTACTCGGATCAATAGTTGTTTTAGGGGTATTTTCAGGCAGTTACCCAGCCTTTTTTATGTCGCGCTTCATGCCGGTCAAAGTATTGAAAGGAGGCGGTCAAAATAGCATAGGTGGTGGCAAAATCAGAAACTCCTTGGTCATATTTCAGTTTGCCATTTCTGTTTTTTTGATCGTGAGCACTTTGGTGGTCTATCAACAGTTAAAATACATTCAAGGTAAAGATCTGGGATTCTCCAAAGACCAGGTCTTGATTATAAATGATGTGTATGGAGCAGGAACTAAAGTAGCATCGTTCAAAGAGCAGGTAAAACAGCTGGGGTTTGTCAAGAATGCTACGTTGAGCGGTTTTTTTCCAACCCCATCAAGTCGAAGTGACGATGTTTTTAATCCTGATGGTGCCACCGCCGATCAAGAAAATGCGGTTTCCATGCAAACTTGGGATGTTGATTATGATTATGCGCCTACCATGGGGTTTAAATTCGTTGCCGGCCGTAATTTCGACAAAAATTTCGGCAATGATTCGACCGCGATCATCGTGAACGAGACGGCGGTAAAAGTGATGAAATTGACTCCCGAGGAAGCCCTAGGGAAGCGCTATACGAATGATCTACGATCTGAGAACCCAGAGTACTTTACGATTATCGGGGTGGTGAAGGATTTTCATTTTTCATCCTTAAAAGAGGAAATAGATGCCCTAAGCCTGCATTTGGGCAATGATGCCTCTGCCTTGGCAGTAAAAATAGCCCCTGGCGATTTTAAAAATGCCATTGCACGTATTGAAGGTATTTGGAACACGGTCGCTCCGGGCCAACCTTTTGATTACTATTTCATGGAAGATTCTTTCAATACTACCTACCAAAGTGAACGGCGCTTGGGTGATATCTTCATCATTTTTACCGTACTATCCCTCGTGATTGCCAGTATGGGACTCTTTGGCCTAGCCGCCTTTAATGCCGAAAAGCGGGTGAAGGAAATCGGGGTACGCAAGGTGTTGGGCGCTACAGTAGGTCAGATATCAACGACGCTGACCCTGGATTTTTTAAAGTTAGTGGGCATCGCGATTTTGATTTCACTACCAATTGGTTGGTTTGTCATGAACAAATGGTTGGAAGATTTCTCGTATCGTATCGATATTGGCTGGGGAGTTTTTGTAATTGCGGCCTTTTTGGCCATTTTGATCGCCGTTTTGACCGTAAGCTATCAAAGTATAAAAGCAGCCATTGTGAACCCGGTTAAAAGTTTAAGAACAGAATAAAAACATTAAAGTGAACACCATGTTCAAAAATTATTTTAAGATCGCTTGGCGGACCCTAAGAAATGATACCATGTTTTCAGGGCTCAATATTCTAGGCCTGTCTATCGGATTGACGATTTCCATTTTATTGTTTGCATTTGTGAGCGTCGAACGCAGTTTCGATACCGGTTTTAAGAATGAGGATACCATTTATCGGGTATTGGTAAATACCCAGGGCGAAATGTTCAACAACCAAATTTGGTGTACGGCCCCTGCCGCCCTAGCACCCGCACTGACAAGCGAGGCCCCGGACGTGAAATATGCGACGCGCATCTACCACCATAATTTTGGGAAAACGGCTTTTGTAAACATCGACGACACGAATTTTTCGGAAAACAGATTTTTTTGGTGCGATCCAGAATTGTTTACCATCTTCGGAGTTGAAGTACTTAAAGGGGATTCCAAAAATACCTTGGTACGACCCAATACCGTGGCCCTATCTGAAAGTACGGCCAAAAAATATTTTGGCGACTCGAACCCAATAGGCAGAACCATTAAGGTAGATAATAGGGACCAATTGGAAGTAACCGCCGTCTACAAGGACTTTCCGTTCAATAGTAGCTTGGATATCAACGTGATGGGTTCTTTTAGCACGACACATTTTGCCAAAAATCCGCAGTGGGGCAATTCAAGTTTCGAGACTTATGTGATGCTGGGAAAAAATGCATCGGTCAACTCAGCCGAGCTACAAATGCAGCAGGTTCTGGATAAGAATGTAGATAAAGAAGGCCAATGGTTTGCATTTTCATTGCAACCTTTGAATAAGGTACATCTCTATTCTGCGGGTTATTTCAATACCTACGCGTCCCAAATCGGGGATATCCATGAAATTCGAAATCTTTCGGCCGTCGCCATCCTCATCCTATTGATTGCCTGTGTAAATTATATGAATTTAATGACCGCGCGGTCGGCAAAAAAGGCAAAAGATGTAGGTGTCAATAAAACATTAGGGGCATCGATTCCCAATTTGATAGGGCGCTTTTATACAGAGACCGCACTTATAACCTGTATTGCCCTGGTGATAGGGATTATAATGGCCATACTCTTAATGCCTGTTTTTAATTCAATCACACAAAGTGAATTGAAGTTCGAAAATCTTTTTCATATTGAATTTTTAGTCGGAATGATGCTATTTTGGGGCATTACCACACTGATTGCTGGATCATACCCGGCATTCTACCTTACCCGCTTCGCACCTACAATAATTTTGAGCCAAAAAAGCAGCGGATCAGGAAATGCCTTTATCAGAAAAAGCCTGGTCGTTCTTCAGTTTGCGGCCTCTGTAATCCTCATTGTAGGTGTGCTGGTGGTCTACCAACAGATCCGATATATGATGGATAAAAATCTGGGCTTTAATCCAGAGAATGTAGTCGCCATTTCAACTGGCGGAATCAATGATCATAACAGTAAGGAGTCCCTAATTCAAGAATTCAAGGCCCTCACCAAGGTGTCGGCAGTAAGTATGGCCCAAGGCTATCCAGGTTTAGGTGTGAGCGGAAGATCAATTTACAAAGATGCAAACGACGAAGAGGGTATGAATATCCAGACGAACGTGGCAGACGCCAACATTACCGACGCACTCCAATTAAAACTACTGGCCGGTCATAGATTGCCTCTTGTAAAACAAGTCGGAGATTCCCTGGTAGAGGTAATCCTGAACAAGGAAGCAGTAGATTATCTCGGGTATACTCCAGAGCAGGCGCTTGGCAAAAAAGTAACTATGTCCCTAGGCGACAATGCCTACGTTGTCGGGGTAGTAGCGAATTTTAATTTTGAATCGTTGCACCAGCCCATTGGGGCCTATGCCTTTCACAATAGCCCTTCTGAACCAAAATCATTTCTTTTGGTCAGGTTGAACAGTGAGGTCCTTGCTACCACCATGGGGGAACTTGAAGCCATCTTCAAGAAGATCGCACCCAATTCGGCTTTCGAGTATACGTTTCTTGATAATACCATGAAAACCCTGTATGCTCGCGAGCGAAAGACCGCCACTATTGGGTTTATTTTCTGTCTCTTGGCCATTTTTGTCGCTAGCTTGGGTCTTTTTGGTTTGGCTGCGTTTACGGCCGAACAACGCAAAAAAGAAATCGGGGTACGCAAGGTACTTGGCGCGAGTATTTTAGGTATTGCCCAAATGCTTGCCCAAGACTTTTTAAAACTAGTTGCTATATCGCTGATCATCGCATTCCCGGTTGCCTATTATTTTGTGCACCGATGGTTAGAAACCTTTGCCTATCGCATCGATCTGGGATGGTTCGCATTTGCAGTGGCAGGTTTGGCCGCTTTGGCGGTTACCCTGTTTACCGTAAGCTTTCAGGCCATAAAGGCGGCCATTACGAACCCTATTAAAAGTTTGAGAACGGAATAAATCACAATCAATCATCAATCATCAATCATCAATCATCAACGAATAATTAAAATATCATGATAAAAAATTATTTCAAAATCGCATGGCGTACCATCCTTAGGAATAAAGGATTATTCTCAATCAACGTGATTGGGCTCTCCTTGGGTATTGCCTCTTGTCTCATAATTGCACTCTTCGTTCTTGATGAGCTTTCCTATGACCGCTTCAACGAGAAGTCAGATCAAATAGCCCGGGTAGTGCTGAACGCAAAAATAGGGGACGAAATCATTAAAGAGGCTGGCATTATGCCCCCTGTAGGTGCGGCGCTCACACAAGAGCTGCCGGAAGTACTATCGTCCACCCGTATTTTAAAGTTATCTGATAGGACCAAGATCGTCAATAATGGCCAGACAATGCGTACGGGCAAAATGGGCATGGTCGACCCCAATTTTTTTGAGTTCTTCACACTTCCCTTGATAAAAGGGGATAAAAATACGGTTTTTGCGAATCCGAACTCGCTTGTACTGACGAAAGAGCAGGCAAGGGTATATTTCGGAAATGAAGACCCCTTGAACAAAACAATCGAGATACAGGATATCGGCACCTATGGTGCAGATGGCTATACAGAACTGGGCGGACTTTATACCGTTACGGGCATCATTGACAAAATCCCGGACAATTCGCATTTTCATTTTGATCTGATCGCTTCCTCCCAAGGCAACAAAGATGCAGCCAACCAAAGCTGGCTGAGTGGTAGCTATCACACCTATTTGATGTTGACAAAGGGGACCGATGTTTCAAGATTGGAATCGAAACTGCCGGCTATTGTCGAGAAATATATGGGGTCTCAACTCGAAACCGCCATGGGCATGACCTTTCAAAAATTCATGGAAAGCGGTAATAAAGTCGGCCTCTACCTACAACCCCTTACTAAAACCCATCTTTATTCAGATTTAAAGGGAGAAATTGAAGAGGGAGGCTCTATAGACACCGTCTACATGTTTGCCGCCATAGCTATTTTCATGCTCCTGATCGCCTGTATCAATTTTATGAACCTCTCTACCGCTGGGGCCTCAAAAAGGGTGAAGGAAATCGGCATGCGAAAGGTCTTGGGATCTGAAAAACGCCAATTGATCTTTCAATTTTTGACTGAATCTTTTTTGGCAACGTTATTCGCCATCTGTATTGGTGTCATTGTCTTCGCTATCACATTGCCTTATTTTAACCAGTTGGCAAATAAGACCTTTACTTTTGGTCAAATAGCCACGCTTCGATTCGCTGCAATTCTCCTTGCATTGACTTTGATAATAAGCCTTTTTGCGGGCGCGTATCCGGCCTTTTTTATGTCGGGTTTTAAGCCGATACAGGCATTGAAAAATAGATTTTCTTCTGGAGGTAGTAAGGGGATTCGAAGCGGTCTTGTCGTGTTTCAATTTGCGATTTCAGCCTGTCTCATCATCGCTACCATCGTGGTAAGCCAACAGATGAATTTTATTCAAAACAAGGATGTAGGGTATGACCGACAAGGGCTGATCGTCATTCGCGATGCAGGGCAATTGGGTACTAATCTGGACGCATTTAAGGAAGATTTAAAAAAAGACCCAAGAGTCATCAATATCACCACCTCGGCCTTCGTCCCCGCAGGGCCATCCGATAATTTTAACTCAATGATTTCTGCAACAAAAGAGGGATCTCAAAAATTACGGATCAAAGGGTATCATGTAGATGAAGACTACATTCCTACCTTGGGCATGGAACTTTTACAAGGCCGAAATTTCTCCAAGGAATATGGAAACGAAGATGATAAGCTGATCATCAACCAAACCGCGGTCAAAACGTTTGGTTTTGGAGACAATCCTATTGGGGAGACCTTGAGCGAATCGATCGATAATAATGGTGGCACTAAAGTTTGGGAGGTCATTGGCGTTGTCAAGGATTTTAATGCACGTTCCTTGCATGAACCCATCGAACCTATGATGATGCAATACAACCCGTATAATGGGCTTATCCTAAGGGCTAAAACTGCCGATATGCAGGGCCTGATCGGGAGCATGGAAAAACAATGGAATTCATTTGGTTCGGGAGAACCCTTTGGGTATGCCTTCTTAGACGAACTCTACAATGAAACCTATTTAAAGGAACAGAACATGAATACCATTCTTCGCCTGTTCGCCTTCCTGACCATATTCGTGGCGTGTCTCGGTTTATTCGGGCTTGTCACCTTTACTGCCCAACAGCGTTTCAAGGAAATCGGAATTCGAAAGGTTTTGGGTTCATCGGTTCCCCAGATCGTGGGAATGCTTGCCAAGGATTTTATTAAACTGGTCGTGATTTCTATGATAATTGCCTTTCCTGTAGGCTATTATCTTATGAACAAATGGCTACAGGATTTCGCCTTTAGGATCGATATTGAATGGTGGGTATATGTGCTGGCGGCTTGTATCACGGTGTTCATTGCATTTGTCACTATAAGTTACCGAAGCATCAAAGCAGCCTTGATGAACCCAGTTGAAAGTTTGCGTTCGGAATAAAAATCTTTAAGGAAACTATGTATAAAAACCATTTAAAAATCGCTTGGCGAAGTATCAAAAAGGACAAACTGTTCACCGCTATAAAAATCGGGGGCTTTGCTATTGGCATTGCGGCCTGCCTTTTGATTGCCCTTTTTATTCGAAACGAACTCAGTTACGATCAGCAGTACGCCAAGAAGGACCGTATTTACAGGGTAGTCATGCAAGGTATGTTCAAAGGAGAGGTAATGAAAAGCGTCCATTTTCAATTGCCCTTTGCAGATGCCCTGGTATCGGATTTCCCGGAGATACTAAAGGCAGGAAAAATCAATACCAGTGAGCTGTTCGGAGCCGGTAAAAGAGGGTTGCATCTGTTGGGCGAGCCACAGAACAATTTGGAGGAAGGGTTTGTATTCGCGGATCAAGATGCGTTCGATATTTTGGAAATCCCCTTGGAACAGGGGAAACAAAAAGAAGCCTTGGAAAACCCTGGAAGTATTGTTATTTCCCATTCTAAGGCGCAAAAATACTTTCCCAACGGTAATGCGGTGGGACAAATCCTAATTTTAGACAACGATGCTTCGAAACCCTATACCGTTACTGGGGTGATGAAGGATTTTCCAAAAAACTCCCATTTGCAGTTCGATTTTCTATTGCCCATTGAGGATACGAACATGAGCTGGACCAGCCAGAATTATTTTACGTATGTGCTGTTGGATAAAAATGCCAATGTACAGGAACTGCAAAAGAAAATGTTCTCCATAGTTGAAAACTATGTCATTCCGGCACAAATGGAACGTGGCCGTGCAGCCGATTTTATAGAAGTACTGAAAACCATAAATTATAAACTACAACCCATTACCGACATCCATTTGTACTCTGACCTAAAAATGGCCGACGGGCTAAAACATGGTGATATCCGTTTTGTATGGTTGTTCGCGGCCATCGCCGGGTTTATTCTACTTCTGGCTGTTATTAATTTTATCAATCTCTCTACGGCAAAATCGGCCAATAGGGCCAAAGAAGTCGGCCTCAGAAAGACCGTTGGCGCATTCAAAAGTAATCTTGTTGGCCAATTTCTAACGGAATCTGTCCTCTATAGCATCTTCTCGTTCGTTCTGGGAGTGCTCCTCGCTTGGATCTTATTGCCCACCTTCAATTCAATTGCCGACAAAACGATTTTCATGCCATGGAGCGTTGGGTGGTTCTTGCCCACAATTTTACTTTCGTCCTTGATCGTCGGTCTGTTGGCCGGGCTTTATCCTGCCTTCTATCTTTCCGCTTTTAGGCCGGTAAACGTGCTCAGGGGCAGTCTGAGTCTAGGAGGAAAAGGCAGGTTACGAAGTGGCCTCGTTATCTTTCAATTTACGACCTCGGTCGTATTGATTATCGGAACAATTATCATTTACCAGCAGATGGATTACATCTTGAATAAAAAATTAGGGTATGACAAAGAACAGGTGGTCATTTTGGAAGGGGCGAGTGCACTAGGTAGCAAGGCCGAATATTTCAAGGAACAATTGCTCCAATTGCCCCAGGTAAAGGAAGTAACAATGAGCGACTATCTGCCCATCGAAGGTACCAAAAGAAACGGGAATACCTTTAGAAACCCCGAAGAAGGCACAGAAGGGAGAGGTGTACCTGGCCAAATTTGGAGGGTCGATTATGATTATATAAAAACACTGGGCATGAACATCGTTGCAGGTCGCGATTTTAATAAGGAAATAGCCTCTGATTCGATTAATTCAATCATCATCAACCAAAAGATGTCGAATGAGCTGGGGCTAAGTGATCCTGTAGGAAAGCATCTTGATAATAACGGCCGGGATTTTACCATTGTGGGTGTGCTAGCTGATTTCCATTTTAAATCGTTGAAAGAGGACATAACCCCATTAAGTTTGGTTGTTGGAAAGAGCGCTGGCACAATTTCCGTAAGACTTGAACGAGGAAATAGCAACCAGGCCTTGGCATCCATCGAATCTACGTGGAACAAAAACGTGCCCAACCAAGCATTTAGCTACACCTTTTTGGATCAAGAATTCAGCCATATGCATGCAGATGTCAGACGTATGGGCCGCATATTCAACAGTTTCGCCCTCTTCGCCATCTTTGTTGCATGTCTGGGTCTTTTTGCGCTTTCCGCCTTTATGGTCGAGCAGCGAAAAAAGGAAATCAGCATCCGATTGGTGCTGGGTGCACCCTTTAAAAGTATCTATAAACTATTGACCCTCGATTTTATGAAGCTGATCCTTATTTCAATCATGATCGCTGTTCCCATTGGAGGGTATATCATGTCAAAATGGTTGGAAGATTTTGCCTATCGTATCACTATTGGCTGGGAAATTTTCCTTGCGGCCGGATTGATAGCGCTGACGATTGCCGTGCTAACAATTAGTTATCAGTCAATTGGTGCCGCATTGATCAAACCTTTACGGAGTTTACGTTCCGAATAAAAAATTTAAAAACGAATCATGATAAAAATTGCAAATCCATCAAATCGCAGCACTATTTTTTCTAGGAACATTGGGGCTGTGCGCACAATCGAAAATCATACCCGTCGAACATTTTGAAAAGGTCACTGTAAGTCCGCATATCCAAGTTCGATTCGTACAGGGGGGTACTGAACAAGTAACCATAGAAAACAGTACGGTGACCGAGGATAAAATAAACGTAGAAGTAAACGGTAAGACGCTCCGTATTTATTTAGACGGGGCCAAAGAGATTACCAAAAACGAAAAAACCTATGAAAATGGGGACCAAAGAAAAAAACCCTTATACAGAGGCACAGTCGTAACGGCCATAGTGACCTATAAAGATTTAGATGAACTTTCGTTGCGGGGGGAAGAGACCTTCATATGTGAAAGTCCGTTGGTTGCAAAGGACTTTAAACTGAGTATTTACGGAGAATCCCAGGTATATTTTAATAAGGTCACCTTCGGTAGTTTACGCACCACGATTTATGGCGAAAGCTATCTTGAACTGAAGGAAGGTACCCTCGACCGCCAACGTATCATTGCCTATGGGGAAACCAAAGTGAACACCCTGGGGGTTGAAACCAGTGAAGCCAAATTAACGGCGTATGGCGAAGGTAGCTATCGATTGCATGTTCTAGACCGGCTTAAGGTCACCGCTTATGGCGAAGCAACCGTTGCCTATGAAGGGAACCCCGAAATTGATAAAGGCATTATCATTGGGGAAGCGACTATTCAAAAAATACAATAATGGATAGATAGATCATTATCAACTCGTAAAATAAATGCATCATGTTAAGAAACTATCTGAAAATTGCCTGGAGGAACCTCATAAAAAGCAAGGGGTATACCGCTATCAACATTACTGGATTGGCCGTAGGGGTGTGTTGTTTTATCTTGATAGCCCTCTTCGTTAAAAGTGAAGTAAGTTACGATCGGTTCCATTCGAATGCAGACCGTATTTATAGGGTCTGGCAACATGAAAACTATGGCCCAAAGGAAGATTTTGTAAATACGATGACCCCGGTTTCGATGGTCGGGGTGCTCAAAAGTAATTTTCCTGAAGTCGAGGACGGAAGTCGCGTCTATCGATTCAATGGCCTTGTCAAAAAAGACAATATCGAGTTTAATGAAGCCGTGCGAGCGGTCGACCCCGCTTTCTTTAACATGTTCGACTTCCAACTTTTAAAAGGCAATCCGAATGCTCCTTTTTCGGGTGAAAATTCGATTGTTCTCAGCCAAGCGGCCGCAACAAAATATTTTGGAAAAGAAGATCCATTAGGGCAAACCCTCGAACTGAAGTTTGACGATCATGTACAACTGCTTGAAGTCACTGCAGTGATGGCAGATCCCCCACATGAATCAAGCATACAGTTCGACCTTTTGGTTTCAATGGAAAATGAACCCCTTTTTTTTAGCGAACGGGCCCGGAGAAGTTGGTTCAATGTTGTCCTCGAATCCTATCTGCTGCTAAAACCAGGACAAAGTGCTGCTGCTTTACAAGCAAAGTTCCCAGAGGTGATCGAGCAATATTTAGGTAAAAATTACGAAGAAGGCACCTTTTTTCTAAACCTCCAACCGCTCACCGATATTCATTTGGATGCTTCATTGCCTGCAGGCCTGGAACCCATTTCAAATCCTAAATATTCCTATATTTTAGGTACAATCGGCTTTTTGGTATTGCTTTTGGCCTGTATCAATTTTGTGACCTTGGCCGTCGGGCGATCCTTTACCAGGGCGATAGAGGTAGGCGTTCGAAAGGCTTTGGGCGCGTTTCGGAAACAAATACTTTATCAATTTTGGGGCGAGGCACTGATGATAACATTATTTTCGGTCATCTTCGGCATTTTATTGGCCTTTCTGTTTTTGGGAACCTTTAATGAACTTACAGGGAAATCGTTGCAGCTTACCATGAATGTAACTTTTTGGCTAGCAACCTTAGGGCTGATCGTTTTGATTGCGGTTCTTGCAGGCATCTATCCTTCCCTGGTATTGTCAAAATTCAATCCTATCGATGTGCTGGTCAGAAAAAAGGTCAAAGGTGCCTCTATGGGTTTGTTGGGCAGCGGCCTCATAGTCGCTCAGTTCGTGACATCATTGGTAATGATCATATGTACGGTAGTTATTGGCCGGCAAATCGATTTTTTGGTGAATAAGGATCTCGGGTATCAAAAAGATGCTATTATCGTGGTCCCTACGAACAAACAAGGAGAAGACGCCGATGCATTTGCCTCCTTGTACGTTTCAGAACTCAAAAAAGAACCTTTGGTAATCGATGCGAGTACGTCCCTTTTTAGTTTTGTCGAAAATGCGTGGTTCGGAGTCGGATTTACGGACAGCAAAAATGTGTATCGCGAGTTTGCCCTAAATATCGTAGATGCCGAATTTCTTAAAACGCATAAGATCCAGATCGTTTCTGGCAGGGATTTTCAACGAGGGAATGCAAGCGATGCCGAAAATGGGGTATTGGTCAATGAAGCGTTCGTCAAGAAATTTGGTCTTGATGATCCGGTGGGAAAAATATATGAAAAATTCGGGGTGACGATTTTAGGCATTGTGAAAGACTTTAACTATCAATCGCTGAACTTTCCGATCGAGCCATTAATGCTAAGCATAAACCCAAAAACAATCCTAGGTGCGGCCGAAAACGTAGAAGCACAATACGAGCCCCAACCCCGTATTTCAGTGAGGCTGCAAGCCGCAAATATGGCCAGTGGCATTTCTACATTAAAAAGCATTTGGGAAAAGATCAATCCTTCCCAAGAATTCGAATATACGTTTTTGGATCAATCGTTGGCGGCGCAATATCAGACCGAACAACGCTCTAAAACCATTGTAAATATAGCCGCCGTCCTTTCCATTTTTATAGCCTGTATGGGGTTATTCGGTTTGGCAACCTTGACTGTGGCCCGGCGTACGTCTGAAATAGGAATACGAAAGGTCTTGGGTGCAAGTGTCCTTGATATTGCTTCTATGATAGTGAAGGATTTTATCAAATTGGTATTCGTGGCGGCCTTGGTCGCCTTCCCGATTGCTTGGTGGGCGATGCATCAATGGCTCCAAGACTTTGCCTATAGTGTTGGTATTAATTGGTGGGTTTTTGTCTTAGCTACTATAACGGTTGTTGCCATTACGCTCTTGACCGTAAGTTTTCAGTCGATAAAGGCATCTTTGGCAAACCCGGTAAAAAGTTTAAGAAACGAATAGTATGAATCAAAAATAAAATGGGATGTTAAAAAATTTATTAAAAACGGCCTTCCGGAATATTTGGAAAAACAAGGTATTCTCCCTGATCAATATTGTAGGGCTCTCCATTGGGCTGAGTGCATCCTTCGTCATTGGAATCATCATTTTCTATGATTTGACATTTGATAAATTTCATCCCAATAGTGATCGAATCTATCGGGTGGTTAGCACATTTACATCCCCTGATGGCACATATAAAAATAGAGGAACAGCGATTCCATTGGGGCAAACGATTCGTGAAGGAATGGCAGGTATTGATAGGGCCGTAACCTTTTATTCCGCCAATTTTCTCAAAATCACACAAGAATCGGGAAATCTTGTCTTTAAGAATACATCAGATATCATATACACCGATGCCTCCTATTTTGCCGTTTTTAAATATCATTGGATAGCTGGCAATCGGAATAATATTCTCGAAAATCCAAATGAAGTAGTCCTGACCAGTTCTAGGGCGACCAAATATTTTCCTGGGCAAACCCCCGATGAGGTGGTGGGCAAGATCTTAGCGTATAACGATTCTATCCAGGTAAAGGTAGTCGGTGTGGTCGATAATTTCAAAGATCGAACCGATATTGATTTTCAGGAATTCCTATCCTATAAGACAGCAAATAGTGCTGGTTTAAAAGATCGTGTGCTTGTCGGTGATTGGAATAGTACGAATTCGGCCTCCCAGCTTTTCATTTTAGTGCATGATACCGGGGCACTTCCTCAAATTCAACAGAATCTTGATCAATTGGCCAAAGAACATGAAGATAAAGACATGGTAAGCAAGGGATATATTCGGAATTTTGGTTTACAACCTTTAAGCGATATGCATTTTAATCAAGACTTGGGCACCTTTAACCACAATGGAAGGACGGCCAATATAAATGTAATGCTTAGCCTGGCCTTTGTAGCGCTCTTCATTTTATTACTGGGTTGCATAAATTTTATCAATCTAAACACAGCCCAAGCCACCAAGCGCGCCAAGGAAATAGGTATTCGGAAAACCTTGGGAAGCTCAAAAAAGCATTTGATATATCAATTTATGGGAGAAACGGCCCTTTTGACCCTAGGGGCAGCCGCGCTATCCCTATTGCTGGCACCCCTATTGATCCGGTTTTTTTCTGATTTTGTGCCACTAGGAATTAGTGCCGAATTATTTGCCAATCGTATCGTTATTGTTTGCATGCTCCTTTTGTTGATCGGGGTTACTTTTGTAGCCGGCTTCTATCCAGCCGTGGTCCTTTCCAACTTTAGACCTATAAAAGTATTGAAAAATCAGATTTCTCAAGGGGATGGTAAACCGATAGTTAGAAAATACTTGACGGTCTTTCAATTTACTATCGCCCAGATTTTCATCATCGCCACCCTCTTTGTCGGTAAGCAATTGAATTATATGCTGAAAAAGGACATGGGCTTTAAAACCACCGCGAATGCATACATCAGGGCTTGGGACGACGATGATTATCAAAAACGCTTGACCTTCGTAGAGGAATTAAAGACCATTCCACAAATTACCGAAGTCAGTTTGGGTGGGGACCCACCAGCATCTGGCAATATCAATTCTGCTATTGCAACTTTTACCAAGGGGGATAAGGAAACCAACACAGAACTCCAATTTCTTTATGGGGATACCAAGTATCGACAGCTTTATGGTATCGGTTTGCTAGCCGGACGGGATCGCTTGAACGATACGATTAAAGAATACGTCATCAATGAAACTTATAGCAAGCTATTAGGATTTTCAAATCCCGCCGATGCGGTTGGGCAATTTATCAAAGTCGGTGACTCCCTTCGTCCCATTGTAGGCGTCATGGCGAATTTCTATCAGCGTTCCCTTTCGTCGGATATTTCTCCAATGGCCTTAGATGGGGATACGAACATAGAATTCTATCATCAATTTAATACGGTACATTTTTCGTTTGGAACCCAATCCTCGGAGACCTGGCCGGCTGTTATTGATCGGCTTAAGGAAATTTGGAAGACCATCTATCCGGATGTGGATTTTGAAGTCAATTTTATGGACGATACCATTGCCCACTTTTACGATCAGGAGCGTAAGACTTCGGTGCTCTTAAAGTGGTCAATGGTCCTTTCGATTTTAATCAGTTGCCTAGGGCTTTTAGGATTGGTAATCTATACGACCGAACGCCGAACCAAGGAAATTGGGATTCGGAAGGTGCTAGGGGCTTCTTTGGCACAATTGAACCTTTTATTATGTAAGGAATTTTTGTTTTTAGTGGGAGTAGCCTTTGCCATAGCCGTGCCCATAACTTGGTTGGGAATAAACAACTGGCTACAGGATTTTGCCAATAAGACATCTTTAAACTGGTGGGTTTTCTTTCTGAGCGGAATAGCGATGCTCGTAATCGCATTGGTCATTATTAGCATACGAACCATTGCGGCTGCAAACCGCAATCCAGTAAAAAGTCTGCGCACAGAATGATTTAACCTATCCTGCTCAGGATAGGAAAACCTGGCCGGTATGTAAAAAATTAGTGTTATGTTAAAAAATTTATTTAAAACAGCCTTCCGGAACATCTGGAAAAACAAGGTATTTTCCTTGATAAATATTATTGGTTTGTCAATCGGCCTAAGCACCGCATTTGTAATCGGGGCGATGATTTATTACGATCTGACCTTTGATAAATTTCATCTCGAGGGCGACCGTATTTACCGGGTAACTTCTGAATTCACCACCCCTGAAGGAAGCTTCTTTAATGCTGGGGTCTGTGTGCCCATGGCCGAAGCGTTAAAGACCGAAGCCCCCAACGTTGAAATCCTAAGCCAATTTTTCACCGATGCACCCTATCGCGTCGAAAACCAGGAAACCGATAAGGTGTTTATGCACCCCGAAAATGCCATCTATGCCGACCCTAATTATTTTCAAATTTTTAAATATAATTGGTTAACGGGCGATGAGAAGACAGCATTGTCACAACCCAACGAAGTCGTTTTGAGTGCAGATAGGGTACACATCTATTTCCCTGGGGTATCCCTGAACGATGCCATTGGAAAGATCCTAGTGTATAATGATACGATCCCTATCAAAGTAACGGGTGTCGTAGAGAATTTTAAAAACCGCTCTGATCTGCTATTCGAGGAATTTATCTCTATCAAAACCCTAGGTACCAAAGGCCTTAATGATATGATGGGCAATGACTGGAATAGTACCAGTAGTTCCTCACAATTATTTATAAAATTGAAAGAGAATACGAGTGCGGCCCCGATACAAAAGCTGTTGGTAGATCTGGCCAAGGAACATGCTGATAAGCAGGACGCGGTGTATAATCAGGGTCGCATCTTCCATTTACAATCCTTGAAAGACCTCCATTTTAATACAAATTATGGGACCTTCGATTACAGTAGAACGCAAGCTAGTAAGCGCGTATTGATTAGCTTGGCCTTCGTTGCGCTCTTTCTTTTGCTGCTCGGTTGCATCAATTTTATCAACCTGAACACGGCGCAGGCTACACAGCGGGCCAAGGAAATCGGCATTCGTAAAACCTTGGGGAGTTCAAGAAAGCAACTTATTTTCCAATTTTTGGGAGAGACGTTCCTATTGACCCTGACCGCCGCGTTTATGTCACTTTTATTTTCGTCTTGGCTCTTTCGGTTGTTTGCTGATTTTATGCCAAAAGGGGTTGATTTCGGACTTTTTAAAAGTCCGTTGCTCCTCGGTGGCATCATCATTCTACTATTGTTGCTGACATTGCTTTCCGGTTTTTATCCGGCCCTTGTCCTATCCCATTTCAAACCGGTAGCAGTACTTAAAAATCAAATACTGCAAGGTAGGGACAAAGGCTCCCTTCGAAAATATTTGACGGTATTTCAGTTTGTGATCGCGCAGATATTTGTAATTGCAACACTACTGGTCGCCAAACAGATCCATTTTTTGATGAGTCAGGATATGGGCTTTAAAACGGATGCCATAGCCTACATACAATCTCCCTACAGTGAACCTTCCCTAGATCAAAAACTTCGATTCGTTTCAGGGTTACGTGCAATTCCCCAGATTGAGTCGGTCACTTTGGGAGGAAACCCTCCTGCTTCGAGAAATACAAATTCTAGGGGAATGGTTTATAGGGATGGGGAAAAGGAGATCCATACCGATGTGCAATTGCTTTTTGGCGATACTACCTATCAAAAGACCTATAATCTTAAATTATTGGCAGGCCGAATGCCACTCAACGACACCATACATGAATTTGTGATTAATAAAACGTTTATGAAGCAACTTGGTTTCAAGGACCCTGAAGAAGCCATTGGAAAAATGCTGTCGGAAGGGGATACCTCCTACCCGATTGTTGGGGTGCTCGATGATTTTTATCAGCGATCCCTAAGAACGGAGATCAAGCCGATGGCCCTGGTCGGCGATTGGTCTAGAGATGAATATCCACGGTTCAATACGTTCCACATGGTATTAGGCGGTGCAACTGCGGAATGGGCAAGTACTATGGCTCGCATAGAAAGCGTATGGAAATCGGTGTACCCTGACTATGATTTTGATTTACGATTTATGGATGACACAATTAAAAAGTTTTACGAACAGGAACAAAAAACCTCCGTGCTGTTGCAATGGGCTACTGGTCTTGCCATTCTGATCAGTTGTTTGGGACTTTTGGGGTTGGTCATCCACAGTACCGAGCGGCGCACCAAGGAAATCGGGATACGAAAAGTGTTGGGTGCCTCTTTATCACAATTGAACCTATTACTCTGCAAGGAATTTTTAGTATTAGTGGGATTAGCCTTTGCCGTGGCCGCTCCGATTGCCTGGTGGGGCCTGAACAATTGGTTGCAGGATTTTGCCTATAAGACCGATTTAAGTTGGTGGATATTCTTTGTAAGTGGTATCGCTATGTTGTTTATTGCTTTAGCGATTATTAGTATACGCACCATTTCGGCGGCGAACGCGAATCCGGTAAAGAGTTTGCGAACCGAATGAAAACAGCTAACTCCTCCCTTTAGTCAAAGGGAGGTGGATTCCCGCCGGATACGGTGGGAGGACGGAGGGATTTGTTATTAAAGACGGAGGGATTTGTCATAAAAGACAGGGTTTTGGAAATAAAAACAAAACTCCCCTAAGTGCCGGCTCCTCCCTTTAGTCAAAGGGAGGTGGATTCCCGCCGGATACGGTGGGAAGACGGAGGGTTTTGGAAATAAAAACAAAACTCCCCTAAGTGCCGGCTCCTCCCTTTAGTCAAAGGGAGGTGGATTCCCGCCGGATACGGTGGGAAGACGGAGGGTTTTGCAAAATAAAAACAAAACTCCCCTAAGTGCCGGCTCCTCCCTTTAGTCAAAGGGAGGTGGATTCCCGCCGGATACGGTGGGAAGACGGAGGGTTTTGGAAATAAAAACAAAACTCCCCTAAGTGCCGGCTCCTCCCTTTAGTCAAAGGGAGGTGGATTCCCGCCGGATACGGTGGGAAGACAGGAGGGTTTTGGAAATAAAAACAAAACTCCCCTAAGTGCCGCTCCTCCCTTTAGTCAAAGGGAGGTGGATTCCCGCCGGATACGGTGGGAAGACGGAGGGTTTTGGAAATAAAAACAAAACTCCCCTAAGTGCCGGCTCCTCCCTTTAGTCAAAGGGAGGTGGATTCCCGCCGGATACGGTGGGAAGACGGAGGGTTTTGCAAGATAAAACAAAACTCCCTTTTCTCATCCGCCAAATGGCGGACGATTCATTCCCCTCTTAAACTTAAGAGGGGAGCAAGATAGCAGGGAAATAGAACTAGCTCCTCTCTTTAGCCCCCGCTATAGCTATCGAGAAGGGCGGGAAGACGGAGGGATTGGTAATAATCAGGGGTTAATCTCCCCGTCTCTTAGCGGGACACCCCTCTTTAAAAAAGAGGGGAGCTTTTAATAAAAATAAAAAACGAGAAATCATGCTTAAAAATTATTTCAAAATTGCCTGGAGAAACCTACTAAAAGATAAAACGAACACAAGTCTGAATCTAATCGGTTTATCGGTCGCATTTGGCGTTTCCATTTTACTAGGTATGGCCGCATTCTTTCAACTTTCATTCGATGGTTTTCACGAAAAGGGATCCTCGATCTATAAAATCGCCCGAACCCAACAATCCCCTAAAGGTCCCGAGGCTGGCACCTCACAACCAGCGCCGCTTGCGCCTGCCTTACGGTCTGAAGTTCCGGGAGTGGAGCATATCACCCGGTATTTACAAGATGGTACCCTTGCCTTGTACGGCGACAAAGAGGTGGATATGGATATTGTTTGGGTGGACGAGGATTTCTTTTCGATGTTCAGTTTTCCGATTATCAATGGAAACGAAAAAGAACCTATGAGTGATCTGACTTCCGTGGTAATGACAAAAAAGGCGGCCAACAAATTATTCGGGACCACCGATGTCATTGGAAAACCATTTGATCTATTAGTAAACGGCGCGAAAAAACCGTTTACCGTGAGTGCCATTACAGATGATATCGTTCCAGAGAGTAGTTTGAAATTTGAAATTGCGGCCCGTTTTGATAGCCATAAAGACTATTTGGTCAATAAGGAGTTCTGGGATTCCCAATACCATGATGTGTACGTTGAATTGAAAAAAGGGGTGGCGGCAACTAGTTTTGAGAAGAGCAGTCAATCCTTTACAGACCTTCACTATGCCGAAAGCATTGAAGCCTTGAAAAGAGATGGGGCTTCTGCCGATAGCGAGGGTCGTTATATAGATCTAAAATTGATTCCCTTACGGGATATTCATTTTGCCAGTCTTAAAAACGGCTATGTCAAAATTAGTCGAAGTTTGCCTTATCTAATTCTGGGGGTCGCCTTCTTGATTTTGTTCATTGCCTGCGTGAACTATATCAATATGAGCCTTGCCAAATCTTCAAGGCGACTTAAGGAAATTGGCATGCGCAAAACATTGGGCGCTCAAAAACAGCAACTCTTTTTCCAATTTTGGAGTGAAAGTCTTTTTGTTTTTCTTGTGTCGCTTAGTATTGGCATCCTACTCAGTTTTGTCTTTTTAAATGATTTCAAAACCATGTTCGATACCCAAATTTCTTCGGAAATGCTTTTAAATCCTGTCACAATAGTGGGCATTCTTGGCAGTGTTCTTCTAATCACCATGATCGTTGGTGGCTATCCCGCCATCTTAATGAGTCGTTTGGGTACGATCCAATCCTTGAAAGGAAAAATGGAAGCTGCGGGTAACAATAGGGTGCGGGATGTGCTCATGGTATTCCAATTTGGGATTGCCATTCTCTTGATGATAGGAACACTGGTATTGTGGGGCCAAATTGAATACATGCGTAACAAGGATCTAGGCTATGATAAGGAACAAGTTGTTTCTTTTCCATTGAACGGGAAGCGCAATAGCAATGACGTGGTGGAGCTTATGCGTGATGAATTAAAGGGAAACCCTGATATTCTGTCAATCAGTGGCGCAGATAGTAATCTGGGAATCGGAAAAGATGGTAGTAGATCCTTCAGTAAGGTTGGTTTCGAATATAAAGGTCGACGGGTAAGTACCAATTTTTTGGTCATAGATCATGAATATGTGCAAACGTTGGGATTAAAAATGGTAGCTGGCAGAAATTTTGAGAGTGCTAGCGATAGTTTAGGGGTCGTAATCAATGAATCTATGGCCAAGGAACTTGGAGAACAAGATCCGTTGACCGCACAATTGGAAATTAATGATGGGGTCTATTATCCCGTTCTTGGTGTGTTGAAGGATTATAATTTTAACGATTTGGACAGGGCCATTGAGCCAATAACCTTTTTTATAAGTAGGGACTGGGGATTAACGTATGCATATGCCAAGGTTGCTCCCACCAATATGGCCCGTTCGTATGAGGAGTTGGAACGTACTTGGAAAAAGCTGGAACCCAACGCAGAATTTTTAGGTTCCTTTTTGGATGAAAATATAGACAGGACCTTCAAACGTGAAAAAACAACGGCGGCGATGATTACCAGTGGATCCATCATTGCCATTATACTTAGCTGTATTGGGTTATTTGCCATGTCTTTATTAATTGTTGCCCAACGAACCAAAGAAATCGGTGTCAGAAAGGTTTTAGGGGCAAGTGTTACCTCCATTACAATTCATTTATCAAAGGATTTTCTCAGATTGGTCCTGATCGCATTTTTGATCGCATCACCAATAGCCTGGTGGTTCTCCCGGCAGTGGCTCGAAAATTATGCATATAAAGTTGATTTGGGGATATGGTTCTTTCTTGTGGCAGGGCTTTTAGCATTCGTAATTGCCATGCTCACAGTGGGTTCAAGAACAATAAAGGCAGCTACACAGAACCCGGTAAAAAGTTTGCGAAGTGAATAGTATTTAAAACAACATATAACGTAATTTCGAACGAACTCGGGAACATTGAAAATCGTTTAATTTAAAAGCCCCTTTTCGTTTGGGCAAATAAAAAAGAAGAACATGCTACTACAATTGAATAACATTTTTAAATGGGTACAACAAGGCGGACAACGCGTCTTTCTTTTAAAGGATATTAACCTTCAGGTTGAGGAAGGCGAGTTTATCTCGGTGATGGGGCCTTCTGGATCGGGGAAATCGACCTTGCTGAATGTAATCGGGATGCTCGATACCTTCAATGAAGGTACCTATGATTTTTTAGACGAATCGGTACATACCCTTAAGGAAAAACACCGTTCAAACCTCTATAAACAATACATAGGCTTTGTATTCCAAGCGTATCACCTAATCGATGAACTGACCGTTTATGAAAATCTTGAGATGCCCTTACTTTATAAAAAATTGAGTGGTAGTGAGCGTAAAGCAATGGTGGCCGATATGCTCGACCGCTTTAATATCGTAGGTAAAAAAGATCTATTCCCTACGCAATTAAGTGGAGGGCAGCAACAATTAGTAGGGGTTGCCCGTGCTTTGATCAGTAAGCCCAAATTGATACTTGCCGACGAACCGACAGGGAACCTCAACTCAAAGCAAGGTGAGGAAATCATGGAACTTTTTAAGCAATTGAACGATGAAGGGGTAACGATTGTTCAAGTCACCCATTCCGAGCAAAATGCACAATATGGTAAAAGAATTATCCGGTTGTTGGATGGTAGAAAAATATCGGATTAAAAATACAAGTAGCGACCACAGCAATTAAAATACGGTATATAGTTAGGGCTTTATCTTGGCGAACCCATAAGAAAAATAATATTTCCTAACTTTAGGAAACTTAAAAATCTACTGGTTAGCCTTCTCCTGCCATGATTATCAAAAAAGTCGATTATCGGCCTGATAAAAAAGTAAATCCGCTTATCGGTCTAATTCTTTTTTTAATATCGGTTGTACTTTCCATTCTAACCGTTCCCTTCGGTTTTTTATATGGGGTGTTACACGGCTTGTTTACAAAAGGATTCAAAGGTGTCGGTGAATTCTTCCTAAAAATTGCGATTTCCATAGATCAATTGGGGAATGTACTGATGCAACATCTTTTAAATGTGCTGTGGATAAAAAAAGGAGGCTATAAATTCGGCAATCGTGACGAGACTATTTCGAGTGCCTTGGGCAGGAATAACCAACTAGATACCTTAAGTGCCTTCGGTAAAATGATCGACAAAATATTGGATCGCATTGATCCCAACCATTCCTTAAACTCCATCGATTATTATATAGAACCCTCCGATCAGATTGTGGATCAACTGGCTTGGATCAACATCGTCGCAGGCCAAATTTTAACTGTTCGAATTGCCGGTACTGAAAAATATGTAATTCCATTTACCAAAAAAGATGCCGATGAAACAGATGCAGAATTGCTCTATCGGGAACTAAAATTGGGATTGGGGATCCAATTACTGCTTCCAACCCTAAAATTCATGGGTGTTTTTGAGGCACGGGCAGATGCCCATGCCCCTGGCACCGTCACCCGGATGAGCTGCTATACTGGGGACTTTGATGGACATTTAAAACCAACCCCACCAATTTTGGCCATGGTCTGGCTAAATTATCAAGATCGGGACATGGTTTCAGAAGTTGACAAGCGAATCTTCGATTTTTTAAAGGAAAAAGGAATGCTAGATTGAATTAAATTTCACAATCCACCTCAATAGTCGCAGATAGGGAGGTATGGGCCAAAATCAAAAATCCCATAGAATGCCCAAAGGCTAACTACGAATCTATCCATAAAACTCATAAAAGTTTTGTTACTTTGCGCTGCATAATTCATAAGCGATTTGATGAAAATACTTGGTATTGATATTGGTGGATCTGGAATCAAAGGTGGATTAGTTGATATGGAAACCGGACAAATGGTTTCCGAGCGATATCGCATTCCGACACCCGAATCGAGGTCGCCCAGTGCTATGGCCGAGGTAGTAGCACAAATTGTAAGCCACTTTGATTATCAAGGTCCCGTGGGATGTGGTTTCCCTTCTATAATTAAAAAAGGCGTTTGTCATTCAGAAGGCAACCTGCATTTAGATTGGGTCGGCATGAATGTCGAAGAACTTTTCAGCAAAGCGACCGGGCAGCCATTTACCGTTGTAAACGATGCCGATGCTGCTGGATATGCTGTCATGAATTTTGGCTTGGGAAAAGACCAAAAGGGCTTGGTCATCATGATTACCGTAGGCACGGGCTTAGGGAGCGGTGCCTTTTGGAACGGGGAGCTTTTGCCAAATTTTGAATTGGGTCAGATTCCTTACAAGAAATATGACAAAATTGAATCATGGGCAGCATCATCCGCCAAGGAACGTGAAGGCCTTAGCTATAAAAAATGGGGCAAACGCCTTAATAAATTCCTGTATTTTGTAGAACTCATCGTCGCGCCCGACCTCATCATCATCGGTGGAGGCGCATCTAAGGACTGGAGTGAATTCAAAAGTAAGATTAAGATCAAAACACCTGTTATTCCTGCGCTCTTAGAGAACACTGCCGGAATTATCGGTGCTGCCGCAGCTGCCGTACATTAATCTCCACCAAACAATTTTGTCTTCAAAAAAAAACCCAGATCCATTTTTCTGGATCCAGGTTTTGCAATGGTATCTTGTAACCCGAATGTATTACGCTATTTTGTTGCGTTTGCGGTCTACTTCGGTCAAATAAATCTTTCGAAGGCGAATGTGCTTCGGTGTAACCTCAACATATTCGTCTTTTTGAATGTATTCAAGGGCTTCTTCCAAGGAGAATTTGATGGCAGGCACGATCTTCGCCTTATCATCGGCACCTGACGAACGTACATTCGATAATTTCTTGGTCTTGGTGATATTGATAGTCATATCGTCCCCGCGCGAATTTTCACCAATCACCTGCCCCTCATAAATATCCTCGCCCGGATCAACGAAAAACTTACCACGGTCTTGCAGTTTGTCAATTGAATAGGGTATCGCTTTTCCTTTCTCCATGGATACCAATGAACCGTTTTGCCTTTGTGGTATATCCCCCTTCATAGGTTGGTATTCCAAAAAACGGTGTGCCATAATGGCCTCGCCAGCAGTTGCTGTAAGTAGTTGGTTCCTCAGGCCAATGATGCCCCGTGAAGGTATCAAGAACTCACAGACCATACGGTTGCCTTTCGCCTCCATACTGATCATTTCCCCCTTGCGGATAGAAACCATTTCCACGGCCCTTCCGGAGACATCTTCTGGAAGATCGATGGTCAATTGTTCAATAGGCTCGCATTTGACCCCATCGATTTCCTTGATAATTACCTGTGGCTGCCCGATCTGCAGTTCATAACCCTCTCTGCGCATGGTCTCTATCAATACTGAAAGGTGCAAAACCCCACGCCCGAATACGATGAATTTGTCGGCACTGTCGGTCGCATTGACCCGCAATGCCAAGTTTTTCTCGAGTTCCCGCTCCAAACGTTCCTTGATGTGTCTTGAGGTAACGAACTTCCCGTCTTTCCCGAAAAACGGACTGTCATTGATCGTGAACAACATACTCATGGTAGGCTCATCAATGGCAATGGTCTTCAACCCCTCCGGATTTTCAAGATCGGCAATCGTATCCCCGATTTCAAAACCCTCAAGGCCAACGATGGCACAGATATCCCCCGTCTCGACTTCCTTTACCTTCAATCGGCCGAGACCCTCAAAAGTAAAAAGTTCCTTGATCTTCGACTTTACGATGCTTCCATCACGCTTTACCAATGATATTTGCTGTCCATCCTTCAATGTTCCCCTTTGTAATCTACCAATGGCAATACGGCCAGTAAAGGACGAAAAATCCAAAGAAGTGATCAACATTTGTGTGTTCCCCTGATTTGCCTTAAACGTAGGTATGTGTTCTATCACCATATCCAACAAGGGCTCAATATTGTCGGTCGGTTTTCGCCAATCGTCGCTCATCCAGTTATGCTTTGCCGAACCATAGACCGTTGGAAAATCGAGCTGCCATTCTTCGGCACCCAATTCGTACATCAGATCAAATACCTTTTCATGTACTTCCTCAGGAGTGCAGTTTTCCTTATCGACTTTATTAATTACGACACAAGGTTTTAAACCTAGATTGATTGCTTTCTGTAGCACAAAACGCGTTTGTGGCATAGGCCCTTCAAAAGCGTCTACTAACAATAAGACCCCATCGGCCATATTCAATACCCGCTCTACCTCGCCACCAAAATCGGCGTGGCCAGGGGTATCGATGATATTTATCTTGGCTCCTTTATATACTACCGAAACGTTCTTTGATGTTATCGTAATTCCGCGTTCCCGCTCTAAATCATTGTTATCCAATATAAGCTCCCCTGTTTGCTGATTGTCCCGAAACAATTGACAGTGGTGCATGATTTTATCTACCAAGGTGGTCTTTCCATGGTCTACGTGGGCAATAATCGCAATATTCTTTGTTGTTGACATACTATTATTTTCATAGCGGACCGGCCGCTATTTTAAGCGTGCAAAGATACTGCTATTTTTAGCTATGCAACATAAAGTTAAGATATTTTTATGTTGTTGATTTTGAGGAAGTTTCAATGGGTGTTACTTACCAGTTAGGACGTATACGAACTTCCTTCTACCGAACTCGAAATTTAAGCCTGGCTTTTAGGCATAGAACACTACTGGCTCACCATACCATGGTGTTTCTTAAAACTACTTTTAACGTTCGTCCGCTGAAGGGCCATAACTCTTTGGCACAAAGATGTTGTTTAATCGATAGTAAACCCCTAATTGGGCGCGATGATGGGTAATCTGATTCAAAGCATGGCGTATGGCCTCATATTTCGTAAATTCTTGAATGACCATGGCACCGTGACGTATGTCCCATTTTCGATCCAAGGCTTCGGGTGTGAGCTTGTTCAATGCCTCGGCACCTTTATTGTAATCTTCCTCGAGTTTTTGTTGGAGTGCCGCGTGGCCCGAAATTTCGGGTTGTGTATATGGGGTAGCCGCAAAATCGAGAAAGTCGGTATTCATGATCATTTGTGGCCAGGCAAAGATTTCAACCACATGCACGGCCAGCGTTTTCATGCTCATCGATTTATCGTGGGGTTTCCAATCGTTTTTTCCATCAGGATACTGGTCAACAAACTTTTTGTGACCTGAAACTCTGATTTCAATTCTTCCTGTAGTTCCTTAATAATATTCATAATGGGCGTTTTTGATTTCTAAAGTTATGGATTTCTTTATTATTTTCTGTCAATTTAACTTCCGAAATACCTGCTTGGCACATTGATACAAAGTCTTTGTGAAAAAGGAAGTCGACAGTATTCCATTCTTCTTTACTCAACCGAGAGGTATGCCTAAATCTGGCAATTATACAAAGTTGAAACACTATCTTTGGGGAAATTTTAAGATATGGAACTTTCATTAATACCTCAGATCAGACATAGCGATAGCAATAATTTTTTTCTTCTTTCGGGCCCATGTGCCATTGAAGGCGAGGAAATGGCCCTGCGCATCGCAGAAAAAATCGTTCGAATTACCGATGATTTGAAAATTCCTTATGTATTCAAGGGCAGTTTTAAGAAGGCGAACCGCAGCCGGGTGGATTCGTTTTCAGGTATCGGGGATGAAAAGGCCTTAAAAATTCTGCGGAAGGTTTCGGAAACTTTCAAAGTCCCGACCGTCACCGATATCCATGAAGTTTCGGATGCCCTAATGGCGGCCGAATATGTAGACGTGCTGCAGATTCCTGCTTTTTTAGTGCGCCAAACCGACTTGGTCGTTGCTGCAGCGAAGACGGGGAAAGTAGTGAACTTGAAAAAGGGACAGTTTATGAGTCCGGAAAGTATGAAACATGCCGTCGCAAAAGTGACCGACTCTGGAAATACGCAAGTGACCATAACCGATCGGGGAACTATGTTCGGATATCAGGATATGATCGTTGATTTTCGAGGTATCCCGACTATGAAGCAATATGCACCTGTTGTGCTTGATGTCACCCATTCCCTACAACAGCCAAACCAAGCTTCGGGCGTGACCGGGGGACGACCCCAACTCATCGAGACGATTGCCCGTGCCGGTATTGCCACAGGAGTCGATGGCCTCTTTATGGAAACCCATTACGATCCCGCGAATGCAAAAAGCGATGGGGCCAATATGCTGCCGTTGGAGCTCCTTGAAAAATTATTGACCAATTTGACGGTGTTGCGAAAAACCGTTAATCAATTGCAATAATGATGGATTAATCGTGTTTTAAATTAGGACCAAAAATCAACTATGAACCACAGATTCAACGTCTTTCTACTGCTAGAGGGGGAAATCAACTATGAACCACAGATTCAACGTCTTTCTACTACTCGTTTTTTTTCCAATTCTTTTCATCGATGCTCAAATGCCAGATACCTTTGGCCAGGTTACTAATCAGGAAAGGCAATTGACCGGATACGATAAAGACCCAGAAGCCGATGCAATCGTATTGTATGAACGGGGAGACAATTATTTTAAGGTTGTCGATAATCGGATCCTTTTGATCAAGGAATACCATTCAAAAATCAAGATCCTTGATGAGAAGGGTTTCGATGAAGGCACCGTTTCGATTTCTTTACGGCACAATGGAATGTCTACCGAGAAATTGACCAAAATACGGGCAGTTACCCATAACGGCGTGAATCAATACAATGTCTTGCCCAATGAAATATTCGAAAAGGATATCAACGAATACCGATCTGAAAAGTCGTTCACCTTTCCGAAGTTGCAAAAAGGAAGCATTCTTGAATATTCGTACACCATTACTTCCCCATTCATCTATAATTTTAGGGGATGGGATTTTCAATCAAACATTCCAAAAATTTATAGCGAATTCAATGCTAGTATTCCTGGCAATTATGAGTACAACCGTGCATTGATAGGAAGCCTAAAACTGGATATTAATGAGGCTAAGATCCAAAAGGAGTGTTTTCATATTGATGGGTTTTCCAATAGTGCAGATTGTGAAGTGGTCAAATATGCCATGAGGGATATCCCAGCCTTTAAGGCCGAAAACGAATTCATGCTTTCTGCGTATAACTATATTTCGAGACTCGATTTCGAACTTTCCCAATACCATCGTTTTGATGGCACCACCGATAAGTATACAAAAAGCTGGGAAGATGTTGATAAGGAATTCCGAAGTGACCCCGATATAGGGCGTCAGCTTACAAAAAGTGGCTTATTTCGAAAAGAACGTACCCGAGCAATTACTTAGTGACGGCGATAACCTGACCCGCGCCAAAAATATTTATGCCTTTATCAAAGATCGGTACACATGGAATGGGGAATATGGTATTTACGATAAAACAAGGGTAAAGGAAGCCTTTGAAGAACGAAAGGGGAATGTGAGTGAAATCAACATGTCACTGATCAATTTATTGAATGCCGCCAATATTAAGGCCGACCTGCTTTTATTGTCGACACGGTCGGAAGGTTTGCCTAAAAAGACCCACCCTGTGATGTCTGATTTTAATTATGCAGTCGCAAAGGCCCAAATCGATGGCAAAGACTACATCCTGGATGCAACTGATAAATACAACCCCTTTGGTATGTTGCCTTTTCGTGCCTTAAACCATTATGGTCGCGTAATGGACTTTAAAAATGACAGTTATTGGTATGACCTAAAGCCAGAAGAAAATAACCGGGTTCAAGTGCGTATATATCTTAAATTCGATCCTGTCGAACAGAAAGCAGCAGGAATTATGGACATCCTGACCATGGGATATGATGCGGTCAACAAAAATAGAAGCCTTGACCAATATAGTAAGGAAGCTTACTTAGATGAAGTGGAAAAGGATATGACCGATAATTTTAAAATTACGGCCTATGAATTAAGCGACGAAAGAAGCGACGAAAAAAAGGTATCCGAACGATTTGGCTTTGAGGTAGGTAATATTCTAAAAGGGGATATGGTCTATTTAAATCCGTTCCTCTTTCAATTTTTTGATGAAAACCCCTTTCTGATGGAATCACGCAGTTATCCCATTGACTTTGGATACCCCCGTAATTATAAATATCAAATCAATATCAATGTACCAGAAGGGTATGAGGTTCAAGAACTTCCAAAAGATCAAATCGTAAAATTGGGTGAAAATCTAGCGATACTTCAATTCTACCATCAACAGGAAAATAGCCAGATAGGCATATTTTTTGAACTTGCCTTGAAAAGTTCATTTATAGCGGCAGAAGATTATGGTTCCCTAAAAAACCTTTTTAAAGATGTGACCGATATTCAAAAAAACGCCTTGGTCGTTTTGAAGAAAAAGTAGGTCATCCCGTGCGAAATTGGTATTTAGGAAGGTACTAGGGTGCCTTTTCATGAAATCGAACGTTGCACTGACTTTTGTATGGGCCCCTATTTTGGATGGTTCTATAATACAGTCAAAACCAAATTCGCGGTCGATACGTTAATGAATGGTGTTTTTATAATGGCGGTTCCCAAATTTTGGCATACTTGACTAACCAAATGCCACCTTTCGACCGTAAGATTTACCATTTCTTAACCCAAGGAACTTCCAATTCGTTATTTTCATTTAATAGAATCCGCTATTTTTGAAAAAAACACCCAAAATGCGAAATACAGTTATTTTTTTTGTTCTGCTCTTTGGCATAAAGCAGACACAATGCCAGACCCATTCACATGCTGGGGCACAACCCCTCGCCTACCCGGATATCAATGGCTACGTGACACTAAAGACCGACCTACATATGCACAGTGTTTTTTCTGATGGAAATGTATGGCCAACGATCAGGGTTCAAGAAGCACTTCGCGAAAATTTGGATGCCATTTCATTGACCGAACATTTGGAATATCAACCGCATAAAGAAGATATTCCGCATCCGGATCGCAATCGCGCCTATCATCTTGCGCAAGAGGAAGCCGGTGAACATGATCTCTTAATCGTCCCAGGCTCCGAAATTACACGGTCAGCACCCATAGGCCATAGCAATGCCGTCTTTGTTACCGATGCCAATACATTGGTACATGAAGAGGCCAATGATGCCTTTGCCGCGGCAAAAAATCAGGGTGCTTTTGTATTCTGGAACCACCCAGCCTGGCATGGGCAAAATCCATCAGGTACGCCGATTTTGAGTGATTTTCAGGAGCAACTTATAAAAAATGGACAATTACAAGGGATAGAGGTCATCAATTCGGGCGATTATGCCGAAGAGTCCCTTGCTTTGGCCTTGGCGAACAATTTGACGATTATGGGCACCAGTGATATTCACGGACTTATTGATTGGGACTATACCGAAAAAGGCCACCATCGCCCGATTACCTTGGTATTTGCCAAGGAAAAGAATTTGGAAAGCCTTAAGGAAGCGCTTTTTGCAGGAAAGACGGTCGCGGTTTACAATGACCTGTTGGTGGGCAAGGCTGAATATTTAAAACCCTTGTTACAAGCAAGTATTCATATTCAAAAAGCCGTCTATGTCCCGGATACGGAGGTCGTAGAAATTCAGCTTCAAAATGTTACAAGTAGCGACCTGCTATTTGAAAATATGACCGACTTTACGTTTTATGACAGTTCACCTGTATTTTTAGTACCCGCAGGGCAATCGAAAGTGATCCATCTTAAGACCTTGGAAAAATTAGGAAGTTTTGACTTAAAGTTAAAAGCCCTAGGGGCCTATACCGAACCCAAGGTACACCCCATTATCGACTGGAACGTTACGGTGGAATAACGCTTGCCGTTGCAGCAGAATCAGTTCAAGGCCTCGCTATTCGTTAAGAAAACATAGTTAATTGTTCATTGCTAACTGTGAACTGTTCACTGCCTACTACCAACTGTCAACTGCCTACTGATTACTGTTCACTGATTACTGTCAACCGCATACTGAACACTGCTCACTAGTTCCCGTTGGCATACTCCGCTAAATAGGCGTACCGCTCCGTAAGTTTTCCGTTTTGGGTCATTCGGGCGCGCATCAGCACCCCATCTTTATCCCCATTAAAAAAAGCCGGGATTACGTTGTTCAAGAAGGCGTCGCCAAAGCCTTCACTTGCGTCCCTAGGGAGCTCGCTGGGCAAATTATCAACCGCCATTACGGCAATTGCCTTAGGATCTTTAAAATCGATTTCGGTTTCGGACTGTGGCTCATATCCGTAAATCGGGTCGGCTACGGTCGAGGGCCGAACGGTCGTTGCAACCGGGCCATCAATATCACAGCTCACATCGGCTACGACCTTGATCATAAAATCCGGGTGTTTCGCATCGTCGCGCGTATATAGATACGGTGCCCCCTGGCCATAAAAATGGCCTGCAATATAAAGGTCGGTCACTTTTGCAAAGCGAAAAAAATCCGATCTGTATTCTTGTGGGTTTTTTATAAAATCAGCCATATTACCTCGAACGCCGTCTTTTCGTTTATTGTATTCCGAGACATCGATCTGACAGTATACCGCCTCATCAAAATCCTCCTCAAGATATGCGGCAACATTGACGCGCTTAATGCCCATGCCATCTAACATTTCCCTGGCCCCATTCCCGACCCTACCCTTCCCGGTCAAAAGTATCTTTATGGACGCAAGGTTTATATTTTTAAGGGCAAGGATCAGGGCTTGCTGGTCTGTCTGTGTTTCGGCTTTGGGCAATTGAAACAAGTTGTATTTGAGTCCGTACGCCCGCATTCCGTTATAGGCACCCACAATGCCGGCATACCTTCCGAAGGCGACCAAGCGTTGCTCCTTGGTATTAGTAATCGCCTCGTGATCATAGAATTCAATGTTCTTTTTTAAGAGTGCTTGCAACAACTTCTGGTTATAAGGTTGCTTTTTCATGGTATGTGAAAAGAAGAAATATTTTTTGTTGGGGATCAGCGCCTCGATCGGTACTTCCTTTACCCCAAGGAGTACGTCGCATTCATCCATGTTCGCAGCTACTTGAATTCCCGCATTTTGATATGCTGCATCAGGATAGATGCGAATGGGAGACGGTTCAACAAAGATTTCAGCTTTTGGGTATTTTTGAAGGACTTTTTGACAGGCCGTTGGGGAGAGTACCACCCGCCTATCCGGGGGATTCTTGCGTTCCCGAATGATTCCGAACTTCATATGTGGGCTTTGGTATAAAATTTGAGCTAAATTACGGGGAAATACTGCGTTGCACAAACTTTTTGGTATCTTCGCAATCCCCTTTTAGGGAAAAGTTCATTCACATTTCGGGGCCGACTGGTTTTGACAGCGAGACCAATGGCAATGTAAGCATGTCGAGCGCTGGGATACAGCTCGTTAATCTCATTTTCCACACTTTTAATTGGCGAAAATAATTACGCTCTTGCCGCTTAATCCGAATCACAGTAGGATTTAGCCTCGTTCCGACCAGGTCGGAAAGCGAGATGTTCCTGAACAGCCCTTGTTGGCGGCGGTTCATTTAGGAGCACCAGAAATGTCAACATAAGGTGCTAGTAGCTTCGACTGGCACACAAAAATTTAAGAAGCTAAGTGTGTATTAGGCCGTTTTCAGTCAGGTGCGCATCGAAAATCAATTGAAAACTCAGCATGAAGAAAGCGTTGTAATTGCTTGTTTGGACGAGGGTTCGACTCCCTCCGGCTCCACGACACTCAAAAATACCCAGCAGCTTAAGGCGTTCAAAAATGCCAAGCTCGTTTGAGCATTTTTGAACGAATTAAGATGCCCATCGTGTTAGCGATGGGTATTTTTATTTGCAACATTGGGAGCCAATCGGGAGCACCGCAAGGTAACCCCTCCGGCTCCACGACACTCAAATGTACTATGCAGCTAAAGGCATTCAAAAATGCAGTTTATTCACTTCATTCATCGGTCATGACTGATTTTATCTTTTCTACTACCTCAGGGGTTACTTCCTGTAATCCATGCACCTTCTTGGCATGTTCAGCAGCTAATTTTAGGGCTTCGCCTTCAGTTTTGGCTTTGATTACTCCATCGCAATCAAATCCTACGTCACGACAACGAATTACTTTTTCCATTTTGATTTGTTTTAATGTTTATGAAATACTTGATTATTAATTTTTTAAAATTACTTCCAATTCGATGGGTGCCGAACGCTCTAAAGTTGTATAAACCGGACATCGTTTCTTTATTGCATCCGTTAATTTTTTTGCATCTTCCTGTGAAACGCCTGTTAGCGATAAGTTAATCTTAAACCCTTGTATTCTTGGATTTACATCTTCTCCCTTTACGCCCCTTGGGTCAAGTGTGCCTTCGACCGTTGCAGAGGCTGCTTTCAAAGGAATATTTAATTCTTGGGCTGCTTTCTCCGAAACCAATACGCCACAGCTTCCCAGGGCCGAAAGTAGTATTTCAATAGGATTGATTTCTTCATTTGGCCCTCCCAGAGGAGGTGGTGAATCTATTATCATGTAATGATTTCGGGCATTGATAATTGAGCGACCCTTCGATGCCGTGAGTTCAGCATTAACCTTAATCGTTAACAATTCTTGACCTAATAGTGAATTAGTTAAAATTAGAAATCCCAAAAGAATTGTGTAATGAGGAATACGCTTTTTCATATTGATTGGTTTTAGTGGTTTAGGATTGATCGTATTATCTATGTTTTGCTTTGATAAAAGGATGATATTTTTAAATGGCACAGAAATATTTCATATTAGCATGAATTAAAAACTATTTAACCTGATTTATTATATAGCTGAAAATCATTTAATGAGGTTGTCTTTTCATATCACTACTTTGATAGAAAATGTCCGAATCCAAAAGCTCTATAATATCAATCCAATGGCTTTCATTGAAACGTTTCTGAATAAAACAATGTATTCGTATCAAGAATCTGTGATATCCATTTTTGTTCTGAATTAAATTGGTTCCTTGTTTGTCCTTCAATAGTTGAATACTAAAATACTTCTCAATTTCGCATCATAAAATCCCCATTCATGGGTATTTTTTGAATGATGTTGCCAAAAAAGGTTTGGGGGAAGACTTAAAAAAATTTAATAGTAATTCTACTGTTAATGTAGAAAAAATCTTCTTATGATGATCGGGTTTCAGGCGAATTATTATTCAACAATATTTCCTAACAATTTGAGCCAAGGGAAAAACAAATTAATCCTTGAAATCCCCACGATCTGATATTATTTTATTGACTTCTTTGTATTTAATTATCCTCTTCATGCGGATCTATAAAATTGAAAAGCCCCATGCCCGGCGATCATATTAAGTTTCAAGTTCTTCCAATAAATCACTCTAAATGGATAGAAAGAGTATAACATGGTCACAAAAGGGAATTGAAAGGGCAATAAAAACAAGCGGGATGGATATTGGTAGTTGATTCATTCATTCATTCATTTCTTACTCCCGCATACTTTCTGTCTTTCAAATGGATGTTTTGATTATTTGAGGAACGTTAAAAAAGATAGACTGCAAAGAATCAAATATTCTTGTATTTAGTTTGGTTATTTTGCATTAAATCTGCTTGAACAGACTTAAACTAGACGATTCAAAAACTCTTCTTTGCGTCGAGTAGAAACGTCAATATGGGTATTGTCGTTCATGGTAACAAAGCCGCCCTTCCCTTTGGTGTATTTTTTTACCTCCCGAAGATTGATCAAGTGTGAATTATGAATTCTGAAAAATTGTTCTGGTTCGAGCAGCTCCTCAAAACTTTTTAGCGTTTTCGATACCGTTAATTTACGCCCGTTTTTTAAATGAATTTCAGTGTAATTCACATCAGATTGGCAGCGTAGAATGTCTGTAATTTCCAAAAATTCAAAACCCTCCATCGTGGGGATGGTTATTTTTTTGACGGCATTTTGGTTCCTTAGGTTATAAAGCAACACATCTATTTTCTGTTCGAGGTGTTTAGCGGCTGATTTGGTCTCGAATTTCTGTAGGGCTATTTTAAAGTCATCGGTAGCGATGGGTTTAAGCAAAAAATCCACGGCGCTGAACTTGAATGCCTGTATGGCATACTTTTCATAAGCCGTTGTAAAAATCACATCGAAGTCAATGGGTAGAAGGGCTTGTAGAAAATCAAACCCCGTTTTATCTTTAATCTGTACATCCAAAAAAACAAGGTCAGGGCTCAGTTCTTTGGTCAGTGTTATGGCATTTTCCAAAGATTTTGCCGTTCCGACACATGCAATTCTCTCCCTGAATGGCTCTAGAAGTTCCTCGACGCGGTCGATACAATGTTGCTCGTCGTCTATAATTAGCGCTCGTTTCATCTAAAATGCCAATTCTAAGGGTAGTTCTACCTCCACACGCACCCCTTCTTTCTTATCGATCAAGCGAACGCTGCCATTACTGTTTTTACGTTTGTTGATAATTTCTATACGGCTCCTAGTCAATTTCATTCCGAGGGATTCGTGTGCTTCCACTTTTTCCGTATCCATTTTCTTTTTGATTCCGACCCCGTCATCATCGATTGCATAGACTATCATATTGCCCTTTTTTTGTACATCTACGACGATATGGCCCGTTCCGTCCTTTGGGGCAATCCCATGCCAAATACTGTTTTCCATAAAAGGTTGTAAGATCAGCGGGGGTACCAAGGTATTTTCGGGGTCGATGGCCTTATCCAGCTTGATTTCAAAAGTAAATTTTTTATCCAGCCGTTTCGATTCTATTTCAAGATAATTCTCGAGCAAATCGAGGTCGTCTTTTAAGGGGATTTCCTTCTTTTCTGAATTTTCCAAAGTCTTACGCATCAATTTGGCGAACTTAACTAAATAGTCACTAGCGGTACCTTTATCGTTTTTAGTGATAAAGGCATTGATAGAATTGAGCGAATTAAATATAAAATGCGGGTTCATCTGCGATCGTAATGCCTTTAGCTCGGTATCGGCCACTTTGGTATTGAATTCGGCCGCTACTTTTTGTGATAGCGCATCCCTTCTGCGTTTGTATAACACAAGACCCATTAAGATAGCCAAGACCAATCCGCCGCCTCCC
This sequence comes from uncultured Flavobacteriaceae bacterium, assembly GCA_963798435.1. Classification (GTDB taxonomy): domain Bacteria; phylum Bacteroidota; class Bacteroidia; order Flavobacteriales; family Flavobacteriaceae; genus JALHST01. The sequence goes on from CAWCTF010000003.1 coordinate 136,176, forward strand.
AGTATCGAAGCATTACGAATGGTTTTTTGCCGTTCGATCTCGGCTTGGGATATTGCTTGGTTTTTGTCGGATTCGAACTGAATTTCTCTTCTTGTAATTTCAACTTTTCTATCTTGACTGGAAATACTGTCGTTTAAGGTTGTGAATCTTTTGTAGGCTTCAAAGGCTTTTGGAATGTCCCCTTTTTTTTCATAAACGTCCGCCAAAGTTCCCCATATGATTTTATGCATGTAAAGGTTGTTCAACGAGGCTTTCGAATTCAAGGCTTTTTCAGAATAGTACTGGGCCTTTTCTAGATTATCGATGCCAAGATAAACCATACCAGCGTTGGCGTACGCCATTGATCTGATAAATTCGAGTTGATATAGATCGATTAGCTCAAGACTTCGCTCAATGCTATTCAACGCTTCTTTATTTCGTTTTTCCTTTTGCAAGACGAGTGCCATATTACTAAGACAATTGGCCTCGTATAAAAAGTTCTTATCTTTTTTGGCAATGTCAATGGCTCTTTTAAAGAAATAAATCGAGGAATCGCGCATGTTTAAATCGGCATACACCTCCCCGATATTAGCCAGGGCAGTGATATTGTGCTCAACATGGCCCAACACTTTCTTGTAATAGGTCAAAGCTAGCCTCAATTCACCTTGTTCGTAATAGATGATTCCTATATTGCCTAAATTTCCCAAGGCATAATTCGGATTTATATTGTTTTTTTCAATGACCTCCAAGCTCTTTTGATAGTAGTCCAATGCTTTGTATGGATCGGAATAAATATACTGGTAAACAATCCCTATTTTTTCGCTTGCCAAAGCTTGACCAAGAGGATAATCAAGTTTTTCCGCTATTTGTAGCGATTTGTTTGCAAAGTCAAGCCATGAAGAGTCTGATGGGGTCAAAAAAAGCTTTTTCTTCATGTATTCCATTTGTAGGCGTACATAGGTAGTGTCTGGCTGACCATAATTTTCAAGGATTTTTTCTAGCGAATCGATTTCTTTCTGTTGTGCTGTACTAAACAGCATTGAAAAAAGCAGAACAACTAAGATTCTTGTTCTCATAATTTGGTTGGTTTTTTATAAATATAAAGAGACGTGGAGGTCAACCAAGTTAACATTTTTTAACAAATAACCCCGAATCGTTCGCAGTAAATAGTCAAACCGCTGCAAAAAATAGATCTATGTGGTTTTATTGGAATGTTGGGTTTAGTTTTATTGGATGAAAACCAAAAATCATGAAAAATCTAAAAACCCTCGGGAAAGCATTGATAACCCTAACACTAGTCGCTTTGACTTTAGTTGGATGCTCCAGGAGCGATAACGGGGTACTTTCTGACCAGAGATATTTCTTGAAGTTTACAATCGACGGAAATAAAATTGAATTTACCGAAACGACCGTTTATTCATTTGATATACCTACTCTACTGAGAAGTAACTCATATTCCATCAGCGGCGGAGATGGTGATTCAGGGTTTACAATTAATCTTGGGGCATTGAGCCCCCTTGCCGCAAACGACACCTTCGACGAAAGTTTATTAGATAGCGTCCCCAACGGATATTTAAGCTATTCGTTATCCAATGATAGTATTTACACCTACTCCTCTTGGATCACTCCCCCGTATGAATCGGTAATACTACCATGTACAGTAAAAATTTCAGAAGTGACCGACACCAATATAAAAGGTACATTTTTTGGCGAAATGAGGGAGCTTAGAAATGAAAACCACGTAACGGTAACCAATGGATCGTTCAATGTAAAACGTGTAATTCTCAGTACCAATTAAGTCTATGAATCAAACAAAAATTATATCGTTATGAAAACTTCAAGATTGTTATTTGTTTTATTAGGATTCTTGTCACTATTAAATATAATGGGCTGTAAAAAAGACCTATTGCCAGAAGATGATTTTTTTAATTCAAGTGAAGAATTTTATATAAAATTCAAATCGGATGGGGAATTGGTTGTTTTTGCCAACGATAATGTGAATAGTATTTTAATAGGAACCTTTAGTGAAATGGCAAATAATTCGACTGATCAATATGGATCAGGAATAAATGGAACAAGGGATTTAAACGGTGAAAATAAATATTTTTCCATTTTTATTGGAACCCTTGAGGAGACCCAATTGAACACGACCTATACCAACTACACTACAGGAGGATCAAAAATTCAGGCAGATAACTTTATTTCCACATATATTATAGGTGAGGAAGTCTTTGGCTCAGTTGATGAAGTGTTCTATGAGTTGACAGGAATTGGTGTTCCCGATACCCAAATTTTGTTTACCGAAGTAAGCGAGAAAACCATTAAAGGCACATTTTCTGGTACTTGGACAAACTTTCAAAGTGATAATAATATATCTATAAAAATAACTGAAGGCGAATTTTATATTCCAAGAATCCGAAATAATTAACTCATTCGATTTTTCATTTTTTAACTAAAAGCAAGGAACAAAGAATTAACCAATTCATAAATATTAAGCAAATGAAAAAAACATTCATTTTTTACGTATTCGCAATTTTGGCCACATCTAGTGCCATAGCGCAGGAATTTAATAAGGGCACCAATGTTATAAATGCTGGGATAGGTTTTGGCGGCAATTTTACTATCTATGCTTCGCCTGCCCAAAGTCCGTCTTTTAGTGCCAGTTTCGAACGGGGTATTTGGGAAGTTCCCGGACCGGGCGTGGTAAGCTTGGGCGCTTATGCGGGCTTTAAGACCTACAAATATGACAATAACGATAAATGGAGCTATACCATCATCGGCGTGCGAGGAGCGTACCATTACAATGGATTGGAAGTGGATAATTTAGACGTGTATGGGGGGGTCATAGCCTCTTATAACATTCTTTCCTATGATGACAATGTATACAATGGATATGGCAGTTATGGCAGTAGGCCGAGCGCAACGGCCTTTGTAGGAGGTCGCTGGTATTTTGCTGAAAATTTCGGGGTTTTTGCCGAAGCGGGCTATGGAGTGGCCTATTTAACCGTGGGTATTTCTTTTAGATTCTAGGGTTGATGAGGGTTCTATTAAAGAAAAAGTTGTTGTCATTGTAATAGGGGGAGGGTTCCAATGGCAGACAAAATTGATAACTAAAAAAAAAGTGACATGATAAAAGAAACACACAAATACCTGAACTTATTAGTTATTGTACTGGTTGCAGTGGTCTTGCACGGTTGTTCTAAGGACGATAATAATACCAATAACGAAAAAGACCAAGAGGAACAGGCGGCCACTTCAGGAGATTTCTTTATGAAATTCAAATTGAACGGCAACGAGGTAGAATATAGTGATTTCACCAGTGCCACCATAAATGCAAAAAATATGGAAGACGGATCCTACTCATTGTTATTGATAGGCATACATCAAAATGCACCGTCGATTGCGAGCTCAAATATCAGCATTGGGCTTTCATCAATATTCGATAATAGTAATGAAAAATTCAAAGAAGGAACCTATACCAATCCAGGTATTTATGAAACCTATCTTGATGATGATGGATTGCCCATTCACCCTTACCCATTCATGTTAATTACCCTTTCAACACCTTCGAGTCCAACGGTAGCGCATTTGGCACTTTCAGCGACCGTTACCCTCTCAAGTATTACTGACAATGAGGTATCAGGTACCTTTTCCGCCGAATTTTCCACGGGAAGTGATATTCATACTGTAACCGATATTATCACTGATGGGAGGTTTAAATTAGAGCGCGAAAACTAATGGCTTTTTAAATCTTGACACCAAAAAGGCAATATATGGCAAGTGCTCAACTGGACATGAACAATTAAAAAATTTATATTTTGATCTTACATCCAAATTGGCTTATGCGAGTTATGATAAATCCAAAAAGTCTTGGGATAAACTTGAAGGCTACATCAACAAAGACGGCATTTTTATGATCGTAAAAGGCGAGACCTCCAAATGGTAAAAAACCTAAAGAAATATAACAATAGGAACCGATTAAAATTAACATAATGAAAAGATTTCAATGGATTACATTATTCGGATTAAAGTGTTCGGTAGTGGTTATATGCGACGGATTGGAAGTAACATCAGTCGGTCAAGATTGTGCTTTTAGTAAGCTGTTATCAGTTGCATCTTATGTACGGTAAGCTGATATTGATTACATCCACCGCTGTGGGCACCTACACCATTGAGGGCAATAAAGTGAAGATTGTTAACGCTGGCAAAAACAAATACTCACAATTACCGATGATGACTGTATAGACGGGGGAGGATTTGTTGGAAATACTGTAAAGAATAATTTTAAACTAAATCATTAACATTAAAATATTAAAATTATGGGAATCTTTATTATTATTATCGGAGCAGCTTTAATCTACTTTGGAATGAAAGTTAAAATGGGAAACAAAAAAGTAGGTGACATGGGAGCAGCAGAACTAGGTAAAACAGGACTTAAGGGTTATCTGAAAATCATGATGATTATAGGCGGAGTTGCGTGTTTAATGATTGGGCTAATGTGGTCTTGTATAGGAGCCATGATGTAATGATGCAACTATTTTGTTGAAAACAATCAAAAACAAACATTATGGACTTAAAACAAATAGATTTTGGAAAAGCACCACTAAAAGTTTTAGAGCTTTTTATTGTAAAACCCTTTACACTGCCATTAAAAATCTATAAAAATGCTCCGGCACATCCATCCAATGCCGATGTAGCCAATTCCGAGGAAAGAGTGTTGTCCTCGGATTTTCCATTGTATACTTGGTTTATTAGCATTTTTGATGCAATAATCGTCATAATCTATCCTGTTGGGTTCGTCCTCGCGATCATAGTTGAAACCAATTCCTTAACTGGCGGTTTTGGGAGTTTGCTTTGTGTTCTGGTAATAACATATTTTGCCCCATTAATTTATGGGCTAATAAGGGAACTCTTTCAGATTTCCTTTAAAGCACTGTTGAATTTAAAGATCATTTCAAAAAAGTAGCCATCATGCCAAAACAGTGTCATATACTATTTCTGATTGGGTTTTTTGGATTTTTTTGTAATGCCCAAACCGTAACGGGATGCGACTTCTTTCCAAATCAAAATGAAGTAACATACACCTACATAAAAACTATATTAAAGGACAAGAGCAAAATAGAGTTCAAATATATTTACCAGGGAAATGTTATGATTGAGGGCAAATCCTATAAATCATTTAATGTATTTGTTAATGGGTCTGTTCCCGAGACCAACCAAGTTCTCTATGTTAAATGCGAATCGAACGGCCTAGTGATGGGAAATGGAATTTATGCGTTTAACAGGCAGGTTATTGGCTATTCACAAGAATATACCAAAATCGTCGATGTTAACGCAACCCCGATTTTTGAAGTTGGCATGGTGCACACAGGGGATTTTTATTTGCCTTCGGTCATTAAACCTAATAACGCAATCGGTGAAACCTGGATAGATACCAATTACATGCATGGCACTCAGGTATCTGTTAAAAGAACAATTATGAATAAAAACCTGACTATGGAGGTACAGGGCAAAGATTATGAAAATGTATACCACATACGCAAAGAAACCCTGATTGAAGGAGTCGTGTTCAGTAATGAATATTCTTCGGTTGAAGACGTTTATTTTGCTAAGGGGATTGGGATGATTAAAACGGTCTTAATTTTAGACTCTGAGAATCAAATCGTAACCGAATTGGATAACGGGTTGTTTGATAAAAATCATCTAGAGGAACAGACGAGGATTTTGGAAGAGATAAAAGATATTATAAAAAAATTGCCCGCCGATTCTGAATATGATACCACCTACCATGATTTGGTTGAGAATAAAAGCCTATCCACTGATCAATTGATGGGCGTCCGCAATCAATTGAATGATTTATTGCAACGGTATCAATTTTATGTCAATGACTCGATAAGAAAACAAAACAAGCAAATAGCAACATCAAACGAAAAAATTGATACATACAATCAATTGGAATCAAATCTGAAAAAGGAAGGGATAATCGATCAAAGATTATTGGGAACATGGAAACTTATGTCAACTGGCAAATCATTCTACAAATTTTATGAGGATGGCATGCTTGAAATTTTTAAGGATTCACCAGAACCTAAAAATATAACTTGGCAGAAACATCTGTTTCGTATAACAAAGGGAAATACCTTGGAAGAGTTATACAAACTTTACCAATCTGATGATTTTGGTCACCAGAAATACCATATTGACTTTGATATTGACAAAAAATCAGGCAAGCCTCTCATCCATTTGAAGCTTGTTTATTTAAATTCGGTTGAATCAAAACCAGAGCGGATACAGGAACAATATTATAACAATAAAATTATCACTTATATTAAATTGGACTAATGGTCGGGGAACACAAGGTAAGAATCAACAACAAAAACTTTAAATTTCAATGGCTAAAAGGCAAGGTTTTGGAAGTAAAAACCTTGGCCAGAACCGTTGGGGGAGGAACCATTTACTCTGATAGATATACCTCTTCATCCAACATCTCAATTAATAGCGTGGAGCAACTTGACATTTTTTTGGAAGATGCATCCGGTACTGAACATGCCTTTAAATTGGAAGATTTTAATTTTTCATGTCGGGAAGGCCATGAAATAACAATTGTCAAATTATTGATAAATAATGCCAAAAGCGGTCAATTTATCGGTCTTTATAATCATTCGACCCGAGAAGGACGCGTGAAATACGGACTTTTTCAGACAATGACTCGGCCCAGCAGGGCTCCTTCCTGCTTGATAGCGCTGTTAGCACCCTTTATAATTGGCATCGTCCTCGCTTTCTTGTTGGATATTGTTCTTGATGATTTAGCCCTGAAGGATGCACTAATCTTACTGACTTTTGGATCAAGTTTTGCAATATGGATTATTTTATTAGTAGTATATCAAAACAAAAAAAACAGAAAATATAGAAAATTGAAAGATGCCTATGACAAGCTACCCATTTAGACTTAACTGAAACCTTTTGCATTTGCAGGTATCCCTTAAATTCATTCAAATTAATATCTATCATTGTAGAATTCTTGGTTAATAATGGGAGACATGGACAATCAAAATAAGGAAAGTTAAAATAGGTAATCATTCTACATAACGTCTGATTTTTGGGACAATTTAGTTACATGAAAGTCCCATTAATTGAAAAAGTCACCTATTCGGTACGCATAATAAAGCAAGCCTCTGGAAACCCCTATATACAGGCCATTTTAGAAGTAGGTTCTAGACCTCCGGCTCCACGACACTCAAATGTACTATGCAGCTAAAGGCATTCAAAAATGCAGTTTATTCACTTCATTCATCGGTCATGACTGATTTTATCTTTTCTACTACCTCAGGGGTTACTTCCTGTAATCCATGCACCTTCTTGGCATGTTCAGCAGCTAATTTTAGGGCTTCGCCTTCAGTTTTGGCTTTGATTACTCCATCGCAATCAAATCCTACGTCACGACAACGAATTACTTTTTCCATTTTGATTTGTTTTAATGTTTATGAAATACTTGATTATTAATTTTTTAAAATTACTTCCAATTCGATGGGTGCCGAACGCTCTAAAGTTGTATAAACCGGACATCGTTTCTTTATTGCATCCGTTAATTTTTTTGCATCTTCCTGTGAAACGCCTGTTAGCGATAAGTTAATCTTAAACCCTTGTATTCTTGGATTTACATCTTCTCCCTTTACGCCCCTTGGGTCAAGTGTGCCTTCGACCGTTGCAGAGGCTGCTTTCAAAGGAATATTTAATTCTTGGGCTGCATCAAGGCGAAGCTCAGCGGGACTTCGCATTCATGGTTAGGCGCCATACTGTTCGTCACCAACCTGGTCAAGTTCGCGCAACTACACGATTATCAATTCTGACGTACTGAGGAAACCCTAATTAACATTTGAGTTCTTTGTCTACGAAATTAAAAACAACCTATTCGGTGGTTCCCTGATTGTATTTGGCAAATAATAGACTTCGTATTAGTTCGTCTTAAAGGTCCATATCTCTCCTATACTTTTGGCGGTTCCGTCCGAAACATGTACCTGCCAGTAATAGGTTTGATTCGGCTCCAAATTTACCTCAAGCATGTTTGAAGTAAGGTCTGCCTCGAAAAGCCCGGGATTTTCATCCAAGCCCAAAAAGATATCATATTTAAGAAAATCGTTGTCCAAGTCGGCACCTTCCCATTGAAGATTAACATTCATTGAATTTACTTGAGCATGCAGTTCCGGGCTGGTCAAACTCGGACTGAACGGAATGTAATTATTCGTGGCTTCGCCTTGAACGTAAAAGGCTGCAGAAGCACTAAAATCACTCTTAGCGTTATTCGCGTCAATCGCCAAAACACGCCAGTAATAATCCTGACCTCCTTCCACTACAAGGGAAAGGTCGGTTCCATTTACCAATTGATCTTCAACGATTCCCGTAAAGCCCCTATTGGTCGATATCTGAATTTGATATGTTAGCGCCTCGCCATCAGGGTCGGTCGCCTCTGACCAATCAAAAGTAAGTTCCGAAGCAAGGCATAATTGATCCTTTTCAGGAAATACGAGTTGTGGAATGGTTGGCGTTTTGTTTTCTAAATCCGGTTTGGCATCGGGATCAGGAATAGGAGGTATTAGATTATCTCCTCCACCTTTGGAACATGCCAAGGTCACAATACAAAACATCAAATAGATTATTTTTCTCATTTCTTTATTATCCTAAAAGAAGTTGTTTCGTTATCGCCTATTTGCGCAATATATATTCCCGAAGGTAGTATTGATATATCACAACGAATTGAATGGTTCGAGAGTCTTGAATTAAATTGTGATAACAGTTGCCCACCCGTAGTGAAAATCCTTACTGGAACTACCTGTGCACCCGCTGGAAACCCATTGCCCAAAACGACTGTGAAGGAATCTACTACAGGATTAGGGCTGACCGTAACCTCACCTAAAAAATGAATCTCTTCGGTATACGAAAATGAACACGTACCCGAAGATAGTATTTCAAGTATATCCCCACTTTCGGCTTTAAGATTGAACGTTGATTGACTGGTCTGCCCTATTTGACGACTATTTAAGAAAAGGGTATAAGGCGGGGATCCTCCATTGAATTTTAAATTCATTCTTTGGAAGAGATCGATCCCATTTTAGAAGAAACTTCAAAAGGTTCTGGCTCGGAAATCAAGAACTGATAGCAATAGTTCTTTGTGGTATCGACTTCCGCGATACATAGATCATAAACTCCAGTCGATAGGCCATCAAATAAAATTTCATCGGTAAATGTTTGCTGTGATGAATTGCCTGTTCCGGTTAAAGTCGCCACGAAATTACCACCAACCAAACGCGACTTTATCTGAAGCCGACCATTCGCCATGCCGCGACATGTGGCATCACTTTGTAAAATTGTAAAAGGATCTAATGGTACCACATTGACTTCAATGCTATTGTAAACGCGTTGGCCAGATATCAGGTCGGTTTTGATCAGGCCAATCTCCTGAAGGCCAATGGTCCCCCAATCTACCATTAAAATATTTCCTGCAACTTGAAAAGATCGTTGACCTGTAACTGACCAGATATAACTTGCCTGTTCATCTAAAGGTGTTGAATATTCTATTCCCTTACTGTTTTCAAGCACCTCCAATGGTCCAATGATTTCGGGAGGAGCCATTTGCTCATAAACGTTGACCGTAATTTCGGCTGGGATACCTGTGCGGCAACTGCCATAAGGATTAACTAAAACCCTATAATTTCCAGGACTGTTCCATGTAATCCTTGCGAAGGTGTCTTCATAAACCAAATTATTGTTTCCTTCAACCTCCCAAGTATAACGATTATCACTATTCTTTAAAACCGTGTATATTTCTTCATCCCCTACCCGTATATTTTTATCTCCTCTAATATAACCGGCATTCAAAGGCATTAGCTCATTTGAAAGCTTGTAAATGGCCCCATCATCGTCAGAAAAATAAATGGTATCATCCACCATCTCAAGTTCTTTTATAGGTCGATTTGCGGTAAAATACTTTACCCAATTATTTCCGTTATCAAGAGATTGATAAATATATCGATCACTACTTATATACCAATCTTGTTGGTTACTTACTATAATCTTAGAGGTATGTGAGACGTTTAGCGAAAGTTTCGTCCAAGAATCCCCACTATCAGTGGTTTTGTAGTATCCATTACTCGTTGAAACGATTCCATTTTGTGCGTCTATAAATTTTATGGCATACAAATAGTTGCTTTTGGTTGAATCTATGATAATTTCTTGCCATGTGGCCCCGCCGTCTTGGGTACGAGCCATATCGGGATAACTCTTTGCATAACCAATATTTTTGTCAACGAACTCCAAAAGCGTTTTATGGTTGGAGGACGCTCCACTTACAATGGTCCAACTATCACCAGCATCCGTCGACTTTGCAATCCCACCTTCATAAGTCCCCGCAATAATAGTATTTTGATCTATTATATCAAAATCCAGGTATTGGGCTCCTCCATTTAGGAGAGACCAGTTAAGTCCTCTATCGGTGCTTTTGTAAAATTGACCAGTGTATCCTTTAATTAAAAGTGCATCCCCAATCATTTCCGCCTTTAAAACTTCTTTATCAATCGGCGTAACCATTTTTCCCCAAGTAATTCCTCCATCTAATGATTTTCTCGATTGGCTTTTGGAAAAAAGATATCCTTCTTGCCCCTTAAAAGTAATATTTCCAATGTCTCGACTTCCAATTATGGAGCTAACCTCGGTCCATTGACCACCGAGGGCTGCCGTATAAATCGTACGACCTTGGCCTGAGTAACATCCTCCACCTACGGCAATTAAGTCCCCTAGACGATTCTGCGAAATCTTATTCATAGAAGCACAAATGCTCAAATCAACTAAATTCCATGTCACCCCGCCATCAATGGTTTCAGAGATTGAACCCCCAACAATATAACCATGATTATCGTCAAAAAAAATGATTTGTTTTATGGGGTCCCTATATTCAGAATTAATAACAGTCCATGTGATTCCTCCATCTATTGTTTTTATGACCTTACCACTGCGTGTGGATGCAAAGCCAGAATTCGAATTTACAAAGGAGTAGTCGGTAATCTGCTCATTACCTGCTCCTTGAACATTTAAATCATAATGCGTCCACGTTTTACCACCATCATTTGTAATGGAATAACCAGCTCTGTTTTCACTCGAAAATCCCAATAGGCTATCATAGAAATAGAAAGCCCTAAAGTCATAACCACCAATACTATAGGATTCACGCCAAGTAAAGCCTCCATCAGTACTGTTAAATATTTTGTTTTTGGATATGACAAACAAAATTTCTGAATTAATCGCATGGAATTTTTGAACCCCATATTGGGAAAATCCGTCAAAATCCAATGGTCGCCAACTGAGACCTCCATCTTCAGTTCGGAATATGGAATAGGTTCCCACTATAAATCCTATGGTTTCACTGACGAATTGCACCTGACTTAAACCAGCTGGCGCGGGTTCTTTGTACTGACCAAGATTTGACCTTTCAAACACATTTATCTGACGCCATGTCTCTCCTTTATCTTCGGTTTTGAGTACAACAGATCCTCCGACTGCAATTGCTTCTACCTCATTTATAAATTGCACAGTGTACAAGTCGTTGGTTAAAGGACTAGCTACCAGGTCACAATCACCTAGCGTTACTTCAATGCTTTCTTCATCCACACCAATAACAAAATTCGACTCTATTTCGACACCAGAATTACCGGTTGCTCGTACCCGTATCGTATAAGACTTCTTAATGTCGGCCTGAAAGGCATTGTTTATTGTTAGTTGGTCACCGGTTATGTCGAATATGGCATTGTCTTCACTCCCTTGACCTTCAATCATTCGATAGGTAAAATTTTCATCGTTGGAATTTACTTGAAAAGACCCTACGATCGTACCTGAAGTGGCATTTTCGAAAACTGTACTATTATCAAGTAGTATTTGAGATTCCCTATTGTCCCATTTGATTTCCTTGTTGGTCGGGAAGGTAGCGTTTAGTGAATCTGCCGGCATATCAGAAGCATCTCCATAAAGTTTTATCCTAAATTCTGGCTGGGATGTGTCGTTGCTTCTTAAAATCAAATATCCCGTATGCACCCCTGGTGAGCTCGGCAGGAATCCAACTTCAAATTTTCCCCTTTTAGATGAAGCAATAACTTGAGGAAAAAAACTTTGGTCCTCTTGCTGGTACCAATTCACATCAACTTCTCCATTTATATAGAAACCTTCTCCGCTCACCTGAACTTTTGAAAAAGCCAGGGGAGAATTGCCTAAATTTTGAATACCCACCTCTATTTTGGCAAGGCTATCCACCTTAGATTCAAAACGCGCGGTTTCATTGTTCCTTATGCCCCACGGAGCCGATACTTTTATTAAAGGATTCGGACCTGTATGAAAAAAGTCGAATGTATAGGTATCATCCTGCCTATCGTTGCGAACTGCTGCATAGACATACCGTCCATCGGTTTTTATAAAATAATCGTCACCTGTGCTTTTTCTTGTCGATGTTAAATGCCAAACCGGACTATTTTCTTGGGTAATCATGTTATAAGAGTACAGTGTCACGCCACTTAAAAAGTATAGTTTTTCTTCTAATACCAGCATGGTCGCATACCTATTAATATATGCGCCATGAATAACCTCTTTTGTCCCTTGTAGCGTTCCGTCCGTTTTCCATAAGGCCGAGTTCGTTGCAGGGCCGGCACTAAAATAAATCTCGTTGTTATAGGGTATAAACCCACTAAAGTGGGGCTCAAACCACAAGGAATTATCACCGCCTTTGCTCATTATTTCCGCAGTTCCTTCGGGAGTGCCATCCGTTGCCCATAGGGTGTCCTTTACATCCTCGTAGGTCTCTCCTGAAACCACGGAAAAAACTACCCTTTCACCAACCGCTGTCAAGCCGTACAATTCTAACCCCTTATAATTCTCTATTGAAAATTCTTTAAGCATAACATAGGTGTCGATATCGGTCATTCGGTATAGCCTGATATACGTCTTGTTGTAGTTGTAGGTGATAAAATAAACATTATTATTAAATGAGTGCAAATCTGAAATATATTGAAGTCCATCTATGGTAACACTTCGGGTTCCAGCTGAAGTTCCATCAGTTTCAAATAAAAGTGCACCAGAACTGAAATATAATTTGCCTTCTGCTATCACGGGCGTTAAAAAATCGGAATCGCCATCAACTATTTCATCGGCAGGGACGGTGCCTTCTGGCGTGCCATCCGTTTTAAAAATTTTGCGTTTCCCGCCAGATGTATAGTAGTCTATGGCGGAAAAATAAAGTATTCCGTTATAAGTTATAAAATTGGAAGGCCAGGAACTTCCATGGTTACTTGGGTTTATATCTTTAAAAAGTTGGGTACCAGAGGTTGTACCATCAGATTTCCAAAGTTCTACGCTCGCTTCAGAGTCCTTCGCCGCAAAATACAGGGCATTGTTGTAAACTGTCATCTCTCCTACTTCATATTTACCCACCGGCATTGAACTTACAAGGATGGTACCCTTTTGTGTTCCATTGGTTTTATAAAGCCCCTGTTCTCCCTGAGAAGACTTCGCAAAAAAGTAGGAGTTATCACCCAGGGTCACAAAATCTTTACCTATTTCATAAAAGTTATCTAAATAGGTCTGCCCATAAGAAGTTAGCCCTAGAAACAGAGTAAGGACTATGAGGAAGCTTTTTATATGTTGTGATAAATACTTGTTCATAGTTAATTGACATTGAAATAGACGATGTTCGAACTCAATTTATTCGGATAGTCCTCGATAATAGTCTGTATAGCCAATGGCTTTTCATTATCCCCCGACCAAGATTTTAGGTTGCCATACACGTTCGTCGAAAAGAACAGCCGCAATTCTGTTCCTTCGGCATTAACCGTGAGGTCTGAAGCATATTGGTTGAATATATAGATACTGCCATTCGATTTTATAGCAAGTTCCTTCCTGAGGTTCACGCCAGTAAGGATTAACGTATCACCGCGAACAAAATCGGTCTGGTTGATTCCCGTAATTCGAATAACCCGGTCATCATTGATAACCTCAAAACGCTGAGGGTATGCTGCGTTGCGTAAACCTTCGGAGATAAGCACACTATAGCTCCCAGCCGGAAGGTCCGAAGGTATTTCAGTGGTTAATTGGTTTTCCGAGGAGGAGTATTCAAAGCTATGTTGATGGGAATAACTATTCCTTAAAATTGGCATTGGAAATTTGTCACCGCTGTCATTCACAAGTTGGATGTTCACTTGGGAAGGATCCTGGACATTCCTTGTTGAAATATACTGGGTCGAACCGGCAAAAGCTCTGAAGTTGGTTTCAGAATTGCTATTCGAAAAGTCAAAACCAGGATTCCATAAATAGGAATATAATCTTGACATTCTTATAGGCGCTATTACAGTAAACTGCTTGGTGGTGCCAATTTCCGAAGTAACGGTAAAAGTAGCGGATGATTGCAGATTCATATGGCTTACTTCATCCAAATCGAGGGTTGCCTTCGGGTCGAGTTCAATTTCTGTATTGCTATCGGCATAATCAAAATTTCCCATTTCCATATGTATGGTTGCAGCTTCATTATCGACAATTCCGAAATAGATTTCCGTTCCTGAATGTACCTTGAATGTTTGTACATCCATCTGTCCGCTCTCGACCACGAGTTCGTATCGGGTTTCCTTTCCTGTTGGGTCGGTAACGACAAAAAACAAATCATCATTGAAATTTAAGGAATCTCCGTTTTTAGGACTGATGCTATACCCATTTTTTAAACCTATTTGTGGTATCAATTTCTTATATTCAAAATTGCCCAAACGAATGCGGATGATTTTATTCCCTTCCTCGATGGTCGCCTGATAGGTTTCTTCATTATGCCGCACGTCAAAGGAGCTTATGCCTGAAACGCCTCCAACTTCAAAAGATCCGACTTTAGAGCGTGAACTATTACCACTATCATCGCGTGATTTTACGCTCCAATACACTTTACTCCCGATATCCAAGGAGATATCAAAATTTGTTTCCGTAATATCAGTGGCCACAAGTTCTTGTGGGGGGTTCTGGGTGCCAACATAGACGTCATATACCAATGAAGTATCGTCAATATCTTTACTTTCCCAAACCAGGGTCATTTGTTGTTCTTCAATTTCGAATTGGGCTCCTTCTTTAGGGCTGATTAGTTCTGCTGGGAATGGGGCATAATTCGAAATACCTTCTCCAGCAGAATAGAATTTCCAACTTTCACTTTCCGTAACTTTTTCAGAACCAGATACTTTTGAAATGACATGCCATTGATAAGGCGTGTTTTTGTCCAATAGCATCTCCACCATATTGGTTGTGGTATTGGCATTGTTGATCTGATTGGTTAAAAGGTTTTCCACGACCACTTCGTATGAATCATTATCAGCCGCCCCCCATCGAAATTCGATGCGTGTTTTAGCACTACCTTGGTCAATTCCCGAAGTACACTCCGAATTCTTTAGTGGAAACTCCAATTTCACCGGAACTGGATTACTTGCTATATCCGGTTCTGGGCCATCCTTTGAACAGGCCATTGAAATCAGCAGGAGTATCGCTAATAATCCTTTGTTCTTCATCTTTTAATTATTTTTTGTGAAAAGCGGGAATTGCCCACAGCATATTCTAGTATATAAGTACCTGCCGTCAAGTGCGATACATCTTGAAGTAAAACGGGCTCATTTGGGCCAAAAGTTTTTTGATAAACCTGCTGACCATTTTGGGTATAGATATGTACCTCATCAATTTTGGAATTGTACATATTAGTCAGGTCGATTTTATCTGTGAATGGATTTGGTGATATACGTATACCTGATCCCATATCAACTGTGTACATTGCCATACCTTGACATGAACGATCAGTAGTAACCTGAACTTGATTTAATCCTCCGTGCAAATCCAATTCCAACGAAGATTGGGTAGTCTCCAAGAGTTGACCATTGAAGTTGATTTTATAAACAGTGCCTCCCGATAATTCCAAACTTAAAGTCCGAGCGCTTAGATCGACCTTGCCACCAAGCGAAATTTCTGTTCCAGACGCTATCGTCAAGGTATAACAAAGCATATCTGAATCTACTTCATGAGCAAGAATACAGAGCTCATATTGACCTGCTTTGAGGCCTTGGATATGGGTGTCCCCTGTAAAGGGAATTTCTTCAGAACCATTTAATACGGCCCGATAAACTCGTGAGTTATCTTGTGTTAGAATATGAATACTTCCGTTTTCTGCATCCTTACAGGCTTCGCCAAAGGTCTCTATTTGAAATAAATTGGAATCTATTATAACTAACTCACAGCCTTGTTCACCTACTAGAACATTCGCGGCAGTATCAGGACAACTATCCCTAAAATTTGGAACCCCATCACCATCGGTATCGATTTGATCCTGAGAACATCCGTCGACATCGATTGGTACGCCGGGAGGGGTATCTGGACAGATATCCAAATCATCTGTCACACCATCAAGATCTGTATCTTTCTCGGCAAGGCTGCAACCATGTTCGTCGGTCACTTCACCTAAAGGCGTCTCAGGGCATAAATCCATCCAATTTTGCACTCCGTCTTGGTCTGAATCTTCTACTGAGGCGGTAAAATCTACTCCACCAAGGTCGTATTTGGTCAAAAAGTAATCTTGGGCATTATTACCACTATTGTTGTAGAGCGCTACATTGGGATTAAGATTCAGGGTATCCGAAGAAAAACTGCCAGAATAATAAAACTCATCCAAGTTTACCCTAACCGGACCCGACCAGTCATTTACCGCATTATGGTATTGTTGGGGGATACCACTTAGGTGCATTAGATATTCCATTTTAAAATTATTCAGATTTACCTTGATGACGACCGGCTCTTCGCCATCATTCACAGTCGTCAAACTGCCATTGTCAAATTCTTGGGTTTCACGAAAACTAGTTGCAACCAATAAATGATTTTTATAATAAGCCATATAACCCCGCTGCCCAAAAATGGAAAAGCCATCAAAAAACCGATAGTTTAGAAAGGAGCCATCACTTGCATTGAATTCGACGAGTGCGGCCGCAGAACCATAAGTGGCTAAGGTTGTTATGCGAATATTATCGGTATATACCTTGCCAGAGACATAACACCAATAGTAAAGTTTATTATTAGGGCCCACAAACAGATCGGTCGGATAGAGAAGACCGGTTCCATTACCTTCCTCGTACTCTTTTACGATGGTTTTCGACCAAAGAGTTTCGAGATTAGGGCCTATTTTATAGATTCGATTCTCATTAGGGGTACAATACATCTTGCCATAATCCACCGCAAGGTAGATATTGCCTTTTTCATCAATGGTAACGGCTTTTAACTGGTCATAGGCCGCTTCACCCAACTGCACACCTCCTTGTAACTGACCGATGGTGTTCCATTTAGATATAAATATATCCTCTGCATAACGGCTTTCATATGAATCTCCGCAGGCAGTATTCTCAATATTCTTAAATATATAAGTATCATCGATATTCAAGGTATCATTAAAAAGTCCGATAGCATAGATACTACCCTGATGATATGCTACCCTTGTCCTACGTGAACCTGTAATTTTTCGGGCCCAAAGCAACTTGCCTTCTGAATTAATCTTAATTATGGAATTCCCATGTGGTATGTCAATATTTGAAATGGTCGTAGAGCCAGGACCAGTGGCTGGAAAGGTTAATTCTGCATAGATGTTACCGTCTTCGTCTACTGTTATCTCACTTAACCCTGGTTTGGGAGAATATCTATATGCATCTAGATCAAAGAAATCGAATCTCCACAATTGTTCGCCTGCTTCACTTCTTTTTTCCAAACCAGCACTTGAGAGAAATACGACACCACCAGGAACCTTTTCAACCCCCCAAGCTCTCTCAGTTAAATGTCCTCCATTTGAAAATGCCCATTTTAATTCTTGTGCCCGTAGGGAAGAACATATAGCACATATGAATAGGGTAACGACGAATTTAGCCGGGGAATGCTGAAGTTTTAACACGAAAATTTGGTTTGGTCGGTTTTTCCAAAAATGGAATATTATTTAAAAACATGGACAAGATAAAAATATTATTGAAGAATTTTCGTACAATTCGGTCAATTACATCCTTTTCAGTTAAAATGTAAATAATCCTACAATGTGGGTTTATATCTAAATTGGCCTACTAAATATTAATAACTTCATTGTCTTTTAAGAAAAGAAAATGCCGGTTATTAAATGGTCATTCTGTCTTGGATATGGGGTGACCATTAAAAACGAATCCTCTGCAAACCCTCATATATAGTTGATTCTACCCAATCAATCTCCCCGCCAAAAACCACCTCCGGGTGGCTTTGTCCATTGCCTACGGGAGTCGAACGCCAGTGCGCCAGCTCGCTCCTTCGCTGAAAATGCCCACCGGGCATTTTCTATACGCTCGGCCGCCTCCGGCTCCACGACACTCAAAAATACCCAGCAGCTTAAGGCATTCAAAAATGCCAAGCTTATTTGCACATTTTTGAACGAATTAAGATGCCCATCGTGATAGCGATGGGTATTTTTATTTGCAACCTAGGCAGCCAATTGGGAGCACCGCAAGGGAACCCCTCCGGCTCCCCCTATTATATAAAAGTTTATACTAGATTTTCGAAAATTCCCTCTTTTCACTTTAGAGCTTGGTGATGCTTTGAGACTATTTGCTTTCTATTTTTAACCGAAAACTTCAATAGATCAAGTAACTTTGATTCTATAATCAACCTTAAACCAATTTATGAAAACGTTATCTCCAAAAAGCTCCTTGATGCTTTTAGCAGCTACACTATTACTTGGCGCTTCGGTATGGCAATGTAAAAGTGACGTGAAAAAAACGGTCGAAACCAAACCAAATGAGACCTATATACAGACCCCTGAAGGGTTTTCCGTTGAAATAGTTGCGAAAGACCTAGGGGCAATCCGACATTTGACCGTCTCAAAAAATGGTGATATCTATGCGAATAGATCAGTGCTAAAAGATGGAAAAGCTATTATTCTCTTAAAGGATATTGATAAAGACGGAACGATTGATGAACAAAAGCAATTTGCCGATGAACCTGGTACCGGAATCTTAAGTAGCAACGGATATCTATATGCATCCTCCAATACTGCAATCTATCGCTATGCCCTGAATGAAGATGAAGAAATAATAGATACTGAAAATCCAGAAAAAATAGTAGAAGGTCTAATTGATATGGGCCGTGACAATGCAAAGTCATTTGTAATCGATAACAATTCGAATATATATGTCACCATAGGGTCATGGAATGATGCTTGTAGGGATGACGAAACCAAGACGGGCATCATGCCCTGTACCATTCTCGATTCCGCAGGAGGAATTTGGAAATTCAAAGCCGATAAACTCAACCAAACCTATGCTGATGGAACACGATTTGCAACAGGCCTTAAAAATGCAGTAGGTACAGCATGGAATTTTAAAACGAACTCTTTATTTGCTACGGTTCATGGGCGTGGAGGGCTATCCACTTTTTACCCAGAGCTGTACACCACAAAGCAAAATGGGGAATTACCCGCGGAAACATTATATGAATTGACCGAGAATGCCGATGCCGGTTGGCCTTATATTTATTATGATCAATTTAAGAAAAAGAAAATTCTTTCTCCGGAATATGGTGGAGATGGGGAAAAAACAGCTGGCGAAGATGCCCTGGATCCCATAATGGCCTTCCCCGCGCATTTGGGTCCGAATGACCTGCTTTTCTATACTGGAAAAATGTTTCCCGCAAAATATAACAATGGGGCATTTATCGCTTTTCACAATCAATCTCCGGAACTAAAAAAGGGCTTTTTTGTAGCATTTGTTCCTTTTGAAAATGGCAAGCCCTCGGGGGAGTGGGAGATTTTTGCCGACAACTTTGCGGGAATCGATTTGGCAAACCCAAGTGGGCCTGTACAACATCGTCCTTGCGGTTTGGCGCAAGGGCCGAAGGGAGAGCTCTATGTAAGCGATGATCTTGGGGGGACGCTATTCAAGATATCCTATGAAAAATAATTCCTTTAATTCATCATGTAAGTTTTGAAAAGAACGTGTTCAATCAATGGATTGCTAAAACGGAAGACAAAAGGACAATATGGCGAAAGCGAACGGGGCCTCAAATTCAGGCTTGGAATTTGGGGAGCGCATTGCAATAGTCCAGAATATACCGCTCTAAGGCGAAAGTTTCCCTATTTTGAAGGGACACTCTTCTATTTAAAAAGCGAAACCTCGAAAAAAGTCGACTCGAGTTTTAGGGGAACGCCACTGGTTGATATTGGGGCTAATCACTCGGTTACTTTCGTAATCAATCGTACTTCTGACAAATGAATGAATTTTTAAGGTAAAGACGTATGGCAAAAAATTCAAATTGTTAATTTTTTTTGTTGAATTCCATCGTCCTGTAAATCCAACTTTTCTAAGACTTTACACTACAAAAGCAAGGTATATTAATTTCCCGCTTTAAGTATACTTTTTAAATAGCAGCTACATTCGAGCAAGTATTCAGGAAGGCTGTTGTATCCCTGAACTACGTCGCAACATTCGCCTTTTTTAAAGAGTTTTGTCACTGTTACCAGACTAATTCATCATAACCATACACTAAGAAACTTTGTCCTTGGATGTAACCTTTGCTGAAATTGTGTGTCTCTAGCAAAACAAGACTTCTGAAAATTTTGTCGTCCTTATTTTTCGTTTTGCTATCTAAAAGTACCTGAGAACATATTTGTTAATAATTAAAGATACATAGTATGATTAAAAACTATTTCACCATAGCGTGGCGAAATATTATGTCTAATAAGGTATTATTCTTTCTTAATATTTT
Organism: uncultured Flavobacteriaceae bacterium; assembly: GCA_963798435.1. GTDB lineage: Bacteria > Bacteroidota > Bacteroidia > Flavobacteriales > Flavobacteriaceae > JALHST01. Next base: position 156,960 of record CAWCTF010000003.1, read on the forward strand.
AGGTTTAACTTCTGGGCTATTTTGCTTTTTACTAATCTATCTATGGATATCAAGTGAAAATAGCATTAATAGGTATCATGCAAACATAGATCAACTTTATTCTATATATCTTGAATCACCTGATGGCACTGTAAAAGGATATGAAACGTCCTCTCTTCTGTATAAAGAGTTAAAGACAAATATTCCCGAGATTGAGAAAGTCGCGGCGATGACAAACCATAGCCTAAAAAGTACCTTCTCCAATGGTACGATAGTTTTAAAGCAAAATGGAAAGTTTGTAAGTCAAGACTATTTTGAAATGTTTTCATTTCAGATTCTAGAAGGAAATGCTTCGAAGGCGTTAAACGCTCCAAATCACATTGCTATTTCAAAAGAAATGGCCGAATTGTTCTTTGGAAGCTCAAAAGGTGCTATTGGACAAACACTGACTTATGAAAATTCTAAAGAACTGGAAATAGCTATGGTCTTTGAATTAAGTAGTGAAGATTCGACTGAGAAGAGTGATTATTATTTGCCCTTTGCTTCTCTTTTTTCCGAAAATCCGTGGATGTATGAATGGAAAAATCTTGGCAGCTATACGTTTGCTCAATTGGTGGCCGGAACAGATGTTGGTCAGTTAGAACAAAAACTAAAATCATTCTTAAAAGGCCATGAATTAGATTTGGAAATTCGGTTTCAATCGTACGCAGACAGTTATCTTTATGGGGACATCGAAAAAGGGGAAGGAAAAATTATATATGTAAGATTGTTTGGGATAATAGCGTTCCTGATCATGTTAATCGCAAGCATTAATTTCATGAATTTGGCTTCTGCCGGGTATATGAAAAGAATCAATGAAATTGGGGTCAGAAAGGTTTTAGGAGCGAGTAAAAGCAGTTTAATTGTGCAATTCTTAGGAGAAGCTATGCTTCTTTCTATTTCAAGTCTGTTTTTTGCCTTAATCTTGATTGCAATTGCGCTTCCCACATTCAATCAAATAACAGCTAAAAATATAGACCTGTTGAATTTGCCGATAACCACATGGACAATGGTTTTCGCACTTACCATTTTAACAGGATTTCTTTCTGGAAGTTACCCTGCATTTTTACTTTCTTCCTTTAGTTCTACGGATATTTTTAAAAAAAAAATCGAATCTAGCTCCAGCACCAAAGGGATTAGAAAAGGTTTGGTGGTGTTTCAGTTTACCATTTCGGTTGTCTTTATAAGCAGTATGATCATTATTTCCAGGCAAATTGATTTTGTCCAACATAAAGATATCGGTTTCGATAGAGAAAATTTATTGGCAGTCACGCTGTCAAAAGACTTACAATATAATTTTGATGCATTTAAAAGTGGTGCTTTACAAATTTCTGGAGTTAAATCGGTTACAAAAACGTCGCATATTCCTCTAGGTGACTATGGTACGTCACCAGAAGTTGTCTGGAACGGCAAAAGCGCAGATGACCATTCGTTATTTACAGGAATGGTTGCAAGTAAAGACTTTGTTGAAACCTATGGTGTCGAATTACTTATGGGAAGAGAACTTATTCATAATAACCCGGAAAATATTGAATATCTTATTAATGAGACGGCCATGAATAAAATGAAGATGGAAAATCCGATAGGTCAACCATTATCGTTTTGGGGAAATCCAGGAACCATTGTAGGTGTGGTTAAAGATTTTCACTTTGGCTCTTTAAAAGAATCGATCTTCCCGATGATTATTAGAAGTGAAGGTTATTCCGAATTTAATATAGCCTTCGTTAAATATATTAAGGGTAATGAAAAACAAATAGTAGCAGCGTTAGAAACCCTTCATACTAATTTAGATCCAGCTTTTCCTTTTGACTATCGGTTTGTAGATCAGGAATACGACAAACTCTATAAGAACGAATCTATGTTTTACAAATTATCAACCTACTTCTCAGTTCTGGCCATTCTAATTTCCTGCTTGGGCTTGTTTGGTTTGGTCCTATATACGGCAGAACAAAAAACCAAAGAAATTGGTATTAGAAAAGTTTTAGGAGCCTCTGTTTTTACAATTACCTCACTTATAACAAGAGACTTTTTAAAATTGATCCTGGTTGGAATCATAATTGGAACTCCAATTTCATCCTACTTCATGACCAAATGGCTTGAAGAATATGAATACAGAATACATATGCCATGGTGGGTATTTGGCCTAACCGCAGTTTTAATAATCAGCATATCGCTGCTTACTGTAAGTTTCGAATCTATAAAAGCTGCTATGGCAAATCCCATAAAAAGTATAAGAAACGAATAGTCCCCTGGCATTATAACCAACCTACAACTAGTTTCAAAAGCAATAGCGGTTTGGCATTTCAGCTGAATCGATTCTGCTTTTATTTGGAGGTTGCCGGTTAATGAATCATTGGCTACTGTTTTTACAAGAAATTTTTACACCATAATTCATAATTGTATCGAAAAACCAACCATTTATAAGACATAATAATCGCTATCAAAAATGACCAAAATGGGATTGATTTCTGAAAAATAAATATATTCAATCTACGGTCTTCCTTTTAGCTACGTCCCCAATCTACGAGGTCACCCTTTTTGAACAGGTCCGAATTCACTTGTTGACTTCGTATAACACATAAAAAATTCCCCACACTTAACAAACGATATATGCGGTATGAACTCCGGTATTTCTCCTTTTTCAAATTGAATGACCTAATACATTCTGCACTTTCGACAGACCTAAACTTGGGCTTATAAAAAACAAAATACGGCAAGAAAAGAGCTCCTTGCCGTATTTTATATTCGGTAGTGGTATTAATACCCTGGATTCTGCTCCAAGAAACCTTCGATACCCGAAGCCCCATCAACCGCACTTTGTGGTATTGGGAACAATCTATGATTTACATCGGTATCGGTCTTCTCGGTCCATGCATCCTCATATTTTCCAAAACGAATTTGATCGCCGCGTCTGAACCCTTCCCAATACAATTCAAAACCACGTTCGCGGAACATTACTTCCAGATCAATGGCGCTCAAGGCTGCCGGCGTTTGATCAGGGCGTGCGGTTCTCGAGGTTCGAACGGTGTTTACATCTGCCAAAGCACCTGCATTGTCCCCATTTCTTAATTTTGCCTCCGCTCTCATTAAATAGATTTCCGCCAGACGCATCAAAACAAGATCGACACTACTAAAGTTATTCGCGTTTTCCGAAGTATGGCTAAATTGATATTTGCCTACCCGGTAACCGGTGTTATGCAAAGAACCTTCATTCGTGAAATCAACTTGTAAGGTATGGTTTACGTACCCCGTGTCCCTATCGGGTCCATTCCCTTTTATTTGTATCGAAGGATATATTCTTACCCCATCATCACAAGTAAGGAACGCCCCATCAGGGCCTTTTCTTGGGCCCCATTGTATGCCCCGTAAAATACCTCTATTCATTTCATAGGTATCAATAGCGGCACAATAGTAGTGGTCTTCGTCGTTCAAGGGCGAGACGCCGGTCAGATCCACCAAATCTGGAGGAATCTGCTGGTTTTGTTGAAAGAATCGAGCATCGGCATCCGCAGGATCAACAGGGCCATAGGCATCGACCCAGGTTTGATAAAAATCAGAGGTAATCGCAGGACCATCGGTACCATCAGAACTTGGAAATTCTGGTCTGCCCCAAACAGAACCTGCAATTGACCAATAGGCCCACCTGCTATGTTCCAACTTTAAAACGCCCCGTTGATCCAAAGCAAAAATAAGTTCCGGATTGGTATGGTTGTCATCATTGAACAATTCAAAATATTCGGGAGATAACGAGAATGCCCCTGAATTGATAATATTGTCGGTGTATTCAATAACCTTATCCATATCTTCCGACGTAAAGTTCGGCGTACCATATGGATCACGATATACGGCGGCATTGAGTTTCAATCGTGCCAAGAGGCCCCAAACGGCCGCTTTTGTCATTCTACCCGGACCTTTGTCATTGTTGATCAGATCTACGACCGATACCAATTCACTCTCAATATAGTCAATGGCATCTTGGGCTTTAAGTACCTCAGAAAGTTGATCGGAAGATTCTTTTTTGAGTACGATCCCCCAGCTATCTAATAACAACATGTTTAAATACCCTCGTAGTGCTTTCATTTCATATAACGCTCCTGCGGCTTCAGCATCCCCGTTTTCCGCAAGCGGGGTCAATACTTCGATGGCGGCCAACGTTCTGGAGATATTTGTGGTAAGTTCATTCCATCCACTAGAGACCAGATCATTGGTAGGTGTAATGGTATGGGCGTGTGCCGCTAAAAATTTACCCCCATCAAACCAATCCGTACCACCGCGATATGGCAGAATCGCCTCATCAGAGGGTATAAGCTGCAAGCCATAATAATTGGTATGCCTCCATGTCCAAGACACATAGCCATAGGCAGGAACGATCGCTCCGCTGATCACCTCGGCTTGAGCGCCCGTTAGTGATTCATCAAATAATTCTTCCTTTAAATCCGTGCAGTTCCAATTCAATACAGAACCTAAGAGGATAATGGATGTGATAATTAGTTTATTTTTCATTTTTGCACTTTTTTTATTTAAAATGATACGTTAAGGCCGACCAATACTGTTCTCGGAGAAGGATATGTAAAACGATCTATTCCAAAGGTTTGGATGCCGTCTATCTGATTCCCGGTATTGACTTCCGGGTTATAGCCCGAGTAATCGGTAATCACAAATAAGTTTTGACCCGTCAAGGTAAAACGTACCTGGCTTACCAAATCTCCAAATCCTATTTTTTGAGGATTTAAATTATAGCCTAAGGTCGCATTGTTCAATCGTAAGAAACTTCCATTCTCCAAATAACGTGTAGAAACCTCGTTTGAGTTACTAGTGTCTTCATTCGGATATTGAATTGCAAAGTCGGTAGTATTTAGATTTCTGCTCAATTGTCCCTTAGTGAACAGGGACATGGCCGTATGGTTGTAGATTTTATTCCCGGATACGCCATTAAAATTGAACGCCAGATCAAAGTCTTTATAATTCAACTTGAAATAGAAGGCGTACAGCATATTGGGCAATGCCGTGCCTGAGGCAATTCGGTCATTATCCAAGGATTCACCGTCACCATTGGTGTCCCTGAATTGATTTAGCCCATCAGGCCCTATCCCAATAAACTCTTTCATGTAAAAAGTACCTATCGGCTCATTGTTGATATATCCATTAATAGTGGCCCCGGTTTGCCCTGCACCTTGAGCGGCACCTGTGGTAATGATCTCGAATTGGGAATCAGTAACCTTGTTGTCGATGTATGAGAAGTTACCGCCAATGTTTAAGAAGAAGTCATTGCCAAATTGGGTTCTATGGTCTAATGCCAATTCTATCCCGTTATTTACAATTTGCAAATTTGGAATGTTGGTCCAAATTTTTTCGGTGGGTTGTATCGGATCGACCCTGTTGGCAAATAAGACCACGTCACTGGTAACCTTGTTAAAATAATCCAACGTACCTGTAAGCCGATTGTTGAATAAACCAAAATCAAGACCAACGTTGGTTTGTGTCGATACTTCCCATTTCAGATTCGGGTTGGCCGTTCGAACAGGTACCGTACCAAAAGGGTAACCGTCTAGTGTAGTTGCCCCGGGATCTAGCGGGTAGGTATCATTATCGGCCTTACTATCGACATAACTCGCTAAGGAAACCTTATTGTCGATTCCTTCCTGATTTCCGGTCTGTCCCCAACTTACCCTTAATTTTAAATTATTGAATACCGTGCTTTGCGCCATGAAATCTTCCTTGCTGATATTCCAGCCTAAGGCCACTGATGGAAAATAGCCATATTTATTGTTCGCACCAAACTTCGACGAACCGTCGGCACGCATCGTAGCGGTTAATAGGTATTTATCAGCATAGCTATAATTCAATCTCCCAAAAAATGACTGCAATTCATTTTTTTCAGCGACTGAAAATAAATTCGTAGGAGTTTCTTGACTACTTATCTGGTCTTGAAACCGAGGTTCTATTCCATTATCTGCAAATCCTTGAAGTTCGAACCGTTTCTGTTCAATATATATCTCCTGATAGGAATGGCCCGCTAGAAAAATAACATTATGATCGCCTTTGTTAAAGGTATAGGTCAAGGTGTTTTCAACCAACGTATTTCGATTCGTGGTGAACGATGCATTCAAATACCCTTTATTGAGGCCTTCCAATAAGGCATAAGGGGTCTGTTGCACATCACGATCCGTAGAGGAGTAATCAACGCCAAGATTTAATTTATAGGTCAAACCTTTCACTATTTCCACAGAGGGTGAAATATTTGCCAAAATCCGATTGCTATTCGCATCATCGGTATAAATCTGATTGCGAACAATGGGGTTTAATCTATCATCTAACAAGGTAGGTGACCCATTGGTATAAATTGGGAGGGTCGGATTCAGTTGCAACATGTCAACCACGGTGGATCCGGTATCAGGCCGTTCATTGACGGTTTTTGAGGCAGTTAGATTAAAATCAACTTTCAGACGCCCGTCAAAGGCCTTTTGCGTTAGATTTACACGCCCCGAATAGCGTTTTAAGGAACTCTTCTCAAAAATACCCTCTTGATCATCATATCCTGCGGAAACATAGTAGGCAAACTTTTCAGCGCCGCCGCTCATTGAAAAGTTGACATTTTTAGAGACTCCGGTTCTTGTAAGTTCTTCTTGCCAATCTGTATTGGCTCCCCCATCTAAGAGGGTACCTCCGGCTGCCGTGACCTGGTTTCTAAATTCACTGGCATTAAAAACGTCTATTTTATTGGCTAAATTGGATATGGCTGTAGCTACCGATAAATTCATTTCCGCTTTGCCAGATTTACCTTTTTTGGTCGTTATAACGATTACGCCATTTGCCGCGCGAGCCCCATAAATCGCGGCCGCCGAAGCATCCTTTAATACATCTATCGACTCAATATCCTGGGGATTGATGAAGTTCAAGGGGTTGGAGGCAACGCCGGTAGTCGTATTATCGATTACAAAACCATCGACTACGAATAGGGGTGTTGTACCAGACCTAAAACTTCCGATCCCACGTATCACAATATTTTGTGATGCTCCCGGTTCTCCGCTCACGGCGGTAACATTGACACCTGCTATTTTACCTTGCAGGAGTTGTCCAGGATTCGTAACCACTCCCTTATTAAAACTTTCGCTTTTAAGAGAGGCTATAGAACCTGTTACGTCAGATCTTTTTTGGGTTCCATACCCAACCACAACAACATCTTCCAACTGGGTGGCATCCTCCATAAGCCGCACCGTAACATTCCGTTGTCCATTGAGGGGAAGTTCGCTTGAGGAATATCCTAAATAGGATATTTGCAAAACAGCATTTAAATCGGCAACTTCAATCGAAAAATTACCGTCAAAGTCTGTGGTAACACCATTCAGTGTGCCCGTTTCCAAAACGCTAGCACCAGGAAGTGGATTGTTTTGGGTATCGGTGACTGAACCCGTGACCGTTGTTTGTGCCCATGCGGCAGATACAAATCCCAACAAACCTACATACATTAATAGTTTAAGTTTTTTCATAGAGTTTGGTTTAATTATTGATTATTTTGATTTTCTAATGGATTAAAATCGGGGTAATATAAAAATTTTTCTTTATGTAAGAAAAATATGTAGTTCAATATATTTCCTAATTTTCGTCAAAAATAACCCAACATAAAACCTGGTTTCATTAATTAAAGATTATGGTTGGTTTAATAAATAGACCTTGGCCATCAGTAATTGTTAATTGAACGTTGTGTTTGTTTTTTAATTCGTTCTTAAGGGAAATGGGATTCTAAAATGACAAAATAGTTGTAGGACCATATCAAAAAACCGACCAACGTCATTTTCCTATTAACCCGTAATTGAATAGTAGGTTCAACTCACTTTGCAGCTTTTGGGAAGCTGAAGCGCATGTGTGGGTGAAGGTTCATGTGATCAAAAAATCACATCGGGCCACCAACGTTGGTCTTCTGCAGCACAAAAATCGAGCCCTGCATGCGTACGCCGGATATTGAAGGTTAATACCGCTTAAATAAAAAATCATCCTACCTGCCAAAATAAAAAAACCCCATCACAGTAGTGACGGGGCAACTTTTGGCTAATTCAAGTTATATTACCATTTTCCCATACGCACCCATAGTCCGGAACGCACCAAACGCGATCCGCCATTCGTGGCCAAAAACTCTTTCCATGCCTTGGTACTGGCCGTATTCTGGGCATCGGTTCGCATCATTTCGGCACCCCCTAAGGCACTTTTGAAATCTTTAAATCCATTAAGCACCCAACGGTTTTCACCGTTCGGCGAAACCCCAGCGGTTATATTACCCATCATAGCAACCATTCCCTCCGGCACCGATGTAGTCATATATTTTGCATAGGCCTTGTCAAAGGTATCCCCATCATCTGCGTGTACGATAAAGTACTTTTGCATTGGGAGGTCTAGGTTCAGGTCACCAGTAGTTGTAATAACCGTGCCCGTAAGGGCTGCAAAACCCTCTTTGACTTGCTGATTTAATTGTACCAAAAACAATTTCCACGCAGCACCGCCATCTCTGGCGTACATGTCTCCTAAAGCATCTAGCGTCCCAGAAAAACTGAGAATATTCGTATAATCGTTTTCATGGTCATTAAAGTGGTTCTCATATAAGATCACGGTTACGCCTTCCGGTTTGTTGGCCGTGAAATAATCATTGATCAATTTGTACATGATTTCTTGATTCTGTGGTTCGACCACAACACTGTAATTGCTCCAATAAACCTTTTGGGCACTGACACTAAATGTCATCATAATGAGTAAACTAAAAATCGCTTTTTTCATTGGTTGTATTATTTATGGTTAATGATTCTTTTAAAAGTATAGCATATGAAGGCTTAGTATCGGTAATCAGGGACCAAACCCGTAAAATACTGTCCGAAGGATAGCTAAAAGTGTCCGAAGGAATTTTTTTGAATTCTTGCTTCTTAAAATCAGCCCTTAAAGCGTATGTGAACTCTCCCCTCCTATATAGGATAATTCCCATAACCAAGAATGGATAAGCTACGCTGGCCATTTCACACGGGGTGCATGTACGCATTAGTAAGTTAGGCGCAATTAAATGCTTCTCTTATTGCCATACGATTAAACCTCTTGCCATTTCATTAGTCTATATTTCAGTGATACCTTTGCATCGGGAATAAAGCACCCTAAATGAGTTTATCGAAAAATCCGGTAGAAAATTCTACATAATACGCAGTGGTACAATTGCCAAGTGGCAATTAATCCATTTTCCCCAACCCTCCTATACCGGTTCTTTACCAAAGCGAATTGTTTAGGAAAAAGTCGACCTCTAAATTTTACTTATATTATTTTTTCCAAAACTTGCCCATGAAGATATTCCCTATTTTATGTTTCCTATGGATGGCCGCTCCCCTAGTTGCGCAACAAACCGGAACGCTGCATGGCACATTAAAGGATACCGATCAACTTCCTATTGAATTTGTTTCGGTATATGTGACCCCTTTGGATGATGCCACCCATATGATCGCCGGCGCCACTACTAATGAATCTGGTGCTTTTACCATTAAGGACCTTCCCCTTGGCACCTATGCCCTTCACGCACAATTCCTGGGCTTTCAGACGCTCTCTCAAACAATAACCATCAATGGCTCCAACCTAAATTTGGCATTGGGAACCCTCATCCTGGAAGCTGACACCACCTTGCTTCAAGGCGTTCAGGTAACCGCTCAAAGAAAACTCGTTCAAAAGACCCCCCAAGGGTTGATCATTAATGCAGAAGCTACCCTAAGCCAACAAGGGGGATCTGCGATCGATCTGTTGCGTAATACCCCCACCATTTTTGTCGATGCCGAAGGGGGCATTTCACTACGGGGCAAGGCACCCCTTATTTTATTGAACGGTCGCAACTCGAGCCTTACCAATTTAGAGAACATCCCGGCAAGCAGTATCGCCAGCATCGAGATTATTACAAGTCCGGGAGCCCAATACGATGCAAGTGCCGAAAATGGCATTCTTAATATTATCCTTAAAAAGGGAGAGGAAAATGGCACCAATGGAGCCTTTGCAATCGGCTATGGCTATGGATCCAAATGGCGGGCGAACAGTTCGGCACAATTAAATCATAATACAGGTACCTTCAACATTGCCGCGGCCTATGACAATCGTTTTGCGAATCGAACCCGAAAAGTGGACGGGGACCGCATTAATTTTTTGATTCCCGACCATTATTATCTTACACAACGACGCGCCGATGATCGCCAAGAACGCAATCACAACCTAAAACTAAACCTGGACAAGGAATTCGAAAAAGGCCTATTGGGTTTTGAATGGCTTGCAGCCTATACCGATGAAGACAACTATGAAGCCTTGGTAAGCACTTTTGACCAGCAAGACAATAGCTTTGTGTCAAGCAATCGTCGTTTTTCGCAGGAGCTGAGGCGGGCAAATGTGAATGAATTGGCCCTTAATTACGAACGAAAATTCACGGATCCTGATAAAAAGTTGAACTTGGGCCTGTCTTCCTCCTTTTATCGCTCAAAGGAAAACACCAACATCGACACCCAAGATCGGGCCGAGGACATGACCGATCTCGGGGACCCTTATTTACAGCGAACCAACTTTAATGAAACGGGGAACATCACGAATTTTAGGGCCGATTATGCGCAAAAACTAGGAACAGGAACCTTCGAAGGGGGTTATAAATTGATTTTACGATCTACTGATGATGATTTTCGGCAACAGAACCAAGTAAACGGAATCTTTGCCTCGGTTCCCGAACAAACCGGTGTTTTAACTTTTAAGGAACAGATCCATGCCTTGTATGCGCAACAAAAAGGCCCTATCGGAACTAAAGAAAAACCGATTCTGGAATATGAGGCCGGTCTCCGGGTCGAACAGACCAATAATAACGGGAATTTAGTGCCTCAGGGCGATACGTTTAAAGCGAATTATTTTAGCGTTTTTCCGTCCGTCGGACTCACACATCGATTTTCAACTACGGCCTTTCTGAGATTGGGCTATAACCGAAGGATCAATCGGCCAAGTTTGGGTCAATTGAATCCGTTTACCGATATCACCGACTCTTTGAGCCAGCACAGTGGAAACCCGAATCTTAAACCTGAATTGGTGAATGCCCTTGAATTAAACTTTAGCAAGGATTTTCAACATACCGGAATCAGTGCAAAAGTATTCTACCGTTCGGGAAAGAATCCGATCATGTCTTACACCGAATTGCGGTCTGACGGGGTGTTGCTTTCACGACCGGAAAATGTGGGCAGTCAAAATATATACGGCCTCGAAACCATCTTTACCTTTAGCACAGGACAAATTTGGAAAGGCAATCTTAGCTATAGTATTTTTCAACAGAACATCGATGCCGGAAACATCGGGGTAGAAGCTTTAAATCGGCAAGTGAGCAGCAATTTAAAATTGATCAATGATCTTACCCTCTGGAAAGGGGGCCAAATGCAACTCATCGGGGTGTATAACTCCCCGGTTGCGACCGTACAAGGCACCCGAGTGGCCCTCTACTATGGCGATATGGCTTTTCAACAAAAAATTTGGAAAGATCGTGGAAGATTGGGCATCATCTTTACCGATATTTTCGATTCCCAACGTGGTGGCTATAACCTAAAAACTTCGGAATTTCAATTTGACCGAAGATTCAAGATCGATTCAAGGGCCTTCTTGGTTACGCTAGGCTACACCTTTGGCACCAAATTCAAGGAAGAATTAATGGAGAATCAATTCGAGAATTAAGTCAGCCTGCATTGCACAATTGGCATCTAAAAAAAACGGCATGCCCTTTTGATTTCCTAGGGTTTCTAGGAGCAATCATTTTCAGAGTGAGCATCAAGTAGTTGACCCATCCATTTTTTGATTAAAAATGGGGAAAATGGTAATTGAATGCCTTGATGTCTTAAATACGGAAATATGTTATATCTTATACATATCAAAATATAAGGGATTACTGCAGAATTCGTGTAGTTTCCCTTCCCAACCAGTTCGCCTGCCATATTTTGTCGGTAGGTGGATTTAGTTCTTAAACGATTGCTATGAAAGTACTTTTTTATACCCGGGAATTTCCGCCTTATGTCTATGGGGGTGCAGGCGTACATGTGGAGTATCTTTCTGCCGAACTTGCCAAACTCATGGAGGTCGAAGTGCGTTGTTTTGGCGATCAAGATGCGAAGTCCGATCATCTTACTGTCAAAGGCTATCCGTATGAGAACATTGTATACAAGAATTCAAACAGCCAATTAAAGGCCGTATTGCAGACCTTAAGTACCTGTGTGCAGATGAATGCCGAAACCATCGATGCCGATATCGTGCATTGCCATACTTGGTATTCGAACTTTGCCGGTATCATTGCCAAACTCTGTTATGGTATTCCCTTGGTCGTAACGACCCATTCCTTGGAACCCTTGCGACCTTGGAAGCGCGAGCAATTGGGAAGGGGTTATGATGCTTCCCTTTGGATCGAGAAAACGGCGATTGAAATGGCCGACGCCGTCATCGCGGTATCCAAGGAAACCCGGGATGATATCTTACATCATTTCAATGTGGATCCCGAAAAAATAAAAGTAATCTATAACGGAATCAACCTAAAGGAATATCAGGCCACCCAAGAAACATCGGCCCTTGAAAAGTACCACATCGATCCGTCAAAACCCTATGTACTTTTTGTCGGTAGGATTACCAAGCAAAAGGGTATCATTCATTTGGTGAATGCCATAAAATATATCGATGCCGACACCCAGATCGTGCTATGCGCAGGGGCGCCCGATACGCCTGAAATTGCAAAAGAAATGGAGGAAAGCGTGCACAAAGTGCAAAAAGATAGGGACAATGTCATATGGATCGCCGAGATGCTCGATAAAAAATCGGTCATTCAGCTCTACTCACACGCCGATGTATTTTGTTGCCCATCGATCTATGAACCCTTTGGAATCATCAATATTGAGGCCATGGCCTGCCGAACGGCCGTTGTTGCCAGTGCGGTCGGAGGCATTAAGGAGGTGGTGGTCGATGGGGAAACCGGCATCCTTGTACCCTTGGACCAACAGCAGGTCGCCCCATTTGAACCGAAATTCCCGGATACGTTCGCAAGAGATCTGGCGCGAGGAATCAATACCCTTATCGGCAATCGGGAATTGCGTGAAAAAATGGCCGAAAACGGCCGAAAAAGGGTCGAAGAAACCTTCGATTGGTCGGCCATTGCGCTCCAAATCAAAGTCTTATACGAATCATTAAAGTAAAAAGAACATGTTCAATAATAAAGTACTAGCCATCATATTGGGCGGGGGTCAGGGATCTCGGCTCTTCCCATTGACTGAAAACAGGGCCAAACCCGCAGTACCCATCGCGGGTAAATATCGTTTGGTCGATATCCCGATTTCAAACTGCATCAATTCGGAAATCAAAAGAATGTACGTATTGACACAATTCAATTCGGCTTCCCTGAACCGACATATTAAGAATACCTATCATTTTAGTTTTTTCAGCTCTGCCTTTGTCGATGTACTAGCTGCCGAGCAGACCATGCAGAGCGGCAATTGGTTTCAAGGTACCGCTGATGCCGTGCGGCAGAGCATGCATCATTTTTTGCAGCATGAATTTGACTATGCCTTGATCCTTTCGGGTGATCAATTGTATCAGATGGATTTTAACGAAATGATCGAAAAACATATCGAACACGCTGCCGAAATATCCATTGGAACGATTCCGGTGCATGCCAATGATGCGACCTCCTTTGGTATTTTGAAGACCGACCCAGAGGGGATGATCGCCTCCTTTATCGAAAAACCATCAACCGATCGCTTGCCTGGCTGGGATTCGGAGGTAAGTGACGAAATGAAACGTGAAGGGCGTATCTATTTAGCCTCCATGGGCATCTATATCTTTAATCGCGATGTGCTTATCAACTTGATGAACAATCCTGACACCATGGATTTTGGAAAAGAAATCCTCCCCCAATCAATCGGTAAACACAAAATCATTAGCTATCCCTTTGAAGGGTATTGGACCGATATCGGAAATATCGATTCTTTCTTTGAGGCAAATCTGGGTTTGACCGATAGCATCCCCAAATTCAATCTCTACGATACGAAAAAGGTCATCTATACCCGGGCGAGGATGTTACCGACCTCAAAAATTTCCGGCACCCAAATGGACAAAGCCGTTATCAGCGACGGTTGCATCATTCATGCCTCCAAGATCGAAAGATCGGTCATCGGGGTGCGTTCGAGGATCGGAAAAGGGTCTACCGTCATCAATACCTATATGATGGGCAGCGATACCTACGAGACCTTGGAAGAAATAGAGCACAACCATATCAAGATCCTGGCGGGCATCGGGGAGCGATGCTATATCAAAAATACCATCATCGACATCAACTGTCGCATCGGTGATGATGTTACCATCGATGGAGGGCCACATCTTGATGACGCTGAAACGGACACCTATGTCGTAAAAGATGGTATCGTGGTCGTTAAAAAGGGGGCGGTCATCCCGACTGGGTTTAAGCTTGAGTAAGCAGTGGGTAGTTGGAAGTTGGCAGTGAACAATGTCTGAGGTACGAAGTCGGAAGTCGGAAGTTCCAAGTTAACGAATTCGTATTTCATACTTCGTATTTCGTATTTCGCACTTCGTATTTCGTATTCCATTCACTTCGTATTTCGTATTTCGTTCATAACCGCCTTCAATATTCACACGTTGAATTGTCGGCCTTTACAAAATAGGATTTATAATTTTTGGCTTTTTTATCCATACAGCCACAGAGGTTCAGCAATTCGATCGACTTGAAATCTATGGGGGCGGTCTCGGCCTGAATCGAAATATAGCCTTCCTTTAAAGGCGCCCCTTCGCGATAGGCACTTTCTTTATAACCGCTGATGGCACCACCCCCGATAGTGGGTTTTCGGTATTCCATGACCACTTTATCCTCTAAAATATGTTGAATAAGGGAATCCCCAAGTACCCTGGCTTCGACATTGACCCACATATCGCCCGGATACGTCTTTGAATCTGAATTGATACAATGAGGCGAAAACAAGGAATCGCCCAACACCACATTGGTTCCCGGGGTACATAAGTTCGCATTGGTTCGCGTATCGACCCCATTGCCCCCCAACAATTGCAATTCCAAGGAAATCGGGAAATCCTGTTCTAGGCCCAACGTGCTGGGGTCTTGACAATGAAGCATCAATCCGTTGTTGCGCCAGGCCCATTCGGGCCTCCCCGTTGTTGTTCGCCTACAAACCGATAGGTTACCTTGAGGCGGTAGTACGAGAATTTATCCTTGTAATAGAGGTGGCCAAAATCGTTGTTAAAGGTGTCGTTTTCCGCATAGCGAACACTTAGCAGACTATCTTTAAGTACAAATCGATTTTTATAGTTTACTCCCAGTTCACTTCCCTCGAATTTGGGCACCCACGTATCAAAAGAACTTCCATCGAACAAGGAAATCCATTCCTCTTTGTCCGGATCGACCTTCGTGGTATTACATCCTTTCAAAAATACCGTGCCAACCAATAGTAAGGCGATTAGATATCGATATTGCGTAAAGGCGTTGAATTTTTTCATTACAGGTTGCGTTGTATTTCCACTAAAAGGTACGCAAATTTTCAGCATCGATTAAAAATACCACCATTAAATAACGCATACATGTTGGTAGGACAACAACTCGCTGAACCTCCTATCACGGTCGCTACATCACGACTTCCCAAATCGGTATTTGACGTTGAAATCGATCATAATAGCTAAATTAATTTCTTTTCGCCAGGGGATAAACGTTCTTTAGGGTCGCTATTTTAGAGTTACTATGCAAAAGATTCATAAATTTGCAACAAGCGTAGCCCAAGTCGACTGAAATGCAGTTGTAAGAAATGTAACCTTGCCAAACCCCCATTCTAACCTATAGGAATACAACACTCCAGCAACATGGTAAAAAGAAGTACACTTTACATAATCGTTGCCATTATTTTGGTAGGCTTTGGTATTGGCATCTACCTCCAAGACCTAAAACATCGTGAAAGTACGGCAGCCTATTGGAAGGCTAACCGACACAATGTAGGACGATTTACCAAGATCCAGAAATTCACCCTCGAAATGAATGCTAAAAATTGGCATGCGATGCGCGATAGCATCTATAAAGAGATGGACACCATTGTCATCCTTCGATTTCGTAGTGAAATGGACAGCCTCAACGTCATTCGAAAAGCAAAGACTTCCGAATAAATAGTACCCAATCGTCACTTTTAGGTTTTGTACAGGTCTCATGGAAGCATTGGAAAATGCCCCTGCCACAAGCCATGCAATTCCCTATAAAAATCACCACTCAAGACTTGCACTTTTTGAAACCAAATGTTAAAAAAGCGACCGTTCATCGAATAAATAAATTCGTTCATCGATGATTCGATTGAATTGAATAGTTTTGCCAAACCCAGAAATTCAGTCATTAATTATACCCTAATCTACTTATGAGCGTTTCCCCTCAAAAAATCATTCGATTGATTGTACTTTTTATTGGCATTTTAGGCGCCGTCTCCTGCAATAAGGGCAATGACTTGATGGCTGAATATCTTGTTTCCGATGCCCTTAACCCTAAGGATCAGACCATTTCGACTTCCAAAACCCTTAAAGCGACAGATCCCAAAAGCAACACCATCGCCGATGCCGCAACACAAGAATCTAAAAGCGGCGTGGTTCAGTTAACAGAATCGGCTACCCGGAAAATTGGGACCATCGCAATCGATGATATAACCAATACGATCATCTACACCCCAGCAGCTGAAAATGCTGTTTCTACTCCGCAAGTCGCAGGAACCGCTGTTAAATAGGCCTTTTAAGATAAATAGCAAAACCCTCCGTCTTCCCGCCAAATTTGGCGGGAATCCACCTCCCTTTGACTAAAGGGAGGAGCCAGTTCTAATTTCCCTTATTACTTGCTCCCCTCTTCAGTTGAAGAGGGGAATGAATCGTCCGCCTCTGGCGGATGAGAAAGGGGAGTTTTGTTTGATCAGTCTCTTGTTTTCTGGCAAAACCCTCCGTCTTCCCGCCAAATTTGGCGGGAATCCACCTCCCTTTAACTAAAGGGAGGAGCCAGTTCTAATTTCCCTTATTACTTGCTCCCCTCTTCAGTTGAAGAGGGGAATGAATCCCGATGAAATCGGGAAAAGGGGAGTTTTGTTTGATCCGTCTCTTTTTTCTGGCAAAACCCTCCGTCTTCCCGCCAAATTTGGCGGGAGATCCACCTCCCTTTGACTAAAGGGAGGAGCCAGTTCTAATTTCCCTTATTACTTGCTCCCCTCTTCAGTTGAAGAGGGGAATGAATCCCGATGAAATCGGGAGAAAGGGGAGTTTTGTTTAATCCGTACTTATTTCTGGCAAAACCCTCTCCTCCCACTGTTTTTAAACACATGGCATGCTTCCATGGAATAAATAAAAATAGGACGCCGAATATCTGTCTTTATTTATTCCCTATTTTTAAGAATTAAACCCCACGCACGATGGGGATAGATCGGATTCTCTTTTCACATAAATTCAGGTATCGATGGGCACTCCCTCAGTTCACAAAGGCATCAGTTTAGGTCGCATTTTTCAATCGGATATCCCCGTAATCGCCCTTATTTTCTGGGTAGTGGTTTTGCTTTTCGGCTGCGAGGAGGCAGTACAGCATGGGCCATATGAGTATGAGGTCGATTTTGGGGATGTCACCTCCCAAGGCAGCCTACGGTTAAAGAAGGAAGGAAACGCCTATAAAGGTTCCCTGGTTTCTTTTGATTGGGGCACCATCGATATGGGATTGGTTAAAATCTCCAAAGATTCCCTATGGGCCGGTTTTGAACTGTTTGATGAAACGACACACCTTACTGGGCGTTTTGATGGAAACCTTTTTAAAGGTTCACTGCATATTGCCGAAGATGCCTACCCGTTTAAAGCGCAGGAAGCGCCTACCGAAATGGTCGTTATTGACCGATCGAACATCAAGTATACTTTGGCGCAAGATGAATTGCCTGCCGTAGAAAAAGACATCGACCATGCCGGGTTCCTTGCTGATGAAGACCTAGAAGCGTATAAACGAGGGGGCCGTATTTACAGTTCCAATTGTGTCAATTGCCATGGGACCCCCGAGGTGCAGGGATCCATACCTAGTTCCCTTAAATTTTGGGAACAGCCCTTTAAGGCCGGCAGCGATGCCTATTCAATGTATCAAACCGTCAGCCGCGGTTATGGTTTTATGCCGCCACAACCCATACTCACCCCACAGCAAAAATATGATGTCATCACCTATATTCGAAGGGAGTACGTTCTAAAAAACCCAAAGGAGACCTATATTAAGAATACCCCGGGCTACTTGGCCGGGCTGCCCAAAGGAAGTACCAGAGGGCCTGAAACACAGCCCTATCACCCCTGGTCTGATATGGACTATGGGGACTTTTTT
The DNA here is from genome assembly GCA_963798435.1 of uncultured Flavobacteriaceae bacterium. GTDB lineage: Bacteria > Bacteroidota > Bacteroidia > Flavobacteriales > Flavobacteriaceae > JALHST01. Next base: position 175,369 of record CAWCTF010000003.1, read on the forward strand.
ATCAACACCTACGAATTGGCAGATGCGGCTACGGGAATCCCTAGATACCATTCCCCGGGGCCTGTTCCTTTTCCCGACGAGGATTATAGTAAAAACAACTTTGCCTATAAAGGCATCGCCGTACGACTTGATAAAGGCCCGGGAGGGGTTTCAAAAGGCAATGCCTGGATGCTCTTCGACCATGACCTATTGCGCGTTGCAGGGGGCTGGACGGGCAATGGCTTTATCGATTGGAATGGCATTCTGTTAAACGACCAACACGAGACCTATCCGCGTACCATTGGGGAACTCCATTTCGAGACCCCGGTCGGACCCGGATGGGCGAATCCCGAAACGGGTTCTTTTGAAGATCCCCGATTCACGGCACGGGATGGGCGTAAGTTCGGCCCCTTGCCTAAAAAGTGGGCCAATTATAAAGGCCTTTATCATGTGAACGAACATATCATTATCGCCTATACCGTGGGCAAATCAGACGTCTTGGAACAGCTTGGTATGGCAGCAATGGGAACCGACACCCTCTTTACCAGGACCCTCGATATCAGTGCATCCACCTCCTCCCTAAAAATGCGCGTGGCCCCTATGACGCATAAAGTAGCCCTTTCGGGGCAAGGTGCCCATCTGCTGGAGGAAGCTGGCTCTGTGATGCTGCAGGTTGAAAAAGGAAAGGCCGCCCGGGTACAATTGTTTATTGGTGACCCCTCGGTATCGGCCTCCGAATTAGATGCTTTTGCGAAGGCTTCGGCGCCTCCGGAAGCGCTAAACCAATATACTATTGGAGGGGGAAAGGCCCATTATCCTGAAAAACTTACCTCCGAGATTACTATAGGGGCGCCAGACGGCGTGCTAGCCGTTGACCAGTTGCCTCCACCCTTTGAGAACCCATGGGCCAGTAGGATGAAGCTCAGTGGAATCGATTTTATGTCAGATAGCAATATCGGGGTGGCATGTACCACCGATGGCGATATTTGGAGAATAAGCGGCCTCACCGATGGTTCTAAAGAGTTGACCTGGCAACGCATCGGGGCCGGACTTTTTCAGCCCTTGGGCATCAAAGTCCTGAATGACAAAATTTATGTCATTTGTCGCGATCAACTGGTATTGCTCCATGATTTTAATGGGGATCAGGAAACCGATTTTTACGAGAGCTTTAACCACGACCATCAGGTGACCGACCACTTTCATGAGTTTGCCATGGGGCTACAGGCCGATGCGGAAGGAAACCTGTATTATGCCAAAAGTGGGCGGCATGCCCGGGAAGCCTTGATACCACAGCACGGCACTTTACTAAAAGTAAGCAAGGATGGGTCGAAGACCGAGATCATCGCCACCGGCTTTCGGGCCGCGAACGGAGTGTGTATCAACCCAGACGGAAGTTTTTTGGTCACCGACCAGCAAGGGTATTGGAACCCCATGAACCGAATCAATTGGATCGAAGGCAAAGGCAATTTTTATGGCAATATGTGGGGCTATAATCCCCCAAAGGACAGTACGGCCACCGGCATGAAACCTCCTATGGTCTGGGTCGATATGGAGTTTGATCGTTCGCCTTCCGAATTGTTGTGGGTCGATAGCAAGCAATGGGGGCCTTTAGATGGTGGCCTCCTGAGCTTTTCCTATGGGTACGGGAAAATTCAATTGGTATTGCATGAAAAGATAAATGGCCAAGTACAGGGCGGAGTCATCGATTTGCCGGGTATCAAGTTTTTGACAGGAGTCATGCGGGGCCGGTTCAACCCGGGTGACGGACAGTTATACGCCTGTGGCATGTCGGCATGGGGCACGGATCAGCTCTTGCGCGGCGGTGGCCTCTATCGCGTTCGGTATACCGGGAAAACCCCTGTCGACTCCTATTGATCTGAAAGTAACTGCCTCCGGCGTCGCCCTGACGTTCGCTTCGGCTCTTGACCCCGAACAGGCGCTAGATCTTGGGAAGTATCTCGTAAAGACCTGGGACCTTAAAAGAAGCAGTAAATATGGTTCGGATCGTTACAATGTACAGCCATTGACACGTTTCAAAGGCCGTACTCCTACCCGATGGAAAAACAATACAGCTCTTCTTACCGGACATCACCCCGGTGGATGTAATGACCATCGCCTATGACCTTCAGGATACCCAAGGCCATCCCCTAAAAGGTACCTTGCAGAACACCATTCATACTTTGGGCAAGGGGTTTTAGGTATTGCAGGGAATTTGTATCGCGTGAAAGCAACTAAATTTTAGCTGCTCTTTTTACTTTCATACCCATAGGTGTAGGTTTTATTTTCAGGGATGGCAACATCGTTGACCACATAGGCCATATTTTGAAGGCGCCTTGTCTGACTTAATTCTTTTGAGAATTGCAAGGTCTT
>CAWCTF010000004.1:0-1406181 GCA_963798435.1 uncultured Flavobacteriaceae bacterium
TCACCGTTAATAATTAAGTGTATATCGATTCCTGTTGTGTTAAAGGCTCAAAAATTTATTTTTGTGCCCATTAATCGACCAACCCTATGAGAAATTCCAAAAGTTCGATAAAATTAATCTCATTTTGTGCTCTTAGTGTTGTTCTTCTTGCACAATGCGCCCGGGATAATGACTATGAGGATGTTAAATTACCGACCAAAGCCGAAGTTGGGAGATTACTCTTCTTTGATGAATCCTTATCGAATCCCGTTGGGCAATCATGTGCCACTTGCCACGATCCACTTGCCGCATTTTCAGATCCAGGGCATTCTATTGTAACTCCTGGGATTGTCGACGGACTTTTTGGCAATAGAAATGCTCCCTCTGCCAGTTATACGATGTTCTCGCCCTCATTTTATTTTGATGACACCGAGGAACTCTATATCGGCGGTCAGTTTTTAGATGGGCGCGCCAAAACTTTGGAGGATCAAGCCAAACTTCCGCTTACCAACCCCGTTGAAATGAATAATACCGATCTTGCAATGGTTGCGGGGAAAATCAGGGCCGCAAGCTATTTTAATTCCTTGGTTGAGCTCTATGGCGATATGAGCAATGATGATGTTTTGCTAAACAATATTGCCGATGCGATTGCAGAATTCGAGCGAAGTCCGGAAGTCAATCCTTTTACTTCGAAATTTGACTATGTTATGGATGGGAAAGCAACTTTTACGACCTTGGAGCAACAGGGAATGGAAGTTTTTATGGATACCCTTAAGGGCAAGTGTGCCTTATGCCATATCATAGATCCTGACCCAAATTCGGGCAAAATTTTATTCACCGACTTCACGTATGATAATATTGGGATTCCTAAAAACCTATTTAATCCATTTTATGCAATTCCCTCAGAGCATAATCCCGATGGTGCTGATTTTATCGACCTTGGATTAGCAGAAACCACAAAATCGCCCGAGAACAATGGCCAATTCAAGGTTCCGTCTTTACGGAACGTTGCCATAACCGCTCCTTATTTTCATAATGGCGCCATCACGTCCTTGGAAGAGGCGGTGCATTTTTATAATGTTCGGGATGTAGAAACTTTTGATCCCGCCGAAGTTGAAGAAACGGTAAACAAAGATGAACTTGGTAATTTGGGGTTGACTTTGCAGGAAGAGATGGCGCTGGTCGCCTTCTTAAAAACCCTTACAGATGGTTATAAATTGTAACCCTATCACTCCCTCGGCCGGTATTTCCGCTTCGGAGGACTTTTTATTATCGCACCAAATAAGAACGTACGATACGAAATAGAAAGGCCCCGAATTCGGGGCCTTTTACTAGAATTAGGAGTTGTGGTTAATTTCCATAGCTACGCGCCATTTTGGTCGGCAACAAGCGGTATTTTTTAAAGAATTGGCGAATCGACTTAAAATAACTCGCAATACTATAGGGTTCAAGATCGAACCTGAGAATAACCTCCCGGGCCTCGGCTCCCGTAATCTTGAGCAAGTTTTGGATCTCGAAATCGAGATGGCCGAACCCCTGCAACTGTGCGATGCTTCGGTCACTGTATTTCATGCTGTTGCCGCTATTATCTAGATAAAATCGGAAAACGCGGTACTCCCCCGGCTTCAATTCGAGTACACTTTTAGACTTGATAAAATGCCCTGTATGGAGGCCCTTTACGTTTAAGAATGCATGTTGCGGGAAATCGGCAATGAAATGCTCCTTTCCTTTTTTATCAAAAGCGGAAAGTTTATTGATATTTAATTCGAATTCGGAAACCCCGTTTTCGATTGCAAAACTATTTTTTAATATCAAATCAGTGATGCGTCGGCCTTCTGCATCCCATTGGTCTATAAGCTCAAAGGAATACGGGATGGTCTGCCATATGGTTGGATAAAATTTTGTTGTCTTCATGATGCTGTACATTTAAAATTATACACTGCAAAATTGAAACAATACGGCCTTCTGTAAAACAGCTATATTTTCTGTTTTATATGCTATTTTAACTAATTATAGATTTTTTAATATAAAATACGGTTAACACAAGATAGTTTATGAAAATTTTCGTAAAAAATCTTAAGAAAGCAACGTGTCGCCCAAATAGATTCAGTCGCAGTACGATCGGTGCCCTAAATACACCATGCGGGATAGTTAATGAATCATATTTAGGTCATTACTACTGCGCATATTCCATTTTATTAAAAAAGCTGATGACGCAAAAAAAATGATGCGATAGCACCCTTTCACAATATAAATAAAACGCTAACTTTAGACGATGCATATAGCATTCGTTTCTGAACTAAAATACCGAACCAAAACAAACATTATGAAAAAAATAGTACGTTGCCTTATGGTCTTTTTATTGACCACACCTACCCTTTTTGCGGTCGTTCCCTGTGCATCACAAAATCTTGAAAACGAATTTTTGGGCATGTGGGGCATTGATATAGACGGGGGTGGCGTTGGCTGGCTGAAGGTACATGAGGAAGCAGGGTTTTTAGACGGCGAGCTCCTATGGATCGGGGGCAGTGTACTCCCGGTTTCCGATATCTATCTGGCCAATGAAAACACTTTGGTGGTGACCCGCACCAATGAACGGGTCTTTAATAAAGACACTCCTGGAAAAGAACGCACGCACATACTAACCTATACCTTGCGTATTACAAAAACAGGCGATACTATTGCGGGTACCATGAGCGGACCTACTTGGGAAGGGACCGGGGAATCAGTGGTACATTTCACCGGAAAACGGATGCCACCTGTAGGCCCTGCGCCAGACTTGAGTGCTCTAAAATTTGGGAAACCGATTAAATTGTTTAACGGAAAGGATATGAAAGGATGGCGGCCCATCGACCCGAAAATGGCGAATGGGTTTAAGGTCGTAGACGGTGTCATGCAGAATGACCCCATACAGGCCGAACATGGGGATCATGTCTCCTACGGAAACCTACGCACCGAAGCGGAATTTGGGGATTTTAACCTAAAATTGGAAGTCAACGTACCCAAGGACAACAACAGCGGGGTATATCTTCGTGGGTTGTATGAAATACAAGTGGTAGACTCGTATGGGTTGGCGCTTGACCCCCATAACATGGGCGCGGTCTATAGCCGTATTACCCCAAGTGAGGCTGCCGAAAAACCCGCCGGCGAATGGCAGAGTCTGGATATTACGTTGGTAGACCGCCATATAACGGTCATTTTTAATGGGAAAAAGATTATTGACAACCAAGCAGTGGAAGGCCCCACCGGTGGGGCGATCAGCTCGGATGTGTTTGCGCCTGGACCTATTTATTTACAAGGCGACCATGGCAAAGTGTCCTATCGGAATATCATCTTGACCCCTGTGTTATGATCCGTTCAATAAAGGCAAAACAAGAAAGTAGTTCAATTATGCCTCTGTGAAGGTTCTCTTTGATGCTGTAGGTTTCCTCGATTCACCGAATTTTAAAACTAAAAACGAATCCCTCCCCTCCTGGGAGGGCCTGCCTACCGGCTAAGGCTGGGATAAAGGGGTGGGTCATTTAATGAGAAAAATTATACCTTACCATCCATCAGGCAGCTCGCTATAACAATCTACTAAATATTTTTTCAATACCATTTCGGCCAAATGGTCTACTAAATAGTGTCCTTAAGGCAACGGCATTCTTAAGGTGCCAACTGCTATACTGCAGAAAAATCCTTACCAGATAATTTATAATTTAATTTGCATTGGAACCTTGCTCAATGGAATTTCATAAGCCCCGTTAAGCTTGCCATATGATAAGTGCACCTCTTTATTCATCCTTAAATAAGCATTCGGGGTATACTCATTTTTAGGACTGAATATTAAAACAACCTCTTTGGTTTTGGTATTATAGCTGAATTTATCTATGGTACCGGCATCTAGGGTAAGCCATAAATCAATGGGTGCAATAAATATCCTGGATTTTGAGGCTGTGGTGATTTCTACTTCAACACTTTCTTTCTTTGAAGTTAAATTTCCCCCGAAGACCAACCATCCCATATCTTCTTCATAGGTAAGATAGGTTGCTGAATTCACGGCATATCCATAAAATCCGGAACCGTAATCACCAGAAATTCCATCTATTTTTAGGGTTGAGGGAAAAGAATGAAATGCAGCCGGACCAAATCCATCTTGGGTAATATTGGAAATGCCGCCTAACAGGCCTCCATAGCCCACTTTCAGCAAAAATAAATCCTCCGGGGTTTTTCTAAATTGTGTCAATACCGGAATCGCATTCAAGGAAGATCCATAGTGATGTATCTGCCGTTCTACCCGAGCGGTCTCCCCAGCCTTCCCACCGTATAAAAAGTCCCAATAGCGACGTGCATTTCCATTGTACGCCCAATGTGGCATGGTAGGCATATAGGCTAGGATAGCGCTTAAAGTTATGGTTGCTTTTTCTTGATACCCGTAATAATCCGACCATAAATACACTTCCTCCTGTCCCGTGGAATCCCAGGGCATCTCACTTCCAAACGGATAATCCAAGGCACGCCAATGATCCGCCCGCGCTTTCATTCTTGTTTCGAGATCGGTTACCAACGCTGAGTACCCCTCATTTTTTAGGTCTTTTAGAATATACAGGAATACCGATCCTTCCATTTGCCCAAAAACCGAGTAATAGGGTGCCTGTTCCAGCATGGCGATACTGGTATGGTATGCATTCTTCAAATACCATTCCCATGACCTGTTATCCACTAATCCTGTTCTATATCTTGCTAATCGGTACATCACCCAATAGGCAGCCGCAACATGCGGATAGTTATACGATCTTCCCGTATCATTGGCGTGTTCATGATTCCATGCAGCCCATGTCTTATAGTTGATCTTGTCACTATATGTGCCTTTTGGGAAGGAATCAGGTTCATAATAAAAGAGGCTTTTTTTAACGCCGTATTTATGAGATCCTTCGTTATATTGAATACCTCCCCACAAGGTTGAATCTATAAACTGTTGCACTTTTCTGATTTCAGAACGTTCTGGCAAAACCAATTGTTTCATTATGGCTGCCAACCAACTACCGGCACCGCCCTCATCACTCAGTCCACTGATCCAAACCCTCCCATCCTCGGTCAACTTCCGTTTGGTTTCGTAGTCATAACTAATGAAAGATTGATTTCTATCGAAAGGATCTTCGGGGTCATCAAACCATTGTTCTGTTGAGAGAAAATGTCCAAAATCTTGTACCACCTCGGTTTCCGGTTTAATTACCTTATAGTTAACGGTTTGTTGTTTCCCATCGGCATAGGTAATGGTCAATCGTGCCCTACCCCATTTTTTACCGATTACGCGGTACTTTCGCTGTCCATTTGAAGTTCGCCCAGCTTCTTTGATTTCTAAGGCCCCTTTAGGTTCAATATCCAAGGAACGTACTTCATCTTTATAATCGATAAACAGTTGCGCCTTTACATCTTGGGGAAGAACAAAACCCGGGAACCCATTGACCACGGGAACTTCTTCCGTGATCAGGGTGTTTTGTACCTCTTTTATCCCTTTTGAAAGTACGAGCATTACCGCAAAATTCTTGGTTTCCTTTGGGGCTAATAGTAGAGAAGTCGGTGAGTTCCACTGTTGCACTCCTTTCCATTCATTTTCGGCATACGCCTTGCTATAGACCATCCATTCGTGAAATCCCTCGAAAACAATGCTCCGGGGCGTGGGATCATCCAAAAGTGGCCTATAGGCCTCGAAAGCCATATTTTCCTTCGGTAAAACCAATAAAACAGGACCTTCCCCTGTGAGGCGTTTCACCTCCAAATACCCCGCATCCTTACCAATATAAGGGTCAAAAAATACATTTTGTGCATGGGTTTCAATCAGGGATTTCCCCTCTAGAATATTATTGAAAACCATAGGAACTCCCAAAGCGCCGATTTCAATAGGTTGTTTACGCGTATTGGTTATTTCAAACCGAAGTACCAAATGGTCCCGCTCCAACTCATAATATCTATTGACCTTTACAGGAATATCGGCAGGCAACGTCTTCGATAAATCTGCTGCCGCCAAAATAGTTCCAGAGACTTCCAAGGGTTCGACCGCTGCCCGCTTGGCAGCCGTCGAATAACTTTTCCAAGCTCCTTTTTCCTCCTTGATTCTCAAATTGATATCCCCCAAATGATATAACCCGTCCTTATCCCTGATTTCCAGCCGATCGCTCGGGGTGAAATCGAAATTCGGATTTTCGTTGGGGCGGAGACCGGCAACCGTTTGTGATGCCTTGACCAACTTTAATTGAAAATCAGGGGTGGTAAATTTTTGATATACATCGGCAATACCAAGCGTAGGTTCCTTGGCTTCTATAGTACTCCAATAACCTTGTGCCTTTAGGGAAATACTGATCCCTAAGAATAGGAGCGTATAAAAAAGTCTATTGTTCATGTGCTTTATTTATTCGAAATGCGCAATTAGCGGTTATCCCAGGAATTCCCGTTATTTAAGCGTGACATCCAGATATACCGAATGACGGCCATACGTTTCATAAAAAGGCTTAAAAACCACGCCATCGATAGTGAACTCCAATTTCTGGGATTCCGCCTTTATCGACTTCCCAATATCCTTCGCATGAAGTGTTACCTTGCGCCATTCCGTACGGGGCGCTGACTCTTGAGCTGCCAACAAAACAGGGCCATAAAATAAACTGGCTATATTTTCTTGGTCCATAACCGGATCTAAATGAAATTGAAAGGGCATGCTTAGGGCGATCGTATCACCGTCCTTCCAGTTACCCTTTAAAGTAAGATAACTTCCTGGCACGCCATTTACATGCTGTTTCCTGTCGTTTATTTTTACAAAAAATCCTTTGGTCGCCCATTTGGGCACTCGAACTTTTACATCGAAATTTCCTTCGCCGTGAATCGTCAAAAGGGTTTTATCCTCCTTGGGGAAATCGGTGGTTTGTTCAATAGTCACCTTTTTTTCGGTCCAATGTAAGGTAGAAGGCACATATAGATTTACATAAAGTACTTTATTATCCGAACTTCTAAAATAGATCGAATTCTGAAGCTTTGTGCTGCTTTCAAGTGCCGTACCATTACAGCAGGTAAAGCCTGACATGTCTACATTACCAAACTCCTTTACCGAACCCGGCCTTAAGGGAACGTGATAGGTATTTGCCGGACTGTTCTCTGCCACTGATGCAAGAATATGATTATAGAGTGCGCGCTCATAATAATCCATCAATTCGGCACGCTGATCAAAAAGAAAAAGATTTCTCGTTAATTTTAGCATGTTATAGGTAGCACAAGTTTCATTTTGCCCCCCCGCAGATAAACCGTTTTCATAAATCGTTGCTGGCTCGCTGATGAAACATTCTGCGTTGGCAGGATTACGTGCCCCAGCAACACCTCCAATACTATACATGTAATCATTGGTGGTCTTATTCCAAAAATTATCAGCAATCCTATAATATTCAGGAGCATGTGAATCCCTATACATTTCTAGAGCCCCCATCATTTGTGGTATATGTTGGTTGGCATGCAATCCGCGAAAGGTATCCACATTTTTAGCGAGACCATGGGAATGATCGGCATCACCAAAGAATACTTTTATGTTATCAAATGAATGTGCAACCTCTAAATACCGATGTTCCTTGGTTATCCTGTACAAACGTGCCATAACTTCGTTCATTCCCCCAAATTCTCCAGCTATATAAGTATTCCACATACTGATAAGCGTATCGGTCGTCAACCGACTCATTCGGGCATACACCCAACTTCCCATGCCTTTTGCAATTTCCAATGCTTTTTCATTACCGCTCACCTCGTATATATCAAGTAGCCCGGCAAGAATTTTATGCAATGTGTAATAAGGAGCCCAAATTTTGGTTTTCTCCGTCCCATACGTAGCCCCTTTTTCAAGCATAATGAACTGATCAGGCGGATAGGCACTTATAAATCCTTTGCCCCAATTCCAGTAATCTGTGCGGAGACCTTCCACACTTAAATCGGAATCAAAGTCGGCTTTACCTGATCCAGGCGGTATCGCTACAGGATCTGATACATGCGCTCCATGAGCTTCTTTTGCCTGGCCGGACATTTGCGATAATTTGTAAAGGACATTGACCATGTAGGTCATTTTGTCCGCGAAATTTTGCTGGAGCGCTTTATCATACCCGGTACTGGCATATGCCTGGGCAATGGCGGTGAGGTAATGACCGGTCGCATGCCCCCGCAGTTTGGTTTCCTGACTGTCCCAAACCCCTAAGGGTTCTGCTCCTTCAGGCTGTTCTTGTCCGAAGGCATTCCGAAACATATATAGGAAATTATCCGGATTTGTTTCTGCAAGGGTTGTAATGAACTTATCGCGATTTTCTATGAATTTTGTATGCTGGCCATGAAGATCATTATCTAGTGAAACCTGGTCAAGATCAAAAACTTCAAGCGCGCGATCGGGCGTAACAGGTTCGTTAACGTCTTGTACGGTTACAATGGCACTGGGCTTTATTTCAGAACCCGAAATATGACCGATTACGGTATAGGTCCCTGCTTTTAATACCTTCGTATTGTCTTTTGGAGCGGGCCATATCACCCGTACGTTTCTTTGCTCCATCCCCTTCGCGTATATGCCCTTAACGTAAGGTGGTAATCGCGGAAGAAATCCAACTGTGGTTGCTACTTCAAGGGTTGGAACACTCGTCAAGAATTCATTATAAAGCTGCGGGGTTTCTTTGGGGAATTTAGGAAGGTCCCCATCCAATTTTTCTTTTGTTCCAACCGTGGCTTCATCTTCCTCAAAAGAATTTCTATAAATTCTAGCAACTTGTGTTTCATTCAAAGGGATTCTGTAGATTCTGAAATCATGTATTCTGGCATTCAGATTTGCATCGTCGGAACTTACTGATTTTCCGATATAGAATTGCGTGTTTTTATCCGGATCCGCATCGAAAACATGTTCCCATGTAAGGGCTATTTGATTCACTTCGCCAACAAGGATTCCATTAATGTAGGTGCTTAGCGATTTTGAGGGGATATCGATTACTACGGCCAAGTGATGCCAAGTATCAATTGCCAGGGCCGGTATATTCGCCACACTGATATTTCCATTTTCAGAAGTGATTTCCACCTGAAAACCTGCATTGGATTCACTACCTCGTGGGGCGACAAAAAAATGGGAAGTATTATTTTTTCCGAAGTCAAAAAATACTTGGCCTTTTACAGAAGAACGTAGGTAGATCCATCCGGTGATACTTATGGATTCCTGATTTGCGATAGCTTCGGGAGGAATAGAAACAAAAGATTCGAAATCCCCCGGTAAGGAAAGTACCTTTCCAAACCGATCATCATTTATAAACTCCGCCTTCGAATTTGATAACTGGGCATGTAGATTGTTTCGTGACCAATCTTTTACGGTACCATCAAATACATAACGGGCAATTAGGCCTGTTTCACCCTATGCCGTCTAACATCTGGTTCCCGCTTTGGGCTAGTAAAGTGCTTGTAACCAAGACAGAGCAACATATCATTACTTTAAGGGATACCCAATCTATTTTCATGTTTAAATCTATTTCTCTAGCATTCTATAATCTTAAGCATTTCACTTTGATCGATTTGAACGATACTTAAAAACTAGCAAAAAAGAATTATATGAATACATAATTAGCTGATTTTAAATAATTACAATGTCCCGATAGTCAATGGGGAATACGTAAAAACAGTGCCTTTTTACTTCAAATACGACTTACTTCCCATTGAAAAATACCATGACCGCAATGACAATCATAATGATCAAAATAGAAATACTAATATCCACCCAATTGTAGCTGTTCTTATTATTTTTCTTCTCTTCCTCGGTTATAGTACCGAAAGTAAGGTTGACAATCCGTTCCTTGTCCGGTGCTTTTGTCAATAAACTGACTACGACCAAGAATATCAAGCAGAATAAAAAGAACCATGCCCCAAAACTTAAAAAGTTCATAGCCCCTAAGTGATATAAGAATCCATCAGGATCTAAATTTCCTTTGATCAATTCTAATGTAATTCTAAAAAAGGCGACCACAATACCCATGATCAGGGTTGCAAACGCACCGCTCGCATTTATTCGCTTATAGAATATCCCTAAAATAAATACAGCGGTAATTGGCGGTGCAATATAGGCCTGTACACTTTGGAGGTATTCGTACAGAACCCCGGATATGTTTGCCATGATGGGTATCCATATAATCCCGACGATAACTACGAAAACCGTCGCAATCTGTCCGGTACGCACTAATTTTTTTTCAGGCGTATTGGGGTGCAATTTTTTATAGATGTCAACGGTAAACAAGGTAGAACAGGAATTGAAAACGGATGCCAAGGAACTCATCAAGGCGGCCAAGAGTCCTGCAGCTACCAATCCACGTAATCCGGAAGGCAAGAGATTGCTCATCAACACCGGAAAAGCCTCATCTGGGCTGTCCCAATGTAATTCCCCCCTCATTTTGAGCGTTAAAGCAATTATACCTGGAATCAAGAACAAAAAGACCGGCAATAATTTTAATAATGCCCCAAAAATGGTTCCGCGTCGTCCTTCCTTAATATTCCTTGCCGTTAGGGTACGCTGCACAATGTACTGATCTGTACACCAATACCAAATACCGACAATGGTACTGGTAATCAATAAGGAGGGCCACGGGAAATCAGGATCCGTTGCCGGTCTCCACATATTAAAATATTCCGGACCCAAGGTCTCTTGCATACTTCCCCAACCTCCAACTTTATCCAGACCGATATAGGTAAGTACGGCCGCCCCTAGAATTAAAAGCATCGCTTGTAAGGTTTCCGTATAGACGACCGCCCGCATGCCTCCCAGTACGGTATAGATCCCAGTCAATAGTACGGTTGCAATTGCACCGGTCCAAAAATCGATCCCTAAAAGTGCCGCTACTACTACGCCACCGGCATAAATTGTGACGGAAATTTTTGTCAGCACATAGGCAACAATCGAGAAGATGGATAATACCCATCTTGATCTGGCGTCAAACCGTTTCTCAAGGAATTCCGGCATCGTAAACACCCCGCTTCGCGCATAAAATGGCAAAAATACCCACCCCAATATCAATACGACCCACGCCTGTATTTCATAGATCAATAAGGGTAGTTTATCACTTGCACCTGTCCCTGCAAGACCTACCACGTGCTCTGAACCTATGTTCGAGGCAAAAATAGAGGCTCCTACCACAAACCATCCTACATTTCTACCCGCTAAAAAATAATCTTCAGTGTTGGCTTCCTTTTTTCTGATTACCCAAATCGCAATTCCGATCAGGACCAAAAAATATAAGGCAATACTAATCCAATCTAATGTATCTAATGATTGCATGACAGTGGCTTATTTGGTTGAAAATTTAAAAGTCGTTTTCGTCGAATACGTAACTCGCGGTTTCAAAGTTTGTTGTTCGATGTATGATCCTTACAACCGAAATTTATCCTTGACCTTATGAAACTAAGATTGCGGAGAAATGCGTTTTGAATGCGCTCATGATCATCCGAATTTTACATTTTATGTTGAAATAAATGGTAATAGGCCTCGTTGGCGTTCAATAATTCCTTGAACTGCCTAATGGTGGTATTTTTATCGATTACGACAAGTTCTACCCCGGCCATTTCCGCAAAGTCCTCAATGACTTCAGTAGTTATCGCTTGACTATAAACTGTATGATGTGCGCCGCCGGCCAAAATCCAAGCCGTTGCGGCAGTTTCCAGATCGGGTTTCGCATCCCAAAGTACCCGTGCCACAGGTAATTTAGGTAATTCCCCCATAGGAGACACCGCCTCCACTTCATTGACGATCATTCGAAACCGATTACCCAGATCTACCAAGGACACATTGATTGCAGGACCAGCGGGCGCATTGAAAACCAGCCGCACCGGATCTTCCTTGCCCCCAATACCCAACGGATGCACTTCACAGGAAGGTTTTTTATCGGCAATCGAAGGACAAATCTCCAACATATGCGACCCCATAACATAGGCCTTTTGTGGGGTGAAATGATAGGTGTAATCTTCCATGAACGAAGTACCTCCAACCAATCCAGTGGCCATTACTTTCATTGCCCGAAGCAGAGCGGCGGTCTTCCAGTCTCCTTCAGCCCCAAAACCATAGCCATCGGCCATTAAGCGTTGCGTTGCTATTCCTGGTAACTGTTTCAGTTCGCCAAGGTTCTCAAAAGTATCGGTGAAGGCATTGAACCCGCCTTCTTCCAAAAAGGCGCGTAATCCCAATTCTATTTTTGCAGCCTCAATCAGCGATTGCCGTTTGCTGCCCGATTCTAATAATTCATCCGTTAGGTTGTATTCTGACTCATATTCCTTTATCAGCGCTTTGACTTCCTTATCGGAAATGGTATAGATGTTCTTAGTAACATCAGATGAATCATAGCCATTCACCGAAAAACCAAAACGCAATTGCGCTTCTACCTTATCGCCATCCGTTACCGATACCTCGCGCATATTGTCACCGATACGCGCCACTTTCAAATTTTGAAACTCGTTCCAACCTAAGGCGACCCTGATCCAATTACCGACTTTTTCCTGAATTCTTTCTTCTTGCCAGTGCCCAACGATTATTTTACGCTTTTTACGCATCCGCGTCATCATGTGCCCGAATTCACGATCACCATGAGCTGATTGGTTTAAGTTCATAAAATCCATATCTATGGTTTCCCAAGGCACTTCGGCATTAAATTGGGTATGTAAATGGCATAAAGGTTTGGTAAGCACCGATAACCCTTTGATCCACATTTTTGCCGGGGAAAAGGTATGCATCCAAGTAATGATTCCGATACATGCCTTGTTTGCACTTGCCGCTTGGCAAACATCCGTTATTTCATTGGGTGTTTTTACCGTTGGTTTATAGATGATCTTTACTGATATCTTGGCCGATGCATTAAACCCAGCTACGATCGTTTGAGCGTTCTTTGCTACTTGTGCCAATGTTTCCGGTCCGTACAAATGTTGACTTCCCGTTACGAACCATATTTCCTTATCCTTCATCGTTATACTCATAATGCTGATCTCAATTTATTGTCCGTAGTAGGCATTTTTTCCATGCTTACGTTCGTAGTGTTTTTTTATTAATGACTCCTTTAATCTTGGGGCATTCGGATTAATCTGCAAGGTCAGATACGCCATTTGGGCAACGGTCTCTAAAACCTTACTATTGTAGACGGCTTTTGCAGCGGTTTTTCCCCATGCAAATGGCCCATGGCTCCCAATAAGTACCATTTCCACTTCTTCCGAAGACAATCCACGTGCCTTAAAACAATCTAGAATCTGAATCCCTGTATTGTGTTCATAATCGCCAGCTATTAAACTATCGTTCATGGGTTGGGCACACGGAATATCAACGGTTAGGTGATCCGCATGGGTTGTTCCAAATATGGGAATGTCAAGTTGGGCCTGTGCCCACGCAACTGAATAGGTGGCATGGGTATGCGCGATACCCCCGATAGTCTCCCAATTTTTATATAAATAGGCATGCGTTTTGGTATCCGATGAAGGTCTCATAGTTCCTTCAATGACCTTATTTTCATAATCTAAAATCACGATATCGGCCGGTTTCAATTTCTCGTAGGGTACCCCACTAGGTTTAATAGCGAATACACCGTTCTCACGATCAGCTGCACTTACATTCCCAAAGGTGTAAATGACCAGTCCTAAATTATTCAATTCAAGGTTCGCTTCGAAACATTCCTGTTTTAACTGGCTGTATTTTGAAGTCATATCAGTTCTTTTTTAAGGTGCTTTCTATGTACTGTCCTAGACGTTCATACGATTCGATAAGTTTTTCAAATTCCCGTACCTCAGCAGGGTCGGGGTAATATTCTGCCTCATAGTCACTGCCCATAAACGTACTGGCTTCAATTACATTCTGATAAATCCCTGAAGCCACGGCAGCATATATTGCGGCTCCCAATGCAGGGGCTTGATCTGAAGCTACGACCTTTATAGGCATCTTCATGACATTGGCCAAAGTCTGCATTATAAATGGTGACTTTCTTGCAACCCCACCAATACCAACCACTGACGCTATTTTTATACCTTCTTCCTGAAACCGATCTGCTATTTTTTTAGAACCAAAACAGATCGCATTGATCAGTGCCTTAAAAATATGCGGTGCTTTTGAACCCAAGGATAAATTCGAAATGGCACTTTTCAGATTTTGATTTGCGTCCGGAGTCCTTCTTCCATTGATCCAATCCAAGGCAGTCGGGATACTTTCCGATAGTGGAATCGCTTCGGCGGCATCCGAAAGCTTCTGGATGAAATCGTGCTCAATTTCCTCTTTTAGAGCTACTTTTTGTTGATCCGAAAGAAGGTGCGAGGTCATGACCAAATTATCGATCGGCCAGGCCAATACCTCCTTGAACCATGCCAATAGGTCCCCAAAGGCCGACTGACCTGCCTCGAGCCCGATTAATCCGGGAATAACAGACCCATCGACCTGACCACAGATCCCTTTAATGGTCTTTCCATTTACAGCAGCATCTTTCGCTACTATAATATCACAGGTAGAAGTACCCATAACCCGTACAAGCGCGTTTTCATCAATTTTGGCACCTACTGCCCCCGAATGCGCATCGAACGTACCAACGGCGACCACCGTATCGGTCGTTAGCCCTAGTTTTTCTGCCCACGCAGCGCTCAGATTACCAGCCGCCGTATCCGATGTAAAGGTCTCATCGTACAAACGATCCCGCAAATCTGCCGCGTACGGATGCAAGAGACTCAGAAATTCCTTTGGGGGCAACCCCCCCCAGCTTTCGTGCCACATGGCCTTGTGCCCGGCCGCACAACGACTTCGTTTAAAGGTTTTTAAATCTTTGTTTTCGATGAGCAGATAGGTCATAAGATCACAATGCTCCATCCAAGTATACGCTGCTGTCCTAACGGTCGCATCCGTTTCGACAACATGCGCAATCTTTGCCCAAAACCATTCAGATGAATAGATGCCGCCAACATATTTGGTGTAATTCTCACCGCCCCATGAGCGGGCCATTTCATTAATTCTTTCAGCTTCCTCAATAGCCGTATGGTCTTTCCATAAGACCATCATGGCATTGTGGTTCTCCTTAAAACCTGCTGTCAAAGCCAAAGGCGTACCGTCATGTGCTATTGGAACCGGGGAAGAACCAGTAGTATCAATACAGATACCTTTGATTGCTGCTGGATCTATTTTACTTTTTGAGACTACTGCTGAAATGGTTTTTTCCAATCCTTCTATATGATCTAAGGGATGTTGCCGAAATTGATTAATGGATGGATCACAATACAAACCCTTTTTCCATCTTTCGTACCAGTGCACCGCTGAAGTTATTTCCTTTCCATTTGATGAATCTATTAGTACGGCTCTAACAGAATCCGTTCCATAATCCAAACCAATTACAAACCCTTTCATTTAGTTGGTTCAATTTTCGCGAAGCAAATATAATTATTTGACTCCTATAAAGTGTATTAAAAACACTTATTAATTTTTTTGGTCCTAAATTTGAGTACCATAGCGGATGGAACTACATTTCGATTTACCGATTGCGCCATCAACAAGATTTCAGGAAGCAAGATACTCCCAATTATTGCTTTTTTAAAATGTATGTTTATCCTTTAAATGATTTATTAATTCCCACGCTTTAGGCCACGACTTAACTTACCATTTCAGACTTAGGAAAGAGACCCCTTGCCTAGGTAATTGTATTTCGATTTTAGTTTTTCCGTCCTTGAATTTAAGCCACTCAGGCGAGTTTATAAGTTGTAGCTGTCCGGCGCTATCAAGTTTTTCTATCTGTTCTGAACTGGGGTTTTGTGGAGCACCCATTTTTTTCCACACAGCATACGAGTTACTGAATTCCTGGTCTATCCGATAATGGTTCAGTAGTGCCTTGGTTGTTGCAAGATTTTCCAAATTAATCGTTATTGTTTCAGGAGCTACCTCTAGATTATTCGTATCATGATAATTCCATACTAGGATTGATAAAGAATGATCACGTACCGAGGCCATTGCATTAATATCCGGATTTTCGCCCCGCACCTTTTCCGATATGATCTTTGAAGCATCATAGGCTAGATTATCTTGTACTACTTTTACCCTTTGACCTTCCATCATTCCGAACATCCTGAAAACATTCAAAACGGGTTTGTCCACTCCGTTGGTTGCCATATCCCTAAACCCGGCATACCATGGCTGGTCTTCGAACTCAAACCCCCAAGTGACCGCACCTAATAGATTAACACCGTACTGGTCTGCCAATTCATACTTTCTTGCAAAGGAAGCGGCGGTGTAACTGGCATATAACGTCCCATTCCTATAGGCATTATAAGGATAATCAGCTTCCGAACAAGCCGCACAGCCTTCGGGATCTGATTCTCCAATCACAATTGGTAATTTCTTAAATTCCGGATACGAAGCTACAATCTCAAAGCCTTTACGGATATCCCTTAATTGGGCACTCATATCCATATTCACTACCTCGTCAATAACTTTCGGATTCCCTTTGGCGTGAAACGTAATAAAGTCTAGCGGGGAACCAACTTTTCCGGTAACATAGTTTTTTCCCTTTAATACATGGTCTAAAAAAGTTCGTAGGAATTTTTCAGATTCATCCCATGCTGGTCCCGTTACCTCAGGTCCTCCCACTTTTGCAGTCGGCAACGCTCTTTTTACCGCAGCTACACTGTAGTCGTATAATTTGATAAATTCTTCGGTGGAACCTTGCCAATACCCGATATTAGGCTCATTCCACACTTCCCAATACCAACTCCCGACCTCCTCCCTGCCATATCGTTCCACAGCATGCATGACCCATTGGTACACCAACTCGGCCCACTTTTCATAGTCCTTGGGCGGAAACGCCCACCCCGTATAAATATCCTTATAGGCAGCGCCAGGTTTCCAGTAATGGCGATATGGGACTGGCTTGCTGGATAAGGCTTCTGGCATGAACCCGATCTGTGCTAAAGGTTTCATTCCCCTTTCAAAATAGGTATCGAATATTTTATCGATGATCGTCCAATCATACACGGCATTTCCTTTTTTGTCCTCGGTGTATGCATTGGTAGACCCCCACTTCAGCCCATGGGTACCATTCCCGGTAACCAATAGACTATGGGTTCTTACATAAACGGGAACCGGACTCAGTGCAGCCATTTCGGATAGTAGCTTTTTACCATCCTTCATATAGGTATAGTTCGGTTCATCGTACCCCCACCAGGCCCAAATAGGTTTCATGGGCCCAAGTTCTTCCTTTACATTTATAGTAATAGTTGTAGTGTTATTTTGACAAATTCCAAGAGATGAAGAAATAAAAACGAACATCAAGACCAGAAGTTTTCCTACCGCATTGATTTTCCCTAGTTTGCTTATCGTATTGAACCCCATAT
The DNA here is from genome assembly GCA_963798435.1 of uncultured Flavobacteriaceae bacterium. Taxonomy (GTDB): domain Bacteria; phylum Bacteroidota; class Bacteroidia; order Flavobacteriales; family Flavobacteriaceae; genus JALHST01. The sequence goes on from CAWCTF010000004.1 coordinate 17,332, forward strand.
AGTGTAGGTTTAATTTACGGCATCCCAATGAATACCTTATAGCTCACGTAGCTATTTGCTATCCTTTGTTCCCCAAACCTTCATCGTACCAGCTCCCCGAATAGCCCCTGCGTAGTAAGGAACTGCTTTAAAGTTTTTATCATTAATGGTATTTATACCAAAAAAAAATGAATCTTACTTTGTTCCTTCCAAAACCAGCACGGAAAAAGGTGGAACCGTAACCTCCAACATCCCTTTCTTAAACTTAAAATCCTCGAAATTCTTAGGTTCGATTTTATGGGGATTTTCAAAAGTGTTATGGTCTTGCAAATTCCCTGAGCTCAAAATGGATCCCAGTATATTCTTTACTCCAAGTGCCCCCAAATCAATTGACACCCTATTGCCATTTTTTGTATCGATATTCGTAAAGGAAATATGCACCTTATCATTGGAATCCCGCGACGCAGAAACTGTTAAAGCAGGGAGGGATTCGCCTTTGAGTGTATACATGGGCGAATCAAAAGAGAGTGGTATCAGCGTGGCATCTTGATGCACTTTATACATATTCATGACATGATACGTGGGCGTGAGGATCATTTTCTCATCTTCCGTAAGGATCACCGCCTGTAATACGTTTACGGTCTGTGCCAGATTGGCCATTTTAACGCGGTCTGCATGGTTATTGAAAATGTTCAGGTTCATACCGGCGATCATGGCATCACGCATTGTATTTTGCTGGTACAGGAATCCTGGGTTGGTGTCCTTTGAAACATCATACCATCCCCCCCATTCATCGACAATTAGGTCCACCTCCTTTTTTGCATCATATTTATCCATGATAGCGGTATGCTTTGTGATGAGTTCTTCCATCAACCAGGATTGCTTCATGGTTTTAAAATAAGTTTCTTCATCAAAATCAACGTCCGAACCTTTTGCTTTCCAATCGATTACCGAATAATGGTGCAACGCAACCCCTTGCAACATTCTTTTGGGAATGTTCTTCATTAATACTTCTGTCCAATTATAGTCCGCATCACTGGCCCCGGAAGCAATTTTATATAAACCTCCTTCAACATCCGCCCCGGACATGAACGTTGCGTACTTTTTGTAGATGTCCACGTAATATTCGGGGCGCATATTACCCCCGCAGCCCCATGCTTCATTGCCAATACCCCAGAACTTTACGGTCCAGGGTGCTTCCCTGCCATTTTCGCGTCTTAGGTCAGACATCGGGCTTTTCCCTTTAAAATTGGTGTACTGCACCCAGTCTGCCAATTCCTGCACCTCCCCACTCCCCACATTCCCTGATAAATAGGGTTCAGCCCCTAGTTCTTCGCAGAGGTTCAGGAAATTATGGGTTCCAAAGCTATTATCTTCCGTTACGCCTCCCCACCATGTATTTACGATGGTCGGTCTCTTTTCCTGCGCGCCGATGCCATCCATCCAATGATAGGTATCTGCAAAACAGCCGCCGGGCCATCTAAGATTGGGAATCTGCAATTCCTTTAAAGCATTGATAATATCACTTCGTACCCCCGCGGAATTTGGGATGGTACTATTTGTCCCAACGTAAAAACCCTCGTAAATACATCTGCCCAAATGTTCTGCAAAATGGCCATAAATATGTTTACTAATAATAGGGGCATTCCCTGTGACTGCCAGTTTTATTTCTGTTTTCGACTGACTAGTAACAATTTGGGGAATGCTTAACATTACAGCTCCCATGACCGTCATGAATCTATTTTTATACATAGAGGAAGGATTTTGGTGGTTTATAAAAAGAATTAAAGCATTGCAATTTTGGAAGATCGGTTCTGCAAAGTAAGAACCAATCCGCATTAGGTCCTAGTGTTATTACGAATAACCCATTGAAAATTAAAAACAATAATACTTAAAAAAAGTGTGTTTTAAACACTTAAATAAAAATTATTTGACTTAAAGCATAAAAAATAAATAAAATAAGTAGCTTGGCATTTTTCTATTTTATTCATTAAAAATGACACTTAGTACCTATAGCAAAGAAGACAAAATATTTCTTGCCGTCGATTGCATAATTTTTGGATTTGATCAAGAAGAACTTAAAATTTTATTGGTAAAAAGGAATTTTGAGCCAGAAAAAGGGAAGTGGTCCCTTATCGGTGGATTCCTAAAAAAAGAGGAAAACCTGGACAAGGCCGCTACTAGGGTTCTCCACCATCTTACTGGATTGCATGAGATTTATATGGAGCAGGTATACACTTTTAGCAAGGTAGACCGTGATCCTGCCGATAGGACTTTATCAGTTGCTTACTATGCCCTGATAGATATAGCCAAGCATGATAAAAATGTACTCAATAAAGAAGCGGCAAAATGGTTCTCGCTTAAGGAAGCCCCCAAATTGATTTTTGACCATGACCGCATGGTGGAAAGAGCATTGGCGCGATTACGCAGGAGGGCTTTAAGAAAACCCATAGGCTTTGAATTACTCCCCGAAAAATTCACTATGCGACAGCTTCAAAAATTATATGAGGCGATACTCGACCATAAACTCGATAAGCGCAATTTCATCAACAAATTCAATTCGTTTGATATTTTGATCAAGTTGAATGAGAAGGATTTAGGCTCATCGAAGAAAGGGGCATATCTATTTCAGTTCGATGAGGAAAAATATAATAGAAAGGTAGATGACGGTTTTAGCTTTAAGCTTTAACTATCAAATTAATATCGATTTTTGTAGTCTTTAAAACGTCTCGTACACATAATAATATGTCTATTATAAAGGCATAAACTCCGTGCCATCGTGCTACAAAAACATTTTAGTAGCCAGTATGTAATTGCACTGGCAACTTAAGCATTGTAAAAACCAACCATTGCAATTATCAAATATAAAATCGCAGGAGAGACGATAATTGACCAAATACTATTCAGAGTCCTCAAAATTAAAGGACAATATGCGATTCTTTCCCACCCTTTATTTAATTGCAAGGTCATTGGAAATTATGTATGTCAGCCTACCACAAAGATTTAACTCATAAGGGCTAATGACCATCAATTGTATATCAAAACTTCCCTTCGAAATAATTCGATTATCGATTTTAAGGAAAAAGTTTGCATGGGAGTTTCATAAAAAAATTATTATGTGTACATTAAACACTTAAATAAAAGATCGACGCTCGACTCCTTCATCCATTGTTTATGAAAAGACTCCTTTCTCTTGTCAGCTTTCTGGTCACTTTTATGTTTTTCGGGCAACGGTCATCAGATTTAAAACTTTGGTACGACGAACCCTCTGGGGAAACTTGGGAAAATGCCCTCCCTATTGGAAATGGCCGTATTGGAGCCATGGTGTTTGGAAACGTACCTAAAGAAATTTTTCAACTGAACGAACATACCGTTTGGAGCGGGAGTCCAAATAGAAACGATAACCCAAATGCCCTGGAAGCACTTTCTGAGGTGCGAAAATTAATATTCGACGGGGAATATAAGGCGGCCGAGAAGCTTGCCAATGAAAAGATCATTACTAAAAAATCACAGGGGCAAATGTTTCAGCCCGTGGGTAATTTGGAACTCACTTTTCCAAACCATGATAACTACAAGGCGTATTACAGGGATTTGGACCTTGCCAATGCAGTAAGTAAAACCACCTACACTGTTGATGGGATTACATACCAGCGGGAAGCTTTCGTCTCATTAGCGGACCGAGTTTTGATCATAAGACTTTCATCCGATCAACCTGGGAAAATTTCGTTTGCGGCAAACTTCACATCTCCGCACACCGACGCTAAAATTGAATCCAGTGGTGATAACCAATTTTCGCTTTGCGGGGTAACGAGCGACCATGAAGGGGTCAAAGGTAAAGTGCAATTTAATGCCTTGTTGCGATTGAAAACCGACAACGGCAAAATTACCCATACAGCTTCCTCCATAAAGGTCGATAAGGCCGATTCGGCCATTTTAATGGTTTCCATTGCCACCAACTTCAATTCTTACAACGATTTAGGGGGTGATGAAAAGCAAAGGGCACAAGCTTATCTTGATGCTGCCTTTGAGAAAAACTATGAACAATTAAAAGCCGACCATATCAAAAAATACCAAGCCCTTTTTAACAGGGTCGTATTGGATTTTATCAACACCGATGCTTCAAAATTACCTACTGATGAACGATTGGCTAATTTTAGAAATACGAACGATCCTTCATTTGTAGCCCTCTACTTTCAATATGGACGCTATCTTTTGATTTCCTCGTCACAACCCGGAGGGCAACCTGCCAATCTACAGGGTATTTGGAACCAAAGCATGAAACCTGCCTGGGACAGTAAGTATACCATCAACATTAATGCGGAAATGAACTATTGGCCTGCAGAACGCACTAATCTTTCTGAACTCCATGAACCTTTTCTTAAAATGATAAAAGAACTATCGGAAACGGGTAAGGAAACTGCCAATGTAATGTATGGAGCTAGAGGATGGATGGCGCATCACAATACGGACATCTGGCGAATAACAGGGGCAATCGACGGTGCTTTTTGGGGCATCTGGAACGGGGGCGGAGGATGGACCAGTCAGCATCTTTGGGAACATTATCTGTACACGGGCGATACTTCGTTTTTAAAATCGATCTATCCTATCCTAAAGGGAGCGGCTGAGTTTTATGCTGATTTTCTGGTACCACATCCCAACTATCCATATGTAGTGATAGCTCCGGGAAATTCACCTGAGAACGCCCCGGAAGCGCATCAAGGTTCCTCCATCACGGCAGGCTCCACAATGGATAATCAGTTGGTTTTTGATGTCTTCAGCACGGCGGTGCGGGCTTCGAAGATTCTAGAAATAGATGCCACCTTTGCCGATTCGCTAGAAGTGTTGAGAAAAAAATTACCTCCCATGCAAATTGGCAAACATAACCAACTACAAGAATGGTTGGACGATGTGGATTCGCCCGAAGATCATCATAGGCATATATCACATTTATATGGACTTTTCCCCTCCAATCAGATTTCGCCCTATAGAACTCCTAAATTATTCGCTGCCGCCAAAAATACGCTGTTACAACGCGGTGATGTTTCAACGGGATGGAGTATGGGGTGGAAAGTGAATTGGTGGGCAAAAATGCAAGACGGCAATCACGCTTATAAATTGATTGTCGACCAATTAACTCCGGTTGGAATCAACCAAGGAGGTGGTGGCACCTATAATAACCTATTCGATGCACATCCTCCTTTTCAGATCGATGGAAATTTTGGCTGTACCTCCGGTATTGCCGAAATGTTGTTGCAAAGTTCAGACGGGACCGTTCATCTACTTCCCGCTGTTCCGGATGCCCTTTCCTCGGGCTATGTAGGCGGACTAAAAACAAGGGGTGATTTTGAATTAGTAGGTATGGAATGGAAGGATAAAAAACTTGTGGTAGCAACTATAAAATCAAATTTGGGAGGAAACTTGCGCCTCAGAACCCCTAATAAGGTTGAACTTATCGGTTCTGGCAGTTTAAATAAAGCGGAAGGCAGTAACCCTAACCCATTTTTTTATGTCACGGAAACTGCTGCGCCATTACTTTCCAAAAATACAACAATAGAGGCGCTTAATTTAGGCGCTACTTTTCTCTATGATTTGGAAACGGAAAAGGGAAAGACCTATACGCTAAAATTCAAGGAACAATAATGCAGGGATTTCATCTTATTGCTAAAATACTCGTATTTATGATGCTTCAGGTCGTGGGCTATGCCCAAGAACAAAAAGCACAAAATCCCATTATCTTCGCAGATGTACCCGATTTGTCGATGATCCGGGTCGGCGATACGTATTATATGAGCAGTACAACCATGCACTTGAGCCCCGGCGTACCCATTATGAAATCAAAGGATTTGGTCAATTGGGAGCTTGTAAATTATGCCTATGACCGACTCGGGGAAGTGGACGCCCTAAATTTGGATAACGGAGAAAGCGCATATGGTAAGGGATCATGGGCCAGTTGCATGCGTTACCATAATAACACATACTACCTATTCACTTTTGCTGCTACCACGGGTAAAACCTATGTTTACGCTACAAAGAATATTGAAAATGGTCCTTGGAAAGTAACCTCCTTTGCACCTTCTTACCATGACCTTACTGTCTTTTTTGATGATGATGGTAAAGTGTACATGATTTGGGGAGCCGGAAAATTGAGGATCGCAGAACTTGAAAACGACTTGTCAGGAGTAATTAAAGGAACGGAACGGGTCTTGATTGAAAACGCCAGTGCTCCCGCAGGGGACAACATTATGTTGGGTGCAGAAGGATCCCAGCTATTTAAAATAGATGGTAAATATTATCTTTTTAATATTACGTGGCCAAGAGGGGGTATACGAACCGTTTTGGTTCATAGAGCGGATACGATAACGGGGCCATATGAGGGTAGACTCGCTTTGCAGGACAAGGGTGTGGCCCAAGGCGGCTTGATCGACACTCCAGATGGAAAATGGTTTTCCTACCTCTTTAGGGATTACGGATCCGTTGGGCGAATACCGTATTTGGTTCCCGTAAAATGGGAAGATGGCTGGCCAATTTTGGGTGAGGATGGCAAAGTTCCCGATACTTTAGATCTTCCCGCCTAGCAAAGGCCTTATCCCTAATATTGTGGCATCCGACGAATTTGAGCGAAAAAAGAACGCCCGCGAATTGCCCTTGGTATGGCAATGGAACCACAATCCGGTAGATAGCCTTTTTTCATTGAAAGATAGAAAAGGCCACTTACGATTGACAACAGGAGGATTGGTTTCTTCCTTTGTGCAGGCGAAAAATACCTTGACCCAACGAACCATAGGACCAGTGTGTAACGGCAGTACCGCTTTGGATATTTCCAACATGAAGGAAGGTGATTTTGCGGGACTTTCCTTGCTTCAACGATATTATGGCTTGGTTGGCATTAAATTCGAAGGAGGTAAAAAGAAGATTGTTATGGTCCATATAAATGATGACAAGCCTCAAGAAGAAGCATCCATACCAGTATCGCAGAAAAAAGTCTATTTAAAGGCTTCCTGTGATTTTAGAGAAAAAAAGGATGAGGCCAAGTTCTATTACAGCTTGGATGGTAAAAAATGGAACAGCATAGGGACAACCCTTAAAATGTCGTACACCCTACCCCATTTTATGGGCTACCGCTTTGGACTTTTTAATTTTGCCTCCCAGGAAACAGGTGGCTTTGTAGATTTCGATTATTTTAGGATAAAGGACAAATTAGATTAAAAAACACTATATATCAAACAACTATAAAATGAAAAACAGGAGCTACTTATTCATCATGCTTACCATTTTGATGCGCTTTTTGGGCATTGCCCAAAACAATAAAACAGTCGTTGAAGATTTTAGATCTTCTACATTGAACCAGCCCGGAAAGGAATATCCTCAGGTAAATTCCCAAGGCTATGCCCGATTTAAAATTGATGCCCCGGCAGCAGATAGTGTTCGGGTAAGCCTAGGTCTTAGCGGACAGGGCGGAACGAAACTAGCAAAAGCCGAAGACGGTTCCTGGATGGGGACCACCGAAGGACCTATTGATGAAGGTTTCCACTACTATCATGTAAATGTAGATGGAGGGACTTTCAACGATCCGGGTGCCCTTAATTTCTACGGTTCGGTACGCTGGGAAAGTGGTATTGAAATTCCTGCGCATGACCAAGAATTCTATGCCTTAAAAGATGTCCCACACGGGAAAGTACAACAGATTCTTTTTCCTTCAAAAAGCACAAATACTTCGCGACGTGCATTTGTGTACACCCCGCCAGGATATGCAGCTTCCCCGAATAAAAAATATTCGGTATTATACCTACAACATGGTTGGGGAGAGGATGAAACCGCATGGAGTAATCAAGGACATGCCAACTTGATTATGGATAATCTTATTGTCGAAAATAAAATAGAACCCTTTATCATCGTCATGACGTACGGCATGACGAACGAGATAAAGTTCGGTGGCCTGCGCAATTTCGATATAACCCCTTTTCAGACCGTAATGGTAGCGGAATTAATACCCTATGTGGATAACAATTTCCGTACGATAGCCGATGAATCCCACAGGGCAATGGCCGGACTTTCAATGGGCGGAATGGAGACAAAACAAATTACCATGAACAAACCCGATGTATTCTCCTATTATGGACTGCTTAGCGGTGGTACGTACGACCCTGAAGACATCAAAAACAAGGAAGATGTCAGCCTGATTTTTCTAAGCTGCGGAAGCAAAGAACGACCAGAACGTGTTAAAACTGCGGTCGAGGAACTCAAGAAAGCAGGTTTCAATGCGGTTTCCTATATATCGGAAGGCACGGCGCACGAATTTCAGACGTGGCGTAGAAGCCTGTATCAATTCGCACAGCTTCTATTTAAAAATTAAAGTATTAACACGTACCTCTTAAACAATTGCAGCGATGAATTATACTGATTCATTCTTTAGGATTTTCTCATGCACATGGCTATTTATGTCTACTTTCATGTACGGTCAGCAGGCAAATGTAAATTTGGACTTTGACCCCCAAAAAGATACGGAAGGGTTGATCCCCTTTAGTGCCAAGGTTAACTCTCCCGAAGTACATGACGACAAAACCGTAACATTTCGGCTGATGGCTCCAGAGGCCCAAAAAGTTGAATTAAATCCCGGTGCAATTAACACCGCTCTTGGTAAAGGGCAAGAACCTTTTCTTTTTACGAAAGGGGATGATGGTATTTGGACATTGACTATAGGGCCACTTCCCGCTGATATGTACGCTTATCATCTCAGGGTCGACGGTGTGCAAATGGCCGACCCAAATAATACACAAGCTGCATTTACGGCCATGCCTCCTTATAGCCAACTTATTGTGCATGGGGAAGGTCCGGCCTATTATGATGCCAAAAAGGTCCCGCATGGAAACGTTACGCGTCATATTTATCATTCGGATGTAACCAAAGGGGAACGTGAACTTTACGTGTACACACCGCCCGGATATGATCCTGAAAAAAAATATCCCGTTCTCTATTTAGTGGGTGGCAGTGGCGAACTACCTTCAAATTGGATATATGATGGTCGAGTGAATTTGATAATGGATAATTTGCTTTCGGAAAACAAAGCCAGGCCCATGATAATTGCTATCCCCAACAATCAGGTTATTCATAGGAATAATCCCCAGCATGCCGAGCTGACTTTTGATATTTTTGAAAAGGAGCTAAGAAACCATGTCATTCCAGTAATCGACCAGAATTACAGTACGATACAAAACCCGAAGGGAAGAGCAATTTCCGGATTGTCAATGGGAGGTCGCCATAGCATGTTTATCGGATTTAAATCCCTTGATCTCTTTGCCAATTTTGGCATACTCAGCGCCGGGGATGTGGAGGCAGAAACTTCGCTAGCGTATTTCTTAAATCGTCCAGATGTAAATGATGATATAGCGTATCTTTTCGTGGGACAAGGGACACGTGAGGCTACAGGTTTTTTTAACCAAAGAGTTCAAGCCTTACATGACGCCTTAACCAAGCATGCCATAAAACACGAATATTATGTTGGTGGCAATGGCGGGCATGATTGGTCAACCTGGCGCCATCTCCTGTATTATCGGTTCCTGCCCAACCTTTGGCAGAATTTATGACAACGAATCAAAAAAAATAGATGAAAAATACACATTTAACCTTGTTTTCAGTAGTACTAATTGCTATTGTTTCCTGCACAAAGTTGCAGCCAGGTCAAGTCAACATTGAAAATGGTATCGTACAAGGAACCGTTGAGGGAAATTTAACTGTTTTTAAAGGGATTCCGTTCGCAGCTCCACCAATTGGGGAGCTTCGATGGAAGGCACCCGAACCCGCTGAAAAATGGGAAGGCATTAAGGAGGCTACGGCATTCGCCCCGGCTCCGATACAGGGTAACGATCAAAAAGGAAAGAGTGAAGACTGTCTTTATTTGAACATATGGACCCCTGCAACTTCCGCAGATGAGAAGATACCCGTACTCGTATGGATCTATGGAGGAGGTTTTAGTTTTGGCTCCACCTCGGAACCCGTTTATGATGGTGCAGCCCTCGCCAAAAAAGGGGTCGTCTTAGTCAGTATCGCCTATCGTGTAGGGCAATTGGGTTTTCTGGCACATCCAGAACTGAGTGCTGAAAATCCTGATAAAGTATCCGGAAATTACGGAATCCTAGATCAAATTGCGGGTCTGCAATGGGTGAAGGACAATATCGCCGCTTTTGGGGGCGACCCCGATAAGGTGACGATTTTTGGGGAATCGGCCGGTGGTATATCTGTGAGTATGTTGTGTGCCTCCCCCCTAGCAAAAGACTTGTTCAAAGGGGCCATTTCCCAAAGTGGAGGCTCTTTCGGTCCGTCAAGGCCAGTAACATTTCCAGGAGAAAATATGAAAACCCTTGCTATGGCCGAAAAAGAAGGTCTGGCCTATATGGAAAAAGTTGGGGCCGCGAGCTTAAAGGACCTTAGAAATATACCGGTGGACAAACTCCCCATGGGCATGGGCATGGGTGGCGCATGGCCCATTATCGACGGTCATGTAATTCCTGATGATCAATTCAAACTATACGAGCAAGGTAAATATAACGATGTGCCCGTGCTGATCGGCTATAATTCTGATGAAGGTGCCAGTTTTTCTCGTGAAAAGACCCCCGAAGAATTCATTGCAAACGTCGAAAAGAGATATGGCAAATTTTCAAAGGAATTGTTGGATAGCTATCCCGTTGGTGAAAATTCGGTTCCCAAAACCGCCAGGGACCTGGCGAGGGACGCCGCTTTTGGCTGGCATACTTGGAGTTGGGCACGGTTACAATCACAGACCGGAAATTCCAAGGTTTACTACTACTATTTTGACCAGCATCCAACGTATCCAGAAGATTCACCCAAATTTGGTCATGGTTCCCCCCATGCGCAGGAAGTACCGTATGTCTTCCAAAACCTGGATCAAGACAATCCTGAGGTTACTGAATCCGATAGTGCTATTTCCGAGGCCATGGCTACCTATTGGACCAATTTTACAAAACACGGAAATCCAAACGGGGACCATCTACCGGAGTGGCCAGCATTCAGAAAAGACAATCCCGAGGTTATGTACTTTGAGCAGACCCCGCATCTGGGTGCGGTACCTAGTGAAACTTCGTTGAAGGTCCTTGACACTTATTTTGAGTGGCGAAGAAGCCCCGAGGGAGAGCAATGGGGAAAGCAGCAAATCGAGGCCTTAAAATAGATTTTTCATCCTTAAAAAATACGCGAGAAGAGATGATTAAAAAAATGCCGCCTGGCTTCCTTTCAATAATATGGCTATCGCTTGTGACAAAACAGAACCACCAAAGCCCATTGGCCTGTGAAAATCAAATGAAGTGGCAAGCAATGGAATACTATGCCTTTATCCATTTTTCGCTGACCACATACACAGACCCGTCTTGGGGCTATGGCGAATTTCCGCTTTTGGAAAGGAGGAAAGATTTGAATATGCAACCATGGGGATCGGGTTTATAAATGGTGGGCGAACTGCCGCCGGGGATATACTTTCCACCGAGGTGTCAGGTGGATTTACAGGGGCTATGCTAGGGTTGTATGTGACAACCGGAAATGATATCATACCTGAATAATACTACTAATAATAGACCAATGGAAAAATCAGCAATGTACTTTTGCCTTTTGACGGTAATGCTCCTGTGTTCAGGAAAAATCATGGCACAGGATCCCAATTTTCATATTTATTTAAGCTTGGGGCAGTCGAATATGGAAGGGAACGCCCCGATTGAAAAACAAGATACCATTGCAGTAAATGACCGTTTTAAAGTTTTACAAGCAGTCGACTGTCCCGACCAGAAACGTGAGCATGGAAAATGGTACACGGCCATACCGCCCTTATGTCGTTGCGGAACAGGTTTGACCCCAACAGATTACTTTGGAAGGACATTAGTAGAAAAATTACCTGACAGTATAACCATCGGGGTTATAAATGTTGCCGTTGGTGGCTGCAAAATCGAGCTTTTCGACAAGGACAACTTTAAGGAGTACGTGTCAACAGCACCTGATTGGCTGAAGAACATGGTCGCCGAATATGACGGAAACCCTTATGCTCGCCTTGTCGAAATGGCAAAACTCGCTCAGAAAGACGGTGTCATAAAGGGTATCTTATTGCATCAGGGAGAATCGAATACGGGCGATACGCTTTGGCCGAAAAAAGTAAAAATCGTGTATGACAACCTCATTAAAGATTTGGGTCTTGAGGCCTCTAAAATTCCCTTGCTTGCCGGTGAAATGGTACATGCAGACCAGGGAGGTATCTGTGCGAGTATGAACAAAATCGTGGCCACCCTCCCAGAAACTATCCCCAATGCCCACATTGTGTCATCGAAAGGCTGTCCTGATGATAAGGACAATCTTCATTTTAATGCCGAAGGCTATCGTATGCTTGGCAGAAGATACGCCATTAAATTACTTAATGTGCTTCGCAATCAGGCAAACGATCCCATTACCGAAAAACAGGCCCCCAAAGGTTTTGATAAACTTCGGAAAGAAATACAAAAAGGTCAAATCGACAGTATTATCTATAAATCCCATACCGTTGGCACTGACCGAAAAGCAATAGTTTATACCCCGCCTGGCTTTACGAAATCGAAACGATATCCGGTTTTGTACCTCTTGCATGGCATCGGGGGCGATGAAAAGGAATGGTTGAAAAACGCCTACCCGCAAATACTATTCGATAATCTTTATGCGCAAGGAAAATTGGAACCGATGATCGTGGTGATGCCCAATGGTCGTGCTATGAAAGATGACCGCGCTATTGGTAATATTTTTGCGGAAGACAAAGTTGCCGCTTTTGCCAATTTTGAAAAAGACCTTATCAATGATTTGATTCCCTTCATCGAGAAACATTTTAAAGTTTATAAGGATAGGGAACATCGGGCCATTGCCGGTCTCTCCATGGGTGGGGGACAGACCCTAAATTTTGGGCTTGGCAATTTGGAACTGTTTTCATGGATAGGTGCATTTTCTTCGGCCCCCAATACCAAAACTCCGGAGGAATTACTCCCTGATCCTGCACGGGCCAAAACTTTGGCGTTGCTATGGATTTCGTGCGGAAATGCAGATGGTCTAATGCCCTTTAGCAAACGTACGAGTGAGTATTTGCGGGATAACGGGGTGCCCCATATTTTTTATATTGAACCTGGCGGCCATGATTTTGAAGTATGGAAAAACGACCTATATATGTTTTCCCAATTACTCTTTAAACCCGTAAATAAAAAGATTTTCAATAAATACAGCGTACTGGGACTGCCTGCCAACACCAATATGAGAAGTTCTGCCTATCCACAGATTTTACCCGATAGTAGGGTGATTTTTAAGACAAAGGCAACGGAGGCCAAGCAGGTTCGGATAGACCTCGGTAAAAAATACGACCTGGAAATAGATGATGAAGGATTCTGGACGGTCACCACCGACTCGATCACGGAAGGTATACATTACTATTCCCTTTTGATTGACGGAGTGGCCGTTGTTGACCCGGCCAGCGAAGCGTTTTACGGTATGGGCCGTATGGCAAGTGGCATAGAAATACCCTTTAAAGGTGATGATTATTATAGTATTAAGGAGGTACCCCATGGAGATATCCGCATAAACAATTATTACTCGGTGGCTGCACGTTCCTGGCGGGAAATGTATGTGTACACCCCGCCAGGTTATGATAAATCGTCAGCAGCGTATCCGGTACTTTACCTTTTACATGGCGGTGGGGAAGACCAAAGAGGATGGGCCAATCAGGGTAAGACTAATTTGATTTTGGACAACTTGATCGCTAAGAACAAAGCGGCTCCCATGATTATTGTCATGTTGGATGGAAATGTTCCAGGAACGGGTGGAATTGCCGGTTTCAACGAAAATTCGTTAAAAGCCTTTGAGAGTGAACTAAAGCTAGGGGCCATCCCGTTTGTGGAAGGAAAATACCGTACTAAGCCTGGCAAAGAGAATCGGGCTTTGGCCGGGTTATCCCTGGGAGGACTACAAACACTCTACGCAGGCGTGAAGAATACCGGGATGTTTTCATATTTAGGCGTTTTCAGTTCGGGATGGTTCGCCAATAATACAGAACTTTCGGACCCTCAATATAAGTTCATGGAAGAAAATAAAGAGAAAATCAACACGAACTTAGACCGATTCTTTATTTCCATGGGCGGAAAAGAGGACATTGCCTATGAAAATTGTCAAATTATGATGCGAAGGTTCGATGACTTGGGAATCAAATATGAGTATAGCGAATATCAAGGAGGACACTCATGGCCAGTATGGCGTCATGACCTTTATAAATTTGCGCAACTTTTGTTTAAATAAAAATCGAAACCTTAAAGATAATGCCATGCGAATCCTATTGGGATTCCCATAGCTTATACTATTTACCAAGTTCTTTTCTTTAAAATCTCTTGAATCTGTTCTTTGGAAACAGGAAGGTCGTCAATATGCTCGTTCAGCCATTTACTAAAATCCTTTTCAATATCATCGGCCCAACGCGTATCGATTTGGCCGGCAGTATAAACTCCCTCTTTGATACGTTGGTGTCCGAACATATCACGCAAACGAACAACTTCCGAAGTTGTAGCCACCTTCTCGGCCAAATGTGGGGGAATAAAAGTTACCACTCCCATTTTTCCCAAAACTACATCCCCGGGCATTACGGTTACAGTCCGAATTCGAGTGGGATGATTGATGCCAATAAGCATGGTATTCAAATCTCCAGGGGGATTATGGTGTGATGCATCGTAACTGGTATAAAAAGAGGTAAACCCACCGATTTCCTTCAGTCCTTCAATATCCCTAATCGCTCCGTCATATACAATTCCATTCCCCGATTTTGCGAAAATAGCGTTCCCTACGTTATCACCAATGGTCGGACCGTCTTTATCGGCGCCAAATTGGTCGGCTACATAAACATCACCTTTTACTAAAATATCTACGGGCCACGTATTCTGTCCCCGTTTTCCCTCAGCTTTCCCACGATCATCGATGGCCTTCCAAACATCGGGGCGGCCAGGCATAAAGGTTGCGGTAACGGCCCGTCCGACCAAAACGCTATCCGGATTGATCAATTTCCAGTCCTCCGCAATCTGATAACGGTACCCTTCATTCTTCATAACTGCCCAAGCTTCTTCAACGCTCACTGATTTCATCCTTTTTAAAAGCGCATCCGACACCTTTGGCCTTCCGTCTTCAAAGCGCTCTCCCTTCCATTCAGGAGTTAAAAAAATAAGTTCTTCCCTACTAATCTGTTGGCCCATCATTTGAGATACCAAACCAACAAGAAACAGTAATATCATATATTTTTTTCGTGCCATAATAGTATTTATTTAATGTGTTGTTAATTATTCGAAAAATGGTATTCCTTCGGGTGCATATTTCCTCATGGCCTCTTCATTTATGTCCACGCCTATTCCAGGTTTATCAGAAACTGTCACAAAACTATCCTTGACCCAATGCGCCTCGTCATACGTTACTATTTCTTTAAACATTGGATCTGTATGGAAATAGGATTGCCACTCCATCAAATGAAAATTAGGAACTGAAGCGCAGACATGGGCACACGCCATGGCTCCCAGGAAGGAAGCTACCATATGAGGTGAGAAGGGCACATAATACAGGTTGGCAAGGTTCGCAATACGTTGTCCTTCGCCCAGTCCACCACATTTTTGCAGATCTGGCATAATGATATCCACCCCATTGTCCAATAATTGCTTAAATCCATACCCAAGATACACGTTTTCACCTGCCGAAATCGGCGTACTGGTCTCCTCTGCAAGGGTTTTGAAGGCATCAAAATTTTCTGCGGGAATCGGCTCTTCCAACCAGGTAAGGTTAAGGTCCTCCACTTTTTTGGCGATTGTCTGAGCGGTAACATGGTCGTAACGCCCATGCATATCTACACAAAGATCGATTTTCGGACCAACAGCTTCTCTCACGGCAGCTAGCTGGTTGTACATTCTGATAATTTCCCCGGGACTAGCAGTCCAGTTATAGCGGTCATACTTATCCGGATCACTTGCATAATCCAAGTCGAATTTCAAGGCATTGAAACCCCAGTTGTTAACAGCCTCCCTTGCCGCAGTAGCAAAGTCTTCGGGTGAAGGAAAACGTACACGATATAAGGCCGTATCACAGTACACCCTGACCTTGTCCCGGAATTTACCCCCAAGCAATTGATAAACCGGCAATTCCAATGCCTTCCCTGACAGGTCCCACAATGCAGTTTCAATTGCGGAAAGTACGGCTACATACATTCCTGATTGTCCTCCTCCAAAATGACCTCCCCGACGGATATCCTCAAAAATTTTATGCACATTAAAGGGACTTTGATCTTTTAATCGTCTTCCAAACCTTTGAACAAGATGATAGGTTCCCGGAACGGCATCAACCCCTTCCCCACAACCATAGATTCCTTGATTGGTATGTATTTTAACGAACAACCCGCTTCCACCTCGTATATAACCACATTTAACTTCAGTGATTTTTAAATCCGAGGGTGCGGACAATTTGGGGTTTTCATCTATTGCTTTTTGATATTCGGCTCCGTAGGCCGCAGATGATAGTACTCCTATGCCGGCACCGGCCATGAGCGATTTTGATATAAAAGATCTTCTTGAATTTTTCATACGTTTACGTGTTTGTTTATATCGGCTTTGCGGTTCTCGCTACACTTCAAATAATAACTTTAGGCTCGGGATTTTCAGTAGGTTTACCGTGCCAATAGGACGCCAAAATAGAGCCTGTTATGTTCATTAAAGGACCAAATACAGCAGGTGCTAACCCCATGGTCGCAATTTTCCCAAGGCTATTGGCAATTCCCGAGGCTAAACCCGCATTCTGCATCCCCACTTCAATGGCAATTGTTCTCGCGTCTTCTTCCGACATTTTGAACAGTCTTGCATACCAGTATCCCAGAAAATAACCGAACGTGTTATGTAAAAGGACGAGCCCCATAAGAATTCCACCTATTTCCAGCAAACTATCCCTGCCCGCAGCGGTGATAATCGTAATGATGAGACCTATGGCCAACATCGAAATCAGGGGCATTGCCCTCCCCAGCCACTTGGCACGCTTCCCGAAGATCCTGTTGAACAATAATCCGGCACCTATGGGTATTATTATCATCTTTACGATGCTCCACATCATTGCGAATACGTCAATTTCAATAAACTCCCCGGCAAATACCTTCATCATTAGCGGGGTAAGGAATGGGGCCAATAGCGTCGCAATGGATGTTATGGTTATGGAAAGTGCCACATTGGCATTGGCCAAAAAAGCCATAACATTGGAAGCTACACCACTGGGTGAACAACCAATAAGGACGATTCCTGCGGCAATTTCAGGCGGGAAATTACTCATTTGGGCCAAAAAATATCCCACTATCGGCATTACGATCAATTGTGCCGAAACTCCGATAAAAACCCCTTTTGGCGATTGAAATACCAAAGCAAAATCCTTGATGCTCATGGTAGTCCCCATACCGAACATGATAACCTGTATTAAAGGGATGATCAAAACCGTATACTTAAAATCACCGAAATTGGTAAAATAGGAAGGATAATATAACGCCGCGGTAACACCTGCAAAGATCATGGTGGTAAATATCAGCCCTTTCATTTTTTCATAACCCTTGAAGCCCAGTGCCAACAACGCAAAGAAACCAAGTATAAGAAATCCGGCTTTGTCTATATTCCCTGTTACTATCATACCGACAATGACAATAAATAGTACGCCCGCCAGGCCTAATGAAATCGAATAGCGATTAATTTTTCCCAAGAGTGAAAGTATTAGAGTTTAAATGCCCGTCTTGCCAACAATTGCAGGTACCTTCTTTCTGAAATATTAAAAAACAGTCAATCCTGCCTTCTGCCGGCTTCCCCATATTGGTGTCCTTCACCATGAATTTAGGATATACAATACCAATCTCACCCGATGTAGAAACCGTCAGCTCGACTAGGATAATCGACGAAAACTGAAACGTTTCGTTCAACACACCTTTTACCTATTCAGACCGGTTCTCAAAAGTACTACCGGAAGTTCGTTATACCAATTCCTTAAAAATAGGTTCAAACCGAGGTTCGCGATCTACTCCTTTTCAAACAACGATACTTATTGTAAATACCATTTTATGGGGTATGTGCTTTAATCTAGTGTTCTTCTATCATTACATTTTGACATGGCCAAAGGCCCATATAGCGCGTATAGACCCGCAATAATCTTTCCCGTTAAGCGCAATAATGTACCATCATATTAATTGTGCATTTTACACTTATTAAGATACTAATGTATTAATTGAAGGCTATTTCTGCAATAAAAAAATCATTTTATACTATTTTGTCCTTTAATTTATAATTGATTAGGTGCCTTGCAGCCTCGTATTCAGGAATAGTAATTGAAGTCAATTTGCCTCCAATTCTTAAATAATAAGGCTGCTCTTAGAACCATATACTTTTTGCTTATGCGTAGAAGGAATAGTTTATGAAGAACAACTGCACTCGAATGATATCAAAAAAAAGAATTTCTCGAATCTCCATTAAAATCCCGATTATCGAAATTGTTGCAATCACCCGAAACCTATAATTTCGAGATTTAACTCCCAAAATAGTATCATTTTATCAGTAAAGTGTTCCATTATTTAAGGATATATAGGAAAACGATAGGTTGTATCTAAAATACGGTTGGTTTTTTTAGTAAGTCAGCCTTACTTTGGCATCGTTTATAGGAATTTTCCTAAAGATAATTTTTGCAAAATTTAATAAGTGTATGTTTTACACTATAAATGAAAAACGATTCATTCGCTCGAATATTTAACCTTAAAAAACTAAAAACGTTTAACCAAAAGGACCGCTTCCTTCCTAAAACCAAGAATTTCGGAGCTTTTATTTAAAATTCAAATATTAAAATCGACATCAAATTTTAACTCAACTAAATCGCAAACTATGAAACACCGTTATTTCTTTTGGTGTATGGTACTGTTAACGTTTTCGACGGCATTAGCAAAAGGCTATGCACCCACCGAAGCGTCTTCGGACATCCACCTAAATTTGTTTAATGAATTTGCAAAACAGTCCAATGTAACTGGTACGATTACCGATGAAAATGGCGAACCGTTTTTAGGAGTCACTATAATCATTAAGGGTACTACGCGTGGCACAACAACCGATACAAATGGTAACTATTCGATTGATGTACCAGATGGGAATAGTGTGCTAGTATTTTCTTTTGTAGGATACAAAACGGTAGAGGTTCCTGTCGGCATTCAAAGGGTCATCAATATATCATTAACCCCCGATATTACTTCACTGCAGGAAGTAGTAGTTACAGGTCTTGGGATCAGAAAAGATTCCAAAAAATTAGGATACGCAGTAACTTCCGTAAAAACCGAAGAACTCACCAAAACCAGAACGGTAAACGCCTTGGAATCATTGGAAGGAAAGGTTGCGGGTCTGAACATTACGCCGCCATCAGCTGGAGCGGGTGCCAGTGTGCAAATTCGTTTACGTGGTCAATCTGCATTTGCAGGCGCAAGCAATTCACCCCTATTTGTTATCAACGGTCTTCCCTTAGACCAAGGTACGAGGGGCGCCAATGGCCGCGGTGAACAAAGGAATCTAGGTGATAACCTTCAGAATTTAAACCCGGACGATATTGAAAGTTTGACGGTGCTAAAGGGAGCTACAGCGGCGGCCATTTATGGCGCCAGAGCAGCCAATGGTGCGGTAATCATAACAACAAAGGCAGGTAAACTAAACCAAGGTATCGGAATTGATTTCACCTCCAGTATTACTACGTCGCATGCGCTGAATTTTCTGGATGAGCTTTCCCAGACCGAATACGGCCAAGGAACCGGAGGTGTTAGACCACAAACCCAAGGGGAAGCACAAAGTACGGGACAATTTGGTTTTGGGGAACGACTCGACGGGGTACCAACTATCAATTTTGATGGTGTCCTAAGGCCCTACTCCGCAAACCCCTATCAACTTTATGATTTCCTACGAACCGGGACAAATCAAACAAATACTATTGGGCTATCAGGAGGCAATGAGAAAGGAAGTTTCCGCGCTTCATTTGCCAACACATCCGCCAAGGGAATCCAGCCCGCAAACGAATATAAGAAACGAATTTTCAATGTAGGAATAAACTATAATGTAACCGAAAAATTGAATTTGCTTCTGAATGTCAACTATACGAACGAAGAAAACAGTAACCCGCCACAAATAGGAACTCAGGGTCCGGGTGCCGTAGGATTCTTCAACCGATTGGCCATCTCCACGCCCATAGAGGCATATGAACAAAGTGCCATCGATCCGATTACTGGAGCAGAACTTCGTACCAACGGTTTCTTGGGGACTATAAACAATCCGTATTATCAATTACAAAAGAATCAATTCTTCAATGATGACCGAAAACGTTTACTCGGTACGGCAACCCTCAGATATCAGTTTACTGATTGGCTCTATTTACAGGGCAGGTACAACTATGACTATGCCACCAATTTTATGGAATGGAACGAACTAAATGGAGCAGGTGCGACTACCTTATTAGAAGGTGATACCGGGTTCTACAGGGGGCGTTACGATATTCAACAAACCCAGACCCAAGATATAAACGCCGATTTCTTACTGGGTGCCAGTAAAGAATTCGGTAAGTTTTCCGTGGATGTAAGCGTTGGTGGAAACACATGGAGGTCTAAATTTCAGAGAAATGCCCAATATTCTAGATTATTTGTGGTGCCCGACCTTTATTCCATTAAAAATGGTACAAGTTTTGAAACCGACGAAGCAGCTTTTCAACCATATCAATTTAGTAGCTTCAGAATCAATTCTTTATATGGCCTTGCTGAATTTGGGTTTGATAACTTAATTTACCTCAACTTTACCGGAAGACAGGATTGGTTCTCGGTTCTAAATCCTGAAAACAATAGTGTCTTCTATCCATCAATATCCGGTAGTTTTATCTTTTCTGAATTGATGAAAGAACAAAACTGGTTAGACTACGGTAAATTAAGGGCCTCGTGGGCAGAAGTTGGCAGTGCCAATGGCGTCGGGACCTATGAGGGTATCTTAAACTATACCTTAAATCCTCCTTTCAATGGGCAAACGACAGCTGGCGTTTCGGGAACTTTTGCACCAAACCCTTTTTTACAACCCTTCACTGTAACGGAAAAGGAAGTGGGTCTGGAGATGCGGATGTTCAAAAACAGATTGCGCCTTGATGTGGCGGCTTTTGAAAAAATAACTACGGATCAAATTCTAGATGTTACGCTATCCAATGCCTCTGGATATGAAAACTCCAAACAGAACTTGGCATCCCTTAAAAATAGTGGATTAGAAACATTGATAGAAGTGGTTCCTATACAAACAAACGACTTCATGTGGTCAAGTTCTTGGAATAACGCATATCTTTCGACCGAGGTCTTGGATGTAGGCAACGATAGTGGCACCATCCTATTGATTTTCTTTAATGGTACCGGAAACGAGTTTCTTGGAGAACTCAGGTATACCGAAGGCCTACCCATGAACCAACTCTATACCAGAACCTATAGAAGGAATGATAGCGGTCAAATTTTGGTCAATGATGATGGCC
This sequence comes from uncultured Flavobacteriaceae bacterium, assembly GCA_963798435.1. GTDB lineage: Bacteria > Bacteroidota > Bacteroidia > Flavobacteriales > Flavobacteriaceae > JALHST01. The sequence continues at coordinate 38,881 of CAWCTF010000004.1, forward strand.
GATTGTTGGCTACCAACGGCGATACCCCTGGAGCGGAAAACACCAATGGGTTTTTACCTGTAGGTAGCTCCCTCCCAAAACATACCGGAGGTTGGAACAACAGTTTCACTTACAAAAATTTCAACTTTGGCTTTCTGATCGACTATAAGTTTGGTGGCACTGTTCTTTCTTCTACCCATTTGAACATGACAAGACAAGGACATTCACTGTTTTCACTCGAAGGGCGTAGACAAGGGGAAAACGGAGTAATCGTCCCCAATAGTGTCTATGAAAGTTCCGGGCTGCCCAATATTACCGCGGTAACTAACTTACAATCATTTTACGCCGACTACCGTAACCTTCAAATAGGAGATCCATTTACATTTAAATCTGATTTTATTAAGTTGCGAAGTATATCAATATCCTATGATCTTACGGGTATAGTCAGTAAATTGTCAGATTTGCGATTCATTAAGGGGCTTACCCTGTCTGCTTCTTGCCGTAATGTGGCTATTCTTTACAAGGACCTTCCAGGACTCGATCCTGAAGCAATCCAGTCCTCTGGTGATTTTAGGGCAGGTTATGAAAACTCAGCACTGCCTACCACCCGTAATTATAATTTTAGCCTAAATGTTAAATTCTAGAACAATGAAAACGATAAAATATATTTTACCTATAGTTTTAGTCTGCCTGTTTTTTCAAGGATGTGATGATGATTTTGTGGAAGTTAATACGAACCCCTACGCCGTTACCGAAGTGGATCCTTCACTGTTATTCGCAGGGGCACAGAGAAGTCATTTGGGAAATTGGTCAGCGGAACACACGATTGTACAACACTTTGTAAATCCTTATAATCAAGGTGCTACACTTGGCTTTAATTTTAATGAGGATATCGATGGGGTTTGCAATCCCAAATGGAACGATTCTTATCCGTCTGTGGTTCGGAATCTCGTCCAAGCAATGAACTTATTAGGCCCCGATACAGACCGTATAAACCTTTTAAGCATGATCCGCATTTGGAAAGCCCAGGTATTTATGGGATTGGTAGATGAGTATGGGGATGTCCCCTATTTTGAAGCCGGCAAAGCCGTTAGCGACATTACCTATTTTCCGGGGTATGATAATGATGAAGCAATTTACGATGACCTGTATAATGAGATTACCGGTGCGTTGGCAGCCCTGAACCCAAGTGGCGAGTATGTATCTGACGACCTTTTTTATGGAAGCAATAGTGAGCTTCCCTCAGGCTCGGCTTCGGTTCAAGTGGAAAAATGGAGAAAACTGGGCAATTCCCTATTGTTACGACTAGGAATGCGCTACTCAAAAGTGAATCCTTCAAAAGCCGAATCAATGGTTTCCCAAGCCTTTGCAGGTGGTGTTATGTCGTCAAATGACGACAATGCATACGTAAAATACGATGGGAGTGTTTACGTCCAAGCAGAAAACAATGGGCTAAGGAATTTTTCTTTTTTCAATTATGCTGCCGAACCGCTCGTTGACCAATTAAAAGCAACCAATGATCCACGAGGGCAATATATGATTGCGACCTACGAAGATCCTGGATCGGTTTCCAACGACCCAAATCCTGATACTGATTTGGCCAACCAGTTTGGGGTTCCGATCGGAGTCGCCGATATAGAACTTGGAGATACTTCACTTGGCTATAGAGGTACCCGGGGAGCCGGCTTAGACTATTCTCAGATAAATGTTTTTTCAGTAGCATCTCCTGCCGCCCCTGATTTTTATGTTACCTATGCGCAGACCTCCTTGCTTTTGGCAGAAGCAGCGCAACGAGGCTGGATAGCGGGTGACCCACAGACCTTTTACGAAAATGGAATACGGGCTGATTTAGAAGCCTATGCACTCTACCCCAACACCACTCCTTTTACTTCATCCGAAATCGATGCCTATTTGACGGAACCTGAAGTCGCTTATAATTCAGGCAACGCACTAGAACTCATAAACACACAATACTGGGTAGTAAATTTCAGAAACGGAACGGAGGCATTCGCCAATTTTAGAAGAAGTGGTTTTCCAAACTTGAGTAGAAATGACTTTAATGATAATTTATTGGCAAATGGTGGCGATGGCTTTGCACATAGAATGTCGTACCCTGATCGTGAAGGCTCCGCAAATTCGGACAGCTATACCGCAGCCGCGACTGCAATGGGGGGGGACAATTTAGTATCGAGGGTGTTTTGGGATGTTCAATAAATAAATAGAAAAGTAAGTTAGTTTGAGTTAGTTGCTTATTTATGCGGCTGTGAATTTAGAATTCACAGCCGTTTTTTTTGCTGAGCTATGAACTTTTGTCGTAAACAGCATAATCAAAAGGGTAGTTTATTATTAGAGTGCAAAGGCTTGATAATTATTCTTACGATATTCCCTTGGAGTCAGTTTGTTTTTTTTCTTAAATGCCGCATTGAACCTGCTGATGGAATTAAAGCCAGACTGATACGCCAAGGAGGTAATACTATCGTTGGAAATTGATAGTTTACCTTCGGCAAAAGCCACTCTTTGAACAATTATGTAGTTTGATATTGTACTCCCAAAGACCCTTTTAAAGACAGAATTGGCATAGTCCGGATGAAGACCTACTTCTTTTGCCACGTCGCTTGCCTTAATGGGATCCGTAAAATTCCTGGCAATGAACATTGCCATTCTTTCCACAAGATTAATAGGAGGAGGAACTTGATTCGAATCTGATTTCGTTGGATGTGCATTAAAGGCAAATCTCTTTATGTATGCACAAATCTCGAGCAAGCAAGCTGTATATAACTCAAACTCATTTTGCCCTAGATCACTAGACCACTTTTTAAATCTCTTTTTCTCGAAAACTAAATCATCAAGTTTTGATATAGTTAGTATTTTGCCCTTAAAAAGGGCATCTAGAAAAGATTTTGGTAATTTCCATTCTTTTATAATTGAAAAAGGAATCGTAATCACATAGTAAGGACAACTTTGCTTAAAATCAACGATCTGATGTGGTACCAACCCCCAGAAAGCGATAACAGAACCCATTTTGACCTTGACCCTTCGATTTTGAATGACATAAGTAATCGAGCATTCCGGTAAAAAATTTATTTCAAGTTCATTATGACGCTCCGGCTTTTGCATTCGTTTTGGTTGCCACAACTCGCAAGTGAGCCCGTAAGGTTTTAAATCCGCACGAAATTCATCAAATTGTGTTGGCATAGCGACTTGTGATTATTCGGTGACTGGGTTTTCAAATCAAATCGATATCTACGATCCCTTGGTTAAGGAAAGGATATAAAGGAGCTATCTTTTAAGTGTACTTATTACATTTACTAAATTACGTAAAGATTTTTCACTTTTGCAAGCGATTCTCATATAAAGTGTTAAAAAAACACTTAATTTCACAAATTGAAGCCCTTTTAATTAGGGTTATTCGTGTTTAATGTTGTCAATTAAAAGTCAATAGGTAGTAAGGCTCATCAAGATTCAACCTGTACAAAAACAATCTGTTCCTTTTCAATTGTAAAAAATGTAATCGCCATAGGAGATCATTTTAGCCGCTCCTGAAGTGCGAATAAAATTAGAGCTATATTGATTTGTTACTTTATCTATGCGTCGACGGTCAACTAAAAAGTACCTATTCATAGGTAAAACAAGGCAATGAATGGCAAAATAAAATATAAATTCCCCGCGAAAATGTGGAAACATGGTTCCCCGGGTGGCTGGTATTTTGTTTCCTTACCTAAGTTTGTTTCAAAGGAAATAAGAGAAAACCTTAAGTGGCAGGAAGCCGGTTGGGGAAGAATGAAAACATTGGCTCAAATTGGTGAACTTTCATGGGAGACTGCCATTTGGTTTGACACGAAAATGGATACCTACATTCTTCCGATCAAAGCTGAAATCAGAATAAAAACCAATCTTGCGATCAATAAGAATTTTGAAATGACTATTTGGCTTTGATATTAAAAACGAAATGCCAAAAAGATGTAGAATTAATTGCGGGCGTTGCCGTAGGTAGGCTTGCCTATCGTAGGTAGGCTTGCCTATCGTAGGTAGGCTTGCCTATCGTAGGTGGCTCCTTGCGCCCAAATTTTCTAACGAAAAAACGCAGCCACTTTTTATTTCGATCCTAATCATAGCTCATACGATCGCGTATCGTACCATCCTCTCTATGTATAATCACATCGGCCTTGTATTTTCTGGCCAGGCGTTTAGCCTTTCTAATGGCCGTATCCTGGTGTCTGTGGGAAGAGGTGATCCGTTCATTACCTTCACGCTTAACGGCCCACTTGTTTTCATACGGTACCACGTGTTGGTGCCACGTCCTTCCGCCGGTGCTTTGCCGCCTACTTTTAAAAAACACTTCTACAAGTTCACTCAAAATGTCGATCAATGTCCTGGATGTGTTATTTCTTGCCATTTTAATGTTTTGACTTTTCGAAGATACTATTTTCGACAACATGTAAAATACGCTTTTTCCTTTCAAGCCCAGCACAGGCAGGGAAAACCCAATAGCCAAGATAAAACTTTTTAGAAATATCCGCCAGAATGCGTTCAACAAGGGCAAGAAAAACGAGTACTTCAAATACGCCTATGGGAAAGTTTTCCTTAATGTTACGGGTTTCCTTGATACACCGAAATTCAAAACTAAGAACGAATCCCTCCCCTCCTGAGAGGGCCTGCCTTCGGCAGGGAATACGTACACGTTATCATCAACTTCTTCAGTAAAATCCGCCAGAATCTTCTGGAGGAGGGCAAGACCAACAGGAATAGAGCCCTTAGCCAAACTGTTATCTTATTTAAATTTATAATCATCATTGAATTGCTAAATAAAAATGAACTATCCGCGAGCTATACCTTAATTTTGTAGGAAAAGCCGAAAATCATGAAGACCAATTCGAAGATAGAATCTGACATCCTTGATTTGAGACGCACCGTTGAGAATTTTATCAAGGCTTCTGACCTATCGGATATGGCCGTAATCTCAAACATCTATGCCACCGATTTCTTGAATGTACGTGTTACCGACAATGGGGAGATTATAAGGCTTGATCGGAATCAAATATTGGGTATCTTGAGCAAATTTGGTAGCCATTCAGTTCCGACTCTTTCCACTACGATCCAATATGTTGAAGTGCTGGGCAATATGGGATTTGTACTGCTCTCCCGTATAAAAGATCTGGGTAACGGCTGGGAACCCATGTTCTATAGTCTTGTATGGAAAAAGGAAGGGAAAGAATGGCGTTTTTCACGGGAATTTGTACATCAAAGGAGCTTGCCGAATTTTTGATCCCCTTTTTTAAAAAAATCCGAATAAAACTCGCCGATTACAACAAACCCTTGAAATATATGCGGTATGCCACTGGAGAGATTGTACGTGGTGATTGGCATATTGATATCCGTACGCACGTATTCTGGATTTTGCATCAATAAAAAATGATCCTGAGGTTTTAAAATGCTTTGACGCTTCGAAGACTATGGAAAAAAGATTATATACGCTTAATTGACCAGCAACGCATAAATTCTAATGCTTTGCTTATTAAAATTAATTCGCTACTAAAATAGAGGTGATAATCATGAAAGGAGACCCTGGCAAATGTTAAATATAAATGGGACCACCACAGGCTATGAAAGGGGATATTCGTAACGCAACCGTGTCATAAAACTCAGAAGAATCAAGACTTTAATTCAAAATAATAGTCTAAAACGGCGATCCAATCCTGGGCGGTAGACATTTTTAAATCTTCTTGTTTTCGAAATTTTTCGATTTCTTTGGATTGCTTCATAAAAAGTTCCGGGAAGTTCTTCTTTTTTGTGGGCAACTGCTGAAGCGTATCCGATCTCGTCACCAGATTGGTTACGTAGAAAACGTCGTCAATCTTTAAGAACTTCGCATTCACTGCGTCAACGTACCTCGCCACACCCTCTTTTTTTTCAATGAACTTTATTCGTTCCTTACGAAAAAGCGAATACTTTTCGTTGGTGTGCACCAACTCGAAAAAGGTATATTCCAAATTCCCTTTCGTATCCACAAAACAGTGTGTCTCATAGTGTTTGTCGGATCCATCGTTCAGCACAATTTTATAGGGATTCTTGGTGAAGTCAAGTGCCATAATTTTAGTGTTCGGCAATTGAATCTCTACCGTATTTTCAAACACATTGAAACGAACAAATTTTGTTTGTTTGATATCGTTTATTTTGGCAGGCACAAAATTGGGATTTAGATAAGGAGATCCATCGACAAGGCTGTAGTCAATGTTATTTGTGCGCACATAGTTGGTTACAAGGTCGTAGTTGTCGTTCGTCACCTCAGTAATTACTTGACTCCAAAGACTTGAGCTAGATAGTAGCAATAGTAGTAGCGCTTTTTTCATAGGTATAGCAATCGCATTCGAGTCGGGATTTATCTAAAAGTATCGATTTATTCTTGACTGGCCGTTTTCTAGCCTACCTTTCTTATAAAAAGAGAATCGCTTTGAGGTAGCTATAGTGTTGAATTTCCAACGCGCCGGCCTTGCCAATGCTTCTGCTCGCCCATTGCTGACGCAATGTCGCCCTAAAAATGTCCGGCGGACAATTTCTTCTCGGTCGGTCCTCTTTTGGGCCTGCCTTCGGCAGGTAAACTCGCAACATAGGTCGTCTAAGTTGTTTAGTTAATCATTGGTTGAAATCGACCAACAAGCAATTTTTATTGATCTAGTCAAAAGGAACCTTTAAAAGGCTCGGGGACTATGGAATCCCCAACTATGTACTTTGCATTAAATTGATCAAAACCGACTGTTCTTTACCCAATTCACAAACAAAGGTACCCACTGGTTCGTACCATCGGAAGCGCTGCCGATTCCGAAACCGTGCCCTCCTTTGGGAAAAATATGTGCTTCAACCAAAACCCCATGCTCCACTAATTTTTGCATATACAAGGTGGTCTCTTCAAGGTTACAAGAATCGTCATCGATCGCGTGTACCAAAAATGCCTGAGGCGTATCTTTAGTAACCAGATTCAATAATGTGTTTTTGGCAATTTCGGCCTCAGTAAGCTTTCTATGGTATAGATTGCTTTCCAACCAATTTTTATTGCCCTCGCTTAAATTGGTCACCCCATAAATCAAGCCTGTAAAGTCTGGGTTCTCATTCAGATTTTCACTCTCCCAAAGCCCTAGGACTGCCGCCAAATGGCCGCCGGCAGAAAAGCCTATAACGCCTATCTCATCGGTATTTATACCGTAGGCCGCCGCTTTTTCATGCATCATTTTAAGTGCTTTTCGCCCATCGGTCAATGGCACCAGCTGTGGCTCGTTGGAAGATTTTGGATCCGGTATTCTATATTTCAAAACGGCTGCCGTAATTCCATTTTTTGAAAGTAATTCTGCCAATGCATACCCCTCATGGTACATGGCCACCAATTCATATCCCCCGCCTGGAATTATGACGACCGCCTTCCCGGTATTTTGCCCTTCCGCTTTGTAGATGGTCAGCGTAGGTTCAGTAATGTTTCCAACTGCTTTTGTACCCCATGCCTCTTTTTCATATTCCTTAAGATCGTTATCCTTATAAAAAGGTTTTTTTCCGTCTTCCCAAAGTTTAAATACCTCTTGGGCATTCCCTTGGGGACATGTAATAAAAAATAAAAACAGATGAATTACTAAAGCGGTCGTTTTCATAGGATAAAAGTATTTAAAATTCCATAACAAACTTTAGGAATTTGCGGCAGTGTCATTATGGACAATGCAAAAAGTGATACGACGAATGGAGGCTACTGTTTGAGGCCTTATCCCAGCTTTATGGTGTAATAGGCTTGTATATACAGCGTGGCCCTTGAATTGGATTCCCGCCAGGGAAAATTATTTTTCTTGGTACCGGCTTTTCCAACGTTTCGGCTCGCCCATTGCTGACGCAATGTCACGCTAAAACGGCAAAAATGAATCGCGTTGAGGATACTGTACTGCTGAGGAGCCTGCCCGCCGTCCTTGCCAACGCTTTATAATCCAATTCTTAGACAACTTGCCAACTTAATAGGTATTCGAATCGTATACCTTCTTAGTTCTTTATCTTAGTTAAATAATTGGAGATTAATTCAACCTCAGAATCATCAAAAATCGGATCAAAATAAGCTATATATCCATTTAACTCATTTAACGTAAGTACTTTACTGAAATTGAATTCCTCTTTCGGCTTATTGTTAATCATAACAACCAACTCCCTTATTGGTATTTTTTTCTCTCCCCAGTGATGGTAAGGCAACTTATCATTTAGTTGTTTGGCAAACGTGAGGGTAGCATATAATGCAAAACTAGATCTTTTAATTTGTTCAACCGGTGATCTCAAATCAAGCCGCTCTATTGAATTTTTACTCCAGTTCTTTGTTTCTATTACAAACAGTCCAGATTTGGTTACTAAGAGATGGTCTATTTGTATGCTGAATATTCTGCTTTTATCTTTTTTGTAATAAATAGGTTTTTCAAAAACCACTGAAAAATCATTGAATAAAATATTTTCATCCGATAATTTTTTTAGTTCTTTTTCAACTAAATTTTCGCCGATTGTTCCGGCAATTAGGGGGTTTAAGTCAGTGACTACAGTCTTAGTGTATTCAAGCTCTTTAATCTTCTGCGTATATTGTGTTGAAATAATTGCTTCCCTGTTCGTCACATAATCATTGATTTTATTCATTGATGATTTCAAGCGTTTATGTGTTCTAAAGGTTTGGATCCAAATGATAGATTTAAAACTCTTTTCTAAAATAAATTTTGTGGCTAAAAAGATTTGTAACAGGTACCAGTAACCTACTTCCTTTAAGGGATTCCTGGTAGGGTTCGCGTTTATGGTCTCACACTTCGTTTTTAGGCTCCTAATTACACCATTGAGTCTTGTTGCCGCATTCGTTTTTAAAGTATCATAGTACTTTTGGAGGTCAAATCCCTCCGCTTGAAGAGTGTCTAGTTCAAGATCCAAATCATGCTCAATCTTGAAGAATAATTCCTGCTTTTCGTTGTCGTAGTTTATAATGAATTCGTTGATCTCACCAATGGAATTAAATCTGGAAATCCCTTTAGTACTTAATGTAGCTTTTAGTCTTTTTAATGTCTCTATTTGTCCAATGACTCTGGTCATAGCTAAGTATATAGGAGTAAATAATAAAGAAACGACTAAGTAACTCCTTGATTATCCAGCTTTTTGTCAACGTTTATAATGTGTGTATTGTTGTATGAATTTAAATTTATTGCTATTTATTATGAAATCGAAAAGACGGTTTAATTATACTCCTTTGATAATCTAAGACATCATTTTCCAAAATTGCAAGCGCGCCGTCTTTGCCAACGCATCCGCTCGCCCATTGCTCATGCAATGTCGCGCTAAAACGGCAAAAATGAATCGGGTTGTGGATAAAGTACTGCTGAAAGGCCCGCGCACCGTCTGGCCCCTCTTGGGCCTGCCTACGGCAGGCAAGCTCCTTTCGCCCAAGTTTTCTGACGAAAAAAGCCACTATTTCTAGTGGCTTGTCGTCGCTATGTTAAATTATGTTTACACAAATTGCCCACACGCCAACTGGCCTGCCTACCGCAGGTAGGCCCCTTCACTAAAACGGCAAAAAAGAATCGCTTTGAGGAAGTTGTACTGCTGAAGAGGACCGCGCACCGTCTGGCCCCTCTTGGGCCTGCCTACGGCAGGCAAGCTCCTTTCGCCCAAGTTTTCTGACGAAAAAAGCCACTATTTCTAGTGGCTTGTCGTCGCTATGCTCCTCCTCTTGGGCTCGAACCAAGGACCCTCTGATTAACAGTCAGATGCTCTAACCAGCTGAGCTAAGGAGGAATTTCAATTTATTTTAGAGTCTTTATTGACTTCTTCCCGATTACAACTTGCCGGAGAAGCGAGCGGCTCAGAGCTGAGCCCTGCCTGCCGGCAGGCAGGTAAGGAGGAATTTCAATTTATTTTAGAGTCTTTATTGACTTCTTCCCGATTACAACTTGCCGGAGAAGCGAGTGGCTCAGAGCTGAGCCCTGCCTGCCGGCAGGCAGGTAAGGAGGAATTTTAAGGCTCGTTGAGAGCCCATTCCCTCTGGCGCTCGCCAAAGGCGTGCGTAAGAGGGTGCAAATATAAATGTTTTTTCAAAACCCTCAAATAAAAAATCGTCTATTTAAAAAGCCATTTGTACAGGTCATTGCCATTGGCGAACAACAACAAGGCGATCAATAAAAAGAACCCCGTCATTTGCGCATATTCCAAGAATTTGTCGCTGGGTTTTCTTCCCGTAACGATTTCATACAACAAGAACATGACATGGCCCCCATCAAGTGCCGGAATTGGCAAAATGTTCATAAACGCCAAGATGATCGAGATAAAAGCAGTGGCGCTCCAAAACGACGGCCAGTCCCAATCATCCGGGAATAGGCCCCCGATAGCGGCAAAACCACCAACCCCCTTGTACGCCCCCGTAGACGGATTGAAGATTTTCTTCATCTGCTTTATATAACTCGAAAGTGTACTGACGCCCTTGTCAATGCCAGCAGGAATCGACTCGATAAAGTTATATTTTCGGGTCTCGACCTTTAGGATGCCCCGTGTTTCAAGATCCGCAAAACTAATACCACCCAAACTGACCCCAATGGTAGCCGAATCGGTGATGACCACAGGAATCTCCGTATTCGCAGCATCCCCACGTTTTACCGTAAGCATGGCTTTTTTATTCTTTAAATCTTCCAATAGCGGCTTCGCCTGATCAAAATATTTTATGGCATGGCCATTGATTGCCACGATTTCATCCTTGGCCTGAAGCCCGGAGTCCTTATTGGCAGACTCTGGGGATACCCCCCCGATGATAAAGGGAATACGCGGACTCAGAAAACGGATCTTATCTTCATCCTCCAACAAAGTAGCGATAAAGTCGATGGGGATTTCCTTGGTTATCGTATTGCCCTTCCGTACAATGGTGATTGAATTTCCATTGACGATGTCCATAAAAATAGCATTGAAGTCCTCTATTTTCTTTCCGTCCACCGCTATGATCTTATCGCCGGTCTCAATACCCAATTTGTCGCCAATGTTTTTTTCAGAAACATACACCCCGTCTTTCAAACTATCGGCCGGGATGTATTGATCCCCATAAGCATAGGCCAAGCCGATATAGATCACCACGGCCAAGATAAAATTGACCGTTACCCCGCCCAACATAATGATCAAGCGCTGCCATGCCGGTTTACTTCGAAACTCCCAAGGCTTGGGTTCTTCCTTCATGGCTTCGGTATCCATGCTCTCATCGATCATACCAGAAATTTTCACATAGCCCCCTAATGGCAACCAGCCAATGCCATACACCGTTTCCCCGATTTTCTTTTTGAAGAGCGAGAACTTAATATCAAAGAAGAGATAAAATTTCTCGACCCGGGTCTTGAACAATTTAGCCGGAATAAAATGTCCTAATTCATGTAGTACTATTAAAATTGAAAGACTTAAAAAGAATTGTAGCGTCTTTATCAGTATCGGATCCATCCTTAATTTCTAAAATTTAAAGCGACAAAAGTACATCTTTAACAACTCTTAAAAAAAGAAAGAAGGGCATCCGATTTCTTTTTAAGAAAGTTTTGGCAGCCTCTGGGTACGAAACAGTTGAAAGGTTCCTGTGACTAACGTACCTTTGCCGAAAAGAACATGAGGTCATTTTTCGCCAAATATAAGTTGTTCGGGATCGTTTTCTTCCTTCTTTCAGCGGTCATTGTCACGCTATTTTATAAAGCCTTAGATCCTAAGAAAATGTTGCCCATATACGAACCTTCGATGGTGAATCCCGAATTGGTGGATAGTACGATTACCTATATCAAAAAATACCACACCATTGGCGATTTTTCCCTGACCAATCAAAATGGGGAAAACATAACCCAAGACACCTATAAGGATAAAATATATGTCGCCGACTTCTTTTTTACCACCTGCCCAACGATCTGCCCCATTATGACTAAAAACATGGCCGATGTTCAGAATCGTGTCCTAAATGACACTACCATCATGTTGTTGTCACATTCGGTCACCCCCGAAATCGATTCGGTCGCCCAACTAAAAAAATACGCCCTTGAAAAAGGAGTGGTCGATCGAAAATGGAACTTGGTGACTGGAGATAAAAAACAGATCTATGACCTGGCCCGGAAATCCTATTTGGCAGTAAAGACCGATGGGGACGGAGGGCCGTACGATATGATCCATACCGAAAATTTTATATTAGTCGATAAGGAACGCAGGATCCGGGGCTTTTATGACGGCACCAAAAAGGAAGCGATCGATCAATTGATGAACGATATCGCTCTTTTAGAAAAGTCGTATAAAGAGTGAAGTTCCATCCCGATGGTTATCGGGAGGTGACGGGGTTTTAAAATTTAGTTACCGTTCACTCTCCCCTGTACACTGCCAACTGCTTACTGTTCACTGCCTACTGCCTACCGCCTACCGCCCACTTCCCACGGCGTTCAGGCACTATTTTTTTTCGGATTAACCATAATATCTTCCATTTTTTACCGTACTTTTGTCCTTACCTAGAATCAATCTAAATAAAAATTGAGTTTTACCGTTGCACAATTAAAGCGAGGCCAAAAGGGTATAATCAAGGAATTTGCCGATGATATTCTGCCCATAAAATTGCTCGAATTAGGCTGTCTTCCTGGCAATACCATCGAATTAGTACAAATAGCGCCTTTTAAGGATCCTATCTACATAAATGTGAATGGTTCGCACATCGCCATCAGACGATCTGTAGCCCAGCTTATTGAAATTGAACTCCTTGATGATATTTCCGCGATATGAGTAGACAGATCAAGGTGGCACTTATCGGAAACCCCAATACCGGCAAGACTTCCGTCTTCAACCAACTCACCGGGCTTAAACAGAAAGTGGGGAATTATCCCGGGATTACCGTTGAAAAAAAGGAAGGTATCTGTAAACTACCCCGAGGTGTCAAAGCACATATTCTAGATTTACCGGGTACCTATAGCCTCAATACGACCTCCTTGGATGAGAGCGTGGCCGTTGAACTTTTGTTGAATAAAAAAGACAAAGACCATCCCGATGTAGCCATCGTCATATCCGATGTTGAGAATCTTAAGCGCAACTTATTATTATTTACGCAGATAAAAGACCTTAAGATCCCCGTGATACTGGTTATCAATATGGCGGATCGCATGTCAAAAAAGGGTATTTCGATTGACATTTCGATGCTCGAGGAAAAACTCGATACCAAAATAGCGCTCGTGAGTTCGCGTAAAGGTACGGGCATCGACGCTCTAAAAGAGCTTATTGCAGACTATAAAAATCTTTCGAGCAATGCGATCGTTGATACTTCGGTCATTGCCCCCGAATATTTTGAACGTCTTAAAAATACCTTTCCAAGACAAGATCTTTACAAACTCTGGTTGGTCATCACCCAGGACGTCAACTTCATGCCGATCGAAAAAAGTCCGATCAAGGATTCACTGATATCCTTTGCGACCAAATCGAAATCGGAGTTGAAGCGGTTGCAACAAAAAGAAACGATCCTTCGCTATCAAATCATTAATGGAATTCTGAAGGAAACCTATAAAGTCGACATCAATGCGGCCAAAGGTTTTCGTGCGACCCTTGATAAGATATTGACCCACAAAGTCCTTGGCTATCTAATTTTCTTTCTGATCCTATTGACCATATTTCAGGCGATCTACGATTGGAGCAGTGTTCCACAAGATTATATCGATCAGTTTTTCCTCTTCGCCAGTGAGTGGGTAAAAACAACCCTCCCGGGCGGTGTCTTTACCGATCTGATCGCCGAGGGTATTCTGGCCGGTATTGGGGGCATCGTTATGTTCATTCCCCAAATCGCCTTTTTGTTCCTGTTCATTTCCCTCTTGGAAGAATCGGGGTATATGAGCCGTGTCGTCTTTTTGATGGATCGGGTCATGCGCCCCTTTGGTTTGAGCGGAAAAAGCGTCGTACCATTGATTTCAGGGACCGCCTGTGCGATACCGGCCATTATGGCGACGCGAAATATTGAAAGCTGGAAAGAACGATTGATCACGATTTTGGTAACCCCGTTCACAACTTGTTCGGCACGACTCCCCATTTATCTGATCATTATTGCCCTGGTAATTCCGGAAGGGCGCTTTTTAGGTCTCGGATATCAGGCCCTGACCTTAATGTTGCTATACCTCATCGGTTTTGGCGCGGCCATTTTTTCGGCCATGATCCTAAACCATGTTTTGAAAATCAAAAGCCGCACTTTCTTTGTAGTGGAAATGCCTAATTATAAACTTCCGCTTCTCAAAAACGTATTGTACACCGTTTGGGAAAAGACGAAGAGTTTTGTGTTAGGCGCCGGAAAAATCATTTTGGCGATTTCTATTATCCTTTGGTTCCTAGGCTCCAATGGGTATTCTGACAATTTCAAGAACGCAGATACCATCGTAGCAGAACGCATTAAAAACCAAGGTTTTACCGAATTCAACCAAGCAAGTATCGAACAGAATTTGGCGAATTATCGCATGACCTACATCGATAGTATCCCTAAGGATGTAAATACTGCCCAACTCCAAGCCCTTGCCCAAAATCTTGAGCAGCGCAAGGAAGCACTTGTTGAAAAAGCCACCAAACAAGAGATTTCGGGCTTTAAATTGGAAAATTCCTATATCGGACATATCGGGAAGGCAATCGAACCCATCGTACGGCCCCTTGGCTATGATTGGAAAATAGGCATCGCCGTATTGACCTCTTTTGCGGCCCGCGAAGTTTTTGTGGGTACTTTGGCGACCATTTATAGTGTTGGCAGTGATGAGGAGGAAACCATAAAACAACGCATGGGTGCCGAAGTCGATGTGCATACCGGGAAGCCCTTGTTCAACTTGGCTTCCGGTATTTCCCTACTCTTGTTCTATGCCTTTGCCATGCAATGTATGAGCACCTTGGCCGTGGTAAAACGAGAGACCAATTCCTGGAAATGGCCTGCTGCACAGCTAGTGATTATGAGTGTTTTTGCGTATATTGTAGCCCTGATCGCGTATCAGATTTTAAAATAGGAACAACAAAAAACAATCCTTGGGCAAACCCATTGGCATTGTTTTTGAGACCCTTGATTGACATACAATGAGGAATCATTTGTCTTAGGATACTTTAATAGGCGTTCTATTTTTTAACTCTTAAAACGAACTATGAATTTACTTCAGACCATCTTGGCCTATAGCACACTTGCCATCGCTATCGGGTATCTTGTTGTCAAGTATTTCGTGCCCAAGTCGGTATTTTCTTCCAAAAAAAGACATGGCAAAGGCTGCGGACAAGACGATTGTGGCTGCCATTAATGCCGTTTTCAGTGCTTGTTCCGGCGCTTCCATTATTTTTTATGGTTAAATAAACACTAAATACATCCTAAAAAAAAGCCAAAGAACAAGGATATTCAGGAGAATGTCCCTTGTTTTGTCGTTCATCAATTTGATTGCTATCTATGGTTAAAAATGCCTTTTTGAATTTTTGTTTCTGTTGTATCCTGTGCAGTTCGCCAATAGCTGCCCAGACCTTGACTTCGGTAATTATCGATTCTGCCACCCAAAAACCCCTTCCCTATGTGACGGTTCAATTGAAAAACAAAGGAATGATAACCAACGAGGAAGGTCGTTTTACTTTTTTGATCGACAAAAACATTCAGCCAACCGATTCGCTGTTTATCTCATGTATTGGCTATGCCACCATCGCCAAACCCTTGAATCAATTTACGGGCAATAGCATTGTCCTTCGCCCGAAGGCCATTGAACTAGACCCGGTAATAGTTTCAAACAAATCGTATACCGCTGAAGAAATCATTGATTTGGTGAAAAAAAACCTTCCAAGGAATTACACCCAACAGCTTACCAAAAAACGGCTGTTTTTTCGAAAATCATCCTTTCAACGCATGTTAAAAACCGATTACACCCTTAAAAAATCGACCATCGAGGCCTTTAATAAAAAATTCCTTGACAGTGTGATCGCGACCATCCCCAAATCAAATAGCTTTTATACCGAAGTACTGGGAGATCTTTACGGGAACTATGATACCGAAAAACAAAAACTTGCACTCATCAAGGCTTCCGAACTCTATGATAAGGATATGGAGCTCGACATGAATAAATTGGAAGAAAAATTCAATACCATTATAAAGGAAAACGTTAAGACCGACTCATATTTTAAAATCAAATCGGGCCTCTTCGGAACCAAGGTCGATGCCGACGAAATTTTTGGAAAAGAAATCGATTCTGCCGATGTTACCGCAGTAAATAAAGAATTGGAACAGGCAAAAAAAAATGAAGCCGAACGAAAAAAGAACTTCGCTTCCTACCGAAGAAGTGCCTTGGGCGATATCTTCAATAGTCTTCCGATACTGGAAGACTCCGATCTTAACTTTCTTTGGAAGTCAAACCGCTACCATTTTACCCTAAAAGATTTTACGTACATGGGCAAAGATGCCGTATACGTTCTTGAATTTGAGCCTAAACGTTCTGAAGACTTCAAAGGAACCCTCTATATAAATTCGGATGATTTCGCCATCATCCAGGTTGATTTTGAGAATGTAAAGTCGCTGAAAACCTTCAACTTATTGGGAATCTCCTTAAACACCTATTTGTCGAAGGGAAAAATCATATTTTCGAAGGGATCCGATAACACCTATGGCCTTCGCTATTTTGAATCTCAAACTGGCAATCGTATGGGCATTAAGCGACCCTTAAAGATCATTGAGAAAAATCGCCATGTAAAGGGGCGCAACAAGCAGAATGAACTCTCTGGAAACGTAGATCTTGCCTTTACGAACATTGACAAAAATGAAGTCGTGGTGTTTGAATCCGAAAATCTCTCGCCAACAAACTTTGACGCCTTTACTGAAAATAATACGGTCCTGCCTACCTATATGCCTTCCTATGACCCCGAATTTTGGAAAGGCTATAATATTATCGAACCGAATGCAGCCATCCGGGAATTTACATCGGTAAACGCATCCGATAAATAATGTTTTTCCATAATACACGTATGAAAGGTCCAACAAAAGAATCGCTTCCAAAACGATGGCGGCGATTTTTTTAGTGCTTCATGTAACCTTTTGTAATTTCAGGACTATATAATAACGAACACTAACTAAAATAACATTTTTGAAAGTGCAGACCGATGAGAAACTGATGGCCGAAGTGGTTGACGGAAATCTTGATATGCTCAAGATTTTATTCGAAAGGCACCATGCCCACGTCTATAACTTTCTTTTTAAAATGTCTCAGGATAAAATGCTGAGCGAAGACATAACACAAGATGTGTTTTACAAATTGATAAAATATAGAAACTCATATAATAACGGAAATTTCCTCTCATGGATTTTCACGATTGCACGAAACAGTCTGAATACACATTATAGAAGAACACAAAAAACAATGGAAGACCTAGACGACCATGACTACAAACTTACCGATACTTTAGAAGATAACACCGAAGCGTATTCCCATTTGCAAATGGCCTTGGACCAACTCGAAACTTCAGATAGGGAACTTCTAATTTTAAATCGATTGCAAGAGGTAAAATATGCAGAATTGGCAGAAATCGTTGGAAGCACGCCAGGCGCCGTAAAGACCAAGGTAAGTAGGGCCCTTCAAAAACTGAAAGTGATCTATTTTAAAACCATATAGGTATGAAAAAGCAACATGTTGGGGATTTACTTATTGAATATCTAGATACCACCTTGACCGATGCACAACGAAAAGAGGTAGACGCCCATGTAAAGGATTGTTCGCGCTGTTCCGAAGAGTTGGCCCAGTTACAAAAACTATTCAAGGCCTTTGAGAAGGAAGTGCCTGCGATCCCCCTGCTTCTATCAAAACGAATTTCCTGAAGCAGCTAACCGACGAAAAACATAGGGTTTCTAAAAATACATCACCGATGGTCATGACAAGTATCCCCCGCAAAAACTGGGTAGGTACCTCCCTAAAACTAGCGGCCAGTGTGGCTTTATTGATCGGAGCATTTCTAATAGGAAAATATCAGGAAGCACAAAAATCGAACTTGGTGGTCACCACCCTGAAGACCGAAGGGAACGAAATACGGGAGACCGCCATGCTTGCCTTAATGGAGAATAAATCGGCCAGTAGGCGTATACAAGGAGTTAACTTTGTAGTACAATTCGAAAATCCCGACGAAGAAATCGTGAACGCACTGACCGACAGAATGTTACACGATGAAAATGTCAACGTACGTTCGGCCGCCGTTGATGCGTTGTCAAGGTTCCTGGAATCCGAAGCCGTAAAAACGGCATTCATAAGGGCTTTGGGTACCGAAAAAGATCCAAGTATACAGATAGCGGTCCTCCAAAACCTCGTACTCATACAAGAAAAGAAAGCAGTAGGGCCCATGAAAAAACTCATGGAACAGGAAGACACGCAGCCTTTCGTAAAAAAGGAGATTCATAAGATTCTATCAGGAACCATATAAACATCAAAAAACAACAATCATGAAAAAAATTACACTATTCGCCTTTACCTGTATCCTTGCTTTGAGCATGCATGCGCAGTCTGATTATCGCAAACCATTGACCGGCATCGATTGGGTCAAAATAGAATCGAATGCTAAAATCACGATAAAAACCCATGACAAGAACGAAATACTGATCAAGGTATCTACGTTAGAGCCGATTCCGGAACGGGCGAAAGGACTAAAACTAGTAGGTGTGGGGGGCGAGGATAATACCGACGTGGGGTTTAGCGTCGTTCAATCGGGCAATAATCTCGTGGTTCAAAACGTACGAAAGTCACAGGAGGCTGAAATTTATCTGCCAAAGTCGCAAAATGTATCGGTTACCAATTCATGGGACGGCGATATTTATATAGAAGGCTTTTCGGGAGAAGTTGAAGCAAATGCCAATTTGAATGGCGGCCTCACCTTAAAGAACCTTTCGGGGCCCATTACTGCCTATGCCTTGAACGAAAATATAAAGGTCGAATTCGAGGCAATCAATCAACAGGCACCTATTGTAATAAGCACCACCAACGGGGATATCGACATAACACTTCCAGGGACAACCCCTGCCAACCTCTTTCTCGATTCGTTAAATGGGGATGTATACACCAATTTTGACCTAAGCCGACCCGATAAAAATGGACTTAAATCTATTTCAGGTCGGAATATAAAAGGGTCGATCAACAACGGAGGTGTCGAAATCAAACTGAAATCGATCAATGGCAATATATATCTAAGAAAAAACTAATCATCAAAACACGAACCGTCATGAAAAATTTAACAAGTATGCTGCTCTTAGGCCTTATCAGCCTAACCGCTAACGCACAAAAGACCATTGAAAAAAACATCGATTTCAAAAATCAGTACATTGACATCGCACTAAAATTCGCAGGAGAGATTGAAGTAAAGACCTGGGACAAGCCATCGATCTATGTAAAGGCTGAAATTATGATGGAGGAGGAAAAGTATTTGAATATGTTCCAAGTGGAAGTAACCGAAAGCAGTTCGAAAATTGAAATCGGTGACAATTCAGAGGCCTTATTTAAAAAAATATGGCAAGAGCGCGAAAAAGTAGCTGGCAAAAAACAGCGTTATTTTAACATGGGAGACGAATATCAATTCGATTATGTACTCTATGTCCCCAAAAATGCCCAGTTTAAGATCAGCAGCATCAATGGCAGCCTTAAATCAGAGATCCTTGAGGGGAACTTTGAGGCCGACCTTATCAATGGGGATATCGAAATAGCCAAATATTCTGGAGATTTGAACTTATCGACGATCAATGGTGAAATAGATCTGAAGATCGCCAATTCGAGTTTGACCGCCGAAACCATACATGGAAACATATATGCCGACGAAAAAATGAAATTCAAATCAGATGACCGAATGGTGGGACAGCGAATCGAAGGAGGCACCTTAAATGCAACGAATCGCTTAAAATTGAATACCATTAACGGAAATATGTATTTAAGGTTATAATATGCGAATTTCAAGCCTCCTGACCGTCTGTCTAATCTTAGGCTGCTCAGGTCAAAAAGAGGAAGACATACGCCTCGAAATACAGGCCGCGCTTAATCAATGTGTAAAAGCGGTAAACACCAAAAATATAGCCCTGTATATGCAAGGTATTCCCGAAGATTTTCAAATCAAGGATGAAAATGGAGGGCTAATAACCAAGGAAATGCAACGGAAATTCATTCTGAGGGATTGGGCCATTATCGATACTACCTTGTCAAATTCCTATGTCGTTGATAGTTTGAAAATTCGTGGCGATAGCGCGGTCGCCATAACTTCCCAGGCATGGAAAAGAATTATGTTCAGAAAGGATGGCATCACGACTGATACTGTTTTGACTACCCAAGTGCATCGGGAAGTATGGCGACGTACCAAGAATACATGGCGCTCGTATCGAATTGAGGAATTAGGAGGCACGATATTTCTGAACGGAAAGGAATATATTGAATAACGAGCCTAGAAGGCGCAAGCTTATATGACATTTCGGATAAACCAGTACATCAGGGCCACCCAGCCCGCGACCAAAAAGAGGCCGCCAATCGGGGTAATCGGCCCTAGAAATCGAAGCTTTCTGCCTTTTGACGTACTCATGACGAGTGCATAGATACTAAAGGAAAATAAAAAGGTACCGACCATAAAACAATAAGCCATACTTTTTTCCAAAGTTGTTTCCAAATTGAAATTGAAGCCAAGCACCAACAAAAGAATCGCATGATACATCTGGTATTTTACCCCCGTCTCAAAACTTTTTAATTGGTCGTCGCTGAGTGATTTTTTAAGTGCATGCGCACCAAAAGCGCCAAAGAGTACCGCCAAAAGCCCATAGAAGGCACCCACTACTTGTGTCAAAAGGACCATACGTACTATTTTAATGCCAAGATAGCCGATTTATACCTCGAGGAGCTCCGAGTGCTTCGAAAAATTGCCCCTATTTCTTAAACTCTTCCAACTTTTGGAGAAGAAACCGTTGGGCGTTGGCTGTTTCGATAGAGTCTTTATAGTTGAAATAAAGCGCTAGCGAATCGTGATATACCAACTTCAGTTTGCTTTGTTCAAAATTGTCAACAAACACATTGACTTTTTTGTCGGTCAGTGAATCCTTGAACTCCTGATAAATGCCTTTGCCCTGTTCAAAAGCCGAAAAACCATTGAGTCGGATCATTGGTGGAATTTTATCTACCATGAGTACACTGTCTAAATCGGAATATGGAATCGATTTGTAATAAAATCCAGATAAGATCTGCAGCCGATCTGGCTTTAAACGTGTCCAATTCTTATAGTGCGCCAAAAGCGCCAAAAAACAGACAATGACCGTTACAACGGCCAATAGATTCCATAACCAATGCTTTTTTGCCCGTGGCATATCCTATTCTCGTTAGTCAGATTACTTTAATGGGACTAAGGTAATCACAAATTTGGGGTCCGCAGTACATTCCTCGGCGAAAAATAGCACAAGACAATGGGCATTCCCTACTATGAGAACGGGGTTTTTGACCATTGCATTGTGCTAGGGCCTCAATTTAATTACAGCGGTCCTGATGTTGGGAACGGGCCAGCATAGTAGCCTCTTGGCCTGGATGTTTTTAAAACTAGCAAAATCGTATTCAAAAATAACGTACCTTTGCAACTTCGTATGACAAAACTCGTCGCCCTATTCATTGCTAGCTTGTTGATGATCCAAAGTCTTAATATTCGTTTCGATGATTTATTAGAACTGGACCAACTGATTGAACATGCTCGATTTCACACCCAGGAATATGGGGATAATTTTTTTGTTTTTATCTCGAAGCATTACGGGGAATTAAAAGCAGAACATAGCCGGCAACATCAAGAAGAACGGAAAGACCATGAGCGTCTCCCTTTTCAGCACCTAAATCATACCGTTGCACTTTCCGCTTTTATCCTCAATCAATCGAATACCGATACTTCGGATACCGAATTTTCATTGCCCCATAACGCGCCTAACTTTTTTTATTTAGACACGTACATGTCCCTTGAAAAGGAAGCCCCTTTTCAACCTCCACGCTTGGCATAGCCCCCTTTTGATTTAAATCATTTTTTCGCAAACCTATTTTCGATAGTTTGTCAAACCTTTCATTTATGGACTATGCTTTCATATATCATCAATTTTAGTATTCGCAATAAATTTATAATATTGCTTTTTACCGCCTTTATTATCGGATTCGGACTCTATTCCTTGTCCCAAATTCCGATTGGGGCGGTCCCGGATGTCACCAACAATCAGGTACAAGTCATCACCACCAGCACCAAACTCTCCACACAGGACATGGAACAGTTCATTACCTATCCGGTGGAGTTGGAAATGGCGAACCTGCCGGGAGTGCAGGAAATACGTTCGATTTCAAAGTTCGGACTCTCGGTGGTCACGATTGTATTCGAGGATGCCATGGGCACCTATCTGCCCAGACAACTTATCGCAGAAAAGATACAATCGGCCGCAGAAAAGATCCCAAAGGGTTTTGGCACCCCGCAAATGGGACCCATTACTACCGGTTTGGGAGAAATTTACCAATATGTACTGGACGTTGAACCAGAATATAGTGGGCAATACAGCGCTACAGAACTGCGTACCATTCAAGATTGGGTCGTAAAACGCCAGCTTTCCGGTATTCCAGGAGTGGTAGAGGTAAATACGTGGGGTGGTTTCTTAAAACAATATGAAGTCGCCATCAACACCGAAAAATTGAGCGCCTTGAATATTTCAGCCGGGGACGTCTTTAGCGCTCTTGAAATGAACAACAGCATTACCGGTGGCGGTTATATCGAAAAAGTAGATCAAGCTTACTTTATTCGTGGGGACGGAATGGTATCCTCCTTGGAGGATATCGGCAACATTGTCGTCAAAAATGTTCAGGGCAACCCAATCTATATAAAGGATATTTCAAAAGTGGGATATGGTAGTGCCCCCCGTTTTGGAGCCATTACCGGCAATGGGGAAGGTGAAAAGGTCCTGGGCCAGATTATGATGCTCAAGGACGCTAATTCAAAAAAGGTCATCGACGCGGTAAAAGAACGGGTCGCCACCATTAGCGCCACCTTGCCGAAAGGCGTACACATCAATCCGTTTTTAGATCGTAGCGAACTCATTGCAAAAACAACCGCGACGGTAACCGAAAACCTCATCCTAGGATGCCTGATAGTTATTTTTGTGGTCGTGCTTTTATTGGGAAATTTTCGGTCCGGTCTGGTAGTAGCCTCGGTAATTCCCCTTTGTCTCTTGTTTGCATTGTCATTGATGTACCTGTTTGGGGTAGATGCCAATTTAATGAGCCTTGGTGCGATCGATTTTGGGATTATCATTGATGGGGCCGTAATCATCGTTGAATTCGTAGCCTTCCAGATTACCGCAAAAAAAGGGGAACTGGCCCACCTTTCAAAGCAGGGGCTACAGGAAGTAAAAGACCGAATCACCGTAACCAGTGCATCGAAAATGATGAATTCTGCCATTTTTGGGCAGTTGATCATCCTCATTGTCTTTATCCCCATTCTGTCCCTCGGCGGGGTGGAAGGTAAAATGTTCAAGCCCATGGCGATGACCTTCAGTTTTGCGCTTATCGGTGCCATGCTCTTTTGCTTTACCTATGTCCCCGTGGCCGCGTCAATGTTTATCAGACCGTTAAAGGATTCGAAAAAAAACATCGCGGTGCGTTTGATAAACTGGATTGACGCTAAGTATGAGCCTGTTATTCATTGGGCTCTTGAACATAAGAAATGGGTCATGGGAACCGCATTCACCTTGTTGGTTTTCTCTGTGGCATTATTTTCCTCCATGGGGGGTGAATTCGTTCCTACCTTGGACGAGGGTAGTTTTGTGATACAACCCGTGCTAAAAACGGGAACTTCCTTGAGCAAAACCGTAGAAACCACGACGAAGATCGAAAAAATATTGCTACAGAATTTTCCGGAAGTTAAACAAGTGGTCACCCGTATCGGAGCCGCCGAAGTACCCACAGACCCAATGTCTATGGAAGAGACCGATGTAATCATAATTCTGGCCCCTAGAAAGGAATGGGTGTCTGCCGAAAGCAAAGACGAACTTGCCGATAAGTTCAAAAAGGCCCTGGCCATCATCCCAGGAATGGAAGTCGAATTTACGCAACCGATCGAAATGCGATTCAACGAACTAATTACTGGGGTACGCGCCGATATTGCCATAAAGATCTTCGGCGAGGATTTAGACATCCTAAGTAAAAAAGGGAGTGAAATTCGCGCGTTGATTGCCGATGTGCCCGGCGCAGCCGACATCTCGGTCGAGAAAATCGTGGGCTTGCCACAGATGAACGTGGCCTATGATCGGGCGAAAATTGCCCGCTACGGACTCAACATTCAAGACCTCAATGAAATGGTGTCGATGGGGTTTGCCGGTCGAACGGTCGGCAACGTTTTTGAAGGGGAAAAACGGTTTGATCTTGTAGTTCGGCTCGACGCCACCAACCGAAAGGATATTGACAACCTCAAACAACTCTATGTCGATGTCCCCGCGGGCGGGAAGATCCCTTTGACCGAAGTAGCCAATATTACGTATCAAAAAGGGGCCGCAAAGATTTCCCGTGACAATACCCATCGTAGGATCGTGGTAGGCATCAATGTGCGTAACCGGGACCTTCAATCGGTGGTAGATGATGTTCAAAAATTGATTGAAGCTAACATAAAACTGCCTATAGGCTATACCATTACCTATGGTGGCCAATTTGAAAACCTACAGAGTGCCAAGGCCAGATTATTGGTCGCGGTTCCGATTGCGTTGGTCCTGATCTTTATCTTGCTATACTTCGCCTTTAATTCGATTAAGGAAGCCCTGATCATCTATTCAGCCATCCCCATGGCGGCCATTGGGGGTATTTTTCTGCTCTATATTCGCGGCATGCCCTTTAGTATTTCTGCCGGAGTAGGCTTCATCGCGCTCTTCGGTATCGCCGTGCTCAATGGCATTGTGCTTATCGAACATTTTAAGGAACTTAAAAACGACCCCTTTGACGATGTGGAAGCACTTATAAAACAAGGGGCCAGGGATCGGCTTCGGGCCGTATTACTAACGGCTTCCGCAGCCGCCCTTGGGTTTTTGCCAATGGCAATATCCGAAAATGCAGGAGCTGAGGTGCAAAGACCCTTGGCAACCGTGGTTATCGGTGGCTTGGTGACCGCTACCCTACTTACTTTGATCGTGCTGCCCGTATTATATGCCGCATTCGATGCTCCTGAAAAGTTCAAGTTGAAAAAAATAGGGAAGAAGGGCTTGGCACTCCCTATCCTGATTATCGGGTTGTTATTTCCGGCAATTACAAAGGCCCAGGAAAAACCCTTGGTTTTAGACGAATTGGTCGCGCTTGCCCTAGAAAACAACAGGGCGCTAAAAGCGGGTGAACTGAATTTACAACAATCGGATGTTATGATCAACAATGCCTTTAGCTTTGATAAAACACAGCTCTATTATCATTATGACCAGAACAATTTGGCATTCAACAATGAACCCCTTGACGTATTCGGAATTCAGCAGGATTTTTTGTTCCCCACCGTTTATTTCTCCGGAAAAAAAGTGAACAAGGCCAATTTTTTTGTGGCATCAAGTACCTATGCGCTGCAGAAAAAGGCACTGGTACGGGAAGTGACTTCGACGTATTACGCCTATCAATATGCAAAGGCCAAAGAAGCCATTTACCGAAGGCTAGATAGTCTTTATCAAAATTTTGCCACCATGTCCGCCCGACGTTTTGAATTGGGCGAGACCAATTATCTCGAGAAAATAACGGCGAAGTCCAAACAGCAAAAAATGGCCATATCATTACAACAGGCAGCACAAGATGTGGCCATTGCAAGAAGCGAGATCTTGAAAAGGATCCAGAGCGAAGACAGTCTACAAATCGCCATTGAAACCGTTACCAGAATTCCCATATCGGCGGTGTCAGTCGATGCCAGTTTGGAACTGGAGCTTTATCAAAATAAGGTGGCACTTGCAAAGGCAACGCGCCAGTTCGATCAACAACAACTCTTGCCCGATTTAAGTCTTAACTATTTTCAGGGCACCAATGCCAACCTTGGCCGCAATTTGTACGGCTACCAATTAGGGGTCAAAATACCTTTGTTCTTTAGTGGTCAGGCCACACGTATAAAGGCGGCAAAAATTGCAGAGGCAAGGACCGTGGAGGAGGCAAGTGACTATTCGATCTTATTGAAGGCACATTATCAAGAACTTCAACGGCAACTCTCAAAATATGGGAAGGCCTTGGACTATTATACGAACGAAGGTACCATGCTCTCGGATGAAATTCTGAAAACCGCGACCCTAAGTTTCAAAAATGGGGAGATTGATTTTTTTCAATTCATCCTAAGTCTTGAGAATGCCTATGGTATTCAATTAGATTATTATGATACCCTGGCCCAATACAATCAAACTGCCATAAACATTAACTACTTAACCCTTTAAAATGAACAACATGCATCGATATCTATATACGATTTCCCTTTTTGCCCTCCTAACGGCCACTCTAGGTTGCCAGAACAATTCGAGCGGGAATGCCAAGGTTTCGGCAGAAAACGATTCGCGGATCAAACTTTCAAAAGCGCAATTCGAAGAGAACGAAATGCGGTTGGGCAGCGTTGAAGAAAAGACCTTTCCAGTGACCGTACATGCCAATGGGATGATCGACGTTCCCCCCGAAAACCGGGCGGTCGTAAGTGCGATTATGGGTGGATACATCAAAACTACACCTTTGTTAATCGGGGATGTAGTAAAAAAAGGGCAATCGTTGGTAACCATTGAAAACCCCGAATTCATAACACTCCAACAAGATTATATGCAGGTAAAACAGCAATTGAACTACCTACAATCTGAATACGAGCGGCAGAAAACCATGGTGGCCGAAAATATTACGTCACAAAAAAGTTTTCTCAAGGCTGAAAGCGAGTATAAGACGGCCAATGCGAAATTCAACGGACTTAAGAAACAACTGATCATGCTCAATATAGCACCATCAGCGGTCGAAAACGGAACGATTACTTCTGTAGTGACCATTTATGCGCCCATTTCAGGCAGCATTACCAAGATAAATGTCTCCAAGGGCACGTATGTATCCACCGCATCCCCCATATTGGAAATTATTGATAATGACCATATCCATTTGGAGCTTTCGGTCTTTGAAAAAGATATCCTTAAGATAAAAAAAGAACAAGAAATACGTTTTAAAATACCCGAGACTTCCACCGATACCTATCTTGGGGAAGTGCATTTGATTGGTACCTCCATCAATGAAAACCGGACTATCAAGGTACATGGCCATCCTAAAAATGATGATAATCATTCCTTTTTGACCGGGATGTTCGTTGACGCCTCGATTATTGTCGACACCTTGACTACAAAGTCATTGCCATCCGAAGCAATCGTTACCATCAACAATATATCCTATGCGCTGCTATTGGATACCGACGATGGTTCGGACCGCTATTTTAAACAAGTAGTCGTACAAATAGGGGACACTTTCGAAGGGAATACCATTATAAAAAATAATGAAAAATTCAAACCCACCGATATGTTCTTGACCAAAGGGGCTTTCAATTTGATCGGCGAATAAAAAGTAGGTCGCTAATTTTCACGAACGATCAGTACGGGAATGTCAACTTTGTGACGCACGGCGTCAACGGTCGTTCCAAAAAGAAGGTCCATTACTAATTTATGGCCATGGGATCCCAAGATCAAAATATCAAAATTGCCCTTGTTGACGATTTCAGGTATTTTTTTCTTGGGGTTTCCAAAGCCCAATTGAACCTCGACCTGATACCCCATTTGAATCAGTCTTGATTGGTAATCGCTTAAATACTGCTGATCACTTGACGTTTCAAAATCGGCAATACTGCTTCCATAAATCAAAGCTCCTGCAGTTTCGACGATATGGATCAGGGTAAAAGAAGCCGTCTTGGTGCCTAATTGAAGGGCACTGGCGACCGACTTGTCATCGACCGTAGAAAAATCAAGGGCTATGGCAATTCGGCCATAATTGATCATATCAGGTTTTATGTCTAAAATAACCTCCCGTATATGGGGTACCATATTGGGCTCGTTTATTTTTGCACGTAACATCGGTTTGGCCATAATATATACCAAGAGTACTAAGGCGCCTATGGCAATAGGTACGACAAATACCCAAATGTAGATGGGCTCATCACTTGTTCTTAACCAACCCGTGATCTCATCGAAAACAAGTTTGGCGTTCAATGCCACAATGACCAACGCCACGGTCCAGGAAGCCAATTTCGTCCAAAACCCGATGGCAAAAGATCCCATCTTCTTTTTGTCACTCACAAAATGAATCAGCGGTATAATGGCAAATCCCAACTGCAAACTCAATACTACTTGACTAAGTACCAACAAGTCGCCAGTAGCCCTTTCCCCAAAATAAATGACCGTGATCAACGCGGGTATAATGGCAATGATCCGCGTAATGATGCGCCGCACCCATGGCTGTATACGCAGATTCAAATAGCCTTCCATAACGATCTGACCGGCCAATGTCCCAGTTATCGTACTGCTCTGACCCGCTGCGATCAGTGCCAAGGCGAATAGAATAGCAGCCCATTTGCTTCCCAATAAAGGTTCTAACAGCTTGTGGGCATCCTGAATTTCAGCGACTTCGAACATCCCATTCTTATAGAAGACCGCCGCGGCTAGTATAAGTATGGCCGCGTTTACGAAGAAGGCGAGATTCAAGGCAATGGCCGAATCGATCAGATTATATTTTATGGCCTGTTTAATGCCTTTGGGATCTTTTTCAAATTTACGCGTCTGCACCAAGGACGAATGTAAATAGAGGTTGTGGGGCATAACGGTAGCCCCTATGATTCCTATGGCAATATAGAGGGCTGCGCTATTGGGGAGTGAAGGTACGAGCCCAGACGCTACCTCGACGATATCGGGGCTCGCCAGAATCATTTCGACCAAAAAGGAAACGCCGATTATGGCAATAAGGGCAATTATGAAGGCCTCCATCTTACGAATGCCCTTGTTGATGAGGAACAATAACAAAAAAGTATCGAATACGGTAATGCACACCCCCCAAAGCAACGGGATATCGAACAACAGCTGTAACCCGATGGCCATGCCCAATACTTCCGCCAAGTCACAGGCGGCAATGGCGATCTCGGCAAAAATATAAAGCATAAAATTGACGGGGCGGGAATAGGTTTCGCGGGAGGCCTGCGCCAGATCACGGCCTTGTACGATGCCCAATCGGGCACTCAAACTTTGGAGCAATAAGGCCATGATATTCGACATGAGCAATACCCACAACAATTTATACCCGAATTGACTGCCCCCTGCCAAATCGGTAGCCCAATTGCCGGGATCCATATACCCTACACTTATTAAATAAGCTGGTCCGAAAAAGGCAGCAATCTTTTTCCAGACCGATGCATTTTGGGATACCGATACCGATCCATGTACTTCTTCTAATGATTTATTACCTTGAGACATCATGTGCCGATAGTTTGTAGATACATATTCATTGCAGCCTTTGCGGATAAGACCATTTCATTTTTATCGACCTTCAAGTGAACAGAACCGTCAAATGCTTCCTTGCCCACAATTTCCATCTTTGAACCCAATTCAAGTTTCAATTTATCCAAATACCTTAAAAATTCGGAAGAAGAATTCATAACGCCTACGAAGACACCTATGTCGCCTATCATACAGTCTGAAATAAGAATCTTATTTACTTTTTTAAAATTTCCATTTCGGTCTGGAATAGGATCTCCATGTGGATCTATCTGTGGAAATTCAAGATACTTGTCAAGCTTATCCATTAGCTTTTCGCTTTTGATGTGTTCTAATTGCTCTGCCACTTCATGAACCTCATCCCATTGGAAATTGAGTTTGTCGACCAAAAACACTTCCCAGAGCCGATGCTTTCTTACAATGGAGAGGGCTACTTTAAGGCCGTATTCCGTGAGCCTAACCCCTTGGTACTTCTTGTGGTTCACATACCCTTTCTCCGATAATTTTTTAACCATATCGGTCACCGATGAAGGTTTCGTATCCATTTGTTCGGCAATCGCATTGGTCGATATCAACGCACCGTCAACCTTGCCCAAATGATAGATTGCCTTAACATAGTCTTCTTCAGAAAGTGTCATCTTTTTAAATTTATACAAAAATACATTTTTATATGTAAAAACATATTTTTAGTTTTGTCTAAATTTATTTTTCTAATGACAAAAATATTGCCCACAAGTTTTAGGTCGATATGTATTATAAATATAATCGCATTGCCATTCATTTCGAATGGTTTATGGGGTCAAAATGCTCAGCTACAAGGGATGGTTAATGATGCTGGAAAGCCGGTACCCTATATAAATATTTATTTGGAGGGCACCAACTGGGGTACCTCTTCCGATGAAGATGGCAGCTTTGTCCTAAGCAATATACCACCCGGAAACTATAAATTAAAGGCAACCGCACTTGGTTTCCTATCTTTTTCTAAGACCATTTCCCTATCCGCTAATGAAAAAAAAAACCTATCCATAGCGCTACTCCCAGCTCTGGAACAATTATACGAAACAGTCGTGACAGGGACCTTAAAACCCGTCAATCGTTTAGAAAGTCCGGTCCCCGTGGAAGTGTATAGTCCAACTTTTCTGAGGAAGAACCCGACCCCGAGTATTTTCGAAGCGTTACAGAATGTAAACGGGGTTCGCCCACAGATCAATTGTAATGTTTGCAATACCGGCGATATACATATTAACGGATTGGAGGGCCCTTATACGCTTGTGCTAATCGACGGAATGCCCATAGTCAGTGGATTGGGAACGGTGTATGGTCTTTCTGGAATACCTAATTCCCTGATCGACCAGATCGAAATTATAAAGGGACCTGCGTCTAGTCTTTATGGTAGCGAAGCTGTGGGGGGGTTAATCAACATTATTACCAAAAGTAGCATGGAGGCCCCCGACTTTTTAGCCGATGCATTCTTAACAGGATGGGGAGAATACAATTTGGATGTAGGATCAAAACTACAAGTAGGTAAAAATACCGATATCTTACTGGGCATCAATTACTTTAATTATAACAATCCCATTGACAATAATGGTGATAATTTCACAGACCTTACGATACAGCAACGCATTTCCATCTTTCAAAAATGGAATTTTCAACGAAAGGATGCCCGCATTTTATCATTGGCAGGGCGTTATTTCTATGAAGATCGCTGGGGAGGAGAACTTCAATGGACACCAGGGTTTCGCGGTGGAAACGAAATTTATGGAGAAAG
Organism: uncultured Flavobacteriaceae bacterium; assembly: GCA_963798435.1. GTDB lineage: Bacteria > Bacteroidota > Bacteroidia > Flavobacteriales > Flavobacteriaceae > JALHST01. Next base: position 70,098 of record CAWCTF010000004.1, read on the forward strand.
TATTTACACGCGCCGTTGGGAAATATTGGGAAAATACGAACTCCCAATAGATGAGAAGATGCTGTTCTCTTTCTCATATAACGATCATAGTCAAAATTCGGTCTACGGTACCATTCCATTTCTGGCGGATCAGCGCATCGGATTTGGACAATTGACTTGGGACAAGGCGACCGGAAGGCACGATCTTCTAATCGGTAGTTCCTTGCGATATAACTATTATGATGACAACACAACGGCAACCTCCGATCAAAGTTCAAATCAACCCGATGAGGTCATAATACCAAGCATTTTTTTTCAAGATGAAATAAAATTGGCAGACAGCCATGCTGTACTTTTGGGCATTAGATATGACTATGACCGCCGACATGGTTCAATTTACACGCCTAGATTGGCCTATAAGTGGAAGATTTCGGATCATGACATTATTCGATTCAATACAGGAACCGGTTTTCGCGTCGTGAACCTCTTTACTGAAGAACATGCCGCCCTTACCGGGTCAAGGGAGATTGTGATAAAAGAAGAACTGAATCCCGAAAGATCGGTAAACGCCAACCTCAATTACCTGAAAAAAATATACACCGACAATGGTACTTTTATTGGTTTTGACGCGTCGGCATTCTACACTTATTTTAGCAACAACATTATCCCGGATTATGATTCGGACCCCAATAAAATAATCTACGGCAATCTCAATGGGCATTCCATTTCCAAAGGGGTAAGTGCAAATTTAGACGTTTCCTTTCCGAATGGAATAAAGGCATTGTTAGGGGTCACCTACCAGGATGTCAGCAATACCAAGAATGGTATTGCCACACGACAAATTCTAACCGAAAGCTATTCCGGAACTTGGAATCTGTCGTACTCTTTCAAGAATATCAATCTAAGCTTTGATTATACAGGGAACCTTTATGGCTCCATGCGATTGCCGTTATTGGGTGCTTTGGATCCACGGAGGGAGTTCTCTCCTGTTTGGAGTATTCAGAATGTTCAATTTACCTTCAAGGGACTGAAGAATTTTGAGGTATATGCCGGCATTAAAAACCTATTGGACTGGACACCAAATCGGGGAAATCCGTTTATAATAGCCAGGGCTAATGATCCTTTCGACAAAAATGTGACTTTTGATAGCAATGGGCAAGTCTTGGCAACGGCCGACAATCCCTACGCCCTTACGTTTGACCCATCGTATGTATATGGCCCCAATCAAGGAGTTCGTGGATTTCTAGGGCTGAGATATCGCTTAGATCGGTTTTAAAGGGAAATCGAAATTAAGGGCTTCCAAATTCGTATTTTTGGCCTATGGGGCATTATGACTACATTATCGTAGGAGCAGGGGCAGCTGGCCTATTATTGGCAGACGCCTTAGGAAAAGATCCTTTTTTTAGCAAGATGTCCATTCTATTGCTCGACAAGGAATCCAAAAACACCAATGATCGTACCTGGTGTTTTTGGGAGAACGGGAAAGGTGAATTCGACCCTATTTTATACCACACTTGGCAAAAGATGTACTTCGCAGGACAGCACGCGTCGCAATCTTTTGATATTTCACCGTATCGGTATAAAATGCTACGTGGTATCGACTTTTACAAAGAATATCTGGCACGAATTTCTACGCATGCTAATATCACCTTTCTACAAGAAGGAGTCAATCGCATTACAGAGATCGATTCGCTGGTACATGTTGAAACCACGCAGGATACCTATATAGCGAAAAAGGTCTTCAACAGTATATTTTCTTTGGAATCGATTGTGGCACAAAAAAAATATCCGGTTTTGCAGCAACACTTTGTAGGTTGGTTCGTAAAAAGTGAACATCCCGTATTTAATGAAGATCAGGCTACCTTTATGGATTTTTCGATTCCTCAGAAAGGCAATACCCGATTTATGTATGTCTTGCCTTTCTCCCCAACCGAAGCCTTGGTCGAATATACGCTTTTCTCTGAAAAATTACTTCCAACGATCGACTATGAAACGGCTATCAGCACCTATCTGGAAGACCATTTGAACTGTAACTCATTTCGAATAGAAAATAAGGAACGGGGAAGCATCCCCATGACGTGTTCCGATTTTTCAAATCACACTACCAAAAACATAATTAACATCGGCACTGCCGGGGGTTGGGCGAAACCGAGTACGGGCTTCACCTTTAAGAATACGTTTAAAAAAACGGCACTCATGGTCGCACATCTGAAAGCGGGAAATTCATTCGAGTCTTTTTCAAAAAAAAATAAATTTTGGTATTACGATCTGCTATTGCTCGATATTCTTCACCGCAATAACGCCAAAGGACATCTAATTTTCGAAAGTCTCTTTAAAAATAGGAAGCCTGGGTTGATCTTAAAATTCCTGGATGAAGAGACCAGCTTTTGGGAAGACCTTACAATAATTGCCGCCTGTCCTAAGAAAGAATTCATAAAGGCCCTATTTATAAGGCTTAAAGGAATATTTTAACACTAATTGTCACTAATATGCACTATTTTATTAACATTAGAACGTCAATATGTTAAAAATCCCAGTGCATATTTAAGAAATTTTTAAGTTATCACGCAATTGTAGATCAAATTCATATATTTACGGTACAAACAACCTTTTAGAACCTTAAGAATATGAAGAACCAGCCTATTTTTAAAAAGAAGCGTGGAAGTACGTATTACGCCTTTTTTACCCTATTTTTCTTTTTTGGGGGAATTCTCTTTTCCATTGGCCTCGCCCAAACGACGGTCACTGGAAACGTAACCTCCGCAGAGGATGGGATGCCCTTGCCCGGGGTCTCGGTCATTGACGCCAACAACGTCACCAACGGGGTCAATACCGATTTTGATGGAAATTATTCGATTACCCTTGACAATGGCAATACCAATCTGAGGTTTAGCTATATCGGCTTTAAACCTTCGGTAGTTGCAGTTAACAACCAAAGTACGATCAATGTTACCTTGGAAGTCGATGTTGCCAACTTGGATGAAGTGGTCGTTGTGGGATATGGCACACAAAAGAAAGCCACCGTTACTGGGGCGGTGACTGCCGTACAAGGCGATATCCTTGAAACCTCCCCTGCAGTAAGCCTTTCGAATTCATTGGCCGGTCGATTGCCTGGCTTGGTGGTCATTCAGACCAACGGGGAACCTGGAAATGATGAATCTACCATCAGTATTCGAGGTACGAATACCTTGGGAAACAATCAACCACTTATCGTTATCGATGGTATTCCTGATCGTGACGGAGGTATCGGTCGCTTAAACGGATACGATATTGAAAATATCTCAGTGTTGAAAGATGCTTCGGCCGCCATATATGGTGCCCGAGCTGCGAATGGTGCCATCATCGTCACCACCAAACAAGGCCGGTCTGGAAAACCGACCATTACCTATGATGCCAATTTCGGATTGAACCAACCGACGTTGCTTCCAGAAATGTCAAACGCAGTCGAATATGCCAAAATACGGAATGAATTTCCGATCTATAATATCCCTGCGAACGAATGGGATGCCGCTTGGGCCAGTATGCAGTCAACAGGTAGCTATACCTCACCGACCTCCGGTGTTGGTACCATCAACGCCCCATTTAGCCCTGAGGCGGTAACCGCCTATGGCAATGGCTCAGATCCTTATTTGTACCCGAATACCGATTGGTTCGGGGACACCTTTAAAGATTGGGCCGGGCAAAGCAACCACAATTTATCGATACGTGGGGGCAGTGAAGCCATCAAGTACTATTCGTCCTTAGGCTATACCAATCAGGAGGCGGCGTATAAAAACTCTGCCAACCGGTTCCAACAATATAATTTTAGGATCAATACCGACGCGAAGATCAATGAATACATCAGTACGAAATTGGGTATCGCTGCACGGAAGGAAATCCGACAATTCCCGACCGAAGGCGCCGGCGCGATTTTTCGAATGCTGATGCGTGGGAAGCCGACCGATGTGGCCGTTTGGCCAAACGGACTCCCTGGACCCGATATTGAAAACGGTCAAAACCCGGTGGTGATTACCACCAACGCGACAGGGTATAATAAACAACCGACCGATTATCTGCAGTTTACGGGCTCCATAGATTTTACCAACCCCTGGGTCGATGGTTTGAAATTGACCCTTTTGGCGGGAATCGACCAAAGTCAATCCCGATTGAAACGATGGGATACCCCATGGACGCTGTATTATTTGAACCGCGATGAATACATCGCCACCGGCAATGTTGTTCTGGACGGTGCCACACGGTCGAATTTCACGGATCCCCGATTGACACAGAGTGCCGTAAATACATTGAACACCAATTTAACGGCACTGTTAAACTATGATCGCACCTTTGGGGAAGATCATACCATTAATTTATTGGCAGGGGTTACCAAGGAGGTCTTTCAGGGAGAGGGCTTTTTGGCCTTTCGAAGAAATTTTATCTCCCCGGCAGTTGATCAATTATTCGCAGGTGGGACAGTTGGCCAAAATACAGGGGGTAGCGCCTACAACAGAACACGTTTGGGTTATTATGGCCGTGTTCAATACAACTTTCAGGAAAAATACCTGGCCGAATTTATCTGGCGTTATGATGGGTCGTATATCTTCCCGGAAAAAGATCGTTTCGGTTTCTTTCCTGGGGTATTGGTGGGGTGGAATATCTCCAAAGAAAACTTTTTCAAGGTCGATTTCGTAGATTATTTGAAATTGAGAGCCTCCTATGGACAAATGGGGAACGATCAAGTATTCTATAATGGGGCCTTACAGGAATATGCCTATCTCTCTACTTACGGATTTGGCGAATACCCAATCAATAGTGAGGTTGTTACCTCCTTACAGGAAACGGTTTTGGCCAACTCGAAGTTTACCTGGGAGCGCGCCAACAACTTTAACGTTGGGTTGGACGGAATCGTCATGGATGGGAACTTGAGTTTTACCTTTGAATATTTTAAGAACAAAAGGGACAACATCTTGATCCAACAAACAGGTTCTACTCCAGGTTCCTCTGGAATTACAACATTATTACCTCCAGTGAATGCCGGTAAAGTAGATAACTCTGGTTTTGAATTTGCCTTGAACTATTATGGAGGCCATGAAGATGGATTCAAATGGGATGCAGGAATCAATGGTGGCTATGCCAAAAACAAAGTGGTCTTTATGGATGAGATTCCCGGAGCTCCCGAATATCAGTTGCAGGAAGGCAAACCTATTGGGGCCTACTTGGTATATGAATCGGATGGCGCCTTCTTGAACGAAGCCGAAATTGCCGCCAACACCTTGGACTATAGCGGAGTAACCGCCGAATTACGGCCTGGCGACATGAAGTTTAAGGACATTAATGGAGACGGCATCATCGATGGGGAAGATCAAGTTCGCCTAGACCAGAATAACACTCCTACCTTCAATTATGGAGCTACCTTTAACGCCTCTTATAAAAATTGGGATTTGAGCATGTTGCTTCAAGGTGCCACTGGAGCCTCCGTACGTATTTACACCGAATCAGGGGATATTGGGAATTATCTTAAGTACAGCTATGACCATCGTTGGAGTATTGACAATCCTAGCAGTACCGATCCTCGATTGGCCAGTAGGGGCGATACCTATTACACGGGTGGCAATTATGGCAATAATACCTACTATTTGTTCAGCAAGAACTACATGCGTCTGAAAAACCTACAAATAGCCTATAATTTTCCATCTGGACTTTTGGAGCCATTTGGGGTTACCAAATTCAGGGTGTACGTAAGTGGTTCGAACCTGATAACATTCAACAAGTACAAAATTTACGATCCCGAAACCACCAATGGTGCTGGTACGGTGTACCCACAGTCCAGGATCATCAACACCGGATTTAGTTTAACATTTTAATAAATCAGTTATGAAAAAAAGAAGATTAGGATTTTGGGCAACGACGTTCTTTTTGATGCTCTTGTCTTGTAACAAGGATTTTTTGGACACGCAGCCCTTGGATAAAGTATCCAATGAGGCCACGTGGTCTGATGGTGCACTATCCCAGGCATTTATTTTCAATGTGTATTCCTATTTGGGGTATGGCGGCTTTGAGGAACAGGCGTTGGCTTCCTATACCGATGAAGCTATGTTTACACATTCTGGCCGTAACATCAATACGTTTACCGATGGTACCGAAACCCCTTCAAATATGGGTTGGGTAAGCGGCACCTATGAATGGAACAACATGTACCTGGCGATTCGACAAGCCAATGTCGCCCTGCAGGAATTACCAAATGCGACCTTTGACGACTCTGAACTAAAAGATCGACTCTTAGGGGAAGCCCATTTTCTTAGGGCCTATTACTATCAGCAATTACTACGTTTTTATGGGGGGATTCCCCTTATTGATACTCCATACGGTTTAGACGAGGATTATACAGCAGCGCGAAATACCTATGAAGAATGTGTGAATTTTATTGTTGCCGATCTTGACATGGCTGCAACCTTATTGGCCGGAAAAGGTGCGACCCCTGGGCGTGCCACCGATTTAAGTGCCTTGGCCTTAAAATCTAGGGTCTTGTTGTATGCCGCTAGTGATCTGCATGATGGTCCGACAGCTTCGGCCAATTCGTCGGAATTGGGCTCCTATGCCAATCTTGAATTGGTAGCCTATACTTCAGGTGATCGAGCGGCTCGTTGGAACGCTGCGAAGGCTGCGGCCAAAGCCGTCTTGGATGCTACTTCCGGTTACAAATTTGGCCTTTCGGCCCCTGTTAGTCCTGAAGAAGGAAAAGCCAACTATGTCTCCATTGCTATGGGTGGTAAAAGTTCGGTAGGGGATGCAGCGGCGACTTCAGAGCTTATCTTTCAACGAACCGAAACTCCTTTGTATACCGCAGAAGACAACTGGCCTTTGGGTGGGTTGCATTATGGTATCAATAATGGGCCGAATGGATACCACAACTGGGCTGGCAACACGCCGATCCAACTTTTGGTAGATGACTATGAGATGATGGATGGTTCACAGTTTGACTGGTCAGGATCCAACGATGGCTGCCGATCCCTACGTAAATCGCGATCCTCGTTTCTATGCCACCATCCTGTATGATGGCGCTGCTTGGAAACCACGTCCTTCGGATGTTGCGGGTATTGACCCAGTTAACCAAGTGCAAACAGGCTATTACGCTGACGGCGCCGGGGGAACATGGAATGGAGTAGATACCAGACTTTCGATTATCGAGGATTGGAATGGCAGTAGAACGGGCTATTATACCCGCAAATTTATTGATCCAGATCCTGCAGTTGTTGACAACCAATCGAATTCCCAAGTAATTCCATGGCCGTTCATACGGTATACCGAAATTGCCCTGAATTATATTGAGGCATCATTGGAAACAGGGGATGAAGGGGAAGCCATTAATTGGTTGAACCAAATTCGCTTTAGGGCAGGCATGCCCGCGGTTACCGAAACAGGTACAGCACTCGTTGATAAATATCGCAATGAACGCCGTATCGAATTGGTATACGAGGAACATCGTTATCATGACGCACGTCGTTGGATGATTCCGGCTGAAACCGTAGGTAGAGGTATCAAGGTCATGAATACCCAAGCCAGTGTAAAAGCAGGTCAATCGGCATTATCGCCATATATTCATGACAAAACGGTCTATGACTACACTTATAATGTGGTTGACAATACAGAAAATGAGACCCGCGTTTGGGATGATAAAATGTACTACCGACCGATTAGTAGAGATGAGGTAAATCGTAATGATTTATTGGTACAGAATCCAGGATATTAATTGAGTTAGTTTTTAATTTTATAAGATTCTATCCCATTCAAACGGGATAGAATCTTTACTTTTATAGACCTATGTACACAAGGAGCTTTCCATATTATTCCCTGTTTTATGGCTTTTTTATAGTCGTATTCCTAAGCTGTAAACAAGGGGAACGTATTGAGAAAAAGGACGAAATCGCAACCACCGAACCCTCCACATTACCGTTATTCACGCTACTTACTCCCGAGCATACCCATGTGCTGTTCGAAAATAAACTTACCGAAAGCCTCAATGCGAATGTATTGATGTATGAATATTTATATAACGGTGGTGGCGTAGCAACGGGTGACTTTAATCAGGATGGCCTAATGGATATTTATTTCATCTCGAACATGGGTGAAAATAAATTTTATATCAATTTAGGCGCTATGAAATTTCAGGATGCCACTGCGATTTCAAAAGTTTCCGGTCGTCCTGGGCCCTGGAAAACCGGTATTACAGCTGTTGACATCAATGGGGACGGCAAGTTAGACTTATATGTATGCTACTCAGGTGCCTTACCTCCCGAAAAAAGAAGGAACCAACTATTCATCAATCAAGGGAATGACCAAAACAATGTCCCCATCTTTGAAGAGAAAGCTGCACAGTATGGTCTTGATAGTCCGGCATTTAGCAACCAGGGATATTTTTTTGATTACGATCATGACGGGGACCTTGATATGCTTTTATTAAATCACAACCCGAAGTCGCTTCCAGTACTTAACGAAGTTAGTACCAAGGAATATCTTAAAAAAGATGATCCTTTGCAAGGCATACGGCTGTTCGAACAAAACAATGGGCTTTTTAAGGATGTTACTAAGAAGGCAGGAATAAGCGGATCGGCACTTACCTATGGCCTTGGTCTTGGCATTAGTGATCTTAATAATGATGGATGGGTAGATTTTTACGTATCGAACGATTACACCATTCCTGACTACCTCTATATAAACAACAAAAATGGCACCTTTACCGACAAACTTCAGGAAAGCCTGGGACATACCAGCCACTTCTCAATGGGCAACGACGTAGCCGACATCAACAATGATGGATGGCAGGATATCATCACCTTAGACATGCTTCCCGAGGACAACCGTCGGCAAAAGTTATTGTTGTCTCCTGACAACTATGAAAAGTTCGATTTGAATCTGCGCAGTGGTTTTTACTATCAATATATGCGCAACATGCTACAATTGAACAATGGCAATGGTTCATTTAGTGAAATTGGCCAATTGGCTGGAATATCAAATACCGATTGGAGTTGGGCCGCCCTACTGGCAGATTTTAATAATGACGGTTGGAAAGATCTATTCGTGAGCAATGGCTATTATCGCGATTATACCAATCTGGATTTTATTAATTACATGGAAAATTATGTAAAATCGAAAGGCCGTTTAAAACGCGAAGATGTTTTGGATATCATCAAGGAAATGCCTTCTTCGAATTTGACGAATTATTTGTTCGTCAACACCCATGGGACTACTTTCAAAAATGAAACAAAGGCCTATGGCCTTGATCAACCCGCCAATAGTAATGGAGCTGCCTACGTGGACCTGGATAATGATGGGGACTTAGATCTTATTGTCAACAACATTAACAAGCCGGCGTTTATTTATAGAAATGAAGCACAAGAAACGGGCAACCGCTATTTACAAGTTAAACTAAAAGGTACTGGATTAAATCCCGAGGGAATTGGATCCAAAGTGACACTTTTTAACAAGGGGCAAAAACAAGGCCTCGAACAAATGCCTAGCAAAGGGTATCTTTCTACGGTCTCACCCATTTTAAACTTTGGCCTGGAGAAAGAAGATAGAATTGATTCACTGGTAGTTCAATGGAATAGTGGTAAAAGCCAAACCCTTCAAAATATCAATGCTGATACCCTGTTGGTATTAGACGAAATGAATGCCAAAATTTCAAGGAATGCGCTTGTCGTATCCGAACCTACCTTCAAGCGAATACCTTCGCCTATTGCTTATAAAAATGAGGATCAAGGGGCCAATGATTTTAAAAGGCAGTCCCTTTTGATCGAACAACTATCCCATTCAGGTCCTTGTCTCGTAAAAGGCGATATAAACAAAGATGGATTGGAAGATGTTTTTATCGGTGGGGCCAAAAATGAACCTGCAGCTATTTTTCTACAGCAAAAAAACCAGGGATTCAAAAGATTCGAGGTCCCGGCATTCGAGAATGACAAGGCCTATGAAGATGCCGATGCCGTTATTTTCGATGCCAACGGCGATGGCAATCCAGATATCTATGTGGCCAGTGGCGGTTATCACAATTTAGATGCTAACGATCCATTGCTACAAGACCGTCTCTATCTTGGTACTGGTACGGGAAATTTCATCAAAAGCCAAGGAGCGATCCCCCTAACGGCTTCGAGCAAGGGTTGCGTGGTTGTCAATGATATAAACAATGACGGTTCCCCAGATCTTTTTGTAGGCGGAAGGGTCGTTCCAGGGAGATACCCGGAAGCACCGAAGAGCTTTGTATTGCTAAATGATGGAAAGGGGATTTTCACAGATCAAACAGCCATTATATCTCCCGATTTGGAACATTTTGGAATGATTACCGATGCCCAATGGGCCGATGTGAATGGCGATGGAATAAAGGATTTGATTCTTGTCGGCGATTGGTTACCAATCTCTATTTTTATAAACAAGGACGGCAAACTTCAAAATGAGACCCTCACGTATTTCGACACTCCTTATAGCGGATGGTGGAATACCCTTGAAGTAGCTGATTTTAATACCGATGGCAAGCTCGATATTATTGCCGGGAATATGGGTGTCAATACGCAGTTCAAGGTGTCTGATTCGGAACCTGCGGAGCTATATTATGATGATTTTGATCAGAATGGTTCTGTGGATCCCATACTAACGTATTTCATACAAGGAAAAAGTTATCCGAATTTAACGCGAGACGAACTGCTAGGTCAACTGTCGAAACTGCGGCAAAAATTTAATAGTTACAAAAGCTATGCCGATGCCACGATTAATGATATCCTAACCGAGGAAGAGCTGAAAAAGTCAAGGAAATTGAAGGCGACTAAAATGGAGACTACCTTGTTTCTTGGCACACAACAGGGTTCATTTGAAATCGCTCCGTTGCCCATTCAAGCACAATATGCTCCTGTAAATGAGATACTCCTTTCCGATTTTAATGCGGATGGCCATACAGATATGCTCCTTTTCGGAAATAATTTTTATTTTAAACTAAAATTGGGCAAATTCGATGCCAACTACGGCACCTTGTTGCTTGGCAACGGCCAGGGTCAATTCGACTATATGGTTCAGAACCAATCTGGCTTGGATGTTCGTGGAGCGGTAAAGAGTGGCGTTCTCATTAATGACCTTTTAATGTTAGGGATCAACGGGGAGTTTGTTCAATCGTACAAAGTGAAAAAGTCAACTTTCAAAAAAGTTTTATGAAAAGGTTGAAGGCCTTCATCTATTTTGGCATGTGTGCATTCCTCTTGATGCTTGGCATGGGCTGTACCTCAAAAGAAATACCGAAAAAATCCCAGGAAGATGTTGCCGTCGAATGGGCCAAATTGGCCTTGCACATTACGCGATTTACCCCTTCGAATTCCCCTACCTATGCCTCTCGGGCATTTGCCTATATTGGTCTTACAATGTACGAAGCCATTGTACATGGCTATTCGGAATATACCTCAATGCAAGGGCAATTAAATGGTCTTGACCAGCTTCCTGATCCCGACCCGGATGCTATCTATGATTGGACCCTTTCCTTAAACGCTGCGGAAGCATCGATGCTAAAAAACATCTATGAACAGACTTCCGATGAGAACAAAGTGCGCATTGATTCCTTGGAAGCGAACCTCCTTGGCCAATTTTCTAGGAATATAGACAACGAAATTGTGAAGCGGTCCATTGATTATGGAAAATCGGTCGCCGAAGCAATTTTTAAATGGTCTAAAACCGATGGTGGTCATAGGGCCTTTTTAAAAAATTTCGACAAGAAGATGGTCTTTCCTGAACGGCCTGGTTCCTGGAAACCACCCTTATTTGCGCAATCCTTCAGTCATTATCCGTTGCACCCTCATTGGGGATCCAACCGGACTTTTTTAAAAGCGGATGCTGAAATACCAGATCCGGATTATCTGCCTTATGATACCGTGCCGGGATCTCCATATTATGAGGAGTTCATGAAAGTATATCGCAAAGACAGCATCCTGACTCAAGAAGAGAAGGAGGCCGCGATTTGGTGGGGCGATGATCCAGATGTTACTTTTACCCCACCAGGCCATTCCTTTTACATAGCGACCTTAGCCTTGGAAAAAATGCGACCTCCTATGATAAAATGTGCCGAAGTGTACGCCAAAACGGGCATGGCGGTAGCAGATGCCTTCATTGAATGTTGGAAATGGAAATATCATTTTTTTACCGAAAGACCCAATACATTCATTCCGAAATACATCGACGAAGAATGGGAGTCTTTCTGGCCCGACCCGCCTTTTCCCGCCTTTCCCTCAGGGCATGCCATTCAAGCGGCTGCAGCAGCCACAGTGCTCGAAGCAACCGTTGGCAAGAATTTTCATTTTGTTGATACCGCCCACGAAGGTCGAAAGCGAGACGAAGTGCGGGAGACCGATTTTGTAATCCGATCTTTTGATTCGTTTTGGGCGGCAGCCCAAGAAACCGCCGATTCTCGATTCTATGGCGGTATCCACACCCCGCTCGATAACAAGGTAGGCCAAGAGGAAGGCGTAAAAATAGCGAATAACGTACTAGCACTGCATTGGAAAAAAAAGCCATAAAGATGGGATGGAGTCCTTATCACATCCTGCTCCTTGGTTTCCTACTGCTCAATATAACAATCGGCAGGGGGCAGACCCCATTTACCGACGTGACCGAAGCCGCTGGTATTGATCACGAATTTAAGGTATATGAGGGCTTACTTGGTGGCGGCGCAACGGTATTCGACCTCAACAATGACGGTTTCGAAGATTTGTACATCACCAGTGGCATGAAAGACGATGCACTATATTTGAATAAAGGGGACGGCACTTTTCAAAACATTTATAATAAATCAGGTCTGGGCATTACCAAAAAGTACGTGACCCAAGGTGTCACGAGTGCAGATGTAAATCGCGATGGCTTCAAAGATCTTTTTATAACAACGATTACCTCCAAAGACAGTGCACAAATTATCCCACGTGCTAAAAACCTACTTTTTTTAAACAATGGCGATATGACCTTTCGGGATGTCACTACAGAATTTGGGCTCGATGAATTTTATTCATACAGTACGGGGGCCAGTTTTGGGGATGTCAATGCCGATGGATTTCCCGATATCTATGTCGGAAATTATTTTATTGAATATGATGGGCCATTAAGCGCTATAAATGCCTCTACGATCGTCGGAGCAAATCAGACCGCAAAAGGATATCTCTTGATCAATCATGAAGGAAACACTTTCAAAAATGAATATGGCAAGTATGGGCTCACCTTTAAAGGATTTGGTTTCGGAGCACTTTTTACAGACTTTGACAACGACGGGGATCAAGATCTCTATGTAAATCACGATTTTGGATATAAAGCATTCCCCAATTTTTTAATGGAAAATCTTTATCCAAATAAGTGGTTCAAAGACATCAGTCAAGAAACCGGAATGGACCTCAAGATAAATTCAATGGGTTCGGCAGTCGGTGATTATGATAACAATGGCTTTTTAGATTACTATGTGACCAACATTCGCTTTAACCATCTCATGGTAAATCAGGGACCAAAACATCCGTTTTTGGACAAAACAAAAGAAGTAGGTCTTTTTACCGCTGCGATTAGCTGGGGTGCCAATTTTGCCGATTTTGACCAGGATGGCGACCTGGATCTTTATGTTTCGAACGGGGACTTAAATCCAAATTGTTCTCCCATAGGCAATTTTTATTTTGAAAATGAAGACGGGAAGTTTACCGAAAAGGGTCGGTATATGGGGGTAAATGATTATGGAATCGGGAGGGGATCGGTCGTATTCGATATGGACAATGATGGTGACCTTGATCTTTTGGTGGTGAATCAAATACCCGTAAAGGAATATCCCGTAACATCGAACACACGTCTTTTTAGAAACGACCTGGCGAAAGGCAATTGGCTCAAAGTGGCGTTAGAGGGTACTGAAGCCGATAAAAATGGGATTGGTTCAAGGGTCGAAATTGTGACAGGGGGTATCCACATGATTCGTGAAATCGATGGGGGCGGATCAAGCCATCTCTCCCAGAATTCGACGATCGCCCATTTTGGTCTGGGTACTTCGACGCGGGTAGATTCAGTAATCGTGACATGGGTCGGAGGCAAAAAACAACTTGTATTGAATCAAAAAGTCAATCAACTGTTGCTTATAAAAGAAATCAAAGGTGCGCATAAAAATTCATGGCTGATTTTCCTTTTTAGTGGTTTTGCCATGTTGGGGATCACAGCCTATCTTTTTAGTCGCAATAAAAAGGCAAAAAATCGTTGATCAATGCCTTGCTAATGATCACTGAGGCCACATTCCCCAAGCTAGACCGTTCGTTGCATCAACCCTTCCCCAAAGTCACGCAATAGGTCTTTTTTGGTGTCAGAAATCGAAAGAAACTGCAGATTCCCGAAGGCTTTTTGGGTAAAGTGTGCGATTTCATCTTGTATTCTTAGTGCGGCACCCGAGCTTTGAAAAAGTTCTTTGATACTTTCTATTTTGTCAGAAGGGTCTTTGGGCTGGATCGAATAAAGATCGAGGAGGGCCTTTTTTTGCTCCGGGGTGGCCAATTCGATGGCTTTTAAATATAAATAGGTTTTTTTATTCGCTATAATATCTCCTCCGACCTGCTTCCCAAAGTTTTGAGGATTCCCAAATGCATCCAGATAATCATCCTGCAATTGAAAGGCCAATCCAAGATTTTTCCCAAATTGATAGATCTTATTTTGCGATTCAATGGAAGCCCCGGCTATAATTGCGCCTAATTTTAAGGCAACCGCAATAAGGACCGCCGTTTTATATTCGATCATTTTGAGATATTCTGGCAGGGTTACATCATCCCGTTTCTCAAAATCCATGTCATATTGCTGCCCTTCGCAGACCTGGCCCGCGGTTTGGCTGAACGCTATGACCAGTTGTCGAAAAGTAGCTCCTTCATAGTTTTCAAACAGTTGATAGGCCCGTATCAGCATTGCATCCCCCGAAAGTATCCCGGTATTGATACCCCATTTTTCATGAACTGTACGTTTGCCCCTTCGCATAGGTGCCGCATCCATAATGTCATCATGAACCAATGAAAAATTGTGGAAAATCTCAATGGCCAAGGCAGCATCTAAAGCCTTACTAGATTGAGATCCAAAAATATCGGCCGATAGAAGGGCAAGAATCGGTCGCAAACGTTTGCCCCCCAAATTTAAAATATATGAAATAGGTTCGTATAAGGAAATAGGATCTTTGATGGCCACTTTTTGCTCCATAAAGGCAATGAAGGTGGCCCGATAATCGTCTATCGACTGCATGCTTTCTACTTTTTTCAAAAATACATCCATTTTAACAATTAATTCAATTCACGACTATATTCATCGCCCCCATGAAAAAAATGATCCTGAAAATGCAATAGATTTGAAATCCTTCGTCTTACTACATGAAGACTATATCAAAAAGCGTCTAGAATGATTTCGGATACGGAAAATTACAAAAAACTGAAAACGTTCTTCGTTGATGAATACCATTCCCTTAAGACCTATGCAAAATCAAGAATCGACGATGCAGCAGACCGCGATGCCGAAGATATAATTCAAGATGTGGCCCTTACTATTTTTTCAAGGTCTGCAAATGCCACCCCGATCGACAACATTGCGGGTTTTGTGTACAATTCGATTCGGAATAGGATTATCGACCTCATGAGAACCAAAAAAAATATCCTTAGGTCGAATGACAACACCGATGATCCAGGGTCTGAATTTCTCGAACTGGTGTATGGCGAATCTGATACTTCCTATTCAGATGGAATGATCAATGAACTCAAGGGCGCTATTGAAAAGTTAAAACCGCCCTATCGTGCGATTATTATGGCCATCGATTATGAGGGGCAAACATATAAGAAAGTCTCCCTGAAAACCGGCATCCCCATAGGAACCTTGATGTCACGGCGCCATAGGGCCCTTTCGATCTTGCTTAAGGAATTGGAATCTAAAAAATAAAATAATCATTAAAATCTATCAACATGAAAGAATATATGGAGTATAAAGTGAAAAATAAAGCGAAAAGATTTGTCGTTATGGGGTTTAAAATATTCTTCGGCATCCTGGCCGGAATCGCCTTCGCCCTGCTCTTTGGGTATGGCATAATGTGGTTATGGAACTGGCTAATGCCCGCGATTTTTGGACTGCCTAGTGTCGGATATTGGCAGGCCGTAGGTATCCTCCTGCTGGCTAGGATACTATTTGGTAGCATGGGCGGGGGTCATTCACATAGCACGCGAAAACGAAAAATGCACGATCGCTGGCAATCGAAAATGGCCTCATGCAATAAGAACGATTTTTCAAAGTGGAAACACTATGAGAAATTTTGGGAGGAAGAGGGCGAACAAGCCTACAAAGCCTATATGGAACGTTCGGACAAGAACGAATCCTAAGACGATTTCCTTAATCAAATGTTAAATAATTGTAAAACTTTGGAAACTATAAATGTTTTTATAGTTTCCTGTTGTAGCTTTGCCGCCTGATTAAGTACAAACGATGAAAGATAAAATTTTGGAGAAAGCCACTGATATGTTCTTGAACCTGGGGTTCAAGAGCGTGACGATGGACGACCTTGCCCATGAGATGGGCATTTCCAAAAAAACCATCTACACCCATTATGAGAACAAGACGAAATTAGTCGAGGATTGTACTTCCCAGCTGTTTTGTACGATATCGGAAGGTATTGAACACATATGCTCTTATGGGAAAAATCCGATTGAGGAATTGTACGAGATAAAGAAATTTGCCCTACTGCATTTGAAGGACGAAAAATCATCCCCGCAGTATCAGCTTCAAAAATATTATCCGAAAATTCATGATCGGATCAAGGGAAAACAATTTGAAATGATGCAGGAGTGTGTCGTGGATAATGTAGAGCGGGGTATAAAATTGGGTATCTACCGGGAAAATCTAAATATTGATTTTGTATCACGAATCTACTTTTCAGGGGTAGTCAGCATAAAGGATCATAAACTGTTCCCCATCAATCAGTTTCCTATTATTAAGCTTATGGACGATTTTTTGGAATACCACTTGCGCGGCATTGTTACCCCGAAAGGCAGAAACATCTTAAACGCTATCATCAATTCAAACCAAGATTAACATGCGGAATCGAATTTTAACCCCTTTACTACTTTTATTGGCAAGTATGGCCTTCTCGCAAGAAGCTGCGCACAGTTTCACATTAGAGGAAGCGATCGACTTCGCATTAAAAAATAATTACAGTGCCATCAATGCGGAACGGGATGTCGTGGATGCCCAAAAACAAAAATGGGAGACCATTGCTACGGGGCTCCCGCAAATAAGTGGTGCGGTAAGCTATCAAAATCAGCTGAAGCAGCCGATCTCATTGATTCCAGCAGAATTTTTTGGGGGTGAGCCCGGTACCTTTCAGGCCATTTCCTTTGGCCAACCACAACAGGCTTCGGCAACGGCAACGATGACCCAGCAAATTTTCGATGGCTCGTATATCGTGGGTGTGCAAGCAACCAAGGCATTTTTAAGCTATTATGCAAATAGCAAGGAAAAAACGGCCCTTGAAGTGCGCAAGGCTACCGTTGAGGCATACGGGAATGTACTTTTGGCTACCGAAAGTGTCGCCATACTCGAAAAGAACAAGGCAACTCTTGAGAAAAACCTGTTCGAGGCACAAAAAATCTATGAAAATGGCCTTGGCGATGAGGAAAGTGTCGAACAATTAAAAATTACGCTGTCATCGGTCGACAATCAGTTGAAAAATGCCATTCGACTCAAACAGATTACCCTGCAAATGTTAAATCTGACAATGGGTATCGCCCTAGATGCCCCTACCCAATTGTCAGAGAATTTAGATGATCTCGCCCAAAAACAGATTGATTTTTCACTTCCTGAGGCCGAATTCATTATTGAGAACAACGTAGATTATAAATTGGCCCTGAACCTGAATCAACAGCGGTATTTTGAATGGAAATTGGCCAAAAGCAGGGCGCTGCCTACCTTGAACGCGTTTGTCAATTATGGGGCTACGGCCTATTCGGATACCTTCAATTTTTTAAACAGCGATCAGCAATGGTTCGATTCTTCCATCTTGGGATTTGATCTGAATATTCCGCTCTTTAGCTCTTTTAAAAGGAACGCCAGTACCCAACGTGCAAAGATCGCCTTGGAAAAAGCCAAAACGCAATTGACGGAAGCAGAAGAACAAATTCGATTGCAACTGGAAAGTGCAAAAAGTGACTATATACTTGCTATTGAACAATATGCCACCGCAAAGGAAAATCTTGGTCTGGCGGAGCGGATCGAAAATAAGAACCAGATCAAATATTTTGAGGGTATTGCCAGTAGTTTTGATCTTCGTCAAGCGCAGACACAACTCTATACGGCCCAACAGGATTATCTACAATCAATGGTCGAAGTCGTAAACAAAAAAACGGCTTTGGAAACTATTATAAATCAACAAAATTTCGAAGTATCAAAATAAGCAACTATCAAACCTAAAAAAATGAAGAAAATACTATCCATAGCCACAATTACACTTTTAGTTATCGCTTGTGGGAATAATAAAGAGCGTACCGTTGATGAGATTATTGCACAAGGTGATTTGGAAGTGCTACGCGCCAAAAAAGCCGAAATTTCGGATCAGTTGACGACACTCGAGATGAATATAAAACTTTTGGATTCTACGATTGCCACAAAAACGGGAGAAGAAAAATTGCCCTTGGTCACAACCATAACCACAACACCTCAGGAATTCAACCACTTTTTGGAACTTCAAGGTGACGTGAAGACCAAGCAGAATGTACTTGTATATCCAGAAATGTCGGGTACCCTAAAGAAAGTCTACGTTAAAAAAGGGCAGCGCGTGACGCAGGGACAACTTTTGGCCACCATCGATGACGGAGGGATGTCAAGTCAATTGGAACAATTAAAAACACAGGCCGAATTGGCGAAGACTACGTTCGAACGACAAAAGCGCCTCTGGGAGCAGAAGATAGGCTCGGAAATACAATACCTTCAAGCCAAAACCCAATTCGAAGCCTCGGAAAATGCGGTAAATCAGGCGCAAAGCCAATTGGGGAAATCAACGATCCGGGCACCATTTGCTGGAATTATAGATGATGTTATCAAGGATCAGGGAACTGTTGTTTCTCCCGGACCGGGTTCTGAGGTATTCAGAATCGTTAATTTATCGGACATGTATATTCAAGTCGATGTCCCCGAAACCTATTTGGGCCAAATAACCAATGGCAAATTGGCCCTTGTTTATTTTCCAGTGCTCGGAGATAGTGTTACCACCCAAATACGGGAGACCGGTAATTTTATTATGCCAGGGAATCGATCTTTTAGCGTTGAGATTGCCGTGCCTAACAAAGATGGCAGGATTAAACCCAACCTTTCGGCCAAAGTAAATCTCAATGATTATACAAAGAATGACGCCATTCTTATCCCTCAAAGTATCATTTCAGAGAATGCCGATGGCGAACAATACGTTTTTGTTGCACAAGCGCCAAATTCTGATAATGAAGCCGTTGTCAAGAAAACCATCATTACCACTGGGAAGACACAACGCGCAGCGGTAGAGGTGCTTTCGGGACTTTCGCAAGGTGACCATGTAATTCAGGAGGGCGCACGAAGTGTCAAGGATGGTCAAAAGGTAAAAATCCTGAACTAACATGTTTGTATTAAAAGAAAATAACAGCGTTTTGAAGCCTAAAAGTTTAAGGCATGGATATGTGAATCCGGCCTACTTACCATTTATCAACGAATACATCAACCCTAACGCTTAACGACCATACAATGAGCAAAGTAAAAAAGAACGCCGATAAGGAATTCAAATTATCGTCTTGGGCCATAGACAATGCCTCGGTAATTTATGTGATGATCGCCATCTTTTTGTGGATCGGTTTTTCCTCCTATATGGCCATGCCAAGGGAGGATTTTCCCGAAATTATAGAAACCAAGATCTATGTAAGCACCCCGTATCCCGGAAATACGGCGGAAGACATCGAACGCTTGATTACCGATCCCTTGGAAGACCGATTGAAAAATATTAGTAATGTGGTTGAAATTACCTCTACTTCACAAGAGGATTATGCAATCATTACGGTCGAATTCGATGAGGAAATCTCCGTAGAAGCCGCCAAGCAGAAAGTGAAGGATGAAGTGGATAGCGAGAAGGCAAGTGAAGACTGGCCCACCTTTAATGGGGCCAAGGTCGAACCCAATGTGTTCGACCTCAACTTTTCGGAAGAAGTACCTATAATGAACATCAATTTCACAGGGGACTATCCTGTTGAGAAATTGAAGGAATATGCCGAATATCTTCAGGATGAGATCGAGGACCTCCCCGAAATTAAAAAAGCGGATATCCGCGGGGCACAGGAGAAAGAGGTCGAGATCGCCGTGGATGTCTATAAGATGATGGCGGCCAAGGTCAGCTTTCAGGATATTCTCAATGCCGTCAATAATGGCAACATGACCATGTCGGCCGGAAACCTAAAAACGAGTGGTCAACGTCGTACCATTCGCATCCTTGGTGAAATCGAAAATCCACAAGAATTAAACAATTTTGTGGTAAAATCAGAAAATGGCGCCGTATATCTAAAGGATATCGCCGAAGTGCGGTTCAAGGCCAAAGACAAGACGACCTATGCGCGCGAATTCGGTAGCAACGTTGTCATGCTCGATGTCAAAAAACGCGCCGGACGGAACGCCATTTCCGCAGCAGATCAGATCAAGGACATCGTGAAGGAAAATCAGAAGAATTACTTTCCTCCAGATTTACACATTTCCATTGCCAACGATTCGTCGAGTCGCACCTTGAATCAGGTAGATGATCTTGTTAACAATATCATTTTTGGAATCATTTTGGTAGTTACGGTACTTATGTTTTTCTTGGGATTCCGAAATGCCCTTTTCGTGGGCTTTGCCATTCCGATGTCAATGTTCATGTCTTTTATGATTTTATCCTGGTTAGGCTATACCTTGAATACCATGATCCTATTCGGGATGATCATGGGGCTCGGCATGCTTGTAGACAATGGTATTGTGGTGGTCGAAAATGTGTATCGTTTAATGGATGAAGGGATGTCACGGGTTGAGGCCGCCAAAAAAGGCATTGGGGAAATAGCCTGGCCGATCATTATCTCGACAGCGACCACTGTAGCGGCTTTTGTGCCGCTTGGCCTTTGGCCAGGGATCTTTGGGCAATTTATGATCTATTTCCCTATCACCTTGTCGGTGGTGCTGGGATCGTCATTATTTGTTGCCATTTTTATGAATTCGATGTTGGTATCCCAGTTTATGGATACCAGTGAAAAAGAACTCACGGTTAAACAATTAATACGTCTTAGTGTCATTTTAGGGGGACTTGGTCTTTTGATCTTGTTTTTCGGTGGAGCAATGCGTGGCCTAGGGACCGTGCTGCTCGTGACGGCAATCATGTTCTGGGTCTATAAATACGTTATAAAGAATGCCGCCCTGAAATTTCAAAAGAACACCATGTCGAATTTCGAGAATTGGTACGAAAGAAGGTTGAAGCATGCCCTCAATGGTAAAAACGTCTATTGGTATTTTGGCTTTACGGCCTTCTTATTGATCGGGGTATTCATCCTCTTCGGAATGTCGGTAGGAAGCGGTCGTACGAAAATCGAGTTTTTTCCTGATAATAAGCCCAATGAAATCTATGTGTATGTCGAGTATCCTGAAGGTACCGATATCGAAAAGACCAACACCATAACAAAGGAAATCGAAAAGCGGGTGTATGAAGTCCTTGACGATCCCAAATACAAAGCGGGTGGGAAAAATTTTATGGTAACTTCAGCGGTTTCCCAAGTTGGGGAAGGTGCGGGAAATCCATTCACCGATGGAGGCTCTTCTGCAGAAATGCCCCATAGAGGGAAGTTGACGGTAAATTTCAGTGAATACAAATTTAGAAACGGCCTAAATACCGAGGATATTCGCGCCAGCGTGCAAGAAGCACTCAGTGGTATCTACCCAGGGGTGGCTATTTCGGTAGAAAAAGACGCAAATGGCCCTCCGGCCGGTTATCCGATCAATATCGAATTGGAGGGAAAGGATTATGATGAACTGATCAACACCGCCGAGGACATCCGGAATTTTGTCAATACCAAAAACATAGCAGGTATCGAGGAATTAAAGATTGATGTGAATAAGGGAAAACCCTCCATGCAGGTTGCCGTTGATCGTAAAAAGGCCGGTGAATTGGGTGTAAGCGTGGGGCAAGTAGGCAGTCAATTGCGCAGGTCATTGTTCGGGGAAAAGGCAGGCGTATATAAGAAAGATGGCGACGATTATGATATCAATGTACGATTTAATGAAGATTTGAGGTATAACAAAAGTGCCTTGTTCAATCAAAACATCATCTTTAGGGATCAGGCTTCCGGCCAAATCAAGGAAATCCCGGTCTCGGCCGTGGCCAGCGAGCGGAATACCTCAGCCTTTAGTTCTATTAAACACCGTGACGGCAAACGTGTGGTTACCGTCTATTCGGGACTTAAACCCGGCTTTACCGATGCCGCGGCCATCGTTACCGAGATACAAAAGGAAATGCAAGAGTTCAAGGGGCTTCCAACCGATATTAAAATCGACTATACCGGGCAGATCGAAGAACAAAACAAACAAATGTTGTTCTTGGTAGGCGCTTTTTTCTCAGGTCTCGGACTCATCATGTTGATATTGATCTTTCAATTTGGGGGAATCTCAAAACCTTTGATTATCATGATCGCCATTTTCTTGAGTTTTATTGGTGTGTTTGGAGGTCTCATGCTTACTGGGTGGTCATTCGTAATTATGATGACTATGATGGGAATCATTTCATTGGCGGGCATCGTGGTCAACAATGGGGTGGTATTATTAGACTACACCCAAATTCTAATAGATCGTAAAAAAGTCAAATTGGGAATGGAAGACAGTGACCTATTGACCTTGAAACAGGCTACCGAAGCCATCATTCGAGGAGGCAAGGCGCGATTAAGGCCCGTACTTCTAACGGCCATCACCACCGTGCTGGGACTAATACCGTTGGCCATTGGTCTAAATATAGATTTCTTTTCACTTTTCAGTGAATTCGACCCCAAGATCTATGTAGGGGGGGACAATGTAATCTTCTGGGGCCCGTTGGCCTGGACCGTTATTTTCGGGCTGATCGTGGCTACTTTCTTGACCCTTATTATCGTCCCGGTCTTGTTCAATATCACCTATCGCATAAAAATCGCCATTAAAGGCACCAGAAATAAAGCCAAGGAAGACCTCTCGTTGGAAAAAGCAGCATAAGGACATTTTAGCGTACCCCTTCTTAATAAAATTTCCACAAAAAAACCCTGGCAATTCTGCCAGGGTTTTTAGTTTATCAATAAAGGTGCTCAATTGTTTTTGACGACCGATTTCGCATTGTTCTTTTCGACCACGTTTGCAATTTTGTTTTCGTCAAAATCAACTTCTTTTACGATTTTGCCTTCCCAAAAAAACCATTTACCGGTTTTTTTGCCGAGCGTATATTCGCCCATAGCAATCTTTTGGCCATCCTCATCGTACATTTTCCAGATCCCATCCAATTTTCCATCGACAAAATACCCCGTCTGGGCCACTTGTCCATTCTCATGAAAATAGGTTCCCTTTATATTGTCTCCTTCCTTTTCGAATTTGGGGGCAACTGACTGGGCTGCGAGCGATACGGAAAAAAGAACTGCCAAGGAAAAAATGATTGATTTCATAGGATACTTATTTAAGGTTTCTTGCTGGTAACTCGAGGTTTATTATCGAATTATCGAAGCATACTTCATAAAATATAACGATCTAAAATTACTATTATTTTACGAAAAATCAACCTTTTGTTTACATTAAATTTACATTGAGTATTTAACTAATTGATTTTGTGTGCTTTAATGCTTTTGCATTCATGCTCGCTCCAAGAAAATCTCAATAAAAATCAGACATATTATTCTGCACTTAAATTTACCTGATACTTCTTAAATACTACCTGATACTTCTTAAATTTGCCCATTATAAATTGAATAAAATGTTTAGGAGCCATACATGTGGAGAGTTAAGGGAATCTGACATCAACAAAAAAGTTATCTTATCGGGTTGGGTACAAAAAACCAGGGACAAAGGTTTTGTAGCCTGGGTAGACCTGCGGGACCGATATGGGATTACACAACTCGTTTTCGACGAAGACCGTTCCTCTTCAAAACTATTGGAACAGGCAAGAACCTTAGGGCGTGAATTTGTAATACAGATCGAAGGTACCGTAATTGAAAGGACTTCAAAAAATGCCAATATGCCTACCGGCAACATTGAGGTTTTGGTAACAGAATTGGTCGTTCTTAATAAATCGATAACCCCGCCTTTTACGATTGAGAATGATACCGACGGCGGAGAGGACCTTCGTATGAAATTCCGCTACCTGGATATTCGAAGAAATCCGATAAAGAACAATCTCATATTTAGGAGCAGAGTCACCATGGAAGTTCGCAAATACCTTTCCGAAAAGGGCTTTATAGAGGTCGAAACTCCCTATTTGATAAAATCCACACCAGAAGGAGCCCGCGATTTCGTTGTACCGAGTCGTATGAACGAAGGGCAGTTTTATGCGCTTCCACAGTCACCGCAGACCTTTAAACAATTACTAATGGTGGGGGGAATGGATAAATATTTCCAAATCGTTAAATGCTTTCGGGACGAAGATCTCCGGGCCGATCGACAACCAGAGTTCACTCAGATCGATTGTGAGATGGCATTTGTTGAACAAGAAGACATCCTAAACGCCTTCGAAGGTCTAACGAAGCATCTTTTAAAAGAAATTAAGGGGGTCGATATTAAAACGATACCAAGAATGACCTTTGATGATGCTATGAAGAAATACGGCAACGACAAACCGGACATCCGTTTCGGAATGGAGTTCGGTGAATTAAATACGGTTGCCCAACACAAAGGTTTTGGTGTATTCAACACGGCTGAACTTGTGGTCGGCATTGCTATCCCTGGAGCGAATTCCCTGAGCAGAAAAGAAATTGACGCCTTAATCGACTGGGTTCGAAGACCACAGGTCGGCGCCAAGGGCATGGTCTATGTGCGTTGTAATGATGATGGTACGTTCAAATCGTCGGTCGATACGTTTTATGATCAAGACGATCTTGCCACCTGGGCCGAAATCACCGGCGCCAAACGGGGCGATTTGATTTGTGTACTGTCGGGAGAAGCCCAAAAAACGAGAACACAATTGAGTATGCTTCGAATGGAAATGGCGCAACGTTTAGGCTTGCGAAAACCCGATGTCTTTGCGCCCTTATGGGTATTAGACTTCCCGTTACTTGAACTCGATGAGGAAACAGGCAGATATCATGCGATGCACCACCCTTTTACCTCGCCGAAGCCCGGGCAAATTCAATTATTGGAGACCGACCCAGCTGCCGTACGGGCAAATGCGTACGATTTGGTATTAAACGGCAACGAAATCGGTGGGGGATTCGATCCGTATTCACGATAAGGAAGTGCAAAGTACGATGTTCAAACATCTAGGTTTTACCCCTGAGGAGGCCAAAGCGCAATTCGGCTTTCTAATGGAAGCCTTCCAATATGGCGCACCACCCCATGGTGGCATTGCTTTCGGTCTTGACAGATTGGTTGCCATCCTCGGGGGCCAGGAGACCATTCGAGACTTTATTGCCTTCCCCAAGAACAATAGCGGACGCGATGTAATGATCGATGCCCCTGCTCCTATTGACACCGAACAATTAAAAGAATTACATTTGAAATTAAACATAAAATAATACTTTAAAATCCCGATTCATTCGGGATTTTTTGAATCCCCATGGCAGCATTAAAAAAATCTTGGCGAATAAAATTCCTGGTCTGGCGGGCCAAGCATATTTCTGAACGACAGTTTGTTTATCTTTTAAGCGTCCTTGTCGGATTTACTTCAGGGGTGGGTGCCGTAATCCTTAAGAATCTAACGCATTTTTACCAACATATCCTTGAGGGCAATTTGGTGCGCTACTACCACCATGCCTTTTATTTCGTGTTCCCTATTATTGGTTTTGCCCTAGTGTATCTTGTTATGAAATATATCATACACCATAAAGTGAACCATGGCATTCCCTCGACCCTCTATGCAATTGCCAAACATAAGGGCATTATGCGTAAATATCAAATGTTCGGTTCTATAATGACCGCGCCCCTTACGGTCGGTTTTGGAGGCTCGGTAGGTCTTGAAGGACCTACGGTTGCCACGGGGGCCGCTATTAGCTCGAATATTTCCAGATTGTTTCATATGAACCAGGCCAACCGAAATTTGCTGATCGGTTGTGCGGCGGCCGGGGCACTGTCCTCAATTTTCAAGGCCCCCATAGCCGCCATTATATTCGCAATTGAAGTGCTAAGCCTCGATTTGACCATTGCCTCGATGCTCCCCTTATTATTGGCTTCCTTATCGGCTATTATGACCTCCTATTTTTTCTTCGGTTCTGATGTACTTCTCCCCTTTAAAGCGGTAGATACCTTCAAAATCGATCATGTACCGTTTTTCGCCATCCTGGGTCTCGTATCAGGGCTTACGTCTATCTACTTCACGGAAGCCTATGAGCGAATACAAAAGATCTTTGACGGGATCGGCTCCCCTATAAAACGAGTGCTTTTTGGGGGCATTGCAATTGGTATCCTAGTGTATTTGGTACCTCCCCTCTACGGCGAGGGCTTTGACGTTATCAATAATCTAATCCAAGGACATCCGGAAGTTGTGCTGAAAAACAACGTATTTAATCTTGATGTGAACAATATTTGGATGGTTATCGGCTTACTTGCAGGATTGGTATTCTTCAAAATAATCGCTAGCGCCCTTACTTTTGGGGCAGGGGGCGTTGGGGGCATTTTTGCCCCAACCTTATTTATGGGCAGTATTATGGGAAATTGCCTTGCAAAATTCATCAATAATATCGGACTATTTAAAAACCAGATATCCGAGAGCAATTTTACCTTGGTGGGAATGGCAGGCCTCATGGCAGGTGTACTTCACGCTCCCTTGACCGCCATATTTCTTATCGCGGAAGTTACCGGGGGATACGAATTGTTTATTCCACTTATGATTACCGCGGCAATTTCCTTTTCGATAACCAAATTTGTCCATCCACATTCTGTCTATAATATGGAATTGGGAAGAAAGGGCGAACTTATCACACATGATAAAGACCACGCGGTTTTGACTTTAATGGAAATGGAAAAAGTTATCGAGAATAATTTTATCAGTCTCTATCCCGAAATGAACCTTGGCGACATCGTGCATTTGGCCGTGATAAAATCAAATAGGAATATTTTTCCGGTAGTCGATAAGAAGAAAGGTACCTTGTTGGGTGTCATCTTATTAGATGACATTCGCCCCATAATGTTCGATCAAACGATGTATGCCGAAATATTTGTGCAGGACGTCATGCAAACACCGCCAGAAATCATCAATATGGACATAGACAAAATGACCGATATCATGAAGAAATTTCAAGATAGTGGGGCCTGGAACCTGCCTGTAATAAAAAAAGGCAAATATTTTGGGTTCGTTTCCAAATCAAAATTATTGACTGCCTATCGCCGAGAATTGATCAACTTAACAAAGTAAAATATTCCTTGTCGAATTATTGATCTTGGAAAAGCTTAATAACGTAATACGAATTTCCATGCACAAATGATTTCAGGCGTTCGAACGTCGAAGCATATCCTGCCCAATTACCCTTCATACATTTCCAAATACTAACTTTTACGTTTTTTATGCAATCTTTTATCTAATTTTGATTTCAGGAAATCACACATCCTTGCTATTTACAGTACACCCGTCATTCAAACTGGGAATAACCTTGATGCACTACACTATATACTAGCCGATTGATGAAATACATAATACTCATAATCGTTCTGGCCTCTTTTTCAGCCATCATTTATGGCTTCACAATTCAGGAGGCACATCTTGCAACAGCCAACAAGTATATCGGTTTTGGGACTGTTGGACTTTTTCTTTTGGCGATGCCGCTATTTCTGTATAAGGCCAGCAAAGGCAAAAACGTAAAGGATTATATGCTCACCGAGGAAAATATAAAAAAAATGCAGGCCAAGGAAGACAAAAAGCCTGATAGTCAAGAATCTTGAAAAGTTTTTAGCCGTATTTTAATGTGATTTCAGACAAAAAACTATAAATTAGTAATGCGCATTTTTACCACACTATTAATTTTAACTGGAATGACTGGAACTGTAAAATTTTTCAATGAATCTAAAGGATATGGGTTCATTACTAACAACACCACCAAAAAGGACATTTTTGTGCATGCCACAGCCCTTAACGGAACCGATCTCAAAGAAGGAGACAAAGTAGAGTACGAAGAAGAAGAAGGAAAAAAAGGAAAAGTTGCTGCCAAAGTGCACGTAATCGGCTAGACTTCGTTTAATTTTCAAAAATTGCAAGGACCTCCAACGTATATTGGAGGTTTTTTTGATCCAAAAATTAAGGGGTCGGGTTCGTGGGATTTAATTTAGGTTCCTCTTCTGTATAAAGAACTTTTTAAGCAATATCGAAGCTTCGGTTTCCAAAACACCTCCTACCAATACTGTTTTTGGGTGTAGTTTTGTTCCCAGCACCCCACATCCTCTCTCAGGGTCTTTGGCAGCATAGACCACTTTGGAAATCTGACTCCAATACAATGCCCCTGCACACATTTGACAGGGTTCCAAGGTGACATAAAGGGTGCAATTCTGAAGATATTTACCCCCCAGGAAATTGGCTGCCGCAGTAATGGCCTGCATTTCGGCATGGGCCGTCACATCGTTCAATTGTTCGGTAAGATTATGCGCCCGGGCTATGATGCGGTCTTGAACTACAATAATGGCCCCTATAGGGACTTCGCCTTTCTCGAAGGCTTCCTGTGCCTCGATCAAGGCCTTTTTCATAAAGTACGTATCATCAAAAGGTAGCACCATAAGGCCAAAAATACAATTTAGGCGAATATTCCAAACGCTCAAGGTCTGAATTTAATGTATTTTTGTGCCTGAACATGGGATACCTTGAAAAAATTGATTCGCCCTTTGATCTTCGCAAACTTAACCCAAGCGAATTGCCCCTGCTTGCCCAAGAGCTTCGTGAATTCATTATTGATATCGTCGCCACCAAAGAAGGTCATTTAGGTGCTAGTCTTGGCGTCGTAGAACTCACTATTGCCCTGCACTATATTTTCAACACCCCAGAAGACAAACTTATTTGGGACGTAGGTCATCAGGCCTATGGACATAAGATATTGACCGGCCGTCGCGCCATATTTGATACCAACCGGCAATTAGGGGGCATTAGCGGATTTCCGAAACGAAGTGAAAGTGAATACGACCCGTTCGGGACCGGACATAGTTCAACTTCGATTTCCGCCCTGTTGGGTATGGCAATTGCCGCCAAATTGAAAGGGGCGTCGGCAAGACAGCATATCGCCGTAATCGGAGATGCATCTGTTGCCAGCGGAATGGCATTCGAGGCATTAAATCATGCGGGGGTTTCGGATACCAACATTTTGATCGTATTAAATGATAATGCGATTGGCATCGATCCCAGCGTAGGGGCATTAAAAAAATACTTGACCAATGTCAAAAGTGGGACCGCACGAAACGGATCTATTTTTGAATGTCTCAACCTCAATTACTCAGGGCCCATTGACGGGCATAATCTTGAGATCCTGCTTTTGGAGCTTCATAGATTGAAATCGGTTGACGGGCCAAAGTTACTTCACGTAATTACCACCAAAGGGAAAGGTTTAAAAAAGGCCGAGGAAAATCAGGTAACCTATCATGCCCCAGGTAAATTCGATAAAACCTCCGGCGACCTTGAAATTCGCCCTCTTGAAATTCAACCCCCAAAATATCAAGACGTTTTTGGGCACACCCTTCTGGAGTTAGCCCAGCTTAACCCGAATATTGTTGGCATTACCCCAGCAATGCCCACTGGTAGTTCCCTTAAGATAATGATGGATGTAATGCCATCAAGGGCCTTTGATGTAGGAATCGCAGAACAACATGCCGTTACCTTGTCTGCCGGAATGGCCACAGAAGGTTTAGTGCCCTTTTGTACAATTTATTCGACGTTTTTACAACGTGCTTATGATCAGGTAATACATGATGTTGCCCTTCAAAATTTACCGATAATTTTATGCTTGGACCGTGCCGGCTTGGTAGGGCAGGATGGCGCCACGCATCATGGAACCTTTGACATGGCCTATTTGCGTTGTATCCCCAACCTCATTATTTTTGCACCCATGAATGAAACCGAACTTCGGAACATTATGTACACTGCACAACTCGGATTGCAGCATCCTATTGCAATACGCTATCCCAGGGGCCGTGGTGTTACTATAAACTGGCGTTCCCCATTTGAGGCAATCGCCTTGGGATGCGCACAAAAATTGAAGGAAGGATCAAAAATCGTCTTGCTTACCATAGGTCATATCGGCAATATGATAGCTGAAATGATTAAAACCATTCCCGAAAATGACCTGATCGGCCATTACAATATGCGTTTCGTCAAGCCATTGGATCAAAATTCATTGTCACTGGTTTTTGAAAAGTATACGCATATCATTACGGTCGAAGATGGCTGTAAAATGGGGGGATTCGGAAGTGCCATCTTGGAATATGCCAATTCAATAGCCGCAAAGAATGCAATAACGGTGTTCGGTATCGATGATTTTTTTGTTGAGCATGGTAAAGTCGAGGATTTGGAGAAAATTGCGAAAATCGATGCCACGACAATAAAAAACCACATCCTTCATATTCTTAAGACTTGCTAGTTATGATACGAACCGTCCTTATACTATTTTTTTTTATTAGTACGCTGCCCCTTGTACATGCACAGGAAAAATCGCGGCCTACAGTAGATAGAGATTCTGTTTCAATCGATAGCATGGCCGTTGATACGGTGGTAGTTGACACCATAGTAATACGAAGACTGCAAGAACGCATTAATAATATAAAAAGAGGGGTGACCTTGAACACCTCACCCATTTCCTTTAAAAAAACCAAACCGTTAGACAAGGAATACAAGACCTTCAAGGTCCCTTCATTTTGGCAAAGCATTAATCTTTTAGGTCTCAATTTTAGTGAAGTGGCTTTTGTAAACTGGAACTCTGGTGGCAATAATTCAGTATCGGCATTGGGCAGTGTCCGCTTCGAACGCAACTATAAGTTTCGGTACTTAAAATGGGAAAATTATATGGAGTTGCGCTATGGGGTAAATGCCCAGGACAATCAAAAGCTTCGAAAGACTGATGATGCTATCCGATTGAGCTCGACCTTCGGGTATCGCCAGGATACCATTACCAATTGGTATTACTCGGTAAAGGCGAATTTCAATACCCAATTTTCAAACGGCTACAAATATCCCGATAGAAGCACGCCGATATCGCGTTTTATGGCTCCTGGATATGTATTCCTTGGTGCAGGCACCTCCTATATTCCGGCGGGAGGAAGTTTTAATTTGTACTTCTCGCCTTTGACCCAAAAGGCCACATTTGTTCTTGATCAAAATTTAGCCGATCAAGGAGCTTTTGGAGTAGACAAGGCGGTTCTTGATGCCGATGGCAATGTGTTAGTGCCTGGCAAGCACGTTTTCCTAGAACTTGGATTTCTTATCTCGAACAGCTGGGAGACCGAGGTCTATAAAAACATGGCGCTTAAACATCGGTTGAGCCTATACACCGATTATCTTAGGAACTTCGGCAATATCGATGTCGATTGGGAATTGAACATCGATCTAAGGGTGAATGAATTTATTGTGACGACCATTGGCACCCATATTCTTTATGACAACGATATTCTCTTCGATCCTATAAAAAATTCAGAAGGGGTGGTTATTAATGATGGACAACCCCGCATTCAGTTCAAACAGTTATTAGGCGTTGGCGTGTCCTATAATTTTTGAAGACGCCTTTGGTTTTTTCTATGTGTCGCGATAAACACATTGGCGTAAGGGCATGCATAAATCAGACGAGGTATCATTGAAGGAAATAAGATCGAACGCGGTGTTCTCAAATTGATTAAATTTCGATACCCTTTATCTTTTTATGAAGTAAGATAGCGGCCCCATCGGATAAACTTGCTACAAAGCAACAGGCATTTAAGAGAATTTCGTAATAAGTCGCATCCGTTATCTGATAGCTTTTTGGTAATATCCGCAAAATCAAGTGGTCATAACTTGATGCCATATGCTCCTTCCTTCGCACCAAGGCGGTGGTAAAAACCTCTAAAATATCAGAAATAATCTGAAAGCCGGCAATCTCCTTTTCAACGACTTCCTTTGATTGATATACTTTTGCGACGCTCAAAGCAATGATATCGCTTATTTGGGCTTTATAGGCACTTTTATCCAGTAATGAAACAGGAAACGAACCAGCAAGGATGCTATCTTCATTGTCAATAAATACTTCTATGGCATCGGCGATGAGCGTATTAATGGCCAAAGCCCTGAGATAACTCAATCTATCTTCCATTAAGGCCAATTCATGATATTTCTTGGCGTTGATGTTTCCCTTGACTAATTTGATTAGATATTCTAATGCAAATTCCTCAGAAATCAATCCCAAATTGATGCCATCCTCAAAATCGATGATGGTATAGCAAATGTCGTCGGCAGCCTCCACCAAATAGGTTAGGGGATGTCTACAGAATGAAATGTCGTCCCCAATCCCAGTAGGTATCAATCCTAGTTCATCGGCTACTTCCTTAAAAAAATCCCGTTCGGTCTGAAAAAAACCGAATTTTTTATCTGCAATGTGTTTCGAAGGTTTTTTGGGGAGTGATTCCTTAGGGTATTTCATAAAGGCGCCTAGCGTCGCATAACTCATCCTTAGGCCTCCGTTGACACCCTTTCTTGATTCATTCAAAAGCTTAAAGCCGTTCGCATTTCCTTCAAAATCAATGATGTCCTGATACTCCTTCTTAGATAGCAGTGCTTGGTACTGTTTTCCATTTCCGGTTTTAAAATACTCCCCTATTGCCTTTTCCCCACTGTGTCCGAAGGGTGGGTTGCCAATATCGTGAGCAAGGGCGGCGGCGGCAACGATGGCCCCAAAATCATTGAATTGAAACCCGTGTGCCTCCTTGAGATAGGGATGTTTTTCGAGGATTTTTTTGCCTGCGATTCTTCCGAGACTTCGACCTACGACCGAAACCTCCAAACTGTGCGTTAAACGGGTATGTACAAAGTCGGTCTTTGAAAGGGGAATTACCTGGGTTTTATCTTGAAGGCTTCGAAAGGCAGATGAAAATATGATGCGATCATAATCGACCTCAAACCCCAGACGTGTTTCATCCTGATCTTTACGAAGTCTCGTGTGTGAATCCCCGTGACGTTTTAAGGACATTAATTGCTCCCAGTTCATACGTTCTCAATATGGTGCAAGATACTTATTTTAGGATTCTAAGTCATGATCCAATTGCATTGCCACGTGTGGGCCTATTTAATTAATGACCAATTTTTAATCTGCGCATAACTTTAACTTAACCTTACTATCTTTTCTTTGCGCCAGCAAAATCGTTAATTGATGAGAAAACTAATTCTTTTGTCGTTCCTTTTTTTGAGCTTTGGTCTTTCTGCCCAGGATTATGGTACTATCA
This sequence comes from uncultured Flavobacteriaceae bacterium, assembly GCA_963798435.1. Classification (GTDB taxonomy): domain Bacteria; phylum Bacteroidota; class Bacteroidia; order Flavobacteriales; family Flavobacteriaceae; genus JALHST01. Next base: position 103,671 of record CAWCTF010000004.1, read on the forward strand.
ATGGTACCATCACAGATTGGGAAGTCAATAACGAACCCATGCTCTTTGCCGATATAACCGTCAAGAATACTTCCTTGAAAACCCACACGAATTTTAGGGGCAATTTCGAATTGATCGATGTAGCGCCTGGGACCTATACCCTTGCTATAAGCTTTTTAGGGTATGAAACGGTCGAAGTTCCAATCGAAGTTACTAAGAATAATACTACCACGATACAACAATCCTTACGTGCTAAAATGATAGCAAGTGAGGTCCTTAGCCTATCTGATAATGAAGTAAGTTCGGCTCCTATGGCTAGTATTGATAATGGTGATAAATAATCCGTTTTAACAAGTAGGATACACATAACCCCAAATTGCCGGTAAATGCATATAACCGAAAAAAAAATCCGCTAATGTGCGGATTTTTTTTGTTCGATTTACAATGCATTCATTCTTAATTACGACTTTGACAGAGGTGTCGACTCGATTGATACTACAGGCTATCGAATTATTTTTGAAAATTTCTTTCTATAGTTTCCCACCCTCCAAAAACATCGATTTTCCGGATCTATTCCCCGATTGTAGTTCCACATGGTCATTTTTTGACCAATTTGATCGAAACCCACCTAAAGTTCCATGCAGTCATACTGCCAAATCAATAGTTTCTCTCTATCGTATTGCGCCAAGACCTTAAAAATAAGTCGCCACATTTAAATCGGCATCCGCCATTCATTTAAGTCCCTCCTTCTATTAAGTAAATCCAACAATGGGGTTTAGCATAAAACACATAATTATTAATCTCATTATTGGGGCAAATGAATTTTTAACGATGTGATTTATTTACATTATAAAAGCTTTTTATTAACATTAATTTTACATTGGAATTATCTACTTAGTGCTCATTAAGTTTTTATTTCTAAACGCTCTTTCAAAATGAACCCTCATACAACCCTTATTTGGCCTTTTTTTCCTTGCAACGATTTACCACGGTTTTAACGGCACTTGACCAACTTATTTTGCCATTTTGACATGTAAATTGATGATTGCATGAAAAAATCCATAAGATCTATCATTTCGACGAGGTCCCTTCACTTTCATAACCTTATTTTAACTTAGTTAATAAATTATTATGTCATTTTTGTGCTTATTTATATTTGATGGGCGAGAATATTTATGTTTTCATGATTGCCGCCTTGGCAATCTTAGCAATAACAGATTTAGTTGTTGGCGTAAGTAATGATGCTGTGAATTTTTTGAATTCGGCAATTGGCTCAAAGGCTGTTTCCTTTAAGACCATCATGGTGGTTGCCAGCGTAGGCATCGCATTTGGTGCATTATCTTCGAGTGGGATGATGGAAGTGGCCCGCAAAGGTATTTTCAATCCAGGAGAATTTGTGTTTGCCGAGATCATGATCATTTTCATGGCCGTAATGATTACCGACATTCTCTTACTTGATTTTTTCAATACGCTCGGAATGCCGACTTCTACTACGGTTTCCATTGTCTTTGAACTTCTGGGATCGGCGGTTGCCATATCAATGATAAAAATCATGGGGTCGGATGTCAGCATTTCACATTTAGCCGATTACATAAATACAGAGAAAGCCACAGAAATTATTTTTGGGATTTTACTGTCGGTCGTCGTTGCATTTACCGCCGGGGTGTTGATTCAATTTCTTACCAGACTCTTTTTGACCTTTAAATTTGAAAAAAAACCAAAATGGGTCGGGGCGATTTTCGGGGGTTTGGCAGTGAGCTCCATCATTTACTTTATAGTTGTGAAGGGTCTTAAAGGCGCTCCTTTTTTCGACGGATTGGTGGCCGATTTAATTTCAGGCAACCCAATGACATTTATTGTATTAAATTTTGTCCTATGGTCTGTCATTTCATGGGTGTTGACCTCTTTCTTAAAGGTAAATATTTACAAGTTTATCATTATAATGGGAACTTTTGCTCTTGCCATGGCCTTCGCCGGTAACGATCTTGTTAATTTCATAGGTGTTCCACTTGCTGCCTACCAATCATTTATGGATTGGCAGAGTTCAGGGATTTTGGCGGCAGATTATAATATGCAGGGATTGGCCTCGGCCGTCCATACGCCTACTTATTTATTACTGATATCGGGCTTGGTGATGATATTGACACTCTGGTATTCATCAAAGGCAAGAAATGTTGTCAAGACCAGTGTAGATCTCTCGAGGCAGGATGAAGGCGAGGAACGATTTCAACCGAATTTTCTATCACGACAAATCGTCAGATTCAGCATCGCCGCCTCCGAAAGCTTTTCACGCATTATGCCCCCAAGCCTACAAAAGAAAATCGATGCTCAATTTCATAAACCCTATGTATATACAGCCAAAAAGCCTAGCGCTTAATTTACCTGCCTTTGACTTGGTAAGGGCGTCGGTAAACTTGATGATTGCAAGCGTATTAATTTCTCTTGCCACATCTATGAAACTTCCCTTATCGACTACCTACGTTACGTTCATGGTTGCGATGGGCTCTTCCCTCGCTGATAGGGCATGGGGTCCTGAAAGTGCCGTTTACAGGGTCGCCGGGGTCTTAAATGTAATTGGAGGTTGGTTTTTCACTGCATTAATTGCTTTTATAGCCGCCGCCTTTATTGCCATAATTATCTTTTATGGCGGATTTTATGCCATCATAGTTTTATTGGTCTTGGCCTTTTTGTTGATAGGAAAAAACTATATAACACTCAATAGAAAAATTAAGGAAGGTATCCTCGAAGAAAAACTTGAAAAAGCCGAAAGCCGATCGATTATAGGGGTCATTGATGAAAGTACAGCGAATATTACCATGGTGGCCCATCGCGCTAATAAAATATATAGCCAGTGCATCGAAGGTCTTGCCAAACATGATTTAGACATGCTTAAAAAAAGCAGAAAGGGCATATCTAAGTTGAACAAGGAAATTGAAGACCTTAAGGACAATCTTTTTTATTTTATAAAAAATCTAGAAGACCCAACCGACAACACCAGTAATTTTTACATTACGATTTTAAGCTACATTCAAGACATGACGCAATCGCTGGATTATATATCAAAAGCCAGCCACAAGCACGTTCATAACAACCATAAAAAATTACGGTTTAATCAAGTGCGCGACCTTAGGGAGACCGGGGAATATATTAATGATTTTTATAGCAATATAAAATCGATATTCGATAATAAAACATACGATGCGCTTACTTCATTAATAATTGGAAAACAGGATCTCTTGAATAAACTTGATGAGAAAATCCAAAAACAAGTTGCCCGCACTAGGGCCGATGAATCAAGTCCGAAAAATACAGCGCTTTATTTTAGCCTTCTTCTAGAGACAAAGGATCTTTTGGTGGCTACCATGAATCTTTTGGAGACCTATGATCAACATGCCAACAAGAAAAAACCCCTATAAAATAATAGGTCGATATCTAAAATGACGTATCCCCAAACGTCGACGGAATAAATCGTTTTGAAGAGTATACCATATTACTATTCATCATTTCTTACTATTACTTTTTAAAATACGTCTCGCACGACATTCATGATGACCGAACCATTATCAGCAAGCAAACGGTTCTAGAGAATAGCATTTCAGGATAGTTTGCGTCATAAGGTAGTGTGAACCGTAGCGAAAATCAATTGATTTATCTTATTGAAAATGATTATCTTTCTAGTGAAAAATCGTCGTTTCTATGACAAAGTATCTATGTTTCGTATTGTTTTTAGCATGTTACCAACCGGTCGCCAGCCAAGAAATTTCAGGGGACGCCCTATTAGAAAAGGCCATTGCATATCATGATCCCCAGAATAAATGGCCCTCATTTAAAGGTACCCTTCAAATTACCACAAACTCCCCAGATGGGAGCAGTCGTATACGAGATATTTCCTTAGATCTTCCTGATCAATACTTTAAACTGACGACCACTTCCGAACAGCATAAAATCGAACAAGTAATTGACCACGGGAAATGCAGCTTTACCTTGAATGGAAGTCAGAATATCTCAGAGGAGGATACCAAAAAACATTCGCTCGATTGCGAAAGGGCAACTACGATGAAGAATTACTATACCTATCTTTATGGACTTCCCATGAAGCTTACGGATCCTGGAACGCATATCGATCCCAAAGTCGAAATCAGGAAATTTAAGGGTAAGGAATATTTGGTGCTTACGGTAAATTATGAAGAAGGCGTGGGAAAGGATAGTTGGTATTTTTATTTCGACCCAAAATCATATGCTTTGGAGGTGTACCAATTTTACCATGATGAAACAAAAAACGATGGGGAATATATTCTTTTGAGTGGTCTTGAGAACGCCTTCGGCATCAAAATGCCGAAATCAAGGGCCTGGTATCTCAACAAAGAAAACAAATATCTCGGCACTGATGTTTTGGTCAAAGTATCTCCAATTCAATAAGACGATTTCGCTAGTTTCCTTCATCCCTTTTTCGGGATGGAAAAGGAAGTCCTACGGTCATATTTTAACAAAAATTTGATTCAGGCCATTTTGAATATTGTCGTACCTTGATGCAGAGTTCATCTGCATTGTTTATGGTTGTCACGGGGCTTCAAAAATTACTCGCCGAACATCATCTCGATATCGGACGATTTCTTTTTTATGAAGGTATAGTGATTGTCGAGATTCAGGAAGGTGTTCACCTAACCATAGATGCCGCTGAAGGTCTTTTTCACTTGATGAGACAACAATACGGAAATGAAAAACCCATAGTTTACATATCCCACCGTATTCATTCCTATTCTATTGACCCCATCGGGTTTTACAATGGCCTCAACAAGCAATTTCCAAATCTAATAGCCTTCGCGATCGTATCCCAAAACAGACGCAGAAGAATGTTCGCAAAGTTCGAAAAGCTTTTCGTGAAAAAACCAATAGACGTATTTAATACCTTGGAATCGGCCTTGACATGGGCCGAAGAACAACGTTCAAAAAGTATGGGGAACATTAAAGTGAATGGGGCACAATAGCGTTCCTAAATACTATGGGCTTATCCGATCAAGCGGGTCACAATAGTTGCATTTGCCTTGAGATCTAGAAGAATCATCGGTGAATTTTATCAGCGGAAAATCTATAGATCCCCTCGGAAATCTAAAATAAGAACCGGGAAAGAATCACTAACTATCTATAAAAATTCATCTCGTCAAGATAGGTCCATACTGCGTCGGGAAGCATGGGGCGGATATTTTTACCTGCCTTGTGCTGCTTTCTAATAAATGTGGAGGAAATTTCCATAATGGGTGCCGCTATCCTATTTATTTTTGGATGGTCTTTGAATCGCTCATCTATTTCCCCTACTGAAATTCTTGGATATAAATAGATGTGATAATTATCTAGGATGACCTCATAGTTTTTCCATTTATGAAAGCCCTTGAGATTATCCTCGCCCATAATTAAGCAAAATTGATGACCCTTAGGGTATTTTTCTTCCAAATAGACCAAGGTATTGATCGTATAATTCGGCTGCGGCAGCTCAAACTCAATTTTGCTCGCTTTCAATTTTGGATAAACCTTCGTCGCCTCATAGACCATTTGATAGCGGTGATGGTCTTCCAACATTGAATTCTTGATTTTAAACGGGCTCTGGGGGGTGATTATAAACCAGACTTCATCGAGGTCTGAAAATTCGACCATAAAGTTGGCAATGACCATGTGTCCAATGTGAATCGGATTAAACGTGCCGAAGTATAACCCAACCTTTTTCACGAACCGTCATTTTGTTTGGTATTTTCAGACTTTGTTTGTTGCGGGGCGACAAATTCCCGAACCAATTGATAGGCCTCCTCCAATGCCGTATCTAAATCATAGTTTTTGATGATCTTATCGAATTGCGGTGCAGTTGCCAGTTCGACGGAAGCTTTGGCAATGCGCATATTTATTTTATCGTCGCTTTCAGTACTGCGTTTCTTAAGTCGTATTTTTAATTCATCAACGCTTGGAGGCTTCACAAAAACGGCCAATGTATCCTTTGGGAACTTCTTTTTTATACGAAGTCCGCCCACCACATCTATATCGAAAATCACATTTTTGCCCAGAGCCCTTAATCGCTCAACTTCCGTTTTGAGGGTTCCATAAAAGTTATCGCGGTATACTTCTTCCCATTCTAAAAAATCTTCATTCTTGATATGTTTCTTGAATTCAGAAACCGACATGAAGTAATAGTTTTCGCCATTCGTTTCTTTTCCCCGCCGTGCCCGTGAGGTCGCGGAAACCGAAAATGCCAAATTTAGTTCAGGCTTATCCAAAAGGTGGTGTACTATGGTTGTTTTACCACTACCGGATGGAGCCGCGAAGATGATTAATTTGCCACCTTTCATTCGTTTCTTTACTGGTTTATTGGTTATTAGGAATCATGTTTGATTTCTAATGCATTTGATTCGTTCCTCTATTTCATATTTTCGGTAAACGTCCAAAGCCTACCTCCTACCTTCTAAAGCACATTCAACATTTGCTCTTTGATTTTTTCAAGCTCATCCTTCATCTGCACCACGAGTTGTTGCATAGGCGCATAGTTGGCTTTTGATCCAATGGTATTTATCTCGCGTCCGATTTCCTGCGTAATGAACCCCAGCTTTTTTCCATTGGAGTCTTCCGATTTTAAAGTCTTGGCAAAGTAGTCGAGATGATTGGCCAAGCGAACCTTTTCCTCTGTGATGTCATATTTTTCAAGATAGTAGATGAGTTCTTGTTCGAATCGGTTGCTATCGACATCGATCTTTAGGTCGTTTACGGCTTTTTCAAGTCGCTCTCGAATGGTTGCCGTGCGATCGGGATCCATTTTTAAGACCATTGCCAACAGATCTTGTAAGGTTGCTATGCGTTCTATGAAATCATTTTCAAGTACACTCCCCTCTTCGGAGCGAAATTTGTTTATTTCTAATAAAGCTTCCTGCAACGCCAACTGGATCACTTTATATTCTTCCTCATCTAAATCTTCCCGAGCCGTTATAAGGGCATCGGGCAATCGCAAGGCCATTTCGAGCAGACGAACATCATCCCCCTCGGCGATGGCCCTAAGGCGTTCCATATAGTGTCGTACGGCAGCCTCATTGATCTCAGCAGAAGTTTCTCCTCCGGTAAACTCCACATAAAGCCCAAAGTCGATTTTGCCCCGTTCCAAGGAACTAGCGATTATCTTTCGCAATTCCAATTCCTTTTCCCGATAGGAAGAGGGCATACGGGCATTTAGATCCAAACTTTTGCTATTGAGCGATTTAAGCTCTATCGTAATTTTTTTAGCAGGAAGTTGTATTACATGTTTCCCGAATCCGGTCATGGATTGAATCATAGTAGGCAATTAAATTGGTGCAAAGGTAATTAAAATCTACTGCTATTATTTGGATTCCCATTTTTATCAAATCGCTTGTCAAGCTGGGTTTCGCACCAGTACATTCCAATACCGACGCCTAATAACATAGAGAACAGGGCAATAATGGCCGAGGTTTTTGGATATAAAACATAGGCTCCTAAGCTAATTACCAGTAGTACCCATCCCAAGTATATAAGCATTTTTGCCCCCAGGTTATTGGCATAGTCCCAGATTTCCTGGTTGGCCATGCTCCTACGGGTGCGATACCCATAGAAGTGATTGATCTTCTTAGGAGGAAAACGTCGCAAAAGTAATCCACAGAACAAAAACACCAAGCTTGTCAGGATGGTCCCAAAAAAAAGCTCCAAATCAACAGAATTACAATTCCCTTACCCAAATATTGCGGTAACTTACACGACTATTGTCCCCATGGTCTTGCAACAATAAAGGGCCTTTCCCGTGAGGTGGGTTCTTTGGCCAACCAATATAAGGGGTTGTGCCCTTAATTTCAACATGGTCCTGGATCAGCACCCCATTCTGAATGACAGTGATTGTGCCCGATTTGATCTTGCCGCCTTCCGCATTAAACTCAGGGGAATGATAAATAATATCATAGGTATTCCAATCACCTGTTGGCACTGAAGCCATTGCCAAGGGTACATGTTGTTTATAGATAGACCCCACTTGACCATTAACATACGTAGGATTGTCGTTTTGGTCTAAAACCTGTACTTCGTAAATGCCGTTTAAGAAGATACCGCTATTGCCACGGTGTTGTCCATCCCCATTAACCTCCTTTGGGGACTGCCACTCGATATGTAGTTGAATATCCCCAAAATTCTGCTTGGTCTGGATGTCTCCGGTCTTGTCATTAACGGTCATACTTTTATCCTTGTTCACATGCCATTTCGCTGCAGTGCTATCCTTTGACGTTATCCAACCATCAAGACTGCTTCCATCAAAAAGCACGATGGCATCGCTTGGCGGCGCCCCATTGGCCCCTGGTTTTACCACAGGTACTTTTGGCTCATAAAATTCAGTAGCCTCTGGTTCCGTTGGCTCCTCTCCCGTATATTCCTCATAAACGATTACCTCGTCTTTAACAGGTTTGGGTTCTTCCATCGTCTCGGTTTTTGGTTTTTCCTGGCATGCGAAAATAATAAGGGCCATTGCAGGTAAAAGATACTTTTTTTTCATTTTTGTGAATGGTGTTTAGGTATATATATGTGTTCGTGTTTTTCTAAAAGGAATTTATAATTCCTTGATTTTTATATCCTTGAATGAAACCATATTCCCATGGTCCTGTAGTCCGATCTTCGCGGTCGTATATTTTGCAAAATCTTCCCAACCAGCGAATTTCGATTTGGCGACCATGGCACCCCATTCCGGATTATTAACGGGAAAATCTACAATTTCTACACCATTTAGGACCACGCTGCCTTTGTTGGTCTTATGGTTGATCATCAAAATCATGGTATTCCATTCCCCTACCGGATTTGTCACATCTTTTGAAGGGGGCACCATATCATATAGGGATCCTGCCTGATGTGTGGTCCCCGCCTTGGCATCAGGATGCTTTTCGTTGTCTAATACTTGTATTTCCGGTCCTGTCTGATAGGCTTCAGAAAGTGTTGGGATTTCTTTCACTCCCCAAAAAACGCCACTGTTTCCTGCTTCGGATATCTTCCAATCCAAAGAAAGTTCAAAATCGGTATAATCCTTGTCAGACACCAAATTATAGGCCTCCCCTTCTTTGCGATCCTTTGGCGGGTATAAAACCATTGCGCCATCCTCGATTTTCCATACATCGGGTACATCCCCCCCATTGTAAAGGTGCCATCCATCAAAGTTGCTGCCATCAAATAACACCGTCCAGGCCTCACTATCGGTTGTAGTATCGGGTGATTCGGCAACACTCATTTCAGTATCGGCTTCAGTTGGTTTTTCGGTCTTGTTTTTGCATCCAAAAACAAAAAGCGCCATAACGGCAAAGAGTACTAAATTTTTCATTTGTTTAATTTTATATTCCTAATATTTTCTTTAATACGGTCTTATCTATTTCGGCGCCTGCAAAATCATCAAAAGTCTTTTCGGTCGCCTCTATGATATGGTCATTGATAAAAATAGCACCTTCCCGTGCACCTTGTTCAGGGCTTTTTATACAACATTCCCATTCCATAACGGCCCATACATCACAACCATATTGCGTCAACTTTGAAAAAATGGTCTTAAAATCGATCTGCCCATCCCCCAGGGAACGGTATCGACCTGCCCGATTTCCCCAATCATTGTACCCCCCGAAAGCCCCTTTTTTTCCCGTTGGATTGAATTCAGAATCCTTTACATGGAATGATTTAATAAATTCGTGATAAAAATCGATGTATTCGATGTAATCGAGCTGTTGCAATACAAAGTGGCTGGGGTCATACAAAATATTAACCCGCTTGTGATTGCCAGTAGCTTCTAAAAAGCGTTCGAAGGTATCGCCATCATGCAGGTCCTCGCCAGGATGTATTTCATAGCAAACGTCTACGCCTTCTTTGTCAAAATGATCCAATATTGGTAACCAGCGCTTGGCCAGTTCGGCAAAACCCATCTCTACTAATCCTGCAGGCCTTTGTGGCCATGGGTGCATCGTATGCCAGAGCAAAGACCCGGAAAAAGTGGCATGTGACTTGATTCCCAAACGACGACTTGCGGTAGCCGCCTTCTTAACCACATCGACTGCCCAGGCAGTTCGTGCCTTGGGATTGTTCTTGACACTATCTGGTGCAAAATTATCGAACATTAAATCATAAGCTGGGTGCACCGCGACCAACTGACCTTGCAAGTGTGTTGAAAGTTCGGTGATCTCCAGGCCATACGAATTGATCTTTCCCTTTAATTCATCACAATAGGTTTGACTTTCCGCGGCCTTGTCCAAATCGATCAAAAAGCTTTCCCAAGTGGGTATTTGAATTCCTTTGTACCCTAGGTCCGATGCCCATTTGCACATCCCGTCCAAGGTATTAAAAGGTGCCTTACTATCTACAAACTGCGCTAAGAATACTGCTGGTCCCTTGATTGTCCTCATATTGAAAATTTACTGTATTTAATTGAAAAAAGTCTTGATATCGTTTTGATAATTATATCCTATATTTAGAAAATAGAAGTCGACTTCGACCTTTCTATCATTGAAAGGTACTAAATATAGGAAAAGGATCAGAATTAAAACAGAAAATATAGTATGAATCAAACTGAACAATTTGACGCAATAGTGGTAGGAACCGGTATTAGCGGAGGCTGGGCAGCAAAAGAACTATGTGAAAACGGATTGAAGACCCTCGTATTGGAACGGGGTCGTATGGTTCGGCATATCGAGGATTACCCCACCATGAACCAAGACCCATGGGATCTAAGTAATGGTGGTCAATTATCACGTGAAGAAAAAGAAAAATATCATATTCAACGCAAACTAAATTGGGCCCCCGATGAAGGGAACAAGCATTTTTTCGTAAATGACCTTGAACACCCTTATGTGCAGACGAAACGTTTTGATTGGATTAGAGGGTATCAAGTAGGTGGCAGGTCGTTGACTTGGGGACGCCAAAGTTATCGGTGGAGCGATCTTGATTTCGAAGCCAATAAAAAAGAAGGGGTTAGCATCGATTGGCCGGTTCGCTATAAAGATATTGCCCCTTGGTATGATAAAGTGGAACTTTATATTGGTGTGAGCGGTCAAAATTTGGGACTGAAGCACTTGCCCGATGGCAAATTTCAACCTCCCATGAAATTAAATTGTGTGGAAGCGGAATTTCAAAGTGCTATCGGAGAAAAATTCGATGACGGCCGTTTGATCACCATAGGACGCACGGCACACATTACCGATCCGAACGCAGATTTCGAAGGCCGCGGGGCATGCCAAAATAGGGACCGATGTTGGCGTGGCTGCCCTTTTGGAGGCTACTTTAGCAGCAACTCTTCTACTCTTCCCGCGGCCGAACGTACTGGAAATATGACGTTGCGGCCCAATTCAATCGTGTACGAGGTACTCTATGATGACACGACGCAAAAAGCGACTGGTGTACGCATCATCGATGCGGTAACCCATGAAAAACTCGAATTCAAGGCCAAGGTAATTTTTCTATGTGCGTCTTCCATGGCTTCGGTGGGTATCTTATTGCAATCAAAAAGCGTGCGTTTTCCGAATGGCCTCGGTAACGATTCGGATGCCTTGGGAAGAGGCATCATGGACCACCATTATAAATTGGGTGCTACCGCCAAGGTCGATGGCCATTTAGACAAATACTATAAGGGGCGTAGGGCGAATGGTTTCTATATTCCACGTTTTGTCAACCTTGATGAAAAGACCAAACGAACCGACTATATCCGGGGGTTTGGATTTCAGGGAACTGCAAGCCGCGGAGATTGGTCTGAATCGATATCAGAAATGTCCTATGGCAAAGAACTTAAGGAGCGCCTACTTAAACCGGGAGAATGGCAGATAGGGGCCACTGGTTTTGGTGAATTCTTACCCTATGATGATAACCGTGTTACCTTGAGCCCGACAGAAAAAGATCAATGGGGTCTTCCCCAGCTTGACTTTGATGTAGAATTCAAGGAAAACGAATATAATATGCGGGAGGATATCAAAAAAGAAATCGTGGCGATGTTCAAGGCGGCAGGCTTTAAAGATGTGAGGGCATATGATGAAAAAACCGGTCCAGGACTGGGCATCCACGAAATGGGCGGCGCGCGTATGGGCCATAGTCCTAAAACCTCTATATTGAATAAATATAATCAAGTACATTCAGTACCCAATGTGTACGTAACCGATGGTGCCTTTATGACCTCTTCGAATTGTGTAAATCCCTCTTTGACTTATATGGCATTTACGGCCAGGGCCGCCAATCATGCAGCCGAACAAATCAAGACCGGGAAGTTTTCATAATGCCTTGACAATAGAAATAATTAAGGGATTCGATCGTTACTTTAAAATATTAGACCAATTAACCATGAACAATGCTTCTGCCAGAAACATGTGGGGAGATTTTTTGGATGCCCATCTTGAATACGCCTTTGTTGAGGCTCCCAGAACCTTGCATTTTTATGATACCGAAGAAGCTGCCAATCAAGGTGTAAATTTGGTACAAAAAGGCATCAAAAAAGCCATTTCGCATTCCTTGTTGGGTTTACAATATCGAAAGGAACGCCTGCCCAAAATCGGCGATTTTATGGTGATTACAAATTGGGAAGGAAAGGCTCAATGCATTGTAAAGACTACCAAAGTCACGCTGAAACCCTTTTTTAGCATTGACGAGGCGTATGCGAAAACCGAAGGCGAAGGTGATAGGTCATTGGCTTCGTGGAAGCAGCGGCAATGGGAATATTATACCCGTGAATTGGAGCCATTTGGCCGATTGCCAAGGGAAAGTATGATCGTGGTCTGCCAGGAGTTTGAAAAGGTATTTTGACACCTTTCTACCGACCCTTTTGAACAAGTAAGGGCCTTGAATTAGTAGCCAACTACCCTTAAAATGATATAATAGACCCCGAAGTACTATAGTTCTTCAGGGTCAGTTAGTTTCTAATAGGTAAGCTATCGGAGGTACTTTGGCAGCTATTTACAAAGATGACCGCTCAAGCCGAGAAGGCTATTTCTCTAGATCAATCCAAATATTTCCTCCTTTATGGGATGCAACGGTAGCTTCAATAAAATTCATGCCACGAACACCATCCTCCATTGTTGGAAATTCCCCGTCATTGTATTTTTTACCGCGAATTGCCCTGGCAGCCCCTAAATAAATATTGGCCATCGAATCGAAAATCCCTTCTGGATGTCCTGCGGGTAGTTTGGTCCCCTCCAGTGAAAGTTTGCTATTATAGGCATGCCCCGGCTTGTAGATCTGTGTCGGTTTGGTATCGCTCAACACATACAGGAAATTTGGGTTCTCTTGCTCCCATTTAAAAGCCGCCTTTTCCCCGTAAATGGAAATGGCGAGTCCGTTTTCTTCCCCGGTAGCCACTTGGCTACTTCTGATGACGCCTTTCACATGATCGCTAACCCGAATGAGAACCGTACCATCAATATCCATTTTATTATCCTTGTACAAATAATTAAAATCACTCAAAATCGATTTTATCTTCAATCCGGTGGTGTATTCGACCATATTGAATGCATGTACGCCTATATCGCCGATACAAGAACTAATGCCTGCCCTTTTTGGATCTAGTCGCCAAACCGATGAACGCTTTTCTTTGTCATGGATGATGGTATTTATCCAACCTTGGTAATACACCGCATCTACTTTATGAATTTTACCTAAAGCGCCCGCTTTGATCATTTCCCGCATTTGTCGTACCATGGGATACCCTGTATAGGTGTGTGTCAAGGCAAATACGGTGCCTGCCTTTTTATGGGCCTTTTGCAAGATCTTAGCTTCTTCCAAGGAAGTGGTCATCGGTTTTTCGCAGATGACATGAAACCCATTTTCCAAAAGCTTTAAGGCCATCGGAAAATGTAAAAAATTTGGGGTAAGCACAGAACATACCTGGATCCTTTCGCTTTCAGGAAGTTTCATTTCCTCGGCAATAAAGGTGTCAAAGTCCTTATAAATGCGATTCGTGGGTACGTCGATTTCCTTGGCAAAAGCCATGTTGGCCTTAAAATCAGGATTAAAGACGGCCCCCGTTATTTGATAATTATCATTAATATGGGATGCAACTCGGTGCAAGACCCCGATGAGGGAATCTCCCCCTCCTCCTAATATTCCCAATCTAATTTTTTTTGGCATGGTTCAATTGTGTTATAGTTCTTAAATTTAATCTCGTTTAATTTAGTGGTCAATGGTTCCTTACAACCCAATGTGGCTAGGTCTTAAATTCGATTTTCTCATCTTTAAAGAAAATCGCAAAGAATAGGAAAACCAAAAATGCGAAACCTGCGGGATACATCCAAATAATTTTCCATTGATGCAGTGCGTTGTCTGAGATGTACGCATCGGTAATTTTACCGGCAACCCAAAATCCGACCAACATTCCGATACCATACGTGGCAAGTGTAATTAGGCCTTGGGCAGAGCTTTTGTACTTTAGACCTGCCTTACTATCGGTATAGATTTGCCCGGAGACAAAGAAAAAATCATAACAGATACCATGTAAGGCTATACCTATTAGGAGCATAAAGGCCAATTCATCGGCATTGCCATATGCGAAGCATAAATAGCGGAATAGCCAGGCAAGCATCGATACCAAAATGGTCTTTTTAAACCCAAATCGTTTAAAGAAAAAAGGCAATAATAACATAAAGAGTATCTCCGAAATCTGCCCTATGGTCATTTTTCCGGTTGGATTTGAAACTCCGATTTCCCCTAAAAATTGACCAGCATGTTGATAATAAAATGCCAATGGAATACATATCAATACTGAGCTGATAAAAAATATAAGGAAATTACGGTCGGTCAACAACTTTAATGCATCTAAGCCTAATATCTGAGACAGTCTCACCTTTTCAGATTTATCTGCCCGAGGTGGGGTCTTCGGAAGAGTGAAGCTAAAAATTCCCAAAATTGCCGAGGCCACAGCGGTCATATAAAAGGTATTCTTCAGCATCCCATCGGCAATCCCGGCATCGGAGTCCCAATTGAAGAGAAAACTAATGACGAGCCCCGCAATGATCCATCCAAGGGTGCCAAAAACACGTACAAATGAAAATTCCTTGGCAGGGTCCTTCATCTGATTAAATGAGACCGAATTGACAAGTGCCAAGGTGGGCATATAGAGAATCATGTACCCCAATAGGTAGGGATAAAAAATCGAAAAATCATCGGCCACCGCTATTTGATACATCAAAATTGCCCCAATAAGATGAAGCAGCCCAAGAATTCGTTCTGCATTAAAAAATCGATCGGCAATCAAACCAATAATAAACGGTGCCAAAATTGCACCCCACGATTGGGTTGAATAGGCCAACGCTATTTCAGAACCACTACTTTTCAAGGTGTTTGGCAAATAAATACCCATGGTAACAAACCAACTGCCCCAGATAAAAAATTCTAGGAACATCATGACCGACAATTGGGCCCTTACTTTATTGTTCATAGCTATTTGATATTAGCGTTTATAAAATATATAGTCCAATTGAAGTGGTTCAAGTTCATGGTTCCTGAAATCGAATGCCATCTGTCCCCTGTGATGCGTGGAGTGGTTTATGGTATGGAATAATATTTCTTGCAGGGTATTGGTAAACAAACGCCCTTGCGAATTTTCATAATCGATCCGCCTTTCAAAATCATCTGCATTCGTAATTATCTCAAACGAACTTCGTTGATTTTCATAATGAATATCGCCCCAGTCTTTAATAGGATGTTGTTGCCAAACTTTGAAATCGGCCGGTTTGCCAAGAATCCTAGCGTTCCAAATGTGATGGGCATTCAGAATGTGACTGAACAATTCTATACTTTTGTCAGGAACGACCTCCAACTTATTGCACTCCTCGATTAACTTTTTATTGCAATAAAAGTTGTAATCAAATAACTGATTAAAAAAAACTTTCATGAAGTCTGGTCTTAGTTAGTTCAATTTTTTTGCGGCTTCGATCATGAGCGTTCTTGACGCCAGTATCCCCGATTCTTCCCCAATTTCCTCACCTTCGTATTCTACGCCAATAAATCCTGCATATCCCGCATCTTTCACAATTTGCAGCATTTTTACATAGTCTATGTCGGCTTCGTTTCCATTTGCGTCAAAATTATGTGTTTTGGCACTGACCGCTTTTGCATAAGGCATCATTTCACGAACCCCCTTGTACATATCGTAGCGCTCTTCGCAGGCCGAACCATCTGCATTCGGTTGAATACAGAAATTTCCAAAATCGGGCAAGGTGCCACAATTTGGCATGTTTACGGTTTGCATTACATCGGCCAATAAGGCCCCATTTGAAGACAGGCCACCATGGTTCTCCACGAGGATATTAATATGCTTCGTTTTGGCATAGGCTGCAAGTTTGGTAAGTGCGTCTACCGAATTGGCCTTCCATGCTACTGGATCTTCGGTACCATATAGATTGACACGAATGGCATGGCAGCCCATAGCGGCTGCCGCATCTACCCATTTGTAATGGTTTTCTATCGTCTTTTGACGTTCCATAGGATCCGAAACCGCCATCCCTCCTTCTCCGTCAATCATAATCAAGACGTTTTTCATACCATATTTAGCTGCCTCGGTATTGCATTTATCAACAAACGCCGCCATGGCTTCCTTCGAATAATTGGCTTTCTTAAGTTCGGGGACATAGAATTGATTTACATATTCCAAACCGGAAAAACCCCACTCCTTTGCTTTTTCAGCAAATGAATACGGATCCATTTTTCCGTCGAACAGCATTTTATGCATTGACCATTGGGCTAGGGATAGCTTAAAAAATGGTTCGGTAGCCTTTTGTGCAATTTCCGCGGTATTTGAAGCATCTTTGGCTTTATTATCGCTTTCCTTGCAAGAAAAAATGATCAAGGACAAGACCATCAATGCCAAAGCGGATCTTCGTTTAAAAATCTTATCCAATTTCATGTGTAGAATGCGATATTTTGTGCTTGAATTTATATGTTTGCCACGACATCAAATTGCGAGGCTTCTAAGAAGAATCGTGTTTAAATGTAGAAAATTAATTTTATATTTAATAAATTTAGAGAATAAACAATTTCATACATGAACAAATTTTATTACAACGAAGAACAGGAATCGTATGATGCGATTGTTGTCGGTACGGGTATCAGCGGAGGTTGGGCCGCTAAAGAGTTATGCGAGAACGGACTTAAGACCCTGGTTCTCGAACGGGGCAGGATGGTCAAACATATTGAAGATTATGTGACTGCCAATAAAGATCCGTGGGACTTTCCCAACGGGGGCGAACCCACGAGGGCCGACATCGAAAAACAGCCTAAACAGAATCGAACTGGTTATACAACAAACGCCGCAAGTGCCATGTGGTTTGTGAATGATTTGGAACATCCTTATAACGAAATCAAACGTTTTGATTGGATGCGGGGTTATCATGTAGGTGGACGTTCCTTACAATGGGGAAGACAAACCTATCGTTGGAGTGACATCGATTTTACGGCCAACCAACGCGAAGGCATCGCAGTAGATTGGCCTGTTCGTTATAAAGATATTGCCCCATGGTATGATAAGGTCGAAACGTATATCGGGGTAAGTGGCGAGGCGTTGAACCTGCCACAACTGCCTGATAGTAACTTTCTGCCCATGATGGAATTGAATTGTGTAGAACAACACGTTCGTGAAAAGATAGCGGAGAATTTCGATGGACGGGTTATGACCGCTGGCCGGGCAGCCCATTTAACAGGTACCAAGGAATTTGACGGTCGAAGTCATTGCCAATATAGAAACCGATGTATTCGCGGCTGTCCTTTCGGGGCGTACTTCAGTAGTTTGTCTTCAACGCTACCGGCTGCAGAACGTACTGGTAATATGACACTTCGACCTGATTCGATTGTTCATGAGGTAATCTATGACCCCAATACAAAAAGGGCAACTGGTGTTAAGGTAATTGACAGAGTAACGAAGGAAACCCACGAATTCAAGGCAAAAGTGATTTTCCTGTGTGCGTCTGCCATCGCCTCGACCTCAATATTGATGCAATCTAAATCAGATGCGTTCCCGAATGGAATGGGGAATGCTTCAGACCAATTGGGAAGAAACATCATGGACCATCAGTTAGGGGTTGGTGCTTCCGGAAAATTTGAAGGTTTCGAAGACAAATATTATAAAGGAAGAAAACCCAATGGTATTTATGTCCCACGTTTCAGAAATCTGGGAGGTGCTTCTGACCGAAAAGATTACAAACGAGGCTTCGGATATCAAGGTAGTGCTAGCAGGGGCAACTGGGAAGAGGCCGTCGCCGAAATGTCTTACGGCAAAGACCTCAAGGATGCCATTTTAAAACCAGGCGGCTGGACGTTCGGCATGGGCGGTTTTGGAGAAGTGCTGCCCTATGAGGAGAATAGAATGACCTTGGATTATGATAAATTAGATAGTTGGGGGCTACCGACCGTGACCTTTGATGCCGAATTCAAGGAAAATGAATGGAACATGCGGAAGGACATGAAGGAATCTGCTGTCGAGATGTTAGAAAAAGCGGGACTTAAAGATGTTCAATCCTTTGACAATCCTGGCGCCTTAGGTCTTGGAATACATGAAATGGGAACGGCCAGAATGGGCAGAGATCGCAAAACCTCGGTTCTAAATGGCAACAATCAACTACATGATGTTCCCAATGTGTATGTGACCGATGGGTCTTTTATGACTTCTGCCAATTGTGTAAACCCATCATTGACCTATATGGCATTTACGGCCCGCGCCGCCAATCATGCCGCCAAAGAACTAAAAAAAGGAAATATATAATGGATAGAAGAAACGCACTCAGAAATATGGGCCTATCATTAGGCTATGTAGTAGCCACGCCCACTTTGATCAGTCTAATACAAAGCTGTAAGAATGAACCTGTAATCACATGGACCCCCGATTTCTTCACCTTAGAACAAGGTCAGGTACTTACCCATCTGGTTGATATCATTTTGCCTAAAAGCGATACCCCTTCTGCTTCGGAAGTGAATACCCATATGTTTATCGATAAATTCGCAAATGAAGTGATGGAGAAAAAACAGCAGGATTTTATTAAAATGTCATTGGGCAAGTTTATTGAGAAAGCCTTGAAGGACTCCGGAAAAGATAGTGTCGGGGATTTAACGCCCGAAGATTTGGAACCTGTTTTGTCAGAAGCCTTAAAGATTTCAAAGGAAGACCAGGCAAAAAATTTCGAGATCATCAATTCCTATACCGATGCCTTGGATGGTGAAAATGCTCAAGAACAAGAATTGGATGACGTGGTTGCCCGGTTTGGCTTTGCGAATAACTTACGAGGACTCGCCATATTGGGGTATAAGACTTCCGAGTATGTCGGTGAAAATGTCTTGGACTATCTGCCAGTACCTGGTGAATATATCGCGTGTGGGGACGTACAGGAATTAACAAAAGGCAAAGCATGGTCGCTCTAGCTGGCTCTCTATGAAACGAAGAAGCTTTATTCAAAAAACAGCTCTTTCAAGTGGCGTAATTTCACTTGGAGGGGCTTTTGGCTTTGCCAAAGACGCTATTGAAATAAATGATCCATACCATTTTAACTTAAAATATGCCCCCCATTTTGGCATGTTTGAAAACTTGGCAGGAAAAGATCTGATCGACCAACTTAATTTTATGGCTGATCAAGGCTTCACTGCATTCGAGGATAATGGAATGATGGGGCGGGATACTGCCATGCAATCTAAAATCGGGGATACCCTGGCGCGTCGCAATATGACCATGGGCGTTTTTGTGGTTGATAAAGGGGGCAACTTGGAGAATACACTTGCTTCCGGCAAGCCCGAAAATGTAGCCATTTTTTTAGAGGGTTGTAGAAAAGCAGTCGATGTCGCCAAACGTGTCAATGCCAAATGGATGACCGTTGTTCCTGGAAGTTTCGAAAGAAACCTTCCTATTGGGATTCAGAATGCCAACGTTATTGAGGCATTACGAAGAGGTGCAGAGATTTTGGAACCCCACGGATTGGTCATGGTCCTCGAGCCCCTTTCAGATTCCCCGGATCTTCAATTAAGAACCTCTGAACAGACCTATTTAATTTGTAAAGGCGTTAACAGTCCTGCCTGTAAAATCCTATACGACATTTACCACATGCAAAAAAACGAAGGTCATCTGATTCATAACATGGACCTTACTTGGGATGAAATCGCCTACATTCAGATTGGTGACAACCCAGGTCGAAAGGAACCAACAACAGGCGAAATCAACTATAAAAATGTTTTTAAATCGATTTACGATAAGGGTTACCAAGGGGTTTTAGGCATGGAGCACGGGAATTCGAAACCCGGAAAGGAAGGTGAACTCGCGGTCATTGAAGCGTATAAGAAAGAAGATTCCTTTTTATAGTTTGAAACCCAATTTTGTACGAGCCAACCCTCTTTTTCCCATAGAAGGCAAGGAAGTAAGTGGTGCATTTTAACGAGTATTTGGAAATTTTCGATATACTACACTACTTATAAGTAAGATATCGGCTACAAAAGGCGTTCTTTAGTGTATGCGCCCATATCTCTACGTACTGATTGTATATATTCTATTATTATTGATTTCAAAAACATGGTACTTTTTCTATAAGAGAAAGAAAAACCTTGAAAGGAGGCCCGTGGCAGCGTCTTGGTATTCTATTCGCTTTTTCTCTTCTGAAAGATTTCAATCTTGGCGAAGTTTTACCCAATCATCTTGGGGAATCGCAGCGGATTATTTGCCAATACTTCGAAGGTTCTAATTTTTCGATTCACTAAATCCATCCTTATTCAACACAGGAATTATTTTTGATTATTTATTTGGATTTATTTTTAAAAGAATGTAAAATTAACGTAATCTTTTTATGACTTTAGTACGTATATAAAGTATTCACCCTCTTTTTGAACATGGACAATTACATTATAATTCTACTTATTTATATCGCGGCTATGCTTTTTTCAGGCGCGCTAAGGCCATATTTTCGCAAATAGGCTGTTATTTTGTCCTTCAAATCCCTTTTCAACCAACTTAAACTGGCAGTTGTTACGCGCTTTTGCAAAGTGTCAAGTCATCGTCGAAGTTTTCAAGCGAGCGCTGCATTTGTGTCATCGATCCCATTCTATTAATTTCAGGAACGTTAGTTCTTCCTGAAAAAAACAAACCCCGGCCATAGCCCAGGGTTCGTTGGTAATAAACACTACTTAAACTTAAGACCCACACATCAAACAGTCATCGTCTGCCTGACCTTCCTTGGCCCTTTCGATCATGGCCTTCATTTCGGCTGGCGTCATGGGTTGAACGTCGATTTCTCGATTCTCGGGAGTTGGCCTTACTTCCATGGTTTTCGCCAATACCGGATCCGGTAAGGTTGCCGCAGCCATTTCGGCCTCAGCCGCCACGCTAATGGGGACCTCTTTTTTCTTGGTATTGTCAAGAGTAAACTTAATGGCATCTACGGCAGCCTTGGTGCGCAAATAATACATTCCCGTTTTAAGACCGCTCTTCCATGCATAAAAGTGCATCGATGTCAACTTGGCATAGTTCGCGTTTTCCATGAACAGGTTCAATGATTGGCTCTGATCAATAAAATAACCTCGCTGTCTGCTCATATCGATGATGTCTTTCATACTTAGTTCCCAGACCGTTTTATAGAGCTCCCTGATATCCTGTGGAATGGTTTCTATATGCTGTATCGAGCCATTCGCACGCATCAATTCCTGCTTCATATTTTCATTCCAGAGTCCTAGGTTAACCAAATCCTCCAACAAATGCTTGTTCACCACTATAAATTCGCCCGAAAGCACCCTACGGGTGTATATATTAGAGGTATATGGCTCAAAACATTCATTGTTACCCAAAATCTGTGAAGTAGAAGCCGTAGGCATGGGCGCTACTAAAAGGGAGTTTCTAACTCCGTTTTTCATAACATCCTTACGTAATTTATCCCAATCCCATCGACCTGAGAGTTCCTCATCGTTGATTCCCCAAAGATTGTGTTGAAATTCCCCATTTGAAATAGGGGATCCCTTGTAGGTCGAATACGGCCCTTCTTCTTTGGCGGCTTCCATAGAGGCCGTGACAGCAGCGTAATACAAGGTCTCAAAGATCTCCTGATTCAGCTTTTTAGCTTCATCGCTCGTAAAAGGTAATCGCAACAAGATAAAAGCATCGGCCAGCCCTTGTACTCCAAGACCTATGGGCCTATGTCTCATATTTGAGTTTTCGGCTTCTTTGACGGGATAATAATTTCTATCGATTACACGATTTAAATTCTTGGTGACCCGTTTGGTCACCTTAAAGAGTTCCTTATGGTCAAATTCGCCATTTTTAATGAACATGGGCAAGGCAATTGAGGCCAAATTGCATACCGCTACTTCATCTGAAGAAGTATACTCCATTATCTCGGTACACAGGTTCGAAGATCGAATAGTCCCTAGGTTCTTTTGATTGCTCTTTCGATTGGCGGCGTCTTTGTATAACATATACGGGGTTCCAGTCTCGATTTGCGATTCCAAGATCTTTTCCCAAAGTTCTCTTGCCTTCACGGTCTTTCTCCCTTTTTCCTTGGCCTCATACCCAAGGTACAGTTCCTCGAATGCCTCCCCGTGATTGGTGAAGAGTCCAGGGCATTCATTGGGACACATCAGGGTCCATTCCTCATTGGCCTCTACCCGTTTCATAAATAGGTCTGGGATCCACATTGCATAGAACAAATCCCGAGCCCTCATTTCTTCTTTCCCGTGATTTTTTTTCAGCTCTAGGAATTCATAAATATCTGCATGCCAAGGTTCTATATAAATGGCAAAGCTTCCTTTTCTTTTCCCGCCCCCTTGGTCTACATAGCGGGCGGTATCATTGAAAACCTGCAGCATGGGGACGATGCCGTTGGAAGTGCCATTGGTGCCCGCGATATAAGATCCAGTCGCCCTGATATTATGAATAGAGAGACCGATACCGCCAGCAGATTGTGAAATTTTCGCAGTCTGCTTGAGCGTGTCATAGATGCCATCTATACTGTCATCTTTCATTGCCAAAAGAAAGCAGGAAGACATCTGTGGCTTGGGGGTACCTGAATTAAAAAGTGTAGGTGTTGCATGGGTGAAATATTTTTTTGACATCAGCTCATAGGTCTCAATGGCCGAATCAATGTCATTCAAATGTATCCCGACGGCCACACGCATCAACATATGCTGGGGCCGTTCGACGATATTTCCGTTTAGTTTTAGCAAATAAGAGCGTTCCAATGTTTTAAAACCGAAATAATCGTAGCCAAAATCACGGTTGTAAATGATGGTCGAATCAAGGGTTTCGGCATTCTCTGCGATCACCTTGTAAACCTCATCAGATAACAATGGGGCCTTCTTATTCGTTCTGGGGTTAACATACTCATAAAGATCCTTCATCGTCTCGGAAAAGGACTTCTTTGTATTCTTATGTAAATTCGATACCGAGATGCGTGCAGCTAATTTTGCATAATCAGGATGTGCGGTAGTCATTGTGGCGGCTATCTCAGCGGCCAAATTATCGAGTTCCGAGGTGGTAACCCCATCATACAAGCCCTCGATTACGCGCATGGTCACCTTTAATGGATCAACAAGTCCATTAAGTCCGTAACACAATTTACGAACCCTGGCAGTAATTTTGTCGAACATTATGAGTTCTTTTCTACCATCTCTTTTTATTACATACATATTGCTACAATTAATTTAGTGAAACCATGGTTGGTGCCAGAGCACGTTCGCGGACCTGGCGTTATTCATTTTAGGCAATGATCCCTTGGCAAATAAGGGGTATTCGGGATTTTATCTAGAAATCGGCGTCAAAACTGATTTTTTGCGCGTCTTCGTCCTTTTCCTTGTTGAGTACGCCTGCTTTTTGATATTCGGATACACGTTTCTCAAAGAAATTAGTTTTCCCCTGAAGGGAAATCATATCCATAAAATCGAAAGGATTCGTCGCATTATACACCCGGTCGCATTCAAGTTCGACTAACAAACGGTCGGTAACGAATTCTAGGTATTGTGTCATCAGTTTAGAATTCATTCCGATTAGACTCGCCGGCAACGATTCGGTAATGAACTCCCGTTCAATATCCAAGGCATTGGTCAAAATTTCAGTAATTCGTGCTTTGGGCACTTTATTGATAAGATGTTTATTATGAAGATGTACGGCATAGTCACAATGCATGCCCTCATCCCTTGAAATCAGTTCGTTCGAGAAGGTAAGCCCTGGCATCAGGCCTCTTTTCTTAAGCCAAAATATAGAGCAGAAAGCACCTGAAAAGAAAATACCCTCAACGGCGGCAAAGGCGATCAATCGCTCGGCAAAACTTGGTGATTCGATCCAGTTTAAGGCCCAATCAGCCTTTTTCTTGATGGCAGGAAAGTTCTCTAAGGCCTTAAATAGAATTCCTTTTTCCTTCTCATCCTTGACATACGTGTCTATCAGTAATGAATACGTTTCCGAGTGGATGTTCTCCATCATAATCTGAAAACCGTAGAAAAATTTTGCTTCGGCATATTGCACTTCACTTACAAAATTCTCGGCCAAATTTTCGTTCACAATACCGTCGGAAGCAGCAAAAAATGCCAATATGTGCTTGATGAAATAACGCTCGTCATCATTTAGTTTGTTATTCCAATCATTGAGGTCTTCATGTAAATCGATTTCCTCCGCTGTCCAAAAACATGCCTCGCACTTTTTGTACCATTCCCAAAGATCATGATGCTTGATGGGAAAAATCACAAAGCGGTCATCGTTTGCTTCCAGGATAGGCTCTAAGGCTGCGGACATAGTGTACTTGAATTTAAAATATTAGTGTTTTAAGATAATTGCGAATAATTACCTGCTCGTTGGGATGAACAAAGATGGAAAAATGAATGGGATCATAAAAGCCCGATAGGGCAATAAGAATACAAAGTTTTTAACATACCATGTTGAAATGTACGCTGGCTCGTGATGTTTATTGCCTTTATGAAATACTTGCAATCTGTATAAGAATTTCGAGAAAAAAAATAAACCAACAAGTATTTAAAAACATACTTTTTGGTTTATAAAATATTGATGTTAAAATATTGGGCAACCTATAAATTAAACGTCCCTATCCTATAACATTTACCTGCCTTTCTTTAACCTGATTCTGTCAAAACCGGCTGCAAATAGTTGTCATCAAAATAAGAATGCTCTTTAATATTCGAATACTGTCGATTAGGGCAACGATAACTTCACTGTTTAAGAATCACAATTTGTTTCGTCGATGACTATTTGGGCATTTTGCATTGCTTTATTGAATTCCACTTGATTGGCTGGGAGAATACAGTTTCTTATTCCTTCAAGAGCCTCAAAATAAGGAACAGCAGCATTATTATGCGAATTTCACGTTGATGTATTTGTTACGTTACTATAAACTGTAACCGCATTGGCCAAATCGTTTGCTAGGTAATTACTTAATCAACTTCCACTGTTATCTAATAAATTATCCGACTTAAAAGAGATTTAGACCAAGGGTTTTTTAATTCGATTTATGCGCTTTTCTATGCCTAGAATAGCACTCCATATTCAATTCAATGTCCATGGTCTGTTTGAATTATTTATTTGTTCTATCGTTGAAAGTAAACCGAAACCAAGGCTGTCATAATCATAAACAAGGCTATAAATATGATAGCCAGAAAAACCAACGATGTGCCGTCAACTTTCCGTGTTATCTCCTTTTCTAATTTTGAATTCATCTTTTATTGCTTAAATCAATTTGAGTTAGGTTTTAATTATCAATTCTCCATGCTTAGCCGTTACTATTTTCGCTTTGATCTTCCCTATATCAAATCGCATCCCGGGAAGAAGGTCTTTACTAGCCAAATAATGTTCTCCTGGATAAAACAATTTCTCGGTATTCATAATAATAATCGCGTTCTTCACCGGTACAATTGCGTCGTGACCTATTTCATAGCTGCCATTAAATTGACCGATATAGAATTCGCTTAATGGGTATAACGCTGAGCGTTGCGACTCATTCAACTTTTCAAAATCGGTGTACAATAACAAATGCTTGACAACATCAGATTTGAGATCCATGACGAGCACCACTTTAGACTTTTTCGTACTAAATGCCTGCGCATGGCATATCCCGATTGTCACAAGGAGCACGCATAAAATAGCGTAATTTTTGGGGGACAAGGGCCTATTCATCGATTTCGATAGATGCTAGAATCATTTCTTAAAATAAGAAGGTTTCATGTAAACATCACAAGATTATTTCAAGTCTGGTCCTTTTGTTACTGTAAGCGTAGAATCAGTTTCTACAATGGCTTCATTAACTATTATTTCACTGCAATCAATAATTTCATTATTCTCATTTTTGCAAACTTCTTCACAATTGCCCGTCTGAAGACAGTCAAGAGCCTCCACAGCCGCACAGGAAAAAATCGTTAATGATATTGCCACTATTCCTATGACAGTCAAAAAGTGTTTTGTTTTCATACCTTATGATTTTTTAGATAGTTATTCTCTTTAAAACCAAATGTAGGTAGCGCGAACGTTTACGGTTACTTCATATGTAACAAAGTGTGCAAGAAATGTAACATTGATAGTAAACAACTTTCAATCAGTCGTTTGAATAAATTCTGAAGGTGTTGTTTTATACACTTCCTTAAAGCATTTTATAAAGTAGGAAGGCGTGTTGAAGCCAACGGCATAGGCCACTTCACTAATGGAAGCATCTGATGTACTTAATATATGGACCGCTTGCTTTAAACGTTGGGAACGTATAAAGGCCGTTGTACTCAGCCCCGTAAATGCCAATAATTTTCGATGCAGCTGCATGCGACTCATCCCCATTTTTTTGCATAGGAAGACCACATTGCAACTCGGATCTGATAAATACTCATCGAGCGTTTTTTGCAATTTGTTCAGGAATACCGCATCAGTTGGGGTTATAGCAATATCTTTTGCCGTTAGGACCAGTTCCTGGGAATACCGTGTTCGCAGTGTATTTCTCGTATTGATTAGATTTTGAACCCGTTTCTCTAAAATTTTTGTTTTAAAAGGCTTTGTTATAAAATCATCGGCCCCAGACCGCAGCCCTTCTAATTCATTTTCCTCACCCATATGGGCCGTTAACAATATTATGGGAATATGACTTGTGCGCTCGTCATTTTTCAGAGTGTTGCAAAGTTCAATTCCGTTACAAATGGGCATACGTACATCGGTAATTATAAGGTCAGGAACAAACTTCAATGCTTTTTCAATACCCACTTTACCATTTGGCGCTTCATATATCACATACTTATCGGTCAAAATCGATTTTATAAACGCTCGCACCTCGTTGTTATCTTCGACGATTAAAAGTATGGGCAGTTCTCCATCATTATGTTGTATCGGATCTTCCTCTAACTTCTTTTCAATAGGGTCCGCAATGCGTTGGCCCTGTGTCTTTTGGTTTTCAGAAGTAGATAATGTATTTGGAACGCTTTCAAAATAGCCGTCATCAATGGGTACATTAACTTGAAAATGGATCATATGGCCCGCTACCTTTTGCACTGTAACTTCCCCATGATAGAGTGCTACCAATTCCTTCACCAGGGAAAGGCCTACCCCGGCCCCCTCTGCATACTCATCCTCTTGGTAAAACCGGGTAAATAATTTATCCAAATCAATGTCTGTTCTTTCTTCAATCGAATTCGTGACGGAAATCCGGGCCGTTTTGTCTTTTTCGACTACTGTAAAGTTACATATGCCTCCTTCCGGACAATATTTAAAAGCATTCGAGAGTAAATTGGTAACAATCTTTTCCAAGGCATCCTCGTCGTACCAAGCGTCTTCGATAGCTGGTATCTCGACCTTAAAATCGATTCGTTTGAATTCTGCCTTGTACTCGAACGCATTGGCGAGCATATTCAAGAAGTGTCCCAAATTTCCTTGGGTAAGTTTCAGTTTCAAATTTCCTTTTTCCAATTTTGACAACTGAAGCAATTGATCCACCAAAGCTAATAGTCGATATGTATTACGTTTAATCATTGAAAAATCGGCAAAGTCTTTTTCTGAAAGACCTCCATCGGATAATTTTGCCTCCACCGGTCCCGAAATAAGGGTCAAAGGGGTACGGAACTCATGCGAAATATCGGTATATAATTTTGACTTAAAATCGTTCAGTCTTTGTAAACGATTGGCCTCTTCTTCGTTTAATTTTAATTCCAACTTCATCCTCCAGCGCCATTTTAGGTAATAATAAGTGCTATATATCGAGGTCATAAGCACAATTACATACATACATTTAGCGAAAAAGGTCTGGTACCAAGGCGGAGTTATCGTAAAGTTGAAACGTACAGGGATATTGTTCCAAACCCCATCATAATTACTTGATTTTACAAGAAATTCATAGTTGCCCGGGGTGAGATACGCATAGCGCGCCAAATTATTATTGCCTGCAAAAACCCAATCATCATCGTAATTCGAAAGCTTATATTGGTAAAGATTTTTCTCTGGCAGGGAATATTGAAGGCTCGAAAACGTAAATGATACCGTGTTTTGGTCATGTTTTAAGCGAATGCCATCGATTAAAGGATACGTTTCATTTGATACTTCAAAACTTGTGATGGTAGTTTTGGGCAAAACAATGTTGTCTTTCAATTCATCGGGCTTAAACCAATAAAATCCGTCCAAGCCCCCAAAATATAAATTCCCTGCTTTGTCCTTATAATAGGCCCCTGTATTAAATTCAGTGGCAAGCCCATCGTAGTTATTGTAGTTTATTATGGTCGGGGCATCCTTCAGGGTATTGCCCGGACTGAATTTTGTTATTCCCTTATTCGAGCTTAGCCATAGATTGCCTTGGGTATCGGGCAATATTGCATAGATGACATCATTGGCGAGGCCCTCTTTCGCGGTATAGGTATAGAACTGATCTTTATTTACATCCAAGGCGTTTAGCCCGCCCCCATTGGTGCCAATCCATACAATATCATTGGGTGCCGCATAAATCGATTTAATATTATTGCTCGAAATCGAATTCTTCTCGGGGCTATGTCGATACTGCTTCAGTTTTTCGTTTTCGAGATCCAATGAAGCAATGCCATCGTCTTCAGAACCAATCCATAAGGTGCCCGTATCATCTTGCACAACAACCCTTATATTATTACTGGGCAGGGTATTATCATTTCCAGGGGCATGCACATATTTTTTTAGTTCCCCCTTTTCCTCATCAAACTGAATCAAACCATGTTGCCTCGTACCCAACCAAAATCGTTTACGGCTGTCCTGAAATATACTCCATATGGTTTTCGCTGATAATGCGATCGTGGTTTTCGATGTAAAATGAGCGAAATTTCCAAGGGAATCATAAATACTAAGGCCTTCACCTTGGGTGCCTATCCATAAATTGTTGCCCTCATCTACAAGAAGACTCATTATACGATCTGATGCGATTGTGTTTTCATTGCCCGGTATGGCATTAAAGGTTCGCCAACTATTGGTTTCAGGTTCATATTGTGTAAGTCCCTTGCCCGAAGTACCTATCCAAATGGCATTCTTTTTATCTACGGCGATGGATCTTACCACATCGATATTAATATTTTCAGGGGTCTGATAGTTCGTAAGGGAATTGAATTTTTGTAAATACTCGTCATAATAGCTCACACCGGCACCATCAGTTCCAAACCACAATGTGCCTGAATAGTCTTCATACATGCAGAGTATATCATTGTAGTCAAGTGACGTAGGATTGTGCTTTTCATTTATAAAATTCGAAATGCTTTGCTGGTCAAAATCGACGAGGAATAAGCCTCTGCCATAGGTAGCAATCCAAAGTCGCCCTTTTCTATCGACCAAAAGATCAAGAATGTTGAGGTCTAGGGGCAAGGCATCTGTAAAGTGCAATTTCGAAATACGATGAAAGGCACCCTCATTATCTTCCTTGAAGAACAGTCCATTGCCAAAGGTGCCGATCCATTGTCTGCTTCTATCATCGGTTGCAATGGCACTGAAATTAGCATGAATAGTTTCGCCTTGGTCAGTTTTTGGGTTAATTGGGAAAAGCGTATTTGTGCCTGTGTCCAGCTCGAGAAGATTCCCATCTGTCGCAATCAGCAACTTGCCATTTTCACTTTGAACTATCTTGTAGATGGTGCCTTTTATTTGAGAAGGGGGCAAAATCTGAGTGGTACTTTTATTCTTCTTATCATAAAGAAACAATCCATTGCTATAGGTACCAATCCATACATTGAATGCATCATCCTGGAAAACAATACTCGCGTCATTTAAATCGGAAACGGCTTCAAATTTGTCTGAGGTTCGGTTTAGTTTATGTGGCGAACGCCCCGCTGGGAGTATCCAAAGATCACCTTGCCTATCTGTATATATCTTGCCCAAATTACTGCTATTGGACCTTGTAATATCGTCAAAACTAAAGGGATAAATCTTAAACTGGCGGCCATCATATTTGTTGAGACCATCCTGAGACGCGATCCAAAGAAATCCGGTACTATCTTGCGTTATTGAAATAGCACTATTTTGCGACAACCCTTCCTTACCCGATAATTGTCTAAAAGTGATTTGAGATTGTTGATAGGCTATTTGCATCGAACAAAAAGAGCCTATCCAAAATAGCCTTTTTGCCAATCGAAAGATTATTTTCTTTGATTCTATGAAATAAGGGATAGGACATTGCACTTCCTGAAGGTAAAAAAATATAGGGATACAGCCTGCGGATATAAACTAAAAAAAACCAAATACCCATTAAGATAGCGCTTTGCTGAGAATCCCCAAGTCTATTATGATACCGCCAATCCGTACGATCCAACTGATGCATCGTAAACGATGCCTTCCTACTAGGTGCGGATACAGGTAGTTCCCCCGAAACCTATTTTCGCATACTTCACGCAAACCAACTAGTTGATCTGGTGCCCAGAATTCAGAATGTTAATCAGACGGTCAGTTATTTCAACAATCACACGCATTTTACTGCGACGTGTTCCGTAAGGACCGTACATACTGGAATGGCAGTTTCATAAAATCTTACAACTCAAATTTTTGTTATAATTCCATTTCAGGATACCCGATTTCGATAGGGCTTATTAATTATAGCTTGATAAAATAAACACATGGCCAATGAGCTAAAGGCAAAATAAAAAATTTATCTTTCCTACTCATGGCCTTTTGCCGCTTAATTCCATATAATGACTATCCATCTTACCAAATTGGACAGCATGTATTACCCACCAGATATCAAGAGGTTTTTGACCCTATTTTAATCAATATAATCTCAACGCATGGCCATAAAATTCCCTTGGACCTCAAAACGATTGCCATGAAAATCGCCCATGGTCACTTTTATACTCCCGCTCAAAACACCTTGTGCAACTTCTGAAATCGTCACACTCCCTTTTTCGGAAAAAAATGGGCGTTCGCCCAAAATATCATCATTGGCAAAGGCAAAGACCCCATCAAAATAATTGGAAAATCCTTCAATATGTTGTGTGACTTCATACGTTCCACGTTTAATTTCCTGAGTCGTTCCTTTAAGACAGATCAGTAATTCCATAAAATTGCGATCTGGTTGTTGATTTCCGAATTGCAATTTTAAGGTTGAATAGTCTTCTCCTTTTATGGCTTTTTGGCGGTCGATTTCAAAACGGATATCTCCTTTTATTTCTCTATCTATTAATCCTTTTGAACGCAACAGATAGCCTCCTTTTGTAGTTTTATCGACAAAAGCTCCGCTTTTAATATCAGTTTTGGCGATAAATAAAAACGGTATCAAGACCCAGCAACTAATTCGCAAGGTTTTTAATAGCGCCGTGGGCATGTTTTTAATAGAATGCATCATTTTCATAGTTTCCAGGCGCTAATCATTAGATTGTGAGGTCGCCAATAATGTGTGGGTCTGTGGAGCATCGGCAATGTAATTATTGCTAGGCGCAACCTCCATTCGATTATCGGTCAATATGGCCATCACAATTGCCAAAATCAACAAGACGAACATTAATACACATTTTTTCATCGTAATCAAATTAAAGTTCATTAATAGGGGGCATGTACTTATTACTAAGGATCAAGACGAGTTGATTCCTTTAACGGGACTAAAATTAGAAGAGACTGAATCATCTGTAATGGGCTTATGTATAAATGGTATTGGATTTTGTATAATTGGCATCCTTCAATTTTTCGATTCCGTCTCGGAAAAATTGGCCCAGCATTTTAGTACGTATGCCGTGGGTAGGGCAATGACCATTCTTGAAATTTTTACTACCAACCATACTTGAAATATTTCAATTGATACATCTTATCGTTTTAAACATTCGCATACAGGTATTTTTGTTTAACTTTCTGTGTTTTAACCTAACGCATAATAATAAAGTGGTTTAATAGGTATGTTAGATGTTGTTTTAGTAGATGATGAAACAAAGGCGCTGCAAAGCCTTTCTTGGGAGCTGACCAATTTTAGCAATGAAATAAACGTTGTTGCTACCTTCCAAGATCCAGTGGAGGCCTTGGGTTATTTGGAAAAAAACACGCCCGATTGCTTGTTTTTGGATATTGAGATGCCGACCATGGACGGGTTTCAATTTATTCAAAAGTTGAGGAATAAGGAATTTCCTGTTGTCATTACAACTGCTTATAATCAATATGCTATCAAAGCATTAAAGAATGAAGCGATCGACTACCTATTAAAGCCAATCGATTCAGATGACTTGAAAGAAACTATAAAAAAGATCAAAAAGTTCAATTTAAAGCATCAGACAACCGATCGTCTTGAAAAAATCTTGATGAATTTCAATTCCAATTCCCTCGATAAAAAGATCGTTTTCAACACTGACGGAAAATTATTGTTCTTGGAGAGTGATGAAATACTCTATGCCGAATCGGATGGCAATTACAGTACTATTTTTCTTGTCGACGGGCAAAAAATAGTTTTGACCAAGAAGTTAAAGGAAGTAAACGAACTTCTTCCCGAAGAATCGTTTTTTAGAATTCATAACTCTTATATCATAAACCTCAATAAAATAAAGGAATTTTTGAAAACGGATGGCTATGTCATATTAAAATCAAACCATAAAATTCCGGTTTCGAGACAAAAAAAATCCGATTTTCTCGACATGTTATAGGTCATTTTATGAAGTTTCCGACCCGATATAAAATTTCAGAAATCGATTTTTGGTTGCGCCTTTTCTGCAAATTGATTCCGATATTTTCCTTAGTATTCAATCTTTTTGTCCTTCAAGGCCAAGATATTCCCGAATCTTTTAAAAATACGATTGACAGCCTTATTGACAAGACGCCAAAAACCTATGCCGAAATCGATAAGGTGCTCAATGCTTCGCGCCGTGATACGGTAATGATGCGTTTTTTAGCCAACCGATCAGAAACTAGAAATTATTCAGAAGGCCAGGCATATGCCCTGAATCAAATCGGGCGAACCTATCGCGATATATCGCAATTTTCAAAAAGTTTTATTCTTCATCAAAAAGCCTTCGACATCGCTGAAAAAGCGAATAACATAGAGTTCGAGGTATTTAGCCTGAATATGATCAGCGTCGTCTTTAGAAGAACCGATGCTATAAAAGCGGCCTTGGACTACAATCAAAAAGCCTTGGAACTGGCTGAAACGATCAAAAACCCACCTGATGGTATAAAGCGGAGTATCAATGTCTCCTTAAACGGGATCGGCAATATTTACCTTACCCTTGGGCAGTATGACCTTGCCATCGAACAGTTTAAAAAATCGATGAAACTAGAGCAGGCCCTGGGCAACAAATTAGGGCTTGCCATAAACTATCAAAATATTGGTGAATGCCTTGAAAAACAGGGCAAACTTGATGAAGCCCTCAACAGCTACAGGACCTCCCTGGCCTATAACGAAGAAATAGATTCAGACAAAGGTCGCATCATTTGCAACAATAGCATTGCACAAGTCTATATCAAGAAAGATGAAAATATAAAGGCGGTCGCGCTTCTTGAGCCTATCTTGACTCAGGCAGAGGCCATGAATGACAAGGATATTATTTCGCTAATACACACCAACCTAGGTTGGGCCTTGATGAATTTAAAACGGTATAAAGATGCAGAAAATCACTTGAAAAAAGGGCTTGAATTGGCCAATAGATTCAATATTCCTAGTAATATTTCTACTGCCAATGATTTTCTGTCAGAATTATATTCGCTCAAGGGCGATTATAAATTGTCTCTCGAATATTTTAAAAATGCACGCCATATTGAGGATGAAATTGCCAGTGATCGGAATTTGCGGTATGTAAACGATATGATTACTCGGTATGAAACTGAAAAAAAGAGCGCTCAACTTGAAATGGTGTCGAAGGAAAATGAGATCAACAAACTCAAATTGCGTAAAAATAATGCCACCTTGCTCATAAGCGGTATTATTTTGGCCCTGCTTGCAGGAATTTTTTACGTATTGTACCGACAATATCAGCTAAAAAATGAAAAAAAGCTTTTGACCTTAGAACAATCGATGTTGCGTAGTCAAATGAATCCACACTTTCTTTTTAATTCATTGAATTCAATAAAACTCTACATCATAAATAATGAAAAAAAGAATGCAGTTCATTACTTAAATAAATTTTCGAAACTTGTTCGAAAAATCCTTGAGGCATCCTCCTTAAAAGAAATATCCCTGGAGGAAGAATTGGAAACGGTCGAACTATATATGAACATTGAGAATATTCGTTTTTCCCAGGAAATAAATTTCAATGTCAACATCGATAAAGATATTGATGTGCACACCGTCAAAATACCTTCATTGATCCTTCAACCGTTCTTAGAAAATGCATTATGGCATGGATTATCGTCTAAGGAAGGCGAAAAAAATATTGACCTTACGGTTAGTAGGGGCAAAGACGGCTTTATCAATATAACCATCATTGATAATGGTGTCGGTCGGGAGGCTTCCGAAAAAATCAAGGAAAGCAAGGTGTTAAAGCGCAAATCGATCGGTATTGATATTACCAAGGAACGTCTGGCAAATTTTTCAAGGGACTATTTAAATTCGTTCAATGTTCAAATTTTTGACCTTTATGATGCGGCGAATAGGCCCATAGGAACAAAAGTAGTACTACATATCCCTACTATTTAGTATATTCTCGGCCTACATTTTCAAGTTCTGAATACCAAGATTTTCCAAATTTCCGAATTAAGGCCTCCTTTACGAATTTGTAAATGGGAACCTTGAGTTCGGCCCCCAACGCACAGGCTGGATCGCAAATTTCCCACTTATGATAGTTCACGGCCGTTAGTTGGCTATACTCCATGATCCTAATCGGATATAAATGGCATGAAACGGGCTTTTTCCATTTGGTAACCCCTTTTTCATAGGCCTGTTCCAGACCACATTTCGCGGTACCGTTTTCTGAAAAGACCGCATAGGCGCATTCACTGCCATTCACTAAGGGGGTCTCCCATTCCCCGTCATCGCCTTTTACAAAAGCCCCTTGTTCTTCGATTGCCGCCAAACCTTCAGGACGAAGAAACTGCTTTACATCCCTAAAGATATCGACCAATATTTCTGTTTCCTTGTCCTCTAGGGGTGCCCCGGCATTACCATCAACACAGCAAGCACCTTTGCAAGCATTTAGATTGCAGACAAAGTCTTTTTCCAGGATTTCTTCAGAAATTATCGTCTTGCCAATTTGGAACATATAGTGTTTGCTTCTGCCCGCAAAGATAATCGTTTCATTAAACAAGGGCCCCCAATAATTTTATTGAAAACCCTTCAAAAGCACCTTTTTAAATGTAATTTTGCAAAAAATTTAAACGATGTCCTTAGATTTGAACTTTGACCTAAAGCAAATCGCTACTGCCACTATGGTGCTTTTTGCGGTTATCGATATTTTAGGAAGTATTCCTATTATTATTGGGCTACGCAAAAAGGTCGGCCATATACAATCTGAGAAAGCATCAATTGTAGCGGCCTGCATCATGGTCGCATTTCTTTTTTTAGGGGAAAAAATCTTAAAACTAATCGGTATCGACGTAAATTCCTTCGCGGTTGCAGGGGCCTTGATTATTTTCTTTTTGGCTATTGAAATGATCCTTGGTATTACCTTGTATAAAGACGAAGAACCTGATAGTGCATCTATTGTACCCATTGCATTTCCCCTTATTGCGGGTGCGGGAACATTGACATCATTGCTTTCTTTGCGTGCTGAATATCATGTTGAGAACATCATTGTTGCTATTGCGCTCAATACCATTTTTGTATATCTTGTACTAAAATCGTCTCTAAGGATAGAAAATGCTTTGGGTAAAAGTGGGGTAAATATTATCCGCAAAGTCTTCGGTGTTATTCTTATGGCAATTGCCGTAAAGCTTTTCGCCACAAACATTCATCAATTGTTATCGACTTAATCTATAAAATCCGGCAAAATCATGAATAAACCTTTGATTATTATCTTGCTTGTGCTTGGGCTTGCCTTAATAGCGTACAATATTACCTTGGTAGACTTCAAAAATCCCTTTGAGGGTAACAGTACTATTGCCCTAATTGGAATATTAGCCTCGCTCTGCGCGATTGTACTCCTTTTGATTTTTGTCACTTCCAAGAAAATCAAAAAGAAAATCGAGGAAGATTAGTTGTTTGATTCGATAGCCTTGAATTCACCATGTTTTAATGGGGCGATATTCAGTTCCAATACTTTTTTCAGCATGGCATCCGCCGAGCTTTTAATCTTGGCATGTACATTGGGGCCATACAATTGTTCTGCCAAAGCCGCCTTCAAATAGAGTTTTATGGCCTCTTCGTAATCGTAGAAATCCATTTTCAGATTCCGTTCCATACAATAGTCCACAAATTGCTCAAAAAGGACGTCGTCTACTTTAAAATCATTTACAAACTCCTTTTCGGAATACCCTTTATACCGCTGCCGATCGGCATCTAAATGCTCAAAAATAAAGAATGAAATAAACCCAACGCCATCTAAACTTTCAACAGCTTCCTCCTCATTGCTACCAATGGGCACGAACACATCGGGGATAATACCGCCCCCGCCATATACCACCTTGCCTTTCGGGGTCGTAAATTTTAAGGAATCGTTTACTTTTATACTATCCATCGTTACCAATTCGCCCGTATGGTAGCGATCTGCAAAACTCTGGTAATAGTCTTTGTTTCCTTTGTCATAGGGCTTTTGAATCGAACGCCCTGTGGGCGTATAATAACGTGAAACCGTCAATCGTACGGCTGAACCGTCACCCAATTGCATTTCACGTTGAACAAGCCCTTTGCCAAAAGAACGTCGTCCTACAATAGTTCCTATATCATTGTCTTGGAGCGCCCCGGCTATTATCTCGCTCGCTGAAGCAGAACGCTCATTGATTAGGACGAAGATTGGCTTGTTTTCGAAACTCCCTTCATCAGTCGCATAAATTTTGTCTACTTTACCCTTTTTATTTTTTGTAAATAAGATTAATTTTCCCGCTTCCAGAAACTCATCCGCCATTTGTTCGGCAATCCCTAAATAACCTCCTGGATTATCCCTAAGATCAAGCGTAAGTCGTGTGGCCCCTTTTTGCTGAAGTTCTTTTAATGCCGACTTAAATTCCTTAAAAGTTGATTCGGCAAACCGATTTACCTTTATATAACCCATATCGTCACTGAGCATATAATACGCTTCGACACTTGAGATAGGAACAACATCCCGTTTCACCTTGACCTTGAAAGTGCGGCCTTCCTCTTTTCTAAGTACCGTCAATTCAACAGACGACCCTTTTTTTCCTTTGAGCTTTTCAACGATGGCCTCGTTAGCAAGCCTTCTACCGTACAATGTATCGTTATCGGCCATCAATATGCGGTCCCCAGGCAGAATACCTTTTAAGAAACTTGGACCATTTTCAACAGTTCGAATAACCGATATGGTGTCATTATAAGGATAAAATATAATCCCGATTCCCACAAAGTCCCCTTTCATGTTTTCAGTAACTTTTTCCATTTCCTGTTTGGGAATATACACTGAATGGGGATCCAATTTTTCCAATATATTGTTGACGGTAACATCGACTATACTATCGGTATCAATATCATCTACATATTCATAATCGATATAATCGATCAATCTGTTGAGCTTGTCTTTTTTTGAATTCGTTGTAAAAAGCCTTTCGGGAGAATCGTTAAAATGTAGTTTGCCCCCAACAAAAATTCCGAGCGCGAGTGCCGCTGCAAGTATGGTAGGCCCTATGATTCTATATTTCTTTTTCATGTACGCACTATTTTTTACATCGGACCGCAATGACCCTATTTTGTTAATCTGGTCATTGGTCTTTCCCGTCCTATTTATCGACGGCGTCGATTGTGGTCATATGTACAAGTTCAACGCCGGCTTTCTCTAAAAATTTCAATCCTGAGTCATCTTTATAACGAACTTGGTATACTACACGTTTTATGCCAGATTGATGGATCAACTTACTACACTCCCTACAGGGTGACAAGGTGATGTATAAGGTGGCCCCTTCACAGGATTGTGTGGATGCCGCAACTTTTGAGATGGCATTCGCCTCGGCATGCAAAACATACCATTTGGTATATCCTTCTTCGTCCTCACAATGATTTTCAAAACCGGTAGGGGTTCCGTTATAACCATCCGAAATAATCATGCGATCTCGCACTACAATTGCCCCTACCTGCCTTCGTTTGCAATAGGATAGTCGGCCCCATTCAAGTGCCATGCGTAAATAGGCTTTATCATATTTTTCCTGTTTGGCCTTCTTCATTCGATACTACTGAAATTTATGCTACGAATTTACCTGATTTGCTTACGACCGACATGTAATTAAGGTTAAATTTAACATACGCTCACCACGGAAACGTGGCCAATAACAAGGGTATTGTAATAAGAATGATCAAATAGGAAGCCAGTTTCACGAATAATTCCCTTTTTACCTTCAAAACTGATAGAAAAAGAAATGACAATGTCAAAATCGACAACACGATCAATACCTGCGAAATCTCAATACCTGCTGCAAAACCAAGCAAAGGTGTCGCTTTTTCCGTTTCACCGGCAATCAACATTTTGAAGTAATTACTAAAACCAAAACCATGGATCAAGCCAAAAAAAGCGGTGGCCAATACCTGCCATAATAAGCTAGCCTCCCCCTTTTTGCTATTTAAATACATTAGATTGAAAAGCGCCGTCAAAACAATGGTAACTGGAATCAAGAATTCAATCAAACCAATGTTCATAGTCACTAAATTATAGACTGCCAAAAAAAGAGAGGAGCAATGGGCTATCGTAAATACGGTGGCCAGCAAAAGTACTTTTCGCCAACTCTTAAAAGTAAAGGGAATGGCCAAAGCCGATAAAAAAAGAATATGATCGTAGGCCCCGAAATTCAGTACATGATGGAGCCCTAGCTGTATATAAAACCAAATATTTTCCAATAGAACGGAATCTTTAAAAATTAAATTATGGCAGAAGTAGCTCTAATTTATTGAAGCAAAGGTCGTTCTAACTCAGCCGTCTTTCATCTTGTATCTGCTCATAGGCCCGTTGCACTTCCTTGAACTTTTCCTCTGCACCCTTCTTTATTGCTTCATTCTCAGTATTTACGCGATCCGGGTGATATTTTTTGGCCATGGTACGATAGGCACTTTTAATTTCTTCGTTCGTTGCTGATTTTTCGATTTCCAATATTTTGTATGCAGTGTCGGCCGATTTGATAAACATAGCCTTAATACTCTCGAAATCACTAGCAGCAACCCTTAAATAGCCGGCGATCTCACGAATCTTATTGATTTCCGGAACGCTGACAGAACCGTCGGCCTGGGCGATACCAAAAAGAAAATGCAATAATTGCAGCCGCACCTCATAGCGTGTTCTTTGATTCAAAAAAGTGCATATTCGCTCGGCAGATATTTCGTGCTTCTTATTGATTTCGTTGAAGGTCCTGAAAATCGCGTTGGCCTTATCCTTCCCATACGATGCTACAAAATATTGTTGTACATAGTCCATTTCACGTTGACTTATTGAACCATCGGCCTTAATCACTATCGAACATAGCGACAGAAGATTAAGTTCAAAATCGGCCGGCGATACCTTTTGTCGGGTCATATCGTTAAAAATAGTTTGGGATCCCCCACTGCGATTTCCCCCGAAATTATCAAGAAAACTCCCAATCAGAAACCCTACGATCGCCCCTGGCAACCTAAAAATAAAATATCCTATTATGGCTGCGAACCATCTAATCATACGTTCTTAGATTTTGTCAAAGATATTAAAAGGGAAAGGAAATGAGCACATTGAAAAATCATGTGTGCGAATCTAAAAATACATACCCCCACTTGAATAATTTGCGAACAACATGAATAACGGAATATGGCTGATGAATAATCGCCCTATAGAATGACACTAACCATTAGGGAATATGGCTTAATCATGCTTTGGTGCATTACTTTAAGTTCAATGAAACGTTAAGTTCTTCTAGGAAGTACGACAAAAGCCTTATCTTTGCAATCTATTAAAACAAGAAATTATGTATCCCGCAGAATTAGTAAGACCCATGAGACAGGACTTGGCACAGGCCGGGTTTGAGGAATTATATACGGCCCAAGCGGTCGAAAATGCCATTAACCAAAAAGGCACCACCCTTGTTGTTGTGAATTCGGTCTGTGGTTGCGCAGCAGCCAATGCCAGACCAGCCGCTAAAATGAGTTTGAGGAGTCTAAAAAAACCGGATCACTTGGTAACTGTGTTTGCCGGTGTGGACCTTGAAGCTGTCAATGCCGCCAGGGATTTGATGGTTCCGTTTCCTCCTTCCTCACCGTGCATGGCCCTTTTTAAAGATGGTGAACTCGTACACATGATAGAGCGGCATCATATTGAAGGTCGCCCTGCCGAAATCATTGCCGAGAATCTTACGGAAGCGTATAACGAGTTCTGTTAGTCCCATTAGGGAAATTCTGCCTAGGCCTGCCTAGGTATCGTAAGATTCATTAAAAGACAAACCGTTTCACATTGAGACGGTTTTTTTATTTTTGTACAATGCAAAAACTACTCGCATACCCTCTTAGTATTCTTTATCTCATTTTTTTTGGGTTATGCTTACTACTATTCCATCCTATTCAATGGATCTGTTTGAATGTTTTTGGCTACAATGCACACCGATGGAGCGTAGCACTATTAAACCTCTGCCTTTTGAGGTGCACTCATATTTTAGGCACTACTTATACTTTTAGAAATAGTTACAATATCCCGGTCGATCAACCCTTGATCATTGCCCTGAACCATCAAAGTATGCATGATATTCCGCCCATTATTTGGTTCATGCGGCAACATCATCCCAAATTCGTTAGTAAAAAGGAATTGGGCAAAGGAATTCCAAGTGTCTCGTATAACTTAAGACACGGGGGGTCTGTTCTCATTGACCGAAAAGACAGCAAACAAGCCGTGTCACAAATTGCCTCCCTTGGCAACTATATTGAAACAACCCATCATAGTGCCGTTATCTTTCCAGAAGGCACACGTAGTAGAAACGGGGAACCGAAAAAATTTCAGTCACTTGGATTAAAAGTATTGATGAAGCATGCCCCGTCGGCTTTGATTGTGCCGATAAGTATCAACAATTCCTGGAAAATGCTTAAATATGGGAAGTTTCCCTATGGCCTAGGGAATCATATCACTTTTGAGGTTCATGAACCTCTTATAAATACGGGCAATTTGGAAGCGATGGTTACGGCCACCGAAAAAAGCATCAAACAGGGTATAATACACCGTTCATGACCCATTCAGAAATCGTTGAAAAAACCATTAATTACGTAAAGTCCAACTTAACAGGTGCTGAAGGAGGCCATGATTGGTTTCATGTCGAGCGCGTATTTGTGAACACCATACGCATTGCCAGAGAGGAAAAAGTAGATATACTGGTTGTAAGTCTAGCCGCATTACTTCATGATATTGCCGATTCAAAATTTCACAATGGGGATGAAACCATAGGGCCTAGTCTAGCTCGGGAATTTTTGACTTCACTAAACCTTGCACCGCAGGTAATCAAACACGTGCTTCAAATAATAAAGAATATTTCGTTTAAAAATAGTTTTTCACCATCGAAAAAAACTCCGTTTAATTCCTTGGAATTGCAAGTGGTTCAGGATGCAGACCGATTAGATGCTATGGGTGCCATTGGTATCGCAAGGGCTTTCAACTATGGAGGCTTTATGAACAGGGCCTTATATAATCCTGAAATATTACCAAAGCCGAATATGACGAAAGAAGAGTATAAAAATTCGAATGCGCCGACGATCAATCATTTTTATGAAAAATTATTGTTGCTTAAGGATCGAATGAACACCGATACTGGGAAAAAATTGGCGGAAGAAAGACATCGATTCATGCTTGTCTTCTTAGAACAATTTTACAAGGAATGTGGCAACTTGGAATCATGACCCGACAGATTTTCTACTTTAATTTAAAATCGCCTCATTTTTCGTAACTTCCTACTTCTAATCTCAATTCAACCAAAAAATGCAAAGAAGGAAATTTATCAAGAACACGGTAGCGGCCTCTTCCGCTTTTTCTATCGTTCCAAGTTTTGTGTTGGGGAAAAGACATGTTCCCCCGAGCGACACATTATATATTGGAGCCTTCGGCGTCGGTGGCCAAGGAGGCAGTGACATTCAAGGACTCAATGAAACCGGAAAGGTTAAGTTTGTTACCTTATGTGATGTTGACGACCGTAGGGCGGCAGATACCTATAAAAACTTCCCAAACGCCAAAAGATATACTGATTTTAGAAAAGTATATGATAGCCATTTGAAGGAAATCGATGCCATCATGGTAGCCACACCAGATCATATGCATGCAACTATAGCACTGCCCTTCATGCGAGCAAAAAAACACGCGTATGTTGAGAAACCACTCACCCACAATATTAGCGAAGCGCGTTTAATGACCCGGGTGGCAAAAGAAAATGGCATAGTTACCCAGATGGGCAACCAAGGCGCTTCGAGTGACGGGAGTCGTGAAGCGAAAGAATGGGTAGCATCGGGCATAATCGGAAAAGTATACCGCGTTGATTGTTGGACGAATCGGCCGGTTTGGCCGCAAGGAGTTCCGGCACCCACAGAAAAACAGCCTATTCCTAAAGGGCTGAATTGGGATCTATGGCTTGGCGTTGCCGCGGCCCGCGATTATAACGCCGCCTATTTGCCTTTTAAATGGCGTGGTTTTTGGGATTTTGGAACCGGGGCCCTGGGAGATATGGGCTGTCATATCATTGAAACTCCTTTCAGCGTATTGGATCTTGGTTATCCGACCGAGGCTGAGGCCAGCTGCACGACCAATTGGGTAGGTGATTTTGTAGAGGCCGACTATAGCCAATCGTGTCCTTCCTCTTCAATTGTCCGCTTAAAATTCAACACCCCGGAACATGGCGATATCGCGTTGAATTGGTATGACGGCGGACTCTTACCCGATCTTCCCGATGAGCTTAAGGATGGTGAGACCATTGGTGACAGTAGTGGAGGTTCTATTTTCTATGGGACACGTGGAATTCTCATCTGCGATACCTATTCACGTAATGCACGATTGCTACCTTCCGATACCATGAAATTATTGAATCCGCCGAAACCGTATTTAAAAAGAATCGAAGGTGATACGGGCGGACACCGTCGCAATTTTGTAGAGGCTTGTTTAAATGGCACAGGGACCTCATCAGATTTCAGTCGTTCGGGCCCTTTGACAGAAGCTGTATTAATGGGAAATCTTGCTATCAAGGCCTTTCAGTATAAGAAATTCAAGGATGGCAAAAAAGCAGGTGATTGGGACCCATTTGATTATCCTGGGAGAAGAAAAATCATGTGGGACGGTGCCAATATGAAGGTAACTAATTGGGAAATGGCCAATGATTGGGTAAAAGGCGCCTATCGCAAAGGCTGGGAACTATCATAGTGGTCGGTGTAGGTTAGGCAATTTTTTTAAAACAAACGCAGTTGCCCCTGTTTGAATTGAGCATGCAATGTATTATTTAATTTAGGAAAGGTCTTGTCTTTAAAATAGGACTGCTTCGCTAACTTGGCCATATCGTGAATATGTTGCGCTATTTTGCCATCACCCCGATTTCGTATTCCAAAACGG
Source organism: uncultured Flavobacteriaceae bacterium (assembly GCA_963798435.1). GTDB lineage: Bacteria > Bacteroidota > Bacteroidia > Flavobacteriales > Flavobacteriaceae > JALHST01. The sequence goes on from CAWCTF010000004.1 coordinate 147,636, forward strand.
CTGTCGTTTAGTTGACCATTGTGGCATGCTTCTATTTGACGCAACACCTTATCTGCCCTATCGGGCAAGGCCCGTCTTATCCAATCAGTGAAAATGGTGCCAATGGCACCGTTCAGTCGCACCATGGTATATGCAAATGACAAGGCCCCGTTATCGGCTACCACTTTGGCCATTTGAAATAGTTCATGACTATTGATTCCTGGAATAATAGGTGCCAACATGGCGTTCACCGGAATATTGTTATCCGAAAGAATACGAATGGTCTCCAACCTTTTTCGGATTGTTGCGGTCCTGGGCTCCAAAATTCTGCGCGTGTCTTCGGAAAGGGAGGTGACCGAGACATTTACGCCGATTAAACCTTCTTTCGCCAGCGCTTTTAAAATATCCAGATCCCTTAATATCAAAGCATTTTTTGTAATGATACCTACGGGATGACGGTATTTGAGAAAGAGCTCTAAACACGCCCTTGTAATTCGAAATTTTTTTTCGGCCGGCTGATAGCAATCGGTATTGCCCGATAAAACAATCGTTTCAGCCTGCCACTGCCTGCTCTTTAGTTTTGCCTCAAGTAATATCGGAGCATTCCTTTTGACCAGTATTTTTTGCTCAAAATCGAGACCAGCGCTATACCCCCAATATTCATGGGTATTGCGGGCATAACAGTATATACAACCATGCTCACAGCCTTGATACGGATTCATGGAATAGCCCATTCCTACATCAGGACTGGTTACTTGATTCACTATCGTCTTCGGAAAAATAGGAAGATACTGGGTTTTTTTATTGCTAGTTTCTTCGCCCTCAAGACGGCAATATTCCAAAAAATCATCGCGTTGGTCTTCAACCTGCTTGAAGAACCTATTTGGTGTATTTAGCTGGGCCCCTCTCCCGTTTATATAGTTATTTTCATTCAAAATTTGGATTTATTCCAAATTTATGGATTTTATCCATTATATAATTCTTTCGGTTGTTAAATTTATGGAGGGGTTTTGACAGATATGATTATTAAAACGTCGGTGTGGTAATGTACTCTTCAGCAAATAAAAAACACTTAACATCTTTAAACCTAGCACCGATAGGGTACAACCCTTGACATTGAGTATCTATGAATGCCTAGGACATTGAAGTAAAATGCGAGGGTCAGTCGACCACCACGCGTACCAATTGTTTTTTTGAACCTCGCTTGGCATAAAACGTCAATTCATCCTTGGCAGGATTGATCAAAGGTGTCGACACCATCAAAGGCAGACGTGCCTCTTTATCATCCATCATTTTTTCATATGAAATATGGCCGTCCTGGTCTAATTTGATAACGAAGATATTGCGGTTACGACTTAGGCCCTGCTTAAAAAGCAATCGTTCCCCACTTAACAACTGTGGATTTTCGGCCGCAGTACTAATAAAGAAATACGTATTTCCATCCTTGGCATACGAACTATAGGAGGCATACGCACCATCGCCTTGTGTCACTTCAGATTTATTTATATTTCGAATCCATAGTACTTCGCCCATACTACTCAGTTTGGCACTCACGATATCATTGTAGTGAAACCGTTCTATTTTTAAGCGCCCGCCACTTGAGTTCGACTGTACACTTGTCGTCACAAAGTATTCCTCGGCATTATACAAAATAGTGCCATCTGGATTTACTGTTATATTTTTAAAAATCAGGTTTTTTACATCTTTGTCATCTTCACGCCCAAACTTATCGAGCATAAATTGTTCAGAAAAAGGAGTATACTTTTTTGCTTTTACCGCCAAACTATAGGGATCCAGCTCGAAATAGGAAAGACCGTTGTAACGATTATCCTTACGGTCAGCGAAAAATCCCAAGCAAATCAATTTCGAACCATTAAAAACAGGTTTTAAGCCCTCTGAATATTTTCCAGGATCATCGAAGGTCTGTGTCTTCGCGCCTGCATTCGAAATTTCGATCATTTCATATTGAAACTTTCGCTCATCGACTTCAAACCGCTTCTTTTTAAAATACGCTTTCCCAACGATATAGGCATGCTCCAAATCCTTTGAAAAGACTACATTCTCAAAAGAGTAATTCTTTTCCTCCACTTCGGCCGAAAAGTCATGGGATATCAGTTTTTTCAAGGCCAAATTGAAAAGATAAATGTAATGGCGATTGTTTTTTCCTTCCTTAAAATGTGCGCTGATCACGAAGGCCGATTTGTCGTCGTCAAATAATACCGAAGTCGTAAAGCCCGAAGTGAAATTCCGATTGTAATAATTCCTATCCAAGGGTTCATTGACTTCTTCCGAAGGAATTGAGAGTATAGTCTCTTCTGTAAAATTAATATCCGATAAAGGGCTCCGATGTGCTACATAATCGTACGAACTCGTACTATAATTATAGGTCAAAAACAACATATAAATCTGGCCATTACGTACATAGCCATCTATAAAATTACCCTTGTCTAGCTTATAGTTAAACTCGGAAGTGAGTTCTAGATCCTTAGTATATGACTCGATATAATATCCCCTAGGTTTCAGGATAATCCCCGTAAAATAGGCGCGAATTAAAACAAAACCTGCTTGCCCATCATCACTTATGGTGAGTAGGTTCGAATATTTGTACCTATCGTTATATTTCTCGCCTAAAGCATGCTTTATAGGGATCTCCTGTGCTCTTAGAGAACACATTCCCACAAACAAAAAAATAAAGATCAAATTATTTCGCAAGGTCATCGGTCGGTTATTTTGATTTGCTATTTGCCAGGGAAGGCCGCTTTGCGCTTTTCTAAAAAGGCAGTCGTACCCTCTTTAAAATCCGAGGTTCCGAAGCATGCTCCGAAAGCCTCAATTTCTGCCGCATATCCTTTATCGTTACCTTTAAAACCCGCATTTATAGCTTTTATTGCATGGCCAATCGCTACTGGTGAATTATTGACGATCTTCGCTACAATTTTTTCACATTGGTCAATAAGTTCTGCGAGCGGCACGACATAGTTGACAAGACCATACGCAAGCGCCTGTTCCGCGTTGATCATTTGTGCAGTCATGATTAGTTCCATAGCCCTTCCTTTGCCAACCAATTGTGGTAATCGTTGGGTACCTCCATAGCCAGGAATCACCCCAAGTGACACTTCCGGCAAACCCATTTTGGCATTACTACCTGCCAATCGAAAATGACATGCCATGGCAAGTTCCAATCCACCGCCTAACGCAAAACCATTTATAGCTGCTATTACGGGCGTCGTCATATTTTCTATAAAATCAAATAATAACTCCTGTCCTTTCTTGGATAGTTTCGACCCTTCCTTGGACGAGAAATTGGAAAATTCGGCAATGTCGGCGCCTGCTACAAATGCTTTTTCCCCACTTCCAGTAAGTAGTATCGCCCTGACTTTGCGATTCCTATCTAATTTTTTCAGGGCATCATGTAGTTCTTGAATCGTATCCTTATTCAGGGCATTCAATTTTTCTGGACGGTTGATTGTAATCAGAGCGAAATGCTCTCTTTTCTCAAGAAGAATGTTTTTAAAGCTCATTATCTCTGGATATTATTTAAAAGCAAGTTATTTTATGCGGTGTTTCCGGAATCCAATCGTGGAAATTTGACCGTAAAGACAGTTCCTTTTCCTGGAAGGGAAATAAAAGTAATACTCCCATTATAGGTCTCTACGATATTCTTGACCATCCCCAATCCCAGGCCCATACCACTGGTCTTCGTCGTAAATTTCGGTTCAAATATTTTTTCCCGAAACCCTTCTAAAATGCCCACCCCATTATCGGCCACCGATATCTTTACATAGGTATCCTCAGTCGTTACCGAGACCAAGATGCGCGGGGAAGTCACTTCGGGTACTGCCTGTATGGCATTTTTGACCAAATTTGTGACCACACGGATCAACTGGGTGCGATCGAGCTTGGCGATTATTACTTCCTCTTCGGAAATAAAATGAATATAGTCCTCATTAAAAATGTCAAGTGCCAATTTTACGATTTTGACCACATTTAATGTTTCGTTCTGTTGCGCAGGCATTTCGGCAAAATTCGAGAAGGCCGACGCTATGCTACTCATGGTGTCAATCTGTTGGATTAGGGTTTTCGAAAATTCAGCCACCTTTTTTACAATATCAGGGTCCTTTGGGTCGAACTTCATCTCAAAACTTTGTACGCTCAAGCGCATGGGAGTCAACGGATTCTTAATCTCATGGGCTACTTGTTTCGCCATCTCACGCCATGCTTGTTCTCTTTCACTACGCGCCAATTTAACGGCACTTTCTTCTAGTTCGTCAATCATGGCATTATACGTGGTTACCAATTTTTCGATTTCAAAAGTTGGATCTTCAATATAAAGTTTTTCATTGCGTTTCGTAAAATCGGTCTTGGCAAGCATGTCTGTTACGGTCTGTAAAGATCGTGTAATATATTTGGCGATGAAATAGGCCAATGCGATGGCAATCAATAACATAATTAGGAAGACCCCACCAAGGCGCATTAGAAATTGCTTTAGTTCCATATCATTGAAGGAATTGTCTTCAAAATACGGCAAGTTCAATATACCAATCGGTTTAAATTTTAAATCTGTTATATACACATACGAGGCCTGATAGGAGTCTCCGGCGAGCGACTTCTCTTCGACAAATCGCTTATTTGGACTAATTTCCAATTCGTTTAATATTTCTGCAGATAGACAGCTACTCAAGGAATCATTTTCAAATTTGGGGCGTGAACTTTTAATCAATTCCCCGTCTAGGTCATAGATATTGAAATATTGGTTCTGTACATCGGCAATTTCATAGATTTCATCTTTGAAGATATACCCCAGATTTTCGGTTGTGGCAGGATACGTAGTTTCACGAAGAACGTAATCAATGCTTTGTTTGATCTGCGCTTCCTTGCGCTCTAATCGATCACCGTGATAATCATTCAGCTGCTCGCTGTATTGATGAATCGCCATGCCCGTAGTAAGCACCGATGCGATGAGCACCAACAGGCTCATGTTCAGGAAAATGCGCGATCGCAAAGAAAGTCTGTCAAACAAGTACTGCTAATTTATTGTTAAAGATAGCAATAATCAGACCAAGTTAAATGGGACAAATAATGAGTGTAGGCGCCATTTTGCGCAAAAATGTCTACAGTACGGCTGGCATATATTTAAAGAACCTATCGTTCTTGGTTCTTTCCGCGAATAGCTTTATATAGTCGAATTCCTAAAAGCAGTAGGATACCGAGGGCAATAATACCCACAACGCCAAAAATCCAATTAAAGGTACCCTTGAGAATTACCAAAAATACAATGGCAAAAAGTAGCAGTGTGGCCCCTTCGTTCCAAATGCGCATGAATTTCGACGTGTACTTTATTTCATTACGCTGTAATTCCTGAACGATTTGGTGATTCTTTAGATGATAGACTATCAACATTAGTACAAATGCGAGTTTAATATGCATCCAAGGCTGGTGCAACCATGCGGGCATTAACACGAGCAACCAAATGGCGAAGAAAGTGGCCAAGATTGCCGACGGCCAGGTAATAATATACCACAATCGCTTGGTCATTACCTTCAATTGGCTAGTTAATATCTCTTTTTCAGGTGACGCTTTTTGGGAAGCTTCAATATGATAGATAAATAATCGCGGAACATAGAACAGCCCTGCAAACCATGTGATCACAAAAATGAGATGCAGGGCTTTGATATAGTCATAATATGCTGTCATTGATCTGGCATGTGTAATTGTTCAGGCTCTCAGAAACCGATGCCCGAAACCTCGAACCTTCTTCTCATTATAATTGTATTGCGCCGATACCTGCTTCCCAAAGCTTTTTATTATAATCGGGAATCGATGATTGGATCAGTGTTTGGGCCCGACTCTCAAGTTTTTCCCATTGTGAATCTAATTCGGCCCTACGGTCCTTGCTCCCCTGATTGACCCTAGGGATCGTACTATTGGTCGCATTGATCAAGAAAAGATATTCAGCGGTGAATTTGTTGGGGAAATTTTCAACATCATCATACGCTTGCGATTTGCGCTGAACCATATCCTCGTCCCATGCATTCAAAGCCTGGGACAATACTTGGCCTTCTGCCTTCAAATTCGAATCTGATAAATCCTTGATTACATCGTCTAATTGTGTTTTTGCTTCATACAACGTATTCACTGTATTGATCATACTACTGACCTTCATTTCCATTTGTGCCATAAAAGCATCGTATTCTTGGTATTGGCCTGGTTTGGTTTCGAAGCCGGGGGTCTCTTTGATGGTCGCCTTGGTGGCAACCGTTTTTCCCTCATACTTCAATTGGAGGGTATACGTGCCCGGGGACGCCCTATGCCCCCTAAAACCTGCCTCCATATATACATCGGGAATACCAGGTATAGTGGCATGGTTCATGTCCCAGACAAAACGATTCAATCCTTCATTTTTAGACAACAAGGGCTCGGGAGGAGGTCCTCCTCCATTATGTGCCCTATAGTTTGGATTTTTTTCCGAACGAATCGATCGAACGATTTTTCCTTGCTCGTCGCGAATTTCCAAGGTGAGCGCCGATGTAGAATCTTTTGCTTTTTCCAATTCATAATAAATAACCAGTCCGTTCGCGGGGTTAATGCCTTCGAAGGGGTCGGTACCTTTAAATTCATTTGAATTTCCATTCAGGGCACTACTCCATGAACCGTTGAGGGCTGCATCGGGCGTGTAGATCTTTAGTGCCTTTTTTGTTGGGTCATACTGGTTGATTACCCAAAGATCGTCCAATATCCAAAAAGATCTACCCGAGGTTGCCACGATCAAATTACCCTCGTAAACCTTCAAATCAGTGATGGGAGCCGGCGGAAGGTTCAATTGAAACGGTTCCCAGGACTTTCCGGAATTCCATGAAAGAAAGAGGCCCTTTTCAGTACCGGCATAGAGCAGGTCTTTTCGATTTGTATCCTCGCGAATGACCTTTGTATATGCGCCATATGGAATTCCAGCATTAATATTTTCCCACGTTTTGCCATAATCGGAAGACTTATACAATGCAGGAGTATGGTCATTGAATTTATACTTGGTAGTCGCAATGTAAACAGTCGCGGGATCATGGGGTGATACCTCAATGGAATTGACCAAGGTTTCCCCCAAATTTTTTGGGGTGATGTTTTGCCAAGTAACCCCATTATCCCTGGTTATGTAAACGTAACCGTCATCGCTTCCCGTATAAAAAACGCCTTTTTCAAGTGGGGACTCAATCATATAGGCAATGGTCCCATAATTTTCCGCACCTACGGCCTCATTGGTATACGGACCTCCCCCCATGCCTTGTTTTTCATCAATATTGCGTGTTAAATCGGGTGATATTTCTTCCCAAGTCAGCCCCATGTCCTTGGTTCGTAAAACATATTGCGCACAATGATAAAACGTATTGGGTTCAAAATGAGAACGTATAATCGGGGCATTCCAATTATAAAGGTATTTCATGTCACGGGCCGCCCTACCCAAGTATTGGATGGGTGCGGCCATAATCTGGGTAGAACTCTTGGTATAGGTATCTAAAACTTCAATGGTGCCTAAATAACTTCCGCCCAACACATACCGGGGATTTTTTGGGTCAAAGGCCAGGAAGGCGCTCTCACCTCCTGCGGAATCACTCCAATCCCTGTCTGAAATACTCCCGCTCCCCAAGGAAAGACTTGCGATTTTGACCGAAGAGTTATCCTGCTGTCCGCCGTAAATATTATATGGGAACAAACTATCTGTACTAATTCGATAAAACTGCGCCGTGGGCATACTATTTTGACTCGACCAATTTTTTCCGAAATCGAAACTGATCGAAGCCCCTCCATCATCGGCCAGGATCATATTATTTGAATTATCAGGATTGATCCAGAGATTGTGATAATCCCCATGGGCTGCAGATAGGCTTTCCCAGGTCTTGCCTCCATCAATTGAACGCAGAAAAGGTGCGCTCATTATATAGATGACATTTTCATTGTTGGGGTCGGTAAAGACCTTGATATAGTACCACGCACGTTGTACCAAACGGTTGTCGCCACTAACCATTACCCAGCTTTTTCCGGCATCATCCGACATAAAAAGACCCCCTTTATCAGCATCGGAATCACTTTCGACCAAGGCGAAGACCTTGTTCGAATTGGCGGCACTCACCGAAATGGCCATCTTTCCCTTCTCTTTTGGCAAGCCTTTATTAATCGGAAACCATGTTTCACCTGCATCGACAGATTTATAGAGTCCGCTACCGGGACCACCGCTAATCATCTTATTCGGTTCCCTATGATGCTCCCACATAGCTGCGTATAAGATGTCGGGGGCATTGGCATCTATTGAAAGTTCGGCACACCCGGTTAACTCATTTACAAAAAGCACATTTTTCCAAGTGGTTCCCCCATCGATCGATTTGTAGATACCCCTTTCCTTTGTCGGGCCATAAAGCGCTCCTTGCCCTGCAACATAGACAATATCCGGGTTTTTTGGATGAACGATGATTCTCGAAATATGTTGCGTGCCCGCCAATCCCAATTTTTTCCACGTCTTACCCGAATCGCTTGATTTATAGACCCCATCCCCATAGGAAGCCATAACACCCCGTGGTGCATTTTCTCCCATACCACAATAGATGATATTGGGATCTGATTCAGACACGGCAACGGCTCCGACAGAGCCCATTTCGAAAAAGCCATCCGAGATATTGTCCCAGCGTTGCCCCCCGTCGGACGTTTTCCATAAACCACCCCCGGTACTTCCCATATAATAGGTCATAGGATCCCCAACAACGCCGGTAGCCGCTACAGAACGTCCCCCGCGAAACGGACCGATATTCCGGAATTTTAGCGGTTTAAAATATTCTTGGCTTTTTTGGGAGAAAGATGCCCCGCTTACCAAGATCAAAAATAATACTAGGAGTTTTTTCATTTGTATTCTTATTTTCTTAAGCACATTATGTTCGATTCACCGATTGCCGGTTAGCAGGATATACTTCTTTTAGAAACTATGCTACTCAACAAACAAATACTTTAATTTCAAGGTGTTGAACTCCTCATTGAAAAGAGCGATTTCCTTGTTAATTAATTCATCAAACGTCTTCAACTGAACATCAATATCAGAAGTGAGCTCTTCCTTAACCATAATATCCTGATCAGTCGGCGGAAAATCATCTAAAGAGACAAGGCTATTTAGGTGCGCCAATTTATTGGTTAGGCGAATCGGGAAATTCAAGGGGTCTTGACCGCTCTTATTTTGTGTCTGGTATAATGCCTTTTCGACTTCTCCGAATTTTTCCTTTAACTTTTTTGCTTTTTCAACCAGCTCCTTCGTCTGCTCATTGTCCTTATATTGCTTAATAAAGGTGTCAAGTCGGTCGTTTATTTTCCTGATTTTTTTAATTGATTTGTGGGCCTTGTCAACAGTGGCGTTCACTGAAGAAATAAAATCATGTTGTTTCTGCATATCTTCAAGGCTTGCCTCGGATCTGGGATCTGGGAGTATCGTAAATGTCTTGGTACTGGTTTCGCCATTTACGCTTAGATGCACTTTATAGTCGCCGGGTACCGCTTTTGGCCCTTCTAAACTACCCCACCAAAAGATCATGCCATCAAATTTTTCTGCATCCTCACCTTTGGTATCCCAGACATACCTATTGCCCCCTTTTTTAACCTCCAATTTTTTGGTTTTGTCTTTTGAGGAGTTTTTGAAGATGGCCAAGGTATCCCCCTTCATATTCGAAAAGCTAAGGCTCACGCTGTCTTTTTCGGCAAGATTCTTTATATAAAAATACGTTACCACACCGTTCGGCTGGTTTTGTCCTTCGGTCTTGGAAGGCTCTTTACTTGCCCTTCCCTTGGTCCTATAGGCGTTTTTGGGTTTGTAGAGAATCATATCCGAATTTTTATCCAACCCGTCCAATTGATGCAAGACGGTAAGGTCATCGATGATATACAAACTTCTGCCTTGGGTGGCCACGATCAAACTATTGTTTTTGATCGCCAAGTCGGTAATGGGAACAATCGGAAGGTTCAATTGAAATGGTTCCCAATGTGCTCCATCATCAAAAGAAATGTACATGCCTGTTTCGGTCCCCGCATATAACAAGCCCTTTCTATTCGGGTCTTCCCGAACCACCCTTGTAAAGTGTTCAGCAGCTATACCGTTCGTTATTTTATTCCAGGTTTTTCCGAAATCGGTCGTTTTATAGAGATATGGGGCAAAGTCTCCCACTTTGTATCTCGTAGCCGCAACATAACAAGTACCTTCATCAAATGCCGAAGGCTCAATGCTGTTCACCATACTCCACTCGGGCATATTGGGAGGGGTCACGTTTTCCCAGTTTTGTCCTTCATCCTTTGAAACGTGAATGAGGCCATCATCACTTCCTACCCATAAAAGTCCTTCTTTTAAAGGACTTTCATTGGCCGCAAAGATGGTGCAATAATATTCAACCCCTGTATTGTCCTGGGTTATGGGACCACCACTTGATACCAGCTTCGTCGGGTCGTTACGTGTAAGGTCGCCACTTAATAATTTCCAACTTTGGCCTTCATTGGTTGAAAGGTGCACATGATTTGAGAAGGTGTACAGTTTTTTGGGATCATGGCGGCTAAACATTATTGGAAAATTCCACTGAAATCGATATTTCATACCTTCTGCCCCATAGCCCATGGGATTATCAGGCCAAACATTGATACCGCGAACCGTTTTTGCAGCATGGTTTACCCGGGTTAAAAAGCCCCCATAACTCCCTCCATAGACAATATCGTCATTTTGTGGGTCAACGGCGATCCAAGCTGATTCGCCACCCGCCGTGTCCTCCCAATCAGCCTCTGTGATTGCATTTCCATCACTTCTATGTTTTATACGGATGGTACTGTTATCTTGCTGGGCCGCATAAATTCGATACGGAAATGAATTATCAGTGGTTAAACGATAAAATTGTGCGGTTGGCTGGTTATGATAGGTGCTCCATGTCTGACCACCATCATAGGAGATCTGGGCACCCCCATCATCGCCAATGATCATGCGCTTAGAGTTTTCTGGTGCGATCCAGAGATCATGATGATCCCCATGGGGCGCTTCAAAATCACTAAATGTTTTCCCGCCATCGGTTGACTTATGGTAATCGACATTGACCACATATACGATGTCTTGATCTTCCGTATCGGCATACACACGTGTATAATACCAGGCACGCTGACGAAGTTTGCGATCTTCGTTGATACGTGTCCATTTTTTTCCACCATCATCACTGCGATAAAGGCCTCCTTTTTCTTTATGTTCTACCAGGGCCCAAACACGTTCTGAATTTTTAGGCGACACGGTAACCCCGATGATACCCAACGTATCCTTGGGGAACCCTTCATTTTTGGATATTTCGGACCACGTATCACCGCTATCGGTGCTTTTCCAAAGGGCCGAACCTTCCCCGCCACTACTCAAGCTGTAGGGCGTTCTTTTCGCGCGCCATGTAGAGGCGTACAGAATTCGCGGATTATTAGGGTCCAAGATCAAATCAACGGCCCCGGCCTGATCATTGACATAGAGTGTCTTTTTCCAGCTTTTGCCTCCATCTGTGCTTTTATAGACACCACGATCGGCAGAAGGTTTATATATATCCCCTAGAACAGCTGCGTAAACCGTATTGAAATCTGTGGGGTGAACTCGGATTCGCGGCACATGACGGCTATTTGGAAGCCCGGCATTCACCCATGTTTTGCCGGCATCTTCTGTTTTCCAGATCCCATATCCCGAAGAAACGTTCCCGCGGATGGTGGTTTCCCCACCTCCTACATAGATTACATTTGGATCACTTTGAGCCACTTCGACGGCTCCTATACTCCCCCCAAAATACCCATCAGAAATATTTTCCCAGGTGCGACCTCCATCCGTGGTTTTCCAAACCCCACCTCCAGTCGCGCCAAAATAAAAAAGGTTCGGTTCCCCAGGCACGCCAGTCACCGCTGCTGAACGGCCACCGCGAAACGGACCTATCAATCGATAGTCCAAACTCGAATAGAGCTCTTGTGGTACCCCTGCGCTATGGGTTTCGGTTATTTTACGTTTCTGTGCGCTACTTGAAGTGGGCAAAATAAAAATCGCAAGCAAACACATGCTTGCCCAGACGTAGTATTTTTTCATAGTCAATAAGCGTTCTTGTTAGTCAGGTCTAAATGTAAAAAGAAAATAGTATTTCGGGGTTCTAAATGGCTATAAATGTCAACTAACTACTTGCTTGATTTGCAGTGCGGGTAGCAACTCCTGAATGTTAACAATGACTATTCAATCAATAGTGTCCTTTGCCTTTCTAACCGATTGCATTAATAACCAATGCATTGGCATTTTCCCCATTTAAAATCTCAAAAATAAACAACCCCACAGAAGCCTAATTTTATATTTCAGTATATTACAGGGAAGAAAAAATCTGTCTAAAAATTGCCCTTTATGCTAAAAATAAGCTCCCTTACCCCCACAGATATTCAAACCCTTAGGGCGGCGAAGCACAAAATGGAAAACATCGGTTGGGCCATGCAGCAACTCAATACCTTGGGGAATGTCATTGAAACCAAAGTAAAACGTTTGCCTAAAAAAAGGCAGGATTGGCTGCAGCACTTAAGTTATAACGTGCTGCATACGGTCGTAAAAAGCAATTTGATCACCATGAAACCAAGTAAACTAAAAACCACTCCGCTTAATAAAACCTATAAGACCCTGGTCACTTCCTCGGGAATACTGGGTGGGGCGCTGGGCCCTGCCGCTTTTGGCCTAGACCTGACGGTATCTACAAAATTGATGATGCGCTCTATCATGGATATCGCCAGGAGCGAAGGGGAAGACCTGAGCCAACTTGATACCCAATTGGCATGTCTTCAGGTATTCGCCCTTGGCGGCAAAACCAAACATGATGACAGTCTAGATACCGGATATTATGCAACAAGGGTGGCCATTAGTTCGGCGGTTAAAGGGGGCACGAAGGCACTCGAAGGATTATTAAAAGGAAGTGGCAATTCATTGGTCAAATTCATAGCCGCTGTCGCCGCCCGGTTTAGCGTGCAGGTTTCAGAAAAATTCGTGGCACAAGCCATCCCGGTAATCGGGGCGGCAGGAGGAGCTTCGATCAATTTGGCGTTTATACACCATTTTCAGAACATGGCCCAAGCGCACTTTAGTATTCGGAGGCTAGAACGTTCCTATGGGGAAGCTGTTGTTCGAAATGTCTATGAAAGCTTATAAATTTTCAACATTAAGTGTTGCTTGTCAGGGTATTGCGAATTTCCTTTCGCAGAAAATAGGCAGTTAAGATCGTCGCAAGTAAATCGGCAATCGGAAAAGAAATCCACACCCCGATTTCCCCAAAAAAACCAGGAAGTATCAATATCAAAGGGATAAAAAAGAATCCTTGACGCAACAAGGTTAACAGTAAAGCCGGGATGGCCTTGCCAATGGCTTGAAAATATGCCGCCCCTATCAACTGCAGCGCAATGATCGGTGTAGCGGCAAATACCCAGCGCATGGCTGTCGGTGTATGTTGCATTACATAGGCGTTTACAGCTAGGTCATGGACCGAAAGCCCCGGTTTATTGCTTAGAAAAAGTCCAGCGATTTCCCCTGGAAACATAAAAAGACCGATGAATACAATCGTTGCTAAAATGGCGGCGTATTTGATGGCGGTGTTAATACTTTCGCGCACCCTTTGAAATTTATGGGCCCCGTAATTATACCCAGCTATGGGTAAAAATCCCTGGGTAACGCCAAAAACAGGAAAGAGTGCAAACATAAGCATGCGCCCTATGATTGCATAAACGGCCACTGAGGCCTCCCCACCTAAATTGAAAAGAATATTGTTCATCAACAGATAGACGATACTTACTACCGCCTGTCGGGACAAGGTTACAAAGCCTAACGAAGCAATTTCTTTCAGGATGGGAATATCGAATGCCAAATCGGACATTCTTATTTTCAGTTCCGAGTTTTTTGAAAGGAAAAAATAGAGTACATATGCAAAACATAAAAAATAACTGATCGTCGTTGCCCAGGCGGCACCTTCCATTCCCCAATCAAGCAAGTTGATGAAAATATAGTCCATCAATAAATTGCTAATCGAGGGGATGATCATGGCAATCATTGCGAATTTGGGCTTCCCCTCTGCACGTATTACCGTATTTCCCATCATACATAAAGCCAAAAATGGCACCCCGTATAAAACGATAATGTAGTAAATTTTTGCAGGCTCGAAAATAGCTCCCTTGCCTCCAAAAGCAGGAATTAGCGAGTCAACATACCATAATCCTAGAATGGCCATGGTGATAGTGAGAATAAATGTCAAGCTGATCTGGTTGCCAAAAGTTTTAAGTGCCTTTTCAAGATTATCGGCACCTAGGGCCCTTGAAATGATGCTCGAACCTCCGATACCTATCGCCATACCCAAAGCCCCAATAAAGAAGGAGACAGGTAGTACTACATTGATGGCCGCTATGGCAATCGATCCGATCCAATTCCCCACAAAGATCGAATCGACTAGAATATTCAAGGACATTACCAGGATGCCTATACTTGCAGGTACCGCTTGTTTTATAAGCAACTTGCCAATCGATTCGGTACCAAGCTGTTCTGAGGAAACTTTTGCCATTTATATGAATGATTGTTCTTTGTTTGTATTTAAACGTGATCTCTTATTTTGCATGCGGTAGCTCTATAGTTTTCAAAAGTAAAAGCCCTTCGTGCCGCATTCAGGAAGACGGCAAAGCGCCCGTAGCGTCCCAGGCATTAACCCAATTGGTCATTACCGAAACCCAGTTATCAGAATCATTTAAACACGAAATATGTTTATAATTACCCCCTCCAGCTTCTTGAAATTGATGTTTTCCCTCGATGGCAATTTCCTCCAGGGTCTCAAGACAATCCGAAACAAATGCAGGGGTAATGACCGCTAAATTTTTAGTACCTTCCTTCGCCATGCGTTCAAACTCAAAATCAGTATATGGCTTGAGCCAGGGATCATTGGGCAAACGTGACTGAAATGAATTGCTGACCTTATTTTCCGGCAACCCCAAATGGGCAACTACGCGCCTTGTAGTTTCAAAACATTGATGCCGATAGCACGTATTATGAGCTACTGAATTTGTCTGGCAACATTGTTCATCAATTTTACAATGAAATCGTGTGGGGTCGCTCTTGCGAACATGGCGCTCAGGGATTCCATGATATGAAAAAAGAAGATGATCGTATTCGAAATCCTTAAGGCCGTTCGAGATACTTTCCGATAACACTTTGATATACTCTGAATTTCTATAAAATGCCGGAAGTGTCGTTATCTTGAGTTTTGGAAAATAGGCTTTTTGATCTTCCATGGCTTTCACCACTACAGTTTCATAGGAAGACATTGCGTAGTGAGGATACAACGGAACCAAAAGAACTTCATCTACACCCTGTTCGTTTAATTGTGCCATGGCATTTTTAATGGTCATGTTGCCATATCGCATTCCCAAAGTCACCGGAACCTTGGTCTTTTTTTGAACCTTTTTTGCAAATCGTTCAGAAATCACCACTAAAGGAGACCCTTCATCCCACCATATTTTTTTATAGGCCATGGCCGATTTTTTTGGCCGCGTACGAAGAATGATCCCTCGAACAATAATAGTACGCAACCATCTCGGAACGTCAATCACCCGTTCGTCCATGAGAAACTCATCTAAATATGGTTTTACGTCCTTAGGAGTAGGACTATCGGGCGAACCTAGATTTACTAATAAAACTCCTTTCATCCGCTTTCATTTTATGAAGCGTAAAAATACTACTTGTTCAGATATTACGTTAGCAATATGCAATATAGTATCGATTTAGTCATAAGAATTCCTGATCATTCCAACCAAATTTCGGTAGGGGTCAAATAAAAGTTAATTGACTCGTTATTTTTTTTTAGACTATTTATCTTGAGCCGATCTATTAAAAATTATTGGAACCCAATGCGGATTATAAGCACCCTGGTCTTCTTATTTTTCTTTGCCCTCCTCCCGGCACAAAATGAAAATAGTTTGCTATGGGAAATTTCTGGAAACGGCCTGACCGAATCCTCCTATCTCTACGGCACGATGCATGTTAGTAAACGCATCGCATTTCGTCTTGATGATGTATTTTATGAGGCCCTCGATAAGAGTAGCATCATCGCCTTGGAATCAGATCCCGATACCTGGCTAGACCATGCAGACGATTTAGGGTTCATGGGATTTGGTCAAGGGAATGGTTTTGTCACTAAGGGATTCTACACAAATTCGTTTCGCCTAAAAAATCCGAGAAAAGAGGAAATTGCTTCATACCTGGCCTTTGAAGATAGCCGCGTCAACGCTATTTTATATCGAACCGACGAAAATTCACAGAATTTTGAAGAAGAGACCTATTTAGACATGTTTATCTATCAAGCCGGCAAAAAGTTTGGAAAAAAGGTGGTGGCACTAGAAAACCTTGAAGAATCCTCAGCACTCGTTGGCCGGGCCAGCTTAAATGCCATGAAGCCGAAACCTGATGAATGGCTACAGAAGAAAATGCACCTACAAGACCCTATGGGTATTCTACAGGACGCCTATAGAAATCGAAACATACAGATGCTCGATTCAATTGACAAAGCCATGTATACAGAGCATTACCTTAAAAATATGCTTTTTATCCGCAATCGTAACATGGCTGAAAGACTTGATTCCCTTATACATACAGGAAAGGTATTCACAGGTATCGGCGCTGCACACCTACCGGGACAAAAAGGTGTTATCGCACGTCTACGAAATAAAGGGTATACCGTAGAACCTTTGGTTTCAGGCGCGACGACCAAAGGAAAAGAACTTAAGGCAAAGTTTGAAAATACGACCCGGGCGAATCAATATCGAATCGCTACCCCCGATGATTCTTTTTTCAGTATCGGCCTTACGAATTCTTTATATCCCGTTTCAGAAGCAATCAATACCACGTATATATCACCCGATCTTGCCAATGGGAGCTTTATGATGGTGAGTCGTATTCCTACTTTTCAATACCTGAGGCAAGACGCCATTTATACCTTAGATGATCTGGACAAATTGTTATTCGAGAACATTCCAGGTACCATTTTGAAAAAGACCCCAATAACGAAAAATGGCATTCACGGGCTCGATATTAAAAATCAATTAAAGAACGGGGATTATCAACGCTATCAAATCTATGTAACGCCGTTAGAGATCCTGATCTTCAAGATGGGAGGCGAGGGCGACTATGTGGCCCAATACGGAGATACCATTTTCAATAGCCTACATTTCAAGCAACCTATGCAAAAGAAAGTTAGGGTATTCTCTGGTTTCGACGATTTCGAAATACAAATGCCCTCATTTTACAATTATACCAACCAGTATAGAAAAGGCGACAGACTTCTTCAGGGCTTTGATTCAATCACGGGCTCCTATTATTTTCTTCGGAAGGCTACTTTGAACGATTTCAAATTTATTGAAGCCGATACCTTTGAATTGAAACAGATACAGCGGCGACTCTATCAGGATTTGCACTTGAAACCGAAGTATGATGAAGTTGATAACAGAACCCTTACATCATTCGCGCAAGTAGATACCACCAATGGCAGGCAATTACATTTAAAAACAACTTTTCGTTATGGGGATTATTATTTGATAGGAATAATGACCCAGCATCCTGAAGAAGTTAGGCCATTCTTTGATTCTTTTCGATTTAGAAATACGACCGATGGAGAACCTGCGGTAAAAATCAAGGATACGGCACTTTTTTTTACAACCGTATCTTCAGTCAAACCTTCTAAATTCGTTGAGAATAGCCAAAATTATTACAATGGGCCGAACAAGCCCAAAGCATTTAATGCCTTTAACAAGAAAACGATTTACCAAAACCAGAATAATGAAGCCATTACCGTAGAAGTGAACAAGGCACACGATTTTTTAATGTTCCCGAATATAGATTCGGTGTGGGCCTTGCGAAAAAAAATACTGGCAGAAAAGCAATTCACGATACTCTCGGAAAAAGACAGTACCCATACAGAGGGTTATTATGAATTACAACTGACCTTATCAGATACGGCAAGTTCTCGTCGCATCTTGGTGAAAGACCTTGTTAAGGGAGGATTATTGTATGAACTGAAGGCCATTATAGACGCCGAGGCCAAACCTAGTGTCTTTGTCGATGAATTCTTCAATAATTTTAAGCCTACTGATACCTTGATCGGGAAAGATATCCTTATCGACAAGACATCCGACTTTTTTAGTGCATTACGGGCCAATGATAGTATTGTCATTGATGGATTTCGCTTCATTGACTTCAAGGAAAAAAATATTGATTCATTAAAATATTACATTTCGAAATTCGATTTTCCGAATGACAAAAAAAACATACAAGATTTTTTAATACTAAGTTTGGGGCGTCTGGATCGCCCGGATATTCTGCCCTTTTTTAAGGAATTCTACGCTAATTCATATCAAAATTCAGCAGCTCAGACCAAGATTCTGCAAGCCGTATCAAGTCAAAGGACAGAAGCTGCCACTAAACTCTTATTAACATTATTGTCGAAAGACCTTCCGTTGGTAGCCAATAAATTTGAAATCTATTCAATTTTTATTCCGTTTATGGACAGCCTTACCTTGGCAAAAAAATTATACCCCGAGTTATTAAATTACAGCGCAATAGAAGAGTACAAATCCCCGGTTTTTTCGTTGCTCGCGCAATTAAAATCCGAAGAGTTCCTAAAAGCCAAAAGCTACAAGAAGTATAAGAGCCAGCTCCTAAAGGATGCAAAAATACAGCTTAAACGTCAGCTTGGACTTCCTTATTTTCAACAAAATGCACGCAATCAATATAGTAACCTGAACTTGAATGTCGGGATTTTGGAAGATTATGTAGTATTGTTGTTTCCATACATCAAGGAGAAGGAGGTGCAAAAGTTCTTTGAGCGCTTACTCCTTGTGAAGGACAAGCAAATACGTACGACCTTGACAGCATTATTAGCCAACGAAGATATGGCGGTATCAAAGGGGATGTTGGATTCGTTGGCCGCCAATATCAACACTAGGGCACTTTTATTCAATAAATTAAAGAAAATTGGCAAGCTGGGAATGTTTCCCCACGCCTATCGCAATGAGAAATCCTTGGCCGAATCGAGGTTGTTCGAAGCTACTGATTTCGTTCCAGAAAGGGATTCGATATCGTTTTTGGGCCAGCGACCGCTGAGATACCGGGACAAAGGGTATACCGGCTACTACTTTAAGACAAGAAACAATTTAGAGTACGACAAAAATTTTACGATGCATCTGGTGGTTTTTGAAAAAGGAAAAGCCCTAGACACCCGACCGTTTTATAAGAATGAAGGCATGCGTATTGAGGATACTGACACCGACCAAGAGGTCCTTGACTATGTCACCGAGGAATTTTTATTAAAAGATAGGCAAAGGGCTGTCATTTATCGCGCCAATGCATACGGTGATTTTGGAATTTATGGTTATTGAGGGTTCATATGAAGCCACATTAGAAAGCCGAAGGTTAATACTTCTATTAAATATGTATTTTTGAATTCAAATTCATTGTTGATGAAAAATAGTTGTTTCCTACTATTCTTGGTTTTGGGCAATTTCGCTTCGTTTGGGCAACAAATCACCTGTTCGCCTCAGGATAAAAAGGCCCTTGAAACCAAGATGGTCGCTATCAAGGGACTATTCGATGCCGACTTAGGAAAGACCCTCGTTGCCGTAGGAAAGACTTTTATTGATACTCCTTACGTAGCAAAAACGCTCGAGGTGGGGGATACCGAATCGTTGGTAATCAATTTACATGGTCTGGATTGCACAACATTCGTTGAAAATGTGCTGACACTAGGACAGCTGTTAAAAGCCGGCACTTCAGACTTCGACGAATATACCAAGATGCTGCAAACCGTTCGCTATAAGGATGGGGTATTAAATGGGTATGCTTCACGCCTGCATTATTTTTCGGAATGGATGGCCAACAACGAAAAGAAAGGACTGATTAAGAATATCACTGCCGAAATTGGTGGTATCGAAATTACCAAGGATATTAATTTTATGAGCACACATCGTGATTTATACCCATTCTTAAAAGATAACGACAATTTTCAAAAAATACAGGCCTCGGAAAAATATCTTAACGACCAGGCCCTATGTATTTTACCTCAGGAGCTAATTGCCGCCAATGAACAGAAGATTCATTCAGGAGATATCATTGCGCTTACGACTTCAATCGATGGCCTCGATATTACCCATACCGGTATAGCGACCTTGGAAAACGATGGTCGCATTCATTTATTACATGCTTCGACAGGTTCGATGAAAGTTGAGGTTTCTAAATTGCCATTGGCCGAATACCTAAAAGGCATAAAGAAAAATACAGGTATTATGGTGGCACGCCCGCTCTAACGGCCCAAACAATAAAGGATACCTCCTAACAAATGTTTTTGAAAATCGGGTTCATCATACGATTCTTTCGTATGCCCGCCCCCGGTATAAAATGACCGGCCACCCTCAAATTCATGGTACCAGGCAATTGGATGGTTGTTTCCATTGGTACCACCTTCATAGGTGGTTTCGTCCAATTTCATCAGCACATTGATATCCGGAGCGATGGTCTTATAATTATACCATTCATCGGTCCTGGTCCAAGTATCCGATAAGAAGTCGGTAGCCCTATGCCGTTTGTCTACCACATCGATTACGGCCTCACGCACGTTTGGGTTACCGGGGTGGCTTTCAAAATAGGCCCCTACCAGTTTTCCGTACCAAGGCCAATCATATTCCGTATCGGCTGCTGCATGAACTCCCAAAAAGCTCCCCCCTGCCCTAATATAATCTTCGAAGGCAGCCTGCTGGGCTTCGCCAAGTACATCTTGTGTGGTACTAAGAAATACGACCGCCTTATATTTCTTCAGATTCCTTGGATTAAAATCTAGGGAATCCTCAGTATGGCTGATCACGAAATTATTTTTGAGGCCTAATGATTTCAAGGTAGCTACTCCTTTCTCGATGGAGGCATGTCGATATCCATTGGTCTTTGTAAAAACCAATACCAAATCGGTATTCATCTTCAAGGGGACTGGGATCTTGCCTACTGGCTGCCTATTTGTTAAGGATAAATCTTGATCGACTTTTGCCGCATTACATGCTAAAAAAATAATTGCTATTAAGGTAATGGATATCGATTTCCAATATGTTCGCATGGCTTATGGATTCAAAATAAATTATTAAAGGGCTAAATATCGCTATTTCATTTGATTCTACCTTGAATTCCCCAATAAATGTATTAGATCGCTATTGACATAACATATTTTTTGGGAGTGGTGCCATATTTCTTCTTAAAGCCTGCAATAAAATGGCTGGCGGTACTATATCCGATTTTTAAACCAATCTCGTTTACATTATATTGGCCAGTCTCTAATAATCTTCGGGCATATTCCATTTTATAATCGAACAAAAAACTATAGACCGAATCCCCATATATATATTTGAAGCCCTCCTTGAGCTTTTTGAGACTCAACCCGATTTCTTCCGACAAGGCCTGCAAAGAAGGTGGCTCGGTCATTCGAGAAATTATTATTTCCTTCGCTTTGCGTATGCGTTTCACATTGTCCTCATCGACTAAAAAAGGACATTGTTCCAAATCAGTGTCGACCCCCTTATTGAAATAAAGCGAAATAAGTTCATAGGCTTTGCCTTTGATATAAAGTTCCTTTATTGAGGGGTGCAAATTATAATTCATTATTTGACTTAAAATTACCGCAATCGCAGGGGAAACACGTTCTTGCGAGTAATACTTCTTTTCCTTGTTTTCAGCACTTAGAAACGGAATATAGTCTGCTTCCCTGGAGAAAAGGGAATGGAATTTGCGAATGGTCATAATTATCGAGACCAGCCAGGAGTTAGGGCCTAGTTCTAGGTTTAAGGGGAGATCTAGTTGCGTATTATACAATAATAACGTGTTCTCCTCCGAAACTTCCAAGGCATACCCGCCGTCATTAAAGATAAATTTGGCATGCCCTTTTAAACAAAAATGAAACTGAATAAAACTGCTGCTTATTTCCCGTGTTACTTTTTTGGTCCCGTCTGTGTCGTTCAGAATTTTCAACACATAAAAGCCATTCTCGACCAAAACTTCATCATATGAACCTGATGCGACATTTTTATCTACCATGAATTTGTGGAGTAAGATGGTTTTATTGAGAAAGCCTCTAAATAAATTAAGGCCTCTAAACAATAATTCCCCTAAAAATAGGGTTTTATTCACGTATTTCATCGAAAAAGGATAGAAAAAACACGAATCGACACTTATTGTTCCTACAGCGTTACTTTTGTAGGCCGATTGCGTTTATTTTTGTGACCGTTCCCAAGTGTTCATGAAAGATTACCATATTTCGAAACATAATTCTTTTTATACCATAGGCCTAAATCACAAAAAGGCCGATGCCGATGTGCGTGGTAAATTTAGTTTGGACGATGCCGGAATGGATACGATTCTTGAGCAGGCAAAACTTGAGGGAATCGACGGTCTTTTGATAACGGCTACCTGCAATCGCACCGAACTTCACGGTTTTGCGCAACATCCTTACCAATTGATAAAATTGTTGTGTAATAATACATTGGGCACTGTCGAGGAATTTCAGGAAGTTGCTTATGTTTATAAGAATAAGGATGCCATTAGTCATCTGTTCAAGGTCGGTACGGGATTGGATAGTCAAATTCTTGGAGATTTTGAAATCATCAGCCAACTCCGGCAAAGTTTCAATCGTTCTAAAAAACACGGCATCGCAAACCCTTTTGTAGAGCGTTTATGTAATTCGGTCATACAGGCAAGTAAGCGCATCAAAAACGAAACAGGGATATCGTCAGGTGCTACTTCGGTCGCATTTGCATCGGTGCAATATATCTTAAAGAATGTCCCTGACATAGCAACAAAGAACATAGTACTCTTCGGAACTGGAAAAATCGGCCGGAATACCTGTGAAAATTTGATCAAGCATACCAAAAATCCGCATATCACCCTTATTAACAGAACCAAGGACAAAGCAGAAAAAATAGCTGGTAAATTTAAATTACAAGTGAAGGATTTTGGAGAACTACAGACCGAAATTCGGTCTGCCGACATATTGGTTGTGGCGACCGGCGCAAAATTCCCGACAATTTCAAAAGAGTTGATCTATACGAATAAACCCCTTTTGATCTTAGATTTTTCGGTACCTAAAAACGTATCGGGCGATGTTATGAACTTGAAAAATGTCACGGTAATCCATTTAGACCAACTTTCCCAAATGACCGACGAAACTTTGGAAAATCGAAAAAAATACATTCCAAAGGCAGAGCAAATTATCGAAGAGGTGAAAGAGGATTTTACACTGTGGTTGGAAACCCGAAAATTTGCCCCGGTAATCAAGGCCCTCAAGAAAAAATTGAAAACCATGAAAGAGGAGGAACTTGATTTTCAAAGTAAAAAACTGTCCGATTATAATATGGAACAGGCCGATATTATTTCAGAACGTATCATCCAAAAAATTACCAAGCAGTTTGCGAATCACCTCAAGGATTCGAATACCGATGCCGATGAGAGCCTTGAGCTTATACGAAAGGTATTTCAATTAGAAGTATACTCAAAATGACCAAGGTTATACGCATTGGAACGCGCGATAGTGAATTAGCACTATGGCAAGCCCATGCCGTTAAAAGTAGGCTTGAAGCCCTAGGGCTTGCCACCGAACTGGTACCTGTAAAAGCCACAGGTGATCTTGAATTGGATAAGCCCCTCTACGAACTGGGTGTCACCGGTATTTTTACGAAAACATTGGATGTGGCCATGCTAAAAGGCGAAATCGATATTGCCGTACATTCCCTAAAAGATGTTCCCACGGTATTACCTGCAGGTATTGTTCAAGCGGCCGTCCTAGAAAGGGGGAATTTTTTAGATATCCTTGCATTCAAGGGCAACGAAGAGTTTTTGGCACAACCTAATGCAATCATCGCAACTGGAAGCCTTCGCCGAAAGGCACAATGGCTGAATCGATATCCCACGCATACCGTCGTCGATTTAAGGGGCAATGTAAACAGTCGTATTCAAAAACTCAAAAACCAGGAATGGAATGGTGCAATTTTCGCCGCAGCCGGATTGGAGCGCATCGGCATTGAGCCTGAAAATACGATTGGGCTGACCTGGATGGTCCCAGCACCTGCCCAAGGAGCGGTTGTCATTGTTGCGCTGGAAAAAGATGAGGAAATTCGATCTGCCTGTAAGGCGCTCAACCATGGGAATACCGAACTTTGCACCAGCTTGGAGCGCAGATTCCTACATCTTTTGGAAGGTGGCTGCACAGCGCCTATCGGGGCCTTGGCCTATATCAGCAACGAGGAAATCACCTTTAAGGGCGTTCTTCTCAGTAAGGATGGATCAAAAAAATTGGAAGTCACTAAAACAGTTCCTTTAGGGGAAGAAATCGATTTAGCACGTGTCTGCGCAGAAAGTATCCTAAGCAGGGGGGGTAAACGCATATTAAAGGATTTTCAGGAACCCGACCGAAAATTAAATGTATATGCCACCAAAAAACTCACCCCTATTCAACAAAAGTCATTTATCAAAAAAATTGCGATGGGTTCAGCTGACTTTATAAAAACAAGTCCGTCTCGAATTCCTCCAACTACGTTCAAGACTCCTTTGGAAAATGTGATACTAACCAGCAAAAATGCGATAGAATCCCTTTTGATAAGTGTCCCACGTGAGCAATTGAAATTTAAGAATATTTATTGCGTTGGAAGACGTACCAAACGAGCGATTGAAGAACAGATAGGTCCTGTCACCCATGTTGCTAAAAATGCGAAATTATTGGCCGAATATTTGGTCGAGTATATGGAAGGTTTGGAAGTGACCTATTTTTGTAGTACGATTCGAATGGATGATTTGCCAGCAATATTGGAAGCGAATTCTATTAGGGTAAATGAGATTGAGGCCTATAGCACTAAGCCCACTCCACATGTGGTCGAAGACGGTATCGAAGGCATCCTTTTTTTTAGTCCCTCAGGCGTTCAAAGTTTTTTAATGCTGAACACCCCAAGAAAGATTGCCTACTGTATCGGTGAAACCACTGCACGGGAAGCCCGTACCTATTTTAAGGAAGTCAAGATTGCTAAAATACCAAGTATTGAAAGTGTCATCGCCTTGGTGAATGAAGACTATGCTGAAAAGTAAGTGTTCAGGCAACTAGTATAAATACAGTTTAAAGAATCAATATTAGACATGCCAAGGCATATTTAAGAGGTAATAATGATAAAAAATGATCTTTTCTTACGAGCACTCAAAGGCGAAACCGTTGATAGGCCACCCGTGTGGATGATGCGCCAAGCTGGGCGATATTTACCCGAATTTAGGGAAATACGTGAGAAACACGATTTCTTTACGCGTTGTCAGACGCCTGAATTGGCTGCCGAAATAACGGTTCAACCCATACGAAGATTTGGTATGGATGCCGCCATTCTTTTTTCGGATATTTTGGTGGTTCCACAGGCTATGAACATTGAAGTGCAAATGAAACCTAATTTTGGTCCTTATTTACCGAGTCCCATTCGAACCCAAAACGATGTTGACAAGGTCATTGTCCCCGACGTTACAATTGCGCTAGACTATGTGTTCCAAGCCATCAAAGTCACCAAGGAAAAATTGAACGAGGAAGTTCCGTTGATAGGCTTTGCGGGCTCCCCATGGACACTTTTATGCTATTGCGTTCAAGGTCAGGGTAGTAAAACATTCGACCAGGCCAAGGAATTTTGTTTTACACAGCCAATTGCTGCACACGCGCTCTTGCAAAAAATAACCGACACGACCATAGCCTACCTAAAGCAAAAGGCCAAGGTGGGCGTAAATGCAGTGCAAGTATTCGATTCATGGGGAGGTATGTTATCTCCTGCTGATTACACCGAATTTTCATGGAATTACATTCAGCAGATTATCGATAGCTTGAAGCAGGAGGTTCCAGTAATCGTATTTGGCAAAGGATGCTGGTTTGCCTTGGGTGAAATGGCGAAATCGGGTGCGGCGGCCCTTGGGGTCGATTGGACATGTTCAGCCCAAAATGCACGTCATTTTACGGGCGGCAAAATAACATTACAAGGTAATTTCGATCCAGCAAGACTCTTGTCTCCTCCTTCGCAAATCAAGAAAATGGTGTCTCAAATGATCAACGACTTCGGGAAAGATAAATATATCGTCAATTTAGGGCACGGTATTTTACCGAACGTGCCTTTAGAAAATGCAAAGGCCTTCATTGACGCGGTAAAGGAATGGGAGGCTAAGTAGCTTGTCATGCCGACATATCTGAATGGCTTAGACTAAAAAAATGCAACGTGATTTTTGATTTTGATACCTATTTCATTGAACCTATTCAGAGAAAAGACGCATGGAAAATTTGTGATTTTATCACCGTGAATGCCGATAGGTTGAAACGTTTCTTCCCAAATACCTTAAAGCAAAACCTTACGCCAACTTTATCCGAAATTTTTGTCGACCATAAATTAAAACAATTCGACCGTAAAGAAGAGTTTCTTTTTGCGCTAAAAGACGTCGAAAAACGAACGATTTTAGGTCTTATTTATATCAAGGAAATTAATTGGCATACACAACAAGCAGAATTAGCCTACTGTATCGGCTACCAGTATGAAGGAAAAGGCCGGATGACCAATTCTGTTTCAGCCATTTCTAATTATGCCATTACCAAACTGGCACTGACCAATCTACAGATCATCGTGCATAAAAGTAACTTCGCAAGCGTCAGAGTTGCTGAGAAATGTGGTTATATTTGGGCGCGAACATTACCAAAGAAATTTACTCCACCCAATGAAGCTTCATTAGATATGGAGTTGTATGAGTTAATCGTATGAAAGAAAAATTCTTCAGTTATATACAAGCACTTCAAGATATAATCACCGCCAAACTTGAAAAGGTAGATGGGATTGCGAAATTTCGTGAAGATCGCTGGGAACGACCTGAAGGTGGGGGTGGTCGTTCAAGAGTCATAGAAAATGGCGCTGTATTTGAAAAAGGAGGTGTTAATATCTCAGCCGTTCATGGTGAACTACCCAAGAGCATGCAAGCCTATTTTGGTGTTGGGGAAGCGAATTTTTATGCTTGTGGCCTAAGCCTTGTAGTACATCCTAAAAGCCCAATGGTGCCAACTGTGCACGCAAATTGGCGTTATTTTGAGTTGTATGATAATATGGGGAATTTAGTCGATCAATGGTTTGGGGGAGGCCAAGATCTGACCCCCTATTATTTGTTCGATGAAGATGCCATACATTTCCATTCCATAAGTAAAAGAGCCTGCGATGCCCATGACCCAACCTATTATGCAGCCTTCAAAAAGAAATGTGACGACTATTTCTGGAATTCCCATAGAAATGAAGCTCGGGGTATAGGCGGACTTTTTTTTGACTATTGTAGGGCTACAAAAGACATTACCATTGAAGATTGGTACAACTTTGTCGTCTCAGTCGGAAATAGTTTTTTAGAGGCCTATGTACCCATCGTGGAAAAAAGAAAGCACCTACCCTATTCCCAAGCCCAACGTGATTGGCAGGAAATTCGTCGTGGTCGCTATGTAGAATTCAATCTTGTACATGACAAGGGAACGCTTTTCGGATTAAGGACCAATGGCCGTATTGAGAGTATTTTAATGAGTCTTCCTCCCCATGTACAATGGCGGTATGATCATCAACCGCCTGCAGATAGTGAAGAGCAACGTTTATTGACGATATTAAATAAGCCCTTGGAATGGGTCTAATTATTCACGTTTTTCATTTAACTTTAAATTATAAATCCGAACCATGTACCCATTAATAAGAAACCGAAGGCTACGAAATTCAGATGCAATTCGAAGATTGGTCAGGGAGACGATACTAAGCCCAGACGATTTTTTGGTTCCCCTCTTTGTGGTTGAAGGGAAGGGCGTTCGGGAAGAAATCGCTTCTATGCCCAACTACCATCGTCTGAGCCTTGATTTATTGGAAAAGGAAGTCAAGGAACTTTGGAAAATGGGACTATGTGCAGTACTCCTTTTTGTTAAGGTCCCGAATAATCTTAAGGATAACAAGGGATCGGAAGCCTTAAACCCGAATGGCCTTATGCAATTGGCTGTAAAAACAGTCAAAAATGCATGTCCGGAGATGCTGGTAATGACCGATGTGGCCCTAGACCCCTATTCTTCCTACGGCCATGATGGTATTGTTGAAAACGGACGGATCTTGAACGATGAAACGGTCCAGATTTTGGCCGAAATGAGCATATTACATGCCTTATCAGGGGCTGATTTCGTTGCACCTAGTGATATGATGGATGGTCGTATCTTGACCATTCGAGAAGCATTGGACGAAGAAGAATTGATCCATACGGGCATTATGAGCTATAGTGCGAAATATGCAAGTGCATTTTATGGCCCTTTTCGCGATGCCCTAGATTCTGCGCCCGTGAATAAAAAGAACATTCCCAAAGACAAGAAGACCTATCAAATGGACTTTGCAAATCGCTTTGAGGCCATAAAGGAATCCCAAATGGATATCGATGAAGGTGCCGATATAATTATGGTCAAACCGGGGCTGTGTTATTTAGACATCGTTCGGGAAATTCGCAACGAGGTCGATGTACCCCTTGCGGTCTATCAGGTCTCCGGGGAATATGCCATGATCAAGGCCGCTGCAGAAAAGGGTTGGTTGGAACATGATGCAGTAATGATGGAGCAGCTCATAGCTATAAAAAGGGCGGGAGCCAATATCATTGCAAGCTATTTCGCCAAAGATGTAGTTCGGTTGATCAACTAAAATCGAATAGCAAGTAGCACGCTTCATTCTTCGATTGACAGAGGAATGAGATGCGTCTTGTAAAGGCGCCCGGGAAGCAGATAATCGCCAAATGTGATCGTTATCATAAATTTCCTGAGTTAACGCGTCTTGATGCATTGAGATCCCTAGCAAGCATGATGAGGAATTCATTTTTTATACTTATTGGTTTATATTTAAATTTTAGCGCCGCACAGGAAGGTGCTCCCAGGCGATTGGAAGCCATTTCGAATCCCGAGTTAACCTATGGCAATCCATCCGATGTGGGTCTGGATTCCTTGTATATCTATACAAAGGTAGATTCAATTATAAACTATGGAATATTGCAAAAGGCGTACCCTGGCGCTCAGATTTTAGTTGCTAAAAATGGAAAAATCATCTTTCACAAAGCATATGGGTACCATACCTATGACAGCATACAACCCGTTGCCTTAAACGATATGTATGACTTAGCCTCGGTAACCAAGATTATGGGGCCTTTACCCGCAATCATGAAATTGGTCGATGAGAACAAACTTGATTTAGACGTACCTTTTAGCACCTACTGGAAACCATGGCGCCATTATAAATTCAAAAGGAATCTTACCCTTCGGGAAATTTTGGCACATCAAGCCGGCCTGGTACCATATATTGTTTTTTTAAATGAGGTAATCAAAAAAAACGGTAAAACAAAAAATCGGTTTGTTCGAAAAATTCAATCCCATCGATTCAATGAGGAAGCCTATCCCGATCTTTATGTGAAATCTCGCTTTAATCATAAAATGTACCGCATAATAAATCGTTCTGACGTAAGCCTAGAACGGAAATACAAATACTCGGGACTCGCTTTTCTGATTTTCCCAAAACTTATCGAACAATTGACCGGGCAATCGTACCAGGAATATCTCACTTCAAATTTTTATGGCCCACTCGGTGCTAGCACCCTTACGTATCTGCCGAGCATGAAAAACTACTCGAACCCCATCGTTCCCACAGAAATAGATACGATTTTCAGGCATACGGTGACACAAGGTTGGGTGCATGATGAAAATGCCGCACTTCTCGGCGGAGTATCAGGCAATGCCGGGCTTTTTGCTACAGCACCTGATTTGGCGAAAATGATGCAACTTTACCTTAATTATGGAATCTATGGTGGGCGACGTTATATTTCTGAAAAAACGCTACTTGAATTTACGCGCGTGCAATATCCAGGAAACGGGAACCGACGGGGGTTGGGATTTGACAAACCCGAACTCAACAATGCCGAATTATCTTTGAAAGATGCCTATCCTGCACCCGAAGTCAGTCCGGAAAGCTTCGGACATAGCGGGTTTACGGGGACTTTTGTATGGGCCGACCCAAAAAACCAATTGGTATATATATTTTTGTCCAACCGCGTGTACCCAACCCGTGACCAGCGTGCCCTGTACACGCTAAATATTCGTCCGGCCGTTCAACAGGTTTTTTATCAAGCAACTATACACGATTAACAATGGAAACAGCAAGCATACAAACACCTTTGGGTATATCAAAAATTGTAGGCGATGAAGATGGTTTGAGCGCCATAAGTATCTTAGACAGTGACGAAACCCTGACCGAAGTTATCCCTGAGGTTTTGGAAGATGCCGTTTACCAATTAAAGGAATATTTTGAGGGAAAAAGGAAGGCCTTCAGCCTTACCCTAAATCCTGAAGGCACCGAATTTCAAAAAAAAGTATGGGAAGCCTTATTGAATATCCCTTTTGGAAAAACCATTTCATATCATGAACTTTCGAAGTTATTAGGCGATACGAAGGCCATTAGGGCTGTTGCCGCTGCCAATGGGAAAAATCCGTTATGGATTGTGGTGCCATGTCATCGGGTCATCGGCAGTGACGGCTCACTTACGGGCTATGCTGGCGGCTTGCATCGTAAAAAATGGCTTTTGGAACATGAAAGCCCAGCGAAACAGCAATCGCTCTTCTAAATTTTTTGGACCATCTGGTTTGTTTTCAGGATTTCTTTATGATGCAAGGGCGAATCAATGCATTTAATCGATCGAATACAGTAATATAAGGACTTTTAAACCCTTTGGGCAAAACATGAATTCTTCGTTAACAGACCCAATGGTCGGTTTTCAAGTTTTAGAATGATTGCCTTCTAAATTCGAAATACCAAGGACTCCTATTCAATCTGACCAACTAATCATATGCATATTTGTTTGTATCTTGGATGCAATCAGAGCCTTGAATTGCCATTAATTACCACATATGCTCGAAAAAATCAATTTAGAGGACATTTTATTTCTCGATATAGAGACGGTCCCGGAAGTAGAAAATTATTCGCAATTGGATGATCCCAAAAAGGAATTATGGGAACAAAAATCAAAGTACCAGCGTAAAGACGAAGTTTCGGCCGAGGAATTTTATGAACGTGCTGGCATTTGGGCCGAATTCGGAAAGATTATCTGCATCTCGGTGGGCTATTTTAATATAAAAGGGGCCAACCGGGAATTTCGGGTAACCACTTTTCATGGGAATGAGCGCCAGCTTCTCAAGGAATTTAAAAATCTTCTAAATGATCATTTTAGCCATCCTAAGAATTTGCTCTGTGGTCACAATGCAAAAGAATTCGATTTCCCGTATATCGCCCGGCGCATGTTAATACATGGCATTTCCCTCCCCTTTAAATTGAACCTCTTTGGAAAAAAACCTTGGGAGATTCCGCACCTCGATACTATGGAACTATGGAAATTCGGGGACTATAAGCATTATACTTCCTTAAAGTTAATGGCCCATGTATTGGGCATACCCTCGCCGAAAGAAGATATCGATGGTAGCATGGTGCGGGAGGTATATTATAAGGAGCAGGATCTAGATCGTATAATCACCTACTGCGAATTGGATGTCATAACCACGGCCCAGGTATTTCTTAGAATGAGAAACGAAGGGCTATTGAGTGATTTTGAAATCAAGCGGATATAAAGGAGACTTAGGCATGGTACTTCAATTGAATATAAACAGGAAAGTGATCACTTTGGCCTCCCAGATACTTACTTCCGCTATAAGTGCGAAAAGGGTTCCCCTTATACTTCCCCTTATATTCTTTCAAAATTTGGTCGTCAAAAATATCGGCAAAGGCAAAACTATGGGTCCCACGCGCAAATTCGAAGAAATTATGTGATACGATAATTTGATCAAACAGGCGCCAACTCCGCCGATAATTCGTACTCCCACGGCTGGCGGGATCGTGCAATTTTTCCATAGCATTGTAGAGTTCTTTGGTTTCCATCAATCGCTCAATACTTTTCGAAGTTGGATCATCATTAAAATCGCCCATCACAATATAATTCGGACTATCTTGATGTTCTTTGACTTGGTTCATGGTTTCAAGGACCGTTTCGGCTGCACGTATTCTTTTATATTCGGTATCCGCCGTGCCATCCCTTCTGGAAGGCCAGTGGTTTACAAAAATATGCATCACCTCTCCATTCAATTTGCCGCGTACGTATAAAATATCGCGCGTAAAATCCCTTAGACCATCCAAATTCTGTATATGAAGCGGGATAGGCTCAGAATGAAGTACCTCAAAATGGGTTCTATCATAAAGAAGTGCGGTGTCAATTCCTCTTTCATCGGGGGAATCGTAATGTACATATGAAAAGTCGGTCGCATTAAGCGGGGCGGTGGCAAGTAAATCGTTGAGCACCTGTTTATTCTCAACCTCTGCAATTCCGACGAGGACCGGGACTTTGTGGGATGTGGCCGTTCCAATTTCGGCAATGGTGTTTGCCAATTTGAAGACCTTTCTTTTGTACCTTTTTTCCCCCCATCGAAGCAGGCCATTTGGGGTGAAGTCCCTATCAAGTGTATTGGGAGAATCATCGATATCAAATAGATTTTCAAGATTGTAAAAAGCAATTGTATATAGGTTTGTCGGGGTATTCGTTGTAGAAAAGGAAAAATTCATAGATCTTTTAGCTGAGAGATCAAAATTTAAGATAAGCTTGGCCAGTAATACGTAAATTTACACTTTATTGAATATATGATAGAGAAGACGAAAATCGAATACGAAAAAACGGTGCTAATTGGGGTAATCAATGCCCAACAGAATGAGAAAAAGGTAAAGGAGTACCTAGATGAATTAGAATTTCTAACGTATACTGCGGGAGGGGAAGTATACAGGCGCTTTATTCAAAAAGTGGATGTCCCTAACCCTAAGACCTTGATTGGAAGTGGCAAAATACAGGAAGTAGCAGCGTATGTTGAAGAACATGAAATCGGGGCCGTTATTTTTGATGATGAACTTACACCCGCGCAACAACGGAATATCGAAAAAATCTTGCGTTGCAAGATTTTAGATCGTACGGGCTTAATTCTTGACATCTTTGCACAAAGGGCTCAAACCAGTTATGCCCGCACACAGGTCGAATTGGCGCAATATGAATATTTACTGCCTCGACTTACAGGATTATGGACTCACTTGGAACGGCAAAAAGGGGGCATCGGCATGCGAGGTCCTGGGGAAACGGAAATTGAGACCGATAGACGAATCGTTCGTGATCGCATTTCCTTGCTCAAGAAAAAATTGTTAAAGGTAGACCGGCAGATGGAAACCCAGCGCGGTAACCGTGGGGCCCTGGTGCGTGTTGCTTTGATAGGCTATACAAACGTAGGAAAGTCAACCCTTATGAACGTAATCAGTAAGAGCGAGGTCTTTGCCGAGGATAAGCTTTTTGCGACATTGGATACTACTGTGCGTAAAGTAGTCATAGGGAATCTTCCGTTCTTACTTAGTGATACCGTCGGGTTCATTAGAAAACTTCCAACGCAATTGATCGAAAGTTTTAAAAGCACCTTAGACGAGGTTCGCGAAGCCGACTTACTGCTGCATGTGGTCGATATCTCACACCCGCAATTTGAGGAACAAATAGATTCGGTCAATCGCATTTTATCAGAAATCAAGAGCGGCAACAAACGAACGATTATGGTCTTTAACAAGATAGACCAATATGCACGGGAAACGATTGATGACGATGACCTAGTGACCGAAAAAACCGAAAAACATTTTTCGATAGAAGAATGGCGGCAGACCTGGATGCAACGGGTGGGCGATACTACGATTTTCATTTCTGCCCTGAACAAGGAAAATCTTGAGGAATTTCGAAAAAAGGTGTATGACGAGGTGCGCGATATCCATATTCAGCGTTTTCCCTATAATAATTTTCTTTATCCAGCGCATTTAGATCAGTATTAAGCTTCATTATTGACTACAACGATAGCCCGTTCATCGGATAAAAATAACCGTTCATATTTTTCACAACAGCAACTGTGCCGTTCACAACAAAAATTTAGGGAAGCAAAAAAAGCATCTTACATTTACAAAGTAATTAAGTGACCGTGTCTTCCGATAGCCATCGGATCTAGATTGCACTGAGAACTTAACCGAAAACAAAGTTCAGGTTTCCCCAAACCCACTTTGTGCCTACAAAAACCAAGACCAAATTTTACATTACCTACTTAACTCAAAATTGCCCCGCAAAAGCGGGGTTTTTTTAATTGGTAAAGGTATAATTGACCGACTCATAAATAGTTTCAAGTGGGTCCCAGAAAACAGTCCCTAACAAGGTATAGCCACCTGTACCGATTTGGATCTTAATTTGATCCACTACCACTGAATCACCTTCGGTAATCGAAAATCTTACAGTTTTTGTGCCCTTACCTGAGTACTTTGGAGAAAGTTCATATTTATATTTAGGTGAATTATTTCCATCGGAAAATGGGTAAACCCATATTCTGGCCCCATCAGATCGTACTACATCATAATCAAAAGTCACCTCCACATCTTCCCCGAATTTTAAGGCGGCCGGAGATTCCGGCACCATGCTCTTAAGGGTAACCGTAACCCCGATTTCTTGTTCTTCCCCTGTGTTTCCGTTATTTTCTGTAGTCTCATCTACTTCTTTTGTCGGATCGGCCGGGTCATCGCCTTTGCTACAA
Organism: uncultured Flavobacteriaceae bacterium; assembly: GCA_963798435.1. Taxonomy (GTDB): domain Bacteria; phylum Bacteroidota; class Bacteroidia; order Flavobacteriales; family Flavobacteriaceae; genus JALHST01. Next base: position 182,384 of record CAWCTF010000004.1, read on the forward strand.
CCAACCAATACGATCGCAAATGCTGCGAGTACTGCCACTAATTTATATATGTTCCTAAAAACTAAATGTCCTTTGTTTTTGCCTTTTATAGGCGTATTGTGTGTTTCCATGATTTTGTTTAACTTGTTTTAATTCTTTTGGGGGAAACAACTTTTGCTAGGTTAAAGCAGCCGATTTCTTTGGGTGCGTATTGTATTACCCTGATCCTTTGTCCGGATTTTTATCAAGAACCAGGCTGATCAATATTCCTCTCAAAAGAAATACCCCACCGATAATGACAGTACCGCATTTTTAGACGGTTTGTTATAATCAATAAAATCGGTAAGGCCTATCTGATAACGGCCTTGAAAAAAAAGACCTTTTGGAAATTCATATTGAGCCCCAAAAACAACCCCCAAATCAAAACCTTTTGCATCAAGAGACCCTGAATCATTGCCATCGACAAAAGAATCATTTATTTTGAACCCGAACTGAGGTCCTGCCTGAATACCCAAACCTTCTATGACGAAATAATCTATAATTATCGGAAAGTTTATGTAATCGAGTTTATGGGTCACTTCATCCTTAAAACCTTGCATTGAATACAAAAGTTCGCCTTGAACCGCAACTTTTTCATTTATTGCTAGCTGTGCAACACCCCCTAGATGAATACCGGCCCTTGCAGTTGCACCTGTATCATATTCACCGTTCCCCGTATCGGTTGCGAAGTTGACCCCTGCCTTCGCGCCAAACTTAAAATCCTGTGCCTTTACGATCGAAAGCCCGAAAATAATTAGACCGATGCCTAAAATTACTTTTTTGATCCTAAGAAGATTTTCATTTTTTTTGTGCTTTCCAAAAAAATGTGAATTGCCGTTATTTTTTCCTTTAGTTCTCATAATTTTTAATTTTAATGTGGTATTATTAAATTTTAAACTCGAATATTAATAGCGTTTGAACAAACTTTCAGAATGGCAACGACGCCCTCTTTCTTTTTAAGCGATTCCCCATCTCTTTCAGCTCAATCCCACGAAAACGGATAACCTTTTTAAAGATTGGTAGTGTTTTTTGTGCATGGCGATTTTTACTTAATAGCTTATTGAAAATAAATCAATAAATGAACTACTTGTTCGGCATCCGGAATCTCCCCGCCTCCAAAGGTCATCCCATTGATATGATAGATTACAGGGATTACCAGGGCCGCTTCGTCTGTTAGAATACAGGAGGAATGTGCCTTCGTCACTTTGATTTTTCCTTCGGCATCGGCAATGAGCACATTTTCAGTCCCGGAAGGAGTGCCCAAGGGAGGTTTGGTCGCATAGACCCAGTCATTAAATTCAATGGCTTGCCCTACTGTTTTTTTAGTTTTAAGAAAGGCCAACCAAACTGTATAAGTGCCATTCGGGATCAATCCCTCCAACGCCATGTCGACACGCGTCATACTGCCATCACAGGTGGCCATGATACTCCCTTTCGCCCGATTAAACTCGAAGAGCGTAACAGTATGCCCATCGGGCGCCAAGATAGGCTTCAAAAATCCGAGTGGTGCTTCATAGGTGTTTGCGGCATAGAGGGGTTCACTGTCATCTGTGGGCAAATTGCCCTCCTGATCCCTGACCTGACCAAAAATATCGGCACTTCCAATATTTACAACGGCTTCGACAGGCAATGGCTTAATAACAAAATCTACAGTTGCAGTCTGATTCGCCACTACATTTATAGAAACGGGAAGCTTCGTTACCACCTCGGTGGATAAAGGTGGTACCAAGGAAGCGCTGTACTTACCGAGTTCCTTGGTCATCCCTTCAAAATTTCCGGAAGGATTTGTTAGCATCGATACGTTGTCGGTTCCCTTTGAAAAAGTTACGCCAGTTTTTGGATACGGGTTGCCATCCTCATCAATTACTGTTCCCTTTACAACTGAACCCTCGACGCCTACCGGGTTCGGATCTTGTGGTGGATCACTCTTGCCACAACCTGCCAATGCCGTGGCCAGCATTCCAGTCGCCAACAAGAATATCAAGGTACAAATTGCTTTTATTTGCCTATCGAGCCGCTTCTGTTGGCCAACCTCAATTTCTTCCATCGTTTTCATGGCACATGTTTTAACTTGTCTTACTAAATTCAAGGATCATCAATGAACAAATCAAAACTAGTTTGACCATACAAGACAGACTAATAACAGGGTCCCAAATGCTGACAAAATAGTCCCATTGTCAAAACTTGGGTTCGAATACAAGCTGACTGACACAGATTGTCTGGGCGCAAAAGAGTAATGGCAGTTTTTGCATGAGTGCGCAGTTACCAGATTTTGGGTTTCTAAAAAATAGACGGATCGAACATGCGCTCAGAAACTTTAAAATTTGGAGGCACACAGTTGCAAGGTCAAAATGCGTACAATGCAGGATTTTGGGTCGGTTTTCGATACGCCCTGGTTATTATCCTATGTTTCTATTCAGTATGCCGATGGTGCCACCCCATACAATTCCTTAAAACATTTGGCAAAATAAGAGAGATTATTAAAGCCTACGCTATAGGCAATCTGTGTAACACTATCCACTTTTTGGGAAAGTAATTGGGCCGCTTTTTTTAGTCGGAAGTTTCGAAGTAGCTCCCCTGGAGATTCATTCGTCAAAGCCTTTAGTTTCCGGTGTAGTTGGGTCTTGCTCATTGCCAGGGCATCCTGCATTTGAGGGACTCCAAAATCGGAATCTGGATGATTGATTTCGAGCAGCTCCAAAAGCTGCTCCAGAAATTTTTGATCAATGGAGTTGAGCGTAATTTTTTTGGGTTCTATCTGAATCTTTTTGTCAGAATAAAGTGTTCTTAGTTTCAGACGTTGTTCGATTAGGTTTTTTGTTCTCACCAAGAGTTCCTTTCCATCAAACGGTTTGGTGAGGTAATCGTCAGCCCCTGTTTCAAGACCCTCCAATTTATTTTCCATCCCCGCCTTAGCGGTCAACATGATTACAGGAATATGGCTTGTTTGCACGTCGGTCTTCAATTTTTTACAGAGCTCTATCCCGTCCATTTTGGGCATCATCAAATCTGTGATGACCAAATCAGGGGATCGCGTCACGGCTTTCTTAAAACCTTCGTGTCCGTCTATGGCCTCATCTACTTGATATCCATTCACAAGCTGTTCTTTTATAAATCGACGCATATCGGCATTGTCCTCGACCAAGAGAATGGTAGGTACGTTTCTTTTTTCGATAGCCGTAAAGACAAAGGGCTTTTTAAGCTCGGATTTTTCTACGAACGGGACATTTTCTACATGTTTATTTTGGCGTGTCTTAATTTCTTGAATTGGCAATTGCACCGTAAATAAAGTACCCCGCTGTAATTCGCTTGAAACTGTAATGGTACCGTCCATAAGGGTCACCAAGTCTTTTGAAAGTGAAAGTCCAATTCCTGATCCCCCTTTCTCCCTGCTATCCCCATGATCCGCTTGATAAAAACGATCGAAGATGAACGGTAATTTTTCAACCGCTATACCCTGACCTGCATCGGAAACCTCAATTCGCAAACCGTATTCACCATAGTTGGCAACGAACGAGATTTTGGAACCATCCCCACTAAATTTAAACGCGTTGCCCAGTAGGTTATAAACTATGTTTTCCAATTTATCACGATCAAAGGAAGACCAAAGCACGGTGGGTGGAATCGCTACCCTATAATCCATATTACGCTGTGCGGCATGGGAATTGAACGATGATGCGGCGGCCCGTAGGCACTTGTATACATCGCCTTCTGTGGGCGATAACTTTAAGGTGCCTTCGTCAATTTTGGATAAATCCAACAATTGGTTCACCATATTGAGGAGACGATTGGCATTGCGTCGGATCATTTTTACGGTCTCGATGTTCAGTTTCGCATTGAAGTTCTGCTCTAACTGCTCAATAGGGCCTTTGATCAGTGTTAACGGCGTACGAAACTCATGTGAAATATTCGCAAAGAACCGGGATTTGGCTTTGTCCAATTCCTTCAATTTTTCGGCTTGTATCTTTAATTGACTGGCTTGGTGTCGCACCTCTGAAGTTCGAACGGCGATCAATTTTTCCAAGGCATCATTCTGTACTTTTAGTTGGCGGGAACGCCAGTGCAAAACTGCCCAAAAGAATGTTGTGAATAACAGTATATAGAATAGATAGGCCCACCAAGTACGATGCCACGGAGGCAAAATTTCAAAATGAAACGAGCCCACCGTACTTACAGAACCAAATATATCCTGTGCCCTAGCTAGAAACCGGTAATCCCCTTCCGGGAGTTTTGTGTAATCCTTCCTCGTTTCGTTGGACCAGTCAGACCAATTAGAATCAAATCCCGACAAACGATATTGATATCTATTGGCTTCTGGATAGCCGCCAGGAGCGGCATACTCGAACCTCAAATCTATAATGGAATGATCAAATACTGTTTTTAAATGTGCATAACCTGAGGGATCTCCTCCGTAAATAATGCTGTCTTGCCCAACTGAAGCCCTGCGAATATAAGTTTTAAAAGGACTTTTAAATTTCCCCTCAGTAGCCAGGTCATATACCGAAATGCCTTCGCCACCTGACCATACTTGATTTTTATCATCCCAGAAAAGGTGGGTTTCCGTGGTGCTCCTAAACGGCTCATCATAGAATCTCTTTAAAGAATACCCCCCTGAGCCATTCCTAGAGGCTGAAAATCGATATTGTTTACCGTCTAAAGGATTGGATTCCAACAACAAAAATTTGCCCTGTTGTTGGTAGGCTCTTGGATACATAGTCAGGGAGTCCAATCCGAATTTTTGGCCGAATTTTTTTTCTGGTGAAAATGTCTTGGAAAAAGGGTCGAATTTGTACAAAGGCCCACCTGCAGCCTCAGTAGTAACCAGTACATCCCCATCAATTAACCAAACGTTGGTAGTACCCTCTGGAAGTCCTTCGTAAAAACGGTTTACTGTTAGTTTATTTAGATCAACAATTCCTTCGAATTCGTTTAATTTTGGAAATTCGATTTGGAGAACGGTTTGTAATGAACTACCTAACCATAATGACCCATCGTTATCGGCAGTCGAAATTGAAAATATATCCTCTTCTATGAGCTTTAAATCCTTTTCTGCCGACCATTTCCCATCGGTATTTTTAATAGTCGATAGTCCATGCATATGACCAACGTAAATTCGTTCATCATCCAATTTTGAGGTGGCGAGAGCACGACAGCCTAATACATCATTTATTTGTATAACTTCATTTTCCGAAACCTTAAATACGCCATTCGAAGTGCCTGCGAACAGTTCTTCATCAAGGTTCAATAAGGCGAAACAACCCGAGGTTATTTCTTCAATTTTACGAAATTCACCTGCACCATTCCCGTGAACACGTTCCAATACAAAAAGGCCGCTATAGGTCCCTACATACAATTTACCTTGGTGTTTAAGGATGCTGGTTACGGTTCCTTCAAGTCCGTTTCTTTTGTCAAAAAAAGTATGAGATGAGAGGGGGCCCACTTTTGAAATCCCTGTTTGATGTGCCAGCCATAGCACTTTTTGGTCATCTAACGCCAAACCGTGCACTTGGTTGTTCGCCAAGCCTTCTTCTTCGGTTATTTTACGTAATATGTGTCCGTTTTCATCCATTAATAGTATGCCCCCTCGAAGGGTAGCAAACGCGTAGGTGGTTTCATTTAAACGCTGTCCCGCATAGAGTAGGTTTTCGTCGAAATACCCTTCCACCTCATTTTCAAACTTAGTTATATCCGTACCATTAAAGATATAAAGCCCTGAATTCTTCGAGGCAAAAAGAACGTTGTCTTCACCATAAGGAATGGCAATTGTAGCCGGTACACCTTTAAAAAGTTCGCCTCCCGGAATTAATTGCAGTGAATCATCTACCACCTGAAACATACCTTCTCCGAGAATATTTATATAGACTGTGCCATGTATTTGATATTCCCGATAGATAGGTCCATCACCAGGATGGGGTATAATTGTGAAATGATCATCTTTCCAGCTGTAAAGCGCGTTATCAGCAGCAAAAATTATACGATTGTTTTCTTGAAAAATCTGCCAAACATTGGCAGTAAGCGGATTTGCTTCCGGAATTTTATCATTTAATGATCTATACTGAAGTATGCCCAATGAATCGGGCTTCAAATATCCCAACTCACGATCAGCTCCGACCCATTTAATATTGTCATTATCTACAACAACAGTTCGCACCGCATGCAGGCCAGGAGCAGTAATCAATCGCCAAGAGGTTCCATCGAATTCTAAAATACCATCTTCATTTGCGGCATAGATGAATCCATTTCTATCTTGTGTAATAAACCAATTTTGATGATGGGCGCCATATTCTTGTTGCGTATAATTCATTATTGAATAATACCCCAATTCCGAACTACCCTCCTTTGTTTGTGATAACAACAAGAAAGTATAAAGCAATAATAGGGGGAGAAGTGAGTTTTTCATCTCCAAGGCTTTTGAAATAACAAGATACTTAATTTTGAATTTATCCTATGAACTACAAGTTAGTAGTATCATTACAAACTTACTAGCACACGGGTTTCAATTTGTACCAGTATGATACCAAAAATCAGAAGTTAAAAAATGACTTGAATAGTGCACTTCAACGAGGAAAATAACCGTTCATGTTTTTCACAACAGCAACTGTGCCGTTCACAACAAAAATTTAGGGAAGCAAAAAAAGCATCTTACATTTACAAAGTAATTAAGTGACCGTGTCTTCCGATAACAATCGGATCTAGATTGCACTGAGAACTTAACCGAAATCAAAGTTCAGGTTTCCCCAAACCCACTTTGTGCCTACAAAAACCAAGACCAAATTTTACACTACCTACTTAACTCGAAATTGCCCCGCGAAGGCGGGGCTTTTTTATGATAGGTTTGCCCGATAAAAAGAAGTATCCTGTTTAAAATATACATTTTAACCTGTTTCACTACAACTATAATAGGCTACACAACATAAATTTCAAAGTGCCGCTTGAGAAAAGTATATTCGCCCTGTATTTATTTGTTAGTGTAATGTCCCGAGTAAAAACCTTCTTAACCTATCAAAATGCAGAAATCTAGCTACATGTTTGTAGTCTGATTATTTTGACTGTTTACCAAATTCAACCGATCCTACTTAACAAAAAATGCCCTCCTAAACAGAGGGCATTTAATTTTGTGAAATTCTCTTGTTCTCAGAATGAATAATTCAAACCTACCAGCCAATAGGTTTGCAGCTTATTATCTATAGTGTCGAATGTAGCATTGGGGTCGCCTAACGGCGCAGGGGTATTCAATGCGTAGTTCAGCGCCTCCGCCTTACTATCGCGCAGTCCAAAATCGAACCCTACCCCGATCATTTTCCAAAGCGTATAGCCGAATGAATTGGTCCAGGTCCAGTTTGAATAATCAGAATTTTTATAGCTCTGAAAGGTGGTGAAATTTGTCTTGAAACTTACTTTTCCGATTTGTCTGGTATAATCGGCCACTATCTTCGCACCTAGCGAGGATTCGAATATACTTCCAGACTTCGCAAATACAAAATTATAGTCGAGCGGATGGATTACCACTACCAAATTCTTAATCGGCGTCCATGTGCCCCCTACTCCAAGATCCAGGTAGCCGGGATCATTAAAATTATTTATGATTGAGGTGCGGTATTCGCCCAAAGCCGAAATGGCAAACTGCTCGCTTAATTTATACCCATATAAGGAAGTAATGTCAAAGATATCGCTGGCCGATTCAAAACTTTTGCTATCATCCGGGTTGTTCTTATCATCTAACTTTACCCATGCCAAATTGACCGTTGCAGCATTTTTCCAGAAAAACTTCTCCCGATCCAGATTGGCAAAGGCATTGACCGTAATCCCAATATTACCTGCAGACGAATTGGGCGCTCCTTTTGAATACCAATTATTGAAATTGGAAAGGTTTCCCCCTATGGTACCAAAAGCACCTTTCTTCCATCCAGGGAAGGCATCGATCTGCCCTTGAAGTGCGTCTACTCGCCCCTTGATAGCGGCGATAGAATCTTTTTTCGTGGCCTGCTCGGCCTTTAATTCGTCAATAGTCTGTGCAAAAGTCACTGTCATGGAAAATGCGAAGACACACAGAAGTAATACTCTTTTCATAGCAAGTAAAGTTTGAATTAAATTGTTATAGCAATTGAGCATCAAAAATAAGAAAAGCCGAGAAAGTCTCAATTTTTTTAAGAACCTTATTTTCGCTTATAGAGAGGTACAGAAGAGCATGCCTCCCCATACATAAGGCTTTTAACTACTGGTTGTAACCGATTCGCAATAACTATATACGCATTGGGAGGTACGGGTTTTTTGCTGCATCCTTTGATAATAACCGGCTTGTCCTTGAACTTGGAAAGATCCAGATTTTCGAGGATCGGTTGGTAAATTGAAGTCTCCAATTCCTCTAGACTGCCTTGAACTATTTTTTTGGCAAACGGTTGCAGTTTTGCCGCTACCAACATAAAGGCCCAACCCGGTATGATGGCGTCTGTTGAACAGATCAAGGCGACATAGGCGTCTTGATACTGCTGCCATGCATGTTCTTCTACCGACGCCCTAAAATCTTTTTCCTTTAGGATTATTCCATCAAACAACCAGTTCTTTATGTCTAATACCATTCTTTTCCCGGGAGGGTAATAGTCCTCTAGGTCAAAGGTCAAAAGTTGGCTAAGCGCAACTCGGTTTAGTATGGGTTCTCTATTTTCTAACATGATTCGTTTGTTTTGGAAACCTATCCTATTTCATAATAAACACACAAATCGATAACTTCCTATTCTAAGATTACTATCAAATTGCAGCCCCAAATAAATTTCAGAATTACTTTATTGAAAAAGAATTTTAAATCGAGTCATCTCCCGGATTAAGTTCCAATTAAAATTAGCTATCCAACTTTGTCGCTGCCGGTTTACAGCAATCCTAACTCTAATTTGGCCTCTTCACTCATGAGTTCCTGTGTCCATGGTGGGTCAAAGGTAATTTCAACCTCAGCGTCCCGCACAGCATCCAAGGATTTTACTTTTTCCTCAACCTCGACGGGCAAACTTTCAGCGACAGGACAGTTGGGGGAAGTTAGCGTCATTAAGATCTTTACCTCCATATCTTCATTTACGAAAACATCGTAGATCAATCCCAATTCATAGATGTCGACCGGGATTTCCGGGTCATAAATCGTTTTTAAGACTTTCACGATTTTCTCTCCAAGTTCAGCAGTATCTATTGGGGTCGTTTTTTCGCTCATTTTGTAGTTTGTTATAGTGTACTTCTTTCTTAGCGTCCGATGTTTTTAATTCTTGGCAATAACACTTATTAGATAGAGAATCAATTCAACTGGGTCTGATATGCCACAGCGTATAATTTTAACTGCTTGATCATATTGACAAGGCCGTTCGCACGTGTAGGGGATAAATGCTCCTTCAACCCGATTTGATCAATGAAATCGGTGTCGGCCTCAATGATCTCCATTGGCTTTTGATGGCTAAAGACCCGCACTAAAATGGCGATAATCCCTTTAGTTATTATGGCGTCACTATCGGCCGTAAACACTAACTTGTCATCCTCCAATTCGGCGTGGACCCAGACTTTACTTTGGCATCCCTTTATTATGTTGTCATCGGTCTTGTATTTTTGATCGATCAACGGCAAGGATTTGCCCAATTCAATCATATATTCATACCGTTGCATCCAATCTTCGAACATCGAAAATTCATCAACTATTGATTCTTGTATTTCTTTGATTTTCATAGTTTGGATTTATACAAAATTACAATAAGTACCTTATTTTTCACTTCTAAATAAAAAGATCGACAAATACGTTTATTGTAACATGGCCTTCGCCTTTTCAACTCCCTCAACAAGTGTGTCTATTTCCTCTTTGGTATTATAGAAACTAAAGCTAGCTCGAACGGTGCCCGGAATCCCATAGAAATCCATAATTGGTTGGGCACAGTGGTGTCCAGTCCGAACAGCAATTCCCAATTTATCGAGAATCGTACCGATATCATACGGATGTAGGCCAAGAATATTAAAAGAAATCACGGTAGTCTTGTTTTTGGCCGTTCCGTAAATTTTAAGGCCCTGAATGGCCAATAACCTTTTCGTAGCATATTCTAAAAGTGCATGTTCATATTCCCCGATTGCCTCAATACCTACTGTATTCAAATAATCCAAGGCCGCACCAAAGGCAATGCCACCACATATGTTCGGCGTTCCTGCCTCAAATTTATGTGGGAGTTCGGCATAGGTCGTTTTGTCAAATGTGACCTCGGCAATCATTTCACCTCCGCCTTGATAGGGGGGTAACTTGGTTAGCCATTGTTCTTTCCCATACAGCATGCCAATGCCAGTGGGGCCACACATTTTATGTGCCGATGTGACATAAAAATCAACATCCAAAGCCTGCACATCAACCATAATATGGGCCGCGGCTTGGGCGCCATCGATCAATACAGCTGCTCCTAAACGATGGGCCATTTCAATGATTTCCTGAATCGGATTAATGGTTCCCAAGGCATTCGAAACATGGTTACAGAAAACCAATTTTGTCCTAGGATTCAGCAATTTTTGGTATTCATCAAGAATTAGCTCCCCATTATCGTTCATGGGAATTACCTTTAAAACAGCCCCGGTTCGTTCGCATAACATTTGCCAAGGTACAATATTCGAATGGTGTTCCATGGCCGACACCACCACTTCATCCCCTTTTTTTAGAAAAGACGTGAAGCCATTAGCTACTAGATTTATACCATGGGTCGTGCCTGAGGTAAAAATAATTTCAAAGGCTTCTTTTGCATTGAAATGTTTTTGAATTTTTATCCTGGCATTTTCGTACGCATCGGTGGCCTCTTGCGCTAGAGTATGTACTCCTCTATGGATATTCGCATTGTAATTTGAATAATAATCTACAATGGCATCAATTACTTGTTGAGGTTTTTGGGATGTCGCAGCATTGTCTAAATATACCAGCCTCGTACCATTCACCTTTCTTTTTAGGATAGGAAAATCGCTGCGTATTGCCTGAATATCTAAACCTGTCTGTATCATAACAAAAAATGAAGGTGCACTAAATCAATATACTTTATTTAAAGCGCTGTTAAAGCGTTTCAAAAGTGCGGAATTCATAATGTAACTCTGAAAACTATAGATTAAATCCCAGATTAACCCCCAATTTATTGGCAATCAACTTATTGATCCTCGTTTTCAATTCAGGAATGCGCACGCTTTCCAACACATTATTTGCAAAGGCATACATCAAGAGGGCTTGGGCTTCTTTTTTCGGAATACCCCGTGACCGCAGATAAAAAAGGGCGTTTTCATCTAATTGGCCAATGGTACAACCATGGGAACATTTTACATCATCGGCAAAAATCTCCAATTGGGGTTTTGAATTAATGGTTGCCCTATCACTGATCAAAATATTATTGTTTTGTTGAAACGCATCTGTTTTTTGGGCAATCTTGTCAACAACTATTTTTCCATTGAATACTCCGGTAGAATTATCCCCATAAATTCCTTTATAATCCTGGTGGCTTTCACAGTTGGGTTGTTTGTGGTGCACCAAAGTGCAATGATCAACATGCTGTTTCTCGCCTAAGATGGTAACCCCTTTCAAGGTAGAATCTATATATTCCCCGTTTTGATAAAAATTGAGGTTGTTTCGTGTCAAATTGCCCCCAAACGAAAAAGTATGCACTTTCACCACACTCTTGTCCTTTTGATCGATGTACGTATTGTCGATCAAAGAAGCGGTCCCAACATTGTTCTGCACCTTGTAATAATCTACAATAGCATTTTTGGCGGCAAATATCTCAGTTACCGAATTGGTAAGAACTTCGTTGGTCGTAAGACTTTGATGCCGCTCGATTACCTGAAGTTCGGCATTCTCCTCGGCGATTATTAAATTACGGGGTTGTAAGAGCAAGGTTGCCTCATTCCCGGTAGCAAAATGCAGAATCTCGATCGGCTTTTTAGGCATTTTGTTCTTGGGAATATAGATATAGGCCCCTTCCCTACTAAATGCGGTATTCAACGTGGTAAGCGATTCATGCTTCGAAGCTATCTTATTGAAATAAACATCTATGATGGCCTTATACATGGGTTTTGTAAGCGCCGAACTCATCAAACAGATATCTACCCCATCATGGGTGGTTTCAGATAGGTACGAGCTGTAAATACCATCGATAAAGACGATTTTATAGGTGTCGATCTCATGAAGAAAGTATTTTTTCACATCCCGATACTCCAAGGCATTGGCTTCTTTCGGAAAGATGGTAAAATCGATCTTCTGTAAGCTGTTCAAGGAAGTATATTTCCAGGCCTCCTCTTTTTTCGAGGGGAACCCCTTCATTTCGAAATTCTTGATGGCCATTGAACGAATATCATGCACCGGATGGTCTAAATCCACATCGTTCTCAAACGCCATAAAGGAGGAAATCAATTTTTCTTTTAAATCCATGCTGTTTGTTGTTAGTAAGCTGTCTTGAGGAATTCGCAACTCCCTAAGGACAATCGCCAACCTGTTAATTTATAGTACAGCTTCGTTCTTTAACCAATCATAGCCCTTTTCCTCAAGCTCAAAGGCAAGTTCCTTGCCACCTGATTTAACAATTTTTCCATCGTGAAGCACGTGTACAAAATCAGGAACGATATATTCCAACAACCTTTGATAATGGGTTATTAGGATGACCGCATTTTTTTTGCTCTTCAGTTTATTGACTCCATTTGCTACGATACGCAAGGCATCGATATCAAGACCTGAATCCGTTTCATCCAAAATGGCCAACTTCGGCTCAAGCATCGCCATTTGAAATATTTCATTTCTTTTCTTCTCCCCACCCGAAAAGCCTTCGTTCAATGAACGTGAAAGAAATTTTCTGTCAATTTCCAATAATTCGGACTTCTCACGAATGAGTTTAAGCATTTCATTGGCAGGCATGTCCTCAAGGCCATGTGCTTTGCGAGATTCATTAATCGCGGTTTTCATAAAATTTGTAACCGACACCCCAGGTATCTCAACGGGATATTGAAACGACAGAAAAATACCTTTATGGGCCCGATCTTCAGGTGCTGAGTCCTCTAGGTCCTCGTCTTCGAGTTCGACCGATCCTTCGGTGATATGAAATTCCTCTTTTCCCGCGATTACAGCCGCTAAGGTACTTTTTCCAGAGCCGTTAGGACCCATGATCGCATGTACCTCCCCGGCGTTCACCTCAAGATTGATTCCTTTTAATATTACTTTATCGTCTACGCTTGCGTGCAGATTTTTAATTTTGAGCATTTTATGTGATTTTTCAATTTTTAAGTCTGGCTAACCGACCGACCCTTCTAAACTTATTTCCAATAATTTTTGAGCTTCCACGGCAAATTCCATGGGAAGTTTGTTCAAAACTTCCTTGCTAAAACCGTTTACGATCAAGGCAATGGCCTTTTCGGTCGGGATCCCCCTTTGATTGCAATAAAAAATCTGGTCTTCCCCTATTTTACTAGTTGTAGCCTCATGTTCAATTTGGGCCGATTTATTTTTTACCTCGATATACGGAAAGGTATGTGCCCCACATTCATTCCCCATTAACAGGGAATCGCATTGTGAAAAATTACGTGCATTTTCAGCCCTGCTATTTACTTGTACCAACCCTCGGTAACTGTTCTGCGATTTGCCTGCAGATATTCCTTTAGAGATGATCGTACTTCGGGTATTTTTGCCCAAGTGAATCATTTTAGTCCCCGTATCGGCTTGTTGTAAATTATTGGTAACAGCAATCGAATAAAACTCTCCGATCGAATTATCACCTTTGAGGATACACGAAGGATATTTCCAAGTTATGGCCGAACCAGTTTCAACCTGCGTCCATGAAATCTTGGCATTTTTTTCACACATACCACGTTTGGTGACAAAATTAAATACCCCGCCCTTTCCTTCCTTATCGCCGGGATACCAGTTTTGCACGGTCGAATATTTTATCTCGGCATTGTCTAGGGCTATCAACTCTACAACCGCGGCATGCAATTGATTTTCATCGCGTGATGGCGCCGTGCACCCTTCCAAATAACTCACATAACTGCCTTCATCGGCTATCACCAACGTTCTTTCGAACTGACCCGTACCAGCCTGATTAATCCTGAAATAGGTAGAGAGTTCCATGGGGCAACGAACCCCTTTTGGAATATAACAGAAACTCCCATCTGTAAATACCGCAGAATTTAGGGCCGCATAAAAGTTATCTTTTTGAGGGACAACCGAACCCATGTATTTCTTTACAAGTTCAGGATGTTCCTTGATCGCCTCAGAAATAGAACAAAATATAATGCCTTTCTCCGACAAGGTTTTTTTGAACGTCGTCGCCACGGAAACTGAATCCATTACGATATCGACGGCCACCCCGGTCAACTTTTTTTGTTCGTCCACCGAAATTCCCAGCTTTTTAAAGGTATCCAACAATTCGGGATCCACCTCATCCAAGCTATTGTATTTAGGTTTGCTATTGGGTGCAGAATAATAGGAAATAGCCTGAAAATCTGGCTTTTTATACCTAATGTTGGCCCAGTTGGGCTCTATCATCTCCAACCAATATTTATAGGATTCTAAACGCCAGGCGGTCATCCAGTCTGGCTCTTCCTTCTTTTTTGAAATGGCGATTATAACCTCTTCATTCAACCCAATGGGCATTGTGTCGGAAGCTATATCGGTATAGAAACCGTATTCATACTCCTTGGTCTCTAGTTCTTTTTTTAATTCTTCTTCGGTATATGCCATTTTTCTTTCGATTTCCCAATTTTAAATTGGGTAAATTAATCATTCATCAAATCCATATTTATAAAGAGAAGCTCTCTCCACATCCACAGGTGCGCTGCGCATTTGGATTGTTAAAGACAAATCCTTTCCCGTTGAGCCCTCCCGAATATTCCAAAACCGTTCCTACGAGATATAAAAAACTCTTTTTATCGACAAGAATGCGTATCGCGTTGTCCTCGAAAACCTTATCGGATTCATTTATCTTATCATCGAATTTCAATTCATAAGACAATCCGCTGCAGCCACCACTTTTAACGCCGACCCGCACATAGTCCTTTGCCGCATCATAGCCTTCTTCGGTCATTAGGTCAATGACCCTCTTTTTAGCCGTTTCTGAAACCTGTATCATTATTTGTTATGATTCTAAATAGTTTACAAATATAGGGCATTAGTAGTGTTTTACCGCATTTCCTAACATTATTATAACGAATAAAGGCATAGGGTTTTCCTATGCCAATACCCCTTTATAAAAAAACGATGTGCCCTTTTTTTGGAAATTAAAGGTTTTCTTTAGTTCAAGGTATGCCTTCGCTAAAAGCCCGTACATTTATGGATACCTTCTCGATTATCGGTATGCTTTATTTTATTTTGACGACCACTATATCAGACTTTCCTTTTGGTTGAAGGCCTAGAAAATCAGTGCTTGAGGTTTCCCCTACAAGAAGAATACTTTTATCGATATTTTCAACCGCATCGAATCCGAAATCAATACGCGAACCACCAAAATTTTTCTGCCAGACCAGATTCCCAAACGCATCGGTCTTAATTAGCCATACATCATTTTCGCCAGCATTGTTTGAAACATCCAGATCCGAACTTTTAGAATTACCCGTTATGACAAAGCCACCATCCCTACTGGCGCTAACTCCCTTCGGCGGCATCAAACCCACTTCCTCCCAGAGTGTTTTCCCATAGGAGACCCCCCTGATCGTCGATTTTAATCAGCCAGACATCAGAGGCGCCATTGTTTTTTGAAACATCCTTATCGGTGCTAAAGGTGCTGCCGGTAACTACATAGGCATTGTCGCTGGTCTTGGCAATATCTTGTGAGACTTCGATGCCAGAACCTCCGAAGGATCGCTCCCAAACCAAATTCCCCATTCTATCGATTTTCAATACCCAAAAATCATAACTCCCCTTACTATTGGATACATCATAGTCGTTGCTCTCCGAGAAGCCGGCCATGACAAACCCACCATCAGACGCCTGAACTACGGCATGGGCTCTATCATTGTTAGTACCTCCATAGTATCTTCGCCATTCAATAGTTCCCTCGGCATCCAACTTCGTCCCCCAGAATTCCCCAACTCCATGCCTTGTCAGGGAATTTCCTTTTTCAGTATAGCCATCGGCCCTAGCGGAAGTGATGTCCAAAAATCCTACGAAAAAAAACCCGCCGTCATCGGTTTGAATTATATCATAGGAATGATCATGACCTGAAAAACCAAAACTTTTTTGCCATTGTATAGTTCCCAAGGCATCTAACTTTAAGATCCAGTTATCGTGAAATCCATTATTCTGTGTACAATCACCGTCATCACTCATGGCATAGCCGGTAAGGATATAACCCCCATCAAGGGTCTGGGCAATTGACTGCCCAAGGTCTTCCTTACTGCCGCCATAGGTTTTGTTCCATTGCATAACTCCATCGCCATCTAATTTCAAAAGCCAATAATCGTTGACGGCGAGTGCTTTGCCTTCAAGATCTCCATCGGTACTGTTTGTATAGCCCAAAATAGCAAAACCTCCATCATCGGTAGCAATAACGGCCCGCGGCGTTTCCTCTCCACTGCCCCCAAAATTGGCGACCCAATCGATTTCACCCGAAAATTGTCGAGTGGCCTGGATATTCTCAAACGTATCGTCTGTATCGGTCGAGCAGGAAACCAAGAAGAAAACACCCATCACAACAAACTGTTTCATCTATGATGATTTTTTTATTACGAACAAGCCTCGATTAATGTCGCTCATAATGATCTTTCCACTTTCAAAATACGGATATACACTCCAAACACCATTAAAATCAGCAATATCAGATGTTGGATAGGTATCAAAATAGCCTTTTTCGAAAATCGTCTTTCCCACTATCCCGGAAATATCGAGCACTCTCATCCCTGCCGTATAGTTCGCCAAGTAAAATTCATCCCCCTTTACATATCCGTTATGATCGATGGCAGCAGTCATTCCCGAATAGGTAGTGTGCAGTATGGGATTGTCTAAATCCGAAAAATCAAAAATCAAGGTACGCGAATTAAATCCCGAATTTATTTCATCGAGTTCATCCCCCAGGAGGAAGTATCGCTGGTCTTCGGTAAACCACCCTTGATGGGTGTAGGCGCGATAGGGATATATAAGGGAGGCAATATGAACCGGATTGTTTTTGTCGGTTACATCTACGATTACCACCGTCGACTCATTTGCCCCGATATAAATCTCAGCCCCGGCATAATCTAGATCAGGCCCGAAGTACGTGACAACCTGAGCGTCATGCGAATAGCCATCAAGGCCATATCCCCCGACCAAAAGTGGCTGCAATGGGTTTTGAATATCTATAAAATGGGCACCCCCTTTATAAATATCATCACGCGCAGTACCCACCGGATAGGCAAACCCCGATGTTTCATTAATGACAATATTGTGTGAATTTCCAAAACCGGTATAATGTGCATCGACCACAAAATTTTTAGGGGCATCGGCGACATTCCTTAGTTTTGTCAGATTAAAGACCTGCATGCCATGGCCCGTGGCCTCCGACACAATAAAGGCATAGTCGCTGTATACCTTGATATCCCGCCATGCACTATTTGACGTTGCCGATGGCAGCTTTCCCAAATAAATCATATTCTCGGTATCGGAGATATCGATAAAGGCCGTTCCATTATCCAATCCCATTAAGGCATATTCTTTTCCGGTCGTAGTATCGGTCCACCCCCAAATATCATTGCCCGAGGTTGCACTGAAATCGGCAAGCGAAATGCGCCCCAGAAAATCATACCCCTGGCAAGGATATTCCCCTGCCAACCCATTTTCACAAGGCAGAAATGACACTGTTTCCTCCGCCTCATTGCCAGTTTCATTGGCGTCGGGAGGCAATACCACCTCGGGCATCCCAATTTGGGATTCATTTTTGGAGCAGGCGAGAAACATAGCAATTAGCAGCCCATGGAAAAGTAATTTTTTCATCAAAATGAAGTATATACTAAGCTGGCTTAAAAATGCTACACTTCGCTGCGATTCAAAGTATCGGTGGTGCAAATTGAATTTTCTTTCGTTACCTAAAGATACGCTTATAAAATATATCCTCCTTATTTTTGCAGGATGCTAGCGAATAAAAACGACAAAAAGACCGACCTGGAGGCACTTGGTGAATTTGGGCTTATCGAACATCTAACCAAAAATTTTACCCATAGTCAGACCACTACCGAAAAAGGAGTAGGTGACGATGGGGCTGTCCTGCATCTTAAAAACCGCACCGTAATCTCGACCGACTTTTTGATTGAGGGTGTTCATTTTGATCTGAGTTACATGCCCTTGAAACACTTGGGCTATAAATCAGTCATCGTAAATCTGTCTGATATTTACGCGATGAATGCCAAGGCTTCCCAAATATTGGTTTCTATCGCGGTATCAAATCGTTTCCCCTTGGAAGCACTGGAAGAATTATACGAAGGTATCGCCTTGGCAACAAAAAAATATGGGGTTGATTTGATCGGAGGGGATACCTCAACTTCAAAAACGGGAATGATAATAAGCATAACCGCCTTGGGAGAAGCCCAGGGGGAAGATATTACTTACCGCGCAGGTGCAAGGCCGAATGATCTCTTGGTGGTGTCGGGAGATCTTGGTGCCGCCTATATGGGACTGCAGGTGTTGGAACGCGAAAAAGAGGTTTTTAAGGTCAATCCCAACAATCAGCCCGATTTGGAACCCTATGCCTATATCGTTGAGCGACAGCTTAAACCGGAAGCGCGAAAAGACATTGTTGAACTTCTAAAAAAATTGGCCGTCAAGCCTACAGCCATGATCGATATCAGTGATGGTCTCTCCTCCGAAATTTTGCACATTTGTAAGGAAAGCAATGTAGGTTGCAATCTTTTTGAGGAAAAAATACCGCTTGATCCTACCGTAATAACTGCCTGCGAGGAATTCAAATTAGATAGCACGCTCGTGGCTTTAAGTGGCGGAGAAGACTATGAGCTTTTGTTCACGATCGATCAAAAGGATTTCCCAAAAATCAAAGGCAATCCTAATTTGTGCGTCATTGGCCATATGACCGAGGTTGGGGAAGGGGCCCATTTGGTAACTCGCGGTAACTCGAAAATTCCGTTGACGGCCCAAGGATGGAATTCATTTACTAAATAAGAATGGCCAGTGTTATAACAAGGGTATTCGCAAAATATCCGCAAAAAAAATTCCCGAAAATATAGGGCAATCCTAACTCAGCTATTGTGGGGCATACGACAGATGAGAATGTAAGGTGCTTTCTAAATTTCCAGGAATAAGTGCAAATTCCGTAATGAGACACTATGGAGATTTTTTTGTCGCAGTATACCTACGCTGCGTGATCCGCTGCTCGATGTCTTTTCTGATATATGTTTTCCAAGGTCTTATTAATGTCCTCAAGCTCTGGTGTCAAGGTAGAAAGATTGCCACTAACATCAGTAGTTACTTGCCTTCCACAATGAATACATTTGTATTCCTTTATGTGTAAGGTAACTTTTTTCGATACCGCATAATGATGACCAAAAATGTTGCAAAATACTTTTTTCATGATGTAGGTTTTTAGGTCGCACTTTCAGGATTTGGGGGGCCTTTGATGCAAAAAATGATTAACAATTTAGGGATTAATAAGTGGTTCATCGAACACCTTGGATTTAGAACGCCTCATTACTATTTTTTATTGGATGTTCCTAGCGATTCTAGGCATGTTTTCGATGAACGGTATTATTTTCGATGAACGGTTTCTTAAAATAGTACTAGTTTCTAGAACTTAAATATTTGATTTTTAATATTTTATAATTATTTAACTAATAACGGCCCTTTGAAGTGCAACACCGTAAAATTCTATATCTTTCAACGGTTTAATTAGAACTTCAATGAACAAACCCAAGGAAACCTTAGTAACGGCCTTTGCGCTGTTCTCCCTTTTCTTTGGTGCAGGAAATTTAATACTTCCTCCCTTGCTCGGATTCAAATCGGGTAATTTGTGGTGGCTGGTTGCTATAGGCTTCTGTGTTTCCGCGGTACTTATTCCCATTTTTGGTATTTTAGCACATGCCCGCCTGCAAGGCACCATGCTTGACTTTGCCCACAAAGTTTCGCCTACTTTTAGCATTATTTACTGTTATATCGTATATGCGATTTCAATTTCCTTGCCTTCACCTCGTACCGCATCGGTAACCCATGAATTGGCAATACAACCATTTTTTGATACTCCCCCGTTATTGACCAGTATCCTTTATTTTAGTCTGGTATTCCTATTCGTTATAAATCGTTCACGTATTCTTGATATCCTAGGAAAGCTATTGACCCCCGGGATTATTCTTATATTGTTCATCATTATCAGTGTGACCCTGATTTCATTTGACTTTGAATTTGGGCAGACTACTTTTCCCAATCCGTTTACGTATGGTATTTTAGAGGGTTACCAAACCTTTGACGCCATTGGTGCCATTGTCGTAGGCGGGGTCATCATTATTTCGATCGACATTCAATATCCGAAAGTCCCCTTTAAAGAAAAAAAGCAGTTGATCCGACGTGCTGGGTGGTTGGCGGGATTGGCACTTTTCCTGATTTATGCCGGTCTCATCCTGACTGGGGCACTCATGGGTACACAATTTGAGGCCGAAATTTCCCGAACCGCCCTTTTAAGTGGTATAAGCTTAAAAACCTTAGGCAGTGCAGGCCATCTTTTTTTGAGCGTTCTAGTGAGTCTGGCCTGTTTTACCACGGCAGTAGGCATTGTTACAGGTACGGCCGATTTTGTGAAACACCGCTTTGCAGGGTCGCAAAAGGCTTTTTTAATTACTGCGATTATCGGCTGTTTCTTAGGGGTCGCCATGGGTCAGTTTAACGTGAACTATATCATTGCCGTAGCCCTTCCTGCCTTAATGTTCATTTATCCCATAACCATTGTGTTGATCCTCCTGAATGTCATTCCGGAGCGGTTTGCTTCCCCCATGGTTTTTCGCGCGGTCATTATTGTTACCATCTTTTTCAGTATTCCTGATTTTTTAAGCAGTGTTGGATTGGAATCGGCAGTTGTCGACTTAAAACCTTATATTCCTTTTAGTAGTTATAGTCTGGGTTGGGTGTCTCCGTCGATTCTGGTTTTTGTGCTGGCTAATTTAATTCAGCGTAAAGTTTAAGAGTGTAGTTATCTTATCAATGAATATAGGTTTTAATTTTAATGCACGTATCGAGCAATAAAGGAATTCAACCCATTTAGGATATAGCGACAACAGAAACCGATATCCCAAAAGCCTTACATTTATTACTCTAGTAGTTCGCCTATCACCTATTTTTCTTCATTAATGCTTCGATCTCCTCCACCTCGATCGGTATATTTTCCATAAGATTTATTGGGGCGCCTTCTTCTTGGATGACGACATCATCCTCTAAGCGAACGCCCATTTTCTCAGCAGGTATGTAAATTCCCGGTTCGACCGTAAAGACCATGTTGGCCTTCATCGGGGTCTTAAGTAGGCCATAATCGTGGGTGTCAAGGCCGATATGATGGCTAGTACCATGCATAAAATATTTTTTATAGGCGGGCCATTCGGAATCCTCATTCTGAATATCGGCCTTGTCGAGTAACCCCAGGCCTAGAAGTTCAGAAGACATGATCTTGCCCACCTCCTTATGATAGTCGGCCCAGATGGTGCCCGGGACCAACATTTTAGTGGCTTCGTTTTTAACGCGAAGCACCGCCCTATACACTTCTTTTTGTCGTTTACTGAACGTGCCGTCTACAGGAATCGTGCGGGTGAGGTCACTTGAATAGTTAGCATACTCGGCGGCAACATCCATCAATATGAGTTCCCCTTTTTTGCATTGCCGGTTATTTTCTATATAGTGCAGTACATTTGCACTGTTCCCTGAAGCAATAATGGGCGTATAGGCAAACCCTTTCGAACGATTGCGTACGAACTCGTGCAACAGTTCGGCCTCGATCTCATATTCCCAAACTCCCGGCTTTACAAAATCAAGTATGCGCCGAAAGCCCTTCTCGGTGATATTGCATGCCATTTGCATCAAAGAGATTTCCTCTGGCTCCTTGATGCCCCGTATTTCTTGTAAAATGGGATTGCTTTTGGCCACCTGATGTGCTGGGAACTTTTGTTTCGTTCGTTCGATAAAGCGGTCCTCCCGAGTTTGGGTTACTACGGCCTGTCGATAATGTTCATTCGTATTAAAATAAACAATCTCGGCTTCGGTCATGAGATCGAAAAAAATCTTATCGAAATCCTTGAGCCAATATATGGTTTGAATCCCCGAAACCAGGGTCGCTTTTTCCTTGCTAAGCTTCTCGCCTTCCCATACGGCGATATGATCATTGGTCTCACGTACAAAAAGTATTTCACGATGTTTTTTGTCGAGAGCGCCTGGGAACAAGACCAAAATCGTTTCTTCTTGGTCGGCACCACATAAGTATAGAAGGTCCCTGTGTTGTTGAAAGGGCATGGTACTATCGGCGCTTATCGGATAAATATCGTTCGAGTTGAAGACCGCAATACTTTTTGGCTTCATGTGGGACATGAATTTTTTACGGTTCTTTTTAAATAAGGCATTCGGAATCAATTCGTATTTCATGGCAGAACTATTATCGGGTTAAATTTATGAATTACTGATTGCTTCGGCGTGCAAATGCAATAAGATTTTTGAGAATCCCCTTTTGTGAACATTATTTGTAAATTTAGCCCCTGTTCACATCAAATTAAAAAGCATGAAAATAACACTCCTGAGAATTGTACTCTTCATCTGCATTCCGTTCGCCATCTTCCCACAAGTTGATCCCGTTGTATTCGAAAATCTGAAATTTCGTTTTATTGGGCCTGAAGGGAACCGTACAATTGCCATTGCCGGTGTGCCTGGGGATCCGATGACCACTTATATCGGCGCGGCTTCAGGTGGAATTTGGAAAACCGAGGATGCCGGAGTTTCATGGAATCCCATATTTGATGATCAGGATGTTTCTTCGATAGGGGCTTTGGCCATTACCCCAACGAATCCCGATATCGTCTGGGCCGGCACTGGCGAGACATTTATAATACGTCCAGCCCATGCTATGGGTGATGGCATCTATAAGTCTGAGGACGCGGGAAAGACATGGAAAAATATGGGCCTCGAAAAAACCGGGCGAATCGGGCGAATTGTAGTACATCCAACCAATCCCGATATCATTTATGTAGCCGCCCTTGGCCATGCCTATGGCCCGCAAGAGGATCGGGGCGTCTACAAGACCATAGACGGTGGCCAGACTTGGAAACGGATCCTCTTCATCGATGAAAACACGGGTGCTGCCGACTTAGCGCTTGATCCCAAAAACCCGGAAAACTTAATGGCCGCCATGTGGTCGATCCACATCAATACCTGGGGCATGCACAGTGGGGGACCTGGAGGTGGCATCTATCGTTCAACCAACGGCGGAACCGATTGGGAGCCACTCAACGAAAACGGATTGCCTGGCGGAAAAGAAAAACCTGTTGGTAAAACTGCCGTGGTCATAGCCCCTTCGGATCCCAATATTGTGTATGCACTTTTTGAAATCGAGAGTCCAGCATTATATCGCTCTGATGACTTTGGGAATTCTTGGGAGTTGCAAACGCGCAACCACGATATCAATGAACGTGCCCCTTACTATACCCGAATGGCGGTTTCATCGACCGATCCCAACGAATTGTATTTTGCGAGTGTGAAATTCAGTATCTCAAAAGACGGTGGGAAGACTATTGACGCGGGTTATAAGGCAGGGGGAGATAATCACGATATCTGGGTAGACCCTACCAATGCAGATCGCCTTATGGTCGCCCATGATGGGGGTGCCAGTATAAGTCTCAATCATGGAGAGACCTTTCAACGGGTAGTGCTGCCAATAGCACAAATGTACCATGTCTCAGTCGACGACCAGATACCTTATAATGTCTATGGGAACCGTCAAGATGGTTACTCGTACAAAGGGCCCAGCAATAGCCTGCAAGGTTATATTCCCTTGGGTCTTTGGCAAGGGGTCGGGGGTTGTGAAAGCGGTTTTGCGCAACCTGATCCCTTTGATAATAATATCGTATGGTCCGGATGCTATGATGGCGGACTTCAGCGATACAATGCGGTTACCGGTCATGCACGCGATGTACGGGTTTGGCCTGAAGCGGGTTACGGATGGACCCCGGGTGAAATGAAATATCGCTGGCATTGGAATTTTCCATTGGCCTTTTCACCTCATGTAAAACATAGGGTATATGTGGGTAGCCAGTTTGTGCATAAAAGCGATGATGATGGCCAAAGTTGGCAAGTGATTAGTCCGGATCTTTACCCTAAACGACAAAACACACCAACAAAGTTCGGGGGGTATCGCCACCGACAACCTAATGACCTTTGATGGTGCGACCTTGTTCAGCATCGTAGAATCAAAAATAGAACCCGGACTCATTTGGACCGGGAGCAATGATGGCCAAGTTCAAGTAACTAGGGATAATGGTACAACCTGGACCAATGTGAGCGAAAATATCAAGGACGTACCCAAATGGGGCACTATTGCCAATATAGAGCCATCCCGCTTTAAAAAAGGTACGGTGTACCTTACGGTCGACCTTCATCAAATGGGCGATTTTAATCCCTATGTGTTTAAGACCGAAAATTATGGGAACAGTTGGAAACTTATCAGCAAGACTGTGCCAAAATCGGTCCACAGTTTTGCCCATATCATCAAGGAAGACCCCAAAAGAGAAGGCATGTTGTATTTAGGTGTCGATAATGCCCTATATATAAGTCTTGATGACGGTGCAAATTGGATACATTTTCGTAACAATCTTCCGCCTGCACCGATCTATTGGTTAGAGATACAAGAGCGCTTTGATGATCTTGTAATCGGCACCTATGGAAGGGGATATTATATTCTAGACAATATTAGTCCGATACGGGAATATGACCTGGATACAAAAGGCAAGAAGGCACATCTATTTAGTGTCAGGCCAAGCTACCGCTTTCAAGAACGACAAAGTATCAAGACCGACGGACCAAGCCTAAATTCGGGTACGAACCCAGCCTATGGTGCCGATATCAATTATTATCTAAAGGATAGCACCAATCAAAAAATTGAGATACAGATTTTGACCACAAAAGATGAAATAATCCGGACATTGGCAGGGAAGAACAATGCGGGTATAAATCGGGTGATGTGGGACCTTCGCTATGAACCTACATTTAAACCCAAGTTGCAATCGACTCCTCCGGGCCGTCCGTGGGTGCAACTCAATGGGGAAGGATGGCGGCCTTTGGTTACCTGGGATCTTGATTTGATGCGTGGTCAATTTGGCCCTCGGGTAGTCCCTGACTCCTATAAGGTAAAATTAATTGTGGGTGAGGAAGAATTTGTTAGGGAGGTCGAAGTATTAAAAGACCCTACCAGCGAAGGGAGTCTGGAAGACATTGAACAACAGGTCGCCTTCTCCTTAGCGCTTCGCGATGCTATGAATTTGGCCGTTAGCATGATCAATGATATTGAAAATATACGAAGTGAGTTAACCGAAATCATGCCTAAATTAGATCGTAAAGGCGACTTAAAGAAAGCCCAGGAAATATTGCAGCTTGCCGAAAATATAGCGGGTTCCTTATATGATATACAACTTACTGGGGCTCGCGAAGATGCCTTTAGGGCTCCCATGAAGTTATATGGAAGGTTGAGCGCGTTGGCTAGTGACATTACAGGAAATGGTGTTGACTTCAAACCAACAGCGCAACAACGGGAAGTATATGCCATTTTCAATACGCGTTTGGAAGCAGTAGCTAAAAAGTTTAAAAAGTTTATGACAATAGAAGTGGCCAAATTGAACAGCCAATTGAAAAAAAGTGAGCTCCAAATTAAACTTGACAAAAAAATAAAATCATAAATTGACCCAAAAATAAATTTTCATGAGAAAAATTGCCCTTATTGTTTTTGCAGGCCTTATTACCCTCTCCTGTGCCGAGACCAAAAAAAAAGAGACCCAAGGTGAACTCTTTGCGCGTATAGACCGGGAAATCAAGGAAAATTCAAAAGCCTATAGTACCTTACAGGAGGCAACTGAAACCATTGGCCATCGCTTGACGGGATCTAAGAATGGCGAAAAGGCAGAAGAATATACTTATAACAAGTTCAAGGAATATGGCTTTCAGGATGTTGAATACCAAACTTTTGAAGTCGAAGCATGGTCAAGAGGCGAAGTGTCATTACAAATTGGTGATAAGGACGTTAAAACGGTGACCTTGGGTCACTCCCCGGTGGCCGCCGAAATAAGTGCTGAAATCGTAGATATGGGCAACGGTCTCGAAGCAGACTATCTCAAGGATCCCGCTGCCGTAAAGGACAAAATTGCCTTGGTCTATATCGGCCTTCTGGATGGCAGTGACGCGGGTCTGACAAATTTACACAGAAGTGAGAAAACTTCTTTGGCCATACAATACGGCGCTAAAGGAATCATCATTTTCAACCAGGTCGACCATGGGGTGCTTCTCACTGGCACTGCCTCGGTTACGGGTGCTTTGATTCCAATTCCGGCGGTATGCATCGGGAAGGAAGATGGCTTGGCCCTGAAATCCCAATTGTTAAAAGGCAAGGAAACCGCTACCATTAAAATGACCAACCACAGTGATGTTATAAAGGCCAGAAACGTTATTGCAACTTTAAAAGGGAGTGAATTGCCTGACGAAATAATCCTGGTTGGAGGCCATTTGGATTCTTGGGATCTAGCTACCGGGGCGATCGACAATGGGATCGGGTCATTCGCTGTTTTAGATATCGCAAGGGCCTTTATCGCCAATGACCTACATCCGAAGCGAACCCTCCAATTTGTAATGTTCATGGGAGAAGAACAAGGCCTGTTGGGTTCAAGGTATTTTGTTGCTCAAGCCATTAAAAACGGCACCATCGACCACATCAAGTATATGATGAATCTAGATATGTCGGGGAATCCTATAGGTATGAACGCCGGAGGCAAATTAGACGATGAAGCATTTTTCAAGGATTTGGGAGCCGCCATACAGCAACAGGACACCATATACAAGAATACCTTTTCGAACGATTCGGGCCTTCATAGTGATCATCAACCCTTTATGCTGGAAGGGATTCCCATCTTATCGGTAAATAGCAATCTCGAACGATCTATCTATGGGTGTTATCATTCTGATTGTGATGATTTTAAACTTGTGGACAAGGAACATATTACCAACACGGCGCGCTTCTGTACAATGATGATCTATGCCCTTGCCGACGTTGACAAGTTACCGGCTACAAAAATGGATAGTGAAACCACTAAGGAGTTTATGATCAAGAATAATTTAAAGGAAAAATTGATTCTTGGAAATGATTGGAAATGGGAAAAATAGCGGATTAGGCTATTTTGCAAAATAACATAAGACTGATCCAGAATATTGATAACACAGCAATGAATGTATAATCTTCGAGCTTTATGGGGGTTCTATTCCACCCTCTTGATTTGTTCAATGGGCTTGGCCCAGGAAGTAGGCGTTCAAGATGACTATTTTAAACTTGTTCGACCTGAATTTACGGGCAACGTAGCCTATGAAACCACCGCTTTCGTGGAAAAATATTGGCGCGTGGCCGGGAACACCGGTTTTAATGAGTCGGTACATTATTTGGCGTCCGAACTCGAAAAAGTAGGATATGTTCCCGAAGCGCAGGCGACCGAAAAGGATAGACTCACCTATAGAATTGAGAAAAGGCCGCTGGAAGAACCCACATGGGAGCCAGTCGACGCCTCGGCTACCTTCGTTGGTGAGGAAACGCCCTTTTTGAAGTATTCCACCAACCGGAATATGATCTATCTCAACTCGGTCTCAACTCCCAAAAAAGGTATAACGGCTGAAGTAGTGCGTATTGAAAACCAGGAAGATTTTGAAACGGTCGAAGTAAAGGATAAAATACTATTTACCAAACTACCTATTTATGGTCTTTATGATACCGCTATCAAACAAGGTGCATTAGGAATAATAACGTATGATAATCCAGAGTATCTACAGCCAAAAAAAAATAGTACCTCGATTCAATTTCGAACCCTTCCATATCGCAAAGAATCCCATCTCTGGGGCATTGCCCTTTCTTATGAGGCCAACGAGAAATTAAAAAGGGCCTTCGAAAAAGGGAAAGTAGAATTAAAAGTGGCTATAACAACGAAAATCTATAATTCGGAAGAGTTGACCCTCGTAGCCGATGTCAAAGGTGCACAGAGGCCCGAGGAGCGTTTGGTCTTAAGTGCACATATTCAAGAACCAGGGGCTAATGATAATGCCACCGGCGTGGGCACCCAATTGGAAATGGCCATGGTAACCGCAAAACTTTTAAAAAATAAACAACTAGATATTTCACGAACCCTGACGTATCTATGGGGGGATGAAATCGTTTCTACGGCTAGGTACATTGAAGAAGACAAAAAGAGGGCTTTGCATATTAAATGGGGGATGAGTCTTGATATGGTCGGGGAGAATACCAATTTGACGGGAGGATCTTTTTTGATTGAAAAAATGCCAGATCCAAGCGCAATTTGGACACGTGGAAGGGACCATCATACCGAATGGGGAGGAAAAACCTTGACACTGGAAGACATGCGACCACATTATTTAAACGATCTCATAGTTTCAGTATTCAAGGAACAAGGGGAATTTGCGAATTGGCCGGTTGACACGAATCCATTTGAAGGCGGCAGCGACCATACTCCTTTTTTGAAGGCGAATATACCAGGACTATTATTATGGCATTTTACGGATCAGTTTTATCATACCGATAATGATCGATTAGACAAAGTTTCAAAAGAGACTATGAAAAACGTGGGGGTTGGTACCATGGTGGCAGCGTTCACCTTAGTAAACGCCAATTCCAAAACTGCCCTTCAAATACTGGGGCTACTTTCTGAAATGGCCAACAAACGGATGGACGAAGAATTTTCCCTCAGCAAGACAATCGTCGAAAATGGAGGTGATTTGCAACACGAATTAAATATTCTTTTGGCTTGGGAAGATTGGTATCTAAAAGCAATGGCCTCTGTCATGGATATGGAAAGCAGTATTTCACAAAAATTAGTGGCTCAAATCAGCACGGCAAAAGCTGAATTTAGAAATTCCGCCAAAAAACAAATGGCACATTTAAAGTCCCTTTAAAGATGTACGCTGAAATTTTCCAATTCTTTCTCAGTCACGGAAATGATATTCACATCTAGCGTAATCGGGCGCAATGGTTGATCTGTAGAATCCCTCGGAACATTAACAATGGCATCAATAACATCCATGCCCTTGATTACCTTTCCAAATACCGTATAATCGCCATCTAAACGATGCTCTCCATCTTTATTCTGAACAATATAGAATTGACATCGTGCAGATAGTTTCCCAGGATTATCATCCCTGCCAGCTCCCAAAGCCCCATAATCATGTAAAAGTTTTTCATTGAATTCTGGTTTTAATAAATAAACCGAGTCTTGAAAACCTTCTGGAGTGTCTGGGCACCCGCCCTGCGCTACAAAATTGGGAATTACGCGGTTAAAGGTCAAAGAATCCCAGTATCCATCATTCGCCAATTGGATAAAGCTTTTTTTGTGGTTGGGTGTTTCGTCATACAACCAAACTAAAATTTCGCCCTTTGGGGTTATGATCTGGCCGACTTCATGTACTTTTCCAGAAGTACAGGTTACAAACAAAATCAGAAATGGAACTAACATTTTATGCATAGTATCAAGGGTTTTTTAAAAAGAAGCCGAATCGGCCACAATCATGTACAAATATCGATATTTCTGTTTTCCTTGGCTTTTTTTATAGGCCAATATTGGTTATAAATGCGCCTCCACCCATACTTTCAACAGCAATACTGACAAAGATGCTCGCGAAATCTGCACACCATACATCGGTATCGGTACTTCGACCAAAAAACCTATATGATAGTTTCCTAGTCCACCCTTTAGATTACAGGATTATTCACATTAACGAGTACCATAATTCATTGGATATAGGTTATACTACTAAAATAATGTTTAAAAATATCAATCCTGTTATCAGATTCTTACTGATTTAATCAATGCCAAATCTTGAATTTTGATCAACAAATTTTTTTTGACTCCCCCGAAGTTATTCATAACTTCCACAGGTTAATCAGAACCTGCAATAAAAATGAAAAAATTCATCCTACCACTACTCGTTGGTCTTTCAATAAGTTGTTTCGCCCAAGTTTCGGCTACTTCAGAACAAATGGTCATAAATGCCATTGATCAAAAAAAAAGCATGGAGAGCAACTCATTGGTCAAGAATATTCCCTTTAAAAACATTGGTCCGACCGTGATGAGTGGTAGAGTGGTAGACGTGGACGTGAATCCTGAAAATTCAATCGAATTTTATGTTGCCTATGCCTCTGGAGGCGTATGGTATACCAATAATAACGGGGCTTCCTTTATCCCAGTAATGGACCAAACTGAAACGCAAAACATCGGCGACCTAGCCGTGGATTGGAAAAATGGCACTCTATGGGTAGGTACTGGAGAAAACAATGCTTCTCGCTCCTCCTATGCCGGAATCGGGATTTTGAAATCAAGTGATGGTGGTAAAACTTGGGAAAATATGGGCCTCCCTGATTCGCAGCATATTGGTCGTATGTTACTCAACCCGAATAATCCCGAGGAATTAGTCGTAGGTGTTACAGGACATCTCTATTCTAAAAACGACGAGCGGGGCATTTTTAAAACCTCCGATGGTGGGAAAACCTGGAAGAAGACCCTTTTTATTAACGATGAAACGGGAATTATCGATATGGCATTTTCCCCGAATAACTTTGATATCATGTACGCAGCTTCTTGGCAAAAGCAAAGGAAAGCATGGGATTTTCTGGGAAATGGCCGTGCTTCTGCCATTTACAAGAGTACCGATGGCGGGAGTAGCTGGAAGCTTATTTCTACCCCTGAAAGCGGATTTCCCAATGGGGAAGGGGTCGGGCGTATTGGTCTGACCGTCTATGACGATATGATTCTGTATGCGGTGCTAGACAACCAATCAAGAAAGCCAAAGACCCAAAAAGACGAAAAGAAAAACGACGGGTTGTCTAAAGAAGATTTTGAGTTGATGTCAAACGAGGACTTTATAAACCTTGACGATAAAAAATTGAATGATTTTTTAAAGGAAAATAATTTTCAGGAAAAGTACAAGGCAGCGAATGTGAAACAGATGGTGCAAAGCGGGATTGTCAAACCAAAAGACCTTACAAAATATCTTGAAGATGCGAATGGGATGCTCTTTGATTCCCCGGTCATAGGTGCCGAAGTCTATCGCAGTGATGACGCCGGTAAAACCTGGAAAAAACAGAATGAAGGGTATATCGAGGATCTATATTATAGTTATGGCTATTATTTTGGTCAAATTACGGTAGATCCCAACAATTCTGATAAAATATACCTCGCCGGAGTGCCCATTATTAAATCTGATGATGGTGGAAAAACCTTTGCTTCCATCAACGGAGATAATGTACATTCAGACCATCATTCGCTTTGGGTCGATCCCAAGAAGTCAGGGCATCTTATCAATGGAAACGATGGTGGACTTAATATATCCTACGACGATGGAAAAAACTGGTCCCTGCACAATTCCCCCAGTGTAGCTCAATTTTATGCCATTACAGTTGATAACCAGGAACCCTATCACATCTATGGCGGACTTCAGGACAATGGAATCTGGGAAGGCCCCTATAATGCAAATGAAAGTAGTGAGTGGCAACAAACCGGCCAGTATCCCTGGAAATCTATTTTAGGAGGGGATGGAATGCAGGTACAGGTTGACAATCGAAACCATAAAATCGTGTATGCCGGATACCAATTTGGAAATTATTTTCGGTTAGACCGGGAAAATAACAAGCAAAAATACATACAGCCAAAACATGAACTTGGTGAGGCACCTTATCGGTTTAATTGGCAAACCCCCATATTGCTTTCATCACACAATCAAGACATTCTTTATTTAGGAGGAAATAAATTACATCGCTCCCTCAATCAGGGTGAAGACTGGGAAACTATTTCCGATGATCTGACCCAAGGTGGTAAAATGGGAAATGTCGCCTATGGTACCCTCACTACCATTTCCGAATCCCCGTTTCAGTTTGGATTGATCTATGTCGGAAGCGATGACGGCTTGGTACAAAGAACTAAAGATGGTGGTGGTAGTTGGGATCTTGTTTCCAATAACTTACCACACAATATGTGGGTCAGCCGTGTGATCGCTTCAAAACATAAAAAGGAGCGCGTTTATGTTACGTTAAATGGGTATCGTTGGGATAATTTTGCTGCCTATATCTATGTAAGTGAGGACTTTGGCCTGACCTGGAAGCCCATTTCAGCTGGCATACCGGCTTCTTCTGTAAATGTGCTTCTTGAAGACCCTTCGAACGAAGACCTGCTATTTGTCGGAACCGACAATGGTCTATACACTTCCTTTGACCGTGGCCTAACATGGCAGGTTTTTCAGAATGGCCTCCCCAACGTCGCCGTTCATGATTTGGTTATTCAACCTGAAAAAAAACACCTGCTTGTAGGTACACATGGTCGAGGAATTTATTTGGCAGATATCTCCAAATTGGAACAAATGACCCCAGAGCTGCTAAAAAAAGACCTCGCCCTATTCAAACCTGAAAATATTAAATTTTCAAGTAGGTGGGGTAATTCATGGAGCAGCTGGGGCAAACCCAATACCCCGGGTCTTGATCTTACTTTCTATACGGGAAGACCCGGCGTTTATACGGCAAAAATCATGAGTATCGATGCAATAGAAGTAAGTTCCACCGAAATTGAGGCAGAGAAGGGCCTCAATAGGCTCTCGTATGATGTAGCCTTCTCAAAAGCCGGAAAGATGGCCTATCTGAAGAAGCATAAAATAGCGTTGAAGGAGGCTAAAAATGGAAAGACCTATTTGCCGAAGGGAGTCTATAGTATTCTGTTGGAAGGCAATGGCAATACCGAAAAAGTCGAATTCACGATTGAATGATGCCTGTTTTTATATGGCGTGAACGGATAACCAATTTTAACACGCATCACAATCTGCCGTCGGGAAGGTATTGCCCATTTTATGGCACCTCAAATGTTGCTTGCGATTCTTATTCTCCCTAGCTTAAAATGCGTCTAAATAAAATAGGAAACCCTAACAAAGTTTGTTAAAGACAGCCTTATCGAGTAATTTTGCACACAGTCGTTAAACCAACTCCAACAATCGAATGAGCGGATTGATAAAATCTTCGATAGCCCGAAAAGTAGTAATGGCCCTTTCGGGTCTCTTTTTGGTCTTATTCCTAGCACAACATTTCATAATTAACATCACTTCGGTCATAGCGCCAGACACCTTTAACTCATGGTCTCACTTTATGGGATATAATGGTTTGGTGCAATTTGTATTCCAACCATTGTTGATTGCCGGTGTTATTATACATTTTGTCATGGGGTTTGTTTTGGAAATTCAAAACAATAGGGCAAGGGTCATAAAATATAAGAAATACAGTGGAGGGGCCAATGCTTCATGGATGTCACGTAACATGATCTTCACTGGGCTGGTGGTCTTGGCATTCCTAGGTTTGCATCTTTATGATTTTTGGGGTCCTGAAATTGCTTATAAATACCTCGAGGGCAATGCACAAGATCCGACGCGGTATTACCTTGAAACCGTTGAAAAGTTTGCGCCTATCTGGCGTACCGTTTTATATGTCATCTCATTTGTTCTTTTGGCGTTACATCTATGGCACGGGTTCGCCTCTTCCTTGCAGTCGATGGGAATTAATAATAAATACACCCCAGCCATCAAAATTTTTACGAAAATATATGCAATTGTCATTCCACTCGGTTTTATTTTAATTGCATTCTACCATCACCTTAATCAGATAACACACTAATTATGGGCATATTGGACTCTAAAATACCTTCAGGGCCCTTGGCCGAAAAATGGACCAAGCATAAAAACGATATCCATTTGGTCAACCCGGCCAATAAGCGAAATATTGATATTATCGTTGTGGGGACAGGACTTGCTGGTGGTTCGGCCGCGGCCACCTTGGCTGAATTAGGGTATAATGTCAAAACTTTTTGTTATCAGGATTCCCCAAGAAGGGCCCACTCGATTGCTGCGCAAGGTGGCATCAATGCAGCGAAGAATTATCAAGGGGATGGAGACAGTACGTATCGCCTTTTCTATGATACCATTAAAGGTGGTGATTACCGATCCCGGGAAGCCAATGTGTATCGTCTTGCCGAGGAATCGGTAAATATCATTGACCAGTGTGTCGCGCAGGGTGTCCCTTTTGCCCGTGAATATGGGGGCTTGTTAGATAATCGTTCTTTTGGGGGTGTTTTAGTATCAAGAACCTTTTATGCCAAAGGCCAGACGGGACAACAATTATTATTGGGTGCCTATGCCGCTATGAACCGTCAGATCAATCGTGGTAAAATCAAATCATTTACCCGTCATGAAATGATGGATATCGTATTGATAAATGGAAAAGCCCGGGGAATCATTGCACGAAATTTAGTAACCGGGGAATTGGAACGTCATTCGGCCCATGCCGTAGTTTTAGCAACAGGTGGTTATGGCAATGTATTCTACCTTTCCACCAATGCCATGGGAAGCAATGTTATGGCCGCATGGCGAGCACACCGAAGGGGTGCATTCTTTGCGAACCCTTGTTTTACCCAGATCCATCCAACATGTATTCCTGTCTCTGGTGACCAGCAATCAAAACTGACGTTGATGTCCGAATCGTTGCGAAACGATGGCCGAATCTGGGTACCCAAGCGTTTGGAAGATGCCCAGGCAATACGAGATGGGAAGCTTAAACCAGTGCAGCTCAAGGAAGAAGACCGGGACTATTATTTGGAACGCAGATACCCGGCGTTTGGTAATTTGGTGCCCAGGGACGTGGCATCAAGGGCCGCCAAGGAGCGTTGTGATGCCGGTTTTGGGGTTAATAAAACCGGAGAAGCGGTTTATTTGGACTTCGCGGCGGCTATTCACCGCTACGGGAAAGAGCAAGCTTTGACGCATGGCATTCATACTCCCGATGAAAAAGAAATTGTCAAATTGGGGAAAGCCGTAATTGAAGAGAAGTATGGCAACCTTTTCCAGATGTACGAGAAAATCGTGGACGAGAATCCGTATGAAACACCTATGATGATCTACCCAGCAGTGCATTACACCATGGGCGGACTTTGGGTAGATTATAATTTGCAAACGACCATTGAAGGTTGCTACTGCTTAGGAGAAGCGAATTTTAGCGACCACGGCGCAAACCGTTTAGGCGCTTCCGCCTTAATGCAGGGCTTGGCAGACGGCTATTTTGTATTACCCTATACCATTGGCGATTATCTATCGCATGATATTCGAACCGGTAAAATCCCAACCGACACACCCGAATTCGAAACAGCCGAAACAGCTGTAAAAACAAGATTGGAGAAGTTAATGGGTGGTAGTGGGATGCATTCGGTGGACCATTACCATAAGAAATTGGGCAAAATCATGTGGAACAAATGTGGGATGGCCCGAAATGCAAAAGATTTAAAAGAGGCCATTAAGGAAATTTCGGAATTACGGACAGACTTTTGGACCAATTTGAAAATACCAGGAAGCACTTCAGGCATGAACCAAGAACTAGAGAAAGCAGGCCGAGTAGCCGACTTCTTGGAACTTGGCGAACTTTTTGCCAAAGATGCCCTTGAACGCAACGAATCTTGTGGAGGACATTTTAGGGATGAATATCAGACCCCGGAAGGAGAAGCACTCAGGGATGACAAAAACTTTAAATATGTGGCCGCATGGGAATTTAAGGGAGAACCAAAAGACGCCGTACTTCATAAGGAGGACCTGGTGTATGAAAATATTGAGTTGAAGACACGTTCCTATAAATAGCCCCTAGATACGGTTACATGAAATAGTTAACCGATGCGAAGTTTTAAAAGAATAACATAATAACTGAGGAACTTAATAACCAGTTCAGAATGAAATTAAACCTAAAGATATGGCGTCAAAAAGATGCCAAAAGTAAGGGGCATATGGTTGATTATCCTATAAATGGGATTGAAGGCGATATGTCTTTCTTAGAAATGTTGGATGTGCTTAATGAGGGGTTGATCAACAAAGGGGAAGAACCGGTTGAATTTGATCACGACTGTCGTGAAGGTATTTGCGGTTCGTGTTCGCTTCAAATTAACGGGGAGCCCCATGGTCCGGACCGGCTGGTTACCACCTGCCAATTGCACATGCGTAAATTCAAGGATGGCGATACAATCGTTATCGAGCCATTTAGGGCAACCGCGTTTCCGGTTATTAAAGATTTGATCGTTGATCGCAGTGCCTTTGATCGCATACAACAGGCCGGCGGATATATATCGGTTAATACTTCGGGAAATACGGTTGATGGCAACGCTATTCCGATCAATAAATACGATGCTGATGAAGCCATGGATGCTGCTACCTGTATTGGATGTGGTGCCTGCGTAGCGGCTTGTAAGAATGCCAGCGCCATGCTCTTCACCTCGGCCAAGGTATCCCAGTTCGCCTTATTACCCCAAGGACGCATTGAAGCTGTAGATAGGGTTCAAAACATGGTCCGCCAAATGGACTTGGAGGGCTTTGGAAATTGCACCAATACCGGGGCTTGTGAAGTGGAATGTCCGAAAGGAATCTCCTTGGAGAATATTGCCCGAATGAATCGGGAATATTTGAGTGCGACCACGAAAGGATAGTCTTTTGACGTCTTTGCTATTTAGCCAAGGATTATTCCATTCAATTCAAAAAAACACCGCGCCATTGGAGTCAATTTCCCGGGGCGTACGGAAATTTTAAGGATTTATAATATTCCAAGGACTGATCTGCTGCTTCTACACCGAATGGCAATTCCTTTTTTGAAAAGGTTTGGAAATATAGTAAACAGGCATTTCGCCACCATTTTGCTTCTTTGAGTTGTATTTTAAGAAGCATTTTTACTTCCTTATGGCAACTTGCTGAAACATAAGGTATCATCTGATCCCAGGTTGCAATCATGTCTTTCACCTCAGTAACTCCTTTCTGATATTTGAGGGCCATTCCATCCCATAAGGTATGCCCGTTCTTGAGCTTATAATCCCAGGAAAGATGATGGAACCATAATAAATATTCCTCTGGGCAGGTGGCCAGATCATTGAAGGAAGCGGCTACCTCCTTTGCGTATTGCGATGTGGCATTACTGCCGGTATCAGTGCGGTCAAAACCTATTCCGTAAGCATCCGCTTTATGGTAGTACACGGGGTTCCATTCGGGCCTGCTAAGATCGCCTACCCAGGGTCCTGGTCCATAGTGATGGCCTGTATCAAATAAATGATGTAGCCCTAGGGGATTCATATAATTTACGACTGCTTCACGAGATCCTAAAAGCATCTTTTTCATCGGTTCCACAAACCCGGAATTATTGGAATAAGTGGCTCTTAGCCATTCCTCGGCAATTGTTTCAGAGCTGAGGTCGGGATTCCATGCCAAGCGCCCAAAACCATACCAATTGGCCTGTGCAAACGGATGGCCTGTCCAATTCAAATCATTGCCGATGTTGGCCACTCCCGCCATTCCGCTTAAGGTATGTTTATCTAGCGAACCATCGACAACACGAGCCACCAATGAACCTTGGCCCTGTTTGAAAGTATCTGAATCGAGTACTTCTTCAAAAAGCGTTGGCAAGAAGACCAAATGTGTGCTAAATCCTAGATATTCCTGAGTAATTTGAAACTCCATCATCAATGGGGTCTTTGGCATGGCGCCAAACATTGGATGAAAAGGCTCCCTCGGTTGAAAATCGATCGGTCCGTTTTTTACCTGTACCAAGACATTGTCCTTGAACTTCCCATCATAGGGCACAAATTCTTCGTAGGCCTGTTTGGCCCTGTCGGTAGCATCATGTTCTGAATATACAAAAGCCCTCCAGATTACATTTCCCCCATAGGGTTCCAATGCCGACGCCAACATATTCGCCCCATCTACATGGGTTCTTCCATAATTTTGTGGCCCTGGCTGCCCTTCTGAATTAGCCTTGACCAAAAATCCGCCAAAATCAGGAATGCGTTTATAGATTTCAGCAACTTTAACGTTCCACCATTGCTGAACTTCCTGGTCCAAGGGATCTGCGGTAGATAGGCCCCCCAATTCTATCGGAGACGAAAAGAGCGCAGTCAGATACACCTTTATGCCATACGATCTAAATACATTTGCCAAGGCTTCCACCTTGTCCAAATACATCGGTGTTAACACCCAGGCATTCGCATTTACGTTCGTCAAAACGGTACCATTGATACCGATTGACGCATTTGCCCTAGCATAGTCAATATAACGCTGATCAATAAATTCGGGTAATTTATGCCAGTTCCATAAGGAAAAACCTGCATATCCACGTTCGACCGTGCGGTCTAAATTATCCCAGTGATCCAACATGCGCAACTGGATCTTTGGGGCATCAATACGTGGTATGCTGCTTATTTTCCGTTCGGACTGCATGTATTGCAACAATCTGAAAACACCATATAAAATACCTACATCCTCATTGGCACTTAACAATAGTACTTCCCGACCCTCGATTTGGACAGTTGCGATGAGGAATCCCTCCTTGCCCAGTTGGGCAAAATCAGTTTCGATTTCAGTGCGTAGCTTCGCCGGCAAATTCGATTTTTTGGCAATAATCAGCGAATTTGAATCCTCAGATAAGGATGTAAGATGCACTGCGGAAGGGCCTAACATGGCAGTTGTTCCCATTATCAATTCATTCTTGGCATTTTCCAATAGCTTACTATCAGACGCGAAATAAATCGATTTCGTCAGTTGGGTATATTCTTCCAGCAGCAGGGGGTTTTCGATACCGCGATACGCTAACCAAAGATTATATCCCTGTGGGGCCTGTGCCTGAAGCGTAGTAACCGAAAGCAACAAAACGAATGCTATCTTTTTTAAATAAGACAAATCGATGGCTTTTAAGGGTTGAATCTGAACTAATCCCGATTAAAAAATATGAAAAGTGGTCATTAGATGTGTCCCGAAAATAGCCATTTTCTA
This sequence comes from uncultured Flavobacteriaceae bacterium, assembly GCA_963798435.1. Taxonomy (GTDB): domain Bacteria; phylum Bacteroidota; class Bacteroidia; order Flavobacteriales; family Flavobacteriaceae; genus JALHST01. The sequence goes on from CAWCTF010000004.1 coordinate 221,436, forward strand.
TGAAAGGACTTCTATTCGGCATTCTTTTTTATTAACTTGTTGCAATGGCCAAAAAGTATTCTGAAGACCGAATAAAAGTACCGCGTTTCTCTGAAGAAGCTGGGTTCTATACTACCCCGGAAAGGTCGAAGATCATGGGGAAAATACGCCGTAAAAATACGAAACCCGAATTGGCCTTTCGAAAAGCCTTATACGCCTCAGGGTATCGCTATAGAATTGACCATAAAAAACTACCGGGGAGGCCCGACATCGCACTCTGCAAATATAAAATCGCCATATTTATCGATGGTGAATATTGGCATGGCCATAAATGGGAAGAGCGAAAACCCAAGGTAATCACAAACCGCGCCTTCTGGATTGCAAAGATAGAACGGAATATGCAACGCGACCAAGAAGTAAATACTGCGTTGGGAAACCTAGGATATACCGTATTTCGTTTTTGGGAAAGGGAGGTTCATAAAGAACTTGATCGCTGTCTGAAAGAAGTAATCATGGCGTTGAAAGAACAATGCCGACGAAACAGGGATTTTTTTTGATACTTTTATAGCGCGATCAAAATCTCCATGCACAAATTCGTACAAAGCTACCGGTCAAAGCTCCCCAATGTAAAGACGACCATTTTTACTACCGTTGGTAACTTGGCAAGAGAACACGGTGCCATCGACTTATCACAAGGCTTCCCCAATTTCGAAGCCGACCCCATATTGATCGACTTGGTCACCAAAGCAATGAAAGAAGGACATAACCAATACGCCCCTATGCAGGGGTATTATGGCCTACGGGAAACCATTGCTGAAAAGATTTTAAATCTACATGGACGAAGCTATGACCCGGAAAATGAAATAACCGTTACGGTTGGGGCCACGGAAGCAATCTACATTGCAATTTCGACTTTTATACATGCCGGGGACGAGGTTCTTGTCTTTAAACCAGCCTATGATTGCTATGAGCCCGCCATTGAAGTAAATGGTGGTAAAGCTGTTCCTATTCAATTAAACGGCCCTGGGTATACTGTAAACTGGGAAGAATTTCGAAACATGATTACCATAAAAACCCGTATGGTAATTATCAATACTCCGCACAATCCGAGTGGTCAGATTTTTTCCAAAGCCGATATGCTACAATTGCAAGAAATCTTGCGGCCCACCAATATCATTTTGATCAGTGATGAAGTGTACGAACACATCGTTTTCGATGGAGCCGAACATCAAAGCGCCTCTAGATTTGACGATTTGGCAGCACGCAGCTTTGTATGTGCTTCCTTTGGCAAGACCTTTCATGTAACGGGATGGAAAATGGGCTATTGTGCAGCACCTGCAGAATTGATGCATGAATTCAGAAAAATACATCAATTTGCAGTTTTCTGTGTTGACCATCCCGTGCAACGGGCATTGACAGACTACTTGAAAAACCAAGAAAATTATCTTGGCCTTAATGATTTTTACCAGGAGAAGCGTGATTATTTCCTTTCCCGCCTCCAAAATTCGAGATTTCGATTTACACCGACCAAAGGCACTTACTTTCAGCTTCTGGATTATACTCAATTTACGGATGAAGGCGATGAAGATCTTGCCAGACGCTTGATTATCGACCATCATCTGGCCAGTATTGCCATTTCCTCATTTAATGTCAACAATAGAGACGACAAGGTACTCCGATTCTGTTTTGCCAAAACCAAGGAGACTTTGGAGCAGGCGGCAGAGATATTATGTTCGCTTTAATTGAAAGCGGTCATTACCTTTGTCATGAACTCTCCTATTTTATCGGGTTCTAACCATCGTAGGACGACCACAAGATCCTTTGAGGTATCGATGACGATAAAATTACCCCCAAAACCGGCGGCATAAAAAATAGATTCAGAAAGCCCTTCCCAGTGCGCAGCTCCCTTTTTATTTAGCCACCACATGTAGCCATAATTCGAATTGGGAACAGATGGCTCAAGGGCCTTTTTAATCCAGTTATGGCTGATCAGTTGATCCTCTTTCCATTTACCATCATTTAAGAATAGGAGACCGAATCGCGCCATGTCCTCGGTATTGATAAAAAGGCCCGCCCCGGAATGGCCACCCCCTGTTACCGATTTCATTTGGATACCGTCAATTTCGGTCCAAGCATGATCATATCCATACCAGCGCCATGTGGTTGAAGCGCCGATCCTGTCCATTATTTTTTCCTTAAGCACCATGGGCAATGGCCGCCGCCAGACATTGGTCAGCGCATAGGCCAAAACGTTCACTCGAACGTCATTATATTCCATGAATGTGCCAGGCTCCTTGAGCTTCCTGAATTTCCAATCATCAAGACCACCTTCCTTGGGCGGACGATCGGCCCAATCTTTCCCGCCCCACAATTCGCCTGACCAATCTGAATTTTGTTGCAATAAATGCTTCCACGTAATTTTGGCGTTATGGGCTCCATCAAAAGTTCCATCCCATAGATAATCAATCACCTTATCTTCAGAACTATTAATCAATCTTGCATCCTCCGCCAGTCCTTCCACCGTACTTAAAAAACTCTTAGTGACACTGAAGGTCATGTCAACGCGTTTAGTATCACCCCATGAAGTGATGAGATACCCATTCTTTAAAATCATTCCAGCAGGTCCTCCTCGCTTTTTGGTAGGACCTAGGATTTCATGATACGGTTCTTTTTCAAACCCTTTTAAAATGGCAATGCGCAAATCCCTTGAACCACTATACTCATTTGATTCCGCGAAGGATACCGCCTCTTTGAGTAGGTCTGCGTCCACCTTAAAATCTCCCGGAAACTTTTGTTCCCATTCTGCTTGTGGTTCCGGAAAATAATAAGGAGCCTGCGCTAAGCTCGAGCGGGTCACACTATATATACAAATAAGGCAAATGACATATTTCATAGAAAAAGTTATTAAGGGTTTAAGGTAGTAAAATCATATCGCATCAACCAATCAGTTTGTTTGTCGGTACCGATATAATACGGATGGCTTCCAAACTTTGTAAACCCATTTTTTTCATAAAACGAAATGGCTTTAAGGTTTTTTTCCCAAACGCCTAGCCACAGGAATTCCTTCTTATAGTCAGCGGCAATTGTTTTGATTCGGTCGAGCATGCGTTGCCCGATGCCCTTGCCGATGAATCCGGCGAGCACATAAATGCGTTCCAATTCGATCGCTTGCGGAAGCCGAATATCGGTCTGTGCATTATTTCTGTTTAGCTTGAAGTATCCTACCAGGGTCTCATTAAGATACACAAAATAAAAATCCGTATCCATATCCAAAAGTTCGTCGCGTAACTTGGGATGAGTGAACGAAAAATCCAAATAATTCTTAAAATCAACTGGGTCGTTGTCTTTTTCGAAAGCAGTTGTGAAGGTAGCACGGGATATCTCCACCAAGTCATGTAAAGAATCCAAACCACATTTTCTTAATTGTAGATTCATAGGCTACTTCAAAGCCTAAAAATAGGGTTTTTTAAAATTGAATCACCACTTTTCAAACGTAGATCGAACCGTGTACAAATAAAGAATAAGACGCATAAAAAAGGCCACGTTTTATCAACGTGGCCCATTCAAAATACAACTTTTAGGATTATAACATAAATAGTTTTCTAGCGAGCATCACCACGCCGCTAAAAAAGTCGTTTTTGTAGACCTGAATTTCTTCTTGTGCAGGTGCCTGGTTCATTTGGGCTTCCATAATCGTTCGTTTTGTAAAGTTAGATTTGGGGGTTAACTTTTAATTACCTTATAAATCTATAAAAAACGACGGACGCATAAATATTATTGTTGTGAACCCATCAAATACTGTTGTGAAAAAAGAATGGTGTTTCCTTTCGTCGATAAAATGTGATGCCTAAAATTCAAATGGGTATTTCCGGAATCTCCCCTTCAATGATCAATGTACCTTCAGTCGCTTTTTGAATATCCTCTATACGAACTCCTGGTGCCCTTTCCAATAATTTAAATCCATCAGGAGTTACTTCCAAGACGGCCAGGTTGGTAACGATTTTTTTTACACATGCAACGCCGGTCAACGGTAGTGTACATCGCTTCAGTAGCTTAGAATCCCCTTCACGATTGGTATGCATCATGGCAACGATGATATTATCGGCCGATGCTACCAGATCCATTGCCCCGCCCATTCCCTTGACCATTTTTCCTGGAATCTTCCAATTGGCAATGTCCCCGTTCTCAGAAACTTCCATCGCACCCAATATCGTAAGATCGATATGTTTACCACGGATCATTCCAAAGCTGAGGGCAGAATCAAAAAAGGAGGCTCCTGGCAAGGTGGTAATGGTCTGCTTGCCAGCGTTAATAATATCTGCATCTTCCTCGCCTTCAAAAGGAAAAGGCCCCATGCCCAAAACACCATTCTCACTTTGAAATTCAACGTGAATATCGTCGCGTACAAAATTGGCCACAAGGGTTGGGATCCCTATTCCAAGATTGACATAATAACCGTCTTTAACTTCCTGGGCAATTCGTTTCGCTATTCCGTTTTTATCAAGCATGGAGCCGGATCTTACAGTTCGTTGTTCAATTCGTTTTTCATAGTGATTTCCCTGAAATATTCTTTGTACAAAAATGCCTGGTACGTGGATCTGGTTGGGATCAAGTTTTCCGGCAGGTACCAGCTCCTCGACCTCGACTACGGTTATTTTGGCCGCTCCGCACATACAGGGATTAAAATTCCTCGCCGTCCCCTTGAAAATAAGATTGCCCGCTTCATCTCCCTTCCATGCCTTTATAAAGGCAAAATCGGCCTTAAAGGCAGCCTCAAGCACATACATTTTTCCATTGAATTCCCGGGTTTCCTTACCTTCGGCCACCTCGGTACCATAGCCGGCAGGCGTATAAAACGCTGGGAAGCCCGCTTGGGCAGCTCGACATTTTTCAGCCAGGGTGCCTTGTGGTGTCAACTCTACCTGCAATTCGCCACTTAACATCTGACGTTCAAATTCGGCATTTTCGCCTACATAGGAGGAAATCATTTTTTTTATTTGGCGTTTTTTCAACAACAATCCAAGACCAAAGTCATCTACTCCTGCATTGTTCGAAATACAGGTGATATTTTTAACGCCTAAGCGTACCAATTCGGAGATGGCGTTTTCTGGAATACCGCAAAGTCCAAAACCTCCCAACATGCATGTCATGCCATCCTCGATGCCGTCGAGTGCCTCCCTAACATTCAAGACTGTCTTAGAAATCATAGTTATAAGATATTTAATTAGCCCTTTTTTTGTAAGTGCTTATCAGTGGATTTTCTCTTCCTTAGTTTTGACCTTAATGGTGTTGATCTTTCCAAAGACGCATCCATTTACAGTTGAATATGTCTTAATTCATAGCCATAAGTCCTTGTAGGCAGTATTTTTTAACAGAGGACTAAAAATCAAGATCATCCAAGTCGGTGTCCTTTTCGCTGTCTTTGGTGACCCCCTCACTAGGAGTATCACAATCTACATTGATGGTCATATTCTCAGGTATTGGAAATTCCCCGTCAGAAATGCCCAAATCCTTATCGGCGTAGTTTTTTTTCATATAAAGCCCCCAGATGGGCAGTGCCATTGCTGCGCCTTGGCCATATATGATGCTCTTAAAATGTATGGGCTTATCATCGCCCCCGACCCAAACCCCTGTGACCAAATTGGGGACCATTCCCATAAACCAGCCATCGCTTTGATTTTGGGTAGTCCCTGTTTTTCCCGCAATCGGGTTGGTAAATTCATACGGATAACCGGTTATAATTTCCTTATATACAGTTGTGTTCTTGTTGCCACTTCCCCTTAAACGGGTACCCGATCCACCATGTGTAACCCCTTCCATAAGATTCACCATCGCATAAGCGACTTCCTTACTTAAAACATCTTTGGTCTCTGGAACATATTCAAATAAAACGGTTCCATTTTTATCTTCAATACGGGTTACCATAACAGGCTTTACATACACCCCTTCATTAACGAACATGCCATACGCCCCGACCATTTCATACACATTGACATCGGCAGTACCCAAGGCGATGGAGGGAACAGCGGGGATTTCCCTTGAAAACCCCAGATTGTCCGTAATATTAACTACTGCTTTCGGCCCTACCTTATCCATAAGTTGCGCGGTGACCGAATTAACGGAGTTTGCCAATGCATCTTTAAGGGTAAACATTTTACCCGTGTAGGTGCCATCCGAATTTTTTGGGCACCAGGGTTCAGGATTCCCGTGCTTTCCTGCTTCAATGCAATACTGCGTATCCGGTAATTCATCACAAGGGGATAATCGCAATTGGTCGATCGCTGCGGCATACGTAAAAGGTTTGAATGTAGAACCGGCCTGATGTGCTCCTTGAATTAAATTGTCATACTGAAAATACTTATAATCTACTCCGCCAACCCAGGCCTTTACGTGGCCTGATTGAGGTTCCATTGACATCATGGCGGTTCTTAAAAATTTTTTGTAATATCGAATAGAATCCATTGGAGTCATAATCGTATCCTTTTCATGGGTATCCCGATTCCAATCAAAAACGGTCATCTCGGTTTTTTTGGTAAACGATTCCCGAATTTCCTTTTCAGATTTTCCGTCCTCTTTGAGTACCCTCCAGCGTTCAGAACGTTTCATGGACGTTTCCATAATCTGGTCGATCTCACTTTTGGAAACGCCTACAAAAGGTGCTATACTATTGCGATCTGGGGTATTTTGATGAAAAAATTCGGCCTGCAATCGCTTCATATGCTGGCTCACCGCATCCTCGGCATTGCGCTGCATGCGCGAATCGATGGTCGTATAGATTCGCAGGCCATCAAGATAGAGATTCCATTTATCGCGTTCACCTTGTGAAGCTGGTTTTGGGTTCTTTGCAATCCAATCTTTCATAAATCCCTGCAGATACATCCTAAAATAGGTCGCAATGCCCTCCCGATGGTTTTCAGGATTATAATTGACATCCATTTTTAACGCCTGCAAGGAATCTTTTTCAGCTTTGGTAATAAAGTCATATTTGGCCATTTGTGCCAAAACGAAGTTTCGCCGTTGTAATACCAAGGCTTCACGTCGTAAAGGATTGTACAATGATGAATTATTCAACATGCCCACTAACATCGCTGATTCTTCCTGTTTTAAATTTATGGGCTCTTTCCCAAAATAAATTCGAGAAGCCGAACGGATCCCATCGGCATTGTTCCCAAAATCATACTGATTAAGGTACATTTGAAGGATTTCCTCTTTGGTATATTGTCTTTCCAAACGCAGGGCAATGACCCATTCCTTCACCTTTTGTATAATCCGATCTACTGTACTGGCAGACGCCCTTTCGGTAAATAATAATTTTGACAATTGCTGTGATATGGTACTCGCTCCGCCACGTGTACCCAAGAAGACCAAGGCGCGTAAGGTTCCCCGTGCATCAACACCCGCGTGGTCGAAGAATCGTATGTCCTCGGTGGCGATTAAAGCTTCAATCAGGTTTTGGGGGATATCCTTGAATTTAATGGGGGTCCTATTATCATCGAGATAAAATTTACCCAAGGTCTGATTATCGGAAGAAATAATTTCAGAGGCCAGATTGGTCTGTGGGTTTTCCAAGGTTTCAAATGTTGGCAATTCGCCAAAAGCTCCCCAAGAGGCTAGGAGGAATACCAATACAACAGAAGCAATTCCCACGCCAAACAAAATCCAAAACCATTTGATGAATTTCCGATTGCCAGTTCCCGGTTTTTTCTTCGCGGCCTTTGCCATATTCCTACTTATTACTTTTTACTATTTCGTACCCTACGTCGGTAATTCCATTTAAATTTGAAATCCCATCGACTTGCCCATTCTTTCGCATGGCTTGCGATACACGAAGGGTATATACCCCAGATAACGGAAAAACGATGTTTTCCTTGTACCACAACTTATTTTCTTTAATACTCCCAGCTCCCTTGCCCAACCATTTCCCATCGGGCAATGCCATTTCATATTCCAAGGTATCGGTAAGGGTCTCTCCCGTGGGGATATCGAGTTCTGCAATCAAAAAGAGATTATTATACGGAAAGTCGTTATCATTTCTGACATTAATAAAAATATCATGCTTTTGAAGGGTATCTAGGTCCGAAAAAGTAAATGTAACAATGCTATCCCTATTCCAAGAGCCCCCGGGAATAGTATGAAACCCAGACTTTACAATGGTATCGTCACAAGCGATCAAGAGTATCACAAGCACAAGGGAGACCAAAATTCTACGCATTATTTGAACGTTTGTTTTTAGGGTTCCTTCTTTTCTTCGGGTGGTTTTGACCAGTAACCGCGTTCCCCTTTTTATTATTGCCCCGGTTGCGATTTTTGTTCCTCGATCGCTTCGGACGGTCGAATCGTGTAAGACTATCCTGCCCGACGGCTTTTTCGAAAACAATCTTTTCCTCTTCGATATTTTCGACCGCGTATTCCTCCAAACTGGCCACCTTGATCTTATTCTTGTTTTTCTCCAAGATTTCGTGTACCTGATCTTTGGAGAGTACATGCCAATTTGCCGGATCTTCCTTGTAGGAAAACCATAGGCTTCCTTTAAAAATATCCGTTTTTTGGCAAAATGCCAATCCCTTTTCGGTCTGTAGCTTGGTCTCGGAAGAAGGGAAATCTTTTAGGGCATCTAAATAGACATCCAATTCATAGTTCAAACAACACTTCAGCTTTCCACACTGACCCGCCAACTTCTGAGGATTCAAGGATAGTTGTTGATATCGTGCAGCCGAGGTACTGACCGACCTAAAATCGGTTAGCCATGTCGAACAACAAAGTTCCCTTCCGCAAGAACCAATCCCCCCTAACCGCTGTGCTTCCTGTCGATATCCTATCTGGCGCATTTCTATACGAATACCAAATGCCTTTGCCATATCCTTTATCAATTGTCGAAAATCAACACGTTCTTCGGCCGTGTAATAGAAGGTGGCTTTTGAACCATCCCCTTGAAATTCAACATCGGAAATCTTCATTTGAAGCTTGAGGATTATCGCGATTTCACGGGCCCGCTTTTTTATTTCTTCCTCCCTATCACGGCACTTTTGCCATATGTCAATATCCTTTTGACTTGCCTTTCTATAAATTTTAGGGAGTTCAGGGTTGTTGAAATCCTCTTTTTTGCGTTTCATCTGAACCTTTACCAATTCCCCAGCAAGGGTTACCATACCAATATCATGGCCCGAAACAGCCTGTGTGGCAACAACATCCCCGATCGAGAGCGAGAGATTCTCCGAATTCCTAAAAAATTCTTTTCTGCTATTTTTAAAACGGACTTCCACACAATCAAATGGTTTTTCCCCATTGGGAATCGTCATGTTGGAAAGCCAATCAAAAACCGTTAATTTATTACAGCCATCCGTACCGCAAGTCCCATTGTTCTTGCAACCTCGTGGTTGTCCATCCTTAGCGGTCGAGCAACTGCTACAACCCATATTTTGTATCTTGATTCAACAAAAACCATTGGTTTTCGTAGAAAAAGGTTCATATTAAACTTAAACGTAAAGATAGTATAATTTGTTCTGGAAAGAAAGTCAACAGCCACCAGTATTCTGCCGTGGCCGCTATAGAACACCCAAAAAACAATTGCATAGTACACGGTATGCAAGGTGTTAACCACACTAAAATACCCTAGAAGACCTTTTGCTTTTTGAGTGTTATAAGCGCCATCGCTCTTGATCAGAGGTCACAAATCAAGGAAGCTTTACATAAGATCACTACGCTTGCCCTGTTTTTTAAACTTCAAAACCTCAGACCTTCCTTTTTTGAAAATTTTATTGCTTGCCCCTTTTCCCTTTCTTAGTTTTTTCTGCTCTTCATAGGGTAATTCATGTATTTCCCTACACGAATCAGAACAGCAGTCATTCATTGCGGCAGCACAATCGGGGCATTGAATGAAAAGCAGATGACAGGCCTCGTTGGCACAATTAACATGCGTATCGCATGGTTTTCCGCATTGGTGGCACTGGGCGATTACATGGTCGGTAATACGTTCACCGCGACGATGATCGAACACAAAATTCTTTCCGATAAACTTATTCTCAAGATTTCCTTTTTCAACTTGACGTGCGTACTCTATGATGCCCCCCTCTAACTGATATACCTTTTTAAATCCCCTATGTTTATAATAAGCGCTCGCTTTTTCACAACGGATCCCGCCCGTGCAGTACATGACCAACTTCTTATCTTCCTTATGGGCCGACAGCTTCTCTTCTATAATATCCAAAGAATCCCGAAATGTGTCGACATCAGGGGTTACGGCATTTTTAAAATGCCCGATTTCACTTTCATAATGGTTTCGCATGTCGACTAAAACCGTATCGGGATCCTCGATCAGTTCATTGAACTGCTCCGCATCAACGTGTATTCCTTTATTGGTGACGTCGAAAGTTCGATCATTCAGGCCATCGGCAACGATTTTATTGCGCACTTTCACTTTTAATTTTAGGAACGATTTATTATTATGTTCTCTCGCAATGTTTAGACGAACGTTGCTTAAAAATGAAATGCCATCTAAATGTGCTTTAAAGGCGTCAAAATTATTGGCGGGAACCGATAATTGCGCATTAATGCCTTCATGGGCAACATAGATTCGGCCCAATACATCTAGCGAATTCCAATGGATGAACATATGATTTCTGAAAATCGAAGTATTGCCTATGTGTGCATATTGATAAAAGGAAATGGTCAGGCGTTCTTGCCCGGCCTCTTCAATGAGCGCTTCCCTTTCCTTCGCACTTAAGGTATTGTACAGTTGCATGCTATACTAATATTTAAGTTAAAGAATGATCGCTGCAAAAATAATGAATATTACACAGTTGCCAATAAAAAAAGAGCCTCGGTGAAACCAAGACTCTTAATTGGCCATTCCAATTTTTCTTTTTCATAGCATTCTTTGAATGCACAAAAGGAAGTGGCCATCGTTGCCCCCTGTTCCTTAAAAATAGGGGAATATATATTGAGTTAGAATATATCCTTTTTTTAGTAGATGCATCTTTTCCAAAAAGGTTGCGTCCTGATTGTTATATGCGAAAAGAAATAGTAATTTAGCGACCCTAATATTTAAAAAATGAGTTCGGAAAAAGAAGCAAAATTAAAAGCCCTTAAACTTACGCTTGACAAGCTTGATAAAACATATGGCAAAGGTGCGGTGATGAAAATGGGCGATAGCGTGGTGCAAGATGTTGAGGTCGATCCCTTCGGGTTCATTGGGCTTGGATATCGCTTTGGGCGTGGGTGGTTATCCCCGTGGAAGGGTCGTAGAAATATATGGCCCGGAATCCTCTGGAAAAACTACACTCACCCTGCACGCCATTGCCGAAGCACAAAAAAAAGGCGGTATTGCCGCTTTCATTGATGCAGAGCATGCTTTTGATCGTTTTTATGCCGAAAAATTAGGCGTAGATATTGACAACCTCATCATTTCCCAACCCGATAATGGGGAGCAGGCTTTAGAAATAACAGACAATCTAATCAGGTCAGGAGCCATTGATATTGTAGTGATCGACTCGGTAGCCGCCTTAACTCCGAAAAGTGAGATTGAAGGTGAAATGGGTGATTCAAAAATGGGTCTCCATGCCAGATTAATGTCACAGGCCCTTCGAAAATTAACAGGGTCGATTAGTAAGACCAATTGTACCGTCATCTTTATCAACCAATTGCGGGAAAAAATCGGGGTTATGTTCGGGAACCCAGAAACTACCACGGGCGGTAATGCCCTTAAATTTTATGCTTCGGTTCGTTTGGATATCCGACGATCCACCCAAATCAAGAACACCGACGGTGCAGTCGAAGGAAACAAAACCAGGGTTAAAGTCGTAAAAAATAAGGTAGCCCCACCTTTTAAAACCGCAGAATTCGATATCATGTATGGTGAAGGTATCTCAAAGGTCGGAGAGATAATAGATTTAGGCGTGGAATATGAAATAATTAAAAAAAGTGGTTCATGGTTTGCTTATGGTGATACCAAACTTGGTCAAGGCCGAGATGCTGTCAAAGCCCTTTTAAATGATAATCCAGAACTTTTTGACGAACTTGACGGGAAAATTAGGGAGGCCATCAAAACCCTAAAATAAGTTAGAACACTGCGAATCCCATTTTTATCGCCAACGACGCAACCTTAGCGAATTGTTTACATCTTATGAACAAAACGTATATCTATGAAGCGGTTGTATCAAATTTCATTCATTATCGCCTTATCGATTTCATTAGGCGCATGTAATTTGGATGATACCAGTGAAAATTTTCATTATGAGGCACTTCAAATCGTCAGTGCCGAACTCCCGGAATCTTTTACCTTGCACCAGGTTTACACCATTCCTGTAAATGTTATGAGGCCAGATGATTGTACCTTGGTCGAAGGCTTTGACATTAGTAAGGCCGCTACCACCACACGAAACGTAGTGGCCGTAGGTGCCATTTTGGAACGGGATGATTGCAAAACCTTAAATCAAGAAGTACAAGAAACATTTCAATTTGAAGTAGTCTATACCGAACCCTATTTATTTAGATTTTATACCGGTGACGACGCCAACGGGGATGCACAGTATTTAGAGATTGAAGTGCCAGTGAACTGAAGCTACATGTCATACTAACCAAGATTTTGAGTCTGGAAGCACTCATCGAAGATTGCAAAAAGGGAGATAGAAAGGCACAGGAACAATTATATAGGAAATACGCCCATATACTGTTCGGTATCTGTCTTAAATATTCACGTTCAAAAGTGGAAGCCGAAGACAACCTGCATGATAGCTTTATGACCATTTATGAAAAAATAGGTCAGTATGAATCAAAAGGATCCTTCGAAGGGTGGATGAAGCGAATTACCATCAACACTGCATTGCAAAAATTTCGGGTAAATGATCATTTAAATGTCGTAACCGAAGCTATAGAGGCCCCTGAAGAAATCGAAACCGACCAGGAAAGCATTGATTTGCATACCCTTTTAAATTACATTCAGGAACTTCCGAATAAATATCGATTGACATTCAATTTATATGTTCTCGACGGATATTCCCATAAGGAAATCGCAGCATTATTGGGCACTTCTGCGGGGACCTCAAAATCAAATTTGGCAAGGGCACGAATTATTTTAAAGGAAAAAATCGAATCCACTATGACCCGATCACTTATCGGAATAGTGATATTGCTATTTGCAAACCTATTTTTCACCTAGGGCTAATAGCGAAACATAAAGTTTTTTAAAATGGACAAAAAGAACATCGACCAACTATTTCAAGAGAAATTTGATAATTTCTCGGAAGTTCCGGATGAAAGAGTATGGGAAAATATAAAATCTTCCCTTGATAAAAAGAAACGTACCCCAAAGTTTATCCCCCTTTGGTGGAAACTTGGCGGTATTGCGGCCTTATTCATGGCCGGTATGCTCATATTCAACTCCTTGGGAGAACCCTCAGATAGTAATCAAAAAACGACCGGTATACCAAAAGAAGGAGCTGTCAAACGCGCCAATACCTTAGAAAATGGGAATAGTCCTACATTCGAAATCGATTCCCAGGAAGCAGTTACCAGTACTCCCTCTGAGAGCAATACGAGTGAGCAAAGTAAGGCTGCCAATTCATTTGTCACAAAAGAAGCCTCTGCCGATTTAGGTTCCAGGACCTCCTCAGGTTCAGATTCGTTTCAAAAAAAGAAGGAAGAAGCGAAGGTTGCGTCGAATCAAGCTACAATTCGTCCTAGGAACGAAAATCAAGATGATTCGGCCGAATCTAAAGAACCCGAAATCGCCAATAATTTAAATACATCCGTAATAGCAGGTAATGAAGTACCAAAAAATGGAATTGAATCGTTTGAAAACAAACGCGCAGAAATCGCCAATCCCGAAGAAGGGCAACAAGGTAATGACGCAGGGAATGGTATCGCCCTGACCGAAGAAAAAACACACACTAAAACGAAGGAAGCTCCACAAAAAATATCCATTTTTGATGAGATTGAACCAAATGAGGAAGATGCGATTGTTTCTGATGAAGCGGATCACAAATGGTCGGTCGGCGGCACTATTGCCCCAGTCTATTTTAATGCCTTCGGGGAAGGATCTCCTATTCATTCCAGTTTCGCCCCTAATGCAAAATCGGGTGAGATAAACCTGAGCTATGGACTTTCGGTAGCCTATGAAATCAGTAAAAAGCTGAAGATCCGCTCCGGAATCAATAAAGTAGATTTTGGCTACGACACGAATGATGTGGAGTTTTCATCGTCTTTTACGGCTTCGGCAATTGAACAGATTCCCAACATAGATTATAAAGTGGCCTCAGAAAATGTATTTGTGGCTAGTAAGTCGAGCGCCAACGCATTAAAAAATGATTTCGCATTCGATGCTTCTGCCATTGATGCATCACGTGATGGAGTAATGACCCAGCGTTTTGGCTATTTGGAAATACCGCTAGAACTTAATTATGCATTGATTGAAAGGCGTTTTGGGGTTGATGTCATAGGGGGTCTAAGTTCGCTTTTCCTTGTTGATAATTCGGTCGCATTGACTTCGGGTAATCTGACAACCGAAATCGGCACGGCCAACAATTTAAACACGGTGAATTTCAGTACGAATATTGGTTTCGGATTTAACTATAAATTTTCTCCGAAAGTTCAGTTCAATGTAGAACCGGTCTTCAAATATCAACTAAATACCTTCTCTAATACCTCCGGAAGCTTTCAACCTTTCTCTATGGGAATCTACAGTGGCCTAAATTTTAGCTTTTAACTAAAATACAGGCGAGATGAATACACCCTGAGTTATTTGATGTAGGGTGCTGCACACGATTTCTTGGTTGTGAATCGATTGAACCAACAAGGCATGAATTCACACAGGCTTCAAGCTATGTTGAGGGAATTAATATATACTTATAGGTATAATTTTATAATATTTCTTTTAGTAAGGCTCATTTTTAGTTAGTTCGGTCAAAATAACCTCTCTTACTTCCTTCCTAAGGACCGATTTATCGGCTTCAGTCAGTAGGCCAGTTTCAAAAAATGAATGTACTTTGGCGCGAAGCACTCCAGGACCACCACTAAAAAATGAAAATGGATAGCGCTTTTTATTGTCTTGAAAGGTGATGGGTACCACCGGAATCTGATGCGCAATTGCCATTTTAAAGGCCCCGTCTTTGAATTCATCCAAAATGATATGTTCATCCGGGACGCCGCCTTCCGGAAATATGCAGATACTTAGCCCTTGGCTAAGTCGTCGCTGTGCCCTTCTGTAAACAGCTGTTCGACTTCTAGTATCTTCACGGTCTACCATAATGCAAACCCTTTTATAGAAAAATCCGAAAAGAGGGATCTTAACAAGTTCTTTTTTGCCAACAAAAACAAATGGAAATTTACTGACATATAACATCAACATTATGTCGAGCATACTTGTATGATTCGCCACTAGCATATAACTTTTGCCGCTTTCCATTTTCTGGTCCCAGGAAATGCTAGGAGGGCATCCCATACCGTACAGTATAAAAGTTGCCCATAAATTCCTTGCCAGCCAGAAGAATTGTGGATAAAATTTTTCGGAAAGGGTAAAAAGAAGTAAGAGCGGGAAAAAAAGTATAATCGGGATAGCGACCAAAATATAGAACCAAATGCGGTAGAGTGTTTGGCCTATTTTTTTTAGCAATGCTAACATGGCATCAAAAATAAGTAATTCCCGTTGTTTTTTACGATTTGTTTTACCTTTGTACACTGCGAATCAAAGTCTATGGCAAGAATACTAACAGGAATACAAAGTACCGGAATTCCGCATTTGGGAAATATCCTAGGGGCTATCATGCCAGCCATTCAAATGGCCCAAGATCCAAAAAACGAATCCTTTCTATTTATCGCTGATATGCATTCGCTGACGCAGATAAAAAATGGGACTGAACTACGACAAAATACCTACGCCACCGCGGCCGCCTGGCTTGCCTTTGGCCTGGACATTGAGAAAACGGTCTTTTATCGGCAGAGCGACGTGCCTCAAGTAACTGAACTTTGCTGGTATCTCAGCTGCCTGTTTCCTTATCAGCGATTAACCTTGGCACATTCATTCAAGGATAAAGCCGATCGATTGGAGGACGTGAATGCCGGACTTTTTACTTACCCCATGTTAATGGCTGCCGATATCCTCTTGTACGATGCAAATATCGTCCCAGTGGGAAAAGATCAATTACAGCACCTGGAAATGACACGAGATGTGGCCTCCAGATTTCATGCCCAATTTGGAGAGACATTTGTCTTACCAGAGGCCAAGGTGCAAGAAGCAACCATGTATGTACCGGGTACGGATGGCGAAAAAATGAGCAAGAGCAAAGGCAATCTCATCAATATTTTTCAGCCACATAAACAGCTTCGCAAACAGATTATGGGGATACAAACAGATTCAACGCCCATGGAAGCCCCTAAGAATCCAGATGTTGATACCATCTTTACCTTATACAAAATCCTAGCTTCGGAATCCCAGATTCAAGAAATGCGTCATAATTATCTTCAAGGCAACTACGGTTATGGCCATGCCAAGCAGGCTTTATTCGATGTCATCCTTGAAAAATTTGGCGCATCACAAGAACGATTCGACTATTATATGAGCCATCTTTCGGAAATAGATAACGCCCTTGATATGGGCGCTGAAAAAGCAAAAAAAGTTGCTGATCTTGTTCTCAATAGGGTTCGCAAGAAAGTTGGTTATTGATTTAATATAAACCAACCAATGGGTCGGTTTCTTGCTTCGACAATTTAAGGATAAATCGATTCCTATATGATTTAGGGCACGATTCTATCGCCGAACTTCGCAAAATACTTCCTGATTTTTTATAGCCGTTATTTTTGCAAACCCTTCGGTCGGTCATTTTTTAAATAGCCTCGAACAATTTGCCGGGTAAAGGGCGTATTACCCCTTTCATTTCCATATTCAATAGGGTTGAAGAAGCCCTAAAAATCGGGATTTTACATTCGAGGGCAATACTGTCCAAAAGTTGTTTGCCCCCTTTTTGTAGATATCCATAAATCGTCTTTTCAGTGGCATCCATTTCCGAGAACAGCTCATGTTGTATCACTTTGGTCGTGGTATGTTTCACCTCCCAATTCAACATATAGATCAAATCTGCTGCCGAGGTAAGCATATGCCCCTTTTGTTGCTTGATAAGATTATTGCACCCTATGCTATATTTATCGTCTACACGTCCCGGAACGGCAAAGACATCGCGATTATAGCTATTCGCTATATCTGCTGTCACCAGGCTTCCGCCTTTTTCGGCCGATTCAACTACGACGGTCGCTTCACTCATCCCGGCAATAATCCGGTTTCGCTTTAGAAAATTTTCACGATCCGGTTGGCTGGTACTCCAAAATTCAGTCAGAAAACCCCCGTTTTTCTCTATCTCCCTTCGATATTGGGAATGAATTTTCGGGTACATCTGATTAAGGCCATGGGCCAAACAACCGATGGTCTGCAAGCCCATTTTAGCAGCTGCGCGTTGTATGCAAATATCGACCCCATACGCAAATCCACTCACGATTACAGGATTCAGTGGCGCTATATCCTCAATGAAACGTTCACAAAATGCAACGCCATAACTGGTTATGTTGCGCGTACCAACCACACTGATGATTCTTCGGCCTTCCAAGTCGATCTTACCCCTTCCGAACAACAGTAAAGGACCATCGAAACAATGCTTCAAATACCTTGGATATGCTTCGTCTAAATAATAGGTAACTTGTAGTTCGTTTTTTTGTATAAATTCATATTCACTAGCCGCAGCCTCATCATGCTCTGCATCATGCAAACCCTTCAAAATATGGGTCCCAATTCCTTCTATCTTTAGCAAATGATGGCGTTTTTCGGCAAAGACTGCCAAAGGGCTTCCACAATGTGCAATTAATTTTTTCGCTGTAACATCTCCAATATTGGGAATATGCTGTAGCCGAAGCGTCGCAATCAGTTCATTTTTAGATAGATTCAAAGTATTCATAGTTATCCACAAAATACATAAAATTTAATGTTAATAAAAAGTTGCGAGCAAGGTTTTGAACCACTTTATTTTTTCCAATATTTGCTGATATGGCGCTAGAACACTATATAGCTGAATTATTATATCGTTACAATTGTGTGGTCGTCCCCGGATTCGGTGCGTTTTTGACTCAGATGCGCTCTGCCGTTCTTGACACTGCTACCCATTCGTTTTTCCCACCAACGAAAATTATTTCATTTAACGGTCAATTAACGTCCAATGACGGACTCTTAGTGTCTT
Organism: uncultured Flavobacteriaceae bacterium; assembly: GCA_963798435.1. Classification (GTDB taxonomy): domain Bacteria; phylum Bacteroidota; class Bacteroidia; order Flavobacteriales; family Flavobacteriaceae; genus JALHST01. Next base: position 239,630 of record CAWCTF010000004.1, read on the forward strand.
ATATGGCGGAGGTCGAGGGAGTTTCTTATGACAAGATGTTGCAAAAACTGGAAGTCATTTCCAAAGAATGGCGGCAACTTCTGAATACAGGTGAAAGAATAAAACTTGAAAATATTGGGGAGCTTCAATTAAACGGGGACCACAAGATTATTTTTAGCCCGGCTCATAATAACAATTATCTCACTTCTTCATTCGGACTTGCTTCTTTTGTTGCAATGCCATTGGTGCGTGAAGTTTTGAAAAAGGAAGTGGTTCACCTAGAACAAAGAAGCCCTTTGATAATTACCCCAGAAGCTCGCGAAATAGCTTCGGTATCCCACAGGTCCTATTTAAAATATGCGGCGATCTTACTATTGGCTTTATCTACGGGACTTTCGGTCTTCCGCTTTTACGATGAGACCATCAGTAGCCAACAGCTCGTGCGTCAGGAAGCAGCACAAAAAGTAACGAAACAGATCCAGGAGGCCACTTTTTTTGATGCATCTCCGGTAGAATTGCCTACCATTACCTTAGATGTTATTTCAAAAAGAAAAAATTCCCCTACTCACTACATCATTGCCGGGGCGTTTCGTTTCAAAAAGAATGCCGACCGGAAAATGCGGCAACTGCAAGCACAAGGCTACGATTCAGAATATTTGGGGACTAATAAATTTGGCCTTCACATGGTTACCTATAGCAGTTATACCGATACAGAGCAAGCATTAAAGGCATTGCATGAAGTAAAGCGTACGCGTTCTATGGATGCCTGGCTTCTTTCCAAAAAATAAGCCGTCTTGCATTTTCAACGTATTAATTGCGTGTATCTTTGCACAAAATTCGCGCCATGCTGCCTAAAAATCCGAGTGATTCAAGAACTATAATGACTGATATGGTACTCCCTAGCGAGACCAACCCCCTCAATAACCTGTTTGGAGGAGAGCTGCTTGCCCGCATGGACCGAGCCGCCAGTATTGCTGCTCGCAGGCACAGTCGCCGAATTACCGTTACTGCATCGGTAAATCATGTTGCATTCAATCAAGCGGTTCCCTTGGGAAGTGTGGTTACAGTTGAAGCGGCAGTTTCAAGAGCATTCAAAACTTCTATGGAAGTATATATCGATGTTTGGATGGAAGACCGACATAATGGCAATCGAACCAAGGCCAATGAGGCCATTTATACCTTCGTTGCCGTTGATGAGACCGGGAAACCGACCGATGTTCCTGTATTGGAACCAACTACCGATCTCGAAAAACAACGTTTCGACGGGGCTCTGAGAAGAAAACAATTGAGTTTGGTACTCGCTGGCAAAATGAAGCCCAACGAGGCTACCGAACTTAAGGCCTTATTTATGGGATAAGCCCCTATTCCCATGATTTCAACTAAGAACCGAATCTCCCCCTTGCAAGGGCAACATAAGACACTCCGATTATGTTAACTAGCAGGTAACTTAAAAGACGAAATTATCAGGGTTTGGGCCACTGCGTTCCCCGCGATCAAAACTGTCTAAATAGTGCATTTCCGCATGGGTTAGTTCAAAATCAAAAATGGCCGAATTGGAAAGAATGCGTTCTTGCTTTACAGATTTGGGTATAGTTGCCACTCCTTTTTGCAAATCCCATCGTAAGACAATCTGTGCCATCGATTTGCCATATTTCTTGGCAAGATCTTTACAAAAATCGGTTTTCAGGAGCTTTCCCCGCATAAATGGGGACCATGCTTCGTATTGAATATTTTTCGAGATACAAAATTCGATCAAATCTTGCTGAACGAGATAGGGGTGAAACTCCATTTGATTGACCATAGGAACAATTTCAGCAACCTCTAGAAGATTTTCCAAATGATGCTGCATAAAATTGCTGACCCCGATTGCACGAATTCGTTTGTCGTGATACAATTTTTCGAGTGCTCGCCAGGTTGCGCGAAATTTGGCCTTAACTGGCCAATGGACAAGGTAAAGGTCCAAATAATCAAGGTCAAGCCGCTTCATACTTCCTTCAAACGCCTTTAAAGTATTCTCATAGCCCTGATCTGTGTTCCATACTTTACTAACCACAAAAATAGTATCCCGGGGAATTTTACTAGATCGGATCGCCCTACCGATGCCTACTTCATTGCCATAAACGGAGGCTGTATCTATATGCCGATATCCGACCTCAAGGGCGAAATTGACGGCATCTACAACTTCCTGATCATTATTGGATTGATAGGTCCCCAATCCGAAATAGGGCATTTCAACACCATTGTGGAGTTTAAAGGTTCCTTGTAAATCAGTTATTTTTCCCATGGTATCGAATTTATGATCACACCGCCAACTGACCCGTCTAGCACAGTTTTAAAGCTGGTAGACCCATTCTTCCGGATTCAATTTAGCCGTATCCTTGTGAAGATAAAATTTAAGACGCGTCTGGCCATTATCCCGATTGGTATAAATATCTCCCAGAGGGGTTTTGGCTTCTACCATATCCCCTTTTTTTACATATAGGTTAGAAAGGTTGTAATAGGTGCTAATATAATTTCCATGCTTTATTTGTACGGCCTTATTACCTCCCGGTACGGCAATAATGGCGATTACCTCGCCTTTAAAAATAGCTCTTGCCTTGGCGCCACGGTCAGTGGTAATAATTACTCCGTTACTTTCGTGTTTTACACCCGGATAAACAGCATCATTATAGACGCCAAAACCTTGACTTTTGAACCCTTTTTCGACCGGCCAAATCAATTTCCCCTTGTTGGCCGAAAAATTATTCGCGACTATTGTAGCCTCGGGTGTAAGAACGAACGAATTTGGACTACTATTGGCCTTGCCTGCCTTTTTGTTGGAGATCGCAATGGCATTGCGGATCAAGTTATCGATTTGTCGATCGATTTCCTTGGCCTCCTGCTTTTTCTTATCAATAGCCGAAGCGTATTTTCCTTCATTCTTTCGAATGGTCCCCAATAATTCCTTTTGGTTCTTAATTTCAACCATCAGTTGGTCTTTCGCCTTTTTATTCTGTGAAATCAATACCTCCTTTACTTTTCGCTCCTCGTTAAGGTCTTTGTTAAGCCGCGCAAGATCATCGGTCTTTGCCATGATCTGTTCTCCCTGTTTCTTGCGAAATTCGGTGTATTGCTTCATGTATTGAAATCGCTTAAAAGCTTGATAAAAGTCTACGGAGGACAACAAGAACATCAATCTGCTTTGTTTTGATTTGTTCTGATAGGATTTTTGGATCATGGCGCCATATTCATCCTTGAGCGACTTCAACTCCTCACGAAGTTTTGAAATATTGCGGATATTCGCATTAATTTGACGATTTAGAAGATTGGATTGTTGGTTGGTTACCCGGATCAATTGTTGCCGTACATTAATCTTTTGATCCAAGGCCTCCATCTGGTCTAATACGTTGCCCTTTTCTTTTTTTTCAGCAAAAAGCAACCTATTTATTTCGCGAATCTCATTTTGAAGCTTTTCTCTTTTAAGTTCTAGAGCACGTTGTTCATTTGTCTGGGAATAAATGCCCTGGGCCATCAGCATTGCGGCAAAGAGCATAAAAAGAATGCGATATGGCACCTTATATATCATCTTTTGTCAATACTATTTCTTTAAAACCCTTCGGTATTTTATAAGGAAAGCTAACAGGTTCATCAAATTCCATATTTCGATATTCAATTTCTATGGTATTTCGTTTGGTACCTTCGCTAGCTACAATGATTATTTGGTAGGGCAAGATCCATTTATTGATCTTCTGGTAATTTTTATAATTAATATCAAGCAATCTATTTTTTGAAGGCTGGGAGATAATCTGAGAGGCCATTTTAAAATTTTTGGGTTCGATCTCAAATAATATCTTGAAAAGTTCGATCGTATTTTTTGGTTTTAATGCGTAGTTCTCCCCTGTGATGGAAACATCATATTTATTTAACCGCATATCGACCATTGCTTGGCCCAACAATAAATTCTGTACCTTGTTGAAATCGAGGTCTGTACCCAAAAGATTGCTTAGATACTCGAAATTCCCATCAAAATATTCATTTTCCAACTTATTATAGAAACTCACCCTTTGTGGGGTAATGTATACTTTTACCATGCCCAAGGGCGCGCTCAACCAGATTGCTGTATCTTTTTCTATTCGCACGCTAACACTTAATCCTTGTGAGGTTTCCCCATCGGAATAATCGATCTTCATTTTTCCACGAAGCGTTTTAAAACGAAGGGTATTCTGATAATGTGATCTTATGATCGTTTTGGCGGAAAGAGTTGCGTCTAATCTACCTTCTGCAAGAATTTTATTCGACTTACAGGCTAACGTCAGTGTTAGGAAAACAATGAGGGTCAACCATTTTTTCGCATGTCTATATACGTTTGCCATAGCCCTAATTCCCTGCTTTTATCATGCGAAGATACATATTTGCCTTGGATGTATCGTTGCGAGCGGTATAAGCAACTACCAATTCATTATATATTTTATTGGCCAATGCCACATCATCTAAAAGATAATCTAAGGCAGATTCGAGCATTTCAATGGCCTCTTGAGTTTGGTTCTTTTTGTTCAGGACCACTCCCATCGCATAATAAAAATAAGGCTGGGAAGGGAATTTTTCAATGGCCTCGGTTGAAAGTTGCTCTAATTGTGTCGTACTATTGGCCGCGATAAGTTGGTTAATCCTTGTCATGTAATTTGCAAGTGTAACATGGGTATCTACTGCCAGATCTGAAATCGATGTAGGCCTGATATTGCTTTTTGCATTCGTAATTGAATCGGTAAGTTTTGACGTGAGGTCTTTTTTAAAGCCAGAATTCCTGAGTTCTTTTAAAATGGCCAAAGCGCCTTCATAATTTTTTTGCCTGAAATAAAGTAGGGCTACATTCTCCTTTAATGTATCATTCTTATTAGGCACTTCATTTATGAAAGCTTCAACAGAGCCTCCTTGGACTTGCACACTATTCATAAATGTTTCAAGATACCATAGATTCTCTGGTTCGGACAATAACGCCTCTTTTGCAAATTCCTGAGCTGACACATAGTCTTTGTTCGCATAATACGCCTTGGCCAGCTCATGGTCTACTACGCTATTCTTTGGGTCTAGGCGTTTGCATTGCAAAAGCAGATTAATGGCCTTATCACTATTCTCGATTCCCTTTTGCTTAAGGGCTTCAAAGAATAATTCCTGAAATTCATCTGAATATTCGTCTAGAAAAACCTCTGAGCTTTCCTCGATTTTCAAGTCATCATCCTGGGCATGGCATTCCATAAAAGGGAAGAGCAGTGTTAGCAAGATAATAAGTGAGGAAAAGAGATCTTTCATATTTCTAACTTCTCATTTAGACAGTACCAAGGAAATGTAAGCGTTCAAAGGTAAGAAGTACGCAGGTATTTAATGCATTTACCTATGCTCATCACGAATTAGCAACATCTTATTGAATGCCAGTACTACCAAAACCATTTCCCCCACGGGCAGTTTCAGATAGTTCCTCTACATGAATCCATTCGGCACGTTCGTGCCTAGCAATGACCAATTGTGCAATCCTAGCACCCTTTTCGATGGTAAACGAAACTTGTGATAGATTAACAAGAATCACGCCAATCTCACCCCTATAGTCGGCGTCTATTGTGCCTGGGGAGTTTAATACGCTGATTCCATGTTTGATCGCCAACCCACTCCTTGGCCTTACTTGTGCCTCATAGCCAAGTGGAAGTTCGACGAAAAGACCTGTTGCTACAATTGCCCGTTCCATAGGTGCCAAGGTGATGTTCTTTTCTATGTTGGCACGAAGGTCCATGCCCGCTGAAGCGTCAGTTTCATAACTCGGCAAGGCGTGTGAGGATTTATTTATGATTTTGATTTTCATTGAGCTTTTGATTACTACCAGTTGAAGATTACACTTGCATGCGACTTTTTGTTGATTCGTTGTTCTGGCTCGCGGTTACTTCTTAAAAAAAATCTCCTTTAGTCGATCGTTTTCCAGCCTATACACCAGCCCTAAAAACACGCAAAGTAACACCGAACCTACTATAATATTCCTTCCAAATACATAAAACGAAAGAAAGGAAAATAAGATTGAAATCGCCAAATAGAAAAATATCTTTCTAAAATTATAGGGTACTGGATAGTACATTCTTCCAAAAAACAATGACATTACCATCATGCTACCATACGCTACCAAAGTAGCCAGGGCAGAGGCCATATACCCAAATCTTGGAATAAAGACGATATTGATGATAATTGTTAAAATTGCACCAATTGACGAGATGTACGCCCCAAAATAGGTCCGGTCTGTGACTTTGTACCAGACCGATAAATTGTGGTAAATTCCCAGGAAAAAACTGGCCAATATGGTAATGGGAACTACATCCATTGCCGGCCAATAGTCCGGATTTCTTATGAATATTGCCTTCAGGACGTCTGCATAGACGATTACTCCCAATAAAATAATACTTCCAAGTATCACAAAATAATTCGTGATTTGCGCATAGGCCCGTTGGGGATTTTGGGTATTGAAATGACTGAAAAAAAATGGTTCTATGCCCATTCGAAAGGCAGTGGCAAACAAGGTCATAAAAAGAGCCAGTTTTAGGCAGGCAGAATACATGCCTACCATACTCTCGGAGATATCCTCTGGGAGCAACCATTCCAAAAGAATCCGATCGAATACTTCGTTGATTGTGAAGGCCACTCCAGCAATCATGACCGGCATGGAATATTTCAACATTCGCTTCCAAAGTTCAAGGTCGAAAACCAACGGTCTGCGCCTATAGAGCTCAAATAGGAGTAGAAAAGTCGCCCCACTGGCAATCAGATTCGCAATGAAAATATACGAAATTTCAAAATTGGGAATATAAAGATGACTAAAAATAGAATCGGCATTGGCGTGCACCCTTTTGGGAACAAACCAAAGGAAGAAGACATTAAAAGCGAAGTTAAGCCCAACGTTCAAAATCTTTATGATAGCGTATTTCATCGGTTTTTCCGTAGCCCTAAGCCAAGCAAAAGGTACTATTACCAAGGCATCCAACGCGAGGATAAAAACCGCATATGTTATGTACCTTGGTTCGATATTGGTAGTTCGAGCAATCGAATCCTTAAATAGAAGTGCAGCGCACATGAATACGATGGTGGTGCCCAACACCGAAAGCAAGGAAGTGGCAACGACTTTTTTACGATCATCGTTTCCATTGTAAAACCGAAAAAAAGCAGTCTCCATGCCATATGCCAAAAAAACATTGAAAATGGCAAACCAGGCAAAAATAATCGATAATTGCCCATAGCCTTCCGTTTCCATTACCCCAGTATATAGCGGCAAAAGAAAGAAGGATAGCATCCGTGGAAACACGGTCGCCAGACCATAGAAAAGAGTATGCTTAACGAGTTTTTTTAATGGATTCAAGACGCGCAATTAAAATCTAAATGTAGCCATTTAAAGCCGGCTGACAAAAGCGCAATGTTAATCTAAAAAAATAAAAAAACCCGCCAAACGCGGGTTTAAGTCTATACATTTAAATTCTCAATTGTTGATTGCTTCGCCCCTTGGTAAATTGACTCCGCAAGGGCTCCGTCTAATCGTCGGGTGCTTCGCCCCTTGGTAAATTGACTCCGCAAGGGCTCCGTCTAATCGTCGGGTGCTTCGCCCCTTGGTAAATTGACTCCGCAAGGGCTCCGTCTAATCGTCGGGTGCTTCGCCCCTTGGTAAATTGACTCCGCAAGGGCTCCGTCTAATCGTCGGGTGCTTCGCCCCTTGGTAAATTGACTCCGCAAGGGCTCCGTCTAATTGTCGGGTGCTTCGCCCCTTGGTAAATTGACTCCGCAAGGGCTCCGTCTAATTGTCGGGTGCTTCGCCCCTTGGTAAATTGACTCCGCAAGGGCTCCGTCTAATTGTCGGGTGCTTCGCCCCTTGGTAAATTGACTCCGCAAGGGCTCCGTCTAATTGTCGGGTGCTTCGCCCCTTGGTAAATTGACTCCGCAAGGGCTCCGTCTAATTGTCGGGTGCTTCGCCCCTTGGTAAATTGACTCCGCAAGGGCTCCGTCTAATTGTCGGGTGCTTCGCCCCTTGGTAAATTGACTCCGCAAGGGCTCCGTCTAATTGTCGGGTGCTTCGCCCCTTGGTAAATTGACTCCGCAAGGGCTCCGTCTAATTGTCGGGTGCTTCGCCCCTTGGTAAATTGACTCCGCAAGGGCTCCGTCTAATTGTTGAGTGCTTCCGCACCACCAACAATTTCAAGGATTTCATTGGTGATGGCAGCCTGTCGCGCCTTGTTGTATGTTAATTTCAATTGATCTCGAAGTTCGGTCGCATTGTCGGTTGCCTTGTGCATCGCTGTCATGCGCGCGCCATGTTCACTTGCAAAAGAATCACGTATTCCCTTATATAATTGAGTTTTAAGTGACTTAGGAATCAATTGCTCTACAATTTCCTGCTTACTAGGTTCAAAAATAAAATCGGTGGTAGTGCTCGGTCCTCCTTGACTAGGAACAATCGGCAAAAATTGTTCGGTCATGACAATCTGAGTTGCCGCATTCTTGAACTTGTTATAAACAAGTACGATTTTATCATACCTTCCCGTAGTGTATAATTCCATCAATTCTTCGGCGATAGCGGCCACATTGTCAAAATTAAGATCCTCGTACACCTTACTATGATTGCCAATAATGCTATGTTTCTTTTTTAGGATATCATTGGCCTTTTTACCAATAACCATAAAATCTACCTTCTTTCCTGCATAGGTTTCACTCACCAAAAGTGTGCTTTGCTTTATGATGTTCGAATTAAATGCGCCTGCCAGTCCCCGGTTCGATGTAATGGGTACTACAAGAATTTTATTTAATTCTCGAACTTCTGAAAACTTATTACCGGAATCAACGTCCATGCTCGCGCTCAGGCTTTGCAATAATTCGGTTAACTTTTCGGCATAGGGCCGCATTGCTGTAATGGCATCCTGAGCCTTTTTCAGTTTCGCGGCCGACACCATTTTCATGGCACTGGTTATCTGCATGGTCGATGAAACCGATGCTATCCTATTTCGTATTTCCTTTAAATTGGCCATTTTCTCAAATTAAGAATTCACACTTCGAATTCCGAATTAGTTTTTATATTTCCCAGCAAGGTCCTTGGCAACCGAGGTAAGGGTGTCAGTTACCTCATCAGTAAGTTTGCCTGCCTTTAATGAATCTAAGACATCACGGTGTTTGGCGTTCAAAAATTCTAAATAATCCCTTTCAAATTCCTTTACTTTTTCAACGGGAACGGCACGCAACAAATTCTTTGACCCTGCATAGATAATTGCTATTTGGTCTTCGACGGTAAACGGATCGTTCTGGGCCTGTTTCAAGATTTCAACGTTGCGGCGTCCCTTTTCTATTACGTTCAAGGTAGCAGCGTCCAAATCGGATCCGAACTTCGAAAAGGCTTCCAACTCACGAAACTGGGCTTGATCAAGCTTCAAGGTGCCCGCCACTTTTTTCATAGACTTGATCTGCGCATTTCCCCCTACCCGAGAAACAGAAATCCCTACGTTGATAGCCGGACGAACCCCTTGGTTGAAAAGATCTTGTTCCAAGAAAATCTGACCATCTGTTATCGAGATTACGTTCGTTGGGATGTAGGCCGAAACGTCTCCGGCTTGGGTTTCAATGATCGGTAAGGCTGTCAAGGAACCTCCCCCTTTGACCATTGGTTTTAAAACGTCTGGTAAATCGTTCATGTTTTTCGCGATTTTATCATCATTTATGATTTTCGCGGCCCGCTCCAACAATCTTGAGTGAAGATAAAAAACGTCTCCAGGATATGCTTCGCGTCCCGGAGGGCGTCGCAATAAAAGAGAAACTTCACGATAGGCAACCGCCTGTTTTGACAAGTCATCATAGATGATCAATGCAGGCCTGCCAGTGTCACGAAAATATTCTCCAATTGAAGCCCCGGCCATAGGTGCGTAGACTTGCATCGGTGAAGGATCTGAAGCGTTCGCAGCAACTATAGTTGTGTAGGCCAACGCCCCTTTATCTTCCAAGTTTTGGGCAATGGCGGCCACAGTCGATGCCTTTTGGCCAATCGCCACATAAATACAATATACAGGCTCCCCTGCATCATAAAATTCTTTTTGGTTCAAGATGGTATCGATACAGACCGTCGTCTTTCCGGTCTGTCGATCTCCGATAACCAACTCACGCTGGCCTCTTCCCACTGGGATCATGGCGTCGATTGCCTTGATTCCCGTTTGCAATGGTTCGGTCACCGGCTCACGGAAAATAACACCAGGTGCCTTACGTTCCAATGGCATTTCATACGTTTTACCAGTTATCGGTCCTTTCCCATCGATTGGAGTGCCCAAAGTATTTACCACCCGACCCACAATACCTTCACCTACATTTATCGAGGCGATACGTTGTGTTCGTTTTACGGTGGTGCCTTCACCAATTTCCTTGGAATGACCCAAGAGAACTACCCCAACATTGTCTTCTTCCAAGTTCAGAACGATTCCTTCTAGTCCGCCAGCGAACTCCACCAATTCCCCATATTGAGCATTGGCCAGACCGTATACCCTAGCAATACCATCCCCTACCTGCAGTACGGTGCCCACTTCATCAAGGGTTGCACTGGCATTAAATCCTGATAATTGTTTTTTCAAAATTGCCGATACTTCAGCTGCTTTTACTCCTGCCATTTTAATAGACGTTAGACGTTAAATATTTAGACTTTAGAAATAGGCGCTACACTGTGCAGCCGACTGAAATCTAGGGTCCTGACTTTTTTATTACAAATTCCCAGCGAATTCGCGCTTCAAATTGTTCAACTTATTCGATATACTGGCATCGTATTGCAAATCGCCAACGCGAAGCACAAATCCGCCAATAATGGTTTCATCTACATTGCTTTTCAAGGTTACCTTATTTCCCGTCAAAAGCGCAATTTGTTGTAAGACCTTCTTTTCAATATCAGCGGTCATAGGCACTGCCGTCGTAACAAACGCCACATCCTCACCTTTCAATTGCTCGTTCAGGATGATGTATTTCAAGGCCACTTCATCAAGCATTGCCACGCGTTTATTGTCTACCAGCATACCGATCAATCCCTGTGTAATTGCGTGACTGTCCTTAAATATAGCCAAAAGTGCCTCTTTTTTGGTCTTTCCAGGAATAACCGGGCTAGCCAACATTTGACGTAGCTCCTTGCTATCAGCAATCGTGTTCCCCACCGAACGCATGTCTTTTTCCAAGCCTTCCGTGGCCTTGTTTTCTACAGCAAGGTCTAGTAAAGCCCTGGCATATCGTATGGCTGCTCTTGCGTCGTTCATTTCTGCTTAGTTCAATTTGATGTCCCCCAACATTTTTTCAACCAACTTCAATTGCTTTTCTTTATTTGATAGTTGCTCCTTAAGTACTTTTTCAGCTATTTCCACAGAAAGTTCCGCCACCTGATTCTTTATGTCAGCAATTGCCGCCTTTTTCTCGCTTTCAATAGTCGCTTGGGCCTGCTTGATCATTTTGTCCCCTTCGATTTTAGCATGTTCCTTGGAGTCGGAGACGATTTTGTCCTTTATTTCCCTTGCTTCCTTCAGGAGGGCCTCACGCTCAACGCGAGCTTCCTTCAATAACTTTTCGCTGTCGGCGGATATATTCTGCATTTCTTTTTTGGCCTCTTCGGCAGCGGCGAGTGCATTTTTAATGCCCTCTTCACGATCATTTACAGCATTTAAAATAGGTTTCCATGCAAATTTTCGTAATAACAAAAGCAAAAGCACAAATAATATGGTTTGCCATACAAACAAGCCTATTGAAAATTCATCCAGTAATTTTTCCATACCTTAATTTTTTAAAATTCAATCTTTAAAGAAACAATGGCCGTAACCAACCGTTAAGGCCATTGCTTTCAGATTTGTTAGGATGCGAATATCGCAGCGAAACCAATCCCTTCAATAAGTGCTGCCGCAATCAACATAGCCGTTTGAATCTTACCATACGCTTCGGGTTGACGTGCAATAGCATCCATGGCCGAGCCACCGATCCTACCAATACCCAATCCTACTCCGATAACTGCTAAACCTGCACCTACAATTGCTGGAATTTCCATACTCTCTCTTGTTTAAAAATTAAAAATCAATATAATTAATCCCACATTTACGGGAATTAAATTCGTTTAAAGATGCATCAATTCCGGTTCATCCTCATGTGCATGTTCTTCTGCCGCAAAACCGAAATACAGTGCCGATAACATCGTAAATATATAGGCCTGTAATACAGCTACTAAAATTTCTATCAACGAAATGGCAAACGCGAGCCCGAATGATAACGGACTTCCCAACCAGCTTTTAAAAATGAACATCAATCCGATCAAGCTCATCAATACGATGTGGCCTGCCTGCATGTTCGCATACAAACGGATCAACAAGGCAAAAGGCTTTATAAAAAGTCCTAATAATTCAATCGGTACAAGAATTATATAAATGGGCAGTTTGCCATACCATGGCATTGTTTTCCCCAAGGGATCTACTAAATGCTTCCAATAATCCTTTGTGCCCGTAAAATTTGTCAATAGAAAAGTCAACAGTGCCAAAGCGACCGTAACAGCAATATTCCCGGTCACATTAACACCTAATGGAGTTAGTCCGAAAATATTCAAAAACCAAATAAAGAAAAAGATGGTCAAGAGATAGGGCATGTATTTTCTATATTTCTTCTCCCCGATATTGGGCCTGGCGATATCATCCCGAATATAGATGACTATCGGCTCGAAAAATCGACCGAGTCCTTTCGGGATGCTTCCATTCTTTACATAGGATCTTGCCAAACTTGTAAAAAGCCAAAACATCATCAAACAAGTGATGATGATCATCACCACACTTTTTGTGATTGAGAAATCGATGGGTTTAAGGTTCGTAGGATGTCCCGCTTCATCTAAATTAATGGTGCCGGTCGTATCTGTTTTGTAAATTTTGCCGTGAGAGAGCTTATATTGGTTACCATCGACCTCGGCGATGGTTTCCCCATGGTTGAATTTCGAAGAGGAAAAGATCTTTAAGCCATTATCCCATAAGATTACCGGCAATGGGGCGCCAACATTTACATGCTCACCTGCCTCGTTGGTGTACGAATACAACGAAAAATCATGCGAATCCTGAAGGTGGTGTCGAATGTATTCTTTTATCTCAGTACTCTTGTCTTTCGGGCCTTCATAAGCATCATGTTCGGCATTTTGGCCATAAAAAAAGCCTACGAATAGGAAATGCACTAAAAAGACAAATTTTGTAAAGTAAGGTATCCGCATAAAGCTAAGAAATATCGGTCTCTAAAAATCGGTGCAAATGTAAGCTATTCTTCTAAAAAGAAAAAAGCAATCACAACCTTTATTTCAAATGGATTTTCAATCCAACTTTTTAAGCATTTGCGCTGTAAAAACGGTCTCTATAACAAGACTTATAGCATAGGGGACAAAGAAACCGGCAAACTCCATTTTGTCCATCACGCCGTCTGCGCTATATTCAGGATAAAAAAGCAGAAAAAAGAAAATGAACTTTAGAAAACTCCCTCCCATGAATAAAAAGCCGATATAATTTTTTAGACGGTTCTTGAACACAAACAAAGAACCAAAAATAATCAAGGCAAGTAGGCCGTTGATGAGATATGACAAAACGATTTTGTTGCCTAAGGGCGGCATTCCGACCTGTTTAAGCAGACTGGTATGTGCCAGGAAAGCCAGTCCTAGTACACCACATAAAACCAGTGTAAAATTAAAAACGGGCCGTACATTTGAAGTCAATATTTTATTCGCTTTAATTGGCGCAAAACTATCCAAATAGAAATTGCCACACCGATCAGTGTGGCAAAGGCCGTGTAAACTCGTTTTTCATTGTTGAAATGTGCATCAAGCCATATGCCTCCTTGTGCGGCTAAATAGATGATGGCCCCCATTTCGAATGCAATACCCGAAAGCATTGCCACGTTTTTGAGATTTTTTTTACTAGGAGGCTTTTGCTGATTCATTGCTAGCGCTAGATGCCTTACTTCCGATTGAAGACTTAAACCCTCCCGAAGTATCCGTTTGGGCACTACTGGCTTGGCTGCCATGTATCGATCCCCCTTTGCCTTTCATATTACAGGAAGCATTAAAAGTAGCCCCAGGCTCAACGGCCAATTTAGATACTGATACCGTGCCTTCAATTACTGCCGAGGATTTTAAGGATAACAGATCTGAGACCATTAATTCCCCATTGAAACTTCCTTCAATATCGGCATTCACACATTCTACCTTTCCATGAATATAGCCATCCTTGCCAATGACCACTTTTCCGCTGGTCTTTACATTACCATCTAATTTTCCGTCGATTCTAAAATCAGCTTCTGAGATGATGTCCCCTTTGATTTTAGTGTTTTTTTCGATTCTGTTTGGTTGTCCTCCTATTTCGCTCATAGTTCTGGGTTTTTTATTATCTGAAAACATTATTTAGGGTTTTGGGGTTAAAAGGGTATTCTTATAATCTTGTAGGTTTTTATGTACTTGTATTATTTTATAGTTGGAAGATAAAATTACGAAATTCTCGTCCTTTATCTTATAATCCTTATTGTTTTTTAGCAATTCGGCATACCCCAATGCGAAATCCTTCGATTTAAACCCGTGCACCACGACAAATTGGTCTTCCAAGTTATAAATATCCTTCGAAACTATGTTCTTATACCTTAGCTCTTTGATTGATTTTTCAAGGCGTTCCATTAATTTGACGGCCGCCTCATTATTTTGTCTTTTAAAAGGGAAGACCACTTTCCAATTTCCTGAGCCAGATGACCCTTCTTCCGGGGAGAACTCCTTTGGTTCTAATTTGGGCAACTGTTCTATCACCATTTGCTCGGCTTTTTTGCCTTCTGGATTATTCGGATAGGTCAGGGCAACATAATTCAAGGCCTCCTTAAAGGGCTCAAAACCGTTTAATCGGCCGATGGCATTCGCCTTAAGCATCTCGAATTTTGGGACAATGGGATCGCCTGTATATCGATTGATATTCTCCTCAGCACCCGTAATAACCCCTAAAAACTCTTGATTTTGATACATTTTGAATAATTTGCCGTAACGTGCTTCCGGGGTATCGGTATCGTCGGAAAAAACAGCTTGTGGATTCAGGAGTATTTCGGCATAGCGCGAATCGGCATGGTTCTGAATGATATTTTCTTTCATGTTACTCGCCAACGGGCTACCTTCTTCTTGGTAGATTTTATAAAGATTATATTTCGAAGGAAGTATTAATCGTTCTTCAGGATCAGAACGAAGGACATCCTCTAGCTTGGCCGCGGCCAATTGATTCTCTTTAAACTTTTCCTTATAGATCAATCCTAGTTGGTAGTTGGAAAAATTGCGTTCTGTGCGAAGGCTGTCAATGAATCGGACATCCGAGGGGATTTTATCAATATAAAAAGACAAGGTGTATTTTTCCTCCCCGACGGGATCGGAAGCTTCAACATTGTTTTGCACAATTGCCCTTTCTGAGTTTTCCGAGGGTAACGTTGCATTTTTATTGCTCCATCGCCAATTATCTTCCAAAGTGCGATTGCCCCATTTGTTCGTAAAATCATTCTTGCCATAGCCAAGGCTTTGAATATTATAGAAATAGAATTTGCCCTTGTTTTCCTTACCCCCTTTGGAATTGGCAAAAGAGGCGAAACCGGCCGTAATTTTGTCCGCTGCC
Source organism: uncultured Flavobacteriaceae bacterium (assembly GCA_963798435.1). Taxonomy (GTDB): domain Bacteria; phylum Bacteroidota; class Bacteroidia; order Flavobacteriales; family Flavobacteriaceae; genus JALHST01. The sequence goes on from CAWCTF010000004.1 coordinate 255,259, forward strand.
TTCTTTGCCGCTTCTTGATCGGCTTTTTTTATACGTGCGATATATTCCTCAAAATAGGTGACGCGTTGGTCCGGGGTCATTTTGTATAAAGTAATGACGCTATCGGCATGATGTACAATATCCTCATACTTGATGACATCTTCCAGATTGTCTAATTTCTTTTTAGTGGTACGATACTTCTTTGTGTTTTCAGGAAGATTTGTCAAGACACTGTCGTAATATAATCCGGCGGTCTTGTACTTAATTTCATCAAAATTATATTCTGCCAGATTCTCATAATTCAAGGCATTCAATTTCGGCTCATTTTGGGTAGCTCGTAACGATTTATTAAAATTCGTCACTGCCAGACTGTCTGATCCACGGTTTAAATGGTATTCGGCAATTTGTCGGTAAATTTTATCCAAAAAGGGGCGGTTTTCCCGATTTTCTGCCATGCTCGTCAGATAAGCTAGCATTTCTTCCTGATTTTCTTCGGTAATTTCAGAATTCCTTATTTTTTGGATCTCAGCATTGATCATATAAACACGGGGAGAACTTCGTTTTAGTGCAATCACCTTGTCAAAGGCATAGTTGGCGCTATCCTTATACCCCATCTGATTGTACAATTGACCAATAATGTAATAGTATCTCCCCTTTTCCGGCTTTTTTTTGGTGTAGTAAGAAGCAATCTTTAATTGTTGAACAGCCGTATCGATTACCTTTAGGTTGATATAGGCCTGTGCCATCATGGCCCTGGCATCTGCATTTTCCTGGTCTTTCAGATCCTCGTACTTCAATAGGTTCTTGAGGTTCTTAATAGCAAGTTCTTCATTATCCAAGCGGATATTCACCTTTTCACGCCAAATATGCGCCTCGTTCAATTTATCGCTATAGCTATATTTTTTAATTACGTAATTAAATGCTTCCAGGGCAGGAATGTAGCGTTGATCAAAGTACCTTGATTTTCCCAATAGGAGAAAGGCCTCGTCGGTCTGAGGGTTTCGCTCCTCATCCTTGATGTCCATACTGTGCTTTTGTATGGCCTTGGTCGCTTTTTCCTCGGCTCTGGTGAAGTTCGGGTTGTTGTCCTCAGAATCTAATTTAATGTCATCGGTAACTTCCAAGCGCTCTACGGGCAATAGTTCCCAATAATCATCCTTATAATTCGTGTTGAGTTCTTCACGTCCTTGTTCAAATGCGATATTGCCATTATACAAAGTATTGTACTTTGTGTTTAGGGCATGCCAATTTCGGTTGATAAAGGCATCTTTTTTTGTGGAACAGCCGCTGAATGCGAGTCCACCCAACAGGGCCGTTAAAATGAATTTAAATGGAAGCTTCAAAATTGAATGTCTACGTCTGTATGCTAAACTGAAAAACAACCGGATTATTATGCAGTTGGTCGAGAAAAGGTAAAAAATAGTGTGGTTGTGAATCCTTGCCAGTGCGCACCATCACAAACCGATCGGTCTGTTAACCCGAAGACTTCGGAGCCTGACACGACCTATTCTGGTATTGTATGACAGAATTTCTGTAATTCATCGGGGGTTAGCCGTTTTTTGAGGAAACTTCGGCCCTCTAGAAACCGACCAAAGGGTATGATTTATGATTTCTGTTCAATTTGGGCCGCTGTAATTAAAAGCAATGCGTTATTTGGTTCCATACACTGAACAAAACGAATGTTGCCCTAGACGATTTCATCTTCAGGCGCAATGCTACCCGCAAAAAAGTTTTCCAATTCCTTCAAAGTGAGGGCCGATGTCTGGATGTCTTTTACTACCACTCCTTTGTTCAGGACTACGATTCGTTCGCATACCTCGGTCACATGAATAAGGTCATGACTCGAAACCAATACCGTAACATCTTGCTGACTAGCCAGTTTCTTGAGAATGCCCTTTAATCGAATCTGTGTGCTAGGATCTAGGTTGGCAAAAGGTTCGTCAAGGATGATCACTTCAGGATTACCGATTAAAGACGCGACGATTCCTGCTTTTTTCTGATTCCCTTTCGATAGGTCACGCAGGTATTTTTTCTGTCCTAAAATCTCCCCATGAAAAAAATCGGCGAATTGCGCTAACAAGGCATCTACCGCTCCCTTTTTCTGACCCCTTAACTCACCTATGAAATAAAAATATTCCTCTGGTGTGAGATAGCCTATCAAAAACGACTCATCGATGAATGATGCTGTAAATGGTTTCCATGCCTCACTTTTATCGACTTGGACCCCCTGATTGACGATATGACCTGTTGTAGGTTGGATCAGATCTAGTAAAAGGCTGAACAAGGTTGTCTTTCCGGCACCATTGTTCCCGACCAGGCCAAAACTCTGCCCTTTGGGAATTTCTAGCTGCCCGATGTTCAAAACGACCTGGTCTTTATACTTTTTTGTGAGTGTCTGAAGTGCTATCATATATTGGCTTTCTAATTCAAAATATACTATCGTCCTTTTAATAAGGCCTTTTAACTTTCATATTTAATGATTTTGCCGATAGGCCAGAAGCGTTTTATATTTCTCTTTCTTATAAATACGCTCGATGTTCTTAAAAACGCTATTCTTAAAGGCAAATCCCGCCAAGCCCGTTACAGTTACAAAAATATACCCAGTCGTTTGGTTTATAAGATAGTGTCCGAGACCATAGATGAGTACCGGTAGTATTAATTTTGGAATGGTCAATAGCAAGGTCTTCAAGTTAAAAGATTGTTTGTCCCCAAACGCCTTTTTATTGGAAGTGAGGTCGATAGGTGTCTTGATATAGGCCCCGCCCCAAAGTACGAGATATGAATTAACTCCCATATTGTAAATTGCGCCTACCAAGATCGCCAAATAGGCCTCCCAGCCAAAATAAAGATAAAACGACGCAAGTACCGTACTTATTAAGGTCGCAAGAATAATCAGATACCATTTGGAGTTCAAATAGTCCTTATAGGTAATGTTCTGGCTCATCATCAAGGGATAGTACGAGCTGTCCCAACTAGGAACGTATTGTCCGAAGGTGAATAGAAAGCCCCCTGAAACAAATATGCCGGCGAATATCTTCCACATCGGGCCTTCATAGGCCTCTATGGCTCCTCCAAAGAATAAAAGTCCATAAAAAAGAAAAAGAATGCTCACCATAACCGTGGTCCTAGAGCGTTTGTTACGTTTAATAAGCTTGATATCGTTCTTCAAAAAAACACCTAGATTGCCAAAACGATCCAGCCAGGTAAAATCCTCGGTCTTCGCCACAGCTGCCTTTTGGGCCAAGCCACCATCGAGATACATGTGTTTTTCGAAATAACGAAATGAAGCTACATATAGAAAGGCCAGAATTGCCCATGGTAAGATGGCGACCCAAGGGAAATCATAGAGAGCGTCAAAGAATGGTGCGGTAAATTCCGTTATATCAAAATAGCCATAGTATTGACAGACTCCCAAGATTACAAAAAGTACCGCAACCGGATACAGGATACTGTCTTTATTGTTCAGGAGAACGTTTAGGAAATTATTGGCATAAATCAAGGCCATAATGCCCAAATGCCAGCCGATGACTCCCCAGGGCGAATACCCTTCGATCAATAATACGATCGAAAAAGGGATAAAGAAAAAAGCATGTGCCCCATTAAAGAACGAAACAATGCTCTTGCCCAATGAATAGTTTACGATTTGTGCTTTTTTGAAAGGAAGCAGGAGCAGCGGCTTTATGTTGGTAACGGGCATTTTTTGAAGGGCATACCGAAACGCCAGGTCGGCGACCAAGTAATAGATCAAAAAACGGTTGATTATTTTTAGTGGATCCCCTTGACCTGATTTCTGGATCAAGTAAAATGCCCCAACACCCATCGATAAGAAGACCACGACAAAATAAAGGGCCATAAAGCCCATAAAGATCTTGAAGACCAGGTTGGTCTTAAAGGAAGCGGCCCTAAAAAATGATTTCCATTGTAATCGTATAAAGTGTTTGAACATTGGTTTGGTGTTTGTTCGGTTTTTTAGTAGCAGGGTTTGAAAAATTATTACATAATTAGACCATTTCGTATTCCGGATAGGCTTCGGAAAGCAATGCTTCTGCCTTCTTAGGAAGAACATGAATCACGGTGTATGTTAATACTATTAAAGATATAATCGTTGTAGCGAAAACGAAATCGACCCCAGTACTATTCATTGGTATTCTATCTCTAAAGAAAGAAAAATTAAGGATAATAGGAAAGAGGTTAATAATATTAGCAACATGCCCAAAGGAATATATTTGGTCTTTCAACATCCATTTTTTTCCATTTTTTATCATTTCCAATTCATGGTCCTTGCGTTTTATAAAAAACCTTAGTAATACATACCATACAATGATGAAGAATAAGCCAATTATTATATTGTATTTATGTTCAATAGGAACAAGCCCCAATAAGAAAGCGAGAAGTAGTATTGAGGTTGCGGTCCTTAAAATCCTTGGTAGCCTAAAGTATTCTTTATAAAATCTCAGAATAATTTTCCAATACCGTTTTTCCATCGCATTTGTTTTTTCCTTGATTACATCGGCAAACCCGAATACTCCGAATTTCTTGAATTCCATTTGAAGGGCGGTATCAAAGGTCAATTTGGGATTTAGTTTTTGCAGTTCTTCGATGCCATTCGCGAGATGGTCGACCAATTCGGTCTGTAGGTCATAATGTTCTACAAAATGCTGTCTAGTAAACGCGTAAAGTTGCGTTATTTGGTCTTGGGTAAGTTTCATATAGTTACTAATTTCTTCAGGGTCTTGTGTGATTGGTACAAGTCCCAAAACGTATACGCATAACAACTAAAATAGGAATACAGAAATAGGCCTGCCAAAAGAATTTTTGCCTCTGAATCAGAATCGAGCAAAAACATCCAAATAGGATTCATTAAGAGATACATAAAACCAAATCCGATTGCGTTGATTTTATAAAGATATCGATACGAGGACTGATAGCTAGAGGCTACTATTTTATAATTTAAGAACAGCATTGCGGCAAAACAGCCAAAATATAAGAGTCCGACGCCATTTGAGATGATTGAATAGTAGGGCTTAAGATTAAAATACAAAGACAAAATATAGCAGAATCCGGTCAAAATAAGGGCCATTACAGTTGTTCTTGAGACTATTTCCCGAGTTTTTTTGGCACATTTCCGTATCATGATTTTTGGTCCATGCCATGCCCAACCGATCCATAAACTTGCGTAATCTGCCAGTTCCTGATGCCATTTTCTGGTTTCAAGGGTAAAGGCCTGGGCAAAATCAAGATGTTGCTCGCACATGGCCCTTTCGATCCCATTGGCCATGTGGTCAAGCACTTCATTGCGAAGATCTACTTGTGTCAATTGCATTGATTCGAGGTAGGCTATTAAAATATGTACTTGTTGGCTACTTAATTTCATCGGTAAAGGATTCTAATTGATACGCCAATCAGGGTTGATCAAATGCTGCATTCCGCGGATAAAGTCTTCCAGTTCGGCCAAACGGTTTACGGTTTCCATTTCCCCGGTCTTGGTAAGTTTATAGTATTTGCGAAGTCGGTTATCGACTTTGGCAACCTCAACATCCAAAAGGCCTTCGGCTTCTAATTTGTGCAATGCCGGATACAAGGCTCCTTCGGTTATGTTCAATTCACCTTTGGTTAGTTCCTTTACCTTTTGGGTAATCTCGTAGCCATACATTTTTCCCTGTTCTTCCATCAATTTTAGAATAATGGTATTCAGGCTGCCTTTATATAGTTTAGAATTGCCCATTTCGTTTAAAATTAGCGTTAAATATATGCATAATTTATATATGCATAAGGATTCTATGTATGTTTTTTTACGCTTTCAGTTTTAAATAGAAAATCCAATGCGTAATTTTGCGCACAAATTGATCAATTATTGAATGTATGAGCCATTTTCATCGTCTTACCGTTAAAAACATAAAACGCCTTACGCCTAGTTCGGTGGCAATTAGCTTTAGCATTCCCAAAGAACTTTTGCAGGCCTTCGATTTTATCCCGGGACAATACATTACCATAAAGAAGGAGCTGAAGGGAAAAGAACTGCGTCGCTCTTATTCTATTTGCTCCTCCCCTAAAAAAGACTGTATTACCATAGGCGTTAAGCAAGTAGACAAGGGTGGGTTTTCAGACTATGCAAATAATAAATTGGCTGTCGGTGATGCATTGGAGGTGATGGCCCCGGAAGGCCGGTTCGTTTTTAAGCCAAGTCCAGGGCCAAAAAAAATAGCCGCATTTGCCGCAGGAAGCGGCATTACGCCCATCATGAGCATTGCAAAAGCCGTTTTGGAGAATGATCTCAAAAGTCGATTCGTATTGGTCTACGGAAATAAGTCTTATGCAGAAACGATGTTTTACACGGATTTGGTCAAATTACAACTTGAATATACCAATAGGTTTTTTGTTTATTTTGTAAATAGCCAGGAACAGGAAGGCGATTCACTATTTGGGCGCATCGACGTGTCTACGGTAAACTATGTCTTGAATAACAAACATACGGAAACTCAATTTGATGATTTTTATATCTGTGGTCCCGAGGCCATGATCCAGTTGGTTTCCGAAACCCTAAAAGACCATGATATCCCTGAGGAAAAGATACATTTCGAGCTCTTTACAACCACTGAAATTCTAGATGAACTTCCTGAAAAACCAGATGGCAAGACCGAGCTCACTGTGCTCCTGGATGATGAGGAATTCAAGTTCTCCATGCAGAAAAACAGCAGGGTCCTCGATGCCGTTTTAAAGGAAAATATCGATGCTCCCTATTCCTGTCAGGGGGGGGTATGCAGTACATGTATCGCACGAATTAAGGAGGGCAAGGCAGCAATGGTCAAAAACCAGATCTTGACCGATGGGGAAATTGCCGAAGGTCTGATATTAACATGCCAAGCGCATCCGTTGACCGCAACCTTGACGGTCGATTATGATGATGTGTAACCCAAGTAATCCGTGGGTTGAATGGTTACTTAAGTGGCTTTGGATTCTAAGGAATTTGTATTTGCCTTTCCCTTACTCTTGATTTTCCATAAATTTTTCAAGTTTACGGGAGGCGTGGTCATAGCCAATTTGAAAGGCCTTTTCAATGCCTTTTTTGTCTAATACCCCGATTTGTTCGAGTTCCTGAGGTTCAAAAACTAAATCGCACTGCCTTATTTTTACCTGACTAATGGCATAGATCATTAATGAAGAGGTGCGATTTGCCAATTGCAATGAAGATCGAATCTGTTTCTTGTCTACACGCTTTACGATCGAAACATTACTGCCAATAATAAAATCTACCTTGCCATGAAGCGGCTCCAATGGAAAATTGTTCATAATCCCTCCATCGGCATATAAGGTACCTCCGATTTCTACCGGGGCAAAAACCGGTGGAAGGGCAGCCGATGCCAAAAGCGGCATGATCAATTCCCCTTTTGAGAAGAATTCATCGGACCCCACTTGAAGATTCGTTGCCACAACATGTAGTTCACTTTTAAGGTCTTCAAACCTATTTTTTGGAAAATAGTCTTTAAAAAGCTCAAAATAACGTTCGGTATCGACCAATCCTGGCTTTGAAATCGTTAAAAAATTATATTTGAATAATGGGGTCTCCTTAAAAAAGGAGAGCATATCGTTTATAGGGTTCCCATTGGCATAATGGGCTCCAATCAATGCCCCAACGCTACTTCCCGATACGATTTCTGCCGAAATATCGTAGGCCTTGAGCGCTTTTAAAACCCCGACATGGGCCATACCACGTATCCCACCCCCTGAAAATACCAGACCGATTGATTTGGAATGTAAGGTGTCTTGCATACACTGATTCTGATAGTATAAAGGTAGCACGACTTTCACATTTTACAGGAATTTTGTTCATAAAGTATGATGAATGTGTGATCCTAAGGTATCGGGCAGGAAACAGGTATTTTGCCAATATAATCGCGATTAGCTCCTTGCATCGACTTCTTTTTGATGCCCCCAGCCGATTCTCAGATCGTTCAGGTGTATATAGTACTGATTTAATTTCGGGATCCATGTAATTAATTATTTGTGTAAACGACCAAAGCCTCGCGTGGCTTTTTACGTAAGTTTACAGTGAAGATTACGAAGTATGCCATTACGAAAACAACATAGAACCGCGATTTTGGTATTTGCGAACTCCTCAAGAGAAGAACTTCGGCATAAAAAAATTGCGAAGGGGGGTATTCTTTTTGATAGACTCACAAAACGAACTTTGCAAATTGTAAAAAAATCGGGGCTTCGCTATTTCCTCTATACCGAGGCACAGCAATTGGGCGCTTCTTTTGCAGAACGTTTTAGCAACGCGATCGAATCTGTTTTAAGCAAAGGATTTGAAAATGTTATAATCATCGGAAACGATACCCCGCAACTCAAGGTTTCTCATCTAGTTACGGCATCCGAACATTTAAAATCCGGCAAATGTGTTCTTGGCCCTTCATGCGACGGTGGTTTTTATTTACTCGGTTTGCTGCGGGAGCAATTCAGCGCTTCCGATTTTTTAAGGTTGCCTTGGCAAACAGCGCGATTATCGAAACAATTGACGTGCGTTCTAGGCCATTCGAATGCCGAAATGGTGGAATTTGAACCATTTGTTGATATTGATTCGATTGGGGATATCGAGGAACTCACGAAATTGACGACACGATTGACGCGCGATCTCATTTCATTGCTGGTGTCTTTTATTAACATAAGGCATCAAATTGGGACCACTCGCTCAAGTATATTCGATTTTCAGCAAATCCCCGTTCAATTCAATAAAGGATCTCCCTTTCGTCGTTGATTCACCATTTCGTTTTGAAACTTCTTGCCGTACCTCAAAACGCAGCTACAGTAACACTAATTGATAATGAATCGCTTTGCCCTTAATTGCTTTCAGAAAAAGGTAATTTTGAGTGTCAAGGGGTTCTTCGAAAATCTTAAAATAGAAACAATGACAAATACATATTATGATCCGGCCGATTTGAGAAAATTTGGCAGTATAACCGAATGGAGCGAGGAACTTGGTAAAAAGTTCTTTGATTATTATGGAAAGGTTTTTGAAGAGGGTGCTTTGACGGCCCGTGAAAAATCGTTGATTGCCCTGGCAGTTGCCCATGTAGTCAAGTGCCCCTATTGTATCGATGCATATACAAAAGATGGCCTTGAAAAAGGAATTACCAAAGAGGAAATGATGGAGGCCGTACATGCAGGTGCGGCAATTGAGAGTGGGGCCACTTTGGTCCACGGGGTGCAAATGATGAATAAGTACAATAAATTGAGCATGTAAATTATTGATAGGCCCATTCGCCTTGGTCAGGTAAAATAGCATGATACCACCTACAGTGGCATTCAAACAAAAAATAAAATGGCTACTAAATCATTAAAAGCAAGGCATAATGCGCTTGCAGAAACGAATAAACAGTTGGCTATCCTGAACGGAGGCATTTTCGAACGTGGGGAATTGCCCTATTTCAAGGATAAAATTGCGGCTACTGGGCATACTCCGCTTCGTCCTAAGAAATTGGAGATTCTTCAGATCAATGTAGGCTACATGTGCAATCAAGTCTGTGAACATTGCCATGTCGATGCGGGACCCGATAGAAAGGAAATCATGACCCGCGAGACCATGCGCTTATGTTTATCGGTCATTCAAAATACGGGGGCACATACCCTTGACCTTACAGGAGGCGCACCAGAAATGAATCCGGATTTCCGCTGGTTCGTTGAAGAGGCGGCAAAGGCGGGTATTCAGGATTTTATTGTCAGGTCGAATCTGACCATATTACGCGCAAATAAAAAATATTACGATTTGCCTGAATTCTTCAAGAAACACAATGTGCATATCATATCGTCGATGCCACACTATACACGCGGAAAAACCGATAAGCAAAGGGGAGAAGGTGTTTTTGACAAATCGATTAAAGCATTGCAGGAATTAAATGCCGTCGGTTATGGTATGCCAGGAAGTTCCTTACGCTTAGATTTGGTCTATAATCCATCCGGGGCTTTTTTGCCAGGTGACCAAGGTGCCATGGAACGTGATTTTAAAAAGGCACTTAAAGACGATTTTGACATCCAATTTCACAATCTATTCGCCATCACGAACTTGCCGATAGCGCGTTTCCTGGATTATTTAATAGCCTCTGAGAATTACGAGGATTATATGTACGCATTGGTCGAAGCATATAATCCTATCGCCGTTGAGAATGTGATGTGTACGAATACATTGTCGGTTAGTTGGGACGGTTGGCTATATGACTGTGATTTTAACCAAATGCTCGGTCTAAAAGTCGCGAATAAAATAACTCACATCAAAGCGTATGATGAAGCGATGTTACAGGACAGAAATATTGTCATTTCACAACATTGCTATGGATGTACTGCCGGAGCAGGCAGTAGTTGTCAAGGGGTAGTAACCTAAGATTGGTCATGCATTCGAATATGTATGGGCCCCATAAGACACCATAAAACATGAATTCATAGTACGTCATAATGCACTAAAATCCTTAAAATAGTACGATTTAGCAAATTTCATCTCGATTAAAAGAAGGCTTTTACCGACCACTCGGTTTGTAATTATTTCTATTTTGGGAGTATATTTTAAAATTCATGCACTACATCGAATTTTAGTGCACCACAACCCCATAGTTTCACCATCGATGGGTTTCGGAGGTTCTTTGTTATAGACTTGAGAGTCTGTTTAACCCCAAAACCCAAATCGTATGGACAAGAACCTAAAACGCATGGCAACCATGCACCGAATGCAAGTAACCGGCCTTGAACTTTTCTACAAAAACGGTTATTACAATACCAGTGTCGATGATATTTTAAAAGAACTCTCCCTTTCGAAAGGGGCCTTTTACCATCATTATGAATCAAAAGAGGATTTCTTTATTGAAATCATCCAAAATTTCATGGTCCGCAAAGTATACAGTATGCTGATCGAACCCATTGAAGGACATGAAAATCCGGTAACCTTGATAACCAATTGTTTCGAGGAGGCCCTTGAGACTGCTGTACATAATGAAATGGATTTTGGCTTTTTGTTGAGTAATTTCATTTGCGAATTCAACGGAAGAAACGAGAAGATAATGAAACATTTGAACGATATCCTTAAGATCTGGGAGGTGAATCTAGTCTCTACGTTACAAAAAGGAAAGTTGAATGGTTATATTGATCGTCACATTGATTGTGAAGGAACCGCTGTCTTTTTAATCAGTTCATTTATCGGCATCCGCACCTTAATGGTAGAAGCATCTCCCAACGCACTTAAGTATCGATTTATGACACAATTGCGACAGTATTTCAAATCAATCGAAACTAAACAAGCCGTCGTATAAGAAACTTTACTTTTTTTCTAGGAGGTCTTTGATCTTATCAAGAATTCGATTAGGAGGTATGGTCGCGATGGCGCCTTCATAACCCGGCGGAACCTTTTTACCATAGATAGACGTAGGTATGAGGGGAAATAAGGTCCTGTCGGCCAGCAAGGCATTATCGTAATCCTGCCCATAGGGATAAAAACCAGCATAGGGATGTGTTACCCCCCAAAGCGTAATGGTCGGAATGTTGTATATGGCGGCCAAATGAGCGTTCCCACTATCCATTGAAAGCATAAGGTCCAAATGGGATATGAGTGCGAGTTGTTCTTCGAAAGATAGTACTCCTGCGGTATTTAGGGTATTCGAATACCGCAACGCTATTTTTTCAAGGTGTGCCTGCTCAACATGACCGCCACCGAATAAAAATATTTTATACTCATCGGTCTTTTGTAAAGAATCCAAAACCTCCATTAAGAGGGATACGGGATACATTTTGCCTTTAAATGCAGCAAATGGCGCGATTCCCAACCATTTTTGCGAATGGTTGCCCACCAGCTCACCTATATGTGAATTTAATGCTTCCTTGGGAAGAAACTCGGTCTTTGTCAACTCAATAGGATACCCCATTTCGGTGAAGACATCGGCATAGCGTTGATGGGTGGTCTTCAAGGGTTTAAATAGCTTATTTTTCGACCGTGTCAATGCTCTTTTCCCACTGCGCCCTTTGTCAATTTGAAAGACAGGAATGCCCTTAGTTCGAAAAAAGAATTTTAAAATTGTGCTACGAAGTACATTGTGAAGGTCAGCCACCCTATCGATGCCTAGATATTCCAAGTTTTTGTAAAGCCTCCATATCCCGAAGATCCCTTTATGACGTCCTTTGACATCGGCAACAAGCACTTCTACTGTTGCTACTTTCGATACCAGCGGCTTAAAAAAGGCCTTGGTAAGGACAGTTACCCGTATTTCCGGATATTGTTGCGTAAAGGCCAAGAGAATCGGGATAGTCATGGCAACATCGCCCAACGCTGAAAGCCGAATCACCAGAATGCGTACCGTCTTATTTTCACTTGGTGCCACGCAATACGGGATTTAATTCCTCGTCATTGTACATCTTCATTTGCTTATACACTTTCATGTACTTATTTCCAGTTGCAATGTCTTCCAACAATTGATCAATGGCCAATGATAGGTCAGACCGCTGCTCCCTTAACACCTCCAACTTTTTACTGCATTTTTCAATATGCTCTTTAGAGGCATCGGTACGTACTACCTCCTGACGCATGTGATAGATCTTTAACGCCAAGATCGAAAGACGGTCGACGGCCCAAGCCGGACTTTCCGTATTGATGGTGGCGGTCGCCTTACTTTCTACCGATTGGTATTTATCAAGGAAGTAGCTATCGATATATTCCACCAAGTCAGTCCTATCCTGATTACTGGCGTCAATTTTCCGCTTTAGATCAAGTGCTGCTATAGGGTCGATGCCGGGATCTCTTATAAGGTCTTCGAAATGCCATTGTACCGTATCGATCCAGTTTTTTCGGTAGAGCAAATGGGCAATCTCATCTTTTGGGTACGGATTTGAAAAAGATTGATAGACATCATCCTTTTCATGGTATTTCAGAATACTTTCCTCAAAGATTCGATAGGCGTTCTCGCTAAACATAGGACACTGCGTTTTGGGCCAAAGATACCCAATATTTACTTCACAAAAATACGAATAATAAAGCCCAACAGGGGCAGCAAAACCAACGACATCAATACAATTTCCTTGATTCGGGCCTTTTTGATCGATTCAACATAGTTGGTCAGGAAAATGGCCGAAGGAAAAAAGGTCACTATCAATGGGTGGTCATCTGGAGAGGAAGCTAAGATTCTAAGAAAGATACCGATTATAAAGGACAAAACGATCAAGCGCATCGTTACAATTTTACCGAGTCCTGATTTTCCCAATTTTAAAAAAGAAAACACAATGGTCATGAAGGTGAGGAGAAGATATCCGATCAATTTAGAACTTATTCCCCAATCTAAGTAATGGGTATGGTCGAATTCAAAGGTATACTGATAATGCTGCCGTAAAAATTCAGGATAGTGGGCCAACAACAAAAACCCTTGGATGATCATAAAGAACGTAAATACACCCACAATCGGTACCATCCAATTTCGAATATTTTTTGGTTCGTATATGTATATAGCAGCAAATATCAACCCCAGGAATAAAATGGCCCACTCATAAAAAAGACTGGAGGCCATGACCCATAAAGTGGCATCGAAAAGTTTAAGTTTGATATCCCGTAAGGTCCTGATACTGATGAGTCTTCGCGTTGCCAACAACAGAAAAAAACTGCAAAGAATGGCATTGTTATCGGCCAAGGTTTCCGGAAAAACCACGATCAATAGTGCATAGAACAAAATGGCGAACGAATTCGTTGCCGTCATTTTATTTCTCTTAATGATAAAATCGACGGTAAATACGCTCAGCAATAAAACCGACAGGACTAGGAAGTTTAAGGCGAGGATTTCGGGAATCGTGTCCCTATTTGTAAATAAAAAATAGTAAATCCAGTAGAAAACAAACAAAAAGGAAAGGATGATTATATGATTTATTGGTTTTGTTTTTCCAAAAAAGCTTGAAATCATCTTGGGTTTTTATATTTTTGTCCAGTAAATATAGTTAAGATGACTTCATTTTTTTATTGGATCGAGGATTTATTCGTAAATCACCTTTTTTGGCCATTTGATACCTTACGGGGGATGCATAGTTGGTGGTCGGCGAATTTTTTAAATTGGCTTTTGTTTGCAATCGGTGCTGTTGCCTTCGTGTATTGGATGCTCCAATTAAAGAAATATGATGACAACAATGAGGAAAACAAGGAAATATCGGCCCATTCCTATCTCTAGAAATTTGCTAATCAACCGTTACTTCTGAATAAGATCATTTGGACTATTGAGGCTGTGGGTGCTTCCCAACTTCTAAATCAAAGCCGATATCTGTTCGATAATTCATTCCCTCAAAATCGATTTTTCGGATACTTTTATAAGATTTTTTCAAGGCCTCTTCGAAATCCTTTCCATAGGATGTAATGGCCAATACCCTTCCACCATTGGTCAAAATCTTGGCCTCCTTTAGTTCAGTACCGGCGTGAAATACCAAGGAATCTGTGATTTTATCGATTCCGCTAATTTCCTTTCCCTTTAAATAATCCCCCGGATATCCCCCGGACACGGTCATTACAGTTGCGGCAGTACGTGCGTCAATTTGCAGTTCGATTTCATCTAACGTTTGTGCCGCCACTGCTTTAAAAAGGGCAACCAGGTCGTTTTGAATGCGGGGAACGACCACTTCGGTCTCGGGATCCCCCAAACGCACATTGTATTCTATCACATAAGGTTCGTTTCCCACTTTTATCAGGCCAATAAAAATAAAGCCCTTATACGGCAAATTATCAATTTTAAGGCCTTCTACGGTCGGTTTGACTACGCGCTGGTGTACAAGGTCAATAAAGACCTTATCTGCAAAGGGGACGGGGGAAATGGCCCCCATACCCCCCGTATTCAATCCCGTATCGCCTACGCCGATTCGTTTATAATCCTTTGCCGTAGGCAAAATTTTGTATGATTTCCCATCGGTAAGCACAAAAACACTGAGTTCGATACCCGACAAGAACTCTTCGATAACCACCGTAGTACTTGCTGACCCAAACTTGGCGCCTTGAAGCATGGCCCTTAATTCCTGTTTCGCCTCGGCCAGATCGTTTAGTATCAAAACTCCCTTGCCAGCAGCGAGACCATCGGCTTTTAATACATAGGGAGGATTCAACGTCTCTAAAAAGGCGAAACCTTCCTCCAAGCGCTCCGCGGTAAAACTCTTATACGCCGCGGTAGGAATCTTATGGCGCAGCATGAATTTCTTGGCAAATTCCTTACTACCCTCCAGTGCCGCCGCAGCCTTTTGAGGCCCGATTACGGCGATGTTCCTTAGTGCCTCATCGTTCAGGAAATAATCGTGAATTCCTTTGACCAATGGATCTTCTGGTCCGACAATGACCATATCAATGGCTTCAGAAAGCACAAAAGACCTTATTTTAATAAAATCACCTACACCAATCGGTATATTTTTTGCAATAGCGGCCGTCCCAGCATTGCCCGGCGCAACGAAAAGTTGGCCTAAAAGCGAACTTTGGCGAAGTTTCCAGGCCAAGGCATGTTCTCTACCACCGGCTCCCAGTATAAGAATATTCATTGTTGGTTTTTACACAAAAATAATCCTATTCCTGCCAAAAGCAAGGTGAACGGCATCAAAACATACTTTGGTGAGAAAAGGCCTTTAAAAATAGAGGCCATTTCATGTAACACACCTTTCCTATTTGGAAGTGGTTTAAGGCCTCTCCTTGTGTTGTTAGTAGTTTAAATGTTGAAAAAACATGCTATTCGGCCGAATGACGCTGGTCAGGATCTTATCTTGAATTACGACCGATATTGTAAAAAGAATTTAGGAACCTTGTAGTAAAAACCGCTTTAAGCAGTCGTATTTACTGGCAAAAAATAATATCGTATACGATTTTGTTTTATGCTTAAAAGGGGAAAATTCGAGAAACATCCGTATTAGACAAGTGCATTCCTATCGTGCACCATTTAGTACCCAGAGCGAATTTAAATCGAACCAACACAGATAGTCCAAGCATTAAAAAAGATACCGTAAAATGCCGGAAATACATCCTCAATACGCCTTTTCCTCACCGGAAATTGCATTTAAAATAGTTTGAAGGATAATCTTTACATCCAAAAGAAAAGACCAGTTTTCTACATAGAAAATATCGAACTTGATCCGATTCAAAATGTCGCTATCTTTTTCAATTTCGCCCCGATACCCTCTTACTTGTGCTAAACCTGTAATTCCCGGTTTGACAAAATGACGTAACATATACTTGTCAACTCTATTTGAATACTCATCGGTATGCTTTAACATGTGTGGCCTAGGACCAACCACCGACATGTTGCCGAAGAGTACATTATAAAACTGGGGCAACTCATCAATACTGGTGCGCCGTAAAAAGCTGCCGATCTTGGTGACCCTCATATCATGCTTTGCTGCCTGTACATTATCGGCATTATGGTTCATGCCCATTGACCGGAACTTAAAACACAAAAATTCCCGGTTATCAAACCCGGTCCGACGCTGAATAAAGAAAACGGGGCCCTTTGATTCGAGTACGATCAGTAGCGCTAAAATAGGCCCTATCCAAAGTAGCAGCCCAAAAATTACGATCAAAGAGAAAACGATGTCAAAAAATCGCTTCAGAAAGGCATTGATCGGATTATGGAGGGGAATATCACGCAATGACAGAATGGGTAAATAGTCGTAGTACTCGAATTTTAACTTTTTTGAATAAATATTCTTATTGTCGGGCAAGAACTTAAGTATCTTTAGGTTGTTGTCGGCATACGTTATAAAATCCTCGATTTCGGTATTTCTCAATTCCATGACCGAGCAATAAATTTCATCGATATGCTGCTCTTCGATATATTTAAAGCATTTTATAAGATTAAAGCTTTCGTCTTTTGGGTTAAATTGGGCCATAAACTTATACCCAAATTCTTCGCGCTCATTGAATACTTCGATCAATTGATTCGTTTTCTTGTTTTTACCGATTACGACGACCCGTCGAATATTGCCTTTTAGGTACCCCCTGTACTTCATCAAAAGCACATAATTAAGCAGCTTTAAAAGAGACACTGCAATAAATACCAGCACAAAATATTGTCCCAAGGCCAACCTACTCATAATAGGTTGTTTAAAGAAGCCGATGTAGGCATATAAAATCAAGAAAAAAAATACAAACTGGGTGAATATTTTTCTAAGGATGTAGATAACCTTAGAGTACCGATATATTTTATAGAACTCATTTTTAAACGAAAGAATGAGCCAGGCCGCCGATAAATAACTGTGGAATAAAACGGGGTTTTGAAAGTTGATCGGTGAAAAATACGCGAACAAATTAATGACCAGCAAATCGATGCCTAAGGCAATTGGTGTTATTAATCCTGAAAATCTGCCTTGTTTAAAAATCATTATCGGTATAACTATTCCTTGGTGCTACACAAAGATAATTTAATATCAACTAGTTCCTTCCCACATGCACAATGACCTGCATTAATAGTTCCCTAAATCGGGTATACCCCTTTCAGGGTACGGAACAAAAAAAGTCTGAATTAAAAATCCTCTGGTGAAATCGATTCCCAATGGTTCAATGCATGTGCAAATTCATACTTGAAATCAAAGCCATGATCAATCAGGTATTTAGGCTCGATATTCGTAGGAAAGCCAGCTTTTACGACTCGAACAGGATGTATCTCGGTTTTCTTGCCGATTGCCTTTGAAAGCCATTGTATAAAAAAGGCCACAATTGAAAGAAATTTTACCGAAAGTCTCGGGGTTGGCCTTTTATACCCAAACTTATTTTTGACAACCTGAGCCATTTCATTTAAGGGCATCAAAGGATTCTCGGCATAATTGTAAATAATAAGTCGGTCTCCTTGGCCCATTGTAAATGTCATACTATCAATCAGCCCATAAATGTACCCATATGCCTTAATTACCTTTCCACCGTTTGGCAAAACGAATGTCCCCTTTTTCAGGGCCTTAATCATTCTATATACATTCCCGGGGTCTTTCGGGCCGAAGATTACGCTTGGCCTTACAATAATCAATCTACGGCTTGAATTTTCAGATAGCCAGATTTGGTGGATTTTTTCAGACAACGCCTTTGAAATGCCATAGGCCGTCTCTGGATATAAGGAAGATGCTTCGTTTGTCTTGCTCATTGATTTTCCATACGGAGCAATACTACTGGTAAAAAAAATGTTTTTGATGCCTGTTTTCCTTGCGAAATTATTCACGTTTTCGGCTCCCGGTATATTGGTGTCGAAATATTCCTGAAACTTATGCCCTGGTTCTCGATGTATAGCGGCGAAGTTAAAGATCCATGAATTTGCGGCATCAATCTCCCCGACCCCTAAATCGATTTCGTTTCGAACATCAAGGCGGACGAATCGAACATCCTTTTCAGTATCAAAACCCTTCAAAAGTTGAATATCACATACAATATATTCCGAAAATCGATTTTCCTTTCGAAAAACGGCCAACATATTTCTACCAATATAGCCTGCACCACCAAAAATTATAGCAATCTTCTTCATTTAAACCTTATTGAAATTGCTTACGTGTTTTTGAATTTATCGTATCTCTTTGATTATCAAAAATCCATCCCCACTTATTGAAATATCTTATCATGGAACTAACATGGTAATATAGCAATTTCCTGCTTTTATAGGATCCCTTTCCGTGCTTATGCACGATAGTAACATGGGGATAATATATGGTTTTATAGTGTTCATGTATTCTTCTTGTTAAATCTATATCCTCGGGGTACATAAAAAACCGTTCATCGAAGCCCTGAACTTTTTCAAAAACCCTACTATTAATGAACATAAAACAGCCCATGACATAGGGCACTTCGATAATTCGATCGAAATCAAAGGCTTTCATCTCATAGGTATAATCCATTGCCTCCTGAATGGCCTTGATTGGGACAAAACGGCGAATTATTAAATTGGCAGGGGTAGGCAATAATTTAGCGGAATATTGTAAAGTGCCGTCCGGATTGAATATTTTCGGAGCCAATAGACCAATTTCTTCATGCTCTTTCATATAGACATAGATTTGGTCAAGGATATTACCTTTGAATTCTACGTCTGCATTAAGCACCAAATGAAATTCAGAAATTCCTTTCGCGCTCGCTATAGCTACATTATGCCCTGCTCCAAAACCTAGATTTTTACCTGTAAAAATATAAACAACATTTTCATTGTCAGGAATGACGGAGTTAAGAAGTTCGGTGGGCGAATTATCAACAAAGAATATCTTAATAGACAACTTGGATTCCGCTACGCTTTTGAGCACATTTTTTATTTCCTGTACATCAGTATTAAATAAAACAACGGAAACAGAAATGTTGTATTTCATTAAAGAGCGGCTAACTTAATTCTTAATTGCGAGTTTCTCGTCTTTATTTGCTAAAAGCAAAAATAAGAAACAAATGATATATAAAGGTTTTGAGGTCTCGAAAATAGATTCCGTAAGAAATATATAACCAAGCCCGACCAAGAAAAGTGCCATCTGTTTGTTTTTATACTGTTCGGTTCGATACAGCCAAAAGGTCAAGATCAATAAAAGCCCAAATGAACCAAACACCCCTAATTCTAAAAAAAAGGTAATAAACTGATTGTGTGAATGATTAAAATCCAGATCGCTATTAAATCCCGCTTCAACGATGAATAGGTTGTCGTGCAAAATCTTATTTGATGTTCCCAACCCATACCCAAACCATGGCTTTTCCTTGATAGCTTCCCAAGAGACAGACCATAAATAGTATCGATATTCATCTATTTTTTGAATCGTACACCCCAGACTTATGGCGACCATTATAAAGAGAAATGCATTTGCAAGTATTCTTTGTTTGCCCCGCCATTTTATCAAGAAATTCATAAGATAAATAAAATAAATCAAGAGGCATATTCTAGCTCCTACCAGAACAATAAAGAGCAATAACAACCCATGGTATAAAATAAGAAAGGGCTTTTCAAGTGTCTGCCTTTTATATAGTTCATGAGCCAACAACAAGCCTATTAAACTAAAAAAGGTCAGGAACACGGCATGATCATAAAATAGCCAGTCCCGAATACGACCGCTATAAATCTTTATATCCCGGAAATAGTCGACAATATCAAGGGCATAAAATTCCTGGAACCACAGGAGGAAACTTATTCCTGCTGCTACCATGACCGCATTAAAAATTGTCATGAAATATACATATTGTAGGAATACTTTTCGTGAAGGAAAAACGATTGAAAGACTGACGATACCAAAAAGCAACAACGCCCAATACTTATCAATTATCGAAATAGTATTTGGTCTTCCTATTAAAACAAGAACACAGAAAAATGTTGAATAGATATAAAAAGCAGTGTTTATGATGTAGATTTTGCCGTTTTGAAAAGTTCGAACGATGCCATATGCGCATAAAAGTAACGTAAGGAATGTTGTCCAGGCAATCTTTAAGGGAATACATAGTATAAATAACAGGGTAAATAGCAGTAGCAGATTTATTTTTTCACTTTTAAGATGTTTTAAAAAGTAAATAAAAAGCATGATTATAAAAGGAAACAATAAGGCCGCCATATACGTGAATTGAGGTCTTGCGACTTCGGCTAAAGGAGAAAATACTACATAGGGATCAAAAGGGGTAAAATCACTTCTAATTTCTATGGTTCCCTGCGATTTATTCAACGTGATCGATGCGCTGTTAACAAAAAGGTACTTGAAGACCTCCTTTTCATTGAGATGTGTTGTTTTCTGCTTAAAAACCAAATTCATCGCCTTGATCTTTACGTTCTTAAGCAGTAGGTTAGTCCCAAAATCCAATCTAAACTTTTTTAAGATAGCCGAGCCCTTCGGAATCTCAAAAACCAACGTATCCTTTGAAGATCCACTATTTTTTATTTTTTGTTTATTGGTGAATACCGTACCGTAGGTATAATAAAGTTCGGCGTTAAAATCAGTATTTGAATCGACAATAAATTCGATTTTCTTTAACTGATGCAAAAGATCGCTTTTAACCGAAAAGGAAACCAAAGAAGTCAAAATTACAGCGGCGACTACACAGAATGGTAAAGTAAATAAAAGATACCTGTCCATTTTATAATGCTGATTCATAGAAATCGTCTGATCAAATGGTAGGTAAGCCGTATTCTCATATCTATTTTTTTCAAAAAAGTGTTCGAACTTTTTTCACCGGTTTCCGATGCATTATCGGCATGTCTTCTATAATAGATAAGTGGCTTTTCAATAAAATAAGTGCTTCCCATTGACTCAGCAACCATGGCAAGCCAAATATCATGCATATAGATGCCTTTTGGAAACGGGAGTGCCTTCGCTAAAACATCCTTATTAAAGGCCATTGTAGCGCCAATATAGTGGTTCTTGATAATATTCCGCAGAATTCCTGTTTTGGGAGTTTGAGTATCATAGAATTTCTTGGTGTTGGAAATATTCTTTGTAAAAACCTCGAGATTCGAGAACACCAGAAGATGGCGTTGCAAATAGTGTAGGCATTCGTCGACTTTAGAAGGATGCCAAATATCATCTTGGTCTGACAGAAATATAACGTCACCTTTTGCCCTTTTAAGGGCATTTTCAAAATTGCGTATAATATTATTACGATTACTATGATGAAGTTTTATTCGCTCATCCTTTATGGAGGCGATTATGGCTAAAGTACGGTCATTTGAACCATCGTCCGAAATAATTAGTTCATCATTGGGTTGTAACTGGGGCAGGATAGAATCTATTTGTTCCTTAATGAACCTTTCCCCATTATAGACCGCCATACATACCGAAATCATCATGTTTTAAGGATAAGTTTTTTTCTTTCGAAAAACGCGAAAATAATACAATACACAATTTGGAAGGATATCCCAGTAACGATTAACATATTTGAAAATATATTCATTAGGACGATGACCGATAAAATAGCAATGACCGTAATGTGGTAACTGCTACGTGTAGGGACCAAAAAAAAGATAATGGTCAGATAGACCAATAAATTTCCAAAAAACAGTAAATAAGGACCTGCCCAACCTAAATATGAGTAGGATTTCGCGTAAGTGGTCCCAACTGTTAACCACGGTACTATCCTAACGAGATCTCGTTGCTCGATATGGAGGGGTCCTCCTAGATTTTTGGAGATAATCTGTGGTAAGTTTTCATAAAAAACAAAGCCTAATAGGTCATAGTCCGTTACATATCTTCTATTTACGGTATATTGAAAATTTGCCAAAGGGGAAGCCGCATACAAGTACGTCCAATAGAACTCTTTAGGAATAGACGATTCCATAAATTCTTCGGTGGCTTGGCTCTGGGTATAAATATATTCGCCCCCAGAACGTAGATTACCAATTACTCCGAATAAGTAAAGTCCGACAAAAATCAATATACTTAATAGTATCTTACTCTTTAATCTGACTCGGTCAACAAAATGCAAATAAATAAAAAGTGTGGTCAATAATCCCAAGACCATAATGCTTCTACTAATGAATAGCAATGCTGGGAGGTATAGTAAAATATAATACCGCAAGATTTTGGTATTTTTAGTTGACATGTATGTGGTGAACGTATGGGCAATAAGAAACGAATTAAAGGAAATAAGAATACCATGTAATAGCGGTACACCAAATTCCATATATCCAACTCCCGATCTACCCATTAGTTTTGATAGGAAAGGAATATCTTTTTCAATTAAAAACTCAATTGCATACAAAATAAAAAGCAGGTAAAAACACATTTTAATTAATGGCAGACCCGTTTGGGAAAGTGTTTTTTTTATGAGCTTCAATCGATCTATTAAGAACCCGAAGAATATAAAGAAAATAAAAGTGATTGAAAAAAATAGTTTCATCCCAACGGTTAGCTGGGGATAAATGGCAGACCAATCCAAAGTATAGACTAAAAAAGTAATAACAAATCCAAGAACATAAATGAACATTGGATTCTTTAACAATTTCATCATACGCTTATGTATTATTGCTAGAGGACGCCCTTATCCTTTAATATAGCATTAAGAGCGGCCATCTTATTATGCCTTTTCATCAATAAGAACATAATCAGGCCCCAGACAATCAAAAATAAGCAACTCAGAACAAAACTATCGTTAAAAAGAATATTGGAAAATAGGAAAATGATCGCCGTTAGGGAAAGGACACCCATATTCTCAGGCGTCAAAAAATCAATCTTAGGAAAATCCTTCTTTGAATAAAAATAATATCCCCCCAATAGAACGAAATGGACGGCAACACTTACCCATGCAGCCGCTATGATTCCCACGATGGGAATCAGCCCAAAATTAAATGCGATGCTGACAACCATACTGGCAAAAACCACCTTTACCCTATGGGTTTGATTGTTTGATATCGTTAGCAATGTGCCATATATTGAAGCTGCAGTGCGCAGTACAATAACGATGCTCAAAGGGAAAACCAGGGCATATGCTTGAATATACTCTTTGGTATATAAAATGGCTATGATCTCTTTATAAAATGAAGTGAAAATTAGGAACAGGGCACAGCCTACTATTAACAAAAAGTATAATATGTTCCCTGAGAGCACATCTATTTGCTCTCTTTTGGCGTATTTGGAAGACAGATAGGGCAATAAAACACTGGATGCGATATCGGAAACGATCAGGAATATATAAATTATTCGAAAAATTGCCTGATACAAGGCCACATCCTTTGCTTCCAATAAAAGGGCAATAATCTGGGTGTCTATGGTAAAATAAAAAGTCCCAAAGATAAAATGCGCGCCAAACGACCAACTATTTTTAAGAAAATACTTCTGGATATCGATATTGAACCAGTTCTTTATGAATATTTCACGACAAAAAGCACTGGTAACAATTAGTTGTAAAAGCTTCCCATAAATCATATAACTTACAAATTGAAGCATACTTACTTTCCCCATATAATAAAGGACCACGATTATCGAAATGACAAGGGCATATACGATAATCGAAAAGGTAGATTTTTTGAACTTATTCTTTACACGAAGGATTGCCTGTAAATACAACACATAGGCCGATAGAATGGCGAAGACAATAAATAGGTCGCCGATATGCTTCCATTCACCTGTATAAAAGTAATGTAGATAGGCAAAGAAAGCCGACCCAAAAACTAGGATCAACCCCAATTTTTGGGCCATCGAATTTAAGAGGTAACTATGGGCCTCGAACTTTTTTTGAGGATAATCCTTCATAATCATCAATGACTGCCCAAAATCAAGGCATGTAGCGAGCAGGGTTCCGAAGGAAAAGCCAAAACTAAGCAGTCCGAATTCATCGATGGCCATCATTTTAGCCATCAATATAAACACGATTCCCCCTGTGTAAATCTGTAAGAATGCAGCGACAGAGGACCAGAAAATATTTTTGGAAACGGTCGCCATATGGTGTTTAATCTATTTGTTGGGTACCCTCTATACCAGAAACAATGTTCCTTTTAATATGTAATTCCTCGACCCACCTGCGTACTGCAAGTGTTTTCCATGTTCCTGTATTATAGCCTTTGGCGTCTAAATTGTTTTCCCATAGCCATATTGGTGTTGGCCAGAGCGCAAAGGTGGCACGTACCTGTTCATAAAAATTCTTATCAACCCCATCCTGGCCATGATGCGCCATTTGCACATAATCAGCATGTAAATCTTCAGCCGAAAAGTTTTTAAGAATCTCGTTTCCCCCTTCGACGCCCAAATCGCCCAAAAACAATATCCGCTTTGATCTACTACTTATTTTGAAGGCCAAGGACGAGTTGTTGACTAGGTTTACCAGGATTTTTTCGTTTTTGTCTCCCAATATTTTTAATTCTACCCATCCCCCAACAAAAAATCGTCTCCTTGGGAGGCATCTAGGATAGGTATTCCTGATTGCCTAAGATTTTGGTAATAGTCCCGGATTAAATCATACGACTGAGGTTCGTGTCGCTTAACCAACTCCTCGTCAATGGTTGACTGTACAATTCTATTAATAGTAACTCGGCCATCTTTAATTATTTGATTTAACGCTCCTATGTGATCTAAGTGAGGATGCGTGGTCAACCACATATCGACTGTACCCCCTAATTGCATCAAATAATCTTCCAAAAATGGAGCTGCATAAGGTCTTCCCCCATCAATAACAATGACATGGTCATCATCTGTCCTAAGAATATAGCCCATTTGAGATTCGCCCCCAAACTGCTCAAGCTGCCAAATTGAAAAATCTAGCTGGCGTTCA
This sequence comes from uncultured Flavobacteriaceae bacterium, assembly GCA_963798435.1. Taxonomy (GTDB): domain Bacteria; phylum Bacteroidota; class Bacteroidia; order Flavobacteriales; family Flavobacteriaceae; genus JALHST01. Next base: position 280,400 of record CAWCTF010000004.1, read on the forward strand.
GGATACTCTTGAACTGGCAAAACGGCAATATGATCATCATTGTCCGAACACGATATTACCAATACGGTCGCAAAAAATAACGTCTTGGTATAATATTTCCTGAAAAGTGATTTCATGAGACTAAATCTAAAATAGATTCACAAACTCTTTGTGCATTATGGCCATCATGATATTTATTGAATAGACGGTTCTTTTGTATCACTCTTTTTTTGCATTCTTCATTTTTCCAAATCGTTGATAAACAGTAATATAGGTCTTCCCAGGTTCTAACTATAGGTCCTGCAATTGCCTCTGAATAGTCAAAATACAGTTCCCTTGAGGCCGACATATATTCTTCAAGGTCAAATGCGGCGAAGACAATCGGTCGTTCCATCAAAAGAAAGTCAAAATAGGCGCTTGAATAATCAGTTATCAAGGCATCGGCGTCCTTTAGCATAAAATTGATGTCGCTTACCTCTTTATCTGATAAATGAACGATTCGTGAGTTTTTTATGGCAACATCAACCTTCAGGGAATTATCTATGTAATGACCTTTGCTCACGAACACTATATTTTCCCGCTCCAAGAATGCTTCGATTTCCTGTATATTATAATCCTCTAAAGTAAATAAACTTTTCGCTTCTTCGAGGTTTCTAAAGGTTGGAAGATAATAGACCAATTTGGCTCCTTTGAACTTTGTTCTTAATTTCTCGTTGAACTTATCGGCGGTTTTATTAAAGAAAACGTCGTTTCGCGGGCAACCCGTTTCTAATATGCGGTTCAACGGCAAATTAAAGGCCGAAGCCATTTTTTCGCTAAAGACAGGGGCATTCGACACCGTATAATCATAATTAAATTCAAACGACATTGGAAAAATATATTGTATCAAAACGCTATAGCCGAAACTGTTTACCGATGAATATTTGTCGTCGATACCGATTTTCTTCAGTGGACTGCCGTGCCATAAATTAACCAAAGTGGCCCCATTGATAAAGAGGTGGTTTACATCCTTTTTTCCAGAAGTGACAAAGACAATTTTAGAAACTAAACTATAGTATATTCCTTGAATACTTGCTATCATACAAGCTTTTCCTCCTCCTAGTTCTACTTTCCTTTTTATATTCTTATCCCTTGTCAACCAAATTATTTGAATATCGTGTTGGTTATCCTTCACATATTCGAACAAATATCTACTATTATCTGAAAAACGGTACCCATTCCAAGCTCCAAAAACCCAAATACGATCATTGCGTTTTATCAGTAATTGTAACCACCATACTGGTAAAAACAGGAGGTATAAAAAATATTTTGGCAAAATCCGAGTGAAAATATTCAAGAATCTCCCAATAATGGCGCTTCTATGCATAGCCACTTATTTTGACCCTTTATTCTGGGTCTTTAAGAATTGATTTTAATTTTGAAGTTGAAATTCCATGTGTTCTTGGCAGGTATCTAACCTCGCAAAGTTCCTTCAAATAATCAAATTTACCCTCCCAGTCATCTCCCATAATAAAAATATCTACCTCGTTTTCAATAATGTCCTTTTGCTTCTGCTCCCATTCTGATTCAGGTATGACCAAATCGACATATTCGATAGCTTCTAAAAGTTCTTTTCTTTTGGCATATGGTATTTCACAAATTTTTCCTTTGACTTTATTAAATTCATCTGTAGATAATCCGACGATTAGTCTGTCCCCCATTCTTTTAGACCTTCTAAGTATCTCCACATGGCCGTAATGCAATAAGTCAAACGTACCATATGTGAGCACCGTTTTCATTTTTTTATCGACAAGCCCACTAAAATGAATATCAAAACTAGATTCCTTGTTTTTAAAAAAAATTGCAAGTTTATTAAAAAGCGGTGTTTGCTCCTTCACGTAGGAATTGGTATTATTATAGATTAAATCAATCGTTTTCAAGCCTTCCAAAACAATGCTACTGTTTTTGACATCCGAGGTATAGAACCCTTTGCCTATCAGTAAACCTAAGGTTCGGTTTCTGCTCATATCATTTAACGCAGTTAGACCAAAATCTCCATATCCACAGGCCATGAACAGTGTATCTTCCCTTCCACCTAACGCTTTTAGCAACACCCTGATCTCAGAGAATGCTTTGGTCAAAATCATATGTCTGGTGTTGCTCGCTTCGTATTTTGCATCAATAATTCCGATAATGATGGCGTATATATTCTTAAGTGCGCTGAGTAGTTCAACGCCTTTGATATCAGTAGTATAGTCAATATGTATGTTGGTATTCCTGATAAGTTCCTGAATACATCGGTATTGATCCTTCGAACGAAAGCCCAGTGTAAACAAAGAGTGTTCATTGTTCATCACTTCAACTGCAAAAGTTGGTCCCTTTAGCGTTATTATATTTTCGTTATTCAGTTTCTCCTTCAAAAAATCAACGATTGTTTGCCCATCCTTAAATATGCCCTTTGACAAATTTATTACCAAGGCATTTTTAGGGATGCAATCCTTAATTTCCTCGATACCCTTTTGAAGGGTACTCGTGGGAATTGCCATGAAAATAACATCTGCATTTGAAAGATCTTTACGAATCGATGTTGCGCGCAGGGCAACATTCAGGATTTTATTTGGAAAAAACTTAACGTTCGTATGGTTTTCATTAATTTCCTTTTCCAAAGTCGAATCCCTACAAAGCAAATAAACTTGGTTGGTGGTATTGAATGACAGCTGATTGGCAATGGCAGTGCCGAAGGATCCGGTTCCAATTATATATACATTCATAGATTAAACGTTATTCGTTATCTCTTTGGCCAAGCAAGTTTTAAGACTATCCCTCCAGTAGGGTATTTTGATGCTAAAATCATTCTTTATCATGGTCTTATCCAATATGCTATTGGTAGGTCGTTTTGCAGGAGTCGGATATGCCTCTGTTTTTATTGGCAAAACCTCACAAAAGACATTCGCAATCTCAAAAATGGCCTTGGCGAAATCATACCAACTGGCGACACCTTCATTACTATAATGATAGATGCCGAAGTCTGATCGATCCTCCACTATTATTTTTAAAATAACCTTTGCCAGATCCCCCGCGTACGTAGGGGTGCCGATTTGGTCGCTTACCACATTCAAAGTATCTCTTTCCAGGCCTAATCGGAGCATTGTCTTTACAAAATTTTGACCATATTCAGAATATAACCAAGCGGTTCGCAAGATAAAATACTCGTTAAGGTTCATTTGTATGGCCTTTTCTCCCTCCAATTTGGTAAGCCCGTATACACTCAAAGGATTCGGTGCAATATCCTCCATGTAAGGTCTTGCCTGTGCTCCATCAAAAACGAAGTCAGTTGAGATGTGTATCAGTTTGGCTCCATAGCGAGCACAGGCCTTGGCCAAAATCAAAGCGCCATCAACATTTACCGATTTTGCATTAGCTGTTTCGCTCTCGGCCTTATCCACGGCTGTATACGCCGCGCAATTAATACAATAGTCGATTTTTTCGCTTTTAAAGAAGGAGTATACGTCCGAATCCCGGGTAATATCCAATGCATCGACATCGACATAGATGCAATGAAGACCGTGTATAGTTTCGGCAATATCCTTAATACATAGGGCCAGCTGCCCTTTCCCTCCGGTCACCAGTACGTTCTTCATAGTTTGGCCTTGTCTAGGTTTGGCAATTCTAGGTCTTTCCCGGAAACTATCAGTTGGTCATTCGGTAGTTTCCAATCAATGGCCAAGGATGGGTCTGCATAGTAAATACCCCCTTCAGATTCCTTATTGTAATAATTGTCGCATTTATAGAAAAAATCGGCCGTATCGCTTAATACCACAAAACCATGGGCAAAACCTTTTGGTATAAATAGTTGTTTTTTATTTTCAGCACTCAATTCAACGGCCAACATCTGCCCAAATGTGGGTGATTTTTTTCTTAGGTCAACGGCAATATCGAGTACGGTACCACTTAGGACCCTGACCAATTTCGCCTGTGCATATGCTCCAATTTGATAATGGAGCCCGCGTAAAACCCCCCTTGTAGAAAAGGATTGGTTGTCTTGCACAAAATTCACGGGGGCACCAATGGCTTTTTCGAACTTCGTCTTATTAAACGATTCCATAAAATACCCCCTATCATCACTGAATATGCGTGGTTCGAGTATAAAACAGCCTTTCAACCCTGTTTCTATAAAAGTCATTGGTCTCTATTTAGGATCCCTAATAAATTTTTGCCGTAACCGCTTTTCATCAAAGGCTCAGCCAAGGCTTTGAAACTAACTTTGTCGATAAAGCCCATTTCAAAGGCGGCCGCTTCGATCGCCCCGATTTTTAAGCCTTGTCGTTCCTCAATGACCTCCACAAATTGCGATGCTTGCATCAAGGACTGAAACGTACCTGTATCTAACCAGGCGGTGCCGCGATCCAAAATACTTACACTGAGTTTTCCCCTTTGAAGATATACTTTGTTTACGTCTGTAATCTCAAGTTCCCCCCGATGGCTCGGCGGAATGTTCCTTGCAATTTCTACAACATCATTATCATAAAAATAGATTCCAGGGACCGCGTAATTCGATTTCGGGTCATTGGGCTTTTCCTCAATACTTATCGCTCTTCCCTGTGCATCAAATTCAACCACACCGTAACGCTCTGGATCATGCACCCGATACGCATAGATAATGCCTCCCTGAGGGTCATTATTTGATTGCAATAATTTTGATAAGCCCGACCCATAAAAGATGTTATCCCCCAAAATCAATGCTACTTTCTCTTTTCCGATAAATTCGGCCCCTATAATAAATGCTTCTGCCAATCCGTTGGGTGCCTCCTGAACGGCATAGGAAAAAGAGCACCCATATTTTTTTCCATCTCCGAGCAAATCTTTGAACAGTGGGAGGTCTTTGGGAGTAGAAATAATAAGAATCTCACGAATCCCCGAATACATCAGGGTTGATAAAGGGTAATAAATCATGGGTTTATCGTAAATCGGCATCAACTGCTTACTTACCGATAAGGTCAATGGATGTAGGCGTGTGCCAGAGCCTCCTGCTAGTATGATTCCTTTCATCTTTTGGTCATTTGATTCCTAAGTTTATTCATTGGTTGAAATGTAACCTCATAATGGTAGTTACGCAAGAATCTTAAAACACCTGAACGGAAAGAAAAAAGATCAATTTCCTAAAACTAGCACCAAATTCCATCCTCTTATTCGGTGTTTTCTGCAGCATTTAAACCCTATTTACGAACTATACATTTTGTGATAATATTCCTTATAATCTCCGGAAGTGACATGGCCAAGCCACTCCTTATTTGCAAGATACCAGTCTATGGTCCGTTCCAAACCTTCTTCGAAGGTCACTGAGGGCTTCCAGCCGAGTTCTTTATTAATTTTTGTGGCGTCAATGGCATATCGCAAGTCATGGCCAGGGCGATCTTTTACATAGGTGATTAGCGCTTCTGAGGTGCCTTCAGGGCGCCTTAGCTTCTTATCCATTAACTGGCAAAGCAATTTGACCAGCTCGATGTTTTGCCATTCATTAAACCCCCCGATATTATAGGTTTCATGATTCTTGCCCTTGTGAAAAACGAGGTCTATAGCAACCGCATGATCTTCAACGAATAACCAATCGCGGGTGTATTTTCCATCTCCATATACTGGCAACGACTTGTTCTCTATAATATTATTGATAAATAAGGGAATCAATTTTTCCGGAAAATGATTGGGACCATAGTTGTTGGAACAGTTGGTAATGACAAACGGCAACCCATACGTTTCGCCATACGCCCTCACAAAATGATCAGAGCTGGCCTTGGAGGCCGAATAGGGTGAATTTGGGTCATAGGGGGTATGTTCTGTGAAAAGACCTTCAGCCCCTAAGGATCCATAGACTTCATCGGTGCTAATATGATAAAATCGCTTTCCTACTCGATCTGTTCCCCAAGCATCCCTTGCAGCATTCAACAAATTTACGGTACCAATTATATTTGTTCGCACAAATGCCAAGGGATCCGTAATGGAGCGGTCGACATGTGATTCAGCGGCTAAATGCAGAACACCATCAAATTGGTGTGTTTCAAACAACTTCACAATGAATGCCTGATCAACGATATCCCCTTTGATAAAGGTATAGTTCGGACGGCTTTCTATATCCCTCAAATTTTCCAAGTTGCCGGCATAGGTCAAGGCATCTAGGTTGTAAATCGTATAATCCGGATAGGTATTGACAAAACGCCGCACCACGTGGGAGCCAATGAAACCTGCGCCTCCAGTAATCAAAATTTTCATGAAAAGCTATTATTTATAAGTATTCATTTTAAAAATGTGCCGCTTGGTATATTGGTGGTGTCAAAGCAATTGTTTTGACTTCCGATCCAAATAAGCAAGTAACGACCATAGTAAAAAAGCCCCGATAAAAATGGTCGGAATCAATTGGGTGCTATTGTTTAGGAATTGTTTTTCTACAACCTGGGTCTTGCCTAGGTTAATGATCCGTATGGCATCCCGCTGTTCTACTGCTTCGATCTGTTTCTTCTCGATTTCCTTTAAAAGCCCATTCTTTAAGGTTAATAAACTTGGGACATCAAGGCCCTTTTCCTTATCGAACAAAAGAAATCCCTCCTGCCCTTGATTGTTTTCATTGGCCGAAAGTTGTTTTGAATAATTAGCGATCAGCTCGTCGATCTGTTTAATCAGCTCCTTGTTCTTCTCGATCTTTATAAGGGCATTTTCAGCATACACTTTTCTCAGTTCATTGAAATAGGGATTGTTGTTCATATAGTCCAATAATTTCGTAACATATTCCTCTCCCTTTTTTGGATTTCTATGCGAAAACGTGATACGATCGGTAAGTATGGCATTTTTAATCACTTCAGATCGCACCGCCTCAAGGACAAAATCATTGTCCTTATAATTCTGTAATATTTCGAGGTAATTGTTGTTTTCCTTAATCTTCTCTTTGTCAAGTTCTGTTTTCTCGATAGGTTGTACATGGATTTCAAAGTCCTTAAGGCCATTCACATCGATTCCCAGGTTTTTAAAAAACAAGGTGTCCTTGTCTACGATTTTTGACTGTAGTTCCGCTACTACATCATACAGGTAATCGCCACTCTCAAAGTTGGGTTTTACGATTACCTCACTTTTCAATTTTTTATCGCCAAATTCCTTCAGCAAAAAACCAATGACAAGTCCTACTATCAATAAGGCCCCTAGCTTAATTGCATTCCTTTTTAAGAACAGGAAAATTCGAAGGATTGTCCTGAACATCCGGTCAAGGCCTTTTTCGAACAACTGTAGCAGGTGTCCTAAATCGAGTTCCTCTTTCTGGTCAGGGGAATTCGGTTGCATTTGGTCTCCCATGTTTATGAATTAAAAATTTGTTGTATTATTTTATCGGTTATCAAATACGTGGGTTTGACGCCTGTTGTGCCTAAGCCCCCGGAAGCAAGTGTACTGCCTGTTTCCAGTGGGTTATCAGACGCATAATACGCATAGCGCACCTTGACATCCTCACGGATACTCTTTCGGATTCTTGAAGCCGATTGAATTGCCTTTTGGTAGTGAACGCCTTCCATCTCAAGCCCTATGACATTCCACGTAGATTGATGAAAAAACTTCAATATATCCTTGTTTTGGAGCGACGTTCCCAAAACCGAAACCATCGTGCCCTCAAATACCTTTAGGCCATGCCCTTCAAAATCTTTCGCCGAAAATTCGTTTTTAAAGGGATAATTGTCGGCCGTGCCTTCAAAAATATGTGCCGAGGGAATCATCAAATCCCCTTTGCCGCCTTCCAAGATGCCGGCTTTTCCCATGACCGAAATAGAGGCTACGTTGAGAAAAACTTCTTTATTCTTCTTTACCTTATAGGGTTTTAACAATTCGTCGATGCATTCATATGCTTGTTCGCCGAAGGCATAGTCCATGACAAATATAACGGGTTTTTCTCCATCTGAAATGCCTTTCGGTAGTTCATAGCCGCATGCGCCTTGTTCCATTATGGCCAAATCGAAGAATTGGACATCTATATTCGTACCTGAAATGTCATCAATGGCAATCATGCCGTTCTTTTTGGCGAACCTGATTACTTTATTGCGAAGCCCAATGTTCGATGGTGAACTTAAGGCTTCGTATATTTCGATTGCCTCGTTTTTGGCGAATTCTTTATTCAGTGCCTTGCGTGCAAAAAGGGAGTTCATTACACTATGCATGTTTGCGCTGATGATGTGAAGTGGTCTTTTCAACAGACCATTTTTAGCCAGGGTCTCCTTGATAATTTCAGCCCAGCGCTCTCCATGGATGTGATGGCCTAAGCGCTCACGCAGCACTGCACTAAAGGTTATAATTCTTTTTTCTCCGGTAACCTCTTCCTCGATCGCCAGTTTGCCCAACCAAAATATGACCTTTAGAAAGCGCTCCGGCTCTTGTTTTGTTGAAAATTTATGATAGACCTCCATAATTTCCTCGAACGATCGGCCTAGTATATTTGCCGTATGAATTAGGGCCACTTCCCGCTGTGCCTGGGTCAGTTCCTTCTTTTTGAGTGCGGCCTCAAGTTTTACCCAATCTCGGATTGTTTTATCGGTGTCCTCTATCAAGACACGTTTCGCTATTTTTTGAGATTCGATAAATAGAAATGTGAGGTGGGTTAAAATATCATATATATCAGAGCGGCCCCTGGTTATTTCGATATTCATTTGCTCATCATCGATTCGATAGCAATTTCTACGTCGCTTGGGAGGAATTATGGCCTTAAAATGTGATTTCCCATAGCCTTCGTCGGAAGTCAGATTGATAAATCGGCATTGTTCAATGCCTTCGGGAAGTCGTTCAAGCACATAGATAAGGCCATTCAGTTCGGCCTTCTCCTCGGCAATTGAACCATATATTTCAGGGCGTAAAAGCAGTAAGGCGTTTTTAATCGATTCGCCGGAAACCCCGGTCGGTTTATAAAACCCGCGATTGAACAGATGCCGCATGGTAATATATAAACGCTCGATGGCATTGGTCGATTCCTGTGCCCTGGTAGTGGTAGTATTTTTGCCCATTAAGATATCTTGTTGCAAAATTACAATTAAATTTACGGAATTTTAAAGTGGCCCAGCACATCGGCCACCTTGCGGTCGTTCGATAAGCGCTGTACTTTGTTTTGCCCTCCCAATTTTCCGATCGATTTCATATACTCCCGAAAACCGCCAGGCCGTATCGGGGTCACTTTTAGCTCTTGTAGGACTTTTCCGGATATTAGATCAAAGTAGTAACTATTTTGTTTCTGCATGGAGGCGTCTAAAATAGTAATGAACGCTTGAAGATCTTCAGGGGGCGTTTCAAATTCGACCAGCCATTCGTGATACGGTAATTCCTTAGTAGGTGGATCAATCTGCGGGGCAACCGTAAATTCGTTCACCATGGCCTTCGTTCTGGCAATGGCCAGGCGCATGGCTTCCTCTACTTCCTTAGCGATGACGTGTTCGCCAAAGGCCGATATAAAATGTTTGATCCTTCCCGAAACAATAATTCTATAAGGTCTCAAAGAAACAAATTGAATGGTATCCCCAAGATTATAGGCCCATAAACCGGCATTGGTCGAAATAATAAGGGCATAGTTCACTCCCAGCTCTACCTCCTTTAAGGATATCCGATTTGCCCCGGGGGCAAAAAAATCGGTCGCCTTAACGAACTCATAGTAAATTCCCGCATCTAATAACAATAATAATCCTTTCTCCTTTTGGGAATCCTGGTAGGCGAAAAATCCTTCACTTGCAGGGAAAAGCTCAATACTGTCTACTTTTCGTCCTATCAATCGTTCAAATTTTTCCCGGTAAGGTTCAAAATTAACGCCACCGTAAATAAACAATTGCAAATTTTCGAACAATTCTCCGATCTCTTTCCCCGTGGTCGACCGAAGTTTTTCAAAATACATCTGCACCCATGACGGGATTCCCGCGATAACGGTCATATTTTCATTTATTGTCTCATGAACGATGGTATTCACCTTGGTCTCCCAATCGTCTATGCAATTGGTTTCCCAGCTGGGCAAACGGTTTTTCTGTAGGTAATTGGGAACATAATGTGCCGAAATGCCAGAGAGTCTCCCGATCTTTATCCCGTTTTTCTCTTGCATTTCAGGACTCCCTTGCAAAAAAATCATTTTGCCATCAACAAAATCGGCATGACCCGTTTCATGAATGTAACTTAAAATTGCATTACGGGAAGCTTCGACCTGATTTTTAATTGAGAGCTTGGTGATGGGAATATATTTAATCCCAGATGTAGTCCCAGAGGTTTTGGCTAGATAAAGCGGTTTACCAGGCCAAAGAATGTTTTTTTTACCCGCTATAATTTGATCCACATAGAATTTTAAACCCTCATAATCCCTAATTGGCACTTGTTTGATAAAATCGGTATGTGATTTAATTTTGTCAAAAGCATGGTCTTTCCCGAATTGCGTATTCGCCCCTTTTTTAATCAACTTCCTAAGGACCTTTTGTTGTGTCTCGATTGGGTTTTTAGCCCACTTCCCCGTTTTTTGTGCTATGTATCGGGCGAAAATTTTGGCAACACGCGACTTTAGGGACATGCTTTCTATTTAAAATCAATAAAGTCAAGCGGATTAACAGGGGTGCCATTGTCCCAGAGTTCAAAGTGTAGGTGCGGTCCGGTAGTCAATTCACCCGTATTCCCTACAGAAGCTATTACTTCACCGGTGCGCACGATATCTCCCTGAACTTTGTTAAGTGAACCATTGTGCTTATAGACACTTAATAAGCCGCCTTTGTGCTCCAAAATGATGACATAACCAGTATCGGCAGTCCATTCTGAAAAAATTACCACTCCATTAGCTACCGCCTTTATAGGAGTGTCTAGTGGGGCGACCACATCGACAGCAAAATGTCCCTTTTCGGGTTCGTAAAGTTGGGTAACCGATCCACTGATCGGAGGAAAAAGCACTAACCCTTTCTTTTCATTCGACCCCTCGAACAAGTTATATTTATCTTCCAAGGCTACTTCGGCCCTTAAAAGTGAATCTTCCTTAATGGGTGTCAGGTCTATCGTTGAAGGGTCAATCTTAAATTGTTCGAAGAGCGAATCCCTATTTATCTGATTATTCTCGACATCACCTCGCAATACCTTACGAATATTATCTAAATAACGATTGGTATAATTCAAGGTCCTTACGAGCGAATCGGTTTTGTAGGTAAGTTCGGTTGCCTGTTGTTTTAGTTTGGTCGACGAATAGCCAGGTATGTACTCCCGAAGTGGCGTAAAGGCAATCAATAATATGGTCAGGCCGATAAGACCGATTATAAACAAAGATCCAGTTACAAAAACGTTCAGTCTACTGAGCTTAAATGATATTTTTTCTTCAAAAGTGCTCTCGTTAAGGATAACCAAACGGTACTTGTGTAAAAGTTTCCTTTTAATTTCCTTTCGTTTTTTTACCTTTTTTGCCATAGTTTACAAAGATAAGGATGGAATTGAAATATAAGGTAGTTCTGAATTGATTAATGATGTGGGAATGCTATCGTATTTAAGAATATAAATACGAAAAAATACGTAATCTTGACGAGAACAAATAAAATAAGTTCGTCTGCCATAATATTTCCAGGAACCTAAGAAGTTTTTTAGTACCTTTGTTATCCATAAAATCATAAACTATGACAATCTTACATACTTTTTTGGCGGTTGGGCCTTGGCAAATAGCAATTGTTGTCTTGGTGGTCTTATTACTGTTTGGGGGCAAAAAAATTCCAGAATTGATGCGGGGACTTGGAAGCGGAATCAAAGAATTTAAGGATGCATCAAAAGAAGATGACAAATTGGAAGAGAAAAAAGAATAATACTACGAACATCGTTCTTTAAAAGCCCTCAAATGAGGGCTTTTTTTTATGATTATTCCCAATATATACCTTTTGGTATTTTAAAATGAAGCTGCTATATCCCAAAAGAAAATTTCAATCCTCCCTGTCCCAAAGTAATTCGATTTGCCTTAAGCCACCTTTAAAATATGGCCTTACGTAACACAATTACCCCCTTTCACAACAAAAACTGTAATCCCTGCATTGGAACCCGTATTTTCGACGTTTTAACCGATATAGTGCCCATTTGAATATTTGGATTAAGGGGTCTTAAGCCCGTAACCGAGAAGTGCTTTCTAGCCCTCCTAACATGAAAAAACAATTTAGCTTCCTTATTACCTTGATTTTTATCGCGTATGGAACCTTTCAGGGATTTTCCAAGGATCTTCATGCCATGCATACCATCTATCACCCAATTGGTTTTGATTCAACGTTGGTTACATCTCGTACAGGCAATTCATCGGACATGCGATATGTCACTTTTGAACTTGAAGCCAAAAAGTATAATATTCCGCATCGAAAAGCTATTGGCCTGACCGGAATATCAGGTGGTTATTATGTTATTGCCGGCGTTTATGGTAACGACCATAATGCCAGAAAATCAGTGGCTAGTATTAAGAAAAATGGATTGTCGGGACGTATTCTTTATAACCCAAAGAACAACTTAAATTATGTTTATTTAGACCGTGATTCAGATTGGCGAAAAGTTATTGAACCCTGTAAAACAAAATTTGATGGAAAATATACCTCTCAAGTCTGGATACTTTATGTAGATAGTGGAATAGAAAATAGTACGGGTAAAGTCGTTAACCCTATCGAAAAAAATCAGGACTTAAGAAGTATTAATTCAGCTCCGAAGCAAATTTTAAACAACGATTCGTTAATAACCGTTGCCAAAAGAAATAAAATTGCACTCAAGACCATTCCCCACATGGAAGGTGTCGAAGTAGGCCAATATGTAATTGCGGGTGTATACAGCAATGAAAACAATGCCCGGAATTTAGCTAAAAAATTAAAAAGAAAGGGCTTTGAGTCTGGTGTTGTAGTAAATCCCGAAAATAATAATAGCTACGTGTATATGTATCGCAGTTCCGATTGGCACGAAGCGATCAATGCATGTCTTAGCCAATTTGAAGGAACTTACAAAGAGCCTGTATGGATCTTGAATGTCGAATCAACCGAGGCACCCACGCCCATCCCAATTGAAGAGGTTTCGTTGAATACGCTGAATGAACTGGTAAAAGAGCCCCAGGTGGAGCAAATCAGGAATTCAACTGGCAAAAGCAAACTAATACAAAAGGCAGACGAATATTTCAATAAGATGTGGTATGCAGAAGCTGCAAAATTGTACGAGGAGGGTTTAAAAAATGATGAAGGTACTTATTCCTATGAAATCATTCAGAAAGTAGCCGATTCCCATTATTTCAATACAAATATGGAAAGGGCCTATTATTGGTACGACTTACTTTATAGCAAATATGCAAGCGATCTGTCGGCAGACAACCTCTTCAAATACGCCAATGCACTGAAAGGTACCGGTAGATATGCCAAAGCGAAACGCCTAATGCGTCTTTATGACAGAAAACAAAAAACCGATCAAGCACGGGGAGATTCAGATACGGGAAATATCGCTGCACGTAGGGAAGTAGTCTTGGATAATATCCTGGAAAATATTGGAAATTTTGAAGTCAAAAACGTGGCTATTAATTCGGAATATTCTGATTTTGCCCCAATGTTTTTTCAAAAAGACCAGATAGTTTTTGCTTCTGCAATGGATTCCTCTATTTTTAATACAAGACGGTATAAATGGAACGATCAACCCTATCTTGATCTCTATGTAGCGAAAATGAACGAGGAATCACAAGACCTCAAAGAGGCCATTAAGTTTTCAAAAAAGATAAATACCAAATACCACGAAGCCTCAGTTACATTTTCCCCCGATAATAATACCATGTATTTTACAAGAAATAATTATGGGAAAAAGCTCAAAAGAGATAAGAAAGGGGAAAACAACCTGAAGATCTATATGTCTCAAAAAGTGGATGGCGAATGGATGGAGGCTAGTGAACTTCCTTTTAACAGTGATGACTATTCTACAGGCCATCCTGCACTTAGTCCGGATGGAAAAAAGTTGTACTTCGTTTCTGATAGGCCTGGAAGCCTTGGTGAAACCGATATTTTTGTTGTAGATGTTCTCGGAAACAATCGTTTTTCAGAACCCCGAAACCTCGGGCCACAAATTAATACTGAACATAAGGAGATGTTTCCATTTATCAGCGACAAAAAGCTTTATTTCTCTTCGGATGGCCATGGGGGTATGGGTGGTCTTGATGTATATGAAGCGGCCTATGACGAGGATGGATTTAAAGAAGTAGTCAATGCGGGGCAGCCCATCAATAGCAACAAGGACGATTTCAGTTACATCATAGACGAGACAACGCAAAAAGGATATTTTGCATCCAATCGGCGTGGCGGAAAAGGGGATGACGACATCTATTCGTTCAAGAAATTGGTCGTTGACGAAATTCCCTTGAACAAAAATTCAATTGCTGGAGTAGTAACAGAGCTTGTGACAGGGGATATTATGCCCCAAGCACTCGTACAACTTCTTGATGAAAATAACATAAAATTGAAGGAGATAGAAACAGCAGAAGACGGCAGCTTTGTTTTCGAGGATTTGGTCGACAATACAAAGTATCATATCAAAACGGTGCGAAAAAATTATTTTGATGAAGAGCTTGCCGTAACTACCACGAAGAACGACACGGTAAACGTTGCCGTTTCGATGAGAAGACTTGAGGAAATGATTGCGATAGAAGACGGCATCAAAAAATTAAAAACCGAAATGATCCATTTTGATTTTGATAAATCGTATATCAGACCGGACGCTTCAAAAGAACTCGACAAGTTGGTGGCCGTAATGAACGAATTTCCGAATATGGTTATCAAAATAGAGTCTCATACCGATTCAAGAGGCAAACGGGCGTACAATAAATACCTTTCGGATAAGCGGGCTAAAGCAACCCGTGATTATATTATTTCACGAGGCATCGCCCCGAACCGAATTGAAAGCGCGATAGGGTATGGTGAAGATCGTTTGTTGAATGAGTGCAATGGAACCCTACCCTGTACGGAGGCCAAACATTACCTCAACCGTAGGTCTGAATTTATTGTCGTAAAGAATTAGGCCAGATATAATCAACGGTCTTACTATTATGAAAAAACTTGCGCCGTCTCCTTGAAAGGGAGACGGTTTTTTTTATGCCTTGGTCAACCCCAAAGTCTATTAAAAAAGTAAACCCGAATTCAAGGTATTTTGAAGTTTGACATCGCCCGCAGCCCTTTATACAACAAAAAAGGTCGACAAAATACCTAATTAACTAATTTTCAGTTCTATATATAACCAAGATAACTAAAACCAACCATCATGAAAAACACACTGCTTATCAAAGAAATTTATCTCGAAGCTTTTCAGAACTTGGGGCACTACCTCATAAAGTCATATTTTAAGGCATTTTTCTGGTTCTGTTTTGCCAGTTTCCTGATTGTACTTTACGCCTTCCTATTTAGGGTGCTAACAGGATTTGCATTCGATTAACAACTACCAACCTAGCTTTGAAAAGGCGCCTTGATCCTATGTCAAGGCGCCTTTATTCGTATTAAGCTATTTCATTACAGGTGTATAATGCGATTATGATTTTATTGGAACAGTAATTTCCGTTTTGAAATCACCCTTGGCCAATGATGCCATTAGGATTCAAATGAAAACTCGTCACCCTGTCTAATTAGAATGTTTCGACGTTAAAATGCATACTGTCTAGCGTTTTGGCCCTTTTGTCCAAAAAATTATCCCTTGAAAATTTAAAGCCTGTACTTTGGGTTCTAATTAACTTAAAAAGTCAGAGGTATGCGGAAATTACTACTCGTTAAGGAAATTTATGTTGAAGCTTTTAAAGATTGGACCTATCGATTTCTCAACAAGTATTTTAGGGTCTTTTCATGGTTTTGTTTCTTTTTACTGGTCCTTGCGGCCTATGCGCTTATATATAGAATGTCTACTGGCTTCGCATTTGATTAATAAGGATAGCGCGACCAAAAACAAAAAAAGCCGCTAGAATTGCTCTAGCGGCTTTTGTATTTATCGCTACTTTGCAACATTAGGGTGTCTTTGCTTGAGGGGCGTCTTTAAAATCTATCGTCTTCATGATTGCTTCTAACTCGAACATATCGTCACGTTTATTCGTCGCTGGGGCAAAAACAAATCCCTCGATGACCAATTTCCGATTATTTTGGGAATCATCAATGATATAAGTTAGAAACGGACCAGCCATAGGGTAGTTCTTAATGTCCCAAATACCCCTGACTTCAATTGCCTTACGCCCCGCGATGTTCGTTTCGAATATCGAAGGTGAAAAAGCGGGTTCGGTTCGCATATGTGTTATTTTACCTACCACATCAGGTCCAGGCACGTATTTCTTCCCAATAGAATCACGCATGCCCACAATATCCCGTACTAATGACGTATCATTCTCAAAAGTTTTAAAAGGAATCGAATAAGCAATAATGTTCATGTTTCCCTTTTGAATCTCACGGGCAATCCAAACAAAATTTTCTTCTTGTTTATCGACGCGATATGCCGAAGGTAAATTTAAGGTAATTGCAAATTTCTCCTCCAAAACCTTCTCCTTGTTCAGGGACTTAAGGAATCTCTTTTGAGATTCCTTAATTTCCAAGTTTTTGAATTCGTTGATTATCTCAGGCGCCTTGGCCGCTATATTTTCGAGTATTTCACTTTCGTTCCGACCTTTTATCACACCAACCTTTTGGGGAGCTGCATATAAATTAGTTTTGACGTGGGCCACATTTACGGTATCTTCTTGAACATATAAAATAGAACGTGTATTGCGTACAGAGCCTGAGAACACTTTGGGCGGTATCTGATTCATCGTAAATAAAGGTTCGTCCCAAGTTAATCCGATGGCCGGGGCGGCAAAATATTCCCGTATTTTATCGCCTACCTTTCCTTTCCATAAATCATTGTCAATAACAACGGTCAATGAATTTATAGCTCCTATAGATGAAGGTTTGTAGCTTTCCTTATTCCCGTCCTTACAAGAAATGGAGATTAAAAAAAGTAGTGATAGTAGTGTTCCAAGATTTTTCATAAGTGTTTCGATTTACGATGAACAATTGCACAGTTTTAATTTTGTGCCAGGTTGTAGCTTGCTACCGCTAATACCGTTCCATTCTCGTAAATTTTCAACACTAATTCCAGGATATTTTTTTGAGATGGTCCAAAGTGAGTCCCCACTTTGCACTGTATGTACTTTGGCCCCCTCTGAAATCGATTGCGAATTCGATGATTCGTTAGCCGCCGTTTGCTGAGTGGATGCCACGGCTTGGCCCCGATGGTTTCTTGGGTATATCGTCAATCTTTGACCAACGCGAAGATTATTGCTGCGCAGGCCATTCCATTGTTTAATTTGGCTTACCCCAACGCCATATCTTTCAGCGATGCGGCCTAAGAAATCCCCACTTCGAACCTTATATCGAATTCTGTCTTCCTCAGCTTGTTTCACCAATTGTGGCAATGGGCTCTCCATGCTCGCCAATTCTTTCTCAACATGGGCATAAATCTGGGTTTCATTCGCTACAAATTTTCCAAGTTCCGCTTTTGGAAGTCTCAATGAATATTCCTTTCCGTCTACAAATGGTATAACATTTAATTTATACGACGGATTCAATACCTTCAAGTCCTCGACGCTTATCCCCACCAATTCGGAAATCTGGTCAAATGTTATCAAACTTTTCACATGAACTGTATCGGTCTCAAAATAAGGTCGGTCTACCTTGGTGCCCTTTAACCCATGTTCTTCAGCATATTCAAATAAATACATGGTTGCCAGGAACGCTGGGACATAACCCGCTGTTTCGCGAGGCAAATTTCTTCGAATGTTCCAATAATTCTTATACCCGCCGGATCTTCTGATGGCTTTGTTCACATTACCTGGACCTGAGTTGTAGGCCGCCAGGGCCAAATCCCAATCTCCGAATATTTCATACAATTTTGCCAAATAAGTGCAGGCGGCCTCGGTAGACTTTATTGGGTCACTACGCTCATCAACGTAACTAGTCACGTCTAATTTGTACATCTTTCCCGTACCATACATAAACTGCCAAAGACCTGTAGCCCCGACACGTGATTTTGCCCTGGGGTTTAAGGCCGATTCAATAATGGCCAGATATTTCATCTCTAAGGGAATGTCATGGTTGTCTAATTGTTGCTCGAAAAGTGGAAAATAGAACTGACTGACCGTCAACATGCGTCTTAATAAGGGTCGTTTGCGGGTCAAAAATGATTTGATTACATTTTCCAAAGAGGGATTATAAGCGATATTAAAAGGCGTTTTTTGATTAAGTTTCGCCAAACGGGCTTTTAAGGTATCGGTTGGCAAATCGTACACATACATCGCATCCGCTAATGAATCTTCCTTGATTTCCAATTTGGTGATTTCCTCATACATTTCGTCAAATGCCGAGGCATTTTCATATAATTCCTTCATCCAAAGACTGTCATATTTTGAGGCCAAGGGCTGATCGCGAAGATTGTATTTAGCCTTCCCACTTTCCTTACTATAGACGATGGCGTTATCTTTAAGGTCATTGGCCATGAGGTCCATTTGTTCAACGCCTTCCATATCCAACGACAAGGTATCGAGCGGATTCACAGCGACCCCGTCATCCTGATAGGGTATAGAATCATTTTCCTGGCCCAGCATCGGGAGGACGAATAATAGGGAAAGCGAAAAACTGAAGAGCGTGATTCTTTTTGTTGTCATGAACTTAGGAATAATTTTGAGCAGGGTAAACTAAAATCGTCTTTTTTTTGGAAATTAAAAAATTTAATCGCCTTAAATGCTGCTTTGTCTGTTTATCGATAACGTCTTTATTCCCCGATTATTGCGGCGATTCCCGGAAGGGTTTTTCCCTCGAGGCTTTCTAACATGGCGCCGCCGCCTGTAGATACATAACTTACCTGATCTTCAAAGCCAAATTGTTTAACGGCGGCAACGGAGTCACCTCCCCCAACAAGCGAAAAAGCCCCGTTTTCAGTAGCTTCAATTATATAGTTCCCAACGGCAATGGTGCCCTTTGCAAAAACCGGCATTTCAAAAACCCCAACGGGACCATTCCATAAAATGGTCTTGGAGTTTAAAATTATTTTTTTGAAATTCTCCAGAGTTTTAGGGCCTGCATCCAACCCTTGCCAACCATTTGGTATTTTGTCAACATCGACTACCTTGGTGTCGGCATCGTTTGAAAATGCATTTGCTGCAACAACATCGACTGGGATATGAACATTAACCCCTTTTTTTTCGGCCTTTTCTAGTATTTCCAAGGCGAGGGCCATTTTGTCGTCCTCGCAAATCGAATCCCCTACGAGGCCTCCTTTGGCTTTAACGAAGGTAAACGTCATTCCGCCTCCGATAATCAAATCGTCTACCTTGTCAAGAATATTTTCTATAATCGTGATTTTAGAGGAAACCTTTGCCCCCCCCAAAATCGCCAAAACGGGCTTTTTACCCGTACGCATTACTTTTTCAAGGGCATCGATCTCTTTTGCCATTAAATAACCGAAACATTTGTAATTCGGAAAGAATTGTGCCACTATAGTCGTTGAAGCATGGGCCCGATGTGCCGTTCCGAAGGCATCGTTTACATAGATGTCCCCAAGTTTTGCAAGGCCTTCGGCAAAGCCGATATCACCATTTTCTTCCTCTGAGTGAAAACGCAGATTCTCTAATAGCAGGATTTCCCCGGGTTGAAGTAGTGAAACAGCTTTCTCTGCTTCTTCGCCCACACAATCAGCGACGAATTTTACCTGTACCCCAAGAACTTCGGAAACCGTTGCAAGGATATGCCCTAATGATAAATCTGGGTTTTTCCGACCGTCGGGACGGCCTAGATGACTCATTAAAATCGCACTGCCCCCATCTTCCAATATTTTAATAATCGTAGGTTTTGCAGCCTCGATCCGATTGGTGTCTGTGACCTTAAAAGCAGCATCCAAGGGAACGTTAAAATCAACCCTGATCAATGCTTTTTTGTTCTTGAAATCAAAATCGTCGATAGTCTTCATATTCGAAATGTTTTGGAGAATCGCAAATGTAAATATTTCCTCGTTGGCCACGAAGCGGGCCGGGGCATTTATTTGTGATATTTGTTCGTGTCAGAAGAATAACCAATCGATTCCCTATTGGGCATCGCATTCGATTTTGATATCGCTCCTGTGCACTGCCCTTGAAATTAGTCCGCAAAGAATTTGTAGTACCAAAAAACCTATCTTTGGACCATGCTGTTCAAAGATATCATTGGTCTGGCCCACATTAAAACCCATTTGACCCATAGTGCCGATGCAGGTCGTATCCCACATGCCCAAATGTTCGTGGGACCAGAAGGCTCGGGAACTCTACCAATGGCACTTGCCTACGCCAGATATATTGTTTGCGGTAATCGAAATGGTGAGAATACGACAGGAAATACCAACTGCAATTCGAAATTCATCTCAAATTCACATCCTGACGTACATTTTGCGTTTCCGGTCTCAAACTCGGATAAAATAAAAAGTCATGCCGTCAGTAATCATTATCTGGAGGAATGGCGCCAATTTTTAAAGGAACGGCCGTATGGAAATCTCTTCGATTGGTATCGATTGATAGGTATTGATAACAAACAAGGGCAAATCGGAGTCGATGAGGCGCAGGATATTGTAAAAAAATTATCCTTAAAGGCCTATGAGGGTGGCTATAAGGTTATGATTATTTGGATGGCCGAAAAAATGAATAGTGCAGCCGCCAACAAACTTTTAAAACTGATAGAGGAGCCTCCCCATAAAACCGTTTTTCTCATGATTGCCCAAGATGAGGAACAAATTTTACAGACCGTTCGTTCCCGTTGTCAAATTCTTCATTTCCCTCCTTTGGCAGAGGCCGCGATCGCTGAGGCCCTATATGAAAGAGGAATACCCCATAAGGAAGCGGTTCTTTTGGCGTATGAAGCAGATGGTAATTTCAACAAGGCATTGGAAATGGAAAACCGTGATTCTGAAGATCTGATATTTGAAAAATGGTTTATTCAATGGGTTCGAAGTGCCTTTAAGGCAAAAGGAAATAAAGCCGCCATTCATGATTTGATACTTTGGAGCGAAGAGGTTGCCAAAACAGGTAGGGAAACTCAGAAGAAATTTTTACAGTATTGTTTGATGGCGATACGGCAAGCCATGTTAATTAATTTCGGCACTGAAACCTTGGCACATATGCAGATACATGTCGATGGCTTTCAATTGGAAAAATTTGCTGCCTTTGTCCACGAAAATAATGTTTTAATGATCGTACAAGAACTGGAGGATGCCATGTACCATATTGAACGAAATGGGAATTCCCGGTTGATATTGACCGACTTATCTATTAAATTAACACGTTTGCTACACACAAAGGCAGCCTAAATCTTAAAAAATGGAACCCATTTTTGCGCATGCGACAGAAATCATTTTAGTATTGTTTTTAATCATTACGTTTCTTCAAAGTGGTATCGATAAAATTATTGATTGGCAAGGAAATCGCTCTTGGTTAAAAGATCATTTTTCAAATACACCCTTAAAAAATTTAGTCTCCTTTTTATTGGCAACGGTTCTTCTTTCGGAAATGCTTTCAGGAATATTATGTGTGGCAGGTCTCTATCAGATAGTGTTCATGGGCAAAACGAATTTTGCTTTTTATGGCGCTATAATGGCCTGTGTTTCCCTTCTAATGCTCCTATTCGGTCAGCGAATGGCAAAGGACTATGAAGGCGCAAAGACCGTTGTGGTATATTTTATTCCCGCCATTTTTTTGGTCTTTTTATTGCAGCCTTGAATAAAAAAAGGCCCCAATGTTCTATTGAAGCCTTTGATACGTGCACTAAACTACCTTAGTTTTTATATTTCTCATTTAATATTTTGACAATTTCATCGGTCAGATCATCAGCCGCTGTTCCATAGAGAACGCTTCCGCCATCGCCTCCGCCAAGAATGTAGGTATATCCATTGGCTTTACCATACGCCTTGATCTCTCGCTTAACCTTGCTCACAATGGTATCCATTTCGGTCTGTCCAGACGCTTGCAACTGCTGGTCTTCCATTTGCAATTGTTGACCGATAAACTGCCCACGCTGCTGTATTTTTCCATATTCTTCCTGCGCTTTCTCTGGTGCCATTTTTTGGGCCTTGGCTTGAAAGGCCTGCGCTTCTAATTGAAAGGACTGTGAGATACTATCCCTCTTTTTTGACAATGCCTCAGCCTTGGTCTTGAATTTTGACTCGACATCTACCTTTTCCTTGTAGTCGTCCATCAATTTTACATTATCTACATACCCTATTTTTTGCTGTTGGCACGCTGACAAAATCAACATGCTCACGATCCATAGTACATTTTTCATTCGTTTGTTTTTTATTTCCTTTAAAAACGGATTATACACCCACTCATTTTTTGGTTGCGCAAAAGTAATAAAGCTTTTTCAATCTATGGTCAGAATTTTTTCTAAGTCTCATTGCCTCAATGAAATTTTTTAGATAGCCTCCCAAAATTAGACTGCGGTGACAAAATAGAAAACAGCTATGGTTTTCTTGTTATATAATAATTATTCTCTATTGCAAATGGCTTCGTAAAACTTCCAATACCAGCTGATTTAATTGCGGCAATAGCACCATATGCTTTTTGGTCAGAAATCGCGGGAAACAGCCTTAAAAAAGATTTTTATCCCTTTTTAAGACATAAATCAAAGAGGAATACTCTTTGCTACTCCATGCGGCCAAGTTAGAACGGGCTCCTATCCAAAATGCTTTCAAAAAATTTTGTTTCCCCGATTTATACTTTTCAGAAAGCAACGATACATAAAAAGCATCGAAAGGCATTGGGAGGGTGCTTATGACTTTCATCCCATGATTCCCAAAAAGCTTTTTTATAGACGTTTTCGAAAAATGCCAAAGATGTCTTGGAACATCATACCCGGCCCAATACTTTTTATAATAGACAGCATCGAATGATTTGTAATTTGGCACGGCCACTACCAACACTCCGTCAGATTCGAGATGACTTAGCAGACCAGTAATCTGCGATTCCAAATCTGGCAAATGTTCTAGAACATGCCATAAAGTAATCGCCTGGTACTTTTCATTTTGCAAGGAATCAATAGCGGCCAAAAGCGCTACATTCTTTTTTTCCGCTCTTTCCCTAGCCGTTCGATTCGGTTCAATTCCTGTGATTTTCCAACCGCGCTTTTTTGCCGCCACCAAAAAATCGCCGGTACCCGCGCCAACATCGAGGAGGGTTTTGTTGCCATTTGAAAGGGCGTCGATAACACTTACCTTCCTGGTTAAGTTGAATTTCTTGACCGCTTGGTATAATTTATCGCCAAAGGTTTCACGGGCATCACTATGTGAAATGTAGGAATCACTTTTATAGTATGCAGCAAGGTTGTTAGGAACCGGTTTGGTCGCAAGCATCTGCAAGTTATCGTCATAGACCAGTTCGAATTCCTCTTCGGAAAATGCGTAGTCCTTGGTCTTTAAATATACCTTCATTTTAATTGGCGGGTTGTGGAGATTAGAATTGGTAAGATGCTTTTTATTAGATTTTAAGAACTTGATAGTTTCATTCGATGTCTAAAAATCATCCACCTTAAACAGGCCGTTTATAATTCCTCATTGGAAGGTTCTAGATTGTTCCACGTGGAACAATTGATATCATCTTCCAAGATATACGAGCAAAACACTGATATCTGCCGGGGAAACACCGCTTATTCTAGATGCCTGTGAAATCGTAATCGGTTGAATGGCCTTCAGCTTTTCACGGGCTTCATAAGAAAGTGATTGCAATTTAGAGTAATCAAAATCAACCGGTATCTTAACGTTTTCAAGCCGATGCAACTTATCGGCGTTCACTTTTTCTTTAGCAATATAGCCGGAATATTTTACCTGTACTTCGGCCTGTTCGAGAACTTCCCTGTCAAGATCGTGTTCATGCACAAAAGTTGAAACCGATTCAAGCTGCAACATATGATCCATCGTCATCCTAGGTCGCGAAAAAACCTTAAACATCTTATCTGATTGTTTAACCAAGGCTGAATCTATACTCTTTAGTATCGGATTTATATCTTCAGGCAGTACACTTGTTTCCTTAAAAAAACGTATGAACGACCTTGCCTTATCCCTCTTTTGTTCCATACGTCGCAAACGCTCTTCCTTGGCCAAACCGATTTTATAGCCCTTGGGGGTTAACCGCAAATCAGCATTGTCTTGTCGCAACAAGGTTCTGTATTCTGCCCTGGATGTAAACATTCTATAGGGCTCCTCTGTTCCTTTGGTTATTAGATCATCGATTAGCACCCCGATATACGCCTCATCCCTTTTCAAAATAAAGGGATCTCGCTCATTTAATTTTAGATGTGCATTAATACCGGCCATTAATCCTTGGGAAGCCGCTTCCTCATAACCCGTAGTGCCATTAATTTGGCCTGCAAAATATAAGTTTTCAATTAATTTAGTTTCAAGCGTATGTTTCAGTTGTGTTGGCGGGAAGTAGTCATACTCGATGGCATAACCCGGTCTAAAAAACTTTACCTTTTCAAAACCTTTAACCGAACGTAAGGCCTTAAATTGAATGTCTTCTGGCAAGGAGGTAGAAAATCCGTTTACATATACCTCTACCGTGTTCCAACCTTCCGGCTCAACAAATAGTTGATGGCTATCCTTATCTGCGAAACGATTTATCTTATCCTCGATAGAAGGACAATATCTAGGACCTATGCTCTTAATCCTGCCATTGAACATGGGAGAACGGTCGAATCCCTCCCTTAATAGATCATGCACCATTCTGCTGGTGTGGCTCATGTGGCACATAAGTTGTCGCTTCAAAACCGGTGTATCTATATAAGAAAATTTTTCCGGATGTTCGTCCCCAGGTTGCTCGATCATTTTAGAATAGTCCAAAGAACGGCCATCTACACGTGGAGGTGTACCCGTTTTCATTCTCCCACTTTCAAAACCTAGTCCTATCAACTGCTCAGTAATGCCGGTAGCGGCCTTTTCCCCAGCCCTTCCACCACCAAATTGTTTATCACCAATATGTATAAGCCCATTTAAAAAAGTACCATTTGTCAAAACTACCGCCTTGCACCGTATCTCTATCCCCAAAGAAGTCCTAACTCCCTGAAGTTGATTATTCTCGATGATAAGACCAGTAACCATTTCTTGATAAAAATCAACATTCGGGGTCCTTTCTAAAGCCAAACGCCATTCTTCCGCAAAGCGCATGCGATCATTCTGGGAACGCGGACTCCACATGGCAGGGCCCTTTGACTTATTAAGCATTTTAAATTGAATTGCAGAAAGATCGGTTACTACACCACTATAACCTCCCAACGCGTCAATTTCACGAACAATCTGTCCCTTGGCGATACCGCCCATAGCCGGATTGCATGACATTTGTCCAATAGTCTGCAAATTCATGGTTACCAAAAGTGTCTTTGACCCCATATTCGCAGCGGCGGCAGCGGCTTCTGCACCGGCATGGCCCCCGCCAACTACGATAACATCGTATTCTTCTAAAAACATAGACCTACAATTGTTCCACGTGGAACATTATTAATTTTTCACTTTCCCTAGCACGCATCAGCTCCCGTTCTGAATCCTTTTTATCCCCATATCCCATAAGATGCAATACCCCATGAACCATAACCCTCTTTAGTTCAACTAAAAAATCCTCTTTATAATAAAGGGCGTTATCCTGTACTCGTTCAACGGAAATAAAGATATCTCCAGCCACCTGGTTTCCAGAAGTGTAATCAAAAGTAATGATGTCCGTCAGGGTATCATGCTGCAAATACTTTGTGTTTATGCCCAATAAGTAGTCATCCGAACAAAAGATAAAACATATTGCCCCACTATGAAACCCCTCCGATAAGACTACCCTATTTATCCAATCGGCATAGCGGTCTTTCTCTTCAAGTTTAAAATCAGTTTCAAAATGGAAGTCAATCATCGCTCTTGAAATACTCTTTGACCTTGTTTTGGTATTTTTGGCGCAAAGGTAATGCTTGTCGATTCAAAATCTCAATTTCATTTCGATAATTCTCTAATAACAAAGGTTTTGTGGTTATCGGGTTCTGAAAACCATCCCTATTGGCGTTACTCTGTCGTTGGGGTTTTCGGCCCTGTTCTAAAGTGGCATTTTCCAGTTTAAGAAGTTGATATTGGATGTTGTTAATCTTAGCAATGTTTTGCTGGGTGATACCATTCTGAAGTAGGTCATTTTCAAAATTCTCCATTTGCTGTAGCAGCTTTTTCCCCAAATTACGGTCACTTGCCTCTATCATATCCTGTAATTGCTTTTCAAGTTGCTCCCGAAGCATTTGTTGCGTTTTGTAGATTTCAAACACTTCTTTTAATTCCTCTTCAGACAATTCGCCTTCCCCTATCCCCTGTTTTCCAGAACTTCCCTGGCCTTGTTTGCCCCCTTCCTGGCTACCCTTGCCATTTTCTCCATTACTATTAGATTGGCCTTCTTTTCCGCCATCAGAACCCTTCTCGCCTTCACCGCTACTGCCTTTTTGGTCCTCTCCATTTTCGCCCCCTTGACTGCCTTTGCCCGTTTTTCCCATGCCATTCATTTTTTCCTTCAACTCGCCCTGTCCTTGAATGATGTCCGGTAATTGAAAATCGCCTCCCCCCTGACCTTTTCCCATTTGCATGTTCTGTTGCATATTGTCAAGAATATCAGCAAGAAAATCTGCCAAGGCATTGGAGGCGTTCAAAACATATTTTTGATACGAAATCGCCTGATAAATTTGCCCCTCAGCATTACTTTCCAAAGATTTATCGATGTTATAATATACCTCGGTAATCTGCTCATTGACAAACTCGGAAAGTTCAGCGCGTCGTAGAGAAAGCGAAAAGAGACTATCATCGACGTGTTCGAATAAATTACGCAATTCCTGTTGCTCCCTAATATTGCTTGAAAATCGAGATACATCGGGATCGGCCTCATCCAAGTCACTAAACAAATTTTCTTGTTTAAATGAAAAAATGACTAAATTATCCAAGATTTGACGCAACATTTCTGCATCTTCCGCTTCTTCTGAATTGCCGCCAGAAGAGGCCGCCTGTTTCAACTGGTCACTTAGCTCATTCATCTTTTGGGCTGCCGATTTTTGTTTTTCTTTGGCCTTATCGGCACTTTCCTGTTTGTCCTTGGTGTTCGAAGACGATTCATTCCCCTGATGTTTATTTATCTCATTCAAGGCCTCCTCGTGGTCTTTCTTGACACTATCTGATTTATCAGTATCGATTTCAATGGCCAAAGGTTTTTTCAAGGCCGTATTGTCCTTTGCAATTTCTTCCATTTCTTCGGCAATTTCCTTAAACTTTTCGTTGATTTCTTCCTGCTCTTTATCAGAAAAATCCTTGCCGATCTTAAGTTCCGACAAAATAGCTTCCTTCTCGGCTAATTTTTTCAAATCCGTAGCTAGTTGAGATACTTTCTCAGTTACATAGTACCTTTTGGTAAGCTCCAACAACTGTTCGAGGTTGCGTTCCCTGTTCTGTTGTTTTTTGCCGAGTTCCTCTAGGCGTCTGGCAAGTTCTTCCTTATCGATCTTGGCAGCAACCTTGTTCAGTTCTTCTAAAAGCTTTTGGTTCTTTTCGGCTTCAATTTCCTGACGTTCCAAACGTTCTTTGAGCAACGCGCTTTTTTCCTCGTTTTTTAAGTCTTTATCCAGGTTTTCAGATAATTCCTTGCTAAATTTCTTCATTAGATTTTCTTGTTGGCGTTGCTTTTTAAGAAAATCACTAATTTGATTTTGGTCGTTGAAATTCAATTGGCTTTTTTCCCTTTGCTCTGTATTAATTTCTTCCAAGGCCTCCTTTTGTTCCTTTAATTTTATAAGAGAACGGTCCATTTCGCCAATGATAGACTCTTGAAAGTCAAGATCCCTAGTACGAAGTTCGTCCTCGTTTAACAGGGAAGTTGAAAATATCCTTGATTTAGTATGTTTTCCATTGTGGATTGCATCATTGTCGATCGCCTCAAAATAAAAACTATAGGCTTCTCCAACCGCTAGCTTAAGACCAGAAGGGAACGTATAATAAAATTGGTGAAAATTAGCCGAAGGACTTGCAATGTTTATCATCTGTTTGTTGTTCGGATCCTTCTCAGAATAGCAAATAAGTCGAACACTGGTTACTTTATAATCATCGGAGACTTCTCCAACGTAATAGGAAACATTCGGGTCGATCGAATCTAATACTTGATTGACGCGTATGTTTGGATAAGCATCCTTTACAACTCCCAATTTATAATCAAGTTTTTCATACCCCTTTACATTTTCATTCGATGTTGAAATTTGATATAGGAAATCGGAAAATATCCGCTTCGATAATTTGAACCCACCATTTTCCTTTGAAAATTCTAATACGGTATCATTTGTCGCCAATTCAATCTTTCTCGTGTTTTCCCCTTCAATTTTCCAAGTGACACGCGTACCTTCAGGGAAAATGGCATTTCCAGTACTTTGAACGACCTCTGAAGACCTATTGATATAATCTGGAAAGTCGAGCACAAGTTCGAAATTCTGAATTGCGGGTGTCGTAAGGACGTTTAAATGATATTTTGTCGAATTTATACCGTTTGCCTCAAAATAGAAATCAACACTTTTAAAAGGTGGGGAGAAGGTGTATTTGTAAACGCCGTCCTGTTCCTGCAAAATAAAATTAGCTCCATTAACGTTCAAAAAAACATCCTTGGGTCGCACCTTCCCGTTAATTTTCATCTCAACCGTATAACCTTGATTATCAAACACATCGAGGCTCTTTGATAGCAATTCAAATGAAAAAGGAGCTGGGGCCACATACGCCATTCGGTAATTTACAACCCGATCATACGAGCCCATAAAGGTTTTCAAGTTTCCGGACATCCAAATAGAAATGAAAATCAATAGAGGTATTGCCAAATATCGCGCATATTTGAGGCTTTCACCAAAATCAATGGCCTTGGTAAACGGAATTGGCGCCAACTTTTCCGATCGTTGTTCAATGCTGGCTACTAAGAGCTCCGAACGCCGATCGTCCTCTGCCAAATCCAATAAATTATAAAGCTTATCATCTATTTCAGGAAAATGTTTCCCAATTAGCAAAGATGCCTGTTTATTGCTGATGCCATTCTTAATCTTAAATAGATAAAATAGGGGTTTGAGGATGAAGTTAATCAGCAAATAGGAGGCAATGCCCACAAACGTCGCCAACAACAGGAAGCGGCCCCAAGAATTAAGCCATAATACATACTCCAAACCTAAAATCAGAAAAAAGCACAACAAGCCCAAAACAAAGAAAAGCAACGCACCTTTTACGAGCATTTTCGTGTAGTACTTTCGCGAAAAAAGGCTTAACTTTTTTAATATGTTATCATACTGCTTCAAATTTCGTTCTATTTAATAGCAAGATAATGGTTGTTGGAAACATAGGCGTCAAAATCCTGTTAAAAGGTATATGATGTGAGATTTAAGGTGCTTCGCGCTATGTACTTCCGTTTACACAAAATCGCCGTTACATATAGAAATAAGGCCAAATGGACCAAATACCTGCTTCAGGGCGCTACGAACGTTTCGGAGAAAGGCATTTTTGAAACAACCACCATTGCATACACCGCATTTTTCTTGACACCCCAAAGGATGATGGTGATTACCAATGCAAATCTTCCATGAACCATCGAATTTTAGAATAACACGCCATTTTACTTCAATTGCCCTATTGCTATCCGACATCTATTGTAGTGACCTAACAACCACGGACATGGTTTCATGTTATGAACAAAAGAATCCTGCCGGAAATAAAACCCTTCTGACCGTGAAATGCTTGCTTTGTGTATCTTTGAACTTTAATTCAAGTATATGTCACATAAAGTTCGTGTTCGTTTTGCCCCGAGCCCTACCGGGCCCTTACACATAGGTGGCGTTCGTACCGCACTGTTCAATTTTCTGTTCGCAAAGAAGCATGGTGGGGAATTTATTCTTAGGATCGAGGATACCGACCAGAATCGCTTTGTCGAAGGGGCCGAACAATATATCATTGAAGCACTACAATGGTGTGGCATTCCATACGACGAGGGTCCAGGTAAGGAAAAAGGGGTTGGCCCATACCGTCAAAGTGAACGAAAGCATCTGTATCAGGAATTTGCACTTGACTTGGTTAAAATGGGAAAAGCGTACTATGCCTTTGACACCAATGCCCAACTTGATTTTCATAGAAAAGAACATGAAGCCCAAGGCAAGACCTTTATTTACAATTGGCACAATCGCCTGAAATTGATGAATTCACTTGCCATGTCGCCGGGAGAGGTAACAAAAAAATTAGCGGAAAATGCCGATTATGTTATCCGCTTTTTGACTCCTCAAGATGAAAAATTGCACCTGAAGGATCTTATACGAGGAGACATTGAAATCGATACAAACCAACTAGACGATAAAGTCTTGTTTAAAAGCGATGGAATGCCCACCTATCATTTGGCGAACATTGTTGACGACCATCTTATGAAAATTACCCATGTCATCAGAGGTGAAGAATGGTTGCCATCTTTGGCACTTCATCAGCAACTCTATATGGCCTTTGATTGGAAAGCACCTGAATTTGCTCATTTACCACTGATTCTAAAGCCTGCTGGGAACGGGAAATTAAGCAAGCGTGACGGTGAGAAATTGGGCTTTCCTGTATTTCCCTTGTCTTGGAACGAATCTATAGGGTATCGTGAATCGGGGTATTTTCCAGAGGCGGTAATCAATTTTTTGGCCTTATTGGGATGGAACCCAGGCACAGAAAAAGAGTTTTTTAGTCTCGACGAGCTCATAGAAGCCTTCTCTTTAGAACGGGTTCACAAATCAGGGGCACGGTTTGATCCAGACAAAACCAAATGGTATAATCAACATTATTTACAGCAGAAAACTGCTGCAGAATTGGCAGGATTATTTATGCCCATTGTGCTCGATAAAGTCCCAGGTTTTGACCAAAATAGAGCATCATATATCGAGGCTGTCATTTCCCTTATAAAAGAACGGGCGACCTTTGTTTCAGACCTATGGGAGCTTGGAGCATATTTTTTTGAGGCCCCAAAAGCCTATGATACCATAGCCGCTAAAAAACACTGGAAGGAAGGCAGCGCTGAAATTATGCAGCAATTGGCACTTCGCCTTGAGGATTGTGATACGTATACGCCACAAATCATTGAAAGTATCATAAATGAGTTCATTTCCGATCAAGATCTTTCCTATGGAAAAGTGATGCCCCCAATGCGCTTGGTAATTGTCGGAGAGATGAAAGGGCCCCATTTGTTCGATATTATGGCCTTGATCGGAAAGGCAGAAACCTTATTACGAATTCAAAACGCAGTTGCATTCATTCGATAGTATAAAGGGTGCCAAACGTGAATATGCGTGCATCAATGCACCTGGTTCACTACGAATCGCCATTCTTTCAATGATTCTTGTAAATAATTACCTAAAAGCCCGACCTGTATATAAAGTGTTTTGTAAATTCAATCATTCAACATTAAACTAAAAATCATGGGCAGTTTCATACTTATTCCATTGCTATTCCTGGGGCTTATTGTTCTTTTTTCATCTTTCTTTACTGTAAAGCAGCAGACGGCGGTAATTATTGAGCGCTTCGGTAAATTTCATAGTATCCGAACATCAGGTTTGCAAATGAAAATACCACTCTTTGATCGTATTGCCGCGCGACTCGGTCTTAAAATACAGCAATTAGACGTCATAGTAGAAACAAAAACCTTGGACGATGTTTTTGTAAAATTAAAAGTTTCTGTACAATACGTGGTCATCAAGGAAAAAGTATACGAGGCGTTCTATAAATTGGAATATCCGCATGAGCAGATCACTTCGTATGTATTCGACGTGGTGCGGGCAGAAGTGCCCAAAATGAAACTCGATGACGTCTTTGTTAAAAAAGATGATATCGCCATTGCAGTGAAATCAGAATTACAAGAGGCCATGTTGGATTATGGGTACGATATCATTAAAACATTGGTAACCGATATTGATCCTGATGCACAAGTAAAGGCTGCCATGAATCGCATTAATGCGTCAGAGCGGGAAAAAATTGCAGCGCAGTTTGAAGGCGATGCAGCACGTATACTTATTGTGGAAAAAGCCAAGGCTGAAGCAGAAAGCAAGCGGCTCCAAGGGCAGGGAATCGCAGACCAACGACGTGAAATCGCGCGGGGATTGGAAGAATCGGTGGAAGTATTGAACAAAGTAGGTATCAATTCACAGGAGGCCTCTGCCCTCATTGTAGTGACTCAACATTATGACACGTTACAATCAATTGGAGAGGCTACCAATACGAATCTTATTCTCCTTCCAAATTCACCACAGGCCGGAAGTGATATGCTAAATAACATGGTCGCTTCGTTTACAGCTAGCAATCAAATCGGGGAAGCTATGAGAAAAACACACGTAAAAAAGAAGGAGCAGTAGGTTGAAGGCAAATAATATCTAAAAGAAAAAGCCCGAAGCGCACTGCGCTATCGGGCTTTAATCGCATTCAAAATGCTGTTAATTGAATTTCTTTAAAACTTTATTGACTAAAAATGAAAGGACTATTTTTTGTAAAATCCCGCTAAACCCCCCTAATAAGTTCGTGGGATAAAAACGCTGTCTAGCCACATGATAATTCAATTTGAGATTTTCCAAATCAATATCCTGGTTCAGTCTTAAAATTTTCAGATCATGATCTATCTCCTCAAAACTATTGTATTTCTTAGCCATCATAGTTCGTCAAAATAAAATTCAGAAAATTTCCGCAAAAGCGGCTTATTCAACTTGTTCCGGAATACATAAATTAGAATTCCGACCAGTAAATAAAACAATCCGACAGAAAGAAACCCGTAGAAAGTATTGTTCAATGCTTGCCCAATACCATAGGATGCAGCCAAAGATAGCATAAAGAGCGCTAGAAATCCGACAGCACCAATAAGTAAGATCTTTGAAAAGGACGTGATGCCACGCATCAAAAATTTAAAGATCTTTAACTTATAGTAATCGCTGCCGCTTTCAAGATAAGACCGTGCACTTTGCTCTGTATCCTTAATACCGTCTTTTAGTTCTTCAAATGCCATAGGTTATTTTTGCTTCTGCAATTGGGCATTTTTCTTTCGAAGCTCTTCAAGCTTATTTTCCAAAGTAACAATAATATCATCGGCCTTGTAGCTCATACTTGAAATAGTGTCTTCTAATTTTCGTTCAAAATCGGCCTTTTTTACATTGGCCGTCTTTGTAAGCTCCTCCTTAGCCAGGTTGATCCTTTCAGTGATCTCCTCCCTGGCGTCCAAGGCTTTAGTTTTTATTTTCTCACGGGTTTTTACCCCTTTATCCGGCGCATAAAGAATTCCAATCCCTGCCCCGATTGCAGCTCCTGTTAAAAGAGCCAACAAAACATTACCACTATCATTTGCCATAATTTCAAATTTTTAAATTAAAATGCTCCTATAGAATCTATTAGGATTTGTAAAATTGCACTAAAAGTTACTAAAATCCATAAATTCTATATTAATATCTTGTTAAAGCCATAAAAAACCTTGTAATCCATTGAAGAGCTCCTAACAGATTTGGTCATTTTTTGTGTATTCGAGATGATGGGTAGAAAATTTAGCGCGGAGTAACTTTTGAGAAGGTAATTGAAAGGGTGTACATTCCATTGAATTTAACCATACCCATACAAAATGTGAATGGAGTCAGTGGCGGCTTAACATGTCCTGCCTTATGGCTGCATATTCGCTAAAAAGCAATGATCAAATACTATATCAATCAGTATATTTCGATTTAGGGAGAATTTTTGCCCTATGATTTATGTTGGATCTTTGCCCAAGAATCCCGTAAGCCGACCGTGCGATTAAAAACCATATTTTTTGAAGTTGTATCGGGATCTGCACAAAAATATCCCAACCGTTGAAATTGGAAAAAATCACCCGCTTTTGCACTTTTAAGACTTGGCTCTAAATACCCAGTAATAATTTGTAGGGAGTCGGGATTGATAAATTCCATGAAATCCTTTTCCTTATGTGCGTCTGGGTTTTCGTCCGTAAAAAGGCGGTCATACAAACGAACTTCTGCCTTGATGGCATGAGGTACAGACACCCAATGCAACGTACCTTTTACCTTTCGAAGGCTTTCCTCGGTTCCGCTTCCGCTTTTACTTTTAGGATCAAAGGTGCATTGAATTTCGACAATCTCACCGGCACTGTTTTTTTCACAACTCAGAGCCTTAATAATATACCCGTTTTTAAGTCGGACTTCCCCATTGAGTTTAAGTCTGAAAAACTTTTTATTCGCCTCCTCCATAAAATCATCCCTTTCAATATAAATCTCCCTGCTGAAAGGTACAAGCCGACTTCCAGCAGCCTCATTTTCTGGATTGTTTTCGGCCTCGAGCCATTCAACTTCACCTTCGGGATAGTTTACGATTACAATTTTCACTGGGTCTAATACGCCCATGACACGAGGTGCCAGCTTGTTTAGATCTTCCCGCACATGAAATTCAAGCAAGGAAACATCGATCAAATTCTCCCGTTTCGCAATGCCAATGGTCGTGGCAAAATTCTTAATCGCATCAGGGGTATACCCTCTTCGTCTTAATCCAGAAATGGTAGGCATTCTTGGGTCGTCCCATCCAGTAACCTTTCCTTCCTCGACCAATTTTAATAATTTACGTTTGCTCACGATGGTATGACTGAGGTTTCTCCTTGCAAACTCACGTTGTTTTGGTCGTATTTTTTGCGGGTCATAAACCTGGTCTAAAAACCAGTCATATAATTCCCGGTGCATGGCAAACTCTAGCGTACAAAGCGAATGGGAAACTTGTTCTATATAGTCGCTCTCACCGTGCGTCCAATCGTACATTGGGTAAATACACCAATCGGTACCAGTTCTGTGATGCGCCTTGTGCAAAATGCGATACATAATAGGGTCACGCATTAACATGTTCGGGGAAGCCATATCTATTTTTGCTCTGAGAACATGTGAACCTTCGGCGAATTCACCTTGTTTCATAGCTTCAAAAAGCGTTAAGTTTTCTGAGATCGTACGCGTACGATAGGGGCCGGCAATGCCGGGTTCGGTAGGCGTGCCTTTCTGTTCAGCCATTATTTCCGATGCTTGACTGTCGACGTAGGCTTTTCCCTTTTCAATTAACACAACCGCCCATTCGTATAATTGTTGAAAATAATCCGAAGCATACCGTTCAGTATCCCATGTGTACCCCAACCACTCAACGTCCTTTTTGATTGCGTCAACATATTCCTGTTCTTCCTTAACGGGGTTCGTGTCATCAAATCTTAAGTTCACAGGCGCTTCATAACGAAGACCTAGGCCGAAATTGAGACAAATAGAACTAGCGTGCCCAATATGTAGATAGCCATTCGGTTCGGGAGGGAATCGAAAACGAAGATCCTTTTTCCCAAAACCGTTTGCCAGATCCTCCTCTATAATATGTTCAATAAAATTCAGCGGTTTGTCGGCCTCGCTCATAACTATATTTTTAGGAAGCGTAAAAGTAGGAAAATTGCAGTAATAGTACCCTTTAAAAAGGTCTGACCCTGCAATAAAAGCATTTCACAACAAATTTAATCGACCCCACAACATAAAATTCCCTTTGGCACATTTAAATGACATATTTGTGGTTGTATATCGTAAAACGACGGATAATCATGGCCAATGCACAGAGCAACGCCAGATAAAGCTAAATGAAATCATACGATTTCGCCCCTTATGAGAATTACGTAGTCACCCAAAACTACCACTACTTATGAAACTAAAATTACTTTATTTCGTTCCTAAGCTTTTTACTTCGATTTTACTCTTATTCGCCGTTGGCAATGCCAGTGCACAGAGTATCGTCTTAAATGCTCCAGAGCCTGCAGATAATCCTAACCTTCCTGGCAACTCGCCATGGTCGGCCATATGTGCCGGTAATACCGGATTCAACGAATTCTATGCCAACATCACTTGGGCAGGAACCGCCAATAGTGGTAACGAATTCATATTAGAACTTTCCGACGCTGCAGGGAGCTTTGCGAGTCCCGTTGAACTTGGAAGGGTCAACAACCAAAATAGCAATTCAGACTTTGATATGATGTTCGCCATTCCCACCAATACTAGGGGACAAGGTTATAAAATGCGCGTCAGAAGTACAAACCCTGCAAAAACGAGTCCGTCTTCGTCAGCGTATAACATGTATTATATGGATGTTACTACCAATCTGAATATAAGTGAACTTGGTAATGGCGTGCCTCCAGGAAGCATCTGTTCAACCGGACCTATCACGCTTCAAGTTGACAATATCACCAATCCAGAAACCTATCAGTATATTTGGTATCGAAGCGGTTCGGAATTACCTGGTGAAAAGGGATATACCCTTAATGTAACCCAATCGGGAATGTATAACGCATTTATAGATTACGGCCCAGAATGCACGGGTTCCGGAAATACCGATTCGAACATTGTTGATGTAACTATTGGTTCGACGGGTCAAGGAATATTTATAAATCCTCCGACCAATACCGCCCTTTGCAATGGGGATACGGAAACACTTTCAATAAATACCACGGATCCTTCATGGATTTATAAATGGTACAAGAACGGTACACTCATCTTAGGGGCTACAAACAGCTCGTATACCGTAAATGCAGGAAACCCAGATTTTGAAGGAGACTACCAAGTGGAAATCTCAAGTAGTAGCATATGTACTGAAAGATCTGTTGCGATTACCATTACAAACGCCGATAATTTCACAGCTACAAGAGTCAACCCGGCCAATATTGTGCTCTTACCGACCCAAACCAAAACATTGAGCGTAACGACGTCCGCGAACGCGCCAACCTATCAATGGTACCGCAATAACAACCC
Source organism: uncultured Flavobacteriaceae bacterium (assembly GCA_963798435.1). Taxonomy (GTDB): domain Bacteria; phylum Bacteroidota; class Bacteroidia; order Flavobacteriales; family Flavobacteriaceae; genus JALHST01. The sequence goes on from CAWCTF010000004.1 coordinate 317,194, forward strand.
GGTATCCGGCGCAACTAGCGCATCACTCGATATTACGCAAGAGGGCATATATTATGTTGCAGTTACCCAAGGTGGAGGGGCGTGCCCGGGTACCATAAAAAATTCTGAACAATCTACTGTCGTCATCCCAGCTTCCTTTGAACTGATCATAGCCTATAATTCGCCATACACTTCTTGTGTTTCTACAAGTACCGTACTTAAAACCCAAACCATCAATGCCGTACTTTCCGATGGAAGTAAAATAGATGTCACTGCCGATTTAGAAACGTCCTTTACCTATCAATGGAAAAAAGATGGCGCGAATGTTGCGGGAGCGACCTCGGGTTCAATATCCCTAACGGCCACTTCAGAAAACGGAAACTATAGTGTCGATGGTGTTTTAAATTCATTCAATGCCGCATCAAATTCTCTTACTGTAACCCTGTTGACCAGTGAAACAGTGACCATCAACAGCACGAGTACCGTTTACTGCAGTGCATCGGACAGCATTACCATATCGTCTACAACAGATCTTTCGGGCGAAACGTATGCCTGGGAGAAAGACGGTGCCATAATAAATACAACCGATGCCCAACTATCAATAAGCGAACCTGGTAAATACCGTTTGGTTTTGGACAAGAATGGCTGTGATCTAATTTCAAATGAAATTACCGTCGCTCCACTAGATCCAGATTTGATCAATATAGATCCAGCGGGTGATATTATATTTCCAGAAGGGACCTCCAGGACGGTTTCTGCTAGTGGCGGAACTGCCTATCGATGGTACGATGCCAATAATGTCGAGATAAGCAATTCAGATTCAGTAACATTCACAGAACCTGGAACATTTATGCTCATTGCAAATATTGACAATTGTGAGGTTAGCAAGCAAGTGAATGTTGCCTATCTAGAAACCTTTAAAGTGCCGAATGTAATAACTGTTAATGGAGATGGCATCAATGATCAATGGATATTACCGAATTCATATTCAAATAAATCGGATGTCAATGTCGTTATCTATAACGGCAACGGCGATGAAATATTAAACGAATATAATTACAAGAACAATTGGCCGCAATCGACCACGTCGTTTACAAAACAAAATATGGTCTTCTATTACAAGATCAAAAACGATAAGGAAGTATTGAAGCAAGGCACCATTACAGTCATTCGCTAACCAACCACCATGTTTAAGAGAAGAATTATTTACATACTAATGTTCGCGATGGCCGTGACTAAAATCACGGCCCAGCAAGAAAGTCCGTTTGTAGTTTATGACGTGCCTTCGCAGAACCTTTTAAAGTATAATAGATTCTTGATAAACCCTACGTTCTCGACCGTGCGGGAAGATAAATCGTACATTAATCTCCTACACCGAAACCAATCGGTACAATTTGATGACAACAATCAGAACTATTTTCTTAGCTATAGTGGGCGTATCAGTGATCGCACGGGTCTTGGTCTTAGCTTGTATACGCAACGGGCCGGAACCGTTAGTAATTATGGCGTACTCGCCAACTATGCCTACGGTATAAAACTGAGTGACAAAAGCAATTTTACCTTTGGGGCGAATCTTTCATACTACAATAGTGGGTTCGACCAAAACAGGGCCAGCACGGTTGATCCCAATGATCCCCTGTTGAATGGCCTACAGGATAGCAATCTATTATCCTTTCAGCCAGGATTTAACCTCTCTTATGGTAAATTTGATTTTGGAATCTTTGCCGAGAATCTCTTTGATTACAACTTGAAGACGAGCAATTCCATAACAGAATTCAGGGACAAAACCTTCTCGGGCCATTTACAATATACCCATCAGTTTGAAAATGCTTCGGGCATTTTTGAAAATGGCCGATTAATGCCCTTGGCGAGAGCCAGAAAAGTAGGTGTAAGTGATATTGTCCTCGGTGGTAGTCTCATCCTTGACCTTCCAAAAGTGGGATGGATTCAAGGTGGCTATGATAGCTTTTATGGTGCTGCTGCCGGTATTGGATTTAACTTAAACCAAAGGATATCGTTAGGGTATACCATGGAAAAAGGGCTATCGAGTAATTTCGACAGTTTTGGGATGACCCATGAAATTTCCTTTGCATATTCCTTTACCCCCAATCTAACTGAGGATAGGGTAATGTTGGAAGAAGAAGGAGATGATCTAGCTGCCAACGAACTACTAGAGAATATAACTCCTTCTTCGAATTCAGAGGTTGAAGATCTTAAAGCAAAACTCGCCGAAAACGACGCGATTTTGGCCGAATTGATGTTCCGACAGGATTCCTTAGAGGCCAATCGGCAAAAGGATTTGGAAAAAAGGTTCGAAATGGTAATGCGCATGGTTCGCAACGAAACCAAAGGCAATCGTCCGGATCTTGAAAAAAAGGCGGCAGAATTATTTTTAGGTAAAGATGATGCTTCGGCTATGGCCGCAAATAATGCCGCGCAAAAAAATAGTGTCCCTGAAATAGTACAAGCGACTACAAAAAAACCGAAAAAGGCGGATGCCGTTTTGCCGAATGAAACTTTGCAAACAAAAGAAACCGGCCAGGCGGTCGCACAAAAAGAAGCTCCGAGAAACAACAATACAAGTAGCGATGCCCTTGTCGTACAAGATAAAAAACCATCTGGTATTGCCGTCCAAAACAAAAAAGAAAGTCAGACGAGCCCAATCAAAACAAGGGTATATCGTAATTTAAATGGCGTTAAGGACGGCTATTATATTGTCGCCAATGTATACAAGGGCGGGAACTACATGAACAAATTCATCGAGAAGCTAGGACAAGAAGGCATAACTGCCGATTTTATCGATAATCCCGAGAACGGTTTGAAATACGTTTATATACAAAGATTCGATACCTGGCAGGAAGCCGAGGCGGCCCATAATTCAAAATTAAATGGCGCCTATACAGGAGACCTCTGGATCATGAATGTAGATAATCGCTACAGCAATGAGCGCTATGCCGACAATGTGAACAAAATCAAGGAGAAATCCTCGAAATTCGATTCGGATGTACTGCAAAAGAATGTTGTGGTAAAAGACCGTGTCGCTTCGAATGAGCCTAAGGAAAGATCGTTTGAAATCGATGGTATTGGAACGGGATATTACATCATTGCCAATGTCTTCGCGAATCCAAACAATGCACGGCGATTCATTAAACTACTCAATTCGTATGGGCTCAGCGCAAGCTATTTTATCAATCCGGAGAACAACTGGAGGTATGTATACTTAAAACGCCACGAATCTTGGAATAATGCGCTTATTTCCTACTATTCAAAACTCAATGATTCATATGACGACAAAATGTGGATCATGCGGGTTACGTCGCATAAAATCGGATCTACATGAAATAAACCGTCATAATCGCTTTATTCGCACCACAGGATATTTGGTCGATTCATGGTGTCATTAAACATTTTATAGCTGTATCCAAGTTTTGCCAAAGCATAGCAGGAACTACTACTTTTCCAATCGAGACATGAGCCTTTTATACGCTCTATAAATTTTAGTAGTAGTTGAACAACCCAAACAAAATTTAATTTTTTTGAAGACCGCCTTCATCGAGTTCATGTTCTCAACCAGAATGGTCAAAACGAACGCGCGTTATTTTTTTCCTATCCCAAAAACTTTTCAAAAAATTCAGTTCGTCTAAATGCATGCGCCCCACCGAATGAAATCCTTGCCTAGAAAAAGTATGTTGCACGAAAGCCAACATCAACAAGGTGAATTCCCTACACCAACAGTGGTATTTTAACAATCAATTATCTTTCTAAGCACTTTGCATTGAAAAGCCGGCCAGTGACCCGAATTCATAGGTCATATTAAATTGGCTGGGGATTTCAAATTCCCTTCAAATATTTCCTTCGTGTGAAAACTCAAAGGGGTGACATTCTACTCCTACTTTAGAATCGGTCAAGGGAAATTTTCTACCATGAGATTTCCTATGAAAGTGATTTTTCTAACCATCATAAACTTCGATTTTCGGTCAAGACCCCATTTCTTGAAACAACTCAAATCGTCTGAAAAATAAGGGATTTTCGCAATTCTATACCCTGTATAACTCGCATTTCACAACATAAACCACGCATACCACAACAATAAATTCCGGCAATCATGATTATAAGCAATATTTGTGTTTGGTAGCTTCCGCTCAATGCATTTTTAAAGTGTGTTAAATCGAATTGCCAGAATGAACAACGCTGATAAAAACCAATAACGCTGGTTACACCAAACTTACTGACCAATGAAATTTAAGTCGATTAAACTTTTACTGTTATTTTTCTTTCTTTTTCTAGGTGGTTTTGCGGCCTTTTCTCAGGTCAAAAACAATTTCAGCGTACGCTATGAGGCTGATATTCGTGGTGAATTAACGTTTATCGCGAACAATATCGTCAGTGCCCAACAAGATGCATATTGTACGGGAAGGGGTAGAAACAGAGTCTGTTATCCGGCAATAACGCCAAATGACCCGTATAATAATACTGGAAATTCATCGGATTACAATGACGATATTAATATGCAGTATATTGACATCGACAGCGATGCATCTACGTTTAGTTCAAGCAGTGCGACATTAGACATTCCGGATCCCACCTGTTCTAAGGTTCGCTATGCCGGACTCTATTGGTCTGCTGTTTATGTCAATAGCGATAGAAGCAATATCAACCAGGTGAAATTTCGTCTCCCAGGCGGTGCTTATCAAAATGTTACGGCCGATGAAATACTTTTTGACGGCAATGGGGATGTAGACTTTGGGTATTATAGTCCATACGCCTGTTATAAGGACGTAACCGCGTTAGTTTCTGCCATGCCGGATCCTACCGGGGATTATTTTGTAGCCAATGTAAGAGCGAGCACCGGCAGTAATATTTCAGGAGGGGTTTCAGGAGGTTGGACCATGGTCGTAGTCTATGAAAACCCGAGCTTGCCTGGCAGTAAGTTTATTACCACGTTTGATGGCTATGCCGGTATAAAATCGGGGCAGACGGTCGATATTCCTGTAAATGGATTTACAACACTTCCCGCACCCTTTTCAGTGAACGCCAATATTGGCGTTGCCACCCTTGAAGGCGATAACAAAATAACCGGGGATGGTTTGTCGATAAAAGCCGGGGGGCTCGCATCTTTTACCGCTTTAGGGAATACAACGAACCCTACCAATAACTTCTTTAATTCGAATATTACCATCAATGACGCCATTGTAACTACACGAAATCCGAATAGTATAAATACGCTTGGTTGGGACGTAGATTTATTAAAGATAGCCAACAATTTCAATGCGGTAATCCCGAACGATGCAACCAGTGCCATCCTTAGGGCGAGTTCAACCCAGGACAAGTATGATATTTTCTTTGCCTCCTTCGACGTGGAGATAATTGCCCCGAATATTATATTGGAAAAACGGGTCCAGGATATTGCCGGTAATGATATCACCGGGCTAGGGGTTAATTTGGGGCAGACCTTGGACTACGTTCTGTCGTTCGAAAATATTGGCAACGACGATGCCGACAACTTTACCATCAAGGATATTTTGCCTATAAATGTAACGTTAGACGAGAACAACTTTGTTTTACCCGCAGGCGTTACCTATACCTATGACAGTGCGACTAGAACCGTCGTGTTTACAATTCCCAATAACCTTGTTGAAGAAGGAGATCCCATATATTCAATACGCATGCGGGTCAAGGTGGCCGAAAACTGTTTTGACTTTATTGACGCCTGTTCCGACCTGATACAAAACCTGGCCTATGCCACCTATCAAGGGGTGGAAAACTCGGCCCAGGTAACCGATGACCCCAGTGTTAGTGATTTCGACAGCTGTGGATTCGTTGTTCCAGGAGCAACCAACTTCCTGTTAGATGACCTTGCCGATTGTAATTTTGAGCGAACGGTAGACTTATGTGGTGGCAGTGTTATCTTGGACTCAGGCGACGGATTTGACAGCTATGTGTGGTATCGCGATGTGAATGGGAATAATCTGGTCGATGGCGGTGATACTGTTTTGAACGATGGTGATCCCGATAACGACCCCAGCACCTTGGTAGTTACGGGCATTGGCACCTACATTGTCGATAAAATTGTCGCTGATCCGTGCAAGGGTTTTAAAGAAATTATTCATGTACAGCCATATGGTGGTGGAAGTGCCGCCAGTCCCATCATTACCTATTTCAATTCGGTAAACGGTGATGCCGACCCCTCTAACGATATAGCCGGAGAGATTGTCACGTGTTCAACGGATGGTTCGCTATTACCCAAGATATTTCTTTGTGGAATCAATGATTCCAAGTTGATCCAGGTAAACATTGTAGACGCACAGAGTCTGACTTGGGAAAAATTAGATGAGGCCAGTTGTGCGCCTATTGGAGATGATTGTGCCAATAAAAACCTTACATGTACTTGGGCTCCTCAAGGTACGGGAAGCAATTTTACCTTAACAAGCGCTGGCAAGTATCGCCTGTCTGTAACGTATCAAAACGGATGTAGTAACAAATTTTACTTCAATGCCTTTCAAAACAACCTGGATATTCAGTATACCAAAAATGATATTATTTGTACAACGCCTGGGAATATTACCATTACCAATCTAGGCCTTGGATACGGCTATCAGTTGGTGAATGCGATGACCGACGCAGTTTTGATTCCATTTAGCGCCAACAATGGTCCTAGTTTTGATTTTGGGCCCGGACAAAATGGTGGCTATAGGGTTGAAATAGTGCAACTTGACAACACGGGAAATCCGATAGTTGGCGCCTGTATTTTTAGTACTCCTGATATCGGCATTCTGGAAAAGAATTTTCAGGTGGTGGTCGCTACAACCCCTGCAACCTGTATTGCCAAAGGAACCATCAATTTTCAGGTTTCGAACGTGGATCCGAACTATGAGTACGAAATTCGTTTAGACGATGGTTCTAATGGAGGTTTGGGAACATTGGTGGATAATGAAACTGCCCAGCCCGATAACAATTTCACCTTTAGTGGTCTAAATCCGGGAAATTATATCGCCATCGCAAGAACTGATGATGGATGTAGCTACAGTGAACAAGTAACCATTGTTGATGAGGATAATCTGGCCTTGACAGCGTCCATTTCACAACAAATTATTTGCGGTAACGGAATTGTTCATATGGAAGCATCAGGAGGACTTGCCCCTTATTCGTACGCGATATGGAGCTACGTTGACGAAGGCGGAACCACCATTATCTCCTATCCAACAGTACAGGATATTCCTTCTACTGAATATCAGGCCAACGTTGATTTTCAAATTACTGCCCCTGGTGATTATACGTTTGTCGTCGTTGCCGATAACGATTGTTACTTCTTTTCAAATACGGTTACCCTTACAGCGCTTGAGATAACATATACGACCTCTTATACCGATGAAACCTGCTTTGGGGCCGAGGACGGGTCAATTTCAGTCAATGTTACGAATAGCAACGGCTTTACGCTAACCTATTTTTTAACGTATCCCGACAACACAACAATATCAAACGCTTCAGGAACCTTTACGAATCTACCTCAAGGGGATTACTTGTTGGAAATCACGCAGACCAATGGTCCGAGTTCATGTGACCTTCAGGAAAATTTTACCATTGCAGGACCTATAGATGTTATATCGGCCGATGCTGTGCTGGTACAGCCCTATACCTGCCTGCAGACGGGCAGCGTACAGGCACAGAACGTGGCCGGCGGCACCCCGGGATATACCTATAGCATCGACGGGGTCACCTTCGGCGCTTCCGATACCTTCGCCGGACTGAGCGACGGCACCTATACCATAACCGTACGGGACGCCAGCGGATGTACCTTCGCCACCCTGCCCGTGACCATACCGGCCCTGGACCCGCCGACCGACATCGCCTTTGCGGCCACCGCGCCCAACTGCCCCGCACAGACCTCCGACGTGACCCTTACGGTGACCGGCGGGACCGGGGCCATCACCTATGAGATCATCGCCCCGGCGCCCCTGAACAACGGCAACAGCAACGTATTCACGGGACTCGCACCGGACACCTATACCTTCAGGGCCACCGACGCCAACGGGTGTTCCTATGACGAGAACCTTACAATAAGCCCCGTAACGCCCATTCAGGCCGCGGGAACCCTGGTGCGGGACGTCTCCTGCATGGGCGCCTCCGACGGGGCCGTGGACTTCGCCCTGGGCGGGTTCGCAACCACCTATGCCTATTCCGTGAACGGCGGGGCGGCCCTCACGGCACAGTCCGCCGCAACGATCAACCTGACCGGCCTGGCCGCGGGGGACTACACCATCGTGGTCACCGATGAGGCAACCAACTGTACCGGTACCGATACCGTTACCGTGAGCGCGCCCACGGCGCCGCTCGCGTTCACCCTCGCCCTATCCCCGTTGACCTGCTCCGCGGACGGGTCGGTCACCATCAGCGCCACCGACGGTTGGGGAGGGTACGCCTATGAACTCGAACTTCCGGATACCTCCGTGCTCGGGCCACAGGCCAGCAACGTATTCGCAGCCCTGAACCAGGTCGGGACCTACACGGTCACCGTCACCGACACAGGGGGATGCACCGCCACCGATACCTTCGACATCGCCGCGCCTTCAAACCCGACGGTCACGTTAGACCCGACCACCGACCTCTGTTACGACCCGGCCACCGGCGTGAGCCTTACGGCCACGGCAACAGGGGGCATCGCCCCCTATACCTATAGCCTTAACGGCGCCCCGGCCGTGGCGTCCAATGTGTTCAACAACCTGGTCCCGGGCGCATATACCGTAACGGTTGTCGACGCCTATGGCTGTAGCGCACCATCGAATACCGTCACCGTCGCCCCACAGCTCAGCGTGGCGGCCGTACTGACCAAGGAACTCGACTGTACCGCCTCCCCGGATGCGATCATCGATATTACCATCAACGGCGGATATGCCGCCTATGCCTATCAGGTCAACGGAGGGCCGAGTACGCCCGTGGTCGGCAATGCCTTCAGCTTTGCCACCGCAGTCGACGGATCCTTCACCTTCCTGGTCACGGACAGCCAAGGCTGTACCGCACAGGCCACCGTGACCATCGACCCGATCACCAATCCCGTGGCGGCCCACAACACGACCGACCCAACCTGTGACGGTGCCGCCGACGGAAGCGTACAGCTCGTCATAGACCCCAATTTCGGGACGGCGCCCTACCAGGTCGACTTCGACGGGGCGGGGCTTTCCCCACAGACCCTCTATACCGGGCTTGCCGCGGGAACCTACAACTATACCGTACGCGACGCCAAGGGATGTACCTATACCGATAGCGCGACCCTTACCGCCCCGAACCCCATCACCGCCGATGCTGTGCTGGTACAGCCCTATACCTGCCTGCAGACGGGCAGCGTACAGGCACAGAACGTGGCCGGCGGCACCCCGGGATATACCTATAGCATCGACGGGGTCACCTTCGGCGCTTCCGATACCTTCGCCGGACTGAGCGACGGCACCTATACCATAACCGTACGGGACGCCAGCGGATGTACCTTCGCCACCCTGCCCGTGACCATACCGGCCCTGGACCCGCCGACCGACATCGCCTTTGCGGCCACCGCGCCCAACTGCCCCGCACAGACCTCCGACGTGACCCTTACGGTGACCGGCGGGACCGGGGCCATCACCTATGAGATCATCGCCCCGGCGCCCCTGAACAACGGCAACAGCAACGTATTCACGGGACTCGCACCGGACACCTATACCTTCAGGGCCACCGACGCCAACGGGTGTTCCTATGACGAGAACCTTACAATAAGCCCCGTAACGCCCATTCAGGCCGCGGGAACCCTGGTGCGGGACGTCTCCTGCATGGGCGCCTCCGACGGGGCCGTGGACTTCGCCCTGGGCGGGTTCGCAACCACCTATGCCTATTCCGTGAACGGCGGGGCGGCCCTCACGGCACAGTCCGCCGCAACGATCAACCTGACCGGCCTGGCCGCGGGGGACTACACCATCGTGGTCACCGATGAGGCAACCAACTGTACCGGTACCGATACCGTTACCGTGAGCGCGCCCACGGCGCCGCTCGCGTTCACCCTCGCCCTATCCCCGTTGACCTGCTCCGCGGACGGGTCGGTCACCATCAGCGCCACCGACGGTTGGGGAGGGTACGCCTATGAACTCGAACTTCCGGATACCTCCGTGCTCGGGCCACAGGCCAGCAACGTATTCGCAGCCCTGAACCAGGTCGGGACCTACACGGTCACCGTCACCGACACAGGGGGATGCACCGCCACCGATACCTTCGACATCGCCGCGCCTTCAAACCCGACGGTCACGTTAGACCCGACCACCGACCTCTGTTACGACCCGGCCACCGGCGTGAGCCTTACGGCCACGGCAACAGGGGGCATCGCCCCCTATACCTATAGCCTTAACGGCGCCCCGGCCGTGGCGTCCAATGTGTTCAACAACCTGGTCCCGGGCGCATATACCGTAACGGTTGTCGACGCCTATGGCTGTAGCGCACCATCGAATACCGTCACCGTCGCCCCACAGCTCAGCGTGGCGGCCGTACTGACCAAGGAACTCGACTGTACCGCCTCCCCGGATGCGATCATCGATATTACCATCAACGGCGGATATGCCGCCTATGCCTATCAGGTCAACGGAGGGCCGAGTACGCCCGTGGTCGGCAATGCCTTCAGCTTTGCCACCGCAGTCGACGGATCCTTCACCTTCCTGGTCACGGACAGCCAAGGCTGTACCGCACAGGCCACCGTGACCATCGACCCGATCACCAATCCCGTGGCGGCCCACAACACGACCGACCCAACCTGTGACGGTGCCGCCGACGGAAGCGTACAGCTCGTCATAGACCCCAATTTCGGGACGGCGCCCTACCAGGTCGACTTCGACGGGGCGGGGCTTTCCCCACAGACCCTCTATACCGGGCTTGCCGCGGGAACCTACAACTATACCGTACGCGACGCCAAGGGATGTACCTATACCGATAGCGCGACCCTTACCGCCCCGAACCCCATCACCGCCGATGCTGTGCTGGTACAGCCCTATACCTGCCTGCAGACGGGCAGCGTACAGGCACAGAACGTGGCCGGCGGCACCCCGGGATATACCTATAGCATCGACGGGGTCACCTTCGGCGCTTCCGATACCTTCGCCGGACTGAGCGACGGCACCTATACCATAACCGTACGGGACGCCAGCGGATGTACCTTCGCCACCCTGCCCGTGACCATACCGGCCCTGGACCCGCCGACCGACATCGCCTTTGCGGCCACCGCGCCCAACTGCCCCGCACAGACCTCCGACGTGACCCTTACGGTGACCGGCGGGACCGGGGCCATCACCTATGAGATCATCGCCCCGGCGCCCCTGAACAACGGCAACAGCAACGTATTCACGGGACTCGCACCGGACACCTATACCTTCAGGGCCACCGACGCCAACGGGTGTTCCTATGACGAGAACCTTACAATAAGCCCCGTAACGCCCATTCAGGCCGCGGGAACCCTGGTGCGGGACGTCTCCTGCATGGGCGCCTCCGACGGGGCCGTGGACTTCGCCCTGGGCGGGTTCGCAACCACCTATGCCTATTCCGTGAACGGCGGGGCGGCCCTCACGGCACAGTCCGCCGCAACGATCAACCTGACCGGCCTGGCCGCGGGGGACTACACCATCGTGGTCACCGATGAGGCAACCAACTGTACCGGTACCGATACCGTTACCGTGAGCGCGCCCACGGCGCCGCTCGCGTTCACCCTCGCCCTATCCCCGTTGACCTGCTCCGCGGACGGGTCGGTCACCATCAGCGCCACCGACGGTTGGGGAGGGTACGCCTATGAACTCGAACTTCCGGATACCTCCGTGCTCGGGCCACAGGCCAGCAACGTATTCGCAGCCCTGAACCAGGTCGGGACCTACACGGTCACCGTCACCGACACAGGGGGATGCACCGCCACCGATACCTTCGACATCGCCGCGCCTTCAAACCCGACCGCAAGTATAGATCCATCCTCCGATATTTGCTATTCTTCGACCGATCTAGCCGATATCGTGATAGGAGCTTCGGGAGGCCAGGCGCCTTACTATTACAGTATGAATGGTGGTCCGACCCAAACCTCGAACACTTTTGCGAATCTGACCCCTGGTAGTTATAGCTTTACCATATTAGATAGCAACGGGTGTAGTGACACCATAGCTCAAGATATTCAACCCGAATTAACAGCGAATGCCATTTTAGTTAAAGACCTGGACTGTAGTGTTACTCCAGATGCACAAATTAATTTGAATATCAATGGCGGTTTGGCTCCCTTTACCTATGAAATAGACAGTGGGGCTGGATTTGCAAGCTACCTAGGCGGTTTCCCGTATACCGCCTCAGTTTCAGGCAATTATGTTTTTAGGGTTACCGATGCGCAAGGATGCACAGCGACCTCTTCAGTTATGGTAAATGCAATTACCAACCCAGTCATTACAAGTGTTGTTCAAACACAATTTATTTTTTGTAACGGGGATTCCGGGGCGGCCATCAATGTCAATGTTGACACGAACTTCGGGGTGCCTCCTTTTGTATTAAATGTGTTCAATACCACAACTTCCACAGACTATGGTAGCCAGTTGTCTGGATTGCCGGCAGGGGATTATCAAATCACGCTAACCGATTCAAAATCATGTATTGACACTGATACCATCACCATTGGTCAGCCTGATGCCATCAATTATACTATTTCATTAATCCCCATCACTTGTAATGCAGGAACAGGAACTGACCCAGGATCGATTACAGTAGAAAATCTAACTGGGGGTACGGCAGAATACACCTATTATTTAACTGGAAACAATGGGCATAATGCGACCTATACCACAACGATGGGTGGAGAAGACCATACTTTTGCCATCCTTGAATTTGGTATTTATGAAGTCGATGTTGTTGATGTCAATGGTTGTTCTTTTAGGACTACCAACATCATTGCGTCTCCCCCTGATGACCTAGACATCGATGTTTCAACCGCAACTGCCGATTGTGCCACTGGTGGTACGGCCATTGTTACGGTGTCATCATTAGTAGGAAGTAACGACTATGAATTCGGTATTCTTGATTCGTATTCAGTGCCCTATTCTTCAAGTTATCAGGCACCCGATGTCGCCATGGGCGATACGGCTACCTTTACAGGATTGGTCCCAGGTATTACCTACACCTTCGTTGTACATGACAAGGTTACCAACTGCTACTACTTCGAAAGTGCCGCAACGCCTATTGATTCTCCATCAAACCTAACGTCGACGCTAGATGTAGTCGCAAACGTTACATGTACTGGTAGTGCTGATGGCAATGTGAGTTTTAGTTTTGATAATTATGATGCTGGCGCAACGGCCGTTGAATATGAGATTTTCAATGCGCAGTCGAATGTCTCTACGGGAATTACAGGGAGTTCTTCGGTAAATCCTCCAAGTGGTCCCGTTACGGTTGGTACTTTTGGTCCGTTGGCGCCCGGGGTGTACTACCTTCTTTTTAAAGAAATCGGTGGTGCATACAATGGTTGTACCTCAGGATCTGGTCAATTTACAATAAGCCAATCAACCAATACGCTTGCGGTAAATGTTACCGCTAGCAACGATAATTGTTCTGTAAACGCAGGAAGTATCAGCGCAGTAGGACAATATGGTACTACGCCCTATGAATATGAATTAGCGCTTTCAACAGATCCGGCGCCAACAGTTTCGACCTGGGCGGGAACCTCTACCAATGTGTTTAATGTGGAAGGTGGTGACTATGTAGTCTATATCAAAGATGCCAATAACTGTATTCAATCTGCTCCAATAACTGTCGACACTGATCCGGAACCGACCATTTCAGCAGCTATACTAAACCAATGTGCGCCAGGTATCCAAGAAGGCGGCTACATTGTAAGGGTCACCTTGGATAACGCAGGCGTAGGGCCCTTTGCAATTAGTTTTGACGGCGGTGCCTATCAATTAACGACGTTGACGAATGCAGGGGATTTTGTTGATTTTACAGGATTAAATTCTGGTAATCACACATTTGCACTACAAGATTATAATGGTTGCGGAAGTTCGGATTCCGTCACGATATATCCCCCTTCCTCCTTATCGGCCGACGCCTTGGTACAACCCACTTGTGCAGCCAATGATGGGCAAATACTGTTAGCCCCCTATGGGGGTTCAGGCGCTTATACCTATGAATTATTCCTGGGTGCGGTTAGTGTAACTGGAAGCCCCCAAGCCGCGCCACTGTTTACGGGTCTAGCTCCGGGAGTCTATACTGCTTATGTTTATGATGGTTTGGTATTAGGATGTGGTGCTTCTGTGGATATAGAATTAACCATTCCGGCGGCTGTTTCCTTTACTGAAACCCATACTAATGTAAGTTGCCCTGGTAGTAATAATGGCACAATTACGGCAACCCTGAATGCAGGGAATAACAATCCGCCGTATTCATATGCCCTTTATGATAGTACCGGATTAATTTTGTTGTATGGCCCACAAGCAAGCAATGTATTTACGGGATTGCCGGCGAATGACTACACCCTGCGAGTAACATCTTCTAGGTCGTGCTTTGACAATCTACCAGTAACGATCACCGAGCCGCTTCCCGTGACGGTGAGCGCCTCGGCGACCGATTTCGCCTGCAACCCCGACAACTCCATCGCACAGGCCGTTATCACGGCCGTGGCCGGCGACGGGACCGCTCCCTATTCGTACAGCATCAACGGGACGAACTTCTTCGCCGCAAATACCTTCAAGGTAAACGATACAGGCGCCGTGCAGAACATCACCGTCACCGTACGCGACGCCAACGGGTGTACCGATACCGACCTGGTGAGCATCAGCCCGCTGAATAAATTCACGGCGGCCGTGGTTCAAAACGCGGCCATAACGTGCGCAGGACCCGAACAGGTGACTATCACGGTAACCGATAATGGGAATCCCGCCAATGTATATAACTATGAATTATTGCCTGTCGGGAACGTGAACGGAACGATCACGGGAAACCCAACCTACAACACGGCGACCTTCGATCTGACCACGGTCGGTAGCTATGTGTTCCGGATTACCGATTCGGCCACAGGTTGCTTTGTGACCACGGCCGTTTACACCATAGCGCCTTACGACCTGATCGATGTCGTCGCGACGGCCATTACCCCCGTGACATGCTTCGGTGACACAGACGGGCAGATGTCCATCCAGGTGAACAACTACCTGGGCAACTATACCTACCAGGTGTTCGATGGCGCCGCAACGCCGATTACCGGTGTAGTGGCCGCCGATACCTCGGTGAACCCAT
The DNA here is from genome assembly GCA_963798435.1 of uncultured Flavobacteriaceae bacterium. Classification (GTDB taxonomy): domain Bacteria; phylum Bacteroidota; class Bacteroidia; order Flavobacteriales; family Flavobacteriaceae; genus JALHST01. Next base: position 332,434 of record CAWCTF010000004.1, read on the forward strand.
TGACGATCTCGGGGCTTCCGGCCGGCAACTTCCATGTAACGGTGACCGCCACCGATACGCCCTTCTGCGACGACCAGTCGAATACCGTCACCATCGGCTCGCCCAGTGCGGCGGTCGCACTGGTGGAGGTGAACAACATCAACGCCAATTGCAACATCGGAGCCCAGGTCAGGGTACAGGCAAGCGGGGGGACCCCGGGCTATACCTATGCCTTTATGCCCACGGGGAACGTGCCCGTGCCCGCCGACTATGCGGCCAGCGCAAGCGCCGTGCTCACGCCCGCCGCCTATCCGGCCGATTATGACGTGTATGTCCAGGATACAAGGGGCTGCTCGACCTTTATCACCATAACGGTGAACGAAGACCCCATGCCAACGGTAACGGCCCCGGCCTTTGCCGCGGACCAGTGTACCTCGTCGGGAACAAGCTATGACTTCACCGTGGTGGGCACGGGAGTGGGCCCGCTGCAATACAGTGTAGGCTCCGGATATCAATCCAGTGCCACGATCACCGTAAGCGCCCCGGGCACCTATACCGTCACCGTGCGGGACGCAAACGGGTGTACCGCCACCGATACCATCGACATACTGCCCCCGCTCGGGATCACGCCCCAGGCGACCGTACAGCCAAGCTGTGCCCTGAACGACGGGGAGATCACCATTACCGCGGCCGGAGGTTCCGGAAGCTATGAGTACGACCTATTGGACGGTGCCTCCACAAGCGTTACCGGTGGTGCCCGTCAGGTCTCCAACGTGTTCACAGGCCTGGCCCCGGACAACTATACCGCGATCGTCTACGATACCGCAGGCTCGGGATGCAGCGCCCAGGCGCCGGTCTCCCTGGAGGCCCCGACGCCCGTAGTGTTCACATTCGCCAAGGAGGACGTGTCCTGTAACGGAGGCGCCGACGGATCCATCCAGGTGGCCCTCGACCCTTCGAACGACAACCCGCCCTATACCTATACGCTCGACGACGGCGTCAACCCGCCGACCGTCCAGGCCACAGGCCTGTTCACTGGCCTGGCCGCAGGTTCCTATGACATTACCGTGGCCTCGGGAAGGGCGTGCAGCGACACCCAGACGGTAACGATCACCGAGCCGCTTCCCGTGACGGTGAGCGCCTCGGCGACCGATTTCGCCTGCAACCCCGACAACTCCATCGCACAGGCCGTTATCACGGCCGTGGCCGGCGACGGGACCGCTCCCTATTCGTACAGCATCAACGGGACGAACTTCTTCGCCGCAAATACCTTCAAGGTAAACGATACAGGCGCCGTGCAGAACATCACCGTCACCGTACGCGACGCCAACGGGTGTACCGATACCGACCTGGTGAGCATCAGCCCGCTGAATAAATTCACGGCGGCCGTGGTTCAAAACGCGGCCATAACGTGCGCAGGACCCGAACAGGTGACTATCACGGTAACCGATAATGGGAATCCCGCCAATGTATATAACTATGAATTATTGCCTGTCGGGAACGTGAACGGAACGATCACGGGAAACCCAACCTACAACACGGCGACCTTCGATCTGACCACGGTCGGTAGCTATGTGTTCCGGATTACCGATTCGGCCACAGGTTGCTTTGTGACCACGGCCGTTTACACCATAGCGCCGTACGACCTGATCGATGTCGTCGCGACGGCCATTACCCCCGTGACATGCTTCGGTGACACAGACGGGCAGATGTCCATCCAGGTGAACAACTACCTGGGCAACTATACCTACCAGGTGTTCGATGGCGCCGCAACGCCGATTACCGGTGTAGTGGCCGCCGATACCTCGGTGAACCCATTGACGATCTCGGGGCTTCCGGCCGGCAACTTCCATGTAACGGTGACCGCCACCGATACGCCCTTCTGCGACGACCAGTCGAATACCGTCACCATCGGCTCGCCCAGTGCGGCGGTCGCACTGGTGGAGGTGAACAACATCAACGCCAATTGCAACATCGGAGCCCAGGTCAGGGTACAGGCAAGCGGGGGGACCCCGGGCTATACCTATGCCTTTATGCCCACGGGGAACGTGCCCGTGCCCGCCGACTATGCGGCCAGCGCAAGCGCCGTGCTCACGCCCGCCGCCTATCCGGCCGATTATGACGTGTATGTCCAGGATACAAGGGGCTGCTCGACCTTTATCACCATAACGGTGAACGAAGACCCCATGCCAACGGTAACGGCCCCGGCCTTTGCCGCGGACCAGTGTACCTCGTCGGGAACAAGCTATGACTTCACCGTGGTGGGCACGGGAGTGGGCCCGCTGCAATACAGTGTAGGCTCCGGATATCAATCCAGTGCCACGATCACCGTAAGCGCCCCGGGCACCTATACCGTCACCGTGCGGGACGCAAACGGGTGTACCGCCACCGATACCATCGACATACTGCCCCCGCTCGGGATCACGCCCCAGGCGACCGTACAGCCAAGCTGTGCCCTGAACGACGGGGAGATCACCATTACCGCGGCCGGAGGTTCCGGAAGCTATGAGTACGACCTATTGGACGGTGCCTCCACAAGCGTTACCGGTGGTGCCCGTCAGGTCTCCAACGTGTTCACAGGCCTGGCCCCGGACAACTATACCGCGATCGTCTACGATACCGCAGGCTCGGGATGCAGCGCCCAGGCGCCGGTCTCCCTGGAGGCCCCGACGCCCGTAGTGTTCACATTCGCCAAGGAGGACGTGTCCTGTAACGGAGGCGCCGACGGATCCATCCAGGTGGCCCTCGACCCTTCGAACGACAACCCGCCCTATACCTATACGCTCGACGACGGCGTCAACCCGCCGACCGTCCAGGCCACAGGCCTGTTCACTGGCCTGGCCGCAGGTTCCTATGACATTACCGTGGCCTCGGGAAGGGCGTGCAGCGACACCCAGACGGTAACGATCACCGAGCCGCTTCCCGTGACGGTGAGCGCCTCGGCGACCGATTTCGCCTGCAACCCCGACAACTCCATCGCACAGGCCGTTATCACGGCCGTGGCCGGCGACGGGACCGCTCCCTATTCGTACAGCATCAACGGGACGAACTTCTTCGCCGCAAATACCTTCAAGGTAAACGATACAGGCGCCGTGCAGAACATCACCGTCACCGTACGCGACGCCAACGGGTGTACCGATACCGACCTGGTGAGCATCAGCCCGCTGAATAAATTCACGGCGGCCGTGGTTCAAAACGCGGCCATAACGTGCGCAGGACCCGAACAGGTGACTATCACGGTAACCGATAATGGGAATCCCGCCAATGTATATAACTATGAATTATTGCCTGTCGGGAACGTGAACGGAACGATCACGGGAAACCCAACCTACAACACGGCGACCTTCGATCTGACCACGGTCGGTAGCTATGTGTTCCGGATTACCGATTCGGCCACAGGTTGCTTTGTGACCACGGCCGTTTACACCATAGCGCCTTATGACCTGATCGATGTCGTCGCGACGCCAACGATGCCGGTAATATGCTTTGGCGATACCAACGGCGCCCTAGAAATAAATATTTCAGGATATGCAGGCGCCTATTCGTACGAGGTATTCACAGGCGCAGGGGTTTCAACAGGAATAACCGGAGCAGGGAATACCAGTACCAATCCTTTGGCCATCGCTGGACTTTCAGGCGGCAACTATTTCGTTCGGATTACAGAAACAAATAATCCGCTCTGTCTGGAAGATTCGAACAGCATCACGATCGCTTCTCCTTCCTCGCCACTTACGGCAACGGTTACTGACATTGCGAATGTTACCTGTACCAACGATAAGGGAGAGATTTTGGTTGACCCAATTGGCGGATTTGCGCCTTATGATATTGTATTGACCAATACGACTACCGCTCAGGTATATACTGCCAATAATGTAACTAGTCAGGTGTTCAACAGTCTGTCAGCAGGAAGTTATACAGTAGCCATTACCGATAGCAATGGATGTATCCTCAACGACGTGGAAACACTCATACAGCCAGCGCCTATTGCTGCAAATGCCACGCCGTTGAACACAAACTTGGCGTGCTATGGGGATACTACAGGTTCAGTCTCTGCCATCAATGTTACGGGGGGAAGTGGTTCATACCAGTACCGCTTGAATTATTATAATGCTGCTGGAAGCACCATCATTTCTACTTCTGGTGGTCAAGCAAATGCAAGCTTTAATAATTTAGGCGCGGGAATTTATAGCATCACAGTTTCAGATGGTTGGAGCTGCGATGTGGAAACCAACCAGGTCACGATTACCCAACCGGCCAAGGTCAACGCCATATTGTTGCGAACCGATCCCCTTACGTGTGCTACTGGCGTCGAATTTGAGCTCAGTGCCACCGGAGGCAGCGGCACCTACGAATATAGTGTAGATAATATAACATTTATGCCGATGACAAGTAACCCGATGTCCTTGCCGACTTCAGGCATACTTGGTGCTGGAACGTATCGGTACTATGTTCGGGATGCGATTAATTTGTGCAAGGCCGTTGTCTCGAATTCAATTACTGAGGATCCTATCGACCCGCTCACCTTGTTAGTTGATGCATCGGCAGCCTACATAAATTGTAATGGTGATAACACTGCTACTATTTATGCAAAAGCGTCAGGTGGATTAGGAAATTACCGCTATGAACTATATGCTAATTCTGTAACTCCGGCCAATAGAATTGCTGGACCCCAAAGCCTTGGCAGGTTTAGCGGACTGACAGCAGGCACCTATTATGTAAATGTGACCAGTGAGGATTGTACTACGACGCCAGAACAGGTAATTATCGTTGAACCAACGCCTCTGACCTACACTGAAACCATTGTAGATGTTAGTTGCTTTGGAGATGCAAACGGAAGCATTACAGTAACCCTGTCAGGTGGTTCTGGTGGATACCAGTATGCTATTTCACCGAATCTTAACAAATTCGATGTAATCAACACGTTTACAGACCTTGCTCCAGGCAATTACACCGTAATCGCACAGGATAAAAATGGTTGTTTTGAACAATTGGAATATACAATTACGGAACCTTCCCCAATCGTGGTCGACGCAGTAGCGTTGCCTGAAATATGTGAAGGAAGTGCCGATGGTTCGATCGACCTTACGATAACCGGGGGTACTGCACCTTACAGTACGGCACTCAATGCAAATGCAGATGCGGATTTTGTTCAGGACAGGCTTAATTTTTCTGGTTTAGCGGGAGGGAATTATCTACTATTTGTAAGGGATGCCAATGGCTGCGAAACCAATCTTGTCGTTGATGTAGCACCAGGGGTCAATCTAAACGCTACCGTTGAACCTGTATATGAATGTACGGGGGACCTTCCGAACAATTATATCAATATTACCCTAGAAGACCCCTCGGTTGCCGCAGATGTATTGTATGCCTTAGATTCAACAGATCCTAATGATTTACAATTGAATTCTGATTTCAGGGACCTTACCCCAGGTAACCACTATCTCACAATCGCACACGCGAATGGGTGTATTGAGACCATTGACTTTGTAATCGAAGCCTTCGAGCCATTAGCACTATCGCTTGAACAGCACAATCTTAACGAAATAACCGCAGTTGCAAATGGCGGTAAGGAGAATTACACTTTCTATTTCGAGGATGTTAACAATGGTAGCGACACTACGTTCCGGATTCGACGCACCGACACCTATACTGTCAGGGTGGTCGACGCGAATGGGTGCGAGGCAGTGGCCAGTATATTTATGGAATTTATTGACATCGAAATACCTAATTTCTTTACGCCGAACGGAGATCCTGACAATGCCTTGTGGCGGCCTAAAAACCAAGAAGGTTGGCCAGAAATAATAACCATCATATTTGATCGTTATGGTAGAGAGGTTTATAGAATGGGCCTCAACGACCAAGGATGGGACGGTATTTACCATGGCAAAGAGTTGCCATCTGGAGATTACTGGTATGTCATTAAACTAAGGGGCGAGGAAGATGACCGTGAATTTGTTGGCCACTTTACCCTGTATCGATAGAACTTAACCGAAAACACCATGCGTACATTTATATTGATCATTGTGATGGCCTTAAGTTTGGCTTCCGTGCGGGGCCAAGAACTTAATTCACCACAACTTACCCAATATTTGGCCGATAATCCCTTCGTGCTATCGCCCACCTATGCCGGGATTGGCGATCATATAAAAATAAGGCTAAACGGCCTAGCACAATGGGTTGGAATCAAAGAGGCCCCTCGGACACAATCTTTGGCGGCCGACATGCGCCTCGGGGAAAAATCAGGTGTCGGCATATTTCTTTACAATGACAGCAACGGTTATACCAAGCAACAAGGTGCTCGGCTTTCATTTGCCCACCATTTGACCCTTGATCGTTACGAGGACGAATTTCTATCGTTTGGTATTTCGTATAATTTCAATCAATTTCGAATAGATGTCGATAAATTCAATACGATCGACTTTCCTGATGGGGGGGTAGTCAATAATCGCCAAACCTCGAATCATAATTTCGATGTTGGTGTTTTGTACCGGTATGATAAGTTCTATTTCAGTTTGAACGCGTCGAACCTAATCCCTAAAGACCCACAAAATCTGACATTCAATATCGACGAACCCAATGAATTACGAAATTATTACGCTTATACAGGGTATCGCTACACAAAGAACAAAAATAGCAGTATGGAAATTGAGCCTTCGCTGTTATTTAAAATCTTTGAGAGCGATGGTAGGTCTGAAACAGATTTGAGTCTAAAATTCCGATTTTACGAATTTGAGGATTATTACTATGTTGGCATGAACTATCGCTTCTTAAACGATCAAATCGGCCGACCTCTTTTTATCGCGCCTTTGGCGGGATTGAAGAAAAGTAATTTCTATTTTGGTTACTCATACCAAATAATCCTCAATGAGATTTTAGGCTATAGTACAGGGACACATGTAGTCACCATCGGGGTTGATCTTTTCCAGGGAATTAGTAACTGTCGTTGTATGTATTAAATTCGAAAAGTTAAAATAAGAAGGTTCATGATATTGTTTATAAAATATTAGAACCAAATGCGTCACGCTTATAAAGTTGTTAATTCTCGGAAGATTGAAGTAGATTTGTAAAAACCTACATCGATTTGGGAAAAATACAGGTCAAGAACATTCGTGTTTATGCGAATCATGGATGCTTGAAAGAAGAGACGCTTATTGGGAGCGAATATCGTGTAGATGTCTCGGTAAAAGCAGATTTGAAGAAAGCGTCACTTTCTGATAACCTTTCGCATACCGTAGACTATGTGCGCATCAATCACATCGTTAAGGAAGAAATGAAAATACCTTCCAAATTGTTGGAGCAGGTTGCGCATCGGATACTTCTACGTGTTTTTGACGAAATACCTATAGTGTGGCGCGCCAAGGTCAGGGTTTCAAAAATCAATCCACCCATTGGAGGGGATGTTGAAATGGTTTCAATAAACCTTGCATATGATCGGCCAGAAAATGTGTAACGAAAAAAAGAGTGTCTTATTTTTGTGTTAGAAAACCATGGCATTGTGGTCGAATTGGATAGACGGAGCCCCGCAAGGGCTTTTATGGTGGTTCGAGTCCACCCGATGCCTCTATTTTTTTGCTCTCCTAAAGATTCTGTAGTATAGAATACATTGTTTGCTATTCTAAAAATGGATTTATTGCAAACTTAAAAAATTAATTTTTGTAGATTTGCAAACCTTAATCGGCATCGTGGCCGAGTGGCTAGGCGCAGCTCTGCAAAAGCTTGTACAGCGGTTCGAATCCGCTCGATGCCTCAAAAATCCCCTTCCCATTCCGGAGGGGGTTTTTATTTGATAAAAGCAACTTACAACAGTTTTCTCAAAAGGATGGAGTTTTATCGAATCTGTTCTATTTTTTCAATGCCCTTTTCAATGTTGAATTGGTCCTTTGGTAAAAATCCCTTAATAATCAGTACCACCCCACATAGTATTAATATTATTCCCAGTATTTTTTTAATTAGATAGATACGTTCTTCGGTCAGCTTACTTTTTAGCTGTTTTGCCAAAAGTATTTTAAAAATATCGGTTGTAAAATAGGCAATGATCACTGTAGAAAAGAACAACATCATTCGATTGGGTTCGTTCCCCAAACTAGGACCCACAACAATGATTACTCCTAACCAAAACACGAGAACGCCAATGTTGATAAAATTTAGTAAAAACCCTTTGGCTAGGAGGCTCCAGTAATCACTCCGACTAATTTTTACATCGATAGTGTCTTTGCCCGCTACCTTGTTCGCCGATCTTTTTATAAAGATTATCAATCCATATACCAATAGTATAGCGCCACCGAAAACATAAAGTCCTGGCTGGTTGCTCAAGTTCTCCAATAACTGAAAACTACTGAAATATGCGACACTAATGAATAAAATATCAGCCACTATCACACCTAGATCAAACACAACTGCAGCGCGGAATCCTTTTATGGCACTGGTTTCTAGGAGAACAAAAAAGACAGGGCCAATCATGAAGCTCAATAAAAAGCCTAAGGGAATTGCCGCCTGTATGTCATCCATCATTTAATTTGAAGCTATTTTATGTTATTCATTCTATAACAAGGAGATTCTGATCTATTTAGGAAGTTTCCCTGTACTGGTGAATCCCGCCATTTGAAAACCCAAGGCTTGCGCTTGGCACCTCAACATTACATGCGGGTAATCTTACCGCCAAAGACCGTTTTTTCCTCCATTTTGGCGGGATTGCCATACACTAAAACCTCCCCACCCGCTTTTACGGTCGCCTTCACATAGTCCACTGCATGTATTTCGGCTCTAGAACCCGCATTGACGTTTACGGTACAAAATTTTGTCTTGAAATCCTTACCTTCATAGATACCCCCTGTGTTAATAGCAACATCCTGCACATTCGATATCCCTAAAGTCTTAATAATTCCTCCCGTAACTGACTTTATAAGCATTTGCTCAACTTCGGCCTTGACATCGATTTCCCCACCCTCTTGTGCCTTCAATTCTAAAATATCTTGCTTGAAGATACCCTCTGAAGTAATTCGAGCATCTTCATTAACATCGATTATCAGTATGTTTTCAGTATAATACAAGTCTACAAAGGTTCTATAGCCACTGAAAATCTTACCAACTTCCATGCGCAATTTTAACACCCCTTCATTGTTGACAATCGCGACTTTGGCCGTATTGGCACCAGTAATGATCGCCTTGTTCTCATTTGATTTAATAAGATTCACAGAAAGTCCATCGAATGCTTTTACTTCGGTGAATCTATCCAAGGATTTACTTATTTTTTCATCTTGTGCCGTTGCGGTTTTTAGTCCCAACAGCAACACAATAAGAAATAGAATTTTTTGTATCATATCAGTTTTTAGCAGGATAACCCCTTAACCAAACAAATTTCATTCCAAAAAATGCTTTTATTCATTCTTACCTATCAGGGCAAAATCAAGATGTCTTTTAACTAGATCTGTGTTTTTTACCATCACAACTACTTCATCACCTAATTGATATGTTTTTTTGGTGCGCTCACCAACTATTGCATACTCCTTTTCATCAAAGATATAATAATCCCCTTTTATATCCCGAATACGTACCATTCCTTCACATTTGTTCTCAATGATTTCAACATAGATACCCCATTCTGTTACTCCGCTTATAACACCAACGAATTCCCTATCCTGATGATCTTGCATAAACTTAATCTGCATGTATTTGACTGAATCCCGTTCGGCACTGGCAGCCAAATTCTCCATTTCGGAAGAATGCTTGCATTTTTCCTCATAGATTTCGGCCTTAGGAGAACTTCCCCCTTCAAGGTAGTGTTGCAAAAGCCTATGTACCATAACATCAGGATATCTTCTAATAGGTGATGTGAAATGGGTATAATAATCGAACGCCAATCCATAATGGCCAATATTCTCGGTGGTATAAATTGCCTTACTCATACTCCGAATGGCCAAGGTGTCTACCAAATTCTGTTCTTTTTTACCTTTTACGTCCTCTAAAAGTTTATTTAAGGAGGCACTTATCGATTTTTTGTCCTTGAAGTCAATCTTATGACCAAAACGTTTTATGAGCGCATTGAGTGCTATTAGTTTGTCCTCATCAGGATTATCATGCACGCGATACACAAACGTCTTTACGGGTTTTTGTTTTCCTATATATTCGGCCACTTTGCGATTGGCAAGCAACATGAATTCCTCAATCAATTTATTAGCTTCCTTGGCTTCCTTAAAATATACGCTCTCTGGTTCGTTCTTTTCATTTAAATTAAAGCGTACTTCAATCTTATCAAATGAAATAGCACCTTGGGCCATTCGCTTCGCCCGCATAATTTTGGCCAGTTTGTCCATCGTCAAGATCGCCGCAACAATTTCATTCGTTACCGAATAGGCTGCACCACGTATGGAAGTTTCTTCCTTAATGGTCCCCTGGCCACTTTCTATAATATGTTGTGCTTCTTCGTAAGCAAAGCGTTCATTTGAATTAATGACCGTTCTTCCGAACCATTGATTTTTTACAACGGCATTCACATCCAATTCAAAAATGGCCGAAAATGTATATTTTTCCTCATTAGGCCTCAATGAACAAGCATTGTTCGATAAAACTTCCGGTAACATAGGTACGACACGATCTACTAAATATACTGAAGTAGCACGTTCATAGGCTTCGTCATCTAAAATCGTATCGGTTTGCAAGTAGTGCGAAACATCGGCAATATGAATTCCTATTTCAAAATTGCCATTTTCCAAAATTTTAAAAGAAAGGGCATCGTCAAAATCCTTGGCATCCTTTGGATCGATGGTAAAGGTCAGCACCTGGCGCATATCCCTTCTTTTGGATATCTCGTCTTGTTTAATTTGGGTATCGAGCTTGTCGGCAAAGTGTTCTACTTCAACCGGAAAAGTATAAGGAAGGCCATATTCGGCAAGAATGGAGTGAATCTCAGTATCATGCTCCCCCGGCTTGCCAAGAACCTCGGTTATTCTACCGAACGGGGAATCGGCATTTTCAGGCCATTCGGTTAATTCAACAATGACCTTATCCCCATTTTGTGCCTTGCCAATTTTATCCTTGGAAACAAAAATATCGGTATACATCCTGAAATCGGTAGGACGTATGAACGCGAAATTAGGCTGCATATCAACGATTCCTACAAACGTATTCTTATTTCGTTCTAGGACCTTGGTAATCTCGCCTTCCAATTTCTTTCCGTTCCTTTTAGGAAAAACATAGACTTCGACCGTATCTCGGTGAAACGCTTTGTTCAATTTGTTAAAAGGCACGAATACATCTTCTTCCATGCCATCTATAACGATGTAGGCGTTTCCCCTTCCTGTAATATCAACGGTTCCTGTATGATATGTTTTAGTTGAAGCCACCGCCTTATAATCACCCCTACTTTCTTCTATTATGCGTTTTTTCTCCTTTAACTCAACCAATCTTTTAATCAATAAATTTCTATCCTGAGCATCTTCTACGCCTATCTCTGCAGCAATTTGTTTATAATTAAAACTTTTTTGTGGCTCCTTTTCCAAAACGGTGAAAATTCCTTTGGTAATTTCGTTTTTCCGATGGTTATTGGCCTTCTTTTTTTTCTTCGACATCAATTTTTATAATTTGGGTGGAAAATTACGAATTATAATCGATAGCCCTGTTTAATGCGCTGGATAACATCCTATTCATGAAAAGTAACTTATGAACATATATACCATATTCATTTTTTCTTCTATAAATTTTAAATTAAAATGATGCCTATGATTGTTTGTTAATACTATCTATAAATAAAAAGGGAAATACTTGCTTTGAAACGATTAAAGTTTTTGTTGACAATTTTTAAAGGCCATATTATTTTATAATTCAACAACTTACTGTATTTATGAGAAAGCGTTGATAACTACTATGAACAATGATTAAACAATAACTTATTGTAAAATTATTGTTAACTTCCATACACATCGGTTTCATATCTTTTGGTTATTTACTAAGAAGTATTTTCTATTTTTTTTAGAATGTTTTGTAAGGCAACATTATTTTCGAAACACAAAATTTATTAATTATTTTTTGTAGAGGATTTGTGAACAATGTTTCCCCATTCGACGTCCGTTCATAAACAAAATTTAAACTTTGTCAAAATACATAAACTGAAAGCGCTTCTTTTTGCTGTGTAAGCATATCTATCGTACATTTGTAGTACTCATAAGTATTGTTGACGAATGAAAATAGCAATAGGTAACGATCATGCCGGCACAGAATATAAACTTGCCATTATTGGGTTATTAAAATCATTGAAGATCGAGGTAAGTAACTATGGAACAGATGGTACCGATAGTGTTGACTATCCCGATTTTGTACACCCAGTGGCTAACGAAGTCGAAGATGGTCGTGCTACCTATGGTATTGTAATTTGTGGAAGTGGCAATGGCGCGACAATGACGGCAAACAAACATCAAAAAGTACGTTGTGCACTTTGTTGGAATAAGGAAATTGTGCAATTGGCAAGAGAACATAATGACGCTAATATTTTGAGTTTACCGGCCCGATTCATTTCGTTGCCACAGGCCTTGGAAATGGTACGGGTTTTCTTGACCACCGAGTTTGCCGGGGGACGCCATGAAAGACGCATTGAAAAAATACCCTGTTTATAAAAAATAAAAGTTACCTACAATAGTATTTTATGGATGATCAGAAAGTATTCCATCGTCTTGACATGAAATCTTACTACTATTAAAAACTAACTTTTAGCCGCGTTTATGGCCCATTCACATCATAACCACTCCCATTCACATCCTGATTTAAAAGGAAGAAATTTAATAATTTCTATTTTTCTCAACATTCTAATAACCATTGCCCAGGTTATTGGAGGTCTCCTGTCGGGCAGCCTCTCTTTGCTCTCGGACGCGCTCCATAATTTTAGCGACGTACTCTCACTTGTTGTGAGTTATATTGCGAATCTTTTATCAAAGAAACAAGCTTCTACCAATAAGACCTTTGGTTATAAGCGTGCGGAGATAATTGCGGCCTTCGTTAATGCCGCAGCGTTGATTATTGTAGCTTTATTATTAATTAAGGAGGCCATCGAGCGGTTTATGGATCCTAAAATAGTGGCCTCTGAGTTGGTTATTTGGTTATCATTATTAGGCATCGTAGCCAACGGTGCTAGTGTCTTAATATTAAAAAAAGATGCCGCGAGCAATATGAATATGAAATCGGCCTATCTGCATTTATTGACCGATATGATGGCATCAGTTGCGGTTTTAATCGGAGGTATCTTAATGAAATTTTATCAGGTCTATTGGATTGACCCATTATTGACCTTAGGGATTGCCACCTACTTGATTTTTATGGGCTATGATTTATTAAAGGACTCCACGCGAGTTTTAATGCTCTTTACGCCGAATACGATACAGGTACAACAAATTGTACTTGCAATCGGCAAGATTGAACCCATTAAAAATGTCCACCATGTTCATATTTGGCAATTGAACGAAGACGAGGTACATCTTGAGGCCCATATCGATTTTAATGAGGATATCAAATTATCGGAATTTGATGGGATCTTGGACAAGATAGAAGAAGTAGTTTATCATAATTACGGCATTAACCATGTAAATATTCAGCCTGAATTTGGAAAATGCGATAGCAAACACATTATTGTTCAAGACTGATGTTAAACATAGAAGTTAAAAAATTTCAGGAACTGAGTGTCGATGAATTGTACGAAATCCTGCAATTGCGAAGTGCGGTTTTCGTTGTTGAGCAGAATTGTGTTTACCAGGATTTAGATGATAAGGACCAGCGAGCCCTTCATGTTCTTGGAAAAAAACAAGATCAGCTGGTAGCCTACACGCGTATCTTTAAACCTGGGGATTATTTTAAAAAGGCGAGTATTGGCAGGGTAATCGTGAAGCTCGACCATCGGAAGTTTGGATACGGTCAAAAAATTATGGAAGCATCTATCACGGCCATTATTGAAAAATTCAAGGCGCAGGAAATACATCTATCCGCCCAGATTTATTTAAAGAAATTTTATAGTTCTTTGGGATTTTTACCCGTGGGAGCCCCCTACTATGAAGATGGCATTCAACATATAGCGATGGTGAAAAGTGACTAAAATCAATGGTTTATCGTTATCACGATTAAGAAAGTCGAATGAGCGACTTATTGGAAAGATTGATATCCTCTAACATCGTATCGGTAAACTTATAGTGCCCCTTCGTAGTTATAATGCGAAAATAATCTGAATTCATTCTACTAAGTGTATCCAAAAATAGCCACTTCGACTTTAATAATCGAGGTTTTTCGGATTTTAGACTTATTTCAAAAAAGTATTTTCGACCATTCTTTTGGGCCACGATATCCGGGGTGATTTTAGAATCGGTGCCTTTCCGAAGATACGATTTTGGGGTTTCATATCCTTCTATATCTGCTTGGATATTCTCGAAACCAGTCGCTTCTAAATGATGGATCGATTTCTCAAAAAATGCCGTATTATCAGACTTATCTATTTGTACCATAATTCACAAGATACTATAAATTTCGAATAATCCTAATTTTTTGATACTGATTAACAGGAGTTTATGATTTCAAGTATACTAAAACGAGCATGAAAACAATTTGTGTTCCCTAAGGTAAAATTCGCTGCGCCAACGCCCGTCCAATTTTCTCAACCACCCCCACCACCAGGGCATTTCCCATAAAAAATGCCCGTTTGACATCGCTAATTCCTGCGAGCTGTGTATGATCGTCGGGAAACATATTTAGGCGCTCTAATTCGACCGGGGTCAATCGACGCAGGCCCTTACCGGTTTGAACCACATGCTTGAACCGAGACGGACTCGAACCGCCTTCGCCGGTAATTATGGTACGCGAAGGCTTATCAAGCGCATCGGGAAAAACCATGGCCCCCTCACTATAGTAGTACGCAAAACCATCTTTTGAGGTACGTGTTTCCTTTTTGCCCCCTTTAAGATACTTCCATTTCGTGAAATTACCAGGCTCAATAAAATATGTCTCGGTGACTTCTCCGTTTTGCAATACATCGCCTAGGCAAATCTGTTTTCCTTCATACCCAGGAAAAGTCTTTATCGTAAATGCCTTACCAGCTATAAATACGCCTGCATTTTCAAATGGGGATGGCTTTTTTCCGATATTGAAAGTTTGGGATATTTCCACTAAACTTCCCGACAATGCGATAGTCTTTAGTCCCATGGATTCAATTTTGTTGGGGAATGCAGAAGCCATGGTCCCTAATGTATGTATCCAATCGATTTTGTCGGCATTCAACAACGAGGAATGCAATCGCGTCGATTTATGATATCCCAGAAAAAAAATACGCCTGCGTCTTTGTGGCATGCCATAATCGGCTGCATTGATAACACGCCACTCAACTGCATACCCCAATTCGTCAAGGCTTTTTAGAATAATCGCAAAATCCCGGCCGCGTTGTGTAGCGGGTGATTTTAAAAGACGGTCCACATTTTCGAAGAGCAAGTATTTAGGGGGGTCTTTCTTTTCTGAAAGAATACGGTGTATGCTCCACCAAAGCACACCTTTTTTACCGATTAGGCCTTTTGAATTTTTTAAGGAGGTAGCCACAGAATAATCTTGACAGGGAAATCCACCTACCAAAAGGTCGGCATCGGGGATGTCGTTTGATTTTACAGCCGCGATATCAACAGAAGTATGACCTTGACTTCCAAAACGGGCCACATAAACCTTTGAGGCATGTTGCGTTTTGGTAGTGGGCTCCCATTGGTTGCTCCAAACGACCTCAAATTTATGGGTCTTTTCCAATCCCAATCGGAAACCACCTACACCGGCGAAAAGTTCGATGACCTTAAGTTTTTTCATCCTTGGCGAATTTAAGGAAAAATGATGCCACCTACCTCAATTTCCCTTCTGTAAGAGGTGTCTTAAATGATAACGTCGAAATTTTTTTATCAAGGATCCCTTTTAGGGCATCCGGTGTTCCTTAAGCTAGTCTGTTTTTATGAATAAGGTTAATTTTGTCAAAACATTCAGGACCATGGAACGCTATCGAAAGTATATTTTTCTATTAGGGACATTAGTAATCGGGGCATGCACAACGCATAATCAAGAAGATCAAATTCAAAATCAGATTTTAGAGGTAGCCCATGAATTCGCACCCGACAAACGGGTTGCACTTTTCAATGTGGATGTCTTTCAAATAGCAAACGGCTATGTTTTACGAGGAGAAAGTAATTTACCAGCGGCCGTTACAGCCTTAAAGAATCGATTGGCTTCCAAAAAGATTGAATATATCGACAGTATTGCCTTATTACCGTCAGGAACACTTGGAGGAAAGACCCATGCAATCGTCAAAATATCAGTAGCGAACCTACGAAGTGAACCGAGGCATTCCGCCGAAATGGCTACACAGGCCACTTTGGGGACCTCGTTAAAGGTTTATAAAAAGGAGGACGGTTGGTACTATGTGCAAACCCCTGATAACTATTTTGCCTGGGTCGATGCCGGCGGGTTGGAGCTAGTTGATGATCAGGACTTCTTCGAACAGAAGAAAACCGATAAGATCATCTATTTGAAAACGTACGGACAAGCCTACGAAATTCCCGACCGTTCGTCCCAAATGGTTTCTGATTTGGTGGCTGGTGATGTACTAGAAATTCTTTTGATCCAAGAGAATTATTATAAAGTTCAATATCCTGATGGAAGAGAGGCCTATGTGTCTAAGAACGAGGCCCAGGAGTTTAATTCATGGTTGGAAGCATTGCATCCGAACGCTGAAAGTCTCACGGCAACCGCGAAATCAATGATGGGAGTTCCCTATCTTTGGGGGGGTACGTCTACCAAAGGACTTGATTGCAGCGGTTTTACCAAGACCATTTATTTTTTGAACGGGATAGTTTTGCCCAGGGACGCTTCGCAACAGGTACATTCAGGAAAGGCAATTGATTCGACGCGTAATTTTGAAAATTTGGAAGTAGGAGATTTGCTTTTTTTTGGAAAAAAGGAGACCGATTCTACTTCAGAAAAAGTCGTTCATGTTGGAATGTGGATTGGAAACAATGAATTTATACATGCCTCGGAGATGGTTCGCATAAGCAGTATGGACAGGAATGCAAAGAATTTTGATGAATGGAATTTTAATCGCTACCTACGATCTAAAAGGATTTTAGAAGAAAAAGAGGTCCAACGTATTAATCTAAACAATGCTCCCGCGTTTAAGGATTAATTTGCGATTCTTCGAGCGCTGTAGGCCATACCAAAAGGCTATAAGACTACGGTCATACCCGTCCTGAAAGACTCGTCGGCAGCCAATACGATTTTCAAACTGTTTACTGCATCGCGAAGATGGTCACTCATATCAAGGTCTTCGACAATGGCCTTTAAAAAATATTCTTGCTCCAATTGACAGAGGCCGTCATGATCTGGCTCATCTGAGGTGTCGATAATCTCATCGGTTTTGGTAAATTCTCCATTTAGGTCAGTACAGGAATGATGCAATTTTAATGCACCTGTTTTTGAGTGACTGTCCACATCATCTGAATCGCCCTTTGCTTCGTCAACAATCGAAACACTGCCCAAAGGGCCAATTACATCCTTTATGAAAAAAGCGGTTTCACTCATCATAGGTCCCCAGCCAGCTTCATACCAACCCACAGAACCGTCTTTAAACCGCACTTGTAATTGTCCGTAATTATACATTTCAGAATCAATTTCATCGGTCAGACGCGCACCAATGGCACTAACGCTATAGGGTACCGAACCCGTCATCAAACACATGATGTCTACATAGTGCACGCCACAGTCGACAATAGGGGACATCGAAAGCATTAACTGCTTATGGGTGTACCATTGTTTTCCGGAACTTTGTTGATTAAGGTTCATGCGCATTACCAAGGGTTTACCTAGGGTTCTGGCGATGGAAACGAATTTTGTCCAAGCGGGGTGGACCCGTAGAATATAACCTACTACTAATTTTCTGTTTTTTTCAATCGCTAAATCAACGAGACCTTGTGCTTCCGCTACGGTCAGGGCCAAGGGTTTTTCGACAAAAACATGGGCATTGGCCTTCAGCGCTGCCTGAATATAGACGGTATGGGAATCAGGATAGGTATTTATAGAAACGGCATCGGGTTTTGTTTTGGCCAAGGCTTCATCAAAGTTCGCGAATGTTGGATAACCCCCTAATTCTTTTGAGAGTTTTACGCGACTTTCGGCTTTTCGACTTACCAAACCTACGATTTCAAAACCTTTTAATCGATGATATGCCCTTGCATGGGAAGTTCCCATGTTTCCGCAACCTATAACCAATATTTTGATTTGTTCCATACTATCTAAGATAACAGGAATCCCCAAAGTGAAGGATACCAATTAGTAATGTACTTCTGTGCGTATATGTATTGCCATATCGTATTTAGTCAATGTCTGTCTGCCAGTTGGAAGAGCAGCTAACATTCACTTGACATCCAATGCGAAAGCAACGATCTGATTGCCTTTTTCAGTCCCTAATTTCTCCCCTCCACAGGCAACGGCGATGAATTGCTTCCCATTTACCTCATACATTGCGGGAGTTGCAAAAGCAGGGGCGGGCAATTTATATTCCCAAAGCAGTTTCCCGGTTCGCCTATCAAAGGCCCTGAAATAACCATCTTTGGTGCCCGCAATGAATAAAAGGCCGTTGGCGGTTATTAAGGGGCCTCCGTAGCTTTCAGTACCCGTCGTCGGAAACCCTTTTTCCTTCAAATGCATGGTTTCTCCCAAGGGGATTGACCAAATATAATCGCCTGTATTAAGATCAATCGCATGGAGGGTACCCCATGGGGGCGAAATTGCCGGGAGCCCGTTAGTATCTAAAAACTTATTATATCCTGTATGTTTGTAAGGCACCGCTGGTAGGGATGTGTTTTCGGTGGTTTCAGACGCTTCAATTTTATCTCCTTCTTCATATAGAAATTTAAGAAGGGCCGCTTTATCTTCCTTTGAAATATTCGGAAAACCGGGCATCATTCCTCTTCCATTTGAAATTGTTGCTGAAGCATCCTTTTGGGCCATTTTGTCCTTGATGTTCAATAATGAAGGAAATCCGCTTGCGATTTGGCCTTTTCGATCTTTTTGGTGACAGGCAGCACAATAGTTCATATAAGTAGCTTCGCCCAAGGGCAAATTGGCAGAGACCCCATCGTTTTGACGCATCTGAAGGATCCAAGCCATTTCATTTGAATTTACATAGAGAATACCTTCGTTTGGATCCGATGCGGCCCCTCCCCATTCGGCCCCACCGTCATAACCAGGAAATAGCAAAACGGGATCAAGACCTGGAGGTGCATAGATGCGCTTATCGGCATGGATCAAAATCTGCCGCAGGGAATCCGCATTTTCTGCATACGGACTCACATCATCTTCGGTCAAAGAGGTCGATTGCCTGGAAAATGGTTTTGGCTTTTCTGGAAAAGGCTGGGTATTCCATGCGCGTTCTCCTTTTAAAGTAGAAGCGGGCACTTCTACTTCCTTAATATCGAAAAGAGGTGCTCCCGATAGGCGATCAAACACAAAAACATAGCCCTGTTTGGTCACTTGGGCAACGGCTGGAATTTTTTCCCCATCCCGCTCGATCATAAGTAAATTAGGGGGTGCCGGTGGATCACGGTCCCAAATATCATGATGTGTAAATTGAAAATGCCAGATTCGTTTTCCGGTCCGAGCATCAAGGGCGAGAAGACAATTCGTGTATAGATCGCTTCCCGTGCGTAAACCGCCATAAAAATCAGGTGCAGCCGAACCCGTAGGCACATATAAGATGCCTCGTTCCTCATCTAGTGCCATGCCTGCCCAATTATTACCTGCCCCGGTAACGCCATCTTTATAGACTTCCCTGTTATCCCAGGATTCTGAGCCCTGTTCATTAGGATATGGGATGGTATGAAAAACCCATGCGGGAGCCCCCGTAATAATATTAAACGCAATGATATCGCCAGGTGCAGCGCCAGCATCCTCTGATAATCGCAAGGGCATAACGATAAGGTCATCAAAAATGGTTCCAGGGGTATTCGAAATAACGAACTTATCCTTGGCACTTGCCGGCATTCCAGAGCGAAGATCGATCTTTCCTTCAGTACCAAAGGAAACGATGGGTTTTCCTGTTACCGCGTCCAATGCATAAAGAAATGGTCCCGCGGTATAGAGTATGCGCTTATCATTGTTTTTTTGCCAAAAGGAAACCCCACGGCTCGTAGAGTGCCCTACTTGTAAGGAATCACCAAAACGCCAAATCTCTTCGCCCGTTGCAGCATTGAGCGCGACGGCCCTTAGAGCGGCGGTTACCCCATATAATATGGAGTCTACCACAATGGGATTCATCTGCATTTGCCCCCAATCGGGTGCTTCATACCGCCATGCTATTTTGAGATTCAATACGTTCTTGGGGGATATTTGCGAGAGGGTAGAGTAGTGGCTACGTCCGGGATCTCCTAAATAAGAGGTCCAAGTGGTATATTCTATTTGGTTCCCTGCTGTTTTTTCCGAACGATGGCAGCCCAAAAAAAATAGGGCTAACCCACATACCCACGTATAGATTGAAAAAACAGGTCTAAAAATCATTTTGCTCTATTATATTTTAAAAATAGGAAAATAAACCAAGGATCCATTGCCATTTAATAAACTGGGACCATCGAAAATCAATCATCGGCCAATCTATTGACCCTTGTTTTTTTCTCGATTTTCTAAACGATATTGATCTTGTTCCTTGCTATCCTTGTACATGTCCTCCTTATCATCGATTTGCGGAGATTCTTCAACTGCTTTCCAATTAAAATTTTCATCGAACGGACTTAGCGCCTTTTGTGGGTCAAACATGCGCCTGTTTACCTCAATGCCAGTGTATGGTCTAAAGTCGGGTTTTGAAGTGAAAAAATCACTAAGATCATTGGCCGCAGCGTCATATTGATTTAAATAGGGAAGCCCTAAAATATTCCAAAATGACTTAAACAGACTCCCAAAACTATAGTGTACGCTGCTCACGTAGTCTCGCTTGACCCAGGGAGAAATAAGCATCAAAATACTGCGATGTGCATCGATATGGTCCACCCCATTTTGGGCATCGTCTTCGGTAATCACGATCAACATATTCTTCCACTGGGGCGTATGGGAAAGAAATTCGACGATGCGCCCCACTGCCAAATCATTATCGGCCATATAGCTTTCCCGAAAGGGATAACCCTCGTCTGGTCGTTCCCCAGCCCCATGGTCATTGGGAAGGATTACCGTAAGCAATTGTGGCAATTCCTCCTTGCCGAGATGCCATTTTTCATCAAATTCCTTAATAAATTGATCGACACGAAATTGATCTGGTATACCCATATTAAATGTGGGAAACATTTTTGATGTACGGTCGAAAAGTGGCTGGGGCATGGGATAGTTAATATACTGTTGTATGCCGGTATATTTATATTCCGTTTTATACAAGGCAGGTTCGAACATAATACTAAAACCGAAATTATAAAATCGGGCCTTGTGCCGTTCAAGATGATCCCACATTGAACCTGCTTCATTATAATCCTCGGGATATATCGCCCCTGCTGCTCCATTCATTGCAAAAACACCCGGCGCCTTTGACCCCTCTTTGTATTCACGATTTTCCCCGTAACTTGCCGCCGTTGCAGTTTCGCACCATTCATTGGGATAGGTATCTACCAACCATCGGTGGCCATCTGCCGAAACATCGGCATCGACATAGAAGTTATCAGAAATCGCGAATTGTCGCGCTAGCGCCAAATGATTCGGCATAACGGTTATGTTCGATAAGGAATCGGTTTTGTCATCATTTGAAAATGACGAATTTATCCCATAACGCGCTATGGAGGCGTCTCCATGACCTTTCTTGATTTGACCAAAAACCTCATCATAGGTTCTATTCTCCTTTGAAATAAAAACAATGTGTTTTATAGGACTTTCCTTTTCCTTTGGATAAAGCGGTAGCGGGTTGTTTTTGCGTTCTTCAAAAATTGGATCGTCAGGCTTTGTGAATTTAAAATTGTTGGCAATGACCTGAGCTGTCATTTTTGTAAGCGCGTCATCGCTGGGGATATCCAAAACCTCCACCGTTCCTTTCATTAAAGAGCCGATATAGCTTCCTTCTGGACCTAGCTCAAAGGTTGTTCCGCCATTAGGTCCGCTTCCATAGCCCTTCGCATTTGCGACGATCAATTTGTCCCCATCTTTGCTGACGGAAACTTTGGAGGGAAACCACCCCGTAGGAATGTGGCCCACTACCTTAAGGTCGGAGGTATTAATAACGGCCAATGCATTGATGCCAGATTCACATGCATATAATCTTTTTTGATCCGGACTTAAAGCGAGCCCAAATGGGATTACACCCCGAAATTGACGCATTCGATCATCGGGTTTTAGATAGACCGTGTTAACCACCGTGTCATTTTCAACCGAAATTACCGAAATGTTATCGTTATTGCCGTTGCTGACAAATACATATTTCTCAGTGGCCACTAAAGAATTTGGACTCGAACCGCCAACCGCGGGAATGCCTTCGACCATAGCCCCGACCAAATGTCCCGTCTTTATTTTTGAGACCACCCGCGGGTTGTTTTTATCACTAATATCTATAGCGAAAACCGAAAACGCTTCGATGGCATTTGAATCCCCAAGACCCGGAATCGATAACGAATCTCTTTCAATACCTTCTTTCATCTCTTTGGAACCATACGCGAACGCCGGATATGCAATAGACTTGACCTTGGATTCGCTTCCAGGACCATCCTTGATGAGGTTGTACTCGAACATGCCCACATTGGCTACGTAAACTTTCGTTTCGTCTGGTGAAAGGGCGATACCAAAAGGATACCTTCCCACAGGGACCGAATGGGTAAGGACTTTTTTATCTGTATCAATAATAAGCATCCGAAAACCTATTTGGTCGACCGCGTATAAGGTTTTTCCATCCTTGGACAACTTGAGATCACCGATATAGCCATCGGAATAATCAACATTTTTAGAAACATAGGAGCAATTAATTGCACCTTTTTTAGAACCGGTCGCAACATCAAAGAGGAATATTTTGTTTTCTTGGCCCCCGGCAACATAAATCGTTGTGTTATCGGGAGAAATGGCGAGGCCCATAAAAACCGAAGCCAAGACGCCTTCGTCTGTTGATGGCCCTGGCGGTACTTGCTGTACTTCGGGATGCTCGGATAATATGTTCCGCACAATCGTAATAGAAAGCGGGCTAGTCCCCGAATTTGCAGTAACGGCCACCTCGCCATTCGGACTTAGCGTAAGACCGTAAGGGTGGGGTGCCGTTACAATACTCTTCCCTACCGGGGTAATAAAACGGCCATTGGGAATAACGGTTCTTCCTGCCTTGTCAATTTTAGTGAACTCGTTTCCTGCAGGTGCGGAGACAATCCATTCGGGACGGTTTCCCCGCTCCTGTTGACGATTACAACTTAAACAAAGAAACACTAGGAAGCAAATAAGTGTCTTGGTCACGGCCTAATTTTCAAGAATGAATTTCCGAATATCTGAAGTCAAGTTGACGAGATCAGGTTCATGAAGGTACATCATATGGCCTGCATTATAATAGGTCATTTTGACACGGTCTTTTACGATACCATTTCTGTTGAAGGTATATTCCGTATCAAAAAAGGGACAAATAAGGTCAAAATACCCGCTAGCAACTAGTACCTTCATGGCAGTGTTGCGACGCATGGTTTCTCCCAAAGAGCGCGCTACATTGGGCGCAGACGGTTCCCAATAGGTATTCTCCGGGGCAGTTCGCCATCGCCATTTTTCGCCTATTTCATTATTGGAAACCAAATAAGGGCGATCCATTTTTACGTTTAGTTCGGTGTCGTAATAATGGTTCATAGAGGCCGTGTAGGCCCCATCTACATGATAGCTGGCGGGATCTCCGAGATGAGGCTCCTCAGCAACCTTATCAGCTTCATCCCCCATAAAACGGCCATCAAGGCGCCCTATGGCCAAACCTTCATCTTCTAATAATTTCTTTTGAAATCGCGGCACCAAAACCCTTAAGTCTGATTTTAGGATATATGACTTGTCCAACCCTATAAAATAAGAGAGTTTTTCAGCTAAGGCACTTTTCTCCCCATCACTTAAAAGGTTGCCTTTGTAAAGTGCCGGGGCATAAAGGTTATAAGTGAATTCGCGACATTCCTGCAAAAACTGCTCCAAGGGTTTCCCATTTCCCGCTTTTTTATGGTACCAGGCGGTCGCCGCCATGCTTGGTAAATAGGTTATAAACGACGTAATATTATCGTGAACCGATGTTGAGCCAGCATAGTCCAAGGCTTGGGAAATAAGAACCATTCCGTTCAATGACATGGTTTGGCCTTCATTCTCCAATTCGGCGCCAACAGCAACCGCCCTGGTAGTGCCAAAACTTTCCCCGATAATATATTTTGGAGAATTCCATCGGGAATTTTCGGTTATCCATTGTCGCATAAATTGGGCCACGGATCTGGCGTCTTCCTTGAGGCCCCAATAATCTGTTTCCTTCCCTTTCCCGATTACCCGACTGTATCCCGTACCTACAGGATCGATAAACACTAGGTCGATTAGGTCTAATAGGCCATGTTGATTCGCAATGAGTTCATAAGGCGCGGCACCATCATCTTTTTTTGCCTCTGAATCTACTTTTACGATCTGGGGTCCTAATAATCCAAAATGAAGCCAGATAGAAGCGGATCCAGGGCCGCCGTTGAAGACAAAGGCAATCGGTCTTTTTGAAGAACCGCCCATTGGATCTTGAGTGTAGGCTACTGACCAAATTGAAGCCACTGAATCACCTGCTTGATTCATTAAATAAGTCTCCTTGGCCGTCGCCTTATACTTAATAGCCTTCCCTCCGAACAGACCTTGGTGTGCGGTGACGAATGATTTCGGCTTGGGAATCGGACGCTGGTCCTCCTCCTTCTTCGATTCTTGTGACATCACCGAAATATTGATTAAAATAAAGACCAGAATTAAATTTTTCATAGGATGCGAGAATTTGAAAACGACATGAATTAAAATAAAAAAATACGCGGTTTTACCATAGCACTTCTTTGGTTTCGTTGGGAAAAAAGGTCAAGGTCTCTTTTTTGTCACCATGTATCAAGGTAGTAACGCCTCCTTGAATAGACCGCACAATGACCTTAACAGGCCGCCTGTTTTTCCAATTGATATCGATTTCAAAAGCGCCTCGTGCGCGTAGGCCTTGTACCGACCCTTCGGACCATGCATCAGGAAGGGCAGGAAGTAAACGTATTTCATTTTGTGAGGATTGTAGCAACATTTCAACAACGGCGGCCGTACCCCCAAAGTTGCCGTCGATTTGAAAAGGTGGGTGCGCATCAAACAAATTAGGATAGGTGCCACCCCCGCGGGCATAAGTCGTTTTTACTCCATCGGGTACTACATATCGCAACAATTCGCGATACATCTTATAGGCCCTGTTACCATCCCAAAGACGTGCCCAAAGATTGATACGCCAACCCTTTGACCAACCCGTAGTATCATCTCCCTTGATCTCTAGCGCTGCCCGACAAGCTTCAGCGAGCTCCGGGGTCTTGTCCGGGGTAATCTGATGTCCTGGATATAGCCCATAAAGGTGTGATTGATGGCGGTGTTTTGGTTCGGCATCCTCCCAATCATAGTACCATTCCTGTAAGTTGCCCTTTTTTCCAATATGATAGGGATGCAATTTATTTAAGGCAGTTTCCAATTTCATTCGAAAATCGGTATCGACCCCAAGAACTTTTGAGGCTTCAATGGTCTGGTAAAAACATTCGCGGATCATGGCCAAGTCTGCCGTCCCCCCAAACGATGTCTGCGCTTCATAACCATCAGCCGTTAGAAAAGTCGCCTCTGGCGAGGTGGAAGGGGAGGTTATCAATTGGCCATTTTTATCTTCCACCAAAATATCCAGACAAAATTGGGCCGCACCCTTTAAAAGGGGATACCCTTTTTCTTGAAGAAAATGGGTATCTAGATTAAAGGCAAAGTGCTCCCAAAGATGAGAACTTAACCAAGTGCCCCCCATGTTCCAATTTGCCCATTTGGGGTCTCCTTGTCCAAAATCCCCTACCGGATTGCTCATAGCCCAGATATCTGAATTATGGCATGCGGCCCAGCCACTTGCCCCATAAAACGTTTTCGCCGTGATTTCCCCGGTCTTTGAAAGCGCATCAATAAATCCTAGAAGCGGTTGGTGCATTTCAGAGAGATTTGCATTTTCGGCAGGCCAATAATTTTCTTCCAGGTTGATATTAATCGTATAATTGCTACTCCAAGGAGGCCGAAGATAGGGGTTCCAGATACCTTGTAAATTGGCCGGAACTTTAGGTGTTCGTGAACTCGAAATCAACAGGTACCGCCCAAATTGGAAATATAATATTTCTAGATTTTTATCCTCCTTTCCTTTCGCATATCTTTTTAATCGTTCGTCGGTCGGAAGATCTGGCGCCTCGCTAGATCCAAAATCTAGATCGACCCGTTTGAAAAAGGATTGATAATCTTGTATATGGGCCGATTTAAGGGCCGAGAAAGCTTTCGAGGTTGCGTTCGTTCGATTCTGCAGTGCGGTTTTTTGGTATTCAAATCGGTCAAGTGTAGGATCTATATCGTATGCTTGGAAACTTGTGGCAATTGAAATATATAGGATTGCTTCGGTACCCCCTTTCAACCCAATTGAATTAGCCGTGAAAATGGCAGCACCGTCGGTATGCTCTAAATGATATTGCGACCTGAAACGTGTACCGCGGTTTTCATCGAACAGCACGGCATCCTTTATGTCACCCCGATAATTGGGCTCCACATGAAAGGGAGCATAACCAGAGGCATCCAAGGTGTTATTATCTGTTGATATTGTAAATTTTAATTTACTATTAAAGTTTATGTCGAAATTCAAGGCGCCTTTTCTACTACTCGTAATTTTAACAATCATTACCTGATCAGGGTGCGAGATAAAATATTCCCGTTTAAAGTTCACGCCATCGATCTCATAAGAAACTTGGGATATGGCATTTTCAATATTCAACTCCCGATGGTAATTCGTAGGCGTTCCTGCATGTGCAAAATTTAAATAAAGTGTTCCTAAGGGCATGTACGCCTGTGAAAAAGATCCCTGAACTTTTCTTTGAAGCGAATCGGCTAAACGATAGTTTTCATCTAATAGGGCTTTTCGAATGGCAGGAATTGTCTTATAGGCCTCGGGGTTCATATTCGGGTTTACAGGTTCTCCTGACCACAAGGTCGCATCGTTTAGATAAATGGAATCAGTATGAACCCCACCGAAAATCGAGGCCCCCATTTTACCATTACCCAATACGAGGCTTTCCTCAAAATGTTCGGCAGGCCGGTCGTACCAAAGCACGGATTTTGATTGCCCAGAGGCTGCGAATCCGAGGAATAGTAACAAGGATCGCAAAATCCATTTTGTGCAATTGCACACTTGTGTATGCGGTTGGTTGATCATCAAAACTAAGATATGGATAAAAACACAAATCAAGACGCACATTGACAGTCGATATTTTCTTAATATCCCAAAAGCATACAAGCTGATTAGGATCTGTCTGTTCATACGCAAAGGCCATCGGCCTTCAAGTTCATTAAATAATCGAAAATTACACCGAATATATGCCCACTACATAGATTGCCTTAGCCAATAGTTTAAAGCCTCGCCATACAAATCTTACAGGTCTTTGGACTATCGTTCATAGATTTCAATGGGCAACCCATCGGGATCGTTAAAAAAAGTATACTTTTTCTGGGTATTTTCATCGGTTCGTATAGCCTCGACCACAACATCCTTGCCTTCTAACTCCATGACGGTCTTCAATAGGTCGTCAACTTCGAAGGCTAGGTGCCTAAGGCCTACTGCTTCGGGCCTTGACGCTCTTTTTGGCGGGTTTGGGAAGGAAAATAATTCGATGGCATAGGAACCGTTAAGCCCTAAATCTAGTTTAAAGGATTCTCGCTCTTTACGATAGGTCTCCTTTAGGGCCGTCAATCCTAAGATATTGACATAGAACGACTTTGACTTCTGATAATCAGAACATAGTATCGCAATATGATGTATTTTATTTAATTTCATTGGGGCTATAGGTCCTCAGGATATTTACCGGCGACGGTCCATCCACCATCTACTATGATGGTCTGACCATTGATATGGGCCGCATCATCAGATACTAAAAAAAGACAGGTTCTCGCAATGTCATATGGTTTTCCGACGGCCCCATTCGGATTCAGACGGCTCCATATACCTTCATAATCGGCTTGTTCCATCTTCGTGCGCTCTGTCAATATAGCTCCGGGGGCAATCGCGTTCGAGGTAATATTATAGGGCCCCAAAGCCATTGCCAAACTTTTCGTCAGCATACGCAATGCCGCCTTGGTCATCGAATAAACGGTTAAGTCGGCATAGGCGCGAATCCCAGTAATCGAGGACATTAAAATGATTCGTCCCCCACTACCTTGCTGCCGCATTTCGGCAGCTGCTCTTTGGGCAAGGAAAAATGCCCCCTGAAGATTCAAATTGATAACTTTTTGAAAATCGTCGGGCGAAAATTCAAAAAAATCCCCAAACAACGTAATGCCAGCATTGGGAATCGCAAAATCTACTTTCCCGAATTTTTCCAAAGTAAAATCGACAAGTGCATTTATGACCGGGACACTTCCGGCATCGCCGGCAAAAGGCAAACAACTACCACCATATTTTTCAGTCAATCGTTTGGATACAATATATGCCCTTTTTTCATCCAGGTCGTTCAAAACGACCTTAGCACCAGCCTGTAGCAATACTTCGACAATGGCATACCCAATACCTTCTCCGGCACCTGTAACGATGGCAACTTTATTTTGAATTCCTGAATACGCCATTAAAAATAGGTTAAGGGTGTTCCTTTAGCATTAGAGCCATGTACGAAAAGACCCCCGCTCAAAGGGGAAGCATGGAGCTGTTTTTCGCTCAGCCCACTTCGTGCTGTGGTAATATACAAAGTATTTAAATCATTCCCGCCAAAACAGCATGAAGTCACGTGGGGAGCCTCCACCGATATTTGTTCTATTACGTCACCCGTAAATGGATTCCAGCGGCGAACGCAACTTCCGCCCCAATGGGCAATCCACAGCATACCCGCTGTATCGATGCACATACCGTCAGGGCTGCCAAAAGCCTTTGGCACTTCTACAACGGTTCTCTGATTGGTAATGGTGCCTTTTTCAATGTCGAAGTCATAGGCGGAAACCCGATAGGTCGGGCTATCGATATAATAAAAAGTCTGCCGATCTTCCGACCAGGCCATGCCGTTAGAGATGGTCGTATTGGGTATCTGAACAGTAGGGATATGATCAAGGTCATGGTGTACCCTATAAAGATTCCCGGTACCAGGCTCGAATTCCTTGTGCATGGTTCCAATCCAAAAGTGGCCGTCTGGACCCACCTTCCCATCATTATGACGCATGCTAGGAGATTGACTTTCAAGAATACTATGTGGCGTCAAGGTCAACGTTTTGGGATCAAATGAGGTGAGTCCCGATTCTAAGGCCAATAGAAGTCGCCCATCATTTTTAGGGGCGACCGCCCCAATCATGGCGTCAAATTGCCAGCTTTCGTTTTTTTGGAAAATAGGACTGTGCCGATGTAATTTCGCCCCTTCAATATCTACCCAATAGAGACATTGGCCGCGCCAGTCCCAAACGGGCCCTTCGCCCAATATGGCCTTGGCATCGTATTCTAATCGGGCCTTGTGAATCGGAATATTTTTCACTGTGTCCAAAAATTTAGAGCGCTGGAAGTTACGCAATTTGAAGGCTACTTTTGACTAGATTGCATAGAAGGTCTAAGGGACTTCCAAAAGCCGTGCTTCCCCGATATCAGATTTAATGATTTCTGTAAGGTCGAAGCGCTACTGGTTTACAAAAAATGCGACAGGAGTACAATTTCCCCGTCAGCATTCGGTTTTTAGAAACGCAATTTATGAATTGATGTTCGGAAGGGCAACTGTATTTATTTTAGTAGATTTCTATACTTCGAGGCATTTCCGAGCAGCTCTGTCGCGGCAAGTATGGCCTCATCGTGTTTAAGGTAGTAGTCATAAAGGCCTTCACGGTAGAAATAGCGTTTGATAATCTCGTCCTCAAGATTTTTTCGAATCTCTTTTTGATAGGTGCCCACAGCGGTCAACTTGCTTTTTTCCAAATCGGCCAACAACGTCCTGAAGTCTTTTTCCAAGGTATCGTTAAAAAGGGTTTCATCTCTATCGGCTAGGGCGTTTTTAAGAACTTTTTCAGCCTTGGTCTCGAATGAAAAATCACTATTGGCAACATGTTTTTTAAAGTCTTGGAAATCCCCATCGGTCAAATCAAATGCACCTAGGTCGGGGACCTTATGGGAATAATAATAATCGGTCGCAAAATCGAAGATTACGTTGTTTGCAAGCAGGGCATCGGTCAAATCATTCGATTGTAGGGCGGCTATTTCAATATCTGGCAATACCCCGCCACCATCTTGTACTTTTCGACCGTTACGCGTGGTGAAATCCTTATAGGCTGTTTTGCGAACGGCATTTCCCTCGGCATCACGGTTCCAATAATCAAGCGACTGTATGCACCGACCCGAAGGGGTATAGTAACGGCTAATGGTCACTTTCAACTGGGTACCGTAGGTTAATTTCAAGGGGCGTTGTACCAAACCTTTACCAAAACTACGCGCACCCATTATGACCGCTCGATCCAGATCTTGAAGTCCTCCGGAAACAATTTCGCTGGCGGAGGCACTGCTTCCATTTACAAGTACTACCAGAGGAATATCGGTATCTATCGGTTGATTACTGGTTTTGTATTCCTGATTGAATTTTTTGACTTTCGATCGTGTCGTAACGATCAACTCTCCTTTTTCAACGAACAAATTGGTTACGTTGATAGCCTCCGACAATAAACCACCCGGGTTGCCACGAAGGTCTAAAATAATTCTTTCGGCCCCTTGGGACTTTAGTTCTTCCAAGGCCTTTTTAGTCTGATCCGAAGCCTTTGCGTTAAATTTTGCCAGTACGATATACCCGGTTTTGGCATCGACCATTTTATAAAACGGAACTGCATCGACCTCAACGCCCTCACGTGTTATAGTGGCTGTTTTGGTTTCGTCGTTTCTTTTGAAGGTAACGATTACGGTAGTATTGTTTGCGCCTTTTAAAAGCTCACTTGAATTTTCATCAAAATCAGACACATTTATATCCCCGATTTTAATAATCTCGTCTCCGGCCTTTAAACCCGCTTTGTCTGCTGGATACCCTTTATAAGGTTCAACGACCAATAGTTTGTCTTTATAGGAACGTACCAAGGCCCCAATACCTGAATATTCCCCGGCATTGTTTATTTTGTATTCCTCTACGTCCTGTTCGTTCAAAAATTTGGTATAGGGGTCCAGTTCATCTAACATGTTTTTGATAGCCGCATCCATAAGCTCTGCCGGATTGGTCTCATCTACATAGTTCATATTCAATTCTTTGAACAAGGTTGTAAAGATTTCAATCTGCTTGGCGATCTCGAAGAAATCGCCCTTAAAACTACTGCCCAAAACCAGTAAGGATATCGCGAATATTGGAATGAGAACTTGTTTTTTAAGCATTTTTTTCATTATCTATCGTATCTAAAAATGTTTGTAGAATCCATTTTATGCGTTTGTCCAAATCAGCATATTCGGGCATCTCTTTTCCAAGATATAAAAATAGAAACGCAAAATTAGTATCACTATTGTTAAGAACAATTTCTTTGTTCAATCGGTAGGCTTCCCGTAATAAACGCTTGATGCGATTTCGCTGCACGGCCCTTTTGAAATTTTTCTTAGGTACCGCTACCCCCGCTTGTACTCTCACATCATCTGGCAGTAGGGTTTTTAGGTATACTAATTTAATCGGATACCTTGTAATGATTTTTCCCTCCTCAAAAAGTTTCTCGATCAACTTTTTGCTCTTTAACTTTTCTTTTTTTGGAAAGGTATTTGCCATGAGGGTATAAATGTAAAGATAAAATGGCCGTCTAAATGCACCATTTTTAGCCTAGATCGAACTTCAAATAGTAAATAAGTTACCGATTGCCTTCAAATCAACAGGAAGGAAGCATTTTGTCATTTTTGGCGCAATGCTATCAAAACGTGGCATAAGGTCGGCCTTTGGCGTTTTCCTGCCGATAAGTAACCTACCATCTGGTTCATGGGTTTCAGCAGGAAGCAACCCTCCTGACCACAATTATCGAAGCGCCCAACCTATGAAGAAATGCAAACAATCTAAAAGGAACATCCCAAAGTGTAATACAACTCCAAAAAGAGATTTTCTTACTGAGCTTGCCAGACATTGTTTTCTTGATTCACATCGGCCATAAGTTGGGAGGGATCGATCATGACCGCCTTAATGCTGTCTAACGGGCGATTTACTACAAAGCTATAGTCTGAAAAGGCCCAAGGCCAATCGGGCAACACCGTTCTTTTGAGGTTGGTATACGGATTGTCTTTTTCACCGCGCATCATGCGCAAAGGCGCATAATAGGTTTCCTGTGTACCATCGTTATAAACTACTAAGATGTCTAATGGCATTGGCATCAGGCCAATACGTTCCATCGAGATTTGGGTGTTTTCATTTTCGGCCGTAACCGCTTTTATGCCATAATCAATGGTATTGGTAGTTTGGGTCCAGTCAGTGAGATACCAATCGAGTTCTATACCAGAAACTTTTTCGGCCACTCTTTTAATGTCGTTGGGGACAGGATGCTTAAACTTGAAATCAGCATAATATTTTCGTAGGGCTTCCATCAACTTGTCCTGCCCGATAACATAGCCTAGCTGGGACAAAAAAATGGCCCCTTTGCTATAGGCCGAGGCACCATAGGCCGCATTGTACTCATAGCGATCCGCATGGGTGGTTTGTGGCTGTTCCTTGCCGGAGTAGACTAAGTTGTAATAGCTTTTATACGTATTCGCAAAAGGATTGTCTTTTTTTGGTGTTGTAATTTCATTCATACACAGGGCGGAAATAAAGGAAGTGAAACCTTCATCCATCCATTCGTATTTTGATTCGTTGGTAGCCAATACCTGTTGAAACCAAGAATGCGCCATTTCGTGTGCGGTAACGCCAACCAAACTGCCGGGTTTACGACCGCCCGTAATCAAGGTTCCCATAGCATATTCCATACCGCCATCACCTCCTTGGATCACTGAATATTGGTCGTAAGGATATGTTCCGATATTCTTATTATAAAACTGCATCATCTCGGCAGCTTTGGGTTGAATGGCTTTCCAGTTTTCCAAAACGTCCTTGTCGTTTTTATAGAAGAAATGCAACATCGGACCATTTTCCACTTTAAGGGTGTCATGAATGTATTCAGGATCTGCCGCCCACATAAAATCATGTACCATCGGCGCTTTAAAATGCCATGTAAGGGTTTTGCCCTTTGTTTTGGCCACCTTGCTCCCGGGGGCCTCGTACCCATGCCCGATTTCTTGTGGATTCTGTAAATATCCGCTTCCTCCGACGATATAATCCTTATCAAGGGTCAGTTTTACATCAAAATCGCCCCAAACCCCATGAAACTCACGGGCAATATAGGGATCGGCATGCCATCCTTCGATGTCGTATTCAGCAAGTTTCGGATACCATTGGCTCATAGAGAGTGCAACGCCATCGGCGTTGTTTCGTCCTGAACGACGTATTTGAACCGGTACTTGCCCTTTAAAGGTCATTTCAAGGGTGGTCTTTCCACCCGGGGGCAGCGGCTTTAAAAGGTCGACAACCAAGATGGTTTCTTCTTCTGAATAGGTGACTGGGGCACCATCCTGCTTCAACGCCGTGACATGTAAATATCCGATTTCACTCTCCGAGAGTCCGGAGATACCTACTTTTTCCGTTTACATACATTCTGCCGTCGGGATCCGAAATACTTTGAAGGCGCATATCCATCTCACTGCCTGGCTGAAATGCATTAAAGTAAAGGTGATAATAGACCCGATTGAGTGCGTCGGGCGAATTGTTCGTATAGACCAATTTTTGTGTTCCAACATATTGAAAATTTTCAACATTCATGTCGACATCCATTGTATAATCGACATGTTGTTGCCAATAGCAGGTCTTCTCCTGGGCCTTTAGAATAAAGGTAAAACCCGTAAGGAGCATCATAAGAAACGAAAATACAAACGTTGATTTCTGCATCGTATATTTAGATTTTTATTTTTCCTTTTACTACTTCACTGGCCAGAATGAGTGCATTATAGGCATTTGCTATTTTCCCTGGAGTAGCTATTTCTTCCAAGCTTGCAGACTTTGTTGGGTTACCCGCAAGAATAACCTTTATTTTTGAGGCCAACCCAGAATCTAATATAATATGCTTCACTTGCGAGGCAGTAAGACTTGGATACTGTGAACGAATAAGCGCAGCTATTCCTGCTACCTCTGGGGAAGCCATTGAGGTACCCTGCATAAATTGGTATTTATTGTGCGGCATAGTTGAATAAATATCGGTTCCCGGGGCAAATATGTCCACATTCCTTTTCCCATAGTTCGAATACGAGGCTAGAAGTTCAGAGCCATATTTGGGTTCGAGCGCTCCAACGGTGATTACATTATCCGCAAACTCCTGTTCATTACCGATTTGATCATTGGGAAAGTTCTGATTATTGGGGTCATCCAGGTTTTCGCCATCGTTCCCCGCAGCATGTACGATGAGGACATCATGATCAGCGGCATATTTAATGGCGTCATAGACCCATTGGGCATTCGGGGAAAAATCCTTACCAAAACTGGCATTGATAATTTTTGCGCCATTGTCAACTGCATATCGTATGCCCAAAGCGATATCTTTGTCGTATTCATCGCCATTAGGTACCGCTCGAATGCTCATGATGGCCACATTGTTCGCGACCCCGTCCATGCCTATCCCATTGTTGCGCTCAGCCGCGATGATACCTGCAACATGGGTGCCATGATTCTCTCCTTTAAATTGGGCCTGCGGATTTCCGTTCCCATAGTTGGTATCGGTAAGGTCATAAGGATTATCACCTACTATCTTTCGCCCATCGAAATTTATATTGTCATTATATTCCAACTGATCCGAAAAATGTGCTATGCCTTCGTTCAAATCTGCAATTACTTCGGGGATCGAATCATTAAAGGTGTACATCTGCATTAAAATCCCAACATACTGTTGCATGGCCTCGTCTTTCGGAATGATGCCCGCAAGGTCCTTTTTGGTATACGAACTTTTCCCCAGTTCTTGTTTGACCGCCGTATCGGCAGTTTGAACCGCCTGTAGGATTTGTTCATATTGTTGTTTATTTTGTTGTGCTTCGGCAACTTCGGAATCGACATTTTTCTTTGCTTTTGCCTGCAGCGAAGGATCCCCTAGATGGTTTTTTACAATCCGGGCGGCCTCTTTTTGCTCATTGTAGGAATCTCCTAAAAAGTTATACCCATGTATATCGTCGATATACCCATTATGATCATCATCCTGGCCATTTCCAGGTTTCTCGCCCTTATTTGTCCAGAGCACGTCCTTAAGATCCTCATGTGTTAGATCAATCCCCGAATCCAAAACCGCAACGATGACCTTGTCCCCTTTTTTTGTGCCTATTATTTGGGCATATGCCTTGTCGACGCTCATTCCCGGAATCGTATCGGCTACGAGATCTAAGTGGCTCCAATGTTTTTTCTGCGATTCGGTAAGGGGCGCGACTTTCAAAGGGATCGTATCAATATTCTCAATAGGGGTCGAGACCAAAGTGGTGGCGCCACAACCCCCTAGTAATAGGGCGCTTAAAACCCCATAGAAAGATCTAATAACTTTTTGTGTCATATATTTTGAATTAATTAGTGAACAAGATTATAATAATTTCCGCGATTCAAGGCAGGAAAGGTTTCAAAACAGCCCCGATCCGCCATAGTAACAAAACAGGTTTTTCCATCTGGCCCGCCGAAAGTGATGTTCGAAGGTTTCTTACCTTTTAGGACTACCTCTTGAAGCGTTTTGGCCTCTGGGGAAACAATGAGCACCGTGCCTTTGTCATAGCGTGCAATGTACAAATTGCCCTTTTCGTCGCAGCGCATCCCATCCATGCCGAAATCATCAAAGGAAAGAAATTTGGTTTTGTGCGATAGGCTTCCGTCACCTTCTATATCATATTGCCATATATTTCGCTGCAGGGACTCGTTTACATAGAGTCTTTTGCCATCCGGACTGACCTCGATGCCATTGGTCGTACCCATGTTCGCCTCCAACAAGATGATTTTTTTATCGGCATTCACCATCCAAAGACGGCCCGTACCATCGGCCCAATTGGGGTCGCTAAGATAGATTCTGCCATTGGGCGAGATCGCGAGATCATTGGGTTGGCTCATCCTAGCATCCTGGACCCATCTTTCAGGAACGTTTGATCCTTTTTTGACCCTATAAATGGCATGGCCGACATAGTCGGCAATGTACATGGCCCCCTCGCGATCAAAGCGAATACCGTTCCCAATGCTTTTCCCAGGGAGTCTTAGAAAAATTTCACCATGACCATTTTTGTCAACAATACCAATGGTGCCCTGTTCCTTAAAATTAACGGCATAGAGCATGCCGTCCTTATCGACGGCAGGCCCCTCGATGCCCTCGGTAAAAGAAGATTCAGGCATAAAATCGGAACTTGTGACAGATTGGGCACTACTTGCAGTAAGTGCGCCTATCATAAAAAAACAAATAGGAATCCAAGATTGCTTATGAGGGGAATAGTTCATCAAACTTGTATATTTCATTAAGTCGCACCCCTTTTTCGGTAGGCTTCAGGGTACAAATTTCGTTGTGGGCGTCGTGTTCAAAAAACAAATAATATTCATTTTGCGCCATTTTGTCTAAAAATACCGCTTTTTCAGACAAGGTCAGCAAGGGTCGCGTATCGTATCCCATCACATAGGTAACCGGAATATGCCCTACTGTAGGAACAAGGTCGGCGCCGAAAACGATTGTTTTTCCTTGGTAGGCAATATGCGGTATCATCTGTTTTTCAGTGTGCCCATCTACAAAAAGAATGCCAAATCCCATTTCTGGGGATTCAAGATAGGATCCTTTTCCTTTTGTGACAAACTGTAATTGCCCCGACGCTTTCATGGGCAAAAGATTTTCTGTCAGAAACGAAGCTTTTTCCCGAACATTCGGATTGGTTGCCCATTCCCAGTGATTTTCATTTGACCAGAATACGGCATTTTTAAAAGCCGGTTCGTATCCGGTGCGGTCGACATTCCATTGAATACTGCCCCCACAATGGTCGAAATGGAGGTGGGTCAGGAAAACATCGGTTATATCGTCTCTATGAAAACCAATTTTACGCAAGGAGGCATCCAAAGAATGGTTTCCCCATCGATAGTAATAGTTAAAGAATTTATCGGATTGTTTGTTCCCAAGGCCATTATCGATCAATATCAGACGCTTTCCATCGGCAATCAACAGGCATCGGGCAGCAATGTCAATCATATTATTGGCATCGGCGGGATTGGTTTTTTGCCAGATCGATTTGGGAACCACCCCGAACATGGCACCGCCATCCAACTTAAAATTTCCGGTTTCTATGGGATAAAGGGTCATTCTATGAAAATGAGGCCGAAAGTTAATCAATGTTGTAAAGTTTCTAAGTCTATATCTGTTATTATTGCGCATTATTAACATTTTTAAGTTAAATCGTAACGCACTATTTTTTTTGGTTCTGAAAATCAATTACATTGACTAAAGACGTAGATATATAGCCGGGATGCTATTTCTATAAAATACCGTTAGAACTTTCTTTCGGAATCCTAAGAATGAGTCCCAGAATGCAAAACAAAAGGGTATGGACGATATATCAAACAGTTTTAGGCTCCCTTGGCAAAACCCGGTGCTCATCTTCTCCCTAATTCTTTTTATTATTCTTTTGGCGCCCGTGGTGTTGAATCGATTAAAGATTCCAGGAATTATAGGACTTATAGTTTCCGGTATGGTCATTGGGCCACATGGCATGAACATCTTGGAAAAAGGTCTTTTTGTTGAGGTGTTCTCGACTGTGGGATTGTTGTATATCATGTTTATTGCAGGACTTGAGCTTGACCTGGATGAATTTAAGAGACACCGAAATAGGAGCCTAGTTTTCGGTTTTTTTACTTTTGTCATTCCTATTTGCATTGGCTTTCCCGTTTGTTATTTTCTTCTCAACTATGACTTTTTTGCGAGTCTGCTTACGGCGAGTATGTTTGCCACCCATACTTTGGTGACCTACCCTATTGTCAGCAAACTTCGAGTTTCCAAGAATAGGGCGGTCGCGGTCACGGTAGGAGGAACCATCTTGACCGATACCGCGGTACTTGTACTCTTGGCTGTTATCGTTGGGGCGCATAAAGGAAACCTTTCCCAAGAATTCTGGCTGCGATTGACCGCGTCATTGGGGATCTTCCTACTAATAATGTTTTACATTGTGCCGAAGGTTGCCAAGTGGTTCTTTAGGACCTTGGCCAGTGAAAAGTACGCCCATTTTATATTTGTACTGTCCATCGTGTTTCTAGCCGCCTTTTTGGCGCAATTAGCCGGAGTTGAGGCTATTATTGGAGCCTTTGTTGCCGGACTTTCATTAAATCGTCTGATCCCGCGTTCCTCGGTTCTTTTTAACCGCCTTGAATTCATTGGCAATGCCTTGTTTATTCCATTTTTCTTGATAAGTGTGGGCATGTTGGTCGATATCTGGGTGATTTTCAAGTATCCCGCTGCCCTGATAGTAGCGGTTGCCCTGATCGCTGTGGCGATGTGCGGTAAGTGGCTGGCAGCCCGTTTGACCCAGCTGGTATATAAATTCTCCAAACCCGAGAGGCAGCTTATTTTTGGGTTAAGCAATGCCCATGCAGCGGCCACCTTGGCTATAATACTTGTAGGATTTAAGGAGAAAATTCTAGACATCAATATCCTGAACGGGACCATCATCCTAATCCTGGTTACTTGCGTAGTGGCTTCTTTT
Source organism: uncultured Flavobacteriaceae bacterium (assembly GCA_963798435.1). Classification (GTDB taxonomy): domain Bacteria; phylum Bacteroidota; class Bacteroidia; order Flavobacteriales; family Flavobacteriaceae; genus JALHST01. The sequence goes on from CAWCTF010000004.1 coordinate 371,369, forward strand.
GTTACCGAAAAGGCGGCAAAAAAGGTATTACTATCTTTAAAGGATGATTTTGATTCCCCTTTGATTGGCTTAGGGAACCGGGAACATTTACTTCTGCCGATACTAAACCCTGCCAACATGGAAAAGGCCCTTGAATTTGCAGTTTTGATAAAAGCGACCAAATCCCCTTCCTCTATTTCCATTCTTACCGTAGTTCCCAATGATGGGGAAGCCGAAAAAAATATAAATTCGGCCATTCAGTCACTTGAAGAATTTATAAAGGAAACAACCGCCTATGAGACCTTGGTAGATGTAATCGCGGCTATAGATTACAACCCTTCGAGTGGTATCGCCAGAGTGGCCAAGGAAACCATGGCAGGTATAATTATATTGGGTTGGCCCCGAAAAGCCCGGTTTTTGGACAAGTTTGTAGGGGGCACTATGGATATATTGCGAAATAGCACTAGTAAAACCTTGTTCATCTGTCATTTTGAAAAGCCTATTGCCAATCATGATCGCCTAGTCATAATCATTCCTCCAATGGCCGAACTGGAAGGGGGTTTCCCCCTTTGGTTATCCAAAATGTCACAACTGGCAAAAGAATTGGCAACTTCGATGCTTTTTTATGGCAATCCCGCCACACAAGAGGCAATACAAAAATCTATGAAATCACAACGCACCACGTCCCTGCCCACTTATTATGACCTTTTGAATTGGGAATCATTTTTTGACGGGCCTCCAGGAAACTATAAACAGGACCTCTTGGTCTTTTTAGCCGCTCGGGAAGGCTCTGTATCGTATTTTAGGGGAATGGAAGATATAACCATGAAAGCGGATCTCGCATTTCCTAAATGTAGCAAGATTGTTATTTACCCATAATTCAGAACGGAGTTTGTCACCTCAAAATGCACCTACTTTATAGAATAAACCGACCAACTGGGGTACGATACCGAATATCAATTGTTTACCACTAAGGACATTCTCATAAAATTTAAAACTACCTAATACGGAGAGGATTTAATTACCGGCTCCGGTTGATTCTATTAAAAAGCCTATTTTTAGCTCCAACTCAAGAAATTTGAAGAAACTAGAACGCAGTTTATCCTTAACCTCGGTCATCGCCATAAGTATTGGCGGCATGTTGGGCAGTGGTATCTTTGTACTACCGGGAATCGCAGCCGCCAAAACAGGGTCTTCGATCTGGTTGGCCTATTTATTGGCCGCCGTCTGTATTCTACCAGCCGCACTCTCCAAATCAGAACTCGCGACTTCAATGCCTTCATCAGGAGGCACCTATGTTTATATTGAGCGTGCTTTTGGACCCATATTGGGCACTATTTCAGGAATCGGTCTTTGGCTGTCTTTACTTTTTAAAAGTGCTTTCGCCTTAGTAGGTTTCGGCGCATACCTATCGATTTTTGTCGATTTGGACATTGGAGTGACCAAATACATTGCTGTATTTTTCTTACTGATCATCCTGTTCTTGAATATTCTGGGCGTCAAAAAAGTTGGTAAAGTTCAGATCGTTATTGTTACTATTAGTTTGATAAGTCTGGCGTTGGTATTAGTCTTCGGCCTACCCCAAGTATCGCCCCAATTACTGAAGCCCTTTTTGTCAAATGGTCAAATGGGATTGTTCTCAACCGTGGCCTTTGTATATATTTCCTATGCCGGGGTCACTAAAGTTGCTGCCATTGCTGGAGAAATAAAGAATCCCGGCAAGAATCTTCCCTTGGCAATGATTTTATCCTTGACCATTATGGCTGCGATCTATGTTTTTATAGCCTTTGTACTTGTCGGCAATATTCCAATGGAGTCCCTTAAGACTGACATCAAGCCAATATATACGATTGCCCAGCTATTGGGAGGTACTTATATAGGGTATATTTCTGCCGCAGTCGGCATCATTACCTTGTTTTCAATGGCCAATTCAGGCGTGTTGGCGGCATCCCGGTTTCCATTTGCAATGGCAATCGATAAGCTCCTTCCTGAATTTATGGGAAAGATCCATTCTAAATATTTAACGCCGATTACCACGATTATCATGACATGTGCGGCCATGGCCCTCGTCATCTTGTTTCTTGATGTAGAGAAAATTGCCAAACTTGCCAGTGCCTTTATGGTTATGATGTTCATTTTGGTCAATGCCTGTGTCATCGTTTTGCGGGAAACGGCCGCCCAATGGTATAATCCACCTTATCGTTCCCCCATGTACCCTTTCATGCAATTGTTCGGGATATTTAGTGGCGTAGGCCTTTTGGTGTTTTTGGGAATCGGACCGTTTCTTGCCATAATCGCAATTTTCGTAATCGGAACCTTCATATTTTTTAAGTTCGGCAAAGATGCGACACGAACTGGTATTTTGAAAAAATACGGGCATCGACCCGCCTTGTATCTTTTTTATAAAAAGAAAGAGAGGGGTAAAATCACCTACAGGAACAGCCAGGCCATGGATGTACGTAGTTTAGATGGAAATTTGATATCGGATGCAGGAGTGGTCGTTCCGCTTCTGGGCAATGAACGATCGCCTGAAATGTTGGTCGAAATTGCCGCCGCAATCAACAAACGGGACAAAATTCAAGTGGTCAATATTACCGAGGTCCCCAATCAAACGTTTTTGGACGCTATGGTCGATGAAAACCCTAGGATAAATTCGCTGGACAGGCGTATTTCAAGATTGGCGGCCTCTCAACAAATTGCAATTGATTTCGAATCAGCGGTTACCCACGAAATATCTGACACAATTCATGAGTTAAGCAATCAAACACATTGTGATTGGTTGGTGATGGGATGGAACGGAAGGGCACACAATGGCATCTTAGTCAGCAATCCGATAGGGTGGTTGCTAACACATATCGATTCGGATTTTGCACTGTTCAAAGATGATGGCGTACGCTATATAAGTAAGGTTTTATTGGCTCTTCGGCCTGGAAGAAAAGACAAGAATTTTATTGCCATAGCAGATAGGATCTGTCAATTTTATAATGCCTCTTTAACCTTATTGCATGTTGTGCCTCAAAAATTCGACGCGCCCACCATACAACAAATGGAGGATCATTCAAGAAGGCTCTTGCAAAAAGCTACAACGCTGAGTGAGGTCATGGTGCTTAAAAATGACGATCCCATTTCGGCAATTTCTAAAGAATCGGCCAGTTATGACCTGCTTATATTAGGAACGCCTCAAAAAGACAATTGGATCAGCATTTTGTTTGGAACGGGAAAGGATAAGTTTACCGAGAAATCGGCCTGTTCGGTCCTGCGTTTGACGATGAAAGACCATGAATGATTTCTCGATGCCCCTAAAAATCGCCCTTTCCATTTTTTGGAACCTGCATATTAGGTGCTTGTTGGTATTGAAAAGAGCGTTCTCGTAGTTGGTTTCCTGAAAATAGATACCTCTATAAAGTGAACACCTTCGTCAATATAGGTTTCGCACTCCCAAAATCATTATTTTTATACCAAAATCAGAGCATGTTAGAACTTGCGGGAATCGTAATATTAGGAATCATTGCACAATGGGTTGCCTGGCGTTTAAAACTGCCTGCCATTTTGCCCCTTATATTGATCGGCTTGCTCGTTGGGCCGGTGGCTACTTTATTTACCAATGACGGAAGTAAGTTGATCGAACCCATTTGGAATGGCCAGAAAGGATTGTTTCCTGGTGAAGGGCTCTACTATTTCGTTTCACTCGCGATTAGCGTCATTCTCTTTGAAGGCGGTCTTACACTCAAACATTCGGAAATCCGAAATGTAGGTCCGGTTATCACCAAATTAATAACGCTTGGTAGTCTGGTCACTTTTTTTGGGGCAGGAATCGCCGCGCATTTTATTTTTGATTTAAGTTGGCAGATTTCCTTTCTTTTTTCTGCCTTGATCATCGTCACAGGACCGACGGTGATTACCCCCATCCTCAGGAACATTCCTTTAAAAAAGGACGTATCTGCGGTATTAAAATGGGAGGGTATCCTCATCGACCCCATCGGGGCGCTAGCGGCCGTATTGGTATTTGAATTTATAATTGTCGGCGAAGGGCAAGGGTATACACAAACGGCCATGATCGAATTTGGTAAGATACTGCTCTTCGGGCTTAGTTTTGGCTTTGCATTTGCACATGCCCTTGCCTTTATTCTTAAAAGGAATTTTGTGCCCCATTATTTGATGAACGTGGCATCACTTTCTGCAGTGCTCCTTGTATTCGTGACTTCAAACGTTTTTGCGAATGAATCAGGACTTTTGGCCGTCGTGATCATGGGGATGGTCATGGGCAATACGAATCTGCCCAACATCAAGGAACTGCTCTATTTTAAGGAATCTCTCAGTGTTCTTCTAATTTCGATGCTTTTTATTCTGCTTGCCGCGAATATCAATATTTCGGATATGGAGTTGATCTATAACTGGAACACCGTCTTACTTTTTGCAATCATCATCTTTTTGATTCGACCTATCGGGGTATTTTTGAGTACCGCTGGTTCGAATCTAAAATTTAACGAGAAACTTTTTATAGGCTGGGTAGGTCCGAGGGGTATCGTAGCTGCGGGTATCGCATCATTATTTGGGTCACGTCTCCTGATTGCCGGGGAGCCTGGGGCTCAGTACATTACCCCCTTGGTTTTTATGATTGTCTTGGGAACCGTTCTGCTCAATGCCACTACTGCGCGATTTTTTGCCAAAACGGCTGGGGTATTCTTAATAAAATCCGAAGGCATATTGATCATCGGCGCTTCAAGGGTCTCGCGATTGATAGGAAAGTATCTTCAGAAGAACAATCGACATGTAGTACTTATCGATAATAACCAAACGAATGTGAACAAGGCCAAGAACATGGGCCTTGAGGCCATCACGGCAAATATTTATTCAGATTCCCTTACCGATAACATCGAACTAAATGATATTGGCTACCTCATGGCCCTCACAGGAAATTCGGACATCAATAAATACGCTATCAACAAATTCACAAATGAATTCGGGGAAAACGGTTCTTTCAGATTGGTAAACCGCGATGAGATCAACGACCCGGAAAACAATCCTAAAGATGGACTTTTTTCACATACCGATGATTTTATTAAAATCATGGAGGCCGCCAGAAAATATCCAGCGATGCATGAAATACAAATCAAGGACCAAGAGCACTATAAGGGGTTAATAGAAATAGCCAATGCCGATCAAGATATCGTACCGATTTTTTTGATTTCCGATGAAGGCGATTTGCAGATAATACCATCCTTCAACAAAGACATCGAGACTATCAAAAAAGGGTATCGCCTCGCGTATCTGGGTAAAATGTTCAAGGAAGAGACACTTAAGAGTGTGACCGCCAAGAAACAACCTTAAAATAAGATGGTCGGTCCCTAACCTGAAAAAACAGCGGTTTTGATAATACAGATCGAAATGTCGCCTAGGTTTATCGAATAGCCATCACCCGCTACCATTTGGAAAAAATGTTTTGCCGACTCCCGCTTTATTTTGTCCTGCAAAAGCGATGTATCAATCTCGCCACTCTCTTGTTTCCAAGTAAAAATGGCATTTTGTTCTATGAGTAGTATCGCATGTTTTGCTTGAAAATGGGCAATATATATATTCATTCGATCTCTGGAAATACATTTTATACACCATAAAACATATTTAAGAGTATAAAATTGTAGTGGTATTTGTTAAAAACTTAAAAAGAAGGCAACTCAAAAAAAAGATAATATATCCCTTGGGAACGAATTAGTCGTTCAATTTCAAAACAGCCATAAATGCCTGTTGGGGAATCTCTACATTTCCTACCTGCCGCATGCGTTTTTTACCTTTTTTCTGTTTTTCCAGGAGTTTGCGTTTCCTGGAGATATCACCCCCATAACATTTGGCAGTCACGTCTTTTCGTAATGCCTTGATGGTTTCCCGGGAAATGATTTTGGCTCCAATGGCCGCTTGGATCGGAATATCGAATTGTTGTCGAGGGATAAGTTCCTTTAATTTTTCACACATTCTTTTCCCGATATTATGGGCATTATCGGCATGAATAAGGGCAGATAGTGCATCGACAGGCTGGGCGTTCAATAATATATCGACGCGTACCAACTTCGACGTTCGCATGCCAATGGGTGTATAATCAAAAGAGGCATAGCCTTTTGAGACCGTTTTCAAACGATCATAAAAGTCAAAAACGATTTCTGCCAGTGGCATGTCGAAAATAAGTTCTACCCGATCTGTGGTTAAATAGGTCTGGTTTGTAATTTGGCCGCGTTTATCAATGCACAATGACATTACATTCCCTACAAAATCGGATTTAGTAATTATGGTCGCCTTGATATAGGGTTCCTCTACATGATCCAGGGTGGATGGATCTGGTAAATCGGTCGGATTGTTAACAATAACCGGCACTTCAGGATTTTTTCTGGTAAAAGCTTGGTAGCTCACATTGGGAACCGTGGTGATTACGGTCATATCAAATTCACGCTCAAGTCGCTCCTGAATAATCTCCATATGCAACATTCCAAGAAAGCCGCACCGAAAACCAAAGCCAAGCGCAGCACTACTTTCAGGGGTGAAAACCAAAGAGGCATCGTTCAATTGAAGCTTTTCCATCGAGGAACGCAATTCTTCAAAATCCTCGGTATCAACTGGGTAGATTCCCGCAAAGACCATAGGCTTTACATCCTCAAAGCCTTCGATCGGATTTTTGGTAGGATTCGCCGAATCGGTAATGGTATCACCCACTTTTACCTCACGGGCCTCTTTGATGCCCGTGATGAGATATCCGACGTCACCGGCTTTAATGCTTTGTTTCGGATGCTGAGTGAGTTTAAGGGTGCCAACTTCATCTGCAAAATAACTTTTGTCGGTAGCCACGAACTTTATTTTCTGCCCTTTTTTTATTTCCCCGTTAATTACCCTAAAAATGGTCTCTATACCACGAAACGGATTGTATACCGAATCGAATACCAATGCTTGCAAGGGTTCATCTACATTGCCTTTTGGTGGTGGTATACGTTCTATAATGGCCGATAATATTTCGTCGATTCCGAGCCCCGTCTTTGCACTTGCAGGAATAACATCTTCAGGTTTGCAGCCCAAAAGATCGACAATGTCGTCGGTAACTTCCTCTGGGCTTGCACTCGGTAGATCTATTTTGTTCAGGACCGGGATAATTTCTAAATCATTTTCCAAGGCCAAGTAAAGATTACTTATTGTCTGTGCTTGAATGCTCTGGGCGGCATCGACCACCAATAGGGCGCCCTCACAGGCCGCAATCGAGCGTGAAACCTCATAGGAAAAATCGACATGGCCAGGAGTGTCTATCAAATTTAGAACATACTTTTCGCCCTTATAAACATAGTCCATTTGAATGGCATGGCTTTTTATGGTAATACCACGCTCGCGTTCGAGATCCATGTTGTCAAGTAATTGTTCTTTTTTCTCGCGTTCTGTAACCGATCCGGTAAAATCAAGCAGCCTATCTGCCAAAGTGCTCTTACCATGGTCAATATGGGCAATTATACAGAAGTTTCTTATGTTCTTCATAGGTTTTTGAACGGCAATTAAGGCAGCAAAGATACATTATTTTAAAGCGCATTCGCGTGACCCATTGAGTTGAAAATTAAGCTGGAAATTTTATCGATCTGCCTGCCCACTTTTTGAAACGTTTCAAGATAGCCATGAAAGATAAAATTGGTGCATATTCATTTGGTGCCGACTGTGTGGAAGAAGTGTGTTGATATCGTAAGATTTTTCGCTATTATTGCCTAGATTTGAGGGCCAACCGATCTTTATTGTGAAAAATTCTTTCTTTCTTTCTCTTTTACTGGTATTTGTGACAGACATGCTTTTTTCACAAGAATATCGAATTATCGGTACCGTCAAAAACATCCAAAACAGCGCAATTCCCTTTGCCAATGTTCTTCTGCTCCAAGTCAATGATTCTACCATTCTAAAAGGCACTTCTACCGACGAAGGCGGGAAATTTCAATTTTTAAGCGTTACTCAAGGCAATTACCAATTAACCATCAGTTATATGGGAACTCAATCTCCCCCAAAACTTCTTGTGGTTTCCTCGGATACTGATTTGGGCGACCTCTTGTATGAGGAGGACACCCAAGTTTTAGACGAGGTCGTTGTGCAGTACCAAAAACCCAGACTTGAACAACAGGTAGATCGGCTGGTATTTAATATTGAAAATACTGCTTTGGCCGAAGGGGATATATGGGATGTATTAAAAAAGACGCCCAGCATCGTTGTCATCCAGAACCAACTAACGATTAAGGGAAATGGCAATGTCGGCATCATGATCAATGACCGGATCGTAAATCTACCGCAGGAAGATATCATAAATTTATTATCCGGAACATCTGCAAGTAATGTCGAGTCTATTGAGGTAATAACCAATCCTCCTGCAAAATATAGCGCAGAAGGCGGTATGCTCATCAATATAAAAATGGCCCAGAACTTGATTTCTGGTTATAATGGTGCTATTTTCAATAATTATTCACTTGGCGTTTTCGCCAAAAATGCAGTAGGCACCGATCATTATTTCAAAAGCAAGAATACCGATCTTTCAATTAACTATAGTTTTGGCGACGACAAAGAAATTGCCCGATACACCGATGTGGCAACGTTTTTGGAAAACGGAAATACTGCTTCGGTATGGAATGCGGAACAAAACTTGATCACAAGGCGCAAAAAGCATACATTAAGCGCCTATTTCGATTTTCAGTTGAATTCTAGGAACACACTTAGCCTATCAACCATCAACGGGTATAACCCGAATACAAATCGTTATTACGACACAAAGACATTGATAAATGACCCCAATGCCATCTTGCTTTCAAGCTTTAATACCACCAATGACTCCGATGAAGATCAAATAAACACCTCATTTTATGTCGATTTTGTGCATAAATCAACGAAAAAAGGCGAAGAATTTTCGGCAAACTCGCATTATACGCACTATGACTCGGATAGGGGACAGGACATTGCCACTGATTTTTATGACATCGAAGGAAACCCGAGCGGCGAGAATGATTTTACCACACGTTCGCAACAAAAGATCAATCTCTATAGTTTCCAACTCGATTATGTATCGCCACTAAACGAAAACTCGGAAATGGAAGCAGGGCTTCGCTTTGCGGGAATCGGCTCTGAAAGCAGGATAACCCAGGAGGGATATGATCGTAATCAACCCGGAATTGATCCCACCGAATCAGGTATTTTTCTATATGACGAAGCGATATATGCGGGCTATATGAGCTTCAATGCAAAATGGAATGCATTGAAATTCAAAACAGGCCTTCGTGCTGAATATACTCAGACAGTGGGTGATTTGGACAGGATTGCAACACCTACCCATCATAATTATTTAGAATGGTTCCCTTCGCTCTCATTAGACTATAAATTGGCCGAAAAGCATGACCTGATATTTTATTATTATCGCAGAATAAACAGGCCTCGCTATAATAGTATTAACCCCTTTCAATATTTTCAAAGCAACAATTCGGTTGTCGAAGGTAACCCCGACCTGTTGCCCGCCACCCGTCATTACCTTGCTGCGGGATATACTTTTGACCACAGTTATACACTCGAGGTTTTTTATAAAAACGAAAAAAATCTCAATCAAATTCAGGTTTTTCAGGACAATGCAACAAACTTATTGAGATTTATCAACCGGAATCTCCTTAGTGATATTTCCTATGGCTTTGATGTAATCGTCAATAAGGATATTACCCGATTTTGGGACGCTTACCTTATCTTCTCCTGTTACAATCGCAAGGATACATTTTCTGACCTTGAAACCGGGCAGCCCATTCAAAATGGTTTGTGGTCCTGGTTCTTGCAAACAAGCAGCAACTTGAGTCTACTAAAAGATAATAGCTTTTATGCATATATCGATTTTGTGTATTATTCCCGGTCGGTTTATGGAAATTCGAGACAGGAAGCCACGAACCAATTAGGGGTTACACTTCGAAAGACCCTTTGGAATAAAAAGGCCAGCATCTCCTTGGGCATTTCCGATATTTTTAAACAAGGCGACATTTTTAATTCACGTAAGTTTCTTGACCAAAATAATACATCCTTGTATCGCGGGGAAAATCGATTGTTCACCTTGGGATTCAGATATAAATTTGGAAATACACGTATCAGGGACAATCAAAAAACTAAGTCTGTCGAGGAACGCAATCGCATATAGATTAAAGTAGTTCGGGGAAAGTCTCAAATAGCAAGGCAATCTATTGAAAGAGGCGACCTGAAAGAACTCCCTTCGGCCCCCATAGGTGTTATCGTGCCATTGTTAAAATTGTTTATAGAAAGCCGTTTGATCATCACCCAAAAGCTATAGGATATACGATCGATAAACTTAACAGTGGACGTAAAGAAAAACGTTAAAATTTTGTTAGATTTGTGGTTCAACCCAAATGTTTTGTGAAACTTTCGAATCTTCTTTTCATTGTGTCGATGTGTAATGCCTTGCCATTATTTGCTCAGAATTTTGAGGTTTCGGGCAAAGTCAGGGACGCCAACAATGAAAGCATTGCCTTTGCCACTGTTTTACTTCTTCAAATAGCGGATACTACCATGGTCAAGGGTACTTCGGCCGATGAAAATGGGAATTTCACCCTATTGGATGTACCACCCGCAACCTATCTTATTCAGGCCAGTTATATCGGAAACACCTCACCACTGATCGGCCTTGATGTTTTTAGGGATACCGGAATAGGTTCCTTGATAATTTCTGAAAATACAGAAAATTTAAACGAGGTGGTGGTTACTTCAAAATTGCCCTTGGTCGAAAGAAAGGCCGACCGCTTAATTTTTAACGTCGAAAACAATGTGGTCTCACAAGGCACCTCATGGGACGTGTTGAAAAGAACACCTGGCGTTATTGTGTCGCAAGATGAATTGCAGGTGCGCAACCAATCTGTGATGGTCTTTATCAACGATCGTAAAGTGCAACTTTCATCACAGGAAGTACGTGATTTACTGGAAAATTATTCTGGGGATAATATAAAATCGATCGAAGTCATAAATAACCCTCCGGCAAAGTATGATGCCGAGGGAGGCCCCATTTTAAATATAATTACCAAAAGGAACGTTTCTTTGGGCTATAAAGGCACTATAAACGGCACCTATTCTCAAGCTGTTTTTCCGAAATATACGGTAGGCACTTCCCAATTTTATAAGACAAAGAAATTAAATGTCTTTGCTGCTTATTCTTTTGGCCCTAGAAAAGATTTGAACAACGTTGAGAGTACCACGAACTTTATTGATGACACGGGGATTTTTTCTAGATGGGCAACCAATTTTAGTAGAATTACAAAGTCAAAGACCCATACTACGCAGCTAAATATTGATTATATATTCGATGAACAGAACGAACTCAACTTTGCTTCCAACCTGCTATTATCGCCGAATAAAACACATAAATATCGGCAAAATACCGACATTAGAAATGCACAATTTGCGCTCGATTCAGTTTTCACGACGCAAAGCGACCTATTCGAGGACAAGAACAATCTGTCAGCCGACCTTACCTACAAACATAGTTTTAAGAAAGATGGAAACCTGCAAATAAACGGTCATTACACGACGTACGATTTAAATAAGACGCAAGAAGCCCAATCAGATTACTACGCTCCAGACGGACAATTCATAAGAGACTTTGCGTTTTTTACCGATGCCGATCAAGTGGTTGAAATTTATACGGCACAAATGGATGTATCCTCTACCATCGGAAGTGTGCGGTATGAAACAGGCCTCAAGGGGTCATTTATTAATTCAAAAAGCGGATTGGGTTTCTATACCATAAACAATGACATTCGTACGCTCGCTCCCGCCTTATCAGATGACTATCGCTATAGTGAGAAGGTGTATGCCGGGTACTTGAGTATGTCGAAAGATTGGGAAAAACTCAACTTAAAGGCCGGGCTACGGGGCGAATACACGAATAGCTCTGGCAATTCGGTCTCACTTGCCCAAATAAATGATCTAGGCTATTTTGAATTGTTCCCGACCTTCTACCTTTTGTATACCATAAATGACAGCCATAGTTTGGCGTTTAACTATTCAAGGAAACTAGATAGACCCCGCTATGAGGACTTGAACCCTTTTAGAAACTATGTAAATGAAAATAATTTTATAGAAGGAAACCCCAATTTAGTGCCAAGTTTCAGCAACAATTTTAATTTAAATTACACCTTGAATGGGGAGTATATCTTTGATTTTTATTACAGGGATAACGGAAAGTATATTTCAACATTGGCATTTCAGGACAATCAAAATTTTATTTTGAAGGATATTTCCCAAAATGTGCTGGGAAGTGCTTCGTATGGTTTCGATTTCAATTATGGAGCAGCGATAACGGATCAGTGGTATCTCTATACCTATCTATCGCTTTTTCATGAGGAGGAACGCTTTATAGCGATTGAAAGTAACAATCTGACCATTAAGAACAGCGTAAATGGGGCCTATATCGACCTCACGAACTACATCACCCTTTCTAAGGATGGTACCTTTAAAGGCGAATTGGGAATAGCCTATCTTTCAGGCTTTATGGAGGGCTCCTATAAGCAGAAAGAAACAACCAATCTGACCCTGGGCCTAAGAAAATCGTTTTGGAACAAGCGGGCCTTATTAAGTCTTCAGGCCAACGACTTGTTGAATAAAGCCAATAGCCTTGTATATTCCCAATATTTGAATCAGGACAATGGCTATCTGTCGCGACCGGAGACCCAATATGTACGTTTAGGGTTTACGCTTAATTTTGGGAATTTCAGACTCGAGGATAACGCACGTGAAATCGAAAAGAACGAACGGGAGCGCTTAAATAAAGAGTAACGTTTCCACAGAGCTGGCAGGCCCCATTTCCCGATTTAAGACACTTAATCCTGCCATTCGGCAATAAATAGATTCGTATCCCTGCCTCCACCATTATTTCGGTTGCTTGAGAAGGCCAACTTTGTACCATCGTTTGAAAATACAGGGAAGGCGTCGAAGGTCTGTCCGTGGGTAACCCTTTCCAAATTTTTTCCATCAAGATCAATTAGATATAGGTTAAATGGAAATCCCTTTTCAGCTTCAAAATTGCTCGCAAAAAGCACTTTATTTCCTGAGGGTGTAAAAAACGGACACCAATTGGCATTTCCTAAGAAAGTCAACTGTTTAAGACCGCTACCATCGGCATTGCATAGAAAGAGTTCCATTTCGGTCGGCTGCACCAAGCCTTGGGCAAGTAATTCCTTATACTCTTTGATGGCAGCTTCGGACTTGGGACGTGAGGCCCTAAAAATAATCTTGCTGCCGTCCGGGGAGAAAAAGGCCCCGCCATCGTACCCCAGTTCATTCGTTATCTGTTTTACGTTGTTCCCATCAAGATCCATGGTATACAATTCCAAGTCGCCACTGCGCATTGAAGTAAATACGATTTTGTCACCCTTTGGTGATACCGTCGCCTCTGCATCATATCCGGGCGTGCTGGTCAACCGGCCAACGATATTTCCTTTTAGATCTGCCTTAAAAATATCGAATGAATCATATACGGGCCATACGTATTTTCCGTTCTTTCTCAAAGGCACTTCAGGACATTCCTTATCGACTAGATGCGTTGAGCCATAGATAATATGTTCATTGTCCGGAAGGAAATAAGAACAAGTAGTCCGGCCCATTCCCGTACTAAGCATTGGTGGCCGTTGGTTTTGAAACGAATCGGCGACGTTCATTAAAAATAGTTGATCACATTGCAACCCCCATCCTGTATTATTCGATTGAAAAACCAGTTTCTTGTCGTCAAAGCTCCAATATGCCTCTGCATTATCCCCCCCGAAGGTGATTTGGCGAATTGACTTAAAATGTTTTTCACCTGCGTAGATCAAGGTATCAGAACCCGCCATCAAAGAAGGGGTTTCTTTCTTGGGCGGCTCCGGTTTCTTGGGCTCTGGCTTACAGGCCACAAAAGGGATAATCAAAAAAAAGAGCGCTAAAGTTCTCATAGGATGTTTAATTTCGTGAAACTTTGCGTTGAAATCGTGAAAGATCATTTTAAGGCGGTAAGTTATTAAGCTCTGAAAGAGTTCGAAGGCTTGTTTTAGAACTGTAGTTAAATATTTTGACAAATATCATGAATAGAATACTCTTATTCCTAGTCCTAGTAAATTTTTTTTCCTGTAAGCCGAAAGTGTCAGAAACAGTTAGTCTTAAGGATGATGCGACATTTTTGGCCAGTGATAGCCTAGGCGGGCGCGAAACAGGAACCCCTTACGAACTAAAGGCTGCAAAATATTTATCGAAACGAATGAAGACCATCGGCCTGTCGCCCAAAGGAAATGCCGACACCTATTATCAGACCTTCACGTTTACCCGAAAAAAGGATCCTCATCAAGAAGTGCAATTTACCTCGGGCGACAGCGCCATTACAGGTACTAATGTCATCGGTTTTTTGGATAATAAGGCAGCGAACACAGTCATTATCGGGGCACATTATGACCATTTGGGAATGGGGGGTGAAGGATCTTTATATCGTGAAGGGAAAGCCATACATAATGGTGCCGATGACAATGCCAGTGGGGTATCGGTACTTTTGCATTTGGCAGATAGTTTAATATCGCGTGGGCCGAAAGGCAATAATTATCTTTTTATAGCTTTTTCAGGGGAGGAAATGGGGCTACTTGGAAGCAATTTTTTCGTGAAAAACCCAACGGTTGATCTCTCCAAAGTCGATTATATGTTGAATATGGATATGGTTGGAAGACTTCGGGAAGACAAGTCGCTTTCAGTGAGCGGCACTGGTACTTCCCCGCGATGGACCCAAGTGCTGAAGGCGACCGATCCAGGCTTTAAATTGATCTTAAAAGAGTCTGGAGTAGGCCCTTCGGACCATACCTCGTTTTATTTACAGGATATTCCTGTTTTGCATTTTTTTACGGGACAGCATGAAGATTATCATAAACCATCGGATGATTCCGATAAATTGAATTATGAGGGGATGCAGCAGATTACGGATTATATTTTCGCGATTATTACCGAATTGAACGACGCCCCGAAATTGGTATTTAAGAAAACAAAGAACGAAAGCGAAGAAGTACCCCGATTTAAGGTGGCCTTGGGGGTCGTCCCCGACTATCTTTTTGATGGGAAGGGGATGCGTATCGATGGGATAAGCGAAGATAAACCGGCCCAAAAGGCCGGGCTCCAAAAAGGGGATATCGTAGTGCAATTGGGAGATAGTGCGGTAGTCGATATGATGAGCTATATGCGAGCGCTTTCAAGTTTTGAGGAAGGTAATTCGACCAAGGTCGTCGTGGATCGTAATGGGAAGCAGGTTGAAGTGGAAATTACTTTTTAATCAAATCATCATTGTGAGCAGTTTCCGTTAATTATTTCTTCCATTGTTGGGTTAAATAAATTATAATCAACGGAAAAATAAAAGTCAGGATTTGTAAGGGAATCTCCTGATAAAGCAGCAGAAATATCACAAAAATCAGTAAGTGCTTCATTGGTTCTAATTACAAGGTTCTCTCCTATTTTCTCCAAATGTGTCAATCCAGACAGACTATTTAAAACCTTGTTATGCTCAATTTTTAATCCGACTTGAACATTAGTTAATTGATTTAAACCGGCCAATGACTCTAATTTTGGATTTGAGTTTATCGCAATTGAGCCATTTATATCTTTTAGATTTTCTAATCCTGCTAAAGATGATAGTGATAAATTATTGTAAATGGCCAAATTTTCTCCAAGTTCAATTAGCGACGAAAGTTCATTTATTGAGTTCAGTAATGAATTTGCCCCTATTGTTAGAGTTCCTCCTATATAAGAGATGTTTTCCAGGCCTATTAAATTGACGAGATTAGGATTCATTTCTATTTCTAAATCACCTCCAATCCGATTAATATTTTCAAGTCCTTCTAAATTTTCTATAGCACTATGTAGTATTTTCAGATTTCCACCAATATGGGAAAGCGTTTTAAATTTATTTAAAGATGTGAGCGCGCTATTGCCTAAAATGGCAATATTGCCATTGACAGAATTTAAGTTATCTAAACCAGACAGGGAAGTAATTTCTGAGTCCGAAATGGTTAAATCGCCATTTATCTGAGTGATTTTTTCAAGTCCGTTGAGTGTGTCTACTAAATAACAATTTTCTAGTCTAAAATCACCACCTAAAAAGCTTAGGCCGTTTAAATCGGCAATTGACTTTAACAAAATATTTAATGATATGTAGAAATTTCCTCCGACATACAATAAATTCGTGGCCCTCAAGGGAAACGATATCGGTATAGATACTTAAATCGGAAGTTACTTTTTTATAGAAATAAACCTGAAAGGTCTTTGGCGTCACTAATATGAACAGATAACCATATTTCGGAATACTTATGTTTGCTAAACCCATCCACTTGTGATTGACCTATCAAGGTAAGGTTTCCCTCATAAATTTTCTCTTGTATTTCATCATCTTTTGTATCCAGCATAGCCTCTTGAGGATTGTTCTGATCCATAGTAGCTTCAGGGGTATCAGAATTTTTTGAACACCCAAGTACGAGCAATAAAATAGTAGGGAAACAATAAATTTTGTTCATAAGAATTGAATTCAGAGGCTATATGGAGCTAAATTTACTTTGTTTTTCAAATAAGAAACTATTAAATGGTTGAAGCATTTGTTAAATCGGCTTAAATGCCCTAACGCCTTAAACCTATCAATTTTTTGTAATTTTGCAACCCATAAAAAATTAATGTAATATGGCAAAGATAGGGACCATAGAATTACCCAGATTTCCTTTACTCCTCGCTCCCATGGAGGATGTAAGTGATCCGCCCTTTCGCGCCTTGTGCAAGGAACAAGGGGCCGACGTTGTCTATACCGAGTTTATTTCGTCGGAAGGATTGATACGCGATGCCGCTAAAAGTGTGATGAAATTAGACATCTATGAAAAGGAACGCCCCGTAGGGATACAGATTTTTGGGGCGAATCTTGATTCAATGCTACAGACGGTCGATATTGTCGAGCGAAGCAATCCTGATATTATCGATATCAATTTTGGCTGCCCCGTGAAAAAGGTCGTGTGCAAAGGTGCTGGAGCCGGCATTTTAAAGGATATTCCGCTCATGGTAAAATTGACCGCGGAAATGGTAAAGCGAACGAATTTGCCAATTACCGTCAAGACCCGTTTGGGATGGGACCACGAGTCGATTAAAATCGTCGAAGTTGCAGAACGATTGCAAGACGTGGGCTGTAAGGCCATTGCCATTCATGGGCGCACCAGGGTGCAGATGTATAAGGGGGAAGCCGACTGGCGGCCCATTGCCGAGGTAAAGAACAATCAGCGGATGCATATCCCTATTTTTGGCAACGGGGATATCGATACCCCGGAAGCCGCCTTAAAAATGAGGGATGTCTATGGGTTGGATGGTGCTATGATCGGACGTGCAAGCATTGGCTATCCTTGGTTTTTTAAGGAAGTAAAGCATTATTTTAATACAGGGAACCATTTGGCGCCACCTACTATGGAAGAACGCGTGGATGCCGCAAGACGCCATCTACAAATGGCCATTGCCTGGAAAGGTGAAAATTTAGGTGTTTTTGAGACGCGACGACATTATACCAATTACTTTAAGGGGATACCCAATTTTAAGGAATATCGTATGAAAATGGTGACGAGTGACGATTCTGCGGACGTCTTTGCCACATTTGACGAAGTCTTGGAGAAATTTGGGGACTACCAATTCGCCACCTGACCTAGGTTAACAATTTCTTCGTAACCCGACTGCTTGCGATTTTTGAGGCGATCAACCCTAAAACACTGATGGTTGCCAGCACAATAAATACATTGATGAATTGGTAGGTTACAGGGTATGCCAATGATGGGGTGATTTTAAGCCAGCCGAACATGATTTGGGAGACGATCAAAAGGGAGGCCAATAACACCCCGATCAGCCCGCCGATGCTTGTGACCAGTATGCCTTGTATAAAATAGATACGGCGCAGTTCTTTTAAGGTAGTGCCAAGGCTATACAAGGTTTTTGAATTCTGTTGCTTGTCTAATATCATCATAATGATGGCGCCAACAAC
This sequence comes from uncultured Flavobacteriaceae bacterium, assembly GCA_963798435.1. Classification (GTDB taxonomy): domain Bacteria; phylum Bacteroidota; class Bacteroidia; order Flavobacteriales; family Flavobacteriaceae; genus JALHST01. The sequence goes on from CAWCTF010000004.1 coordinate 389,385, forward strand.
GTTAAATAGGGCAATGATCAAGACAAGCGTAAAGATGAGATAAGTGGCCAGGTTTTCGGTGTTCAGCATGCGATACAGTGAACTATTCTGTTCTTCACGATCTTTTAAGACGATCTTGTCGGCGAAAATTTGTGCAACTTCTTTTTTGATGGTGGCCATATCGGCATCTTTGGTCAATTTAAGATTGATGCCTGAGATTTGTGTACTATCCTTTTCCAACAACGCTTGTACCAAGAAAAGATCCGTAAAAACATATTTCCTATCGAGGTTTTCCTCGATCTGATAGACCCCGCTGATTACCAAAGGGAGTTCATTATAAGGTTTTGTTTGTTGTGATAGAAATCCCTTTCCAGGTTTTGCTGCCAAAACCACCAGGGGATGCTGGAATTGGTTGAGTCCCAACCCAAGGATATTCGCGATTTCATAGCCCACCACTCCCTGCTGATCAGTTATCTGCCAATCCCCGAAATAAAGGGTGCTATCGATTCTGGTGGCCGACGTATACTTGGTATCGACTCCTTTAATATAGGCGTTATGATTTTTCTTTTCATAAGATAGTAATACCTTTTCCTCGATTTCCTTTGAATAGGAGGTGATATCCTTGATTGCACTTAATTTGTTTTCTTGTTCGCGTGAGATCGAGAAGAATTTTCCCGTGGTTGGAGTGGCTTTTAGGTCCGGGTCGAATGAATTACTAAAGGATAAACTAAAAGTCTTAAGACCGGCAAATCCGGAAAGGACGATAAAGAGGGAAGCAGATCCGATTACAATGACCAAAAAGGTAATAAAATTGATAATATTAACCGCATTTTGGCTGCTTTTTGAACGAACATAGCGTTTTGCAATGTAAAAGGGAAAATTCAAGTGCTAGGATTTTTTTCGTTTTGGCAGCAAGTTGGGATCTGTAATGGGGTTTTCCCCACCTTTCAATGAATGCTCGATAGTATCAATATAGTCGAGAGAATCGTCTAAATAGAAAAGCAGTTCGGGTACGCGGCGCATCTGGTGACGTGTACGTTGCGAAAGTTCATGTTTTATCAAGGGCTGGTTTGATTTGATGCCCTCCATCAGTTCCTTGGCCGTTGTGGTGGGAAAAATACTCAAATATACTTTGGCAATAGAGAGGTCTGAAGTCACTGAAACTTTGGTCACTGAAATCAGGATATTGCGCAAACCTCCTTCGATGGCCGCTCGTTGCAAAATATCTACGATATCTTTTTGAATGACCCCGGCTATCTTTTTTTGACGCTGTGTTTCCATGGGGCAAAAATACGCAGCATTATTGTGTATTTTAGTGGTTTAAACCAATATAGTGGACAAAATAGAGCATATCGGTATCGCCGTCAAAGATCTTAAAACCGCGAATAGGCTGTTCGCCAAATTGCTTGGGACACCACATTATAAAACGGAAACGGTGCTCCAGGAAGGGGTCAATACCTCCTTCTTTCAGGCAGGGCCCACAAAAATAGAATTGTTGGAGGCCATGGATACAGAAAGTCCCATTGCGAAATTTCTTGCCAAAAAAGGGGAAGGTGTGCACCATATCGCCTTTGCCGTTGCCAATATTGAAGCGGAGATGGTGCGATTGCAAAAACAAGGATTTTTACTTCTGAGCGAAAAGCCAAAGCTTGGCGCCGATAATAAATTGGTGGCGTTTTTACATCCCAAGACGACCCATGGGGTGCTAATAGAACTCTGTCAGGAAATAGGGGGTAGCGAATAATTTTGCTTGTGACCTTTAAAAATAAACTGTAATATTGCACGCTCTAAGTTCTATTTTTGAATTGGTCCCTCCCGATAGCTATTGGAGTAATTTGGAATCTGCAGCTTGGAATTTGGAATTTTTTAAATATTGGTCCTATAGCTCAGTTGGTTAGAGCACCTGACTCATAATCAGGTGGTCCCTGGTTCGAGCCCAGGTGGGACCACGGCAACAAAGATGGGGCTTCCGAGAAATCGGGAGCCCTTCTTTTTTAGAGCGGGTACAACATAGGTACAACATATTTGCGTTTTTGGATTTGAGTGCCAACTATTATAATCTTTGAATAAATACTAAAATTTAGTTATTGTCAGGGAGAGAAAAATAGTAACTCAATTGCAGCTAAAAATATTTCATAAGGTTAAATTGCTTAACCGATCAATAGGGTAAATATTATAAAAACAAGATAACCAAAAAGAATAAACAGAATTACTTCAATCCAATTGATTTTCTTCTTGGGCATGGACTTTAAGTCTGGATTGATTAATTTTAAGGCTTGATTTAACAAGATAATTTTGAGGTATTAGACTCATTCAAAGTAACTTCTAAATACATCAATGCAAATTAAGTATAGAATGCTTAATATAGACACAAGCATTCCCTTTTTAAAATAATTTTATCGTTTAAGTGTAAAATGGGAACTAAATGACAAATTGTTTCCCTCATAAAAATAGTCAACTCGGTACCAATAATCGGTTGAGGGCATCTTAGTCCCATTATATTCCCCATTCCAATTTGGCCTATCTGGGGTTAAAATGGCAATAAGTTTTCCATATCGGTCAAAAACCTGGAGCGTATATTCACAATCATTTATGGTTTCTAAATTCCAATAATCATTGACACCATCATTGTTAGGGGTAAAAAATTTTTTTGTTCTAAAACATTTTAAATCATCATTCGTACAGATTAATTCTATCGATGTCAATGAGTTTGTGCAGTTTGAGAAGTTTTGTGAAATGGTTATATCTGTGTATATCCCAGAATCGAGCCCCAGAATTTGTATTTCGCCATTTGCATTTGATATTTCATTAAAGGTTTGGTCCAAAGAATTATATTGAAAGGATAAAGAATATTGAGTATTAGGAATTAAATTTTGGATTTTTATACTTCCATCCAGGCTTTCACAAGTAGTTGGGTCGGTTGTCGAAATCTGCAAATCCGAACTAGTCCCATAAAGTTTTATTTGTCCCAAATTATCCGTACAACCAGTCGATGCTTCGGTTATAATCAAATCTTCAAAATCGCCTGATGCCAATCCAACTATAAAAACTTGACCATTTGAATCGGAGATCAAATCAACTGTTTCCAGGGTTGAATTTATAACGTAAGTAATGGAGTAAAGTACGTTTTGTGCTAAATTTGAAATGGAAATACTTCCGTCCAAAGTTTCACATGATGTTGGATTCTTAGTTGTAACCTGAGCATCTAAATTTGTAGCAGTCAGAGTTGCTATTCCCAAATTATCCATACATCCAGTTAGCACGTCAATTACGGTAATATCTTCATAAGTACCAGACCCCAGATCGGTAATTTGTAGTTCGCCATTTGGGTCGGATATTAAATCCAATGTAGACGAAATGCCGTTATTTTGATAATTAATTGTAAAATTCGAAGAAGGGCTAACGTCTGAAATCCTGATTACTCCATCATTGGTTCCACATGATGACGGATCAATAACTTCAGACAATGTGTAGGACACTTCACCTAAATTTAAAATCCAAACGGCTCCTTTCTGAAAGCCATTTTCGCTATCGTGATATGCTCCAACTGCAACGCTGACATTTGCGCCATTTTTCAATAGTGTCACCGCTCCCCCAAAAAAGTCCCCATCGTTTAACTTTCCAGAAAAACAATTTTCAGCGTATGTATATAAATGTTCTTCGGAAACGGTTCCATTTGTGTTTAGTTCGATTATAAAGAAAGCGCCTGTTGGCACAGAAAGTGTTGGATTTATTTGCCTCAAGGCCCCAACTATTATTTCGATTTTACCATCATTGTCGATATCGGTAACACCATCAATTGATTCACCGAAAATAGCATTTCCTGATAATTGACTAGTTAAACCTCCAGTCAAATTTGATACCTTTTGGTAATTTTTAACCGTGCCATCAGAATTCAAGAATAAAACATAGAAACTTCCGGAATTTGCCAATTGATCATCATCCCTATAACTACCTACGACAAGGTCAGTCACACCATCACCATCCAAATCTCCAATATTTAGGACAGATCCACCAAAGTAATCTTCAAAGCCTAGTGGTTCAGTAAATCCTCCTTGTGTATCACTAATTTTTTGATAACTATTAACTGTAAAATCAGAATTCATAAATAGAATCCATACGGCACCTCTAGCAGAACCACCATCAGCATCTCTTCGCGAACCTACGGCCAAATCGTCAATTCCATCCGAATTTAAATCTCCAATATTCTCAATATCGGTACCGAATATCGCATCTCCATTAATAAACCCTGTAAAATTACCAGCCGTATCGCTTATTTTCGAATACGAATTCACTGTCCCATCATTATTTAGGCTTAATATCCACACTGCGCCGTGCCAAAAGCCACCATCCCCATCATAATCAGCAGTTACCGCTAATTCTATCAGGCCATCATTATTCATATCCCCTAAATTTGCCACACCACCACCAAATCTGTCTTCATTATCCAAAACACCATTAAAATTCCCACTGGTATTGCTTATCTTTCGTATAAGAAATTACCATATCATTGGTATCAAGAAATAAAATCCAAACGGCACCTTTATTAGATCCTCCGTCATCATCTCCATATGCTCCAACCGCAAGGTCATTTGTGCCATTACCATCGATATCTCCAATGTTTTCGATTGAAATTGCCCATGAGTCGTCGATATTTAAAAGACCATTAAACCCTCCATGTAGTTCATTTATTTTCTGATAAGAGGCAACAGTGTAATTTTGGGGAAAGCAGAGGTTTATTCCAAAAAATATCAGGATAATGGGAAGTATTTTATAAAGTGCTCCTTTTCTTAGTACGCTCATGGTTTCATAATTCTTGGAAAATAATAAAGCAATTATAAAATATTTTGCCAGAAAAAACTTTAATCAATTTTGCAAATTCATTTCAGCATTCATTTATAATAGTAACTAAATTGAATTATGGTGTCTAGTGGTTTATTTGAACCCAACGGGTGAATCCTAATAATATTGTTTTATTTAAGTACATTTGGTGTTTAAATGATTCGTGTAATTTTTCCTGCAAATGAGCTTATTTCATAATATTATTTATGCCCCAAAAATTAATTGGTTGATTAGAAATATTAATTATTTGTTGTCTCCTTTTTTGCCGAACAAAACAAAGATTCATCCATCTGGAATATTGAAGGTTAACTTAAAGAACAAGTTGTTTTTTAATTTAAAAACGAACCAAACAAGTTTTTTAACCCGAGAACTATTTTGGAAAAAAGCTGAAAATTTCGAATATACCACCATTTTTATGGGATTAGTAAAAAAGGTAGAAACCTTTTTTGACATCGGGGCAAATATTGGATACTATAGTATTTTAGGTTGTAAAATTAACCCTGCTCTCAAGGTTTATGCTTTTGAGCCATCAATAGGGGTAATGATTTATATGTGTGAAAATCTGAAAATAAACAACATGTTAGACAATGTATTAGTTGAACCAATTGCATTATCAGATGTAGGTGGAACTATCGATTTTTATGAGATGAGGAATTTGAAATTTCCGACTATATATAATCTATCTGGGGAACATAATATTGGGACTAAAAAGGGCAGAACCACCAACAAAGTATCCACTGAGTCAACTACACTTGACGAATATGTGGAAAATAATAATATTAGTAATATAGATTTAATAAAATTGGATACGGAAGGCGCTGAGTATCAAATATTACTTGGCGCGGAGGAAACCATCAACAAGTATAAACCAATTATTATTTGTGAAACATTGTTCAATAAAATTGAAACGGAGCTGGATTTAATAATGAGGAAGCATGATTATGGATTTTATAATCACAACGATAAGGGTTTAATCAACGTGAAAACCATTGTCAGAAATCAGGATGATGGTGTGCGAAATTGTTTTTTTGTGCCTAAAGAAAAGGTACATTTAATCGAAGAATGGATTGTATAAAAATTAGGTCTATTTAAAAAGTACATTATAGTACTGAGCAATTAAATATTTAGGCAATTCTTGTCTTTATAGAAAACCGAGGTACACCATGAATGTGCACTAATAGGGCCCATACCGTAAAAATCAATTCGGTTAAAGCCTTTTGAAACAAGAAATTCGTACGCTTCAGAGTATTGAGGCCTATCTGAATTATCCCAAATGATTACTCCATCCTCTTTCAGGGCCCTTAAAGAATTCAAGGTACAACAGACCCTTTCACGACCATCAATTACAATCATATCAAATAGTTTATCATAATTAAGGATTTCTTTCTGATAACTTTTGGACTCAAGATCTTTAGAGATATATGTGATATTGGGTAATGATATAAATTTGTTTTTCATTTGCGAAAACCACTTACTGTCATGTTCTACAGAAACAATTTTCCGGACTTTTTTACTGAACCAAATCGTTGAATTGCCACTGCCATATTCGAAAATCACATGATCACCGGTTAATTTAGGGCCAAGAAAATAAATGAAACTATATGTAAACCAAGGCAACTCCTCACCGTCTTGTATCGATTGGTAATCTTGTGACCACACTTTTTTTCCAACCAGATTTTGAAAGATGATTTTTTTGTAAAAAATAAAATCCTGCAATCAACCTGCCAATTGAAGTAGACTGCACTAATTTTAGAATTGGCTCTTTAACCATATTTGATTCTTATAACAATAGACTTGATAATTTCTATTTCCTTATGAAATTCTTATTTAAGTTTTTCAGGGTCTTCAAACTATTTGAGCGAAGTTATGTAAAAGATTTAGTAGTAATTAATAATCTTAGCCGTAGCACTTCCCATTTATAGTTTACAAACAATATCGTCAATAAATATATCCCAATGTAATTAATTCAAGCCAGATTGGAATTGAATTAGAGAATTAATGAGAGATAAATCCCTTAACCTTACAATTTTGAAGGAAAAGGAGTACAGATTATCGAATTATTTACTGAAATACTGCTTCTTTGCCTAGATTTGGCGCTTATCACAAATTTTATGAATAAAATAGCCTTAACCTCACTTTCTCTATTATTTATTGTACTTACAAATGCTCAAACAGAATTCATTACCACTTGGAAGACTGATAATCCAGGGGTTTCGGGTGATGACCAAATCTCCATACCAACTTTCTCTGGCGGGACTTATGATTATACGATAGATTGGGGAGATGGCCTTTCGGATTCAAATGTTACCGGAAACATTACGCATACCTACGCAGCCGCCGGAACGTATCAAGTGTCCATTAGTGGAACTTTTCCAAGAATTTATTTTAATAATTACGCCATAGGTCCCATTCCCGATCAAGGTGACGAAAATAAAATTGTTTCAATAGATCAATGGGGCGAATTAGAGTGGTCATCAATGGATGGTGCCTTCGTGGGATGTAGTAATTTGGATATGTTGGCTACCGATTTGCCCGATTTATCGAATGTAAATTCAGCAATTGGAATGTTTCGTTTTTGTAAAAATTTAAAGGGAAATAATTCAATGGAGGACTGGAATGTTTCTTCCATAACAATTTTTGCGGCAATGTTTGATGGGGCAATTCTTTTCTAACCAAAACATCGGCAATTGGGATGTCTCCAATGCAACCAGTTTGGGAAGTATGTTTTCAGGAGCGAAGACTTTTAATCAAAATCTAAATTCTTGGGATGTTTCCAAGGTGTTACATTTTGATTCTATGTTTACAAGTGCTTCCAATTTTAATCAACCATTAAATTCTTGGCATGTAGACAATGCCGAAACCATGTTTTTTATGTTTGCCTATGCTACTGCATTCAATCAAGAAATCGGTAATTGGAATCTATCAAAAGTGTATGATATAATAAAATATTTTAGCGGCTATTCTTCATTTAATTAGGATATTTCACAATGGAATTTAGCAAGTGCGACTGATTTTGGGGGCATGTTTGCCTTAGCACAAAATTTTAATCAAGATTTGAGCTCTTGAAATACTCTCACGTTATTGATATGGGATCAATGTTTTTGGAAGCAACTTCATTCGATCAAAATCTAGGAAATTGGAATATTGAAAATGTAACTAAATTGAATAATTTCTTAAAGGATCCAAGTTGTCATTTGAAAAATTATGATTTAACCTTAAAAGGTTGGTCCGAACAAAACCTTAAGACCGACATCAATTTTCACGGGGGCACAAGCAATACTGCGAGGCTTCCGACGCTAGGCAATTGATTATAGACACTTATGGTTGGACATTTACCGATGGTGGAAAACTACCGTTTTGTGGTGAAGACAATGATGCCGACGGCGTACTTGACCAGAATGATGTTTGTTTAAATACAAGACCCAATGTTACAGTGGATGAAAAGGGTTGCGAGATTATTTCCAATAATGCGATTACCGTTTATAATGTAGCACCAAGCTGCCGGGGAGTTTCAAATGCCGGTATCCGGATTTCCAGTTCATTAATTGACTATTCTTTTGATATAAGTATCATTGGAACTTATTCAGAGGACTATTTGGGAGTTTCCTTGAACGATCCTTTTGAGATAAAGGATTTATCACCAGGTTTATATACTTTAAATATTTCAATTCCGGAAATTTCATATTCCCAAACCTATGGAGTCAATATTAACGAAGGTAGTCCAATTTCCGGGAAACGTGAAAACTTGGATGCCCAACTAAAAAGTGTTTCTTATACGGTTCAAGGAAGCTATTCATACAAATTGGATATCAACGGTAAGGAAAAGACTTTTGACTTTGATTCTAAAGGCCTGAATCGGATACTTCTTAACGACTTGTCCATATTTAATTCAATTTCCATTTCAGGGGAAAGTGATTGTCAAGGCATTATTAAAGATTCATTTAATTTTGCCGATGGAATTGTTATGTATCCTATCGTTACCAGGGATAAGGCTTTTATAGAAGGTTTAGATGAGGAAAGTATCGTAGAGGTGTACGATGTCACCGGGCGACTATTATTTCAAAAAAAACTTACTAGAAATGAACACCAAGCTTTAGATTTTGAAACATTCGACTCTGGCATATATCCTGTAAGGATTATATCAAAAGATAATACCAAAACCTTTAAGATTATAAAACAATGACAAACGTTATGAAAGTAAACATCATTCTCTTATCCTTGTTTATCTTCGGGTTAAATTCTTGTGGAAAATCAGATGATAGCGGAGTAGATAACGTACTGATCGAAATTCCAGCTATGGCTCAAGGTGTTTTTCCAATAAATGGCGAGCCTTGTGCCGATATCGAGTCAATTTCCGGAGAACCTTTAAAGGTTTCCGTCCGTTTTCAATGGACTTCTGCGGAATTTGCCAACAACTACAATCTTATGGTATTCGAATCCCTAAATGAAATTTACAATGAAACGTTCATGTCGTTGGAGGCCGATGTAATATTAGATAGAGGAAAAACCTATACCTGGACTGTCACTTCTAAGAATAGTGATGGCGAGACCGGAAGCGACACAAATTCCTTTACAACCCCTGGAGAACCTGTGGGCAACTACGTACCTTATGCCGCCGTGATTTCAGTGGAATTCAATACAACAACATCTGATATGGATGTCTCCTGGATAGGTAACGATGAAGATGGGGATACCTTGACTTATAATGTTTCAGTCATAGAAAATAATAATTTACTAATTGAGTTTACTAACTTGACTATTGATTTTTTAAATTCGATACCCTATACTCCAACAACTTCTTATACTGTTGAGGTTGTATGTAAGGATAATTTTGGAAATTTTTCAATATCTAGACATACTGAAGACAGCACCAAATTAGGCCGATTATTTTTTAATTTGTTGACTTAACTAATTTGATTGTGCCGATCCTTTGGTCAAGCACAAAAGAATAAGTGGCGAAAAGGTACTATATCTCCCCTTCCTACATTTCGTGTTTCTAATTTCCTTCTGAATAGCGTGTTGCATTATTTTCGACAATTCCACAAATACATTGAATATTCCCTAAATATTGAATTTATCATAGCGTTAAAATTTCTTTCGCTTCCTTTTGTTCATATCTGACCTCATAATTTGACCCTTAATCTCATTGCTGATATTTTTCTTTGGTTTTAATACAGTTTTAGAAAGAGGAATATAGGTAAGTGCAAATCTTGATCTAGTCAATACGAATAAAAAAACAAATTATGGACGAGCAAAAAAATATGGTGGAACTTCTGAAAGACATTAAAGTCCTTCTTTCCCACACCAAGAAAGTGATGAACGTGGACGATCTGGCCGCCTATACAGGACTCTCCAAAAGCAAGATCTACAAGCTGACACAGTTGAAGCTTATCCCAATGGGAAACAACCCGCATATCCGCCAGAAATTCTTCTACAAGGACACGATCGATGCCTGGTTGATGGGAAATCCGGATCTATCGGACGAAAGCCTGGAACACCTTTTCAATGAGTCCCTATTGAAGAACAGGAAATAAATGAAATTCCCCTGTATTATGAAACTATCGGAGCGGAATTTTCAGGGCATCTGGATACCGAGGACGATCTATCTGAATCCGGAAGTGAACTGGTACGCGAAGATCCTGTTTCTGGAGATCCACAGCTTTACCGAAAACGGCAGGGAGTGCTATATGTCCAACAAGTACATCGCTTCCTTTCTCCATATTTCCGAAAGACAGGTCACAAGGTACATTTCAGAACTAAAATCCATGGGCTGGATAGCGGAAACGTCCTTTAACGGAAGAAAACGCTATCTCAAAAGTCTGTTGCGTTTTGGTCCTGAATCGGGCTACCCTGCCCCGACAAAAGTGTCCGGGCTGCCTAGACAAAATTGTCGAGGCAGCATTGACAAAAGTGTCTACCATACTAAACAAGAGATAAAACAAGTAACAAAACAATTTACTTTTTTAAAAGAAAAAGAAAAAAATAGAAGTCCAATATTGGAATAGGCGATATGGAAAAGGAAGTTTAGACCGATTTTCAAACAAGCAAACGGAACCAAGGCCGTTATGCGACCCGGGGCTTTTTAAAAAAGTTTTTTTTAGGGCGGCACAGGAATTTTACGCCAGGGCGGATTCTCGACTTCGAGGTGGACGGAGACAATAAGAATTTCCTGGGCCATTTTTGCAGGTATTGGAACCGGGACCTCGGATTCGAGCTTTTGGAAAACATCTCGCTTCGAAAAGGATTGTTGGTCTTCGGGTCCTTCGGGACCGGAAAGACATCGTGCTTCAGGATCATCCAGGACATGTCCAAACAATTCGGGCTCAGGGAACTGTGGTTTCCCATCATCAGCACCCAAGAGGTAGTGGCCAAATACAATGAAAACAAGAACAAGGAAGAGATCATCGAATATTATTCCAAGGGGACGTTCCTATTCGATGACCTGGGTTCGGAAACCGTGGGCAACAATGATCTACGAATATGGAAATGAGGAAATATTCGTACTGATCCTGCTCAACCGGTACCGGAATTTTGAAAACCTTGGGACAAAGACGCATATCACGACCAATCTGGACCTTTCCCAAATAGAGGACCGGTACGGAAGACAGATTTCGGATCGGTTCATACGGATGTTCAACCGTCTAAAATTGGACGGCCCAAGTCGGAGAAAATAGCAGAGAAAAGTAAAAACAGAAAATCCCGAGGGTTCAATGGCAAACTTCCAAAAAAGGTAATTCCTGAGCGGAATGAAAAAAAGAAGGAATAGCAAGAGGGTAACACGCTAAAGCGGTGTTACATGGTTATAATCGCTAGTTAATGGCCTGATATTCTGCAACATAATATGAAGTTTTTGACTCAAAACTACATTTAAGTTGGTATTGATCTATTTGCGGCAAACCGCCCCAAAACCCCAATAAATAGGCAAAAATTTGCGGCAAATTACTAATTCCTTAGAAATAGATTTTGAAGACCTTTTACCTGCAGGTCAAGTTTTTACCTAAAAAACCGACCTTTGTTTTGATAGAATCATGAGCACGATTCCGTAAAAAAAATCCAGTTCCTGCGGAAGTCGAAAATCCTCCGGATTTTTCGACCTCCTCGGAACCGCTCCTAAAAGCATAGAGCGTAGAAAAAACGCCCCATGCCTTTATCCTTGCCGGCGGCGGTGACTTACCTAGAACAGAAAGGAATCATCATCCCAAATTTATATAAGCTGGTTGCGCCCTATGGAATTTTTGCTGATTCTGCCAAAGGCGGACAGGCGCTTATCTATCGGAATGCTACAAAAATTCCACAGGATCCATGCGCAGGTTAGTTATGGTTGGATTTGGGGAGATACATTGCAAATATTTGCCAGTATTTTAATTTAATGGCATATTTTGATTTCTAATATTCGCCTTAGAATTTTGGAATTGTTAAAAATTGGAGATAGAAAAGCCTTCATTAAATTTATGTTTATATGAGATGCATTGAATCAGTTATTTAAGTTTTATCCCATAAAACTTAAATAATAAACACTCATATTTAAGGTAATACGTATATTTGTTAACTAAGATGAAATTAATTGAAGGAGAGAAGTCATGAAAAATTTTGTGTCAGGGGAATCAATAAATCAAGGGTATTATAAAAGTTTTCAACCCAATCCAATATATAAAGAATGGCAAGTTGATGATATGGGAGTACTGGCACTTTTAAGTATGGCAGATAGACAATTGGGAAGATTGGATATGTATTCTGAATATGTGAACATTGAACTTTTCATAAGTATGCACATTGCTAAGAGAGGCTACTCAATCATCTAAAATAGAAGGAACCCAAACGAACATGGAAGAAGTCTTTTTGAACAAGGAAGAAATTTCGGCAGAAAAAAGGAATGATTGGGATGAGGTACAAAACTATATCGCAGCGATGAACGAAGCGGTCAAAATGCTCCATAGATTACCATTTTCTTCTAGACTTATGAAACAGACCCATAAGATTTTATTGCAAGGTGTAAGGGGGAAGAACAAATTGCCAGGAGAATACAGAAGTAGCTAAAATTGGATTGGTGGAGCAACCATAAACGATGCTGTTTTTGTGCCTCCAATACATACTTCTATCAACGATTTAATGTCAGATATAGAAAAGTTTGCAAATGATGAACTCAACCCTTTACCAGACCTTTTGAAAATCGCATTAATACACTATCAATTTGAGACAATACATCCTTTCTTAGACGGTAATGGAAGGGTTGGTAGATTATTAATAACATTATATTTAGTCAGTAAAGGGATTCTCAAACAGCCAATTTTATATTTATCCGATTTTTTTGAAAAAAACCGAATGCTGTATTATGATAACCTAACGCGGGTAAGAACAGACAATGATCTTTCACAATGGTTCAAGTTTTTCCTAACAGGAGTTATCGAAACTGCAAAGTCGGGAGTAACTACATTCGATAGCATTATGCAGTTACAAAAAACTTTGGACGTCAAATTAAAGACTTTGGGAAATAGAAGTGTTGATGCCAGACTTGTTATCGAAAGTTTATATGTAAGACTTGTTATCGATGTAAACCGTATAGAGAGCATTATTGCAAAATCCAATGTTTCTGCATACAAGTTGATAGCTTCACTGGAGCAGCTAGAAATTTTACAAGAAATCACAGGAGGGCAAAGAGGTCGACTCTATATATTTAAAGACTATGTTGATTTATTTAAAACGGCTCTTTAAGTTTTAAAGAAAACAATTTCTTACTAAATTTTAGAAATGTATTACAGCAATAATTCACTTGCCTTATCTAAAACTGCACCATCCAATTCTTTTAAATACGCCTGGGTAATCGTCAAGTTTTGATGTCCCATAGATTCGCTGATTATATCAGTAGCAACTCCTTTTTGTTTTAGACAATTTGCAAAGCTATGACGGGCGACGTAGCTGCTAATATTTTTGTCAATACCACAGATTTGAGCAATTTCCTTTAGGTCTTTATTGTAGCGCTGTAGTGTTTTATGCTTTCGGTTCTCAAGTTGGGATGGGGTCAAATCATCCTTTAAAAGAATCGGAAAAACATATTTTGTGTCCAAAGAATACTTGTGGTAGAAATTCAGGATTTCCCGTACAGGTGGAAGAATTTTCACCATAAAGTTTCCTTTGGTTTTAGATCGTGTATAGCAAATTTTATCGTCGTCAACGGCATTCCATTCTAACTTCATCATATCAGCAAAGTTCATACCTCTGGTATAAAAACTGAAAACAAAGTAATTGCGGCTATTAGTCAATAATGGATGTTTTTTCAAATCAAGACGTACGATTTTCTTTATCTGCTTTATGCTTAAAGCTTTTTTCAGCCCCTTTCCCTTTAATTTAGAGACCTTGTACGCACGAAAAGGATACAACTCTTCCTGGACTATCTTTCTTTCGATAGCAAAGTTAAAAAGTGCTCTTATCGCTCTCATTCGTACTCCAATACCGCCATCGCTGCCACCTCTTGAACGTAAAAAAACTTCGTACTTACTAAGGAATGTGGGAGTAATATCTTTAAATGTGAGTCTAGTGGTTTTATTGAATAAATGTAAAGAGTGGAAAGTATCCTTATTTGCTCTAGCATTCCCTGTTCTGCCTGCTGAAATCATTTCGCCGATAATCTCGTCCCAGAAATAAAAGATGTTCTGTTCAATGGGATTTGATTCAACGCGATATTTTTTTTCAAAATCATCTAATGAAAAATCGTCTCTTTCAATGTTGAGTTCCCCAATAATTTTTAATGCCCTATCTTGAAATTTATGCAACAAACGATTGTTCTGGAGGTAATTTAGATTCCGTTTGTTGAACTTTCCGGCATTGTTGATCCCATTCATCTTCGTTTGCGTTAAATATGGTTTTGAAATATTTTGATTTTCTATCTTTCGTTATCCTAAGACAGACTGGATAATTACCATTTGAAAGCTTCTTTTTTCGTAAAATTGTCTTGACATTAACCATTTGAATTTTAATAATGGGTACAACATAGGTACAACAAATTGCCTATTAAAGGTAAATTATAAGCAAACAGCAAGCAAAACAAAAAATCATAAAATATTGATTATCAGAATATAAGAAAGTAAATGATGACAAATGAAAAGTAAAATAATCTGACTCATAATCAGGTGGTCCCTGGTTCGAGCCCAGGTGGGACCACAAGAAAAGCCTTCTTTTTTAAAAGAAGGCTTTTTCAATTCCCAAGGGCCCTTTAATCCCTCCTCTTAGTTATCGGGATTGGAATTTAGTAATTGACATTTGGGTTTTGAAATGAAAACCTCCTGTCTTGAAATTATTTGTATCTGTCAAAACCGTACTTATGATACAATTGCTGGTACCGCTGATCCTGTTTCAAATCATCGAAGATCGGATCGATCTTTAATTTTATGAATTCAGGTTCCCTTTTTAGGTAGGATCTTTCCAGGCTTGCGAAACAAGAGTCAATCATTTGAAATTGCGAATAGATTCTTGCCAAATTGTAATCATTACTAGAACTTGGTCCGCTTCGAGCTTCTTCAAGTTGGCGCAGAAGCGCCGTGCTTTCGGCAACCTTGCCTTCTTTTAAATAGGAGATGCATAGCAGACTCAATAGGTTTTCGTGAAGTTTTGCCGCGTTTTTTAGTACGCTTGGTTTAAGGCCCTGAATAACACTTGCATAGTCTCCCGAATAAAATCTTGAAGTAAAATACAGATGGTCAAAATTCCATTTTTCCGGGAATAGCTTTTTCCCTTCCGAAATATATTTTTCGGCTTCCGTAAATTTCTTTTTATAGATATTGGCGTTGGCTACTATAACATATCCGTTCCAGTCGGCGGGGTCGGAACTAATTGCATCAAGCCCTAGTTTTTCCGCAGTATCAAACTCACCCATCCATAGTAGAAAATACGCATACCTGTTCTTAATCAACGAAGCCGACGGATTGAGGTTAATAGATTTTTCAAAGTTGATTTTTGCGGTAGGGAAATCGAGTTCGATGGTCCATGACAATAAAGCAATCGCCGAATACCCTTCTGCAAGATCAGGATCAAGCGCTACTGACCTGTTTGCAAATGCCTTGGTTTCCCGAATACGATTTACATCGCTATAGGTTCCGGATATATTGATTTTCCAGATTTTGGCCAAGGCAAGAAAGGCATAGGCTGGTGCATATGTCGAATCTAACGCGATGGCCTGTTGATTGTATTCAATGCTCCTATCATAATTCTGTTCTTTATAAGCGTACCTTCCTTTGAGGTAAAGTGAATACACTTCAGGATCGGTATGTTTCTTGATTAATCGTGGCCTTTCCTCCTGGGAAAGGGTAATTTTTAGTTTTTCGACAATTTTATTGGCAATGCTGTCCTGGACTGCAAAAATATCCTTTGATTGCTTGTCAAATCGTTCGGACCATATCGTTGAATCTTCTTTTACGCTAATAAGTTTCGTGATGATCCTGAGGATATCCCCTGATTTTTGTATGCTTCCTTCCAGGATGATATTTACGTTCAGTTTTTCTCCGATTGTGCGGGCATCAAAATCTTTTCCTTTGTATTGAAATGAAGAGGTGCGCCCGATGACTTTTAAATCCTTAATGATAGTGATTGAATTTATTATTTCATCGGCCAAGCCATCACTGAGGTATTCTTGGTCCTTCCCAGGGCTCATATCGGTAAATGGAAGGATGGCAATTGATTTTATATTGGTCGCAAGCCCCACTTTTTTTGTAGGGAGGCCTTCATGAAGAAAGTATCCTGTTGTCGAAAGGGCGAGAATCACCAATAAAACCACTAGGAACTTTGGGGTATGCTTTATTTTTTGGGCAACTCGGGAAGTTGGCAAATCTCTAGCGGGCCCTGTGACCACCTCATAGATCTTCACTGGCTCTTTTACATTTTTAAGAGGTTGCGCTTTTACAAACCGGGTCACGATGTCTTTCTTGTTGAGCACATTATCATGAACTACTTCTGAGACAAAAATGCTTCCGGGATCTGCGATGGCCTGGATACGAGAAGCAATATTCACTCCATCGCCAAACACATCGTCATTCTCAAACACTACTTCCCCCATATGAATCCCAATTCGTAATTGGAATTCTTTTTGGGCATGGCAATCTTCCTGCATTTTAATAGCTGCATTTACTGCATCGGAAACAGTATTGAAACTGGCCATTACGCCATCCCCCAATTCTTTTATCCATCTGCCATTAAATCGTTCAATGATCGGCTTTTGTATTTGTCGGTTTTTACGCAACAATTCAAAGGCTTTGTTTTCATCATTTCCCATTAAAGAAGTATAGCCGACAATGTCGGTAAACATAATCACAGCGAGCTGACGTGACTGGGACATAGCCTATAGATTCATTTAAATTTTTCCACGTTCATAAAATTGTAACCTGAAACGAAACGATCTGAAACAGTTGTTTTTTGAACCCATCCGATAGTATATCAAGTACTGGGATAAAGATATTGAGACGGATCTTACGTTGGTTTAAAAATCGCCCATAATTTAGTGTGATTGGCGATTTATTTCGAACGTATTTAACTGAACCCAATCGCTGTTTCTACAAAACCATACGTAGCTAATTTTATTCGATGTTTTAGGACGGAAAGCAGAGACGACGTTAGATAAAGCGATGCAATCTGCATGGGAGTGGGAGCAAAAGGTTCGCCATTAAAGGAAAATCGGGTTTTATTTATTGAGTTTTCTTAGTAGCCAGACCATCTTATTAAATGTATCATTTAAATTGGTATACGCTTGTCAAATCATTGATGTTATTCCCTAATAGAGAACAGCGTTTATTACGGATATTATTTTGAATACAGGAAAAAGTAAATTTTCTAGAAAATAGAATTAAGGAATGAACCCCATTCTCTTGAGATGCTGTTTGAGCTTAGCCTAATAGCAAATGATGCGATTTAAAAAAAGTAGGAAGCTATTGGATCAACCATAAAGTCAAGTCCGAAAGTTACGTTTTAGAATAAATTAAAGAAGGAGGTGCACCCTGAAATAGTTGGTTCGATCTACTACCAATTTTCATGGTATACCTTAGTAAATATTTCAATTAATTTATCTTCTTCCAATGGTTTAACAACATAGCCTGTCAATTCTTCAAATTCTTTTGCCCGCTCCATATCCTGCTCCCTCATTGAAGAACTCACCATATAAATGTTAATATTATTCTGAATTTTCGGTTTTAGTTTTTGGAACTCGGCCAAAAATCCCCAACCATCTAAAAAGGGCATATTGATATCCAAGAATATAACTTCGGGAGGGGCAATATTCGCTTCCAGGCACAGGGATAGAAACTGATAGGCCTGTTCTCCGTCGGTAAATGTACTTACTTCCAATTCCTCTGTTAACCCTTTGATAACCCGACCCATTAAATAAAGATAAACGTCGTCGTCATCGACTAATAAAATGTTAGATTTTTTCATAATGCATTAAAATTTATTTTAAACTCGGTTCCTAAATTTTCTTTACTTTCAATTGATATGGTGGCATCAAGGGCCTCTAATTGTGACTTTACCAAAAACAGCCCGATACCTTTTCCAGAAATATTCCTATGAAATCGTTTGTATAGTTTAAAAACATTCTCACCATGTCTTTTTAAATTAATGCCAACGCCATTGTCTTTTACCAAGAGTACTTTGCCCTCGTTTTCCATGCCAGTTTTAAAGAGAATAAAAGACCTCACGTCATTTCTTCGATACTTAATGGCATTGGAAATAAGATTTTGGAAAACACTGTGAAGGTAAAATTTTGAGAATTTCACATGGGTCCATGCCTTCAAATCGACCAATATTTCAAATTCTGAGGCATCTAATAATGTTCCTGACAATTCATTTTTAACTTGGTCTAGGAGTTTTTTTAAGTTAACATCCTCAAGTGTAATATTCTTTTCATCCAAAAGGGAAACATAGTCCCCGATATCATGTGTAAAATCGATGATACTCTTAAATACCTGTTCTAGTTTAGGAAGTAAAAAGTTTATTTTTTCTAATTCTTTTTCATTTTTTATCATTTCTACTATTACCGACATGCTCGTTACAGGGGCCCTCAGATTGTGCGAAACCATGTAATTAAACTCACTCAACTGTTTATTACGGGTCTCTAAGCGATGATTTATTTCTGAAATTTCTATATTGTTTTTTTGTAATAGATTTCTTTTTCTGGAAAGACGCGCATTTTTGATTTCTAATTCGTCGTAAAATTTTTCTTTTTGAATTCTATTTTTTTGAAAGACAATAGTAACAGCCAATAGGGCGAGTATCGCAAATGCATTAAAAGTAACAATGCTTTGGTAAAAGGTAGATAAATTATCATTTATCATCTCCTTGGGTATTTGCATAAATAGCTTCCAATTGACAGGGCTTTTTATTTCTAGAAAGTCTTTTCCTATTAGGTCATTTTTTAATCTTGAATTATTCAGATCAATATTTTTTATGGTCCAAATACTTCCTTTCGCCATGAATGTTGTATCCCGTTCAATATTCATGAACGGAAAATAAAAAGCGGCTGCAGTTTCAATTTTCAAGGAGGGGATTTCAGAAGGCAAATCTTCTTTATATAAAGTTGAGGTAATAATTTTATTGGTTGAATCTACTAATGAAATATTATTATCTACGAGCCTATTCTTTATAAGATCAAGTATTTTTCCCATTCTAAAATTAATCACTACGATGCCCAACATTTCATTGTTCTGATCAAATATGGGACCCACTACTCTTAGTACCGGTTTATAAGGGACTTCAATTTTTCCATTTTCTATGTTGAGGGTGATTGTTGATACATAAATTTGACCTGGCTCTAATTTTAAACCCTCTTTTACATAAAAGCGGTTATTCTTATCCTGAAGTTCGCCTAGTTTTAGGCTGTTTGTACCATTTCTTTCTGCCCGAAATAGCTCTTTGCCCTCGAGGTTTATAAATCGAAATTGATCATAGTTGGTGATGCCTTTAATAAGTTCAACATATGGCTTTAAGAATGTGGTGTCTTTACCATACGGTTCAAATTCATTTGGATACCTAATTTTAGACCAGTAGTTCACATCATGAATCAGGGCGAAGCATTGATCAATTAACAAATCTTTTTTAATGATAGATTCTTTTGTTTGCGCCGAACTTAGAATTTCCAGCTGTTTGTTTTTATGAACATAGAAGAGATAGAACGATAGCAGGAGTATCGGAATGTATAGTAGTGCAAAAACAGGTATAATTTTTTTCAAAATGAATATTGCCTTTAAATTAACTTCTAGAAAATCACAAGTCCGTCATAGCCTTTATCCCTAATAAATATAGGCAAAATCTTACTTCGAGTACCTCGCAAATAGGTGTATTATTTTAATGTTTTGTGATATAATCGAATTACCAGGGGCCTTTTATTTCTGAAAAATATGAGGTCTCGAGGGTTTATTCTTTAAATATTTCTCTTTATAAACTTCAGTACAGAGGTCGTTTAGGAATGTAAGTATTCATAATGAAGAAATAGACAAAGTAGCTTTGTATGGCAAAAGGGGAAGACCATCTTAAATATAAGAATTTTTTAATTCGGGTGGTGGCTGCAATCAATAAAAGATGATGAAATTCTTTCTGTTGGGCATTAAGGCTTTCGGAAGCATTTTTAGAGATCCACTTGGCGAATCGCCTTTTTTACGATATCAATATCATTGAACCCCCTAAAGCCACTAAAACCAATCGATAGCCTTGTTCCCTCCGAAAGAACGATGGGCTGCCCGCCCACCCAACCGATTAAATCAGGCAGTTCGATGGGTGAATCTTCAGGGTCCATCGTTCCGCCAAAAACGATTTTTTCGTAATCACCGGTGTTTTGGCCAGTAATCCAGACTTGGCTGGCCTTTTGCCAGGCGATTTTAAAAAAGGCTCGTTGTCTAAGTTTATCAGTACCGTATACCTTGCCATAAATTTTACCATCTTCCGTAATGATGCAGAGTGCTGTATTGCCATCAGAGATATTCCAGTCTTCGGGACTTTCTTTAAACGTAGGTAGAAGTATTTCGATTTCCCGAATAATTTGGTCGATGGTCTGGTTGAGGTTCCTTGCTTCCATAAAGTCGTTTAAGAAAAGGTAGGTTAATTTTTAATACGTTTAAATTCTATGAAGTCGTAGTTCATTTGTCCAACTGATTCGGTATGCAAGGTAATTGTTTGAATGTCCTTTTTTTAAGTGAATTTGCCCTAGGTTTTCAGCATAGTTCCAATGGTGCCATTGACGCCAGGCTATGGGGTCGTCTTTATCAAAAGTGGATGCTATATTTAATAACCCAGAACCCCTTTTGTCTTGCGACGCAATACTGATTTGCCCATTTTGATTGGCTGTGTACATCAGTCCAATTTGATAGGTTCCCGATTTTTTGACATTTACGGTATATTTAGTCCATTCGCCAGGTTCTGTCCACCCTAAATACAACTGCCCTTCTTTTGGCAGGACCCTATTATATTTCGAATTATCGATACTATCATGATACTTCGTAAACGAAATATCTGGGGCCTCCCCCTGTCTAAATGTACTTAAATAGTCTTTTCCCTTGTTCAGATTGCCACTGCCATGATTTATGGTATCTACATCATGGTACCCGATGCCTTCACCGCCAAGATTATAAAATTCACATTGAATTTTACCAGGTATTTCGGGAAGATTTTCAGGAAAAAGCGATTCAAGTTGCCCCTGATTATTCAAGGCGAGACTTTTGGTACCATGGCACGATATTAATAGACCGAAAAGAATACTATTAAGAATATATTTTGAATAGCGCATTTTCCAAGTACGTTAATAACAACACGAATCTAAGTCAGATTTTGGAAAATTCCCAAACATTGCCATACCTACTGTCAATAGACATCCCAGACTTGGAAGTCTATTCAAAAATAGCTGTTACAGGAAGGTATTCTTGACGCCCCCATTCACCTGCAAATTTGGGTACTGATCACCAAAGCACCTAAAAGACCCCCTCATTGATCTGCTGGTGGTTGTGTCATCGCAAAAGGCCTTTTTTTTCTTTTTTGGGGATTTTGGATGTTGCTTTATCTGCCTCAGCAAGTGCGCCGTTTTCTACTATTTGGAAACTTCAACAATATAGTTTAAGCTCGTTTGCCAATGCCCCGTAATTATATATTCTGATATTTTTTTTGGTGGCGGAAGAACAAAGAGGTAGCAAATCAAGTAGACTGGGTCGCGATTTATTCATTTCGCAACGAATTCACCGGATTCGCCATGGCCGCCTTAAAACTTTGCCAGCTTACAGTGAGTAATGCGATTGTCAAGGCTATGATTCCCGCTAATGCAAAAATCCACCAACTCAAGGTCGTTTTATAGGCAAAGCCTTCCAACCATTTGTGCATGGCGTACCATGAAATGGGTATGGCGATTAGAAAGGCCATACCCACCCATTTTACAAAATCCTTGTTAAGCAGTGACAGAATTTGCGGTATAGTGGCTCCGTTGACCTTTCGAATCCCTATTTCCTTTTTTCGTTGTACTACCGTATACGATGTAAACCCAAAAAGCCCCAAGGAGGCAATAAAAATAGCCAATACCGTAAAAATCTGGAATGCCGATCCAAAGGTCTTTTCCTCATTATATTGGGCTTCATAATTTTGGTCCAAAAAGGTATAGTTAAATGTACTTAGCGGAAATAAATCCTTCCACTGACCTTCGATTTGAGCAATTGCCCGGTTCATTCCCGTGGCCGAGAGGGCATCTGCATCCATTTTGATCAACATATATCTGAGATTCAGATCATATCGTATGATCATTGGTTCGATTCGGGCTTTTAGGCCAAAATGATGATAATCTTCCAAAATCCCTGAAATGACCCAATCCTGATTCCAAAATTTAACGATTTTACCTACTGCGTCTTCCATATTGGAGATTCCCATGTGCCTTACAAAGGTCTCGTTCATGACAATGCTATTGCTATGACCTTGAGAATTTTCCAAAAACGGACCTCCGGCCACAAACTTCATATCCATCATATCAAAGTATTCGGGGCCTACCGAATAATTGTACCAAATCCTCGAATCGTCCCTCCTCCCGTCAGGAAAAGTAATACCAACATTCGAGTTCAGATGATCATAACCGCCTCCTGGATAGGTTTGTGCCAAGACCGTAGATTTTACAAATGGAATTTTCCTTAATTCACCTTTTAAGGTGGTCATCCCATTTCGTACTAATGAATCAGGCTCATTTGTAAGTACTTTGCCGTTCACTGCCAAGACCTGCTCCAATTTGGCACCAATCGGTTGGTCTTGCAGGAAGTTGATCTGTTTGCTAACAACGATGGTCCCAACAAGCAAGCCTATCGTTGCAAAAAACTGGCCGGTAATCAATGCCTTTCTAATGATCAGTCCTCTGCCGGAAGTATTCAGTTTTCCCTTAAGGGCCGTGGCAGGGGCATAATTGCTAAGCATCACGGCTGGATATACCCCAGAGACCAGGGCTCCTAGTAGGATGAACGCGAGCATGGGTATAAACTGACCAATATCCGAAAAGCCTATAGAAAGTTCTTTATGAATAAAGTTGTTAAAAATGGGTACTACGATCAGCAGAATCATGCAGGCCATTATAATTGCAGCCAAATTGAGCAGCAATGATTCCAACAACGATTGTATGATAATCTGGGGCCTTTGTGCGCCGGCCACTTTGCGGATTCCCGTTTCCTTGGCCCTTTCCCCTGATTTGGCAGAAGAAAGATTTACATAATTGAGCCAAGAAAGAAAAATTATAATCAGCGCGATTGCATACAGGAAACGTACCCTGCTCGCACTACCATTTGCCTCGGCCTCAAAAGGTTTGTCAGAATACAGGTGAATGTCTTCCAAGGGTTCTATATTATGCCTTTCATACGGCAAGCTTTCTATCTTTAAACTATTGATCTTTTTTTTCAAAAGAGATGCGTCCGAGTCCTTATCCAGTTTGATGTAAGTGTATAAATTGTTGCTGTTCCAGTTGGGTTTTGGGTCATTTGGGTATGCCTCCCAACTCATGGCGGTAGCAAATGAAATCAAAAAATCGTTTTTCATATGGGTGTTCTCGGGCAGGTCTTTCATAATACCATCGACCGTAAAGAGGGTGTTTCCACCAAAGACAACTTGGAGGGATTTTCCCATGGGATCTTCATTTCCAAAGATCTTCCTGGCAAGTGATTCTGACAACAAGAGTGTGTATGGCTCTTGTAACACCGAATGAAAATTACCTTTCAGTAGGGGATATTTAAAAAGGTCAAAATAAGTAGCGTCGGCCAATGCCCCCCGCTCACCACTTACGATATTGGAATTATACATGAAGGTGACCTCCTTGAGGTGTGATAGGCGTACAAACTCCTTTATCTCTGGAAATTTCTCCCGTAAGGTCGGGCCACTCGAATTGTAGGTCTCGGCATCGCCCGGGACAAAAACACCATCCTCGGTATAATCCATATATACCCTGTACACATTTTCAGAACCCTCAAATTTGTCATAGCTGTATTCGTAATTGACATAGAGCATTATCAACACAAAGGAGGCTATCCCGATCGCTAGACCAAAAATGTTGATAAAGGAGTACAGCTTGTTCTTGAGTAGATAGCGAGTTGCGATTTTCAGGAAGAGGGTGTACATATGCATTAAATTTTGATTACTCTGTTCGCAAACTTTTTACCGGGTTGGCAAGGGCCGATTTGATCGATTGAAAGCCCACCGTTAGCAAGGTAATGACCAACGCAGCGCTGCCCGCTAGCACAAATACCCACCAATGTATCGCTATTTTATAGGTGAAGCCTTCTAGCCATATGTTCATAAAGTAATAGGCCAATGGAAAGGCAACAATAAAAGCAATTGTTACCAGTTTTAAAAAATCCTTGGTCAAAAGGGCCACGACAGAATTTACGCTTGCCCCGAGTACTTTTCGTATGCCGATTTCTTTTTTCTTCTGCTCGGCCATATAGGAGACCAATCCAAACAATCCAAGGCTACTGATTAAAATAGCCAGTATCGTAAATACGATGGATATTTTGGCCAACCGTTGTTCCTCCTCAAAAAGTTTTTGAACTTGTTGGTCCACAAAGGTGTATTCAAAAGGAGTTTCCTTGGTGAAGTCTGTCCATTTCTCCCCTAATTTTGACAACAGGGTATTAAAGTCGGCGGTCTTGGTTCTCATAACAATCCACCCTGGGCGGTCTTCATTAAAGATTGCAATGGGAGCAATACTTTCGGTTAGCGGTGCATAATGGTAGTCTTCAAGAACCCCAATAATGCTATAGGTCTGAGTTTCACCTTCATAGGTATTTGCTACCTTGGTTGAAAGGGCTTCATCCAAAGGAATTCCGAGGGACTTCAATACGGCTCTGTTTACTATAATGTTCTCTGTACTATCGTTGGGCCTGAAATCCCTCCCGGCTATAAGTTTCATGCCAACCGTATTAATATATCCCGGGCTCATACCACTATACCGGATCACGGTCATCTTGGTAGGGTCAGCTCCTGGTAAATGGCCGCCAAAATCCCCAAAAATGCGTTGAGAGGGATAATCGTTGGTGCCGGCTATCGCTTCAACTCCAGAGATAGTCGCAAACTGTTCTTTGATTGCATCAAAACGACTGGAGGTTTCAGAAGTGCCTAAACGCACTGCGAGCAGATTTTCTTGACGAAACCCTAAATCCTTATGTTGCCCATAACGTACTTGTTGCACAATTATGATTACTGCAACAATCAATGATGTCGACACGATAAATTGGAAAATGACCAAAACCTTTCTAAACCCCGCCCCACCTGATGCTGTTTGAGCAATCCCTCCTTTTAAGGCCTTTACGGGTTTGATTGCCGCCAAAATCAATGCGGGATAAACGCCTGCCAATACCCCAGTACCAATGGCCAGTCCCAACAAAAGCAATACGACTTTGTAGTTTAAAATGTCTGATATGCCCAAATCACTTTGCCCCAACTCATTGATAAAAGGCAGTACCAAGATAACTAGTGGAATACTTATTAAGGTGGCGAAAATCGTCAACAGGACAGACTCTCCGAGAAATTGATACAGTAAAGAACCCTTATCGGCGCCAACTACTTTTCGAACCCCTATTTCTTTGGCTCTTTTGTTAGCAAAAGCAGTACGCAGGTTGACAAAATTAATACAGGCAACTGCTAAAATGATACCCGCCAAAATAAGCAGGGTATACAAAAAACCGATATCGGATACAGCTTCCAATTGTGGGGCTATCCCTTTCGAATAAAGATGAATATCGCGTATTGGCTGTAAAAGCAACGTTTTTTCAAATCCGGCATCGGCCAAATCCTTGGCGCCCCTTCGTTGTAAAAACCCGGGAAGTTTTTTTTCTAAACCCATAGCACTCGCTCCTGGGGCCAATTTTACATAGCTGTATACAAAATTTTGAGTGGCATAATTCTGGACGCTCATAACGAATTGTCCTACCCCCGGGGTATTCATACTTATAATATAATTTGGGTTGAGGTGCGTCTTGCTAAAATCATCTTTAAAAACCGCGGTTACGGTCTTAGTCGCAGCTTGATCTCCGGCCCCTATGACTACATTTCGATTCAGGGCACGTTCGTTTCCAAAAATTCTTTTTGCCAAGGTGGCCGAGAGCGCAATTGAATTCGAAGCTTCCAATGCACTTTTCGCGGTGCCTTCTAATAAGGGATAATCAAAAATTTTAAAGAATGTAGAGTCGGCTACATACCCCCTTTCTGCATAGTGGCTTTCCATAGATTCTGCCATACGGATGGGGGAGTCGAACTGTTGCATATATACGATTCGGCACGCTTCTTCAATTTCAGGAAAATCCTCTTTCATTGCAAAAGCAATTGGTGGGCCAGCTGCAGGCGAATCGGTATCTGGGGAGTCACTTCCCGGGTGTACGATCTTGGTTCTGATCCTGTAAATGGAGTCGGCATCGGTAAAATGAGTGTCGTATCCCATTTGTGCTAATACATATATCAGAATACACAAGCAACTCGCGGTGCCTACGGTAAGACCTAGGAGATTGATACCTGTTTGTAGCTTGTTTTTGGTTAGATTCCTCCACGCGATTTTAAGATAGTTCTTTAACATGGTTCAGCTATTTTATTTTTTAACACCCTTTGTATAAAAATAGGAGCTATTCTTATTCGGTTCGTAAACTTTTTACCGGGTTGACCAAAGCCGCTTTGACTGCATGAAAACTTACGGTCATCAAGGCAACGAAACCTACTAAAATTGCTACTCCTATAAATGTCAACGGATTTATTTCTATACGATATTCATAGTTCTCAATCCATTTCTGCATGGCGAACCAGGCCAGTGGAATCGCAATCAAAAGGCTTATCAACACCAATTTCAAAAAATGCAAGGAAAACATCGAAACAATTTCCCGTACCGACGCCCCCATAACTTTTCGAATGCCTATTTCCTTGGTACGCAACTCGATTACGAACAACGATATGGCAAAAAGCCCCAAGCAGGAGAGAAAAATGGCAATCCCCGAAGCAATACCGAATACTTGGGTCATCGCGCTTTCGCTTTCGAACCAGGCCTGAAGGTTTTCGTC
Source organism: uncultured Flavobacteriaceae bacterium (assembly GCA_963798435.1). Lineage (GTDB taxonomy): Bacteria > Bacteroidota > Bacteroidia > Flavobacteriales > Flavobacteriaceae > JALHST01. Next base: position 416,723 of record CAWCTF010000004.1, read on the forward strand.
TAAAAAAGAGGCATTGAATACAGCATCGTCCGTAATCTTTTCCCAAACCTGTGTCAGTTTTGCCATGGTCTTTACTGGGTCGCCTGAACGAACTTTTAAAAAAATGTAATTGATGGCCCTTTCTGATGCTAAATGAATAGCAATGGGGAGTGTTTTTTCAGAGGGGGAGTGTAAATTAAAATCTGCAACTACACCAATAATATGATCGCTTGAAATATCATTATCGGGGCCCAAATATTTGCCTATGGGATCCGGTTCGCCCATTGCCTTTGCAAAACTCTCGGTTATCACGACAGCATTCACCGTATCGGTCGCGAATTCAGGACTGAAATCCCTTCCTTCAAGAATCGGAATCTGTAGGGTCTTCAGAAAGTCAAAATCAGAATAAAGCTGATCAGCCGAAATCTTGTTTTGAATATATGCAAAGTCCCCGGTTTCCCGAAAGGTTACACGGTCCTTACCCCTACCCAGATTGCTGGTACTCCCGGTAATCGAAAGAATATCGGGATCATTGCCGAGCTCGTTTCTCATGCGGGCCAAAACATTGTGCCCATCATCCTGAACGCTAATGGGAATGCTAATGACCTGTTCCCGTTCAAAACCAATCGGCTTAAGTCGTAAATACTCCAATTGCTGGCCGGCGATCCAACTAACACAGATCAAGACACTTGAAATCGCGAATTGACTAATCAACATGGTATTTCTTAGGCTCCCTGGCTTTTCGGTCGAAACGTTTCCCTTTAAGAATGTCAACAAGGCTAAAATTGGCCATTTTTAGTGCAGGGTAGCCTCCGGCTATTAAGGTCACTGCCTAAAAATACGCCCATCATAACGGCCAGAAAACCAGGTTGAACGAGCTCGGCAAGATGTAGGTGCAAGTCGAGCTGCCCGTTCATTAGAACCAAAAGTTGGTATGCCAAAAAGAGTCCGGTTATAAAACCGATAAAATAGAGGAGAAGAGCTTCAAACCATAATTGTACTAAAAGTTGGCCTTTAAAAGCCCCCAGCGTTTTTCGTACACCCAATTCGCGACTTCTTTTAAAGGATTGTGCCACGGTAAGGTTCACAAAATTAAAACACGCTATAAGAAGGATAAATACTCCCAGTCCTATAATGGCATACACTAGTGCCTTTGGGACACCGCGATCCCCTGAAAAATGAATATCATCAATATTCGTCAAATTTAAGGCCATCAATTCCTGAGTTTGTTTGATCTCAGGGTGTTGTGTTTTGAGGTCAGCCAATTGGTCGGTATAATTGATCTCAACAAAAGGGACCAATTTACTTTCCACAATCTTCGGAGAACTTTTTTTTGAAATCTTGACAAAAACGCTGGAGGCATTGTTCCCCCAATTATTCTTGTTCGCCAGATAATCAACTTTTGTTTCAATCCTTGCGATGGCGTCAAATCGTATACTCGAGTTTTCAGGGCCGTCTTTTGCCAATGCTGATACGGTAAAGTATTTTTCTTCCCCGGGCCGTCCTATTTTCAATTCTTTTCCGATAGGGTCAGTCCCTCCAAAAATGGCTTGCGCCGTACGTTCGCTAAGTACAATATCCTGGAGGCCTGAGAGTGGGGAGGTCGTATTCCCGGAAATCAGTGGAAAATTGAACACTTCGAAAAATTCTGGGTCGGTCCGTACGATCAATCGTTCAAAATTCCTATTGTTATAGGCCATATTTTCGGGCATTCCCATGTTGACCGTTACGGCGGCATCCACATCGGGAATCTCCGATTTTAGAGCGGAGGCAAGGGCTAAAGGCATTTGTGAACTACGTTCGGGACCATCGGCAGTATTTGAAAAGCGCGAGACCCGGAACAACAGGTCTTTATCCCGGTGAAATGAATCGAAGCTAAATTGAAAATAAGCAATCAAAAAGAGTACTGTACAGATTGAAAATGCCACGGCCAATCCGGTAATATGGATAAAGGAATGAAGGCGATTTCTTTTGATATTGCGCCAAGCTGGCTTTAAATAGTTCTGCAACATGATTGCTCAGTTATGAATGAATTCAATTTCGAGATCCTATTTAAACAGGTAAAGATTCAAACAGGGGCCCCCTTGTGCTGATACATTATTGTCGAAAAGCATGCCAACAACTTAATAGATTAATTATCAACTTGTTATAGCTATTTATTAATTTTGTTGTCCTAAATAGTGTAAAACATTTTTACAGAATCTGTAAAAAAGATGTACATCCGTGTTGAATTAGAAGTGGCCTTCGGCACGAGGCAACCCAACCTACCACGATGCATTTGAAGGCAGATGAAAAAGAAGCATGTTTAAAGAGTGATGGAGTAAGTTTTTCTTCGGGGTCCTCAATTATGACCCTGCTTTTACTATAATCAGCGATTCAAACATGGGTATCCTCCATTTATGCATGTTGGATTCCCGAAAGGATTCGCGCAGGTTCAATGAAAATATATACCTTATCTTAGAATTAGAAATTTACTGGATTATGAAGACAAGTACGTTTGAAAAAGTGATTCTTGGAGCGGCTTTTTTTTCGATGGCATTTTCCATTGTATTATGGATCCTGTATGCCAATTTAACAGCTGTTTTTGTTGGACTATGGGTACCTAGCATTTTGGTATTAGGAGTATTCTTAAAACTTAAGGGAGCGGAGGAGGCCATTTAGAAACTGTTCCCAATCTTAAATCCTGAGTCTCAACGAGTTCGGTTTCGAAAATTGACAAAGGAGGACCAGGATGGGGCTGTTATTTAGTAGATGGCATGCATTTTATAGGTGCATTCGCCCAAACAATTGTCCCTAATTCCGAGCAATGCCTAGGTTGAATATTAACAATTTAGGCAAGGTTGGACTTGGCAGGAGGATCGTGTCGAAAAAAGAGTATCTCAATATTTTAGCCGTGCACAATTTTTGTAGGAAAAATCTGTTATAGTTACTTCAATGTACCGTTGAACTTTTTTAATGGTAGTTTATCCGTCAGCATAAAATGAACGCATCAATTGGCGGTTAATAGTACTGTAAACCCATGAAACCCCCCAATTATGAAGTGCAGTATACAATTTAAGTCCTACATGCCCTTGGCATGGTTCCTTCTTTTGACACCCTTGGTTGCCGGCGCCCAATGTGAGCTTTTTAAAAGCGAGATAAAAGGCGTTAAAAAAAATGTGACCCTTGTTAGCCAATTGGTCGATTCGTTGCAGACCTACGCCGAATCTGCCGCCTTTGCCGCTCAATTTAATAGTGCCCGAGGTGATGTGCGAGTTGTGGAGCTCTTAACAGGTTTGGCTTTAAATGCTTCGGATGAGGCAGTGTCGATGGCCTCTGAGGCACAATACTTTTCAGAGGTCTGTAACATTGCAGAAGTAAAAAGTTATACGATAGATGCCGAAAGCCATGCCATCGACGCACGTGACTTTGCCAATGAAGCCTTTGAAAATGCCAAAAAAGCGAATACGGCCAAAAATTTAGGAGATATGCATTACTATATGCGAAAATCGCTGAATGCGAGTAGGGAGGCCCAAAAATCCGCCGACGATGCAGGCTATGCGGCAACGATTGCCCGCATGAGCTGTAACCATGATGATGTTCATGGTATCGGAAGCGACGATTAATTTGGCCGTTGTAACGGCTCTTATCAAAAAATAGGCACTTGCCCGATACCCATTGGTTTCGGGCTTTTACTATATAAGGAGATAGTTGCCAAGGGTATACAAATGTTCTACGCATTCCTGGCTTGCCCTTTTAAGAATATATTTCCTGAATTTCCTTTTTATACTTCTCCCGAATCACCCGTCTTTTAAGCTTTAAGGTCGGGGTAAGCTCCGCATCGGTACCATCATCCCGTATTGGCAACCATACACCAGGGACCAAGCGGAATTTCTTGATTTGTTCAATATGCCCAAATTCAGGATTGTACCCATCGATTACTTTTTGATATTTCCGAATGATACGGTCTTGTTTTAGCATGTCCTCTAGTTGTGTCCAGGGAATGTCTTTATGAAGGCACCAGTTCTTTAGGCCTTGTTCCGAAGGGACGATCAAGGCCGAGACGAATTTCTGTTGGTCGCCGATAACCATGATCTGATCGACAATAAAATTTTCTTTGATCCTATTTTCAATTGGTGCGGGGGCGACATATTTCCCTCCGGAGGTTTTCAGCAACTCTTTCTTTCTGTCAGTTATCTTAAGAAATTCCTTGCCTCCCGGACCTCTTACCAACTTCCCGATATCGCCAGTACAAAACCATTTTTTGCCATCGATTTCTTGAAAGACCTGGGCATTGATTTCGGGTTTTTTGTAATAGCCCGACATAACATTGGGTCCTATGACTAGGATCTCACCTTCCCCTTCCTTATAATCGCCCGACGATGAATCGATAAAAATTTCTACCCCACTGATGGCATAGCCTACCGTACCAATGACACATCCTCCAAGTTCTATACTATTAAAAGTCAAGGTAGGTGAAGTTTCGGTCAAGCCGTAGGCCTCCCTGACATTAATGCCTGCAGCGCAAAATACCCGCAATATCTGCAAGGGGCAGGGTGCCGAACCGGTTACTATCAATCGTACATTGCCCCCAAGGGCCGCCCGCCATTTGCTGAAAATAAGGCCATCGGCAATTTTCCATTTTAGTTTTTTGATCCCTGTTAATTTTTGGTCGATTTCAAAACTATCGGTCAGTCGTAGGGCCCAAAAGAAAAGTGCCTTTTTTATGCCTTTTAGGGTCAGGCCTTTATTATAAATAGCCTCGTATATTTTTTCAAGCAGTCTCGGGACCGTGGTAAAAGCTACAGGTTGCACAGATGCCAAATCCCCATTTGGGCCGCTCAAATTGTCGGTACCGCAAAAATAAATGGAGGTGCCTTCATGAAACCAAGCAAAAGAAACAGCCCTTTCATAAATATGGCATAATGGCAGAAAACTCAAGACTTTTTCGCCAGGTTTCACGAATAAGAATTTTGAGGTCTCTACAATGACATGCATAACATTATTATGGGTAAGCATCACCCCTTTCGGATTCCCAGTGGTGCCTGAGGTATAAATTATCGTGACCAGGTCTTCCCCCGTGATTTTTTTTCTGATTTCTTCAACCTTGTCCAGACCCGAAGACTCTAATATTTCCTCCCAATAGGGCCTTCCATCGACCTTGTCAAAGGTATAAACACGCTTTAAGCCTGGCACATTTTTTTGGGTCGACGAAAGTTTATCATATAAATCGAGTCCTCCACAGAAAGCGGCCTTTACTTCGGCCTCGTTCATTATATATTCGAATTCCGAAATACTAATAGTGGGGTACATCGGAATACTGACGAGCCCTGCCATTTGTAGGGCAAAATCCATAATAACCCATTCAGGCCTGTTTTTGTAGATGACAAGCGCAATCTTGTCCCCTGGTTTATAGCCGAGTTTTACAAGTCCAGAAGCTGCCTGTTCGGCCAACATTTTAACCTCGTTCGTACTATACGACTTCCAGTTGCCGCTCGCATCGCGAGCGCTCATAGAAGCTTCTAGGGGGTTGATTTCACATTGACGGTACAGGAGGTCAAAAAGGCGGGTCATTTATCGGTATTTTTAGGTTGGTCAAGGTATGCGTATTTTCTTGCATCCAAAGGATGGACAAGCAATTCCTTAAATTACGAAAATTAGGCAAACATCAGACTGATAAAATCGGCCACACAGGCTGGTTTATCAAACCCTTCGATTTCAACCACACAATGCCAACTAATTTTAAGACCTGCATCCCCATAATTTTCAATTTTTTGTATGGTACAGGTTAATCGCAGCCGGCTATCGACTACCACCGGACTCGGAAAACGTACTTTGTCGAGGCCATAATTCACACCCATCGTGGCAGAATTGACGAGCAGGATATCGTGTAACAACTTTGACAAAAGCGCCAACGACATAAAACCATGGGCTACCGGCTTTTTGAAGGGGGAGTATTTTTTTGCTTTTTCCACATCCACATGAATCCATTGGAAATCCATGGTGGCCTTTGCAAAATCATTGATCATTTCCTGAGTAACGGTCAACCAGTCCCCGGATGGGAGGGTTTTCCCTTCCCATGCACGAAATTCTTCAAAATTGGTAAGTACTAGTTTTGTCATTTCACAAGGTTATCGGGAAGTTCCACCATCAATTGTCAGGCATATGCCCGAAACAAAGCGCGCCTCATCAGAGGCCAGATACAGGTAGCCATAGGCAATATCAATCGGCTGCGCCACGGTGCGCAGTGGGATACCTTCCTTGATTGTGTCAAAATGTTCCTGAGGGATCTTAGTCACCATATCGGTCATTGTAAAGCCAGGTGCTATGGCGTTGGCAGTGATGCCATACTTGCCGAATTCAAGCGTCCAGGTCTTGGCCATGGCAATGACGCCTGCCTTGGTCGCGGCATAATTCGTCTGGCCAAAATTTCCGCGTAAGCCCACATTGGACGCTGCACTTACGATTCTGCCATACCTGTTTTGTTTCATAAATGGCACTACAGCCTGCGTACACAGAAATACACCCTTAAGATTCACTTCAATGACAGAATCCCATTCTTCCTCACTCATTTTTTCAAGTGTTCTATCTCTGGTAATTCCGGCATTATTAATGAGGATATCGATTTTCTTATAACGTTCGAATACCTTTTTGAATAGCATTTCCACGCCTACTTTGTCGGTTACCGAAATGTGATGATATTCGGCGATTCCTCCTTTGGCGTTGATTGCATCTGCGACTTGCTGGCCTTGGGGGAGGAGGTCGATGATTATTATGGTGGCCCCTTCGCCTGCAAAGAGTTCCGATATGGCCTGGCCAATACCACGGGCTCCTCCGGTAACGATAGCGATTCTGTCTTTTAGTCTCATTGTGTTTGTTTTGTGTATAAGTCCTTTAGGAAGAGGCTGTTTGCCAGGCTGAAGATAGGGCTTTTTAAATGCTTTTCAAGGGGACCTTACCTTATACCTCCAAGACCACTTTCCCCTGTACCTTTCTTTCGATTATTGAATCCAAGGCTTTGGCAACCTCTTTTAATTTATAGACTTTATGGAGGTGTGGCCTAAGGTTGCCAGCTTCATACCATTCTAACAGGGTCCTAGTATTCTGCAAATTTTGTTTTGGATTCCGCATTGCAAAATCACCCCAAAAAACACCTACGATGGAAGCCGTTTTCAGCAAGGGCAGATTTAAGGGAATTTTTGGAATGGTACCGGAAGCAAATCCCACTACCAGATAACGCCCGTCATAAGCGATTCCACGGAGCGCTGTTTCCGAATAGGTACCGCCTACCGGGTCGTAGATGACATCGGCCCCCCGGTTCCCTGTCAGCTGCTTCATAGCAGCCTTGAGATCTTCCTTTGCATAATTAATTGTATGATCTGCACCATATTCCCGACACAATCGCAATTTTTCTTCAGTGGATGCCACGGCAATAACGTTGGCCCCCATGAGTTTGGCCAGCTCTACAGCGGCCAATCCAACACCTCCTGCGGCACCAAGCACCAGCAGGGTTTCCCCTTCTACCAGTTTTGCCCGGTCTTTGAGGGCATGATACGCGGTCCCATAGGCTACCATAAAGGATGCCGCGACCGGAAAGCTCATTTTAGGCGATTTTAGGAAGCATGCCGCCGCCGGCACCGCGACTTCTTCGGCAAAACCGCCTATCGAAACGAATCCGAAAACTTCATCACCTATCAAAAAATGCGTTACTTTATCACCCACGGCTTTTACAATACCGGCGATGTCACTTCCAGGGGTGAAAGGAAGCTCAGGTTTAAATTGATACAAGCCTTGAATGATCAACGTATCGGGAAAATTTATGCCACACGCTTTTATGGTCACAACTACCTCGTTGGGTCCCGGGGTTAATGAAGGGAGTTCTTCCAGTATCAGATCAGCGGGCGGCCCGAATTTTTTACAGCGTATCGCTTTCATCCTCGCTTACCTTTAAAACCAGTTTCCCTGATTTGTCACCTGTAAAAAGCCGTTGATAGGTTTCCGGAAAGTTTTCGATACCTTCATAAATTGCTTCACGGCCCTTCAATTTCCCCTGGGCCATCCACCCCCCTAATTCCTGGGCTGCCTCCTGATATCTTTTTGCATAATCGAATATCACCATGCCCTGCATGGTGGCGCGATTGACCAATAACGACAGATAATTGCTTGGGCCTTTTACGGCCGTTTTGTTGTTGTACTGCGAAATGGCGCCACAAATGACGATTCGGGCGTGTAATCGCAGCTGGCTCAGTGCTATGTCAAGAATTTCACCCCCTACATTATCAAAATAGACATCCAGCCCGGTCGGACATGCTTCTTTTAATCTGACTTTGACATCTTCGTTTCGATAATCGATGGCCGCATCAAATCCGAGTTCTTTTAGAATATAATTACATTTGTCGGCACCTCCGGCGATGCCGATTACCTTGCAGCCCTTGATCTTTGCTATCTGCCCGACGACACTGCCTACGGCTCCCGCTGCTCCTGATACGACTACAACATCGCCTTCTTTGATCTTTCCTACTTCGAGAATTCCAAAATAGGCCGTCATGCCCGTCATCCCCAAAGTACTCAAATAGGTGGGAAGTGGCGCGAGTTTTGGGTCGATGATTCGATATCCCTTACCATCTGAAACTGTATATTGTTGCACCCCACCGATTCCCGCTACATAATCACCTATCTTAAAAGCGGGATTGTTCTTCACGGCAATGATTTTACCAACAGTCCCTGCACGCATCACCGAACCAAGCGCCATAGGCGCTATATACGATTTGGTATCGTTCATCCAGCCCCGCATGGCGGGATCAAGGGAAACATAGTGTTGTTGCACCAGAATTTCCCCTTCGTGCAATTCCGGCACGGGTGAACTCTCCAAAGACCAAGTCGAACCATCAGCATCGCCAGTCGGTCTTTTCACAAATTTCAATTGTTTGTTCATATGTTTCATAAGGTATCTATCTTTTGTTTTTAGTAGCTAGTTGTTGTACAAAGACTTGCATTTTCTTCCGAATTTGAGGTTTCCACCATAGGATTACTGCCTCTTTTAATGAATTTTCGGCATCAACATCCAATTTATCCAGTAAATTTTTTCGAAGTTTATTTTTAGTGTTCAACAAAATTTCCTGATCTGCCTCCAAATACTTCTGCATCTTGGCCTCTGCCCGCGGCAGTACCTGAGCTAGAGGCACCAATTCATCGATTAGACCCGCCGAAAGCGCTTCGGTGCCAGTGAGTAACTTTCCTTCAAGAACATAGCGGCTAGCCAGACCATGGCCAATCCAAAAGGCATAGGTTTCTATAAGATTCTGTGATATCTGAATATTTACCGCGACCTCGTTGAGTCCGATTCCATAGTTATTCCCATCTGCCAGAATTCGATTATCGCAAGTCACCGCCAAAACGCAACCTCCCGCAGGGGCATGTCCCGTAATGGCGGCAATTATGGGCTTGGTAATCTGCATCAACTCGATGTAAAGTGCTCCAAAGTCTCTGAAAAACCCCTTAATCTGTTCATGGTCATAATCATACAACTCAATCAGATCCAAACCTGCAGAAAAATAATGGGGCTGCCCGGTGAGAATAGCCCCTTGCACCTGGTCGTCATTTTCAATATCCCGGAACGCCTTGCGCAGTTCTTGTACCATTTCATGATTGAGGGCATTTACCTTTCCGCGATTCATCTGCACAATGGTATATCCCTCTTTTTTAATAAGGTTCAATGTATTCATGGGTTATTTATTTATGAAACCCCCTTGGGGTCTTTTAAACTATTGTAATGAAATTCCTCCGTCAAGCGTTAGTGTCTGACCCGTCATATATTTTGAATTATCGGAGGCAAGCCATGCGACTGCCTCGGCAATCTCCGAAGGGTCACCAAAACGATCCATGGGGATCATGCGTTTGAGGATTTCTCCCATATCGGGCCTAGACCCTAATAATTTGTCCAATAGTGCTGAATGGGTATATCCGGGACACACCGCATTAATACGAATATTCTTGCGACCGTATTCAAGGGCCGCTGATTTGGTCATGCCGACGACCGCAAATTTGCTGGCACTATACGAGAGATTGTTGCCCGAAGGTTTTAGCCCTGCCAAGGAGGCAATATTTATTATATTCCCATATCCCTGCTTCATCATTTGTTGTAAGGCCACTTTCATACCATAAAATACTCCGGTCTGGTTTACGGCAATGACGGTATCCCAATCTTCTAAGGTATGCTCGGCGGTTTTATTTTGATGCTTGCCTCCAATCCCTGCATTATTTACCATGACATCCAATCGGCCATATTCCGTAATGGTATGGGCTATTAATGCGACTACATCTTCGTATTTTGAAACATCGGCCCCGAAGGCAGATGCTTGACCACCTAAGCGTCTAATAGCCTCAACAACCTTTTGGGCCTTTCCTATCTTAAGATCAGAGACCATGACCAAGGCCTTATGTTTTGCCAACAGAGTAGCAGTAGCAGCGCCAATGCCGCTTCCCGCACCTGTAATGAGAATCACTTTATTTTCTAATAGCATATGCCTATGATGTCTTAAACCACTAAAAATTATTGGGGTGCGGTGAACAGTAAATCAATCGCGAATCCTCCAGGGCCTGTTCCCGTAATTCAGTCGGATAACCTTCTGCCCGCGCTATATTAAAAAAATCCATTGGGGTACTATACTTAACGAGTATCATTGCATCCCATAAGGTTTCGTCCTCCGGCCCGATCAAGGTGAGCTGCGGCTTTCCGAAAAAAAGGATCTCAGCAGTAATCTTTTTAAAAAAAGGGGTGGCTGCCTGTAGATAATGGGCATAAGATGCCTCCCCGCTCAATCCGGTCGCTACGACCTTTTTCTTATATTTTAAAAGGTTGAGCATGACGATCTCTTGATCCTTGGGTACCGAATGGAGTACCTTTATTTGTTCCCGATTCACCTTTAAATACGACTTACTTTTCATAGTAACTTCTTTTTGACGAAATCAAATTTCATAGAGCCCATCGATTTTGTCATTCTGAATAGCGCGCCATGCCGTATCGCAACAAAGTGTAGCGGCCTTGTTCAGCTCTGCGAAACGTCGGTCGGTAGTGTGCCCATGTGTAAACCGATAATAGATCTGTTGGGCGATAACCGCAATCTTAAAGAGTCCGTAGGCAAAATAGAAGGTAAGATTATCAATTTCCCTACCGCTTTTGAGTGCATATTGTTGTACGATTTCAGTTCGCGAAGGGTTGCCGGCCATAGTGGTCGGTGAGGGTAGGCCTCTTTTTAAAAACTCCGAATCGCTGGCCGTAGTCCAATATCCCAAGGAGGTTCCGAGGTCCATCAAGGGATTTCCCAAGGTACACATTTCCCAATCGAGTATGGCTGCTATTTCCTTCCATTGCGTATCGACAAAGACCACGTTGTCATATTTATAATCATTGTGGATCAAGCTGTGGGCATATTTTTTGGGTTGCTGCAATTCCAACCAGGCCATGACTTTTTTTGCAGCGGGGATTTCTTCGGTTGCCACGGCAAGGTATTGTTTCCCCCAATTTTCAACTTGCCGTTGTACATAGCCTTCCGGATTTCCCAGGGATTCGAGTCCGGCAGCTTTGTAATCCACTGCGTGCAAACCTACGAAGGTATCCAACCACGTATCGGCAATTGTTTTAAATTCATCGGGCGCCACGTTACGTTCCTGGGCCTCATCGGACGTCAGGATGATACCTTCGACCTTGCTCATCAGATAAAAAGGCGCTCCAACTATTTTAATATCCTCTGAATATGCGAAGGGTATGGGCGTTTTATCGAATGCAAGGTGAAGCGCATGGAGCACTTTAAATTCCCGCCCCATATTATGACCCCGTTTTGGTGCGGAAACAGGAGGTCGGCGCAGTACATATTCCTTTCCCTCGATTTTTAAAAGATAGGTAAGGTTTGAGTATCCATTGTAAAATTGGTGGATCGTTAAATTACTTTTTTCATCATTGATCATATCAGCTTGTAAGAGAAACTTTTTCAAGTTTCCCGCCGAAAGCGCTTCGCCTTCTCGAACCGTTCTGGTTAATGGCTTTTGCATTTCGTTCAAACTTGGGTGTATTCTTTGATGGTATTTTTCCCTAACTGACTTAAATGTACCTCATCAGGACCATCTGCCAATCGCAAGGTTCTAGCATATGAATAGAAATAGGCCAAAGGCGTATCGCCACTGACCCCCATGCCACCCATAATCTGTATGGCTCTGTCAATGACTTTTAAAGCCATGTTCGGGGCAACGATCTTGATCATGGAAATCAGGTCACGTGCTTCCTTGTTCCCTAGCCGATCCATGGTATCCGCAGCTGAAAGCACCAATAAGCGCGCTTGTTCGATCTCGCATCTCGACAATGCGATTTCTTGACGGATACTGCTATAGGAATCTAGGGATCGGCCGAACGGACTACGTTGGGTGGTCCTTTCTGACATGAGTTCGAGTGCCCGCTGAGCCATACCGATCAATCGCATGCAATGGTGAATTCTTCCTGGCCCCAAACGACCTTGGGCAATTTCAAACCCACGGCCTTCCCCGAGAATGATGTTCTTTTTAGGTACACGTACCTTGTCCAATAGAATTTCGGCATGCCCCTCTGGGGAATCGTGATATCCAAAGACGCTTAAGGGACGAAGGATTTTGAGTCCTAACGAATCCATAGGCACCAAGACCATACTATGTTGTAGATGACGTGGTGCTTCAAAATCGGTCTTTCCCAGTACGATGGCAATCTTGCAATTGGGGTCCATGGCCCCAGAAGACCACCATTTTTTTCCTTTAATCACATAGGAATCCCCATCGGCCACAATCGAGGTTTCAATATTCGTCGCATCTGAAGAGGCAACATCAGGTTCGGTCATTAAAAATGATGAGCGGATGGTGCCCTCGAGTAAGGGGTGTAACCAAGTATCTTTTTGTTCGGGGCTCCCATATTTTGCCAGCACCTCCATATTTCCTGTGTCGGGCGCACTGCAATTAAAAACTTGGGAAGACCAGGGTATCCTGCCCATGATCTCTGCCAAGGGAGCATATTCAAGGTTGGTGAGCCCCGGGCTTAAAGCGCCATATCCGACCGGCAGGAACAGATTCCATAGCCCTTCTGTCTTCGCTTTTTCCTTCAATGCTTCAAGACCGGGCCATTGCTTCCACAAATTCGCTGGGTCTCGTTGAAACCCTTCCACTTGGTCCTGGACCGGCACCAGATGCCGAGCCATAAATTTCATGAGTTTTTGCTGATGAAGTATCGATTTTTTACTGTATTCAAAATTCATTGCATGCATTTTAATCTGTAAAACCTACTCATCCCGAAATCAAATAGCCCCCATCTGCGACATAAACTCCGCCAGTCATATAGGATCCGGCATCCGATGCCAATAACATGATCAAACCGGCCATTTCATCTGATTCGGCGATACGCCCCAAGGGCAATGCCTTGGTCAATCTGGCAATTAATGAAGCGTCGGTCCATAAACCTTCACTAAACTTTGTTTTGATCAGTCCTGGACACACGACGTTGGCCCGTATCCCGAAACGTCCCCATTCCTTTGCCTGGTTCTTGGTAAGCATGATCAAAGCCGCCTTGGTAGCACTGTACAGCCCCAAACCAAAGCCAGGGGTTAATCCCTCGACCGATGAAATATTGATAATACTGCCACTCCCAAGCGTTTTCATATGGGGCAACGCCAAATTGGAAAGGATCCAAGGGGCCTTGACATTCACATTCATTATCTTATCGAATACCTCCGCGTCCGAGCCTTCCAACGGGCCGTAATACGGATTAATTGCGGCGTTGTTCACTAGGATGTCTAACCTTCCGAACTGTTCGATTGTCTGGGTGATAAGTTTTTTTCGCTGTTCGGGATCGCCAACATGACATTCGATTCCGATGGCCTCGTGCCCCATTTCCTTAAATTCACCGACAACCGCGTCGACTGAAGCCTGCTTGCGACTGCTTACAACCACTTTGGCACCATTTTCCGCTAGGCCTTGGGCTATCGATTTGCCGATTCCTTTGCTCGATCCTGTGATAATGGCTACTTTTCCGCTGAGTTCGAATTTAGATTTTATGGTTTCTGACATTGGGTTCTATATCGTATTATTTTGAATATTCGATTGCGTTTGTCTATTCAATACCTTGCTATTCGGGAAATAACGCGATGTCATCTGTCATGGTCATGGCTTGTGGATCCATAAGAACTTCGGCCAATGCCCTTGTTTTTGGCAGTTCGTATTTAAAGTAGAATTTCATAGTAAGGATCTTACTTTGGTAGAATTCGTTGGAATAGGTGGTATCGCCCATTGCCAAAGCCTTTTGTGCTTTCGTAGCCATGTCTAACCACAACCAGCCGACCACTATGTTGCCAAAAAACTCCATGAAAACCGTGGCATCCGAAAGGTAGCGTTCAAATTCACCTTTGTTCGAGAACTCAAGCAGAAATAGTAAAACTTCTTGGCACAATTTTAAACTGTTACCTAATTTCCTGGCATCAACGGTCAGTTCCTCATATTCGCCAGCATTTTCGATGCTTTTCAGTATTTCAGCCGTGAGTAATTGAATGCCATTGCCCTGATGCATCGGAATCTTCCGTCCTAGTAGATCTAAGGACTGAATGCCGGTAGTGCCTTCGTATATCGAAAAGATGCGAATATCCCGATAATATTGCTGTAGGATAAAATCTGTACAAAATCCGTAACCCCCAAGTACCTGAAGTCCGTTGCTTACCGATTGCAAACCCATTTCAGAAGGATAGGTCTTTGTAATTGGGGTAAGCATCTCTAATAATTGGGCATATTTTTCGCGTTCTGCGGGATCAGAATGGGTCTGGGATAGATCATGGTATTTGGAGGAAAGTAAAACTAGGCTCAAGGCACCTTCCGATACGGCTTTTTGTAACAAAAGCATTCGTTTAACATCTGGATGGTTGATGATCAGGGTTTGTTCCTGCGCGGCGTCTTTTTTGCCTGTCTTTGTAAGATTACGTCCCTGGGGCCGTTCCCTGGCGTAGGCCAAGGAGGCCTGATATGCTGCCATTGAGATCGCTGCAGCACCACGACCAACAGCGATTCGGGCACCGTTCATCATCAGGAACATATAGTTCAACCCTTGATTGGGCTCGCCGACCAACCATCCCAGACAGTCGTTATTATGGCCAAAGAAAAGATGGGTGGTACAGTATCCCCGTTGCCCCATTTTTTGAAAATCGGCAAAAGTGGTCACGTCGTTCGAAATAAGCTCCCCCTTGGCCGAAAGGCGCTTTTTCGGAACCACGAATAAGGAAATTCCCTTCGTTCCAGCAGGAGCACCTTTGATTCGGGCCAAGACCATGTGTACTACATTTTCGGCACCTTTAAAATCCCCTCCAGAGATAAATATTTTCTGTCCAGAAATTATATAGCCGTCTTCTGCTACTTCGGCGGAGGTGAGAATATCAGAGAGCGAACTTCCGGCCTGTGGTTCGGTTAGGCACATCGTGCCGGTCCATTCACCCGTAAGTAACTTAGGGACATATCGCTCGTTGAGTGATTTGCTGGCAAACGCAACGATTAATTCGGCGGCTCCAAGGGTAAGCCCCAGATAGCCTGGCAAATGATTGTTGGCCGTCTCTTGGATGTAGGCCGCGGCGGTGACAACAATTTTGGGCAATTGAAGACCCCCGATTTCATAGTCGAATAATGACGACACAAGGCCCATTTCCCCACCTTTCCTTAAATAGCTGAGCACCTGTGGATGTATAATAATTTCCCCATCCTTAAAATGGGCGGGATTTTCGTCCATCTCCCGATAGAAGGGCAGTAACTCCCGGTCAGAAAAATCCTTGACCGAATTTAAAAAGAGGTCAATCGCTTCTAGGTCATAGTCTTCATACCTATCCTGATCCAGGACCTTCTGAAGGTTATGAACGTCGTTTAGTAAAAATTTGAGGGAGTCGACATCAACATATTGCTTTGCCATATAAAATTGTATTTCGGAGCTTCGATTACTACGAATCATAGGACAAAATGGTATTCATGTGTACAATGGGCCGTCTTGACCCATAGGCACAATCTCAATTGTCTTATGACAGCGTTTTTATTGCATGAATAGTGGAGCGAAACTAACAAGCCTCAAGATAGTAATTTCAATTGACATTATTTTTTTGAAATACCGTAGGATATACCTTAGGAATCTAAGAAAGTAAGACTGCTACGGTATCAATTGCGGCGGGCTGTTTTAAAGTGCATGTATTACCTTTTCAAATTGGAAAGCACGGAAAGCATAATTTCAATGTGGATGCTATATTGGTGATATAAAGAAATGGTAACCTAGGCCAAGGGATCCGAAGTCGTGATGGGCGGAAATGTTGGGCCATAACAAATAGCGGCCTAATCATTCAGAAAGAATGAATAGGAAGTGATTGAGGGCATTGATGCTTAAATGGCAGATACGGCGACGCGGCATCTGCTCAAATCAACACGGCAAGATTACCGAATCGCTTCCCAAACACCAATTAAACAGCCAAGGGCAATGAAACCCAAGATAATCTCCAATCCTACATTCAATACGACAAGAAGTGTATGAAGTACGCCCTCTTTGTTAGAATACTCGTTCATAGCAGGTATATTTAAAATTTACGGCAATTATAAGGTACGAATTCTTAGTATAAATTAGTGCCGTAATGTTGTGAAAGCGCGAATATTTGTGGTTTAATCGTATTTTTTGTGTAGTTCGTCGATAAAATGGCAGTTTGAAAATTGCAACAAAGAAGATAGTAGGTTATTTTGTAATGCAAATTCAACTCGACAATTTCCACCTTCGGTGGGTCCATAACCACATTTCAGGAGCACGATTAATAGCATGTTCTAATTGGGCGGCATAGTTTTCGACAATGGAATAATTTTCCTGCGTTTTTGGATGGTCCTCGATGACTCGGAATTCCAATTCGTAATAGCCTCGTTTTACTTTTTTAAAGAAGGGAAAGAGCACGACCTGGTCGGTTCTTTTGGCGATTTTATCCGCACCCACGTAAAATGCGGTTTTCCTATTCAAAAATTGACACCAGTACATCGGACTTCTTAGTGTCGGACTTTGGTCGCCGATAACACAGTTCATGGTAACGGCATGATTTTGCTGGTCGGTGATGACCGTTCGATATCCTTTGTCTGTTTCGATACAATGCACCCCGAACCGCTCTCGCATAATCTTTGAGAGCTCATTAAAATACTTGTTTTTCAGCGGCCTATAAAAGGTGTTGGAGCGATAGGGAAAGAATAATGGCAAAAAGATGAGCCATTCCCAATTACCTTGATGTGCAGTATATAGTAAAATACTTCTTCGTTCGTTCAAATATTTTTCAATCAATACGGGATTTTGGATCTTCAGTCGCTTTTTTATTGTCTTAGGACGTATGGTCAGTCTTTTGATCGATTCATAAATAATATCACAGAAGTGGCGATAAAAATCCTTGCTGATTTGTTGTACCTCCATTTCATTTTTAGATGGGAATGCTTTTTTAAGATTATCGAGAACGACCTTTTTGCGATAGCCGAAAACGTAATATATAATGATGAAAGACAAGTCAGAAAGCAGATAAAGTAAGGGCATGGGCAAAACGGATAGCCCATAGAATGGCAAGAATTTTATGATTTTCATAGTTTTCATGCACGCAATTCTGGCACAAAAATTTCTCGGATCATCACTCCTTGGCATGATTATAATCAGATCACACTTTTAGGATAGTGTTTGTCCGAAGAATTAACGATATAAAGATATTAAATTTTTTTTGTGAAAAGTTTAGTAACAAAACTTTCATTTAGGGATTTTGTCTTAATTTTCGACTGCAAGTCTAAGAAAGAGAACCCAACTTCATTGGCACGCTTATTTCATGACAATCCTTCCAATTGATCAGATGTTCCCAGGTGTCCAAAGGGAATTTCGCATGTGAGCCTCCTTGCATCACCCAGAATTCCTTTTCTTACTTGGAATGCCATCGTATGATTCACGCACGGCCTCGATAATAAATAGTTCGCCTGATCTCTAACCCGGGCCTACTCAAATTAGAACTGCCTGTGAGGATCCACGAGGTTTTCTTCCCAGCGTGCCATCAAAATGTCTAGATTCCCTCTTTTTTGATATCTATAAATTACGTATCTTAATGCTTTTCACCAAATAGCGCAATATCATGGCAAAGTATACCCTGAACATTAACGGAAAGCAAAAAGAACTGGAGGTCGACCCCACTACACCCATGCTCTGGGTGCTGCGAGATCATCTGCATTTGGTGGGCACCAAATATGGTTGTGGCATCGCTGCCTGCGGGGCCTGTACAATCCACCTTGGGGATGCGGCCGTGCGCTCCTGCCAATTGCCTGTTTCCGCAGTTGGTGATCAGGCGATTACCACTATCGAAGGCCTCTCCGAAAACGGCGAGCACCCAGTGCAAAAGGCTTGGTTGGAAGTCGACGTGCCCCAATGTGGCTATTGCCAAGCGGGGCAGATTATGAGCGCAAGCGCGCTGCTGCTTAGCAACCCAAACCCGAGCGACGACGAGATCAACGCGGCCATGAACGGTAATATTTGCCGATGTGGCACATATACGCGCATTAAAAAAGCCATTAAAGCCGCGGCGAATACGCAGAACGCGTGATTTTTTTGGGAGGATTCCCTTTTGATCTCCCCAGACGTATTAAGATATAAAGACACATACCATGACAATCGTAAAAACAACCTTCGGAAGACGCTCGTTTCTTAAAAGTTCCGCCTTAGCTGGTGGAGGCATGATGCTCGGATTTAGTTGGCTCGCATCCTGCAAACCAACCCCCGAACAGCTAAGCAACCTACCCAAGGAATGGTTCAAGATTAATGGCTTTCTAAAGATCGGGGAGAACGGGATGGTGACGATCCAATCACCCAATCCCGAGATCGGTCAGAATGTAAAGACTTCGATGCCCATGATCGTGGCCGAGGAACTCGATGTAGACTGGAACAACGTCCTCGTAGAGCAGGCCCCTTTGAACACCACGATATTTACCCGCCAATTGGCAGGCGGCAGCCAATCGATTCGGCAAGGATGGGAAGGGCTGCGAATGGCCGGGGCAACAGCACGACAGATGTTGAAGGAGGCTGCAGCCCAAGCCTGGAAGGTTCCTGTAGAAGAAATTACTACTGAGGTAGGGATTTTACATCACGATCAAAGTGGGAAGTCGGCAGGATATGGTGAGCTGGCCTCGGCCGCTGCAATGCTGCCCTTACCTGCGGAAGTGACACTGAAAACACCTAAGGATTTTAAGATCATTGGCACTTCCCGAAAGAACGTTGACGGCCCCAAGATTGTCACCGGAAAACCCTTATATGGCCTCGATGTTCAACGCGAGGGGATGTTGATCGCCATGATTACCCATCCGCCCGCTTTTGGGATGAAATTAAAATCATTCGATGCGGCCGCATCCCGCTCAATGCCAGGGATTAAAGACGTATTTACTATACAGACCTTCAATGAGGGCTATGAAAGAGGCGGTTTTGATACCAGTGCCTTTACCGATTTGGTCGTGGTGGTCGGCAACTCGACCTGGGAAGTCATGAACGCCAAAAAGGCATTACAGATCGATTGGGAACTGGCCCCGGAAAAAACGACCGAGATGAACAACCGCGGAAAGACGGTGACGGTTACTACGCCGGCCGGACTCGAGAGTACGACCGACCATACCACAAAAATGGCCGCAATGGCCAAAAAAGCGGGAAATATTGTCCGGAAGGATGGCGATGTCGCGACTGCCTTTAAAAACGCCGCCAAAATCATTGAACGCGATTATTCCTGTCCGTTTCTGGCCCACAATACCATGGAACCCATGAATTTCTTTGCGCATGTCACAGATGATAAAGCCGAACTGGTAGGGCCTACCCAAACACCTGAGATCATGGAAAAAAGCGTTTCAGAGCGCCTTGGCCTGCCACTTGAAGCAGTCGATGTGCAGATGACCCGCATGGGCGGTGGCTTTGGCCGACGCCTTTATGGTCATTTTATGACCGAGGCCGCGGTCATCTCCCAAAAAATGAAAGCGCCCATCAAACTGGTCTATTCCCGGGAAGATGATATGACCGATGGCACCTATCGGCCATCGTATCAAGCCTATTATCGTGCCGCCTTGGATGCCGACAATAATCTGATCGGCTTTCATGTCCGAACCGGGGGCATCCCCGAGAGTCCGTTGGCAGCCAATCGTTTCCCGGCAGGTGCGGTCGACAACTATCTGGCCGAGGATTGGACGGTCGGTTCAAACATTACGGTCGGGGCATTCAGGGCGCCACGCTCGAACTTTATAGCAGGGGCCGAGCAATCGTTCCTGGATGAAGTAGCAGAGGCCGCGGGCAAAGACCCCATCGAATTTAGGGTGGCCCTTTTAGAACGGGCTATGAAAAATCCGGTCGGGACCGATAATGATTATGAGGCCGATCGTTATGCCGGAGTGCTTAAATTGGTCAAGGATAAATCAGGTTGGGGCCAGGAAATGCCCAATGTATATCGAGGGGTTTCGGCCTATTTCTGCCACAACAGTTATGTCGCACAAGTACTCGATATGGTGATGGATGGTGATAAGCCCATCGTTCAAAAAGTATATTGTGCCATCGATTGCGGCATTGTGGTCAACCCGGATGCCGCTTCCAATCTAGCCGAAGGTGGTATCGTCGACGGTATCGGACATGCCATGTATAGCGGGTTGACGTTTAAGGATGGTGTGCCCGAACAGAACAATTTTGATACATACCGACTGATCCGGCATGGGGAGGCCCCTAAGGAAATCGAAGTACATTTTGTACAAAATGAGATTGACCCGACCGGCCTTGGCGAACCGCCGTTCCCGCCCATCATGGGAGCCTTAGCGAATGCCCTATACAAGGCAAAGGGTCAGCGACATTACCATCAGCCCTTTATTACTGAAAAGATGGTCGTCGGGTAAGCATTACTATCAAAAACAATTCCTCAAAACGCTAATTTATAAGGGTTGTTAGAGGTCTTATTTGGATTTAAAGGCAACCTTGCTTTTTCGTCATTCGTCTAATAGGCCTTTGCCATCCAAGATTTTAGGGAGGAATTTTTCAATACGTGCTTCACGCGTCTTGGCTTGTTTGGCTTGGCCGAAATGCAATAGATAGGCCTTTTGGCGTCCCGGGGTCAAGGCCTTAAAGGCCCTTTTAAAATCGGGATCTCCTGCAAATTTTTGAAGCAATTCTTCTGGCACCTCGAAATCGCTCGTTTTTTTATAAGTCACTTTCAGCCCGGCCTTTTCGATTTCAATCGCCTCAAAAATATAGCTTTTAGGGTAGCTTCCATAGTGATGATTTCCTGCACCGTGGTAAAACGTACCTGGCGTCGATCCTGTACATTTTCGGTCTGTTGTATTAGGATGTCGGCGGCGTCTTTCATCAAGACTCCTTTAAAGAACAGTAAGGCACAATATTCTTTAAATCCATGTATTAAAACTACATTTGCATCCTTAAAAGTGTAACAAGGATGCATCTAACAAGGATGCATCTACTTATAGGTTTCAATCAGGCCGCAGTCAAGGAGTACCTGCCGCAACTTAGTATACTCGGCCTGCCAGGTTTTCGCTCTTGAAAAAACAAATCAATTTTTGAATCCATGTATAAATTTGTTGATTTTAACCACTCTTTTCAATAACAAGTAACCCACGTATATGAATTCTTTTATGCACCCCGAATCGATTTCGCCTAAATCACTTAATTTTAGGACCAGTAGAGGCGCCTTGGCGAGAAATCGCTTTGCTGATCAATTTAGTGTAACTAAAATAGGAGGTCTCAATAAAACACCGGTATGCCGATTAAAAGTCCTATGAAACCAAAGACCCTTCTTACGATTATACTCGGTTTCTGTCTCCTACACAATCTAACCGCACAGGAGTTAAAAAAGCTCATTTTCAGTGCCGAAAACCAAACTATTTCGGCCTTTCAGGATTCGGAGGATAAAAAAATCCTACTTGAATCACCACTAGCCCTAGTCTCGTACGAGGTGAATGGCAACAAAATAATTTCCGAGAGTCGCTTGCACGTGGAGGTATTTCCACAAAACAATTTTACCCCGGGTTACAAGGCCTCCATTAAATTTACGAACACTTCCCCTGATACGCTCGAACTTTCGAATGTGGTGCCTTTCGGCATTACCGATAAAGAAGCCTACATAACAGGTTTGGGAGACCACCCACTTTCCCGATCCCATCTTTTTCTGCCGGGAAAGTCACCCGTAAATTGCATCCTTCCCGATAATGCCTGGGAACTCGGATATTCTGGAACACGCCTCACTTCAGAGCTTTCAGTTTGTGCCTTGGTGCGCCGGGATGTCGAAAGTTTGGAAAAAGCGACTAAAAAACGTTTTGTTACGCGACTCGCTCCGGGCGGATCTGTGCGTTACGATCTGTACGCCGATTTCTATAAGGGCGCTTGGCAGGAAGGAGTGCGAAAACTGTTCCAGGAACGCTATCTATACGATGTGGCCGATTTTGACGAGGCCCTCTACCACCGAGAAGACCTCCAATGGATACGCCACGCTTATGTGATGCATTTAATGATGTCGTGGGATAAAAATTTTTATGATGGGGAGCAAGGGACCTATACCCTGGAAGATTTTTTGACAAATGGCCTAAAAATCTATGGAGGAGACGAGGTCATCGGACTCTGGCCTACCTGGCCCACCTTGGGGACCGACCAGCGCAACCAGTTCGACCTTTATCGCGATCTTCCAGGTGGGTTGGCCAAAATTAAGGCTTTGGGGAGTACGCTGCGAAAACAAGGCACCGTTTTCTTTCTCTCTTTCAATCCCTGGGACGAAAGCACCCGACAAGAAGACCCAATGATGGGCTTGGCCGATCTGCTCAGGGAAACCGATGCCGATGGAGTGGTCCTGGATACCCGTGGGGCCTCCAGCAAGGAATATCAGGATGCAGCGGATGGCGTTAAGGAAGGGGTGATCATGTACAGTGAGGGCATGGCCGTACCCAAGGATATGCAAGGTATCGTTGCCGGTCGTGTGCACAACGCCCTTTACTATCCACCATTATTGAACCTCAATAAATTTATTAAGCCGGACTTTGCCATATTTCGCGTAGCCGAACTGTACAAAGAACCGATCCAACGCGAATTTGCCGTCGCTTTTTTTAATGGCTATGGCACCGAATTGAACCTATTTCAGCCTGGACAGCCAGCCTGGGCATCCGAACAATACAAGTATTTGGGGCGTACCAGCCGTATTTTACGGGAAAACTCCCCCAATTTTAATGCGAAAGCTTACACCCCTATGATCCCTGTCCAGAATGATAAGATCTATGTGAACCAATGGCCGAGTGATGAGAAAACGCTTTATACGGTGTTGAGTTTGATCCCCGAAGGATTTAAAGGCCCCTTATTTCCAGTTGAAATTGACAATGCCCATCATTTTATAGACCTTTGGCATCATCAGGTACTTAAGCCCTTTGAAAAAGATGGCCAATTTTATGTTGAGGTGGTAACCGATGCTTTCAATCACGCCTATTTGGGCTCCAACAACGAAGGGGAAGTCGATTGCATCGCCCGGCTGCCAAAAATCATAAGCAGCATACTCAACAATGATGTTTTGCAGGTTTCGACTGCGCAGGGCGATGTACTAAAAATTTGGGCGGGTGACCCAAGTTATGATAAAACCCCACTAGAACTGGCAGCGGGCAAACATTCCATAAACTTGCATGATCATTTTGGGGGCTATGAAGGGAAATTTGTCCTACAGGTCTTCGAAAAGCGGATCCTGTTAGATGAGAACATTCTAGAGATTGTTCCTGGGACGCCGCGCCTGGCAAGTAGTGTGGTCAAAACAGAAGCAAGTACAAAAGCGCAGGGGATGGTACGGATATCCCCGGGGAGTTTTACCTTCAAAGGAACCCATGGGGATGGCTTTATCCCCTATCCGCAAGATCTGCAGGGCAAGATCATTGCCATGGATGGATTTCTTATGGATAAATATCCAGTGACCAACGCCGAGTTCAAGGCGTTCATGGAGGCCAGTGACTATCAGCCTACAGACACTGTGAATTTCTTGAAACATTGGAAAAATGGCACAATTCTAAAGGGACAGGAAAACTTTCCAGTGGTCTACGTGAGTTATGAGGATGCCCAGGCCTATGCAAATTGGGCAAAAAAAAGATTGCCCACCGAACTCGAATGGCAATATGCGGCGCAAACTCCCGATGGGCGGGAATGGCCCTGGTCAAAAAACACGAAAAACATAAGTAGAGAGGCAGAGGCAATTACCGAAACCCTGACCACTTTTAAAATAAAGGGAATCGATCCTAAATATTGTAACTTGGGGAATGGTATTCTAGACCCAGTGGGCAGCTATCCCCAGGGAGCGAATCCCTGGGGCCTTGAGGACCTGGTAGGGGCCGTTTGGCAGCTAACCAATGACCTTTACAAGAGTGGGTCATATGATTATATTATTATGAAAGGAGGCTCATATTACAATCCGGCCTCGAGTTGGTGGTATGTGCAGGGTGGCCCACGGGAATTGCACTATCGGGAACATTTGCTCCGGGTTTCCCCAGGATTTGAAAGGAATGCCACCGTCGGGTTTCGGTGTGTCAAAGATATGGAGCCCTAAAGAATTCTAATGTTTTTATGCGAAATGCAAGTGAATAATTTACAAATTACAGGATGCTTGACATTCCTGGTTCTGGCGCAGCTGGGCTGTAAGCCCAAGACCGCACCCCATGGCGATACCAAAAAAGATACTGCCCAGGTCTTGGTTCCCGTCCCCTTTAACGAAGTTGAACTTGAGGATTCGTTTTGGCTGCCCCGATTGCGGACACAAAAAGAGACCTTGGTGCCATTTGCTTTGAATAAGACTCGGCCGGCCGTCGAAAACTTGGCCAAGACTGCAAAGTTTTTACAAGGCGACACCACTGATTTGCCCTTCCCCCATCGCTATATCGCTTCGGATCTATACAAAGTAATGGAAGGGGCCGCCCTGCTACTCCGCGAAAATCCGGATTCTCAGCTGGAAAAGCAGATGGACAGTATCATCACGATTATTGGGCAGGCACAAAAAGACGATGGCTACCTTTATGAGGCCCATATCACCGGGGTATCAAAGAATGCCGAACACTGGGGCGGGGCCGGTATGGGAGACAAACCATATTCCTGGGTACTACACAGCCATGAACTATACGATATGGGGCATATGTACGAAGCAGCCATCGCATACTATCAATCTACAGGAAAGGAGGAATGGCTAAAGATCGCTGAAAAGAGCGCCCAGCACATCAACAAGGTATTCTTTATCGGCGACCCGAATTATAATAGAGGGAAGCCCGTCAACCAGGCCCCGGGACACGAAGAACTTGAACTGGCTTTGGTGAAACTGTACCGCGTTACCGGCAAGGAACTCTATCTGCAAATGGCGAATAAGTTTTTAAATATCCGGGGGAGGACGTTTAGGCCGGAAGGCGAAGCGGAAATGTCTCCCGAATATTCCCAACAGCACAAACCCGTTGCAGAGCAGGACAAAGCCGTGGGTCACGCTGTAAGGGCGGCTTACCTGTATTCGGGCATGGCCGATGTGGCCGCATTGACAGGCACCCAGGAATACAACGCTGCGTTGGAGTCAATTTGGGAGGATATTACCGATACCAAAATGCATATTACCG
Organism: uncultured Flavobacteriaceae bacterium; assembly: GCA_963798435.1. GTDB lineage: Bacteria > Bacteroidota > Bacteroidia > Flavobacteriales > Flavobacteriaceae > JALHST01. Next base: position 442,346 of record CAWCTF010000004.1, read on the forward strand.
GCGGAATAGGGGCCGTTCGCGGGATCGAAGGCTTTGGCCCCGCCTATGAACTTCCCAATAAAGAGGCCTATGACGAGACCTGTGCTGCCGTGGGGAATGTGTTCTTTAATTATCGGATGTTCCTCCTGACGCGAGAGGCACGTTTTATCGACGTGGCCGAAGTGGCTTTGTTCAACAATGCATTAGCTGGCGTCAATTTGGCCGGAAACGCCTTTTTCTATGTGAATCCGTTGGAGGCTGATGGCATTTCTCCCTTTAATCAAGGCAAACCCGGGCGCTCCCCTTGGTTTGGCACCGCCTGTTGCCCCTCGAACATCGCCCGATTGCTGCCGCAAGTGTCCGGGATGATGTATGCACACGACCAAAATGCTATTTATGTAAGCCTGTATGCCAGCAGTACCACAACCCTAAACCTACCGGATGGCAGTGTGACCCTACGCCAGCGAACCGCCTATCCCTTTGATGAATCAATTTCCATTGAAGTGATACCTCAAAAAGAACGAGATTTTAAGCTCAAGCTAAGGATACCTACTTGGGCCCAAGGGCAGTTCGTGCCCGGGGCGCTTTATCAATATATCAATACTATTGAGAAGACTTGGGAAATCGAGATCAACGGAAAGAAAACCGCTGTGCCCTTGGAGAACGGCTTTGCCGTGATGGATCGTAGTTGGAAACCTGGGGATAAAGTGCTTTTGAGACTGCCCATGCCAGCACGATTCAATAGGGCCATTAAAGAGGTGGCAGCAGATCGCGGGCGGGTCGCCGTAACCAAAGGCCCCTTGGTGTATTGCGCAGAAGGGGTTGACAACGACGTAGCTGTACAGCAACTTTATATAGAGGATCTGAAGCAAGCCGATCCTATAACCCAACCTTTCACGGAAGGGGTTTTAAGAAACATTCCCGAAATCACGCTGCATGGCAAAATAAAAGATCGAAGCGGTATTCGCGAAAGGGAAATTAAAATGATTCCTTATTATTCATGGGACAATCGCGGGGATACCTCCATGCTTGTATGGTTTCCCACTCGAGCTGACATGGTAGAAGTAGGCAGTGGGCAGTAATCAGTAAGCAGTACATGACCTCCGAAGCTTCAGCGAAGGAGGGGGCAGTGGCAGTAATCAAGTAACCCAATACATCAGTAACTAATTAACGAAGTAACTATAAAATGAAATTAACGATAGAAGCCTCCTCAAAAACAACCCTCGCAAAATGGGCCTTGGGAATCTTATGTCTTTTGGTGTTGGCTTGTGGAAAACAAGATGACCAAACCATGAACGTTAAAGTCGTCGAATTGCCCGATACTTCGGCCGTCAACGCTCACTATGTCAGCAATCGGATTCCCTTGAAACCAAGCGTCCTGATTAAATTGCCAGTGGGGGCGGTGCGACCCGATGGATGGTTAAAGGAATATCTGGTACGCCAAAAAAACGGACTCACCGGGAATCTTGGAAAGATCAGTGCCTGGCTACAAAAAGACAACAATGCTTGGCTTAACCCCGACGGTCAAGGCGAATGGGGTTGGGAGGAAGTGCCCTATTGGCTTAAAGGCTATGCCAATATTGGCTATATTTTGAAAGACACATCGATGATCGGTGAGGCCAGAATCTGGATCGAAGGCGCTCTAAATAGCCAACAGGAGAGCGGATTTTTCGGTCCTTCCCTTGCCTGGGAAAGCTATGCTTCAGACGAAAACAAAACGCAAGAGCGCCTAGCGGAAAAACTCAAAAAACGGGATTACTGGCCGAACATGATTATGCTGTACTGCTTGCAATCGTACTATGAATATTCTGGAGATAAGCGGGTGATCGACCTCATGACCAAGTATTTCAAATACCAGTTAAACGTGCGTGATGAGGATTTTTTGTCGGAAGTTCAGTATTGGCAGCGCATCCGTGGTGGCGACAACCTGCACAGTGTATTGTGGCTATATAATCAGACGGGAGAACCTTGGTTACTCGAGTTGGCTGAAAAAGTGCACCGCAATACAGCGCCCTGGGGCAAGCGTGGCAATGCCTTGGAGGACATCGGAAACCACAAGGAAATACGGGAAGGGTTGGCGTGGCCGAACTGGTATGGCGATTTGATCGATTGGCATAACGTAAACGTGGCCCAAGGGTTCCGGGAGCCGGCCCAGTACTATGTGCTCAGTGGGGATAAAAAAGACCTGCAGGCGACCTATGATGATTTTAATATTATACGGGAGCATTTCGGGCAAGTACCAGGTGGCATGTTTGGGTCCGACGAGAACAGCCGTCCCGGCTATGCCGATCCCCGGCAAGGCGTAGAAACCTGTGGCATGGTTGAACAGATGAACTCAGATGAACATCTAATGCGGATCACTGGCGATATCTTTTGGGCAGACCATGCAGAGGATGTTGCCTTTAATACCTACCCAGCGGCCGTGGCGCCCGATTTTAGGAGTCTTCGGTATATTACAAGCCCGAATATGGTACTCAATGACAATAAAGACCACAGTCCGGGAATTGATAACCCAGGACCCTACCTGATGATGAATCCTTTCAGCTCACGATGTTGCCAGCATAATCACGCCCAGGGCTGGCCCTATTTTGTCGAAAACCTTTGGATGGCCACGCCAGACAATGGTTTGGCGGCCGTATTGTATGCGGCCAATACGGTGACCGCTCAAGTGGGTATTGGGTCGGAAGTGACAATTACCACTACCACCCACTATCCCTTTGAGGATACTTTGAATTTCGAGATCGGGTTGGAATCGCCGGGGAGCTTTCCGCTGTATTTTCGCATTCCCGGTTGGGTGAACAATGCCAGCATTACGGTAAACGGGCAAACTATGGCAATTCAGCCGCAGGCCGGGAAGTATGTAAGGATAGAAAAGGAATGGCACAACGGAGACAAAATCAAATTGCAGCTGCCCATGCAAATCAGAACGCGTACCTGGGCTGCCAACAAACATAGTGTCAGTGTCGACTACGGGCCCTTGACATTCTCGTTAAAGATCGGGGAGGACTACATAAAAACGGGCACTGCCGAAAACGTACAACACGATTCTAAATGGCAGAAAGATGCCGATGTAGCCGAATGGCCCTCCTATGAGATCCACCCGACCACGGCTTGGAACTACGGCCTGATCTTACACCAAGATCCTGCGACTAGCTTTACAATTCATAAAAAAACCTGGCCCGCCGACGATTTTCCCTTTACCCCCGATGCAGCGCCCATTGTTTTGACAGTCCAGGCCAAAAAAATCCCGGCATGGCGAATCGACCAATATGGTCTCGTGGGCGAACTGATGGAAAGTCCCGTTCGGTCTGACGAAATCGAGGAAACCGTCGAACTCATTCCCATGGGGGCAGCCCGCCTGCGGATCAGTGCATTCCCCCAAATCGCTACCGAGGCGTTGGAGCATTAAATGAAATAGGAGCAGTCAATACGGCACAAGTAGCAGGAAAGGTATGGGGCCGAAAGCGACAAAACTTAAATGATGGTCTTTTAGACGAAAAGCAGTTGAATGTCAAGTACGTAAACGTCAGTCTTTCACCGAACTTTAATTTGTGCGTAGCTTTTTGTGCCTTAGAGACTGTTTTTGTTAAAGCAATTAAAAGAGCGTATTATTATTTTCTAGGGACTTTTTCATTCATTTCGGCGAGAGAATAAATGGTCCATGCTAAGATGACGGCATTTTTCTCGATATCATTTTCTGGAACATATTCAATTACATCAAGATTCGAATGATGGTTAACAGTTTCATAAGATAATTCGTCCTGAATAAACTGAAATGCTGGGATGTTGTAATGGTCAAAGGTTTCATGATCTGTAGAAAGTGTATTTTCTATGGTTATTGCACCATCGGTTAAATTAGGAATGCCATCAAATATTTTTTCAAAAACCGGTCTGGCGAGTTCATCTTTTTGAAGATATATTCCTCGAATGGCCCCCGCGCCGTTGTCTAAATTTAAATATGCGGTGATTTTGGAAGCTGCGGCATTGGGTTTTTCATCTAACTTGCCAAAATGAGTTTCGGCATACGCCACCGATCCCAAAAACGCCTGTTCTTCTCCGCCCCATAACCCAATTTTAATAGTCCTTTTTGGCCGATACCCTATTTGCTTAAGAATGCGCAAAGCTTCGACAATAACAACGCAGTTCGTACCATTATCAGTTGCTCCCGTTCCTGAGTGCCATGAATCGAAATGGGCTCCTATGAGTACACTTTCAGATTTTAATTTAGGGTCTATGCCGGGAATTTCCGCTAAAATATTTACGTTGTTTTCAGGTTCATTGTAAAATTCGGTATCGAGGTTGATCCGAAGGATCGGGGAACTATTTTGTTGTGTCATTCGATACAATCTACCAAAATGTTCAGGCATAATGGTAAAATAGGGTAGCGCCTTAATGTCAGATTCCCTATAATAATAGGTTCCTTGGGGGTGTAATACGCCGAGATACATGGGACGGGTTTTCAAAATGGCCAGGGCCCCTTCCGATTCGGCGAAGCGAAGAAATTCATCATCCATTCTATCGGAAGTTTCCCAAGATTTAAGCAATTCAGGCAATGGCATTTGAGCCACTTCGGCATTTAGTTGGTCTTCCATGTTCGTCAATTGCTTCTCTGAATAGGTATAAGAAAGGGTGTCTAACAACGACGGTATCTTTGGGGCTTTGCCTAAGAGGATAATCTTGCCTTTAATTTTCCCGGAATAATTCTGTCTGACCGAATTCATATCGCGGAAACTTTCGATAGACACAAGGCTAGATGCCTGAATGCCATCCGTACTTTTGGACATTGCCAAAGGGTAGGCAGAAATATGCATATAATTTGGGGCGATCATTTCTACGTTAAAACTTTTGATTCCCCATCCCCTACAATCAGCGCAATAATTTTCAAAATGAACATTCTCAAATCCACTTTTATTCATTTGGTCCGAAATCCATTTGGCAGCAGCATAGTACTCGCGCGTTCCTGTAAGCCGTTGCCCATAGATATCGGTCAAATTGCTCAGCATTGCCATGGCCTTTGAATTGTTAAAACCCTCATTTCGTATTTTGGATAAGACAATCTCATCAGTGGTTAATTGTGCGTGACTTTCTGTAAAAAATCCGATAAAGAGGATGAGGATAAGCGTAGTTTTTAGTTTCATGGTTTTTGGTTAGAATCGTAAATAATAATATGATAAGTTGTCACAAAGAGATAGAATCAATAGAATTTGCTACCTAAGTTGTAAAGAGAGTAAAAATCTTTTTGGTCAAACCATTCAAATTTTATGATTGGGGAACTGTTCGTACCAATTGGCGATTTGCAATGTAAGGTAATTAGGGCACGTATAAAACTTGGTTGCTTGTTTTAATTGCAGTGAAATTTGCTGGACATTTTTTTGTTTGTACCTCTTTTTACAAAAAGCGCTTCGATGCCAAAAACCCAATAGGATGTTTTGTCTTTCCTGATAGACACAGATCTGCCAGAATTTCACCAATCAGGGGGACAAACTTAAACCCATGGCCACTAAAGCCGCAGGCAATACTCACGTTGGGATGCGCTTTCGAATTTTCCACAATAAAATGCCCATCATCACTATAGGTATACAAGCAGCTTTTTGTTGCTAAGAGCGATGCATACGCCTTGGGGATATAGCAACGCACAAAGTCTGTAATGGGTTGTCCTTCGCTATCGGCATCAAACTTATGCAGCCTATAGGGGTCAATGGCCGCCCCTGGGGCATGGTACCCGACCTTTACGCCCAAGGTAGTTCCGGGGTCTCCAATGGGTACTAGCGGAAAACCATAAAAGGCACCAGGCCTGTCGGGAGCCACGTATAAAAAGCATGGAAATTTTGGATTGCTACAGAGTTCAGGATTTTTTGGGGTGAACCAGCAGGTAATCTGTCTGCGAGAAACCAAAGCATATTGCAGATCGGGTAACAGCGTCGGCGTAAAGGCACCGGCTGTGAAGATCAGTTTTTTTGCAAAAAAAGTGGCAGTATTCGTGGTGACCTGTACTCCAGCAGCCGTTTCTGTCCATTTTTCTACTTTTTGGTCTTCAAGTAGGCTGGCTCCTGCTTTTTTGGCCAAGTCGGCATAGATCCTAACCACCTGTTCAGGCACCACATAGCCCGCATCGGGTTCGAAGAGGGCATCATAATCATTCGGGATTTTAAAGGCGGGGAAGCGGTCCGAACATTCTTTTATGGTCAATTGGGTAAGGGAGATGTCGTATTTTTTAGCAGAAAATTTTACGCCTTTCAAAAGTTCATCCTTTTTTGGACCGAGGTACAACAAGCCAGTCTTATGAAAGAGGGTTTGCCCCGTCTTTTGTTCGAGTTCGGCCCATAGATCATAGGCTTTGTGCAGGAGTGGCACATAATCGGGATGTTCAAAATAGGCCTTGCGCACCATACGCGTGCGCCCCGCATGAGACCCGTTCTCGTGAGCGATTGAAAATTGTTCTAACCCCAACACCCTAGCGCCCCTTTCGGCAAGGGAATGGCAGGTGGCGGCCCCCATTGAGCCGACTCCGATTACGATTACATCATAATGCCGCCCTACCATTCTTTTCATTGTTATTCGTATAGCTGTATGAATGCACGCCTTTCATTTCCTCCTTGCGCTATATTGGGCAGCCCTAACGGGTAAAGCGATTAACGACCAAATCCAAGGTACCATCTTGATAACGATCGACCGTCGCTTCCAAAATAAGGGTGTTTGTGGTAAGCTCCTTAATTTCAGAAACAGTGGTGTTAAAATCCGAAACAAAGGTAATCTGGTTTGATTCTAAAGTGTAGGTGTCATAGAGATAGCCGTCAATGCAGTCCTGATAGAAATACATGATTAGTCCACCTCCCGGGGTAAACTCAATGTAATCCTGCTTATCGATATCGCAACCATAATCCTGCTGTACAATTGGGGTCCGTTCCCCATTTACCTCGAGGTAATCATAGTACCATTTCCCAAGGATGCTTACTTCAACTGGGGTTTCTTCCTCAGGAGTACAGCTTGCCAATAACAAAAGAATGACAATAAACTTTTTCACATGCAATGGTCTGTTTAAAAATAACAATGAACAGTAGGCGGCAAAAGGGGCATTCGGTAAAACGAGGCTACGGGCATCGATGTTGATCCAATAATGCATGTACGCATTGCTAATATAGCCCATTTTTTATCATCTATTTCCTTAGCAACTATCTCATTTGAGGGTTCAGAAAAAGCATAGGGGGTCATGGTTTTTTAACGGAGAATATAGTATTTCGCCGAGATTTAGGATAAGGATATAAACATCCTCAATTCTTTCTGTACCTTGGGACGTTGCCATTCGATGATTTTTTAGGCCTTCGGCAGCCACGTTTAATGCCAATTTAAAACCTATGATGATGAAAAAACGCATATGGCCCGTACTATTTATTGTCCTATTCGTAGGATGCGACCATGATACAACTACGCAGGAAAGTACACAGCCGCAGGTTCAACAGGTAAGACCAAGCAAGAATTATTTGGAGGGTTATTTGGTGAGGGCCTTAGACCTTACCGCTAATTTGCAAAAAAATGAAACAGATACCGATGAGCGATTTTCACTAGCGAAACTCCACCTTGATGAAGTGATACTAGAGAGAGCGCAATTCAGGCTAGAACGGTTAAGTGCTTCAAAAGGCAAACCAAAAAAGAGAGAACTAAAGGTCCCTCAGGATTATCCCACGCTACAGGAAGCCATTGATAATTCAGAACCTAACGGCAAGATAACAGTCAAAGGGGAACAAGCTTTTAGTGAAGATTTTATTCTTGTTGATGTCCCTGGGCTAAAAATCGAAGGTGAAGGGAAGGCATCGGTAAGGGGTAGTTTTTTAGTCCTCCTCGCCGACAAAATTGAGATCAGCAAACTCGATTTAGAAGTGCTATTGGTAATACCTCCACAAGGTGTAGGTTCGCAAATCCTGAAGAATTCATTTACCCCATCGCTGAATACCACGAATTTCAGCGGGGTTTCCATTTTAATGATAGGGGCATCCGATTGTTTGATCAAGGAGAATGACATCACTGATAAAGATGGCAAATTGCGTTGGGGTATCCTTGGATCTGATAGTTCAAACAATCGTTTTATTTCCAATACCATCACGGGCGGTCTGGCGACGGAAGGCCATATAGAACTGTACCAGACTGCTTCGGATCAAGGCACCCAAAACAATATGATTAAAGACTGTAATTTGGTAAACGGGGGATCAGCCCTTGGCGGTGCTGCACTACGAATTACGGGGGTACGCGAAGGCAATGTTATTTCTGGATGTACAATTAAGGATGTCTCCTATAACGGCATTATTTTGCAGGGAAACAACAATCTTTTAGGGCCTATTTTGGGCACTGATAATCAGATAGTAGATTGTGAAGTGCAAAATTATGCAGGCTTTGGGATTCGAATGGAAAATGAATCCAGAGGACGTATCGACAAGTGCAAGGTATCGAATAAAAAAGCAGCTTCGGAGGTAACCCAAGGGTCACAAGGCATAGGCCTGTTCGGCACTAATAGTATAATTGTCGATTGCAGTTCAACGAATAATAATGGTGGCGGAATTGTTATGGTTGGGAACCCTTCCGGAAATGGAAGTACGAACTCCATCCTGAAGTGTAAGGCGAATGACAATCGCTACTTTGGAATCTTTTATTTTGGTGGAGGAGAAGAAAATGCGACCGCCCTTATAGAGGATTGTGAAGCCAATAACAACACGAATCTTGACAACTGGGGAAGTATACTCCTGCAATCAACGGGTACAAGCTCGATGTATACGATTGCAAAATGTAAAATAAGCAACAATTCAGGCACGTGTTCAAGCGGTCTTTTAGCGTATTCAGAACCGGGATTTTCAGCGAATTGGATCATTCGAGATAATGACATTTCTAAAAATGTTGGGGGAATTTATTTGGAAAATGCCACGGCGGCAACCATTTCCCATAACAAGGCGAAAAACAATAGTGGGTGTGATTTGAACCAGGTGAACACTTCCGGAGTTGTATTGAATGACAACCAATTTGCACTAGCTTGTAGTGACCAAACCTGTGATTGAACCCCTTGCTGATGGCCTGGATTTAAATCAATTTATCAATTTTAGCACCTAGTCCAGAACACAAAAAGTGCTGGCATTCTTTCCTAAGAGATTTCTCGAAAATCGGGACATCGGTCAAGATGCTTGTTATGAATACGAAAAATCGAATGAAGGTCTGTGTAAATTTTTTTTTGGTACAAGCTGTATAATTCATATACATAGACCATAGGGAATATCTATAGCAAAGTACCTTTCATGCAAAGACATTTTGGTAAATTTACAGCTACGAGAAGAGCAACTACTAAAACAAAGAAAGCATGGACACTACAACAAATCAGACAACAGGCGGGCGCGGCACAAGTTTTGACGTGAACGGGGAGGCCAAGTGCCCATTTTTAAATGGGGAACTTAATCATGTGGCCGGCGGAGGGGCCTCGAATCGCGACTGGTGGCCCGATCAACTAAAATTAAACATCCTACGACAGAATTCAGCCCTTTCGAATCCGATGGATGCGGAGTTCGATTATGCAGCCGAATTCAAGACCCTTGACCTAAAGGCGGTCAAAAAAGATATTTTCGAGCTGATGACCACCTCGCAAGATTGGTGGCCTGCCGATTATGGACACTACGGACCTTTCTTTATCCGAATGGCTTGGCACAGTGCAGGTACCTATCGAATCGCCGACGGACGTGGTGGCGGTGGCTTTGGAACCCAGCGCTTTGCTCCCCTTAATAGTTGGCCCGATAATGCAAACCTCGACAAGGCGCGCCAATTGTTATGGCCTATCAAGCAAAAATATGGAAAGAAACTTTCCTGGGCGGATCTGATGATTCTTACAGGAAACTGTGCACTTGAGTCGATGGGGCTGCAAACCTTTGGTTTTGGAGGTGGCCGAGCAGATGTTTGGGAACCTGCCGAAGATGTGTATTGGGGAGCGGAAACCGAATGGTTAGGTGACAAACGCTATACGGGCGATCGTGAGCTCGAAAATCCCTTAGGCGCAGTTCAAATGGGTCTAATCTATGTGAATCCCGAAGGGCCTAACGGGAATCCGGATCCAATGGCTGCGGCCCGTGACATCCGGGAAACCTTTGGCCGCATGGCTATGAACGATTATGAGACTGTGGCCCTAATCGCAGGGGGGCATACCTTTGGAAAGACCCATGGGGCAGCCAATCCCTCGGAATATGTAGGTCGTGAACCAGCTGGGGCAAGCATAGAAGAAATGGGGCTGGGATGGAAAAACAGCTTTGGCACCGGCCATGGAGGCCAAACCATTACTAGTGGTCTCGAAGGGGCATGGACAACCACACCCACAAAGTGGAGCAATAATTTTTTCGAAAATCTTTTTGGATTTGAATGGGAACTCACAAAGAGTCCGGCGGGAGCCTTTCAATGGACTCCAAAAGACGGAGCTGGAGCAGGTACGGTACCAGATGCGCACGATCCTGCGAAGCACCATGCTCCCTTTCTGCTGACCACCGACCTTGCGCTGCGAGTCGATCCCCAATATGGGCCAATTTCAAAACATTTTCACGAAAATCCAGCCGAGTTTGCCGATGCCTTTGCCCGTGCCTGGTACAAGCTAACGCACCGGGATATGGGGCCTAAGGCGCGATATCTCGGTCCTGAAGTACCTGCCGTAGACTTGATTTGGCAAGACCCACTTCCGGTAGTCGATCATGTATTGATCGATAATAACGACATCAAGGCTTTAAAGGAAAAAATAGTCGGGAGGGGCCTATCGGTGTCCGAATTGGTAGGAACCGCTTGGGCTTCGGCATCGACCTTTAGAGGCTCCGATAAACGAGGAGGGGCAAATGGCGCTCGCGTTCGCTTAGCACCACAACGGTATTGGGAGGTCAACAACCCATTACAACTGAACGGTGTATTGCAGCAACTTGAAACGTTGCAGAAAGAATTTAACAGTGCCCAGACAAGTGGCAAAAAGATTTCCTTGGCCGATTTAATCATCCTGGCCGGATGTGCTGGGGTTGAGCAGGCAGCCAAAAATGCCGGACACACGGTAGTCGTACCCTTTCGCCCTGGACGTGTCGATGCGACCCAGGAGCAGACCGATATTGAATCGTTTGAGCCGTTGGAACCTAGCGCAGATGGCTTCCGAAATTATCATAAGGCGAGGAACAAGGCCAAAGAAGAGGACATGTTGATCGACCGAGCTCAGTTATTGACCTTGACCGCACCTGAGATGACCGTACTCCTTGGAGGCATGCGTGTGCTTGCTACGAATCACGATGCCTCGAAACACGGGGTCTTTACCAATCGTCCTGGGGCGCTTACGAACGATTTCTTTGTAAACCTACTCGATATAGGTACCACCTGGAAGGCGATTTCCGAGGATAAGAAACTTTTCGAAGGACGCAACCGTACCAATGGAGAATTGAAATGGACGGCCACCCGCGCCGATCTGATATTCGGTTCGAACTCGGAACTCCGTGCCATTTCCGAAGTATATGCCTGTACAGATGCAACACAGAAGTTCGTGAATGATTTTGTAAAGGTATGGGATAAGGTGATGAACCTAGACCGCTTCGACTTGGACTGATTTAGCATACTCGATGTCAGAAAGCTGCTTAAAGGCAGTGAAGGTTCGTCGTGATTCTATAGATTTGGAGATTGAAAAGGCGGCCGGGAACGAGCCGCTTTTTTTATAAGTTTCAGTGTTTTGTATCTCAAAAAAATGGTGGATGATCACAAAGATGGCTTGGCCGAAACCGACCCTACTACCCGCGTTGAAGTGCGGGTTTTTGTTTTTAATTTTAATTTCTAACTATTAAAATGAGGACCCATAGATTTGGTTGTCAGCGTTTTGGCAAAATGGTCGGTTACCTCGGGCAGGAAGGCCATATTAATTTAAATGCGACCCTTTCAATCCGAATTTATTGACATATATAAAATATCCAATGATTATTAGGAATCCTAGGACCGAGGGCACATATTGGCTGTGGGGTTGATAGGCTTCAAAAATGGTTCCCGCAAATGCAGATAAAAGGGCCGCAAAGGCGCTTGTCATCTTATAAATATGTTCATAGAGCCAGATGCGATTTTCAACATACTTCTTCTTAGGAATGATGTATCTGAGAAAATCATACAGAACTACAAAAATAAATGCCCCGACCGTACTGTAAATCACAATCGGGGACCATATCATCCCGATTGACCTGAAATAGAATAAAAAATACGTCAACACGATTATACACAGCAGGGCTACTACTACATCAATCGTTTTAGGAAGATTCGATTTAAATTGCAAGGTCCTGTACCCGGAAAATGCAACATATCCGCTCAAAACAGTAATTACCAATAAAAAGGTATTCCTGCCAAAGACAAAGACCCCGACGAACCCCGTTAAAATTACGAGGGCAATGAACCCTAAAAAAAGCCGCCCGCTTTTGATATGGATGCTACCACCTTTGAGGCTTAGGAGGGCAATCAACGCAAGTAAAAGGGCTACACTACCTGAGAATACATGGAGTATGATATTCGATTTATGCAGTAATTCCATGGGTTTCTTTTAATGCTTCACAATGGTTCCGCACAGGCGTATCGGGGGCACTTTTTGAAGTGCCCTTTTATCTCCCGAAACCAAAGAGTGATGTACGTTAAGTGCATATATATTTGGCGATCTTCGCCAATTGGTATCTTGTTTAAAAGGCTCTCTTAATTAATTGATTCCGGTGGCCATTTTATAGGCCAAGGTAGCTTCGGGAAGCGGCGCTAAGGAATCTGATAAAATAGTGTAGGTTCCCTTTTCTAAAAGTTCGTCTGCAACTTTTTTAATTAAGGCCAATGTAGCCTTCATCAAACCAGAACCCAAGCTTAACCGGGCGACCCCTAATTCTTCAAGTTCCCGAACCGAAGGAGGTAATCCTGTATTATTTCCGGGGTTGGAAAGTATGTTAATCGGCGCGTTAATTTCCTTCACAAGGGTTGCAATCGTTTCCTTATCCCAAACAGGCTGAACAAAAATACAATCTGCACCCGCTTCCCTATACATATTGCCTCGACGTATTGATTCGGATAATTTTTCCTTCAGTGATCTTGGCGAAGTATAAAAAGAATCGGTCCTGGCATTGATTACCAAATGAAAGCCCAGTGAATCTGACAAGGAACGAATGGCCGCTATTCTTTCACAAAATTCCACCTTATCAATCAATACAGGACTTACATCAAGACTGTCTTCAATGTTTATCCCAACAATGCCTGTCGCAATTATCTTTCTGACAGAATCAATTATTTCCTTCAAATTATTTCCATATCCTGCTTCTATATCCACGGTAACCGGCACATTTACTCCGTGCACGATTCCCGCAATTACCTCGATCATTTCCGACAATTGAATGACCTGGCAGTCGGGATACCCTAAAGAGGCGGCTATTCCCATGCTTGTCGTCGCAATTGCCTTATAGCCGCATGCTTCTATTAATTTGGAACTTCCGACGTCCCATGAATTTAACAATACCAATAGTTCTTTATCTTGATGAAATTTCAGGAACAGTTCGGCTTTTTCTTTTTGTAATTGTGTAACCATCGCATCATTATTTTCTATTATTATTGTAACGCTTCCGGTGCATCGATATATTGTCAACTGCAAAATGATAGAAGTGGCAACCACCTTTATTCGCACCCATACAAACGGAGGTAATTTTTAGACAGGCATCTTTCCCAAAGATACGAATTTCATGCCTTTTAAAGGAGTCCTATCGTAAGGAAGTACCCCACATATCGACCTTGTGTTTGGCATCGAATTCATTCAAATATGGGAGATTATTTTGTTTGAACCCCTTGGGTCTAATAGCGGCCTAAGTGCCTGCTGTTTTTATATCTTGTAAAATCTGATGGTGTGGGACCAGGTTTTTGTTAAAATGCTTTTCCGGGCCCTTTATAAGGTCAGTTAGTTCAATAAATGAGATATCTTCAATAGCCGCGAATACATAGGTTCGGGGGTAGCAGCAGAAAGGGTAAACGATTTATCAGTGGGGTCGAAGTCAAAACTGATATTCTCCAGATCTGCATCTTCATGGTCCTTTAACTTGTTTAATAGGATTTTGGTTACACGCAACCTGAATCTATATTCTTCCAGAATCAAGGATCGAAGATCCTCTTCTTTCTTTTTTGGTGTCAACAACCAATTGATTTTCATCATGGGCGAATTAGCCTTGCAAAATAAAAAATATAATCCGTTTGAACAAACATAACATGGGGGGGCCTAAAATAGGTCATTCGGCAAGCTGGCACGTATCGATAAGAGCTTCGTATCCCAAGACTTAACCAATTGTTCAAACTGCCTTAACGCGTCGAAAAGGACGGTTTGCCTATTTTTGAAGATCCTTATAATCCTAGGGAAACGTTCTTATTTTATAATAGTTGAGTTAGTTTAGCTAAAACCGATGTCTGCATCGGTTTTTTTATTGTAGGGGGAGCTTAGCTTTTAAGAAATTCGCTATACCATCTGCCGGATGCTTTCACGATTCTACGCTGATCCTGGAAATCTACATAGACCAGTCCGAATCTTGGGAAGTAGCCTTCGGCCCATTCAAAATTATCGGTGAATGTCCAGGCAAAATAGCCCGAGACTTCCATGCCTTCCATTTTTGCCCGATGTACCTGAAGCAGATACGCTTGTAGAAATAAGCGTCTTTCGTGATCATGGATCGCCCCTTGGGTCACATTATCCTCAAAGGCCGCCCCATTTTCAGTGATGATAATTTTTTTTATGTTCGGGTACGCATTGAATTTTGATATCATTTCATAGATGCTGGGGGGATATATTTCCCAATCCATCAAGGTAGTTCGCACCTTCCTTTGTGTAGCTTTTACAATTTTTGATTGTAAGTAAGGCACGGTATAACTGTGTTTGACGACTTCTCGGGTATAGTTTTGGATACCGATAAAATCGAACTCAAAAATAAGATTCTTTTCGTCTTCCGGGCGCTGATATCTTTCTATCCTTTCTAGTATCTTAATGTTTTCCGACGGGTATCCTAGACCTAAGGAGGGTTCAATAAAAAGGCGGTTTAATAGGGCATCGGCTTTTTGGGAGGCCAGGACATCCTTTTTTCTATTTGAAAAGGGTGTTATGTGCGAACACGAAAAAGTGGTACCTATGTTTGCGTAGTGAAGTTCAGAACGCACTATCCGGCCTCCAATGGCTTGACATAATGCTGCGTGGTGCACTGCGGGCAAGAAGTTTTTCAGGCCCTTATGTCCTGGGGCATGTACCCCTAAAAAATATCCGGCTCCCGTAAAGACCATCGGTTCGTTTAAGATAATCCAATGCTGTATGCGATCACCAAAATGGCGGGTACAAAGCCGAACATAATTGCCGAACCAGCTTAGGATATCCCTATTTGTCCAACCTCCCTGATCTTGCAAGGCCTGAGGAAGATCCCAGTGGTACAGGGTTATCCAAGGGGTAATACCACACTCCAAGCAAAAATCGATGACCTTATTATAAAAATCAAGTCCAGCTTGGCTGATGGGACCTTGCCCATTCGGAAGTAGCCGAGACCAGGATATCGAAAATCGAAAGTTGGGAATTTTTAGGGCCTTCATCATAAGAATATCCTCCCGATACCTACTATGAAAATCGCAGGCGATCTGCCCATGCTGTCCCTGAAAAATAGCACCTTTTTTTGTGGTAAAGCGGTCCCAGATAGATTCTCCTTTGTCGTCAAAGTTATGGGCACCCTCAATTTGATAGGCTGCCGTCGACACCCCCCATACAAAATCGTCCCCGAAGTCATTTTTCCGCAAGTCAAAACGAAATGTTGAAGAGGTATCGGACATATGCTTGGTTAGTAGATTTGGCCGATGGCCACTTCCTGTAGTAAGCGATCTACGATGTTTTTGGTAATATCCGGATATTCGACTTCGATCTGTTGGGTACTTTCGATCCAGTCCCTAATTGTATCGAGATGTTTCATTTTTAATGACTTAATGACTTTAACACCCATTTCATGTAGGGCCGCGGCATTGCATTGCTGTTCGTATTGCCCTTTCATTGGAATCACCAAAAGTTTTTTTCCCATATGAAGGGCCTCGGCTGGGGCCTCGAAACCGGCACCGCAGAGGATGCCCGTGCTGCTCGCCATACTTTTAATAAAGGCTTCGTTCTGTATTTTTCGGATCGAGATATTTCGCCAATGCAGATCGCCCTCGGTATGTTTTGAAAAGACCTCCCATTTAACATCCTGTAATTCGGACAGGATTTGCACTATTTTCGCATTGCTATAGGCTGGTAAATACACCGTATAGTGCCCATCATTCGTCAAAATGGCGTTCCTAATTTCCTGACGGATGATGGGGGTATAGATATTTTCCTCGTAGTTTTTAAAATGAAGTCCGTATTGTTTCGTGGTCGGGGCATACTTTTTTAAAATAAGTTTTCCCAAAGCATCGTTTTTTTCAGGTTGTGGGGCATATTTTGAAAGCACTGCGGCTTGATGGCTAAGACCAACACACGGTTTGTGCTTTAAATGACAGGACCATGCCGAAACTGGTTCAAAATCATTGATGATTAAATCATAATCGAATACAGGGATACTTTTGATCTCTTTTTGAAGTCGTGCCGAATTGGTCCTAAGATAGGTTCTCCATATATCTACGCCTCCTTTGGTTCCGAAAATAAAACTCCACCCCCGCAAAGAATATTTGATAGGATGTGGTATCTGAATATCGGCCTGAGTACCACTTACCAGGATATCGAGCGATACCTTGTTTTTTTGAAGAACGGGAATAATGTCGCGCGCCCTACTCAGGTGGCCGTTTCCCGTTCCTTGAATTGCGTACAATACTTTCATTTATAGCCGTTTCTTTATGCGTTTTGGCTCGGAAATGGCATTGAACTCTGCCATAAGTTGTTTAAAGAGTTCATTGCTTTCCAATACCTCTTCCGCACCCGTTACCTTCATAGAAAAGGCCTTTACTTTGGTATCCTCATCATACCGATATAATTGCCATTTTCCCCTATTATATTCCAACGCCGTGAGGTTTTCGATCCAATCCCCGGAATTCAAATAGAGCACCGAGCCTTTATCAGTGACGATGGTTTTGATTTCGGGCTGGTGAATGTGGCCACAGATTACATAGTCGAATTCGTTTGCGATGGCTATGGTTGCCGCTGTGGTTTCAAAATCATTGATAAATTTGATGGCTGTCTTCACCCCATTTTTAATTCTTTTTGACATCGACACCGGTCCTTTTCCAAGTTTCTTACTAATGTAATTGACCCCACGGTTCAATACGATTAAAGAATCGTAACCAATGGCGCCTAATTTGGCGATCCATTTCGAATGTTGCATGGTAACGTCGAAAACGTCCCCATGAAATATCCATGCTTTTTTGCCATGAACGGGGAGTACCACTTTATTAACAATACTGAAAGTGCCCATGTTGAATCCCGCGAATTTCCGCAACAGTTCATCATGATTTCCGGTAATGTAGTGTACCTTGACTCCCTTGGTTACCCATTCCATGAGTATTTTGACCACTTTCATATGTGATTTGGGCCAATATCGCTTGCTGAATTGCCAAATGTCTATAATATCACCATTTAGTACTACTTGTTTGGGTTTAATCGATTTTAAATAATTCATCAACTCCTTGGCGTGGCATCCATAGGTGCCCAAATGCACATCAGAAATTACCACAATATCAACGGGGCGCTTTTTCATAGGAAGAACTTGGTGTCTGGTTTCCGATTTTCTTGAACTTAAAGGGAGAATAATAGCTGCTCAAATAAGAAATCAGGCAATGTACCAATAGGGTCGAGATGTACATTGTAATAATTTTCATGCAAGGAAAATCAGCGTATTCAAAGATTGTAAATAAAAATCGACAGTTCTGTAAAGTAGATTTTAAACTTAGGTTAAGCGATGATTATCAACACCCACACTTTTCCTGCCAAATATGGGTGAAAACCAGGGTAGTTATTATAGAATTATTTTGAAAATCAGTGGCATTATAGGGCAACCAAAAATAGAACGATAAATAGTATCTTTAGAAAAAATAGACAGGTGGAAATCTCTAGAGATTCGTGAATTGTCGGAACATTGTTGAACCATGTAACGGGGTAGCGCATATTAAATTAGCTTTTCAATCCCAAAATAGACAATTGAATCGGTCAAAATGAAAATCCCTGATATAGGGTTATGTGGTCATTTCCCTCGTACAAACAAAAAGGAACAAGTCGAAGTTTAATTTTAAAAGGATGCTAAAAATCGTACTCTTAGGCGGGTATCTTCTTCTTTGCGGATCGACTCAGCTATTTGCGCAACAAAAGACCTATTGCAACCCGATCAACATCGATTATGGGTATACTCCCATCCCAAATTTCGCTACCCAAGGAAAACATCGGGCGACGGCAGATCCTGTGATCGTAAACTTTAAAGGGCACTATTTTCTTTTTTCCACGAACCAATGGGGATATTGGTGGAGCGATGATATGCTGCATTGGAATTTTATTCCCAGAAGATTCCTTTTACCCCAGCACCAGGTATATGATGAACTTTGTGCCCCGGCCGTTTTCGCGATGAAGGACGCCCTTTATGTCATTGGCTCGACCCACGGGCCCACCTTCCCCATTTGGAAAAGTAAAAACCCAACGGTCGACGCCTGGGAGATTGCCGTCGACTCGCTCAAAGTGGGCGCCTGGGACCCTGGTATACTCTATGACGAAGAAAAAGACAAGCTCTTTTTATATTGGGGATCTAGCAATGAATTTCCGCTTCTAGGTACCGAATTGAATACCAAGACACTTCAGTCAAATGGCTATGTAAAGCCCTTGCTTACCTTGCACCCAGAGGATCATGGCTGGGAGCGTTTTGGTGAATATAACGACAATACCTTTTTACAAC
This sequence comes from uncultured Flavobacteriaceae bacterium, assembly GCA_963798435.1. Lineage (GTDB taxonomy): Bacteria > Bacteroidota > Bacteroidia > Flavobacteriales > Flavobacteriaceae > JALHST01. The sequence continues at coordinate 461,227 of CAWCTF010000004.1, forward strand.
CCTTTATGGAAGGCGCCTGGGTCACTAAATACCATGACAAATACTATTTACAATACGGTGCCCCGGCAACTGAATTCAGTGGCTATGCCGATGGGGTATATGTGAGTAATGACCCCCTCGAAGGATTTAGCTATCAAGCGCATAATCCGTTTTCCTATAAGCCCGGGGGGTTTGCAAGGGGCGCGGGCCATGGCGCCACCTATCAGGATAATTTTGGGCAATGGTGGCATGTTTCTACGGTGGTCCTGGGACAGAAGAATAATTTTGAACGAAGGATCGGGATTTGGCCGGCTGGCTTCGACAAAGACGATGTGTTGTACTGCAATACGGCATATGGCGATTATCCGACGTATTTACCGAGGGAAAAAGTAGACCATCTCAACGGCCTATTTTCAGGCTGGATGTTGTTGAACTATAACAAACCCGTACAAGTATCCTCTACCTTGGGCGGCTATCAGCCCAACTTTGCGGTCGATGAGGATATGAAAACCTATTGGTCGGCCAAAACCGGCAATTCAGGGGAGTGGCTTCAGACTGATTTGGGGGAAATCTCGACCCTGCGTGCCATCCAGATTAATTATGCCGATCAAGATGCCGAATTTTTGGGAAAGAGCGAAGGGGTCTATCACCAATATAAAATCTGGGCCTCGAACGATGGCAAAAAATGGAAGATACTAATCGACAAAAGCCAAAATACGTCGGATGTGCCCCATGACTATATAGAATTAGAAGTCCCGGTCAAAGCACGTTATCTTAAGCTTGAAAACCTAAAAATGCCCACTGGGAAGTTCGCCCTAAGTGGTTTCAGGGTCTTTGGCAAAGGCAATGGGGACGCACCTTCGGTCGTCGACGATTTCATTGTACTGCGGGCCGATCCCAAAAAATATGGCGAACGGCGCAGCGCCTGGTTAAAATGGCGGCAGAACGATACCGCAGACGGCTATGTCATTTATTTTGGCAAATCGCCCGATAAACTCTATGGCAGTATCATGGTGTATGGTAAGAACGACTATTTCTTCACTGGCATGGACCGCACCGACCGTTATTATTTTCAGATCGAGGCCTTTAACAATAACGGTATTTCCCAAAAAACGAAGGTGTTAATCGTAGAGTAGGAAGCCTAGATTCTAATTGCACTTTTCCAGCGTTATGCGTATTGTTTACGGCCAAGCATAATTTGGCCCGGATGCTCAATCTCCAAGGGACGTCATAGTTAATGGAAATTCCCCTTTGAGCATTTTAATTACGTTCAACATTGAACGGCCATCGTGGTAGTTCGCCTTCCAGATCTGGGCCTTGGCCCGTTTTTCTGCTTCCGGACTACTATCTAACCCTGCATCGTACCACCCGCCGTATTGGTGGTCGATCAGATACGAATTAATATAGGTCCATTGCTTTTTAAATAAGTCGTAATAACGAGTTTCCTGAGGGTGTAATTGCGAGAGTAACAGAAGCGCGTTGAGCCCCTCGGCCTCCGTCCACCATACTTTTTCCCTGTTTTCGATGGTACGGGAACCATCATTCTGATAGTATCCACCATCATAAAACCCGCCATTCTCGGAATCCCAACCCCATTCAAGTGCATGATCGACCATTTTTTTCGCTTTTATGCCGGTAATCGTATCATTTTTAAGGCCCAAAGTGTGCGACGCTTCCAATAACAAAAAAGCGGTCTCCACATCATGTCCAAAAGAGACATGATCGAGATAGAAGTTCTGTCTTCTATAAACTTCCGAAGAATCACGGAACGATACCGGGGTCCAATCCCTTTGCAAGTGCAAGGTCAAATAGCCCTTTTCTGTGGTGATCGTATCGCGTATCAGGTAAAAAAGTTCTTCCAAACGTTCTCGTACCAAGGGATTTGGCCATGCGCTGTACAGGGCGGTAAAGCTTTCCAATAGATGGATCGAGGAGTTTTGGTCTTTCCAATCTTTTCGAATAAAATTATCATAATCGTGATCATTTTCGGTGATATCGAGCATCCAAGAACCGTCTTGTTTCAAAACATCAAAATACCCCTTGTAAACGGTATCGTAGGCATGCTCCTCGAGCCAATAAAACGTCTTTTTGGCCAATTCAAGGGCAGTGGTGTCTTTTGAAACCACCGAATAGGTTGCAAGGGCGTAGATGGCAAAGGCGTTTCCATAGGTACTTTTATTCGTTGATAGACGCTTTAATCGCGTCCCTTCAAAGCCGATTAAGGTGTTAAACCCGCCATACAAGGAATCCCACATATGGTCCCGCAGAAATTGATATCCATGGTTCGCGATTTTTGCATAGCGTTCGTCTTTATAAAAAAGTGCAAGCTGGGAAGCCGTCCAGATATGACGCGCCTGGCTAACGATCATTTTTTGCTGTTTCCCAACTCGGTCCCATTTGTAATTGAAATCGGACCAATAGCCCCCGTTGACCGTATCGAGTACTCTAGGATACCAGACTTCGGCCAATTCGTGCAAGGCAATTTCAATATTGGGCAGTAGTTCTTCTTTGCGTATGGCGGCTTTTTTGTCTTGCTGATTACATGAAAGGGTAAGAATTAGCGCCATATACAATAAATATCTTGGCATCGTACACCTTGGTGGAAAAGGTTTCATAGATGTTCACTAAAATTACAAGAATCCTAAAGCTACATAATGTAGTTGGGTTTGAGTACTTCCTCGGTTAAAAAAATAAATTTTACAATGACTTGAAACAGGAGTAGGAAGTCTGTTTTGTTGTTGACCTTCTGAGCAGGAAGCCCTTTGAAACCTATAAGAATTTGGTTAAATAATGAATCGGGGATTATATGATTCACTCGTCTTTTCACAACAAATATTGTTCGACCATTGCACTTCCCACTTTGTATTTCGTTCTTCCGATTTATCGGAACAAGATTAAAATCGCGCCGAGGGCGGTCAGAACGAGGATCATTCTTCGATAGAACGTTTCCTTGATGATCTTTACCAGGCGTACCCCGACCAATAGGCCTAGAAACACCCCAGGCGCCAGCTTCAGATTGATAAGCAAAGTTTGAGGTGTAATCGTTTCCCATACAAAAATATGGAAGGGGAGCTTGAAGATATTGACGATGAAAAACAGCCAAGCAGAGGTACCGATAAATTGGTTTTTCTGGAATCGCATGGCGAGAAAAAAGATATTGGCAAAAGCCCCTGCCAGATTGCCGATCATGGTGGTAATGCCAGCCATGACGCCCATAAAGCCGCTAAATACCCAATGTGTGGGCACCGATTGGGATTTTCTTTTTTCCCAACCGAACATAATAAGGACGCTCAATAGGATGATCAGGGCCATTCCGAATTTAAAGGTCCGCTCATCAAGGTCCTTGCCAATAAGCACCCCGAACAAAACACCCGCCAACATCCACGGAAGAAACTTAAAAATGTATTTCCACTGAGCATGCCGGTTGTAGTAGATGACCGCGAAAATATCACCTAAGATCAACAAGGGTACAATGATGCCCGTTGATTCCCTTGCACCAAAAGCCAGCGCCATCAAGGTTACCAATAAAACATCGATCCCTTTTAAGCCGGCCTTGGTTACCCCCAACACAAAGGCGGAGGCAAAGGCGAGTACCCAAGTGGTGAAGGAAGGCTCAGAAGCTATGGCTAAAGACACAGATGAGGTTTAGTGGTCAAAAGTCAAAAGTATGCCAAAAAATAATATCTTTATCATGCGACCAAAAAACCAAAATTATGGAATTAAGCACCTTTGATTATAGTTTTATAATTGTATTCTTTACCGTTGTCTTAGGCGTCGGAATCTATGTTTCTAAAAAATCGGGAAAAGACTCCAACGAATATTTTCTTTCGGGAAGAACCATGCCCTGGTGGCTGTTGGGCCTCTCGATGGTGGCAACCACGTTTTCGACCGATACGCCGAATTTGGTAACCGATATCGTGCGTACCAATGGGGTTTCGGGCAACTGGGTCTGGTGGGCATTTTTGCTCACAGGGCTTTTGACGGTGTTCGTATATGCCAAGTTATGGCGGCGATCTAACGTGCATACCGATCTTGAATTCTATGAGATGCGCTATGGGGGTGCTACTGCGAGCTTTTTACGAAAATTCCGTGCAGTTTATTTAGGAGGCCTTTTCAATATCATTACCATGGCGTCGGTAACGTTAGCCGCAATCAAGATTGGCGGTATTATGTTAGGCCTCGAACCTTGGGAGACCGTGGTAGGCGCAGGACTGATTACGGTTTCCTTTAGTGCTCTGGGAGGTTTTAAAGGGGTGGTCTATACTGATTTTATATTGTTCTTCGTTGCCATGTCCGGAGCCATAGGTGCGGCGTATTATTTGGTAAATATCCCTGAGGTGGGGGGCATTCATGCCCTGATGGAACATGAGGCAGTGGCGTCGAAACTCAATATCCTACCTGATTTTAGTAACAAAAAAGCCTTGGTAACCTTGTTTATAATTCCTTTGGCAGTGCAATGGTGGAGTTCTTGGTATCCTGGTGCTGAACCAGGTGGCGGTGGGTATATCGCCCAGCGGATGTTGGCCGCCAAGAATGAGAACCATGCCATTGGCGCGACCTTCTTTTTTAATATTATGCATTATGCATTGCGACCATGGCCATGGATATTGGTGGCGTTGGCATCGTTGGTAGTCTACCCTGATATTGCAAGTATCCACGAAGCATTTCCGAACATTGCCGAAAGTAAGTTGGGGAACGATCTGGCCTATTCGGCCATGTTGACCAAACTGCCAAGCGGCCTTTTGGGGCTGGTACTGGCTTCCTTGGTAGCCGCTTATATGAGCACGATTTCAACCCAGCTGAACTGGGGGTCTTCCTATATCGTTTTCGATTTTTACAAACAGCAGATCAATCCGAAAGCGACTGAAAAACAAATGGTGGCCGTAGGACGGCTCTCAACCGTGATCCTTATGGTTTTAAGTGCGCTGTTCGCACTTTTATTGGAAAATGCACTACAAATATTTGCTATTTTACTAACCTTCGGCGCAGGTACCGGCCTGATTTTCATCTTGCGCTGGTTTTGGTGGCGTATCAATGCCTGGAGTGAGATTGCCGCCATGTTCGCGTCGGGAATTCTATCGATGATATTAGCATTTAGCTCCTTACGGCCTTTCTTATTCGATCCCGTTACCGGCAAATTGCCCGATTGGGCCGAATATCCTTTTGTAGTAGTAGTAACCACCATTATTTGGTTGATTGCCACTTTTGTAACCCAGCCAGAATCGAAGGATACCCTGAGGTCTTTTTATAAAAAAATACAACCAGGAGGCCCCGGGTGGTCGAAGGTTGTAAACGAAGCGGAAGCCGATAATGTAGATATCGTCGATACCAAGGAAAAATGGAGTGTACCTTCAGGAATCACCGCCATGCTTTTGGGTTGTGTCCTGATTTATTCGATTATGTTCGCCACAGGCTATTGGATCTATGGTAGAACAACCCAGGCAATCGTTTTGACCTTCATTGCCATTATTTCCGGCTTCCTGCTGATCAAGGCATGGAATCGCATGAAAGGGCATCTATTATAGCGTTAATTTCCAAGAGTTTTGAAAATTCTTGAAATATATGGAAGCGGGATACTCTAAAACTTCCCTAAGCAAAAAGCTAGGCATAAAAGAGGGGTTTAAAATAATCGTATATAACCCTCCGGATTACTATTTTGATCTATTCGAGGATTTACCTGACCAAGTCATAAGACTTGAGAAGTTCGAAAACGGGAAGGCTGATTTTGTGCATGTTTTTTGTACACGGGTAGAAGAATTGGAAGGTGTTTTGTCAAAACATATCGCGGCGCTAAAGTTAAATGGCGCCTTATGGGTCAGCTGGCCCAAAGGAGCTTCGAAGTTGCCAACCGACCTCAATAGGGACCTAATTCGAGATCGTGTTTTGAAAACGGGATTGGTCGATATCAAAGTGGCAGCGATCGATACTGTTTGGAGCGGATTGAAATTTGTATATCGATTGAAAAATAGATGAAGGAAATCGTATTGAAACTCGGTACGGTTAAATATGTATACCGTCTTAAGACTAATTCGGTATGATTCTTTTCGCCATATGAAATCAAGACTGTAAAGCCATACGAATGAAAGATAGAATTCTCTCTGTCGATATTTTCAGGGGACTTACCATCGTCTTAATGATCTTGGTAAATACGCCTGGTACTTGGTCGAGTGTCTATGCCCCTTTCTTGCATGCCGAATGGCATGGGTATTCCCCGACAGATCTGGTTTTCCCGTTTTTCCTCTTTATTGTGGGTACTTCAATTGTGTTCGCCTATAAGGACAAGGTGACCAAGGCGGGGACCTATAAAAAAATATGCCTTCGTAGCCTAAAATTAATCGGCCTCGGCCTGTTTTTGGGGGCGTTTACCTTGACTTTTCCATTTATCAAGGATTTCGAGTCCATTCGGTTTCCAGGGGTTCTGCAGCGCATCGGGCTGGTATTCTTTTTTGCAGCCCTGCTCTATATAAATTTTAATTGGAAGACCTTGATCGGGATTTGCGTAGCGATTTTAATCGGATATTGGTTTTTGATGTGGTTGGTTCCCGTAAACGGAATTCCCTCTACTTTTGATAGGGCCTCCAATAACCTCGCAAATTATGTTGATCTCCACCTATTGGGCACCCATATGTGGAAGCCCGATTATGATCCGGAAGGTGTCCTGAGTACCCTGCCTGCCATCTGCAGCGCTCTATTAGGTATTTTTACTGGACTTATTCTCACTTCGCAACAAACTAAAAAGACCACTTTGATGGTAGGAATCGGAGGCACTTTTTTAATCATCGGCTCGCTTTGGGATATGGTATTCCCGATCAACAAGGCCCTGTGGACGAGCAGTTTCGTTTTAGTAAGCGCAGGCTGGGCGAACATGATCCTGGCATTGATCTATTATTTGACCGATGAGATGGGTATCAAATTCGGAAGTATTTTCAGGTATGCGGGCGCGAATGCCATCGTGGTCTTTTTTTCCGCAAGTTTTATAGGGAAGATCATGGGGATGATCAAGGTGCATGATACGGTCTCCTTACATGCCTGGTTCTTCAATACCCTCTATGTGCATGATTTCATGCCCATGCAACTATCCTCGTTACTATATGCCCTGACCGTTGTGGCTTTTTATGTATTGTTAGCGTACGTACTTTATAAAAAGGGGATTTTCATAAAGGTTTAAATAGCGAAAGCACTCGTAGTGCCTAATGTACTTATTTTAGCTCCCCCGTTTTCGCCAATTTAGAGCGGGTGATTCTAGAGGCTACCATTTTTTCCCGCTTGTTCAATAGGGAATGCCCATTCGATGAATTCTGGGAGAATCGCCGCCCAAGTCGGCAAGTCGTGTTTTCCTCCTTCGATTTCAACATACGTAATATCGTCAGGACCTGAATAGCCCTTAGCTTTTAGTTCCCGGATCAGGTCAAGGGTATCGTCTATGGCATCGATTATCCCGTTATGATTACGATCCGCGGTCTCGTCTTCGGTGCCGCATTGAAACCAGAATTTTAGATGTGGGGAAAAGGGGCCTTTTTTGACTACATCAAGGATAATCCTACTGCGGTCGCGAAGATCTTTTTTAACATAGGCCTTTTTGCGCCACCAGAAGGAACCGCTAAACACCCCGATTTTTCCAAAATGAGAGGCGTGTGTATAGGCAATATCAAAGGCCGATAACCCCCCTAACGATAGCCCACAAAAAACCCAGTCCTGGCCGTGGTGCGACACCTTGAACTCGTCCCTTAAAAAGGGTATGAATTCGTCCATGATAAATCGTGTATATTCAGGTGCCTTACTGCCCCTACCCTTAAAATCGGCCGAAACGGCCGTCCCGTATTCCTGGATCCGTTCTTTGCCACATTCAACACCGACATAAATAAAGGGTGCTAAAGCCTTTGATTTGAATGAAGACACCAGGGTTTGTTCTAATTGTAGGGCCGAAAAATCCTGACCATCGTTCATCAAAAGCACGGGAAAGCATTTTTCGGCATCCTTGTAATCTGGAGGGGCTACCAATCGGAAGAGCACCTTTCTTTCCAGGTTTATAGACGAAAAACTTCCCTTGAGACTAATTAGATCTGTTTGAAATTGCATGTTCTTGGCTATGGGTCTGCAAGTATAACGAATCCAAGAAAAAATTATATCGGCATGTAAAAAATAAATTACATTTGCCGGCTTTAAAAGATTGATAATTAATCATTTTAAGTATATTTATGATTATGGCGCCCGTGCAACATTTAACCTATTATTCGAACCACCTAGGTCGAAATATCAATCTAGAAGTTACTGGTCACTGGGGGTATCCCATTTTGATGTTCCCTTCTTCCGGGGGCCAATTTACACAGAACACCGATTTTGGATTAACAAGTTCGGTGATGCAGTTTATCAAGGAAGGACGCATCAAGCTTTATAATGTAGAGTCACTTGACATGCTTAGTTTTTATAACGAAGGGATGGATTCAGGAACGAAGATCCATAATTATGAGCACTACATGCAATTTTTAAAGGATGAACTGATTCCGTTTATCCAAAGGGAGTGCAACAGCCACCGCATCGCGACCGCCGGGGTTAGTTTTGGGGGGTATCATGCGGCCAATACGGCTTTTCGATTTCCAGACCTTGTATCCCATTTATTTTCGATGAGCGGGGTATTCAATATCCGGAATATGACACCCTTATCCGATGATATCCGCATTTATTACAATTGCCCAGATGAGTTTATGCAAAATGAGGAAGGTTGGAAGTATCACCACATGCAAATTGTTCTGAGCACCTCCGATTGGGATATCTGTAAACCCAAGAACCAGCATATGGGGGGTATCTTAGATGCTAAGGGCATCCCCTATTGGTATGATGAAAAAAAATGGATTGAACACGATTGGCCACTCTGGAAGCTGGTTTTTCCGGAGTATATGGCCCGATATTTTTAACAACAGTATTTAATATAAAACACAAATGATTAAAAAAGTAGGAATATTATTCGGAATGGAAGACACCTTTCCCTGGGCTTTCATTGACAAGGTAAACGCCTTGGGAAATGGGAAAGTAGTTGCCGAGGCCGTGAGCATTGATAAGGTACAGCAGGGCATCGATTATGGGTACGATGTCATTATCGACCGTATATCCCAGGAAGTGCCATTTTATCGGGCGTATCTGAAAAACGCCGCACTAAAAGGCACTGCAGTAATCAACAATCCGTTTTGGTGGAGTGCCGACGAAAAGTTCTTTAACAATTGTTTGGCCATGGAAATAGGGGTACCCGTGCCCAAGACCGTTCTCTTGCCCTCTAAGGAACGGCCTGACGACACTACCGAAAAATCATTTCGAAACTTAAAAGCGCCGTTAGATTGGAAGTATATCTTCGACTACATTGGTTTTCCTGCTTATATGAAACCTCACTCTGGTGGTGGATGGAAAAGCGTCTATCGTGTTGACAACCCAGATGATCTTTTCGCGAAACTTGAGGAAACCGGTCAATTGGTCATGATGCTTCAGGAGGAGATTGTTTTTGAAGATTATTATCGCGTGTATTGCCTAGGACAAAAATACGTCCACATCATGCCGTACGAACCAAGGAACGAACCGCACTTGCGTTATGCTACAGCACCTAAGACGAGTGGGGAGGAACACACAAAACTGATGCGCACCATTTATGATTTTACGCTGCGATTGAACAAAGTATTGGGCTATGATTTTAATACCGTAGAATTTGCGATCCGCGACGGGGTGCCTTATGCAATCGATTTTTGTAACCCGGCACCTGACGCCGACATCCATTCGGTAGGCCTCGCCAATTTTGATTGGATCGTAGAACATGCTGCCAAATATGCCGTTGAAAAGGCAAATGCCCATATCCCAAAACAGAACAATACCTCTTGGGGAGGGTTTGTGAAAACCGCAGTAGCTCCCATAAGGCCAAAAGCTAAAAAGGTGACCTTAAAGACCGCCGCACAGGCAAAAAAGACCGCAGTGCAAATGCCGATCGTTACCAAGGCACCTGCGAAAGTGGCAAAAACACCAAAACCGAAAGTGACTTCAGTAAAGGTTTCGCCCACTCAAAAGACCGCTCCTAAAAAAGTCGGAACGGCACAGCCAAGAATAGTGAAGGCCAAGGCCGTGCCGAAAACGAAGTCAGCACCTGTTGCAATTAAAAAGGTCCCTACAAAAGGTGGGGTAGCCACGCCGTCAGCAGGGAAAACCAAAACAGCAGGGGTAAAAAAAGCCACAGCAAAAGTAAAACCGGCCATCAAGGCAAAAAATGCGCCTAAAAAAAAGAAATAGGCCCCAAATTTAAGCGTCGATATGCACAAGTTCACACTGGGAATAGAGGAAGAATTTCAAATTCTGGATAGCGAGGCATTGACCCTTCATTCGCAGATGTCGAAGATCATTGATGGCGGCAAGGTTATCCTGAAGGAGCGTATCAAGGAGGAAATGCACCAGTCTGTTGTCGAGATGGGCACCAATGTGTGCGAGAACATCAATCAGGCCCGCGACGAGGTGTCCTATTTGCGAAAACAGGTCATTGAACTGGCAGCCAAAGAAGATTTGAAGGTTGCCGCTTCGGGAACCCATCCTTTTTCGCATTGGAGCGAACAATTGATAACTCCCAATCCCAGGTATGATCAACTGATCGCGGAGATGAAGGATGTAGCGCGTTCTAATTTGATTTTCGGAATGCATGTCCATGTAGGCATTCCCAATCGGGAGGAAGGGTTGCATATAATGAATATTGCACGGTATTTCTTGCCTCACCTATATGCCCTTTCAACCAATTCACCTTTTTGGGAGAGTCGCGAAACGGGATTCAAGTCATTTCGTTCCAAAATATTCGACAAGTTTCCACGCACCGGAATTCCTCCATATTTTGCCAGTGTGGCCGAGTATGATAAGTTTATAGAATTGCTCGTAAAGACCAATTGTATCGATAATGGCAAAAAGATATGGTGGGATATTAGGCTCCACCCATTTTATCCAACGGTTGAATTCAGAATCTGCGATATGGTTATGACGGTTGATGAGGTAGTCTGTATTGCGGCACTCATGCAATGCATCATCGCCAAGTTGAGCAAATTGCATCGGAAAAACCAGAGTTTTCGGTCCTATAGACGAATTTTAATCAATGAGAATAAATGGCGCGCGGCGCGCTGGGGAGTAGAGGCCAAACTTATCGATTTCGGCAAGGAAGAAGAGGTGCCTTTTGCCCTTTTGATTCAGGAACTACTTGAATTTATCGATGACGTAGTCGATGAACTTGGGTGCCGTACCGAAGTGAATTATGTCTACCAAATGCTAGAGCAAGGTTCAGGGGCTGATCGGCAGCTCAAGCTATTTGGGGAGACCAATGATTTAAAACAAGTAGTACATTACATTGTGGAACAGACCTCAAAAGGACTCTAAGCTTTTTGAAGGGGTGTATCAGTGATATATGATTTGCTATATCCAAACGTTCTATTACCACAAAAGGGTGATCGTAGAAACGAGGTTTGCATGTTTTTCGGAAGCTAAAACGCACACATCTTGAGTCGCTTAAAGTGTACCGTCAGATGATTAAAATACAAACTATGTACAAAATCGCGGTTTTAGATTTAAATGCAGGGGTTGCAAATGAAGGACTTCGTTGTATCAACGAGTTGGTGGCAGCATTTTTGACCAAGGAGGGCCTAGCTGGCAATTTCGATGTTTTTGAAGTTCGAATGCAAGCACAGGTTCCCAATGTTGCCGATTATGACATATTTATATCCTCCGGAGGGCCAGGGTCCCCCTTGATTACTGGAGCATCTTGGGAGGAAGACTATTTTGGGCTGCTCGATGCCATTTTACATAATAACTTGTCGCAACCAGTCAAAAAACATCTGTTTCTTATTTGTCATTCATTTCAATTGGCCTGTCTTCATTGGGACTTGGCACGAGTTACCAAAAGACGTTCCACTTCTTTCGGGATCTTGCCCATTTTCAAGACCCTAAGTGGCGAACGGGAAGTACTTTTCGAAGGCCTTCCGAATCCGTTTTATGCCGTTGATTCCCGAGATTACCAGGTAGTGGGCCCCCATGAATGGAAATTGGAAACCTTGGACGGAAAAGTGCTCTGTAGGGAAAAAATACGACCCCACGTTCCCTTGGAAAGGGCTGTGATGGCAATCAGGTTCAGCAAGGAAATATTTGGGGTGCAGTTTCATCCCGAAGCCGATTCGGTGGGGATGTTGCACCATTTTCAAAAGCCCGATATGCGAAAGAAAATCATAAAACATCATGGCAAGCAAAAGTACCTTGAGATGATCCAACACTTAGACGATGACGATAAGATCATGAAGACCAACCATACCATTATTCCTCGATTTCTGCAATTAGCGGCCGAATCTATTGATCGATCTAAATTTATTTCGGTATGATCCCAGAACGAAGGGAAGCGTTCAACAAAGGCTTCAAACAGAATTACTATGAAGATCTAAAAAAATATGTAGCTGATACATTCGGGGAACCCTGTGCCTTTCGAATCTCGGAAACACCGGTTTTTATTAGCAAGGAAATCAAGGAAAAAGTACTTGAAGCCAGTGCTTCGATTTTGGATCAAATTTGGCAATTGGATATGGATGTGATTCGACAGCGATTTCTGCCAAAGCATTTACAATCTCCTAGTCCTTTGGGAAAACCTCATTTTTTGGCAATTGATTTTGGGTTGTGCGATGATGCCGATGGCAACATATCCCCTCAATTAATCGAATTACAGGCCTTTCCGTCACTGATGTATTACCAGCCATTTTTAGGAAAGGCATTTTTGCAAAACTACCCGAACCTTGATTCGAATGGACTTCATTATTTTTTAGACAGTCTAGACGAGACCGCCTATTACAAAAAGGTCAAGAATTTAATTCTCGCTGATGAAAAACCTGAAAATGTTATCTTAATGGAACTTTTTCCCGAGAAGCAAAAGACGCGCATCGATTTTTGGGCCACGAAAAAGGCCTTGGGTATAGCAGTGGTCTGTATCACAGAGGTAATCAAGGAAGGTAAAAAATTATTCTATTGGAAGGAAGGTCAAAAAATTCCGATACACCGTATATACAACCGGGTGATTTTCGATGATATGCAACGGCTTGAGAATGTGCATACCAATTTTAATCTTTATGATGAGGTCGATGTAGCCTGGGTTACCCATCCTGATTGGTTTTTTATGATCTCAAAATGCATCATGCCGTTGTTGCGGCATGAATTCATTCCACAGTCATACTATTTGAATGATTACCCTGCAGATCTTCAACTTGACGATTTTGTCTTAAAACCGTTGTTTTCGTTTGCTGGCCAGGGTATCGATTTGAATCCGACCCTCGAAAGCATTTCCAAAATCACCGATACTGCCAATTTTCTATTACAACGAAAGGTCAACTACGCCCCGATTATCAAAACGAATACCGAGACAAATTCGAAGGTAGAGTTGCGTATTCTCTATATTTTAGATACCGAGAGTAATACATTGAAACCGGCAATTAACTTGACCCGTATGGGTAAGGGCGGGCTTATCAATGTGTCTCACCAGAATGCCGACACTTGGATCGGCTCTTCGATTAGTTTTTTTGAGGATTAAAAAATCTATCTGAAATGGCAGTGCACACGTTTTAATCTACACAGGTGTAAATGCTATACTTTAATTGCCCAACCGATTATAAAAGATTTAAATGTGATCGTGTAACAATTTGGCTACATATTTTCCAATTACATCAAATTCGAGATTGACACGTGTTCCGACCGTGTAGGTTTTGAAACGAGTATGCGCAAAGGTATACGGGATAATCGCTACACTAAATGAATTTTTTTTAGAATTTACGACCGTTAGGCTCACCCCGTCGATTGTTATGGAGCCTTTTTCAATGGTTACCGAACCCACTTCATAATTATAGTCAAATGAAAAGACCCAACTGCCCTCTTTTTCCACTACGGAAGTACAAATGGCTGTTTGATCCACGTGTCCCTGCACCATGTGGCCGTCTAATCGAGCTCCCAGTATCATGGCGCGCTCCAAATTGACCTCATCACCCACTGCAAGGGTTCCAAGGTTTGTTTTTTGTAAGGTCTCTTCGATGGCGGTCACTGTGTAAGAAGTGTTGAAGATTTCGACCACTGTTAAACATACGCCATTATGGGCTATACTCTGGTCGATTTCCAATTCGTTGGCCAGTGTGGAAAGAATGGTAATGTGCAGGTTGCCCTTTTCCCGTTTAAGCCGTTCAACATTGCCCAAAGTTTCGATTATCCCTGTAAACATGTGTCGTTTAAATTAAGTAGTTTTGCATCCAAGATCAGACACAAAGGTAAAGATATAATGCAGGAAAATGCCAAAATAAAGCTGGGGATATCAATAGGGGACCTCAACGGAATCGGTTGTGAAGTGGTATTAAAAACCTTTGAAGATGCGCGGATGCTCGATTTTTGCACCCCAATTATTTTTGCTTCCAACAAAACCATAACACATCAAAAAAACCATTTTGGGCTTGATATAAATTTCAACGGTATTTCGGATGCCACAAAAGCATTGGATGATAAGATCAACGTGGTCAATGTTTGGAAGGAAGCCCCTGATTTTGTTTTTGGCACGGCTACTCCTGAAAGCGGATCGTTCGCGATTCGCTCCTTAAAAGCGGCTGTAAAAGCGTTGAAAAATGATGAAATCGACGTCTTGGTCACTGCCCCTATCAATAAAAATACAATTCAATCTGAGGAATTTAAATTCCCGGGACATACCGATTACCTGGCTGAAGTGCTTGAGGGAGAGAGCCTCATGTTTATGGTTACCGAAGACCTGAAGATCGGATTGTTGACAGATCATATTGCTGTGAAAGATGCCCCCGCCGCCATCAATCCCATATTGATTCGTACGAAAGTGCGTACTATGGAAAAGTCATTGATGATGGATTTTGGTATTAGGAGGCCCAAAATAGCCCTCTTGGGTATAAATCCTCACAGTGGGGATAATGGGCTAATAGGCAAAGAGGACGACGAGATCTTAAAGCCTATAATTAGGGAAATGTCAGACGCTGGGCATTTGGTCTTCGGACCCTTTGCTGCAGACAGTTTCTTCGGCTCGGATGCCTATCGAAAATTTGATGCGGTTTTAGCGGCTTATCATGATCAAGGCTTAATACCTTTCAAAACCCTCTCTTTTGGACGTGGCGTAAATTTTACGGCCGGTCTTTCAAAAGTGCGAACATCACCAGATCATGGCACTGCTTTCGAAATAGCTGGAAAAAACATAGCGGATGCTAGCTCTTTTGAAGAAGCCGTTTTCATGGCCATTGCCATTTTCAAGAAACGGGAAGAGTATAAGGAACTTATTGATAATCAGCTACAAAAGCAGAAAGTTCGGCGATGAAACTACGCGATCTAGGGCCTTTTTTAAGTTGATTTTAAGAAGGGTCTTTATAATCGGACATATTTTATTCTAAAGGTTGGCTTTTCGTAAAATAATAGTATCTTTGCACCCGCCGGAACTGGAATGGTCCGGTCTGTCCACTTCAATGTGGGCCTTTAATATAGTGTGGGTTACGTTTAATCAGTGTTGTAAAAGATGAAGCATAAGGAATATATAATTCCTTTCTCAGGATTGAAGCAAGGAAAACACGAATTCAAATACGTAATCGACAACAAGTTCTTTGAATCTTTTGGGTATGACGAGTTTAATGGGGCAACTATTGCAGCCACGATTATCTTGAACAAAACGAGTACCATGCTTGAACTAGAATTTAAGGCAATGGGCACCGTAAATGTGAACTGTGATATTACCAGTGAGCCGTATGATCAAGAAATAGAATCAGGTCTTGAACTCGTGGTGAAATTCGGGGAGACTTTCAATGACGAAGACGACGAAATCTTAATCATCCCATATGGGGAACATCAAATCAACGTAGCACAGTACTTATACGAAATGTTGGTGTTGGCAGTACCCCAAAAAAGGATTCATCCTGGAATTGCTGAAGGAACCCTTAAATCAGAAGTACTTGACAAGTTAAGGGAACTACAACCAAAGGAAACAAAGGAAAACAAAGGAATCGATCCCAGATGGGACGCACTAAAAAAATTATTAACGGATAAATAAGTTACCATGGCACATCCTAAGAGAAAAATTTCAAAGACCAGAAGGGACAAGAGAAGAACACATTACAAGGCAGTAGCCCCTACCTTGGCAACGGACCCGACTACCGGAGAAATGCATTTATTTCACAGAGCACATTGGCACGAAGGTAAATTGTATTACAAGGGCCAAGTGCTTATCGACAAAACTGAAAGCGTAGAGGCATAGCCTTTCGACCGTACGCATTAAATCTCCCACTGGAACAAGTGGGATTTTTTGTTTTTGACAATACTACTAGGAGATGCATACTACTTTTCAGTGAGACTGCTTTTACTTTACTGAAATATTTTAGGGGTCATCTGCCTTCCTGAAAAAGAACTCTTTTTAGGTCTAAAGTCCCAAAAAATCATTAATTTTCACAACTTTTGAGTCATTTTGAGGACTTTTTGATGCAAAATCAACTTTAGAATGGGGAAACTATCGGCAGCCATTACAGCTGTAGGGGCTTATGTCCCAAAATTTATACTAACCAACAAGATGTTGGAAGGAATGGTAGATACCAATGATGAATGGATAACCACGCGAACCGGAATCAAAGAAAGAAGAATACTGAAACCAGAAGAGGGAGAAGGAACTTCGTATCTTGCTATTAAAGCTGTTGAGAGCCTCCTCAGCAAGAAAAAAATCGATCCAAAGGAAATTGAACTCGTCATTGTCGCCACTGCGACGCCTGATAGTGCCGTTGCATCAACTGCAGCCTTTGTGGCTTCGGAAATCGGAGCTACGAATGCTTTTGCCTTTGACTTATTGGCGGCGTGTTCGAGTTTTTTGTTCGGTATGTCGACCGCTGCACGCTATATAGAATCTGGCCGATATAAAAAAGTATTGTTGATAGGTGCAGATAAAATGTCATCGATCATCGATTATACCGATAGAACGACCTGTATAATTTTCGGTGATGGTGCGGGAGCGGTGCTTTTTGAACCCAATACCGAAGGCATGGGTTTGCAGGATGAATATTTGAGGGCCGATGGAAATGGAAGACCCTATCTTGGAATGGACGCCGGTGGGTCGTTGCTTCCCGCTTCTTTGGAAACTGTGAAGAACAGAAAACACTATATTTATCAGGATGGTAAAACTGTGTTCAAATTTGCCGTTTCGAATATGGCCGATGTCGCAGAACGTATAATGAAAATGAATAATCTAGAGCATACCGATATAGCTTGGTTGGTGCCTCATCAAGCGAATAAAAGAATTATCGATGCCACGGCCAATAGAATGGGGCTTGATAGTTCTAAGGTAATGATGAACATACAAAAGTTTGGAAATACCACATCGGCAACATTGCCTATGTTATTGAACGATTATGAAGACCAGCTCAAAAAAGGGGACAACCTTGTCTTCGCCGCTTTTGGTGGAGGATTTACATGGGGTTCTATATATTTAAAATGGGCATATAACTAACCTAATTAAATTCAAATTCTATGGATATTAAAGAAATTCAAAGCTTGATCAAGTTTGTGGCCAGATCCGGGGCAAGTGAGGTAAAACTGGAAATGGAGGACCTGAAGATTACGATAAAAACATCCTCCGGAGAGCACCATCCCGAGACGACCTATGTACAACACCTGCCAATAGGTCAACCTTCGATTCAACAAGCTCCGGCCTATCAATCGGTCCCCGCGACTGAAGAACCTACACACGTGAAAGAGGCCAAGGCAGATGATTCAAAATATCTGACTATCAAATCGCCCATCATAGGAACGTTCTACAGAAAACCTTCGCCCGACAAACCTGCGTTTGTAGAAATAGGGAGCGAAATACATAAAGGGGACGTTCTTTGTGTTATTGAGGCCATGAAATTATTCAATGATATTGAATCTGAAGTTTCGGGTAAAATAGTCAAGGTATTGGTCGAGGATTCATCCCCGGTCGAATTTGATCAGCCATTATTTTTGGTAGATCCGTCATAAAAATAAATCCTGATTTTGAAGCGTCAAATTCCGAAGGTAGTTTTTGGAATTTGGAATTTATAGTTTGGAATTTGAAATTTTCAAAGGGTTATGTTCAAAAAAATATTGATTGCGAATAGGGGAGAGATAGCGCTACGCGTTATTCGTACCTGCAAGGAAATGGGCATCAAAACCGTGGCCGTATATTCAAAGGCCGACGAAGAAAGCCTGCATGTTCGTTTTGCGGATGAGGCCGTTTGCATCGGCCCCGCAGCAAGCAGCGAGTCGTATTTGAAAATACCGAATATTATCGCCGCTGCCGAGATTACCAATGCCGATGCCATTCATCCTGGGTACGGTTTTCTCTCTGAGAATGCCAAGTTCTCAAGAATTTGTGCAGAACACGACATTAAGTTTATTGGAGCTTCTGGAGATCAAATTGACAAAATGGGTGACAAGGCGACCGCCAAGGAAACCATGAAAAAGGCTGGTGTACCTTGTGTTCCTGGATCTGATGGCCTTCTAAAGGATGTTGCCGATGCTATAAAAGTCGCAAAAAAAATGGGGTACCCCGTTATGATTAAGGCGACCGCTGGTGGTGGTGGGAAAGGCATGCGAGCCGTTTGGAAAGAGGAAGAGATGGAAGAATTGTTCAACAGTGCCGTAAAAGAGGCTACGGCCGCTTTTGGCAATGGCGGCATGTATATGGAAAAACTTATTGAAGAGCCACGCCATATCGAAATTCAAGTCGTTGGCGACCAATATGGGAAAGCGTGCCATCTTTCTGAACGAGACTGTTCGATACAGCGCAGACATCAGAAACTTACCGAAGAGACCCCATCCCCCTTTATGACCGATAAGTTAAGGGAAGCCATGGGGAATGCAGCGGTAAAAGCGGCCGAATACATAAAGTATGAAGGTGCGGGGACCATTGAATTTTTGGTCGACAAACATCGTAAGTTCTATTTTATGGAAATGAATACCCGTATTCAAGTAGAACATCCCATTACCGAGCAGGTAATTGATTATGATTTGATCCGAGAACAAATACTGGTTGCAGGAGGCGTACCCATTTCAGGTAAGAACTACATTCCGAAATTACATTCCATCGAATGTCGAATCAATGCCGAAGACCCTTATCATGGTTTTAGGCCCTCACCCGGAAAAATAACCACGCTTCACATACCTGGGGGGCATGGGGTGCGAATGGATACCCACGTCTATAGCGGGTATACGATTCCACCGAATTATGACTCTATGATCGCCAAGTTAATTACTACGGCACAGACACGGGAAGAAGCCATTAACAAAATGAAGCGGGCATTAGACGAGTTCGTCATCGAAGGAGTAAAGACTACAATCCCTTTTCATAGACAATTGATGGACCATCCTGATTATTTGGCCGGTAATTATACGACGAAATTTATGGAAAGTTTCGTGATGGATCCACAGCCGCAAGAATAATTAAATCCGATCTGGTAGGTTCTCCTTGCCGATCTAGCGTTTCTTTGTCATGAATCTGAGCTATTGGGAATATAAAACCTGGCTTTCCAACGTCGACTTTGCTATTATCGGTAGTGGCATTGTAGGCCTTAATTGTGCCCTACATTTAAAGAATAAGTTTCCCAATTCGAAGATATTGGTACTCGAAAAAGGCATTCTTCCCCAAGGAGCCAGCTCAAAAAATGCTGGATTTGCCTGTTTCGGAAGTATCTCAGAAATCGTTGCCGATTTGAAGAACCATTCCGAAGAAACTGTTTTTCAATTGGTCAAAAAGCGTTGGGAGGGTATTAAATTGTTGCGGAAGAACCTAGGAGACGAGAAAATCGGCTACCAAAATTACGGGGGCCATGAATTATTTCTCCTGGAAGCTCAGGAACAATACGATCACTGTCTTTCTAAATTGGCCGAAATGAACCGCTTATTACGGCCAATTTTTAGAAAAGACCCCTTTCGACCCCATGTTAATAGCTTCAATTTTAAGGGCATTCAGGAAATGTATATTAGCAATTCTTCCGAAGCGCAACTTGATACGGGTAAAATGATGTCGGCACTCTTGATCAAGGCCCTGAAAATGGGTGTGATTATTCTAAATGCAATCACGGTCGAGGCATTTGAGTCCCATAATGATACCGTAACCGTTTATACGAACCACTTTGAGTTTGCGGCAAAGCAGCTGCTCATCGCAACCAATGGCTTTGCGCAGCAATTTAAAATTCAGGAAGTGAAACCCGCACGGGCTCAAGTGTTGATCACCAAACCTATACGAGATCTTCAAATCAAGGGGACCTTTCATCTTGACGAAGGTTATTATTATTTTAGGAATATCGATAATAGGATTCTTTTTGGAGGGGGCAGAAATCTAGACTTTATCGGGGAAGAAACATCCGAATTTGGCGAAACTGAGCTGATTCAAGATCGGCTCGAAAAAATGCTACGCGAAATAATATTGCCTACAACTGCTTTTGAAATAGAAAGACGATGGAGCGGTATCATGGGTATAGGCCCACACAAACAACCTATCCTCAAGCAACTTTCAACAAATGTGTATTGTGGGGTACGCTTGGGGGGAATGGGCATAGCCATCGGCAGTGCCGTGGGCAGGGATCTGGCCGATATGGTCGGGACATCATAATATCGACTTCAACCGATTTTTTGTGGTTACAGCTTTATTCCGAACAGGAAGAACAATTTTTTACTATATTGGCTTCCCCCAAAAACAATGTTCAAAGTCAGTACGATTTAGCCTCGAGTACCAGGCATATCTTGATTTTTGAATCGAACCTTCCCTAGGATATTTGACGTTGGCCCGTCTCTTCCATATGCTATATGGCACCGGTGATCGGAAAAATATTTTTTAAGTCGTCCCATCACTTCAAAAAGAAGTGAGGACCAAAGATAGCACATGCAAATTAGAGCATTTAGAAAACATTACTTTAGACTTTTACTTCTGGCCTTCATCATATTGATGACCAGTTGTTCTACTTCTAAATCAAATTATAAGAGAAGATATAACAAGGTGTGGAAAGAGTTGATAAAGTCACAAGCATGGAAAGATGCCCTTGAAAACAAGAATGAACCCAGAAGTTCTGAAAGCACGAATTTTTATGCGAGTAATGAAGATGTTGGGTTCACAAGCGAACCTAGCTTTGCCGCGAACACCACTGAACAATTCCTTGCAGAATATACCAACTTGGTGTACCGGGCCTATGCCAAGATAATTGCCGAAGCCGAGGAAGCCAATGTTCGTCTAGAAACCGAATATAGGCTAAGGAATGCAAGAGATCAAAGTTCTTCCCATAAAGAGGTTAAAAAGCACAGACAGCAATTGGAATTGGTCAACAAGAGGTTCCAGGCACATCGGGCCATGTTGGAAGGACTTAAATCATGGGATGTTTTTAGCGAATTTGGCACCGACGACCTTGATTTTTTTAAGGAAGAAAATAAAAATAAGGTGTATGAAATGTATCAAAGAGGGGAAAATCAAAGTACGATGATAAATTTTCTTGTCTACAAACTCGCTGATCTGTATCATTTTGAAGAATAAGACTTCCGCTCCCAATTCAATTTCTTCATTAAATCATAAAACCGATCCCGGATTTATTACTTTTATCGCATGAACGTGAATAACCCAAAAGGGATACTATATAAATTCTGCGAGGCCTTTGTGAATAGGAGGATTGCAGGAATACAAGGCAATATACGGGACGTACGGGAATCGTTGGATTCAGAGGATAAGAATAGTTCTGGGGATAAGCATGAGACGGGTCGGGCCATGCTTCAACTTGAACTTGAAAAGTTGGGACAACAGCTTGCTGAGGCAGAAAAAATGGAGGATGTACTTGCCAAAGTAAATATCAAATCGGTACATTCGACAATCGGACTTGGCAACTTGGTCGAAACCTCAAAGAGCAACTATTTTTTAGCCGTCTCGGCAGGACTTTGTAAGGAGGGTGGTTTGGTGGGGGTCTATTGTATTTCGATTGGGACACCTATGGGACAAGTATTGCTCGGAAAATCAGTCGGCGACAAAATCGTATTCAACGGGGAATCTATTCAAATCACGGCGGTTATCTGACCAAAGAAGAAAAGTTTTATGCGCGTTTCGGGGCCCAACCCTTATGGAATGAAATGCGGGAGGTCTTGTTGAATTCACCTATTCTGATAAACGTACGTATACAAAAAGAGCTCTTTTAGAAATTCGGGGTAGGCCAAGAAATGCCTTTTTTCAACGAGATCTTAAAGGGGCTGTTGATATTACCCCAATGGAGGTTTTGAGCGCCTTGACTTTTTTAAAGCTTCCTTTTTCTTGCTTTGCAATCTTTTTTCGATAGCCGATTTCGAGGGCTTTGTTTTTCTTCGCTTTTTTTTTGGCGCAAGGGCACGCTCCAATAGCTCGAAGAATCGATTTATTACCAAACTTTTGTTTCTGTGCTGGCTCCTGGTTTCATCGCATACGAGCAGAAGGATGTTTTCTTTGGTCAATCTAGTGGCTAGTTTCAATAGCAAACGATCCTTTTCCCAGGCGGTAAGTTCCTTTGAACCAGACACATCAAAGGCAAGTTCGATCTTCGAGGAGACTTTGTTAACGTGTTGCCCCCCCGCACCACCACTACGAATGGCCTTAAAATGAAGTTCCTGCAACAGTCGTTCTTTTTCCACTTTCTCTAGAGGTTCAACCGCTGATTGATGACCTCGATGGCAATATTAAGAAAAACTTTTTTACCGATTTCCAAAGCAGCGCCATGGTTGAAATAGATAGACTGGCCTTCATAATCGCCCATGATCAAATAATGACTGCCCATATAATACGAATGGAAAACGACAACTTGAAGTCCCGAATTGCCGGAAACCCTAAATTCATGGGCATACACAATAATCTGCCTTTTCGTGTCGGCATACGACTTTATGATATTTATGGGTATTCTGTTGGCTTCTCCGAACAAGGAAGCTATATAGAGATTTCTTGGATGTTCAAAGAGGTGTTTGGGGTTGTCTTCAGCGATAATTTGTCGGTCTTTGAGAACAATGACCCTATCTGCGAAAGGTAGCATATCCTGATGGTCATGAGTGGCAGTCAAGACAGTGATTCCTTTATTTTTTAAATAGGCAAAAAGATTTCTACGCAGGCTATTTTTGCTGAAATTATCGATATGGCTAAAGGGTTCGTCCAATAAGAGAATTTCAGGCTGTTGTGCCAAAACCCTGGCCAGGGCAACCCGCTGTTGTTGTCCGCCGCTTAAGTTCTTTACCTTGGTTTTTGCAAATTCTTCCATTTCGATCATTTCCAAGAGTTCATCGGTCCTTGACTGCATGGCTTCCGGATCAAAGACTGAAAGGTATTCACTAATATTATCGGCTACCGTCGTAAATGGCATCAAATCAAAGTCCTGCGCCAAATATTTCATATAAGATTCACCAGGTATTAGATTATATAACGGACCAAGTATGGGATTTTCATCCCAGAATATTTTGCCAGTAGTGACGGCTAATTTACCATAGATGATTTTTAAAAGCGTACTCTTACCACACCCACTTTCGCCGATAATGGAAACATGTTCCCCTCGGGCCACTTGTAGGCTGATATCCTCAAGTACCGGTAATTTGTCGTAGGCAAATGATATATTATCTATTTGAAGCATTTCCGAAATCAAGAATTGAAAAGAAAGTACGTTCCTAGTTTTGAAACGTACGGATTCATATATTATGCTATTTCAAGATGTTATTCTTTAAAATCTTTTAGGATCGCCCTGTTGGGAAGTTGCTCAAAACCCATCGTGTATAAAGTGAAACCAAAAATGTCGGTATATTCATCAATGATCTTACTAATGGGGGTTCCGGCTCCATGCCCTGCATTCGTTTCAATGCGGATCAAAATCGGATTAGGCCCCGCCGACTTTGCTTGAAGTTCAGCGGCGAATTTAAAGCTGTGGGCAGGTACTACGCGATCATCATGGTCTCCGGTCATGATGAGTGTAGCTGGATATGACGTGCCTGCCTTGACATTATGCACCGGGGAATACCCCAGCAGGTAATCGAACATCTCCTTACTATCTCGGGAAGTGCCGTAATCATACGCCCAACCGGCGCCCGCTGTAAAAGTATGGTAGCGAAGCATGTCTAAGACCCCAACGGCAGGCAAGGCCACTTTCATCAGATCAGGGCGTTGTGTCATCACCGCCCCCACCAAGAGTCCGCCATTGCTCGCCCCACGTATTGCCAAATATTCAGAGGAAGTATACTTATTGGCGATAAGATATTCAGCTGCTGCAATGAAATCATCGAATACATGCTGTTTTTTGGTTTTAATACCGGCGTCGTGCCATGCCTTACCATATTCCCCGCCTCCCCGAAGGTTGGGAACAGCGTACACGCCGCCCTGTTCCATCCAAACAACATTGACAACATTAAAGTTAGGCGTTAAACTGATATTGAAGCCTCCATACCCATATAACAAGGTTGGATTCTTTCCGTTAAGTTTCAGCCCTTTTTTGTGGGTTATTATCATAGGAATCTTGGTGCCGTCCTTAGAGGGGTAAAATACTTGATTTGACTCATAGTCTTCAGGGTTAAAATCAATTTTAGGTTCCCAATATAGGGAATAGGAGCCTGTTTCAACATTGAACTTATAAGAAGAGCCCGGAATAATATAATTCGTAAATGAAAAATAGAATTCCACCTCCTCTTTTTTTCCTCCAAAACCACTAGCACTCCCTAGACCAGGAAGCGTTACTTCCCGTATCAATTTTCCATCATAGTCATATTGAAATACCTTCGAAAGGGCATCGACTATATATTCTGTAAAAAAATAACCTCCACCGGTATTCGCTGAAAGTACGTTGTCGGTTTCAGGAATAAAATCAATCCAGTTTTCGGGACCGGGCCTGGAAGCGTCTACCGTGACGATTTTTTGATTGGGCGCTTCCTTGTTGGTCACAATGTACAGTTTTGAGCCAACGTTCTCGATGATGTAGCTGTCGGTGTCTTCATTATCGAGGATCGTGGCCAGTTTGCCATTAGGTTGGGTCAGGTCTTGAATAAAAAGTTTGTTGCCCGAAGTCGAATTCGAGGCCGAGATAACCAAATAGCGATTGTCTTCAGTAACTAGAGCACCAACATACCGATGTTTTTCGGTTGCAGTCCCTCCAAATACCAGGGCATCTTGATTTTGTGGGGTACCCAATTTATGATAATATAATTTGTGTTGATCGGTCTTTGCCGAGAGTTCACTTCCTTTTGGCTTATCATAACTTGAATAATAGAACCCATCATTGCCTTTCCAAGAGATTCCACTGAATTTGATATCGGTTAAGGTATCTTCGATGATTTGATTGGTCGCAGTATTCAAAACGATGGCCTTACGCCAATCACTACCTCCTTCCGATATGAGATACCCCGCCAGTGTTCCATCTTTCGTAAAGCTTAAACCTTGCAACGAGGTCGTGCCATCATTTGAAAATGTATTGGGGTCTAAAAATACTTCAGGCTTTTCACCCTCCTTTTGGCGGTAAACCACATTTTGGTTTTGAAGGCCGTCATTTTTGTAGTAATAGGTATAGGCGCCCTCCTTAAAGGGAGCTCCCAATTTTTCATAATCCGATAATTTTTCCAAACGTTTCTTTAAGGATGCCCGAAACGGTATTTTGTCTAAATATCCAAAGGTTACTTTGTTTTCGGATTGTACCCATGATTCGGTCTCCGAACTACGATCATCTTCCAGCCAGCGGTAGGGATCTGCGACTGTGGTTCCAAAATAGGTATCGGTAGCGTCTGATTTTGTAGTAATAGGATAAATCACGGAAATAGGTTGTGGCTTAAGGGCTGTATTACAAGAAATAAAGGTCAGGATCGAAGTGATTATAAATGCTATTTTTTTCATCGGATATTTTCGGTTAATGCCCTAAAAATACCATTAAAAAACCTTCAAAATAACTTGATTATGAAGGTTTAACAATTTAAACTGACTGAATTCAGACAAAACCTTTTTTTACCAAATATTCAGCAATCTGAATCGCATTCGTCGCAGCTCCTTTTCTCAAGTTGTCGGCCACAATCCACATATTAAGGGTATTTCGTTGCGTTTCATCCCTTCGGATTCGGCCGACAAAAACCTCATCTTTCCCGTTGGCATAAATGGGCATCGGATACGTATTTGTATCTGGATTATCTTGTACGGTTACTCCTGGTGCTGCCGTCAGCAATTTTCTCACTTCGTTTAATTCGAAGTCGTTTTCGAATTCGACATTGACTGATTCGGAATGTCCTCCTGCAGTAGGAATTCGTACCGCGGTCGCGGTTACCGAAAAGGTCCGGTCATCGAATATTTTTTGAGGTTCACGTGCCAATTTCATTTCTTCTTTAGTGTACCCATTTTCAAGGAAAACATCGCAATGTGGCAAGGCGTTGCGACCAATAGGATAGGGGTAGGCCATTTCTCCTTGAACACCGGCTATCTCATTTTCAAGTTGTCGTACCGCTTTGAGACCTGTACCAGAGACCGATTGATAGGTAGATACTACCACCCGTTTCATTTTATACTTTTTATGCAAGGGTGCTAGTGCCATGACCATCTGTATGGTCGAACAATTGGGGTTGGCTATTATTTTGTCGTCTGCCGTCAAAACATGGGAATTGATTTCAGGAACCACTAGTTTTATGTCGGGATGCATGCGCCAGGCGGAGGAATTATCTACTACGATAGTACCAACTGCCGCGAATTTGGGGGCCCATTCCAAGGAAGTATCCCCACCGGCTGAAAAAATGGCAATATTGGGACGGGCTGCCACAGCATCAGATAAGCCCATTACAGCATATTCGGCACCCTTAAAGGTCAGTTTTTTCCCTACCGATCGTTCGGACGCTACCAATAATAATTCTGAAATGGGAAAATTGCGTTCTGCCAATACTTGAAGCATTACCTCCCCCACCATTCCCGTGGCACCAACTACCGCTACTTTCATTTTTACAATTTAAAATTTGTATGCAACCCTTTTCGATAGGTCATCCTGCGATCCATCAAGCCGATCGAACTGACTACAGATTTGGAGGTTGAATTTGGAAGGCAAAGGTACTTCAACAAAGTATAGCGAGCAAGGGCCAATTCTTATAATTATAAAAATATAACAAAATGTTATAAAAATTAAATGATTGCTATATGTCACAATGTAAAAACCCCTGCTGACGGCAGGGGTTTACTGGTTTAGTTGGTTTATTTGTAAGTAAATCCTTTGACCTGAAGGCTTATTTTTTTAAGAGGTCCCTAATCTGGGTCAAGAGTTCTTCCTGAGTAGGTCCCGCAGGTGGTGGCGGTGGTGGCGGTGTTTTTGTTTTTTGATAGGCCTTAATGATAATGAACATTACTAAGCCTACAATAAACAGATTGACGATAGTATTGATCCAGTTCCCATAGGCAATAACGGCTCCACCTGCCTCTTTTGCGGCAGCCAAGGTATCATAATCCTTTCCATCCATAGCATAGAATAAGTTGGCAAAATCGACGCCACCAGAAAAGTACCCTACAAAGGGCATTGCTATATCGGTAACAAAGCCATTGATAACCGCACCCAAGGCACCTGCCATTATGACGGCTACGGCAAATTCGATGACGTTCCCGGTCATTATGAAATTCTTAAACTCCTTTAGCATACGTGAAAGATTTAGTTGGTTAATGAATAGTGTCTTGCAATGTAATAAAAAAAAGTATTCCTTAACAGAATGTTAAAAAAATTAGTCGTTGACGAAGATTCGTGTTACCCTCTGAGAAATACCAGTAAGTAGCTCGTAGGATATCGTGCCGCCAAATGCGGCAAATGCCTCGGCATTCGGATTTTCGCCGAAAACAACTACTTCATCGCCTTCTTGGCAAGGGATTCCGGTGATATCGATCATAATCATGTCCATGCAGACATTACCAATAATAGGAGCATATTTTCCGTGGATATTTACAAAGGCCCTATCATTTCCATAGTGGCGTCCAATGCCATCGGCATGGCCCAGCGGTAAGGTGGCCGTGACCTTTTGCCCTTGAGAGGCAAAGGCACGATTGTACCCCACTGTTTCCCCGGGTTCTATTGTATGGATCTGGGAAATGATCGTTTTCAAAGTGGCAATTGGGCGCAATTGCAAATCGATGGCCTTGGCGTTACTAAAACCATATAACCCGATGCCACTTCTGACCATATCTAATTGTGCTTCCGGAAAATTAATGATGCCCGAGGTATTCAGTATGTGTTTACGCGTAGGATGTCCCAGGGACGCATCAATTGCCTTGCCAATTGAAAGAAAGCGTGCGATTTGTTTCCTTGTAAATGCGATTTCATTTAGGTCTTCCGATGCCGCCAAATGAGAAAAGATCGAGGCTACCTTTATCACGTTGCTTCCCTGGATTCGATCCATGATCCATGGTACTTCGTTTTCCAAGAACCCCAATCTATTTAAACCGGTATTGAACTTTAAATGTATTGGATACTCCTTTTGAGAATGCCTCTGGGCTGTAGCCAAAAACGCTTCCAGAATTTTAGGCGAGTAGATACTGGGTTCCAAACATCGTTCGATCATGGCGTTAAAATTGACCGACTGTGGGTGTAACACTAAGATGGGTTTGGTGATGCCGGCATCGCGTAGGGCAATGCCTTCCTTTACATAGGCAACGGCAAAGTAATCGACCCCCAGATGTTCTAATTTTCGGGCAATTTCAGATGCATCGCTGCCATAGGCGAATGCTTTTACAACGGCTAAAAATAATGTGTTAGCGTGTAACCTTGATTTTAAGAATCGATAATTATGTGCAAGCGCCCTTAGATCGATCTCGAGTACCGTCTCATTGACTTTAGGCATTGGACTTTTTTGTGTTGGGAGGGACTTCTTCAGATGTCACATCGATTCCACGAACTCGTTCCTTTAGCATAGCCTTGTAGAAAGCGGCTCTGCTTAGTGGTTCGTACTCCTCTGTTTCGCCTAATAAGACCAATTTATCATTGTTCGATTTTCGATAGCTGTAATTTGCAAGGTTACCAGTTCGGGTGCAGATTGCATGCACCTTCGTTACATATTCGGCTGTAGCCATAAGTGCCGGCATAGGACCAAACGGATTGCCCTTAAAATCCATATCGAGGCCAGCAACCACGACGCGTACCCCTTTATTGGCAAGATCATTGCATACCGTAACGATCTCATCATCAAAAAACTGGGCCTCATCAATTCCTACCACGTCACAGGTATCCCCTAAAATTCGAATATTGGCAGCAGCTGGAACGGGTGTTGAACGTATTTCATTGGCATCATGTGAAACCACCATTTCCTCATTGTATCGGGTATCAACCATAGGTTTAAAGATTTCTACCTTTTGTTTGGCAAACTGGGCCCGTTTCAATCTTCGAATCAATTCCTCGGTCTTTCCGGAAAACATTGAACCACAGATTACCTCTATCCAACCGAATTGTTCCTTATGATTAACGGTGTTTTCGAGAAACATTTTGTAATTTTAGACGAAAATAAGTTGTTTTTCCGTTCTAATTATAGGTATACTTAAAATTAGTAAAAAAGGCACACCTTTTGCAATAGAATAAACTAAAAGCCATCAACTGCCATATTAGGTTTATGGCGTTCTATTTTTTATTGCCAAAAACTCGAAATGCTCGCTTAAAACTTGGATAGTAGTAAGGGGAATGTTCGAAAGGGGCGGCAATCAAAGCCTGGGGAATAGGTGTTGGGCCACCCATCAAAAGGACATTGAAATAGCAAGAATTCTTGGGGCACCCATGTAAAGCAACTTTATTCAATGTGCAGCACAACTAGGTACTTGTGGGGACCCTTTTTTTGAAAGGATGGATTTTCAATTGATACTAAAGAATTGAACGAATGAAAAAAAAATTGAAAGAAGAGCTTCGAAAGTTGTCTACCGATATCATAACGTCCCGTGATTTAAAGGACATTACTGATATCTATGAAGCGGCCAAAGGACTTTATGAAAAATTGGCGGTTTTGAAGTTCATCGAGGAAGAACTCCATGACATCGAGGTGGATGTTTCAAAAAATATAATTGCCTCAAAATTTGAAAAAATGGCCAATGCAGTGCTAAGTGCCAATGCTTCAGTTCCAGAAAGTAATCCACATGATGAGGATATCATGATTCCTGGAATAGATACCATTAAGGGAATGGTCTCCGAGATGCCGAACAGTACCCCTGTAGATGAGGTATTGAGTGAGTTTTTGTCAAAACCTAATCTGATGAAAAACGAAAAGGAATTATTCATGCCCCTTTCTGGCAAAAACGCAACAGAGGATATCAAACCAAAATCATTAAACGATAAACTTGCCAATACCCATATAAAAATCGATTTGAACAATCGATTGGCATTTGTAAAGCATTTGTTCAACGGCAGTAGTGAAGATTACAATCGGGTACTTTCCCAATTAAATACCATAAAAACAGAGGAACGTTCTATCGCTTTTATCACGAATATGGTCAAGCCCGATTATAACGATTGGCAAGGAAAGGAAGAATACGAAAACCGATTCATGGAATTAATTTCGCGAAGATTTTCGTAGCAATGCTTTTTCAAAGAGAAAATTTGGGCCGGAAGTTGTTCAACTTACTTTCGGCTTCTTATTTTTAACAAATGGGAAAACTATTCTTGGTTCCAACACCGATCGGAAATTTAGAGGACATCACCTTGCGGGCCATTCGCGTCCTAAAAGAAGTCGATCTTATTTTGGCCGAAGACACGCGTACAAGCGGCATGCTTTTGCGACATTTCACTATTTCGACACCCATGCAAAGCCACCATATGCATAATGAACATAAAAGGGTCGATACAATCGTAGAAAGATTGCTTGGTGGAGAAACAATCGCCTTGATTTCCGATGCAGGGACCCCCGGAATCTCGGACCCTGGTTTTTTGTTAACGCGTGCCTGTATCGCGCAACAAATTGAAGTTGAATGCCTACCGGGGGCAACTGCATTTGTACCGGCTTTGGTCAATAGCGGCTTGCCCAATGATAAGTTTGTTTTTGAGGGCTTTCTTCCTGTTAAAAAAGGCAGACAAACTCGTTTGCTTTTGCTGGCCGAGGAGACAAGAACCCTAATTATCTACGAATCGCCCCATAAAATTCTGAAGACCCTATCACAATTTTTGGAATACTTTGGATCCGAAAGACAGATTTCGGTTTCCCGAGAGCTAACAAAAATGTACGAGGAAACGATTCGAGGCACGATTTCGGAAGTTTTGGCGCATTTCTCCCAAAAACCACCCAAAGGCGAAATCGTTATCATCATTGCCGGGAAGAAATAAAAGATAATCTTCTATGCAAATACCCATATTCGATTCCGTGTTTGCGCCTTGGGGAATCGTCTTGTTTACAGTCATTGCGGTCTATTTTTTAGATCGTTGGGAGAATCGCCATATAAAATCTCTTTTCGACTGGGTTCCTGCCATTCTGCTGGCCTACATAATACCTTCGATACTTTCCTATCTCTTCAGCGGCGACTATTCCAACGCGTCTATTCACGATTTTAGCAAGCAGTTTTTCATTCCGTTGGCAATCTGTAGTGTTATGAGCAGTATGTCATTAAGACAGCTAAGGGCAATTGGATGGAAACCCATCCTTCTTTTTGTTCTGGGCTCTTTTTTTATTGCCATTTTTCCGGTTATGATGACAATAGGTCTCTTCGATACCATACCGATTTCAAAAACATTGATTACAGAAGGCTATTGGAAAGGCATCCCGCCGATAGTGGGCAGTTGGATTGGTGGAAGCACGAGTCAATTGGTATTGAAGGAATTGGTGGAGTGCCCAGAAAATATTTTTTTGTCGGTGTTGGTAATGGACAATATCCTGGTGAACATCTGGACGGTATTGATGTTTCAGTGTATCAAAAAAAGTGATTGGCTGAATCGCAAATTCAGGATAACCGATACGGTTATGCCAGACGAAATGAGGGCCGATACAAATACCAAAATGCCGTCCTGGGTTTGCGCGGCAATCTTATTCGCTTCTGTATTGTCGTGCAATGCCTTGATCGATAGTTTTATAGGGCGTGTCATATTACTCTCGCTAGCAGGTTTGGCCCTGGGTAATCTCTTTCCCCGGTGGAATTTTCGATTTACCTTAAAGGCCGGTAGCATTCTGATACTCCTAGTCATGGCCGTCTTAGGATTGAAATTACAGTTCGCAACGCTTGGTTTCAATACAGTATTCCTGGGTTTCTTGATAGTTTGGTTAGTTGCACATTTTGTTTTTATGATCGGAATTGCCAAACTATTGAATATTCACATGGCCTGGGTGCCCATTGCGAGTATGGCCAATGTCGGGGGTATCGCTACCGCTCCAGCGGTGACAGCGGCCTATGAAGTAAAATGGATGCCACACGCGATAGTTTTAGCCATATTAAGCATGGCGACAGGTACGTTTTGGGGGATCTTTACTATTTATTTATTAGAGCGTTATCTACAAGGATAAAATAGCATACATCGAACTTGTAGAAAAGGTCAATGATACTTAAAACGATTCTGGTCTCACAATTAACTCATTGCCATTGCACAAAGTATCTTTTTGGCACATCTTGTTCGAAGCGGTATCAAGTACCCATCTTGTCATCCAAATTTTTGTTAAGCAGTTGCGCGCTTAATTAAGCGGTAAAATCGCCTATGATTGTTCTTAACCCCCTGCAAAAATGTACCCACAGCCGTGCTCTTGTGCACGACCAAGTGCCCATACTCCAGAAAGAACGGGTTGAATTCCAGGGAGAATGCCACTGACCCAATCAGCATAAGCCGCTGCTGGATCCTAGTTCATTTTCTGGGCCACTTTATTGCTATATGCCTTGGTGGCCAGATCACAAATGCAGAACATAGCTCCCCGTTCCTGCAAACGTTTTATTCCTTCAATGTCAGGCAAAGAAAAGTCCCCTTCTTTTGGTTCATAATAGGGGTTTCGCAGGATTGGTTTTCCAGTGTCATGGTCATTAATGCCAAAGACCTCCCCGAGGCTATATTTTTCCCACAGTCGGTCTTCCAGAGCTAAACCTATGGCGCTATGTGTTAATACGGTCATTGCTGTCATATCGGCATCTTTGGTGCCGGTTTCATTATTGGTCATGTAAAATGCCCAGTTCCAAATAATCGGAAACCCACCATGTGGTGTAGAGCCATCATAAACAATTCGATGGGTTCCTTTGATTTTTTCAAACCATTTATTCGCATCATTCATCTTTGATGTGTTGACTTCATGGGAATTCGCATAAATAGGATTTGTAAGCACCCCGATTGTGCTTGCCGTTGCACCAAGTGCCATGGCTCCGATAAATTGACGTCTAGTATTATTTTTTGTGCTCGCCATGCATTTATTTGGTTTTTGTCATATTATACGTCTGTTTGTAATAATTGATTATTGGCTCGAAGGGCCCTAGTTGGTGCTGTTCCAGAGGGAATAAATCTGCATATGGGGGATAGGGCGTAGATACGGGTTTTTTCTTCAAATCAGGAAAATCCTTTTCGGTATGGGCTTTTGTGGGCCTTTTTTGCTGAGTAATATAACCGGCCACATCATAGGCTTCTTCGTCGGTAAGCAAAGGAGCGTCAAAGGTGGTTCCAAAGGGCATGTTAGCCTTCATAAATTGGGCAGCCGTTATGACACGATTCATGCCGGCACCGTTGTTAAAAGAATCTTCTCCCCAGAGTGGAGGATATTGATATGTATAACTACCCGAAGCTTTTTTGCCTTGGCCATCGACGCCATGGCATTCTATGCAGGTCCTTTTAAAGACCTTTTCCCCATTGACAAGATCAACTTTTCTGTTCGGGATTTCAATTTTAACAAAGCCCTGATCAGCCATTTTTCCATCTTGTGGTGCAAATCGACTTAACCATGTAAGGTACTTAATAAAGGCTTTCATCTCATTTCCATCTAAAGGTAAGATCTTTCCATTCATACTCCGTTCCATACAGCCATTTATACGTTCCTCAATTGTGCCAATTTTGTTCTCCCTTGCCCTAAACTGTGGAAATCTATTTACGATTCCAATCAAGGAAGCAGAGAAAGGTTTTGTTCCCGAATACAGGTGACAATTGTTGCAGGCAAGTCTATTTCCGGCAAAAATGAATTCTTGTTTTCCATTATCCGGACCGATATACTTGGGTGTATTTACAAAGAGCTCATGACCGTACTTTATGATTTTATTTTCCTGGGAATCATTTAGCCGTGTTGCATCATATTCTGGGTCACTTGGCACACTAGTGGTTTCAGCTAGTGGCAATACATCTTGGGAAAAAAGATCAAAATAAAGAAGTAGGGTTACGAATGATACGAGAAGCATTCCTCCACAACAAAGATAAATTTGACGCACTAAGGTTTTAAGCAAGTAAGTGGTCTCATCATTCATAACTACTGATTGCTTTTTTTGACGAATGTCTTGCAGGGTATGACGAAACCCAATAGACAGTTCAAGTGAATTATGTTTGTAAAAGCAATCAAATACGCCTTTACTAAATTTTATTATACGTGTTTGCCTGTTTCCCAGCCATGTTTTCCCAAATAGATCTCCCCACTTTCGATAGCCCCTTTTTCAAGAGTCGTGCCCATCGAATCGTTCCATCGATTCAGAAATCCGAATAACGAAATAACACCTAATATTTCTACGATTTCGCCTTCGTCCCAATATTCATAAAGATCTTTTTTTATTTGCCCGTTAACGGCATTGGGCACCTGCGATGCGGCAAGGGCAAATTCCAATGCCGCCTTTTCGGCCTTTGAGAAAGCGGGGTGTGTACGGTACTCCCAAACATTATCGAGCTGCTCATTATCCGCACCGTAACGCTCAGCAGCCCGGATGGCATGGGCCTGACAATAGCGACATTCCGCTGCATTGCTACTTACCCATGCTACCAAACGTTTGAGGGCCGAGGTAACACGGCCTTCGTTGGCCATTACTGCTTTGTTTAGATTGATAAAAGCCTTGGAAATTGCAGGCCGATGTTGCATGGTCAAAACCGAATTCGGGCAAAAACCTAAGGTTTCATTGAAGAATTCGGCCAACATTTTTGTGTCTGGATCGTGGTCTGGGTCAAGTGGTGCTACGAGTGGCATTATACGTTCTTTTTGTTGTATTTTTATACTTCTAAAGAAACGAAAAAATATGGGGTCTACAAATCAGATAACGACCAAATGGCTTGGTAAAATGGCCTTTGAGAGCACGAATCCTTCGGGACTTAGCTTAAAAATCGATGCCAGCCCAGAAGACGGTGGAGATGGAAAAGGGTATCGCCCAAAGGCCTTAATGTTGTCAAGTTTGGCGGGATGCTCGGGTCTGGATGTAGCAGCCCTCATCAAAAAAATGAAACTTGAAGTAGCTGATTTTAGCATTGAGACTATTGCCAACCTGACCAATGAACATCCTAAATTTTATGACCATGTGGTTGTCGAATATCATTTTCATGGGGCCAATCTCGATGAAAAGAAGCTCCAAAGGGCCGTAGACCTTTCCGTTGAGAAATATTGCGGGGTGATGGAAATGTTCAGACAGTTCGCAGAATTGGAAATCAAGACGGTCTTTCACCCTACGTAAAAAGCTCAAATATCTGGATTAACTAAATGGAAGACAGCGATTTATAATTTAAGGATTGCTCTAGGTAGATAGAAATGTCGAAATACGAACCCATGCGCTGGACTATAAAACCCAAACCGGAACAAGATCAAATCGATGCCTTGGCCAAAGAATTAAAGGTCGATCAATTGGTAGCGCACCTCTTATTGCAACGCAATATTGCCACCTACGCAGAAGCTAAAAAGTTTTTCCGTCCCGAACTTGGCCATCTTCACGACCCGTTTTTGATGCAGGACATGGAGCTCGCGGTCGCTCGGATTCATGCAGCTATCGCCAATGAAGAGAATATACTGATATTTGGCGATTATGATGTTGATGGTACCACGGCCGTAGCCCTTGTTTCATCTTATTTATTGACTTACTATCCCAATGTTGCGACCTATATTCCAGACCGATATGAGGAAGGTTATGGGATTTCAATACAGGGAATCGATTTTGCCGAGGACAATGGTTTCTCCTTGATCATTGCCCTGGATTGCGGTGTAAAGGCCATTGATAAAGTCGACTATGCCAATAAAAAAAACATCGATTTCATAATATGCGACCATCATCGACCAGGCAGCCATTTGCCGAAAGCGGTGGCTGTTTTAGATCCAAAAAGGGATGATTGCAGGTATCCTTACGATGAGCTTTGTGGCTGTGGGGTCGGTTTCAAATTGATACAGGCACTGGCTTTTGAAAGAGGGCAGACCATTCAAGATCTTGTTCCCTATCTCGATTTGGTTGCCACGGCCATAGGGGCTGATATCGTTCCTATTACGGGAGAAAACCGGGTACTTGCCTATTATGGTCTCGAAGTAATGAATTCGGCTCCGCGAAAAGGCTTTAAGGCCATTATCGATCAAATTAAAAAGAACGAACTGACCATTACCGATGTGGTTTTTATAATCGCCCCGCGCATCAATGCGGCAGGCCGTATGAAACATGGGCAACATGCCGTTAACCTGCTTACGGCCAATGATACTGAACAAGCGGCTAAAATCGCGGAAGCGATTGAAAAGTACAACTCCGACAGAAAAAATTTGGATCAGGAAATTACGCAGGAGGCACTAGAGCAGATAGCGGCCAATAACGAGGTAATTGGGTATACGTCGGTCGTATATAAGGATACCTGGCACAAGGGGGTCATCGGTATTGTTGCATCCCGTTTAACGGAAACTTATTATCGACCTACCTTGGTATTCACAAAAAGTGGCAATAAACTGGCTGCATCGGCGCGATCGGTTAAAGGTTTCGATGTTTATAATGCCTTGGAGGGTTGCTCAGAGAACATCGAACAGTTTGGGGGGCATAAATATGCGGCGGGCCTTACCATGTTCGAAAACCAATATGAAAATTTTAAAAAGCAATTTGAGAAGGTTGTTTCTGAAACCATTGACCCCAATCTGTTGACACCTGAAATTTTGGTAGATACCCAATTACGACTTGATCAAATTACACCAAAATTAGTGCGTATTATCAATCAATTGGCACCTTTTGGCCCTGGCAATATGATGCCGGTTTTCATGGCCGAAAATTTAATCGATACGGGATATGCCAAAGGTGTCGGTGAAGACGAAAAACATTTAAAGCTATCGGTCGCCCAAAGAGGTAGTCGATCGATTGCGGCAATCGGGTTTAATCTGGGACATAAATTGGAGCTTGTTCAAAATAGAAAGCCGTTCAGTGCGGTATTCTCTCTCGATGAAAATGAATGGCAAGGCAATGTAAGCTTGCAATTAAAAATACGGGATATCATGTAGGTTTTTAAGAATTTCCTGTTCTGGCCTACGGGATTACGATATAAATTATTGTCTACAAAATTTCATAAGTGCTGATTTAAGTACCTACTAATATCTTCCAACCATTTTTGAGGCAGATAGACTTATCATACCATTTTATAATAATATCTTTGGCATCATTATTCAGCCTTGAAATTGTTACATGGATCCATACGCTGCGTTACGCTATAGGGAATTCAATATTTTTTTGGGCGTACGGTTTGCCATGGTCTTTGCCTGGGCCATGCAGTTTATCGTAATTGAATGGCAAGTTTATTCATTGACAAAAGATCCTTTATCCCTTGGGATTATAGGTCTTATGGAGGTCATTCCTGCCGTGTCTACGGCACTTTTCGCTGGTCATTTTGTGGATCAAATGGAAAAAAGGAACCTCTTGGTTAAATGCATCCTCGGTTTTTCAACGATCAGTCTCGGACTTTTTATTCTCAGTATACCGGCGATGGTCAATCATATTTCTGCCACGGCTATTTTGTATAGTATCTATTGTTTGGTCTTCCTTGGTGGAATAGTCCGGGCTTTTTTAGGACCGACCATCTTTTCATTGATTGCCCTGATCGTTCCTAAAAAAGTATACCCGAATGCCGCGACATGGAGCAGTACCACCTGGCAATTCGCATCGGTATTGGGTCCGGCCTTGGCGGGGTTTTCTATAAGCTGGATCGGGATCCATTGGTCTATGTGCCTTATTTTTGGCTTTTCGATCATTGCGTTGCTTGGGCTCCTACAAATCTCCAGGAAACCGATTATGAATCCGAAATTGGGGGAGCCCATCTTACAAAGCCTTAAGGAAGGAATACGCTTTGTTTTTGGCAAAAAGTCGATTTTCGGAGCCTTGACACTTGATATGATCGCCGTGCTCTTCGGGGGAGCGGTTGCCTTGCTTCCGATTTATGCCCAGGATATTTTACATGTCGGCGCAGAAGGCTTCGGCATATTGCGGGCAGCACCGGCAGTCGGGGCATCTATTACCATGATTGGATCCACGCGTTTTCCACTACATCAAAATGCTGGTAAAAAGTTGCTATTGGCAGTTTTTGGATTTGGTATCTGTATGATAATTTTTGGAATATCCACAACGTTTTGGCTCTCCGTCGGCGCTCTTTTTCTAAGTGGGGCCCTCGATGGAATCTCGATGATCGTTCGCCAGACTATATTGCAATTGAAGACCCCGGACCATATGCGGGGCAGGGTGGCATCTGTGAATTCTATGTTCGTTGGTTCTTCAAATGAACTTGGCGCCTTTGAAAGCGGCCTGACCGCCAAATTGATGGGAACGGCTGCGGCCGTTGTTTTTGGCGGGTGTATGACCTTGATTACGGTCGGGATCACTGCCTATGTCTCCCCTACTTTTAGGAGACTCGATCTAAGAAAGGACATCGAAGAACATGAGGCGACTACGTAACAGAATATTTTTCCAGGACCAATTGTTCCCCATCAAAAACGGCATAGGTGAAGTAGGTTATCCAATCTCCTAAATTGATATACTTTGAGGTAGTGCCCAAATCGATTTCCAAAGGAAGATGTCGGTGCCCGAAAATAAAATAATCGAAATGGTTTTTTTCTAATTTTCGCTTGGCGTATTGTACCAACCACTCATTCTCAGCTCCTAGGTATTTGACATCCTCTTCCCCTGAAATCATCTTGTTCTTAACTGAAAAATATTGCGCTAAACGCACGCCCCAATCAGGATGTACCCAACGATAAAGCCATTTGGAAAAAGGATGTATAAAGATTTTTTTCATGCGCTTGTAGCCCTTATCGCCTGGTCCGA
Source organism: uncultured Flavobacteriaceae bacterium (assembly GCA_963798435.1). GTDB lineage: Bacteria > Bacteroidota > Bacteroidia > Flavobacteriales > Flavobacteriaceae > JALHST01. The sequence goes on from CAWCTF010000004.1 coordinate 500,363, forward strand.
GACCGTCACCATGACCAATGAAAAAAGATTTGTCGTTAAATTCAAAAACATGGGGTTCATGAAAGACGGGAATACCAAGTTCTTCTTCGAAATACCCGTTCATCCAAAGATCATGATTGCCTACGAAATAATAGATAGGTATTCCAGAATCTGATAACTCGGCGAGTTTGCCCAAGGTGCGAACAAATCCTTTGGGGACTACCGTTCGGTACTCCATCCAAAAATCGAAAAGATCACCAAGAAGAAAAATTGCCGCGGCATCGGTTTTGATCGCTTCCAACCAGGCGACAAATTTTTTTTCACGCGGTAAACTAAGGTCCCTAGTGGGCGCCCCCAAGTGATTATCACTTGCGAAGTATATTTTTTGGCCACTAGGTATTTTGATGGTCGTCATATGTATGTAAAGATAGGAAAAGCCCCCTAGCTCCCCAAGGTTGAATTTGTTTACCTGGGCCGCATGTCTATATACTTCTGGAAGGCATTTTATGAAGTGCAGAAAAACAAGACCCTATTTTTATATATTCTACCGATTGTCTTCTGCAAACCACTCGGCGAAGGCAGTTTCGGTTTCCCGAAGCCTTAACGAATGCAACTGAATGTTCTTAGGCAGTCGAGACTTGATTTTATGCGCAAAATCAATAACCATATTTTCGCTCGTGGGCTGGTAATCGGCTAAAATAACCTTATGCCCACGATCTATTAATTCGCGAGCCAATTCAACATGGGGCGTATTCTTATTAAAAACGGTAGCATGGTCAAAAGGATCTACGATTTCCTCTTTCACAATAGCCTTTAAATCTCCAAAATCGATAACCATACCCATTTTTACATGAGCTGGATCGCTGATCGGGATGCCAATGACCGTGACCGAAAGTTTGTAACTGTGCCCATGAACGTTTTTACATTTTCCATCGTAGCCATACAGTGCGTGACCGGTCTCGAAGGTAAATTCCTTGGTAATCCTAATAGTGCCCATGGTAGCTTTTAGGTTGTAAAGTTAATGATTCTTAAAAGGCGTTGTTTTTAAATGCTACCTCTTGAATTTTCGATTATTACGAAAGCGATTGACAACATAGATGATAATCAAGAAAAAGGCCAATACGGCAAATAAAAGTTGCCCGTTGAAATATTGAAGAAATTTCATATTCTCATTTATTAAAATTAGACAATGCATTTTTAGTGAATTCAGATAAGACCAATGCCCCCGAAATGGCCGAACGCTCCTGCAAGAGGGTGTCCCAATGTGAAGTGCCTTCCCAAAGCACTTTTTTTAGTTCGTAAAGCGCAGCGGGGTTATAGGCAGCCAATTTATTTGAAAAAAAATCAAGATCGGTGTCCATAGCATTGATACTATCATAGACTTTCGAGTATAAACCTTTTTCTTGTGCCCAGTATGCATTTTTCCAATCAGTGGGTGCTAGCGATAATTCAGACAGGCCTGCTTTTCCGATTTTACGTTCGACGGCAGGCGCAATTACCAAAGGTGCAATGCCGATCGTCAATTCGGAAAGTCGGATGGCTGCATCGACTGAAGCGAAGACATAATCGCAGGCAGCTGCAAGCCCAACACCTCCTCCAACGGCCTTTCCCTGAATGCGACCTATGATTATTTTTGAGCAGGTACGCATGGCATTGATAACATTTGCAAAACCACTAAAGAAAATTTCACCTTCTTTTAAAGTGGTAATGGCCGTTAGCTCATTAAAGGAAGCGCCTGCACAAAAGGCACGGTCGCCCTCCGATTTTAAAACAATAATCGAAATATTCCCATTTTCAGATAGTTTCTGCAGCTCTTGGGCCAACCTATCCAGAAGTTCTGCCACGAACGAATTACTTGCAGGATGACCAAATTCAACCGTTGCAATGCGATTTTCAATTTTGGTGTAGAGACTTCCATTTAACCTATCGGTGGCCATAAGCGCATATTTGGTACAAAATTACGTGTTTTGTAATAGGGGTCGAAACTTTCTTCTGAATTTCCATACCAAAGCCCCACCCCGGATGATCATCCAAATCGTAAAGGCCATCCAGATACCATATAGCCCCCAGCCCATATACCTCCCAAAGTATAGGGTCGGGACAAACCCGATAAAGGTAGCCAGGAGCAAAACGTTTCTTAGGTATTTCATTTCGCCAAGGCCCTTGAACAGGCCATCAAACACGAAGGCGATCGTATTCATGGGCAGGCCGAGGATAAGAATAAAAAAAATGGAATAAAAAGCATTCAGCACCCCCGTTTCGTTCGAAAACAATCTTCCTAGGGAATGATAAAAAAGAAAACAGAGGAAGACAAGAACAAGACTCACCATGAGGCCATATTGAATCACCTTCTTTGCGAGCATCCAAAGTCCGTTATAATCTTTTGCCCCAAGGAGCTTTCCTCCCATTATATTCCCAGCTGCCCCGTAGCCGTCTATGAAAAATGCAGCAAAAAGCCAAAGATTTATAGCGATCGTGTGCGCGGCAATAATGTTGCCCCCTAAACTGGTAGCCTCCCGAACGGCCAACACTAAGGCGATGTTCAAAGCCAAGGCCCTAACGAATAGATTTAGGCTCATGCTTACCAATCTGCTCAATTCAGGATGAATGGGAAAATGAATTTTTAAATCAATATCGGTTTTCCTGAGAAGCAGAAATAATGCCATCAAAGCCATGACTCCTTGTGAAATAAGACTTGCCCACGCAGCACCTTCCAAATACATGGGGCGAATGAAGCCATCGATGCCGAAGACCAAAATGAAGTCGAGCAAAACGTTGAGCAACGCACCTACAATTGCTATAAGCATTGGCCAAAATGTATTTTGTAAGCCTCGAAAGATACCCATGACGGCAAATACAAACAATGTAAGTGGAAATCCCCAGACTCGTATCCCGTAATAGGAGATACAGTATCGTAATATTTTTCCGGAGGCGTTTAGAAATCTAAAGATTTCATCCGCAATAAAAACGGTAGAAAGGAGAATAAGAATACTCAGGCCAATATTCAGCAAGATAGCCTGCGCGGGCAGGGTTTTAATACTATCAAGTTTGCCGGCTCCTAAATATTGCGAGACTATGGCCGAAATAGCGCTTCGGGTCTGCCCTAATATCCAGATCAACATTGAAAGAAACGAGCCGACAATTCCAGCGGCTGCTAGGGATTCCAACCCATTTTCAGGAATATTTCCCACTATAGCGGTATCGGTAATAGATAACAAGGGTTCGGCAATTCCGGCGATGGTTGCCGGGATGGCCAAATGATTTATGGTCTTAAAACTAATGGATGCTTTCAAAATAGCCGAGTGGGTTAAAAAACGAGTTCATAACAATAAAAAGGATAGACGCTTTGTTTGGGAAAATAAATATCGCCCAAGCGCTGGTACCCCCTTTTTTCATAGAATCTTTGGTTACGCTTGTTTTTACTGAAAGTATCCAAGCGAATCGATACATACGAACATTGTTGGGCAGATGTCTCCGCAAAATCCATTAATTTTTGAGCAAAACCCTTTCCCTGGTACGTTGGTAGTATCGCCAGACGATGAATGTATAGATTATCCTTATTGGGGGTACGCCATGCAACGTGTTGATAATCTGTGTCCATCTTTGTTGAAATGACAATAGCCCCTATGATTTTTGCTCCAATTTTATAAGTATAAAGTTCGTTTCGCGCGATATCATTTTCAAAAACAAGTTCTGATGGGTAGGCATCGTTCCATTGAAAGATTCCCTTTTCGGCCATATGCCCTGCACATGCCTTTGTGATGGCAAGAATTTCGTGAATTTCCGATATCTTTGCATGTTGAATCATCGTTTGATTTCAATTAAATTGTAAATTTAGAGTTAATATGCTTGATTCGAACGAAATACCATAATTTGAGAAATTGGGTTGATGCCCTATTAAATTTCTGAACGCATTAAGTGTCCAACTAAAAACAAATAAATGGAAAAAATTAGAAAAATCCTTGTTCCCATCGGTACGTCTCCCGATGCCCATCATACCCTACAATATGCTGTAGATTTCGCTTCTGAGTTTTCTGCGGAGATTTATGTGATGGAGGTTTTTAGTGTTTCAATCGGGGCTGGAAGAAGTTTGATGAATGTTGAGGAAAAAGTGGTTGAAAGCAGCAAGGAACATTTAAAGGAAGTAATCGAAAAGGTAGATACCAAAGACGTTAAAATAAAAGTAGCGACCTATAACGGTGATTTAATCGATGGATTAAAGGATATTGATAAAGAAATAGGCATAGATTTGATCATTATCGCCCCTAGGAGTAACGAAGTTACCGAAGAACTTTATCTAGGTCACACTTCGGGAAGAATCATTAAAAGAACCGATATCCCTACCTTGATCGTCCCTAGAGGGAGTACTTTGAAACCCCTGAAAACGATATTGACTGCATTTAGATCTGGAATATTAAAAAGAAAGCGCATCTTAGACCCTTTGGTGGCCATTAAAAGGAAATTTAAGGCAAAGGTCAACTTGCTATTAGTGAAAACACCAGGGTACTCTGATGATGATCTTAAAATCAACACGGCCTTAATGGACATTAGCTCACACTTGAGTTTAACAGAGGCGCCATCGACCTATTTGGGGGTATTGGAACATTTTCAATCACAGCATCCCGATTTGTTGTGTGTATTTAGAAGAAAGCGGGGTTTCTTTAAGAATTTATGGGAAAAAAACACGATTCCTAAATCTGAATTTTATTCGCGGGTCCCGGTTTTAGTATTGAGTGTAAAGAAAGATTGATTTTTTAAGGGTCTTCATTTTGATAGGTTCCCAAAAAGTATTTCCTTTGAGGCCTGAAATTTTGGGGGATTAGCTCAGCTGGCTAGAGCGCTTGCATGGCATGCAAGAGGTCACCGGTTCGACTCCGGTATTCTCCACGATTAAAAAGCCTCGACAAATTGATCAACAATATGTCGAGGTTTCTCATTTTATAAAATGTGCCATACAACTTTCAGGTTTTCAAGTAGTATTTTCCATTATCTGCGAAGACCCTATCAAAAGTTCTACTTTCCAGGGACTGGGTTCTAAAATTATTTTAATGTGAGGAACCAGAAAATGCCGAAAAGCGTTCAGGCAAAATTCTCCTCCCAACAGAATCCAAAAAATTAAGTAGTTTTAGAAATCCTGAAATCAAGTAGGTTTTAACGGGCGAAAAGAATATTTTTAAAGCATAGCAAACTTCAATTTATACCTAGTTATGAAAAAAGTAGTAACCTTTGGAGAGATTATGCTGCGCTTGTCCCCCCCTGGATTTTTGCGGTTTTCGCAAGCTGATAGTTTTGATGTAGTTTATGGGGGAGGAGAATCGAATGTAGCGGTCTCTTTGGCCAATTACGGTGTCCCCGTCGATTTTGTGACGCGCCTACCTAAAAATGATATTGGAACCTGTGCCATGATGGAAATGCGCAAAAGAGGTGTTGGGGTCGATAAAATCATATATGGAGGGGAACGCTTGGGGATTTATTTCCTTGAAACCGGTGCCGTTAGTCGTGGCAGCAAAGTTATTTATGATAGGGCACATTCTTCTATTTCGGAAATTAAACCGGGGATGATCGATTGGGAAAGGGTATTTAACGGAGTAAATTGGTTCCATTGGACGGGTATCACCCCAGCCATATCCCAGGGAGCGGCAGATGCATGTCTTGAAGCCGTCAAGACCGCGAGTCAAATGGGGGTTGTGATATCAACGGATCTTAATTATCGTGCGAAACTTTGGAAATATGGTGTTGAGCCAGAAGCGATAATGACCGAACTTGTTTCCTATTGTGATATCATATTAGGTAATGAGGAAGATGCCGAAAAGCATTTTGGGATTCATCCCGAGGGGCTCGATGTACATCTTCAAGGCCACGAGGTTACTGCCGAGGTCTTTCTATCGGTCTGCCAACAAATGATGGCAAAATTTCCGAAGGCGAAAAAAGTCATAACGACACTTAGGGGTTCCATAAGCGCTTCGCATAATACATGGGCGGGAGTTCTTTATGATGGCAAGAAAATGTACCAATCGAGGCAATATCAGATTACCGATATCGTGGATCGTGTCGGGGGAGGGGATTCTTTTATGGGCGGGTTGATATATGGGCTGCTTGAATACCCTGACGATGACCAGAACGCCTTGGATTTTGCGGTAGCTGCTTCCTGTTTAAAGCACACCATCAAAGGGGATGCAAATTTAGTGACGGTAGATGAGGTTCAAAAATTAATGGGTGGTGATGCTTCCGGAAGGGTGGCAAGATAGATTAAAATTCAACTAAAGATACAATGGCACACTATTCTAGGCTAGAAGTAGCCGCGGTAATGAAGGAAACCGGTATGGTTCCCTTATTTTTTCACCCAGATGTTGAACTTGGTAAAAACGTCCTAAAGGCTTGTTATGAGGGCGGGGCGAGGTTAATGGAGTTTACGGCACGAGGTGATTTTGCCCATGAAATTTTCGGGAAACTAAACAAATATGCATTGGCCGAACTTCCGGGCATGATCATGGGAGTCGGTTCGATTACTGATGCCGCCGCTGCTTCCCTCTATATGCAACTAGGGGCTAATTTTATTGTAACCCCGGTGTTGAGGGAAGATATCGCCTTGGTCTGTAATCGACGAAAAGTATTGTGGTCACCCGGCTGTGGGTCCCTAACTGAAATTGCGAGGGCCGAGGAATTGGGGTGTGAGATCGTTAAATTGTTTCCTGGGGATATATACGGACCCAACTTCGTGAAAGCTATAAAAGGCCCATGTCCGTGGACCAGTATTATGCCAACTGGCGGGGTATCTCCGACTGAGACGAATCTAAAGGAATGGTTTGATGCAGGGGTAACCTGTGTAGGCATGGGCTCGCAACTTATCTCTAAGGAAATTTTGGCCAAAAAAGACTTTAACCAATTAAAAGGCAAGGTGCAGGACGCCTTGGAGATCATTAAAAGAGTACAAAAATAATCTCAAATGACCGGTTCCCTCAAAATCATTGTTTTGCTATTCGGCTGTTTGTGTTTTAATAGCTGTGGCAACATCGGGGGAACAAGGACCTTGAAACTGGCCCATGGCCTTGATGTTAATCATTCAGTGCATAAGGCCATGGTGAGGATGGGAGAGGACCTAAAAGAATTATCAGGCGGGAAGCTTACCCTCGAAATCTATCCCAACCAGCAACTCGGAAGTGAAAGGGAATGCCTAGAACTTCTACAAATAGGTAGTTTGGATATGACCAAGGTGTCCGTTGGGGTTATGGAAAATTTTGCGCCTAAAATGAAGGTATTGGGACTCCCTTTTTTATTTAGGGATAAGCAACATTCCTTTGATGTCCTTGATGGCCCCATCGGGCAACAATTATTAGACGACGGGGCTAAGTATTGGCTCAAGGGACTCGGGTATTACGACGCCGGGAGTCGCAGTTTTTATACCAAGGACCGCCCTATTAATAACCCAGATGCACTTAAAGGAATGAAAATCCGGGTTATGGAAAGCGCCACTGCCGTCGAGATGGTCAAGGAACTCGGTGGATCGCCTACCCCCATTTCATGGGGTGAACTTTACACCTCGTTGCAACAGGGTGTCGTCGATGGTGCAGAGAACAATCCGCCTAGTTTTTACCTATCCAGACATTACGAAGTTTGTAAGTATTATTCACTGGACGAACATACCGTATTGCCTGATGTCTTGATCATGGGGACACAATTGTGGGACCGACTTTCGGAACAGGAAAGGGCATGGGTGCTTGAAGCGGTAAAAAGATCTATAAAATATCAACGGGTTCTATGGGCCGATTCAGAGGCGGAGGCCATGGCAGCAGTAAAAAAGGCCGGGGTAGAAATTATTTATCCCGATAAGACGTTATTTGCAGATAAGGTACACGGCATATTCAAGGCCTATGAAAACGATTCGGTCATGACAAAACTGATTCGTGAAATACGAGAAACCAACTGAAATGAAACTCCGAACATGTATTGATGAGGTACTTGCAAAAACACTGATCGTAATTATGGCGGTTATGGTCATCAATGTTTTATGGCAAGTTTTCACCCGTTTCGTCATGGGCACACCCAGTTCGTTCACCGATGAACTTGCCCGGTATCTTATGATTTGGATCGGGGTGTTGGGTGCCGCCTATGTTTCAGGCAAAAATATGCACGTGGCCATCGATATTCTGCCTTCAAGGGCCAAACCTGAAACGCAAAAAAAGCTGATACGTTTGGTAAGGATTTTGATAATCGCGTTTGCGCTGGTAGCCTTTATAATAGGTGGATCGCGCTTGGTATATATTTCCTATTTGCTCGGTCAGCATTCACCCGCCCTTCAAATTCCCTTGGCCTTGGTATATGCAATCTTACCCATTAGTGGTCTTTTCATTGTGTATTATAAAGTTTCTGATCTTCTAAAGAGTTGACTATGTTGGAAAATATTCCTGTACTCGTTTTGGTTATCAGTTTTTTATGCCTTTTGGCAATTGGCACCCCGGTTGCCTGGAGCATAGCCATAGCATCGCTTTTGACCATGTTGGTAAGTATTCCTGCCTTACCGGCTTTTACTACCGTTTCCCAACGCATGGCCACCGGACTTGACAGTTTTGCTTTATTGGCCATACCGTTCTTCATTCTTTCCGGAGAATTGATGAACAAGGGAGGCATTGCCCATCGACTGATTGCTTTTGCAAAGACCTTGGTAGGTGCATTACCCGGGGGTCTTGCACTAATAAACATAATGGCTGCAATGCTAATGGGGGCCATTGCCGGTTCGGCGATGGCCTCTGCCTCTGCGATGGGGAGTATTTTAGGCCCCGAAATGGAAAAGGAGGGGTATACAAAAGAATTTGGGGCAGCGGTCAATATAACCTCCTCGACGACCGGCTTAGTGATACCACCCAGCAATGTACTTATAGTGTATTCGATGGCCAGCGGAGGCGCCTCGATTGCCGCCTTGTTCTTGGCTGGATACATTCCTGGTATTTTGACCGGATTATTTTTAATGATAGTGGCCTCAATTTGGGCCAAGAAGAAAGGTTTTAAGGTAGGCAAACGCAGTACCTTCAAAGATTTCTTCAAAACGCTTTTCGATGCCTTACCCAGTTTGTTCATGTTGGTCGTTGTTATCGGGGGAATTGTTACCGGCATCTTTACGGCAACCGAAGCGTCTGCCATTGCCGTACTATATAGTCTTTTGCTCGGCTTTTTCTACAAGGAGATTACATTTCAAAAATTACCGCAGATCCTTCTTGACGCGTCGGCTACTACGGCCATTGTGATGCTACTAATCGGGGCGTCGATGTGTATGTCCTGGGTCTTATCCTATGAAAATATTCCACAGGATATCAGTACCGCCTTATTGAGCATTAGTGATAACAAAATCGTTATTTTGTTGATTATAAACCTGCTTTTGTTATTCGTAGGGATATTTATGGACATCACTCCGGCTGTGTTGATTTTTACACCTATTTTTTTACCTGTAGTCACCAAATTGGGCCTTGATCCGGTCCACTTCGGAATCATTATGGTCCTGAATCTATGTATAGGCCTCTGTACCCCTCCGGTAGGCTCAGTGCTCTTCGTAGGGGTAGGGATTGCAAAGACTACCATTGAAAAGGTGTTCAAACCATTATTGCCCTTGTTCGTGGCCATGGTGGTCGCCTTGTTTCTAGTTACCTATATTCCCCAGCTGAGTTTGTGGCTCCCAAGCGTGTTTGGATTTTAATTCAGGAAATACAAAGCCATCATGAAAAGCCTAAACAGACATCAAGGTACGGAAATTAAGCTCCCCTTAAGAATTCTACAATTCGGAGGCGGTAATTTTTTGCGTGCCTTTGTAGATTGGATGGTAGAGATTCTTAATGAAAGAACTAATTTTAATGGTGGGGTAAGTGTAATTAAGCCGACTGGGCATGGAGATTACCGAGCGCTGAAATTGCAGGATGGACTCTTTACCGTACTTTTAGAAGGAATCGAAAATGGTCATCTTATCACCGAGAAAAAATTAGTCACCTGTGTGCAGGAAGTGATAAATCCGCATGTCGAATGGGACCAATTCTTAAAATCTGCAACCAATGTTGACGTTCGGTTCATTGTATCAAACACCACCGAGGCGGGAATACAATTTAATGCTTCCGACACATTGGATGGGAAACCACCAAAAGAATTTCCTGCCAAGTTGACCATCTGGTTGTGGCACCGTTTTTTGCACTTTAATGGAGATTGCGATAAAGGATGTATTCTTCTGCCGTGTGAACTCATTGAAAAAAATGGGGATACATTGAAAAAAACGATCATGCAATACGCAGAACTTTGGCAATTAGCGCCAGAATTTAATGGTTGGTTGCACAAGAATAATCACTTTTGCAATACTTTGGTCGATCGAATTGTTTCTGGCTTTCCCAAAGGTAGGGAAATGGCCTTGTTCGATGATCTAGGTTATAAGGACGAACTTTTGGTTGTGGCTGAGAACTATCATAGTTGGGTAATTCAATGTTGTGAAGAGGTACAGGAGGAAATCCCCTTTATTGCGGCTGGGCTTCATGTGGAGTTTGTAGATGATCTTGGCCCCTATCGCGAGCGAAAGGTTCGGATTTTGAATGGGGCGCATACGATTATGGTACCATTGGCGATTTTATATGGCCTTGAAACCGTGCGGGAAAGTATGGAAGATAAATTTATGGGCGCTTTCATAAAGCATGCCGTTTACGAGGAAATAATCCCGGTAGTGGGGATGGACAGGGGTGTTAGCGAAATCTTCGCCAGATCGGTTTTTGATAGGTTTGCAAATCCGTTTATTAAACATGAATTGGCAAGCATTGCCTTGAACTCCCTATCGAAATTTAAGGTGCGTGTACTACCCAGTATTTTGGAATATAGTTCCTTGAAACAGAAACTACCTCCGAATTTAATATTTGCATTCGCGGGTCTAATTCGATTTTATAAAGGGGAATGGAAAGGAAAAAAGTTGCCTGTCAAAGACGACCCCAAGTTACAATTGGAAATGGCGCGGATTTGGAAATCCGGGAATTATGAAACCATTGTAAATGAGGTCTTGATAACTACGAATTTATGGGGCCGAGACCTCACTACCTGTGCCGGTCTTGCAAGTGCATTAATCGTTGCACTAAAGCACATTGAAGAGCAGGGTATTGAAATGGGATTCGACCTATTTAAAAGAGAAATTTCCTAAACAGAACAAACATGCAACATAAATTAATAAAAGTGCATCCGTCGGATAACGTGGCAATTGCCTTGTCGCATCTTACGAAAGGGGAAACAATCTTATTTGAGGGGGATGACATCCTTATTTTGTCGAATACCAAGGCCAAACATAAAATTACTTTGGTGGATCTGCTCCCAGAGGATAAAATCTATATGTACGGTGTGTTGGTGGGAAAGGCGTTATCAGGTATAAAAAAGGGCGATTTGCTTACGGTTGACAATGTGCAGCACCAAAGTAGCCCAGTGCATAAAAAGACAAATAATATTACTTGGACCCCACCTGATATTTCGAGATTTAAGGACCGCACATTTATGGGATATCATCGCAATGATGGCCAAGTTGGAACCGCGAATGTATGGTTGTTCTTTCCACTGGTCTTCTGTGAAAACAGAAACATAGAATTACTAAAGGAAATTTTTGAAGCCGAATTGTTGCTTCGGAAAGCAAGTGAACAGCGTCAGTTATTGCACCATCTGATTCATGGCGAGCCTGAAACCGTTCAAACTTCGCAAATGATTTCCAAGGCTAGTATATTTGACAATATCGAAGTGAAATTCATTACCCACCCAGGGGGCTGTGGCGGGATGCGTATCGACTCTGAATCCCTCGGAAGATTACTTGCCGGGTATGTACACAATCCGAACGTGGCTGGTGCAAGCGTGCTAAGTTTGGGTTGTCAAAACCTTCAGGCAGAGGTATTTCGCAATGCCTTGAAATCCCTGGATCCCTCATTTAATAAACCGGTACTGATTTTTGAACAACAAGAATTGGGTACAATCGATATGATGCTGAATACCATCATCAAGGAATCCTATGAAGGAATTAAGGAGGCCAATAAAATTCGACGGGCACCTGCTCCTATTTCCAAGCTTAAAATGGGATTGGAATGTGGTGGTTCCGATGGGTTTTCCGGTATTTCGGCCAATCCGGCATTGGGCTATGCGTCCGATTTATTGGTTGCCCTTGGAGGATCGCCCATTCTTTCGGAATTTCCAGAATTATGCGGAGTAGAACAAGAGCTAGTAAATCGCTGCCACGATGAGAATACCGCTGAGCGTTTTATGTCATTGATGAAGAGTTACGAAAACACTGCGAAGGCATTGGGGTCTGGTTTTGATATGAATCCTTCTCCAGGGAACATCAAGGATGGCTTGATTACCGACGCCATGAAATCGGCCGGGGCGGCAAAAAAAGGAGGAACTTCGCCAATTGAAGATGTTTTGGATTACACCGAATATGTAACACGACCCGGACTGAATCTACTTTGCACCCCAGGGAATGATGTTGAAAGCACAACAGCCATGGTGGGGTCAGGGGCCACTATTGTGGTTTTTACTACCGGGCTGGGAACCCCGACTGGAAATCCGATCGCTCCGATTGTAAAGGTGGCATCAAATACAACACTGGCGGAAAAGATGCCCGATATTATTGACCTCGATACTGGGGCTATTCTTAGGGGTGAAAAATCGATACCTGAAATGGGAGCGGAAATATTAGACTTTGTACTAAAAGTAGCAAGTGGGGAGGTGGTTGCCAAAGCCGACCAACTCAATCAAAATGATTTTATTCCTTGGCGCAGGGGCGTTTCGCTTTGAGGGGGCACTTTTTTAAAAGGTCCTAGTATCTCACCCAAGATATGCTTCGATTTTGCAAACTTGAAAAGAGGTGGAAATACCTTGATTTTTACCAGTTCCTTTATTTACTTTTATAAAAAAATCGATTATGAATGATTTAAAAAACAAAGTAGCCTATATCACTGGCGGCACCAAAGGCATTGGTTACGGAGTGGCCGAACGCTTGCTAAAGGCTGGGATGTTGGTTGCCATTAGTGGGCGGACCCTTAAATCGGCTGAAAGTGCAGCTCGACAATTGGGACCTGAGAGTGAAGTACTAGCCATTGTCTCCGATGTTTCAAAATGTGATGATGAGCGTGATGCCGTCGCTAAAATTCTTGAAAAATGGGGGCGATTGGATGTAGTGCTTGCCAACGCCGGCGTTGGCCATTTTGCATCGATCGACCAATTGACAGAAGCGGCATGGCATGAGATGATCGATACGAATCTAAACGGAGTATTTCATACCCTTAAGGCTTGTGTTGAACCCTTGAAGATATCCAAAGGCTATTATATTACCTTGGCAAGTTTAGCGGGTACTAACTTTTTTGCCGGTGGGGCGGGCTACAACGCTACGAAATTCGGAGTGGTAGGGTTTACCCAAGCTGCCATGCTCGATTTGCGCAAATATGACATTAAGGTCTCGACGATAATGCCAGGCTCAGTGGCATCCCATTTTGGAGGGCATGAACCAAGTGCCTCGGATGCTTGGAAAATACAACCTGAGGATATTGGGGAATTGGTTTTAGACCTGTTGAACATGCATCCGCGTACGTTGCCTAGCAAGATCGAAGTGCGACCATCGAGGCCCGACCAAAAATAGGATTATACCATTTTTTCTGTAAAGGGGATGTTAGGATTACCAATTTCGGCTATTAAGGCATTCAGGATTAAACGGAATTGGTTTAAAACAGCTGAATCTATTGTGTGGTCCTTGTTGCGGCCCCCAATATGGTCTTTAATCGCGAATCTTAAATATCCAGATTCTAAATTTTTGAACGTGATGATGCCTGCTTCGGCCTTGTCATATTCGATTGAATTTTGGTACAGGAGTGCATAACATAGCAGTTGGAAGGCTTTACTATAATCGTACTCCGTACGAAGGGTGTTCCAGTCGGAAATCAATACGTTTTTAGATTCTACTTTCCCGGTTTTGTAGTCTATGATTCTCAGTGTGCCGTCTTTACTGTCGATGCGGTCTATTTTTCCTTTTAGGAAGACCGGATAATCTAGATCAGGTAGGTCAAGTCGTACTTTTAATTTTTCTTCCAACCCTATTATTTTAATTTGATGGCCTTCGATCCCGGCCACTTCAAGATCGATAAAATTTTCAAGGTATCTTACCATGACATTCAAAGCGATTAAATTCTTCCCTTTTAGAAGATTGCCTTCTTGATAATATTTTGCATAATGATGGTTGATCAGACCCCGTATCTTGGGCTTTGTGGCCGTTAAATTTTCAACAGTAAGATATTCATTTATCAAAGGGGTATATAAATCTTCTAAGGTATCATGTACAATGGTGCCAAAGGTATTTGCCGCCAAATTTTCTTCTACTTCTGCGGTTTCATCGATTCCCAGCAAATGTATCTTATAAAAATCAAGCGGATTTCGAATATAGGTACTCAGGGAGGAAGGTGAAAAACCACGTGCGGCGTGCTCCTTTATCAGCATTAATAATAAGGGGTCTTTCGCAATTACCTGCAAACCCTTTCTTGTTGGAAGAATGGTAGGCGTTGCAATGATTTCGGTTATATCGGGTGTTTTCGTACGATCAGTTAGCAATTGCGTTAGCAATCTACTTTTTTCACCACCTTCCAACACATCAGGTTCTGTATTGTACAGAAGATAAATGTTTTTTGCCCGTTGAAGAAGTCGGTAAAAATGGTAGGTATAAACGGCATCTTTCTCTTTGTAAGTGGGAAGTGCATAATGTATTTTTAAATCGAAGGGAAGAAAGGAGTTGTTTGATTTTCCCGAAGGTAGGATTCCCTCATTGACCGAGGTAATGATAACGGTCTCAAAATCGAGGTTTCGGCTTTCGAGCATCCCCATAATCTGCAATCCTTCTAATGGGTCTCCTTGAAAGTCTAATTTCTCGGTAAGCATTAATTCCCGATAAAGACTTCGTAGTGATTTTAAATCTTTAATGAAATCAGTGGATTTAAGCAATTCAAGGATTTGATTGAACAGGGTATGAAAACGATATAGGTATTCCAATTCCAAGGCATCCCTTGAGTCATCGGGAACGTCCCTTAGCCGTTCAATGATTACTAGGCACCTTTTCACAAGAGCTATGGGGCTAGTGTTGCCCCTAAAAAACAACAAATCGAGATTGGGAGGCGTTTTGGAAAGTAGGGATTTTAACTTTTCAGGGCCCAGATACGTTAGGTTTCTATCTTTAATAATCGCCGTGATTTTATCTGCAGCGTTGGTCGTTTTGTAGGTCAATAGTCTATGTATCGAAGGATGCGCCAGAAACTCAATAATATTTTGGTGGTACCAACCTTGTGGGTCTATGTTCAAATAAAGCTCCATAAACTGCTCGAACATGCCCGCCAACAGTGTGTTTTTCAAGGGATAGCCCATGGTAATATTTACTGCCTCGATTTCGGACGGGATTGCGTTCAAAATCGGATTTAACAAGGCTTCATCGCCAAGTACCAAGGCACTATTTTTAAGCGCATCAGGCCTATTTTTTTTTATTTCTTTTAATAAGCTACCTACGTATTTCGCCTGTGAAATATATTTGGGGACACCGATTATCCTGATTTCTTTTTGGGCCGCATAGTGTTCGCTTATACCTTTTAAGGGATTATTTTTAAAAAAAGGCCATTGCTTCTTATATTTTCTTATAAAATATCCGGCATCATGAACCGGATCTTCCAAGAATTCGGCATCCAAGTCCCAATGGATTTCTCCCCGGCCTGAGGTGAGCATTTGTTGAATGATTTTACTTTCGGCTGTATTTAAGGCATTAAAGCCGATAAATACGTGGCTTTTTTGATTTTGCGCTAGGTAGTTTTCCAAATGCTCCCATGCTTTTCTATAGACGAGCCCCTGATAGCCAAGTCCTTGGGCTAAAAGTGATGTATTAAAGTCATAATATAGATTCTTAAGGCCTTTCCAGAAGCTGAGGTAATTCTCCATCATAGGAGTTTTTTTTGCCTCCACCGACCAAATCGAGACTTCCTGAATAGACGATAAATTCGAAAATATCGCAGTGGGATCTATAAGATGACGGTCAATTTCATTAAAATCCTGTAGGAGGGTTTGACCCCATTTTGAATAGGCGTAAAAAGTGTCTTTTTCACCCTGGTCGGTTTTAAGATAGGTGCTATATAATTCGAATAGTAATTGTGTATTCGAGGCATAACGAATTCCGGAGAGTCTTTCGATAAAACCTTCAATACTATAGATTTCTGGAGCAAAAATGGTTCTATTGGTTGCTTGGGCAATGGCTTTTTTCAAAAAATGACCACTCCGTTTACTGGGTAGAACAAATACAATATCCTCGATACTTTGACGATATTCCAGAACATCGGCTACGACTCCTTCTATAAAACTTTGCATGCTTAAAAGTAACCTATATACTAGAATCTTAAAGGTTCTTGCTTACAAAACAGGCAAAAAAAAATGCCGTCCCGAATTTTCGGGACGGCATTCTTAGTATGATGAAGTGTGAGAGCTCCTTATTTTATTAAGTTAATCTCAACCCTTCTGTTTTCAGCTCTTCCTTTAGAGGTGTTATTGGTAGCAATTGGTTTTGCTTCACCAAATCCTATAGCGGTCAACCTACCGGCTGGTACACCTTCCTTAATTAGGAAGTCCCTTACCGAGTTGGCTCGTTTTTCAGATAATTCTTGGTTCAACTTGTCGCTACCTACACTATCGGTATGTCCTTCTACTGTAAATTTAGCAGTTGGATACTCATTCAATATTCTGATGATGTCAACAAATACACCAGTTGAAGCAGGCTTAAGAGTGGCTTTACCAGTATCGAACAAAATAGTCCTTGCATAGTCGTTCAATTGTTTTTGAACTTCAACAGTAACTTCAGGACATCCTTTGTTAGCAACGGTTCCAGGAACGTCTGGACATTGATCATCTTTATCCAATACTCCGTCACCGTCAGCATCTGGCCATGGGCAACCTTTGTTGGCAGCTGGACCAGCTTCATTAGGACAAGCATCATCTTTATCAGCAACACCGTCACCGTCAGCATCTGGACAACCAGCTAGGGCAGCAAGACCAGCTTCATTAGGACAAGCATCATCTTTATCGGCAACACCGTCACCGTCAGCATCTGGACAACCATTCATTTCTTTAGAACCAGCTTCATTAGGACATGCATCCTTGCTATCTTCGATGCCATCGCCATCAGAATCAGGACAACCATTGAAAGCGGCCAAACCAGCAACTTCAGGACAAGCATCGTCTTTATCGTAGATACCATCACCATCGGTATCAGTACCGCCAAATTTAACGGCGATACCAGCCATGTGCTGCCAATGTTTTGGCAAATAATCTTCGAAAGCGTGTTTGTAAGCGGTTTGAACGGTAAGGCCAACATTCTCAGTAAACCAGAAGTTGATACCAATACCACCGTTAACAGTTCCAGCACCGATTTCATCTACCCAGGTATAACCACCACCGATTTCGATGAAAGGATCAATAGCAGTTTCCTTTAGGAAATTGTATTTAATAGTACCATCGATACCATAGTATGAAAAATCGTCAACCGCAGTATCACCGAACTTACTAATTTTGTTCAAGGAACCTCTAGCTCCAACGGAAAATCCACTACCAACTGACTTTGATAGACCAACATAAGAAATAGATGGAAGAATGTTCCAGTGGTCATTTGCATTGAAGAACTCATTACCAAAAGAACTTACATCACCTGTTGGATATACGTCTATGGCGTTTACCCCGAAGCTTACTTGCCAAGGGTTATTCTCGTCTTGCGCTTGTATGTTGTTAAAACCTACAACCAGTAGGGCAACAACCAATAATTTGCTAAGATGTTTCATGTTCAAATTTTTAAGTTTAAGTGTTTATTAGCTGCAAATGTAAGTTGTTAAATATTATTAACAAAATCAATTTCCTATTTTTTTTAACGCTTTTAATAGAAGAAATAAGGCATTTAAACGATTTTAAGGTGCTTTCCTATTTCAATAAACGCCTGAATGGCCTTGTCTAAATGTTCGATTTTATGCGCTGCGGATAGCTGAACACGTATTCTCGCCATGTTTTTAGGCACTACAGGGTAGAAAAATCCGATGACATAGATGCCTTTTTGCAGCAACAAATCTGCCATTTGTTGGGCAAGTTTCGCATCATAGAGCATTACCGGGACTATTGCCGAATCGCCATCAATGATATCAAAGCCTGCTTTTTTCATGCCTTCCTTAAAATATTCCGTATTTTTTTGCAGTTTGTCACGCAATGTAGTATCCGTTGAAAGCATTTCAAAAACTTTGATCGAAGCGCCAACGATGGCCGGGGCCAAGGAGTTTGAAAATAAATAGGGCCTAGAACGTTGCCTTAGAATTTCTATGATCTCCTTTTTCCCCGTGGTGTAGCCACCCATTGCCCCACCCAAAGCTTTCCCGAGCGTTCCGGTAATAATATCGATTCTGCCCATAACCCCCTTTTCTTCCGGAGTCCCTCTCCCTGTTTTACCAATAAAACCTGCCGCATGGCATTCATCAACCATTACCATAGCGTCGTATCGATCTGCCAATTCACAGATGTGATCCAATGGGGCCACCAGTCCATCCATCGAAAAAACACCATCGGTGACGATTATCTTGAATCGCGCCTTATCGGCAGTTGCCTGTTGTAGTTGCTTTTCGAGGTCGGCCATATCACTATTTGCATACCGATATCTTTTTGCTTTGCACAAACGAACCCCATCTATTATCGAGGCATGGTTTAGTGCATCTGATATAATGGCATCCTCCGAAGATAATAAGGGCTCGAAAACACCCCCATTTGCATCGAATGCAGCTGCGTATAGGATGGTATCCTCGGTGCCGTAAAAATCGGATATTTTTTGTTCCAGTATTTTATGTATGTCCTGGGTGCCGCAAATAAAGCGAACCGATGACATTCCGAAGCCATGGGTATCAAGGGTATCTTTTGCCGCTTGCACGACTTCTGGATGGGAAGACAGGCCTAGATAATTGTTGGCACAAAAATTTATTACTTCCTCACCCGTTGAAATTTTGATCGCCGCATCCTGTGGCGAAATAATAATCCGTTCTTTTTTAAATAGGCCCTCTGATTTGATGGAGGCCAATTCTTTTTCTAAGTGGTCCTTAATTTTTCCGTACATATTCGTAGCTAAATAAATTGTGGTTGTATTGATTCGTTTATATAGACAATTATTTTATTTTCGACCTGGTATCCCATAGTTTCAAGACTCTCTGCATAATTCGTAAGCTGATCGCGATAGGCCGCTTTCTCCTGGCCGGTTTTATAGTCGATCAAAGTAGCACGGTTATTCTTTATAACAATTCGATCAGGGCGAATGATGGACCCATCTTCCGTAATGATATCCCTTTCGTTCAAGACTTCATTGCCTTGGGCGAAATAAGGTCTTAATGCAGCGTGATCGAGGATTTGCCTGATGGTTACTTCGAGGTCATATATTTCCCCTTGTGCAAGATCTCCATTTTGATGTAAAGTAGCAAGGGCGTCGCCGATATCTTTTTCACTTTTGATAAGGCCCATAATATGGTGTATGAGATTGCCGCGAGTACGCGCATCCTGTACCTCGGTATCCCATAAGGTCCCTGATTTGGTTAAAATCCTAAAACTTGCCCGTTCCTTAAAGGAATATGGAAACTTGATATTTTCATGATGCCTACATGGTTCATTTTTCTGGGATTCTGCCAAGTTTCCAAAGGAATAGCATAATTGTTGCCCATTCCAGCGCATCTTCTCCTGAAGATAATGGATGAACAGTCCAGAATAGCGATCGGTCTTCGGTTCCCCTTTTGTAGTCACGTCTTTCTCGGTAATTATGAAGACCGCATTGATGGCACGCGTTAGGGCAACATACAGAACATTAAATGCATCCAATTCTAATTTATGCTGCTCTTGATTATAGAGGTCGGCTGCGACCGTACTGTATTCCAGGACCTCTTTTTTCTTGCTAATCAAAAGTTCCTCAAAACCATGAAAGTCCTGCTTTTCTACCGGCAACCACAATTTGGGGTCTATTTCCTTATGGATAGGCGTATTTGCAAAGGGAAAAATCACAACCGGAAATTCCAGACCTTTGGCCTTATGCACCGACATGATTTGGAGGGCCTCCATGTTTTCTGGGGCCGCGATACCCAATCGGTCATTTTTCTTTTCCCAATAGGTCAAAAATGTCTGATTACCGGTCCCAAGTCGTCTTTCGACTTCAAAAACCACCTCCATAAAATATAGGATATGGGCATCAGAATCGGGGACGAGCTGAAACTGTCTTATTGCATATTCAAGCCCGTCATATACAGAGACCTTGCTCAAGTAATCAAGGTCAAAACCATATTCTGAAATCAAGTAACTTGCCAAAGAAGAAAGCCGCTTTTGAATAAATGCGTGTTTGTTTTCTTTCTCTGACGCCAAAAAAGCAAGTAGGTTAAATTTAGTTTCCTGGTCACTGGGCTGCATTGTCAGGCGAATCAAGTTCACTAAAAAGTTGACTTTCGGGCTTGACTTGATAAGTAATGAATCGGGAGATATTACGGGAATTCCCTGTTGAGTGAGAAAATCCGCTAGAAGGATACCGTTTTTATTGTCCCTTACCAAGAGTGCGATGTCACTTAGGGCATAGTGCTTTTCAAGGGCAAATTCAATCGTTTTTTGTACCTCCCTGCAGTACAGTTCATCAAGTTTCTGGTCATCATCGACCTCGATAAAATTAAGTTGAACCAACCCACCTGTTTGAGAAGTATGTTCCTGTTGGTTCCCCTCCTTGAACAAATATTGGTATATGTCTGCGTTTAGAAAAGGTGCGGTCACCGAAAAAAAAGAGTTGTTGAAATTGACGATTTCTTGTTTGCTACGATAGTTGCGGGGTAGATTTTTTATTATGGGTGTTTTAATAAAGGGATTATGGCGCGCATTAACAAGGCTTAATAATTGCTCTGCTCTGCCGCCACGCCATCGGTAGATTGCTTGTTTTGCATCACCTACTAAAAAAACAGAGCCTAAATTGCCTTGATCATCCAGGCTTTCTAGCGCATTGCTTATAAGTGGGATTAGATTGTTCCATTGCATGACCGAAGTATCCTGAAATTCGTCAATGAAATAATGACGATATTTTTCGCCCAATCGTTCATAGATAAAAGGTGCAGGCTGCTCTTTGATCTCATTCGATATGATGACATTAAAATCTGAAATTGAAATTTGATCGCGCTTTGCAAGCAGGGTCCTTATCTCTTGCTGTATGGCATTGAGTACCGTCAATGGGACGACGTTGCTATAGGCGTTCTTAAGTAATGACAAATGCATATACCGTGTGCGTATGGTATTAAAAAGCGCTATGAACCTTGGCGTAAGCGCATCGATCGTCAACTTTATATCAGCGGGGCAGTTTTTAATGTACAGTGGGGAATTTTCGAAATCGTTTTTCCATCCCGCAACGAAATTGATCGTTGGTTTTTGCGACTTTAGAAGCACCATGAACTCGGGAAATTGCTTCTTATAGAAATCTCCAAATTCCAATCCACTCTCTGAAATGAGATCCAAAACTTCCGTAGCATCGTCAATTGTGGCTTTCTCAGCTGATAAAATGCCTTTCCGAAGTACTTTTTTAAGTCCCAAGAAATCGGACAGGGGTCTGTTTTGAAGTTTTTTTAAATGGGGCGACTGATTTTCATTGAATAGGAGCTTGCCAAATTTATTCAAATCATAACCAATGTCCCAACTTTTGTTGTCGTCGATTTTTTCAAGTGCAAAATCAATGAGCACTTTAGTCAGTTCGGCATCGGTCCCTGCTCTGTCGATTAACAAATCTACCGCTTCCGACAATAAAAGATCATTATCCAGCAACACCTCAAAATTTTGGGGCAATTTAAGATCATGGGCAAACGTCCGAATCAACCGATGGGTAAATTTATCGATGGTAGAGATGTCGAAAAAAGAATAATTGTGGAGTATTTCCTTTAAGGCCGATCGTGCTCGTTGTTGCAGGCTGAAAGCATCAATTTGCAGTTCCAAGGAAAGTTCAGTGAACATTCCTAATGATTTTTTTGGTATTTCTATAAGACCAAAATCGTGTAAGCTATCTAGGATACGGTGCTTCATTTCGTTCACTGCCTTGTTGGTGAACGTTATGGCTAAAATTTGCCGGTAGCCTTTGGGTTGGGTAAGTATTATTGCAAGATATTCCTTGGCCAATGTATACGTCTTGCCAGAACCAGCAGAGGCATTGTAAATTTTAAAAGAAGCGTCTTGCACCTGATTTTAGTCGCAAAATACGCAATCTTCTACAGTTCTTAACATATTATTAATGGAATGTAATTGTTAAAAAACGTAAATTTGGAATTAATGATTATTTAACTTAAAAAAATAAAATTATGGCTTTTGAATTACCAAAATTACCCTATGCCTATGACGCACTGGAACCATATATTGATGCTAGAACAATGGAAATACATTATACAAAGCATCATAACGGCTACACTACCAATTTAAACAATGCCATCAAAGGCACCGAACTAGAAAATAAGTCTATTTTAGATATTCTCAAGAATTTAGACATGTCAAATACGGCAGTTCGAAATAATGGAGGCGGATTTTATAATCATTCACTTTTTTGGTCGATAATGTCTGCGAAAGGTGGTGGAAAACCTTCCGGCGACTTAGCGAAGGCCATTGACGATGCCTTTGGATCTTTTGACGCTTTCAAAGAAAAATTCAGTAGTGCGGCCGGAACGCGATTTGGATCAGGATGGGCTTGGTTATGCGTCCACAAGGGAGGGAAGGTAGAGATATGCTCTACGCCAAACCAGGATAATCCACTAATGCCGAATACAGGCTGTGGAGGTTTCCCCATTTTGGGAATCGATGTTTGGGAACATGCCTATTATCTAAATTATCAGAATAGAAGGCCCGACTATGTTGGAGCGTTTTATAATATCATCAATTGGGATAAAGTTGCCGAACTTTATAAGGAGAACAAATAAGGATCACAACCGGTACATTTAATAGAACCTTTCATTGAAAATGAAAGGTTTTTTTTGGCCTTTTTGCCAAATAGAAAAGGGCGGAGAAGTCTCCGCCCTTTTCGTCCCAAATCTTACCATAAACTTAACCTACTTATGCTATGGCGATACTAAATTACTGGTATTGTGACAAATAAAAAAGAAATTTTAAGAAATATTAGTATAATTTTCTTTAAGAAATGCCTTCAATCCTAGTTTAAAAGTCGAGGAGAAGCCTTTAATCAATTGGGTATCAGCAATAAAAAAGGCGGAGCATCGCCCCGCCTTTTTTCCCCAAATCTTACCATGAACTTAACCTACTTATGCTATGGTCCTCCAAATGTAATCGAACAGTTTACCCATTGAAAATCTTTTAGATGAAGTTCCATATACATGGTTAAAATGCTTCTTTTACTAAGAACATGATCTAGTAAGGTGCCAAAGTCGAATTGAAAGGCCCCCTTGATTATTCTATAATTGCCATAAAGGTGTCTGGGAAAAAGATTGTATGGTTCGTCTTGTTTTGAAAATGATTGCCAAAACCTCGAATTTTAGATTTTAGAACGACCGTGTGCCAAAAAGCGAACTACCTGATTTTTTGAAATTAAAAAGGCGGGGCAATGCCCCGCCTTTTTCCCCAAATCTTACCATGAACTTAACCTACTTATGCTATGGTCCACCAAAAATATAGCATTCAATTGCCTATAGAAAACATCCCGGATGAATTTCCATTTTATCGGGTGAAGCGTATTTTTTAATGTGAGTCGGTTGGTTATTTCGTTAAGATGGCCTTGAGATAAGCGAAGTAATAATATCGAAAAACCCAAGCCAACATCTGAACCTGTATGAAATACAGTTCAAGAAATGTATTAAAATAAAAAAGGTGGAGAAGTCTCCACCTTTTTTGCCCCAAATCTTACCATGAACTTAACCTACTTATGCTATGGCAGACCTAATATAGGGGAGGGGCCCACCAAATGGCACTAAATACCGACGAAAGTAGATTATTATCGATGAAATGCACTTTTTTATGCATTTTATCGATACTACGAACTAATAAGCTCTTTGATTTTTTCCTTCGTAAAAATTAATAAATGCTCGATTTACGACCCTATTTCCACCTGGGGTTGGATAATTACCTGTGAAATACCAATCGCCTAAATTCTTAGGACAGGCAGTATGTAGGCTTTCTACGGTTTGATAAATGATTTGAACTTCGGCCTTAATATCTGGCGGACTTAATAATTGCCCGATTTTTAGTGAAATTTCAAGATCGCTGAAAGGGGCATAGAACTCCTTTACGTAATTAACGACCTCTGAGTCTTTCGTGCTTACCTGTTCAAGACATTTTTCGTAAATCGTATCAACAAGATGCATCGTATTTCTTTCGCGATGCAGGTCCAAGGCTGCCTTAAAAGCAATAAAATCCTCTAATTTGGCCATGTCTATACCATAACAATCGGGATATCTGATTTGTGGTGCCGAGGAAACAACGATTATTTTTTTAGGCGATAATCGATCCAACATTCGAAGAATACTTTTTTTCAACGTTGTGCCCCGCACAATACTGTCATCAATGATAACTAAGTTATCACTAGGTCCAACAGATCCATAAGAGATATCATATACATGTGCGACTAAATCATCGCGACTACTGTCTTGGGTAATAAATGTCCTTAGTTTGGCATCTTTGATCGCTACTTTTTCGATACGTGGCCGAATGTCCAATATTTCATGTAACTCTTCCCGGCTAATATTCGAACCTATTGCCAAGATTTGCTCTTCCTTCTTTTTGTTAAGATAGTTTTGGGCTTGTTTTACCATTCCAAAAAAAGAAGTTTCGGCCGTATTCGGGATATATGAAAATACCGTATTCTTGATATCGTGATTGATGGCCTCTAATATCTGTGGAAATAATAATTTTCCCAGTTCCTTTCGTTCCTGATAGATTTCCTTATCGCTTCCTCGGGAAAAATAGATGCGTTCGAAAGAACATGCCTTGCGTTCAGTCGGGGTTAATATTTCCTTGATCGATACATTTCCATTTTTCTTGATAATGATGGCATGACCTGGATCAAGTTCATGCACTTCCTCGAACTTCACATTGAATACGGTTTGTATGGCAGGTCGTTCTGAGGCGATGACTACCACTTCATCATCCTGATAATAATAGGCAGGGCGTATCCCTGCGGGATCACGTAAAACAAAAGCATCACCATGTCCCAATAATCCAGCCATGGCATAACCCCCGTCAAAGTTTTTGGCCGCTCTTTTCAAAATTTTGGAAACCTTTAAGCGTTCGGCTATTAAGGGGGAAGCCTGTTGTTTATTATAGCCTTCCTTTTTGATCTGTTTGTAGAGCTTGGCTACGGCATCGTCCAGGAAGTGGCCAATTTTTTCCATAACGGTAACCGTATCGGCCATTTCCTTTGGATGCTGACCTAATTGCACCAAGTTGTCGAAAAGTTCATGAACATTGGTCATGTTAAAATTCCCGGCCACGATCAAGTTTCGATGCATCCAATTATTTTGTCTTAAAAAAGGATGTACATTTTCAATACTGTTCTTACCGAATGTGCCATAACGCACATGACCTAATATAAGTTCTCCGATATAGGGAATGTTCCTTTTCTGCCAGGCGACATTGTCAATTTGTTCGGGATGCTCTTTAAGGCCAGGTTTATACGTTCATTTATTTGGTCAAAAATATCTTGAATGGGCTGCTGGGCAATCGAACGTACCCTACTCATGTAACGTTCCCCGGCCGCTACATCTAATTTAATACTTGCAAAACCCGCACCATCCTGTCCGCGGTTGTGCTGTTTTTCCATCATGAGGTACATTTTATTTACCCCATAAAAAGCCGTACCATATTTTTCCTTATAATACTCTAAGGGTTTTAACAATCGTATTACCGAAATACCGCATTCATGCTTAATAGCGTCACTCATTCGTAGCAATATTAAAAAAGCCCTGAAGATTCAGGGCGTGTATTTATTGTAATTCAATATCAAATTGTGTCAAGGCCTTGAACTGGTGCAGCCTTTTGTTGACCTCGACCCTTTCAAGATCCTGCATACGTTCTGTTCCAAACCGTTCAACACAGAACGAAGCCAAATTCGATCCTTGTATGACCGCATTCTTCAGGTTATTGAAAGACATATTTCCAGTAGCGGCAAGATAGCCGGCGAAACCGCCCGCAAAGGTATCTCCTGCTCCCGTTGGATCAAAAACTTCTTCCAAAGGTAACGCCGGGGCAAAGAAAATGTGTTGTTTGTGGAATAACAGTGCCCCATGTTCCCCCTTTTTTATAACCACGAACTTGGGCCCCATATCCTGAATTTTTTGAGCTGCCTTTACCAAAGAATATTCATGGGTCAATTGCCGGGCTTCGGCATCATTGACAGTAAGTATATCGACTTTTTTGATAACGTTCTTAAGTTCATCCAGCGCATTGTCCATCCAGAAATTCATGGTATCCAATATGATGCACATGGGTCGTTTTTGCATTTGCTCGATGACACCCATCTGGACATTCGGATGCAGATTGCCTAACATTACCACATCGGCGTCTTTAAAATCTTCAGGAACCTTTGGATCGAAATCGGCCAAGGTGTTCAATTCGGTTATCAACGTATCTCGTGTATTCAAGTCGTTGTGGTATTTGCCACTCCAAAAAAAGGTTTTACCCCCCTTGACGATTTCAAGGCCGGATATATCAATATTCCTTATCAGATAATAGTTTTAGGTATTCTTTGGGCATATCATCCCCAACAATTGAGACAATGGCAGATTCAACATCGAATTGAGAAGCCGCCAGACCGATAAAAGTTGCTGCGCCTCCTAGAATTTTATCTGTTTTCCCAAAAGGTGTTTCGATAGCATCAAAGGCCACTGTGCCTACGATTAAAAGTTTGCCCATTTATTTTAATAATTTTGGTGCAAAGATAGGGTTTTGAAATGCGATTTACGAGTCCGCCCCAAATCAAATTAGCAAAAATGAGGAAGATTTTTATTTTAAGTTCCCAAAAGGGATATATACGTAGCTATTTCCGCCCAAAATCGGCCGGTATCTCACCCCAGGCCTTGGTCTCCCATTTTACGATCGGGGTATGGTACGAATTCGTCTTTAGCCATGCAACTGCCCGGCGGACCAGTTCAAAAAGCACCTTGTTTTTGGTGGACTCCACGAGTTTGGTGTTACAACTCTTTTTGCGTACCCAACTAATTGCCGTTCGTGAATCTGTATAAATAATGCGGTCACTGTTCTTCTGCTTTAAAAATGCCAGCCCGTGAACGATGGCCAAGAATTCACCGATATTATTGGTGCCTTCCTGAAACGGCCCTTGACTGAATAATCGTTTCCCCGTTTTGGTATCGACTCCCTGGTATTCCATTACCCCCGGGTTTCCACTAGAGGCCGCATCGACCGAAATAGAATGGTAATTGGGACTCCCGATCTTTAATAAGCTGTTCCGGGCTCAGCGATGCTTCTCCTTTCTTGGTTCCTTTATATTCTTCGTAATTGCCGTTAAAGGCTTTTTTAGCGATTGCAAAGGTTGCAAATGCTTTATATTGTGCCCCTTTATACCCTGTTATAGCGGCTTTGCAATCGTCCCAGGTGGTGTAGATACCAGGGCGTTTCCCCTTCCAGACCGTATAGAATTTTTCATTTTTGGCCATTATATTTCCAACAGTTTTGCGATGGCTTTTGGAAAATGTGTGTATTCGAGTTCATGCACTTTTGTGGCAATGGTTTCTGGGGAGTCAGAGGGTAGAATAGCAGTTTTTACCTGCAAAATAATGGCCCCTTCGTCATAGTTTTCATTTACATAATGAATGGTTATCCCGGTTTCAGTGTCCCTATTATCTTTTACTGCCTCATGCACTTTCATACCATACATGCCTTTTCCGCCATATTTGGGTAATAGCGCAGGATGTATATTAATTATTTTATTTGGAAATTTTCGAATATGGTTTCCGGTATTTTCCATAAGAAACCAGCCAATACAATTAAATCGGGATTAAGGCTTAACAAAATGTCAAGGACCAGTTGGAGGTTGAAAATGCGGATCTATTAAAATATAAGGCGCTTACATTCAGTTTATCACATCGGTCTAAAACGTGTGCATCCTTTCTATTACTAAGAACACAGACAATGGTAGCGTTTCGGTTTATTTTGAAAATAATGAACGATATTTTCAACATTTGAACCAGAACCTGAGGCAAATAGTACAATTCTTTTGGCTTTCAATAGCAAACAATTTATTTAGGAAGGATGCACCCGTGAATTTCAATTCCTCGTAGAAAATGTGCGTTCAAAAATAAGGAAACAACGCGGCTACACCGCAATTTCGATTCACTTTTCCTGATAATTTACGTGCGCTCTTTTACTTTTAGAACGTAGAATAATTTTGGGCTAAATTAGCACACTTAAATTTAAATTTCTTAAATTACAAGCACATTTTAACTACAAATAGTGTTATTCAAATAAAGTTTTTTATTTTTGCCAACAATTTAAATATTTAAAACCAATAATATTATGTCAGACATTGCATCAAGAGTAAAAGCTATCATCGTTGATAAATTAGGAGTTGACGAAAACGAAGTGGTAACAGAAGCTAGCTTCACTAACGATTTAGGAGCAGATTCATTGGATACTGTTGAATTGATCATGGAATTCGAAAAAGAATTTGATATTCAAATCCCAGACGATCAAGCTGAAAACATCGCAACAGTTGGTCAAGCTATTACTTATATAGAAGCAGCGAAGTAATTTGATGATTTCTTGAACGAGATTCAAAATTATCCATGTGGTAAACCTGCTGCATGGATAATTTTTTTTAATTTACACTTGACTTAAAGACTAAAAATAAGTTCAATGCAATTAAAGCGAGTTGTAGTAACAGGATTAGGAGCTTTAACTCCCATAGGCAATAATAAAGATGAATATTGGGAAGGCTTAATCAGTGGTAAAAGTGGTGCTGCGCCTATAACATATTATGATACCGAAAAGTTCAAAACAAAATTTGCTTGCGAATTAAAAAATTTTAATCCGGAAGACTATTTTGATAGAAAAGAGGCCCGGAAAATGGATAGATTTGCGCAATATGCACTCGTTTCTTCCGATGAGGCGATTGCTGATGCAAAATTGGATCTTGAAAAAATCGATAAATTTCGGGTAGGGGTTATCTGGGGTGCTGGGATTGGAGGTCTGGAAACTTTTCAAAATGAAGTTATGGATTTTGCCAAAGGTGATGGAACACCACGCTTCAACCCATTCTTTATTCCAAAAATGATTGCAGATATTGCTCCCGGGAACATTTCGATCAAACATGGTTTCATGGGGCCAAATTATACGACCGTTTCTGCCTGTGCTTCTTCAGCAAATGCTATGATCGACGCCTTAAACTATATTCGGTTGGGATATTGCGACGTAATCGTGACAGGAGGTAGTGAAGCCGCGGTCACCATCGCAGGTATGGGCGGTTTCGGAGCTATGCATGCATTGTCTACTAGAAATGACAGTCCCGAGACAGCTTCGAGGCCTTTTGATGCAACACGAGACGGATTTGTCCTTGGGGAAGGTGCTGGGGCCTTGATTTTAGAAGAATATGAACACGCAAAAGCCCGGGGAGCAAAAATTTATGCCGAAGTTGTTGGAGGAGGATTATCTAGCGATGCCTACCATATGACAGCACCACATCCTGATGGTATAGGCGTTGTACGGGTCATGCAGAATTGCCTTAAAGATGCTGGCTTAAAGCCCGAAGATGTAGATGCAATCAATACGCACGGAACCTCAACGCCATTAGGTGATGTTGCCGAGCTTAAGGCCATTTCAGAAGTTTTTGGCGCCCATGCCCCCAATATCAATATCAATTCAACAAAATCGATGACCGGACATTTACTTGGTGCCGCCGGCGCTATTGAAGCGATTGCCTCTATTTTGGCCATGGAACACGGCATCGTTCCGCCTACAATAAATCATACGACCGTAGATGAAAATATTGACCCAAAGTTGAATCTTACACTTAATAAGCCCCAAAAGCGAGACCGTAAATGTGGCAATGAGTAATACTTTTGGATTTGGAGGGCACAATGCTTGTGTGGTATTCAAAAAAATAGAGTTAAACGAGCAATGAATTTCCCATCCAATCATATTAAATTCCCATCCTAAGGAGGATGGGGATTTTTTTATGGAGTTACGGGAATCCTCGGGTTTAAGCCTAAAAATCTTTCTTTTTATAAAAAGGCGTTTTCACATCGTTCCACGAATAAAAAGGATGGTGATGGCAATCCGATGAATTATGAACGTCTTGAATTTTTAGGCGATTCAATGTTAGGGACCATTATCTCACGACATATTTATGATGTCGTTCCCCATGGCGATGAAGGATATTTGACCAAAATGCGATCAAAAATTGTGAGTAGGGAACACTTGAACGAACTCGGAAAAGATTTGAACTTGATCAAATTCGTAGAAAGTAGGATCCAGAAGTCACATTTTGGCGATAATATTCATGGAAATGTATTCGAAGCTTTGATAGGAGCAATTTATTTGGACCGAGGGTATAAATATTGTGAAAAATTCATCAAATCCAGGGTCATAGATCCATATGTCGATATCGAGCAGTTGGAAGGAAGGGTGATAAGTTACAAAAGTTTGGTAATCGAGTGGTGCCAAAAACAGAAAAAGACCTTTCACTATGATGTCTACGAAGATACAGGGAACGATGCATTAAAACACTTTGCCGTAAAATTGGCCATTTCTGGGAATGTTGTAGCTAAGGCGCGCGCTACTTCTAAAAAGAAAGCCGAGGAAAGAGCATCAAAACGGGCCTATTTTGCATTGCAGGATAAAATGGACAAACCGTAAGGGCTCCTTGGCTACATCGAAAACGATTTCGTACAGTAGGCTCTTTGAAACCTTAGGTTGCAGTAGGCATTGTTCGCTTTATGTCCTATATTTACGTTTTTTGAGGGTCTATGGTAGCAGTTCACAAGATCACTGGGGATTTTTATGAAGATACCTTTCGCTTGATAGCGCTTCACAGTAGTTTGGAGGATTACGCCATGGGATATGCCATAAACCAATGTTTGAAATCGAATTTTAAACGTGCCCAAACCGATTTAGACCTCTCAGAACAAGGGTTTTTCCCTTATTTTGAATGGAAGGACGAAATCAACGATAGGTTTTGGACACTAATAGTAAATTGTAGCATAAACGAGGTGCGTTATAAGGGCATCGATCTTTTTAAGGATGAGCCTTCATACACTTCGTATTATTTAGTACCCGAGTATAAGGAGGCCGATTATTTTTTGAAAATCGAAGCAGATGAAACCTTGAAAACCCAAACAATCATAAAGTCTTTATTTGAGATTCCAAAAGTAATGACTGCGTATGAATTACAAGTGGATAAATTGAAATCTAAGAACAATTTAATATTTTAAATGAATGCCCAATAATAAGAAGACCAAAATAGTAGCGACCTTAGGCCCAGCGACTAGTACTAAGGAAGTATTAAGGAATATGATAATTGCCGGGGTCGATGTCTTTCGAATAAATTTTTCCCATGCCGATTACGACGATGTTGCCGAGCGTATTAAAATGATACGTGAGCTTAATGACGAACTAGAAACAAGTATTTCAATTCTTGCTGATTTACAAGGTCCTAAACTCAGGGTAGGGGTAATGGCAGGCGAAGTTGTAGTATCCCCAGGGGATGAAATAACGTTTGTAACAGGTAAACCTTTTGAAGGAACCGCAGAAAAAGTTTATATGAACTATGACGGCGTTTCCAAAAGATGTAAAAGCCGGGGAGCGCATTCTTTTAGATGATGGCAAGTTGATGTTCGAAGTGATTACGACCAATGGCCAAAATGAAGTAAGGGCAAAAGTCATTCAAGGAGGCCCCTTGAAATCGAAAAAAGGAGTCAATTTGCCGAACACCAATATTTCTTTGCCAGCATTGACCGAAAAGGATATAAAGGATGCCATTTTTGCGATATCACAAGATGTAGATTGGATTGCGCTTTCCTTTGTCAGGTTTAGCCAGGACCTTATAGACCTTCAAAATATCATTAAGGAACATTCTGAACACAAAATTCCGATTATCGCTAAAATAGAGAAACCGGAAGCAGTGGAGAACATCGACAAGATAGTTGCATATTGCGATGGCCTCATGGTGGCCAGGGGCGATCTGGGGGTTGAAGTACCAGCTCAAGAAGTCCCGTTGATACAGAAGCAGTTGGTATTGCGTGCTAAAAAAGCTAGGATTCCCGTCATCATTGCCACCCAAATGATGGAAACCATGATTACAAGCCTCACCCCGACCCGGGCCGAGGTGAACGATGTGGCCAATTCGGTCATGGACGGTGCCGATGCAGTTATGCTGTCTGGTGAGACTTCGGTAGGCAATTATCCGGTTCAGGTCATTGAAAAAATGGCCAGCATCCTGCAAAGTGTAGAGAGTTCCGATTTAATCCACGTACCACACGATCCGCCTCATATTCGAACCAAAAGATATATTACGAAATCAGTTTGTTATCACGCTGCTACCATGGCGAATGAAATAAAGGCGAAAGCGATTTCCACCTTAACAAACAGCGGTTATACGGCGTTTCAGATCTCTGCATGGCGACCTAGTGCCCATATTTTGGTATTTACTTCGAACAAAAGAATACTGACCCAATTGAACTTGCTTTGGGGCGTAAAGACATTTTATTATGACAAATTTGTTTCGACCGATGAAACTATCGAAGATGTAAACGGCATTGCCTGCAGAAAGGGATTTTTGAAAGAGGGCGATATGCTTATCAGTCTTGCCGCTATGCCTATTAAAGATAAAGGGATGGTAAATACCTTACGGGTCACCGAAATTGAAGGGCGTAATTTTTAATCGTTAAAATTCAAACTTCAATTGTACGTGAATAGCCTCTTCCTTAGTAGGGTCTACTGTTTTCGCGGTGTTTAGATTTCCTAGTGAAATTCCTAGGAGGCGTACCGAGTTCTGCAATTTTTCCTGATATAGCAGGGTTTTGGCCGTTTCTAGGATTAGGTTTTTATCAGCCAGAAAATAGGGCAGGGTCTTGCTTCGGGTATTCAAGGTAAAATCACTGTATTTTATTTTGAGGGTGATGGTCTTGCCAGCCAGTTTCGATTTTTTCAACCGCCGTTCCAACTCTTCAGCTATTCGTTCCAAGCGTTCTACCATAAATACCTCGCTGCTGAGATTTTCGTCAAAGGTGCGTTCGGCGCCGACCGATTTCGCAAGTCGGTGCGATTTTACCGGGCTGTTGTGAATACCCCGCACCACTTGATAATAATAGTTGCCGCTTTTGCCAAAGTTGCTCTCTAGGAAATCGAGGCTTTTGGCCTTGAGGTCGCGTCCTGTAAAAATCCCCAATTTGTACATTTTCTCGGCAGTAACCTTACCCACCCCATAAAATTTCCGAATTTCAAGCGCTTCCAAAAATTGATCCACCTCCTCGGGGTTTACGGTTTTCTGTCCGTTTGGTTTGTTAAAATCACTAGCCACTTTGGCGATGAACTTATTGATTGAGATCCCGGCGGAAGCCGTTATGCCTATTTCATCGAAAATGCGTTTTCGAATTTCCGCTGCAATTAGCGTTGCCGATGGATTCCCTTTCTTATTCTCGGTCACATCTAGGTAGGCCTCGTCCAAGGAGAGTGGTTCTACCATATCGGTATAGGTGAGAAAAATGGATCGTATTTGCTTGGAGATTTCCTGATAGCGGGCAAATCGGGGTTTTACAAAAATGATTTGCGGGCATTTCTTTTTGGCCAGGTACCCACTCATGGCACTTCGGACGCCAAATTTTCGCGCTTCATAATTGGCTGCCGAAACCACCCCCCGTATTTCACCCCCGCCAACCGCGACGGGTTTTCCTTTCAATTCCGGATGGTCCAATTCCTCGACCGATGCGTAAAAGGCATCCATATCGACATGGATTATTTTTCGTAAAGGTAAATCCATTTCCATATTGTAAATTTATGACAACTAACCGTCTTGTTAAATTATAATTGGAGCGGCTAAATAAAATACAACGGCCCTTTAATAAAGCAAGACCGTTTCTGATTCAATTGGTAAAGACAGGACTTTGCAAGGCAGGGGTCTTCAGCATTGATTTCATTAAATGGATGATTTTTAAGGAAACCTATGAAAACGGCAATTATATTAGGGGCTACGGGATTGACAGGTGGAAAGGTGCTTGAACTTCTAATAAATGATGCCTCGTATGGTACTATAAAATTGTTTGGGAGAAGCCCTGTTGGAATCACAAATCCGAAAATCGACGAATATATAGGTGATCTGTTTCATCTGGAAAATTTTAAGAATGATTTTAGGGCCGACGAACTGTATTGCTGTATTGGCACTACCAAGGCGAAGACACCCAACAAAGCGACGTATCGAAATATTGATTTTGGGATTCCCAATAATGCCGCAAAACTTGCGAAAGACAATGGCATTTCAACATTTATTGTCATTTCTGCATTGGGAGCAAGTACGAAAAGTCCAATTTTTTACAATCGAATAAAAGGGGAGATGGAAGAGGCCGTGCTTCGATATGGTATAGAAAGAACATATATTCTTCAGCCTTCGCTCATAGCCGGCAACCGAAACGAAAAGCGTATCGGGGAATGGCTCTTTAAACAATTAATGAAGGCCGCTAACTTTGTTTTGGCCGGACCACTTGATAAATACAAATCAATTCATCCTGCGACAATCGCCCAATGCATGGTTTGGTTGGCCAACCATCCTTATAATCAAGTAAGGATACAATCAGATGAAATACGTCAAATTGTTTCACCCACCTAAAAGAACCTTCATTGATAGAAATAGAACGAAAGTTTTTGGTCGATTCCACTTCTTTTAAAAAAAATGCAATCAGCAAGGAACGTATCGTGCAGGGATTTCTGAATACGAATCCGAATCGAACCGTACGAGTTCGCATTGCGGGTGATTTTGGGTATTTGACCATAAAGGGAAAATCGAACCCTTCTGGAATTTCCCGATTTGAATGGGAAATTGAGATACCTGTCGAGGATGCCGAACAATTAATGTTACTCTGCGAAGACGGTCTTATCGAAAAGACGCGTTATAAGATTCCTTATGAAAACCACATTTTTGAAGTCGATGAATTTCGTGGAGACAACAAAGGGCTCATCATTGCCGAGCTTGAACTTCGAGATGAACATGAATCTTTTGGAAAACCACATTGGTTAGGGGACGAAGTGACCGGAGATATAAAATATTACAACTCACACTTGTGCAAAAAACCTTTTAATAGATGGAAAAGATGAAAATATTTATGGTATTTATAGCATTTGTTTGCCTATTTTCTTGTCAATCGAAGTCAGGAACCCCTGAAAATTCACCCGAAACGACCAATTTCAAAAAAACAATCAGACAGGTTAAAAAAGAACTCACGGAAAGAGGCTTTGAAACTTTTGATTACGTAAGCGATAAGACAAAAGATACCGTACTGATGCAAAAATATTTTATGGCATTTTTGAAAAGCGGACCCAATCGCTCACAGAGCCAAGAAGAAGCAGATAGCTTGCAATCACTGCATCTTGAACATTTGGGAAGAATGTACGATAAAGGGTTCGCCGATATCTCGGGCCCCTTTGATGATGATAGTGAAATTAGGGGAATTACTATTTACAATACGCCAACTTTTGAAATGGCCGATAGTTTGGCCAATCTCGATCCGATGGTCAAATCGGGCAGATTGACCATTGAAATTCATCCTTGGTGGGCCGCAAAGGGGTTTCCGCTAAGATAGCCTCTAACGCCATCCACCACCCAACGCCCGATATAGATCAACAATGGCATTTAATCGACCATACTGTGAGTTGATATAATTCAATTGGGAATTGAGTGCATTTTGCCTCGCTGTAAGTACTTCAAGATAGTTGGCGAGCCCATTGTTAAGGAGTTCTTCTGAATAGGATTCTGCTAGGGTGTACGCTTCGAACTCCTTTGTGCGTGCCGCCATTTTTTGAGTTTCCGTCTCATATATGAATAACGCATTGGACACCTCCAATCCTGCGGTCAACAATGACTTTTTAAAGATTAATAGCGCCTGCTCCTCTTGGGCCCTGGCCACCTCATATCGTGTTCTTATTGTTCGTTTGTTTAACAGCGGTTGGGTCAATGAACCTATAAGACTCGAAAAAATGGAACTAGAATCAAACCAATTGTTCAATTGTAAACTTTGGAATCCACCGGAAGCAGAGATCTGGAACGACGGATAAAAATTCGCCTTTGCCACGTTTGTCAATTCAAAGGCATTGATAAGGCCATATTCTGCCTGCATAACGTCGGGTCTATTGCTCAGAATTTCGGCGGGAACACCAGTCTTAAGACCGGTCTCTATTTTTTGCGTGTCCAATAGCCCTCTTTGAATAGGGTGACCGGTTTCCCCGATTAAAATGCAAATGGTATTTTCTAATAGTTTTATATTGTTTTGAAGATCGATTAAAATAATTTCCGCTGTGTATACTTGGGCCTCGGTTTGTTTTACCGCGACTTCAGTCAATTGTCCTGCATCTTTTAGGGCCATGGTCGTTTCAAGACTGCTCTTTCGGGCCATCAGTGTCTCTTCGGTGATACTTTTTTGTTTATCCAAGGCCATTAACTCGTAATATGATGAAGCTATCTCGGCCACTAGGTCTGTTTTTATAGCCTGATGAGCTGCAACGCTTTGCAAGTAAGAGGCACCAGCCGCCCTACTTGCGCTTCTTATTTTGCCCCACACGTCGGCTTCCCAGGTTAACGCGGTCGAGAATTCATATTGTTCTTGGGGTCCGTTGAAGAAACTTCCGAATTGACTATTCTGGGAATTATCGGTTCTTGTATATTTTACCGAGCTATTCAAGGTCGGATAGTATCCGTTTTTTCCTTGCTTTAAATACGCCTTTGCAGCCATAATATTCTGCAAAGCAATTCGTACATCCAGATTGTTTGAAAGGCCTTTTTCGATATAATTTCTTAAAAGTGTATCGGTAAAAACCTCTCTCCATGAAATGGTGGCGATTGAAATACTATCCTTGGGCAAGTTATCGGTGCGGAAAAGATCTTCAGACACAACATCAGGCCGGGTATACTTCTTGGCAACAAAACATGATTGTAACGTGAATGCTACGGTAAGGAGGGCGATATGTTTATACATGTTCGATTTATTCATGGCTTATGTGCTATACTATTTGACCTAAGCATTATTGACTTCAGATTGTATCAGGCCAGGAGGTTTATTGCTTAGTCTTTCTTGGAGTGTTTGGAATACTACGAAAAGAATAGGAACGACAAATACGCCTAAAAGGGTTCCAACAAGCATGCCACCTACGGCACTAAGGCCTATCGATTTGTTCCCAATAGCGCCAATTCCGGAAGACAACGCCAATGGCAACAATCCAAATATAAAGGCAAAGGAAGTCATCAAAATGGGCCTTAATCGTGCTTTGGCACCTTCGATGGCCGATTCATTGATCGACATACCCGACCTTCTTCGCTGTAAGGCAAACTCAACGATCAGAATGGCGTTTTTGGCCAGAAGTCCAATCAACATGATCAGGGCTATTTGAAAGTATATGTTATTTTCCAATCCGGCCAAGTTGATGAATAAGATGGCGCCGGCCAAACCAATTGGAAGGGAAATAAGAATGGCAAGGGGTAGAATATAGCTTTCATATTGTGCGCTTAATAGGAAATACACGAAAACGAGGCTTAGAATGAATATCAACGTAGTCTCACTTCCTGCATTTCGCTCCTCTCGCGTAAGTCCTGAATAGTCATAGGTATAGGTATTTGGAAGCACTTGCGCAGTAACCTCTTCAATTGCATTGATGGCATCACCAGTGCTATATCCCGGATTTGGGACACCGGTTATTTTTACAGAACTCAATAAATTGAAGCGATCGACTACTTCCGGGCCATAAATTTTCTTCAAATCAACAAATTGACTAATAGCTACCGATTCTCCTTTTTTATTGGTAACAAAAATATGGTTCAATGAGTTTTCATTCGCACGCTCCTCGGGTTTTGCCTGGATCATCACACGGTATTGTTTTCCAAATTTATTAAAATCGGTAGTGTATAGACCCCCGTAATATCCTTGAAGTGTATTTAATATCTCAGTCATGGAAAGTCCGGCAATTTTGACTTTTTCTAAATCAACATCTACTCGATATTGTGGGAAATTCGGGTCAAATTGACTTATGGCATACTGTATTTCAGGCCGTGCGTTCAACGCCTGCAAGAATTGGTTCTTAACTTCATTGATTTCCAGCCAACTGTCTGTTCCTTTATTCTGTAACTGCACCTCAAAACCTGATGAGGTACCAAAACCTTGAATACTCGGGGGGGTGAAATAGATTATTGTTGCATCCTTGAAATCAGCCGAGTATCCGCCCAGTTTTTTAATCGTGGCATCGACCGACAAGGAGGCATCCTTTCTCTCGCTCCAATCTTTAAGTTTCATTATCGAAAAGGCATAGGAGCCGGCACTCACCCTACTTAGAAGGCTGAAACCGGCCACACTCATACGCGCATCGATTACATCTAATGTCCCGTAAATAGAATCGAGCTTCATTACCGTTTCTTCCGTTTTTTCCAAAGTGGTACCTGGGGGAAGACTGACATTGGCAAAGATAATCCCACGGTCTTCATTAGGTACAAAACCAGAAGGGGTGGTCTTAAATAGAACAATGGCCAAAACGCTAAAAGCTACCAATATCAAGAAGGTTATCCATTTACGCCCCATCAACCTATGGATTGCGTTGGTATATTTAGTGGTAACCGCCTTAAATCCTCTATTAAAAGAATTAAAGAACCTTGTTTTTAATCCTTTTTTATGTTCACCCTCGGGGTCATGTGGTTTTAAGAATAAAGCGGCCAAAGCGGGGCTTAAGGTCAATGCATTCACGGCCGAGATGAGGATGGCAACGGCCAAGGTAATACCGAATTGCTGATAAAATACACCGGAAGAGCCTTGAATAAAGGAAACCGGAATAAATACTGCGGCCATGACCAGCGTGATAGAGATAATCGCCCCAGAAATTTCACCCATTGCAGTCTTAGAGGCTTTAATGGGCGAGGTGCCACCCTGTTCGAGCTTTGCATGCACAGCTTCCACGACAACGATGGCATCATCGACTACAATCCCAATTGCTAAAATCATCGCAAATAGTGTAAGCATGTTAATTGAATAGCCAAAAAGATCCAAAAAGAAGAACGTGCCAATGATTGCTACTGGTACGGCTATTGCCGGGATGAGTGTTGATCGTAGATCCTGTAAAAAAATGAAGACGACCAAAAACACGAGTATAAATGCCTCAATCAACGTTTGAACTACATGATCTATCGATGCATCAAGAAAATCCTTGGTGTTATAAGGGATCACATAGTCAAATCCTTTCGGAAACTCGGCTTTGCTACTTTCTAGGATTTTTTCAACCTCATCGATGATTTCCTTGGCATTCGAACCGGAGGTTTGATAAAGTCCGACGGCGACCCCGGGATATCCCATCCCAGAATTTTTCCTCGCATAGTTCAGCGCCCCCAGTTCGATGGTTGCCACGTCTTTCAACCTTAAAAAACCGCCATCGGCTGTGGTTTTTAGAATTATATTCTCATATTCGGAGACCTCTGAAAGCCTGCCTTTATATTTTATAATATACTCATAGATACCCTCGGCATTTTCTCCAATTTTACCCGTAGCGGCCTCCCTGTTCTGTTCCTGTAGGGCGGCCTGAATATCGGCAGGTACCAACTGGTACGTGGCCATTTTATTGGGATCGATCCAAATCCGCATCGAATAATCCTTTGAGCCAAAGACATTTACGTTGCCAACTCCATTTACGCGTTGCAATTTTGGCACGAGATTGATTTTGGCATAGTTTTCCACAAAAGTGGCATCGAACTCTTTATTTTTGGAGAAAATCGAGAAGAATAGGAGCGCGCTATTCTGTGATTTTCTGGTGGTCACGCCCGTATTTAATACGGTCTGAGGCAAGAGACTGCTAGCCCGTGCGACCCGATTCTGCACATTGACGGCCGCAATATCGGGGTCTACACCTAACTTGAAGAAAACGCTAATGGTAGCGGCACCGTCATTACTGGCCGATGATGTCATATAGGTCATGCCTTCCACACCGTTTATCTGTTCTTCAAGCGGAATTACTACGCTATTCAAGACCGTCTCGGCATTGGCGCCTGTATAGTTAGCGGAGACCTGAACTGTCGGAGGGGCAATTTCTGGATATTGCTCAATAGGAAGTGTCAAAAGCCCTAGTATACCTAATATAAGTATGATAATTGATATTACCGTGGAAAGGACTGGGCGATCAATAAATTTTTGGAACATATCACGTTATTTGAAAAGGTCGTTTCGGGAATAGGGATTAATGAACCGGGTTTATGATCTGTCCATCTTTGAGTTTTGAGACCCCTTCGATTACTATCGTGGTTCCTGCTGCGATTCCAGACCTCACTAAATAGGCCTCATTCGTTTGGGAATCTATTTTTATTGGGGTGCCGGTTACTTTATTATCCTTATCCACAATGTAAACCATCTTATTACCTTGCATATCAATCGTGGCGGTCTGGGGAATCACAAAAATATCCTTGGAAATTGATGGTATTTTTATTGCCCCGGTACTTCCCGTACTCAATAGGTTTTCAGGATTTTTAAAATCGGCCCTGATCATGACACTTCCCGTTGTACTATTAATGATATTATTGACCATGGTGATTTTACCTTTATAAGGATAGGTTTCACCATTTATCATAATCAAATCAACTTCGGGGGCATTCTCAAGGGTAATCTGTTTCCCTTCTGCCGCCAAACGCTGCCTTATTGCTAACAACTCTTTTTCATTTAATGAAAAATAGGCACGAACTTCACTAATATCAGAAACTACAGACATGGGTTCTGACATGTTGAAGCTCACCAAAGTTCCGACTTTGTATGGAATGGCACCTAAATAGCCATCGACCGGACTAGTTATTCGTGAGTAGTTGATATTTGCGACAATACTTTCATACGTACTTTGGGCTTGCATCAGTTTGGCCTTTGCCGTTTCCAATTGTACCATGCTGATAATGCCTTTGTCGACCAAGGGAACCAATTTATCTACTTCGACTTGGGCAATATTGACCAAGGCCTTGGCGGCGTTGGCGTCTTGACTGAGGCTTTGTGTTTCTAGCTTGAAAAGCAATTGGCCCTTCTTTACCTGCTGACCTTCTTCCACATAGATTCCTTCGATGAATCCACTTACCTTGGGCCATATTTCAACGTTCTGTTTGCCTTCTATGGTGGTAGCGTAGGTTTTATAAGTAGTTATATCTTGTTTCTTTAAGCTAATAACCTTCAAGGCAGCTGCCGGAGGCGAGGCCGCTTGTTGCGGGCCATTTTTCTCGCTACATGCTATTTGGAGCAGTACAAAAGGTAAAATTAGTTTAATGGCATTTCTCATAGAGATCGGTTTTAATGCTAGACACATTGTTTTTCGGTTTGGCTCATGCCCATTTCATTGGGACCTGTGAATTTATATTTTTGATAGGCGCAGGACCTCGATGGTATGCTTCAACAATTTTTCATTATCATCGAGGTAATTTAAAAAAAGCTTTGTTTTCTTGTTGTTCTCCCTATACTTTTTGGTGTTGTACGTTTTATTATAGTCTTCGACCTTTTTTATGATCACACGCTCCTGAATTATGTTTTTGAGATTGTCTTCAAGCTTGTTCAAAAAGAAGGTATTATTATCGGAGAGCTTAAAATATCTTTTTCTATCACCTGATTTTGTGAAATAGGTAATCGTCTCTAATTGCAATAAAAGATGTAGTGAAGTGGAAATAGAACTTTTGCTCGCCCCGCGTTTGCTTAAACAATCTTCAAAGGTAAGCCCATCTTCTTCCGTAAGGATTAGTTGGGAATAAATTCTGGCAGCCAAGGGAGGGAAATTATACTTTTTCTCAAAATGGACGCCTAATTCCTCAATGAGATTCTTTCTTTCGAGCTCTTTGGGCATGGTGTTTAAAATAATAAGGAACAGCAAATGTAGTGTTAGTTCTGAACATACAAAACTAATCGGTCTAATAAAATTATATGGGCACTGGTATTAAATAGGTGGTTTACCCGGAGGCTATATGACCATACCGAAAATGAGGCGATTGCTTTTAAAGCGGGGATTATTTTGCCAGTATGCCTTCCTTATTGATTATAGGTATATTGACCATGGCATTTTGACGTACCGAGTTTTTTTCAAATACATATTTTCTTTCGAACAATTTATCGTCGGCATAAAATGTTACAAAAAATTCATTATCGAGTGCTAGTACATCTTCTTGTAGAAGTTCGATCTTTTCGAATGATTTTGGTTCGACCACACCAATTGCATGACGCATTGTTGAGGTTTTAGTATTCCCATCGAATCCTTTTGAAACAATCAAAACCATGTCGATGCGCGTATTGCGGTCGTTGATTACATAGGCATACCAATCCCTAGAAAGGAATGCGTCGTTCCATTCAAGAACAACGGCCACATACACATCTTTTGCAATGGGGATTTCAATATCTTTTTTCACAGCGTTATAAGGCACTTTGAAATTGAAGCAAGAATCGCACATCATTTTCACTTAACAAGCGGATATCTGAAATTTGATGCAACAATAAGGCAATGCGATCTATGCCCATGCCGAAGGCAAAACCAGAATATTCATCTGGGTTAATTCCACAATTGGTAAGTACGTTTGGATCTACCATTCCACATCCCATAATCTCCAACCAGCCAGTTCCTTTGGTCATTCGATAATCGGTCTCTGTCTTGAGACCCCAGTATACGTCAACTTCTGCACTAGGCTCGGTAAAGGGAAAGTAGGAGGGCCGCAAGCGAATTTTTGATTTCCCGAAAAGTTCATTCGTAAAAAACTGTAGGGTCTGTTTCAAATCGGCAAAAGAAACATCCTTGTCAATATAAAGGCCTTCGACCTGATGGAAAAAGCAGTGGGAACGTGCCGAAATAGCCTCGTTACGATATACCCTACCTGGTGAAATCGTTCGAATCGGGGGTTTGTTATTCTCCATGTAGCGCACCTGCACAGATGAAGTGTGGGTACGTAATAAGATATCGGGGTTCGTCTGTATAAAAAATGTATCCTGCATATCTCTTGCAGGATGAAATTCCGGGAGGTTAAGAGCCGTAAAATTGTGCCAATCGTCCTCGATTTCAGGACCCTCGGAAACATTAAAACCTATGCGGGAAAAAATATCGATTATTTGGTTCTTAACGATTGAAATTGGGTGTCTTGCCCCTAATTCGATGGGGTCTCCCGGCCGTGTTAGATCCCCGTATTTTCGGGGTTCATCGGTGTTGGTATCGAGCGTATTTTTAATTTCGGATACCTTCTCATTAGCCGCTTGCTTCAAGTCATTGACAATCTGTCCAAAAGCCTTTTTTTGAGCATTGGGTACATTCTTGAACTCGGCGAAGAAATCGTTCAAAAGTCCTTTTTTGCCTAAATATTTTATACGGAAGGTTTCTAAGGCTTCCTTTGAATCGGCCTTAAAATTCTTGACCTCCTCAATATGTTCTTTTATCTTTTCGATCATCATCAAAGATTCAAGAGACAAATTTATAACTTTATCCTATGTAATGCCCATTAATTAGCAAATAAAGGCCTGCATTTCCTTAGGAAGGCGCAGGCCTTTATTATTCCTGAGTTGATGCCAATTGTTTTTCTTGGACATTCAATTTAATCCAATGTAGGCATTGGTCAAAATTGGGGAAGATATTGTCCTCGGGTACAAGATCAGGAATAAGGTCTACCCGTTCCATCATGTAGCGTGGTTGGGGAAGTACATCTACCAAAAGCACATAGATACCTGACTTTCGTAGATCGATCAGAACATCTTCAAGGGCGTAAAGTCCCGATTGATCCATATACTGCATCCTATCCATTCGGATGATTACGGTAGATGCCGTTTTGGGAATCTGATTGGCGAGCGCCTGAAACTCGCTTGTCGACCCAAAAAACAAAGGGCCTTTTAGGTGTTTGATAAACACCGCTGCCTTGAGATTTTGAGGAAAATCGACCTCATCAGACCACCCGACTTCCTTTTCCAACGATTTTACATCAGAACGTTCGGCAGTTAGGTCACCCATTTTTTTCATAAACATTAACGAGGCAATAATGAGTCCGATACCAACGGCATAGACCAAATTCCAAATGGAGGATAGAATTAATACAATGATCATTAT
This sequence comes from uncultured Flavobacteriaceae bacterium, assembly GCA_963798435.1. Classification (GTDB taxonomy): domain Bacteria; phylum Bacteroidota; class Bacteroidia; order Flavobacteriales; family Flavobacteriaceae; genus JALHST01. The sequence goes on from CAWCTF010000004.1 coordinate 544,637, forward strand.
TAGAACTTCTGAGCTTAATTTTATAGGACCTAGTTTTAGATCCCTTGGCAGGTTTGGGATGGCTTTAAGACCTTTATAATCCATCACTCCGATTCCGACGGTTACCAGAATACCAGCTAGAACTGCGGCAGGAATTTGTGAGGCCACGGGTCCAAGGGCGAGCAATATTATTAAGAGCAAGAGCCCCGCGATCATCCCGGAAAGTTTGGTTTTCCCTCCGGCATTGATATTTACTACTGTCCGGATGGTTGCCCCGGCTCCAGGAATACCCCCAAATATGGCGGCAATACTGTTACCGATACCCTGTCCTACCAGTTCTTTATTCGGTTCATGCTTCGTCTTGGTCATGTTATCGGCCACCACGGAAGTCAAAAGTGAATCTATGGCGCCCAAAAGGGCCAACGTCAAAGCGGTAAAAATATAGGGGGTCACCGAGCCTAATTTAAAGCCGGCAAAAATCTCCCAATTCGGGATGGGAAGGCCGCTTGGTATTTCCTCAATAGGCCGATAATCCAAACCAAAACCAAAGGCAATCCCTGAGACGACTACCAATGCGACCAAAGCACTTGGGATTGCCGTGGTAATTCGCTTAAACCCATAAATTATCAGTATGGTGGCTAGGGCCAATGCGAGTTCCAACCAATTAATTTGCTGAATCGCCCTTGGCAATACTTGAATGGCGCCTAAAACTCCGGAGGCCTGACTTTTGGCCAAGGTTTTAGCTTCCTTCAGCATATCTTCCTCGGTAATATCTTGAGCCCTTCGAATGGTCTCCTTAAAATCTTCCAACACCAAAATACCCTCGCCAGCTTCTTCCTTCAGGATGTTATCGAGAATAATTTCTTCGGCCTTGGGTTTAAAATTGGCCACGAAACCTTCATCTTCCTTAGGATAATAGCCCAATGCGGGTAAGAGTTGGGTAACCAGAATAATGACACCTATGGCCGTCATAAAACCTGATACGACGGGATAAGGTATGTATCTGATATATTTGCCGATTCCGATAAGACCCAAACCAATCTGCATTAGGCCGCCCAAAAGAAAGACTGTCAATATTACCGGCAAGGCTTTTTCCACGCTGCCATCATAAATGGCCACAATGCCTGCAATTACGACCATACTTACTGCGGTCATTGGTGCTGTCGGTCCAGAAATTTGGGTGTTGGTTCCTCCGAAAAGCGCTGCAAAAAAGCTGATAAAAATAGCCCCATATAGACCTGCACTGGGCCCAAGACCCGAACTGACGCCAAACGCCAACGCCAGCGGAAGTGCAACAATTCCGGCAGTAATCCCACCAAAAAGATCTCCTTTAAAATTCGTGAAAAAATGTTTCATTGTCGTATCGTTTTAGGTAGTTTTTGGTCCTTTTTAGCCAAGGAAATATCCTTGGCCAAAGACCAACTAAAAATTTAAATGTAAGGTTAGAATGTTGGGTTCAATCTAAATGATAGATTTCCATAATATTTTTGAGGATCCCCTCAAAATCTATCTTTAGATCCACTAGTTTGCCCGAATGAACATCAAAGACCCAGCCATGGACTTTAAGGCCTCGATCCCGATATGCTTTTTGAACAGCAGCAGTTTTTATAAGGTTCACGCACTGTTCTTGAACATTGAGTTCTACCAATCGGTCATATTTCAGTTCTTCGTCGGTTATCGCATTGAGTTCATTGCGATGGATGCGGTATACGTCTCGTATATTTCTTAACCAAGGATTGAGAAGACCTAAATCGGCAGATTGCATGGCTGCCTTTACGCCCCCACAGGCGTAGTGACCACATACTACGACATGTTTCACTTTTAAATTTAGCACGGCATAGTCAATGACCGACATCACATTCAAATCGATACTAATAACCATATTGGCTATATTTCGATGCACGAAGACCTCACCTGGTCCAGCCCCCATCAATTCTTCTGCTGTTACGCGACTATCGGAGCACCCAATATAGAGTAGTTCAGGATTTTGCCCTTCACCAAGGGCATCAAAAAATTTTGGATCGGTGGCCAATTTTTCATTGATCCACTTTTCATTGTTCTTAAAAACAGTATCTAAGTTCATTACTTTTTAATTTTAAATGTACAGCTTTTGATTCAAAGATCTTTGGCATACCGATGCGTCAGATTCCAGGAATCGTTCATAATAAAGAGCAATCAAAAAATTAGATACCGAATTTGGGAGGAGGTAAGACAATTTCGAGGGCAAGATTCGACTTTTTGTTATGGTCAAAAGCGCCTACTATCGGTTGCTGCATTTGAGCGAGCAATGCATACTGTGAAGTGTATTGAATGATAATCAGTTGCTGATCTACATTTTTTTTACCTTGTTCTTGTGGCTCTTCTTCGTTTGTATTTATTGAAACGACCGATTTTAGGTCCTTTCCTAAGAAGACAATTATTGGGGGGGCAACGATGGCAAAGATCCAGAAGGAGAGTACTACAAAAAGTATGTGTGATCTTGACATTGAACAGATGGTATGTAGCAAATATAGAAGTATTGGCCAATAATTCAGTTAAGGAAACATTAAAAATCCTTTAAAAGCTTAATACTCTCTTTTGGCAACCATCCTGTTTTTCCATCCGACAAACGAATTTTTTCGAAATTGTTCAATGATTCGAGGACATTGACTTTGGCACCTTCATGAAGTTTAAATATCTCCTGGCTTCTTTCATTGGGTTCTGATTGTATGCCTACCTCGCTAGCGAAAACGATTGCAGGTTGGTCGGCATCGAACTGATTCTTTTGGAAGAACGCGAAAATAATAGAGAGACTCGAAAAAAGCAGGAAAATTAAGCTGGCGATGAAAGCAATTCTTTTTCTTGAGGAATACCTAAAATAGTAAAAAGCAATGTAGCAAAGCACAAATAAAATTACAAAGGTGACGGCAAGACGTGCCCATTGGTCAAATGAAAATAAGCCAATGATCGAACTCTTAATTTTTGAGATTCCAGTTTCCGGGATTTCATCTATTGCATCGAGCGTCATATTTTGGGCAAACTTCAGATTATTCTGTATTTCAGAATCATTGGGTTTTAATAACAGGGCTTTTTCATAATAATAGATACTTGGCGCAATCTGGTTTAATTTATAGTATGAATTGCCCAGATTATAATAGAGGGCTGCCGAATGCTGTCCATTTTTCAGAATTTTTTGGTAATCTTCGACAGCCTTTTCATAATCACCCTTATTATAGGCCTTTGTGGCATCATCGAAGATGATGGCATTCTGTGCAAATGCCGTATAACCAATGAATACAATATAAAGTAGGAGACATTTTTTAAACATGGCTATAATTGTTTGTCCATTAGGGAAATCACCTCGCTGGCCTTGTCATAATCCTGTTGCATTTGAACCTCCGAAAACGGACTATATCGCGCCATTTCACAATTTTTAAGCAAACCGATGAATCCGTCTTTGGTTGCCTCATCTATTTGTTTTTGAAGTAAAAGCGCTGCAATCTTATCTTTGCTGAACTCTGTCGTTTCGATTTTTAATTTTGCCTTCAGATAATTGTGCAATGCTTTTTCCAAAGCAATATAAAAGGCATCTTTATTTCCTAATGCCCTTTTGGCCGTAGAAAGATATTTCTTGGCCAGTTTATTGGCCCGTTTTATACGATTGCCAGCAACGTCGCTTGTGATGGCTTCCCTTTTTCTTCTCAAGACTACTGCCAATGGAATCAGGAGCAGGGGACACAAGAGCCAAATATAAAATCCTGTACTGCCTAGGAAATATTTTTTGTTGATGGCTATTAAATCGGGATTTAATTTAATAAAATTGAATTGATTTCCGGTCGCAACTACCGATTGCCGATTTCCGTTAGAGGGTGTAGAACTATTTCCCACGGCATTGCTGGGACCTTCCAGAACGTTTATTACGATTTCACGGGAATTAATGGTATTATAACGTTCCGTACTGGGATCAAAATAGCTGAAAGCTATTGAAGGAATCGGGTATTTACCTTTAAAGGAAGGGACGATCGTATAGTTATTGCTCACTTTTCCTTGCGATCCTGAAAGTGTGGTCCTTACATTTTCCTCAAATTCAGGCTCATAGACTTCCAAGGAGCTAGGCAAGACCGGTGCTGGCAATTTGAACAGTTTTAGGTTACCCCTACCGCTCACTTCGACCTTGGCCTGTAAGGATTCTGAAGCATTTAAATTATTTTTGCTTGTGGTGACATCAAATTCAAAATTTCCTACGGCGCCACTAAAGTTTTCTGGTTTTCCGGCCGTGGGTAACGGTTTTACGTCTATGACCCTATTCCCGGCCGAAACCGTTTTATCGGTTTGGGAATAGATTCGACCCCCAAAGAAATCACGTTTATTCGATGGAACTTCGACGGTAACCTCTAATGAAAGGGGTTCTATTTCCAATTTGCCCGATTTTTGTGGGTATAAAACAATACGTTTTAATACAACGTATCGATACGGCTTGCCTTCGTAGGTGCCATTTTCGACAGACAATCGTGATACGGGAATGTCCTGGCTCCAAAAGTTATTGTATTTGGGGTTGTCCAATGGGCGATAATTCGATACTTGGATATCCGGACTCACATATAATTTATAGACAACGCTGATGGCCTCATTCAAAAATGGATCCGATTTTGAAACCTCGGCTACCAAATGTAAACTTTCATCGGCAACATCGTCAACCGTCTTTTCATCGCTTGGTTTGTCTACCGCAGGCCCCACCACTACTTGTTTTGTTGCCGTTTTGTATATTTTACCACGAATCTCTATCGTACCCTGTTTTATGGTCAACGTTCCTTGCGAGGTAGGCTGAACAAAATAACTGAGGACTTTTGAATAACTTCGTACCCCATTGACCCAGCTTGAACTAATTTGCGTTGAAGGGCCCATTAACACTCTAAAACCTTGGAAATCAGGAGGTGTAAAATTGTCTCCATCTTGATTCATGACAAAATCGACCCGCAATCGTTCATTGATGCCCAATTTTTCCTTGCTTAACCGAACTTCAAATGTGACCGCTTCGTCATTTTGAGCACTTAGCCCAAGGGCTAAAAACACAAAGGCAAGTAGCAAACTATATTTCTTAAAGGAGATCGACATTACCAATCTTTTTCATTTTTTACTTTGACACCCTTTACCTTTTGGGCGTCTATTTTTTCCTGCACCTTTTTTTCCTCGTTTTGCATGGCTTCCAAAAGATTTTGCACCTGCTGTTGGCTTAGTTGATTGGGGCGGCGTTGCTCTGGTTGTTGCTCTTCAGGTTTGTCACCTTGCTCAGGTTGCTTTTTTTGATCTTCCTTTTTGTCGCCTTCGCCCTCCTTATTATCATCTTTCTTCTCATCACCTTTGTCGCCCTGGTCCTGGGGATCTTTTTGATCTTGATCGCCCTTATCACCTTCGTCACCGTCCTTTTTATCTTGGTTCTGATCTTTTTTGTCTTTCTGATCTTGATTATCCTTATTTTGGTCTTGTTGATCTTTCTTCTGATCCTCTTGCTGTTTTTTCAATAGTTCCTTTGCCAATGCAAGATTGTAACGGGTTTCCTCATCCTTGGGATTATTTCTAAGGGCTTCCTTGTAGGCCTCTACTGCCTTTTCATATTCCTTTCGTTTCATAAATACATTGCCCATATTATGATACGCCATGTGCTTATCGGTCTTTTCGGTCGCCGTTTCCCCGGCTTCCTTATAACGACCAAAAGCTTCGCTATAGGTTTCTTTGTTGTAATAGGCATTTCCCAAATTGTAGGGAGCCTCATAATTTTTGTCACTTTTAGCAATGGCTTTTCTATAGTCTACTTCCGCCTCTACAAATTTATTTTCAGTGAGCTGCTTGTTGGCTTCCCAGGTAAGATTTTCCGATTCCTTGAGTTCTTTTTCGATTTTCTTTTCATCGTCCTGGGCTTGTGCGGCATATCCGATTATAAAACAGAGTAATAAGAGTTTTTTCATATTATTCAATTTCTTTTTCATTAAACAAATTAAGCGCTCGTAGCCATTTGGTTTTCCTATCTAATACAAAGATGTCTAAAAATAGAAAGAAAAGGCCGGCAGCCAAAAACCATTGAAATTGATCTTTGAATTCGGCAAATTGTTTGGCCTCGAATTCTTTTTTGTCCATTTGATTCAATAATTCCTTAATGCGATCTACTGCTTTCTCGGTATTCGTTCCGTCAATATATTCGCCCTTGCCTTCGTTTGCAATGTCCTCCAATACTGCTTCGTTCAGTTTGGTGATGACCACTTCACCTTGGGCATCTTTTTTCAGGCTTTCAACAACGCCATTTCTTTTAAGAGGAATTGGCCCTCCTTTGCTCGTGCCAACGCCAATTGTATAAATACGGATGCCCGCGTCAATGGCCTTTTCTACTGCATTTCCTGTTGATCCCTCTGAATGGTCCTCCCCATCTGAAACAATAAATAGCACCCTATTCGTTTGATCTTCATCATCATAATAGGTAGTAGCTAAGTCAATTGCCGCATCGATGGCCGTACCTTGGGAGGTAAGCATATCGGTATTCATGTTCGATAGAAACATTTTTGCCGCACTATAATCGGTTGTAATCGGTAATTGTGGATATGCTTGACCTGCATATGCAATAATACCGATCCTATCACTGGCCAATTGGTTGATGATTTCGGAGACAAGACGTTTGGCCTTATCCAATCTATTAGGGGCAATGTCCTCGGCCAACATACTTTTTGAAACATCAACGGCAAATACAATGTCAACCCCTTCCCGTTTTACGGTTTCGAGCTTTGTTCCGATTTTCGGATTGACAAGCCCCAAAGTCAGGAATGTGATTCCCAAAAGAAAAAACAAAAGCTTTAAGGAAGACTTAAAATCTGATTTATCAGGGGTCAACCTTTTTAATAAAGAGGCATTCGCAAATTTTCGCTGGGTCTTTTTTTTCCAAAACTGAAGTATGCCAAATAGCAAGATGATGACCGGTACGATGGCTAAAAAATAGAAATATATTTTTTCGTCTAACTGTATCATAACTTTTCCTCTTTCGACCTTGTTGGGCCTCCTGGTATCGACTAAATGAAACTGCGAAACACCGTGTTGCGCAATGTCCATTCAAATAATAGCAAAGCTCCTGCCAAAAGTACCCATGGCCTAAACATTTCTTCGTAATTGTAATATTTGAATTCCTCTATTTCGGTTTTTTCCAGTTTGTTGATTTCCTCATAGATGGCCTCTAATTTTTCGTTGTTGGTTGCCCTAAAATATTTACCGCCTGTCACTTTGGCAATATCCTTTAAGAGCCCTTCTTCGATTTCCACTTCCCGCATCCCATATCTGAAGGATCCGTCGGCATTGTACTGGACGGGAGTAAGCGCATTACCATTGGTCCCTAAGCCAATCGTATATGCCTTGATACCATACTCTACGGCCAAATCGGCCGCTGTCTGCGGTTCTATAAAGCCCGAGTTATTTACCCCATCGGTCAAGAGAATGATTACTTTACTCACGGCCTTGCTTTCCTTTAAACGGTTCACGGCGGTCGCCAATCCCATCCCAATGGCCGTACCGTCGTTTAACTGTCCGTAGGTTATTTCCCTTAGAGAATTCAGCACAATCGATTTATCGCTGGTAATCGGCGTTTTAGTAAATGCCTCACCTGCGTAGGCTACTATTCCAATGCGATCATTAGGCCGTTCCTTGATAAAATTCGCCGCTACTTCCTTTAGGGCAGATAATCGGTTTGGTTTTAAATCCCGTGCAAGCATACTTGATGATACATCGATGGCCATTACGATATCAATTCCCTTTGTGGTCTTGGTTTTGGTCGAAATATCTTCCTTTTGTGGACGGGCCATGGCGACGATAATCGCCGCAAGTGCTAGGAGGCGCAAAAGATAGAGTAGCGGCCTTAGTTTCGGCAAAATACTGGTACCTCCAAACCCTTTGATGCTCGAGATTTTGAGGGAGGCGACCTGGTCATTGCGCTTGAAAATAAACCAAAGCGCTGCCATTGGCAGCAGTAAAAGCAACCAAAGAAGTTCGGGATTCGCAAATTCTACGTTTTCTAACATTTAAACCTGTGCTTTTACCTCTACCGTTCTAAGGATATGGTCTACAATTTCTTGGGCGTATGGATCATTCTCTTCCCATGTCAATAGTACCTGTTGTTGGAAACCTTTCCCCCCAAAACTTAGGATGATATAATTTGCTGTGGTCGTGCGGTCGCTGTCGGGAACCTTAAATTGCCCGCTACCATATGTTTTCATTCCCTTTACACCGGTCAAGGTGGTAAATTCCTCTTGTTTTGTCGTAATATTTTTTGCCCCTTTGCGTTCAAAATTCTTTAATAGGCCATCAACTGTCTTGTCAAGTTCGGGCTCTGCCGATTGATTAAAGGTCGTTGAGGTCGCGGCTATTAAAAACAATTTTGACTTGTTCTCGTAAGAAAAGGTCTGAAGATCCGAGATTTGCGCCTTCGCTTCCGCTGGGATGTTCGTCTTTTGGCGAACCAACACTTCAGGAGTTTCCAAGTTGATCGGGGGGTAGCCATACGAACTCGCTACCCATTCACTGTCCAACAATTTTTTGGTCGGGTTACCGGTAACCGTATCCCATACGATTTTTGGGCCATAATAGGCCGATATGCCTACCAATGCGATTAAGAGCGCGCCTAATGTGATACCCGTTGCCAGTATCCATTTCTTGCGATACGCTTTTTTCGCTAAGATTTCCTGGTATGCTTCCTGCTCAAATAAATCTTCCTCGGTCGGCTCCGGCAGGGCTTCATGGGTCTTGATCACAATCTGTTCAATTGATTTGCGATCCTGTTCAGCGATATTCGTGGCAGGTTTCGATTTGGCGAACTTTACCAAGTCGGCCGTTTGTAATATCCGTTTAAATTGATATAGCGTGTCATTATCAAGCTTAAGTTCTCCTGCATCCTTCAATAATTCTAATTTCGTGATAAGTTCGTCTGTGGTACTCTCTAATGCGGTAACATGAACGTCTTCTTCAAGATAAGCGCGAACGATGCCCGTAAGTTCGGTATAATATTGTTTGTATTCGTCCTGAATTAGGTATTTTGAGTTATCGAGCTTTTTAAGTTCAAGAAGCGCTCTATCATAAGGAGGTAAAGACGCCAATTTTTCTTCCTCCGTCAAAGGTCTTTTTCGAAATAGAAACCAGTAGATAGCCCCTCCTAAAATCAATAGACCCAAAAGAACGTACGCCAATACCTTCCAAATTTCGGAATTGGACCGCTGCACTTGCATCAAGCCCTTGATATCGTACATCTTTTGTGCGACCGTGTCAACTGGGACGGTGGCTACCGAAATTTCAAGGGAATCGGTAAAATAACCTTTGCCATTAATTTCGATACGCTGTGAAGGCAGTTTATAAGATCCCGAATCAAATTGGGTGAGCGCATATATTTTTTGCAAGGTCATTCGGTCTTTCGAGCGCATGGTATCGGTTGCGAATGACTCGACGGTTTCCAAGGGTGAAAACGGCTGCCCCTCCGGAAATATAACCTGATCGGTCGAATCGGCTTCCACGGTTACCGTGAATTTGACCTGATCCCCGATTTTAATAAAAGTGGTATCCACTTTTGAACTGATCTTGGGTTCTGTCTGAGAATACGCTTGAAGACCCATAGTGCAAAGCAGACCCACAAGAATGAATCTCCCCAACCATGATATGTTCGTCAATTTTTTTACTATTCTGTTCTTCATTACTCTTACCCCCTGCGCTTAAAATAGCCCAATAATTTTTTAACATAACTTTCGTCTACCCTACAACTTAGCGTGCCACAACCCGATTTTGTGAAGGTTTCCCTAAAATAATCTACGCGCTCGATGTTGTACTTGCTATACGCGAGTCGCACACTTTTTGATTGGGTATTCACCAATCGTACCATTCCCGACTCGGCATCCTGCATTTGTACCATTCCCAAATTGGGGATGCTTTCCTCTTTTTCATCATATACCCGAATCCCGGTAACATCGTGTTTGTTGCCTGCAATTTTCAATGTTTTTTCATAATTATCGGCAATAAAGTCAGACAATACAAAGACGATGGCTTTTTTCTTCATTACACTACTCAAGAATTTCAAGGCCTCTGTGATGTCGGTTTTATTGCTTTTCGGTCTGAATTCCAATAATTCACGAATTATGCGGAGTACATGGCTTTTTCCTTTTTTAGGTGGAATAAAAAGTTCTACCTCATCTGAAAAAAGGATCAATCCCGCCTTGTCATTGTTCTGAAGTGCAGAGAATGCCAAAGTTGCAGAGATTTCGGTAATGATTTCTTTTTTGAACTGATTGGTAGTACCGAACATTTCTGAGCCACTGACATCTACGAGCAACATCATCGTAAGTTCCCTTTCCTCTTCAAAGACTTTCACGAAAGGTTCATTGTAACGGGCGGTAACGTTCCAATCGATGCTGCGTACATCGTCGCCGAACTGATATTGACGCACTTCACTAAAGGTCATACCCCGACCTTTGAAGGTGGAGTGGTATTCACCACCAAAAATGTGATCGGAGAGACGCCTTGTTTTTATCTCGATCTTACGTACTTTCTTAAGTAGTTCTTTGGTATCCATCTGCATGTAGCGTTCAATATTCTATTGTTCTAGGTCGCATAACCGTGAACTTAAAATTTGAACCTCTAGGGAACTTCAACTTCGTTTACGATTTTGTTGATGATTTCCTCTGACGTAATATTTTCGGCTTCTGCCTCATAAGTAATACCTATTCGATGTCGTAAGACATCATGAACTACGGCCCTTACATCTTCAGGAACAACATAGCCACGGCGCTTTATAAAGGCATAACATTTGGCAGCAATTCCTAAATTAATACTTCCTCTTGGAGAAGCACCAAAACTTATGAGCGGCTTAAGACTCTCTAGATTGTATTTTTCGGGATACCGGGTGGCGAAGACAAGATCTAGGATATATTTCTCGATTTTTTCATCCATGTACACCTCGCGAACGGCTTTTTGTGCGGCGAGAATATTTTTTACCGAGACCACGGGTTTAACATCTTCATATGACCCGAGCATATTCTGACGCATTATCAATTGTTCTTCGTTCATTTTTGGGTAATCAATGACCGTTTTCAGCATAAATCGGTCTACCTGGGCCTCGGGCAAAGGGTAGGTGCCCTCTTGTTCGACCGGGTTTTGGGTAGCCATCACCAGAAATGGTTTGTCCAAAATAAAGGTTTCATCACCTATGGTTACCTGTTTTTCCTGCATGGCCTCCAAAAGTGCCGATTGCACTTTGGCAGGGGCCCTATTTATTTCGTCGGCTAAAACGAAGTTGGCAAAGATCGGTCCCTTTTTAATCGAGAAATCATTCAACTTCATATTGTAGATCATCGTCCCGACTACATCTGCCGGTAAAAGATCGGGGGTAAATTGTATTCTACTAAAGGATCCATTTATAGCTTTGGCCAGCGTATTTATGGCCAATGTTTTTGCCAGACCGGGTACCCCTTCCAACAAAATATGCCCTTGTCCCAAAAGTCCGATGAGCAATCGTTCGACCATGTGTTTTTGACCCACGATTACCTTATTCATTTCTAACATTAAAAGGTCTATAAATGCGCTTTCCTGGGCAATTTTCTCATTCACTGCACTAATATCGACCGTAGTATTTTCTTCCATATAATTCTCAATATTTGATTTTACCGAAGTACATTATTTAATAGCTGTGCAAATTGAAAATTTATTCCCTGGGTTGCTGTTAACTATTGGTTAAAAATTGGCAAAACCCATCGATTTTTATGAAATAATTAAGGGATTTCTTTATAATTTCACGTGCGTATGAAAAATAGTAGCCCGTATTCTAAAATTATCGCCGGAACCATGACCTGGGGAAGTTGGGGAAAATCACGCTCCCAACAGGAAATGATAGCCCTAATGCACTATTGTCTTGAACAAGGAATCACGACGTTTGACCATGCCGATATTTATGGCGGTTACACGAACGAAATCGATTTTGGCAAGGCATATAAGGCCAGTGGAATCGATAGGGATCACATTCAACTTATTTCTAAATGTGGCATTCAATATGTCTGTGATGCCCGAAAAAATAAAATCAAACACTATGACTATTCCAGGGCGTATATTGTTTGGTCGGCCGAAGAATCGCTCAGAAAACTAAAAACCGACTATCTTGATATTTTTTTATTGCATCGTCCGAGTCCTTTGATGGAGCCCCAGGAGATAGCGGAAGCAATTTCACAATTGTCGGCCGAAGGTAAAATCAAGCATTTTGGAGTCTCGAACTTTACCCCTTCACAAATCGCCATGCTAGAACAAGCGCTTCCCGTGGAAGCCAATCAGGTCGAATTTTCATTAAACGCAAATGGGGTAATGTATGATGGGACTCTCGACGATAGTATTTGCCATAAAAGAATGACCATGGCATGGAGCCCTCTTGGAAGTTATTTCAAGGAGGAAAATGAACCGAACCAAAGGATTAAAAATGCATTGATGCCCATGGCCAAAAAATATGGGGCATCTGAGGATCAACTGCTGTTAGCGTGGATACTTAAACATCCCGCAAAAGTATTCCCTGTTGTGGGGACTACTACAAAAGCACGTTTGAGCGATGCGGTACAAGCAACGGAAATAGAAATGGAATTGGAAGATTGGTTTATACTTCTAGAAGCAAATGAAGGTCATAAAGTACCTTAAAAATAACTAAAAATAGTACTCTTATGACTAGGACGGCATTGATTACAGGGGCAACTAGCGGAATTGGAAAAGCTACGGCAGAACTTTTTGCAAGCAATGGGATAAATCTAGTAGTATGTGGCAGACGACAGGAGCGATTGAATATTTTTAAGGATACGTGGGAAGGCGCCGTTAATATTCACACCTTGAATTTTGATGTGAGAGATAGGGATTCCGTCTTCGAAGCGATTGCGTCGATTCCCGAGGAATTTAAAAATATTGATATTCTTATCAACAATGCGGGCAATGCACACGGATTGGATCCAATTGATAAAGGAAATCTGGATGACTGGGACGCGATGTTGGATATCAATGTGAAGGGACTTCTTTACGTCTCAAAGGCGATTCTTCCTGAAATGATCCAACGGAAATCAGGGCATATTATCAATATTGGTTCAACAGCCGGCAAGGAAGTATATCCGAATGGTAATGTGTATTGTGCAAGCAAACATGCCGTTGATGCAATAAATCAAGGCATGCGAATTGATCTGAACCAATATGGAATTCGGGTAGGCGCCATTAATCCTGGACTTGTTGATACTGAGTTTAGCGAGGTGCGATTCAAAGGGGATACGAAAAGGGCCAAAAATGTCTATGCGGGCTTTCAACCTTTAAGGCCTGAAGACATTGCCGATATTATTTTCTTCGTCATAAGTCGCCCCCCACATGTAAACATAGCCGATTTAATTGTTATGCCCACCGCACAGGCTAGTAGCACAATCGTCAGGAAAGAACCATGATCAACAAACGCTTATTGGTAAAAAACCTGCTTGCCCATAATGATGAGAACAGTTTTTATGACAAAAAGCGGTTTATTGATATTGGTCAAAAAGAAGGCAAAGCCAAGTTCCTTAAACATGTGTGTGCCCTCGCAAACAGTAATCCAAAAAGTAATTCATTTATTGTTATCGGAGTTGAGGATGAGGATAACAAAATTGTTGGCGTCGATTTTTTTGATGATAGTAAAATACAGAATTTGGTCAATGCCTATTTGGAAAATCCACCTTTGATTTCCTATGAGAACATACCCTTTCCGCATCTACCGGAAGGAAAGGTCGTGGGCTTGGTTACCATAAAGTCAAATGGCAAAGTATGTGCGCTGCGTAAGAATATATGGAAATATTATGGGGGTTCGGTATTCTTTCGCGAGGGCAGCATAAGTCTTCCAAAGGCCTACGGGATTGATCTCAAAGATATCAATTCAAATATTGTGGCCACCATCGAACAGCATGCAAAGAACAATATTGAGCTCACTCTTGATGGGGTAATCGATTTTATGAACCATCGCCATCCAGATCTCGAAAGCCGTTATAAGGTGTTCAAGGAACAATTTGTAGTGTGTTGGGCAGGCAACCGCAAAAAAGTGAACGGGGACACCTATTATTCACGCGTCGATATCGAATTGATCAATGAGCAGGTCAAGTTATTTTATTCAACCTTAGATGAAATAACCATAACCTACGACGAGGAATCATTTACAACCATAGAATTTGTACAGTTGGGCCTTGGAAAAAAACTGACGTACTACCCCCTCGAAAAGGTCATTATTACCTTTGATAACAATGGCACCTACCAATTTCAGAGTACTCTGTTATTCGAGCCTCCGAAGTATGATATAAAAACACTTCATCATATTTACAATGCCAATAATGCCTTGCTCGAGAAGTTGGAAAAAAACATAAAATTGAGACCGAGCGATATAATAGACCTACGAAATTTGCCGGACACCTATCTAATTTGCTATTTAAACGGTATGGAAGAGGCTAAGGAACATATGGAAGCCTCCCGACAAATACTTAAGCAATATGATACCAAGATCTATCAGTCCTTGAAGGAAGCATTGCGTATCTTACGAAAGATAAAGTATAGTTAAGCCTTTTTCAGCCAAAGTATTTGGTAAGGCGATAAAACGGCCCTACCCGATATCCTTTCCAAGGCCTTGCCTTGAATCATATCTTTCGACTTCGAGGATTCTCCATACGGCCCCATTTGGTGTTTATCGACCCATTGGGGCGCTTCGTCAAAATTGCAAACGACCAAAACCCCATGATTGTCTGTGGCGGTTCGCTCAAACATCAAGACATGTGGGTTGTTGCATTCATACAATAAAATGTTGTTGGTGTCACCAAAAACAGGAGTTTGCTTTCGAATTGTAATTAATTTCTGAAGGGCATAAAATATTTTGGCGTGATAGCCAGTGCCCTTATCAAGGTTGGCAATTGCCTCCCAATCTTGGTAGGGTCTATTAAGCCAACGATTATCGGCTTTTTTCTCGTCTTCGGCTAGAAAGGAGTAATCATTTAATGTTCCTATTTCGTCCCCTGCGTAGATCAAGGGGATTCCGCCATAGGACAGGATGATACCATACATCATAAGAATCTTATCAATAGCCTGATGAATGTTGGCAGTATTATTTTCCTCCAGTGCTTTTTCCAAACCGAGCAAGGAAGCACAACTTCCAGTGATTCTTCCATCTCCTGTCTTGGGATTATACATGAACATCATTCCTTTGGCGGGAGACCACGGAAAACGTTGACAATAATAATCCAACAAAAATTTCCGATGTTCCTTGGCATCCCAGCCAACTTCATTGATGTGGTGGTCCTCAAAGCCTAGTCCGATATCATCATGACAACGAATATAATTGATCCAAGTGCCCGCATCGGGTTTTAAAGGAAGGCTGCGGAGATTTTTGTAGAGTAAAATGGTTTTCTTTGTTGCAATCGCATCCCATAACAAAGCCATCAAGGTAGCATTGTAAGCTATTTCGCATTCATTCCCTGAGATACTTCCCGTGCCAAAATATTTAATGATTTCGGTAGGAGCAACGATGGCCTCGGCCAAGAAAACCACACCTGGGGCAATCACTTGAAGACACATTCTAAAAAGTGCTATCAAGGCATGGGCCTCAGGAAGATTCTGGGATTGGGTCCCCAGTTTTTTCCAGAGAAATGCGAGGGCATCGAGACGTATGACATCGACCCCGTGATTTACCAATTTTATCAAATTTGAAAGCATCGCTAAAAACACTTCCGGATTGGAGTAATTAAGGTCCCATTGGTATGCATTAAAAACGGTCATCACCCATTTGTCCATTTGGGCATTGTACGTGAAATTTCCAGGAGCGGTCATCGGAAATATTTCGGGGAGGGTTTTTTCAAACGCGTCTGGGATGCCCCTGTCAGGATATGTATAATAATATCCTTGATATTTTTTGTCGCCCTGAATGGCCTTTTTCGCCCAGGAAAATTCGTCGGAAGTATGATTGGCCACAAAATCCAACATCAAATACATGTTATGCTCCCGCAATTTTTTGGTTAACGCCAAAAGGTCTTTTTTCGTTCCAAAGCGTTTATCTACCTCATGATAGCTATTTACGGCATATCCTCCATCATTTTCTGCCTTTGGCCTTGTAGTTATAGGCATGATATGCAAGAAATTGACGCCCAATTTTTCAAAATATCCTATTTTATCTATCAACCCTTTTAGGTCATTGTTAAAATGATCAACGTACAACTGCATTCCAACAAGCTGCTCTGACTGGTACCAGGTACCATTTTGGATTCGTTCGATATCTTGTATCCTTAGGGGCTCAGGTCTTTCCTTATAGAGTTTCGGAAGGGTTTCCAACAACGTATGAAATGATTGAAGATGGTGTTGTTCTGGATAAAGCGTGAAAAATAGGTCTTTAATGAGGGTTAGATTCGCTGAGAATCGAAGATCGAATAGCGTGTCATATTCCTTTTCTTGTACCAAGGTAGGATATGTTGAAACCATGAATTGATGTAGTGCTGTCTGATTCATACGAAGGCCCGGAGTGTCCCTTGATCTGGTAGGGAAGGAATTGCCCCATAGTTTGTGGTTGTAATGGCGCCGGCCTTATTGGCAATTTCGACCATCTTTGCCAGCTCATCTGTGTTTACTAAACTATTGAAAGGGTCTTTAAGCATTGATAGTTGCTGTAACAAACAGCCTATAAAGGCATCGCCTGCACCCGTGGTGTCGACTGGTTTTACAGGGATGCTCTTAATAATCCGTTTTGTTTTCAACGTACTCAATAGCGTGCCTTCGGCACCCAGGGTTATTGTAATTATGTCTGTCCCGATCTCATGAAGATAGTCGCAACATGTGTACATATCTTTTTTGCCTGATAGCAATTGTGCCTCTTCAAGACTAAATTTGCATAGATGAGCCTTTTCAATAAAAGGAAGGCATTTTTTAATAAATATTTTTTCTTGGTTCTTCCAAAGATCTCCCCGAAAGTTGGGATCAAAGCTAATAAACGAATTGGCGGTTTGTGCGTCCTTAAAATAATTCGTGTAGGCTGCTTCTAGACTCCCTCCCAACAAGGCCGTTGCCGCCCCTAAATGTACCATGTGCCCTTTAAATAGGCGACCGATTTCCGGGTCATACGAGAGTTCTTTATCGGCTCCTCGACTGAAAACAAAGTCGCGTTCCCCGTCTTCCGCCAAGGAAACAAAGGCCAAGGTAGTAAAGTATTTTGAGCGCTGTGCTTGGGAAATGTCTACTCCATTTTCCTCTAAAACCTCTAATAAATAGGTGCCGAATGGATCGCCTCCTACGGCGCCAATAAATGAACTTTTACCACCCAGTTTGGCAATTGCACAGGCCACATTCGCTGGCGCACCACCTGGTTTTTTGGTAAAAAGGGACGCTTTTGAGAGATCGTTGCCCTGTTTTTCAGCAACAAAATCAATCAGTAATTCACCGACACAAAAAACGGTCTTCATGTTTCATAAAAATTAGTCCTCTAATGTAAACACATTAAACCCCACTCCAAAATTTTATGAGCGATTGTCCCGAAAAAGTCGGCCTATTTCCTAAAATTATACGTAACAACCCCATATACTCTGAAATTAATTGTGTCCTGACAAATGCAAAAACCCTTTTAACTCGAATGACGTATTTCTCGATATGATATAAACTTCTATCGCATGTACTAATTTTAGTGTCGATTATGCTTGTAGTCCATCTGGTAATTACGATTTTTGCACCATGCATCAAAAACGTACACTTGTTATAGGGGATATTCATGCTGGCCTAAGGGGCTTGGTGCAGGTTTTTGAAAAAGCAAAGGTTACCTCGGCAGATACATTGATTTTTTTGGGAGACTATGTTGATGGTTGGAGTCAAGCGGTCGAAACAGTCAATTTCATTTTGCAATTGCGGAATACGCATGATTGTATTTTTTTAAGAGGCAATCATGATGAACTCTGTTACGAATGGCTAATCGATGGCCAGGCCAATCCGCTTTGGCTTCAACATGGAGGTATGGCTACCAAGGCCTCGTATGAAAAAGCGGATAAAAAGACCATTGCAGAACACATCGCCTTTTATCAAAGCTTGGCGAACTATTATATTGATGGGGAAAACCGATTGTTTCTGCATGCAGGTTTTACCAATTTAAAAGGGGTAGCGTACGAATATTTTAAACAGACGTACTATTGGGACAGGACGCTTTGGGAACTTGCATTGTCGATGCATCCCGATATGGCTAGGGAAGATCCTTTTTATCCAAAACGACTCAGCCATTATCATGAAATTTTTATTGGTCATACCCCCGTTACCAGAATTGGGAAATGTACCCCGCAACATGTTGCAAATGTTTGGAACGTCGATACAGGGGCGGCCTTTAGGGGCCCACTTTCGATGCTAGATGTCGCTACAAAGACCTATTGGCAGAGTGATCCCGTTTACACTTTTTACCCGGATGAAAATGGAAGAAATTGAAAAACCGGGAGGTTTTCATGAATATTCTGCAGAATATTAACGAACTTTGTAAAAAATAGAATATGCCGCAGAAGAATATACGGTTAGAAGTTATGCAGGCCATTGAACCTCAGGTTGAGGGATTTATGGATACTTTTTTAATCCCCGTTGATGAAATATGGCAACCTTCCGATTTTTTGCCAGATTCCGAAAGTGATGGGTTTTTAGAGGCCGTAAAGACACTTCGTGGGGAAGCCAAAGAGCTTGGTTATGATTTTTGGGTCACCTTGGTAGCCGATACGATTACCGAAGAAGCTTTGCCGACCTATGAGTCTTGGTTGATGGACGTTGAAGGCATAAACCAACATGATGGCAAAAACAACGGATGGTCTAAATGGGTTCGTGCTTGGACGGGTGAGGAAAATCGCCATGGTGATGTACTTAACAAATATCTATATCTTGCAGGAAGGGTAAATATGCGCGAGGTTGAAATTACTACCCAATACCTAATCTCAGATGGTTTTGATATTGGTACCGATAGAGATCCTTACAAGAATTTTGTATATACGTCCTTTCAGGAACTGGCTACCAATATTTCACATAAAAGGGTAGGACAAATGGCCAGGAAAAAAGGAAATGCACTATTGGCCAAGATGTGTACCATTATTGCAGGTGACGAGATGCGGCACCATTTGGCCTATCGCGAATTTGTGAAGACCATTATGGGTGAAGACCCCTCAGGGATGGTCTTGGCCTTTGCCGAAATGATGAAGAAAAAAATCGTTATGCCTGCCCATTTCTTAAGAGAGTCGGGCGGTACCATCGGAACTGCGTTTGAGAATTTTTCAAACTGTGCACAACGCTTAGGGGTATATACGGCGCAGGACTACATTGAAATTCTTCAGAAATTGAATGATTATTGGGAGTTGGACGCACTGCGCAGTCTTACCGACGAAGCGGAAAAAGCACGGGATTACTTGATTAAATTACCAAATCGTTTGGAACGGATTGCCGAGCGAATGAAATTCCCGGAAGACCAGTACCGCTTCAAATGGGTTGAGGCCAACGGATTGGTATAGAAATGGCGGTATCAAAAATGCCGGCAAAATGCGGGTAATTTTTTATCGTATTACAATTTTCCGCGTTTATGGGCCTCTTGCCATTTGGCCAAATCCCCCCATTTTCCTTCATGGCACATTTTGGCCTGCATTGGCCAAGAGGCTGGGTCATGTATCTTATAACGATTCCCGCCACTATCCAATATTTCTTGGCAACGAGCCACCGAAACTTCCGAAAGTTCCTTCCATGTTTTTATGTCATTAACTTTAAACATGCTTGCGATTTTCGGGCCGATACCTTCTATAATTTTTAAATCATCTTGTTTTACAACCATTCCAAGGGCAGCTTTGGCCATGACGGCATTGAATGTAACCGGAGGATTCCCTTTCTCGTTGCTTTCTGATAGAACAGGGGCTATCGATTCCTTTGATGCATTATCGTGATTTTTATCAATGGCAGCCTGTAGTTCAGCATTCTTATCGCGTAACATTTTTAGTTCAGCCGTTTGGTCTATGGTCTTGCTCGATCCTTTGCCCCAATAATAACCTAAAATACAGCAAACAATCCCGACGCATGTAGCAATTAACCAGCACCAAATATTCGTATTCCCTATATCCATTTTCTAAATTTTAAGATTAATAATTCAGGTCATTTTTTTGAGGTGCCATTTTATGAATTGTTGGCTGACTTAAGCAATCTTCTGTCCATAAATTTCATGCCCTTGTCCTTACTTTTCTATTTTTAGTCATTAAATGGGTCTTTAATTTAGCTCGAATTAAATTAGTTCAGGGGTGTTATATGTTTTTCGGGTTCGTGGGGTCTCCCCTAGCAAATTTATAAAAGTCCCAAGAAGGTTCGTTGTTGAGCGCAGCATCCTAAATTCAGGTTAGGGGTCTTATTACCAAGGTATTAAAAAATCCTGACAAAATTGCTTTTCAAACCGAAGTCATAATGAAGCAATGGGTTACTTCTAGGATGATATGTTTTAATTAGGGCCTAGATGGCGATTTTAAAGTAAGAATTCACGAACGGATTATATGACTTTGGCTATAAGAATTGCAATTATCGTCTTATAGTTCTCTATGTTCTAAAACTTTTAAAACCATCTATACATAAAATCGGGTAATACATACAATTTTTTTAAAAAGAGATACATTGGTCTAAGAAATTCAGGGAATAAAACTTACATTTAATACAGAAATAACTAGGAACCCTTTGAGAATGAAGACCCGAATAAAAAAAATACTGACCTTTTGTTGCATGGTCATTGTGTTGGGCATACAAACATTACTTTCTGGTAGTTGGTCAATTACCGAAAATAAAGTTACCCATTCTCGTTGAAAATATAAACTGGTCCTTAATAGCACATCAGGGCCTATGTAAAAATAATTTCATCTTTTTTTAATTGAGTTAGTTAGTGCTAAAAAATCCGCTAAATTTTCAGTCTTACCGATCGGGGGAATAGGTGAGTGCAGAAATGGTAGCGGATTTTACTATTTGAATCCTATCGATTGTTCTAGGGCATGGCACATGGCTCAGGCAGCATATCAAATCTCAAAAAGTTCGAGTATTCAGGCCCCGTTATAGTGGAACATATAGTTCACAGACCTATTAAATGAATATGGCAATTCTGATCATACCGGCATCTTAATAGATGCTGTTTCGAGTGTAAATCGAATGCGTTTGATTCTCCTTAAATAGTGAATTTTATCCCTTGGGCAAGCGGTAGCTCGGTAGAATAATTAATCGTGTTCGTTTGTCTTCTCATATATACTTTCCAGGCATCCGATCCACTTTCCCTGCCACCACCGGTTTCTTTTTCACCACCAAAGGCACCACCAATTTCTGCGCCTGAAGTGCCAATATTTACGTTTGCTATCCCACAATCACTCCCGTTAACCGATAAAAATCGCTCTGCTTCACGAAGGTTATTGGTCATTATGGCAGAAGACAGCCCCTGTACCACACCATTTTGTATAGCAATCGCATTTTCCACGTCGCCACTATATTTTAATAGATAAAGTATCGGAGCAAAGGTTTCATGCTGCACTATTTCGAATTTTGGTTGTGCTTCGGCAATAGCGGGTTTTACATAACAACCACTTTCATATCCCTTTCCTTGCATCACTCCCCCATCAACAAGAATCCTTCCACCAGCTTCCACGACTTTTTTCAAGGCATCTTCATACATCTTAACGGCATCGGTGTCAATTAAAGGACCCACCTGATTTTTCTCATCGAGCGGATTTCCAATGCGCAATTGTTTGTAGGCATCAATCAGGGCATTTTTTAACTTGTCATAAATCGATTCATGAATGATAAGCCGTCTTGTTGAAGTACAACGTTGCCCTGCGGTGCCAACTGCACCGAAAACGGCTCCGATTATTGTCATTTTAATGTCGGCGTCCGGGGTCACGATGATGGCATTATTGCCACCCAGTTCTAAAAGTGATTTACCCAACCGCGCCGCCACAGCCTGTGCCACAATTTTCCCCATCCTAATCGATCCGGTAGCCGAAATCAATGGCAAGCGGGAATCTTGGGTCATCATTTGGCCGACTTTATAATCTCCATTGATCAAATTGGAAATACCTTCAGGAAGTTCGTTTGATTTCAAAACTTCTGCTGCAATATGTTGACAGGCAATACCGCATAACGGAGTTTTTTCAGAGGGTTTCCAGACACACACATCACCGCATATCCATGCCAATGCCGTATTCCAAGCCCAGACGGCGACCGGAAAATTAAAGGCGGATATAATACCCACAACCCCTAAGGGGTGATATTGCTCATACATTCGATGACCCGGCCGTTCCGAATGCATCGTCAAGCCATGCAATTGTCGTGAAAGTCCCACTGCAAAATCACATATGTCGATCATTTCCTGTACCTCCCCCAAACCTTCTTGGTAACTCTTACCCATTTCATAGGAAACCAATTTTCCCAGCGGTTCTTTTAATTCCCGTAGCCGTTGCCCGAATTGGCGAACTATTTCACCTCGTTGCGGTGCAGGTTTGGTTCGCCAAGTTAAAAATGCTGCTGATGCCGCTTTCATTACCGCTTCATAGTCGGCCGAAGTGGTGGTTTTCACTTTTCCGATCAAAGCCCCATCAACTGGTGAATAGGACGCCAATAGTTCACCAGAACCAAAAGTATTCAGGCCAGTAGAACTTCCAGCATTTACGCTGAGAATCCCCAAGGTTTTTAATGCACTATCGATACCAAAATCAGCAGCTATTTTTGACATTTTATAAAATTTATTAATCGAATATTCATTCCCGAAATAATCGGGTTGGCAAAGCTACGAATTTATAAAGATCTAGCTAGTTTCCTCTAAAAGAACCTAGTATCAATTGTTTAAAAGACCTGCTAGGAAGGGATGCGTTGTTTAAATACGAGTGTGAAATCGGTGCCGGTAGCACTGGTGGCAAATGAAAATTTGGCGCCTATTTGCCGACAAAGTTTTTGTATGATTTCAAAACCAAGGCCAATTGTCTTACTAATTTCAAAATTCTTTGGAAGCCCCGTACCGTTATCTGAAATCGTAATATTTATAGAATCGTCTTTCAAGATGGTGACCGCTATTCTGAGTAGTGCTTCGTCATTTTCATTTGAAAACGCATGCTTGAATGCGTTGATAACCAATTCTGAAGTTATAATGGCAATAGGCACTGCAGTATCAAGGTCAATTGATATCGGTGGACAGCTAATTTCGTAGCGCACCGTGGGCGAAATATTTTTATGTGAATTTATTAAATCAACCAAGTATCCTTTCAAATCGACGGCTTTAGCACCTTCATCTTGATAAATTTTTTGATGGATCAAGGCGATTGCCGAAATACGCCCCTGGCTACTTTCCAAGGCTTGGATTGTTTCTTTGTCTGTCAACTTCCTCTTTTGAAGATTTATAAGACTAGAAGTTATTTGTAGGTTGTTCTTAACGCGATGATGTATTTCACGCAATAAATTTTCCTTTAATTTATTTGATTCCTCAAGTTCAACAGTTCTGAGCGCTACTTCCTGGATTAAATCGTTTTGGTATTGGTCTCTTTGCCGAACAACGATAATCAAAAGCAAGGTCGACGCCAATCCCATAAGCAATGCGAAGTATGATTCAAGGGCATGCGGGTAGGAAGTCAGTTGTTCCTTCGGAAGTATCGAGACTTCCCAATTTCTATCCCCTGTTTTTATGTTAATCTTGTCAATCGGTTCCTCGCCCTTCGTGGAAATCGAATCGATCGTATTGTATAAGGGGGTATCTATAAATGTGGCATCCCGAATTGCCAGATTTAGGATGGGAAGCTCAAATTCCAGGGTTTTATTAATTAATTTGTCCATCTGGAATTCGCCAAATACAATTCCTTTAGGATTTCGTTCCGTTGAATCCATTACGACTAAAATTGGCATAAATCCGGGTGATTTCCGGCTCTCCTTTACAAGATAAAGCGGGTCGGAATAGGCAATTTTACGAGTCGAAACGGTGTTGTCGATTGTCTTGCCAATTTGGTTGGAATATAAGTTATAGCCAAGCATATCTTGATTGTTTGGCATCGGATGGACTAAATGGGTTATGTACCGATACGGATTCCCGTTTTGATTCGACCCAGTACCCTTCACACTGGTAATGGGGATAAAATTACCAGATTTCGATTTTTCAAGAAGAACTTGCTGGTCTTCCGACCCGTCCGATTTCTGGGCCCAGGCCAAAAGCTGTAGCCCATAAAGATCTTCTGCAAAGGGGGCAGTGAACTCTTCAAATAATTCCTGGGAAACCTCATCGGTGTTTTGAAAAAATACCGACATAGATTCTATGGCCAAATTTATTTTATTCAACTCCCTATTTAACTTCAATTCTACTTTAAAGATCGCAGTTTCAATTGTGGCATTGTTTCGTGCTATGTATTTGGCATTTATAGCATAGAACATATAGGCAGATAACAGTAAACCTGCTAAAAATATAACCCCATATTTTATAAACTGCGAATTATACATGTGTTGTGCTTCCGTTCCAAGGTCTGTTCAAAATTAAGGCGCATTTTTTCGTGTAGGAAATATTCATCAAAAAAGTTGATTAAAGGTACTTTTTACTACCAAAAAAAACCATTGATACAATTTAAGAAAAACCAAACGCACATTGCATCATTCCTTAGGCTTTGATGGGCTTTCGAGGGTAAAAATAGGGTATTAAAGGCGATTGTAATTGTTTAGTGCAAAAGATCGTTGAAGATTATATACAGCTGTTTTAAACGTGCCCATACTTCCCAAGGATGAGCAGAAGGATAGCCAATAAGGCTGGAAATGCCTGTATCATAAATATTTTTCGGGCTGCACTAAAGCCCCCAAAAATTCCTGCAATTGATACACAACCTAAGAAAAACAGTGAAATATTGAATCGCCAAAGCGTATCATCAATGAAAAAGGTCCAGATAAGACCTAGTGCTAAAAAGCCATTGTAAAGACCCTGATTGGCTGCCAAACTTTTGGTGGGCTCAAAAAGTTCTTTGGGAAAAGCCTTGAATATTTTTTTACCTCGAGTGGTCCAAGCGAACATTTCAAACCACATAAAATACAAATGCAGTAGGGCAACAAGGCTTATAAGGATTGTGAGAACTATATCCATAAATCATCCATTCGAGAGAAAGCGTTCATCAACAGGCATTATAGTGCCACAATTATTACACGTGCGAAGGGCTTTTGAGCCGTAAAAATGTTTAAAGTGTGCTAGGAAGTCCTTTTCGATATCGTGAAGGGTAAAATAGGCTTCATAGAGTTTATGGTTACAATTATCACAATACCATATAAGGCCATCATCAACGTTCATTCCCGCACGTTTGCGTTCAACCACAAGACCGATCGACCCTTCCAAGCGCACAGGTGAATGCGGTATTTTTGCAGGATGTAGGTACATATCACCTGGTCCTAGTTTAAATGTTTTTTTTTGACCATCTTCCTGAATATGAATCAAAATAGTACCTTCTAATTGATAAAAAAGTTCCTCAGTTTCATTGTAATGATAATCCTTGCGGGCATTCGGTCCTGCAACAACCATGACAATATAGTCATCGGCTTCTTTGTATAGATTTTTATTGCCGACGGGCGGTTTCAAGGAATCCCTATTTTCGTCGATCCATGCAAGCAAGTTGAAAGGGGGCTGTATCGGCATCTTTTTTATGATGATTACGTAAAGTTTCAGTTAATTGGCTCCCATATTGGAAGTATAACCATTTGAAACGTACTCAAATTTAAGAAAAGTAATTGGTTATTGTGAAGCCAATCGGAAGAACAATTGGGTGAAATATAAATTACCCTTGGCGTCTTTTTTCACACTAACGGCGGTGTGTGAAAACTCACCTTCCATTGTTTTTTTGTGGCTCGCACTTTGTAGCCATCCTTGCATGGTTTCGGCAGCATTGGGATAATCTTTTGCAACATTTTCGGCAACCATTTCAGCATTGACTTCCGAGGAGATACTTGAGGCTCTTGAACTAAAATTATCATGGTTAATGCCTCCTTTGGCAATCATATAATCGGTATGCTTATTGGCATAGTCATAAGCAATTTCACTATACTCCAGGGCATCATAGCCCAAGCTTTTTCTATGGGCATTCACGAGGCCCAAGAGCTCCTGCTCAATTGCCACCTCGTTATGGGCTTCCGGTATACTGGTTTGGTCGAAAGACTCCTTGCTACAGGACGTAACCGCCAAAACAAATAATACCACGATAGTATATTTGAATTTCCAAATCATACAATGTTCTAAATCGTAGGTAGTTCTCTAGTAGGTAGTATGCTAAGAAAGGGGGGCCGATTTGCTATCGGTTCATTGTTGAAGGGGAAATTCAACCCTGTAATGATAAAACAAAAATAAACGTCGCCTTTAAAATAATCGATATTTTCGATGAACGGTATATTTCAAGGAACATAATGAATTCTTGTGGCCAAAAAATGGTTCTTAGCCAAGGGTGAAAAAAAGCAGCATTGCATCAAATGATGAAGTTCGGGTTAAAATGATAAATACAGTAGTAGGGAGATGGGTGTTAATTTGTCTTTTCGCTTTGGCTACTAATTCCCTGGGCCCATTGAATGGCAGGATCTAGGGCGTCGAACCATTTGATTTGGGTTCGAACAAAGATTTTCTCCAACAGGGCATTGAAATAACTTCTTTTGGTGTATCCTACGATAGCATAACCACGAAGGCTATAATTTTGGGAATAGAATTTTATCCAATCCGATGGACTGACCGAATAATTGTTTATTCGGTTACTGATGTAAATCAGTTCTTTGGCATTTGTGCCATAGATGCTTCTGATTTCATCGGTAATCATTCGGCCAATAGGGTCCCAAGTGACCACTACCCCGGCATAAAATTCGGCTACAACAAAGGTGTCATATAAAAAAACATCCCCAAAATCATACGTTAGCACATGCAAGGCGCTTTTGTGGGGAAGGGTATCCTTTAATAATTTCAAAACTGTCGTGGATTACAATTCAAGTACAAAGAAGAATACATTTTGCCATTCTATCGCTTAAAATCGACGAAATGCACCCTAAATACTATAGGGTGACCTTCATAATACTCCTAAGCGCCTTTATCTGATCCATTTTTAGGCGTTCTCTAAATAAGCAATATCGATTATTTTGGTTTAAAACCATTAAGGATCCGAGAGGCTATTTAAAAATTTAAAGCGAATCACTTGTGGAAATGCCTCTTTCTTCTTTCAAAAACCGGCCATGGACGTTCGTATTATTTCCATACTTTTATTCTATGGAGAAAATTGTGCGTATTGGAGATGATTTTATGTGTTCATCCGATGATTTCCAGGAATTAATTGCGGCATTGAAATCAGGTTTCGAATCTTCTGATATTATTACACCACAACGTTACCACCTCGATTTTCCAAATCCGGACGTGGGCCCTGATTCAACACTTTTGTTGATGCCTTCATGGAATCCGGGAAAGCAAGCAGGTGTCAAAATTGCTACCGTGAGTCCTAAAAACGGCCAATTTGGGAAACCGTCAGTTCAGGGAATTTATATTTTATTGGATGCCCGATCCGGGACGATATTGGCCACCCTTGAAGCAAAAGGGCTGACTGCAAAGCGCACGGCCGCTGCCTCTGCCTTGGCGTCTTTTTATTTGTCAAATCAAGGGTCATCCTCTTTATTAATGATAGGGACAGGGGCACTTTCGACCCATTTAATTATGGCACATGCTTGTGTAAGGCCTATAAAGAAAGTGTATGTGTGGGGTCGCGATGCTAAGAAAGCCCAAAGCGTATGTGAATCCCTATCAAATACTAGCTTTCAAATCGAGGTCGCCGGTTCTATTGAGGAAAAAATCGGTGAAGTCGATATTGTTTCTTGTGCAACCCTGTCAAAAACGCCCCTGGTCCTGGGAAAGAGCCTTCGCCCAGGTCAACATATTGATTTGGTTGGCTCTTATAAAAAGGACATGCGCGAGGCCGATGATGAAACCATTTCCAGGGCATCGATCTTTGTAGACACCTTACAGGGAGCCCCGAAAGAAAGTGGCGACCTAGTCATCCCGATACAAAATGGTGTGCTAAAGGAAGCGGATATCAAAGGTGATCTCTTTGGGCTCTGTTCTGGTTCGGCCAAAGGAAGGACAACCGAAGAGGAAATCACCATATTTAAATCGGTGGGTCATGCCTTGGAAGATTTGGTGGCGGCCTCATATTATTATAATAGGTTTGAACATGGGAACTAATGCGTTTAAAAACGTTCAAATAAAAACTAATTTTAATCCACCTTCCGGGTGGCTAGCCATTAAGACCTTCGACATGCATACCGGCGGGGAACCATTACGGGTAATCATTGATGGCTTTCCACCCCCAAAAGGTAGGACGGTCTTAGAGCGTCGAAGGTATTGTAAGGAACATTATGATCACTTGCGAAAATTGCTGATGCATGAGCCGCGCGGTCATGCTGATATGTATGGTTGTCTTTTGGTCCCTCCGAATGATGAGCAGGCCGACTTTGGCATACTTTTCCTGCACAACGAAGGATATAGCACCATGTGTGGCCATGCCATTATCGCTATCTCAACACTCGCTGTCACTATGCAATGGATCCCAGTAGCAGCGGGTGATACGCTATTAAAAATCGATGCTCCTTGTGGTCGAATTAACTCGTATGTAACTGTTAAGAATGGGAAGGTCGCTAGCGTTCGATTTCACGGGGTGCCCAGTTTTGTAGTGGGTCTAGATAGGAGGGTATCGGTGGATCGATTTGGCACGGTTACCTATGATTTGGCCTATGGCGGGGCATTCTATGCATATGTAGATTTAGCAAAGAACCGCTTCGATTTTGACTTGGATGCTACATCGTATCCAAGTTTGATTGCCATGGGGAAGGCTATAAAACAGGCGGTAATCTGTGAGGATTTTCAAATTGTCCATCCGTTTGAAGAAGACCTGGGATTTCTTTATGGAACCATATTTATCGGGGAATCAGATACCCCGAATGTAGATAGCCGAAACATTTGTGTTTTCGCCGAGGGGGAAGTCGATAGGTGCCCTACCGGTTCTGGAGTTTCGGGTAGAATGGCCATCCACAGGAAACGAAATCAGATCGAATTAGGTGAAGTTATGACTTTTGAAGGTATCACTGGATCCGTCTTTAAAGGTTCAATTGTTTCAGAAGCAGCCTATGGTCCTTACAATGCGGTCATTCCCGAAGTCGAAGGTACCGCTTATATTACTGGAATACATACATTTTTCCTCGACCCAAACGACCCCCTACAAAATGGATTTATTTTTCGTTAGCTACAGAACGATTTCCGCTGACGCCATCTTATTATTCTTCACTGTCATCTTTTACTACTTCACCCCTGAGTACCTTGGAAAACACAAAGGCACCAATTTCTTTTAGAGGGGAATAAAATTTTGATTCCCGTTTGGTTTCTGCATCTATGAAAATTGAGGAATGGCCAATTTGGTCAAAAAAGATAAGGAGTGCGCCTAAAATTACGGCAACTTTCAGCGTGCCGAAAATGGCCCCGGCAATTTTATTCAAGAGACCCAACATGGCAATATTGGCAATTTTCGTTAAAAATTTTCCCGCCAGATGCACGAGTATAACAATGATAATAAAGGTGATTACAAACGATGCGATATTCATATAACGTTCATCCCAGTGCATATTTTTTGACAGATATTCCCCTGTAATGTATGAAAAATGAATAGCCCCGTAAATCCCGGCGATTAAGGCGGCGATCGAGGCGAGTTCAATAAGCAAACCATTATTAAGGCCCCTCCAGGTTCCCCAGAGTAGCAATAGGCCGAAGACGATATCTAAAAAATTCATGACGGTGGTATTATAGCAAATATAGAACTTTGATTTGTACCTTTATACCTTGTCCAAAACAAGGATTAGAATTTAAGGGATTATGTCAAGAGACATTCAATTAAAGGAACGGTGGCAATTGCTGGTCGATAAACTATCTGCCCAGTTTGCTGATGGCGACCCATTAGAACTTGACGCGATTATCTACCTCGTAGGCGTTCAAGAACTCGGGAAATACCATCGAAAATACAAAAAGGATGAGAAGTTGAACCTTATGCATATCGCCATTTGTAGACTTTTGGAGCCTTATGGTTATTATGAATTTAGTTTTTTTGATGAAGAAGGCTGGCCCCATTACATCATAAAGGAAGAATTGCCTGCATTGAAGGCAGGGGAACAGTCGGTTTTGATGAAGGAGGCCCTTGTGCTTTATTTTCTCGAGAAAGATTATATTTTATAAGGAGTCATCAGTGATCAAAAGGTATTTCAGTCAGGCCAGTAATGAACCTACTTTCGTTATAAAACAAAAGGTATAAAAATGCGACCCTTTAAAAGGTACTATGCCGTAATTTTTACTTCGCTCCGCACAAATGGGGAAAACGGCTATGGGCAAATGGCCGAACTTATGGAGAAATCAGCAAAAGAACAACCTGGGTATTTAGGAATGGAAAGTGCCCGGTCGGAACTTGGAATTACAGTAAGTTACTGGGAGAGCCTGGAAGCCATTGCAAGTTGGAAGTCAAATACCGAACATTTAGTCGCTCAAAAAAGAGGAATCAAGGATTGGTACAGCTGGTATAAAGTGCGTATCTGTCAGGTAGAACGGGAATATGATTTTTTCAAATGAGCGTACTTCCCATAGTTGACTTCATAAATCTCACTTTGTGAACCGTATTTTAAACATTATATTTAAAGATCAGTCCATATCGCATAATTATGTCAAAACAGTATATTATTTCACTCGATCAAGGAACCACTAGTTCCCGGGCCTTGCTCGTAGATCAGAACGGGAAGATCAAAGGCATGGCCCAAAAGGAATTCAAGCAGATTTTTCCAAAATCGGGATGGGTCGAACATGATCCCATGGAAATTTTGGACACTCAGTTGGGCGTTCTAAAGGAACTTCTGAAAAAAACAAACGTGAAGGTCTCCGACGTTAAGGCAATTGGGATAACAAATCAAAGGGAAACGACTGTGGTTTGGGATAAAAATACTGGAAAACCGGTCTATAACGCAATTGTTTGGCAAGATAAACGTACGGCGGATATCTGTGAAGACCTCAAAAAAGCGGGGCTTACCGACCATGTTCGCAAAACGACGGGATTGGTCATTGACTCTTATTTTTCTGGAACCAAAATCAAATGGATACTCGACAATGTAAAAGGCGCTAAAAAAAAGGCCGAAAACGGTGATTTGTCAATGGGTACGATTGATACGTGGCTGGTTTGGAACATGACCAAAGGGAAAAGCCACCTAACTGATTATACCAATGCTTCCCGAACGATGATCTACGATATCGTGAACCTTAAATGGGATGATAAATTATTGAATGCCTTGGGCATTCCAAAAATAATGCTTCCCGAAGTGAAACCCTCTGCATATCATTTCGGGGATTTCGAAATTGACGGAATACCCATTCCCATTGCAGGTATCGCAGGAGATCAACAGGCGGCCCTGTTTGGTCAGGGTTGTTTTAAAAAGGGAACCGCCAAAAACACCTATGGTACTGGCTGTTTCATGCTTATGAACACCGGGGAAACCCCGCAGTTTTCAAAAAACGGACTCTTGACCACAATAGCATATGGTTTGGGCGGGAAGGTCAACTATGCCTTTGAAGGAAGTATTTTTATCGCAGGTGCCGCCAT
Organism: uncultured Flavobacteriaceae bacterium; assembly: GCA_963798435.1. Taxonomy (GTDB): domain Bacteria; phylum Bacteroidota; class Bacteroidia; order Flavobacteriales; family Flavobacteriaceae; genus JALHST01. Next base: position 576,280 of record CAWCTF010000004.1, read on the forward strand.
TCAGTGGCTTCGTGACGGACTTGAATTGATCAAGGATGCCAAGGAAACGGAGGCTTTGGCAGCATCCGTTAAAGGAGAAAACTCGGTCTATGTGGTCCCTGCATTTGCAGGTTTAGGCGCTCCCTACTGGGATATGTACGCCCGTGGCGCCATTTTTGGACTGACTAGGGATACCGGTAAGGCGCACTTGGTAAGGGCCACTTTAGAATCCTTGGCCTTTCAGACCAAGGATATCCTAAAAGCCATGGAAGAAGATTCAGGCATTGAATTGAAAAATCTACGGGTTGACGGTGGGGCCTGTGCCAACAACTATTTGATGCAATTTCAAGCTGATATTTTAGATACCGAGGTGCATCGACCCGAAGTGATAGAATCAACGGCAATGGGAGCCGCCTTCTTGGCGGGCATACAAGTAGGGCTCTGGAAACAGGCCGATATTGACCAAAATCGGCCCATGGACCGAATCTTTAAACCCTCTTTTGATAGGGTCAAACGTAAACGTCTGTATAAGAATTGGCAAAAGGCAGTGGAGCGCACCAAAGGGTGGGAAGAACAATAGAAAAAAGTTCCCAGTGACCTTGGCCTCCCTAAAGCAATTAGATGCTTGCCCACAAAATCATTGGCCAGTTACATCTAGAACTTCCTTGCTTAATTAATGATATTCGAATACCATGAACATAAAATTCTCAAATCTTGATCGATCAAAGACCATTTCAAAACTCACCAAGGATGAATTTGACCTTGTGGTAATTGGCGGTGGTATTACAGGGGGTGGAATTGCCCTTGATGCTGCATCGAGAGGATTGAAGGTTGCACTGGTCGAAAAAGGCGATTTTGCCTCTGGTACCAGTAGTAAGTCCACCAAGTTAATACATGGAGGGCTTCGCTATCTTAAGCAGTTCGATTTTTGGTTGGTCAAGGAGGTAGGTTCCGAAAGGGCCATTGTACATAAACTGGCGCCGCATTTGGTGCTACCCGAAAAGATGTTGCTGCCTTTGATCGAAAACGGCTCTTATGGCAAATGGTTGACATCAATAGGCCTAAAAGTGTATGATATTCTGGCACAAGTAAGCGGGGATGATAAGCGTAAAATGCTCGAAAAAAAAGAGGCCATGAAATTGGAACCTTTATTGCCCAAAAAAATAGTAAAAGGAGCTGGATACTATGCGGAATATCGCACAGATGATGCTCGTTTGACCATAGAAAATATCAAAACCAGCTTGCAGTTCGGTGCGATGGCGTTGAACTATGCCGAAGTAGATGATTTTTTATATACCGATAATGAAATACGAGGGGTACGCGTAAAAGATGTGCTTTCAGGAAACGAATTCAAGATCAAAGCTAAGTCTGTCATCAATGCCGCAGGACCTTGGGTTGACGAAATACGCAGTCTGAACCATTCTAAAAAAGGCAAGAAACTACATCTTACCAAAGGGGTGCACTTGGTGTTTCCATTTGAAAAATTGCCCGTACGCCAGTCGGTTTATTTTGACATTCCCGACGGTCGTATGATGTTCGCAATACCAAGAGGCAAGATAACCTATGTCGGCACTACAGACACTAACTACAATAAGGATAAGGACCATGTACGGATCGATTTGGCCGATGCCATTTATTTGCTTTCGGCAGTGAACAATATGTTTCCCAAAATAAATTTGGAGTTGCAAGACATTGTTTCTTCTTGGGCGGGCCTACGACCCCTTATCCATGAAGAAGGAAAATCGGCCTCTGAACTTTCACGAAAAGATGAGATTTTTACTTCTGAAACCGGACTAATAAGCATAGCGGGAGGAAAATTGACCGGGTATCGTAAAATGGCAGAACGCGTAGTTGATCGTATTGCCAAAAAGATGGAGGAAGAATACGAGATTCCCTTTGAGCAGTGCACTACCGAAGCGATTCCCCTGTGTGGAAACGTGGGTTTTAAAAAGTCAAAACACGTCAAAAAATATATTGCAGAAGTATACGAACGCATACAATCGGAAGGGTTTACAGAATATGATGCCTGGTATTTGGTTACCAACTATGGCAAACAAACGGAAACGATATTAGATACCTATGCAACTTTAAAAGACCAGGATTTATTCGTTCGCATGGCGAAGGCCGAACTTCGCTTCGGTGTAGATTATGAAATGGTGCAAAACCCAATGGATTTCTTTATCCGTAGGACTGGCAGACTCTATTTCGATATTGAAAGTGTTAAGGATTTGATGGAACCTATCCTCGAGGAATTCAAGCGTATTTTTAATTCGGATGCGCTTCAAATTTTAGAATGGAAGAATGAATTGATCGATAAAATCGAGGAACATTCCAATTTTTCCTTAGAGCGTATTTAAACATTCCCGTTATACCAAAAAAGCAGGTCGCCGTGTGGTTCTATAAGTCTGAACCAAAATGCCAACTGACTTTATTTAATTCAATCTAATTTATCGGTCAGGTCCTTAAATACTTTTTTGGCATTTTTACCATCATATAATACTTCATACACCGCATCGATGATCGGTGTCTTGACCTTCTTTTTGAAGTTTGATTTTATTTCATAGCTGCTTTTCGTGGCATAATATCCTTCGGCGACCATACTCATCTCCATTTGCGCACTTTTTACGGTATACCCTTTACCGATCATATTACCGAACATGCGATTGCGGCTAAAAGTCGAATACCCCGTTACCAAAAGATCGCCTAAATAGGCAGAATCGTTTATGTTTCTGTCGATTTTATGGATTCGCTTCGTGAAACGTTTCATTTCACGAATGGCATTGCTCATTAGAACACTTTGAAAGTTGTCTCCATACCCCAACCCATGAGCGATTCCCGCGGCAATCGCATAAATATTCTTTAGCATTGCGGCATATTCTGTGCCGATAATATCCTTCGTGATCTTTGTCTTAATGTAAGAACTGCTTAAATTTTTTGCCACCATTTGAGCCTTGGCTTTATCGGCACAAGCTATCGTCAAATAGGAAAGGCGTTCAAGGGCTACTTCCTCTGCATGGCAAGGCCCTGTGATAACACCAATATTTTCAAATGGGATGTCGTATTTTTTATGAAAATGCTCGCCGACGATCAAACCAGTTTCAGGCACAATTCCTTTTATTGCCGAGAATATTATTTTGTGATCCAACGAAACTGTTAATTTCTGAAGCTCACCCTCCAAAAAGGCCGAAGGAACCGCAAATATCAATATGTCGGCTTCTTTTACCACCAGGTTGATGTCATCGGTCAATTCGATGTTGCTAATGTCAAAGGTCACCGAGGTCAAGTAATTCGGATTGTGTTTGTGGATTTTTAGAAATTCGATCGCTTCCGAATTCCGCATATACCAACCTACTGAATCTTGGTTTACCAGAAGCATTTTGACAATTGCCGTAGCCCAGCTCCCCCCGCCAATGACGGCAAATTTTTTAGTATGTTCCATGGGATCTCTTAATATCCCAAAAGTAATCAAAATAGAAATTTTGGCCAGTAGATCGTGTGGTAACATTATACAAAATGGGGACTAACTAAAATTGAATCGGCCCATGTTACCTATTCCCTTTAATGATGGCACTGGTTTTTTTCGACCTCCACAAAGGGCCCATTATAAGATTCGTGCTCATTGTATGGTATTCATGGTTAGCTTATAGAACAATTTAGGTTTATAGCAAGGGCGTTCTGGAGCACTATGTAACGTCTTACCTCCCGCTTTTCGCCAATTCAACTATTTGACCAGGGGCTTTTTTTTCAAAGACCCCGGCCATTTGGATCTCAATTTAAATTGTTAGGCAGAAAGGGGTTCGTTTTTATTAGTGAAGTTTAGAAACGCCTCGCTTAAAATGTGGTATATTTTGGAGACTTCTTTTTTCTTTAATAGACCCTACTGCCAACTTACCAGGTAATTCATCGAGAATTTATAGTCGATTTCATAGTACACTTTATGAAAAACGACGAAACGCTTAAAACTTTAACAGCGCCTTAAGCCTTCAAAGGCAATCCTTATATTAAATCGTACGTTAGTATTGAAAGTACCACTGAACTTGGCGCATGTAGTAGATGGTAGTTGGTAAAGGGTGACAACCTGGAGCCGTAGCCAACCTCAGATTTTACTGCCGGAAAAGGCCAATAGAACACGATTGTATAAATTAGTAAATGGTTGCGAAGGGTAACCGAAGCAATGATTTTTTGGTTGGTTATTAGTTAGAAGCCGCCCCGTTCAATATGATGGGGCGGTTTTTTTGCTACTTGATACTTCCTCATGTCTTGTATGGCCTGCCTTTTACGCTTTGCATATTTAATTTCTATGTTTAGCGATAAATGCGGTCGGATTTTCACCTGTCACTTTATTGAAGGTACGATTAAAGTACGAAAGACTTTCAAAACCGCAATCAAAACAGGCCTCGGTCACATTGTGGCCCATGAGCAAAAGTCTTTTGGCCTGACTTATTCGATATTGGTTCAAAAACTCTATAAAGGTACTCCCAGTGGCCTTTTTGAAATACCTACAAAAGGCGGGTTTTGTAAGATTGCTAAGTGCAGCGACCTCGTCGAGGTGTATTCTTTCTCGATACTGCTCATCGATAAAGGTATAAATATGGCGTATGCGTTCTTGTTCTTTTTGATTGTACCTGCTCACAAAGGGTTTCTCATGCAGCAGGGTGAATTCTAGACTATGGGCGAGCAATTCGAAAATCCGAAGTACTTCAAGATGCAGTTCAAAAGGGGTAAGGAGATGTAGCGATTTCATTCGATTTCCAATCTGCTTCTTGGTTTCTCCCATAAAAGCAATACCATTTTGTGATTTTTCAAAGAGGGTATGTATGCTCGAAAAGGTACTATAGTCATCGGCCATCGAAGCGACAAAAGAAGGTTTGATATGCAACACCTCCATGCGATAGGCAGTCCGTACCCCATGATCAAAATTCAGATGTGGAATATTCGAGCCGATCATTACTAAATCGCTCATCTGATAATTGGAAATATGGTCGCCTACGTGGCGTTTCGCACTTGCCCCTTCAATGTAGACCAATTCGTAGTCCGGATGAAAATGCCAATAGAAAAGATGGTTCAGTTTCGGGTCATGCAATAGTCGGAACGGACTCTTCGAATCGGGTGCTATGGTTTCAAGTTGAATTCTCATCGTATGATTTAACTAAATTATACATAAAATTGGTAAAAATTGATTTAAATATTAATATTGTTCAAATATTGGTCAATATCGAGCTTGAAACGCCGAACAAGGATTGCTACTTTTATCTTCTCAATTAAGGAGCTTTTTTAAACTAATAAAGTATGCAACCCGCTAAAACAAAATTTGAAATGGCCAACAAGGCCCACGAAGAAATTCCAGGGAATCCCTCGACCGCCACGACTAGTAAAATCATGCTCAACGATCGTTCGAATGGGAAACCACTGCGTGTATTGAGTGAGGATGATTGGGCATTTTGGAAGCATAACGGTTATGTCGTTATCAAAAATGCCGTACCCGAGGCCCAGGTAAAGGCCACAGCTGATTTTTTGTGGGAATTTGATGAAAAAGACCCCAATGACCCTTCAACTTGGTATGCGCCGCCCAGAGCCGATATGAAAATGAAAGAACTTACCGGGACGGGTATGGTAGAAGTTTATAACCATCAACATCTTTGGAACAATCGCCAGATGCCAAGGGTGCACGATGCATTCGTCGATGTTTGGGGCACTGAAAAATTGTGGGTTACCATCGATCGTGCCAATTTGAACTTTCCTTTACCGCCAGGAGTCGAAAAAAAGGGATTTATCCATTGGGACTACGATCCGGAAACCCGACCTCAAAATGTGCAGGGAGTCTTGGCCTTGGCCGACCAGACCGATGAAAATATGGGTGGTTTTCAATGTATTCCTTGGCTATACCGCAATTACGATTCCTGGAAACTTACCCAACCCGAAGATCGAGATCGATTTCAACCCAATATCTCCGATCTAGAAGATAAAATTGTGAAAGTTAAGATGGAAGCTGGGGATTTGTTGATCTTTAATAGTACAGAGCCTCACGGAATTCGCCCTAATAAATCAAAAGACAAGGTGCGCATTGCCCAATATATTTCAATGATGCCAGCAGAAGAAGAGAATCAAAGTCTGCGGGAATGGCGTATTAACTCCTGGAAAAATCGAATAGCCCCAGAAGGGTATGCGTTTCCGGGAGATCCGCGAAATTGGGAGCAAACACGTTATGAAACTGCCAATTTAACCCCGCTCGGCAAAAAATTATTAGGATTAACTGATTGGTAACCAATTTATTGTCGTATTAATAGAATTGTTCAAGGCTAAAAATTTAATAAGCCGTACTTTTGCAAGCTTAAAATCCTAGCCGTGCGGAAGTACTTGAATTTATTTGATTTTAGACAAAAAGTTGATTATAAAACAGAAATACTATCCGGGCTTACCGTCGCCTTGGCGCTGGTGCCAGAGGCCATTGCCTTTGCCCTCATCCCTGGCTTTTCTCCTTTAACGGGGCTTTATGCTGCGTTTGTGTTGGCTTTGGTCACGGCAATTTTGGGAGGGCGCCCCGGAATGATTTCAGGGGCGACTGGGGCAGTTGCCGTTATTTTTCTTGGTTTGATCTTGGAACTAAAACGAAATTTCCCAGGAATTGAGGCCGATACCATCCTTAATTATGTCTTTGCAACGGTTATTATTGCGGGAATACTTCAGATTATGGCCGGGGTGTTGCGATTGGGGAAATTTATTCGTTTGGTGCCTCATCCCGTAATGTTTGGTTTTGTAAACGGACTGGCCATTATCATTTTTATGGCCCAGTTTCCCAATTTTTATCAAAAAGGCACTGGTTCGCTCCTTACCGGAGGCCCGCTCTATACGATGTTGGGGCTTACGCTATTGACGATGTTTATAATTTGGGGTTTTCCAAAATTGACCAAAGCCGTGCCCGCTTCATTGCTCGCGATCATGGTGGTTTCGGGAATTGTCATCGGATTTGGGATCGATACATTGACCGTGGCCGATACCATGAAGGAAGGGGAATCTATTCGAGGCGGGTTTCCTCCTTTATCGATACCACAGATTCCCTTAACATTTGAGTCCTTAAGGATTATTTTCCCGTATGCCGCAATAGTTGCCGGGGTCGGGCTTATAGAAAGCCTCTTGACCTTAAATATCATCGATGAGATTACCGAAACACGAGGAAGCGGCAACAAAGAGTGCGTAGCACAGGGTACCGCGAATATTCTCTCAGGTTTTCTTTCGGGAATGGGGGGTTGCGCCATGATCGGACAGAGTTTGATCAATACCTCTTCAGGTGCACGGGCCCGACTTTCTGGGATTACCGCCGCGGTCATGTTATTGGTTTTTATCATGTTCGGGTCTAGTTTGATTGAACGTCTGCCCATGGCGGCTTTGGTAGGATTGATGTTTATGGTCGCCATCGGCACCTTTGAATGGGCGAGTTTCAAAACGTTTGGTAAAATGCCGAAATCCGATGTCGTTGTCATGGTCCTGGTAACGTTTATTACGGCCATTACCCATAATTTGGCGGTGGCTGTTTTATTGGGGGTCGTTATTTCGGCCCTGGCCTATTCCTGGGAGAACGCAAAACGTATCAGGGCAAGAAAGTATGTAGATGAGAACGGGGTAAAACATTATGAGCTCTATGGTCCGCTGTTTTTTGGCTCCACAACTGCTTTTGCAGATAAATTCGATGTGCAGAACGATCCCATCGAGGTGATCATCGACTTTCGGGAAAGTCGGGTGGCCGATATGTCGGGTATCGAAGCCTTGAATAAACTTACCGAACGCTATCGAAAGGTCGGTAAAAAAATTCATCTTAGGCATTTAAGCAATGACTGTAAACTGCTACTGGCCAATGCCGATGAAATCATAGATGTCAATGTTTTGGAAGACCCAACCTACAAGGTAGCAGTTGATAAGGTATAGTTCTCAATGGCAAGAATTTTAAATTCTCGGACGTTATTCTATCAAGGATTCCAGGCGCTTTTAACTTCGCCCCCCATTTCATAAACAACAAAAAATGCTGTTATCCCATTGAATATTGGGATAACAGCAGGATGTTATTTTGAATACTACGTGGTATTAGAGTGTTCGCAAATACTCGGCGATGGCACGGGCATCGCTCTCACTTAGATTTTGATTGAGCATTGGGACACTGTTGTACTCTTTGTACAAGGCCATGGCAATCGGATCTTCCTTGACCATGCCATCTGGGTTCATGATCATGTTCATTACCCACTCAGGACTTCTGCGTTCAAAGACGCCTTTGAGGGCTGGTCCGATCAAACGCTTGTCGGCCATATGGCATGCGGTACAGATGCTCTTGAATTTGGCCTCTCCTGCCGAAACCATTGCAGGATCGATCTCATCGGCAAAAGTTACCGAAGTAATTGGCCCAACTCCTTTGTCGCTCATGTCGACGGGTACGCCTTGAGAAGCTTCCTCGGTTTTGGCTTCTGTTTTTTCTTCGGTCTTTGCACGGTTCATTTCAAAACCTTCTTTTTTTTCTTCTTTTTTTTCTTTTCCACCACAGCTGATCATCAGACCGCCAAGTGCTATGGCAACGAGTACTTTTTTCATTTTAATACAATTTAGAGAGACTAAGATATGAAATACCAATGTGTATCATAACCCCTTGATGAAATTTATTGCCTTTTTCTCGGAATAACTTATATTTTTTGGACCAAAAAAGCCCACATGGCCTCCATATTTTGGGACTTCCAATGAAATGAAAGGATTTTTTTTTGCCGCTTCATACGGATAACACTCCGTTCCTAGAAACGAATCATTACGGGCATTGATAATCAGACTTGGAATCTTTATAGTGTCTAAAAATTGAAGACAACTGCTCTTTTTATAATAATCCAAGGCATCTTTAAATCCATGGGCCCGACTGGTATAAATGTCGTCAAAATCTTTTAGGGTCTTTATTTTCTTTATATCGGTATCTGAAATCAGATCAGGAAAACGCAGCTGTTTCAGCATTAATTTGGCTACCAAATGATTTCGAAATCGCTTTGCATACAGGTAATTCTTGGGTTTCAACAATTCTTTTAGCGAACTATAAAGGTCACAAGGAACCGATATTCCGATAATGGCCTGTACTTCTTTTGGGATCTCCCTGGGTTCCCCAGCGTATTTCAAGGCCATATTGCCACCAAGGCTGACCCCTTTTATATAGATTTGGGTGTATTTTTTAGCAATTACATGTTGAACAACCGAATGCAAATCTTCTGTAGCTCCCGAATGATAGGATCGGAATAGCCGATTGGTCTCTCCACTACAACCCCGAAAATTCACTGCACATGCATCGATACCCGATGCATTAAAAACTTTTGCGCTCCCCGTAATATAGGGCCGTTGTCCATGTCCTTCGAGACCATGCAAAAGTATGACGACCTGATCGGAAGGCGCTGAGGTAAAACTCCAATCAAGATCTATAAAATCACCATCTGGCAATTCAAGACGTTCCCTTCGCTGCAGCACCCCGGCGACTTTTCTCCAAAGCCCCGCATATATGGTCGAAAAATGGCCATTTTTGAAATAGAAGGGGGGGTTATATCTTGCTTCGCCTAGGGGCATTGATTTTAAATATACATGGTTAGCGGCAGGGTTTCGCCTTGCAGACTATTTCGGATAGATTTCCAAGAGCCTGCATTGCATTTCGATTGCTGCCTTGAATTCGGCTTTCAGATGGATCAACAACGTTTCTACTGAAACAACATCTTCGATAAGAGCGGAACCCTGTCCGGCCGACCATATCGTCTTCCATGCTTTTGCCTCAGTGTTGAGTTCCTTGCCGAAATCGATTTTTACATCTTTTCTAAGATCTTCTTCCGTAATGCCTGCTGCTTTTAGGCTATCACCTAAAAAATTGGCATGAACGCCTGAAATGGCCGCTGTATATACAATATCACTGGCACCTGCGTCGATAATCATTTTGCGGTATTCCTCGGGTGCCTTACTTTCGGTAACATTGATAAATCGGGTCCCCATATAGGCCAGATCCGCGCCCATCTGAAGTGCAGAAGCGATATCCTGCCCGGTAGTGATGCACCCTGAAAGTAGCACGGTTTTGTTATAAAATTGTTTGATTTCTGCCACTAAGGTCATCGGATTGATAGTTCCTGCATGGCCTCCTGCCCCAGCTGCCACCAGAATAAGTCCGTCGACCCCGGCCCCTGCAGCCTTCAGGGCGTGCCGTTTTTTGATTACATCATGAAATACCAACCCACCATACGAATGAATGGCATCTACGACCTGGGAAACGGCCCCAAGGGAAGTAATGATCAACGGCACTTTATGTTTTATACAGAGTTTTAAATCGGCTTCCAATCTCGGGTTGGTGGTATGTACGATAAGGTTGACGCCGAAGGGTGCCGGTTTTTTGCCGGTCTCTTTTTCAAATTTCGTCAGGGCCGTCTTTATTTCGATCAACCATTCCTCAAACCCTTCACTGCTGCGTTGATTCAGGGCCGGAAATGTACCCACAATACCATTTTTGCAACATTCGATTACTAATTGAGGGCCTGAAATCAAGAACATGGGTGCTGCAATTATAGGAAGATCAAGGTCTTTGATAAACGGTGCTTTCTCGTTCATGAGGTGAATTTTATACAATTTTAAAAATAACGATAAAATATTGGGGAAGTGCCCCAAGTATATTCAAAACTATGGTATTTTTATCATTCTTATGCATGCATAACAAAATATTGAATCACAATGTACCTAAAAGAATTTGAAATTCGTTGGAGCGACCTCGATGCCAATCGCCATTTGGCCAATTCGGCATATTTTAATTTTATGGCTCATACGCGCATGTCCTATTTGTTTGAACTAGGTTTTGACCAAAACATTTTGGCAGAACGCCAGATCGGCCCAGTGGCCTTTTATGAACACATGTATTATTTTAAGGAAATCTTCCCTGGGAAGCCCATTAAGGTTTCATTGGAAGTGATGGGGTTGAGCGAAGATGGGAAATTTTTTGAGTTTCGTCATAATTTTTATGATGGGATGGGTCGCAATATAGCGCATTGTGAAATGATGGGGGCCTGGATTAGTTTGAAGTCACGCAATCTTATAGAGCTACCAGATGATCTATTGAAAAAATTCAATGCCGCGGAAAGGCCTAAAGGATTTCGTCAATTGACCAAGGCAGATACCCGAAGATTTTCGAAGATCCCTAAGGATTTGGAATAGGTTTTTTGCTTGCCAGATACACCCCGAGTAATACCAAGGCCGCCGCTAGGACCTTGATGAAGGTAAGACGGTCCTGCCCGGTCACTAATGCGAATAGAATCCCAATCAATGGTTGTATGTAAACAAAGGCACTAAGGGTCGATGCCTTCAGTTGGGTTAACGCAAAGATGTTGAAGAGGTAAGTGCAGAACGTGGTCCCTACGACCACAAAAACGATGCTCCAAATTATTTTCAAAGGCAATTCGGAATAGGGTATTTCAATTAAATCCTGATATCCGAAAGGCAAGCAAATCACAATTCCCAATGTAAAAAGCCATTTCATAAAAGTAAAGGGATGGTATTTATCAAGGAGCGTCTTTACTAAAATCAGGTACGTACCATAAAATAAAGAGTTCATCATAATCAATAAATTGCCCAAAGGAATATTCGGAGCATCGTGCCGTATTTCGGCCCCGAATAAAATCAGGCCCAAGGCACCAAGCAATCCGATGGCTATCCCCATCGCTTTTCGAGCGATTATTTTTTCCTTAATGAGAATGGCAGACAAAATCAGTACGATAATGGGCGTAGTGGTTACAAGCACCGAACTGTTGATGGGGGTTGACAAAGACAATCCCTTAAAGAAAACCAACATGTTCACACCCATGCCCAAGAGGGCGCAGACTATCATTCTTGGATACTCTTTTTTTTCAATCTTTTCTTTGGGGCCAAAAAAGGAAAGCATCCAGAATAAGATTGCCGCCCCTGTTACACGGAGTATGATAAATGCGGATGGTTTCACAAAATCAGGCATGACCGCTTTGGCAATGGTATGATTGAGACCATAAATTATGGTCGCTCCAATCGCTGCACATATGGCAAGTGTTCGCCGGCTCAAGGATGCAGCGCTTTTACGGCTGCTTCAACCTCTTTTTTCGAATTTCCGATAAAGATTTTCCCATTAACCAAAATAACGGGTCTTTTTAAAAAGGTATAATGTTCCAATAGGAGGTCTTTATAATCTTCTTCCAGTAAGGTTTTGGTACCTAAACCCCTTTGTTTATATAAGATGGCCCTTCTACTAAAAAGTGCCTCATAGCTCCCGGCAAGCGCTTTCATTTGTTTTAGCTGTGATGTAGTAATAGCATCTGTCTTTATATCCTGTAATTCAATGCCGGTCAGAGGTTGTAATTCTTTTAAAATTCTTTGGCACGTTGAACAGGTGCTTAAATAGTATATTTTTTTCATGATGTTATTTAATATGAACAATGTGATTTATTGAAGTCCTTCAAAAAAGATCCCAAAATGAAGTACAAAGAAACTTAATTCAATCAAAAGATGGGCATGTATATACAAAATCAAGACCTCGGTATCAGCAAAAGGGATTTTTTGGTTATCTTCATTCGCAATGGAAGATATTAAACAGTTTTCGTGAAAACGCATATAATTTGAAAAAATCACCTTTGATAAAACGCTTTTATATGTTGCTCATTTTCGGTAGTGCCTTTTCCTTTTTGGTCAAGGCCCAAGAAGATGAAAGTTCGTATTATACTTGGTTTGACCAGACCATTGGCGAGACCAACTCCGGAGTTTATTACGGCATTGAGTATCGTGAGCAATATCGAGGGGACAAGGAACAACATAAATTTTTCCTAAAACCTAATTTTGTGGCGGGCCAGGTAGTTTACAGGCAGCAGCCTTTCTTTGCAATCGACCTTTTATACGATGTCTTTGACGATGAACTGCTTGTTCGCCACCTAGGTATAAACGGATCTCCCATTGTACAATTGATCAAAGGCAAAGTGGCACGGTTTGAAATTGCGGGGCACCATTTTGTAAACCTTCAAACACCTTCGGCCCAGGAGGCTCCCAATTCGGGTTTTTTTGAGATTTTGTTTGCTGGCCGATCGTTTACGGTTTACAAAAAGCACGTAAAGAAAATTTTAAGGAAATCAGACCAGGAGTCCGTATATTATACTTTTAAGGATAGGCAAAACTATTATATACAGTACGGAACCGACTTTCTTAAGATAGCCTCAGCACGGGATCTAGCGACTATTTTTCCAGAAAACAGAAAAGACCTGCAACAAATACAGGACAGTCATAAGGAATTTCGGAAATCGGACCCGGAACACTATTTGATTGCCGTCTCGGCAGCCCTTGACACCATAATTTCCACCTCTGAAAACGGCAATGAACCATGAACTTTAAAATCCTGGTCATAGCCATTTTTTATCTGCAAATCGCGAGCGCCCAAGAAAAAGGGGACACGTTTTCAATTGCCTTTAACAACCTCCCTATTCATGAGGTTTTTTCACAACTGACCCAAAAAACGGGCTATGTTTTTTATTATGCGAATGAGTGGTTAGCCCCGAGAAACATTACACAGGATTTTCAAGATGCCACCCTCCCACAAATTTTGGGCAGTGTGCTCGGGGAAACCGACCTTAATTTTTTTATTACCGAAGACCACCGCGTTGTGCTGACACGCAATAATAGCATTTATGACAACTTGCCGGAAGGGTTCTTTACCACAGATCAAAAAGAGTCATTCGAAGAAACAGGCACGGGAGAAAGGGAAACACAACCGCTGGTAATGGAGAAACAAACTGCAACTGCCGATCAGGTTGTTGAAACCGTTCGCATCGGTAAGGAAAACAAGGTGAGCGGGCCGAAAAAGTTTATCCTATCCGGCTTTGTCACGAATCTCGAAACTGGTAAGCCCATTCCGAATTTGGCGGTATTGGTTAAGTCAAAAGGGCTCGGTACGGTCACCGATGAGGAAGGCTATTATGAACTCGAATTACCGGCCGGACTTAATATTCTGGAAACGAGTTCGTTGGGCATTGCCAACTCCAAACGCAATGTCATAATTTACAACAACGGTAAATTAAATATGCGACTCGAGGAGACTTTTGAGCTTTTAGACGAAGTCGTTGTCAATGCCAATGCAACGAAAAATGTGGAGGCTGTAGGAACCGGGAGTACCACAATAGGATCTGAGGAGACTAAAAACATTCCGTTGGTATTGGGAGAGCGTGACGTACTGAAAGTGGCGACCACGCTACCTGGGGTCACGACTGCAGGTGAAGGCGCTTCCGGATTTAATGTCAGAGGTGGGAAAACGGATCAAAACCTGATTCTTCTAGACAAGGCCGTCATTTACAACCCTTCCCATTTTTTTGGGATCTTTCAAGCCTTAAATCCGTTCGCAATTGAAGATGTGACCATTTATAAAGGCCATATCCCTGCAGAATATGGAGGGCGACTATCATCGGTCTTTGATATCAACTCAAAAAAGGCCAACAGACAGAATTTTAGCGGGGAGGCCTCCTTGGGGCCCGTTACGGCCAATGTGGTGTTGGAAGTGCCCATCATCAAGGAAAAATCAGGCCTCTTATTGGGAGGAAGAATGGCCTATTCTGATTGGGTATTGCGGTCATTGAAAGATGTTTCCCTACAAAAAAGCAGTGCCAATTTTTATGATGTAATGGCAAAATACGACCACCAGATAGACCGTAAGAACGATGTACGCGTCTCGGGATATTACAGTAAGGATGCCTTTAGTATTACTTCAGATTCACTATATGGTTATAGCAATCGGTTGTTCTCCTTGCAATGGGACCATTCGTTTAATGAACGCAATTCTGGCAGCCTTTTGTTGGCCAATAGCGAATATCGCTTCGATATCGGATACGATGGGAGCGAAATCGATAATTTCTCACAAAACTACCGCATCGGCGAAACCGAAGTCAAGGCACGATTTCGGTATCTAATGAACGATAAACATAATATCGATTATGGAATTTCCGGCAAAATATATAACGTATCACCTGGGGAAATACGACCGAATTCCCCCCAAGACATCATTTCGCCTTTGACCATACCAAGGGAACGCGCTTTGGAGGCGGCAGTATTCGTGACCGATAATTTTAAGGTCTCCGATAAGCTATTACTTGACCTTGGGCTGCGCTATTCCTTCTATGCTGCCATGGGCCCGTCTGATCCGAGGCAATATCAAGCAGGGCTACCGGTCAGTGATGGGAGCGTACTCGATACGCTCCACTATGGTAAAAATAAGTTCATCAAGACCTATGGGGGACCCGAAATCAGGATTTCCGCTCGCTATTTATTGAGCGAGAATGCCTCCATTAAGGCCAGTTTCGATAATGCCAATCAATACATCCATACCTTATCGAATACCACTACGGTTTCTCCGATCGATACTTGGAAACTTTCCGATTACAATATCAAACCACAAAAGGCCAACCAATTCGCATTGGGTTTTTACAAAAATCTGGATGGGTTTGACTATGAGTTCAGTCTTGAAGGGTTTTATAAAATGCAGAAGAACCTGCTCGATTTTAAGACCGGGGCAAAACTTCTCTTGAACCAGTATGTTGAAACCGAAGTACTACAAGGGGAAGGGCGGGCCTACGGAATCGAATTTTTGCTCCGGAAAAATACAGGGAATCTAAACGGTTGGATCGGGTATACCTATTCCCGGTCCTTATTAAAGCTAGACAGTAAGTTTCGGGAGGAACGGGTGAATGATGGGCGTTACTTTCCTTCCAATTTTGACAAACCCCACGATTTTAGCGCAGTGCTGAACTACAAATTTACCAAGCGCTATAGTTTTTCGGCCAATTTTATTTACCAGACTGGGCGTCCAGTGACGTTTCCCGTAGGCAATTATTCTTTTAATGGGATTGAATACGTACTATACAGTGATCGCAATCAATACCGGATTCCCGATTATTACCGTTTGGACATTGGGTTTAATATTGAAGGAAATCACAAGATCAAGAAATTTGCACATAGTTTCTGGAATATCTCGGTGTATAATGTATTGGGCCGGAACAATCCGTACTCCGTATTTTTTGTTTCCAATAATGGCGAGATCAAAGCATTGCAAAGCTCGATTTTTTCAGTACCCGTGCCCTCGATTACCTATAATTTTAAGTTTTAGAGGATGGAAGACCTAAAAGTTTCGAATGAATTTTTTTAATACCATGGGGATTAACATCAACATCAAGAGTATGGTAACGAGGTTCAAACTCGGTGCTGCGTTCCTGCTGCTTTTTCTTTTGGGATGTATAAAACCCTATGAAGGCAAGGTGGGTGATTTTGACGATGTGTTAGTGGTCAATGCCAAGATTACGAATGAACTTAAAAATCAGGAAGTCTTTTTATCTCGTTCCTACCGTTTTGAGGATACTGGTGCAGGACCCGAACAAAATGCCAGCGTTCAAGTTCTCGCCAATGGGAATCCCTATCCTTTCGAGGAGTTCGAACCTGGCAAATACCGATCAGTGGCACCTTTTGCAGCAGAATCCAATATCGATTACGAATTAGAGATCACTACCGAAAATAACGGGTCGTACAGAAGTGATGCGATGCAATTGCCTCCTATTGCGTCCATCGGTACGGTTTCCGCTGAACGATTCATCAATAACAAAGGAGTAGAAGGCATCGGAATTTTTGTCGATAGCGACGATCCTACTGGCCAGGCGAAATACTATTATTTTGATTACTTGGAAACCTATAAGATCATTGCCCCCTATTGGAGTCCGTATGACGCGGTGGTACTATTTGAAGGCGAAACGATGTTTGCGCTCAATGTTATTCAGAGAGAGCGCGAAGAACACACGTGCTATGGCACCGATACCGCCAAGAGTATCGTGCTTCAGAGTACGCTTGGCCTTTCAGAAGACCGAATAGGACATCTGAACGTGCGGTTCCTAGATCGTGACGATTATAAGCTTACCTATCGCTATAGCATCTTGGTACGTCAATATGTGCAAAACCCTGAAACATTTTCATATTATGAAACGCTCAAGGGATTGACCGATCCTTCGCAAAATATTTTCTCGGAAGATCAGCCGGGATTTTTGGCGGGCAATGTGGTCTCCCTAGAGGATCCCAATGAGAATGTGGCAGGTTTTTTCGAGGTGTCATCGGTCTCCGAGAAACGAATATTCTTCAATTGGGAAGACTTTTTTCCCGGCGAGGAAAAACCGCCCTATTATTTGACGTGCCAACAGGTGGCACCGAATACCGAAGGCACCTTGGGCAATAGGGCCTTACTTAATGCCATTTATGAAGATAGATTGCGATTTTATGATTATAATAGAAATCCGAGCGCCCCGCCACTTGATGGCCCTTTTTTGATGGTACGACCAGAGTGTGGGGATTGCACGGTTTTGGGTAGCAATAAAGTCCCTGATTTCTGGACAGATTAAACAGCAATACCATGAAACGATTTTCATCGCTATATTTTTTATTTTTCATGATTGCCGAAATGGTCTTGGGCCAGACGGTGATTGCGAAGCGGGATGCTGACTTTTCAGGATATGCAGACATTCCCCAGGAAACCATTTTTGTACATTTTAATACGACCCTTCTTTTTCCGGCAGAATACCTCTACTACAAAGTATACTGTATGGACGAAAAAGGAACGGGCTATAGTGATATTAGCAAGGTGGCGTATGTTGAATTGGTTGGTGAGGACTTGATCCCTGTTTTTCGGCATAAAATACAATTAGTCGATGGGGTAGGTCAAGGCGATTTTTTTATTCCGACGACCCTCCCTTCCGGGAATTATAAACTCATTGCCTATACCAATTGGATGAAGAACGCCGGGGAGACGAATTTTTTTCAGAACAATATTGCAGTCATCAATCCGTATCAGGAAGACCAAACGGCAATTTTACGTCCAATGATGAAAAAAGACAGCCTGACGGATACGCTTGAAGTAGTTAAGGAGAAAATTGAAGGGAGTCCGTTCGAGGATGTAAGCAATACCGGGCCTTTGGAATTGGTTTTAGACCGTAAAAATCTTGGAAAACGAGAAAAGGGGATGGTCAGAATTAATAGTACTTCTGAGGTAAATGCGATACATGGCAGTTATTCGGTCTCTATTCGGAAAATCGATTCGTTGCCTAGACCTCCTCAGCTGAATGCCGTTAATTATCTGAATAGTTACAAGGCGTCAAATCGATCTCCTGCTAATCGCATAGGCGCCCATATATTCTTACCAGAGTTACGCGGGGAATTATTTTCAGGACAGGTATCGGCTACTAAAGTTGGGGAGCCTACCGCGCATCTCGATGTGGCAATGTCCTTACCTGGCGAAGAAAGTCGCTTTCGAATTGCGCAGACCAATACCGAGGGTGGCTTCTTTATGAATATGAAGGCAGATTATAACAGTGAAATCGCCATTTTGCAAATTATCGGTGAAAATGGCCCGCACTATTCCATTCGATTAAATGAGCCGGTTCCCATAGATTATTCGCTTTTGGTCTTTGATGAATTTAAGATCGATGAAACCATGGCGCATACGATTCTTCAAAGAAGTGTACACAACCAAATCGAGAGTGCTTATTTTAGTTTCAGACCCGATTCTATACTTCCGGTGCAACGTGAAATGCCCTTTATCGAGAACACAATGACAAGCTATCACCTCGATGATTACACGCCGTTCAAGACGGTCCGGGAGGCGCTCTTGGAAATCATAAAAAATGTCTGGGTGCGTCGCAATAAAGATGGCCATGAGGAAATCGAGATAAAAAGCAGGGAATTAGAATCGAATCCCGGGTTGTTGCCACTGGTAATGATCGATGGGGTAATTATTCAGGACCATGAGGCAGTGCTCAATTTTGATGCAAGACGTCTCAATACCATTCAAGTGTATCAGGACCGCTACATATTCGGCCCCGAAATATACCAAGGCACCCTATTGTTGACTACCAAGAACAATGATTATGGAATAGGGTTGAATAATCCGATTGCCAACGTCTTCAAGATCCTCCCGCCACAACCAAGAAAAAATTATTTTGTACAAAATTATGAGGACCCGTTGGCATCTTCGCATGGAAATCTCCCAGATGACCGGCTGCAATTGTTATGGTTGCCCAATGCCAATCTTGAGGATAAGACGAATCAACTGCATTTTTTCACTTCCGATGTTCCTGGAATCTATGCAATTAGTATAGAAGGTTTTACCAATAAGGGAGAAGCCGTGTCGTTACGGGAAATGTTTCGGGTAGACTAAAGACCTGTAGTCCAGCCCAAAGCCCAATCCGGGATTGCTTCACTGCTTCCGGCACCTATCGTATTCCCCTCGAAATAGAATTGGGGATTGGTACCCATGTAATTGGTAATTTCAAAACCTGGAACCACATTATCAAATTGAATCGGGGAAATAGTTAAACGCCCTTCGTCGACACTTGTGATGGCATTTGCCCCGACTTTGATTCCAAGATCGATGCCCATAGTGTAAATAGTACTGAGCGTAAAATCGCCACCACCATCGGAATAATTCAGGGCGCCCTCGGTTACAGGTCCTATTATGGAAACTTCCGAAATTTCGCCGGAAGTCATTGGGGAAGCTGCAACATCGAGGCTATTGTTTGTCATTTTTATTCCCGACTCGGTGGTACCTGAGGCGAACCATAAGGATCCGACCCCTTGCCAGCCATCGGTCATATAGAAGCCATTTTTACCACTTATGGTGGTGATAAGCCATTTGCCATTTACCGACCCCCCATAAAACGCAAATCCGTCACCGAGGGTATTAAACGTTTGTACATGTTCTATAGAAGTGTACGAACCCACCCCATAAAACGATACCCCGTTAAATATCGTTGAATTGGAAAAGGTGGCCCCCGTGTATTCGATTCTTAAATATTGAAGTACCCCAGAACTATCAAGTGGATCATCGCCCCCATAAAATATATCGGCGGTCGCAGATCTCGAAGGAATGCCCGTATTGACAGGGGCTTTTCCACAAATTACCAACCCGCCCCAATCGCCTGGCATCGGTATGTCGGCATCGGAAGTAATCACCACGGGATTATTAGCTTTCCCATAGACATAAATTTTGCCACCTTGTGCTACGGCAATGTAGGCGTTCTTTCCTGGTGTTGCTCTAATAATCGTCCCTTCCCGAATTTCGAGAATGCCCCCATCTCGCACGATTAGGGGACCTACCAACTTATAATCATTGGAGTCGTCAAGGATGACCTTCGAGACAATGTCACCTTCAAGACCGTTCACCTCAAAACAGGAATTTGAGCAGGTCCAGCCACAATCGATACCCGTTTCGTAACCGTTTTGAACCCCATCTGAACAACTCGCGCCGGGTACATCACTCACAAGTGGTGGGTTTTCATTCGAACATGATGATAGGAATAGTCCGAATAAAATTATGAATACAGAAATCAATGAAATTCTTTTCACTGCCAATTTTTTTGTCAAGGAAATTTACAAATAAATAAACCAATAACGAAGCGAACCAAAGCACTCTATTTATTCCTATTTTCGGCAATCGAGGCCATTCAAAATAAATGTACCGTTTTTTGTTTGGTGCTGTGTCACGTCCTAAAAATGATCCTATTGAAAAAATTGATCGACATAACCGCTAAAAACCGCCGCATTCTCTATAAATATCTAGTGAATATGCCTAAGGAGCAATTAGTGAATATTCCTAGTGGACATCATAACAATATATGGTGGAATATTGCACATGTTGTGGTTACCCAACAGTTATTGGTATATAAGCTAAGCGGCCTACCCTTAAGAATACCCGAGCGATTGGTGCTAAAGTACAAGAAGGGGACCGTACCTGACGGGATGGCAACTGACGCGGAAATCGCGGAAATCAAGGAACTATTGGTTTCTACAATCGAATGGACACTTCAAGACCACGAGAAGGGACTTTTTGAAAGGTATACTGCCTTTAACACAAGCGTTGCAATTACGCTAGGCAATGTAGAAGAAGCTATGGCCTTTAATGTTTATCACGAGGGGTTGCATTTAGGGGTGATTCAATCCCTTGAAAAAGCGTTGTAATATCGCAGGTTGTCACGATTTATTTCGTTCCACCAAATACTTCTGTACTACAGTATAAGGGAGTGTTATTTTAATGGGGCCGTCGGCATAGGAAGCGACCTCATACTGATTGTACAGTAATTCGAGCCCTTCTTCTGTGAAACCGATATTCTCAGGAAGATAAAAGGCATCCCCATCGAACATAAAACCAGTACTATTGATGGGTTTATCGTTAGGTACTTTTTCTTGGGTCCGGAACTTCGTTTCCGCAAATTTTTCAAAATCACGGCTATCCTTGAAGAGTTGCCAATTTTCGAGCTCTATACCTTTTTTAACATCGAAGTTAAGGAATCGTTCTGCCCCGTAACCATGGGCTCCCCCTGTAAAAAGAAAGGATTCTAATTTAATAGTAAGTATATCTTGGTCATTATAGGTAATGCGTGTGTCGATTTTCGCTTCCCAACCTGGATTTTCGTCAGGATACAATTTTTTTAATTCCTCATAGCCATTGGTAAATGATTTTATGGCCTCCTCTACCGTAGTCACTTCGAGGGTATCATCAAAGGAAAGGAGAAAAATGACCTCCTCGCGGATTGAATTATTAATGGCCGTCCCTAGCTTAGTTTTCTGCTGGGCCATGGGGATGGTGATAGCGATTGCAGGACAACCCTTGCAGGCATCGCTTGTATAGCTGACCGATTTAAAGGTAAGCACCTCTTTTTTAGTGCAGGCTAGAAGTGCCAAAAAGCAAAAAAATAGGATATAGGTTCTTTTCATGGGGCTTTATTGATTGATTCCTACAAAAGTACGACTCCATTGTATTCTCCAAAAGATAACGATACATTTGTGCCAATAATTATTTATGATGAACGATAAGGACCTAAAATTCAACAGTAAAACGATTCACGGTGGCCAACACCCGGATAAAGCCTATGGGGCGGTAATGCCTCCGATATATCAGACTTCGACCTATGCCCAGACTACGCCAGGCGGCCATCAGGGCTATGAATATTCGCGGAGTGCTAATCCTACACGCACCGCCCTCGAAAATTCTTTGGCGAGTATTGAGAATGGTAGGTATGGCTTGGCGTTTGCCAGCGGTCTTGCCGCCATGGACGCGGTCATCAAATTGTTGTCGCCAGGCGATGAAGTGATTTCTACCAATGATTTGTACGGAGGTAGTTACCGATTGTTCAAAACGATTTTCGAGAAATTCGGAATTACGTTTCATTTCCTCGGGATGCAGGATCCAGGGAATGTAGAAAAACATATCAATCCCAAGACGAAATTAATTTGGATCGAAACCCCGACCAATCCGATGATGAATATTATTGATATAAAAAAGATTGCGGCCCTGTCGAACAAGTACGGCCTTCTTTTGGCGGTCGATAATACCTTTGCGACCCCTTATTTACAACAGCCTCTAGACCTAGGTGCCGATATTGTCATGCACTCTGCTACAAAGTATTTAGGCGGACATAGTGATGTTGTTGCTGGGGCCCTGGTCGTCAATGACAAGGGGTTGGCCGATCGCTTGTATTTTATACAGAACGCTAGCGGGGCAATTTGTGGTCCGATGGACAGTTTTTTAGTGCTGCGCGGTATTAAGACACTGCATGTTCGCATGCAAAGGCATTGTGAAAATGGCAGGGCGATCGCCGAATTTCTGAAACGACATCCAAAAATAGAAAAAGTGTACTGGCCGGGTTTTGCCGATCATCCCAACCACAATATAGCCAAACAACAAATGAATGATTTTGGCGGTATGATTTCGTTTGTCACCAAGGGCAGCAACTATGATGCGGCCATAAAAATAATTGAAAAATTAAAATTATTCACATTGGCCGAGTCCTTAGGGGGTGTTGAAAGTTTGGCGGGCCATCCTGCGAGCATGACACACGCCAGTATCCCAAAAGCGGAACGAGAAAAAAGCGGGGTCGTTGATGCCTTGATACGACTCAGTGTGGGGATAGAGGATGTAACGGACTTGATCGCCGATTTGGAACAAGCCATTCAGTAAAGATGTTGTCAAATATTTAAAAAAATAGGGAATAAATTATAGGAATACTATAATTTTGCCGTTATATTTAATTTTCATCAACTTTAACTCACATCAATTTCTTTATGGAAGCAAAAATCGAAGGTTTTATGAATGAGGTACGTGCCCGAAACGGACATGAACCTGAATTTATCCAAGCGGTGCAGGAGGTAGCTGAAACGGTAATTCCCTACATCGCAAGGCATAAAATTTATAGTGGCAAAAACATCCTGTTACGTATGGTTGAACCCGAAAGACTAATTTCATTTCGAGTGGCTTGGGTCGACGATAAAGGAGAAATACATGTAAACCGGGGCTATCGTATTCAAATGAATTCGGCCATTGGCCCTTACAAAGGCGGGTTACGCTTTCATCCATCGGTAAATGCAAGTATTTTAAAATTTCTCGCCTTCGAACAGGTATTTAAGAATAGTTTGACCACTTTGCCCATGGGTGGTGGGAAAGGAGGGTCCGATTTTGATCCCAAAGGAAAGTCTGATGATGAGGTGATGCGATTTTGCCATGCCTTTATGACCGAGCTTTGCAGGCATATCGGCCCCAATACAGATGTACCTGCAGGGGATATTGGCGTTGGCGCCCGGGAAATCGGATTTTTATTCGGGATGTACAAAAAGATTCGAAACGAGTTTACCGGTGTTTTGACAGGAAAGGGACTTTCATGGGGAGGATCTGAAAATAAGGCCGGAAGCGACAGGATATGGTACCGTGTATTTTGCACAAAGTATGCTGAACACCAAAAAGGATGATGTAAAAGGAAAGAATGTGGTCATTTCAGGGTCTGGAAATGTAGCGCAATTCGCTGCCGAAAAGACCATTCAGCTGGGAGGTAAAGTTCTTACATTGTCTGACTCGGAAGGGTTTATTTTCGACCAGGATGGCATCGATGCCAAGAAATTGGCCTTTATCATGGATTTAAAAAATAATAAACGTGGCAGAATTTCTGAATATGTAAAAAAATATCCGACGGCTTCTTTCCATAAAGGCAAAAAGCCCTGGGGAATTAAATGTCATATAGCCTTGCCATGTGCTACCCAAAATGAATTGGATGGTAATGATGCCAAGACCCTTATTAAAAACGGATGCGTTTGTGTAGCGGAAGGGGCGAACATGCCCTCTACACCCGAGGCAATACATGAGTTTCACAATGCCAAGTTGCTGTTCGCTCCCGGAAAAGCTTCAAATGCCGGTGGTGTCGCCACCTCGGGTCTCGAAATGTCGCAAAATTCGCTGCGTATCAGCTGGACGCGTGAGGAGGTAGATGATCGTTTGAAAGGCATTATGAAAGATATCCACGATTCTTGTATCGAATATGGTATGGAGAAGGACGGCTATTGTAATTATGTAAAAGGCGCCAACATTGCCGGGTTTGTGA
The DNA here is from genome assembly GCA_963798435.1 of uncultured Flavobacteriaceae bacterium. Lineage (GTDB taxonomy): Bacteria > Bacteroidota > Bacteroidia > Flavobacteriales > Flavobacteriaceae > JALHST01. The sequence goes on from CAWCTF010000004.1 coordinate 600,696, forward strand.
AGGTTGCCGACGCGATGCTCGCCCAAGGGGTAATATAAGGTACAAATTCAAAATTAAGGGTGCGAAGTATTACAAGGAATGCTTCGCACCTTTTTATTAAATTCCTATAAGATCTGCAAGTTTTAGGATGCGTAATTGATTACCTGAAACATCCTTTAACAAAACCGCAAGAAGACAGATCGAGTCAATAATACTTCCACAAACCGTTATCTTTGCCAACTCGCAATACTATAAGATGCTAGTAAGTACCGAAGCAATCGTTCTTTCGTCTATAAAATATGGGGACACGAGCCTTATTGTGCGCGTTTTTACGCGTACCGATGGGTTGAAGTCTTATTTGCTAAAAGGTGTTTTAACCTCAAAAAGAGGCAAGCTAAAGGCCGCATATTTCCAACCCTTGACACAACTTGAAATTGTAGCCATGCATAAGAACAAAGGCACGTTGGAAAGTATACGTGAGGCAAGGCTCGGGTATGCGTGTGCAACGTTATATACCGACATAGCGAAAAATGCCATGACGTTATTTCTTGCTGAGATGCTTACCAATAGTATTCATGAAGAAGAACCGAATGATGAAATGTTCCGCTTTATCGAAGCCTCGATCCAATGGCTGGACACGCATTCGGAAATTTCTAATTTTCACCTCTCTTTTCTGTTATCATTGACCAAATATTTAGGATTCTTCCCGGATATTTCCAATATAAAGGCAGGGTGCTTTGATCTCTTGGAAGGGGAATTTATCGAGACAACCTCACTTAATCCTGTCCTGGGCGGAAAAAACCTTGATTGTTTTAAAAAAATGTTGAGCATGAAATTTGATGAAATACATGCCTTAAAGATTGATAAAAAGATGCGGCAAGAGGTGTTGAAATCGATTATTCTCTACTTTGAATTACATTTGCAAGGTTTCAGAAAACCTAGGTCGCTGGCCATTTTGAATGAAGTTTTTAGCTAATATGGGACGATTAATAGGTGTAATTTCAATGCTGCTTTCGGTAGGCGCTTCGGCTCAGGAAATCACGATCTTAGATAGTAATACCCACAAACCGATTGCCAATGTGGCCGTATTTGATGATGACGAATCTAAAATGGCATTGTCAGATGTATTTGGCAAATGTGATCTCGGCATTTTTGATCAAAACGAGCGAATTACCTTTAAGCACATAGGCTACGAAGTTTACAAAGATCTTACATCGCGGATTGTCAGAAATGGCCGTTCCCTATTTTTGGTCCAGAAACCAGAGGTGCTCGATGAGGTAATCTTATCAGTCTCAAAATGGGAACAACAAAAAAGGGAGATACCTAACAAAATAGCCTCAGTAGATGCCCAAACGATTGCATTTACGAATCCACAGACCGCTGCCGACTTACTTCAAAATACGGGGAAGGTTTTTGTGCAGAAAAGTCAAATGGGAGGAGGTAGCCCCATGATACGGGGATTTGCTACAAACCGGTTATTGCTCTCAGTAGATGGGGTTCGTATGAACAATGCCATCTTCAGGGGAGGTAATCTTCAAAATGTAATCTCTATTGATCCATTTACTATTCGAAAAACCGAAATTATTTTTGGGCCAGGTTCGGTAATTTATGGGAGTGATGCCATTGGGGGGGTGATGAATTTCTACACAAAACCGGTGCTTTTTTCGAGTACGGATAGCCTTGTCGTATCAGGAAATGCTAATTATAGATTTTCTTCGGCCAACTCTGAAAACACATTGAACGTCGGTATAAGTCTAGGAAACCGAAAATGGGCGTTTTTAACCAACGCTACCTATAATAGTTTTGGGGATTTGACGATGGGATCCCATGGTCCTGAATCCTATTTGAGAAAAAATTACGTACGTACCGAGAATGGTATAGATCGTTTGGTCATTAATGACCATCCCAAAAAACAAGTGCCAACGGGCTATGATCAAATTAACATGCTTCAAAAGGTTGCCTTTAGACCCAATCGAATCTGGAACTTTCAACTGGGCACCTATTTTTCACAAACTTCCGACTATTCGAGATATGACCGACTTATAAGACCTTCTGGGGGAGGTGTCGGCTTGAGATCTGCAGAATGGTATTATGGTCCCCAAAAATGGTTTATGGAAAATTTGCAAGTGGACAAGATGGGGAAGGGAACGTTTTATGACCGACTCAAAATAACAACGGCCTATCAGTATTTTGAGGAAAGTAGGTACGATAGGTCTTTCGAAGCCCCTGAATTGTTTTCGACAAAGGAGAAAGTAGCTGCGTACTCGGCGAATATTGATTTTGAAAATAAAAAAATAGGAGACATTCGCCTGTATTATGGGAGCGAGTATGTCTTCAACAAAGTTCATTCAAGTGGGAGCGTCAAAAATATTGGGACAGGGTTGCAATCTGATGCAGCCTCGCGCTATCCTGATGGTTCAACTTGGCAGACCATCGCCGGGTATATCACTGGTGAATATATGGCTAAGCCCAATTTCACCATATTAAGCGGCTTGCGCTATAGTCATGTTTGGATCGATGCCATATTTGACAACTCCTTTTATCCTTTTCCATTTGACAATGCCGATTTAAGCACGGGCGCCTTAACCGGAAGCCTTGGTTTTAGCTGGTTGCCCAAAGAGCATCTACAGATAACTTGGAATGGTTCAACGGGTTTTAGAGCGCCAAATATTGATGATGTCGGAAAAATATTTGATTCTGAACCGGGATCCGTGGTGGTGCCCAATCCCAATTTGAAACCTGAGTATGCCTATAATACCGAAATAGGGATGCAAAAAAATTTCAATGATAAAATGGTCTTAACAGCCACGATGTTCTATACCTACTTGGTAGATGCTTTGGTGCGTCGTGATTTTTTGTACAATGGGCAGTCACAAATTGATTATCGGGGAGCAACCAGTAATGTGCAGGCCATACAGAATGCTGCTAAGGCATCTATCTATGGTTTTGAGTTTGGATCCGATGTGTTTATCACCGATAACCTCTCACTTGCAGCCAATCTTACGATAACCAAAGGCATTGAAGAAGAAACAGATGGTACCGATTCTTCGGCCAGACATGCTGCGCCGACTTTTGGTGATTTTCATATCATTTGGAAGCACCAAAAAGTGCATACCGACCTTTTTCTAAATTACAATGGGGAAATAACCTATGAAAATCTGGCCATTTCCGAAAGAAGCAAAGCATATATATATGCCGCTGACAATAACGGAAATCCCTATGCGCCCACATGGTATACCCTGAATTGGCGATCGCAATACACCCTTTCCAATGCTTGGAAGGCTACCTTAAGTTTAGCAAATATTACGGATCAGCGCTATCGTACCTATTCCTCCGGAATTGTAGCGCCAGGAATCGACTTGGTATTGGGACTCAGTTATAATTTCTAGAAATTTCCGAACCATTGATAACGGAAAGTTTCTTGGGTGTTGCCTGTATGAATAAGTCCCTGACGATTTTATCAGGGACTTTTTACTGTGTAATCCTTAATATTAAATACTATCCTTTACAGCAGCTTTTACCTTTTGTGCGCCTTCTTGAGCGGCATCTTTCACATCTTTGGCGGCTTCTTTTATTTTATTCACGCCCTCTTGAGTGGCATCCTTCACATCTTCTCCAACTTCTTTTGCTTTATCTGCGGCGTCTTCGCCCATTTCTTTCAAATCATCCCCAACTTCGTGCATCGTATCGGTAGCATCATCTATCGACTCTTTTGTTTTATCGCCGTTTTCCCTGCAAGAAATCAAGGATAGATTTAAGGCAAGTAGTACGATTGAACCTAGAATTACTTTTTTCATTTTTTTTGATTTTAGAAGACCGTTTGTCTTTGAATAGATGTACGTGAAAATCGTATTTTCAGATGCTACCTTCTGAATATCGAACGTTTTAATTGGATAACAATGATTTCATTGTGCGATAATCCCCATTAATTGAATCTAAATTTATAATTTTGCTGCCTTGATTTAAAAGGCATAGGTCTCCATGAAATTTGCGGCATACAACGGTTTGGATTTACCCAAGATGGCTGAGGAAATACTTCAGCGTTGGAAGGAGCATGGAATCTTTGAAAAAAGTATTACCACCCGTGAAGGAAGTCCTAGTTATGTTTTTTATGAAGGCCCTCCTTCGGCCAATGGAATGCCAGGTATTCATCACGTGATGGCGCGGACCATCAAGGATATCTTCCCCAGATATAAGACCATGAAAGGTTTTCAGGTCAAGCGCAAGGCGGGCTGGGACACCCATGGACTGCCTATCGAACTTGGAGTTGAAAAGGAATTGGGAATCACCAAAGAAGATATCGGGAAGACCATATCAGTTGAGGCTTATAACGAGGCTTGTAAAAAGGCCGTTATGCGGTATACCGATGTTTGGAACGACCTGACAGAAAAAATCGGGTATTGGGTTGATATGGACCATCCGTATATTACCTACAAATCGAAATACATGGAATCTGTTTGGTGGTTACTAAAGCAGATTTATGACAAAGGCCTTATCTATAAAGGGTATACTATTCAACCCTATTCGCCGAAGGCGGGAACGGGATTAAGTTCCCACGAGTTGAATCAACCCGGTACCTATCAAGATGTTACTGATACGACGGCTGTGGCACAATTCAAGGCCATAGAAAGTACACTGCCTGATTTTTTACAGAATGAAGGTACTATCTACTTTTTGGCGTGGACCACGACACCGTGGACGCTTCCTTCAAATACAGCCTTGACGGTCGGGCCTAAAATAGAGTATGTACTAATTGAGACTTACAATCAATATACTTTTGAACCCATAAATGTCATCCTTGCAAAAAGCCTGATCGGGAAACAATTCTCTGGAAAATTTGAGAACGTTGCCACCAAGCCCGAGCTTCTAAAGTATGTTTCAGGCGACAAAAAGATACCTTACCACGTCGTAAAGGAATTCAAGGGGAAAGACCTGGTCGGGATACGATATGAACAATTGTTGCCATATACGTTGCCATATCAAAATCCAGAAAATGCTTTTCGGGTCATTACAGGTGATTTTGTTACTACTGAAGAGGGCACGGGAATCGTACACACGGCTCCTACCTTTGGCGCCGATGATGCCTTCGTAGCCAAACAAGCCGTGCCCGAAATACCACCTATGTTGGTCCTGGATGAGAATGGTAATTTGGTCCCTCTGGTCGATTTACAAGGCAAGTTTCGTCCGGAAATGAATGAATTGGCTGGAAAATATGTCAAGAATGAATACTATGATGATGACAAAGTTCCAGAAAAATCGGTCGATGTTGAAATAGCGATACGACTAAAAGAAGAGAACAAAGCCTTTAAGGTAGAAAAATACGTACACAGTTATCCAAATTGCTGGAGGACCGACAAACCGATTCTCTATTATCCCCTAGATTCTTGGTTCATTAAGATTACCGATGTAAAAGACCGCATGTTCGAACTGAACCAGACCATAAATTGGAAACCTACTGCCACAGGGGAAGGTAGGTTTGGGAATTGGCTGGCCAATGCAAACGATTGGAATCTTTCAAGATCCCGATATTGGGGTATTCCATTGCCAATCTGGCGTACCGAGGACGGCAAGGAGGAAATGATGATCGGCTCGATTGGCGAACTTAAAGCGGAAATGGCGAAAGCAGTAGCTGCCGGTGTTTTGGATAAGGACATTTTTAATGATTTTGTAGTGGGCGATATGTCTGAAGAAAATTATGAGCGCATCGACCTTCATAAGAACATAGTAGACCAGATTATCCTGCTTTCTCATTCGGGAAAACCTATGAGGCGCGAAAACGACTTAATAGATGTGTGGTTTGATAGCGGATCCATGCCGTATGCACAGTGGCATTACCCATTCGAGAATAGGGAATTGATTGATAAAGGAAAGGCTTTTCCGGCCGATTTTATAGCCGAGGGTGTCGATCAGACCCGAGGTTGGTTTTATACTTTACATGCTATTGCAACTATGGTATTCGATTCGGTAGCTTACAAAAATGTAGTTTCAAATGGCCTTGTACTTGACAAGGAAGGTAAAAAAATGTCGAAAAGACTAGGAAACGCGATTGATCCCTTTGAAACCATGAATGAACATGGTCCTGATGCAACACGATGGTATTTGATATCAAATGCAAACCCCTGGGACAATCTTAAGTTCGATATGGACGGAATTATCGAAGTAAAACGCAAGTTTTTTGGAACTTTGTATAACACCTATGCGTTTTTTGCCCTCTATGCGAACATTGATAAATTCGCCTATTCGGAAAAAGAAATACCAATCGACGAGCGTCCCGAAATAGACCGATGGATCTTGTCGGAACTGCATAGTCTGATCAGGAATGTCGATGCAGCCTATTCAGAGTACGAACCTACGAAGGCCACTCGGGCAATTTCTGAATACGTACAGGAAAATCTGAGTAATTGGTACGTACGTCTAAGTAGACGGCGTTTTTGGAAAGGCGATTATCAGAAAGATAAAATATCGGCCTATCAAACGCTCTACACCTGTTTGGAGACGGTGGCCAAACTTTCGGCTCCTGTAGCACCATTTTACATGGACAGGTTATATCAAGATCTCGTCAGGACCACTAAAAAGGAACTATTTGAAAGCGTCCATTTAGCAACTTTCCCATCCTTTAATAGCGGCATGGTTGATGAAAGCCTCCAAAACAAAATGAAAAAGGCCCAAATAATCTCGTCTTTGGTACTTTCAATACGGCAAAAGGAGAAAATAAAGGTACGTCAGCCGTTGCAGAAAATAATGATCCCGGTACGCGATACGCAAGAACGAAAAGAAATAGCGGCCGTTGCCGATCTTATTAAGTCTGAGGTGAATGTAAAGGAAATCGAGCTTCTTGACGACGCATCAAATATCCTGGTAAAGAGTATCAAGCCAAATTATAAGGTTTTGGGCCCCAAGTTTGGAAATGAGATGAAACAAATTGCCACGGCTATTGGCATGTTCGGGCCCCACGATATCCAAAAAATCGAACAGCAGGGCGAAATATCACTTAAGATTGAAAATAAAATCATTATTTTACAGTTTCAGGACGTAGAGATTACCTCTCAAGACATTGAGGGTTGGTTGGTTGCTAGTTCGGGACTTATTACCGTTGCATTGGATGTTACTATCAATGATAGTTTGCGGAATGAAGGAATTGCACGGGAACTTGTAAACCGAATACAAAATATGAGAAAGGATTCAGGTTTGGAGGTGACCGATAGGATCGATGTCAAAATTTTAAAAGATGGTCTGGTCGAAAGGGCCGTAGAAAATAATTTGACGTATATAAAGGCCGAAACTTTAACCGCGCAACTTGATTTTGAAGAAAAATTGGAAAATGGTACCGAGGTAACATTTGATGAGGTGAATACTAAATTATTTATTGAAAAACATTAAGACTATGGCAGAAGATTTAAAAGTAAGATATTCAGACAAGGATTTGGCGGAGTTTAAAGCACTTATTGAAGACAAGATCGAAAAGGCTAAAAGCCATTTAGATTTGCTTAAAAGCTCGTATATGAATGATGGGGACAATGGCACCGATGACACATCGCCTACCTTTAAGGCCTTTGAAGAGGGTTCTGAAACTATGAGCAAAGAGGCCAACACCCAATTGGCCATACGTCAGGAAAAATTTATACGTGATCTCAAAAATGCATTGATGCGCATTGAAAATAAAACATACGGTATTTGTCGTGTGACGGGCAAGCTCATTAACAAGGAGCGGCTGAAATTAGTGCCCCATGCAACTTTGAGCATAGAGGCTAAAAACTTGCAGAAGTAAGTGACATCCGCCGGCAGGCGGATGTGCTTTTTTAGATATCAGGGATGAAAACGATTGTATTATGGCTATTCTTTGGAACCTTCCACTTCATTCATGGGCAAAAGATCATAAAAAAGTCAATCTTAAATCCCAATAGTTCCCTCATACAGATCGATGCCAACAATTGCTTCGAAGTTAACATTAAGACAACGGCATCAAAAGAAATGACGATTGAGGCGGTAATCGACGGGGAATATACGAACGATCAATTGGTAAGTATTCAGCAAAAAGGTGCCGGAATTTTAATCGAAACGGGCTTTCAACCGAATTTTATTGCTCCCAATGATAAATTAAGCGCCCACAAGGTGATTTCCATTTCATTGACGATAATGCTCCCGGAGGATACGAGTGTAGAAATATTCGGAACGAACAGTACCGTTCGGGTAACAGGCACCTACGAGCGCTTAAAGGTTATCCTGGACGATGGGCGCTGCTATCTTGAAAACGTTTCGCGGTTTGCCTTAATTAGCACACGTAGCGGGGATATTTTCGCAAATTGCCCCTCGGGCACAATCGCTGCAATTAGTAAGTTTGGCACCGTAGAAAGCGATACCATTCCCCATGGCAATAACTACTATTCTTTGACTTCGACCACAGGGAATGTCAGCATACATAAAACCAAATAATATGGCTATTTTTGCCCCTTATATCCAGTACCCATGAATTTGAGGAAGTCTTTGCTATTGATCACTGTGATTTTGATCTTTGATCAGGTAAGTAAAATTTATATAAAAACCCATTTTGTGCTCGGGGAGTCGGTCGATGTATTTTCCTGGTTCAAAATACTCTTTATAGAAAACGAGGGAGCGGCATGGGGTGCGAAACTTAGTGATTTATTACCCATATCAGAAAGGGTAGGAAAGCTATTATTGACGCTCTTCCGTTTATTGGCCATTGCGGGTATCGGATATTGGCTTTTTGACGTTATTCGGAAAAAGTCGTCTAAAATATTAATTATCGCCGTTTCCTTGATCTTCGCGGGCGCCTTTGGAAATATTTTGGATTCTATTTTTTATGGGATGTTTTTTGATGATAGCAATAATCATGTAGCCACCTTATTCTCAAATGAGCCATATGGAAAGATGTTCTATGGTAAGGTGGTCGATATGCTTTATTTTCCATTGATCGATGCCACATGGCCTGATTGGGTGCCATATGTCGGGGGCGGTAATTTTCGTTTTTTCGAACCGGTATTCAATATAGCCGATACCGCCATCAGTACTGGCGTGGGAATCTTGTTGGTATTTAATAAAAAGGCTTTTGGGACCACGGCACATGATGGTCAGGTCGTAGATGAACCTTCTGAGGCGCCGAAGGAATAGATGTGTAAGGGGGTTACACAGTGATTCAATGGGATGTCTGTTTTCGATATATCGGTAATTTCATGTTCAGGTTCAAATAACGACAGCCCTACGCTAAGGGCTTCTTTTTTGCATTTACGTAAAAAGCGATCATAAAATCCTTTGCCATATCCCACACGATTGCCTTTTAGATCGAACGCCAAAAGTGGAACAAATATAACATCGAGTTTTTTAGCGGAAATTTCTATGCCGTCTTGGGGCTCAGGGATACCCCAGGAATTTCTTTGTAAGTGCGTATTGTCAGTTAAGAGAAAGTGCTTCAATTGACCATGGGAACCGACTTTGGGCAACACGACATTTTTATCTTTACCCTGAAGTATCGAGAGAATGAAGGTCGTATCTACCTCTCGCTTTTCTAAAATGGGTAAAAAAATGTGATAATAGTCATATGACCATATCGGCAATTCAAGAAGTTTATTGGCAATACAAAGGCTATTGTGGAGTAGAAGTTCTTCAGAAATAGTAGCCCGTTGTTTTGAATATTGATAACGTGCGTCTTTTTTCAACATTCAAGGTTGGTTAAAATTTTAGAATCCTTGAATACCTAGGAATCTAATCTTTAGCCACGGCGTAATAGACTTTAAAGAATAACATTAATATCAAATACGTGCCTAAAGTGATTATATAATTGTCCATGAGGGAAATTGATTTTGATTGGCTAAATATAAATAAAAAATTTATTTAAATTCCATCAATGGTAACTTTTTATCGATGAAATGCATTTTTTAGGGTAAAATTAACATCTACAGCAGGTCATAAAAAACATACTAAGGCTTCTTCGATCCTAAGGGACTGACTTACAAATATTTGTATTTTATAAGGTGTTTACGAAGACCGTTCGATTTTTGTTGGCTTGGATTTTGCGGGTCATTTTTACATTATAATCCGAAATTTGCGCCACGAAATGAATTTAAATTCCTGAATCTTTACAGAGTGTACCATATCTATAGTGCCTTTCGTAATTTTACGTACCCTGAAGTATGGCAACGTTAAAAAAGAGCAAAAAGCACCTTCTGATTTCTAAAAACATAGTAATTTAACCCTGCTGGCATAAATGCCTAGGCCCGTTTGATTTCATGCCCCAAATTCCCTTAAAAATACAATTGAGTACACTCCCGGAAAGTCCGGGAGTCTATCAGTTTTATGATACTGAGGAAAAGATTCTCTATGTCGGCAAAGCAAAGAATCTTAAAAAAAGGGTCTCCTCTTATTTTTCTAAGAATCATGAGTATGGCAAAACACGTGTGTTGGTTAAAAAAATCACCAAAATAAAGCACATCGTGGTGGCCACTGAATCAGACGCGCTTTTATTGGAGAACAACCTAATAAAGGAATATCGTCCACGGTATAATGTCTTGCTAAAAGACGATAAATCCTATCCCTTTATCTGTATCAAAAATGAGCGTTTCCCCAGAATATTCCCTACACGCAAGGTCATCAAAGATGGTTCTACTTACTATGGCCCCTATACCAGTATGCGCACTGTCAAGACCTTGTTAGATCTCATAAAGAGCTTATTTCCCTTAAGAACATGTGGCTATGATCTTTCAAAGGAAAAAATCGATGCCGGAAAGTATAAAGTCTGTCTTGAATATCACTTGGGCAATTGTAAAGGTCCCTGTGAAGGTTTACAAAGAGAAGCCGAATACAATCAGCAAATAGAGGAAATTCGCGAAATAATAAAGGGTAATTTTAAGACGTCTCTACATTATTTTAAAGACCAAATGAATTTACTCGCCAGCGAGATGCGATTTGAAGAAGCACAGCACGTAAAGGATAAATTGGAGATTTTGCAAAATTATCAGGTAAAATCGACTATCGTAAATCCCACTATCAACAATGTAGATGTTTTTTCCATTATTTCGGATGAGGCCTTTGCCTATGTGAATTTTTTACAACTCTCCCATGGCTCTATTGTACGTTCACATACCTTGGAAATCAAAAAGAAATTAAATGAAACCGACGAAGACCTTTTAGAACTTGCTGTGACCGAAATTAGACAGCGATTTGCTTCTGAATCCAAGGAATTATACGTACCATTCAAAATAACGGTCGCCACGAATTTAAAAGTAACGATTCCAAAATTAGGGGATAAGAAAAAAATACTTGAACTATCAGAGCGAAATGCCAAGTTCTATAGACAGGAGCGGTTTAATCAGATAAAGATCTTAGATCCCGACAGACATACGAATCGGATAATGGCCCAAATGAAGAAGGATCTTCGGTTGCCATATGAACCAAGACATATAGAATGTTTTGATAATAGCAATATTCAAGGCAGTAACCCAGTTGCAGCCTGCGTTGTTTTTAGGGACGGAAAACCTTCCAAAAACGAGTATCGGCATTTCAACATCAAGACTGTCGCTGGGCCAGATGACTTTGCGTCAATGGAAGAAGTTGTGTTCCGACGGTATAAACGATTAATTTTAGAAGATGCGTCGTTGCCCCAGTTAATAGTTATCGATGGGGGCAAAGGACAGTTGTCTTCTGCTTTAAAAAGTTTGGATATGCTTGGGATACGTGGAAAAATTGCCATTATTGGTATCGCGAAACGACTTGAGGAGATTTACTTTCCGGAAGATCCCATCCCTTTGTATTTGGACAAAAAATCTGAAAGTCTTAAAATAATACAGCAATTAAGGAACGAAGCACATCGATTTGGGATAACCTTCCACAGAAATAAAAGAAGTAAGGCCGCCATTAATTCAGAATTGACGGCCATTGAAGGTATCGGGGAAAAAACCGTAGAAAATTTATTGAAAGCCTTTAAATCGGTAAAACGAATAAAAGAAGCTTCCTTTGAAACATTGACGGAAAAAGTAGGAGCGGCCAAGGCCAAATTAATTTATGAAACGTTTCAACAGCACTAACGACCAAAAGGCGATATGCAAAAAATAACGCTATTTTTTATGTTTCTTTTTAGTGCGACCCTGCTCCTTGGTCAGCAAGATGTCCCTAAAAAGCGTCTGAAGGTAGGACTCGTCCTAAGCGGTGGCGGGGCCAAGGGCTTGGCACACATAGGTGTCCTAAAGGTAATCGAGGAAGCGGGTGTGAAAATCGATTATATCGGGGGTACAAGTATGGGGGCCATTGTTGGGGGTTTGTATGCCTCCGGTTATTCGGCCAGTGAATTGGATTCCCTTTTTAGAAAGACTGACTTTACCGATTTGATCAATGACAATCTGCCCAGGGGTGCAAAATCGTTTTATGAAAAGGAAGCCTCGGAAAAGTACGCCTTGACACTGCCATTCAGTAATTTTAAAATTTCGTTTCCACCTGCATATTCCGGGGGCCAGAACATTTACAATGAATTGGTACGAGTACTCTATCATGTAAGGAATGTAACTGATTTTAATAAGCTTTCCATTCCCTTTCTATGCATTGCTACCAATGTTGAAACGGGTAAAGAGGTATTATTGAACAAAGGGTATCTTCCAGAGGCCATTATGGCTAGTGGTACGCTGCCGTCACTTTTTGAACCTGCTACTTTGGGAGACGAGGTGTTGATCGATGGCGGAGTTGTAAACAATTATCCGATTCAGGAGGTACGTAATATGGGAGCCGATATTATTATCGGTGTCGACGTGCAACACGGCCTGAGGGAACGTGATGCCTTGGCATCGGCCACAGAGATTCTTCTGCAAATAAATAACTACAGAACGGCTTTGGATATGGTCGAAAAGGCCAAACAAACCGATATCTATATAAAACCTGATATCGACAATTACTCGGTAATCGATTTTAATTCGGGAAAGTCGATTATTGAAAGCGGCGAAATCGCGGCACGACAAAAATTTGAGGCTTTAAAGGCGATTTCATCAAAACAAGATAAGCCTAGATCGTTGCATAAATATGTTGCCATCAAGGATACACTAATTATAAAGAAATTGACACTTAAAGGTCTAGAAAATTATTCACGGGGTTATGTCAGAGGAAAACTTCGTTTTGAACTTGATAAAAAAATCACCTTCGAGAAATTACAACAAGGTATCAATAATCTTTCGGCCACCGGAAACTTTAAAACAATCCGCTATGAATTAGCCTCAGAAGGCGATGGTGTCGATTTGGTATTGAACCTTCATGAAAAACAGAAAAACACCTTTATTCGACTCGCGGCACACTATGACGATCTATATAAAACGGCCGCACTGATCAATTTGACCCGTAGGAATTTAATGATGAAAGACGATGTGGGTTCGGTCGATTTCATATTTGGGGATAACATCAGATATGATCTTCAGTACTTTGTTGATAAAGGGGCCTATTGGAGTTTTGGTGTCAACTCACGATTCAATGACTTTTCGAAGGAAATCAACTTCGATTTAATACGATCGAATTATAACATATTGAATGCGGCGAATGTGAATACGATTAATATCGATGTCACAGATCTGACCAACCAAATCTATGCGCAGACCGTGTTAAAGGAAGAGTTTTCATTTAGCCTTGGGCTTGAGCACAAGTACCTAAAATATAGCACAAATACGTTAAGTACTGCAAACGATTCGCTGGCCATTGCGCCCCAGACAAATTCGGCAGGAAGAACGATATTTGAAAGCAGCAATTATTTTAGTGCTTTTGGTCAATTAACACTTGATACCTACGACGATAAATATTTTCCGAGCAAAGGCTTATATTTTGATGGAGACTTTCACTTTTATCTGCTTTCCTCCGATTTCAATAATAATTTTAGGGAATTTTCAGTTGCCAAAGCAAAGATCGGAGGGGCCTTCCCGATTTATCGAAAATTGTCTTTAAACCTCGAAACTGAAGGCGGTTTTAAGCTTGGAACCTCAAGCGTAACTTCCTTCGATTTTATTCTTGGTGGTTTCGGAACGAATTTTATCAATAATTTTGTCCCGTTTTATGGATATGATTTTCTAAGCCTGCCTGGGAACAGCTATGTTAAGGCCTATGGCAGGCTTGATTATGAATTCGCCCCAAAAAACCATGCCATGTTCGCGGCCAATTTCGCCAATGTCGACGATGATCTTTTTCGCACCGGTGATTGGTTCGCCGAACCGAAATATTCCGGCTACGGATTGGGCTACGGCTGGGAGTCGTTTTTTGGTCCGGTGCAAGTCATGTATTCTTGGTCCCCCGAGGTAAAGAGCAGTAATTTCTTCTTTAGTATCGGCTACTGGTTTTAGATACAAAAAGGCTTTGACCGAACATTTTTTTCCGATATTTGTAGGTAAAATCCATCGAATATGCTACAACTACGTGTAGATATTACTTCGCATTTGAGGGCCATGTGGTAATCGACCTTTTAGTACGAAGGTTCACCTAATTCTTATTTCCCACACAATTAATTTAAATACAATGGCAGCAGAAATAAAAAATCTAAAGGATTTAAAAAATACCGAGTATTCACTAAAAAAATTATTTAAGGAGGCCGAAGATTTTCTTCCCTTGCTCGGAACTGACTATGTCGAACTTTATGTTGGCAATGCCAAGCAATCGGCCCATTTTTATAAAACGGCCTTGGGGTTTCAATCGGAGGCTTACGCCGGGTTAGAGACTGGTTTAAAAGATCGGGTCTCCTATGTTTTGCGCCAAGGAAAGATTCGAATCGTACTTACATCCCCCTTGCAGAAAGACGGGGAACTCAATCGACATATTAATGAGCATGGCGATGGGGTAAAAGTAATTGCGCTTTGGGTAGATGATGCCACGAAAGCATTTGAGGAGACCACCAAACGTGGGGCAAAGCCCTTTATGAAGCCAAAAAAGGAAGCCGATGGTGATGGCTACGTTATACGATCTGGGATTTATACGTACGGGGAAACTGTGCACCTTTTTGTGGAACGCAAAAATTATAAAGGAATTTTCTTGCCTGGCTTCAAAAAGTGGGAATCCCATTATAATCCAATTCCAGTCGGTTTAGAATTTATAGACCATATGGTAGGAAACGTAGGCTGGGATGAAATGAACACCTGGTGTAAGTTCTATGGGGAAGTGATGGGGTTTGCCCAAATCGTCTCCTTTGTCGACGATGATATTGCCACTGCGTATACGGCACTTATGAGCAAGGTTATGAGCAATGGGAATGGGCGCGTAAAATTTCCGATTAATGAACCTGCAAAAGGAAAGAAAAAATCACAAATCGAAGAGTATCTCGATTTTTATAATGGCCCAGGAGTACAGCATATGGCGCTCGCTACCGACGATATCGTTGCTACGGTTTCGGCTATGCGGGAACGGGGGATCGAGTTTCTATATGTTCCCGAAGCCTATTACGATGATCTGTTGGAGCGTGTGGGTGAAATCGATGAAGATGTTGAAACACTCAAAAAACATGGAATTCTTATCGATCGCGATGAAGAAGGGTATTTGCTACAGTTGTTTACAAAGACCATCGTTGACCGACCTACGCTTTTTATTGAAATAATTCAGCGTAAAGGAGCACAGTCATTTGGTGTCGGAAACTTCAAGGCTCTTTTTGAAGCCATTGAAAGGGAGCAGGCTGCGCGAGGTACTCTTTAAGGCCGTTTTCACAATTAAGTGCCAATTTCTGAAGGTCAATTATAAAGTACTGTTAATAGAATAGTTAAAGTACGTTAAAACTGTTTCTAGCATCTTTTTTATATAGTAACTTTGATGAAGTAAGGGGTGGTTCCCTTACAGCTTTAAGTATTGGTTTTTCATAATTTAAAGTTTGGTTGGTTATTTAGGAAAAGCCCTGACGTTTTCGTCAGGGCTTTTTTTTATACCTGATGAGATGTTTTCGCCTGTGCATTCAGGGTTGTGCAATACTTTGGAATAAATCTTGTTTAAGTAATTGTACATGTAATAAAATTCATGTTGCATTTACTAATTTTACGGCCACATTACGACTATGAAGAAAATTTTAACGGTTCTTTTCCTAACTTTTGGTCTCTTTCTGCATGCACAGGAAAAAGAATCGGTCTTTGCTCCTGGAGAATGGCTAAAATTCCGTTTACATTATGGTTGGTTAAATGCCAGCATAGCCACCCTTCAGGTAAAATCGGCTGATATCAATGGGGTGTCTGCCTATCATGTAGTTGGTAAAGGGGAGACAACAGGTTTGGCAAGCGTTTTCTTCAAGGTCGATGACACCTATGAAAGTTATTTTGCCAAAAGGGACGGACGGCCCTTTCGGTTTATTCGCAAAATTGATGAAGGGGGTTATACCAAGGATGTCGAGATCAATTTCGATCATAAGAACGACGTAGCCGTGCTGAATGACAAAAAAAACAATAAAAAGATTAATTTTACATTACAGGATAGTGTGCAGGACTTGCTTTCTGCATTTTACTATCTTAGGAACAATTATGGATTTAAAGATCTTGTTTTAGGAGAATCCATAAAACTCAATATGCTGTACGATGATGATGGCATCTTTCCCTTCAAATTGAAATACCTGGGAAAAGAAGTGCTGAAAACAAAATTCGGCAAAGTCGAATGCCTAAAATTTCGACCGTATGTGCAGTCGGGACGTGTATTTAAGGAACAGGAAAGCCTTTCGCTTTGGGTGTCAAACGATGACAATAAGATACCGATCCGTATAAAGGCCGACTTGGCCGTGGGGTCGATAAAGGCAGATTTGGATGGCTATAACGGACTTAAACATCAATTTAAAATTATAATGGATTGAGCGTAGAATGAAGAATAAGGAGCAGATCGATTCCCAAATTGCCAAACTTGAAGAAAAATATAAAAATTCAGGGCAGGATCTCAGCTCCTATTTAGACGGTCTTCTTTACCAACGCTACCTCACCTATTGGGATTATATTCATCTTGACACCTTACTTAGTCTTCAAATTCCAAGGACCTATTTCCCAGATGAGGAGATCTTTATCATGTATCATCAAATTACCGAGCTCTATTTCAAGCTTATCCTTCATGAACAGAAGCAGGTCGTAGATGATAGATCTCAGGATATTGATTTTTTCATCGAGAAAATCAGAAGGATCAATAGTTACTATCAGGCACTGATCTCATCCTTTAGTATCATGATCAAAGGGATGGAGCGTGAACAGTTCCTTCAATACAGAATGGCATTGTTGCCGGCAAGTGGATTTCAATCGGCCCAATATAGAATGATCGAGATTTATGCGACCCCGATGGAAAATTTGGTGCATCCCGATAAGCGCAATCAACTTTCAGCAGAAAACGACCTTGAAGAACTCTATGAAAACATTTATTGGAAAAAAGGAGCCACCGATGCCGTAACCGGAGAAAAAACCTTGACCTTAAAGCAATTCGAATATCGTTATACTCCACGTTTGATACGAATCGCCAAACAAGTTCGCAACAATACCATCTATCACAAATATTTACAACTGGCCAAAGATAAAAGGCATACTAAAGAGCTGGTTAAGGCGTTAAAGATTATGGATTTAAATGCCAATGTGAATTGGCCATTGATGCATATGGGCTCTGCCCATAGGTATCTCGGAAAGAATAAAGGTCAAATAGAAGCGACCGGGGGGACCAATTGGAAGGACTATCTTCCGCCAAGCTTTCAAAAAGTCATTTTTTTTCCGCAACTTTATTCAAAACAAGAGTTAAATAATTGGGGTAAGCAATGGGTAGACCATATCTTTAACCCTGAGAAAAAAGTAAAATAAAAATGAATAAATACTGGGGCATAGTTTTATCATTGACCTTTCTGGTCTCCTGTAAAGAGGAACCGCCACGTGTGAAAGAAGAAGCAATTACAGAGGTGATACCTTTAAAAGAGAACGTTTCAGTGAAGCAGTTCGGTTTTAATCTGGACGATTTCAAGGTGCAACGTGATACGGTGCGCAGAGGTGACAGCTTTGGCGAATTGATGATTGAAAACAAGGTGGAATATCCTAAAATCGCAAAATTATCGGAGGCCTTTAGAGATACTTTTGATGTTCGGAAGATCCGGGTTGGAAAACCTTATGTAATCTTGAAATCAAAAGATACCGCAGAGACAGCCCAAGTATTTATCTATGAAAATGACCCTATCAATTATACGGTAGTCGATTTCCGGGATAGTGTTCTTGCCTACAAAAATAAAAAGCATGTCAAGTATGTCGAGCGAGAAGCCTCGGGTATTATTGAGACTTCACTCTCCGAAGCGATTTTAGACCAAGGGATCGATTATAATGTCACGAATAATCTATCGGAAATTTATGCGTGGACCATTGATTTTTTTAGACTTCAGAAAGGAGACAAATTTAAGGTGGTATACCGGGAAAAATATATCAATGATAGTATCTATGCAGGTGCTGAGCCAATTGAAGCTGCCTATTTTGAGCATAATGGCAGGCCTATCTATGCCTTTGCCTATGAAAATGATTCCCTTAAAAAAATCGTCGATTATTTTGACGAAGATGCCAACAACCTGAGACGTACTTTTTTAAGGGCTCCAGTAAAATTTAGTAGAATTTCTTCACGTTACAATCTAACGAGGAGAATTCGGTATTATGGTTATAAAGTAAAGCCACATAAAGGAACTGATTACGCCGCTCCCATTGGAACTCCCATTATGGCCACAGCCGATGGTACTGTAATAGAATCCACAAGAAAAGGGGGCAATGGAAAATATGTAAAGATCCGTCATAATGGTACGTATGACACCCAATATTTGCATATGAAAAAACAGAATGTCAGGAAGGGCCAATTCGTGCGACAAGGCGATGTAATAGGCTGGGTCGGGATGACAGGGAATACAGCTGGTCCACATGTTTGCTATCGTTTTTGGAGAAATGGCAAACAGGTTGACCCCCTGAAGGAAGAACTTCCCTTGGCCGAACCGTTGCCAGAACTATTACGTCCTGATTATTATGCCTATATCACCCCTAAAAAATCCCAATTGGATTGTATCGAATTTCAGAATCCACCAATTGATAAACAACTGTTAACGCTCAATCAAGAAAATGGCATTACAGAGCATTGATCCGACTTCGACCAAAGCATGGAAAAGCCTACGCAAGAATTATGAGGATAGCAAAGAAAGGCACCTAAAAGATCTTTTTGCCGCCGATCCTAATAGGGCTTCTATCATGACGTTGCATTGGAACGACTTCATGGTCGATTTCTCCAAAAATAGGATTACCAAGGAAACCCTTGTCTTATTACGGCAATTGGCCGATGAGGTCGATTTAAAGGATGCTATTGAAAAGTATTTTAAAGGTGATATCATCAATGAGACCGAAAAGCGCCCAGTACTGCATATGGCACTTCGGGCAAAAAAATCTGCGCGGGTTGTTGTTGATGGGGTAAATATAATTCCTGAGGTCTTTGAGGTAAAAGAACATATTCGGACTTTTACAGAGGCCATACTATCCGGAAAAAAAAGAGGCTATACCGGAAAAACCTTTACCGATGTCGTCAACATCGGTATCGGCGGTTCGGATCTTGGGCCTGAAATGGTCACAAAGGCCCTACGATTCTATAAAAATCATTTAAAAATTCATTTTGTTAGTAACGTCGATGGCGACCAAGTACATGAGGTGCTTCAAGAATTGAATCCAGAGACGACCTTATTCGTTATTGTTTCCAAGACGTTTACAACACAAGAAACGCTGACCAATGCAACCACCATTAAAAAATGGTTCCTCAAGCGGGCCGCGCACAAGGATATTGCCGACCATTTCGCCGCAGTCTCTACGAACACTGAAAAAATCGCCGAATTCGGTATCGCAGCGGAGAATGTATTCCCGATGTGGGATTGGGTAGGTGGGCGGTTTTCATTATGGAGTGCCGTTGGCCTATCGATTGCTTTGGCGGTAGGATATGCCAATTTTGATGCGCTGTTGACCGGGGCTAACGAAATGGACGAACATTTTAGGACCACCGAATTTGATAAAAACATTCCAATCGTCCTAGCACTTCTAAGTATCTGGTATAACAATTTTTACGATGCGGAAACAGAGGCAATTATACCCTATTCCCAATATTTAAATAGGTTCTCTGCCTATTTGCAGCAAGGTATTATGGAAAGTAATGGCAAAAGCGTCGACAGAAGCGGAAATCGGGTAGCTTATCAAACCGGGACCATTATTTGGGGCGAGCCAGGTACGAATTCACAGCATGCTTTTTTTCAGTTGATCCACCAAGGTACGAAGCTTATCCCCGTTGATTTTATAGGTTTTAAAAAGTCATTGCATGGTGATGTTGATCATCACGATAAATTAATGGCCAACTTTTTTGCCCAAACCGAAGCCTTGATGAATGGTAAAAACTCCAAAGAAGTCCGTAATGAGCTTGAAGATAATGGGGTGTTGCAAGCGGAGATAGATAAATTACTTCCTTTTAAAGTATTTGAAGGTAACAAGCCCACCAATACACTTCTAATAGAACAACTTACTCCCAAAAATCTGGGGGCCCTTATCGCCCTTTACGAGCACAAAATTTTCGTTCAAGGCGTGGTCTGGAACATCTTCAGTTATGACCAGTGGGGTGTAGAGCTAGGAAAACAACTAGCGGGCACTATTTTGAAAGATCTTCAAAATTCAGAAATCGGCGATCATGATGCGTCTACAATGCGACTCTTGCAGACTTTTAAGCGTTAATCCATGACTTTCCAAATTCTTTAGGAAACATCATAACTTGTTATTTTTTTCTCTTTTTTACGCCAATTTTGTGTTAAATTGTCCGGGCGTTAATTAACGTTCTCTTAATCTGTGTAAGTGAAAAATACCTCACTTTTGCGGCAAATACAAAACTAAACATAAAGAACAATGAGAAAAATTTACTTTGTTTTGGCGGTACTTTTATGTTCCGCATTTGCATTTTCACAAGGAACCTTGACTGGCACCGTTTTAGATGGCGATTCGGGAGAGCCATTACCAGGGGCTAGCGTCGTAATCGAAGGAACAACCACTGGTGTTGCTACTGATTTTGATGGTAATTTCAGTATAGAAGTTACGAATAACGAAGGTACTTTGGTGATATCATATATAGGATTCACGGCCCAAAATGTCGATTATTCGAAAGTAGGTAATTTAGGAATAATACGCTTGCAATCCAATTCACAGGAGTTGGAAGGGGTGGTGCTAATATCATCCGTAGCGGTAGACCGTCAAACTCCGGTTGCAGTGTCGACGGTTAAGGCAGCCGATATCGAATTGAAATTGGGGACGCAGGAATTCCCAGAGATCCTGAAATCAACTCCAGGGGTTTATGCCACAAAATCCGGAGGTGGTTTTGGCGATGGCCGGATCAATTTACGGGGTTTCAGCTCTGTGAACGTTGCTGTGATGATCAATGGCGTCCCTGTCAATGACATGGAAAATGGCGTTGTATATTGGAGTAACTGGGCCGGTTTGGCTGATGTTACCAGCACGATGCAAGTGCAAAGAGGCCTCGGGGCTTCAAAGGTTGCAGTCCCTTCGGTTGGTGGAACTATTAACATCCTGACCAAATCGACCGATGTAGAAAAGGGGGGTAATGTATATACCGGAGTTGGCAATGATGGATACCAAAAATATGGTTTTACACTTTCGACAGGACTCATGGACAATGGTTTTGCCGCTACGGTATCGGCTTCAAAAACCAAAGGGAATGGGTATGTTGACGGTACCGAATTCGAGGGCTATAACTATTTTGTAAATATTTCAAAGCGAATCAACGACCATCACACGTTATCCTTAACGTCGTTTGGAGCTCCACAACGGCACGGGCAGCGGCAAAATAGAAGCTCGATTGCCAAATATCGGGATGCCGAAAGCGGCATTAAATTTAATCCGGATTGGGGTATCAAAAATGGACAGGTGGTCAATATTGAAGACAACTTTTATTTTAAGCCGCAAACCTCTTTGAACCATTATTGGAATATAAATGATAAATCATTTTTATCTACTGCGGTGTATGCTTCTTCCGGGACTGGTGGAGGAGGGGGAACTGCAGGGGATTATAGTTTATTCAATGTTCGATTAGGTGGTGACGATCAGCCCGTTGATCTTGATAATATCGTGGCAATCAACAGGGACCGAGGGACTCAAGGTCTGGAAGCCGCAGCCTATCTGAGGGCTTCTAGAAATGATCACGAGTGGTATGGGTTATTGTCTACCTATAAGAACGATCTATCTGATAACCTAGCCTTGATGGCCGGAGTTGATTTACGTACGTATACCGGAAAACACTTTTCTGAATTGACCGATCTTTTAGGGGGGGCCTATGTAATTGACAATAACGATGTAAATAATCCCAATAGAACGATTAAGGTAGGCGATAAACGGGATTATCACGATGAAGGGAAAGTAGGCTGGCAAGGTTTGTTCACCCAATTGGAGTACACCAAGAATAATTTATCCGCTTTTGTAGCAGCCAATTTTGCCAATACTTCCTATAGAAGAATCGATTATTTTCTTTATTTAAATGATGATCCCCTACGGGAAACCGATCGTTACAATTTCTCCAGTTATGGTTTAAAGGGCGGAGCGAATTATAATTTGGATGCAAATAACAACGTTTTTTTCAATATTGGCTATCTTGAAAGAGCGCCCGGTTTCGATGCGGTATTCCTTAATTTTGATAACGAGCATATCAATGCCGATGCCGTAAATGAAAAAATATTCAGTACTGAAATTGGCTATGGATACCGAAGCAATGTGTTATCGGCAAATGTCAATATTTATCGGACGGCTTGGAACGACCGTACCTTTACCGACAATTTTTCGGTCGGGGGTATTGATTATTTCGTAAACCTGTTGGGGGTCAATGCCCTTCACCAAGGGATAGAAGTTGATTTTGTGTATCGACCTATTACGAAACTTTCATTAACAGGAATGGTGTCATTGGGTGATTGGAAATGGACGAACAATGTAGAGAACGCCCAAGTATATGATGATGCCAA
Organism: uncultured Flavobacteriaceae bacterium; assembly: GCA_963798435.1. Classification (GTDB taxonomy): domain Bacteria; phylum Bacteroidota; class Bacteroidia; order Flavobacteriales; family Flavobacteriaceae; genus JALHST01. The sequence continues at coordinate 623,641 of CAWCTF010000004.1, forward strand.
TAACCCAGTAGGAAATCCTATCAACATATTCATTGACGGATTTAAGGTCGGGGATGCAGCTCAAACAACCATGGCCTTAGGGTTAAATTACGAGGTTTTCGATCGTACGCGGTTGCTATTGGATTATAATTATTATGCAAATTATTATGCCGATTTTGAACCAACAGGTAGAACTTCCGAAGGAATACCCCAATCGTGGAAAGCGCCTTCGTATGGCCTATTCGACGCGGGTATTAGTTATGGGTTTAATATGGGAGGCTTCGAAGCTACTCTTATCGGCCGTATGAACAATGTCTTTAATACCGATTATATTGCCGATGCTTTGGATGGGGGTAATCATGATGCCTTGAGTGCTTTGGTATGGTATGGCTTTGGTAGGACATTCAACCTCGGTGCTAAATTTAGTTTTTAATAAAAAAAATAGTAAAAATGAAAAAGTATATCTATTTATTCGCGATACTGGGCCTAACCTTTGTGGCCTGTAATCCATTGGAGGACGTTTACACCGAGTTGGATGCCCAGAAGGAAGTAATTTCCGCAGATGCCATATTTACCTTGAGCGATGAGGACTATGCGGCCTTAGGACTTGATTTTGGAAATTTCAGCTCCTTGGAGGATGCCAAGACGATGCTACCCGATTATTTAAAGGAAAAATATCCGGTTTGGGGGCAAGGTTCATCTGCATTGGTCGGTTTTGATCTCTATGTGGGTACTGCTGAAGGTGTCAGCGATTATACAGGAGCCGATATATATACACTTACTAATGCCGATTATGCAAGTGCTGGAAGTGATGCATTCGGATTTTATCCCAATGCCAATCCGGTGGATCATATTTCCGATATCTTGGCTGCTAACATTACTAATGCGACCGAAGGTCAAGTAGTATTGGCAAAATACAAGCAGTATTTTGAAAACCCGGTTATCGGCCTGGCGAACATCTATGAGGCAAATTTTAACGGTGGTCTTGACGATTGGACCGCCACCAGCGTGGTTGGTGACCAAGTTTGGGAAGCAAGTTCCTTTGGGGGCGTCGAATATGCTAAAATGTCAGGATATTCAGGGGCTGCGCTCGCCAACCAAGATTGGTTGGTATCGCCAGAGATCGACTTGAGTGGGGAAACCAATTTAAATTTTCAAATCAACCAGGCAATTAATTATGCCACTAATCTGAGCTTACTTTCAATCTTGGTTTCCACTGATTATTCGGGAGACGTCACCACGGCAACTTGGGACCCCATTGCCTTGACAACCGCTCCAGACGGAACTAATTTTAATTTTGTATTGTCTGAAAACTATGACTTTTCTGCTTATGAGGGTCAAGTAGTGAACATCGCCTTTAAATATGAGTCAACCGATATGGAGGCGGCGACTTGGGAAGTCGATCAGTTGCTTGTTAAAGCGCTCGGAATTTCCGGGGCTACCAATTCAAAGGGAGACTACTATATGTATTCTGGGGGAACTTGGGAACCGGTTACCGGCGTTTATTACCTAAGTTCGGCAGATTTTGATTCAATGGGTACCGGATCTGGACAACCTGGACAGTATAATAACTTTAGTAGTTCGATTTCGCCAGACGCTTACTTGCCCAATTTCTTAAAGGCTACATATCCCTATGCCCAAGAAGAAGATGAATTATTCGTTATTTATGATTATTATTCCAGTACAAGTGGTGCCCAAATAAGAGGAAATCTGTTCAAATTCATTGATGGAATATGGGTTGGTAATCAATCGGTAGTTTCTACGGAATTGCAGTTTGGTTTTGATAATGGCGTTTGGGTTCCTGACAATACCATAAAATATGCGTTGGTGGCTTCCGATTATTCATTAATTGCAGACGCTCTTGTGGGTACATATCCCACACAGGCTGGGAGTGCCGGAAATTATGGTAATTTTGACAGAAGGGAAGGAAATGCTGCCTATTGGAGTGATGCCATGCTTGTCGAGGGCTTTAATATACTTTTAGATAGTATAGCTCCCGGTGCCGCAGAAGGACAAAAATATGTGATAACCTATGCCATTTATAATGGGGCTGCTGGCTTTGAAAATATAAGCTTAATTAAGACCGGAGGAGTTTGGGTGCTTAATTAGAGGCAATTTCTTTATTCGATTCGAAAACCTTTCAGCAGCGTCGTGTACATGCTGAAAGGTTTTTCATTATTAATGACCAAATTCTATAAGTGGTGCCTATACACGGTTTTCAAGAAGGGAGACAACTATGAAAAGAATATTTTTGTTAATGGTACTTGGTGGGTTTTCCTTTTCCTGCAGTAATGATAATGCCCTGTCGGATAGTACGGCTAACCAAGACATTTCGAATACGATTTCATTTAACATACCCAGTGATCTTAACTATTATTACGGAAATAGCTCGTTTACCGATGATGCCGACATGAATTATCGAACACTTGCTGCATTAACGAGTGAGAAGCACCGGACAATTTTATATTATAGCCAAAGGCATGAGTACCTCTATGTTGCCGATGAAGCCGTAAACGATCCTGAAAGTGTCATTCTAATGTATTCCGGGGAAAGTAGGTACTGGCAGGAATATTCCTCTACCAACAACCCATATACACCCCAAACCTTTAACACAGAGCATATATACCCACAATCCCTCCTTGCATCCGAGGTGGCGGTGAGTGACCTACACCAGTTAAGGGTTTGCGATGCTGCCATAAATGAAGAAAGGCTTAATTACCCGTTCACAGCAGGCAGTGGAAAGTTTAAGTTGGTCAATGGCAATTCATGGTATCCTGGGGATGACTGGCGCGGGGATGTTGCAAGAATAGTACTGTATCTAAACATTCGATATCAGGAAACCTTTGAAAAAGTGGGCGGTTTGGAACTATTTCTGGAATGGAATGTTGCCGATCCCGTATCTGATTTTGAAATACAACGGAACGCAGTCATCGAGTCAGCCCAAGGAAATAGAAATCCCTTTATCGATAATCCATTTTTGGCAACCCTTGTTTGGGGAGGCAAATCGGCCGAGAATAAATGGAAATAAATAAAACGACCCTGCAGCATGGGTTATTAGTATAGCCAAAATTCATTACATTTAGGCATCTTAAACTCGAACTCATGCAAGACAGCTCACTAGCATATCAATGGATACTTGAATTACATTCCTATTTGGCGTATGCGGTTTTGGCCCTACTTATTGTTGCCGTGGCCAATGCCTTCATAGGATGGTTGGGCAATAAAATGTTCTTACCACAAAAAGATTTCAGAATTAGTCTAATGGCTCTCATTTTGGCCCATCTGCAGTTATTGATAGGCCTGTTACTCTATTTTGTGTCGGGTAACGGATTTAAGGCGGTACAAACCTTGGGGATGGGCGGACTAAACGCGCCGGCCAGATTGTTGGCCGTAGAGCACCCATTTGTTAATATCTTGGCCATTGTATTGATAACTATAGGTTGGTCAAGGCATAAGAAAGTCATGGAAGGTGCCAAAAAGTTTAAGAACATTGCCATATTCTACGGCCTCGGATTGATCCTTATTTTAAGTAGGATCCCATGGGGGCAGTGGTTCAATTGAACACCGGGGAACACCTGCCTTTTCTAGTAATGTATTCGTGCGCCTCACCAATTTTGACACGGGAAAAGCAAGAAAGGAGAATCAATATTAAAAAATATGAATATTAAATTAAATTCAAGAAAATGAAAAATAGCATCCTCATTCTGGCAATCATAGCTTTGCCTTTTATTTGTAATGCCCAAGAAAAGTCACTCTTTAATGGCAAGGATTTAACGGGGTGGACTATTTATGGTACCGAAAAATGGTATGTAGAAGACGGACTCTTGGTTTGCGAAAGTGGTCCCGATAAGCAATATGGCTATTTGGGGACAGAGGCACATTATAAAAATTTTGAACTTGATCTTGAGTTTAAGCAAGAAGCCGATGGCAATAGTGGGGTTTTTATTCGTTCAACGGTGGATGGCACGAAAGTTAGCGGATGGCAGGTAGAAGTGGCCCCAAAAGGGCATGATACCGGAGGTGTCTATGAATCCTATGGCCGGGGATGGCTTATAAAACCAGCGCCTGAAAAGGATAGCGTTCTAAAAGAAGGGCAATGGAACCATATGAAAATACGGGTCGTAGGCGATACGATCACCTCGTGGTTAAATGGAGTTGAAATGGTAACTCTGAGCGATGAAAAGATTGGCGAAGGTGAAGGCTCCATTTGTTTGCAGATTCATGATGGAGGCGGTATAAAGGTAAAATGGAGGAATCTAAAGATCGTTGAACTGTAGATTTTAGAGTTCACCTTTTCTGCCAGAGGGATCCATTTTTTTAAAACCAAAGGCGAAATCAAGGTTTTAAAAACCGTGATGGGAATTGGTAAGAAAGTTTCTAAGGCCGACACCTTGAACGGGATGTACTTCCCAATATAAGGCTGAATTTGGGATATACCTCCCGCCATAGCGTAGCAAATAGTTCTAAATTAGACGTATTTCATTGATGGCGATAAATATCGTTAATTCTCTTCCTTTAAATGATTTCGAAGGGAATTCTCCTTAATCAGATATACATACACGGGAAAATGGTCACTGTACCCCCCTGTATAGTTGCCCCCCGAATAGGTTCTTAGGGGATAGCCTTTATACGGCCCATCTTGGGTGATAAGATAGGCTGGCATAAAGATACCTGCCTTCCAAAATCGATATCCCAGGGAATCGGAAGCTACCAAATTCCCGGTCATATAAATCTGATCGAATAAATTCCAGTGATCACGATACGCTAAAGTGCCAATTCCCTTTTTAAATAATTTTTCCATAGGGTTGAAGAGGTCGGTTGCCAATAGGTCTTGTTTCTTCCCCTTGGTTTTTAGTACTTTTTTTAGGCTATCACTAATTGGATCATCATTAAAATCGCCCATCGCGATAATTTTAGAAGTAGGGTCTATTGCGGTAATTGAGTCGATAATTCGCTTGTTTAATCGGGCCGCTGCGAGACGATTTGGTTTGCTACGAGCCTCCCCGCCACTTCGTGATGGCCAATGGTTGACGATGATATGAATATATTCGGTATCGAGGAGGCCCCCTACGACCAGTTGATCCCTTGTAAAATCCCTTTCCCCCTCAAGATTGAAGAGCAATAGCCGGTGACTTTTAAATGACATAGGTAAAAAAACTTCTTCTTTATACAGTAAGGCGACATCGATGCCACGTTCATCGGGAGAATCGAAATGAATGATGCCATAATTCTTATCCTGCAATTCAGGGCTGTTCACCAAACGTTCGAGCACTTCAATATTTTCTACTTCGCAAAGGCCGATAAGATCAGGCGATGTTCGGGTTAGGTCGCTGCCGATTTTAGATACGACCTTGCCCATGTTCGTGATTTTTTGTTCGAATCGCTCTAATGTCCAATGATCTTTCCCCGCAGGTGTGCGATCATCATCAAAAGTGAGGGAGTCGTTTTCTGTATCGAAGAGATTTTCCATATTGTAAAAAGCCAGTGTGCGAATTTTAAATTCTATTTGGCACGCGGCCGAGACAACCCTAAATAAAAGTATCGGCAGAAGTATTTTCAGTTCGTTCCTAGGCATTGAAGGCAGCTATTAAATTTGAAGGTGCTGCCAAGATACTTTCTTGACCTGCAAGGAGTGTGCAGTAGGGCCAACTACTTTTGAAAAACAGATTTCAAATCATACACATGTCACTTCGTTTATTATTTCTTTCTGTTGGTTTCATTTTGATCATACCCTACTGCTGTGGCCCAGGTAGCCCGCATTGAGGGAACTGTTCTGGACAAGAGATCTAAAAACGCGATATCAGAAGGTATCGTGCGGGTTGAAGGATCGGATATTCTTGAAAAGATCGGTGTTGACGGCACCTTTTCCTTGGTCATTTATCAAATGGGCGACTATATCCTAAACATTACTTCACCTGACTATATTGCAAAACGAATGCCTATCACCTTGGAAAATGAGCTCTTAGGATTGGGTACTGTTTATTTGGAAAGGGATATTGTCCTTGAAAATAGTGATAATTTAATTACCCTTACCGGAGCTGATTTGGAAGATGATGAGGAGATCACGAGTTCTACAGGGCTTCTCCAGGCCACCCGGGATATCTTCCTACAACGTGCGGCGTTTGATTTTGGACAGGCTTTTTTTAAGGTGCGGGGCTATGATTCACAATATGGGGAGGTGCTTCTAAATGGTATTCCCATGAACAAATTTCAGGATGGGCGCCCCCAATGGAATAACTGGGGCGGTTTGAACGATGTAACTAGGAATCAACAATTTACAAATGGGCTACAAGCCACGGAGTATTCCTTCGGAGGAATTCTTGGAAGTACAAATATCGATATGCGACCCTCGGGATTGCGCCCAGGAATGCGTTTTTCCCTTTCGGCTTCAAACAGAACCTATGCCGGCCGAACGATGGTCACCTATACTTCAAAAAAACGCGGCAATGGCCTAAACTACATGATTTCCGGGTCGCGTAGATGGGCGGATCAGGGTCTTATACGTGGTACCTTGTACGACGCATTTTCGGTTTTTGTATCCTGTGAATATGCCTTAAATAGTAGCAATACGCTTCACTTTACAGCGATGTTGGCTTCGAATCGAAAAGGCAGTTCATCGGCACTGACCCAGGAAGTCTTTGATTTGGTTGGGAAACGCTACAACCCATACTGGGGATATCAAGCGGGTAAAATTCGTAATTCAAGGGAGCGTAGGATTGCCGAGCCGATATTTCTGATGAATCATTATTATACCACAGGTAATTTTAAGCTAAGTACGGGGATAGCCTATCAATTTGGGACTTCTGCCAAAAGTCGATTGGGGTATTATAATGCGCCAAATCCGGATCCCACGTATTATAGATATTTACCCAGTTTTTATGTCAATAGTCCCATTGGGGCAAATTTTATAAGTGCGAATACGGCACGGGAAGGATTTTTATTCGACCCACAAATCCGTTGGGATGACATTTATAGGGCTAATCATAAAGAAGCCGCATACTTGTTGTACGACGATGTCACTTCCGACAGACAATTTACCATACACACCGTTGCGAATATGCGATTGAATCAGCGAACAAAAGTTGATTTCGGTGGCACCTATAGAAAGCTTTCATCCGATAATTATGCCAAAATCCAAGATTTGCTGGGGGCTGATTTTTATATGGATATAGATTCCTTCTCGAATACCCGGAATGATCTTCATGGGGATAGCAATAAAGTTGAAAATGCCATTTTCAACTATCATTATTTGATAGATGTGCATGCTGTGGAGGCATTTGCCCAAATTAGCGTTGAAGGCAAAAAATGGAATGGTTTTCTTGCAGCCAAATATTCCCAAGCAGCATACCAACGCGAAGGACGTTTTCAGAATGAACGGTTTCTGGAAAACTCCTTAGGTGATGGCGAGGCCATAGCATTTCAAAATTATAGTCTTAAAACCGGCTTTTCCTATAAAATCACCGGTAGGCATCTGATTTTTGCGAATGGTGCCCATGTGACAAAACCCCCTACCCTGCAAAATGCATTTATAAATCCTAGGGAAAATAATCTCTTGGTACCAGGGATTCAAAGTGAAACAATATCGACCATTGATTTCAATTACCTGATTCGTATGCCTCTTTTGACAGGCCGTTTGACGGGGTTTTATACGAGATTTCAAAATACGACCGATGTCAATTTTTTCTTTGTAGATGCCGGTTTAGGGTCCGATTTTGTTCAGGAGGTAATTACGGATCTTGACAAATTGCATAAGGGTATTGAACTAGGTTTGGAATACCAGCTTTCCCCTACGGTTAAAATCACCGGAGTTGGCGCCCTAGGAACCTATGTTTTTGCAAGTGATCCGAATGTAACAATCAATTTTGATACCGCAGGTGCAAAGGAGAATTTGATCAATATGGAAGGGAATGCTTCCTTGGGAGTTGCCAAGATAAAGAATTACAGATTGGCCCAAGGGCCACAGAAGGCCATTGCACTTGGCTTGGAGTATCGAGACCCGAAGTATTGGTGGTTTGGGGCAACAGCGAATTATATGGCGAATAACTATGTGAATATATCCACGATTTTGAGAACACAAAGTTTTTATCTAGATCCTGAAACGAACCAACCCTTTGCCAATGCTACCTCTGAAAATGTAGACCGATTATTGGCACAAGGATCTTTGGATAATTTTTATATGTTGAATTTGGTCGGTGGCAAATCTTGGTTAAAAAAAGGAAAGTATATAAGTGTTTTTGCAAGTATTAATAATGTATTTGATGCGGAGTTTAGAACAGGGGGGTATGAACAGAGTAGAAATGGCAATTTTGGACAATTGCAACAGGATAATTTGGGTAGTACCCCCTCCTTCGCACCGAAGTACTGGTATGGCTATGGTAGAACCTATTTTTTGAATTTGGCATATAGTTTTTAAGATTAAAAGGCCCGAATTTGTTCATTAAAGAAATTGATTTTCAATACGCATAGTTTTAAACGAATCAATATAACCACAAACCTTGCAATGACGGCTTAATAGGCCATAAAGCATACTAAATCTTCACTGAATGTGAGTCTATGATAGTTAGAATGAAACATATACTTTATGTACTTTTAATCCAGGTACTGGTCGGATCATGTGTCAAAGATCGAAACTTCGATACGCCAAAAACGACCTGTGATCCCAATTTGATTGCGAATTCGTCCTATGCAAACATAAAGGATTTATATCAAGGTGAAACCATTCAGATTCAAGAGGACTTGATAATCGAAGGGTATGTAAATTCCTCAGACCAGGAAGGGAATTTTTTTAGCGTGTTGCATTTTCAAGATAGTGCAGTTGATCCTACCGAAGGTTTTGAGATAGAAATTGATGTTCGCGATTCGCACCTATTCTACCCGGTAGGCAGTAAAATTCTTATAAAACTAAAAGGTCTTTATCTAGGTCAAACTAAAGGCTTGTTCAAAATTGGGGGCGTATTTACGTCTTTCGGTAAGGAATCTGTTGGTAGATTGCCAGCCGCCATTGTAGATCAACACCTCTTTTTATCCTGTGAAGCACCTTCAGATTTGCGCCCCACTGCGCTCACCATAGATGCCATTCAAGAGAACAGCGTAAACATCCTGGTAGAATTTACTGGACTCGAAATCGCTGAAGAAGAACTGGGCGAACCGTATGCCATTGAAGAAGAGGATACCGAACGCATGTTGAGGGATTGTAACGGTAATGGGATTGCACTCTTAAATAGCGGCTTTTCAGACTTTAAGGCGGCGCTTCTCCCAGTGGGCAATGGTTCTATCATAGGGGTGCTGCTACGCGAAAATGATAACTTTCAACTGGTTATCAGAACGCTAGAAGATATTGATTTCCAACAAGACCGTTGTTTAGAATTTGTGCCTGATAACGTATCGGCCACTGTTTTTATTACCGAGTTGGCAGATCCGGATAATAATGCTGGAGCGCGATTTGTGGAGTTGTATAATTCCAGTGCCGAAACAATATCCTTAACAGGTTGGTCTTTACTTCGATACACCAATGCGAATGCCGAAATAAGTTCAAGTATTGATTTATCGGAGCTCGTGATTGAATCGGAAGGTACGGCCGTTATTTCTCCCAACTCTGCTGAATTTGAATCGGTCTATGGCTTTGCCCCCGACTTGGTCGTGGGTGGCAATAGTCCTGCAGATTCAAATGGGGATGACAATCTGGTTTTAATAGATCCTTTAGGCAACATAGTAGATGTTTTTGGAAGTGTTGGGGAAGATGGTTCAGGAACAAATCACGAATTTGAGGACGGCCGAGCAGTTCGCATACTAACTGTAACATCCGGCTCCCCGGTCTATAATTTTGATGAATGGGTCATCTATAATGATACAGGGGATTCCGGTACCATAAAGCTCCCGCAAAATGCACCGGATGACTTTACCCCTGGCATACGAAATTAAGGTTCCAAGAGGTTGACCGACCTAAAACATCCTATTAAATTGTCCTTCCCATAAACAACTTCCGTTTTAATTGTTCGATTTCACCACCCACCAGGACGGTGTAGTAGCGTGTTAAGTATTCCAAATTTAAACTGCCATGTCATATCACCTGATTTGACGGTTTTTTTATACATTTAACTAAACGGATACACCATGAACGAGTTTTTTTTCAGCGAGATACGGAATGGCAATTATAATGAAGTAAAGTCTATGTTGTCAAAGAATCCGATGTTGATTAATAGTAAAGATGAACGCGGTTCGACGGCCTTGATTTTGGCAACCTACTATGATGAACAAGAGATCGCGGATCTATTATTGGATCTCGGCGCTAAAATTGATGCGAAGGATGCCTCTGGAAACACTGCATTAATGGGAGTCTGCTTTAAAGGATATACCGATGTTGCCAAAAAATTGATCGAAAGGGGTGCCAATATCAATGAACGCAATGCAATGGGCGCCACCTGTTTGATTTATGCGGCAACATTCAACCGTGAAGAGATCGCAAGGCTCTTGATAGCGCAAGGTGTCGATACCACGATAAAAGATAATAGGGGCCTAACAGCATTAGATCATGCGAAAATGCAAAACCTGCCTGACTTCATTGCCTTGTTGACCTGAAACCTGCCCGCAATCAGGTTCTTGATATGTTCCGAATGCCGAAGAAACGATGCGGTCCCGTATATCCTCTTTTACGCAGCCTATTCAATAGCATCACGACTAGAATGATTCCTGCCAAAATTAGTGTTATTAGATTGCCCAGGATGATGGGAAGCTGCTTGTTCAGGATACCGTATACCAGCCAAAGCGCTACCCCGATTACAAAAAGTAAGTACATTGGAAAGGAAAGACTTTCAGTATCCTTGGTCTTTATTGTCTTTATGGCTTGTGGCAGAAAACTTGAAGTCGTCAAGAAGGCTGCTATATTTCCGATGATTGCTGTTATTTCCATTTTTTAATAATTTAAGTAGGTATACAATTTTATGGTACAAAATTGAGAAAAAAAGAATGTTCTTACTACAACAGGATTTTCATATTTATGTGCCCTATTACCATAAATTTGACCAATTAATACAATCTGTGGTAATCAGGTATATATTGCCGATGTTTTTGACTAAACCGATGGTGGTTACCGCATTTACCATGGCAAACCACACCAATTTGGCTAGGTCTTAGTACTGGTTCAACGCGCGGGGGAACTTTTTTATACAATGAATTCCTCCTTAAAGGAAGGGTGCCCTAAAGTTCTTAACTCGGGAATTTATCGTAGGGTATCTATTGGAATTACATAGACCATTGATTATTTTGATTAGCTTTATGATTATGGAACTTGAACTACGATGCGCATTACTACAAGCTCCCTTGGTATGGGAAAATCCAGAAGGTAACAGAATCCGTTTTTCTGAAAAGTTAGCGACCATTTCAAACGAGGTCGACCTCATTGTACTCCCTGAAATGTTTACTACGGGCTTTACGATGCATCCTGAAAGGTTAGATCCCTCCGAAGGAAAAAAAACCATTGAATGGATGCAACAAGAAGCTCATAAATTAAATGCTGCCATCGTGGGGAGTTTGGCTTTTCATCAAAATGGATCCTATAGCAATCGACTTTTATTCGTAACTCCCAATGGAAAAATTTGGCATTATGACAAGCGGCATACCTTTACATTGGCAGGTGAAAATAAAGTATATCGAGCGGGCGTTGATAAGTTGATAGTAACGTATAAGGGTTTTAAGATATGCCCTTTGATCTGTTATGATCTCCGATTCCCCGTTTGGGCCAGGAACGCCGAAAATTATGACGTTCTTTTATATGTCGCCAATTGGCCCGAACCTCGGATCAAGGCTTGGGATATACTTTTAAAAGCCCGGGCCATCGAGAATATGGCCTATTGCATCGGAGTAAATCGCATTGGTGAAGATGAATCTGGTCATCGATATCCAGGACATTCGGCTGTATATGATGCCTTAGGGGATTCCTTGAGATTTTCCGAAAGAGAGGAAATACTATACGCTACTTTGAGCAAAAATCACCTAGTGACTACTAGGAAGCATCTTAAGTTTTTAGAAGATAGGGATGTCTTTAATTTGTTACCTTAAAAGTCTCGATTTTCTCCCAGTTCGCTCGTATCTCAATTAGACCTGGATAGTAGCTCACTTTTTCGGGCTGTATTTTTTGGAGGTAGTTCCCGGTATCCCATATCCCGTTTCCATTTGCGTCAAAAATTACCCGAATGTAATATTTCGCAGGCTCGATCATGTTGAATTCGAAGGTCTGTGCTTCTTTTGCCTTAATTTCAAGTTTTATGGCCCCTTTCTCATCGACTAACTGAACTATGATCGGATAGGGAACAGTACCTTCGAGATTTAAACTCAAATTGCCATAATCTGCTTGTCGTTTGGTCGTGAGATTGTAGGCTATGGTGTCATTTGTTTCCCCAAAAAAATCAGTAATTGCCCCTGGTAGGATTTTAAGGTTGTATTTCTGATCCGGCTCATGCACAAAATCTAGCAAGACGCGACTCTCCAGCGTGTCCAAGGTGGCATTTAGGCTAATCGGTACCGAGTCCTTATTGATCATTTTCATCTGTGCAGTATCCATTCGTATGAGCGGGGTCGATGCTTCAAGTCGAAACGGTTCATTAAAGCTTAAAGCCCCCCGTTGATTCGGCGTGAGTACCAAGGTGTCTATGGTTACCTTTCGACTTTTGACCGTGAAGGTGTCAATAACTTTTTGTTGGTCGTTGATGATCTTGAACACAAGGGAATCGAATGCAAACGGAGTAAACCAAAAATTCAAGGTATCCTTCTGTCTTTCTCGCAAAACCAGTGTCTTTACAGTATCCGGAATACTGGTCAAAGGTTGTATCTCAATCGAACTCCCATCCCCATAATAACCAAAACTGATTTTATTTTTTGCCGTCAAGGAAGGCACTGAAATTTTATAGTCTGGTATTTCCTTGAACAGGTTAAGGACGTAGGTAGAATCGGTTGGCAGGGTAACGGTATCGCGCAAAAAGGCAATTTTATCGGCATTCTGGTCAAATAGATTATTCTTGGCAGCATCCTTCAGGCCAAAAATGGCATACTTTCCTTCTTTGAGATTTTTAAGGGTAAATAAGACCGCACTATCCAAGGTATTGGTAATGTAATTCGGGGGTCTTCGATACAATGTAGAATCGTTATAGGTACTATCGATCTCATAAAGGAGTATACTTATAAAATTATCGACCTTCCGCTCAAAGGCATCTTTGACCACCCCTGAAACCGTTAAGGAATCAATATAATCACCCGTCGAAAAGACGTATGTTAAGAAACTTGCCGGATTGCCTTCGTTATTATCGACGATGCTTTGACCAAAATTGAAGGTATAGGTGGTATTTGGCTTCAAGGTATCTTTAATGGTGATTTCAATAAACTTATTGGCCCCTCCTTGTGGGGTAATTTGCGGGGTGTATTTCAGTGGAGGCGAGATGATCAACTGATTTTGAATGTCTTCAAGTTTAATATATTCGTCAAAATAGAGCCGTATTTTTTTTGCTTTAAAATTGAGGGTCATGTTTTCTGGATCAGCCTTCACTAATTTGGGGGGGTCAAGATCCTTAGGGCCTCCCGTCGGATTACCTCTTCTGCCGCATTGAATCAATGCGACGACGCTGAAAATTAAAAAAAGGGATGCAAAAATACGTCTTAACATGCCATTATAATCTTGTGGACAAAGAAACAACATATTTGGAAACCCTTCTTGGGAATCCCTTGGGAATTCGCTTAAAATAGCGTTAAAATGGCCATTTTCAGTAGGTCATCAGGGCTTCATTTTACGAGATAGAGCCAACTAGGAGTCTAATGGCACGATGGCCATACTGGCAAGGTATAAATTGATGCCCTCGACTTTCAACAAGGCCTTTGCACAAATTTCCATAGTAGCGCCGGTAGTTATCACATCGTCTACCAATAACACGTTCTTATTTCTTAACATCGAGGGTTCAATCAGGGTATACAGCGATTTATTCCCGTACCAACGGCCGATTCTTCCCTTTTTCGTTTGGGTCCGCGTATTGGCCGTTTTAATTAGATTATTGCCATTGTACTGGCAACCCATGTGATGCGCAAGTCTTTTGCCGAATTCTGCCACCTGATTATACCCCCTTTTACGAAGTTTTCTTTTGTGGAGCGGTACCGGAATTACATAGTCAATGGGGCCGAGGGATGCGTCTTTTGCAAGTATTTGGCCATACCAATCTCCTAAAAAAGTCCCGATGGCCTCTTGATTCTTATATTTTAGATAGTGTAAGAGGGTTTTAACGATTCCGTTTTCGGTAAAAAAAAGAAAAGAACTTGCTTTTTTAATGTTAATTCGTCCATAAAAAGTACGGTCAACTGCGTTTTCATCGTTAAAGTTGTATTCGGTGAGCGGTAAATGATTTCGACAAACGGTACAGACTAGGTGCTCTCCCCTGAATAAATGAGCATTACATCCAAAACATGCCTTGGGCAATAGGATGCTGTTTATATCATTTAGTATATTTGATAGTTTAGAGCTCAACCAAATTCTTATATTTTAACCTACTTAAAGCATACTTGTTCCAATGGATGGCCAAGATACTAAATTCAATTACAAAATACTCCTTGCTGCTTTGGTGGCCGTAATAATAGGCATCTTAATTGCTTTTTATTACAGCTATGCCCAATCTAAGAGCCAAATCAATTTTTTGGAGCAGGAGAAGGAGCTTCTTGTAAAGGACCTAACCTTGATGAAAGGGGATGTAGACCGGCTTTCTGCACTGAATGAGGTCAATGAAATCGAACTACAGGATTCTAGATACAAGGTTCAACAATTGTTGGATTCGGTCGGCAGATTAAACTTCACCGTTGAAAAACTTCGGGAATACAAGAGTGAATTACGAAGACTGGAAGCCAAGAACGATAGTCTCAAATTAAAGAACAACTTCCTCAAATATAATAATATGGTACTTTCCGAGCGCTATGAGGAAACCAGAAAGCAGATAGAGGAGTTGCGTGGCAAAAGTAGTTCTTTGGCCGAGGCAGAAGCATTACAGCGCAAAAAAATACAAGAACTGAATAAAGAATTGAAGACCAAGAGTTATTTGCGCCTGCGTACTTCAGGAGGCAATGGGTTTCGACTTCGTGGCGGTAAACCGATTATGACGAATAAGGCCTCGATCATCGAGAAACTTCGGGGATGTGTTACGATAGTCGCAGATCCATCTTCCATCAACGAGCAACGGGTCATTTATTTCCAGTTTTTAGATCCGAACAAAGGCATCATTGAAGACAATGCGAATATCATATCGGTGAACGGTAACATTTATAGCAAGCGAGTTGAAGTTTTGCTTATGGGAGAGGATATTGATGTTTGTGATTTTATCACTATTCCCGCCGGATCTCTTGATTCTGGAACCTATACCTTAAATATCTTTGAGGATGAAAGGCTGCTTTCAACTTCTGAATTTGATTTAAAATAAATTCTTTCCATTTAGGCTAATATTCTATTTTTGCCAAATGGCAAAACAAGAAGACGATTTCAAAAAAGTTATTTCCCACGCTAAGGAATATGGATATGTATTTCAATCTAGTGAAATATACGACGGCCTGAGTGCTGTCTATGATTATGGTCAAAATGGGGCAGAGTTAAAGAAGAATATCCGTGCATATTGGTGGACGGCTATGGTGCAACTCAATGAGAATATCGTCGGCATCGACGCTGCTATTTTTATGCATCCTACTACTTGGAAGGCTTCCGGGCATGTTGATGCGTTTAATGACCCATTGATCGATAATAAGGATTCCAAAAAAAGATATCGGGCCGATGTGCTCATAGAGGATTATGTGGCCAAAATAGAGGCGAAGGTCGAGAAGGAAGTTGAAAAGGCCGCCATTCGTTTTGGGGAAGCCTTCGATAAGGAGCAGTTCTTGAAGACCAACCAACGTGTTGTCGAATATCAGGAGGAAGCTTCAAGAATCCTAAAACGTATGGGAAAGTCATTGGCAAATGAGGATTTGGCCGATGTCAAGCAACTCATCGAGGAACTTGAGATCGCATGCCCAATGTCCGGGTCTAGGAATTGGACCGATGTCAAGCAATTTAACCTCATGTTCGGCACCAAATTAGGGGCTTCCGCAGAAAATTCTACCGATTTGTATTTACGCCCTGAAACGGCCCAAGGGATATTCGTTAATTTCTCAAACGTACAGAAGTCTGGTCGAATGAAAATTCCCTTCGGCATTGCCCAAACTGGTAAGGCTTTTCGTAATGAAATCGTGGCTCGACAATTCATTTTTCGCATGCGGGAATTTGAACAGATGGAGATGCAGTTTTTTATCCAGCCCGGTACGCAAAAGGAATGGTATGAAATTTGGAAACAAAAGCGCCTTCAATGGCACTTTTCATTAGGGTTGGGCACTGAAAATTATCGATTTCATGACCACGACAAACTAGCCCATTATGCCGATGCGGCTGCTGATATTGAATTCCGATTTCCATTTGGGTTCAAGGAATTGGAGGGAATTCATTCCCGTACCGATTTTGATCTTTCCAACCATGAAAAATATTCCGGTAAAAAACTGCAATATTTTGACCCAGAAAAAAATGAAAATTATGTACCCTTTGTAGTCGAGACCTCAATTGGTCTGGATCGCATGTTTTTGGCAGTATTTTCAAACGCCTTGCAGGAAGAGCAGCTCGAAAACGGTACCGTTAGGACCGTACTCAGACTTCCTTCGGTGCTTGCGCCGATCAAAGCGGCCATTCTGCCTTTGGTCAAAAAAGATGGCCTGCCCGAGATGGCGCAGGAAATCTTGGAAGACCTGAAATGGGACTTTATGGTAACCTATGACGAAAAGGACGCCGTAGGACGGCGCTATCGACGGCAAGATGCCAACGGAACGCCATTCTGTATTACAGTAGACCACCAATCGCTAGAGGACCGCACAGTAACGCTTCGCCATCGAGACTCAATGGAACAGCAACGTATTTCAATTGACGATATCAAAGGCATTATCCATAAGGAGGTCGACATGAAGAGCTGGTTGCAAAAGGGAGTTTCAATTTAGGGTATACCCGAATCGGAGACTCCCATAATAATTTCTACCATTCCCAGGATAAAAATAGCGCGGTTCGGCACCCCCGAACCCTACGGCATTGATAAGAACCGATTGGGCATATTTGGTGTCACCCATATTGTTGATGCCAAAATCAAATCCAGCTACAAAGCCCTTGAATAGTTCTTTTTTATAACCCATTCGTGTGTTGATAAGCGTGAATGCTTCGCTATAGAGCGAAGTGGCATCCGTTAGGGGGGTCCTATCTACATATTGGAAGGTAGAATTCCAATAGATCCCATTGGCCCATTGTAATTGCATTCCGAAATTCAAACGATGTTTCGGGACCCCGGTCAACGGATTGCCTGAATAGTCGGCATCCCCATCGACAAACTTAACAAAGCGATCATCACTAAGACTATAACTAAGAAATGGGGATATTTGAAAATTCGTCGTAACCGAAATCCTATAATTTGCATCAAGGTCCAAGCCTTGGTGCTTAGTACTTCCCGCATTTTTCCCAATAAACTGATCCTCCCCGACCCTTTGTGCGACCAACAGATTTTTAATGTCCATGTGATATAGGGCTACTTCGATTGTCAATCGATCATTTAAAAAACCCATGAAGGAACCTACCTCATAATTCGTACCTGTTTCCTGTTTTATATCCGGATTTATTACTCCCCCGGGGGTCAAGGTTTCCTCCAAGCTTGGGTTTGAAAAACCACGGCTAATGTTGGCATAAACACGCTTACCTGATGCGATATCATAATTTATATCAAGACTTGGTAAAAAAATCGTACTGAAATTTCGTTCGGCACTTTTGTTATCAATCCCGGTATTGAAAAGGTCTTTAAAATTATAATGTGTACTATTGATATTTAGGCCAAGTTGTGCGGTAAAATTTTTAGCGAACAGATAATTTAGGTACCCGAACATATTCAACTGTCTTCTCAATTCAGTATTATCACTTATTCGATCACCTTCTAAACTTCCATTCCCGTTATTGTTTTCATAAAGATTCTCAAAGGTTCCC
This sequence comes from uncultured Flavobacteriaceae bacterium, assembly GCA_963798435.1. GTDB lineage: Bacteria > Bacteroidota > Bacteroidia > Flavobacteriales > Flavobacteriaceae > JALHST01. The sequence continues at coordinate 641,675 of CAWCTF010000004.1, forward strand.
CAATCATAGGAGTCCTTGTAAAGTTCAGCTCCAAGCGAATATTTTATTTTTTGCTCGATGCGACTCATTGAGCCTGAGAACTGGGTCCGAAAGCCATATCCATTCGTAAATTCATCTAAAATATTAAAAGGACGGGGTTCGTAATGATCTAGATAGGTATAGAAAATACTTGTCGTATTATCAAGCCCGTGGCCGAACTTATGTACATAGGAGAGTCCAAGTAGGCTGTATTTATTGGCTTCATAGCCCTTGGCTGCCTTCCAGGTGAAGGCTGCTTGTCTTGGGTCTTCATCAAAGGCCGACTGGCTAATCGAACTGGCTATTTGGGCGTAGTAATCTATATAATTGACAAGAAGCCCGATCTTGTTTCGTGAATTGATCTTATAGGTTGATTTTAGAAGGACGCCATCTCTTTGAAATCGATTATTTTCGCGGTAGCCATCAATATCGGTATGACCATATTGGAGACGTACCGAGAGGTGGTCTTCAGCGTGCGAAAAACTGAAATTATTTTTGAGCAATCCGTAAGAGCCTATAGTGAAGTTGTTTATAAATTCAGTAGTTTCCGAAAAGGGGTCTTTTGAATTCAAGACGATTGCACCTCCCAAGTTGGATCCGTATGCAGTTCCCTTAGGACCCTTAATGACTTCGATAGAATGCAAGTTTTCCACGTCATAAGCCTCGATCGTCGAGGAACCGGTACCGTTTGTAACTGGGATCCCGTCGAAATACAGTCTGAGTTTGTCAGTGCCAAAAGGGGTACGTGCCCCTACACCGCGAATGGTGATACGATTGGTGTTCAGTGCCCCTGACAAGACATATATACCCGAAATTTGATTGATTGAAGAAGTGATGTCAATAGGGCTATAATTTTCGAAGACTCTTGCCCCTATGCCGCTTGAAGCCACAATCCCGGTAGCGCTTCGTATTTTTAGGGTATCTATGAGGATGACCTCATCCAATCGTGTTACACTATCTTTTTGGGTTGTTTCTTGCGCAAAAGAAGACCAACAGCCAATAAATACTAAAAAAAAGAATGACAATGCTTTCATGTAGTAAGGATAAGGCTCCTTAAAATTAGATTAAAATCGAAACCCGACCGATAAACCGAACCGGTACATAAAGGCGTCCTGAAAGTCGGCTGCATTCATATTGCGGCCCAAGCCTCCATTGATTTCCAGACTGAATTTTTCACTCCTGGTCAGCCATTTATTACCTGCCCCTAGGCCTATGGCCAGCGTACTATAATCATTGTTTCTAGTTCCGATCGAGGCGTTGGGAATTTCATCTTCCCCGGTATAGTAGAGTCCGAAGGCCTCTGCAAAAAAGCCACTCCGTGGAGCGTAACCGAAGTAAGCCCTAAAATTGGGGCCAATTCCAAAATTTCCATTGAAATCACTTGCCTTACCATCAAAATATACCGTACCACCCACGCTTGTGTCTTCATTCAAAAAATACTCATAGGAACCTTCAACGGTAGTAGTGGCCAAGAATAAGCCAATATTGAACTTAACTTCATGGGCATTGTCAAACCGTGAGTAGGCCTGTGAATAGGAATAATTTGATAGCAAAATCAAAGTCGTTAAAGTCCAAAAATAGTTCATCGTATTCCGTTTTCAAATTTAAGGATCAGTTGCAATTCTCATTCCGAAAATGCAAAATTAGCGCTTTAATACGTGGAAACTATAGAAGCATTGCTGATGTTTTTACTATTTTTAAAGTCTTTACCAGATAAATGAAGATCATATCCTATAATGTAAATGGTATTCGGGCAGCCTTGAAAAAAGGTTTCATCGAATGGTTACAGGCAGTTGCCCCTGATGTGGTATGTCTCCAGGAAATCAAGGCAATGAAAGAACAATTGGATCTTTCTGTTTTTCAAAATGCAGGATTTCATTTTACGTATTGGTATAGCGCACAAAAAAAAGGGTATAGCGGTGTTGCGATATTGTCTAAAACCCGACCAGACCACGTAGAATATGGTACTGGTATCGATTATATGGATTTTGAAGGAAGAAATATTAGGGCCGATTTCGGTGACGTTTCTGTTATGAGCATGTACCTTCCATCGGGTACTAATATCGCCCGATTAGATCATAAGCTTCAATATATGGACGATTTTCATGACTATATCGATCAATTAAAAAGGGAGCGCCCCAAGCTTATAATTTTGGGCGATTATAATATCTGTCATCAAGCCATAGACATCCACGATCCAATACGAAATGCCAATGTTTCAGGATTTTTGCCCGTTGAACGCACATGGATCGGGAATTTTATAGGGAACGGATTTATTGACAGCTTTCGTCATTTTAATAAAGAGCCCCATAATTATACGTGGTGGACCTATCGTGCCAATGCCAGGAACAATAACAAGGGCTGGCGGCTTGACTATGGCATGGTCAGTGAACCCTTGAAAAAATATTTAAAACGATCGGTGATTTTATCAGAGGCAAAACATAGTGATCATTGCCCGATCTTGGTTGAGCTTGAAGTTTAATAGGTTAACTAAAAACCAACGGGGATATAATTTGTAAATTTGCGCTTTCGAATAGGGCACATTTTTAATACATGGAATATACCAACCTACCACACACGGCCATTGAAGTAAGTAAAATTTGTTTGGGCACGATGACTTGGGGCAATCAAAATACCGAAGCCGAAGGTCATGAGCAAATGGATTATGCCTGGGATAAGGGGATCAATTTTTTTGACACCGCCGAATTATATCCCATTCCGGCACATCCAGATAGACATTCTGCCACGGAAAAGATCATAGGTACTTGGTTTAAAAAGAAAAAAAACCGGGAAAAAATCATTTTGGCTTCCAAAATTGTCGGGAAAGCTGATTTTACCAAGTTTATACGCACTACCGGATTTACAAGGGAATCGATAGTAGGTGCCGTAGAAGCAAGTTTGGCGCGTCTTCAGACTGACTATATTGATCTCTATCAACTCCATTGGCCTGAAAGAAATACCAACTATTTTGGCAAGCGGGGGTACCAGTATGATATTACCGACTTTTGGGAAGATAACATCCATCAGGTGTTGGAAACCTTAAATGATTTGATTCGCGAAGGTAAAATTTTGCATGTGGGACTTTCAAATGAAACCCCTTGGGGCGTTATGCGCTATTTAGAAGAAAGCAAGGTGCATGCCAATCTGCCAAGGATGATAACCATACAGAATCCGTACAGTCTGCTGAATCGACAGTTCGAAATTGGCAATGCGGAAGTCACTCATAGGGAGAAAATAGGACTTTTGGCCTATTCCCCTTTGGCATTTGGGGTATTAAGCGGTAAATATCTTGGCGGGATGCAGCCCGCAACCGCCCGACTTACCTTGTTCCCGAACTATACCAGATATAGTAGTGAAGCAGCTAGTAAAGCCACGGAAAAGTATCATAAATTGGCTCAGGAGCATAATATTTCGATGGCAAAAATGGCTTTAGCCTTCGTAAATAGCCGTCCTTTTCTGACCAGTACGATTATCGGGGCAACCAATATGCGACAACTCAAGGAAAATATCGAAAGTATCGATTTGAATTTGAGCGATACCATACTTCAGGGCATCGAAAAGATCCATGAAGAAATCCCGAATCCAGCACCTTAAAAGTAACCTATGTATTTTTTGAAAGTAGGCTTTTGGCAACTTATCCTTATCTTGGCAGTGATTATTATTATTCTTGTATTTGCAAGAATAATGCGGGATAAGCGATAGATATTAGGTAAACAACCTGGCTATTACATCTTCGATCCTTGACACCAATTGCACCGTGATTTTTGTATTCTTCAGGCCTATTTTATTGCGTTTGGAAACATAGATATCTGTGAACCCAAGTTTTTCTGCTTCCAAAATTCTTTGCTCGACACGTTGCACGGGCCGAATCTCTCCTGCCAGACCGACTTCTGCAGCGAAACAAACTCCTTTTTCGATGGGGATATCTGAATTGCTTGATAAAATGGCTGCAATTACTGCAAGATCAATTGCCGGGTCATCAACTGAAATTCCACCTGTAATGTTTAAAAAGACATCTTTTGCGCCGAGTTTAAAACCGGCCCTTTTTTCAAGAACCGCCAAAAGCATATTCAAGCGTTTTACATAATAACCGGTCGATGAACGCTGAGGGGTGCCATATACCGCCGTACTTACCAGGGCCTGTATTTCTATCAGCAAAGGGCGCATGCCTTCAATGGTGGCGGCAATTGCAGTACCACTTAGACCTTCGTCATTTTTTGAAATAAGGATTTCTGACGGATTGTTGACTTCCCGAAGTCCGTTTCCCTGCATTTCGTAAATACCTAATTCGGCCGTAGAGCCAAAACGGTTTTTTAAGGCCCGTAGAATGCGATAGACATAGTTGCGGTCTCCTTCGAATTGAAGCACCGTATCTACCATGTGTTCCAATATTTTGGGGCCGGCAATCGAACCATCTTTGGTTATATGGCCGATCAAGATAACAGGGACATTGGTTTCCTTGGCAAATTTGATAAGTTCGGCCGTGCATTCCCTGATTTGGGAGATGCTACCGGCCGCCGATTCAATATAGTCTGAATGTAGGGTTTGAATCGAATCGATGACCACAATATCAGGCGAAATGGCTTGAATCTGTTGAAAGATATTCTGGGTTTTGGTTTCGGTCAGGATAAAACAGGTCTCGCTATTGGGATGAATGCGATCAGCCCGCATTTTAATCTGTTTCTGACTTTCTTCCCCAGAGACATAAAGCGTTCTATAGGGTAGTTTAAGGGCAATTTGGAGCAATAGGGTGCTTTTGCCGATTCCAGGTTCACCACCCAAAAGCACCAAGGATCCCGGGACTAGGCCACCACCTAATACCCTATTGAACTCTAGATCATGGGCATTCAGTCGAATCTCTTTTTCGGTACTGATCTCTCGAACCCTTAACGGAGTTGCAATCTTTTTGGAGGTACCAGAAGAAATTTTCCAAGGTATTTTATCTTCCTTTTGGATAACCTCTTCCACAACGGTATTCCATTCTTTGCAAGCGGAACATTGTCCTACCCATTTGGCATACTGTGTGCCACAATTTTGACAAAAGAAAGCTGTTTTCGTTTTGGCCATATTCCAGGGTTAAGGTCTGGGGCTAAAGATAAAACTTTGAATTGTATTGAACAGGTTAGGGTACGGGTTTAATCACAAGATGTTCTGGTAAAACGTATACTTAACAGCATAATTTCAAAAAGGGCTCGGTCGATAAGGGTAAAAAGATATTGCTTCGTGGGCTTGATCCAGTCAATGACTTCAAATCAACGTACAAAACTGTTAGGTAAGGAGGTAACTTTTCGATTTTGTATATCGAAACAGTAATTTAACTGCCTAAAATCCAAAATCAGCCTTTAGGGCGTCAATTTTTTCTAAAGCCATATCCTTGGTTAGAAAATCAATTTCATCCATGCCAAAGGCTTTTTCAAATGTTTTTAGCGCCTTTTTTGGTTCCCCCAATTGCTCATAATATTCTCCCTCGAAATAAAAACCAAGCATGGTATCAGGAAATTCCTCCTTGCAAAGATCTGAAAGGGGTTTTAAGGATTCGAAATCCTCCTTTTTCCGGATTCCTGCATATATTGCCATAACGTCATTGAGGTCGACCCTTTTTCTAAATCCGAACAAGTCTTCAATGCTTTGATATTTATCTTCCAAGTATTTGAAAACGGGCTCTTCAGACGTTATTATTTTGGTTTTATATTCTTTGGGGCTAATGGGTTTGAACATGCCAAAAATATTATCAAACGCCTTGCCAAGACCATAGGTCGCTACTGCAATATGATCCGCCCCGGGATATTCCTCGAAATAATAATGCAGGTTTTCCTTTTTTAACGCCTTAATGGCCTTGTCCATCGCCAAAATACGTGCGGTATCCTCGTTATTTTCACCTTCAATGATCAATTGGTAAAAAATTTGTTTCTCAAAAGCACCCAGACGACTCGGTAACCTTGTATCCATATCTGGTGCCAAGCTGGGGGAAATACTGACATACGCATTAAAGAGGGAGTTGTCCTTGAACAACCAATAATTTTCAAAATTAGCAGTAATATCGTACCCAATTATCATCTTAAAGGGTGCTGTACTAAAGTTTAAATCGAGGTAAGGAATTATTTCCATTCCTAGAAATTCGAAGAACTGTTTCCCTTTTTCAGTAGGCAATCCCGTATCGGGTTCGAACCCACAATCCACAAGGCGGGTGTTGTTTTTGCTTTGGTCAATACCCACAACAATACTTTGGGGCATGCCATGAAAACGGCTATAAAATTTGGCATTGGCCACCACTTGATCGAATAGGTATTCTGCGTCAAGGACGACAATTAAGGGGTATTTTTTCTCCTTGTCGTAATCTTCCGGAAAATAATATCGAACGTCCCTTCTTTCTTGAAGTTTGAACGATTCAAAAATCTCTTGTTTTACTTGGGCACTTAGGTTCAAACCTAAGAGAAGCACTAAAACGGTAATTGAACGTACCATATTCGAAAATTACGCTAAGAATGGCTACTAGCTGTTTCTGTTCAATAACGGTAAGACTAGAAAGGATATTGCACCAAAAACCAATATCATAAAGGTTTGTGAAATCCACATGATCCATCCAAAGGCGTTTCCGGAAACAATGCCAATGCCAAATATCTCGAGCGATTTACTTACAGCGGCAGGATAGGCGATAAAACCACCGTTGGTGGTGGTCATGGCAAAAGAACCTCCTACAAAAGCAACTAAAAGCGCACTGAAAGAAAGACCGGCCGTTTCAGGAACGGTAAATTTGATGACCCAAAACATAGCAATGTACGCCGCCCAAATAAAAAGCGTATGAAGTATAAAAGCCCATTTATGCTTCATTTTAAAAATGCTTAACACACCTTCTAACAGACTTTTGAGGAACCCCTTGAGTTTTATGATAAATGGCAATCTTGAATTTTTGATCAATCGGATCAGTACAAAAAGGCCTATGACCCCGACAAGTAATATGACCATCCCACTAAAAAACCCGATACCACTTTCCTTGATAAATTCTAGAATAAGGTTGGTTTGAAGCAACAACGCTACAATGACGATGAGCAAGAGCATGATAACATCGACGATTCGTTCGGTAACAATAGTGCCAAAACCCTTTTCAAAAGGGACGTTTTCATAGGTGGCTAAGGCGGTCGCCCGTAAAAACTCCCCAGATCGAGGTATCCCTAAATTGGTTAAATAGGCCGTTAGAATAATCAGGACGTTATTCGTCAATTTGGGTTTGTATCCCATGGGGGCGAGCAAATAATTCCAGCGTATCGCTCTTGAAATATGACTTAAAATTCCGATTGTAATCGAAATTCCAATCCAAAAAGGATCTGCTTCCCGAATATATTTAAAAATTTCGGCGCGTTGCTCGGGCGTAGTCGAACTGTAAAGGTACCATACCAAAAAAGCACCCAGGGTGATAGGAAGGACGGTCTTTAGGAACTTTTTTAGCGTGTCACTCAAAATTTAATTCAAGAGATTGTTTTCTTCGTTGGGGAATACCAAGGCGGGATTGAAGGATTTTGCCTCTTCTAAGTCCATTCTGGCATAGGCTATGAGAATAAGGATGTCGCCAACCGCTACTTTTCTGGCAGCGGCGCCATTCAAGGTAAGCTCTCCACTTCCCCGTGGGCCGGGAATAACATAGGTCTCAAGACGTTCGCCATTATTATTATTGACGATTTGTACTTTTTCCCCTCTGATAATGTTGGCTGCATCCATCAAATCTTCGTCAATGGTTATACTGCCTATATAATTTAGATCGGCACCGGTAACTTTTACCCTATGGATCTTTGATTTTACAACTTCTATTTGCATGGTACAAAGGTAATTAATTCAAGGCGATGTTGTCAATCAAGCGCACTACACCTGCATAAACTGCAACAAATGCCCTATATTTTTTATTTTTCTGTTTTCGTAAAATGGGTGTTAACGTTGCCTCATCGGTTATTTCGAAGTATTCTAACTTCATATCAAGCTGTTCGTTAAATTGATTTTTCACCCAATCGGTAACCTCCTTAGCACTTTTTGTGCCAAATTTGTCTTTGGCAGCAAGGAGGGTTTGATAAATAAACGCAGCTTCTTCTCGTAATTTTGGGGAAAGCCGGGTATTTCTTGAACTCATTGCGAGTCCACTGGGTTCACGTTCTATAGGACAGCCTACGATTTCTACGGGTAGGGTACGTTTCTCTACCAGTTTCCTGACAATCTGCAATTGCTGAAAGTCTTTTTCCCCAAAATAGGCCCTATCAGGTTTTATTAGGCGTAACAACGCTTCCACAATAGTTCCGACACCATTAAAATGACCTTCCCGAAACGCACCTTCCATCACCTTGTCGAGCCCATCGAAATCATATGAATTCGACTGCACATGATTGGCATAAATTTCCTCTATTGAAGGAGCGAAAATCAGGATATCTTTTGAAATATGCCCCAATAGCGCCTTGTCGGCTTGAATTGTTTTAGGATATTTCTTTAGATCTTCGGCATTGTTGAACTGTGTCGGGTTGACAAAGATACTTACTACGACGAGGTCATTTTCCTCCAAGGCGCGTCTGACCAAGACCATATGGCCTTGATGTAAAGCACCCATCGTAGGAACCAGGCCCAATTCATTTCCCCTTGATCGGGAAGAAAGAACCGATATTAGATCTTTTCGGGTTTTTAGAAGCAACATTCCTTTCTTTTAAGGCGAGCAAACTTACTATAATTACGGCTAATCTGCATAATTTTTGTAATTTTGCACCCATGCTAGCGCAATAAATAAAATAAAGCTTTTATGAAAGGCAAAAAGATATTGTTTGTATCTTCAGAATTAGTACCCTACTTACCAGAGAACGAAGTTTCCTTAATGTCTTACGAAACACCCCGGATGGTCAACAGCAATGGTGGCCAAATCAGGATTTTTATGCCCAGGTATGGTAACATCAATGAGCGCAGGCATCAATTGCACGAAGTTATACGGCTTTCAGGGATGAATCTTGTGATCAACGATGTCGACATGCCGTTAATCATCAAAGTGGCCTCGATTCCAAGGGAACGCATACAGGTTTATTTTATCGATAACGATGAATATTTTAAAAGAAAGGCAACGTTTACCGATGTGAACGGCAATCTTTTCCCAGATAATGACCAACGGGCAATTTTTTTTGCGAAAGGTGTCGTCGAAACCGTAAAGAAGCTTAATTGGGCGCCCGATATTATTCATGTGCATGGATGGTTGGCATCCTTATTGCCTTTATACCTTAGAAAGTATTACACCGATGAACCCCTTTTTGCCGATAGTAAAATTGTTACTTCGGTATACAAAAAATCCTTTGAAGGCGAATTAGATCAGGATTTGATCAAGAAAATCTCTTTTGATGGAATCTCCCAAGATGAAGTAAAACTACTCGCCCAGCCCAACTATAATAATTTGTTAAAAGTTGCCGTAGATTTTTCAGATGCTATTATTTTAGCCGCGGAAGACATTTCCCAAGATTTACAAGAGCACATTTCCAACCTTGAAAAACCTGTGTTGCCATATGTTTCTATCCAAGAATTTGAAGAGGCTTATGCAAATTTTTATAACACTCAAGTTTTAAAATAAGCTACATGACCTTTTTGAAAAGATTCAAGTTTGCCGCGTTGGCGGCAATTTTATTGGTTGCCTTTTTATTTTCCTGTACAAAGGATCTGACAACAATTGGCTCCGGAGTGATAGGGGGAGAACCTTTTTCTACAGGAAAGGCTACCTATGATGTTTTTGCCTATAATAAGAAGATGGAAGCGGTACGCACCAATAAATTGCCGGTGTATCAATTGGGAATCTATTCAGATCCGATTTATGGCAAGACGGATGCAAGTATAACCTCTCAATTGCAATTATCAACACCAAATCCGACTTTTGGATCCTTTTCCAAATCAGTGGAAGACAATGCAGATAATGATGGTAGCGTAACTACCATTCGTGAAAATGAAAAAATAGATTCGGTGTATCTGTATATTCCTTTTTTAATTGCCGATGCAAGTCTACGGGATGCGGACTCTGATGGAGTCGATGACGAATTTGATATAGATCCGGCTGATCCTAATAGCGATACCGATGGGGACGGGGTCAGCGATGTACGTGAAACCGCCAATGGTACAGACCCATTGAATCCGGATACAGATGGCGATGGCATCCTTGATGGGGAAGATACCGCAACCTTGCAGAATATTTTTGCCAAAAGGTTCGACCTTGATAGCATTTATGGCATCACGAAAGAAGCGTATGCCGATACGCCTTTTAAACTTAAGGTCGAACGGTCTACATATTTTCTTAGGGACTTGGACCCGGACACCAATTTTGAAGAAGCCCAAGCGTATTATTCAACGCAACAATTTTCGCCGACATTCGTGTCGGATGTGCTATATGATGGTGAAGTCACGATCAATGATAAGGAAATATTATTTTTTAAGCAAGACGACCCTGAAACCACCGATGTTGATGAATCCCTGCAGGTAAATACACGTTTAGGTCCTGGAATGCGAATCGCTTTAGACACCGCTTTTTTTCAGCAGAATATTTTGGATAAGGAGGGAAGTCTTGAGTTACTGAGCCAGGCGAATTTCAGTGATTTTTTAAGAGGTGTTCACCTTTCGGCATCGTCTATTAACAAAGACATAATGGTATTGTTTGACCTCAGAAGGGCAAATATCACCCTTAGCTATTCCTATGACCACGTTAACACAAATGGCACTCTTTCCGATGCTTCCGATGATACTATTGAGCGTAAACAGAGTTCGTATATTTTGAATTTCCTGCAGTCCCAAAGTACTGGTTTCATTACTGGAAATGCAATCAATACCTACACGAATGATGCTTTTCCGGCAGGCATTGCCGATAATTTAGATACGAACACGAACGCTGAAAAATTGTATTTAAAAGGAGATGCAGGCGCATATAGCGAACTTAAATTATTCGATGAAAACGGGGGTACTGAAATTATTAATCAGATTAAGGCAGAGAATTGGGTCATAAATGAGGCCAACCTTGTATTCTATGTAGATCGACAAACACTCGATGCGGCCAATAGTGTCTATGAACCTATTCGACTTTATGTATATAATGCCGATACGAACGAATATCTTTTTGATGTATCATCTGACCCAGAGGGCGCTACCTCTCTGGCGTCCTATCCGCAATATGATGGTATTCTTGAAAAATCAGGCGGGAAAGGAATAAAATATACCGCAAGGATTACAAAATACATCAATGATATTATTTTAAGGGATGCTGCCAATGCAACTTTGGGGGTAATGTCTACCCCGGAAATTCGGTATAATGGTGCTGCAAGCGCCATGTTGGCGAACAATGTCGAACAGAGTATTCCGATCGCGTCAAATATTACTCCTTTGGGAACGATACTTTTTGGCAGTAATGTTAGTGCTGCCGACCTTGATAAGAAATTAAAGCTTGAAATATTCTATACCAAATCCAATTAAAAACGTGGGTATTCGTATCCTCCCTTTCCCCTGGTGATTTTTAAGCAATCTATCTCCAATTATGAACGGATAATACCGATCATAGATATTTTGCGTTTTATGTCTAAGATTTCGATAGAACGTATCGCTATCGCTTAAATTTGCAAATAGTTTAGTAGGTTCATAAGTTTTAAAATCAAATAATATGTGCGGAATAGTAGGGTATATTGGCTTTCGCGATGCTTATCCGATAATTATGAAGGGATTACAGCGCTTGGAGTACCGTGGGTATGACAGTGCCGGGATTGCACTTTATGACGGGCAGCAGATCAATCTTTCCAAGACCAAAGGGAAAGTCGAAGATTTAAAGAAAAAATCACAGGAAACGATCTCGTTAGCGGGGCAACTCGGAATTGGGCATACCCGATGGGCCACCCATGGCGTGCCTAACGACGTTAATTCACATCCCCATTACTCAAATTCAGGAGATTTGGTAATTATACATAACGGAATCATTGAAAATTATGAATCGATAAAAAAGGAGCTCACCAAAAGGGGGTATACGTTCGAGTCTGATACTGATACCGAAGTTTTGGTCAACCTGATCGAAGAGGTCAAGAATACCGAAGATGTAAAATTGGGACAAGCAGTGCAAATTGCTTTAAACCAAGTAGTCGGCGCATATGCAATTGCCGTTTTTGACAAGAAAAAGCCCGATGAAATCGTGGTAGCTAAACTAGGTAGTCCATTGGCCATCGGCATTGGGGAAAAAGAGTTTTTTATAGCTTCGGATGCTTCACCTTTTATCGAATTCACCAATAACGCTGTTTATTTGGAAGATGAGGAAATGGCCATTATCAGGTTAGGAAAGGAAATAAAACTAAGAAAGATAAAGAATGATGCCATTGCCTACCCCAACATCCTAGAATTAAAGATGAATCTTGAAGAGATTGAAAAGGGGGGGTATGATCATTTTATGTTAAAAGAGATCTATGAGCAGCCAAGGGCAATTTTAGATACCTACCGAGGACGATTATTAGCTGATCAAGGGATTATCAGAATGGCGGGAATCGACCAGAATTTAGAAAAATTCTTGAATGCAAATCGAATTATTATCGTAGCATGTGGCACTTCTTGGCATGCCGGGCTGGTCGCGGAGTATATCTTCGAGGATTTGGCACGAATACCGGTTGAAGTTGAATATGCTTCGGAGTTTCGTTATCGAAATCCGGTAATAACCGACAAAGATGTATTGATTGCAATCTCACAATCGGGTGAAACTGCAGACACCTTGGCGGCCATTAAGCTGGCCAAGGAAAAAGGAGCCTTTGTTTTTGGAGTCTGTAATGTAGTGGGGTCCTCGATTGCCAGGGAAACCGATGCTGGCGCCTATACACACGCCGGACCTGAAATAGGTGTCGCCTCGACGAAGGCCTTTACAACGCAGATAACTATTTTAACCTTGATCGCCTTAAAACTGGCCAAAGAGAAAGGGGTATTTTCCGATTCGAAATTCCATGAATATTTAACCGAGCTTGAAACGATTCCCTCTAAAGTCGAGAAGGCGTTATTAACCAATCCGCTGGTCGAAATTGTTGCCGATGCTTATAAGGATTCTACCAATTGCCTGTATTTAGGGCGTGGCTACAACTTTCCGGTTGCGCTTGAAGGTGCACTTAAATTAAAGGAAATTAGTTATATACATGCCGAAGGCTATCCTGCTGCTGAAATGAAACATGGCCCGATCGCCTTGATTGATGAGCATATGCCCGTTATCGTTATCGCCACCAATAGAGGGCATTACGAAAAGGTTGTGAGTAATATACAAGAGATCAAGTCAAGGAAGGGCAAGATTATTGCCATTGTAACCGAAGGAGACGAACAAGTTAGGGAACTGGCCGATTATGTCATAGAAATTCCGGATACCATCGAAAGTCTAACTCCTTTATTGACCACCATTCCGTTGCAATTATTGTCATATCATATCGCCGTTATGCGTGGGTGCAATGTAGATCAGCCCAGAAATTTGGCCAAATCGGTCACGGTGGAATAATCAAAAATTACATCAAAAGTAAAAAAAGCCATGAGGGATCCCTCATGGCTTTTTTCATTCGTGTTATATATTTAATAATTTTAACACCCTATTATTGCCGATAATTATATTATGCACGCATAATTTTTTTAAATTATGATTTTCGATTTAAAAAATTCTGTATATTCGAAAGGAAACTAATTAACTTACTACTAACATGAGAAAAGTACTATTATTAGCCGTGCTATTGTTTAGTGCCCTAGGGTTTTCGCAGACAACGGTAATGGGGAAGGTGGTAGATCAGAACAATGAGCCCGTTCCTGGGGTGAATGTCGTAATCACCGGGAAGGCCATTGGAACTACGACCGATTTTGACGGAATTTTCACCTTGGCAACTTCTGAAGAGCCTCCTTTTCAACTTAAATTTACGAGTATCGGGTTTTCCGACGGTACTGCCGAGATAACCGAAAACAATCAAAATGTTACAGTGGTGATTACCGAGAAGGAAACCTTCCTAGATGAAATCGTTGTTTCGGCCTCGCGTACGCCTGAGCGTATTTTTGAATCACCGGTTACCGTCGAACGCATGGACACAAGAACGATTCAAGCGGCTGCGGCTCCTACATTTTATGATGCCTTGGAGAACATGAAGGGGGTAGATATGAATACCAATAGTCTTACGTTTAAGTCAGTGAATACCAGGGGCTTTGCCACTTTCGCCAACAACCGGTTTATGCAGCTCGTAGATGGCATGGATAACTCTTCCCCAGCCCTCAACTTTCCTTTGGGAAATTTATTGGGAATGTCAGAACTTGATGTAAATACCGTCGAATTGCTTCCAGGCGCTTCCTCCGCATTATATGGGGCAAATGCCTTTAATGGCATCATGTTCATGACCAGCAAAAGTCCGTTTGACTATCAAGGAATCAGCTTTTACGCAAAAACAGGGATAACTTCGAGCACGAATGCCGGAGATAATAATTACACCGACGTTGGGATACGAACGGCGTATGTTTTCAGTGAAAAGTTTGCGGCAAAGGCATCTGCATCCTTTTTGAAGGGGACCGAATGGTTTTCAACTGATTATACCGATTACAACAATCCCGGCCTTACCAGGGCGAACCCAGCCTATAACGGATTGAACATCTACGGAGACGAGGTGGGTACCACCTTGAACTTCGACCAAATTGCGGCAGAAAACCTGCCCATACCGGTCGCAACTAATTTTGGATCGGCTCGGATTACGCGAACTGGATATGAGGAACGCGATTTAATGGATTATAATGCAGAAAGTTTCAAGGCCGACTTTTCATTGCATTACAGGCCATTGGCCAACGATCTTGAAATTATCTGGAATTCAAAGCTAGGCCGTGGAAATACCATCTACCAAGGGGCGAACCGGTATTCTATCAAGGATTTCTTTATGCAGCAACATAAATTGGAAATTCGAAACGATCATTTCTTCCTAAGAGGCTATACAACTTCAGAAAAGGCAGGAAATTCATATGATACCCGTTTTACGGCCATTAACATCAACCGCGAATGGAAAAGTGATGTTCAGTGGTTTACAGACTATGCCTTGGGTTATCTTACTGCCCGGTTCCTCAATCCGACAGTAACCGAAGAGCAGGGTCATGCCGCAGGTCGGGCCAACGCCGATGCGGGTCGATTTACTCCTGGTTCACCCGAATTTAACAATGCACTGAATAAGATTACCTCGAATCCCGATTTGACAACGGGGTCGAAATTTCAAGACAATTCAAAAATCTATCATGTTGATGGCAACTACGACTTTAGTTATTTGACGGCAGACGTGGCCGATATTATGATAGGGGGTTCTTGGCGTCAATATTCCTTAAATTCAAAGGGAACGATATATACCGATTATGATGGCCCAATTGATTACAATGAGTATGGGGCCTATTTGCAGTTGCAGAAAAAATTGTTGCAAGAACGCTTGAAATTTACAGGATCCGTCCGTTATGATAAGTCCGAATTTTTTGACGGTTTCTTCTCGCCAAGGGTATCCTTGGTATATTCAGTGGATGCTGATAAAAGACACAATCTTAGGGCCTCCTATCAGACTGGCTTTAGAAACCCGACTACTCAGGACCTTTTTATTGGGCTGGATGCTGCTTTGGCGATTTTGGTGGGTTCCGCCCCGAATAATCTCGATAGGTATACTTCATCAGACCTTTTATTAAGTACGAACGGTCAGGCCATTGTAGGTTCGCCAACAGTGCGCATTTCAGGAAGTCAGGCCTATACCAATGCCTTTAGTTCAGAATCGGTTGCGGCCGGAGCTCCGCAACCAGTCAATGTTGCCTTGGTAAAACCTGAAAAGATCACGGCCTATGAGGTGGGTTATCGCGGGGTTTTCGGGAAGATAAGTCTCGATGTGAACGCCTATTACAATACCTATCAGGATTTTATTTCCAATAAGACCGTATTGGTGCCATTATATGGCCAGGCAGGTGACAATTCACTTTCCTTACTTGCATTGCAGAACGGGGATTATAAACCTTTTCAGACCTATACGAATTCAACCGCTGATATTAGTTCGTATGGCGCTGGGGTGGGCATAACTACCAAAATCCTGGGAGATTTTGATCTTGGGCTTAACTATACGTATGCGAAATTAGATTTTAACGAGGCTAGTGACCCTGGTTTCGAACCTAATTTTAATACGCCAGAGCATAAGGTGAAAGCCTCTTTTGGCAACCAGAATGTACTCAAAAATTTTGGTTTCAATATCAATTGGAGATGGAATGACGTGTATTTATGGCAGTCTTCTTTTGCCGATGGATATATTCCGAACAGAAATTTATTCGACGCCCAAGTGAACCTGCAGGTACCTAGTATCAAGTCTGTGTTTAAAGTTGGTGGGGCGAATATTTTTGGAGAGGAATATGTCAGTGCTCCAGGTGCCGGTACAATAGGTGCAATGTATTATGTCTCGTGGACGATAAACCAATAAAATTAAAAATACGGATATGAAAAATATATATAACAAACTATTCAGCTTGCTGTTGTTCATACTCGTCTTGGGTTGTTCCCAGGAAGATAATGTAATCGCCATTCCCTATGTTCCTGAGATTACTGCTACGGAAGGAACCCCTCCAACCTATACTCAGGGCTCGGCCGATTTCTCGAAGTATGTCGCAATTGGAAATTCTTTGACGGCTGGGTATTCTGATGGGGCTCTTTTTAGTAAAGGACAAGCGGTTTCTTTTCCGAATATCCTGGCTGGTCAATTTGCCCTTGCCGGTGGGGGTTCGTTTAGCCAGCCCTTGATGAACGATGATTTAGGCGGACTCGTGCTCGGTGGAACACAATTGACGTCAAACCGCTATGTTTTCGATCCCGTTGCTCAACTTCCGATTGTTTTGCAGGGAACTCCGACCACCGATGTTTCTAACATTTCGCCCGGACCGTATAATAATATGGGGGTACCGGGCGCGAAGAGTTTTCACCTTTTGGCAAACGGATATGGAAATCTGGCCGGGGTGGTTCCCGGACTCGCCAATCCATTTTTTGTAAGGATGGCCTCAAGTCCCAATGCCTCGGTTTTAGAGGATGTAATTGCACAAAGCCCTACTTTTTTTACCTTGTGGATCGGCGCAAATGATGTGTTGGCATTTGCCATTTCGGGAGGGGCCGGGGTAGATAACAATGCAACCGGAAATCTAGATCCCGCTACTTATGGCGGAAATGACATTACGAATAGCAATGTCTTTGGACAAGTTTATGGGGCCATTCTACAAACTATCTCCCAAACCGGGGCCAAAGGGGTCGTAGCTAATCTTCCAAATGTGACCGATGCGCCTTATTTTACCACGGTTCCTTATAATGCTATCCCCTTGGATGCAGCGACCGCTTCAATAGTAAACCAGGCATATGCCCAGTATAATGGGGGTCTTCAACAAGCCTTCTTGGCCTTGTCAGGAACCGGCCTGTTTACGGCAGAGGAAGTGGCTAAACGTACTATCAATTTTTCCGCAGGACAAAATGCGGTGGTAATTGTCGATGAAGACCTTACTGATCTGGGTGCTATTAACCCTGCTTTTGCTGCCTTACCAAAATATCGACAAGCCACTGCCGAGGATCTATTGGTCTTGCCTGCGCGGACGTTTTTAGGCACTTTGGCCGACCCCAATAACCCATTAAGTGTAAACGGTGTTGCGATCCCCTTGGCGGATCAATGGGTCTTGACACCCGAGGAACAGGCTTCGATTTCTGCGGCCACAACAGCATTCAACGCTACGATTGAAGCCTTGGCCACCCAATTCGATTTAGGGTTTTTCGATTCGAATTCCTTACTACATCAGGTAGCTACCACAGGATATAATATCGGAGGGTCAGCCGAGATTACCGATGCTTATGTTACCGGAGGCGCCTTCTCATTAGATGGCATACATCCGTCACCGAGAGGATACGCCGTTTTGGCGAACTCCATGATTGACATCATCAATGAAAAGTATGGGGCGAACCTTCCAAAAGTGAACCCAATCGCCTATACAGGATTATATGTTCAATGATTTATTTGATTTATAAACCCCGAAATTAATAGAAAAAGTACCCCGCTTTTCAGGGGTACTTTTTGTTTTATAAAAAATCTGAAAACCATTTTCAATTCAAAGGGAAAACTATATCTTTGCAGCCTGAAAAACTTGCCTAGACCGCTTATTTTTTCAACAAAAATTAATCTTAAATTCTAAACAAGTTCGTAATGTCAAAAGTTACTGGTAAAGTTTCCCAAATAATTGGGCCTGTGGTCGATGTGGAATTTCAATCCGGAGCGGATCTTCCTAAAATCTATGATTCCTTGGAGATAACCCATGCCGATGGATCTATATTGGTATTGGAAGTTCAATCGCATACCGGTGAAAATACCGTACGGACTATCTCTATGGATTCTACCGACGGATTGAGTCGGGGAACCGAAGTAGTCGCAACGGGGAATGCCATTCAAATGCCGATTGGGGAAGATATTTACGGACGCTTGTTTAATGTAATCGGAGATGCAATCGATGGCTTGGGCAATTTGCCAAAAGCAGGAAAAAACGGACTTCCAATTCACCGGGAAGCGCCAAAATTCGAAGACCTTTCTACCTCTACTGAAGTACTTTTTACGGGCATCAAGGTGATCGATTTGATCGAGCCGTACGCCAAAGGAGGTAAAATCGGTTTGTTTGGAGGGGCAGGCGTTGGTAAAACGGTATTGATTCAGGAATTAATCAATAATATCGCCAAAGGACATGGTGGGCTTTCTGTTTTCGCAGGGGTTGGAGAACGCACCAGGGAAGGGAACGACTTACTTCGTGAGATGTTGGAATCAGGGATTATAAAATATGGTGAGGCTTTTTTACACTCAATGGAAGATGGGGGATGGGACTTAACCAAAGTTGATAAGAAAATCATGAAAGAGTCTAAAGCGACTTTCGTTTTTGGACAGATGAACGAACCTCCCGGAGCTCGTGCACGTGTCGCACTTTCTGGGCTGACCATTGCCGAATATTTCCGAGATGGCGCAGGGGAAGGCCAGGGAAAGGACGTGCTTTTCTTCGTTGATAATATTTTCCGATTTACACAGGCTGGTTCGGAAGTATCGGCACTTTTGGGCCGTATGCCATCAGCAGTAGGATACCAACCTACTTTGGCCACTGAAATGGGTGCCATGCAAGAACGAATTACTTCTACAAAAAGAGGATCTATTACTTCAGTTCAAGCAGTATATGTACCCGCGGATGACTTAACTGACCCTGCACCCGCAACAACCTTTGCACACTTGGACGCTACTACGGTACTTTCCCGTAAAATTGCCGAATTAGGTATTTATCCCGCCGTGGATTCCTTGGATTCTACGTCACGTATATTGACTGCCGATATTTTAGGAAAAGAGCACTACGACTGTGCACAGCGTGTGAAAGAACTATTACAACGTTATAAGGAATTACAGGATATTATTGCCATCTTGGGGATGGAGGAGCTATCAGAAGAGGATAAATTGGCCGTGGGTAGGGCACGACGTGTTCAACGTTTCCTTTCCCAGCCATTCCATGTAGCCGAGCAGTTCACTGGTATTCCTGGCGTATTGGTAGATATTAAGGAAACCATCAAAGGTTTTAATATGATTATGGACGGGAAACTCGATAACCTGCCCGAATCGGCCTTTAACTTAAAGGGTACGATTGAGGAAGCCATCGAGGCTGGAGAAAAAATGTTGGCCGAAGCTTAAAATTGTAAACGGTCACAACAGGTAGTACCTAAAACCTACTGCCTGTGGCTGTCATCTGGTAACTAAAAAGTATGTACTTAGAAATCGTATCGCCGGAAGCTACCTTATTTGCAGGAGAAGTGACCTCTGTGACCGTTCCGGGCATCAACGGGGAATTTCAAATGCTGAACAACCATGCTCCGATCGTTTCCTTGTTGCAATCGGGCGACGTGAAGATCCAAGGTAACCTGTCTATTCCCGAATCTTCCGAAAAAATGTTTAGCAAGGATTCTCAAGGAAGAACCATCTTAAAAATCACAAGTGGTACCGTAGAAATGAAGAACAACAGGATAATCGTATTGGCCGATTAATTTTCAACTTGATTATCGACGCGAATCAAAGCCCCAACGTTTTATTTGACATTCTTACCTACAATAAGACAATAAGTTTCCAATCCTGCCCTCCAGAAGAATAGGTTTTTAAATCTTTAAAACCTATGGCATAATGGGCATTCAAAGACCTTGTGTTTTTCACGTCTACTTCGGTAACTATGGCACTGAAATGCGGTTGGATCAGTGCTTGCATGGTTTCATATAGTTTGCGGAAAACACCTTTTTTGCGATAGGCCGCATCGATACAAATCTGACCCATGGCCATATAGTTTATATGATTGGGCAATGCCGAATCGATCTCAGCGAACATCGGTTTAAGAATCTCGATAGCATCTGCAAATAAAGGATGCATACAAAGGGCGTACCCTACTACATTTTCTCCCTCCTTTGCAACAATATGAGGACAAACACCCTGCATTCTTTCTAAAATGGCTAAGGAATGGCAAACGGTTACAAACCCTTCTTTTTCCTTCGTTACATCAGATACATTGCTCAGTAGGTTTTTTTGTTGTAGTTCGAGAATTTGCTCAAGTTCCCGACCTGTAGAAGCAGGACAAACTATCAATTCCATTTCCTATTGTTTTAACCATTCGGTACGTTTTTTTAAAATGTCAAGTGGTGCAGTCGTTCCATCTGTTTCGATCAATGATATCGTATAAGCAGGGTCGGGTCCCAATACAACCGTAGTGGTATGGGGAATACCATATCTATCATAAGCGATTTCAAGCCGATCACCCACCTTGAATGACGTGATGAAAGTATCAAATTGGTTGCTTTCCGGAAAAGGCATTCCGTTGATCGAGGTAATCGTATCGCCCGCATCCAATCCCGCTAAATATGCTGGGCTTCCTATCAGGGTATTTCCCCGAATTTCGCCATTTCCATCGCCATTTAACTGTACGCTGGCACCAAAATAGGGCCTCGTAAGGTTTTGTTTTAAAGTGATACCAAATGGCTTGAACAAGCCATTATAATCTGGCATTTCACTAGCGTTGATATACGAAGCGAAGAACGTATCGGCAAAAGTCTTTCCAGCATATTCCCGTAAGGTTTCCTGTAGGTCAAGAACGGTATATGACTTTTCGGTTGTGCCAAATTTCTGCCACATCAATTTCATAAAATCATCTAAATTGCGATTATTTTGGCGAAGTGAGAGATCTAGGGCAAGACCCAAAACACTTCCATAGGAATAGTAGGAAATAAAGGTGTTCTCATAATTATTAGGATCTATTGAAGTGGCGGCATCCACAAAGGGGGCTTGATCGCTCATTTCAATAGGGTTGAAAAATTTTCTAGCAGGGGAATTCCAGACATAATTAAAATTACCCGTAAGTCCGGTAACATAATCTTCCACACTGATAATTCCGGCACGGCAAAGAAAAAGATTCGTATAGTAGCTGGTAAACCCCTCTGCAAACCATAGTTCCCCGCTCATGTTGGCTCTTGAAAAATCAAAGGGCTCTAATGCTTTAGGGCGAATACGCTCTACATTCCAAGAATGAAAAAATTCGTGGGACACGGTGCCAATATTGCCATCCATTCCGCCCTGACTTAGACCGCGCTTACTAGTTACTATGGTAGAGTTTCTATGTTCCATGCCATCCCCTGAAGCATTCGCGACATAGCAGGCAAGAAAAGTATACGTACCATAGTCGAAGTGGGGCAGTTGCCCGAAAACTTCCATTTCGGCCTGAACAACCTTCTTTACTTTTTCAAAATACAGGTCTATTTCATTTTCGGTCGCGTTGTCATGCAAAACAAAACGAACATTTTTTCCATCGATTTGAAATTCTCTCAGGGCATAGTTACTTAATTCGGTAGGACTGTCCATGAAATATTGCAAATTAGGGGCCCAATACCGTGATTCTGAAATTAAGGGCAATTGTGTAGCTACCTTCCATTTCAAATCGTCCCGTATCTTAAAATTTACTTCTATTTTTCGCTCACTCAACTGCGGGACATACATAAAGGTTGCAGGAATGTTCAGGTGCGCATGGGTTTCGTCGACTTGTGAATAGGTACCATCCCCGCGATTTGCAAACAATATATAAGAAACAATGACCACACCATCATGGCCCGATACCTGCCATTCATAGGGGTTCGGCCGGTATACCTTCAATGGTTTTCCTTGGCTGTCGGTCGCCTTGAACGCATATACGTTTTTTGCAAACTCATGCAAGGCATATCTTCCTGGAGAAGAGCGTGCCATACGTATGGAAAGGGTATCAAAAGTAACTTTTGGAAATATCGCTTTTACGACGGCTTCATGATGTATGGCATTTTCAAAGGAAATTTCATATGAATTGACCTGACCTTGCATGGTCAGGGATAGGAATATTGATAAAAAACTAAAAATTAGTGCTTTCATTGAATTATGTTTGTTTGAACTAATATACCATTTAAAAGGTGGAAATGCTACATTTGCGTAATGCAGAAATTACCAATAAAATTGCAGGCAAAGCTAACACAAAGATCGCAAGAAAATGCCCTGCGAAAATTGCCTGTTTCCCAAAATTTGATTGATTTCTCTTCGAATGATTATCTGGGGTATGCCCACAATGCAGCACTATATTCCAATATTTTTCAACTTTTATTAAAAAAGGGTATTTTTCAAAACGGTGCGACAGGTTCACGCCTTCTAACGGGGAATCATGAATTGTATCCGATTTTGGAGGAACAACTGGCAATTTTTCATGATGCTGGGGCCGCTTTGGTCTTTAATTCAGGATACGACGCCAATATCGGTTTTTTTGCCTCCGTTCCCCAAAGGGGTGACGCAATCCTTTTTGACGAATTAATACATGCCAGCATTCGTGACGGTATTTCTCTGGGAAACGCCAAGGGGTATAAATTTAAACACAACGATCTTGAAGATTTGGGCGAAACGCTTAAAGTCCTAAAAAGTCAGCTGCTACCGGATGCCGAGGTGTATATTGTAACCGAGTCTGTTTTTTCTATGGACGGGGATACTCCTGAATTAACTAGTTTGGTTCAATTCGCAAATATCAACAAGTGTCGTTTAGTTGTCGATGAAGCCCATGCTATCGGTGTTTTTGGAAAAGACGGGCAAGGCATTTTGCAGGATTTGGGGTTGCATCATGGTGTTTTTGCCAGAATAGTCACCTTCGGAAAAGCACTAGGATCTCATGGTGCAGCTATTTTGGGAAGTACCTCCCTTAAAGAGTATTTACTGAACTTTGCGCGAAGTTTGATTTATTCTACGGCACTTTCGCCACATGCCATTGCGACCATTATTGCCGCATATCAGTTTTTACAGACCCCAAGCGGTCAGGCGCAGAGGCGAGTACTGCAAGAAAATATTTCTTATTTTAACGGAAGGCTCACCATTCTCCCTTGTCGAACGACCGGGATGACGTTACGGGACTACTTTATTACAAATGACTCCGCAATTCATTCTTGCTTGGTTCCAGGAAACGAAAATGCGAAATTGTGTGCCCAAAAATTGTCGGAGGAAGGCTTCGATGTAAAAGCGATACTTTCCCCAACGGTACCAGAAGGGTCTGAACGACTTCGATTTTGTATTCATAGTTATAATTCCAAAGAAGAAATCGGGTTGGTACTTCAACAACTCTCGACCTATTTATAAAATGAGGGAGGATAAATTTTATATGCTAGCGGCTTTTGAATATGCGGCCGATGTGCAAATCGTAAAGGGAAAACTTGAATCTGAAGGGATTCCTGTGTTCCTACGAGATGAGTATACCTTGAATTCCGACCCAATGATTAGCAATGCCATTGGGGGTGTAAAGTTGCAAGTATACAGTAGGGATAAGGAAAGAGCGATTGAAATTTATAATGAGATAAGGGCCTATGCTGTTGATGATGCAGGTAACCCAATAAGCTGCCCCAATTGTAAGGCTAAGAAATCAGAGTCCTATTACGAGCGTAAAGGAATTTTTTATAAACTTTTTCCTTTTTTTGAGAAAAGAAAGTACAAATGTCTCAATTGTGGGATGATCACAAATCGATTATAATATGAAAAGAATCTTTGTTACCGGAATTTCAACCGATGTAGGCAAGACCATAGCCTCCGCAATTATCGTAGAAGCCTTGCAGGCTGACTATTGGAAGCCCATACAAGCTGGAGATTTGGAACGCTCTGATAGCAAAAGGATCGTCGAATTGATTTCGAATGACAAGACCAGCATTCATAAGAGCAGCTATGAACTTAAATTTCCGATGAGTCCTCATGCAGCCGCACAATTAGAGGGGATAACCATTCAACGTTCACAAATCAAGGAGCCAAAAACGAATAATGACCTGGTTATTGAGGGTGCTGGGGGGCTTTTAGTACCATTGAATGACGAGGACACCATCTTGGACATCATCATGCCCTATTATAAAGTGGTCGTCGTTTCAAGACACTATCTTGGGAGTATCAATCACTCACTTTTGACCATCAATTGGTTGGTTCAAAAAGGGTATGAGGTCGGAGTACTCTTCAATGGATCTGAAAATGTTTTTACCGAAAGTATCATTGCCCAAAAAACGGGCGTTCCGATCATAGGCCGTATTGGTGAGGAAATCAACTTTGACAAATCGAACATTCGTAACTATGCCGAGGAACTTAGACCCTCACTGCTCACATTTTTGGGTTGAAAAAGGGCCTGATTTTAAAAAGGCCATTTTAGCTTTTAAACATCCTCCACTCTCTGATGTGTTGGGAGAAATTACCATCTTTGTGTGAGCAAAGGCTATTCTCGGAAGCTTGAAATTTAAATAGACTGCATTTGGCGAATCTTTCGAAAAGAGATCAAAAACATCTCTGGCATCCATTGAACCAACACAAATTGCATCCTGAAATGGTAGGGATTGTCAAAGCCAAGGGATGTATCCTTTATGATGAACACGGAAATGAATATATCGATGGCATAGCCTCGTGGTATACCTGCATGTATGGGCATTGCAACGATTTTATTATAGAGCGCGTCTACCGGCAAATGAAGCAATTAGACCAAATCGTTTTTAGCGGATTTACCCATGAGCCCGCGGTAGCGCTTTCAGAACGACTGATTCAATTGCTGCCTCATAACCAACAAAAGATCTTTTTTTCGGACAATGGCTCAACAGCGACCGAAGTGGGCATAAAAATGGCCTTGCAATTTCATCATAATCAAGGGCGCCCACGGCAGATACTTCTTGCATTTGAAGATGGTTTTCATGGGGATACTTTCGGGGCAATGTCGGTTTCAGGTTTGTCGGTCTATAACGGCCCGTTCACCGAATATTTCATGGATGTTGAGCGAATACCTATACCCACCAAAGCGAATACCGGGAACATTATTGCACAATTAAAAGGTCGCTTACGACAAAACAATATTGCAGGATTTATATATGAGCCCTTGGTTCAGGGCGCTGCAGGCATGAAAATGTACGATGCCGATGGGTTGTGCCAGATTCTTGCCTTGTTACAGGAATATGAGGTGTTGACAATTGCCGATGAGGTTATGACCGGATTCGGCAAGACGGGAAGAAATTTCGCTTCTGACTATCTAGAGATCAAGCCTGATATTATGTGTTTGTCCAAGGCTTTGACAGCAGGCTTGCTCCCAATGGGCATTACAAGTTGCTCGCAGCGGGTATACGATGCATTTTATAGCGAGGAGCTGGCAAAAGGCCTTTTTCATGGTCATACGTATACGGCCAACCCGTTGGCTTGTGCGGCCGCTCTGGCAGGTATTGAATTACTGGATTCAAAAGAAGTTCAGGAAAATATACTACGCATCATCAAAGCGCATCAACAATTCGATTTGGAAATCAAGGACCATCCAAAAGTAGCCGATACGCGCCAATGCGGAATAATATATGCCTTGGAACTGAATATTAAAATGGATCGATATGGTAATTTGCGAGACATGCTCTTCAAACATTTTATGGATAACGGGGTGTTTTTACGCCCCTTGGGAAATACCATTTATATTTCGGCCCCTTTTATAATTTCAGATGAACAATTGGGGGTAATCTACGACACCATCAAAAGCGCCTTAGACTTGGTATGACCATAAACAACCGCTGAAAATGGAAAGGACCAAAAATAGCAAAGATAAATTCTCTTTTTCAAGTGGTAATGTGCCAAATAGTGACCCAATATCGATAACATCAATTTCATCGATTTCCCCTATGGGCGATTCACAGGAAGCCATATGGAATGCCTATCAGAATAAAGAGCATGCCTTTGTTCAAAATAAAATAAGCGAAGCTGAAACGTGGATTGCCCCCTTGACCGAGAATTGTAAAAAGAAAATCAAGCAGCTTCGAAATTCGGATCCAAAGTATAGAAATTTAGATGACACGGTACTTTTTGCTATCAGCGCCTCAAGAATGGCCATCGAGGAAGCAGGTTGGAAAGGCGGTGATCATTTTGGTATTAATATAGGTTCTTCTAGAGGTGCGACGACGCTTTTTGAAAAATATCATGAAGAATTCATCAAAAACAACCGCACATCGACCCTGACTTCCCCTTCTACAACCTTAGGCAATATTTCTTCATGGGTCGCCCAAGATCTTCAAACGCATGGCCCTGAGATTTCCCATTCGATTACGTGTACGACGGCGTTGCATGCTATCTTGAATGGGATGGCATGGATCAAAAGTGGAATGGCCGATAAATTTTTAGTAGGTGGGAGCGAGGCACCCTTGACCCCGTTTACGATTGCACAGATGAAGGCCATGAAGATTTATTCAGAGTACGTCCGAAACGATACGGTAGGGAATGACCACGGCTATCCGTGCAAAGCTTTAGATCTCAATAAGAAAAGGAATACGTTGGTCCTAGGGGAAGGTGCATCGGTAGCTTGTTTGGAAAGGGGTAGGCCCTCGACTGCGTTGGCAGAAATTATAGGGGTGGGTTATGCCACTGAAAGTTTAGAACATGGCGCCTCGTTATCTGCAGAGGCGAACTGTTTTCAGCGTTCGATGTCGATGGCCCTTGGTACGCTGCACCCATCGATGGTCGACGTCATCGTAATGCACGCACCAGGAACCTTAAAAGGGGATAGGTCTGAATACAAGGCAATTAAAAAAGTATTCGCAGCATACGAACCTGCCTTGACGACCAATAAATGGAAATTCGGACATACATTTGGGGCTTCAGGAATGTTGAATATCGAGATGGCAGTGCTAATGTTGCAGCACCAAAAATTTATAGATGTTCCTTATGTGAAGTATCATGTACTACCAACTACTATTCGAGTAGTAATGGTCAATGCGGTAGGTTTTGGGGGGAATGCGGTCAGTGTACTAGTCAAAGTACCCAATTAAAAGATACGCGGAAAAGACTGGGTTTTTGGAATTTGGGTTTCTGAAATTGGAATTTAAATCGAATTAGAAGTACTTTTGAAACTGTAAGATGAAAATAATATGAGCGAAATAAGACATGATTGGGGCCGGGAAGAGATTCTAGCTATTTATAACAAACCCTTGATGGAATTACTTTACGAAGCTGCAACCATTCATCGTTTGCATCATGATCCGAACAAGGTTCAAGTCTCGACCTTGCTATCTATAAAAACAGGGGGATGTCCTGAAGATTGTGGATATTGCCCACAAGCAGCCCGATATCATACCGATATCGAGACGAATGACCTGATGACGGTTTCCCAGGTCAAGGCCCAGGCCTTACGGGCCAAGCAAGCTGGGAGTTCTCGGGTATGCATGGGAGCGGCATGGCGAAATGTGAAGGATGGTCCCGAATTTGACCAAGTGCTCGAAATGGTCCGTACCATTAACAAGTTAGACATGGAGGTTTGTTGTACTTTGGGAATGTTGACCGAGAACCAGGCACAGCGCCTAGCGGAAGCAGGTCTGTATGCCTATAACCATAACCTGGATACGTCCGAGGATTATTATAAGGACGTGATTTCTACAAGGGCCTTTAAGGACCGTTTGGAAACAATCGGGAATGTGCGAAAAAGCAATGTAACCGTTTGTAGTGGTGGAATTATCGGAATGGGAGAACGCCTTGAGGACCGAGCAGGCATGCTGGTCGCCTTGGCTTCTCTGGACCCACAACCTGAATCGGTGCCTATAAATGCCTTGGTAGCGGTTGAAGGCACTCCTATGGAAGACTTTGAACCCGTCTCGATCTGGGAAATGATACGCATGGTGGCAACAACACGAATTGTGATGCCCGAGGCCCAAGTACGACTTTCGGCGGGCCGTACACAAATGAGTAGGGAAGGTCAGGCCATGTGTTTCTTTGCCGGCGCCAATTCTATTTTTTCAGGCGATAAACTATTGACGACCCCAAACCCCGATTTCGGTGACGATATGCAGATGTTCAAAATCCTTGGATTAGAACACCAGGAGCCTTTTTCAAAAAATTCACAGCCGAACTCGGTCGAAGCCAAGGATTCTCAGTTGAAACCCCGAGGCGAGCGCCCTAAATGGACCCGCCCCGGACATACGATTCAGCGCAATGAGATGGCCAAGAATTCTTCAAAAGCAAAAGGATAGGCGAGCGCTTCTTTATTATTATTTATTTTCATCAGAATATTTAAATTTGAAGTAAGTAAACAACCTCAAAACTATTGAGACTACAAGAAATTCCAAGAGTATCGACGCTATCGAAGGAGGAGTTCCTCAAGGACTACTTCGTTCCTCAAAAGCCCGTGATTATAGAACGGGCTATTGAAAATTGGCCTGCGTATTCTAAATGGAACTTGGATTATATTCGACAGCTTGCAGGCGACAAAATAGTTCCGTTATACGATGATAGGCCAGTAAATCATAAAGATAATTTTAATGAGCCCCATGCCCGCATGAAGATGTCTGATTACATCGATCTTTTGCAAACCAGGCCCACAAAATACCGCATATTCCTATGGAATATCTTTAAAGAGGTCCCCGAACTGCAAAAAGATTTTGAATATCCCGACTTCGGCCTTCGTTTGATGAAAAAATTACCCATGCTTTTTTTTGGCGGAAGTGATTCGTTTACATTTATGCATTACGACATTGACTTGGCGAATATATTTCATTTTCAATTTGAAGGGATAAAGGAATGTATTTTATTTCCACCTTCTGAAACAAAATACCTATACAAAGTACCCCATTCATTGATTACCCATGAAAGTATCGATTTTTCAAATCCCGATTTCGAAAAATGGCCTGCCCTTCGTGGCGCCAACGGGTATGTTACAAAAATACGTCACGGGGAAGTCTTGTACATGCCCGAAGGGTATTGGCATTATATGAAATATATGACCCCGGGTTTCTCGATGAGCTTACGTGCGATTGCCCAAAATCCGAGAAACCTATTTTCAGCATTCTACAACGTATTGATCATGCGCAACTATGATGGTCTAATGCGAAAATTGAAAGGTCAAAAATGGATCGAGGAAAAGAATGAAAAGGCCATTGCTATGACCAATAAGGCGCTTTATGATTTGGCGTCAGAACCGACTAAGGGCTAAGGGTGCTTATTGGCAGCCATGGCATTGATTTTATCATAGACCTGTTCACTTTCCCACCCTCTATACATCAAGTAATCTGCAAGTTTTCTTTTTCTTTTTTGAACATCACTTTCCTTTAAGGTGTCCCATTTCTTTTCTGCCAGGGCATGGAATTTTTTATGATAAGTTTCAGCGTCTATTTCGCTGAGGGCGGTTTCAATATTGTACTTGGAGATGCCCCGCTGTTTGAGTTCGGCAACAATTCGAAGACGCCCCCAATTTTTTATGTTGAACTTACCTCTTGCGAAGTTTTGTGAAAATCGTTCTTCGTTCAAGAAATTGTATTCGATGAGATGCACTACGATTTGATCGATGGTTTCAGGAGGTAGCCCCAGGTCATATAATTTCTGAACCACCTCTTTATGGCAACGCTCTTGATAAGCGCAATAACGCTCAAGTTTTTGTGTGGCCTCAGCTTGGGAATATTTTTTTTTAAACGCCATCAGGCAAAATTACGAAAACAACTTTAATGACCAGAAATCATACGATGTTGAAGTGATATAAATTGGAATAATATTAGTACCTTTTAACTAAAGGTAACTTCGTATTTATCCAATAATTTTACATGTTGAAATTGCTAAAAGCGCGACATTATTTGCTATCGACATTGTGTGCCAATGATTCAAAATACTAGAACACTATTGTATTTTCTTGCTATGCAAATGACCTATTTCTCATGGGGTCAAAATCAAGATTTTTTGGCAAGTAGATTGGAGGTCTTAGCCAAAAATAAAGCTCCGGATCTTGCCTATGTCCAGACCAGCAAGGGCATATATGAGAATGGGGAAGATCTTTGGTTTAAAACCTATTTATTGAACGCAAATACCTTTTTACCTTCAATTTTGGACAAAACGTTGTACGTACAGCTTTTCGAGGAGGATAACAAACAAGCTGTTTGGCAGGAAAAATATGAGATTGAAAATGGTTTTGTAAATGGCCACATATTCCTTCACGATAGTTTACGTGTCGGAACTTATCTTCTTAAAGTCTTTTCGGAACATTCCTTCTATAATGATTCTAGCAGTTTTTCTGCTTCCCGAAGGATTATCGTAAGAAGCAACGTGAAACCCCAAATGTTAATAGCCTTTGAATTTGACAAGCAGTTTTATTCCTATGAGGATTCTATTGAATTGGAGGTAAATATTCTTTCTGAACAAAAATCCCCGCTTTTAAAAGCTGTGATAGAAGCTGAATTGTGGAATGGAGAGACAAGACTTGAACTGAAAGATGCGAAAACTGACAAATATGGGAAAGTGAAAATTCAGTTCGATTCTAAGGTTGATGAGGGTCTAAAAATTAAAATACTGGCAAGATATGAAGACAAGGAAGAAGTATTGGAAAAAGCCGTGCCTATAGTAAAAGCGAAAAAAGACCAAATTGAATTCACATGCTTTCCCGAAGGAGGTTATCTCATTTATGGAATCAAGGCCAAGGTAGCATTTAAGGCAATGGATTCCGAAGGCAGACCAGTTGATGTTACGGGTACCATATTTGAAGATAACAAACCACTTTTGAAGTTCGCTAGTGAACACTACGGTATGGGAAGTTTTGTCTTTCGACCTTTAAGGTCAAAAGACTACCGCATTGAACTTCTTGATTCGTTGCACTCTATGACTTATAGATTACCAGAAATATTGGATCGTGGGCTGGCAATGCAATTAATTGATAAAACCGAAGATGATCTGGTAGTCAAAGTATCGAACACCTTTGCTGAAAACAAAAAGATATATTTACGGGTACAGATAAGGGGCAAGGTCTTTGGGATGGCCATGGCCGAGGTTGAAAAGGAACTATTGATGCGGGTACCGATAAAAGTCTATCCTCAGGGGATTGCCGAGATTACTCTTTTTAATGAAGAATGGGAACCCATTGCGGAGAGGCTGGTATATTTACACGAGGACCGAAAACTTAATATTGAGATCCAGAACTTGGAGGAAACATATGCAACCAGGGGAAAGGGACACTTAAAAATAAAGGTGACCGATGAGTTCGGTAGACCTGTCGTGGCACAATTAGGGGCTAGCATCTATGACAAGATTTATCAGAATATGGATGATCCAAATACGATTTTGAACCATTTCTATCTTTCTTCGCAATTGAAAGGAAGTATATATGACCCTTCCTACTATTTCAACACTAAAAATCGGGACCGTGGAAAGGCCCTGGATCTATTAATGTTAACCCAAGGTTGGCGCAAATATGTTTGGGAAGAAAAATACCTGAATGAAACCATTGGAAATGGCCGACCCGTTATTTTCGATGAAATAAATGGGATAGTATCCGTTGACAAGAAGAATAGGAAAAAAGATGCCATTGTCACAGATTACTTCATCCGGGCCACCACAGCCAATAACGAAAATTTCGGGGAGTTTGTTAAGACGGATTCTTTAGGGGCCTTCACCTTGTCCACAGGTATTTTAAAGATAGGAGAGGGCAGCTATATCTACCTTAAACCCATGGAAACGCCAGGATCAAATTTTAAGCCAAGCATAAGTTTAGATCAGCCCTTTGAAACACTAAATGCGGTAATGCCCTCAAAAAAAATGTTCTATCCTGTCGCCAAGCCTACTATCGAGAAGAAAGAGGTCGAATCCTTTATGGTGGAAAGGAATACTACATTGCTAGATGAAGTAATTGTAACGGATAAAAAACAAAGTACAATAAGGGGTAAATTGATGGGATCGTTAACAGCTCCAATTGATAACTCAATGCGTAATGATTATGTATGTGGAATTGGTGTTCTAAATTGTAAAAATCATAAGGGAGCAAAAGGTATCCCTCAATTAGGCATGACTTATCTTTATGAGGCAAGAATAGGCAAATATATAACCATAACTTACAGCGAATTCCTTGCGGGCAATTTTCCAAGAAGTGACAGGGAAGAAAAAGTATATACGGAAGAGGAAATCTTAAAATTCAATAATGTTTGGAAGGTTAAGGGCTATTACCTTAATAAGGAATTCTATAGTCCCAAATATGATAGAGAAAACGTAGATGATCCCTTTCCAGATTACAGAAATACCCTATTATGGGAGCCTTCGCTAATAACAGATGTAAAGGGAGAAGCTATATTGGAGTTTTTCTGCTCTGATGTTAATTCGTATTTCATGGGCAATATTGAAGGTGTAGGGGGGGCTGGTCTTTTGGGTCAGCAGAGTTTTGAGTTTTTTGTAAGAAAAAGATAAGTTGATGCGTTAATTATTTCCAATGGATTTTCGATCCATATTAAAGTAACTCGTTAAATTACAAAAACAAAAAAAGCGACCCCTTTTACGAGGTCGCTTTTCAATTTTTAATAGATGGTTTTACCATCCTTGTCCTTGAATCGGAACTCAAGATACGTATAGGCATCCCGAGGTTGGATCTTTATCCATTTTTTGTACTCCAAGAACCACTTCGTACGTATTGAAGTGAATCCTTTGGTCAAATAGGCAGCTATAAACGGATGTATATTTAAGGTAATTCCGTTGTCCTTGGCGGGCCCTTTCATCAACTTCTCAAGATCAGAATTGATCCGGTCTATCAAAAGAATGGGTGCCTCGACTTCTTGACCAATTCCGTTGGGGTCGGCTTCAGTAGTCTTGATGTTCATCTCTGGCCTGACCCGTTGCCTAGTAATCTGTATGAGTCCGAATTTACTCGGTGGCAATATTTTGTGCTTCGCACGATCGTCTTTCATTTCGTCACGAAGATGATCAAAAAGCTTTTTTCTGTGTTGCACTTTTACCATGTCGATAAAATCAACCACAATGATTCCGCCCATGTCGCGCAATCGCAATTGTCGGGCTATTTCAGAGGCAGCCAAGAGGTTTACTTCCAATGCAGTATCCTCTTGATTTTTCGCCTTGTTCGATCGGTTACCACTGTTCACATCGATAACGTGCAATGCCTCGGTGTGTTCTATGATCAGATAGGCTCCTTTACTCATAGAGGCCGTGCGACCAAAAGACGTTTTAATCTGTCGTTCGATCCCGAATTTTTCAAAAATAGGGACCGGGGAATTGTACAATTTAACCATGGATTCCTTGCCTGGGGCAATTTCCTCCACATATTCCTGTACTTGATTATAAAGCGTTTCATTGTCAACGTGGATGCCCGTAAAGGAATCATTGAAAACGTCCCTTAAAATACTCGAAGCCCTATTGAGCTCTACAAGTACCTTTGAAGGGGTCGCTGCTTTATACAATTTTTTGCACATTGCCGACCATTTGTTCAGCAAGTTTTCTAGATCTTTGTCTAACTCCGCAACTTTTTTGCCCTCGGCTACTGTTCGTATAATAACACCAAAACCTGGTGGTTTGATACTCCGAACGAGTCTTTTTAGCCGGTCTTTCTCTGCATTACTCCCAATTTTTTGGGATACCGAAACGCGGTCAGAGAAAGGGACCATCACCAAATAACGCCCGGCCAATGAAAGCTCGGAACTTATTCTTGGTCCTTTGGTTGATATGGGCTCTTTGACAATTTGCACCAATAAGGATTGATTTGCTTTGATGACATCGGTAATGACGCCATTTTTGTCAATATCGTTATCGAAAGGAAAATTTTTAAGGGAATAATCCTGCAATTTTCCAGCACTAACTTGCTTAATGAATTTCAACATGGTTGAGAGTTGCGGCCCAAGGTCATGATAATGCAGAAAAGCATCTTTCTCATAACCAACGTTTACGAAGGCTGCATTTAGACCGCTAACCGGCTTTCGAACTTTGGCCAAAAAAATATCACCAACCGAAAAGTCGTTGTTGTCCTCTTCTTTATGCAATTCAGTGAGCTTCCCATCCTTCAATAAGGCAAAGTCTACGGCATTAGAACTAGATCGTACGATTAATTCTCTATTCACCTGAATGTATTTTTATTTGTTCCACAAGCCTTTGTAGATAAGGTATGGATCAAATAGATTAAACAATAATTTAAACAGGTTGTATCTTCCTGCCGAAATTCGTTTGTAGAATTTCTATGTCAATGAACGTGTTAAAATGAAAAAGTAGTTGTACAACTACTTTTTCTTGTGTCGATTAGCTCTCCGTCGCTTTTTACGCTTATGGGTAGCTACCTTATGTCTTTTTCTTTTTTTACCACTCGGCATAAAGTTTTGCTTTTAAGATTATTATATTATTTTACCTGAACGTTACTCTTTACGCCTTCAACAAATACTTTCGCCGGTTTAAAAGCAGGAATATTATGCGAAGGAATCTTGATGGTTGTGTTCTTCGAGATATTCCTTCCAGTCTTTTCTGCCCTTGTCTTGATAATAAAACTGCCAAAACCCCTTAAATAAACATTGTCCCCACCTTCTAGGGAGGATTTTACTTCTTCCATAAAGGATTCGACAGTTGCTTGTACATCTCCTTTTTCAATGCCCAGTTTGTCTGAGATTTTAGATACAATTTCCGCTTTCGTCATCTTGAATAATAGATTTTCTGTGTGTTTTTTAGGGTTGCAAATATATAAATTTTATTGAATCTTTCCCTCTAAACAACTAATTTTAAGATGAATTCGGCTCACAATCCCTTACTTTTGTGCCCAAGCATTCGTATTGATGTTATTTTCCCATAAGGTTTTACTCTGGTATGCAAAAAATAAACGTACACTTCCATGGAGGCGTACCAGGGATCCCTATAAAATTTGGCTTTCAGAGATTATGTTACAACAGACCCGCATTTCACAAGGGTCACCTTATTATTTGCGCTTTATTGAAAACTTTCCTACCGTGCAGGATTTGGCCGCCGCAAGTGAAGAGAACGTTTTGAAATTATGGCAAGGACTTGGCTATTATACACGGGCCAGGAACCTTCATGCCACCGCCAAAACAATTTCTGCCGATTTTGACGGAAAATTCCCCGACAATTATGACGCCCTTATAAAATTAAGGGGAATTGGCGATTACACCGCAAGCGCCATTTCCTCGATTTGTTTTGATGAACCGCAGCCCGTTGTCGATGGCAATGTATACAGAGTTTTGGCCAGGTATTTTGGTGTTGACATCGCGACAAACACGACCGCGGGAGCAAAATATTTTAGACAACTGGCCAAGGAGGTCATGAACATTGAAAACATACGGGACTACAATCAGGGAATAATGGAATTCGGCGCCCTGCAATGTACCCCACAAAAGCCAGATTGTTCCGTTTGTCCATTGGTTCAGGATTGTGTTGCATTTCGACAAAATAAAGTAGGAGTACTACCTCTGAAAGTCAATAAGCAAAAAGTGCGTATTCGTTATTTCAACTATTTGGTTCCTATTTCAATGGCATCCGATGGAATTATAATGACCGAGTTACGTCAGCGTGCGGGAAAAGGTATATGGGAAAATTTATGGGAGTTCCCATTGTTTGAATCCGATGCTGAAATCGGCCTCAAGGACGTTGGCGATGTCCTGAAAGATGTTTTGCCCTTAAGCACTGTTTTGAAAATACATCAATTTAATGAAGCGGTTATCGTTCATAAACTTTCACACCAGCATTTGTATACCAAATTTTGGATCGTGGAGACCGAAGACAAATTGAAACGTGGCCTAGCGCTTTTCGAAGTAAATAAGTACCCCGTCCCTGTTTTGATAGCAGATTTCTTGGATACATTTAAAAATTCGTATTTTTGACGATTGAACTATATGTGAATTATGAGCGGAACGTTGAATAAAGTTATGTTGATCGGGCATTTAGGGGATGAAGTAAAAATGCATTATTTTGAAGGGGGGGGAGCTATTGGCCGTTTTCCGCTTGCAACGAACGAAACCTATACGAATAAACAAACAGGGGAGAAGATTACAAATACCGAATGGCACAATGTGGTGGTTCGAAATAAGGCGGCCGAAATCTGTGAGAAATATCTTAGTAAAGGTGATAAAGTATATGTAGAGGGCCGTTTAAAAACCCGACAATGGCAAGGGGAAGATGGAATTGCAAGATACTCCACCGAAATTCAGGTACAGGATTTTACTTTTTTGTCGACAAAGAAGGAAAGTTTGGCAAATGCCCAAGGGGCTCATGCGCACGACCATGAGATGTCGGGCACCAATATGCAGCAAAAAGATCATGCAAACACGTCCTTGGAGGAATCAGACCATGAGGATGACCTCCCATTCTAAAAAATTAAAACCATACTAGTTGGATCCCGACCCGCTTACACTATTACCGTTTGCGATTGCTATTGACAGTACCTTCGTGCTGAAAATTTGCATTCTCCTCCTGCTCCTATTCTGTTCGGGTTTGATTTCTGGGGCCGAAGTGGCTTTTTTTGGACTCTCGCCCACTGAAGTGAACGAAATTGAGGAACGGAATTCAACAAAAGGAAATATCATTGTCAAATTATTAGATCGACCCAAGAAATTGTTGGCCACGATATTAATTGCCAACAGCTCAATCAATATTGGTATCGTTTTGCTGTTCAATATCATTGGTGATACCATCTTCTCAGGTTTGAATTATGTATTGTTCGGCTTGGTTTCGGTGCGATTTCTTCTGGAGGTAGTGGTCGCAACTTTCTTGATTCTGATGTTTGGGGAAATTTTGCCCAAGGTATATGCCAATCGTAATCGAATGAGTTTTGCGCATGTCATGGCATACCCAATGAAGGTTCTGGATTTTCTCTTCTCGCCTTTGAGCCTGCCCATGCGTTCAGGCACACTTTTTCTATTTAAAAAATTGGCCAAGGAGAAATCGAGTTTAAGCGTAGACCATCTTTCACAAGCCCTTGAACTTACATCTGATGGTGATACAACCAAGCAAGAACAAAAGATATTGGAGGGCATTGTTTCGTTTGGAAATACCGACACCAAACAGGTCATGCGACCTAGAATCGATATTTTTGCGCTAGACGACGAAATGAAATTTCCCGAAGTTCTTCTAGAAATCCAGAAACATGGCTATTCGAGAATTCCAGTATTTTCTGAAAAGATCGATATGGTAAAAGGCGTTCTTTATGTCAAGGATCTCTTGCCTTATATTGATCGTAAGACCTACAATTGGACCTCCTTGATCCGCGAGCCCTATTTCGTGCCTGAAAATAAAAAACTTGATGACCTCTTGTTGGAGTTTCAGGACAAAAAAAATCATTTGGCAATCGTCGTGGATGAATACGGAGGTACCTCGGGATTGGTAACCTTAAACGACATCATTGAGGAAATTGTCGGGGATATCAGCGATGAATTTGATGATGAAGACTTGATATTTTCCAAATTGGATGATTTCAACTATGTTTTTGACGGAAAAACTACCTTGAAGGACTTTTATCGCGTGGCGAAAATCGAAAATGAGGATATTTTCGAGGAAAAAAAGGGGGAATCAGAAACTATTGCCGGATTTGTGTTGGAAATCGCGGGAAGTTTTCCGAGGAAAGGTGAAAAGATACAATTCGGGGACTATGAGTTTCTTGTAGAGAGTTTAGACAAGAAAAGACTGATACAAATAAAAGTCACTTTGCCCCATGAACAATAGAATTTTCATCGCGCTGTTCATAATTATGGCCTTTGAAATGGGTTGTAAAGATGATTTATTGCCCAAGCCGAAGGCACTATTGCGTTTAGAATACCCTGAAGCTGAAATAGCAGAACTACAAACCGACCAGTTCATGTTTCAATACAATAAATTGGCGAAACTTAAAAAACAGACCTCAAGTTCTTTAGAGCTCGATTACCCCATAATGAAGGGTTCGATCTTTATTAATTATAAAAAGGTGGATAACAATCTTGGGAAGCTGCTTTCGGATGCACAAAAGTTTTCCTATGAGCATGTCGTCAAGGCCGATGCGATTGCCGAGCAACCTTTTATAAACAATAAAGACAGCGTCTATGGCATGTTTTACGAAGTAACCGGCGATGCGGCATCACAAGCTCAGTTCTACGTCACCGACAGCACAAAACACTTTGTGACAGGGTCATTATATTTTTATGCAAAGCCAAACTATGATTCAATTTATCCGGCAGCCGAATACTTGCAGAACGATATCAGGAGAATTATGGAATCAATGCGCTGGAAGGATTAAGAACAGCTTAGAACATACGGAGGTCGTAGAAGCTTATTCTTTTTTCTCCAACAGGGCCTCTGCCTGGCCAAGGCTCTTCTCAATCTGCACTTGTAACGCCTTGATTTTTTGTTCTTCTTCGTTGAGCCATATCAACTTTTGATCAGAGAGTTCCTTGCCGTTCAAAATTTCATCCGGGTCGAACTTATTCCCAAAATCCTGCATCCATTTCATCATCGATTCGTGGGCGGCCTGAAGATCTTCGCGCGCATGCTTGTATTTTAGACCCATTTCAGTACTGTCCTCCATACTGCTGAGACGCCCTACCAGACTTCCGAATTTTACTGTTTTTGGCATAAGCTCGTCATGAATCGCCAAAACTTCCTTCATTTGTTTGGTACTTGATTTCGCATCGCTGTTTTTTTCGTCCTTACAGGAAACAAATAGAAAACTAACTAGAACCAGGAATACAAACTTTTTGGCATGCTTCATCATATCAGGGTTACGCATTTTAATTGGTAATTGTGCCTCCCCCAAAGATAAAAAATGTAGCACACCCATTTGTTAAAAATAACATGATTTATTTTTTGATTCTCCCGAAGACAGCCGATAAAGAATTCGTTGGACGCGCAATTGTTCATGTAATTCCCCTTTGAATCATCACATTGATTTAACACTTGTTGGTGGCATATAAAAATCATGAAGCACCTGAAATCTTACTTGGCAAGCCGTTGTAAGGCAGCTGTTCACATGCTGTTAAATATGCTAAAGAATCTATGAGCCACTATTCTTGACCGATTTTTTATGACAACTGACAATGATTTTGTAATTTGTAAATCGATTGATTCTAAAAGAAAATATAGGTTTATGAAAGAATTTGCCCTACCCATTCGCTTTGGGATTGCCACAAGTGGTTGTCTGATCGCCTATTTTTTAATTCTTTCGCTTTTTAATCTGCACACGACCATTTATTATAGCTTGTTCAATGGGGTAGTGACGGGTTTTGGAATTTATGAGTCTATTAAATATTTTAAATTCCGTGATCCAAAGGGATTTAATTACGGGAAGGGTTTTGTAGCCGGAATTGTCACGGGTGGGGTAGCAACCCTGATCTTTACGTTCTTTTTCGCCCTTTATTCAACTGAATTGAATGTCGGATTTCTTGAGGAACTTTCGAAGGTATGGGCGAAGGATTTTGAAAATTTCGAGGGCATTGTTTTTGCTACGGTCGCCATCATGGGTTTTGCCACTACTTTGGTACTGACCCTTACTTTTATGCAACTTTTCAAATCAAGCAACAATCTCAAGAAGAAATCAGTCTAAAAACTCTTTCATTCACTTGTACATTAATGATTAAGCAGTATATTTGCATCCGCTTAGCGAAAAACTGGGCATTGGAAATTAATTAATAAATACGCTATGTACGCAATTGTAGAAATGGCAGGGCAGCAATTCAAAGTTGCAAAAGACCAGAAAGTGTATGTACATCGTTTGCAGGAAGAAGCAGGGAAAAAGGTGACTTTTGATCAGGTACTTCTTTTGGCGGATGGTTCAAACATCACTGTTGGCGCCCCAGCTATAGACGGAGCCGCTGTAGAGGCCAAAGTCGTTAAACATTTAAAAGGTGACAAGGTAATTGTCTTTAAAAAGAAAAGACGCAAAGGGTACCAGAAGAAAAATGGTCATCGGCAATCATTTACCGAGATTATTATCGAAAGTATTGTAGCATCCGGTGCTAAAAAGGCCACCCCTAAAACGGCAGAAAAACCTGCGAAGAAAGTTGCAGCCCCAAAGGCAGAAACTCCCGAGACCGTGGCTCCAAAGGCCAAGGTGGAAACCAAAAAGGCAGAACCCAAGACAGCCAAGACAGCTAGTCCGAAAACAGCTGCAGCAAAGGTTGACAAAGCAGACGATTTAAAGAAAATCGAAGGTATTGGGCCAAAAGCTGCCGAAGCTTTGCAGCAGGCAGGTTTCGGTACTTTCGCTAAATTGGCAAAAGCCAAACCAGAAAAAATCAAGGAAATTCTAACCGAAGCAAGTTCTAGGATGGCCCATTTGGATCCAGGTACTTGGCCCGAGCAAGCCAAATTGGCGGCTGATGGCAACTGGGACGAATTAAAAACATTACAAGATAAGTTAAACGGCGGTAAATAATACGGCCCATTAAAATCTAAATATCATGGCTCACAAGAAAGGTGTAGGTAGTTCTAAAAAC
Source organism: uncultured Flavobacteriaceae bacterium (assembly GCA_963798435.1). Taxonomy (GTDB): domain Bacteria; phylum Bacteroidota; class Bacteroidia; order Flavobacteriales; family Flavobacteriaceae; genus JALHST01. The sequence continues at coordinate 682,422 of CAWCTF010000004.1, forward strand.
GGTAGGGAATCAGAATCAAAACGTCTTGGCGTAAAGATTTTTGGAGGACAGGCCGCTGTTGCTGGAAACATCATCGTTAGACAGCGTGGTACAAGACATAATCCAGGTGAAAATGTGTATGCCGGTAAAGATCATACGCTACATGCACGTATTGACGGTCTTGTTAAATTCGAAAAAAAGGCTGGTGGCAAATCATTTGTTTCTATAGAGCCATTTGAGGCTTAAGAAAGCACCTTGCTAAAAGAATCTTGCCCTTTCCCAACCGGAAAGGGTTTTTTTTTGGTCTCAAATGAAAAGACTACCAAAATGGATTCTAGGAGTAATTTATATCAAGAAAAACAATAGGGCGCTTCTTGAGGATTCCTACTAGATACTTCGAATAAAAGGCATCGATTCCTCAACCGGGTAAAATTTTATTTTGAGAACCAAAAAATGCAGCTCGGACCCTTTTTAATTTTCCCCCTGCTGATGCTAAAAATAAGACCCCAACCAGCAGGAAGGGGTCTAACTAATTTTTTGGTAAAAATCCTAGCGACTAATATCTATAATACGCTGGCTTAAAAGGTCCATTTACGGGAACACCAATGTAATCTGCCTGATCTTTGCGAAGTTCAGTAAGTTCAGCCCCCAATCGTGCCAAATGGAGATAGGCCACTTTCTCATCTAAGTGCTTTGGAAGCATATAAACGTCGTTTTCATAAGCCTTGCTATTCTTCCAGAGCTCTATCTGCGCCAAAGTTTGGTTTGTGAATGAGTTGCTCATCACAAAACTGGGATGACCTGTGGCACAGCCCAAGTTGACAAGTCGACCTTCTGCGAGAATGATAATATCTTTTCCTTCGATCGTATACTTGTCGACCTGAGGTTTGATTTCATCTTTTGAATGGCCGTAATTCTTATTCAACCATGCCATATCGATCTCATTGTCAAAATGCCCGATATTACACACTATGACCTTATCCTTCATAGCCTTAAAATGTTCTGGCCTAATTATATCCTTATTACCGGTAGTGGTAATCACAATGTCAGCGTTGGCTACTACTGATTCCAATTTTTTGACTTCGAAGCCATCCATACAGGCCTGTAAGGCGCAAATAGGATCAATTTCGGTCACCGTAACGATGGCGCCTGCCCCCTTAAAGGATGCGGCCGTACCTTTTCCGACGTCCCCATATCCGGCAACCACGATTTTCTTACCCGCCAGCATGGTATCGGTCGCGCGACGAATCGCATCTACAGCACTTTCCCGGCATCCGTATTTATTGTCAAATTTTGACTTTGTAACCGAATCGTTTACGTTAATGGCAGGCATTGGTAAGGTGCCATTTTTGACCCGTTCGTACAACCTGTGTACCCCAGTAGTCGTTTCCTCGGACAAACCTTTTATACCAGCTGCCAACTCTGGATATTGATCTAATACCATATTGGTCAAGTCGCCACCATCATCCAAAATCATATTCAAGGGTTTGCGATCCTCACCAAAGAACAAGGTCTGCTCAATGCACCAATCAAATTCTTTCTCATTCATTCCCTTCCAGGCATATACTGAAATCCCGGCAGCCGCAATAGCGGCTGCGGCATGGTCCTGCGTAGAAAAAATATTGCATGAACTCCAAGTTACCTCTGCACCCAAGGCAATCAAGGTTTCAATCAAAACGGCCGTTTGTATTGTCATGTGCAGACATCCGGCAATTCGTGCTCCTTTGAGGGGCTGTTCATTTCTATATTCCTCCCGTAGTGACATTAGCCCGGGCATTTCGGCCTCGGCTAGGCCGATTTCCTTTCTTCCCCAATTCGCTAGGGAAATGTCCTTTACCTTATAAGGTGTATACGTAACTGTTTTGGTAGTCATGTTCATTTTTATTTTTACTTTCGTTATAGCGCAATCTTTTTGTCTCAATTATGCTGCTAAGTTAAGAATATCCTATAAAATAGCTATGCCACTTTATAAAACTATAAAAAAAGGGACGTCTATTGTTATACATATCTGGAGAATCGAAGAACCCGAAACCGAATTATTAAAGGGCATTCGATTAACTCAAAATTGCCAAAGCCGGTTTGATACCATGAAATCACAATTACATCGCAAAGGGTTTCTGAGTATTCGTCATTTAATGGCACTCGAAGGGTATGAAGACTCTGACATGTATTACGATACCGCGGGCAAACCACATCTTAAGGACGGAAAACACATCTCGATTACCCATTCCAATCATTTTACAGGGATTATCCTTTCAGATAACAAGGAAGTAGGAATCGACATTGAAAAACAACGGGATATGATCTTAAGGATCGCCCATAAATTTACACCCATAGAGGAATACCGTACCATTGCCAACACCGATGCCCTGATCCGGAAGTTGACGATTGTATGGGGTTCCAAAGAATCACTTTATAAAATCTATGCGCAAGAAGGACTTAGTTTTATAAATCACATCGATATTGACGACTTTAACTTGGAACATGGGAAAACCGAGGGAAAAATAGTCTATCATGGTAGTACCTCACGGTATGAACTGGAATTTTTCGAATTCGAAGGATTTACATGTGTTTATGCATTTGGCCTGTAAGCTAGTTGACAATCAATGGTTTTTAGTAGTTTTACCCTAGTTTAATCCCTAACCTGAAACTTTACCTTAAGAACATGGAAATATCCGTAGAGCTAACTTTTTCGCCCTTGCAAGATGATTATGAGGAGCATATTAAACGTTTTATAAAAAAATTACGTGCTTCCGGACTCATTATTTTAGAAAATCCTTTAAGTACTCAAGTGTATGGAGGGTATAATGAGGTCATGGCGGTCTTACATACCGAGATCCATGAAGCATTTCAGTTGATTGATAAGGGATTACTGTATTTAAAAATAGTTAAATCAGATCGAAGCGACTATGCACCAAATTTTTGATTTCTTCCTTGATTCTTATCGAGGTAAGGAAACGTATATCATAGTGCTTGAAGCCGTTGTACTGCTCTTTGGTATACTTAGTGTCTGGTATGCCAAAAAAGAAAATATTCTCGTATATCCCACGGGGCTTATTGCAACCATTATTACGGTATATCTATTTTATAAGGATGGTCTATTGGGCGATATGATGATGAACTTCTATTGGTCTGCCATGAGTATCTATGGATGGTGGAATTGGGCCAGAACCAAAGGTGCTGAAAAAGTAGTCCAAATCTCAAGAACGACCACTCGAGAAAAAAGAATAGGCGGATTACTCTTTATTCTGACCATGGCTTTTAACTATCTCGTATATAGAATTTTTGGCACTGAAATAAAAATGACCAACTATATTGATATGCTTACTTCAGGCATTTTCTTTACGGCAATGTGGTACATGGCGTTAAAAAAATTGGAGAACTGGACCCTTTGGATTGTGGCCGATATCATTACAATACCCTTATATGCCTATCGTGGATGGGGAATGCTTTCCCTTCAATACCTTATATTTACCGTCTTGGCAATTCAAGGATATCTTTTATGGAAGAAAAGTTTAAACAAGAGCCTACAAATAGAATTAAAATAGTCTTGTTCGGTCCTGAATCTACCGGGAAAACTACGCTTTCCGAACAATTGGCAAGACATTATAATACGGTATGGGTTCCCGAATATGCAAGGGAGTACCTGCAAGAAAAGTGGAACAACGAGCGGAGGACCTGCGAACCTGAAGATTTATTGCCAATAGCCGAAGGACAAATGCGACTTGAAAATTCGTTGGCAAAAAAAGCCACAAAAATACTCATTTGTGATACCGACCTTTTGGAAACCAAGGTGTATTCGGAAGCCTATTATATTGGCCATTGCGATCCTATCTTGGAAAAATACGCCCTATTGAATACCTATGACCTTTACTTTTTAACCTATATCGATGTGCCATGGGAAGTAGATGATCTTCGTGATAAACCTTTGGAACGGGAACGAATGTTCAACTATTTTAGAGATACTTTAATAAAATATAAAAGGAATTTCGTTGTTTTAAAGGGAGATAAAAAAACACGTTTGGCAACGGCTGTCCGAACAATCGATAAATTATTAGAAAGCCAATGAAAATTACAGAAGAGGACCTCGTACAATTATCAAGTAAAGGAATAGCGCCTAAAAAGGTACACCAACAAATTGAGACCTTTAGATCGGGAATTCCGTTTGTCACTCTTGAAAAGGCAGCTGTCGTGGGAGATGGAATTTTAAAGCTATCCGAGGCTGAGGAAAAGCAACTAATAAAAAGGTTTGAAAGTGTCGGTAAAAATGTAGTCCTTATAAAATTTGTACCTGCTTCGGGAGCGGCATCCAGAATGTTCAAATCGTTATTCAATTTTTTGGAGGCATATAACCCGGATAAAGAAAGCCTGAACGAATATTTGGCGCGAACCAATGATAGCGATATCGCAGTGTTCTCGAAACACTTGACTGAATTTCCATTTTTTGGGATCTTGAAAAATAGACTTGAGACGAATTTGGCAGCTACCGTTAGCGAGGTATATTTATACGTTCAGGAAATGCTTTCAGAAGATAAACTCAACTTTGGTTTTTACCCAAAAGGACTTTTGCCCTTTCATGATTATAATACTGAATTGGTTACACCTTTCGAAGAACATTTAAAAGAAGGGGCGATTTATAGCAAGACCAACGATACGGCAAACTTGCATTTTACGATTTCCGAGCAACACCGTGAAATGTTCAACGAAAAGCTGACCGCAATAAGGGAGAAAATTTCAAAAAACACTAAAACTGTTTTTAATATTAGCTTTTCCATTCAAAAGTCTTCTACCGACACCATTGCGGTCGACGTAAACAATGCGCCTTTTAGGGATAATGACGGGATGCTTGTTTTTAGACCTGGGGGCCATGGAGCGCTTATCGAAAATCTCAATGAGCTTGATGCCGATATAATCTTTATCAAGAATATTGACAATGTTGTCGTCAACAAACATTTATCCAAGGTTGCCGATAGTAAAAAAATATTAGCGGGCAAACTTTTGAAAGTTCAACAAAATGGCTTTGAATATGCAAAAATGTTAGAATCAAAACCCATCTCGGAAGTTAGTATACAACAAATAAAGACCTTTCTTGAAAGGGAAATGAACGTACGCTTTCAAGACGACTTTGAGCAAATAGACCAACCTATGCAAATTAAAGTCCTAAAGAACAAGCTTAATCGTCCTATTCGGGTATGTGGTATGGTACGGAATGAAGGAGAGCCAGGAGGTGGTCCATTTTGGATACGGGACGGTAATGGGAACATATCGCTGCAGATAGTCGAATCGGCACAAATAGATGCAAGTGATGAACGCCAATTACAACTCCTAAGAAATTCGACCCATTTTAATCCAGTTGATATAGTCTGTGGAGTAAAAGATCATAATGGCGAGAAATATGATCTTCTGGATTTTGTAGATGACAAACAAGGATTTATTACCAAAAAGACCAAAGACGGAAAAGACCTCAAGGCTTTAGAACTACCTGGCTTATGGAACGGCGCGATGGCCTTCTGGAATACTATTTTTGTTGAAGTTCCACTAATTACTTTCAATCCTGTTAAAACGGTCAATGATCTTTTGAAACCTACCCATCGCCCCGAAAACTGAAACACAGGCAGTCGCACGTGACGAAATGGGTAATAGGTACACACTTTTCTCAGACCATTACCCAAACCTACACAAAGGATATTCAGGAAAAAAATTAATTAATATACTGAAAATCAGTATATTAAATTTTATTTCACATTAAAAAATCCATTGGCACTATTTTCCCGTATATGGTATTGATTGACAAAACAAATATAAATTTAATCTTAATTACACTGAAAATGAAAAAAGTAATGTTAGTAGCAGTAATGTCTTTAGGGACCATGGCTGCTTTTGCACAAGAAGAAGTACAAGAAGTAACTACTGAGACAACAACTGTTGAAGCAATTGCTCCAGAAGCAGATCAGGCTACAGAGGCCGTTGCAGCTGAAGCTACTGAGGCTGTAATGGCTAGTGAAGCTGCTACTGAGGAAGCAGTTGAAGCTACCGAAGTTGCCCCTGTTGCTCAAGATAGCTTTGTTGAAGTAGCTGTTGAAGAAGTTCCAGTTAGTATTACAGATGCGCTTGCTAAGGATTATCCTGAGGCTAAAGTATCAAAAGCCCTTAAAAATGATATGGAGCAGTACAAGTTAGAAGTGGTTGCCCAAGATGGTAGCGAGTTAGTATTGTTTGCCGATTCTGAAGGCAATTGGATTGAAATGTAATTTGAGAAGTATACATTCCTCTCAAAATTAATTCATATTTGAATAGCGATTAAAGCCTCAACATTGTTGAGGCTTTAATTTTTAGTACTGTTGCTGTTGAATACTAGATATATAAAAACTCAGGAACTGATACATAGTGTGTAAATCTTATACATCATACAAACGTGATACCCAAATTTATACACCGAATCAACCCTATAAATATTTTAAATAAATGATTTTCAGGTATTTATATTTTTAAGGAAATATGGTATCATATTTTCATTATGCGTTATAAGTTTAATTTAAAATAATAGATTATGAAAAATTTAGTTTTAGTACTGGCTTTATCACTAGGAAGTTTATCTGTTTTTGCACAAGACAAGGAAGAGGCTCAAACTGTAGCGACCGAAGTGGTTGCACAAGATGATTTCGCAGAAATTGCTGCTAGTGAATTGCCGGAAGCCGTTACAGCCGCAGTGGCTAAAAATTATCCGACGGCAAAAATAGATAAGGCTTATGCGAATGAGGCGAAGCAATATAAACTTGAAGTATCATTGGAAGATGGTACGTCAGGCACGCTTTATGCCGATGAAAATGGTAACTGGATTGAAATGTAATAACTTGAGTTATTTGTTTTGTATCAAGTTGGTTTGGTCAGAAAGGGGTTGCTACTAAGCAGCCCTTTTCTTTTTGAGCATTTTTAATCATACAGCCTTAAAAATTGGTCAACCCTCAGAGCCATCTTGGTTTCATTCTTTTTAAGGATTCATGGCAGGTAGCACAACTTGTTCCCTATGAATATCGCGATTTCCAATTTTCGATCTGATCGTAAAATCTTTATGATAATTCGATTTTTGGGAATATTTTAATTATTAAATAGCTCTGTTATGGTATTTTTACGTAGATAAGAAATACTAGAAAGCTAACATGCCAAACATCTTGATCATTGATGATGACACTGCGTTTTGTCAGATGTTGCAAAAATTTTTAGCCAAAAAAGGCTATGAAGTGGTTGCAAGTTTTTCGGCACCCGAGGCAAAGCAGCAATTCAAGTCGCACCATTTCGATGTTATTTTGACCGATTTGCGTTTGCCAGATTATGATGGCATTCAATTAATTTCTGACATCAAATCGAGCAATCAAAGTACCGCAGTAATTGTTATGACGGGCTATGCCGAAGTCGGATCGGCGGTTCAGGCAATGAAAAAAGGGGCATTTGATTATATTTCGAAACCATTTACCCCAGAAAACATTCTCACAATAATCGATAAGGCTATAAAAAACAAGGACACCCTATCTTCTAGGGAAATACCTGTTAAAAATGATTCTGGTTCTAAAAGGGAAACAGGACCTACTACACAAAGTAGTTCCGAAAAAATTGTGGCGGGTACGAGTAAGGCCTCAAAACAATTGGAGGAATACATCATGCTAGTCGCTCCTACCGACATGTCGGTTTTGATTACAGGTGAAAGCGGCACTGGAAAAGAAGTGACGGCTCGGGCAATACATGAAAATAGCAATCGCAAGAATTTTAATTTCGTCGCAGTCGATTGTGGTGCAATTCCGAAAGAACTTGCGGCAAGCGAATTTTTTGGTCATGTCAAAGGAAGTTTTACCGGGGCCATTGAAGATAAGATCGGAAATTTTGAGGCGGCCAATGGCGGTACATTATTTTTAGATGAGGTAGGCAACCTTTCCTATGAAAATCAAATTCAGTTATTAAGGGCGCTCCAAGAGCGCAAAATAAAACGGGTCGGAACTACGAAGGAAATTAAAGTCGATGTTCGCATTATTACGGCTACGAATGAAGATTTGATGCTGGCGGTTGAGAATGGGCTCTTTCGAGAAGATCTTTATCATAGGTTGAATGAATTCTTGATTCATTTACCTTCATTGGAAGATCGCTTTGAAGACTTGCAATTGTTCGCCGAACATTTCTTAATCAAATCGAATAAAAACCTTGACAAAAGTGTTCAGGGCTTCTCAGAGGAGGTTTGGAATGCTTTTAAACAGTATCACTGGCCCGGGAATTTGCGGGAGTTGCAAAATGTGGTAAAAAGAGCGGTACTCTTGACCACCTCGGATGAAGTGCAGTTACATGCACTACCTAGGGAAGTGGTTCAGCCCAACCAAAATGGCAACACCCAGCATCATAAATTTTCAAAATCAGAGTTCGAAAAAGAACAAATAATCAAGGCCTTGCAGAAGACAAATTATAATAAATCGAAGGCTGCCAAATTATTACAGGTCACCAGAAAGACACTTTATAATAGGATCAACCATTATAACTTAGACTTGTAGACAGCCTGTTTTTTAATGCGGTCAAAAGATTGGTTACCTCTTCTTTTAATTTTCCAAAGGCATCTTTTAACTGACCTGGATTCATCTGGGAAACTACCGCCAATTCAAATTTTTCCAATAGAGGGATTGCACCATGTACACTCAGCTGTCGGAACATCGGCAGCATTCGATGTGCAATGTTATTGATTTGCCCATAATCGAGCGAATCAATAGATTCTTCCAAAAGGCTCATATTGGCGAAGGTATCATTCATAAAAGTTTGTAGTATTTCCTGAATGGCAGCCTCGTTATCCCCTAAAAAAGATTGGATGGTCTCTAAATTGTAAAAACTTGACACGTCGTTGGATGGTGTGGGGTTCACTTGATTTTCTTTTGCCTTTTTTGTTTCAAAACCCATCAAATTAAGAATCGACATCAACTCCCCCTTCGAGAAAGGCTTTTGAATTACTTGCGAAAACCCAAGTGAAATATAAGCTTCGGCATCCAAATCCTTTCTTCCGGTCATGGCAATGATCGGTTGATTTTTAAAATGCTTATACTTCCCGGATTGTAACCGTTTCAATACTTCAAAACCGCTTATCTGTGGCATTTGGATGTCAGTAAGTACCAAATCATACGACAAATGGGAATCGTTGTCGATTTGCAGGAAATTGGTAAACGTTCGAACCTGTGCACCCATGCTTTCGGCCAATTCCTTTAGCATTCCTAGCAATGCCGTATCATCGTCTATGATGAGCATCTTAAGCTTGGGAATCGAAGAGGGCATGGTGGTCTGGCTAGATGCTTGCGAACTATTTATTTCCAAAGGAATTTTAAGACTAAATACACTTCCCTGATCGATTTTACTTTCTACACTTAGAGAACCCTTTAATAATTCTGCCAACTTTTTGGAAATTGTCAAACCAAGGCCATAGCCACCGAATTTTTTTTCGGTTGCCTGATCCGCTTGCGCAAATTCCTTAAAGATCAAATGTTGCTTTTCTTTTGGTATTCCGATACCGGTATCGATTACGTCGATTTTCAGGGTAATGCTTTTCGTTGACTTGCGAAAAAAATGGGCCTTAATGGTAATCGCGCCTTCTTCTGTAAACTTAAAGGCATTGCCGATTAAGTTGGTAAGTATTTGGCGTATCCTGAAAGGATCTCCTAAGACAACCTTATTAAGGTCTGGGTCAATATCGATCAATAATTTCAGCTTCTTATCGCGATATAACGACTCAACATGTTCAGTGGTTTCCAGAATAAGTTCTGCGGCAACAAAGGGTGCCTTTTCAACATGAAGTTTCCCTGCCTCCAATTTAGAAAAATCCAGCAGGTCATTGACCAAATTGCCAACATATTGCGAAGCCGATTTAATATTCTGAAGATATCTGGCTTGTTTTTCATTTATTTCGGTATTCTCAAGAAGATCAGCATAACCTGTAATCGTGTGCAAAGGGGTTCGTAGGTCATGACTGACGGTAGAAATCAATTGCTCCCTGCTTTTCAGGAGCGATTCGGAGTATTTTTTCTCTTTTTCCAAATTTTGTCGGTAGGTCTGAATTTTCCAAAAATCCCGGTTGATTAAAAAGGTAAAGATACCGACCACAAAAAATCCCAGCAATGCTGCGATGCCTGCAAGACGAATACTTCTTTGCATGGCCGATTGCCTATTTATATTGTCAGTATAGGTATTGTAAATAACCTCTTGTTCGAAAGCCGAGAGTATCGTACGCAGTTGTTGGGATAGTTCCAAGTCATTTTTGTTGATCTCCTGTTCTTTATCAGAAAGAAATCGTTGTGTTTTTGCATCATTCAATTTTGCTTCCGCCAACAGGGCTTTTGATATGCTGAGGATTGAATCTATTTTTTTTGCATCGGGTACGCTTGTCGTATCTGTGGGAATATTGGCATTTAAATAATCTGCAAGATTATGAATAACGCTTTGCGCCTTGGGCGATAGTTCATCGATATTCGGTGCAAGGGCCTCTGCCGTTATTTTTCCTAAGGAGGCTTCCATAGTAGAAAAGCTTTTCAGTGCAATGTCGATTGAATTATTGGCATCGTTTTTCATTTTTAACGATCTGAGCTCATTGCTATTCTCGATTTTATGTTGAAGTAACAATTGTACACTATCTAATAAGCTGCGTTGATTGTCACTAACCGATAATTGTTTTAAGGAATCGATTTCCTTAAAAATGGCAGCGACCTTTTCGCCATAATTTTGAAAACTTGCCGCTGTCTTCTTCTGTAATGCCAATTTTGACTGACTTTCTGCTTCATAAAGACGTGTGGCCAAAGCGCCGGTCTTAAGAAGTTTTATATCGGTTTCTTCAGCCGAATCATTTGACATGAAAACTTGTATTTCCGAATAGATAAAATATCCTGACACTAAGGCCAAGGAGAAGAGCATTAAATAGCTCATCATAATTTTAAGAGGAAATCGGGGCCTTGCTCCATCATTCATAACATCGTGTTTTACATCGCTTCTATAAATACGAACAATTCATGCTGTTTGGTTATATGCATACGTTAATTTTTAGCCAGAATTCGTTTGAATACTGAATTTCCTGAAGTACCTTTACGGTATCTCAAAAGGGGTGCTTTCCGATTTGTGTCGGAAGGCTGAGATTACACCCGATGAACCTGGGCAGGTAATGCTGCCAAGGGATTGCGCTGAAGCGTCATTAGGCAGTTCTATTGCTCTTATATGAGCAACCGTCGAATTGTATTCCAGAATAATAACCCCTTTTTATTCGTACTATTTTTTGTGGATGAATTCCTGGCATAAAATAATTTCATGACCTTTTTTTGGGTTCGGAGATTATAGAGGTCTGGTTATTCATGCGAACCATTTTACGCACCTGAAACAATTGTATGAAGAAACTACTAATACTACTTGGCTTTATTGGTTTGATCACCGACGCTGCGGCCCAGGAACGTCAGACCGATTCATTGGAATCAAAAAATATTTTGCTCGATGAGGTATTTGTCTCGGCAATAAGGGCCACGAAGAGTACCCCTGTGACTTTTTCGAATCTTGATAAACGTGCAATTACCCCACGAAATCTGGGACAGGATATTCCTATTTTAATGAACTTTTTGCCTTCGGTAGTAACTACTTCCGATGCAGGTGCAGGAGTCGGTTATACGGGTATTCGGGTACGGGGGAGTGATGCTACGCGGGTAAACGTGACCATCAACGGAATTCCTTATAACGATGCTGAATCGCATGGTACTTTTTGGGTGAATATGCCCGATTTCGCCTCTTCGACCGAGAATCTTCAATTGCAGCGTGGAGTTGGAACCTCCACCAATGGCTCTGGGGCTTTTGGAGCCAGTATAAATATCCTGACCGATGCGATTTCTGAAAATGCATTTGGCAGTATCTCAAGTTCTGTTGGTAGTTTCAATACCTTTCGCAATACCCTGAAGTTTAGTACTGGGGTGCTCAATAATCATATTGAACTCGCCGGAAGATTGTCTCGGATTACCTCAGATGGATATATTGACAGGGCGTCTTCAAATTTAAATTCCTACTTTCTGCAAGGGGCCTATAAAAGCGATAAGACCTTACTAAAGGCATTGCTTTTCGGGGGTCACGAAATTACCTATCAAGCGTGGAATGGAATTGATTTGCAAACCTTGCAATCGAATAGAACCTATAATCCTTCTGGGATGTACACCGATACGAACGGTGCCATTCGATTTTATGACAATGAGGTCGATAACTATCGGCAAAATCATGCCCAACTGCTTTGGAATCAACAGCTCAATACGGCCTGGAATACGAATATTGCACTTCATTTTACCAGAGGCCGGGGCTTTTTTGAACAATTTCGGGAAGATGATGATTTTGCGACCTATGGCTTGCAACCGGTAACGTTAAACGGAGAGTTAGTAAACACAACTGACTTGATTCGGCGACGTTGGCTTGATAATCGATTTTATGGTACCGTATGGTCTGCGAACTATCGGAACGATGCTTTTGACTTGGTTCTCGGTGGCGGTTATAATAGGTACGAAGGCGACCATTATGGTGAAATTATTTGGGCCCAGGTGGCCAGTAATGCAAATTACAAAGACCGATACTACCAGGATACTTCGACAAAACGGGAGTTTCATGCATTCGCTAAGGCAAACTATGCTCTAAATGCCCATTTGAATTTATTTGGAGACCTCCAATTCAGGACAATCGGGTATGCGGCCAATGGCCAAGAAACAGGATGGGTCGACGATAGGTTCAATTTCTTTAATCCGAAGGCAGGGATCACCTATAATTTAAATCAGCATGCGAATCTCTATTTTAGCTATGCTATGGCTCATAGGGAACCTAATCGAAATGATTATGAAAGCGGAAGCCCTAAACCTGAAACGCTGAAGGATCTTGAATTAGGCTGGCGCTATGTATCCCAAGACCTACAGGTCAGTACGAACCTGTATTATATGGGCTATATAGATCAATTGGTGCTGACAGGTGAATTGAACGATGTAGGCGCACCCTTACGTGCGAATAGCGGCCGTAGTTTTAGGACAGGTTTGGAAATCGACGCAAATGTAAATGTAGGAAAAAAGATAACGATCCATCCCAACATGGCTTTGAGCCTCAATAGGAATAGGGATTTTATTTTTCAAAGAGATGGAATGTTATTGAATTTAGGTGCTACCCACATTTCTTTTTCCCCTGAAGTGATTTTTGGGAATATCCTTACGTTTAAGCCAAGTGAAAATTTTCAGATTTCGGCCTTGACCAAGTATGTTGGTAGGCAGTACATGGGCAATATCGATTCACGACAATCGCTATTGAAGGCCTATTCCCAAACCGATTTGAACTTGCAATACCTAATTGAGGGGAATGGTATTTTTAAGAGTATTACCCTGTCGGGATTACTCAACAATGTTTTCAATGCCATGTATGTTTCGAACGGGTATTTCTTCACCTATGACGACGATTTTACCAATCAAGGGACCACAACTACGATTGAAGGGGCCGGGTATTATCCACAAGCAGGAATCAATTTTTTGCTGGGCGCGACCATCGTTTTTTAAGAATGCGGTGACCAAGGGGTGTTAGAACAGGGTCAAAAGATGGCTCCCTTAAGGTAATGCAGGGGTCTTCGGTTGAATACGCCACAATTTTTCCAGTCATAAAGTCTTTTAGGATATCTTTAGGCGTATTTATGTGTAATTAGGAACACTATGAAGTACATCCCATCGTTCGGTAGTAGGCTGCGCAAAAACATTGTTACGGTTCCAGAGATTATTAATGAATGTTCCGGGATACGCGTCTTTGGGCAATTGCTAAAGTCATTCCTATTTAGCACTGATGTTGCGATTATACGCAATACGAATGCCAACGCCATAATCGCCGTTTATCCGTTTACGCCTCAGCCTACCATATCAAATGCCCTGATTTTGGCTGCCGACAAGCCTATTTTTTGTGGCGTAGGCGGCGGAATAACGACCGGCGAACGATCCGTAGAGTTGGCCATTCATGCTGAATTTCAAGGTGCCTTGGGGGTGGTTCTCAATAAACCGACTCCAAATGAATTGATCCATAGGCTCAAGGAAAAAATCGATATTCCAGTGACCATTACCATCGTTTCCCCAAAGGATGATATTAGGGGGCGAATAAAAGCCGGGATTGATATTTTTAATGTATCAGGGGCCGATAAGACTTCGGATATCGTGAAAAGAATACGGGACATCGATGACCAAGTAGCCATTATAGCGACCGGGGGTAAGACCGAGGAAACCATCGCAAAGACGATACACTCAGGAGCGAACGCCATTTCATATACACCACCTAGTAGCGGGGAACTCTTCAAAGAGGTAATGTCCCGATATAGAAATGAGTGAAGCGTATTTTCAGGAAATTGGTCCTGTCAATTTGAAATCACAACAATATTTCCGTTGGCCGTGGCACGGTATTCCAACATATCATAATAGCGTTTTCCATCATCGGGGCGATTCAAAAATTGTCCTGTGAAGAGACTATACGCATAATCATCACAAGGGCAAACGGCATTTTGGCCATCTAAAACCATGGTTGAACAGTTGCTAGGGGCATGGTTTGGGCAACTACCCTCGAAAGCCCTATATTGGGAAAATCCCGTGTTCATAACAAACACCCCCCGAATACCCACGGCTTGGTTGTCAAGATAAATGGCACTGCCAGGATTTGTCAACGTACTGTACAATGGTAGGTTGAGATTGATGTCATACCGAAAGCCGATTTCCAGTAAAAAAGGATTTCGGTTTGTTTGGTCCTTACTACACGCAACTACGGAAAGTATCAAAAAAATACTACAAATTCGGCCCATGGGGTAATTTCTATTTAGAGGTGACTTCGGCAAAATTGAACAAAAATTATGTATCTTTGCGTTAAATCCTCTCTAAAAAAACCATGCGTAAATGGTTGATAATAGGGGATTTTCGTATTTATTAAACGACGAAGTTATGAGTAACGTATCATATTACACGGCAGAGGGACTAAAAAAATTAAAGGAGGAGTTAAATCAGCTTCGTGACGTGCAACGCCCAAAGGCCTCACAGGCGATTGCCGATGCCAGG
Organism: uncultured Flavobacteriaceae bacterium; assembly: GCA_963798435.1. Taxonomy (GTDB): domain Bacteria; phylum Bacteroidota; class Bacteroidia; order Flavobacteriales; family Flavobacteriaceae; genus JALHST01. The sequence goes on from CAWCTF010000004.1 coordinate 697,487, forward strand.
GACAAAGGAGATCTTTCAGAGAATGCCGAATACGATGCTGCAAAAGAAGCACAAGGACTCCTTGAGTTAAAGATTGCAAAGATGGAAGAGGTGCTTGCGAATGCACGTTTAATCGATGAATCCCAATTAGATACCTCAAAAGTACTCGTACTATCAACAGTCAGACTTAAGAACAAGACCAACGGAATGGAGATGAAGTATACCTTGGTCGCTGAAAGCGAGGCCGACCTGAAGTCGGGGAAGATTTCGGTCAGTTCACCTATCGGTAAGGGCCTTTTAGGTAAGAAGGTAGGGGATATCGCTGAAATAATTGTTCCCAATGGCACGTTGAAATTTGACATCCTTGAAATAACCAGAGCATAAAACCGTACCCATGCCATCTATTTTTACCAAAATTATCAAAGGTGAGATTCCCTGTTATAAAATAATGGAGGATGCGAATTTTTTAGCTTTTTTAGATATCAATCCCAACTCCGAAGGGCATACCCTTTGCATCCCAAAAAAGGAAGTAGATAGGATATGGGAATTAGATGAAGCCACCTATCTGGGCCTTATGGCCTTTGCAAGAAAAGTTGCCATTGGTATCGAAGCGGCCATCGATTGCAAACGGGTCGGGATGACCGTTATAGGGCTCGAAGTTCCGCATGTGCACATCCACCTGATTCCGCTACATAGCATGAAGGATGTCGGCTTTCAACAAAAGCGCTCGTTTTCTAATGAGGAATTTGAACGTATTGCGAACACTATTCGCTCTAAAATTTTATAAGACCTTGCAAAAATAAATATACGATTGCAGCAATCAATGCAAGTATCAGCATGATGAGCGCATAGAAAATGGGTGTAAAACGAATGGAAGCCTTTTCAGGATTCGCCATTTTCTGGTAATATTCAAAAATACGTTCGATATCAGGTGTCCAATTTACGGGATAGATAATCGAATTGCATTTATGGCATTTTACCTCGAACGATACCTCCTTTGTGGCTCGGTCGTAGAGTTTATTGAACACGTGTTTTTGATAAAATGTAATCGACATCTTCTGATTGAAGCATTCGGGACAGTTGTTCGTAATGTCGGCTTCCTTGATCGTCACCAATTTTTCGTTGGCCATTTCTAACTGTTTATTTTCAGGGAAATTTGCATTATGGTACCTTCTTTCCCTGACGAAAGTACTTTGATTTTTCCGGTGTGATATTCTTCCACAATTCTTTTAACAAGCGATAAGCCCAGCCCCCACCCACGCTTTTTGGAAGTGACCCCAGGATTAAAAATAGTATGAAAATCACTTTTTGGGATGCCATGCCCGGTATCCGAAACCAAAATATTGACATGTTTTCCTTCAGGAACTATAGCGATACCAATAGTGCCTTTTCCTTTCATGGCATCGATGCCATTTTTGACCAAATTTTCTATTGTCCAGTGATAGAGCGATGGATTTAACTGTACAGACAGGCTTTCTATTTTTGAATTAAATGAAAAGTTGATAAGTTTTGAGCTGCGTACCTTAAGATAATCGAATGCATCCTTCGTTTCCTTTACAATATCATGTTCCTTTAGCGTAGGCAAAGAACCAATTTTCGAAAACCGTTCGGTAATTGTCTCCAGGCGTGAAATGTCTTTTTCAATTTCTTTGGTAATTTCAGGGTTTATATGCTCTGATTTCAATAATTCGTTCCATCCTAATAACGATGATAATGGGGTGCCAATCTGATGGGCGGTTTCTTTGGCCATCCCGGCCCAAAGTTTATTTTGTTCGGAGGCCTTGTTGGTCTTAAAGAAAAAGAAGATCACGGCCCCGAATAGAAAAATAATCAGGAGTAGCGCCAGTGGATAGTATTTTAATTTATTGAGTACTTCTGAATTTCCATAATACAAAGTGGCTAATTCCTCGTCAAGATGATTGATGATAATAGGTTGATTTTCCCTTTTAAATTTTTCGATGGTGTTATTGATATAGGCAGTGTCCTTTGCCTTATCTTGGGGCATATTATGAATTTTCGTCGACCCGTCTTTGTTCACTAAAATCATGGGTGTCGAAGTATTGTTCTGAAAAACCTTTAATGAAAGATTGCCCGGGTCAGTGTCAAGTGGCGCGGATAACAATTCTGAATGGGCCGTCGCCCAAATTTCCATTTTATGACGTTCTTCCTCCTTGAATTTTTTAAAAAAACTATTGGTATTCCAAAGTATCAAGCTTACGATAACAAAGGATGCGATCAATAAAATGATGTTTGAACTTTTGTTTTTGGGATTAAAATTCATCCATATAACTTCTTGGTTTAAAGATAACGTTATTTGACAGAAAATGGTGTATGACGTGCCGAGCAGCTTTTTAAATGAAGGTCAATTCCCTAACTTTGTCACACGATGAAAGAAATGTTATCAGTTACGCCGGGTGAGCTTGAAACGAGTGAGCTACATGGATATTTATTAGGGGCCGTTGGTCCGAGACCCATAGCGTTTGCAAGTACCCTAGATGCAAAAGGAAGGCCTAATCTCTCGCCATTTAGTTTTTTCAACGTATTTAGTACCAAACCGCCTATCTTAATATTCTCACCGGCAAGGAGAGGCCGTGACAATACGACCAAACATACATTGGAAAATGTTTTGGCCACCAAGGAGGTCGTGATCAATTGCGTCAATTATGATATGGTACAGCAAATGTCGTTGACGAGTACCGAGTATGCCAAAGGTGTCAACGAGTTTAAAAAAGCCGGACTGACCATGGTCCCGAGCGAACTCGTCAAGCCCTTTCGGGTAGCCGAATCGCCGGTGCAATTTGAATGTAAAGTAACAAAGGTCGAGGCTTTGGGGAGTAAAGGAGGTGCGGGAAATCTTGTTTTCTCGGAAGTGGTAAAAATACATATCGATCCAACAATATTGAATGAAAGAGGAGCCATTGACCCCTACAAGATCGATCAGGTTGCACGCATGGGGGGCAATTGGTATTGCAGGGCCAATCAAGGGGTATTCGAGGTGCCAAAACCACTAGCTACGCTTGGCATCGGCATTGACAACATACCAGTGCATATACGTCAAAGTGAAATTCTCAACGGAAATGATTTGGGCATGTTAGGAAATATCGAAAAGATACCGACCCAAGAAGACGTTGCTCAGTTTGTCAAAGCAAACATCGAGTTACGTTCCTTAATCAGTGGTGGGGAACGAAGTGCTTTAGAATACAAGGCCAAGGAGTATCTAGATAAGCATGAAGTCCTGAATGCATGGAAAGTGCTCTTGGCATATTAAATCGAAGAATAGACACCTACAAACCGTTATTGATTAAGTACGGAGTAGGTTTTGTACTTTGAAAGACAGATTTTAACCTGACAGGGGAAGCTGGTTCAATTAGCTACTGGAAGCAACACCTAACATCAAGAATAGGAACCAGAATCGCACGCGAACTACCGGGTTTTTATAATCGTTGGTTATTCTTAATAACTTCCTGGGTTTATATTAGGTTGATTTTGGCATTACCCTTATTTTTAGAGACTTTATTAAAAATTATAAGCAGCTTAATTCTCGAAGAAATGGAAGTACAAGGAAAAATTAAAATGGTAGGGGAAACCCAAACTTTTGGAAATAACGGTTTCAGAAAACGTGAAGTGGTCATTACTACCGAGGAACAATATCCTCAACATATTATGATCGAATTTGTGCAGGATAAATGCGATTTACTGAACAATTATCAAGTTGGTCAGGCTGTTAAGATAAGTATCAACTTGAGAGGACGTGAATGGACAAATCCTCAAGGGGAAGTCAAATATTTTAATTCGATTCAAGGTTGGCGCATCGAGAATTTGCAGACCGAGACAACTTCCGGGAATATGCCACCGGTACCGCCTATGGAGGCCTTTGAACCAGCTGACAGCATAAATGAGGAAGACCACGACGATCTGCCTTTTTAACATTCCTGATTTTATTCGTATACCGACCTGTTCCTTTCTCATAGGGGATGGGTCTTTTTTTTTCATCACTCATTTAAGTATCTTTAGTTTAAAGTCTATATTTTGAAAAAGGAAGGAAAAAATATCCCGATTACTTTTCTATCGAAGGACCATACTTTTCCTCCAGTGGAAAATGCGAATTCCGAGGGACTCTTGGCCGTAGGGGGAGATTTATCACCTGAACGGCTCCTTTTAGCCTACCAAAACGGCATCTTCCCATGGTTCAATGAAGATTCCTTGATTCTTTGGTGGAGTCCGATCACTAGAATGGTTTTATTTCCACATAAGATCAAAATTTCGAAAAGTATGCGAAAGGTCCTGGCTGGAGATCAGTTTCGGTTGACGAAAAATACTTGCTTCGAAGCGGTAATACATGCTTGTGCGACAGTCTCAAGAAAAGGACAAAATGGTACCTGGATAACCAACGACATGAAAAAGGCGTATTTGCGATTGCATCAAATGGGATACGCGAAATCATATGAAGTTTGGGAGGGTAATGAATTAGTAGGGGGACTTTACGGCATAGATCTGGGGCACATTTTCTGCGGGGAAAGTATGTTCAGTATTTCGAATAACGCTTCTAAATTTGCGTTTATTAAACTTGCCAAAGAACTGGAAGGACAAAACTACCACCTCTTGGATTGTCAGGTCTATAATAAGCATCTGGCAAGTTTGGGGGCGGTGGAAATTCCCAGAATTGAATTTGTCAAGATCCTTCAACAAAAGAATTAGTAGAGTACGCGATCAAGATTACTGGGCAAAGCAGATCGTATTCTCATAAAATTGCCCTGGGAATCAAACCAGAGTTCGAAATCATTTCGTTTACCATTTCGGGTTGCACGGATTATTAGCTTATACAAATTTTCTGGCAGTATCAGATTTTGAAAAGTGCTTTTGATGCCCGTTTCCGTCATACGCCCCGTACTATCAATATGAGGATATTCCTGAAATATCCGTTGGATTTTTATACGGTCAAAATTCTGTGTTAGATAGTCTTCCAATTTATCATAGGTTTCCATGGGGATGTCGACTTGCTGCACACGAAACCCGGAATTTGTCAAGATGCCGGCGCTATCGAAATCGAAATGATAGTGTAGCCTGCCTGATTTGAATTTCAAGGAGTATGTTATACCTGCACTATCTACTTCGCGATAATAGCGAATTTGCTTTAACACATGGCCCGTAGATTCAATGGCGAGTTCTAAAGTGGGAAATTGGGATTTTTTTATTCGATGTTCTCGTTCCAGTTTCTCTTGTGCGAAAAGGAATGAACAAAACAAAAGAAGGAAATATAAAATTCTAAACCTCTTCATAACGAAAACACCTTATTTCATGATCATTTACCATCCCCGTGGCCTGCATATGAGCATAAACCACCGTGCTCCCTACAAATTTGAAGCCCCTTTTCTTTAGGTCCTTGCTCAAAACATCCGAAATCTCGGTAGTGGCCTTGGCTTCCTTGTGATTTTGAAGATTGTTTTTGATAGGCCGGCCATCAACGAAGCCCCATATATACTTGCTAAAACTACCAAATTCTTCTTGAATCTTCATAAACGCCTGGGCATTCCCAACCGTTGCATATATTTTAAGCTTGTTTCGGATGATTCCGGCATCCTGTAATAAGGATTCAATTTTCACTGTATCGTATTGCGCAATTTTCTTATAATCAAACTGGTCAAAAGCTTTTCTAAAATTTTCACGTTTACGAAGAATCGTTATCCAGCTTAAGCCTGCCTGGAAGGTTTCCAATACTAAAAATTCGAATAAAGTATGATCATCTTTTACGGGAACACCCCATTCCTTATCATGATATGCCTCGTAAAGAGGGTCACCTACACACCAACCACATCTCTGTTTTTCCATCTAAGTTCTTATGCTTTAAAATTAGCAATGATTTTCTAATCTAATCGCGAAGCCGGTTCGGTATTTCTAACAGTATCCTATCGGCTCCATCGAAGTCTAATTTTTAATGCTCTTGGCACAGATAGCTACACGTATCGGTTTTTATGATCAAAAAGAATATAACAGCTATCTGGCCTTCTCTTGGTATATATAGGTAATCGTGCCTTTTTGAGTTGCTTTCGAGGAAGAATTGAACTTGGCCTTTAGTGCATAGCTAATGGCATTGTCGACAAGGCAGCCATTCGATGTACTTGAGCTTTTTTCATTAAAATCGGCGGCCATAACATTTCCCAATGCGTCGACGGTAATATTGACCACTACCTTGCCACCTTCGATGCAGGTATAAATTGGCGGGGGCAGGCGATAGCTATTTCGATTGATCAGGGAGTATGAAACAGAGGTGCGACGTGCGGCAAGATTATTGGTAAATACTTCTTTATCAGCCTCTTTTTCGCCTATCATTTGTTCAGCTTCCTCCCTTTTTTTAGCAAGTTCCTTGATTTTAGCAACATATTCAGAATCCGCCAACAAATCGTCAGAGGGTCCTTCGTTATCTTTGGCATTCGTTTTCTCCTCCATGATTTCCTCCAACGTCTTTAAGGGCTCCGGATTGCCAAAACTTGGCTTTTCGGCCTCATTGAATGCCATATGGGTCTTTATGGGGTCGGCTTTTTGAAGTTCCTCGGCCGTTTTTTCCTCTTCCTTGATAATTTCCTGCAAATCTTGATCATCTAGGACCATTTCAACCATATAGTCGTCCTCTTCCTCCTGTTCTCCAAGGTGGATATTGAATAAAGTCAATACCACCAATGACAAAGAAAAAAAAGTTATCAAGAATGATAATTGTTTGCGATTCAGGTTCATAGTGCTATAACCACAATTTGATAAAAATATTTTAATTGATCGTCAAATTGAAAAGGTATTCCTTGGAATGCTATGCATTATCCGTTTTACCGAGTATAATTTCTTCAAAAATGCCCGGATCCATGGCTTTATTTACGTTGAAATCACCTATTTTGGTTCTTCGTAGCGCTGATAAATAGCCTCCACTCTTTAATGAAGCCCCCAAATCATATGCCAAAGATCGGATATAGGTGCCTTTGCTGCAGACTACGCGAAAGTGTACTTCTGGTAGGTTAATTTCGGTTATGATTAATTCTGAAATGGTAACCAATCGTTTTTGTACTTCGACTTCCTTTCCTTCACGGGCATATTCATAGAGTCGTTTTCCATCCTTTTTCAATGCTGAATAAATAGGTGGTCGCTGTTCAATCTCCCCTATGAAATCCTTTGCCCTTAGCCGAATAAGATCTGCGGTCAGATGATCGGTCGGAAAGTGTTGATCGACTGCGGTCTCCATGTCATAAGACGGCGTTGTCGCACCAAGTGTAATGGTTCCGACATATTCTTTAGCCTGCCCCTGTAGCACGTTGATTTTTTTGGTAAATTTTCCGGTGCAGATAAGCAAAAGTCCGGTGGCCAACGGATCTAGGGTGCCGGCATGGCCAATTTTAATTTTCTTGGCCTTGAATTTTTGACGGATGGCCCACTTGATCTTATTGACCGCTTGAAATGATGTCCATCCAAGAGGCTTGTCTATAAGTAAGACCTGACCTTCCTGAAAATCATCCAATGTCATTATTATATCACGGTTAGGGGTCGAAGAAAATAATGAATTAGTAGAAGAGCGATCCCGACTATTATTCGGTAATATCCAAACATTTTAAAACCATGTTTGCTGAGATATCCGATAAAGCTTTTAATGGCTAAAAGTGCTACGAGGAATCCTACAACATTCCCGATGATCAATAAATTAATTTGATCTTGTGAGAGGGTAAAACCGGCATTGTAATAGTCATAACTTTTTTTAAGAGTCGCACCTAACATCGTCGGGACGGCAAGGAAAAAAGAAAACTCTGCAGCTGCGGTCCTTGAGAGTTTTTGGGACATTCCCCCAACAATACTGGCGCCACTTCTCGAAACACCCGGGATCATTGCCAAACACTGAAAAAGGCCGATTTTGAATGCCGTGCCATATGATATTTGGGTATTTTCAGAATTGCCGAACCAATCATCGACCTTTAAAAGTATGATTCCGCCCAATACAAGCGATATGGCCACTGTTATCGGATTTTCCAAGAGTGAATCGATAAAGTCACTAAGCAGCAAGCCAAAGAATACGGCCGGCAAAAAGGCAACTAGAAGTTTAAAATAGAAATCAACACTTTGAAAAAAGCGTTTAAAATAGAGCACCACCACCGATAGAATCGTCCCTAATTGAATTACGATGGTAAATAATTTGGTAAAATCTTCATGGGCAATCCCGAAAAAAGAAGAGGCGATAATCATATGTCCCGTAGAAGAAACGGGCAAATACTCGGTAATGCCTTCGATAATAGCAAGGACTATGGCCTGTAGTATATCCAAAATCTATTGCTTCTTGTGGGGATTCAATAATATGGCATATACTTCTATGCCCAAGCCAATAAGTACTAGGGTAGGTGCCAATCGTATTCTTCTAAAATTGAAGATGTCCTCGTTGAAAATACTGGGATCGTCACTGCCTCCACCACTCATCAATATAAATCCCAATACGATACAGGCGATGCCGATAATCATAAATTGATAGTTCCTTTTTTGGAAGATAAATTCCTGTTGAGGCCCTTGCCCAATTTTATTCGTTTCTTTTTTCCCCATGGTGCAAATTTAATAATATAATTCGTCTGTCCTAAGATTTAAAAAGCGCTGAGTAGCAAAGTACGTACTTATAAAGGAGATAAGTATTCCCAAAACAAAAACACCGACAAAGAGCATTATAAGCAAACTATTGTCTTTGAATAACTCAAGTTCGGGGAAGGTCTTGTTCGCGTAATAGAGAACACCTGCCAAGGCCAGTAGCGCTATAATGGCCCCTATCATGCCTAGTTTGATATTCGTCCAAATAAACGGCCTTCTTATAAAGGTTTTGGTCGCCCCGACCATTTGCATGGTTTTTATTATAAAACGTTTTGAATAAATAGATAAACGTATCGAGCTATTGATGAGCAAAACTGCAATAAAGGTAAATATGGCACTCGCTATCAAAATCCATAAACTTATTTTCTTTACGTTTTCGGTCAAAAGCCCAACCAAAGGTTTGTCATAGCTTACCTCGTCGACATACCCTTTTTTAGAAAGTTCTGCGGCAATTTCCTCGATTTTTTCGAGCGAAACAAAATCTGCCTTAAGTTGTACATCGATCGAATTTTTAAGTGGATTGTAACCTAAAAAGTCTAAAAAATTCTCCCCGATTTCCTGGCTATGTTGCTCGGCGGCCTCTTCCTTGGAGACAAAGGTGGCCGTCTTTGTATATTCGGCCATGGCGAGACTTTTTTGAAGCTGGTCGATTTCTACCTCCTTGGCCGTATCCTTTAAAAAGAGGGAAATCGTAATTTGTTCTTTAAAATGATCGGCCATTTTTTTGGTGTTTAACACCAAAAGACCGAGAATACCTAACAAGAAAAGCACGAGCCCGATGCTCAATACGACTGAAAAATACGAAGATATCAATTTCTGCTTTTGATAACTTTCAAATGATTTGCCCATAAATGGTAATGAAAATGTAAAAATAGGAAAGTAAATTGAATAAACTTATTTTTGCTCCTTATTCAAAGGAAACACGTATCATGCACTACAATTTCAAGGAAATTGAATCCAAATGGCAGAAATATTGGGAAGAACATCAGACTTTTAGGGCAGAGAATACGTCTGCTAAACCAAAATTCTATGTTTTGGACATGTTTCCATACCCCTCTGGGGCAGGTTTGCACGTGGGGCATCCACTGGGATATATCGCCAGCGATATTTATGCGCGGTATAAAAGGCACCAAGGATTTAACGTTTTGCATCCTATGGGTTACGATTCCTTTGGTTTGCCCGCCGAGCAATACGCCATTCAGACTGGTCAGCATCCGGCCGATACCACACGCGTAAACATTGAGGGTGGTATAGACAAAGAAGGGAATAGCATATCGGGTTACCGAAGGCAATTAGACCGTATGGGTTTTTCATTTGATTGGAGCCGTGAGGTACGCACGAGTAATCCAGGATACTACAAATGGACACAGTGGATATTCGTTCAACTTTTTAACGCTTGGTATAACAAGGTGTCTGACAAGGCTGAAGACATCAAAACCTTGGTGGCTGCCTTTGAAGTATCTGGCAATCAAGATATTCATGCAGTATGTGATTCTGATGTTCCTATTTTCAGTGCGAATGAATGGAAGCAGTATTCCCGAAAACAGCAGCAACAAATACTATTAAAATATCGATTGACCTATTTAGCGGAATCAGAGGTCAACTGGTGCCCGGCCCTGGGCACGGTGCTCGCCAACGATGAGATCATAAATGGGGTTTCCGAGAGAGGAGGGCATCCCGTAATCCGAAAAAAGATGACCCAGTGGAGCATGCGTATCACGGCGTATGCCGAACGCTTGCTGAACGGACTAGAGAAAATCGATTGGCCACAACCTTTAAAAGATTCACAAGCCAATTGGATCGGACGTAGCGTGGGGGCACTTGTAAAATTCAAGGTGATCTCTGCAGACGCTGAAAGTTTATTTGACAGTGCATCGAATTCTATAGACTCCCAAAAGTACATCGAAGTTTTTACGACCCGGCCCGATACGATCTTTGGCGTAAGCTTTATGACACTGGCCCCTGAACACGATTTGGTGCCTAAGATTACGACCTCCGGGCAGAAAGCCGTGGTCGAGGCCTATATCGAAGCCACGGCAAGACGTTCTGAGCGCGATCGTATGGCCGATGTAAAATCGATCAGTGGCGCTTTTACAGGGGCCTATGTCGAACACCCATTTACAAAAGAACCGGTACCCGTGTGGATCGGCGATTATGTTTTGGCAGGGTATGGCACGGGTGCCGTTATGTCTGTGCCCTGTGGGGACCAGCGCGATTATGATTTCGCGAGACATTTTGAGATTCCTATTCCCAACATTTTCGAAGATGTTGATATCTCGCAGGAGGCTTTTGCCGATAAGGACAACACGATCATTGCCAATTCAGATTTTCTAAACGGACTCACTTACAAAGAAGCTACCCTAAAAGTGATCGAAGCGTTGGAAAAAATAAGCCATGGGAATGGTATGGTCAATTACCGGTTACGGGATGCGGTCTTTAGTCGCCAGCGCTATTGGGGAGAGCCCTTTCCTGTATTTTATGATGAGGACGGTATGCCCCAGATGCTCGACGAAAAATTTCTTCCCTTAAAATTGCCCGAAATCAAAAAATACCTTCCAACAGAGTCAGGAGAGCCCCCGTTAGGAAATGCTGAGGTCTGGGCCTGGGATACAAAAATTTCGGAAGTAGTCAATACGCGATTGATCGATCATAAAACAGTGTTTCCTTTGGAACTCAACACAATGCCTGGTTGGGCCGGAAGCTCCCAATATTTCAATCGTTATATGGATCCCCATAATGAAAAGGCGATCTTTTCACAAGAAGCCGTTAATTATTGGCAGGATGTCGACCTGTATATCGGAGGCAGCGAACATGCCACTGGGCATCTATTGTATGCTCGCTTTTGGCAAAAATTCATGTTCGACTTAGGGTTGGTGCCCAAAGACGAATTTGCCAAAAAACTGATCAATCAGGGAATGATAACTGGGACGAGTGGTTTTGTTTATGTGTGGAACAAAAAATACAACAAACACCCAATTCTTATCTCTAAGGAAGTTATTGAAAAAGCGATACGTGAAAATGGTTTTCTTTATGATTATTCAGAAAGGTTAGACTCATTGTTTTCAGATTTGAAATCAAGAATGGTTGAAGGGCGAACTATTGCAGTGACTTCTTGGAAGCATTTTAACCCCATTCATGTTGACGTTTCTTTAATAAATTCCTCAGATGAACTTGACATTAAAGCATTTAAAAAATGGCGCCCCGAATACGCTAATGCAGAATTCATTACAGGGGAAGAAGGTTCATTCAAGGTTGGTCGTGAGGTCGAAAAAATGTCCAAATCAAAGTATAACGTGGTAAGTCCCGATGCGATCTGCAATGACTACGGGGCTGATAGTCTGCGGCTTTATGAAATGTTCCTAGGCCCCCTTGAACAATCAAAACCATGGAATACCGCTGGAATTACGGGTGTGCATAGCTTCCTTAAAAAACTATGGAAATTGTATGTAGATGACAAGGGCATACGGGATCTAAAAGCCGAACCCTCGTCTGAAAATCTTAAAACCTTGCACAAAACGATTAAAAAAGTGAAGGCTGACATCGAAGACTTCAGCTTTAATACCTCAGTATCTACCTTTATGATCTGTGTGAACGAGTTAACCTCCCAAAATTGTCATAGTAAGGCGATATTGGAACCACTTGCAATCTTGGTTTCGCCCTATGCACCGCATATAGCGGAAGAATTATGGGAAAAATTAGGAAATACTTCTTCCATCGCTACCGCGTCGTATCCAAAATTCGAAGCTAAATATGTAATAGAGGACAGCAAAGAATATCCTATCTCGTTTAACGGCAAATTGCGTTTTACCCTTGAACTGCCATTAGACATGAATAGGGAACAGATCGAGGCAACTGTGATGGCACATGAAAAGACCCGGCAACAACTGCAGGGGCGTATACCCAAAAAGATTATCATCGTACCAGGGAAAATCGTTAATATCGTAGGATGATCATTTGAATGCTTCCCTATGGGACTTCGTGACAAATTGCCATAATCGCCTCTAAAGGCAAAATGCAGGGCAAGGGGTTTTCTAATGGTTTTCAAAAATCGTATTGGGCTAGTAGCATAGAATGACCCTAAAATGAATTGGGTCAGGTAAACTTACCCCTTCAAATTTATTTTGCGTTCGTGCAAGACGCACCGCATACAGCTTTTTAGTGGCTATAGCCTCCCTTACAGATTTTGATTTGAGAAATGTACAATTAAAAATTACCCCCCCCCTATTTTTTCATTATTTTAATTTAAATAATTATATATAATTAATAACCCCCTAAAAAGTAAAGGGTTAATATTTTAATTATATAACTTTTAAAGGTTAGACCCCTCTTTTTGTCGATTTAATTTTATTTATAAATTATTTAATAGCAATTTCGGCCTTGAACTTAATAACATTCATATGAAAATAGGTGTTCCAAAAGAAATTAAGAATAATGAAAGTAGGGTGGGGATGACGCCAGCGGGCGTTTACGAATTGTCAAAAAACGGACATCAGGTGTATGTACAATCGACTGCTGGTGAGGGAAGCGGGTTTTTTGATGAGGACTACCAAAATGCTGGAGGCATTATTTTAGATACCATCGGTCAAATTTATGCGATGAGTGAAATGATCATCAAGGTCAAGGAGCCAATCAAAGAGGAGTATGGACTTGTTCAGAGAGGCCAAGTGATTTTTACGTATTTTCATTTTGCCTCAAGCGAAGTTTTGACAGAAGCAATGATCGCAAGCAAAGCGGTCTGCATAGCCTATGAGACTGTCGAGGATGATGTAGGCACACTGCCATTGCTAACACCTATGTCGGAAGTTGCAGGAAGAATGGCCATTCAACAAGGAGCCAGATACTTAGAGAAACCGGTAAAGGGAAGGGGAGTCTTACTCGGTGGGGTACCTGGTGTTGCACCCGGAAAAGTGCTGGTCTTAGGCGCGGGCGTAGTTGGGGTGCAAGCGGCAAAAATGGCTGCAGGATTGGGGGCACATGTGACTATTTTAGATACCAATATGAAGCGATTACGGTATGTAAATGATGTAATGCCAGCCCATGTAGTAACCGAATTTTCAAATGAATTCAATATCAGGAAGCATATACGTGACCATGATTTGATTATCGGAGGTGTCTTATTGAAAGGGGCAAAGGCCCCCTACCTGATTACCCGCGACATGCTTAAAGAAATGCGACCGGGAACGGTTATCGTCGATGTGGCGGTAGATCAGGGAGGGTGTGTTGAGACTACCCGGCCCACCACCCACGAAAATCCGACGTTTATCATCGATGATGTCGTGCATTACTGTGTTGCGAACATGCCTGGGGCGGTGCCGCACACCTCTACCATGGCGCTTACTAATGTTACCTTACCCTACATCTTGAAGTTGGCAAATATGGGGTGGGAAGAAGCCTGTGCTAGCGATAGTTCCCTGAAAAAGGGATTGAACATCGTAAAGGGAGAAGTAATATACAAAGAAATCATAAACGCTTTTGGTTGGGAAAAAACCCTCACTTAAAGTACATTTTGTCAGTTTATGTGACCTCGTCATCATTTGGCTAGGTTTTTGCTTTTGATTCCTAAATTTAATTTTTAAAAAGATACGATTATGATGATGTATTATATACTCCTTGGCGCAATTGCCTTGGTAAGTTTTTTGGTCAGTAACAAGCTGAAAAGCAAATTCAAGTATTATTCTACGGTGCATTTAAAGAATGGGATGAGTGGAGCCGAAATAGCTGAAAAAATGCTTGCCGATAATGGTATACGGGATGTTAAAGTAGTTTCTACACCCGGTACGTTGTCAGACCACTATAACCCACAGAATAAAACCGTCAACCTAAGCGAAGGAGTCTACAGTCAACGAAATGCCGCCGCCGCCGCCGTTGCCGCCCATGAATGTGGCCATGCCGTACAGCATGCCCAAGCTTATGAATGGCTCGCCTTGCGTTCAAAACTGGTTCCCGTAGTCAGTGTGACTTCGGGAATGTCAACCTGGGTAGTTTTCGGGGGTATCATGTTAGGAGCTGCGGCGGGTATCGGCTTAGGCTATTGGGTGGCGGTAGCCGGACTTATTATGATGGGACTCGCCACCCTCTTCAGTTTTATTACCCTGCCAGTAGAATATGATGCGAGCAACAGGGCTTTGGCTTGGTTGAAATCAAAAAACATGCTTACCCCAGATGAGTTTAAAGGGTCGGAAGATGCTTTGAAGTGGGCGGCTCGAACCTATGTCGTCGCTGCGATCGGTTCCTTGGCTACTTTAGTGTATTGGGGAATGCAGGTATTGGGCAATCGTAATTGAACCATGAAAATGGGAGCGACTTCGCGGATAATACATCAAATGGTAATTTGTCGGTCGATCTGTTGGGCCAGTGAAATGAAGGTTTCTGTTCGGGAAACACCTTCTATCTGCTGAATCTCCTTATTAAGAACCTGCATAAGATGTTCATTGTCCCTGCAGAGGACTTTTATAAGGATTGACCAATTGCCAGTGGTATAATGACATTCCAAGACTTCAGGTATTTTTTCAAGTTGTTTAACCGCGGCTGGATTACTCATGGCCTTGTCCAAATAAATGCCAATATAGGCCATGGTGGTATATCCCATAATTTTAGGATTTATGATGAACTTAGAACCCAATAAAAGACCTGAGGTTTCTAGCTTTCGAAGTCGCTGATGAATAGCTGCGCCTGAAATACCGATACTGCGTGCAATTTCTAAAACAGGCTTTCTTGCATCTGCCATCAGCATCCTTAGTATCTTCTTATCAATACCATCAATTTTAAGTTTTTCGTGAGCTGATTTCATGGGAATGGTTTCATTTGCCCTATAAATATATCAAAATTTATTGCGTAGTGTTCGGTCGATTTTTAGGTTAAAATATAGGATTTTAGTCGTCGCAGGACTGCTTTGATATTGAGACCGTCTAGTTTATTGCCGGGGAGTGCTAACTGGCGACCGAATTAGGATTGTATCCCAAATAGGGCACTTCATGTTCTTTAAAATGAATACCGTATTTTTTCAACTCTGCTAAAATGGGTTGATATACCAATTTGCGAATAGGTATTTGCACACCTGGCTCCTTGATATGCCCATTTAATATAAGCAGAGTGGCAATGGCTACTGGAAGCCCTACCGTCTTTGCCATGGCCGTATGAGAACGATTTTCACCTAAAACCACCATATTGGCATCGATCTGTCGTTTTTTCCCCTGATGTTCATAGCCGAATTTGTGATACATAACGATCATATCCCGATCACTATCCTCCAAGGTCCAGCTGTCCTCCAGGATCTTTTGAAGAATTTGGGCCGGGGTTGCATTTTTTAAGGTAATTATCTTCTTGGCATCGAATAAGTTCAATTCCAACAATTTTTCCCACATTATATCATCTTGATCTATTTTAAGATAATACCGCAGTTTCAATTCGACCGAATCAGTAGGGGAATAGGGTAGAAATAGGTTGACGAATTCTCTATATGACATGCCCTCCGAGTTTTCAATCGTATAGCTGTCATCGGTCATTCCCAGCTGAACAAACATATTCCAAGCTTTTGAAAACCCTACTCTTCGCATGGTTCCGCGATACAAGGTCAAAGTGTCTTCCAGGCCATAGGCCTTTCTGTAATCTAAAGAATCCCGATTTGCATACCCTTCGAACTTACCATATCCTTCAATAGTAAAGAATTCGGTTCTTCTAAATAATTTGTGGTAGGGTATATATTTATAGGTGCCTTCCTGAATGAATTTTGCGGCGCCACCTTGTCCTGCCAAAACAACGTTCCTAGGATTCCAGGTGAATTTGTAATTCCAAAGATTGGTGTCACTTTCAGGAGCAACTAGTCCGCCAGTAAATGATTCGAATAAAAGCATCTTTCCCCCTTCATCACGAATACGATCTATAACCTGCATCGCACTCATATGGTCGATCCCAGGATCAAGGCCTACCTCATTCATTAGCACCAAACCTTTTTCTTTTGCCTTGGGATGCAAAGCCTTTATTTCTTCGCTTACATAGGAGGCTGTTACCAAATGTTTTCCTAATGCGATACATTCTTCTGCAACTAGGATATGAAATCGGGCCGGAAGCATTGAAACCACGATGTCACTATCATGAATCGATTTTTTGCGTTGTTCTGCATCAAGTACATCGAATCGAAAAATCGAACAGGCCGGATGGTGATGTAAATAGGTTGGAACGCTTTCGGGATTTAGGTCTCCAATGGCCAAATGAATATGCTCCTTTTCTGCATGTTCGATAAAATAGTCCAATAAATACGAAGTAGACTTTCCGGCACCGACAACCAATATTTTTCGTATCATGTACGCTACTTTTGTTGATGAAAAAACGATTTACGAAGGTATCAAATTGTTACATTTATAAAAAAATAGATTATTCAAGTTATGAACAAAACAATTTTTTTGGCAGGAATCGTATTCGGTTTATCAGGCATTCTTTTGGGTGCTTTCGGCGCCCACGGACTGGAGAAACTAATTGATGTCAAAGCCCTGCAAACTTATGAAACCGGGGTTAAATATCAAATGTATCATGCCCTTTTTTTAATAGTGTTGGCAGGATTAAAGCCCATAAAGCCTGAAAGTAAGAAAGTGGTCTTTTACCTAATCCTGATTGGAACACTGCTTTTTTCCTTTTCGATTTACCTGTTGGCGCTTAACGACTTGACGGCTTTCGATTTTAAGGCAGTCGCCTTTCTCACCCCAATGGGTGGTGTCATGATTATCTTGGGTTGGGGCATTCTAGGCTATCGAGGTTTTATGTATTTTGACTAATAATTTCACAATAATAATAGCTTAAAATTAATTTTATGATAATTTTGTAGTGTCAAAAACAACTTTAAATGAATTTATCGAAACAAACGACTAATCCAATCTCGCTAAAGACGTATGGAATTGTACATGATAGAATCCACTATCAACTAACACCCTCCCAATTGCACGCGCGAACCTTGGAAAAAGGTATGGGTGTGAAAACCGCTACCGGGGCCTTGGCCATTAATACGGGAAAGTTTACCGGACGGTCTCCACAAGATCGCTATATAGTCAAGGATGCAATAACAGCAGATTCGGTTTGGTGGGGTGCGATTAATATTCCTTTTAAACCTGAAAAATTCGATTCCCTTTATAGGAAGGTCATCGGGTACATGAATGATACCGAGTTATTTGTTAGGGATTGCTATGCTTGTGCAGATGCCAATTATCGTATGAATATCCGGGTGATTACAGAATATCCCTGGTCGAACCTGTTTGCCTACAATATGTTCATACGACCAACAGCCGAGGAACTAAGGAATTTTGAACCGGAATGGACGGTGATTAATGCCCCTGGGTTTCTTGCGCAGCCAGAAATTGATGGTACACGACAACCAAATTTTGCCATTTTGAACTTCACAAGAAAGATTGTCCTAATCGGTGGTACGGGATATACTGGTGAAATCAAGAAGGGAATTTTTTCTGCCCTGAACTTTATACTTCCGGTCTCCAAAAATACCCTGCCCATGCATTGTTCGGCAAATGTGGGGAAAGAAGGTGATACGGCCATATTTTTTGGATTGTCGGGAACCGGAAAAACAACGTTGTCGGCCGATCCCCATCGAAGGTTAATCGGCGATGACGAGCATGGCTGGAACAATGAGAATGGTATATTTAATTTTGAGGGAGGCTGTTATGCAAAGGTGATTGATCTATCGGCCGAGAATGAACCTGAGATTTTTGCGGCCATTAAAAAAGGAGCGTTATTAGAAAATGTACTGATCGGTGAAAACGGGGAGGTAGATTTTGCTGACACTTCGATAACACAAAATACCCGCGTAAGTTATCCGTTGTACCATATTGAAAATATTCAGCAACCGTCAATAGGTAAAAATCCAAAGAATATTTTCTTTTTGACGGCCGATGCTTTTGGGGTATTGCCACCAATTTCAAAATTAACACCAAGCCAGGCAGCCTATCATTTTATATCGGGGTATACGGCGAAGGTGGCAGGTACCGAGGCGGGTGTTGTTGAGCCTGTTCCTTCATTTTCCGCGTGTTTCGGTGCCCCTTTTATGCCATTGCATCCCGCAAAATATGCCGAGATGTTGAGTAGAAAGATGAAAGATGCAGGTGTGAATGTTTGGCTTGTAAATACGGGGTGGACCGGGGGACCCTATGGCGTAGGTACGCGTATGAAATTAAAATATACCAGGGCAATGATACAGGCGGCACTAAATGGTGATTTGGGCCTATACTCGTATGATACCTACCATATTCATTCAGTTTTTGGGGTGGCTCAGCCCAGGGAATGTCCCGGGGTGCCAACGAGCGTTTTAAGCCCTCGCACCACCTGGAATAATGATGAGGCTTACTACAAGACAGCGTTCAAGCTTACCAATGCTTTTCGGGAAAATTTCAAAAAATTCGAAGCCTATGCAAGTGAGGAAATCCGTAGAGGAGGACCCCAACGCTATGCCTTTTAAGAAAAAACCCTTTGGGTTTCCAAAAGGTTTTTATTCTTTTTATGTAGATGTTATTTATTTCTTGTTCACCTCGGTGATATATTTTTGAAGCGCCATGGTCATTGACGGGGTGTCTGGGGTCGGAGCTTTGATATCGATACGCAATCCGGCTTCTGTGGCCGCTTCAATGGTCGAATCCCCATAAACGGCGATTCGGGTGTCATTTTGTTTAAAATCGGGAAAATTCTTTAATAGCGATTCTATCCCAGAAGGGCTAAAAAATACCAAGATATCATAATAAACGTCCCTTAGATCTGATAGGTCGCTAATTACGGTCTTGTAAAATATACCACGGGTCCAATGAATACCAAGCTTATCTAAAGTAGTCGGTACGATGGGCTTAAGAACATCGGAGGAGGGTAGCAGAAAGTTTTCGTCTTTATATTTTTTGAAGAGCGCAACCAGATCATCAAAATTCATTTTACCGACATAGATTTTTCGTTTTCGGTAAATGACATATTTCTGAAGATAAAAAGCGACCGCCTCCGATTGGCAAAAATATTTCATTGAATCGGGCACTTTGAACCTCATTTCTTCGGCAATCCTAAAATAATGATCAACCGCATTGCGACTGGTGAGGATAATGGCCGAATAATTTTTTAGATCAATCTTTTGCAATCTAACACTTTTGGCATCAACTCCTTCAACATGTATAAAGGGCCTAAAATCGACTTTTATCTTTTCCTTATCAATAAGTTTTGAATAAGGAGAATTTTCCATTTTCGGCTCTGGTTGTGATACCAAAATTGTTTTTACTTTCATCTACAAAAATTTATTGCATTGTTATTTTCGTATGTGCCCATTAGGAATTAATTTTCAGATTAAAATCAATTATACCTTTCATCGTTACGGCTTCATACATCCTACTACTTAAGATAGCTCCCTAGAATAATAAACGGCGCAATTTCAAGAGCGCAAAGGTACAAAATAAAATAGAAAAAGTTATTGGTGATAAATTTTTGATGAATCCGCACAACATTTACCCAACCGATTACATTTATCAAGAGAATTAGAAAAACCGCGAAATAAACGACAATTTTAGAGTCTTTTAGAACGTAGGCCAGAATCACATTGGCAATGAACATAAGCAGCGAACTATGATTTAAATAAGAAAGCTTGTTAAAGATAATCTCACTGATTATCCTATAATTTCCAAAAATAAATCCGTTTCCCAATTGTAAAAATAGCTTGACCATTTCAAAAATGAGAATCGCGACCAAAATAATGGGAAAAATCAAGGTATAACTTTCGTCCCCATGTGGGGAGAATAACTTCCATATAAAAAAAAGGAATAGGGCCAAATTACTTATTTGAAACACCCCAAAGAATACCTGAAACCAGTTCATTAAAGGTTCTTTCTTATTGAACATAAAAATGTACTTGTTGTTGAAGGGCAGGATTATGAAATTTAGAAATCGGTTATAAAACTGATTTTTGATGACGACCATCAGCACAAGGCTTCCTAACAAGAGTAAGGTAATCCAATCAAAACTTTCAAAAGTGCGAAGAATGGGCTCCATTATTCAAGTTTTATATTTTGTCCGTTTAGGCCATAGAATAATCCGTTTTCAGAAATGCCGATTCTGTAATATGCCGGATTTTCCATGAGTGGTTTTGGAAGCTTAAACGTAAAAAACGTCGTATCATTTGATTTTAAGTACAAATTATTAGTTTCTGGTTGTATAGCCACTATGGGTAGAATATCAACCGGACGTTTGTAGTCGTTTAAATAAGATACTCCGAATTTTATTTTCTTAAGGTCGATATCAACGTCATACGGGTTATATACTTTTAGCCTATGTTCACTTCCCCAGCTGATTTTCGTTTTTCGAGGTATCGACGTAACACTTCAGTTTGCGAAAGGATTCAAAATCGTAGATAATCTTCCCATAATAGGTGCCTTCGTTTATAGAATCAAATTGTATATCCCGCTCGGGAATATATTGGGAGAGATAAAGAATGTTTTTGTGTTGCACTTTTGACTCGGAATCATCAATTGAATATTGGTTTTCCCGGTAATTAGTATTGTTCAGGGAAAAAGAGGTATTCCCCGAATAAAACGTATACATAGGAGCCAAGCGATATGAATTTTCAAATACCACGGGCATTTTCCCGGCAATTGATGCAACTTTACTGACCCACTTCTTATTCCCATGGCTTTCATATGCAATAGGAAATAAGGGCTCATAAACAAGGCCTATTCGCAAGATGCAAAGCACTACGATGTTTATCATTCCCATCCGGAAAACCCATTTACGGGTACTTTCGGTTACCAACATATCATTAAAGGTCAGTATTGTCAATGGAATTGAGATAATGATCATCCATTGCGTTTGAACAATTCGGTGCAGACTCGATATAAAGAAGAAGATCAGTACCCCGTAGGTTAGAAATACAAGTGCCCTGGTAAACATATCGGTATTCCTTGTTTTAAGAAGAGCGCGATAAACCCACGGAAAAATAAGTCCAAAAAGTGCCAAAAGATTTATGAAATAGCCCAGTGTAAATTGTTTAAAATCATATGCTTCATTCGGGCGATCGAATAAATGGTACTTTATTGAAACAAAGTCATGGTCATAAAGCCATATGAAATGCGGTATAAACGCGATCAAAGCAATGAAAACGGCAACCCATGCATAGCTTTTAACCAATAGTTTTAGATTGGACAGCAAGACGAAGAAGATAACCAATATCGCGTGGTATTTACTATACATCAAGGCGGCCATTACGAGGCCCAAACAGGTTGCCAACAATAAGGTTGGTTGAATCAGGAATCGTTTATAAGCCAATAGGAAAAGAGCCGTAAAAAAAAGCAAAGGGGTATCGGGCAGGGTAAAAAAACCATAGGCGTTCAACAAAGTCACTGAAAAGGTAAGTATAAAAAAGTGGACCACATACGCCTTCTTCTTTTGATTATCGATCAGGGACCATAAAATAATCAAGGTGCCCACTGAAAGTACACAGCTCATAAATCGTACGCCCAATTCCCCAGTGAAAAAGAAACTGCTGATCTTGATCAAAAGGGCCACCATAGGCGGATGGTCAAAGTAACCCCAGGCCATATTTTGGGAAAAATACCAGTAATAGGCTTCATCAAAAATTAGTTCGGTAAAATACGATTGCACCAGATTGATAATAAAGATAACGGCCAGGAGATATAAGAAAAGTCTGGGAAATTTTCGAAGCATTATTTTGTGTATCTTAAATTTTACCGAATGCTTAAATAGGAGGCACTACTTCCTTATAACATTTAGGCCAAGGCGGGTCAAAATTACGAATTATGTCGATTAGGTATCCTTTTAAAAAAATGATAAATACGATTATCCCGTTTTCATACAGCCATTAAAACACTATTTTTGCCCATATACCATGAAATCAATGTCGGATCGCCTAGTCATTATTCCCACTTACAATGAGATTGAGAACATTGAAGCGATCATCAAGGCTGTTTTTGAACTAGCTACAGAATTTCATGTTCTTATTGTCGATGATAATTCTCCGGACGGCACCGCCCAGGCTGTGCAAGGGCTACAGGAGAATTTTGAAGACAAGCTTTTTCTTTCGGTTCGGAGTGGTAAATTGGGTCTGGGTACTGCCTATATTCATGGGTTTCGATGGGCTATTGATAGAAAGTATAATTATATTTTCGAGATGGATGCAGACTTCTCGCACAACCCACAAGACCTTGAACGATTGTACACGGCATGTGCAAATGGTGCCGATGTTTCCGTGGGATCCCGATATAAAAAGGGAGTAAATGTTGTTGACTGGCCCTTGTACCGAGTATTGTTATCTTTTGGGGCATCAATTTATGTGAAAATAATCACCGGAATGCGGGTGCACGATCCTACCGCTGGTTTTGTTTGTTATAAGCGTGTTGTTTTGGAAAATATTCACCTAGAGTCGATTCGATCAATCGGGTATGCCTTTCAAATTGAAATGAAATTCAGAGCCTATTTAAAAAATTATAAGATTGAGGAAATTTCGATTGTCTTTCGAGACCGTCTTCGGGGTAAATCGAAAATGAGCGGTTCGATTATCCACGAGGCGATATTTGGGGTTCTTAAAATGAAGGCGAGAAGTTTGTTTCATACAGATAAATTTTAAACATGGGGAGTATAATCTTAAAAAATGGGTTTATTGTCAGTGACAATGTCATTTTTGAAGGAGACATTCTAATACAGGATGATCATATAGCAAAAATCGAAAGAGACATCAGTCATGAAACGGCCAAGGTCATTGATGTGGCCGGCAGTCATGTATTCCCCGGATTTATAGATGACCAAGTGCATTTTAGGGAGCCTGGGCTGACCCATAAAGGAACCATCGCCACCGAGAGCAAAGCTGCCATCGCCGGGGGGATCACTTCTTATATGGAACAGCCGAACACCATTCCACAGACAACGACCCTTGAAAATTTAGAGGCAAAGTTTGCACTTGCCAAAAACACGTCTTTTGCCAATTATTCTTTTCTTTTTGGAGGTACAAACGATAATTTGGAAGCAATAAAAAGATTGGACAAAAATGCTTGTTCTGGCATAAAATTATTTTTAGGTTCCTCTACGGGCAACATGTTGGTCGATGATGAGGAGGTCATCGAAAGGATTTTCAGGAATACCGATATGGTTATCTCTGCGCATTGTGAAGATGAAACGACTATTCGACATAATTTGGCCAAATATAGGGAACTGTATGGGGAGGCTATTCCCATAAGTTGCCATCCACAAATCAGAAGTGAGGCAGCATGTTTTATTTCTTCCTCAAAGGCCGTGGCACTTGCTCGTAAAACAGGTGCCAGACTCCATGTTTTTCATGTATCAACAGGAAAGGAGACCGATTTGTTCGAAAACGATTTGCCTTTGGCCAAGAAAAAAATTACTGCTGAGGCATGCATTCATCATCTATGGTTCTCCGACGAGGATTATGATTCGAAGGGGACGCTCATCAAATGGAACCCAGCTGTAAAGACTGCGGCAGACCGATCAAAATTGTGGGAGGCCGTTTTGGATGATCGTATTGATGTCATTGCAACAGATCATGCGCCCCACACCCTAGAAGAAAAAAGCAATCTATATGAAAAGGCCCCGTCAGGGGGTCCACTCGTTCAACATGCAGTACCTGCACTGTTCGAAAAATTTCATGATGGCAGAATATCATTGGAAAAAATAGTCGAGAAAATGTGCCACAATCCTGCCATCTTGTTCCAAATAGAAAAAAGAGGATATATTAAAGAGGGATATTTTGCCGATTTGGTAGTCGCCAATTTGAACGACCCTTGGAAAGTTACCAAAGGTACTATTGCTTATAAATGTGGTTGGTCGCCTTTCGAGGGGGAACACTTTAAATCGCGCATTTCACACACGTTTGTCAATGGGCATTTAGCCTATGAAAATGGCAAATTTTCGAAAGAAAGAAGTGTCATGAGATTAACATTCAATAGATAGACATGATGAAATATAGTTGTTTTTTGATGCTATTGGGCTTGACTTCCTGTAATGAAAATTTGATGAATAAGCCTGATAATCTCATTGAAAAAAACAAAATGGTAGAGATACTCGCTGATATGGCCATCGCAAACGCGGCCATAACGGCCAATAAATCATTAATCAAGGACACCGATTTTAGGCCTACTGAATATGTGCTGACAAGATATCGTGTAGACAGTGCCCAGTTTGTTGACAGTGATCGGTATTATGCCTCCATTCCGATTGAGTACGAAGCTATATATCAAGCTGTCGAATCAAAATTGGACCTTAAAAAAAAGGAAATGGAAGTGGCTAAAAAATTAAGGGATAGCCTACATCAAATTGAATTACAGGAAAAGAAAAAATTGAATTTGGAAGAAGTGAACAAGCCTACAGATTCCCTTCCTTGAATTTCGCACAGCAGAACGTAATTACAGTTGCCAAGGGTTCAAATTCGAAAGGGAGTATTTTCTTAATTTTGTCATTGGCGTATAGGTCTCTTTCATGTAAGGACCTTAGTGTGCTTTTTGTAATTCGCCGACCCTTGCCCGTTAAAATATTCGCCGCCCAATCAACATAAAGACCGATTTGTAACTGCCAATATTTCAACTGTTTTGTGGGTTTTGATTTGCCTAAAGCCTGGGTTATCAGCGTTAGGATTTCTTTAAATTGAAGATTTTTGGCGACAAGGATAAATCGCTCGTTCTTTCGGGTCGAATCCATCAAATACCGAATCGTTTTGATAACATCGTTTACAGCAATGAATCCTGTTCCTCCCGGTGGGTAATATGTATATCCTTTATTGGCAGTGGTAAATAATTTGCCGCTCCCACTTCCCCAAAATCCGGGTCCAACGATAACCCCAGGATTGACGATTATAGCGGTGAGACCCTCCTGAATTCCTCGCCATACTTCCATTTCCGCCGCATGTTTTGTAATGGCATACACGTTGGTATCTTGCTCGATCCATTCGTTTTCCTCGTTGGCCATAGCACCGTTCATGCTTTTTCCAATAGCGCCTATGGTACTAACATAACAGAGTTTTTTTATTCTATTGGAGAGGCAGAGGTTTACGATGTTCGCAGTGCCTTCGGTGTTTATTTTTTGTAACTTTTTATAGTGATGGGGATCAAAAGAAATGAACGCGGCGGTATGGTAAACAACTTCTATATTTTGAAAAGCGGCTTCCAATGCAGGGATATCGTTAAGATCTGCCTTTACCCATTCAATTTTGGAAAAAAGGTCGGAGGCGTTCTCGGTATAATATGAAAAGACGTTTTCGACCCTTGCCAAATTACTGCCTTCACGATAAATTGCGCGAACGCGCATGTTGTCCTGAAGCAATCGCAATAGTAAGTGGGATCCCACCAAACCTGAACCTCCTGTGACCAAAACCATATGTAAATTTAGGGATTCGGTTGGGATTTATTCAATTTTTGGCCAACGTATAGCGTTCGTTTTCCTTTATATTTGCAGCAATTAATCATTAAAAATAGAATGGCTTTGAATTTTGTGGAAGAATTAAAATGGCGAGGTATGTTACACGATGCCATGCCAGGCACCGAAGAACATCTACTAAGTGGCATGCAGTCTGCCTATGTCGGGATCAATCCCACTGCAGATTCGTTGCATATTGGCCATTTGGTAAGTGTTATGATGTTACGTCATTTTCAATTGTCGGGTCACAAGCCGATGGCTTTGGTGGGCGGGGCTACGGGCATGATCGGCGATCCTTCCGGAAAATCGACCGAGCGGAATTTGTTGGATGAAGCCACTTTGCGACAGAATCAGCACGCCTTGAAGGAACAACTTTCACGTTTTTTGGATTTTAAAAGCGATGCTCCCAATGCCGCCGTCCTTGTAAACAATTATGATTGGATGAAGAATTTTTCCTTTTTAGATTTTATAAGGGATGTCGGCAAACATATTACGGTCAATTATATGATGGCCAAGGATTCGGTCAAAAAGCGCCTTTCTGCGGAAGCGAAAGACGGGATGTCATTTACCGAATTTACATATCAACTGGTGCAGGGTTATGATTTTCTATATCTCTATCAAAAGCATAACTGTACACTTCAAATGGGAGGTAGTGATCAATGGGGGAATATTACAACAGGTACTGAACTTATTCGAAGAATCGCCGGAGGTAAGGGCTATGCCTTGACCTGCCCGTTAATTACCAAAGCCGATGGCACCAAGTTCGGAAAAACCGAAGACGGGAATGTCTGGTTAGACGCACAGCGTACTTCGCCCTATAAATTTTATCAATACTGGTTGAATACCTCTGATGAGGATGCTGATAAATATATACGAATTTTCACCTTTTTGACAAAAGCCGAAATCGATGATCTTGTAAAAGAGCATCAGCAAGGCCCGCACTTAAGAATATTGCAAAAGAGGTTGGCGCATGAAATTACGGTCCTGGTGCATTCGCAGGAAGATTTGGACAACGCGATACAGGCCAGTGAGATCCTTTTTGGGAAATCAACCTCGAACGATTTGAAAAAATTAAATGAAAAAACTTTTTTAGAAGTGTTCGAAGGCGTACCTCAAGCATCGATTGCAAGGGTCGAACTAGAAACCGGATTGGATATGATTGGTGCACTTGCTGACAAAACAGGATTTTTGTCCTCAAACAGTGAGGCCCGTAGGGAACTGAAACAGAATTCGATCTCGGTCAATAAGGAAAAGGTTCAAGAAGATTATCAAATTAAAACAGCAGACCTAATCAATGACAAATACGTGCTTTTGCAACGCGGCAAGAAAAATTACTTCGTTTTAGTGGCCGACTAGTCCAAGACGTTTAATCGCTATTTATAGCACCAGTAAATTACACCCGCGAATATCCGAATTGTCAAAGCGTCCCACTATTTCAAAACTACCATCGGCATGTGTTTTCCCCAAATCCTGTGTGGCAATAAATGAGCATGAGTTCAAATTTGCAAGATCGATGATGTTCATACCACCCGTTTTGTCATGGCCTTGAAGGCTTAAAGGGTCCTCGGTATCCCGAATTCGCACCTGCATCCAAGGCGGGGCCCTAAAAATTCCGCCTCCTTTTGAATATGCCTGTGACAACAATTCAGTCATTCCATATTCAGAATGGATTTTTTGAACCCCAAAACCCACTTTAAGTAGGTCATGCAGTTCCTCGCGGATCAATTCCTTCCTTCTGCCTTTCATGCCGCCCGTTTCCATGATGAGGGTATTTTTTAGATCGAATTGAAATTTTTCAACCATTTCGAGAAGGGCGAAAGAAACACCTATCAGGAGAATCTTGGTTCCGGCAGTGTCAAGTTTCAGCAACTTATTGGCAAGACCGTCTAAATCGTTTAAATGAAAACCGCTTTCAGGATGGCCAGATCGCTTTATAAGATCGTCGACCATATATACCAAGGAAGATCCTTGACGTTCTAAATAAGAAGGTAATAAAGCCAAAATACAGTAATCGGTAATCTGACCATAGAAATATTCAAAACCCTGTAAGTAACTTTGTCGATACAGTCGGCTTTCGCTGACATAATGAAAGCTGGTACCGTTTCCCGTAGTGCCACTGCTTGTAAAGATAAGCTCAGGCTGGCCACTTCCAGAGACCATTTTTTTGGATTTAAAAAAATCGATTGGTGAAAAGGGAATGTCCTGGAGCGCCAATACATTTTTTTCGGTTTTGCCCAAATAATCGCAAAATTCATGATACACCCCATTGGTCCTAAATTGATATCTGAAGACTTTCAAGGCACATAGCTCAAATTCTTTTTGAGAGGAGATTTCAAAGATTTTATCAGCGTCGAACATCATCCCAAAAATAACCATTTCATGGTCATCAACTGAAAAATAGTGTATTCAGGTATGCAATCATTGAATTAAAAAAAGGAGGCCTATTGTAGTTGTGGTAATTACTTTACTACTAATTTTCGGGTAATGGTCTTGTTGCCTTCGGTGGCGTGTAAGACATAAACCCCGGGAACCAATCGTGAAATATTCAGCGCATTCGAAGTAACGCGTTCAGTTAATACTACTTCTCCAAAAACATCATAGACCAAGATGATTTTAGGGCCGTTTTCCGCACTGGTCATGTAGACCACGCTTTCGTATACCGGATTTGGATATAATTTGAATCCAACGATCTCTTCGTTTTGATTCTGAAGATCTTGTGGTTCTTGTGCAGAAAGTGCCATAGAAAACACCAAGGAGAGTGCCAAGTAGATTATTTTCATTTTAATTGATTTGGGATCAACACGATAAAGATACGGAAAGACACTACCAACACGATGAAAATGTTGTGAATCTCGATAAATTGTAGGTCAAATAAAATTGACTTGCATTTCGTCGATAGTATTGGGGAAAATCAAGATTTTTTTGCGGAAAAAAAAGGAGGGTATTTACTTGACAATGAGTTTTCGCGTGGCTACTTTATCCTTCTCAAAAACGCGAAGAACGTAGACGCCTGCATAAAGATCGCTTAGATTCAACTCCGAACCGAGGAGTGTGGTTCGTAGCACTTCAGTGCCTAAGACATCAAATATCAAAATCTTCTTGGGTGCATTTTGAGCGGTAATTATAAAAACCTTACCATTGGTCACCGGATTTGGATACAGCTTAAAACCAACAATTTCTCCATTCGGCATTGATTCTTGACCGTAGCTAAAGGAGATAAAAAGAAAGGAAAGTACAAGGTAAAGTTGCTTCATATGCAATTGTCAACAAATCGTACTGCACAAATATACTAATTCTTTGTTCGCTGCGTTCGAGACTCCAAATAATATAGTATTTATTCGATGAAATGCACAAAGCCCGCCAAAAGCGGGCTTTGTGTTTTATGGTTTATTTTTATTTTTAGAATTTTAGACTATACCCTACCGAAAATGCCTGACCTGGGTGCCTTTTGTAAAATAAGCGATTTTGTGCTCCAAAAGATTCATATTGGCTTTCTACATCATCGTTCAGAAGATTACTGACCTTCAAGTTAATACTCTGATTTTGATTCTGACCGAATGATTTGGTCAAATTTAAATAGAGATTGTTAAATGGCATGGTGTACACGTCAGGTGCGAAGCCGGTTCCTACCACTTCAAGTGTTTTTCCTTGAACATTATAAAAAAGACCCATTTGAAGCCCTTTTTCAACTTGGCTATAATTGATACTGGCATTGATAAGGAAGGGAGACTGTCCTTGAAGCGTCCTATCATTTCCCAAAGTTTCGCCATCCCTTAGGCCCAATTGTCGTAATGTGCGCTCTGTATCGCTATAGACCTGAGTCGATTTTATGATCGAAGTATTCAAATTAAGGCTAAAATTGTTAAAGGCGTTCGCAATAAAACCTAAATTTTTACGAAGCTCAAACTCTACTCCGAGGACATCGGCATTTCCTAGGTTGCGCGGCGTAAAGTTGTCAAACGAATTTTCAAAATACGTTAATTCTATCGGGTCCTTAAATGCTTTATAGAAGCCACTCAAGGCGAGCATTTCGGCACTTTCGCCAAACCATTCCATTCGAATGTCAAAGTTATTTATATAAGTGGGCTGTATATCGATGTTACCAATAAAGGTTACACTTGATAAGGGATCGAAAATTTTGGCGATCGAAGCTTCCTTGAACGAAGGCCTGGCCGTGGTACGTGCGTATGAGCCGCGAAGGTTCATTTTATCGGTCAACTCATAAATAAGATTGGCCGTCGGAAAGAAATCGAGTTTGTCTAGGATTTTCTGATTATCATAGATTACTTTTTGGGGGTCATTAACATCCTTATTGTCCTCTCCGGTGTATTGGGTTTGAAAACTTTCCCAACGCAGACCCACAATCGTTCGCAATCGGCCACCTATCTTAAATTCGTTTGAGGCATAAGCGGCAATATTGCGCTGTTTGGCATTATAGGTATTGGCCGGCTCGGCAATTGATATATCAGGATCAATAAAGGTGCCCGAATCATTGGCGACGGTCCAAAGATTTTCTTCTGCCAGGATGTTATCGGCAATACCACCGAATACGGTCGTATTTTTATTGCTTTGTATTTCGAAGTTAAGGATATTAAAATCTCGATTTTTGAAACTGCTGTAGGCACCAAAGAGTAATTTTGCCTCCTTTTTGGCCAAAAGATATTTTCTGGTAACATCCAATTTGCCAACAGCATCGAATTCTTCTAGATTCCGCCAGATTCTTTTGGGCTGATTGTTCTGCTGAAAAGAATAGATACCATCATCAATCCTAAATGCGGTCGTCCTGATATCTTTGTCCCTTATTTGTGAATATGTGGGAGACAGAGACCACTCGGTTGACCAAGAGGCATCGCTGTTCGTATGGGTTCCTGTAAGCAAGCCATTGGTGATGGAACGCTGGGTATATTCCAGGTTGTCTTTCTTAAAATCGACAAAATCGGTAAAATTCAAGGTTTGATTGAACAGTCCGGCAGTTGATTCCCCGTTTTGTAAATGCAAAAGATTGAGCTTGTATTTTGACTTTTGGGTCTTAAAGGAAGTACCAATAAGGCCGCTCAATAGTACATCATTACTCCCAATATCACCTTTCTGCGTTCGATTGGTCAAT
The DNA here is from genome assembly GCA_963798435.1 of uncultured Flavobacteriaceae bacterium. Taxonomy (GTDB): domain Bacteria; phylum Bacteroidota; class Bacteroidia; order Flavobacteriales; family Flavobacteriaceae; genus JALHST01. The sequence goes on from CAWCTF010000004.1 coordinate 728,574, forward strand.
AACTCGAAAATAGCCGGATCGGGATTTCTGCGATAGAAATTATTCTCGGCATTTTCGTAAAACGTGGTACTATTCTTATAGGAAAAAGAACCTAAGAAGCCCAGGCGGTTTTCCCCTTGGCCCACATTGTATTGATTACCGGCCGTAAAGCCGATGCTATAATCCATAAAACTAGTACTGCGCAATGCAGAAAGCGTCGGACTAAATTGTTTGGTAATGGCGGTTAGCCTTGGGTCATAATCAAAAGTTTGGGGAATATCCTGCTTGCGATTGATAGGAACGTCCCGCGTACCATCATCGAAGCCAAGAAAATCAGTACCGCCCCCTTTATAATCCAGATAGTTGCTATTAAAATGCATTTCAGGATTATAGGATCCGCTTAAGGAGAGACTATATTCTTTTTTTGTGGGATAATCCTTCGTCACGATGTTTACAATACCCCCTGTAAAATCTGCAGGAAGATCCGCAGAGGCCGATTTCAATACCAAAACATTGTCGATGATATTCGTGGGGAAAATATCCAATTGTATGGTATTCCGATCTGGATCTAACCCTGGAATATCGATACCATTTAATATTGATTTGGTATAACGATCGCCCAAACCTCTGACGTAAACATATTTTCCGCCTTGGACAGACACCCCTGGGACACTTTTTATAGCATTTGCTACATCGCCCGCCCCTGATTTTTTAAAGGCTTCTGCAGAAAGACCGTCCAAAAGGTTAACCGCCTTTTTTTGGATTCCTAATACGGCGGTCTCCGTATTTTTCTTAACGCTCACGGCAATTACCACTTCGTCAAGGCCCTCTGCAAGTGTTTCCATGGTGACATTTACGGTCGTTACCTCGCTTGGCTTTATCACTACATCGGTTATCTCGACCGTTTTATAGCCCAAATAGGAATAGGAAATCGTATAGGTGCCAGCCTCTAACGACAAGGTATATTTACCATCAAAATCAGAAGTTGTTCCTTTTGTGGTTCCCTTTATTAAAATATTGGCAAAGGGTACAGGGTCCTGAAAATCGGCATCCTTAAGGATACCAGTAACTTCGCCTTGTTGCCCCCGGCTAAGTTGGGATACTACTAAGAGTATCATTAAAAGCTTAAAATTTAGTTTCATAAATAGCGTTATAATACATGAGTTATTAATAAACTAAATGCCCGCCAATCTCAATTGGCGAGCAACTTAGTAAAATAGTAGGTTTTAATTTTTAAAATCCTAAACTAGCTTTTGCGTTGGCATAGGTCCAGCTGAAAGCGCTGGTATCAGCTCCGACGGTTTCCGAACCTTCAGTAACCATGGTTGTCCATGCCGCGGCACGTGTTGGTAGATCGGGAGCTACTATAAGCGGGCTTTCAAGGTCGCCGACTGCTTCCTGGAAAATTGTGGCATCTGCCCCGACAATTTCCCAATTATTGAAAATTAGCAAACCATCCAAGAAATTTTGAGCCACACTATTGCCATTGATCCGTACAATCGATGTTGCTGCAAAATTAAGGGCATATATATTTTCAACGGTGCCTCTGGCGCCACTCCTAAAATCTGCATATTTATTACTAGGGGCCACCATGCTACCGATGAGGGTAACATTTTTCATTGTAAAAGAGGCATTCGTAGAACCTTCCCCTCCGTCGATTTCGAGGTCACTGTCCTGAACATCGCCGGCAATTACAATTGCATTGTCGATGGTACCTGAATATGCTTGATCAATATCCAGACCATCATCTCCACCGGCCCAAACAAGTAGGTTGGTCGGATTCACGGTTCCCCCAAAGAACTCAACACCGTCATCAACATTCCCAACGATTTCGATATTGTCAATGGTAGTGCCTGATCCTACCGCTCCTAAGGTTAAACCATTGATTTCATTGCCTTCACCGATTAAAGCCCCGCCATGACGAATGGAGATATATTTTAGCGTTCCTGAATTGTCGGCATCATTGAGAGCGTCGCCAGGACCATAGGTTCCAAAGGTATCTTCTGCCGGGATACCTTCAATCTGATATTCGGTAACATCGCCAGGCAATGAAGCCGAAGCCCTGCCCAAGACCAAAAGACCACCCCACAATCCTCGGTCATTCTCATCTAAATTCGTACCTGCTGTTTGGCCTACTCCGATATTGTCGGCATCTGCAGTAAAAATAATAGGCTTCTCTGCAGTACCGACTGCCTCGATTTTTGAATCCCGTTGTACGATTAATGCAGAAGCCAAGGAACCAGATCCTGGAGTTCCCTTGATTATAGTACCAGGTTCAATGGTCAAAGTAACACCAACACCAACTACAACCTTACCTGCAAGTTTGTAGATATTATCGGCAGTCCATGTAGTGTCAGCCCCTATTTCACCGGAAACTGTAATTATTTCCGCACAAGAACCTCCAAAGTCAACTCCTGTCTCATCGCCATTTTGTATTCCATCATTACAGGTAGCTGCTACCGTGGAGCAGGGTTGGCAATTCGCGCCACCGCAATCGATCTCGGTTTCGCCTTGATTCATGATACCATCATTACAGGTTGCCAAAGGCTCGATAACGACCGGTTCGTCATTATTTTTGCACGAAGTCACCATGAAAGCACCAATTGCAAAACCAGCTAAAATAAATTTTTTCATTTCCAGATTTTTTAATTTTTCGATTTTCAGTTTGTGAGCAATGCTCGTTTGTTTATTACGTTGCAAAGAAACCTACATCTTGTGAAGCACGTGTTACCTCGTCATTAAACCTCTATTGTTATAGTGTTATCAAAGTGTTACCATATTAAATCAACGTTAAGTGCCTAATAAGTAACCGTATTATCTTTACATTTGACGTTACTATTGATTTAACGGGAATTATTTTAATTCATGACGTTACTATTCAAGTACTTATATTATTTGTTTAAATAAAGCAAAGTCGCTAATCGTAAAAAGAGATCAACATGAAAAAAAGTGAAATACGGATACTTTTAGTAGATGATGAATCAGATATACTTGAGATTGTCAGTTATAATCTTACTGAAGAGGGCTACCAGGTATTTACTGCCAAAAACGGTGTGGAAGGCGTAGCCAAGGCAAAAAAAAAGCTACCCCATTTGATCATCATGGATGTAATGATGCCCGAAATGGACGGCATAGAGGCATGTGAGACGATTCGCAAAACACCGGGCCTTGAAAATACGATTATAACCTTTCTCACCGCCCGAGGCGAAGATTATTCGCAAGTTGCCGGTTTTGACGCCGGGGCCGATGATTATATTACGAAACCTATAAAACCGAAAGTTCTGGTCAGTAAGGTGAAATCGCTGTTGCGCCGCTTAAAGGAAGAAGAATCCATGAATGAGGACATCGTTACGGTAGGAAATATTGTCATCAATCGGGAAGAATACAAGATAATCAGCAATGGCGAAGAAATCGTTCTTCCAAGAAAGGAATTTGAGCTATTGGCACTGCTAACTTCCAAACCGAATAAGGTTTTTAAACGTGAGGCCATACTCGATAAAGTATGGGGAAGTGAAGTGGTAGTTGGTGGGCGAACGATTGATGTACATATTCGAAAGCTTCGTGAAAAAATAGGCGATGATAACTTTAAGACGGTAAAGGGAGTCGGCTATAAGTTCGTTCTATAATGGCCATACGGTTAAAAAAATCTTATAAATTCGCGATTCGATCATCCCTTTTGATTTCGCTCTTTTCTTTTTTGATACTGTTATTTTTACAATGGTTCTTTAACGATTTCAATTGGCAACTCATCCTCGTCTTTATTATCTTTTCGTTTATCACCTCATTTTTATTACTCCAGATCCGCATCGAGCGTTTTATATATCGCAGGATCAAAAAAATATACGATGATGTCGCCTTATTAGAATCCTCGACGCCCACCTCGGGAACGATTACGACCGATATGCGCAGCTTGACCGAAGAAATCGAAAAATTTGCGCAGGGTAAGAAAATAGAGATCGACACCTTAAAAATTCGGGAAGAATACCGGCGTGATTTTTTGGGCAATGTTTCCCACGAATTGAAGACCCCGCTATTTACCGTACAAGGTTATATAGAGACCTTGTTGGATGGGGCCGTTGAAAACAAGAATATCAGAAAAAAATATTTGCAAAGAGCAGCAAAAGGAGTTGATAGGCTTATCTATATCGTCAAGGACTTAGATCTTATCACAAAATTGGAGGTCGGTGACTTAAATCTTGAACGAACCGATTTTGACATCATTGAGGTTATTGAAGGGGCTTTTGAACTTTTGGAAATGAAGGCCGCTAAAAAGCAAATTGCCCTAACATTCGATACCGAATATATCAAGCCGATCATGGTATACGCCGATAAGGAAAAGATTCAACAGGTGCTTATCAATCTATTGGTCAATTCGATTAAATACGGTCATACCAATGGCACTACCGAGGTGAGTGTTGAAAACCTGATAAAGAACAAGATTATCGTAAGGGTCACTGACAATGGAGAAGGGATTCCTAAAAAGGATATCCAACGAATTTTTGAGCGATTTTACCGGGTGGACAAAAGTGGCAGTAGAAGTGAAGGAGGCTCAGGCCTCGGTCTCTCGATTGTCAAACATCTTATTGAGGCACATAATGAGAAAATCTTTGTTGAGAGCGAGATCGGCGTCGGCTCCGAATTTTCATTTACATTAGAAAAAACAAAGGTGCTATCTTCATAGTTTCTGCATGCTGATGCCATTATTTCCCTAGCTTTGCGGTTTAAAAATACTTTTTAGTGGGAAGTAAAAATAAGTTAAGGCGTTTTAAGGAAAATGAACAATTTAAAAACGTCGTCCAGCCAAAAAGAGAACATATTCAATCAGGGGATCTCGGCCTTAAAGGGAATTGGGCATCCCACTTCGGCAATACGAATCCCATTGTCCTAGAATTGGGTTGTGGTAAAGGCGAATATACCCTAGGGCTTGCTAGACAAAATCCCGAGCTAAATTTTATAGGAATCGATATAAAAGGAGCACGATTGTGGCGTGGGGCCAAAACAGCCCTTGAAGAGAAGCTACGAAATGTGGCGTTTCTTAGAACTCAGATCGAGTGTATCGACCAACTTTTCGATAAAGATGAGGTTTCTGAAATCTGGATTACCTTTCCTGACCCCCAGATAAAATACAAGCGTACAAAACATCGGATGACCAATCCCGAATTTTTGAATAAATACCGAACTATCCTAAAACCTCAAGGGATACTCCATCTTAAAACCGATAGTGAATTTATGCATGGCTACACCTTGGGGCTACTGCAAGGCATGGGGTTGGAAATACGCTATGCGAACCATGATGTCTATAAAAACGAAGGGAGCCCGGAAAATGTTTTGGGAATCCAGACTTTCTATGAAAAACAGTATCTTGAAAGGGGGAAATCGATTACCTATTTGCAGTTTCGAATTCATTGATCCATGGAGCACTTGTTAATTCTTTTCTTTGCGACTTTTTCTGCCGCGTTTATGGCGACTGTGCCTCCCGGCCTATTGAACATAAACGCCGCTAAGACAAGTGTTGAAAAAGGCAAATTGAATGGGGTGATTTTTAGTCTCGGGGTATCGAGCATGATAATTATCCAGGCGTACATTGCAGTTCTGATCTCAAAATTTCTCTATCGAAATCCTGAGGTAATCGATCTCTTATTGAAATTGGCCCTCCTGGTCTTCGCTTTTTTTACCGTTTATTTTTTTATAGCGGCTCGGAGAAACAAGGTAAAAGTGCCCAAAAAAAAAGTCGTTAGTAAGAGGAATAGTTTTTACAAGGGGTTCTTTTTGGCAGCTTTAAATTTGTTGACCATTCCCTATTACAGCGGCCTGAATGCTATGTGGAATGCTTCTGGATGGATCCAATTCGCCCCAACCGATATCGTAATTTTTATTTTGGCGGCCGGATTCGGCACTTTTGCAGTGCTTTATCTTTATGTATTTTACTTCAATAAAATGGAGACGAAGACCAATCGGTTTTCCAAGAACAGCAATTATATATTAAGCGCACTTATGATGGTGCTTTTGGTGATTACAATTATTAGGATTTTGTACAAATGACAAAAGGTGAAAACAAAGACTTCTTTCAAAAGGTCTACGAGGTTGCACGGCAGATCCCTCACGGAAGGGTTACTTCATATGGTGCAATTGCCAAATATCTCGGCGCAGCGCGGAGTGCTCGTATGGTAGGTTGGGCCATGAACGTTTCAGAAAAACAAGGAGATGTTCCGGCCCACAGGGTAGTGAACAAAATAGGATTGCTCACAGGAAAACATCATTTTGAAGGCACCAATTTGATGCAACAGTTATTGGAAAACGAAGGAATCAAGGTCAAAAATCATCAAATTGTAGATTTTGAAAAGCATTTTTGGGATCCTTGGAAGGAACTTCAAGACCAAGGGTAATGGCTACCTAGCTTCCTGATCTTCTTGTGTAAACGAATAGGATCAATCTATTGGCACATCTTTCTTTTCAATCACAACCCTTTACCTTCTCATAGTGAAACTGTATCTTTGTTGTTTAGAATGATTTTATATAATGAAAATCGATAAAAAGGATATATTTAAGGCGCTCGAAACGATTACGGTCCCTGGCGAAGGACAAAATATGGTCGAAAGTGGTGCCGTGCGGAATATACAGATATTTGGGGACGAGGTAGAAATTGATATCACGATTTCAAATCCTAGTCTACAGGCGCGAAAAAAGACCGAAGTTGAGATTTTAAAGATCATCCATCAGCAGGTGTATGAAAAAGCGAAAATAAAGATCAATATTAAGGTCGATGCCCCAGTCAAACCAAAAACGAATGAAATCAAAGGGAAACCTATCCCAGGAATTCAAAATATTATAGCCATAGCCTCTGGAAAGGGAGGTGTGGGCAAATCGACCGTAACGGCAAACCTTGCGGTTACCCTAGCTAAAATGGGCTTCAAGGTTGGCCTTTTAGACGCGGATATTTACGGTCCTTCGATGCCCATAATGTTCGATGTTGCCAATGAAAAACCTTTGGCGGTCACTGTTCAGGGCAAATCAAAAATGAAACCCATTGAGAGCTATGGCGTAAAATTATTGTCGATAGGATTCTTTACCCAACCGAATCAAGCAGTAATCTGGCGAGGTCCTATGGCGTCAAAAGCATTGAATCAAATGATTTTCGACGCACATTGGGGAGATTTGGATTTTATGCTAATCGACCTACCACCTGGGACGGGCGATATCCATTTGAGTATTATGCAAGCGCTACCAGTGACGGGGGCGGTAGTTGTTAGTACTCCACAGGAAGTAGCATTGGCCGATGCTCGGAAAGGTGTTGCTATGTTTCAACAAGAGGCAATCAATGTTCCTGTATTGGGAATTGTAGAAAACATGGCGTATTTTACACCAGAAGAACTTCCGAATAACAAATACTATATCTTTGGAAAGGAAGGTGCACGACATTTGGCGGAGGATCTAAAAGTGCCGTTTTTGGGAGAAATACCTTTGGTTCAGAGTATTCGTGAAGCAGGCGATGTAGGGAGGCCTGCCGCCCTGCAGACGGCGACGCCGATAGAAACCGCTTTTGAGGCCTTGACGAAGAATATCGTCCAGGAAGTAGTCGATAGAAACGAACATTTGCCTCCTACAGAGGCAATTAAAATAATAACGATGGCCGGTTGTTCGGCTGTTAAAAGAAAATAGGATGACTTCGGAGGAGCTACGATTGAATGTGGAAAAGGCGCTGGATGAAATACGTCCATTTTTACAAAATGACGGAGGTGACATTTCACTTGTGTCCATTGACAACGAATCTTCGGTAAAAATTAGATTGGAAGGAGCTTGCGTTGGTTGTACGGTGAATCAGATGACCTTGAAAAGCGGTGTCGAGATGACCATAAAAAAATATGCGCCTCAAATAGAGGAAGTAATAAATCTTAGTTGAAACTTCTGATTTTTATCATAGAATTGAAGGCATACGCACACTAGCTTTGTCGGAACCTTGAACTTGGATACTTAATGATCAAAACCGATATATTGATAATTGGAGCTGGACCTACGGGTCTTTTCGCCGTTTTTGAGGCGGGCCTACTTCAACTCAAATGCCATTTAATAGATGCCATTGCCCAACCTGGGGGTCAATGCTCTGAAATCTATCCGAAAAAACCAATATATGATATCCCGGGATTTCCTGAGGTACTGGCCGGGGAATTGGTAGATAACCTGCTTGAACAAATCAAGCCTTTTCAACCAGGATTTACTTTGGGGGAACGGGCCGAAACCATTGAACGCCTACAGGACGGTTCATTCTTGGTTACGACGAACCTCGGTACCAAGCATCAGGCGCCCGTGGTTGCCATTGCTGGTGGCCTGGGAAGTTTTGAGCCCCGAAAACCGATACTACGGGACTTACAGAAATATGAGCATCATGGTGTCGATTATATGATAAAGGACCCCGAGGTATTTCGCGACAAACGAGTGGTTATTGCCGGAGGAGGCGATTCAGCCTTGGATTGGAGTATCTTTTTGTCGAATATTGCCTCAAAGGTCACCTTGGTGCATCGCCGTAAGGAATTTCGAGGGGCATTGGATTCGGTTGAGAAGGCCCAAAAGTTAAAAGATCAGGGGAAGATAAATTTAGTGACTCCTGGTGAAATAGTAGCTCTTAAAGGAAAGAACGTCCTGGAGGCGGTTACTATTCGAAAATCTGAGAACCCCTTGGAGGATTATGATTTGGAGACCGATAATTTCATTCCCTTGTTCGGTCTTTCCCCTAAATTGGGACCTATTGCCGATTGGGGTGTTGAGATAGAAAAGAATGCCATAAAAGTCAATACGTTTGACTACCAAACCAACATAGACGGAATCTATGCCATTGGGGATGTAAATACGTATCCCGGGAAACTAAAACTTATACTTTGCGGTTTCCATGAAGCCACCTTAATGTGCCAAAGTGCCTACCAGCGCATATTTCCCGATAAAAAGTATGTGATGAAATATACGACTGTAGGGGGAGTCCAAGGTTTTGATGGAAGCAATAAGGAAGCCCCCAAAGCCGTGGTAAAATCAATTGATTAAATGACAGACATTCAACTAAGAATTATTGACCGCGAAGGAGTGTCACATCTTGTGGATGCTCCGACCGATATGAATATGAACCTTATGGAATTAGTGCGTTCCTATGAACTTGCACCCGAAGGCACCATTGGCATCTGCGGGGGCATGGCCATGTGCGCCTCCTGTCAATGCTACGTAATTTCAGACCATCAACTCCCTGAAAAATCGGATGAGGAAGAGGCTATGCTGGCAGAAGCCTTTAACGTACGCGACAATAGCCGCTTGGGATGTCAAATACGCATAACTGAGGACATCGCTGGCCTTGAAGTTGAATTGGCCCCTGAGAGCTGAAAAAGGAAAATAATTTTAAACGATCAAATACCCTTCAAAAATTGGTCAATATAGGTTGCTTAATTCTTGACTGCCCCGGAAGTGCGCTATACCTATCTCCTTAAGAACCAGCAATGACTATTATTCCTTGGTTTGGTAATCATAAACAAAGTATTCAAATGCAAGAAAGGCCGGTTAGCACAAGTTATATCCTCGCCTGATAGGTAAACAAATCATAATACCTCCCATTCTTCGCAATAAGCTCGTCGTGGGTTCCTTGTTCGGCAATGCGCCCATTTTCAATGACCAAAATTTCATCCGCTTTTCGAATGGTGCTTAATCTGTGGGCAATCACGAAAGTAGTCCTACCTTCGGTCAGGGCAGCCAAACTCTTTTGTATCAAAGCCTCACTTTCTGTATCCAAGTTTGAGGTGGCTTCATCAAGGATAAGAATTTTAGGATTGGCCAAAACTGCCCGAGCAATCGCGATGCGCTGGCGTTGACCTCCCGAAAGTTTTACGCCCCTTTCCCCAATAAGCGTATCAAGACCCTCTTCAAAGCGGTCTGTAAATTCATTGACATAGGCAGCTTTGACCGCCGCTTGAAGCTCCTCTTCCGCGGCGTTGGGTCTTGGGAATAAAATATTGTTCCGAATGGTACCCTCAAATAAAAATTCATCCTGTAAGACCACGCCAAGGTTTTTGCGGTAACTGTCGAGATTCACTTTGGAAATATCATGCCCATCAATGGTAATTTTTCCCGATTGTGGATTTAAAAAAGTGGCTGCCAACCCTGCAATCGTCGATTTTCCCGAACCCGAACTTCCTACCAAAGCGATAACTTCGCCCGCACTTGCCTTAAAGTTAATATTATGAAGTACTTCCTTGTCTTCTTCGTAGGCGAAAGAGACATCATCGAAAACAATGCTCCCTTTGATTTCCTCCAACTTTATGACCCTATTTTCGGCATCCGATTCGGGATCCATGTTCATAAGTTCCTCGGTACGATCCAATCCTGCCAGGGCCTCGGTTAATTGACTGCCGATATTGCTCATTTGAACAATAGGAGCGATCATTTGTGCCAATAAAATGGTAAACATTAGAAAATCTCCCGTAGTAAGTGTGCCTTCTATTATTTTATATCCTCCTAAACCCATCACCCCGGTTGTTGCCACCCCGATTAAGAAGGTGGCCGAGCTGGTCATAAAAGCAGTTGTGTTCAAACTCTTTTTTACATTTCTAAAAAGCTCCTCGACCCCACTTTCAAAAATTTTGTGTTCTTGTGCTTCGGCATTAAATCCTTTGATTACTCTGATGCCACCAAGGGTTTCGGTAAGTCTTCCGGTTACTTCGGCGTTGATTTTTCCACGATTCCGAAAAATGGGCCGAATGATCTTAAAAGCCTTCATAGCTATAAATCCGAAGACAGCCAAAGGAAGAAAGGTGAATAAGGTCATTTTGGGGCTTATTTTCAGCAAAAGCACCAATGAAACGACTGCTGTGATCGTTCCACCTACCAATTGAACCAGTCCGGTACCGATAAGATTCCGAACTCCCTCAACATCAGTCATGATTCTGGAAACCAAAGCGCCAGATTTAACATTGTCGAAGAATCGAATGGGCAAGGAAAGCACTTTTTTCTGCACTTGTGCCCGAAGCTCCGAAATCATGTACTGAGCCTGTACGCTCAATATATACGTAAGCAAAAAGGAGGTGACCGATTGAATCAAAATGGCTGCGATGACAACAACGACCAAAATTTTCAAGGTAGTTACATCCTTGTTCGGGAGAATTGTATCGAATAAATATTTTGATGCATAAGCAGGCACAAAACTGGCCGCCTTGCTGATAAAAATCAGGACCAGCCCAATAAAGACCATTTTGCGTCTGGGCCAAATAATAGTCTTGAATGCGGTAAGAATACTAATTTTTTTATCTGACATTTTAAGAAATTAAGGAAGTGCAAAGTTACTCTAAAAAGGTGGATTGCATGAATGACAAATTACGAAGACATTTTTTTTTAAAAATTAGCATTTCAAGGGCAAGTCCAGTAATTTAACGGCAGAATCCAAATAAAACATTCGATGACTTCACAAAGGTACATTCCTCTAAAATGGGTATTCTTACTACTTTTCAGCGTCTTGTTATCATGTAAGACAGAACCCAAACTATCATCTGATACAGAACGATGGAAGGCGCAGGCCGAGAACATTACCATTATACGTGATGATTTCGGAATACCCCATATCTATGGAAAGACCGATGCCGATGCCGTCTTCGGATTGTTATATGCCCAATGCGAGGATGACTTCAACCGCGTTGAACAGAATTATATATGGGCCACGGGCCGATTGGCTGAAGTTGAAGGTAAAGAGGCTTTGTATAGTGACCTTAGGGCCAAATTGTTCATGACCGAAGCAGAAGCCAAGGTAAATTACGAGCAAAGTCCGGCTTGGTTGAAAACGCTTTGCAGGGCATTTGCCGATGGCATCAATTATTTCCTGTTCACGCATCCAGAGGTGCGCCCGAAATTATTGACGCATTTTGAGCCATGGATGCCAATGTATTTCAGTGAGGGCTCCATAGGTGGGGATATCGAGCGTATTTCGACCCAAAAAATCAAGGCATTCTATGAAGGGAGTATGGCAATCCCCCAATCACAGGAAATTGAGATCAAAAAGAAAGCTGAATCTGCAGAACCTCAAGGATCAAATGGTATCGCCATTTCTGGAAAACGCACACAATCGGGAAATGCAATGTTATTGATCAATCCACATACTTCTTTCTATTTTCGTCCCGAAGTGCACGTAGTGAGTGAAGCGGGCCTAAACGCTTATGGTGCGGTAACTTGGGGGCAATTTTTTGTTTACCAAGGATTTAACGAAAAAACGGGATGGATGCATACCAGTACCTATACCGATGTGATGGATGAATTCAAGGAAACCATTGTAAACGTAGATGGAAAGCTCCTCTATCACTATGGCGAAGAACTTCGCCCTGTCCTTAGATCTGAAATTGTCTTAAAATATAAGGAGGGCGACTCGTTTAAAGAAAAGCACTTTCCTGCGTATCATACCCATCACGGCCCCATTACCCACATGGGAGAGGGACATTGGATTGCCTCGGCCATGATGTGGGAACCTGTGAAAGCACTTGAACAATCGTACATTCGCACCAAGCAAGACGGTTACCAAGGATTTCGAAAGATGATGGATTTACGTACCAATTCGAGCAACAATACTGTATATGCAGATGCAGAAGGGAACATTGCCTATTTTCATGGAAATTTCATTCCAAGGCGAAGCACGGAATTCGATTATACAAAGCCGGTTGATGGGAGTAACCCAAAGACCGATTGGCAAGGGCTGCACACCGTAGACGAATCAATTACCTTATTGAACCCAAAAAACGGATGGATTCAAAATTGCAATTCGACCCCCTTTACAGCTGCCTTGGAGTTTAGTCCCAAAAAGGAAAACTATCCCTCGTACATGTCTATTGATCAGGAAAATTTTCGAGGGGTACACGCTATTGAATTATTGACCGATCGCAGTGGCTACACCTTGGACAGTTTGATTACATTGGCCTATGACCCCTATTTACCTGCTTTTAAGGTTTTGATTCCAGGGCTGATCGAAGCGTATGATAGACATGATCACAAAAATCCAAAACTAAAGGAGGCCATTGATGTGCTTCGAAAATGGGATTTTAAAACTAGTAAGGAGTCGGTGGCCATGACCTTGGCACATTTCTATGGTACCGTATATGGCCAAAAAGGCGAACGTCCGGACAATTTAGATGATATGCACTTGATGGAGTATTTTGGCACAAAGTCCGCAGACGCGGAACGGATTGGAATTTTCGAAAGTGTCATTGATCAACTCACTGCTGATTTCGGGACTTGGAACATTGCCTGGGGCGAGGTTAACCGCTATCAGCGCCTTAATGGGGATATCTTTCAAAAATTCGACGATGCCAAACCGAGTATTCCGATTGGATTCGCATCGGGGCGTTGGGGAGCATTAGCGGCCTTTGGTGTCAGTTATACCAATAATACTAAGAAAATATACGGTACCCGAGGGAATAGTTTTGTAGCTGCTGTGGAATTTGGGGACAAAGTAAAAGCCAAAAGCATATTGGCGGGTGGTGAAAGTGGTGACCCTTCCTCTCCCCACTTTGATGACCAGGCACAACGCTATGCCGATGCACAATTCAAGGATGTTGCGTATTATAAGGAGGATGTATTGAAGCAGGCCAAGGAAACCTACAAGCCGGGAGAAAGGAAATAATCGTGGTTTTCCCCCGGTATTAATTACCCGCCCATAACTGCATCCGATGCCTTAGGCCGGAATCTGTTGACTTAAACAGTGTAAGGTGCCAAAGCCCCAGATGAGGTCTATACAACTGATACCGATTACTTTTCGGGGGGCAAAGCAACCCGCCAAAACATTCAATGCCGTTCGGTCTTCGATATCATTGAACATAGGCATGAGTACGGTGTTGTTTAAAATCAGGAAATTTGCATAACTGGCCGGTAATCTGACTTGGTCGAAAACTAGTTTTTTAGGCATGGGGAGCTCAATGATCCTTAGCGGCCGCCCATCTTCTAGTTTGGCTTTTTTAAGACGTTTTAAGTTGTCTTGCAACGGAATATAGTTTTTATCCTTTTTGTCGTTTTCCACAACGGTTACTACCGTATCTTCATTCACAAATCGGCACAGATCATCAACATGGCCGTGGGTATCATCACCCGTTATTCCATTTCCAAGCCAAATCGTGTTGGTTACTCCCAAATATTCCTTGAAGATTGTTTCATAGTCTTCTTTCGTAAAGCCGACATTCCTAACTTGGATCGTGGGATGAAGTAGGCATTCTTCGGAAGTAATCAGCGTCCCTTTACCATTTACCTCAAGGGCTCCCCCTTCTAAAACCACCTTTTTACCCCTATAAGTAACCGATTCGATGGGTAATTTCAAATGGGTTGCGACTTGTTCCGGCACTTGCTTATCGAGGCGCCAATTCGAATACTTGGCCCATCCGTTAAAATTGAAGTTCAAGGCTTGACGTTGGTTCCCATCTTTTACAATAATGGGCCCTGAATCGCGCATCCAACTGCGATTCGTTGTTTGAACGATGTAGGATACGTTTTCTTGGTTCACCGATGCGATTTCCAATTTTTGATTGACACGTTGCTGTAAGGAGGTGTTCGCAACGACCAGAATTACTTTTTCCTCGTTGGCGATTTTCTTAATGAATTCTACGAAAGCCCATTGAACGGCCTCATATTTCCCGGGCCAATCATTGCCATTATGTGGAAAGCAGAGTAAAATGCCTTCTTGGGGTTCCCATTCTGCCGGGAATCTTCGTGCTGCCATAGTGCTATTCAATTGCTCTTTTGGTAATCGCTTGATACGCATCTATTCTTCGATCTCTAAAGAAAGGCCAATTTTGACGCACATTCTCCTGATATCCGAAGATCAACGGTTGCCAACACGATTTCTTCCTTGTCATGTGAGGCCATAGCAAGAATTTCACCTTGGGGCCCGCAAATAAATGATTTTCCCCAGAATTCGATCCCATCGGTATTTGGAAGATACTTTTCAAGGCCGATTCGATTGGCTGCCGCAACAAAGATGCCATTAGCGACTGCATGACCCTTCATGACATTCATCCATGCGCCATATTGATTTTCACCGTATTTTTTCTTCTCCGAGGGATGCCATCCTATTGCTGTGGGATAAAATAGTATTTCAGCGCCCTGCATGGCGGTAATTCTTGCGGCCTCTGGATACCATTGATCCCAACAGATCAGCGTTCCCACGTTTCCCTTTTGGGTCGTAACTGATTTAAATCCGAGATCACCAGGGGTGAAATAGAATTTTTCATAAAAGTGGGGGTCGTCGGGGATATGCATTTTTCGGTAAAGTCCGGCTTGCGTGCCATCTGAATCTATAATGTAGGCGCTGTTGTGATAAATTCCTGACATTCTTTTTTCGAAGAATGGTACGATGATAACAATTCCTAGTTCGGATGCCAATTGACTAAAGGCCGTGAAGGAGATATCACCTAAGGGTTCGGCCATTGAAAAGTTGGCAACATCCTCACTCTGACAAAAATAATGGCCACTGTACAATTCAGGAAGGCAGACTACCTCTGCACCTTTATGTGCCGCGTCACGAATCCACTGCAAACATTTTTTTCGGTTTTCATCTGCTGAATTGTCGAGGTTGAGTTGTATTACCGCAACCTGGTAGTTTTTTTTCATCATGGCCAAAAGGAGACTTTTGTTGTTGGCCAAAGATATCAAATTATAGTTTTTTCGAGGGTATTCTATCCTAAATCAGAAGAAGAAGGCGAATGATTCATGTATGACATCTCCTTGTCGTGCACCATAAGGGCGATTTCATAGGAATTCAAACAAGTTTTGATGCAGTGATAAGGGCGTCCTTTTATTCTTTTGTAATGATCAGCGTTGCCTTGGAACCTGTTGAAAGCAGCCACCTATTAGAATATATCAGATTTCCCTGATCATCATAGACATCGACTTGGGCCGTGTTTGGACTTGAGGAACCTTCGTTCAGGGCTTCAAAATCCAATCGGTTGAATCCCTTTTCGAGATCTAGGTTTATGCCTTTAAAAGTACCTGTCAGCAACACATTGGGATCTACTACTTTGTCATTGAGGTATATTTTTACACGGTCGCCATCAACATATTCATGGTCACGACAAACGATGCCGACAAATTTGCCATTGTTCTTGATATCACCCATATACATGTCTCCAAAACGCTGAGAGGTGCCGCCTTCTTTTTCGGGATTGCCGATTTTCGGGTCAATTTTCATGCCGTATCCCGCCTGTACCAATTCTCGGTCAGGTAACATTTTTACAGGATTTTTAGTTAAGGAATCCTTTAGGCTGATTTCGGGATTTTTGTCAATTACCGATGGGATACGCAATGAAGTGCCTTTATTGTTGGCACCGCTTGGATCTAATTTGTTCCCCGTTTCGATTTTTAAAGGTTTTTGGGTAGGGATATCGGTCTGTCCATATCCAATACAGGATAGGAGTAAAAAAGTGCAGGTTACTACTCCGTAAATTTTGGCCATTTTATCTTTTAAAATGTGGATAAAGATAGCAATTACCCTGCCATAGGGACTTAAAGGACCGTTAAAATCGATAATCAGCCATCAAATTAATAAAGAACCAAAGTAGATGAGGTACACTTTATTGACTTTAAGAACGTATTATTTCCAAGTACGTCTGAGAAATTCAATAAAATTCAGATGCATGACACGTTCGATATCACTAGGTGAATAGCCTTTTTTTCCTAAAAGTTCGGGAACTTTTTGAAGATCGGCAATCGTATCAAGGTCTCGAGGTGATTGTTCAGTGCCGAACCCCCCGTCGAGATCTGTCCCGATGCCAACATGATGGCAATTTCCCGCTAATTGACAAATATGGTCTATGTTGTCGATCATTTGTTCGAAGGATACGTTCATACTTTCCGGGGTTGATTTTCCACGTTCCCAATTCGGAACCATCATCCAGGTATCCAGTACCACTCCGATTGTGCCATTCCTGTTTATTATTTCAATAATCTGCTCATCTGAAAATTGTCGATTGTGGTCGACCAAGGCCCTACAATTATTATGACTGGCCCAAAGGGGTCCATGATACACTTCCAAGGCCTCCCAGAAACTTTGATCACACATATGGGTTGTGTCTAGTATAATTCCCAACCGCTCGATTTCCCGCAATAATTCCCGGCCTTTTTGACCTATTCCCCCTATTGAATTTGTGCCAAAGGCATACGTTCCAGGCCCATAATGGGCAGGACCAATAGCACGTAGACCGGCCTCATACGATTTGTGCAGATAGTCGAGGTTGATGATCGAGTCGGCACCTTCAAGGCTTAAAATATACCCTATTGGCTTTTTTCCCTTCGCCGTTTCCCAAAGTTTCAGATGTGCATTGAGTTCTTGCGTGTTGCGTATCTGAACAAGTTCCCCTAGTTCTTCCATCGCCTTATACCAGGCCAATTGACCCTGTGTTTGGGCCCACGCTTGATGTGGGGAGTGCCAACCGGGAAGTGGATTGTTTTTTTTGACAAAGCGTGCTATTTGAGTAGCGTTACATAGGCCTATATTGCCTTTGCGCATTGCATCAAAGGAAACCGTATTCTTGGCACGATCGGGTTTGTCGGTCATGCCAAGTTCACTTTTACGGATTTCGTCAACCGTCCAAGTGAGATCTCGATTCCATTCCATAGCGTTCATGGCGAGATCTAAATGGGCATCAAAAATGAACATAGGCTAAATATTTATTATTTGATTGCGTGCCGCCACCTTCCAGGAAGCGATTATTTTGTGGTCTTTTACAACTTGTAATTCATCATATTTGGCAACTGTGGGACATATATGTATTGGAATTGCATAAAGTACGTCCCCGATATCAAAGGCTTCGGTATTTTCACATTCCAATACCAAGTGTTCCTCGCTTTGACCAATTTGAATACTATGTTCGATATTCAAAAATTGTACGCGTGGAAATGGCATCTCTGGGGCGATCGATTTATGTCCTAAATCAAGACAAAGTCTGTTTTTCCCGGGTTTGCTTATAATCCGTGTCATGAGAACTGCGGCTGTTTGAAATTTCATTTCCGGGAATAGTCCGCTGTAACCGGCATCCCAAAGTAAGGTAGTGCCTGGACTGGCCTCTACACCTTTTCGGATTGCATGAAACTGAAAAGTAGGTGAACCGCCTGCGACAATAGTAGGGACCACTATTCCTGCATCCGATAGGATATTTTTTAATTGCAGCACCGTTTCAAACGCCGCATCACATTCTTTTTTTCTAGTAGCGTAATCGTGATTTCTTAAATGGCCATCATAGACATGAATTCCTTTGGTGATGACCCATGGATCCGCCACCATTGCCTTATATAAGGCAACGGCATCAGAATTTGGGGGAATCCCTGTTCGATTCATACCATTGTTAATATCGATCCAAAGACCGACTTTTTTATGGTGGGCTGCTGCCTTTTTGATATAAACGGCCAATGCAGTAGGATGGTCGACAAGGGTCGAAAATTCTGAATTTGGATAGGACGCCATCAGCCTAAAGAATCTATCTAGATTGGCACCGACCGTTTGCATGGCCAAAAGGATATCCCGGGCCCCGCACATAGCCAATAATTCAGCTTCGGCAATGGTCGCACATTTGAATTTATGGATGCCCAAATCTTGCTGCATATTTATTATTTCAGCTGTTTTGTGCGTTTTTATATGCGGACGAAGTTGGGTAGCCACTTTCATGGAAACCATGGTACAAATGTTTTCATGAACTCCTTCCTGATGGATCAAGAGGGCAGGTGTGATACTACTTTCGGTATTTAAAAGCTCATACCATTTTCGTTCGTTCATTTTGCTATAATTTAATGAAGTTCGAATAGGGCCTCAACCTCCACGGTGATATTTCCTGGGAGCATCATACCGACTGCACTTCGCACCCCAACCCCATTTTCAGCTCCGAAAACAGCTGCCATTAGTTCACTAAAACCATTGATGACCAGTGGCTGTTGCCCAAAATCAGGAGTAGAATTGACCATCCCCAAAGTTTTGACCAACCGTTTTATTTTATCAACACTTCCAAAATGGGTTTCAATCGTCGCTAACATGGTAAGGCCAACCTGCCTTGCAACCAATTTGGCCTGATCAAGATCTAGATCATCGCCTGCCCGGCCGGTCATTAAAGTACCGTCATTTTTCATGGGTCCCTGCCCTGAGACATACAGAAATTTATCAATCACTAAAATGGGTTTGTACAAGCCGGCCGGAGGAGGGGCTGGGGGTAATATTAAACCTAATTGTTCGATTCTTTCAGAAGGTGTTTGCATAGATCATTCATTAAATTAGTGTATTCAAAACTAAAACCCCAATAAGGCCCATTACCCCGACAGTCGTTTCCATGACGGTCCAGCTTCGTAAGGTGTCTTTGATAGAGAGATTAAAATATTCCTTAAATAGCCAAAACCCGCCGTCATTTACATGTGAGAGCATCAGGCTTCCCGACCCAATGGCCAGCACCATCAATTCGGGACTAATATCGGTATTCGCCAATAATGGCAATGCGATTCCGGCAGCAGTCAATCCGGCCACGGTTGCCGAACCTACACAGATGCGAATTACCGTGGCGATAAGCCATGCCAAAAGCAAGGGTGAAAGGGTCGAGCCTTTTAGCATTTCGCCAATATACTCGCTAACGCCACTATCTACAAGTACCTGTTTTAGGCCACCTGCCCCTGCTATAATTAAAAGTACCATGGTTATTCCGGATACGGCCGATGATACTGAAGTCATAACCTCTTTCATAGTTCTGCCGCGCCCTAGACCCAACGTATAAATAGCTAGCAAAACCGACAAAAGCATCGCAATAATAGGATCACCAATGATGTCGGCCATTTGTCTGATTGCATGATCTTCCGGCAATATCAAATCGATGATGGCTGCCGTACCGATCAATAGTACAGGAAGTAGCGCCGTTAGGATGCTTGTAAACGTGCTTGGCATTTCGGCATCGGTCAGTACTTTGGGATTCAAGAATTCTTTAATCGGCGTGGCATGAATGTTTTTAATCGTTCTTGAGAATAAAGGGCCTGCCACGACGATTGCTGGGATGGCGATAATAATACCGTAGAGTAGGGTTTTTCCAATATTGGCGTTGAACATGACGGCGATGCCGGTCGGGGCGGGGTGAGGAGGAAGATACCCGTGAGTCACCGAAAGCGATGCCAGCATTGGGAGACCTACATATAACAAGGGCAGGCCTGTACTTGCCGCCATGGTAAAAACCAGTGGGATCAAAGATAACAAAGCCCACCGTATAGAACATCGGAATACCTACAATAAAGCCGGTGAGAACCAAGGCCCATTGAATATTCTTTCTTCCGAATTTTTCTACCAATTTACTTGTAATCCGTTGGGCTGCACCACTATCGGCCACCAATTTTCCCAGCATGGAGCCCAACCCTAGAATAAGAATAAGATATCCCAAAGTGTTGCCAATGCCATTTTGAATCGACTGTGTAACGGCAATAAAATTCATTCCCTCTGCAACCCCTACAAATAAAGAAACGATGACAAAGGCAAGGAAAGCATTTAGTTTTAGACCAGCAATAAGTAAGAACAATAGAAGGATTCCAAAGACGACAATGATTAAAGGCATGAACGGTTTTTTTTACATCGATCAGTTAAATATACCATATTTGGATAATAAAATGGTAAATCAATTTTTATCTTGTAGGCAAAAGGGCGAACTATGAAAAAAAGGGAATTTCTTAAGAAAATTGGCCAGGCGGCCTTAGCAGCCCCGTTGGTGTCTTTCAATTCAAAGACCGCTGACCCCATCAATTCGTGCGGATATGATTTTGTTGACGAAGCCGAATTTTGGGAACGAATACGAAATGATTATGCCCTTAAACCAGCCTATATAAATTTAGAAAATGGGTATTATAATATTATTCCCAAGCCCACCATGCAAAAATTCATGGCGCATGTAAAGCGGGTAAATTATGAAGGGGCCTATTATATGCGAACCGAGCAATGGGACAATAAAAAACAGGTAGGAGCCCGTCTCGCAAAAATGGTAGGGTGCTCAGATGAAGAACTTATTCTTACAAGGAATGCGACCGAATCGTTAGATATGATCATCACCGGATATCCTTGGCAAAAAGGAGACGAGGCTATCATGGCCGAACAGGATTACGGATCCATGCTTGATCAATTTGATTTGGCCGCACGGCGTTTTGGTATCGTAAATCGCAAAATATCGATTCCCAATCATCCTACATCCGATGAAGAAATCGTCGCACTTTATGAAGGCATGATTACCCCAAAGACAAAATTGATCATGGTATGTCATATGATCAATATTACGGGCCAAATACTCCCAATACGCAAAATTTGTGATATGGCACATGCACATGGCGTTGATGTCATGGTAGATGGAGCTCACTGCATTGGCCATTTCAATGTAAACATTGAAGACTTGCAATGTGATTATTATGCCTCTAGCCTCCACAAATGGTTGAGCACCCCACTTGGTGTAGGGCTATTGTATGTTCGTAAGGCGAAGATTTCGAATATCTGGCCATTACTGGCCGATTCGATTAAAGAGCCCGAGAACATCTTTAGGCTAAATCACACGGGGACCCACCCTGTTCATACCGATCTGGCCATTCATGATGCCATCGATTATCTTGAGATGATCGGTATGGAGCGGAAGGAAAATAGGATGCGATTTCTGCAGCGCTATTGGAGCGATCAACTGCGGGGTTTGAAAAACATTGTGGTGAATACACCGAAAGAAGAACATCGCAGTTGTGGGATCGCCAATGTCGGGATCGCCCATATGAAACCTGCCGACCTTGCCAAAACCTTACTTGAAGAATTCCAGGTGTTTACAGTGGCCATTGATTCTGCAAACGTACACGGATGTCGCATAACCCCCAATGTCTATACTACGACCAAGGAGCTCGATCACTTTGTAAATGCCATGAAAGTTATGGCTGGAAGAACATAATTTTAGTTGCGAATTTAAATGGGTACGCAGTTTATTGGATGAAGACGACCGAATGGAAAGAAAATCGAAGTCGCTTGATTAAAAATAGAGATCTACATTTGCTCTCAAGCGTCCTAATCTGCAGACTTGCGATAATTGAGTAATAGTTGAGGACCTTCAAGCAGCTCACGAACAACTTGTAAAGTGCCATCTTCTTTTGTTGAAATCTGCCATTTTATCAATGAAATCTGGCCGTTTTCAATTTCGATGCCAGTGATGCTTCTCGGATGCACACAACTCCCGTCATTAAATAAGGGAATATCCCCTGGCTCAGGAAAACGTGGTCGGTGGGTATGCCCAACTACGGTCACCAAAAGATTATTTTGAAGAATCCATTTTTTTATCCGACGCTCAATTTTGATCAGTTCCTTATAGTTTTTCGCCGGACTGGTAGGATCTGCAATACCCCAAACTTGCAAGGGCTTCCAAAGTACCCGAACTAAAAATCGACTCCATCGCCAAAAGGTGTAGTTCCACCAGTCGGCCTGATGCCCGTGGGTCAGAAAAACTTCCTGTTGTGTCTCATTGTGTTTCAGTATCACGCCTTCATGATAGGTTATTCCCTCAAATAATTCTTTGTCTTTACCATCAATAGGCTCAAAATAACTCGAAAGATTTTCCTTTACGTACGAAGGATCTTTATAGACCATATCGTGGTTGCCCCAAAGCATATATAGCCTTCTTTCAAGATGGTACGACCGTAAAAGGGCATATACATTCTTATGGGCCTCAAAAATTGATTCGAAATGAAGGTTTTCCCAAAGTTCGTCGCCATCGCCTATTTCAAAATAGCTATAGCCTTCGTTAAAATAATATTTCAACGCGTGAAAGTATATATTCTGATTGTTGGCGAAGTCGTCGGCAAAACTGTTATCCCCTCTATGGCAATCACTGAATAAAATGATTTTTGAGGCATCATCGAAAGGAATCACCTTTGCATTTTTATATGCTCTTGTCAGCCTGAAGTTCGAAGACATGCCTAAATTTTCTATAAATATCAATAAAAAATGTGGACTAGGCTATAGCGGAGTGATCCAAAACCAAACAGGACGATAGCATCCACGAGCAGCATGGAAATAGATATAATCGTGTTTTAATTTTACAAATGGTAATTCTGAAACTAAATCGGTTTCCTTTTTTGGGAACACCTAACAATATTCGGAGTTCTATGCAATCTAGTGAACGGAAGCCATATCGTTTTCCTTGGTCATTTTGAGCTTATCTATGATAAAGTTGCCAATTTTCCTGCCTTGATCAAGGCCTACCTCAATGGCCATTCGGTAATGTATCCCACCGTACATGCGACTTATGGCGGCCTCGGAGGACGCATTGTTGAAAGAAGTAAAACTACGAACAGGAAGACCGTAGGCGGTTTCGGTATCATCGTCAAAAGCAAAATTATCACCGAAGATACTGGTCAAAGCGATGGCTGCAGCCCCAGATACGACTGAATGTCCACTTGTATATTCAGGAAAGGGCGGTGTTTGAAGCACTGGTTTCCAGTCTTCATCAATATGCTGGTTTATAAGGGTTTCAGGACGTATTAGATTACTGCGATACTTTTCGTCCCAACAGCTGATAAAGGCATCGGCAATGGCAATCGATGTTTTGGTATAGGCATATAGTGTCTTGTCAAAATCGCTATCTGTATTTTTCGAGGCAATTTTGGCAATCCCAATCCAATGGGCGCCAGGGCTTATTTTCTTGGTGGCGAACATTAGATGGCCGCGTGTTACCGAAACATACGGATTACAATCCCAAAATTGCGCTATTTTAATTTGATCTGATTGATCCCCATCACGTTCAATTTGCTTGCCAACATCATAAACTTCCTTTAATTGCTTATAGAAAGCCGAATTCTTTTCCAAGGAAAAGGGATAGGGCGGGGCAGGTATAAATTGGTTAGCCGAATCGATGGCAAACGTTCGAATTTCGTTCCAATGCGGTTCAATGCCGTCCATGTAGGCTGGCGGGGTAGGCTGCCAGCGAGTAGGGTCGTCGGTATCGACGGTAAATTTGGGCATAGTCCTGGTCTGGTTGTAGTTGTCTTTCTTCATCCATTCCCCGATTTCATCGGCTACCTTTAACCCGTAATCCTTGGAGGCCGTAAAAACATCCAGATTGGTATTCCCCCATTTTTGGTAGAGACTGTCGCGGAACGCCTCAATGTTTTTTTCTGAAAAAATCAATCTTTTACTAAGTTCCATATGCGCTACCATTGCAGCAACATCGTAGTTTATTGGCTTACCGACTTCTGGTTTAGATATGCCTTTAAAGTCTTTTAACTGCCCTGCCAAAGAAAGATATTTATCATCGCCCTGCACCATGATTTCATAGGCCGCAATATTCGGATAGGCGAAAATTCGGCTAGCCACCGGGGGCGAGAAGATATCATGGATCATAATCTCGACTACCTTGTCAACTTCGGCATGCAGATCAGCCGGAGTTACAATTATGGGTTCTTCTTTCTTTTCCTTGGTACATGATAGAAAAAGTAATGCAGAAACTAGTATGCCAATTTTCATAGTCATAACAATTGAAAATATTTAGGTATTCTTTATTAAATCTTTGATATTCTTATAATTGAATACGAATAGGGAATGCAAAATTACAGTTTTTTCACCATTTATCAAGGATTGGGGTTGTTGGATTTGCCTTATTTTTTTCTTAAAATTTTGATGTTTTTCCTAAAAAAGACTGATTTTAGGGCACTAATGACATTTAAGACCTACCCAGATCCTGATTTTGGCAAATCACAATATTATTGGATTCTGGTAATATTATCAAATAAACTAATATATTAGGGGAACTAATCAAACCAATTTAGAAAATGCTAGGTATTATCTCTTTTGTTGGCTTTACGCTTTTGGTAGCCGTCATCTCGTATTATGCAACAAGATCCACCGATGAAAAATCTTCTGATGGATATTTTTTAGGAGGAAGAAGCCTTACTGCCGGTGTTATCGCCGGATCATTATTATTGACCAATCTTTCCACAGAGCAGATAGTGGGTCTGAACGGAAGTGCTTATACCGATGGCCTTTCGGTAATGGCCTGGGAAACCTTGGCAGCAATCGCCATGGTAATTACTGCAGTTTTCCTATTGCCAAGGTATCTAAAAGGAGGTTTGACCACGATACCCCAATTTTTATCGAAACGCTTCGATGTCACTACAAAGACCATTACATCTGGGCTCTTTTTTACGGGTTATGTGGTGGTTCTTTTACCGGTAATTTTATATTCGGGATCGGTAGCCATCAGTGGCATGTTCAACGTTCCTGAATTGTTAGGGGTTTCTAACGCGACCGCCTTGGTTGTCTGTATTTGGGGAATTGGTATAATCGGCTCAATTTATGCGATTTTTGGCGGTTTGAAAGCCGTTGCGGTTTCGGATAGTATCAATGCAATAGGCCTTATCGTTGGCGGTATCCTAATCCCGATCTTTGGCTTGATGGCAATCGGTGACGGAAGTGTGTTCGGCGGACTTGACGTTTTGATGACTACTGAACCTGCGAGATTCGATTCGACCGGAAACGCCGGACAAGAGGTGCCCTTCGCAACGATATTTACGGGAATGATGCTCGTGCAGCTTTTCTATTGGGGTACGAACCAGCAAATAATACAAAGGGCCTTGGGGGCTAAAAATTTGGCCGAAGGTCAAAAAGGTTTGCTATTGGCCTCGTTTCTCAAAATTTTAGGTCCGTTGATTTTAGTACTCCCGGGCATGATAGCGTATCATTATTTTGAAGGAGGGTTGTCTAGTAGTGATCTGGCCTATCCGGAATTGGTACGTGCAGTTTTACCAAAACCATTTGTAGGCTTTTTTGCGGCCGTTCTTTTTGGGGCTATTTTGAGTTCGTTCAATAGTGTGCTTAATAGTTCGGTCACCTTGTTCGGTATCGACATCTACAAGCAGCATATCAATAAGGAGGCGGCCGAGGACAAAGTGGTCAAAATCGGGAAGATATTCGGAATTTGCCTGGCACTTGCCGCAATGTTCATAGCCCCTATGATAGCCAATGCCGGTAGTTTGTTCAATTATTTGCAAGAAATAAACGGTATTTATAGCATTCCGATCTTCACCATTATCGTGGTAGGCTATGTAACGAAAAGAGTACCGGCAATCGCTGCTAAAATAGGAATATTTTCAGGATCCATCTTATATATCATCAGTCAGTTTTGGTTGAAAAATGAATTCGTTGGGGATGCCCTTGATGCAGCAAAGGCAAATGGTATAACCGATCCGGCCGCCCTAAAATTAGTGGAGGCCGATGCATATCCCCACTATCTGCACGTAATGGCTATTTTATTCGTATCCAATATTATTATCATGTTGATCATCGGAAAAATATGGCCCCGAAAAGAGGCCTTTGAACTTGAATATACCCACCAAGTTTCAATTGAACCTTTTAAATATGTCAAGCAAGTTGGCATTTTGGTCGTGCTAATCGTAGTCGGCATCTACATTTATTTTGCGAAGTAAAAAAGATTTAGGACCTGTCGAATATTGAAATAATGGCAGGTTTTATTGGTAAACGTACACAACCCTGGTCTCTCTACTAAGAAGCCAGGGTTGTTTTTATAAATATGGGGATGTTTTGTCGCCCTAGGGTTCAAGGACATCTTGAAATGATATCCTTATTAAATATACTGGTTTATTATATTCTCGAACAATTCCTGCTTGCCACTTTGTAACGACAGCTCTCCATTTTCCTTCGCGATATCATACAGATCCTTGAAATTGAGTTTTCCATTTTCAAAATCCTTTCCTTTCCCAGAATCAAATGAACTATATCGCTTTTTTCGTAAAGCGTCATAAGGGGACGCCTCAATGATAGCTGCGGCCACCAATAAAGCTCTCGCAAAGGTATCTGCACCGCCGATATGGGCGTGAAATACGTCATCCATATCGGTAGAATTTCTTCTGATCTTGGCATCAAAATTAACGCCACCACCTTTCAATCCACCAGCTTTCAAGAACACCAACATAGCCTCGGTCACTTCGGTAATATTATTGGGAAACTGGTCGGTATCCCACCCGTTTTGATAATCGCCACGATTGGCATCGATACTGCCCAACATGCCATGGGCCGCGGCAATTTCAAGTTCATGTTGCATCGTATGGCTTGCCAAGGTGGCATGGTTGACTTCAATGTTCAATTTAAAATCGTCTTGTAACCCATATTCATTCAAAAATCCGATCACGGTCGCGGCATCAAAATCATATTGGTGTTTCATAGGCTCCATTGGCTTGGGCTCGATGAAGAAATTACCTTTGAAACCTTGGCTTCTGGCATAATCCCTGGCCATGCCTAGAAAACGGCCCATATGGTCGAGTTCGCGTTTCATATCGGTGTTCAAAAGCGACATATAGCCCTCACGACCTCCCCAAAATACATAATTTGCGCCGTTTAGGGCAATGGTGGCATCTAAGGCCAGTTTTATTTGACCACCGGCCCGTGCCAAAACATTAAAATCGGGATTGGTGGCAGCTCCATTCATATATCGCGGATTTGAAAAACAGTTTGCGGTGCCCCAAAGTAATTTAACGCCTGACTCTTTCTTTTTCACCTTAATGTAATCTACGATGGCGGCCAAACGTTTCTCGGATTCGGCAAATGATCCGGCTTCTTGAATTAGGTCAAAATCATGAAAACAGAAATAATCAAAGCCCATTTTGGTAATGAATTCAAAAGCGGCGTCTGCCTTGGCCTTTGCCGCTTCCACGGCATCCTTCGGTTGATCCCATGGAAAATTCTGGGTACCGGGCCCAAATGGGTCGGCACCTTGCCCACAGAAAGTATGCCAATACGCTATTGCGAACTTAAAATGTTCACGCATGGTTTTGCCGGCTACTTTTTGATCCGGGTTATAATATTTAAATGCCAACGGATTATCCGAATCCTTTCCTTCGAATTGAATTTCACCGATTCCCTTAAAGTATTCTGTGTTTCCTAGCAGTGCCATTTTCAATAGTTTTTAAGTTTATGAGTTATTTTGTTTTTATAGGTCA
This sequence comes from uncultured Flavobacteriaceae bacterium, assembly GCA_963798435.1. Classification (GTDB taxonomy): domain Bacteria; phylum Bacteroidota; class Bacteroidia; order Flavobacteriales; family Flavobacteriaceae; genus JALHST01. The sequence continues at coordinate 756,525 of CAWCTF010000004.1, forward strand.
TTACTACCATTTAATAAGTTGGGATTTTGATTGCGAGTTAATAGAAAACCACGCATATCAAGAAGTCCGTTATTTATTTTTCAACATTGTTTCTAATTCTTTTTTCCAATTTTGATATGCAGTTACGTATTCCGTTTTGTTTAGATCAGGTGTAAATCCCATGACATAATCATTCTCTAAAATCCGTTTTCCGAAGGCCTTAAAATCCCCCTTATGCAACTCGCAGGCCCTAGCAGCCCCAATGGCCCCTGTGGTATCATAAATTTCAATTTCCTGCCCAATCAATGTAGTAATTGTTGTTGAAAAAATTACCGAGCGAAAGAGATTGTCATTGCCGGCACGTATTACCTTGGGTTTAATACCATCCGCAGCCATAATTTCCATACCATAGACAAAGGCAAAGGCGATACCTTCCAATGCTGCCCGACAAAGATGTGCTTTGGTGTGAATATTCAGGTTGATATTTGCCATGTGTGTGCCCAAATTGACATTCTTCAACATACGTTCCGCGCCATTCCCAAAAGGGTGTATCGTAACGCCGTCAGACCCTATCCCGACCGTGGCAGCCAATTCGTTCATTTCTTCATACGACACTACGGCCAAGTTGTTCAAAAGCCATCGATATTGTATGCCCGCACCATTTATGCAAAGCAATTTACCGATTCGTGGATTTTCTGATCGGCTGTAATTAACATGTGCAAAATTATTTACCCTTGAACTTTCCGTAACTGAAAGATTGTCGGTCACGGCATACATAACCCCGGAGGTTCCACCCGTTGCGGCAACTTCACCAGGGTTGAAAACATTCAAGGATAGGGCATTGTTGGGCTGATCACCGGCGCGGTACAATATAGGAATGCCTTCAGGAAGCCCAGATTCACCTGCTCCTTTTTTAGAGACGTTGCCTTGTTCACCAAAAGTATTCACCAAGTTGGGAACCAGATCTTGATCGATACCATAATGGTCAAGTAACCACGTAGCAGGTGCATTCTCTTTAAAATCCCACAAAATGCCTTCGGAGAGCCCTGAAATGGTAGAATTGATTACACCACTTAATTTATAAGCGATAAAGTCGCCCGGCAACATAAATTTATGGATCTGCCTATAGATTTCAGGCTCATTATCCTTCACCCATTTTAATTTGGAAGCCGTAAAATTACCTGGTGAATTTAATAGGTGTGCATTGCATTTTTGATTCCCGATGGCGTAAAACGCTTTTTCGCCAATTTCTACTGCCCGACTGTCACACCAAATAATTGAATTTCTAAGCGGATTACCTTGTTTATCGACAATAACAAGTCCGTGCATTTGATAGGAAATACCTATGCCCGTAATCTCTTGCGGGTCTATTTTGCATTGTTGAATAAGTCGCTTCGTTGCGGTGCACACGTGTTTCCACCAATCGAGGGGATCTTGTTCGGCCCAGCCATTTTCGAGGGCGATCATTCCCATTTCTACCTTGGGCTCAGTGGCCACTGCAAGTTTCTTTCCCGTGGTAGATTCTACCAGGGCGGCTTTAATGGAAGAACTCCCGATGTCATAGCCAATCGCATACATGCTGTCTCAAAATAAATGTGGAGGATGAAGATATTGTTTTACTTGCAATGGTACAAACAGTTTCTAGATATGTTTCTAAAATGTTTATACTCTGCGGGTATCGACCCTAATGAATGGGAAGATGATGCTCTTCCTGGCACCCGTTTTCTTATTGGCTTACCTGTACCGTATAGGCCTTGTCATTGTTTGAAATGAACAAATAATGCCCTTGCCCGATCTTTACTATTTTGCGAACGCTTAGATTCTTGGGAAGTGGTAGATTTTGGTACGATTTGAAATTTCCATCTTTGAAATTCGAAAGAACACCTCCCGGATTCGCATCGCTATTTCCTAATTCAGTAACATAGCCCATATAATTCCCGCCGAAGTATAAAACGGGACTCCCATTGTCCTTATCTAAATAGAACGCTTCAATACTACTCATTTGGGCTTCTTTTGGTAATGGATTTACCGTGAATCCCTTTTCAGAGTTTAGAAAAATCATAGAGCGTAATTCATCCACTTGTTTTGTTTCCAAAACACTATCCGGTTTTTTCCCGGTCAGGTCTTCCAATGACTTTATTTTTGAAAAATCAGAATAACTCAAGAATTTCTTTTGCAGCATAGGCAATTGGCGCATAAGATTGTCCTTGGATGCGAAAGGAACCTGTTGGCCGTGAAAATCATAGAATATCAGGGGATCCAATTGTTGGTTATTATCGAAATCGGCTAGATATAATTTTAGGGGATGTTCTGGAGATGCTTTCCATTTCATATTCAGACCTGCGTTTCCGGCAATTATGTCGTCATATCCGTTCCCATCGAGATCGCTTAACAAAAGGGTATTCCACATACCGGAAGTATTTGCCAAACCAAATTCCTTGGTTTGGTTGCTGAATTTAGAATTGCCATTATTTATCAAAATGGTAATGGGCATCCAATCGCCTGCTATGATAAGATCTAACTTTCCATCGTTATTAATATCGGTCCACTTGCTATCCGTAATCATGCCGAAGCGGGTTTTTTGGACTATCTCAAAGCTGCTTTTTCCGGTATTTCTTAAGATTAGGCTATATGGGGAAAGGCCGTAGGCCCCTGGGATTGAACGACTGCCTAGAAAGAGATCGTCGAAGCCGTCTCCGTCAAAATCGGCTGCGGCTACGGATCCGCCATTAAATTTGGGCAATACAGAGATGAATGGCTCGAAATTGCCCTTGCCGTCGTTTATATAGATACGGTCCTCCAGATAATGATCGCCTTCTATTTGATCATTTCCTCCCCGGGTTACATAAATATCAAGATCCCCGTCATTTTCGAGATCAAATGCAGCCGCATCTACATCTTCATAATTGCTATCATTGTCGAAAGCTTTTTCGCTTTTTACGGTATATGTTCCATCTTTTTGCTGCAAAAAAAGGACAGGGGCCTCTAAACTGGGACCGCCGATAAAGATATCCTGTAAGCCATCGGAGTTGAAATCGGCATTGACCACAGCAGGACCTTCAATAGACAATTTTTCGGGCATCAAGGGTTCCCGTTCATAATCAAGATAGGTGTTTTCAATATGGATGTATGGAAACCCGGTCAACGTAAATTTTGAAGGCCTAATTGTTTCTGATAGAAACGTCTTTGTACTATCCCTATTTATTGAATTATACTGGTTTACAGCTAACTTGTTGATAGATTGTATTTTGCCATCGGGCCAAACGATTTTTGCCGAGTCGATACGGGCAAGGTTTCCAATGCCAAAATGCAGTTTTCTGGTAGAGGAAGATTCAAATCCTCGCGTAGTGATCAGTTCTTTGTAGAATTCTTTTCCATTGCAATAAATCATTACTTTAGAACCGGTAGTAATTGGGTACGCACTTGTACCATTAAGACTTAGGCCAATCCAATTGTTAAGTCCTTCTGGATTGCTTTTATTTTCTAGGAGTGTTGCTTTTTCGTCAATATTATTAATTACAAGATCCATATCCCCATCATTGTCCAAATCTGAAGTTGCCGAACCGTTTGAATAGGAGGGCTCCAGACCCGATTTATCAGAGAGATCTTCAAAACTTAGATCTCCTTTATTTCTGAAGAGCCTATTGGCAATTTTTAATGATGGCATTGACGCGATAAGTCTCCTTTCAATTTCCTCTGATTTTGATTTATCGTACGAACTAAAATCGGTAGTACTGAGAAAATTGATATAATCTAAGTCATTGGGGCGTTTGAATATGCCATTGGTAATATAAATATCCTTCAGTCCGTCATTATCAAAATCTTCCATAAGCACTGACCAGCTCCAGTCTGTGGCATAGGTTTCGGTCATCAAGGCAACATCTGAAAATGAGGAATTTTCACGATTTAATTGAAAATTGTTCCTCGAATACTGCCTTTCGAAGCCAAAATTATCCTTGATAAAGCTCACTTTGTCAGAATCCTCGCCTCCTGATTTCAAAAAGGTTTCTGCGTCGAAAGGCATCATATCTAAAGTGAATATGTCAGATCTGCCATCATTGTTCATATCGGCGATATCTACTCCCATGGTAAAACGGCTCATATGGTTCAAATAATCGGCACTTACCTCTTTGAACGTTTTATCGCCTTGGTTGAGATACAGATAATCGTTTTCATGAAAGTCATTGCCTACGTAGATATCTGGCCATCCATCTTGGTTGATGTCCGCGGCGATCAACGCAAGACCATAGCCTAACGGACTGCTATAGATACCTGCTTTTTGTGTAACATCTTCGAACGTTAAAGTTCCCGATTCCAACTTATTTTCATAAAGTCGATCCCCGGCGATTGAATCCTTTTCATTTCTTTTAATGGCATTGCCATAACTTCTGGTGCTGTGCACCGAATGATTCATTAAGTACATATCAACATCACCATCCTTGTCGTAATCGAAAAATGTTGCTTGGGTCGATAGCCCTGAGAAGTCCAAACCTGTTTTTTTCGAGGCTTCGGTAAAGGTGGCATCCCCGTTATTCAGATAAAGTAAATTATGGGATTTCAGGCTTTTATAGTTTCCGACTTTTGACACGTAAATATCGAGGTACCCATCGTTGTTCACATCTTCCATGGTTACCCCGGTAGACCAGGTAGAATCGATTTGTAGCTTGGCCGATTCGGTAATGTCCCTAAATTTTAAATTCCCAAGATTTAAGTAAAGCCTGTCAGGGGTTTGGTTTGCCGTAAAATAGATATCGTCAAGACCATCGTTATTGATATCTCCGATGGCTACGCCACCACCATTATAATAATAGAGGTATTCAATGATGTTAAGGTCATTTTTTTCTGTAAGAATATTTGAAAAGTTTATACCACTTGAATCAGCGGGAATGTTCTTAAATGCTATGGCGGCTTCGGGGACTGGCTTACTATCTTCTTTGCATCCCAAGAAAAACGTTACTATAATTAAGAGTGCATATAAAATACGTTGCATACAGGTAGTTAGTAGTTAAATATCAGCAAGGAATCGTTATTTCTAGCGGCCAGTAATTGGTGGTTCGCAATTTTAAGATCGCGTAATTCACCATCGACATAGAATCCGCTGCCATCAGGATGGTACTTAAATTTTTGGCCTCCTAAATTTTCCAAATAGAGTCCAAAAGAGGCATCATAGCGACCCACTTCGGGCTTTGTGCCGTAGAGATTGCCTCCCAATAGGATGTCCAAATCACCGTCCTGATCAAAGTCATGGGTCTCAATAGCATATATTGGCGAGAATTGTGCCTCTTTCGGCAGTTCTATAATCTTGAAATTGAAATTTCCTTCATTGATCAATAGTATCGATGATAATATATTGGCTTCCAAGGTTAGGGCGTCAGACAATTCTTCCGGAGTAAAAATATCGGTAATAGACGCATCCTTAAAACTATCGTAATCAGGGAATTTTCTTTTAAGGTCTTTGAGCTGTTCTATTAGATTGTGTCTTAAATTATAGGGATATTGTTTGCCATTCTCAGCGGTGAATGTCATTATCGGGTCCTTAAAACCATTTTGATCAAAATCTTTTACATAGAGATGAATCGGTCGCTCAGGACTTGCCTTAAACCTTGAATTCTCGCCATGATTGCCCAATACAAAATCAACATCGCCATCATTGTCTAGATCGACTGGGTGGGCAACGTTCCACCATCCCTTTAATTTCGATACTGGGTTATCGCCGATGCGCACGAAATGCCCTTTTTGATTTTCAAATAGTGCGACACCCATGAATTCCCCCACAACGATCAAATCTTTAAAGCCATCTTTGTTAAGATCAACGAACTGCGCGTCGGTAATCATGCCGAGATTTTTCAAGCCTGGGGCCACCTTTTCCGTACTATCCGTAAAATTGCCTTGGCCATCGTTCTCTAGAATAAAACCTGATCCCGGTTCACCATATTGACTGGGAATACTGCGTTCCCCAACAAAAAGATCGAGGTCACCATCCTGGTCGATGTCATCTGAAATTATGGTTGAGGTGCTATTTATGCTGGTTGTCGAGGGCAATTGATCTTGCCACAATGTAAATTTCCCATAGCCGTCATTACGATACAGACGATCTTTTAAGTAGCTTGAAAACTGTGAGAATTCTACCCCACCACTGCAGACGTAAAGATCTAAATCCCCGTCATTATCAGCATCAAAAAATAAACTGGCGGTATCTTCAGAGCCGCTACTTTTTACAAGATCGGGGCTATCCTTCCTCACATACCCAGTTTTTTTGCCTAGGAAAAGGGCTGGGGCACTGCCTTTCGCCCCGCCTATAAAAAAATCATCGACACCATCTTTGTTAACATCGCCCACCGATATTTTTGGCCCTTGTGTACTTAGCATGTGGGGTAATAAGCGATCACGATCGAAATCAACAAAGCGGTTTTCAACATGTTGGTAATTGATTTTCAATTCGCTTTTGTGAAATATAGAAGTGACCGCGGCTATGGCATTTTTGTCTATGGTATGTGCGTCTTTTTCGTCAATGGTCAAAATTTGATCTACTTTTACATGTGATAGATTCGAAACTTTGCCCAAAGGCCAAGTTATTTTCACGTCGACTGAGTCATCCTTGGCCAACCCGAAGTTGGGGCGGAGATCCATACTTGATTGAAATCCGCGTATCGGCTGTTCTTCCAAATATTGATTTTCTTCTGGAGACATCACCTCAATTTTGGCGCCAATTGCGTTGGTATTCTTCCCAAGCCCTTTCAGGATAACTTTGAGAAAATGGTTTCCGGTTATTTTTTCCGAATTATTCTTGTACACAAAAGCGGGCATATTCACATTGTTAACCACCAAATCCAGATCACCATCGTTATCCAGATCTCCATATGCGGAGCCATTCGAAAAACTAGGGGTATTTAAGCCTGAGCTCCAATACCGCTCAAATTTCAACGTTCCCAGATTTTTATAGGCATGATTTTTCACCATATTCGAAGGAATGATATCGATAAGTTTGTCGTAATCGACCATACTATCCTTAATAATCGATTTCATTACTGCTTCATTGGAAATATACTGAAGGTAATCCTGATTCGTCAGATCTCGGTAGATACCATTTGCAATAAAAAGATCTTTGAGACCATCGTTGTCCATATCAAAAAATAGGGCGCCCCAGCTCCAATCGGAGGCCTCAACTCCGCTGAATCTACCAATTTCACTGAAGGTAGAATTTCCATTGTTCAATTGGAGCATGTTCCTCGTAAACTGATGGTAATACCCATTTTTAAGGTTGTTTTGATATTTGTTCCAATCCTCGAAGGTGGTTACTGTTTTTAGGCGGTCGTAATCAGACGGGAGCATCTCGGTAACAAAAAGATCATTTTCTCCATCATTATTGATATCCGCTACATCGGCACCCATAGACGCACCACTAATCGATTTTATTTCATCGGTAAGGACTTCCTTAAAGGTGCCGTCTTTTTGATTGATGTATAGGTAGTCTCTTTCAAAAAAATCATTAGAAACATAAATATCTTCCCAGCCATCGTCATTGAGGTCTCCCACGGTTACCCCCAATCCAAAGCCTATTACGCTGCCATAAATTCCTGCCTTTTCGGAGACATCGACAAACACACCATTTTCATTTTTCAATAGTTTGTCCCCACCTAGTACATCCCGTTCAAAACGTTCATTACGTTGTAGGTTAAAACTTCCGATCGAGCGATATGAATTGTTTAAAAGGTATACGTCAAGATCGCCATCCTTGTCATAATCGAAAAAAGAGGCGTGGGTTGAAAAGCCTTGGTCATCGAGGCCGTATTGGTGCGCTGATTCGGTGAATGTAAGATCGCCATTATTGATGAAAAGCTCATTTTGCTTGTTATCGCCAGCAATATCCCCCGAGTTACAGACGTAGATATCCAACAATCCGTCTGCATTGATATCTACCATGGTAACGCCGGTCGACCATGCCTTTTCACCTCCGACCTTGGCCTTATCGGTAATATCTTCAAAATTGAAACCGCCTTTGTTTAGGTAGAGTTTGTTGTGATTAAGGTTGGCCGTCATATAAACGTCTACCAAGCCGTCATTGTTAATATCGCCGATGGCAACTCCGCCACCATTGTAATAGTTTCGGTATTTATAAACGTTGAATTTTTGGTTGGAGGTAAGATCATTGATGAAATTTATACCTGTTTCGGTACTATCCATCAATTGAAAAAGCGTTTGGGACTCGACTGCCTTATTTTCATATTTGGCACAAGATACCAAGAGGATACTCAATACTATAAATCGTAAATATATCTGGTAATGCATCTTAAATTTCATTCGAATTTTTCTGGGTATTTCAACTTCAAATCTTCGATTCTAACTGCAACATCCTTATTATTTTTAGCATATGCTGTTATCTGACGATTGCCATCGACCTTTACAAATAGTTCAGTATCCGATGTTTCTTGCTTAAGGGGAATAAATGGGTTGCCATGAAACCATTTCATCAAAGAGTCCTTTACTACCGGCAATAATTTTTGAGCTTCATAGTCCTTATTCCAAAGTGACCATGCTCGGTATGTAAATTCTAAATCCATACCAACCATTGTATCGTTTTTGTCAAAGTTCCCATAAAAAAGCATATTAATTGCAGTAAGATTGTCGTCGTCCTGTTTTGATGAAAGCAGATATTGTACCGATCGATTATTAGGGCCTTGTGAAACCAATTTCTTTTTATTTAACTCGCCACAACGATCAAAAAAAGATTTTTTGGTATCGCCAAAAGACATTCCGAACAGCAAACTATCTTGCTGTAAACCTTTTTGCGCTTCCAGATTGACTAATTGCGTATACTCTGACTGACATGAAAATAAAATAAGAAAAAGGAAAATTCCTCCAGTGGCCCGAAAACTTTTATTGTATATCATAAATCTGAAAATCATCATCATTTATTGCTGTTAATAATAAAAGCTTACTTTGATAGGGAAGAAAGGCAAAGTTCCGAATCTGCCCGTTTATTCCAAGATCTTTAACGCTTTTATAACCATATTTTTGTTCCCTGCTTAAATTCCCTAATACCAACCAACCGCTAGAGGCATCCATTCGCCCGAACTGAGGCTTTACCAGATATTGGTTGCCCCCCAGAATGATATCTAAAATCCCATCTTTGTTTACATCCAATACCTCAATAGCATCCACGTTCGAATATTGAATTTCCCGCGGTAGTTCAACGGCTTCAAAATGGTTCCCACTATTTAAAAATAAGGTCGTACCTACTTTATTCAAGTCCAGAATTTGGGCATCCAACAAATTTTCAGCTCCAAATAAATCAGCACACGTCGCGCTGCCGTAATCTTTATAATAGAGCAACTTTCCTTTTAAACTCGGTATTTGTGCAATTAGTTCATCGCGATCGACTATGGGATAATACGCATCATCGATTTTGTAACAAATGATTTGTTCGGCATACCCGTTCCCGTCAAAATCTTTTAAATACATGCGCATACCCTCTTTATAAAGGGAATTACGACCAACATTCCCTGCTATAAAATCAATATCCCCATCCCCATCGATATCGGTTATTTTTAGGGAAGACCACATGCCGTTTGATTGGGCAAGCCCAAAGGATTCTGATTCGTCCTTTAATGTCCCCGAATGGTTTATAAAGATTTTAATAGGCATCCAATCCCCGACCACGACAAGGTCTGGCCAACCGTCTCCATTGATATCCGCCCAACTTGCATCGGTAACCATTCCTAGATTTTGCAATACGGGTTGATCTGAAATCGAAAAATCATTGTTCCCATTATTTTGCAATAAGATACTCGATATCGATTCCCCGTACAATTCGGGGTTGAATCTTCCTCCAACAAAAAGATCTAAATCACCATCTTTGTCAAAATCCGACGCGGTAACGGTAGAGGAGCTTACCGGCGTTTTAAAAGGCAATGGTCGGTCAGATGGCGTAAATATTCCAGTTCCATCGTTCAGTAATAAGCGATCTTGTAAGTTACTGTCGTATTTTGAAAACGCTTTTCCACCACTACAAATATAAAGATCAAGATCTCCGTCATTGTCGCTATCAAAGAAGATGGCGTCGGTATCTTCAGATCTTGAAGCATTTTCGAACGGTTTGTTTATTTTGGTGTATCCGTTTTTTTGATCTGATAGGAACAAAGATCCACTTTGGTTTTTTGCCCCACCTATGTAAACATCCAAAATCGCATCGCCATTTACATCAGCGGCTGCCAAGGCAGGCCCTTCATTGTTGAACATTTGTGGCAGTAGACGTTCCCGGTTAAAATCACTGTAATTATTTTCAATATGTTTAAACGAAAATGGGGGATTGGTGATTGGTTTAATGAAGTTATTTTGGGAATGATTTGTTTGGTCCATTGAAAAAGGGGCGGGTTGCATAAACGAATAGTTATGATTGGCCGATAGCCGCTTTTCCCTCGAAATGGCGCCATTGGGCCATTGTATAACAAGGCTATCGATAGAGGAGGATGACCCCAATCCAAAATGCACGCCATAAGGCACTGAACTTTCAAAGCCTCTTGACGGGAAATTTTCTGCAACCGCTTGCCGGTCAGGGCCATAAAAAATCGTTGCTTTTGCTCCGATTGCCTTGGTATTATCTGTATTCGATTCAAATTGAAAGGCGATACTTTTACTTGTAAGGGTATCTGTGGTATTTTCATAAACGAAGGAGGGCATATTTACATTATTGACCACAAGATCAAGATCGCCATCGTTGTCAAGATCGCCATATGCACTTCCATTACTAAAGCTAGGCGTTTCTAACCCGAATGCTTTTGTTTTGTCCACAAAGACAAAGTCGCCTTCATTCTTGTAAGCAACGTTCGGGACGGCCTGCGAGGGCATCAAGTCAATCAATTTCATGATTACCTCTTTACTTGACTTCATCATATTTCGCACCTTTTCCTCATTGGCCATATAGTTCAGATAATCCCTGTCTAACAAATCCTTGAGGATTCCGTTGCAGATCAGAATATCGCGGAGGCCATCATTATCCATGTCAAAAATAAGGGATGCCCAGCTCCATTCGGTAGCCGATACCCCCGAAAACCTGCCAATTTCAAGAAATTTTTGCCCACCCATATTCCTTTGAAGTACATTTCTGGGAAATTGTTGTGCATATCCTTGTTTAACGGCCAATGCATATTTGTCCCAAGATTCATACTGTGCTTTCGTGCGTTGTCTTTCAATGGTTGTGGGCAACATTTCGGTAACCATTAGGTCAGGAAGTAAGTCATTATCCAGATCGGCGGCGTCAGCCCCCATGGAGCCCATTGAAAATGACGAAAATGATTCTTCCCCATCTTCGATAAAGCCGCCCCGTTGATTATTGAGATATAGATAATCCCGTTCAAAGAAATCATTGGAAATAAAAATGTCGGGCCAAGTATCCCCATTGAAATCGCACAACGTGATACCCAGGCCGAAGCCAATGTGGCTTGTGTAAATGCCTGCTTCCTTTGAAAAATCAACGAACTTGCCATTTTCGTTCTTTAGAAATTTATTGCCTGTGGGGCTTGGTATGTTACGTTGGTCTTTTATCAGGTCATAAGCCCCTACTGCGCGTATTGAATTGTTTAACAAATAACAATCAAGGTCGCCATCCTTGTCATAATCAAAGAATGCAGCTTGCACTGATAGGCCGGTAATGTCTAAGCCAAATTCCTTAGATTTTTCGGTAAAGGTCAAATCACCATTATTGATAAAAAGTTCGTTATGTCGATTCGGACCTTCAGGCTTGCCAGACTTGCAAACATAAAGATCTAAAAGCCCATCATGATTCAAATCCACGAACGTTGCACCGGATGACCAAACATTCTTACAGGCGACCCCCGCTTTTTCGGTAATATCCTCAAATTGCCAATTGCCCTTATTCAGGTACAATTTATTATCAACCAAGTTCCCTGTAAAATAGATATCGATGAGGCCATCATTATTAATATCACCCAATGCTACCCCACCTCCGTTGTAAAAATTATGATAGGTGTACGGATTAAAATCCTCGGTATAGGTCAGGGTATTTGAAAAATCGATGCCTATGTTGTTTTTAAGTTCAAAAAGTGGTTTTTCGACGGGTTTGGATTCGGAAGGGTCCTTATTGCAGGACAGGATGAAGATTGTGAAAAAAATCAAGATAAAACAGGCTTTCATCAATGTTCCTTAAATTAAAAAAGGGGTTACCGCAAAGATAACCCCTTTTAAAAGTATGTTTAAAATTTAATAACCAGGGTTTTGTGTTAAAGTCCCAGCACTTGCATCAATTTGTGGTTGTGGTATTGGGAAGACAGATCGATATGGATCACTGTTGGTTTTTTCCCACCAGGATGATCATATTTGCCGAAGCGTATCAAGTCTTGTCTTCTTGTGGTCTCCATAAACATTTCACGCCCCCGCTCATCAAAGAAGCTATCGGCGGTCATGGTGCTCATCGATGGAACATTCGCCCTTGCACGAATCGTATTCACATCAGGTAGCGCCAATGACCAGTCTCCGGCGGCTCTTGCTAGCCCTTCTGCGCGAATCAAGTACATTTCACCTAAACGCACCAGCGGAAAATCGTTATCCATATCATTTCTACCGAAAAGACGATAACTGAATTTGTTCAAGCGTACACCTCCCACACGATTGGCATTTGGCTCCAATTCGTTGATTGGTGGCACGTAGGATATTTCAAGATTTCCATCGGTAGCCGCATAATCAATTATGGCAGAACCATTATAATCTAATTGGGGACCTTCCAAGAAATTTATAGCCTTACGGGAATCCCCACTTTCGTAGCTATTGTAGAAATCCTCCAATACAGAATACCCATTCCAAGGTTGTTCGGCGAAATTCCATGTAAACTGACTGGCATAATGCAGGGTCATCATATTAAAATTCATCCCCCCGGCGGAAACCCCATCATAGGCTATCGACCAAATTATCTCTGGATTATTTTGGTTGTTAGGCGCAAATACTGTGGCGTACCCTGTTAGATTGTCTGGATCAGAATCAACTGCAGGTCGTTTTCCTGGGTTCGGTGCTATACAAGATGCGTCATCACACAGAATATACCCTCCTTGGTCGATTACATAGGAAGCGGCATTGGCAGCTTCTGCATATCGTGGAGTTCCGGTATATACTTCTGCATTCAAATACAATTGGGCCAAAAGACCCAAGGCTGCGAATTGGTTCACCCTATACGGATTTTTACCTGTACCCAATGGGCTTGTCGAAAGATCCATACTCGGGGTGACACTTGCAATTCCTATCGCGCTCAATAATTCACTTTCAACGAAGGCAAACACTTGGGCCCTTGTTGATTGTGCTGGGTTTTGGCCGGCGGCGGTTACAATCTTGACCCTGCCGTATACATCTAATAAACGGTAATAGAATAATGCCCTAAGTACCCGAATTTGAGCTTCTTGGTTGGCATCCAAACTAGTTCCCAACAAATCATTACAAACGGCAATGGCACTATATTGCCCGTTCCACGTGTCATTGACCGGACCACTTGAAGGGCCGTAGGTGTGACGGTGCATATCGATCCAAATACCTCCATCATACCAGTCACCCCCTTTTTGGGTAACTGCCATTTCATCGGAGGAAACCGATTGTACTGACCAGTAGCCGCCATGGTTGGCACTACCTGCATCCCGCAATTTACCAAAGGCCGCAGACAATGCGTCGGCTGGGCCAGGTCCACCACCTTCGAAAGAGGTTGATGGAACATCAACTGTGAAAGGCTGTGTTACCGATCCTTGAAGGTCCTCATCTAAATTTGTGCAGGACGCTGTGAAGAGCAGCCCCGTACTAATTATTGTTGCTTTTAATATATTTTTCATTGCTTTTTTTTTAAAAGTTAAGATTAAGTCCCAACGTAAAGGTACGGGCCGCAAAATAATTATTTCGACGATCAATACCAGGAGCGAGCGGATTCGATCCGAGGGCGCCAAAAGCACCTATCCCCGTTTCACCAATATCGACCAGTTGAGGTTCTGGATCGGCACCCGTGTAGCCTGTAATGGTAAACAGATTCTGGCCACTTGCCGTCAATCGCACGCCTTTGATATATTTATTTTCTTTTATATCAAAAGTATACCCTATTGAAAGGTTGTCCAATTTAAAGAAATCGGCTTTTTCAACATATAAGGAACTGTATTGTGCGTTCGTAATCTCTGGGTTGGCGTATTTGGTGTTTACGAAGTTATAGGAACCTTGACTCCCTACCCTCGGTTCATAAAATGCCCTAAAGGTATTGATCAAACTATGACCAAAGGCACCTCTAAAAAAAGCGTTTACATCGAATTTTCCGATGGTCAATTGGTTGGTCCAGCCCAATTCAAAATCTGGTATACCAGAGCCCAAATCTGCAAAATCCCCATCTTCGGCCAAGGCTTGATCTTGTCCGGTATTCAATACACCGTCCCCGTTCACATCGGCCAATACCTGGCTACCGTCTACCACTTCCCCTGTAAATACCGGGCCCCAAATCTGACCGATTTTTTCTCCTACGGCCACGCGGATCATGGCGGTCGAGTTTTGTCCAGGAGACCCTAAGTCGGCAATTACCTGCTGAGGCGTCGTAAATTCCTTTAAGACGGTCGAATAGGTTGAAAAATTGATGCCCGTATTATACGATATCTTATCCCGTTTGATCACTTGGTAATTTACAGCTAGCTCCATCCCATTGGTCTGCATTCTTCCCGCATTTTGGTACTGCCTATCAAAACCCTGCAGGTTTTCAATGGTTGTTTCCAAAATGAAATCGCGTACGTTTCGGGTATACAGATCAAGCGTTGCGTTCAAGCGACCCGATGCAAATTCAATTCCGAAGTTGGTCTCGGCCTTTTCCTCCCATTTCAGATCAGGGTTCGCCTGAAAAGCGGGTATGGCGGCCAAACGGGAACCGTTGTCCACGTATTGGTTTTGTGAAAGACCATAGTTTCCGGGTAAGGCACCGGTTACGCCATACCCTAATCGCACCTTTAAAAGATCTACATTGTTAAGTTTTAGGTAATGGTTCAAATCGGCTCCAAGTCCTACCGCAGGGAAGGTACCCCATTTATTGTCAGTACCAAACCGTGAGGACCCTTCGCGCCGTACCGAGGCGTTAAAAAATATGGCATCATCAAAAGTGGCACTGGCCCTGGCAAAATAAGCGATGATGCGATCATCGGGCCATTCATTGCTACTATAATTAGCAAATCCGGCATTATCCAGATCCGAAGACCACTGTAAGGCGTTTACATATCGCAGCGCATCGTTCGGGAATCCTCCTGCTGACAGTGAGTAATTGAACTGATTTTGCTGTTGCCAGGAATACCCTGCGGTCACCGATAGGTTTACACGTTGGGCAAAGTTTGTGTTGTACGTGGTGTAGGCCTCTAATAATTTGAAATTGCGTTCTTCCGTATACAAATCGGCACGCCCTTTTCGAATCGGGCTGGTAGCGTTTCCAAGGTACAATGCCGTAGTCGGACTATAGCCTTTGGCATTCGATTTACTGGTTTGTTGTGAAAAGAGCACATTCACATCCCAGTTGTCCATAATATCATAGTTGAAGTTGGCACTGTATACAAATTCGTCCTTGGTTCCTAAATTGCTGCTTTGTTTTACAATGGATACCGGGTTAAAGCTATCGAACAAGCCCAGGGTCTCGAAATAGCCTCCATACGAAGCTCCATCAAAAGGAAACGGGGAACCCGAAGCGTAAATGGGCGCCGTAGGGTTGTATAGCAACCCGTAGCGTAAGCCCTCATTAAAACTAAAATTACTATTTCGCTTTGTATAGGAGGCATCAAAATC
The DNA here is from genome assembly GCA_963798435.1 of uncultured Flavobacteriaceae bacterium. Lineage (GTDB taxonomy): Bacteria > Bacteroidota > Bacteroidia > Flavobacteriales > Flavobacteriaceae > JALHST01. The sequence goes on from CAWCTF010000004.1 coordinate 772,293, forward strand.
GATGCGTAACTTATCGTTGAAGGTTCGGGTACTTAAGTTTGCCCGGGTATTGTATTGTTTAAACCCGGAATTGTACAAAATGCCCTGCTCTTCCCGGAAGTTGCCGGAAACACGATAGGTCGATTTGCCATCCCCGCCTGAAACGGCGATATTGTTTATTTTGCTAGAACCATTAATGGTTACCGCATCCAACCAATCGGTCTTTGAGCCAAGATCAACACCGCCTGCAGCAACAAATTCATCTGCAGACATTACGGGTAAAAGATGCGCAGCGGAAGAAACAGCCAACTGCCCATTATATTCTACCTTCACGTCCCCAGCCTTACCGCTCTTGGTGGTCACCAAGATAACCCCACTGGATCCCCGCGTACCATAGATCGCAGCAGCAGAACCATCTTTAAGGACTGTTATGGTCTCGATGTCATTTGGATCCACGTTGTTTAGCGAAGCCCCGACCACTCCATCGATAACGACCAAAGGAGATGAATTCGCACCCACGGTTGAAATACCGCGCAAACGAACAACGGGATCTACGTTGGGGTTGCCACCTTTATTATAAATCGTTAAACCCGCCACTTTACCTTGAAGTAAATTAGCTGCCGTGTTAACGACCCCTTTATTAAATTCCTCTTCACCTACCTTGGTTATTGAGGATGTAATTTCCTTCTTGGCCTGGGAGCCATATCCAGTAACCACAACTTCCTGTAGGGCCTCGGCATCTTCCTCTAAAGTCACATCGATTGTAGTTTTCCCGGCTACGGCGACTTCGAAGGTTTTGTAGCCGATATAACTGATCACCAAAGTAGCGTCATCGGCCACATTGTTTAGGGCAAAAAGCCCATCAAAGTCGGTCTGGGTACCATTGGTAGTCCCTTTTACTACGACGCTTGCGCCTGGCAAGGGACCATTGGCGTCCCTAACTGAGCCGGACACCTCTTGTGCCTGCATGGACCCAAGGCATAGAAATGCCCCAAGCACCAACAGGCTTTTTAGTAGTGTAATCTTCATAAAGAGTTAATTTAAGTTGAGTTAATTTATTTAAAGCGTTAAAAATATGTAAAAATGCTGTTAAAATTCTTCAGTAGGGCTGTTAATAAATTACGAAAACGGTTTCGTGTTAATAACTTTTAGAATATGCATCTTTGGCAATTGTACAATAAGAAATTTATATATTTCATAATTCTATCAGTTGCTGAACGTTGCTTATTAAGCATATTGACAAATATAGCACTTTTTTCTTAACATCAATTTTATTAACATTTAAGAGAATTTTATGGTAAATTATAAAAATAAGTGAGATTTCTTCATCTTGCGGATTTAATACTTAAATTTCATCAATTTATAGTGTTCATAAAAAATCATTCAAAACGATTGTGCAATATTAGGCATGTAAATTCGTGCCAGATTAGCAGGGTCCATGAGAAGTTTGCAGCGGCCAATAGCGAAAATATATGCATTCCCAATGTTTCAGACCACACGACTTTAACTAGAGTGCCTTTGATTATTACGATCAACAAACTATAAACCAACTATAAGACAATCCTGATTTGGTTTATTTTTATAGTAGGTCATGATTCTATTCATGGGGCTTTATTTTATAATATGTGTATTTACAACAAGTTTTGAAAAAAAAAATCACACTCAAAAATATTGCCAGGGAATTGGGGGTTTCGATATCTACGGTATCCAAAGCCCTAAAAAACAGCAATGAAATTAGTACGGATACCAAGGAAAAGGTACAGGCATTTGCGAAGTTATATAACTATAGGCCCAATAACATCGCGATAAGCCTTAAGAATAAACAGACGAAGAATATCGGGGTGATCATTCCCAACATCGTGCACCACTTTTTTACCACGGTCTTCAGGGGCATCGAAAATTATGCCGGGACCCGTGGATACAATGTAGTGGTTTGTGTTTCCGACGAATCTTTTGACAAAGAAGTTATAAATATGGAAATGCTGGCCAACGGCAGTGTTGACGGGTTTATCATGTCGCTTTCAGCCGAAACGCAGGCCAGGAACGATTTTGCACATTTGAAAGAAGTCACAGAACAGGGGATTCCATTAGTGCTCTTTGATCGGGTCACTGATAATATCGATTGCGATAAGGTAATAATCAATGATAAACAAATAGCATTTAAAGCGGTTTCTACATTAATTGCCGATAACAGGAAACATGTTGCCTTGATCACGACTGACACGTATTTTAATGTCAGCAGATTTCGTGGGGAAGGCTACAAGGAGGCGTTGCAGGTAGCTGGCATCCTTGTTGATGAGAATTTAATCTTAACCTTGCCGTATGATGAAATCGATGAAAATGTAATACGGTGCTTTTTTCAAAATATGAAGATCGATGCCGTATTATGTGTCAATGAAATATTTGCGGTACTCGCTATGGGAATTGCCCAAGAACTTGGGCATCGTGTTCCTGAAGATATCGCGTTTATAGGTTTTACCGACGGATTGTTATCTAAATACGTGCGCCCTTCCCTTACGACCATAGCCCAGCACGGCGAAAAGATGGGCGAAATTGCTGCACAAATGTTGATTGAAAAAATAGAGAATGAACCAATCGATGAAACAGAAACCTATAGTACCAAAGTAATAGAGGCGACAATTATTGAGCGGGCTTCGACGGGAAATTAGATTGCATTCATAAAGGCTGTGTTTTGCCATATGGTTGCCATAGGAAATTTAGACATGTATGGGTTTATTGCCCAAAAGACCACAAAACTAGAATTCCTTGAAGCACAAAATATAAGCGCCATAAATTAAGTAAGAACAAACTAGAAAAGTACCATCAACAATTCTGTGATAATCAAAAGCCCATGAAAAAAATTGGATTTATTTTTGATTTGGACGGTGTTATCGTCGATACCGCAAAATACCACTATCGGGCCTGGAAAATATTGGCAGACGAACTCGGTATACCATTTTCAGAAGAACAAAACGAACAATTCAAGGGAGTAAGTAGAAAAAGATGTCTTGAGATACTCTTAGACATGGGAGAAATAAAAGCTTCGCAAAATCAAAAAGATGCGTGGTTGAAAGAAAAAAACGAAGCGTATCTGAACTATATTCAAAATATGGATACTTCAGAGATTCTTCCTGATGTGATTAAGGTCCTTGACCATCTAAGGGATGCGAGAATACCGATGGCATTGGGATCGGCCAGTAAAAATGCCGGCCCGATTTTGGAAAAGGTCAAATTATTGACGTATTTTGATGCCATAGTCGACGGAAATAGTGTGACCAAGGCGAAACCAGATCCGGAAGTCTTCATGATCGCAGCTAAAAATTTAGAAGTGGCACCTATAAATTGTGTCGTTTTTGAGGATGCTCTGGCCGGTATAGCTGCAGCCAATACCGCAGGCATGATCAGTATCGGTATCGGGGAAGCCGAAGTTCTTTCAGAGGCCAACTACAATTTCGAGAATTTCACACAAATAGATATTGATTTTTTGAATACATTAATCGCAGAATTGAGTAAAAGATGAAAGTGAGTGCCATAATATCTTCGGAGTATCGAGCATGTGTTTATCCTTTAATTCAATTACTATGACATGGCAGACGTATCCTAACTTTTGCTATAATTAAATTATGATCAATGCCCAAACGTATTGCCAAGGGCCTCATCACATAAATTAGCATCAAATGAACCAAGATTATATTAAACCAAGTGAATGGTCGATCATCGAAGAAGGATTTGATAAAGATAACGTCAAGTCATCGGAAAGCCTCTTTAGTGTTGGCAACGGAGCGATGGGTCAACGGGCCAATTTCGAGGAAAACTATTCAGGACCGACATTTCAAGGAAGTTATATCGCCGGGGTATACTATCCCGATAAAACACGCGTAGGCTGGTGGAAAAATGGGTATCCCGAATATTTTGCCAAAGTGCTGAATGCCCCGAATTGGATTGGGATCAATGTCCTTGCGAATGGTGAGGAACTCGATCTCAACACCTGTGCATCTGTAGGCGATTTTCGTAGGGAATTGAATATGCAAGAAGGTTGGTACCGCCGTGATTTTTTGGCTACGATGCCCAATGCTATAAAATTGAAGGTTAGCAGTACGCGACTTCTTAGTTTAGATCTCGATGAGCTGGGGGCCATCAAATATGAAATCACACCCGTAAACGAAGATGTAGAAATTACGTATAAACCTTATTTAGATAGTGGCATACAGAACGAGGACTCAAATTGGGATGATAAATTCTGGAATACGACCCAACTGACATCCGAAGGACAACAGGCATTTATCGAAGCCCATACAATGAAGACCAACTTCGGCACGTGTACCTTTATGGAATCGCAGCTGTATTACCAAGGAAAAAAAGTGGCAAAAATACCCGTTGCTACGAAAAAAGAGCTTTGGGTGGGCCATGAATATAGCCAAAAAGTCAAGAAAGGGGAAACTATTTGTCTCTACAAATTCGGCGGGTATACCGTATCCCGAAACCACAAAGTAGCGGAATTAATGAATGCTGCAAAAACCGTACTCAAACAGGCAACGGAAATGGGTTTTGAAGCTTTATTGGAAAAACAGAAACAATCCTGGGGTAAAATCTGGGAGATGAGCGATATTACGATAACCGGTGATATCAAAGCACAACAGGGCATTCGATTCAATATTTTTCAATTGAACCAGACATATTTGGGCAAAGATTCCCGACTGAATATTGGGCCAAAAGGATTTACAGGTGAAAAGTATGGAGGAAGTACCTATTGGGACACCGAGGCCTATTGCCTTCCTTTTTATATGGCTACCAAAAACCAGAAAGTCGCAAGAAACCTTCTAAAATATCGCTACAACCATTTAGAAAAGGCGATTGAAAACGCCAAAAAACTGGGATTCATCAATGGTGCTGCCTTTTATCCATTTGTGACCATGAATGGGGAGGAGTGCCATAATGAATGGGAAATCACCTTTGAGGAAATCCATAGAACCGGGGCCATTGCGTTTGCTATCTTTAATTATTACCGATTTACGGGCGATTACACCTATATACCCGATATGGGCTTGGAAGTTTTAATCGGAATTGCCCGTTTCTGGGAGCAACGTGCCACATTTTCTACGCAAAAGAACAAATATGTCATTTTAGGGGTTACCGGACCCAATGAATACGAGAATAACATCAATAATAATTTCTATACGAACTATTTAGGTCGCTGGTGTCTCAATTTTGCATTAGAACAGCTACAAAAAGTAAAAGATGGTTATCCGGAGGATTATCATCGCATTATCGGGCTTACCAAATTGACCGAAAAGGAAACGGAAAAATGGAAAAAAGTAGCAAAGAATATGTATTTTCCATTTTCTGAAGAACATGGCATCTACCTGCAGCAGGACAACTTTTTGGACAAGGAATTGATAACTGTGGCCAATCTCCCCAAATCACAGCGGCCCATCAATCAGAAATGGAGTTGGGACCGTATTTTGCGCTCCCCTTACATAAAACAAGCCGATACATTGCAGGCCTTTTATATTTTTGAAGCTGATTTCACCTTGGAAGAACTGGAGCGACATTTTGATTTCTATGAACCTTTTACGGTACATGAATCCTCACTTTCACCCTGTGTTCATTGTATACAGGCCGCTAAGTTGAATCGCATGGAACAGGCCTACCAATTTTACCTGCGTACTTCCCGATTAGATTTGGATGATTACAACAAGGAGGTCGAGGAGGGGCTGCACATTACTTCGATGGCAGGTACTTGGATGAGCATCGTGGAAGGTTTTGCCGGGATGCGCATTGTTGAGGACAAACTTTCATTTACACCAAGGATTCCCAAACAATGGAAGGGGTATTCATTCAAAATAAATTTTAGGAAGCGCATTCTGAAAGTTTCGGTGAGCGCGACCGAAACGAGATTTGAATTGGATGGTAAAGAAGAAATCAGTATTCGAGTCAATGGCAGTAGAGTGGCCATTTCGCCGAATAAAGAGACCGTGCATAAAAATGGCCAAGCATAACGACCGACGGCGGGAATTTTATTAAAACCTATAGCTTTAAAGCAGTTTTTTACGCACCTCTATGAGGCGAAGGCAGTTTTGATAGGAAGATTCTTGAAATATTCCCAAAAACAGAAATTGAAACCGAACGTATGGTTTTGAAATTTCCAGCAATTTACGCGGGTGGTGCCTAAGGGGTTGAAAGCGTTCGTAATTTTGAATACGTGCCATTGGAAAGAGGTCTTGCTGAAGTTTTCGGCCCTTAGAACCCAATTTTATATGGCAGATTCAACTATTATAGGAAACCGATAACATTTTCCAAATAGACAAAATGTAATAGGACGCAGCGAATGACGTACGCAAAACATACCATCCCATCAATATATAGGATCAAAGCGAATATGGTATTCGGGATGTTACTTTTGCTTGTTGCCTGCAAACAGGAAAAAATAGAAGTAACTAAAATGGTGCAAAACAAAAAAGAAACGAAAAAGGAAGTAGTCTATCAAGTCTTTACAAGGCTCTTCGGAAATACCAAAACCACCAACACTCCTTGGGGTACCTTGGAAGAAAACGGTGTAGGCAAATTTTCTGATTTTTCGCTAAAAGCGCTGCGCGAAATCAAGGATTTGGGGGTCACGTATATTTGGTATACGGGTGTTCCTCATCATGCCGTTGTTACCGATTATTCGAAATATGGTATTTCTAATGATGACCCCAATGTCGTTAAGGGTCGTGCCGGATCCCCCTATGCTGTTAAGGATTATTACAACGTCAATCCAGATCTAGCAGTAGATCCGGCCAATAGATTGAAAGAGTTTAAGGAACTTTTGGCCCGTTCCCATAAAGTTGGGTTAAAAGTACTCATCGATATCGTTCCCAATCACGTCGCCCGCAAGTATGAAGGCAAATCAACTCCGGTCGATTCAGAACCTTTTGGCGCTTCCGATGATGCGTCTATTGAATATCTTCGCGACAATAATTTCTATTACATCCCGAACACCCAATTTGAAGTGCCTGTCTGGCAGCATGGCTATCGGCCTTTAGGAGGGGTAGACATGCCAAACTTCATTGGCCAATTTCATGAGAATCCAGCGAAATGGACCGGGAATGGATCGCGTTTGGCCCGACCCGATATGAACGACTGGTATGAGACCGTAAAAATCAATTATGGGGTACGCCCCGATGGTTCCTATGATTTTGATTCGCTCCCTGAAGGATTTGAAGCGAAGGATTTTAAAGAACATTATCAATTTTGGGCTGATAAGGAGGTACCGAGTTCTTGGGTAAAATTTAAGGATATTGCCATTTACTGGCTTCAGTTTGGAGTAGATGGTTTTCGGTTTGATATGGCCGAGATGGTGCCAGTTGAATTCTGGAGCTATATGAATTCACATATTAAAATGAAAAATGCGGAGGCCTTTCTATTGGCCGAGGTATATAACCCTCAACTATACAGGGATTATATCTTTAAAGGAAAAATGGATTATCTCTATGACAAGGTTGAATTTTATGATTCATTAAAGCATATTATGCAAGGCCATGGGTGGACAGACCACATGCCCAAAGTGCAAGAAGCGATGCAAGACATCGAGCATCATATGCTTCATTTTTTGGAGAACCACGATGAACAACGCATTGCAAGCCCTGATTTTGCAGGGGATGCTCGAATTGGCATGCCCGCAATGGTGGTTTCGGCGACAATTGGCACCTCTCCGACGATGCTTTATTTCGGACAGGAGGTTGGGGAGCCTGCCAAGGAAAATGCTGGTTTTGGTCGTCCTACAAGGACCTCGATTTTTGATTATATCGGCGTCCCCAACCATCAAAGGTGGGTAAATGATAAAAAATTCGATGGGGGCCAATTGTCCGATGATGAAAGGACCCTTCGTGATTTTTACAAGCGGCTCTTAAACTTTACGATAACCAGCGAAGCTTTGATGGGAGAATATCGAGATATCCACTATTTTAACAGAGAACGCACACAAAACTACAATCATCGCGTATTGTCATTTGTACGTTGGTCACAAAATGAGAAACTCATAATCATTAGTAATTTTGATACAGACCAACGTCACAGCTTTGAATTATTGGTGCCTTCCGATATTATTCGTCTCTGGGAACTAAAGGATGGCACTTATAATATGACCGATGCACTTTATGGGAGTGCGGGAGGGCTTCGGGTCGAAGAAGGACTTGGAAAAATAACTATTACCCTCGATCCCTTGCAGTCGTATATTTATAAACTTCAATAAAAAAGGCCTTGGACGAATCCAAGGCCTTTTATTTACGAAGTTGCCATCTAGGCATTTTTGGTTGCGGTCGCTTTGTAGACCAGTGCGATAACAGCGCCAATGACACCATAAAATAGCACTTCGACAATGCCATTTACCAAGGTACCGGTCATATCCATTAGACCCATAAGGGCATAATTGAGCAAACCGATGCCAAATCCTATAAATACGCCGATCCAAGCACCATATTGAAAGCCGTCGGTCGCACTGTGATGACCTCTGGCCCATTTTCCATAAATCGAACTTAATGCAAAGGCGGCAATAAGGTTGCTCACGGCGATCATGGCAATATTCATTTCTTCAGTCATAAATGATTTCAGGGTATGACTATTAAAAAAATCGGCCAAGAGGAATTCCCAAATGCCGTAACCCAGTAAAAACATGACCGCAAAACCGGCCAAGGTCGCAAGTAAATTTTGTTTTGTAAACATAATTTGGATATTTAGTGGTTGTTGATACAATAAATATAATTAAAAAATTCAGAGTTTCGACAACAATTAATTTCTATTATACTGAAAAACAATGTATTATAAATTCATGTGCCAATGAATCCAGCTTTTAAAACTAGAATTTTCAATTTTCTAGATAGGGTTAGGGGTTGTATCTTTGGCAAAAATATGAATCGATTTTTCAAAAAAGCCCGCACAATTAGGGCTACCGCTTGAAATCGGGTATGCGCATATTAACATGCTGAAACCAGATCAAGTCAAACAAACCAAATTGGAACATCCTATGAGATTTTCTTTTAAGTTTTCGATTATAATTCTTTCTTTAATTTTTGTACAAAGCTGCAGCAAAATGGAGAAACCATTGGTTATTGGGCATCGTGGTGCCATGGGGCACGAAACTGAAAATACATTGGCTTCTGTTCAAAAGGCAATTGACATAGGCGTAGATATGGTCGAAATAGATGTCTTCAATATTGCTAGTGGTGAAACAGTAGTTTTTCATGATGACCGCGTCGAACGTCTTACCAATGGAGGAGGCAAAATTGAAGAATACAGTATTGTCGATTTGAAGAAACTAACTTTAGATGGCAATTATAAGATTCCCATATTGCAGGATGTATTGAAGCTCATCGATCACAGGGTGCGACTCAACATCGAATTAAAAGGAGCCGATATGGCCAATCGGGTAAATTTCATAACTGCGTATTATATTAAAGAAAAGGGATGGGCGTTGAAAGATTTCCTGATTTCAAGTTTTAAGTGGGATGAACTTAAAGCCATTCGGGATTTGAATAAAAATATCCCCATCGCCATTTTAACCGAAGATGATCCTTTGGAGGCCCTGCAGATAGCCGAACAACTTCACGCAGAATCGATCAACCCCGATTTTGAAAGATTAAATCAGGAAATCGTGGACAAGATCCATGAGGCTGGGTTCAAAGTGTATACATGGGAGGTCAATGACCCAAAGAATATAGCTTTGGCGAAAGATTGGGGTGTTGACGGTATAATTACCAACTATCCCGAAAGGGTCAGATAATGTTTGATGTAATCATTGTAGGTGGAGGTGCGGCTGGCTTTTATGCGGCCATCCATATTGCCGAGGCCGATCCAAACCTCTCGATTGCTATCCTCGAACGAGGGAAAGAGGTATTGGGTAAGGTGAAGGTCTCTGGAGGAGGTAGATGCAATGTTACCCATGCAGAATTCGACCCCCGTATTTTGGCAACCAATTATCCAAGAGGTGGGAAGGAACTATTGGGACCTTTTCACACCCACTTTAGTGGGGATACCGTAGCATTTTTTGAGCAAAAGGGAATCGCATTAAAAATTGAGGAAGACGGTCGCATGTTTCCTGTTTCAAATTCTTCGCAAACAATTATCGACTTTTTTTTAAAGGAAACAGACCGCTTGGGCATAACCCTATTAAGACATAGTTCTGTGGTTGATTTTGCACCGATTGAAAAGGGGCAAGATATGCAAGATCATGCAGGCTGGCGCGTACAATCGATAAAAAAGGTCTATCATGCACGAAAATTGTTGATAACTACTGGCAGTAATCCTAAAATATGGGAAATCCTTGAAAGATTAGGGCATACCATAGAACCGCCAACACCTTCACTTTTTACATTCAATATAAAGGATGACCGTATTTTGGGAATACCAGGTATAAGCACTTATGCGAACGTTAAAATCGTATCAAAGAAGCTTTTCAATCCCAAAATCACAATAAAATTGGCCAGTCAGGTTGCCGAGGAAACCATTTTGGAATCTGAAGGGCCTTTACTTATTACCCACTGGGGAGTGAGCGGTCCTGCCATTTTGAAATTGTCGGCCTGGGGTTCTAAAACACTAAACAAATTAAATTATAAATTCCTAGTTAAAATAAATTGGCTCCCTGAATATCATGAGGCAGCGGTTTTTCAACTATTAATGGAATTAAAGGAGGTAGCGGCTAAGAAAACCATTTTTAGAACAAAAGCAGTATCAATACCAAGACGCTTGTGGACGAATTTGGTGAAGTATAGTGGTATCCCAGAAGAGCTAAAATGGTCTGATGTTACCAAATTACAATTGCAAAACTTAGCAGACCAACTTACTAGTGGAATGTTTCAGGTTGATGGGAAGAGTACATTCAAAGAAGAGTTTGTGACCGCGGGTGGCGTGGTATTGAAGGAGATAAATTTCAAGACGTTCGAAAGTAAATTGTATCCCGATTTATTTTTTGCCGGCGAAGTCATTGATGTGGATGCCATTACAGGGGGCTTCAATTTTCAAAATGCCTGGACAAGCGGGTATATGGCGGCCCAAGCCATTGCAAACAATTGATTTATCGGTATTTGTAGCTTGATAATAACAACGAAAGAAGCGAGCAGAACCAAAAACGGGGTATCGGTGAATGGCCACCAAAAAATAAAGCTGTTTAATTCAGCTCCCAAATTTTATAATTGAGGAGGGCGGCAAAACATAGCCATAAAAGGTAGGGTATGAGCAAGTAGGCTGCTACCGAGCTGACAACTTTAAACCATTTGATCGTCAAGACCAACAAAACGATTAAGGTAAGAATGATGAGTAGTCCCCAAAATGGTTGTTTTAGACCAAAAAAGACGATGCTCCACATCGCGTTCAAGAGGAGTTGAAAACAAAAGTGATACAGGGCCGTTTTTACCCAACTATGATAAATACCCCTGGCCCAAACAATGCCGGCCGAAATCCCCATCATTATATAAAGTACCAACCAAACCGGTGCAAAAATGGCATTGGGAGGATTAAAGCTTGGTTTGTTCAATTGCATATACCAACCATTGATAGCACTTTGAGTTGCAAAACCAGAGAGAAACCCAATGATCATACAAATACTTACGGCCATGGAAATATAGGTCAGTTTGTTTTTCAAAATAGTTTGTGTTTACCCTCTAAAATAAGGATTTAATTTGATTACAGACTACGGAAAACTTCGTAAAAACTATCTTTGTCAAAATTGCGACTTCGATGATCGAAAATGATTTTGTGCCTTTTGGGTATACCCATTCAATACCTGAGGGGGCTGTGACTTGGAAGGCTCCCAGTAACATTGCCTTGATTAAATATTGGGGAAAGACCAAGGCTCAAATACCTGCAAATCCGTCAATTAGTTTTACACTTGATGGCTGTGCCACCACGACAACGTTGAACTATCGAAAAAGGTCCCTGCCAAATAGCTCTTTTTCTTTCGAGATTTGGTTTGAGGGTTCGCTAAAGACTGAATTCAAGCCGAAAATCGAAACTTTTTTCAAAAGAATCGAGATGTATCTGCCCTTTTTAACGCAGTATCATTTTAAGATTCAAACCTCCAATTCATTTCCGCATAGTAGCGGAATAGCATCGTCGGCGAGTGGAATGGCCGCTTTGGCACTTTGCCTGATGGATCTTGATAGACAGCTTAGTCCTGCAATGGATCTTGGCTTTTTTATCAAAAAGGCTTCCTTTATAGCAAGGTTGGGTTCTGGAAGTGCATCACGAAGCATTGAAGGTTCATTGGTACAGTGGGGCGACCATAAGGATATTGCTGGCAGTAGTAATCTCTATGCCATAAAATATCCGTATCAGGTACATGCTATTTTTAAGGACTATAACGATACTATTTTATTGGTAGACGAAGGAGAAAAGGAGGTAAGCAGTTCGGTAGGCCATGATCTCATGCAGGGTCATCCTTTTGCAGATCGACGTTTTGCCCAAGCCCATGAAAATATTTCGAAACTACAAGACGTTTTAGCCTCGGGAGATCTTGCCGAGTTTATAACTATCGTTGAAAGTGAGGCCTTGACATTGCATGCGATGATGATGACTGGACGGCCGTATTACCTGCTTATGAAGCCAAATACCCTATCGATTATCGAAAAGATATGGGAATTTCGAAAAAAATCGAAGAGCCATCTTTGTTTTACCTTGGATGCCGGTGCAAACGTCCATCTTTTGTACCCGGAGAACGAAAAAGGGAAGGTGATTCAATTTATTAAGGATGAGTTGGTTGTATATTGTGAAAACGGACACTATATTTGCGATAGAATTGGATTGGGTGCTCAAAAAATGTAACTTTTAAATTTACTTTTGGCCAATAGCTATTCTTTATGTTGTGCAAAACCCAGATTAAATAATGAATGGACCTTTATTTTATTCAAAAATCCTTCTATTTGGGGAGTATGGGATTATCAAAGATTCCAAAGGACTCTCCATTCCTTATAATTTTTTTAAAGGGGCTTTGAAAACCGATCAAATATCATCGGAGACCGCAAAAAAATCAAATAGCAACTTACGGGAATTTGTAGGATACCTCGAAATTGTACATAAGAATAGCCCAGAACTATTTTCCCTTGATTTTGGGGCCTTAAAGAGCGATGTTCAGGCAGGCATGTATTTTGACAGCTCTATCCCACAGGGATATGGAGTAGGAAGTAGCGGCGCATTGGTGGCTGCAATTTATGACAAATATGCACAAGACAAAATCACCGTATTGGAGAACCTGACTAGGGAAAAACTACTGCGATTGAAGAAGATATTTGGAAAAATGGAATCATTTTTTCATGGAAAATCTTCAGGATTAGATCCCTTAAACAGTTATTTAAGTCTTCCCATCCTGATAAATTCAAAGAATAATATCGAATCGACTAGCATCCCTTCGCAGAACCAGGCAGGAAAAGGTGCGGTCTTCTTGTTAGATAGCGGTTCTATTGGCGAAACCGCCCCTATGGTGCAGTTGTTCATGGAAAAAATGAAACATGAAGGCTTTCGAAATATGTTGAAAAATCAGTTTATCAAACATACCGATGCCTGTGTTGAAGATTTTGTCAACGGAAATATAAAATCACTTTTTGGCAATTTGAAGCAATTGTCCCATGTTGTGCTTGATAATTTTAAACCGATGATTCCCCCAAAGTTCCATCAATTATGGCAGCAAGGCATCGAAACCAATGACTATTATTTAAAATTGTGTGGCTCGGGAGGCGGTGGTTATATTCTAGGATTCACCCAAGATTTTGACAAGGCCAAAAAAGCATTGAAAGAATATAGCTTGGAAGTGGTATACAACTTCTAATTACTACATAGCACATGCTGAGTAGAAAAAACAAACTACTACTGCTAAAGTTTTTGAGTTTGTTCTCTGTGGTGCGCGGGTACAATATCTTAATCATTGTCCTTGCCCAATATTTGGCCTCTATTTACATTTTAGCACCTCATTTACCCCTACGCCGGATTGTTTTTGACTTGAATTTATTCTGTATCGTTTTGGCCACTGCCTTTGTTATTGCAGGCGGGTATATCATCAATAATTTTTACGATGCCGAAAAAGATCTTATCAATAAACCAAGAAAGAGCATGTTGGATCGGTTGGTCAGCCAACGATTCAAATTGTCAACCTATTTTGTATTAAATCTTTTGGCCGTTTTTGTGGCCAGTTCGGTTTCTTTTAAGGCCGTGTTGTTTTTCTCGTCTTATATTTTCGGGATATGGTTTTATTCCCACAAGCTAAAGAAGGTTCCCTTTGTGGGAAATATTGTATCGGCAACCTTGGCAATTGCCCCTTTCTTTGCGGTATTTGTATATTATAAAAATTTTGATACCGTCATTTTTGTTCATGCCATCTTCTTGTTTTTATTAATATTGGCCCGGGAATTGATTAAAGACCTTGAAAATATCGCAGGGGATCTGGCCCAGAATTATAAGACCATTCCGATACTTTATGGCGCGCGATTTTCTAAGATCTGCATTAGTATTTTGGTTATTCTTACACTACTCCCTGCGCTTCTCCTGATCAACTATTTTGATATTGGCTATATGTATCTTTATTTTTTGGCGGCTGTGGTTCTCTTGATATTGTTCCTGATAATCCTATGGAAGTCAAGGACCAAAATGCACTATGTGGGCCTGCATAACATCCTTAAAATGATTATTGTCGTAGGTGTATTCAGTATTCTCTTAATTAATATCGATTTGGTTCTCAACCGAATTTTGTAAAACGAATACCATCAATCAAGTGGTCGGATCCAATTTGCTTTGCTACCTTTGCAAAAATATGCAATATGGGCAGGTCAGATTCCAATAAGGACAGCAAATCATCCGGAAACCGCGGAGGTGCCTTTCGAAAGAAAAGTTATGCCCGTGGCAATGCGCCGCTTCGCAAACGCTCGGAGCCACAAAAACCTGCCAATCCAGATCTCATCCGATTGAATAAATATGTTGCCAATTCAGGGGTCTGTTCCCGACGTGATGCCGACATTTATATTGCCGCCGGAAATATAACCGTTAATGGCAAACCCGTTACCGAAATGGGCTATAAGGTAAAGTTGACCGATGAAGTCAAGTTCGACGGGCGCTTATTGAATCCTGAGAAAAAGGAATATGTACTCCTGAATAAGCCAAAGGATTTTTCTACTACGGTGCGTGATGAAAATGGACGGCGAAATGTGGCCGGACTCATTTCAAATGCCTCGAAAGCTACCTTGTTGCCAATTGATAAAATGGACAAAAATGCGACAGGACTCCTATTGTTTACGAATGATGGGGATATGACCAAGCGATTAAAAGCTCCTAAAAACGGTTTGCGGAAAATTTATCATGTTGTTCTTGACAAAGAATTACGAAGTGCCGACCTGGTAAAGATCCAAGAAGGAATAATCATCGATGAAAAGCCTGTACGGGTGCAAGATATTAGTTTTATTGACGACGCACCAAAACGTGAGGTAGGTATTGAAATCTTCAGCTCTAAAAATAAAGTGGTCGAGCGAATATTCGAACATCTTGAATATGAGGTCGTTAAAATTGATAGGGTCGTTTACGGCGGACTTACCAAAAAAGACCTTCCGCGAGGCCACTGGCGCTATTTGACCGAACAGGAAGTCATAAATTTAGGAATGATAAAATAGTTATAAGGCCATAGCTTTTATCATTTTTTCCCGAATTTCCTTTAAGCATAGATTTCCTAGACTGCCTTCATGGGTATGTGCAATGGCCCGATTGGGTTTGAAGGTGCCCTCTTGGATTTCCTGCCCCATTCTTTTATAGGCATCCCGAAATGGCATTCCCGAAAGTACCAATTCGTTCAAAGTATCGACACTAAAAAGATAGTCGTATTTAGCGTCCTCCAAGATATTCTTGTTGACCTTTATTTCCTTGAGGCTGAAGGTCAAAATCTCTAAACTGGCCTTCAAATCTTCAATGGCTGGCAATATGATTTCCTTGACCAATTGTAAATCTCGATGGTATCCACTTGGCAAATTAATGAGAATCATAGTGAGTTGATTCGGAACCGATTGTAATTTGTTGCATTTGGCCCGAACCAATTCAAAAACATCCGGATTTTTCTTGTGTGGCATGATACTGCTTCCTGTGGTCAGGGCATCGGGAAAACTAATAAAATTAAAGTTCTGGTTCATATAGAGACAAATATCCATCGATATTCTAGAGAGCGTTGATGCAATACTGGCCATCCCAAATGCAGTTGCTTTTTCTACCTTGCCTCTTCCTAGCTGTGCCGCGACCACGTTATATTTCATATCGGCAAAGCCTAACTCCTTGGTTGTAAAACTTCGATCGATCGGAAATGAAGTACCATAACCTGCTGCACTTCCCAAGGGGTTTTGATCCACCATCTTGAAAGCCGCATTGATAAAATAGAGGTCGTCTATCAGACTTTCGGCATAGGCCGAAAACCATAACCCGAAGGAAGACGGCATCGCAATCTGTAAATGTGTATACCCCGGCAGGAGCACATCCTTGAATTTTTCCGCCAATAGCATGAGCAGATCGAATAGGTCTTTGGTCTGTGCTTTTATCTGGGCCAACTCATCTTTTAAATACAGATGCATTGCAACCAATACTTGATCATTTCGTGAACGCGCCGTGTGGATCTTTTTCCCAGTGTCCCCTAATTTTTCCGTTAATACATATTCGATCTTGGAATGCATATCCTCAAAGCGATCATCAATCGTAAAAGTTCCGGCCGAGATAGTTTCCAATATTCGATCCAGTTCGTTTACCAAATCAGTAACTTCATTATGCTCCAACAAACCAATCTCCCCCAGCATCTTGGCATGGGCCTTGGATGCAATCACATCGTACTTGGCCAAAATCAAATCCAATTCACGATCATGGCCAACCGTAAAACGATCGATCTTTTTGTCAGTACTAAAACCTTTGTCCCACAGTTTCATTGTTATCTATTTATAGTTTTCCTGCGACTGGCTGAATGTCGAGGGTTCCAATTGGATCAAAAAATTTAAGCCGCGTCCAATTTTTCTTCTTCTATGTTTCATTTAATAAGTGCAATTTTATTGTTTTTATAGATCATCGGGAATTGAATTATTGGATCCCAGTCGTCTTTAATAAAAATTCGTCCAATAAACGAATGTAAAGATTGATGCCATCCTCGATTTCGCGTATGTAGATAAACTCATCCGCTGAATGGGATCTCGTACTATCGCCTGGACCCAACTTGACCGATTGACAGCTTAAAGCGGCTTGGTCAGACAAGGTAGGTGATCCATATGTTTTTAAGCCCAAAGTTATCCCCGCCCTCACAAGATCATGGTCCTTATGAATCGATGAAGAATTCAACCGAAGCGATCGCTCCTTTAGTTCACAGGGGGCTTCCTGTTTCAGGATATCCGCGATTTCTTGGTTGGTATACCGATCATTAACGCGAACGTCGATGACCAAATCTACTTCGGCCGGCACAACATTGTGCTGACTTCCGCCCTTGATTTGGGTAACCGTCAGTTTGACTTCTCCCAAAACTTCGGATATCTTCTTAAATTTATAGTTTTTAAACCATTCAAGAACTTTAATACTATTGTAGATTGAATTATCGGGATTCGGATGCGCCGCATGTGATGGTGTACCTTTTACTACCGCGTCAAAAATCACCAAGCCTTTTTCGGCAATGGCCAATTGCATCAATGTAGGTTCGCCAACAATGGCAACATCGATCTTCGGTAGGATCGGCAACATGCTATTGAGACCATTCGGGCCCGAACTCTCTTCTTCAGCGGAGGCCACGATGATGATATTATGGTTTAAATTTTCGAATGAATAAAAATGGGCGAAGGTGGCGAGCAGGGATACCAATGCCCCACCTGCGTCGTTACTTCCTAGACCGAATAACTTGCCATCGGCGACATGCGGGTGAAATGGGTCTTTGGTATAGGCCGAATTCGGTTTTACAGTATCATGATGTGAATTTAGGAGCAAGGTTGGCTTGGCAGCATCAAAGTGTTCATTAAAGGCATACACATTGTTCTTCTCCCTTTTATAGGCGATATCAAGCGTTTTGAACCACAGTTCGATGGCATTTGCTGTTTCATTTTCCTGTGAAGAAAACGAGGGTGTAGCAATTAATTTTTTGAGTAACTCCAATGCCTTTTCCGTCAAGTGTTGCTGTTTCGTCTTCATAAGGTTAGGGTCGTATAGTGTGCCTTTAGGTCTTCAAACATCGCCGTATCGCCAATACAGACTTTTTCAACGCCTTTTTTCAAGGCGTGGTAGCAGTTTTCCATTTTAGGAAGCATGCCATCGGCAATGCTATTTTTCTGCAACAGTTCTTGGTAGAGGGTGCTATTGATTTTTTGTATGACCGAATCATCGTCGTCAACATTTGAGAGCACCCCTTTTTTTTCAAAACAATAGTATAAGGTTGTTTTATAACGAACACTCATGGCAATTGCAATTTCCGATGCGATCGTATCGGCATTGGTATTCAAGATTTGTCCCTTTTTGTCATGGGTAAGCGCGCAAAAAACAGGTACCAGACCGGCAGCCAACAAAGCGGCAATGGTTTCTAGATTCACCCCGTCTACATCACCGGCAAATCCGTAATCGATTTCGCCTACCGGACGTTTATGTGCGTAAATCGTATTTCCATCGGCGCCACTCATCCCTATGGCATTACAGTTTATTGCCTGAAGGCGTGCGACGATATTTTTATTCGTCAGGCCGCCATACACCATGATCATAACATCAAGGCTTTGGGCATCGGTAATTCTTCGGCCACCAATAAGTTGCGATTCAATACCCAATCGGGCTGCGATTTGTGTGGCGAGCTTCCCGCCGCCATGTACCAATATCTTATGGCCTTCCAAACTTGAAAATGAACGCAGCAACCTTTCAAGCTGTTTTTCGTCCTCGATGACGTTACCACCTATTTTTACGATTGATAGTTTTTGTTTCATTTTATGCGCTTAAGATTCCGCCATCAATGTTCATCGCCGTTCCTGTAATCCATGAGGCATCTTCCGACACTAAGAACAAAGCCAATTTTGCAACCTCTTCGGGTGTTCCCAAACGCTGCAACAAAGTTGCCTTCCTTGCATTTTCTACGGCCATTTCAGGGTCTATGAAGGCTTGGGCCGAATCCCTTAGTAACTGGGTATCTACTGGACCGGGACAAATAGCATTGACCCTGATCCTTGGTCCATATTCGACCGCCATTTGCCGCATCAATGCCAGCGATGCAGCTTTTGATGCACAATAGGCCGGATGATTTGGAAAACTCTTATAAGCGGCAATAGAGGCATTGATTAAAATGGTTCCATGTGATTCTTTGTTTAAATACGGAATCCCAAATTTGGATAAATAGAAAATGGCGCTAAGATTGGTATTCAGGGTTGCATGCCATGTGTCAATGGGCAATTCGACCACATTACCCAGCCCTAAAGTGCCCGCATTAATCGAAAGAATATCAAGTTTCCCGAAATTTACGATGGCTGTATTGACAAGCGCTTCATTATAAGCAGGTTGACTCACATCCCCAGGAACAAAGATCGTGTTTTTCATCTTTTTGGATAAGGCCTCTCCTCGTTGGGTATTACGGCCCGAAAGCACTAACTTAGCCCCTTCTAAAGCAAACGATTCGGCAATAGCCATTCCCATGCCTCCTGTAGCTCCTGTAACGATACATACCTTATCTTTAAGTTTTAGGGCCATTTTTAGATTCTCAGTTCTCTTGTAATAGTTTCTTTAAAACCACTTGAGCGGCATACGTTCTATTGTTAGCTTGTTCAATGACTAATGAATTACTCCCGTCAAGTACGGCATCTTCGACGACGACATTTCTTCGAACCGGTAAACAGTGCATAAATTTAGCCTTACCTAATTTTTCCTCGGTCATCATCCAACCCACATCCTGGGATAGTACTTTCCCATAGGCGGTATAGTTGCTCCAATTTTTTACATACACAAAATCGGCATTTTCAAGGGCTTTCTTTTGATCGTATTCAATTTGCACTCCCTTTGTGATGACCGGATTCAGCTCGTACCCTTTAGGATGTGTAATCACAAAATCGGCATCTTGCAGCTGCATCATTTCAACAAACGAATTGGGCACAGCGTGGGGAAGCGCCTTGGGATGAGGTGCCCATGAGAGGACCACTTTGGGTCTTGATCGCACATGTTGTTCAGCAAGGGTAATCGCATCCGCCAACGCCTGTAATGGATGACCGACCGAACTTTCCATATTAAGTATGGGAACTTGGGCATATTTTTTAAACCCGTTCAAAACCAATTCAGCTTCATCTTTTTCTTTTTCGATCAAACCGGCAAATGCCCGAATGCCGATGATATCGCAATATTGGGAAACTACTTTAGCCGCTTCCTTGACGTGCTCTGAAGCGCCCTGATTCATAATGGTTCCGTCCTCATATTCCAAGGCCCAACCTTCGTTGCCAAAGTTCATCACTATGACCTCCATTCCTAAGTTCATAGCTGCCCGTTGTGTACTCAACCGAGTGCGCAAGCTATTGTTGAAGAACAAGAGACAGAGCGTCTTGCCATGTCCCAACTTCTGAAATCGTGTTGGATTCTCCTTAATGGTTCTTGCTTCGGCTACCCAATCGGAAAGGGAATCGATGTCATTTATAGAAAGAAAATGGTTCATTTCAGAATCTGCTTTTTAGTGATACCAGGATACGACCTAAATCGTTCCGCATCTGGGTCGTTATTTATGAAAGCTCTTTTTGTAATGCCTCAAAAAATAGGTCTAGATATTCTTTGGTGATGTTCAGTGCCGGTAAAATACGCAGTACGTATTTGTCTTTTGCCCCACCTGTAAAAATATGTTGACGGTAGATCAATTTCTTTCGAAGTTCAGAAACTTCAAAATCAAATTCAAGCCCAACCATCAATCCACGGCCTTTTACCCTTTTCACTTGTGGTATCATTGCCGCCTTTTTCTTGAAGTAAACGCCAAGTTCAGCCGCATTTTTAATCAGATTTTCCTTTTCAATTACTTCCAATACCGCCAAAGTTGCCGCACATGCCAGATGATTTCCCCCAAAAGTAGTGCCCAGCATGCCGTAGGTGGGCTTTATACTTTGATGGATCAGCACTCCAGCTACGGGAAAGCCATTACCCATACCTTTTGCGATGGTAATGATATCGGGATGAATATTATGATGCTGAAAGCCAAAAAACATACCAGTGCGTCCAAAACCCGATTGCACTTCGTCGGCGATGAGAATTACTTGGTTTTCTTTGCAAAGCTTGGCCAAACCTTGATAAAACTCGGTCAAAGGTTCATCCAAACCACCCACCCCCTGAATGGTTTCAAGAATGACTGCACTCACATCGCCTTTAGCAATTTCCGATTGAAGCGAAATCATATCATTAAAAGGCAAAAAAGTCACCTTCTGTTGTTTATTGATCGGGGCCTGTATCTTTTCATCATCGGTTGTGGCCACAGCGGCCGAAGTCCTACCATGAAAACTATTTTTAAATGCCAAAATACGTGATTTCCCATTCTGGAAGGAAGCCATTTTCAATGCATTTTCATTGGCTTCGGCACCTGAATTACACATAAATAGATTGTAATCGCCGCAATTTGAAAGTGCTCCGAGTTTGTGTGCAAGTTGTACCTGTAGCGGATTTTGAACGGCATTGCTGTAGAACCCTATTTTATCCAATTGATCTTTAAGGCGTTTTACATAATCTGGATGGCCATGTCCTATGGAAATAACCGCATGACCCCCATAAAAATCAAGATACTCCTGACCTTTACTATCGGTAACCACACTTCCTTTTGCGGACACTGGGGTAACCTCATAGAGTGGATATACGTCGAATAATTCCATGGCTATCCTTTTTTAATTTGGTTGATTTTTTCAAATGAAGCTACGATTCCCCGAATGAGGGATGAACTTAAGCCTTGATGTTCCATTTCGTTTAGTCCCTCGATGGTACATCCCATTGGGGTAGTAACCCTATCGATTTCCTCTTCAGGGTGATTCCCCGATTCGATCAATAAGCGTGCAGCGCCGTTACAGGTATGCATGGCTAGTTCTTGCGCATCTTTGGCGTCAAAACCCAGCTGAATGGCCCCTTGTGTAGTTGCGCGTATCAAGCGCATCCAAAAGGCGATACCACTTGCACAGATTACCGTTGCTGCCTGCATTTGACTTTCAGGTATTTCCATAGAATGCCCCATGCGGTTAAAAATCGCTTTGGCAAGCTCTATACGTTTTTTGCCGGGTTCGTTGCTGCAAATGCAAGTCATTGATTTGCCAACAGAAATGGCCGTATTGGGCATACTTCGAACAATGTACTTGTCATTCCCCAATATCGATTCGATCTTTGCGATACTGAATCCGGTAATGGTGGAAATAATCACATGCTTTTCGGTCAATAGATCTTTAACAGCTACCAGTATTTTTTCAAAATGACCAGGCTGAACTGCAAAAATAAGGATGTCCGAATTTTGAACGGCTTCCCGATTATCGGAGGTTACCTTCACATTGCCATATTTTTCAAGCTCCTTTATGGCCGAGGTATTCCTTTTGGTCAAATACATGGTCGTGGCACCGTTCGTATGCAGAATTCCCTTGGCAATCGACAATCCTAAATTTCCGGTCCCTATAATGGCTATTTTCATGCTTAAAATTTTTGTTAAACGATATAAACTTATTCAACGGGTAAAATGTATAAAAGTTCGGCTGTGTTAGTTTGAAATGCACTGTCATGTCGCTTTCCATTATCCTCGAGCCTCACAAAGGGAAACTGAAGGAATCCTATGTTAAAAGACCCCTGCTTTCAATTGTAAGGCTTCACCTTCCTTGAACCCCAACATCAAATTCATATTTTGAACGGCCTGACCTGATGCCCCTTTTAACAGGTTGTCAATTGCAGAGGTAACCAATAGGGTATTACCATGTTTGTGCACATGTATATGACACTGGTTGGTATTCACCACTTGTTTGAGATTGATAGGGTCTTCAGAAACATGTGTAAAAACTGCCTCTGAATAGAAATCTTGGTACATGTTGATCGCTTCGGCTAGACTTCCCTCAAATTGGGTGTAGGCCGTTGCAAATATTCCCCGGGTAAAATTTCCCCTGTTCGGAATAAAATAGAGTGCACCAACATCATTTTGCAATGCAAGAAGACTTTCATTGATTTCCCCTAAATGTTGGTGCGTAAAGGGTTTGTACCAGCTTGCATTGTTATTTCGCCAACTAAAATGGGAAGTTTCCGACAGGCCAACACCCGCGCCTGTACTTCCCGTGACGGCATTTACATGAATGTCATTTTTCAAAAGACCTGCTTTGGCCAACGGTAGCAATGCCAATTGAATGGCGGTCGCAAAACATCCTGGATTCGCAATATACCTTGCCTTCTGTATTTGCCGTTTATAAAGTTCCGGTAACCCGTAAACGAATTTTTTCCCTTCGATTTCTTGCGCTTTTTGCAGTCTAAAATCATTGCTAAGATCAATGATCCTCGTTAGTGTCTGAAAATGAATGTTCTTTAATGAATGCCGTCGAATTGCCATGACCCAGACATAAAAATACCACGTCGACCTTTAAATTGACAACTTTCGTAAAGGTCATTTCGGTGATTCCCAAAAGGTCAGGATGGGCTGAGGCCAATTTATTCCCTACACGGGTCGTGCTATACACAAAATCAATGGCTACTTGGGAGTGGTTCAATAATATTCTGATGAGTTCTCCTCCCGTATAGCCAGAACCTCCGATAATCCCTGCCTTAATCATGATTTTGGTTTACATGGTTATAGATTTTGCCAGAATTGGAAAGAATCTTTATAAAGCCTTTGGCATCCTCGGCAGTCCAGCCCTTGTTCGTTTCCCCATAACTTCCAAAGGAGGCGTTCATGAGGTCGTGCTTTGAGGAGATGCCATTCAGCACATAGCGATAGGGATGCAGTGAAACATAGACTTCTCCCGATACTTTTTTCTGCGTATCAGTAAGAAAGGCCTCGATATTACGCATTACTTCATCCAAATAATTGCCTTCATGCAAGAGCATGCCATAAAAGTTCCCCATTTGCTCTTTTTGAAATTGTTGCCATTTACTCAAGGTATGTTTTTCCAATAAATGATGAGCTTTAATTATAACCAGGGGAGCTGCAGCTTCAAAACCTACACGTCCCTTAATACCAATAATGGTGTCACCCACATGGATGTCACGTCCGATAGCATATCTGGCTGCGAGGGCATCTAATTTGATAATATTGTTTATAGGACTATCTTTTATCCCATCAAGGGCGGTCAGTTCTCCTTTTTCAAAGGTCAAGCTGATGTTCTTGGAAACATTTTCCTGCTGTTGACTGGGGTAGGCCGTATCGGGCAAGGGTTTCTGGGAGGTCAACGTTTCCGCCCCACCGACCGAGGTACCCCAGAGGCCTTTATTGATCGAATATTTCGCCTTTTCCCACTCATATTCAAGACCGTTTTCCTTTAAATACGCAATTTCTGTTTCCCGCGCCAATTGCATATCACGGATCGGTGTAATGATTTCGATTTCAGGGGCAAGGATCTGAAAGATCATATCAAATCGCACTTGATCATTCCCGGCACCAGTACTGCCATGCGCAATATAGCCTGCACCTACTTTTTTGGCATGGTTTACAATTTCAATGGCCTGAACAATACGTTCTGCACTCACTGAAAGGGGATAGGTGTTATTTTTCAGGACATTACCAAAAATGAGATATTTCACGACTTTGTCATAAAAAATCTGAACGGCATCGATGGAAGTATATGAAGTCGCCCCCAACTGTAAGGCCTTTTCTTCGATCTTTGCGATTTCAGCCGCTGAAAATCCACCAGTGTTGACACTTACCGCATGTACTTCGAATCCTTTTTCCTTTGAGAGGTATTTGGCGCAGTAAGAGGTATCCAATCCTCCGCTATAGGCCAGTACTAATTTCTTCATTTGTCCTTCTTTTTAAGAAATAGCGTTTCTTTTATGCTTTTTAATCTTCTGAATGCCTTGGTATTCAATTTTTCCTTTTCGGCAGGCACTTTTTTCTTTTCGAGGGTCGGGTCGTACAACATGCCTGTACAAAGACACATTTTGCGTTCTGTACGCGTCAAGATATCAAAATTCTTACAGGTTTGACAACCCTTCCAGAATTCGGGATCATCGGTGAGTTCAGAAAAGGTAACCGGTTTATACCCAAGTTCATAATTGATCTTCATCACGGCAAGGCCGGTGGTAATCCCAAATATCTTGGCGTGTGGGAATTTCTTTCTTGACAAATCAAAAATAGCCTTCTTTATTTCCTTGGCCAATCCCCTTTCGCGATAATCGGGATGTACGATAAGACCTGAATTTGCCACATATTTATCGTGGCCCCAAACTTCAATGTAACAAAATCCCGCAAAAATATCCCCGTCCAAGGCGATTACCGCGTTGCCATTTTGTAATTTCTTGTGAATATATTCGGGGGTGCGCTTAGCGATTCCCGTGCCTCGAACTTTCGCCGATTCTTCGATAGTGTCGCAAATAATCTGCGCATATTTAAAATGCGACTCGCTAGCAATAACAATATTCATTGATTGTTGCTTTTAGGTTAAAAATTGATATATAATTTGCTGAAGGCGGAAATGGACTCACCTATTTCCATAATAGAAAGACACCCTTACGGGCGACGACGAAACGGTGTAAAGGAACGGCAAGGGTCAATAGCCCTATTAGTAGTTAGAATAAGCAAATCGTTTCTCATTACCGGTCAAAAGTACAAATTTAAACGGATTTGCCCCAATGGGGGACTAATTTTTTCGAAATAACAATTTTTCTCCTCTTGTCCTGAATATTTCGTAACTAAAAAAACCGATAACGCAGATATACTCAATTGCCAACAGCCCCATATGCTCGACAAAATCAGTTTGGGAATAGGCAAAGTAACTAAGCATAACCACTATAGACCAAAGAAGGGCGAACCGATATTCGGTAAAGATTGCAAGCAATACCAAGAATACGATGTACCAGGGGTGAACAGTCGATGACAGAAAATAATAGAGTGTGAGCACTAATAGCATATTGGTGATCACGTTTTGTAATTTTTGATTGCTGCCATAAATGCTAAATAGCAAAGTAATCCCAATGATGACGTATGGGGTAATTGCACCATAGGTTTTAATCAATTCCCAGGGTTTGGCTCCATCTCCGATGGCGAATTGCTTTATTAAATTATAGGGGCCGGCATTGAATTCGAAATTAGAAAACCAGAGTCCAACGGTGCTCGTATAATTCGTAATGAAATCGGTGGTATATAAAGGTAGTAGCAGTAACAGGCAAGTTGCTCCCATAATTAGGAAAAAGTAGCTGCTTTTCTTGAGTCCGAAATAACCGATGAACAAAGGTAGGAATAACATAGGCACAAGTTTCGTTGATACCGAAAGTCCAAAGAGAATAGCGGCGGTAATCCATTTGTTTGTTGAAACAAAATAAAGCGCACAAACAAAGAAGAACAGCATGATGGCTTCGAAGTGCAGGTTTCCGGTTAGTTCGATGATAATCAACGGATTTAGGAAATACCAAAAAATAAGATGTGGGGAGCGATTCAAGAATTTGAGTAGTTTCCTCCCATAATACACAATGCCAATGTCGGCCATGATGAGCAACACCCTTATGACAATCACCTTGCCAAGAATACTCTTCCCGCCGAGCAGTGCGGCCAAGGCGAAGAAATACTGGCTAAGCGGAGGATAATTGCTAAAATGTTGTGCGCTCAATGCGCCCATACCCTCATAAAGTTCTTGGGCATTCGCAATTGGAAAAATATCTTGACGAATCAAAACATCGGGCAATTGCACATACGGATTCATGCCCGAAAGTATCAATTCCCCGTCCCAGATAAAACGGTAAAAGTCTTGCGAAAGATTGGGTTCGACCAATAGAAAGGCGAGGCGAAAAAGTATCCCGACTACCAAAAGAAATTTAAAATTCCATTTTTCAAACTGAATGAGTTTAAAGCAGATAAAGAAAAGGGCTACAAAAAGAGTAATCAGTTTTATAAAATCGGTACGCTCCAAATGGTGAGCGAAGGTGTAGTAGAATACCCAACTAACTAGGGCCAATAGCAACGAAACTTTATGGAGTTTTAAGTAAGTGGCCAGTTGGTTAGACATTTTAAGTTGATTTTCTGCGCGACTAATTTAGGGTATTTAAGGGAGATTATTAGGCCATACCTTTTAGGCCCTATAGGCAGGCATTTTGCGGTTTATTTTTTCAAGGAAGGAAAAACAAAGGGCTATCCTTACACCGCCTTCGTAAAAGGCTGTGTTAAGTGCAATGATATTCAAACGGGGATGGGTAAAATCCTAGCCAGTTACTTCTGTAAAGCGCTAAATCGGATTAAGTACGACCTATATTTGATGGATTAAGCCCTTGCGGTCAATGATTTAAAGAATACAAAACCAAAGCCTAGGAACAACATCAAATGAAAGGGAAAGAGCCCAAAATCATTTAATGGGATGGCGAGATACATCCCAAACAGGAAATAGATCATCAACACAGCCTCGAAAATCATATTCGGCGATAGTTTCGTTGAAAGGTATTTGTTGGTTTTCCAACTATCGGTCAAACTGTTCAGGTTGAATTTCGGGGTACGCACGAATTCACTGCGTTTGCCCATATGGCCTTCTAAAACGGCAATGGAGTTGTGCAACGAAAAGCCGAGTGCAACCGAGAAAAAAGTAAAGAAGAGTTTAATATAGTCAACAAAATTGTCGAAACTGCTGCCCTGTATACTTTTATAGGTAAACCAATAACATATGAAAAGAATTATGGTACTTAATATAAAGAAATTGGTCGCCTGAAAAAGCCATTCCAAATTGTCGTAGGCGTTTTTGATATACAACATCGGAATACTTAAAAAGGCCACGATAAAGACACATAAGAACATTGAACTGTTCAACAGGTGCATGACCCCATGAAATTTTGTCTTGAACGAGATGTTCTTGGCACGAATGACACTCGATACACTTTTGCGAAAGTTTTCGGCCCCTCCTTTGTTCCATCTGAATTGTTGGGAACGCGCTGCACTGATTACCACTGGAAGTTCTGCGGGTGTTTCTACATCTTCAAGATACTTGAATTTCCAGTTTTTTAACTGCGCCCGATAACTAAGGTCAAGATCTTCTGTCAATGTATCGCCTTCCCAGTTGCCGGCATCTAAGATGCATTCCTTGCGCCAGATACCAGCAGTACCATTAAAATTTATAAAATGGCCCTTGGCATTCCTGCCTACTTGTTCTAAGGTAAAATGAGCATCCAAGGCAAAGGCCTGGATACGCGTTAACGTCGAGTAATCCCTGTTAATGTGGCCCCAACGGGTCTGTACTACCCCAATTTCAGGGTCTTTAAAATAAATTACCGTCTTTTTCAACCAGTCACTGGCAGGAAGGAAATCGGCATCGAAAATGGCAATAAAATCCCCTTTTGCGATTTCAAGCCCTTCTTTAAGGGCACCTGCCTTATATCCTTGTCGGTTTTCACGGCGAATGTGGGTGATATCCAAGCCGGCCTCCCGAAGCGTATCGATATGTTTTGCAGTGATGTGCACCGAATCATCGGTTGAATCATCAAGGACCTGGATTTCCAACTTACTTTTAGGATATGCTATCTTCGATATATTCTCGAGCAGTCGTTCCATAACATATTCCTCGTTATACACGGGAAGTTGTATCGTAACGTATGGGATTTCCTTTGGATCTAAAAGGTTAAACTTAGGGGCAGTTTGGTTGCGTCGCTTGTATCCAAGATAATTGACCAAAAGATTTAGTTGCGCAAGACTGTATAAAAAAATCAGAACCAGTGCAAGACTGTAAATGGTGATGATGATATAAGTTATTGTTAGTCCCATTTTTATCGAATGCTATATTTAAAAATCCAACCCAAAATTTTTACGCCTGCAAATATACTACCTTTAATCGTTCCTGACACTTTTGAGATGCCAATTCTTTTCTTGTAACGCACTGGTACTTCGGCATATGTCAATTGGTGCTTTAAGGCCTTTAACTGCATCTCCACGGTCCAACCATATGTTTTATCTTCCATTTGTAAGGCCAACAGCTTTTCATACTTTATAGCCCTAAACGGTCCTAGGTCGGTAAATGTTGCCCCAAAAAATAATTTCATCAACTTGGTAGCCAGCCAATTACCAAAAATTTGTTGGGGGGTCATACTGTCCTCTTCCCTTAATTCCTTGACCCTTGCACCAATGACGAAATCAATACCGTCTTCAATGATGGGGTTGACCACCTTCATGAGCTCTTCCGGATAATCGGAATAGTCTCCATCCATAAATACGATAATGTCGGGTCGTTTGGACTGTTTAGCAATGTAATTAATTCCACAAAGGCACGCATGGCCATATCCAGGCCTATTTTCGGTGAGTACAGTTGCCCCGGACTTCCTTGCATTCTCGGCTGTAGCATCGGTCGAATTGTTATTGACTACGATGATCTCAGAAACTATTTTCGGAATTTCCTTCACGACAAGACCTATCGATTCGGCTTCATTGAATGCGGGAATAATTACGTTGATAGTGTGCATTGTTCAAAAGGAATACCTTTACGGTAGGATATTAAAATGGGCCAAAAGTAGTTATTTCCTATTCAATATTTCTATCAAATCGACATCATTGCCCAATAGTATTTCAGTCGGATTGATACGTCCCTCTAGGGGGCCATTTTCCAATTTTAGAACCCCACGGGGGCAAACAGCTGCGCAGATACCACATCCGACGCAACTTGATCGGATAATATTTTCTCCCTTTTGGGCATAAGCACGCACATCGATTCCCTGTTCGCAATAGGTTGAACAATTGCCACAGGAAATACATTGTCCACCATTCGTTGTAATGCGAAAACGCGATTTAAAACGTTGAACGGCCCCCATATAAGCTGCCAATGGACACCCGAACCGGCACCAGACCCGATTCCCGAAAATGGGATAGAACCCAGTTCCTACAACCCCTGCAAAAATGGCTCCTATCATTAGACTATAGGTGTTCTGTATGCTCGAAGTCTTGATTCCAAGCACGGATCCCGATTCGGTAAAAAAACTATAGAGAGTCATGCCGGTCATGACCAGGGCAAAAAGCAATACCCCATGAATCAGCCAGCGTTCCACTTTCCAGGAAAAAAGCGATTTACTCGAGTGTTGTCTATAGGGATCCCCTAAGGTTTCGGCCAAACCTCCACAACCACAGACCCAGGAACAGTACCATCGTTTTCCGAAAAAATAGACCATAATCGGGACGATTAGCAGGGTAAGCGCGATGCCCCAAAAGAGAATAAAAAGACCGATTCCCCCACTGTTCAACAATTCCTTAAGATTGTATTGAAAAAAGAAGTCATAATCCAAGGGAAAGGCATTTTTAAAATCATAATACGGCATTTGAAGACGCACCATAATTTCAGGTATCAAGAAAGCAAAGACGATTTGAAAGAATAGTACCGAAGTGGTACGAACCATCTGATAGAGGTTGTGACGATATTTGATGTACATCCTGACGGCCATCACGGTCATCACCGTACAATACATGAATCCGTACACGAACCAATGTCCTGCAGGGTTTCCGCTCAAGCTTTCGCTGATAGGGTCTACCAAGTAGGTCCAATTTACGGCATACTCAGGACGGAAATACAGTATTAAATAGAATGCGACCAGGAAGATGAAGACCAGCCAGGCGATCCATCCACGGTTCGTCGAATTCTGATGATAGATGCCATCGTTTTTGATGCCCTTTTTACCCAATAGAATTACGTTCGGAAGAATGAATAATAGGGCGCCTACTATTCCGAGACCAAAGGTAAAA
Source organism: uncultured Flavobacteriaceae bacterium (assembly GCA_963798435.1). Lineage (GTDB taxonomy): Bacteria > Bacteroidota > Bacteroidia > Flavobacteriales > Flavobacteriaceae > JALHST01. The sequence goes on from CAWCTF010000004.1 coordinate 803,083, forward strand.
AACCACATAAGCCCTTTATGTTCTGCGATAAAACCGGTGCCTGAGGCTTTGGCCAATAGCTCGGCCATATCATGTGGTTTCGTATAGATTACTTGGTCGTACTGTTTGTTTTTTCTGTGTTGTACATTTGCAGTTTCAAGAGCTTCCCCAATTTTCGGGGATAGCGTCATCATTCCAGTGAATTTCCGGCCAACCACATTTTTTTCGATTTCTTTTTTGAAAACAGCACTTTTTATGCCCTTTTCCTGCACGATTTGATCAAAGTTTGATTGTGTTACCTGAAACGTACCCAGAAAGATCAACGAAATAAAAACCCCCAAGCCTAGTAAAAATAGTATTAGGCCGCTATTTTTTAGTGTTTTCATAAAAAGCCCATTATGCATTATTGAAAATTCGTTGCCAACTTTTTTTTCGGACTTTTAGATCCGTCCCAAATTCTGAATTGTAGTGGTTTAAAATATCCGCTTCATAATGTCGATAGAATTCCGGATCAAAATTTGCATCCTTCAAGTTTTCCACTACGTACCCAATTTCCTTCTGCGCATTGAGCCAGCGGTCGAATATTTCATGACGCATGCGTATACCAAAGGTGTTGATACCTAGAAATTGCTTTGATTCCTTATGAAAGGCTATAGTTATACAGATAGGTTCTTTCGGATGCCGCCAATGAAAGTGTTGTTCATACACTTTTCTGCCGGCTTCGTTAAAAACCCATCCATATGTTTGATACTCGATATCAAGGAACTTGGCCGAATTGAACCAATTTCCGGGATTATAGGAGGTCTTTTTGCCGCATATGGTCTGGGCCAAGGCTTCGCCCATCATTCTACCAGTATACCAGACTGCCTCTACCGGTTTCCGGTTTCCAATTGCTTGGCGTTGTTCGGCACAATCGCCAATAGCGTAGATATTTTCAATATTTGTCTCCAGAAATCGGTTTACCTTGACCCCTTTGCCAAGATCAAGTCCCGAATCTTTCAGGAAATCGATGTTCGGGCGCACCCCGGCCGTCAACCCGACCAAATTGCAAGGAATGGTTTCACCTCTATCGGTAAGTACTGCCCTCGCCCTGCCATGTTCGTCAGGAAGAATTTCCTTGAGATTCGTGTTCAATCGCAAATCGATGTGGTGTTCCAAGATATGCTCTGTGATCATTTGTGATTCGCCTTGGGGAAGGACCCCGTTCCAAAAACTTTTCTCACGTACTAGAAATGTCACCGGGATTTTTCGACTTCGTAACATTTCAACCAGTTCGATTCCGATCAATCCACCCCCGACAACGACCGCTCTTTTGCAAACCTCCTTATCGGGGGCCGTCACTTCAAGTAGTTCTAAGTCCTGTTTTGAATATAAACCCTGTACCCCTAGCAATTCCTGGCCAGGCCAATCAAATTTGTTCGATTTTGAACCGGTTGCAATAATCAATGTATCATACCCAATGATACTATCATCCTTTAATACCAATTTTTTATTCGGGGGATCTACCTTTGTAACATACCCATTTACCAATTCGATCCGGTTTTTTTTCCAAAACCAATTTTCATAAGGTTGAATATGCTCGAATTTCATGTGGCCCATATATACGTACATGAGGGCAGTACGGGAAAAAAAATAATCGTTCTCAGGAGAAATTAAGGTAATCCGATACTCTGTATTTTTTCGAATGTGGCGCGCTGCCGTAACACCGGCAATACCATTCCCAATAATGACGATATGTTGCATTTGGTTTCTAGTTGTTGAAGGGTCAGTCGTTTTTAAAGATAGGAACTTAATCTATACGGTGTTTTTTTTATGCCAATGTATGTTTTTTCCGGGGTGCTTTCGACCGGACTACCAGGATTTTCTCCATCGAGGTGCATCAGCTAAACACTTTGTTGAAAATTGATCACCGTATGTGGTTCCGAGATGGTGAGATTATTTTCAGTTAATAGGTTATAATTTGCGTTTAAATCAGGGGGATTCAAAAAATTTCTTAGAATGCACAGGCCAGATCGAAAGGATAACTAGGTTGGTTTCAAAACGTAGGTGATTTTCGAACGCATTCCCATTCCTTCGAGTGAAAAGACGACCATTTCTGGTCATCATACAATCGAACAGCATTGAACGTACTCCTTGTCTGTTGTTTTCAGGTGCTCGAATACATAATTAATAAACAACTGATTACAACTAATGTGGGGTACAGTTTGGCTGATTTGTTGAACCGATTAAAAAACTTAATTTAGGGTCATTAACTGCCACTAGATGAAAAAGTTTGTTTTGTTCTTATTGTGTCTTCTTCAGCTTAGTTGCTTGGGCCAGGGTCTGCATAAAATCAAGGGAGTCAGTTTTGTAGCCTCAAGGCAAGAAGTTTCGCAGGAACAGGTAGAGGAGATTTTGAACATTAACGCGAACTATGCCGCCATTATGCCCTTTGGATTTATTCGGGAGATCAATTCCCCTGAAATCATATTCGATACTGAGAGACAATGGTTTGGGGAGACTAAAAAGGGGGCGAAACAATATATTGGGATGTTGCACAAAAATGGCGTTCGGGTCATGGTAAAGCCTCAAATCTGGATTTGGCGAGGGACATTTACAGGTACTTTAACCATGAGCACCGAAGCGGAATGGCTGGCCCTCGAATCATCTTATGAGAATTTCATTTTAAATTATGCCCAATTGGCCGAGGAAACCCATGCGGATCTATTTTGCATTGGCACTGAATTAGAACAGTTTGTAAAGAACCGGCCTGATTATTGGAAAAAACTTATTGTAAAGGTTCGCACTATTTACAAGGGTAAATTGACTTATGCCGCCAATTGGGACGAATACACCAAGACTTCCTTTTGGGAGGACTTGGATTATATTGGTATCGACGCTTATTTTCCATTATGTGAGGACATAACCCCTACCGTCGCCCAATGCCAGCAAGGTTGGCAACCGCACAAAGCAAAAATCAAGCAAATCTCCCTCGATAAAAACAAACCCATTGTTTTTACTGAATATGGTTATCGAAGTGCAGATCAGACCGCATGGAAGCCATGGTTGTCGGATCGTCATGAAAATCCTGCCAATTTTGAGGCCCAAGAAAATGCCACCAAGGCCATATTGCTTGAATTTTGGAACGAGGATTGGTTTGCCGGTGGTTTTGTATGGAAATGGTTTATAGAACATGGCGAGTCGGGAGGTGAGGCCGATAACCAGTTTACCCCTCAGAATAAACCTGCACAAAAGGTAATTAGTGATTTTTATAAATCGATATGATCAATTATTAGGACACGGGGTTTGAAACTTGTTTTCTGATTCCTATTGAAATCGATCGGTGACCAGTTTTTCATGCCTTTTATACGAATGAATGAAAAGCAAAAATGCGTTTATCACGCTTCGTTTTTGGAATTGGGCAGTATTTTTGATAATATTTGTACATCAACTAATTTAGAAATTGGTGTCGCCTCGAAAATTGATCTTATTTTTCTTCTTAGGCATAAGCGGATTATTTGCCCAGGATTCACTAGTAAAAGTTACAGCCGAGAAAGGAGACGGAATTCTTTCGCTGCTTCGAAAACAGGGTATCAATCCCTATGAATCCTATAATGACTTTATCGCACTGAACGTGGATAATCTAAGGGATAGTCTACATTTATTCGAGGGCCATAGCTATCTTATTCCAAAAGCCCTCTTGGCCAAAGTACCCACGAAAGATTCGGCGAAAGATTCGGCAGCACACAGTACTGCTGAAATTAAAGGAATGGTCGGGAAGGAGTTCCCCATTTTTGGTAAAGAAAATGCAATGGTGCTGCCAAAAAGCGAGCGTCTCAAGGGCACGGTATATTATTTGATTTCCGGTCATGGTGGCCCAGATCCTGGGGCCATGGCAAAACAGGGATCCCAATCGATTTCCGAAGATGAATATGCCTATGATGTAACTTTGCGCTTGGCCAAAGAACTTATTGCACATGGAGCAGAGGTATACATTATCGTACGAGACGAGAACGACGGTATTCGCGATGCTCGAATTCTACCGATGGACAGGGATGAAGTGGTGTATCCCAATTCTGAGATTCCCCTGAACCAAGTTGCACGTTTACAACAAAGGGTAGACGTAGTGAACAATCTCTATGCCCAAAACAAGGATAAATATCAAAGATTAATCGTGACCCATGTCGATAGTCGAAGTACCGGCCAAAACATAGATGTGTTTTTTTACTATCATGAAAAGAGCAAAAACGGTAAAAGATTGGCCGAAAGTATTCACAGGACGTTTGAGGAAAAGTATAAAAAATACCAACCTAATCGCGTCTATTCTGGTACGTTTGAAGATCGGACTTCGTTATTTTTAGTTAAAAAAACCCATCCTGCCATGACTTTCATTGAAATCGGAAATATTCGCAACCAAAAAGACCAACGTCGAATATTGGACCCCGATAATCGGCAGGCACTTGCCAAATGGATCTGTGAAGGCGCGTTGCTGGACTTTGAGGAACGCTAGGAACCTACGGCGATCTTATTTTTGTAATAGGCGTACAGTTCTTCCGGCCCGGCCCCCAAATAATTTTTGAGATGGATCACGGCGAAATGGTATTGTAAACGAACCATTCCCAAAGACCTATATTTACGGGCCGATGTCGGTGACATATTCACAAAGAATCTTAAATTCATTTTTCCGTGATAGTCGTGTTATAAATTCATTGTCTTCATAGACTTTATATTCCTCATTGAATCCTTGGGACTGAAGAAATAATTCCTTGGTTATAAATAGGGATTGGTCGCCACCACGGCAAATAGGGTGGTTTATTCTGCTGAACCATGCAAAGAATCTTAGGAAATGGCTATCACTATCGAAGTACATTCGAAAACATCCCACCAAAGCCCCTTCTTTCACACTGGCTACAATAAATGTATCAAAGTTTTTTGGGGGAAAGGTATCGGCATGTAGAAAATATAGAATGTTTGCCGATGCATGTCTTGCCCCGAGGTTCATCTGTGTAGCCCTCCCTTTTGAGGATCTGAGGATACGTACATCAAATTCATTGGCAATTTTTAGGGTCTCATCCTGACTGCCACCATCAACTATAATAATTTCAGTCGAGGCACTTTCAAAAGAGTGTTCTTTCAAATGCGCAATTAGGTTGCCGATGGTGTTCGCCTCATTGTAAACAGGAATAACAATGGTTAGGATCGGATTTGTTTTTTTCATATAACGCCTACAATTCCGCTATTTCAGCAGCATCCACCTCCGTTATAGTGCCATGTGCTTTCACTGATATGTATCTGGTCGTTGGCGCGCCCGAGGGCGGCCGCTGTCTTATCACATACGGCCAGGGGTTGATTTTGAACGAGTACATGGCCATTTTTGTCATCAAAATAGGCCTCATTGCCATAGTAAATGGCAGTTTTCCCAGTAAATATACAGGGCCCGTCCTTGGGCATGGGATCCTTGATAGCAGCGATTTCGATTGATTCAATATAAATTAGTTGATCAGTGGGATAGTGGTTTGGAGATAAGACGCGATATGATTTGCGCGCTCGAACCTCAATGGTACCAAAACCGGCATCGGTCAAGACTTTGATATAATCCTTTATAGGAATACTACCACTCAAGCAGAGTGCTCTTAGCCGGTCATCATTGCGTAACGTCTCATTCATAGGCTGTTCACAAGTGGGATCGCTCATGACCAATCTGCCATGGGGCTTAAGTACGCGATACATCTCGGAAACGGCTTTTTTGAGGTCTTCAATTTTGAAGATATTAAATAGACAGTTCTGTGCGGCTACATCGATGCTTTGATTTTCAATAGGAAGATGAAGGGCATCGCCTTTTATTAAATTGACGAATTCACTCTTGAACCAACTATTTTCTATTTCTGCGATCTTGAAATTTTCACGAGATGCCGACAACATTTCGTCGACCACATCAACCCCGGTAACACCTCCCTTTTGCCTTGAAAAATAGGCGAATTGCAATAATTCCATGCCGCCACCGACACCAACATAGAGTATCTTCGGATTGTTTACAAGATCTTGGGCCGAAACGGTACTTCCGCATCCATAATTCATTTCCTGCATAATCTTAGGAATGCTAAGGCCCGGAAACTGCCAAATCGGATTTGTCGTGCAGCAGAGCCCTACATCTGGAGTGATTGCTGCTTCTTTATATAATTCATTCGTGGCTTCTAAATACCCCATCATGTATGATTTAAATTTCTTTGATCAACTCGGTAAATAATTTTATCATTTTTGGTTCGGTTCTTCCAGCAACATCAATAATTTCTTGAATATCAACAGGTTGTAGATTTTCAGGATCACATTCATCGGTAATTACCGAAACCGCCACGATGGGAAGTCGCAAATGATTGGCAACAATTACTTCAGGCACCGTACTCATACCTACTGCGTCGGCCCCCAATACCTTAAGCATACGGTATTCTGCCCGCGTCTCTAATTGCGGCCCAACAACCGACGCATAGGTCCCAGATTTCAATACGATTTTTTCTCTTTTTGCAATGGCAATTAGTTTTTTCCGCATCGCTGGATCATAGGGTTCGGCCATATCAACAAAGCGGTCACCGAACTCGGCTACATTTTTAAATGCCAATGGGGAACCTCCCTGTAAGTTCAGATGATCCTCAATTAGCATGATATCGCCTTTTTTATAATCCAGGTTAATGCCGCCTGCCGCATTAGATATAAATAATTTTTCAATACCCAGAAGATGCATTACGCGAATGGGATAGGTTATATCTGTAAAATCATATCCTTCATATAGATGAAATCTGCCCTCCATGACCACTGTTTTTTGGCCCGAGATGGTTCCGAAAATGAGTTTACCCGTGTGAAATTCTACCGTTGCCAATGGGAAAAAAGGGATGTGATGGTAATGGGCCACGATAGGGTCTTGTAGTTCGTCTACCAATTTTCCCAGGCCGGTCCCGAGTACAATGCCTATTGTGGGATGGTCAAACCCCTTATTTCTTAAATATTCTACAGATTCCTGCAATTGTTCCTTGGTGACTTTCATAGATTTTTTAAAAATGGCCTAAAGGCTGCATTATCCTTAATATCATCATAAACATCAACATCGTTTCGAATGTCAAGTAATGCCACATTTTCGTTCATTAAATCGGCCATGGTTTCTTCAAAAACCGTTTTGGTGCCCCAATTTTTGTTTTCAAAGACCGCAGGTTTCCAGTTCTTCAATCCTAAAAGATAATAGCCACCGTCAGATGCCGGACCGATTACGACGTCATTATGATCCAATGCCGAAAAAGCATTTTGTACGTCCTTTTGACTTAAATCGAGCAAATCACTGCCGATGATACAGATTTTTGCAAATCCATCTGCAAAGCCTTCATGAAAGGCATTGCCCATGCGCTTCCCAAGGTTTTCCCCCTGTTGTAGTCTTTTATGAAAATTTATAGTGTCCCAAATATCGTCTTTCTGAATTTCGTCAGAATAATACACGCGCTTATGTACGGGCAATTCACGGGTTATTTTTGAGGTGTGGCGTAATAAGAACCGATATATTTCCAGGGCCTTCGATTCGCCGATGTCGGCTGCTAATCGGGTTTTAACACGACCTAATTCGGGATTACGCGTAAAAATAAGCAGTAGGTCGTTTGAACCGACCAAATTAAAATGAACGATTTTTTCATCTTCCTCCTCCCCCATATTTTGCAGGATGCCCATAGTTTATCGTTTTATACGCGAATTTATTTCAGGATACGTTCAGCAGTGATTCTGACTTTCGAATTCACCGTGAATAGGCTATAAAACAGCTTTTACTAGGTGCCTTTGATCAACTTAGGATCACTAACCGATTTATTCTACCGTTCCTTACGATTGCTACCGTTCCTTACGATTGCTACTGTTATCGTACACCTTCACGCCTTTGGTCAATAATTTACCCCAATGCTTACTAAAGGCATGTACTTTCTCAGTTTCATTTTCTTGATCGTCATAAACAGGATACCCTTTATTTTTCCATTCGAATATACCGCCGTAAAGATTCCTGACATCCGAGTAGCCCGCCTTCATCAATTTTTCACCAATATCCTCAGATCGAACCCCGATAGAACAATATACTACGATTCTGCTTTCCCTGTTTTTAAATTTGGTTTCTACTGATGCTAATTGAAATTTTGAATACCCCACCCAAATGGCATTTTTAAGGTGGCTAACATCATATTCTTTTTTTTCCCGTGCATCCAAAATAAGGGTATTTTGTTGCTGTGCCAATTCCTCAGGTTGAATATAAGGGATGCTTTCCCGATTGAATTTCTTCAAGGTGCGATCTATATTCTTCTGGGCGTGCGTTGCCAACGAAAAAAGGCAAATTAGCAGTAGGTTCGATAAAAAATTCATGCGTATCCCATAAAGTAACCACAAAGATAGTATTTTAGGGGAGTCGCATTAAGGACAATCTTGATCAAATTAAAGCTTTGTGAACATGATAGCAAAAATCGGGGTACCCCTAATTCTTTTGATAGTACTGTCTTCCTGCAAAAATAGGGTGAATCAACAGGAAAGCATACCAGAGATTCCTGTGATTACCGAATACAAGGAACCATTTAGGCCACAATTTCATTTTTCCCCGGAGGAGAAATGGATGAACGATCCAAACGGATTGGTGTATAACGACGGAATTTATCATCTTTTTTATCAGTATTACCCAGATGATATTGTTTGGGGACCCATGCATTGGGGTCATGCGACCAGTACTGATTTGGTGCACTGGAAGCAAAAGCCCATAGCGCTGTTCCCTGATGCCAACGGATTGATTTTTTCTGGCAGTGCCGTGGTCGATAAGAATAACACTTCCGGCTTTGGGACCCTTGAAAATCCGCCACTTGTGGCAATTTTTACCTATCACAATATGACCGGGGAAAAGGAAGGTAAAAATGATTTCCAGACCCAGGGAATTGCCTATAGCTTGGACAATGGGGATACATGGGAGAAATTCAGCGGCAATCCGGTAATCCAAAACCCAGGATTCAAGGACTTTAGGGATCCGAAGGTCTTTTGGAACGAAATCGCCAAAACATGGTCGATGCTCCTTGTTGCTGGTGACCATCTTCAAATATGGAACTCTGACAATCTTCGCGAATGGGAAAAAGTGAGTGAGTTTGGCAAAGACCAAGGGGCACATGGGGGCGTTTGGGAATGTCCTGATATGTTTCAATTAAAGGTCGAAGGTTCTGATGAGACGAAATGGGTGTTGCTGATCAGTATTAATCCCGGGGCACCCAATGGAGGTAGCGGCACCCAATATTTCCTAGGCGATTTTGACGGAAAAACATTTACTTCAGAACAAAAACAGGCGCGATGGGTCGATTGGGGTACCGACAACTATGCGGGTGTCACTTATAATAACGTGCCTTCAGGGGATCGCATTTTTATCGGATGGATGAGTAATTGGGCATATGCCCGTGATACCCCTACCGAAATATGGCGAAGTGCTATGACCATTCCACGCAAATTGTCGCTTCGTGCTAGTGGGGAAACTCTTGAACTATTCAGTTATCCGGTCAAGTCATTTGACGAGCAGAGGGTAGAAAAAGTCGGGAAGGACGTTCTAGTGGCGTCAAAAGCTCTCGAAAAGATAGCAAATCCTACCTTGAATCAATCCGAGGTCAGGTTTCACACATCTTCCAAAAACTTCGATTTAAAATTTAAAAATGAATTGGGAGAAGCATTGATTTTAACTCTAGATGCCTCTAAGAAAATGTTTAGTTTAGATAGAAGTGCATCGGGCCAAACTGATTTCCAGCAAGATTTTGGTGCCTTGCAACAGATGCCCATACCCAACTTACCCAATGCGAACTATGAGGTTCGTATTCTGATCGATTGGTCGTCTATCGAAGTTTTTATCAATGGAGGGCAATATGTAATGACCTCGCTCCTTTTCCCAAATGAACCATATAATGAGTTGGAAATAGAAAATAAGTCTTCCGAACCATTAGAATTTCAGGATTTTAAGATAAATACCGTGAATCGAATTTGGTGAGTTATTTATTTAAAGTCGGCTACGATCTCACTCGCAAGGGCCTCCAAATCGATTCCCAGTACATCCCGATTCACCTGAATCGTTTGGGATCGTAAATCTAACGGCAGGTGTGAAAAGCCATCCTTGGCCCCCAGTATCATCCCCGCCACCGCGCCGACAGTATCGTTGTCACGACCATAATTAATGATAAATTGCAGTGTTTTTTTAAAGTCTCCTTCCCCAAACTTTAGGCCGGTGATCAAAATCTCCCAGATTTCTCCTGAATGAAACGGAATGGCCTTCTCGTTTTTTTCCAAGAGTTGATAAAGCATTTCCTGGCGCATCCATTCTTCCTGTGTCCCAGGATAGCCCGCCGGGATTTTAAAGGTCGTCATTTCTGCGGCGGTCAATGTATCTGGCAAGACAAGGCGTCTATTTTCCAGAACATTCCGGATGGCACCGTCGGCCACCGAATAGGCAATACGCCCTACAAGTCTACTATCCTGATAGCCCAAGGGGTCTACAAAAGTTACGGTGTTTAAAATTGAATCGATATTTTGGGTACGTAAGGCCATGTTGGTTATTGCAGCTACCAAGGCGGAAATATCTTTGGCGTATCCGATATCAAAAATTGCATGCTCATATCCTAAATTATAGGCAGCGTCCGGGGTTTTGGCGACAAGGCCCAACATGGGGGTATATAGTTGACCGGCACAAGACATTTCCCCGCCATAAAATCGGTTCAGGGCCAATTGATATTCCCGATCTCCTGCACCGTATGCCATAGCGACACGGGCCCATTCCTTGATCCAATCAAGTTTCTCTATTTTAGAATCGATCGCATCAGGATTAGACACTACGCCTTTATCGGAAAATGTTTTGGCAACTGATTGGTAGTATTGGCCAATAAAATCGGCAAAATTCGAGGGTGTCATTTGTGCGTGATATCGGTCGAAATACTTTACCATTAGATATTTCCAACGAGTATCATCTGTAGTGGCTCCGGCCACAAGATTATTTCCCCATGGACCTTCTGGAGATTGACTCCGTACTGATGGGGTATGGCCCAAAATGTAGCCATATCGTAGTCGTATATCTTCCCGGTACCACATTTCGGTAGATGCCCCCATGGCATCACCAATTGCCGATCCTACAAGGGCCCCAAGAACCCGGTCGTAATATTGGTCTTTTGAAAGCTGCAAAGAATCGGCCCCATAAGCAACACGTTTCGGGGCGGGCAAGTCGACATTATTTTTAAATTCCTTACAGGCGAATAATACAAAAAAGGTCAGCGCCACAACGGCCATGTTTTTTATTTTCATAATATGGTCATATTATATGCCAATTGCAAAAGCGATTCTTTCTCCGCTATTGATCGTGTCATGGGTAATTGTGCAAGTCCGATCAGTCTTCGCATGATTTCGATTCCAGCAATTTGGGTAGTGAGCTTTTCATCGAACTGATTCTTGTATAATGAAAGAATGCTTGGCAAATAGGAGGGGTCCATGGTGGCCATCACAATATGTGCCGACATTACCCCCAAATCAAATTCGGCAAACCCGACAAAAGAAAACTCCGGGTCCAAGATATACATATCCCCTGACATGGTCATCCAACTGCCTGGGTAATAGTCGCCGTGTATCAAAGTTTTCCCAGCTGACAAATAGATATTACCAACCTTATCAACTATTTTCTTAAGTGTGCGATCATTCCTGTAGGGCGTTGCCAAGGCCTGAAGACCTGGTTGAACGGTATCTAGCTCAAAACCATTGTCGGGCATAAATGGTAACTGAAAGATATGTTGATGATTTAATTTGCGCATTTCCAAATTGGCCGGAAAATTCCTTGGGGGCGGTGTTTGGTGCAAGTAATCAAGAATTGACACCAATTTTTGTAATACCGGACCCGTCACCTTTCTTTCAGCGTACATTTTCGTCATGTCCTCACATTGCCCAAGATCATTTAAAAGAAGCAGGTTTTCTTTTGGATCATAATATAAAACCTGAGGGAGATGCGAAACGAGAAACTCAGTATCAATCGTCTTGTAAAATTCGCGTTCAACGGCGATTCTTTCTAATGGCGCAGCTACTTGTGGATATTTTTGAACATAGGGTCGGGATTGTTTTAAGATAAATGATCTTGTTGTAGTCTGTATCCGCAAGACCACATTCATATTGCCCTCCCCGGGTTTTTCAATAGATAATATAGCTTCTTTGGGCAATAGGAAATGTATGGAATCTAAATATTGCTGAAATACACTGGTACTGCAGCTTAAGTCAAAATAAGTCAAAATATCGGTAATGTGAATTAGTTTGCAATATAGTCGGAATCGAAAAAATAATCGTGCAGAAAGCTGCGAATTTCTGTGGTACCTGCAACTTCGAGGTTTCAGGGGAAACAACGACACGTATCTATTGGCGATCAGCTTCTCTTTCGGTATTTTCTTCTCTGCACCGATGGCTTCCGTGAAAAAATATACAATCAATACTGGGCGATGCGCCCACAAAGGTTCATTTGATTGTATTGCTATGGATGATATCGCGAGAATGCATGGGTGTCAAAACAACAAAACCCCTATTTAAAGGGGTTTCAGGTTGTGGTGCCTTCAAGAGATACCGAGGCTGCGCCCGGTGTTCTTTTGACACCTCGCCTGAAAATGTCAAACCGAACTACCTTCGATAATTCGTTTTTTGTTTCCAAGCTCCTTTGGCAAGCTTGCATGCCACGTACCGGAAAACAAAAACCCACTCCATTATGGAGCGGGTTTGCCGCATTAAGTGGTGCCTCCAAGAGATACCGAGGCTGCGCCCGGTGTTCTTTTGACACCTCGCCTGAAAATGTCAAACCGAACTACCTTCGATAGTTCGTTTTTTGTTTCCAAGCTCCTTTGGCAAGCTTGCTTGCCACGTACCGGAAAACAAAAACCCACTCCATTATGGAGCGGGTTTGCCGCATTAAGTGGTGCCTCCAAGAATCGAACTAGGGACACATGGATTTTCAGTCCATTGCTCTACCAACTGAGCTAAGGCACCAATACCCCTAAGGGGCTGCAAATATAATTTCAAATTTAGGATATACAAACAAAATTCAGAAAAAAGGTATTTGTTTTTTTTCAATTTTAGATCTTTGTGATATGAACTTAATTATCGATGTAGGGAACACGCAGTCAAAGCTTGCCGTGTTCAATAAGGCAGAGCTTGTTTATGATACTGCTTTTCAGACAGATCTGTTTGTAAAGCAAATCAAGGTCCTTTTTAAAAGGTATCCTAAAATTGAGGAGGCCATGTTATCGTCAGTAGGAAAATTGGCGGAAAAAGACATTGCGGTATTGTCTATATTCTGCCAGGTACATGTGCTCAGCCATGGCACAAAGACTCCTTTTAAAAACTCCTATGCCACGCCTCAGACCTTGGGCGTCGACAGAATAGGGTTGGCAAGCGCGGCATTTTATTTCAATCCCAATCGAAATACGTTGGTAATTGACGCTGGTACCTGCGTGACCTATGACATGATGAACGATTATGGCGAATATTTGGGAGGTGCTATTTCCCCGGGGTTGACCATGCGGTATAGGGCCTTGCATAACCAGACCGCCAATCTTCCTCTATTAGCGCCGACCGACCCGATTGACCTAATCGGGAATTCTACCGAAAATTGTATACACAGCGGGGTTGTCAATGGTATTTGTGTCGAAATTGATGGCATAATCGACCAATATCGTGATCGATTCGTAGATTTAACAGTTATTTTAACAGGAGGTGATAGTCAATTTTTGTCAAAACGATTAAAAAATACCATCTTTGCCCATTCTAATTTTCTCCTATTGGGACTTAACTATTTGTTGGAATACAACAAGCACTAGATGATCAAAAGAATTGTTATTGCCATAGTGTGCCTCGCTTTTAATAGTTTGCACGCCCAAGACGGAACGATTTCCCCGTATTCTTATTTTGGCATTGGGGATCAACGGGCCTTGGGGACCATGGAGAATCAAATGATGGGGGGCGTCGGCATGTTTTCCGATAGCATCCATATCAATCTAAAAAACCCAGCTTCCTACAGCAAGCTTGGTATTCAAGCCGGTGAAAATTTCGGGATAACGACCTACGCCGCAGGCGTGTCCCATAAGGGTTCGCGTTTAAAGACCTACACCGATCAACAGAATAGTGCGGTGACGAATCTCGACTATCTTTCTATTGGCTTTAGTGTTCGCAAGGGCTGGGGAATCGGCTTTGGGATTATGCCTGTTTCTTCGGTAGGCTATAACTTTGTTGCCGAGACGACCAACAGCAACGGGGCGATGGTGACTAACCGACTTGATGGGGAAGGCGGCCTGAATCGGGTCTATTTTTCAACAGGGTATCAGCTGACCAACACGTTAAGTCTCGGAATAACGGCGAACTTCAATTTTGGGACCTTAAAGTACCGTCGGGTCCAAAGTGTAGCCGATGTGCAATTCGGAACCCTCGACCAAAGAAATTCAAGAGTGAACGGTATGGATTTTAACTATGCCTTGAATTATACCCCGAAAATTAATGAAAAATACACTTTATATTCATCGCTGAGAGTAAATACCCAAGCGAATTTGACGTCGAAGAATGCTAAGGCATTGGGTTCGTTTTCCCTCGGTACCGGTCAAAATATCGAAGTGCTTGACGTGAATTTAGATGCACAGAATCTGAGGAATACATTTTTGAAGATTCCAACTACGACTACCGTGGGTTTGGGATTTGGGCAAGAACGCATTTGGTTCCTAGGCGCTGAATATAGCTTTCAAGGTTTCAGTTCGTTTTCCAATGAGTTTTTGGATTTTGAAAATCTCGTATACAATGATGCCAGTACAATTGCCTTTGGCGGCTTTTTTGTTCCCAAGCATACATCATTCGATGGTTATTTCAAAAGGATCACATATCGAGCAGGGCTGCACCTTGACCAGACTGGAATGGTCATAAATAATAAGGACATAAAAAACTTTGGCATAACTTTTGGAATTGGGTTACCATTGCGGAACTATTCGAACCTAAACATAGGTTTTGAATTGGGCAGAAGAGGCACAAGTGCATCAGACCTTGTTGAAGAAAGTTATTTTAAGGTCAATGTAGGATTGTCTTTAAATGATCTTTGGTTCCAAAAGCGAAAAATTAATTGAGAAAAATTTAGTACATTAACCACTTTAAAAATATGAGTATGAAAACGAAACTTTACTACACAGCAATGATGCTTTTGGGAAGTTTGGCGATATCTAATGCACAGGCCCAGAATCCTGAGTGTATGACGAACTTGTCGATTTATGCTGAACATGCCAAGGTAAAAAACTATGATGCGGCGTATACACCGTGGAAAATGGTCTATGAAAACTGCCCTGATATTAACAAGGCCAATTATTCGTTGGGAGAACGTATCCTAAGTTATAAGGCCGATAAATCTTCCGGTGCGGAAAAGGATGGCTACATCAATGAGCTTTTAGGGCTCTATGACAATGCCAATAAATATTTTCCGAAGGATTATACCAAAGCCGATATTATTACCGATAAGGTTTTGTTGCGGTATGATAATAAAATGATCAGTGACGATGATATTTATTCCATGTTGGGCCAAGCGTTTAAGGAAGACCGGGCCAATTTCACAAACCCGAAGGCATTGTATCTTTATTTCTCAAGTCTTGTAGACCTGCACAATGCCGGCAAGAAAGATTTGCAGGAAGTATTTGACGTTTATGATGATGTAACCGATAAGATCGGGGAAGAAAATGACAAGCTTACAACGGCTATATCTGCATTATTGCCTAAGGAAGAGGCGGGTACATTGACCTCTAAGGAGACAAAACAACTGAGTTCATACAATAGCTATTCTGAGAATTACGGTAAAATTGAAGGTAGCATCGATTCAAAATTAGGCGCCTTGGCCGATTGTGGCAATTTAATCCCGCTCTATGAAAAGAGTTTTGAAGAAAAGAAAAGTGACGTAACATGGGTGAAAAGAGCTGTAGGTAGGATGTTCAACAAGGAATGCACCGATGATCCGATGTTCAAGAAATTATTCGAAGCGCAGTTGGCACTAGATCCTTCAGCGGATGCCTATGTATATGGTGGTACCTTGAAAAACAAGGCAGGTGATACAAAAGGTGCGGTAGCTGATTTTGACAAGGCTCTTGGGCTTGAGACCGATGCGAAGAAAAGGTCGAATATTGCATATAAAGTGGCTACGATCTATAAGAACGGCAGTAAATCAACTGCGAGAAGCTATGCTCAAAAGGCTATCGACGCAAACCCATCGAATGGGAAGGCATATTTGTTGATTGCACACCTGTATGCCAATAGTGCCAATGACTGTGGTGCTACGCCGTTCGAAAAGCGAGCTGTTTATTGGAAAGCAGCCGAAATCGCCCGTCAGGCAGGGAGAGTCGATCCCTCTTTGAGTAGTAGGGCGAGTCAAGCGGAGGTTAGTTATAAGGCCAAAGCCCCTACCAAGGAAATGATTTTCTCTTCTGGAATGGCTGGGAAGACCGTATCTTTTAATTGTTGGATGGGCGGAAGTGTCAAAGTTCCGGATTTGTAGGATGAAATTGTCCATCAGAAATCATTATAGCGGCATTGCCATGATATTATTCATGGCAATGCTTTTTTTTTCCTGTAAGGACAATTATAAACGGGTCGGGGAGGAGGCCAAAAAGCTGGTATACCCAAGAGGTATCGCCGAGAATTTTGAGCTCACCTATAGTGAATTGCAGCATCCTTTGGAGAATGAAGATACAGAAGGTTCGAAAAAAATCTCCATATTAAGAAGTGCGATATCCTATAATTTCGACAACTTAACCTTTCCACATCGAACTTTCCCCAAAGGTTTGGAAGTTGAATTCTTTGATAGCAATGGCAATAAAAACACCATTAAGGCCGACTATGGTATTCGATATACGGCTACCGATCTGATCGACTTACGTGGTAATGTGGTAATCGAAAATCATGATGGTAAAAAGCTCGAGACATCGCAACTGTATTATGATGAGGATAACGAATGGATATTTACACAGAAAAAATTTAAATTTACCAATCCGGAAGATGGTACAATAATGGATGGTGAAGGAATGGATTTCAATAAAGACCTAAGTTTTTTAAATGCACAAAAGACGTATGGTTTAATGATGATTAAAGAAGAACTAGATGATTAAAATCTTAAAATATACCGAGTATCTATACATAGCAGTTGCCGTATTTTCCTTATACAGGATCTTTACCGATTGGAATGTTGATCGGCAAGGGGCCTATTTGTTCGTTTTTTTTGCCATTGTATCAATAGGGATGTTCTTTTTTCGTAGAAATTATCGCAAAAAATTTGAACAAAGAAGCCGAGATAACCAAACCAAGTTGTGAGTAGCGCATTTATAATCATTCTCTTTTCGCTTTTATGCTCTGCCTTCTTTTCTGGAATGGAGATTGCCTTTATTTCTGCCAATAAGATCCATATTGAGATTGTAAAGAAACAAGAAGGTTTTTTGGCAACCATCCTGACCAAATTAACTAAAAAGCCATCGAAGTTTATCGCCACAATGCTAATTGGAAACAATATTGCACTGGTAATTTATGGCATTTACATGGGGGAGGTATTGATGGAATGGTTTGTAAGCCTGGGTCCTGTCTCAAACCTATTCCTTAAAGCAATGCTCACTGATTTTAGTTTGCTTACCCAGACCATTATTTCAACTTTGATCATTTTGCTAACTGCAGAGTTTCTGCCAAAGGTGTTGTTTCAGATCTATGCAAATACCCTTTTAAAGGTGTTCGCCTTTCCTGCATATGTCTTCTATGGGCTGTTTTCGGTTATTTCTGATTTTATCATAAGAGTGTCTGACTTTATTCTGAAACATATTTTCGGGACCGCCGGCGATGATGTGCAGCTGGCCTTTACAAAGATTGAGCTTGGCGATTATATTACCGAACAGATGGAAACGGTAGAAGAAGAGGATATGGTAGATTCTGAAATACAGATTTTTCAGAATGCCCTTGAATTTTCGGCTGTTAAAGCCAGGGAGGTAATGGTGCCTAGAACCGAAATTACTGCGGTAGAACTCCATGAAACCCCAAAAAATCTGGCAAAACTTTTTATTGAAACAGGTTATTCAAAAATCCCTGTTTTTAAGGATACCATTGATAATATTATTGGCTATGTACATTCGTATGAACTTTTTAAAAAGCCAAAAACCAT
Organism: uncultured Flavobacteriaceae bacterium; assembly: GCA_963798435.1. Classification (GTDB taxonomy): domain Bacteria; phylum Bacteroidota; class Bacteroidia; order Flavobacteriales; family Flavobacteriaceae; genus JALHST01. The sequence continues at coordinate 821,246 of CAWCTF010000004.1, forward strand.
AAAAAGCATCCTTTTGCCCGTTGAGTTTGTCCCCGAGACCATGCTAATTCATGACATCTTGAATGTGCTTACAAAAAAGAGAAAGAGTATTTCGATCGTCTTGGATGAATATGGTGGCACCTCTGGTCTTATGACCATCGAGGATATCGTCGAGGAACTTTTCGGGGAAATCGAGGATGAACACGACACCATCGAATATTTGGAAGAACAGCTTGATGAAACGACCTACAAGTTTTCGGCGCGTTTAGAAGTAGATTATCTCAATGAAATGTACAAACTAGACCTTCCCGAAGATGATGAATACGAAACCCTTGGGGGGCTTATCGTAAATGAGATGGGGCAAATACCTGAAAAGAATTCGGAGATAAAAATAGACGACTACCTCTTTACGATACTTGAGGTTTCAAATACCAAGATCGAACTTGTGCTGGTTAAAAAACTCCCGTAACAAGTGACGAAAACCATCCATCGATACTTTTTATTATTTGAAAAGAAAATGGTAATTTCGCCAACTGATTTAAAACATCCCAACTATGGCAATATTAGAAAATATTAGAAAACGCACCACCGTTTTGATACTTATCATCGGACTCGCATTATTCGCATTTGTGATATCAGGTGTTTTTAGCAGTAATAAATTTAAAGGTGGAAAGGTAGGATCTGCCGTTGGGGAAATAGATGGGCGCGAGATTACCATCGATGAATTTCGACAAAAGGTTGAAGCGACATCTAGAAGAATGGGGCCTACCACTTCTTCACTTCAAGTAATGAACCAAGTTTGGGATCAAGAAGTTCGCAATACGATCCTAGGAGCTCAATATACCGGTCTTGGCATCGAAATCGAGCGGGATCAAATCATGGACTATATAAAGACGATTCCGTCCTATTCCCAAAATCCACAATTCCTAGATGCCAACGGTGTTTTTGACGAGAATAAATTTCGTGGATTCCTGGCCGAACTAAAAGTGAACAACCCGGCCCAATATGACCTCTGGTTACAAGATGAGGAGTCTATTATTCAAAATGCCAAACAACAGACCTATTTTAATCTTATAAAAGCGGGTGTCGGAGCTACTTTAGAGGAAGGAAAGCTTGACTATAAACTGGCCAATGACAAAATCGACATCAAATACGTTAAGATACCATATACGACCATTCCAGATAGTACCATCACCGTTACAAAGGGGGAGATCGAAAATTATGTAAAGGCCCATAAGGAAGACTTTAAACAAGAGGCCGCCCGAGACATTCAATATGTTTATTTTGCTGAAAAACCATCTTTGGAAGATGTGAATTTAGTAAAGGATGAACTCTTAAAATTACTTGACAATACCGTTGAATACAACGCCAAGACCGATCAGAACGATACCATTCAGGGATTTAGGACAACAACCGATATAGAGGCTTTTGTAGATAGGCACTCAGATACCAAATTCGATACCATTTTCAAAGCAAAAAAAGAGCTTCCTGCCCAATTTGCAGATACCTTAATGAAATTAAAGGTGGGCGAGATCTATGGTCCCTATCGTGATGGGGATTTTTACAAGATGTCGAAAATGATCGCTAGAAAGCCGAATGGCAGCGTGAAAACAAGTCATATTTTAATTGCATATGAAGGGGCACAAAGGATCAATCCGAATGTAAAAAGAACCAAGGAGGAAGCAGAGAAACGAGCAAAGGAAATGTTGCAAAGAAGCGAAGAAAGATGGAGCAGTTTTCGCTGAATTGGCCCGTGACAATTCAGATGGACCTTCAGCACCCAATGGGGGTGATTTGGGGTATTTTCAACAGGGAACCATGGTGCCAAAATTTAATGACTTTGCTATTTGGAAACCCAGTCGGCACCATCGGACTTGTAGAAACCGAATTCGGATTCCACATCATTAAAATCGATGACAAGCAGGATATTGTGCAAATCGCTACCATTGCCCGGGAAATAGAACCGTCAGAGGAGACGACCAATAAAATATTTACCGATGCGACCAAATTTGAGATGGAATCTACCGCATCCGAAGGGTCTTTTGCCGAATTGGCCAAAAAAAGCGACTACGCCGTAATGCCCGTGAACAAGATAAAGGCTTTGGATGAAAATCTGCCAGGACTTGGGCCGCAGCGCGCCATCGTGCAATGGGCCTTTAACGAGGACACCGAAGTAGGGGATATTAAACGGTTTAATGTAAATAATGGATACGCCATAATTCAATTGACCGGTAGGTATGCCGAAGGTCTTATGTCGGTAGAGGATGCTTCTGCGTCAGTACTTCCAAAATTACGAAAAGAGCGGAAAGCCGCAATGATCATAGGTGCCAATGCGGGTAAAAATATGGATGCGATTGCAAAAGACAATACCGTTATTCCTAGCACAGCAACTGCCTTGTCTGTCAAATCACCGACCATTCCGGGTGCTGGAAACGAACCTGCCGTTGTTGGAACCGCTTATACGTTATCAGAAGGCGAAACGTCGGGTCTCATTGAAGGCCAAACCGGTATCTATATGGTAATGGTTACCAAAAAAATAAGTGCCCCTACATTGGAAAATTATAGCACCTATGCCAATGCCATTCAAGCTGCTAATGCCAATAAAGTCAACACCGAGGTATATAATGCCTTAAAGGATGCTGCAACTATAGAAGACAAACGGGCTACTTTTTATTAATTGGCCGGTTGTGGGAGGCTTCTCCTGAAGGAGATGATTTCTTCCCATATAGAATCATTTGAGAATAGGGTATGACGGTCTCATACCCTTTTTTATTGAAGTAGTCGATACATTTTTCATCACCTGTAGCCAGTACGAAATCTCCGCCCCATGCACCTAGGCTTTTTATAGCCCCTTGATAATCTGGGAATAGGTCTTCTTTTACCGTTGGTAAATGAAGAATCCCTGAAAGGAGCTTTTCATGTATTTCAATCGCCGCAATAAAGGTTTGCAAAGTAGAACAAGAGCTTATTTCAAGGGTAATTTTCGAGATTCGTTCGAGAATTTGTGCCCTATTGAAATTAAGTTTCCGATAACGTCTGATTCCTTGATGGCTATCTTGTTTCTTATTCAAATACACAAAATAAAGGTGGTCTATAAAGGGGGGTCTGAATTCGATTTCCTCGATCTGGGGCTTTCCGTTTTTAATTTGAAATAAGATGGGTAGATCATGGTTCGCACAGGCAATGTCATAGCCACTTCCGCCAAACGAATTCTGAAGCAAGGCATAGGCGTCGACCTGAGCCCATTTCGCAATATTGTTAATCAAGGTAGAAGAGGAGCCTAAGCCCCAATTTCTAGGAAACGTCAACTTGGTTTCAATTTCAAATCCGTTGCCCCCATTTAAAAATGCCGGGTTCAGCTTTCGGGCCTCAGAAAGTATTGTACGAAGCACATTCCTTGGGGGGGACGCCGTACTCTTTTTAAATCCTGAAAGTTCAGGAAGGGTAAAGCTAGTTTCAAACCAAATTTTACCCTGATCGTCAAGACTTTTCCAGATGAACGTTTCTGTTTTTGATTGTATTACCTTTAAGAATTGTCCGTAAAGGGTCGGCAGGGCGAGACCTAAACCTCCATCAAGTACTACATATTCTCCAGTGAGCAAGAGTTTGCCATTGCTATAGAATTGCCTTTCCATTAATTACTTTTCAGCCTTTGATACGCTTTTACGACCGCACTATGGGTTGCAGTATGCTTCCTAAAATAATCTACCAAGGTAGCCTTTTCCACTTCTGTGGCTCCCAGTTGATTCAGAATATTCAACAGATGCATTTTCATATGACCTTCCTGGATCCCAGTGGTTACAAGTGATCGAACTGCCGCAAAATTCTGTGCTAGCCCGGCAACGGCAACTATTTGCATCAATTCTTTTGCAGAAGGCTTTTGCAAGATGTCGAGCGCTAGTTCAACCAAGGGGTGAAGGCTTGTGAGTCCGCCTACGGTTCCCAGTGCCAAAGGAATTTCCAGCCAGAATTTAAAAATGCCGTTTTCAATTTTCGCATGGGTAAGACTTGTATAGGAGCCGTCTTTGGCCGCATATGCATGAACACCTGCCTCAACGGCCCTAAAATCGTTTCCGGTGGCCAAGACGACGGCATCGATTCCGTTCATAATGCCTTTATTATGAGTAACTGCCCTATGAGGTTCAACCTTTGCTATCTGAATGGCCCGGACCATTTTGTTGGCGAAATCGTTTGGGGACATTCCTTCGCCCTCCTTAAGATCATCGACGGGGCATTGCACCTCGGCCCTTACCAAGCAGTTTGGTACATAATTGCTCAGGATGCTCATAACGATATCAATATCTTTTTCCTTCTCATTAAAAAGGTCGAACGATTGGGCCTCCTCCTTAAAGGTTTGAGCGAAATTTTCGAGGCACGAATTTATAAAATTGGCTCCCATGGCATCTGCGGTCTCGAAGGTGCAGTGCAACTGATAATAGTTGGCAAGGTCCTGCGTTTTATCTCGTAATTCGATGTTTGTAATTCCACCTCCCCTTTTCTCCATATTTTTGGTAATAATGGCTGTATTGCACAGTAGCAGGGGTCTCACCTGTTGAAAATAGGAAGTCAGTTTTTTAGAATCCCCTTTAAATATAAAATGTACTTGTCCGATTTTTTCAGTACCCAATACCCGGGTCTTAAAACCGCCCCTTTTAAGCCAAAATTTAGCTGCATTACTTGCCGCGGCGATGACCGAGCTTTCCTCAATCGCCATAGGGATAGCGTATAATTTATCGTTTATTAGAAAGTTGGGGGCTATCCCCAAGGGCAAATAGTAGTTCGAAATCGTATTCTCAATGAACTCGTCGTGCAATTTTTGCAATTCCTCGTCCGAGTTCAAATACCTTTTTAAAACTTTTTTTGTGGTTTTGGGATCGATGGTATAGTTAGTGGCTATCCAATCTATTTTCTCATGCTTGGTCAGTTTGGAAAATCCTTCGATAGGAACGATCATACGATGTGCATTTCAACGTAAAGATACGAATAAAGCAAATAAAGGTGTCAATATGGCCCAGAGTTGGTTATAGAGCCCTTTTAACAGCGATTCTTTATATTCTTTGCAAAATTATCACTAAACTTGAAAGTTATAATCCTAATATTTGGCAATCTATGCGAAAAACGTTTTTCTTATTGTTTTTAATCATGGGCTTATCAAGCTCAGTGTTCGGGCAACAAAAGAAAATAACCGTTGAGGACATTTATGACGGTACCTTTCAGACCAAAGGAATGGAAGCCCTTCGTTCTTTAAAGAATGGCAAGCAATACACCTTATTGAATTTAGACGAGGCGAAAGGCACTTCATCGATTGATACGTACGATTATGTAACGCAGCAAAAAGTAGAAACAATGGTTTCTTCGCAAGCACTCGTTGATATTCCTTACTTTACTTCCTATGAATTTAACGATGATGAATCGAAGATTCTATTGGCCAAAGAAGTGGAATCGATTTTTCGAAGATCTACCTTGGGTGTTTTTTATGTGTATGATATTGCATCGAAGAAGCATATAAAAATCTCGGATGCCAAAATTCAAGAGCCTGTGCTTTCCCCTAATGGTAAAGAAGTGGCCTATGTCAAAGACAATAATCTCTATATTTTTAACATACAAACAAATAGCACGTTACAAATTACGAACGACGGAGTAAAAAATAAAATCATCAACGGAGTAACCGATTGGGTATATGAAGAGGAATTCGCCTTTGTGAGGGCGTTCGACTGGAATTCAGATGGCACTAAAATCGCCTTTCTGCGCTTTGATGAGGCCGATGTGCCTGAATTTTCTATGGATATTTATGGTAGCGGACTTTACCAACACCCCACTGTTTTTAAATATCCGAAGGCTGGCGAAAATAATTCGGTAGTTACACTACATCTATATGACGTGAAGTCAGGCCATACCGATTCGGTGGATTTAGGGGATCCATATTACATTCCGCGTATAAAATGGATGAACGACCCAAAGCACTTAAGTGTGCAGACCTTGAATCGGCACCAAAATCAACTTCAGCTTTTTTCTGTAAATGCCCAAGATAATTCGGTATCGCGTTTGCTCGAGGAACTTGATGCTGCATATGTCGATATTACCGATAACTTAACTTTCTTGGCAGATGATAGTTTTATTTGGACGAGTGAACGGGATGGCAACAATCATATCTACCTATACAACCCAGCAGGCAAATTAGTAAACCAAGTGACAAAAGGTCCATGGGAGGTAACTAATTACTATGGCTATGATCGAAAAAGAGATAGGGTATATTACCAATCTACCGAGAATGGCTCAATCAACCGTGGAGTTTATAGTGTCGATAGTAAAGGCCGACATAAGAAAGGCCTGGCCGTTTCGCCAGGAACGAACGATGCTGACTTTAGCGCCGATTTCACATATTTTATCAATACCTATTCAAGTGCGACGATCCCGTACCAATATTCGCTTCACAGCGCAGCCGATGGTAGGAAATTGAAAGAGATTGTTAACAATACGGCATTGTCAAAGAAGTTGGAAGGATATGAAATCAGTCCCAAGGAGTTTTCCACCCTATCGATCAATGGCAACGACTTGAATATGTACATGATCAAACCGAAAGATTTCGATCCCGCTAAAAAATATCCGCTCTTCATGTATCAATATAGTGGACCAGGCTCGCAAAATGTTAGGAATAGCTGGCTAGGTACGAATGATTATTGGCACCAGGTTTTAGTTTCAGAAGGCTATGTAATTGCTTGTGTCGATGGCCGAGGGACAGGGTTTAAAGGACGTGATTTTAAGAAAGTGACCCAATTACAACTGGGGAAGTACGAAGTGGAAGATCAGATTGCTGCTGCCCGTAAACTAAGTGAACTTCCCTATATCGATGAAAACCGCACCGGCATTTGGGGTTGGAGCTTTGGCGGGTTTATGAGTTCCAATTGTATTTTAAAAGGGAATGATGTTTTTGAAACGGCGATTGCCGTTGCGCCTGTAACCAGCTGGCGATTTTATGATACCATTTACACCGAACGCTTTTTGCACACCCCGGAGGAAAACCCGGAAGGCTATGACGAAAATTCCCCTTTGAGTTATGCAGAACTCTTAAAAGGCAAATTTCTATTGGTGCATGGAACCGGGGATGACAATGTACATGTCCAAAATAGTATGCGCATGATAGAGGCCCTGGTACAGGCCAACAAACCATTTGATTGGGCCTTATATCCTGATAAGAACCATGGTATATACGGAGGTAATACCCGCATTCATCTATTTAATAAATTAACCAATTTCATAAAGGAAAATCTCTAACCGAACGGCAATAAATTATGACCACCCTAATCAAACCAGCACACCAAAAAGAACTTTTTGGCCATCCAGTCGGCCTGTATATCCTTTTTTTTACCGAAATGTGGGAACGGTTTTCCTACTATGGGATGCGGGCTTTGTTCACCTTATTTTTGGTAGCAGAGACCACCTCAAGCAATGCTGGTTTTGGCTGGACGAATAATGAATCCTTGGCGCTATATGGATGGTATACCATGCTTGTATATGTTTCGTCGATTCCGGGCGGGTGGGTCGCCGATAGGCTCCTAGGTCAGAAAAAAACGGTAATGTTAGGAGGGGCATTACTATGCATCGGCCATTCAATACTTGCCCTAAACTCAGAAATGACCTTTTATCTTGGATGTTTTTTCATCATTCTAGGAGTAGGCTGTTTAAAACCGAACATATCATCGATGGTCGGAGGCTTGTATAAGCCAAAAGACGAACGAAGAGACCTTGGTTTTTACATTTTTTACATGGGCATCAACATCGGTGGATTTTTGGCGCCTATTATCTGTGGCTACGTAGGAGAAAAGATAAGTTGGCACTATGGCTTTGGACTCGCCGCGATTGGCATGTTTTTAGGTCAGGCCGTTTATATTTGGGGGCAAAAATACTTGGTTAATGTAGGGAATTTAATAAGTAGAAAGACTGAGAGCGACCGAAAAATTTTAGATAGTCCGCTTACCAAGATTGAAAAGGACAGGATCAAAGTGTTATTAATTTCCTTCTTGCTCATTATTCTATTTTGGGCAGCATTTGAACAAGCAGGCGGGCTCATGAACTTATATGCCAAGCAGAAGACCGATCGCAATTTCTTTGGCCTCTTTACTATTCCGGCTTCCGTATTTCAATCTGTGAATTCATTTTTTATCATCACCTTGGCTACCGTTGTCGGGGCATTTTGGTTAAAATGGCGTAAAAAAGGGCGGGAATCCTCATCAATGTTCAAGATAGCGGTCGGGCTGATCATCATGGCACTTGGTTTTGGTTTTATGAGCGCGGCTTCTTTACAATACGAAAGCAATGGTTCTTCGGCCATGTATTGGTTAATTTTGGCGTATCTCCTGCATACCATCGGGGAACTTTGTGCATCCCCGGTATCCTTATCCTATATTACCAAGCTGGCCCCCCTTAAATATGCCTCCATTATCATGGGGTTGTATTGGGCGGCGACCGGTCTAGGTAATAAAGCTGCCGGACTTATTGGGGAGGCTTCCCAAAATTTAGGGGAATTTGAAATATTTACAGGAATTGCGGTAATCTGGTCGCTTATAGGAATTTTGGTGATTATTATGTTAAAACCCTTAAAAAGAATGGCCCATGGTGCCGAAGATGGGGAAACAAGAATCGTTGACGAGGTACCTGAAAAATTCAAATTAGAGGATCATGTTTAATCCTCCTTAAAAAAATAAGCTCCCTTTTCGCCAGTATCGTGAAAAGGGATTTTTCTTTTAAGACAGGTTGCCTTCCAGCGTTCAATATAGCTTCTATAATTACTGCCGTCGGCGATGATCCTTTTTGGGCTGATCACCCCAAGAAGTCGCTCTAGGTTTATTTTCGGACTGTGGGAAAGGAGCAAATGATCAATTGAAGTTTTACTAACAGGGAATACCCCAGAACTGTCGATTATCAAAAGGCTTTCATTTTTATATACATACCTATTTTTTAAGGGATGAAAAACAATGGTATCACATCGTTCCCCTACCTGAACGTCGATCATAAGCTGCTCAGGGGCACTGCTGTTATTTGAGAAAACTAGTAAGCGGCCTTCGCTTTGTTGCATGATAAGCGAATTTCTAGCCTGATGCGCCACGAACATTTTTTGTCTGTGTTGTGTCGTATATGAGGTATAGAACAACCAGATTTGAAAGGTGATGATAGCTGTCAAAAGTGCCGTAGTTCTCGCAAAGGTCGACTTTGTTAAAAAGAGCACCAATGTAATAATGACGGCATAGGTCAAAATCAACTGCAACAGGTCAAATGGGATATTTCGAAATACAAAGGCTTCCTGACTAGCCACCCAACCGACACTTTCATTCATCAAGCCAATAATGGCGTCATATAGTGTAACCAGAAAGCTTGGTAGGAAGCCTGCCAAGGCGAGCATGACCACCAAAATACCCATTCCCAAAATGATACCTAAAAACGGAATTATTAAAATATTCGAAACAAAAAAAAGTCCAGGAAATTGATGAAAGTAATACAGACTTATTGGCAAAACGCCGATTTGTGCGGCCATACTCACACTTAGTAATTGCCAGAGCTTACGAGGTGCCCAATGTCTCGGATACCATAATTTTTGGAGGAGGGGGTAGCCCCAAACAATGGCAAACACCGCGGCATAGCTTAACTGGAAGCCCACTTGAAACAAAAGCATGGGATTTATCGCCAAAAGGATAAATAGTAGTGACAAGGCTAAAATATTATAGGTGTTTCCCGGCCGGTTTAGATAGAGGGCATACGCTACAAAGGTAAACATCGCAACTGCCCGAACGATCGATGCCGAAAGCCCGGCCAACAGTGCAAAACCCCACAATAGCATCACTATCGTTATCAGTTTTAAGGTCTTGCCATGGGGTATATATTCCAATGGCCGTAAAAGGAACTGTAAAAGCAATAATAATATACCGATGTGCAGGCCTGAAACGGCCAAAATATGAACGGCCCCCGCATTTTTATAATCCGCATAAACAGCATCTGATAGGTCGTTACGTTGCCCTAGTAAAATAGCCTGCATGACGGCCAGTTGCCCTTCTCCGAAATCGGCATTTTTCAACTTGGCGCTGATGGTGTTTCTCAAGGTGGCCATAAACCCATATAGGGTCACCGAAGAATTTTCAAGAACCGAATAATTCGAGGAAGTTACCCGCAATTGATGCGCTATCCCCATTTCGTTTATATACTTTCTATAATTAAACTGATATGGATTCAGTGGAGGTTTGATTGAATCGATCGGGCCATACACCAAAATTTCATCATCAATTTCAAAAGGGGTTTGGGTTGAGTCACCAGAAAATACCACCAAGACCTTTCCGGTCGATTTTAACGTGTCAACCCCTTTCACTTGCGCCATGTACCGTTCTGAAAAATCAGTGGGTTTCAATACCTCGGTGAATTTTAGGTGCCAAAGGTGGTCACCTCTTTTTACCTGATAATTGTAGTGCGATTTAAAATTTTCGGGATGTGCTAAGGACATTGAGCAGATGCCGATAATTACTGTAGTTATAGCCATTGAGATGGTCAATATGCCATGTTTCCGGGGTGTGACCCCAATGAACAAAAGGGTCATAATAACCAATGAAAAGGCCAAAAGAACAATCGAAACAAGCATGTTTAGATGCGTATAACGACCAATAAGGATCCCTATTATGATGCAAATTGACAGTTTTATTGGTATGAATCTAAGAAGGTGCATGGTACTTGGTTCGAGTTCTAAAATAACCAAAACTATTTAGAGTACACGCGTGGCTTTTACAAAAGCGTAGTTCCAAAATCCTTCCCGTAAGGATGAAACGATTACCCCCCGAGACGAGGAAGCATGAATAAACTTGATATCATCACCGTCAACCGCAACGACCAAACCCACATGATTGATCTTTTTTTTGCCCTTTGAGGTCTTGAAGAATAAAAGATCACCCTTGCTAATGTTATTTAATCGGATGCGTTTCCCTTCTTCTGCCATTTCATAGGATATTCTGGGCAATAGTACTTCATTTTCCCGAAATGACACATATAACAGGCCCGAGCAGTCCATGCCCTTTTTAGTGGTGCCACCGAATTTGTAACGTACCCCTGAAAAGGAAAGGGCTGTAGTTATAATGGCATCGGCCTTCGAGATAGATGTTATTGGCGCAGGCGTTTCCTCCAAATCGGTTTCCTCTAACAGCGTACCTTCATTATCATTCCCAGAAGCTTCAACGGTTACTTTGCGCTCCTCCCCATAGGTGGTTTTCTTTTTAATTGCCCCACAGCCAGTTAGAAGCACCATTAAAGATATGATTATGATTTTGCGAATCATCTGGAGCATTTTTTCACGACCCCCGACAGGTATCGGGACGGCAACTTTGAAATCAAAATTACATAAATTAATGAAAAAGGAGGTGATAATTTGGCGAGCTACCTATTGAATTTCATTGTAGATCAACTGTGCGGTTAATGTGCTTGCCCCTTCACCCCCAAGTTTTTTCGACAATTCGTCATAGGCCTTTAGTTGTGCTTCCCGCTGGGAACCCGATACTATTTTAGTCAATTCTACGCGAAGATTTTGCGAATTTAGGTCGTTTTGTATCAGTTCCTTGACCACTTCCCTGCCCATAATTAAATTGACTAGGGAAATAAAATCCAAGGTGATGATGCGCTTGGCAATTTGATAGGAAAACCAATTGGCGCGATAACAAACTACCTGTGGAACCTTATGCAGAGCCGTTTCCAAAGTTGCCGTTCCACTAGTTACCAAGGCGGCATGGGCAATACTTAAAAGGTCATAGGTCTTATTGGCAACAAAACCAACATTGGGATTGTCTAAATAGGGGATATAAAAATCCTTGTCCAGGCTTGGTGCCCCTGCTATTACGAATTCATACTCTGAAAAGTCCTTGACTACCGATAACATAACACGGAGCATTTTATCGACTTCCTGCTTTCGACTTCCTGGTAACAGGGCAATGATGGGCTTATCTGCCGCTATGCCATTTTCAGATCGAAAATCCTGATCATTCACTTTCACACGATTGGCAATAGCATCTATCAAGGGATGGCCTACAAAATGCACGGGAAAGTGATGTTTGTTCTCGTAAAATTCTTTCTCAAAGGGAAGAATTACATACATGGCATCAATATCTCTTTTAATTGAGTTGATGCGCTTTTCGCGTGATGCCCAAATTTGTGGTGAAATATAATAGTTGGTCTTAAACTTATGTTTTTTGGCCCATTTCGCAATGCGTAGGTTAAATCCTGAATAATCTATGAAGACGATAACATCGGGATTGAATTTTTGAATATCGACTTTGCAGAAGTTTATATTTTTTAAAATGCTGTCCAAATTCTGTAATACTTCGAGGAAGCCCATATAGGCCATATCCCTATAATGTTTGATCAAATCTCCGCCCGCAGCTGCCATTAAATCGCCTCCCCAACATCGAATATCGGCACCCTTGTCTACCAATTTCAATGCTTTGATAAGATTGGCGCCATGCAGGTCTCCTGATGCCTCTCCGGCGATGATATAGTACTTCATTATTCTTTGCTCAAATTCTGAAATTCGTGTTACCGACGGGTGTCAGTTTCCTGTTTCTACCATGATTATATAACCTTATAAAAAAGCACCACCAAAGCGGTAAGTAAGGTGGCGATCAATACGCCTTTTGCACGCTGATCTCTTTTTATTCGTAGGAAGCCAAAAAATGCCACAAGATTTAGAATGGCGCCCAAGGCCAATAAACTTCCGATTTGGTTCTGTTGAGCGGCCAATGTAAAAGTCTCTGTAATTCCAAACTCTGAAAATAACAGAATATATAAAAGCGTTCCAATAGTATTGGCGATAATTCCGACTGCAAAGCCAATGATCAACTCCTTTTTATGCATGTAAATTCCAATTATTTATAATCTGTATTGCATGGTGGGCGGTTAAATCAAACTGAGTGGGTACCACTGAGATATAACCCTGTGATAATGCCCATTCGTCAGTATCCTCTCCATTATCCAAAAGCTCGAATTCACCGGTCAACCAATAATATTCCTTGCCGGAAGGATTGGTTCGTTTATCAAATTTTTCTTTCCAATTGGCGCGGGCCTGTCTGCACACTTTAATTCCCTTTAACTGCTCTTGGCCAAGTTTGGGGATGTTGACATTGAGCACTACACCCTGCGGCATACCTTGGTCGATAGCCTCCCGTACGATTTTTTGAATGCTTTCTTTCGCGGCATTAAAATCGGCCTCCCAGGAATAGTCACAAAGCGAAATCCCGATAGCCGGAATGCCCTCGATTCCTGCTTCTATGGCAGCGCTCATAGTGCCCGAATAAATTACATTGATCGACGAATTTGAACCATGGTTGATACCGCTCACGCAAATGTCCGGTCTGCGCTTTAAAAGTACCTGTAAACCAAGTTTGACGCAATCTGCAGGGGTTCCACTGCAACTATATTCTTCATTGGCCCCGTCTTCAAGATCGACCTTCATCTTCTTTGAATAAAGGGTATTGTCAATAGTAATTGCATGGCCCATACCAGATTGAGGGCTATCTGGGGCAACCACCACTACGTCGCCTAACTCCTTCATAAAACGTATCAGAGACCTCAGGCCTGGCGCCGAAATTCCGTCATCGTTCGTCACCAGTATCAAAGGTTTTGACATAACATATACTTTATAGCGCTAAAATACGTTTTAAAAAAGATATCGTTCTTTCTGTGTTTAACAAAAATTTAATGGCAGAGGGCTATTAACTGGCATGGTTTTTTCTGTATCTTAGGGTGTTTAACTTATTTCCCAGTAATGGGAAATTCTTTGTAATATAATCATGTATCGCAAAGTCTTTAATAAAAAAATTATATGAAACGAAATTTAGCGTATGCTTTATTCATAATGCTCATAGCGGTAGCTTCCTGCAGTTTTACGAATAAAACTTTTGAAAATGATGACAAGGACAAATTGTTGCTAGATCTTATCACGTATGTTTTAGAGAAAGGCCACTATGAGCCCAAAAATATAGACGATGATTTTTCGGTGAGTGTTTTCGAGGACTTTATCAATGTATTGGACCCTACCAAACGTTACTTTTTGGAAAGCGATATTCAGGAATTCGAGCAATACAAGTATCAGATAGACGATCAAATAAAAAATACCGACATCTCTTTTTTTAATTTGGTGTATGATCGATTGATGAAACGAATGACCGAAGCCAAAAATATTTACAAGGAAGTCTTGGCTACACCGTTTAATTTCAACCAAAATGAAACTATAAATATCAAATACGAGGATGTGCCTTTTGCTGCGTCGCGCGAGGATTTAAAGGAGCGATGGAGAAAACAACTTAAGTATGCCTCGCTTGGGACCTATGATTCCAAATTATCCCATCTCAAAGAAACTGGTAAAAGTACGAAGGTTGTTAAAAATGAGCAGGGCGATGAGGAAACTGAAGATCCTTTCTCGGATGCTACCGAAGATGCGAAGGTTATATTAACTCCTAAAGATGCCGAAAAATTCGCGCGGGAATCGACAGAAAAAACATTGGATGAATTTTTTGACTTTGTCGACGATTTGGAAAGGAAGGATTGGTTTGTTCAATATATAAATACGATTGTCGATGAATTCGATCCCCATACTTTTTATTTCGCACCTGATGACAAGGAAAAATTCGACATGAGTATGTCGGGGAAATTCGAAGGTATCGGGGCACGATTGCAAAAGAAACCAGAAGGGGCCAAAATCGTTGAAATCATTTCCGGCGGTCCCGTATGGCGAGACCAACGCCTTGAAGTTGGTGACGAGATTATAAAAGTGGGTCAAGCTGGTGCCGAACCTATCGATATTGTCGGGATGCGAATTGATGATGCCATAAAGCTCATAAAAGGGCCTGAAGGCACCGTGGTTGATTTAACCGTTCGGAAAGTCGACGGTTCACTCCAAACCGTCTCCTTGACAAGGGATGTTGTTGAATTGGAGGAGTCCTACGCCAAATCTGCGAGCATTAATAAAGGAAATCAAACCTTTGGAATTATAAACCTGCCAAAATTTTATGTTGATTTTGACGATTACTCGGAGCGTAATGCAGCAACTGATGTGGCGAAGGAAGTAGAACGTTTGAAACAAGAAGGTGCCGAGGGATTGATCTTAGACCTGCGTGATAACGGTGGCGGGTCATTGAAAACCGTGGTTGAAATGGCCGGTCTGTTCATAAAGGATGGGCCGATCGTTCAAGTGAGATCAAACGGAAAACGTCAAGATGTATATGATGATAAAGACGAGCGTATACAATGGGACGGCCCATTAGTAATCTTGGTCAATGAACTTTCGGCTTCCGCTTCCGAAATATTGGCAGCAGCCATGCAGGATTACAAAAGAGGGGTGATCATTGGAAGCAAACAAACATTTGGAAAAGGTACCGTTCAAAATGTCATTCCTTTGGACAATATCGTCCGAAGTAACGATCATGGCGATTTGGGGGCTATAAAGTTAACAACTCAAAAATTCTATCGCATTAATGGAGGGTCAACCCAATTGGAAGGTGTTAAAAGCGATGTTGTAGTACCCGATAAATATAGTTATATCGATTTGGGGGAGCGAGACCAACACAATCCCCTGAAATGGGATGAAATCGAACCTGCCAAATATATTCCCTGGGATGGTTATATCGATTATGAGGAAACTATTGCCAATAGCACCAAAAGAATGGCAGCAAATCCGCAGATCAAATTGATAGAGGAAAATGCCAAATGGTTGAAGGAAGAACAGGACGAGACTGAGATTTCCTTAAATTATAATGTGTACAAAACCGAGAATGAAAAAGATAAAGAGAAATCGGATTATTTTAAATCGCTTTCAGACTATGATTCACATTTAACCTTTAAATCGCTTAAATACGAACAGGAATTGTTCACCAAGGATTCGGTATTACGTGAAAAACGAGATCGATGGCATCAGAATTTGGCAAAGGATGTCTATGTTGAGGAAGCCGTAAATGTTTTACAGGACCTTAAGATGAACAACATAAAAAATAGTAAATTGGCAAGTGTCAAAGGATAATAAAAATATGACGAACTAAAAAAAAGCCCTGCTCATTAAGCGGGGCTTTTTTTTTAGCAAAATTAATTTTATATCTCAGAATTAGGTCGATAACACCTTTAATTTGTCGGCATGCATTCTGCGCAATTTCCCTAATTTGGGGGTAATGACGGCGCTGCAATACCCTTGCGCCCGATTGTTTCTATAGTAGTTCTGGTGATATTCCTCGGCTTCATAGAAAATACCCAGCTCACTTATTTCAGTAACGATGGGATCATCATAATATGTGGCCAGTTCTTTGATTACAGCTTCAGCAGTAGCTCTTTCGATTTCGTTTTGGTAAAAAATGACCGATCGATATTGTGAACCCACATCGGCTCCTTGTCGGTTAAGGGTTGTTGGGTCATGGCTTGTTAAAAAAATTATCAAAATATCAGCATATGAAATACTATTGGCATCATAGGTTACTTGTATCACTTCGGCATGACCCGTCAATCCCGAACAGACTTCGCGATAGGTAGGTTTGCCTGGAGCAGTTCCACCTGTATAGCCAGAAATAACTTTCTCTACTCCCTTAACTTCTTGAAAAACGGCTTCGGTACACCAGAAGCAACCACCGCCGAGGGTCGCAATTTTTAAATTTTTAGTGCTCATTATTTTTATTGTTTACATGTAGGGTATACAAGTTTATCAGTTACATTCTTATCTTTTTATACTACTTCCGTTCAATCACTAAATGATTTTAAATTCCAACCGAAGGGTAAGGTTAATCACACTATAAAATCGTGGGTTCTCAGAAAGAATTCACCACAATTGGTAAATCCTGCTAGTGAATTTTCTAAGACCGTAACGCGTTTCGTATGTTATACCTTGCTGCGTTCCTTTTGAAGTGACAAGGATTCAGAATTGATGCAATAGCGCAACCCGCTAGGTTGCGGGCCGTCAGGAAATACATGGCCCAGATGTGCATCGCAGGTATTACACATAACTTCTACCCGGATCATGCCGAAAGCGGTATCCTTGGAATATTTTATTGCATTTTCCTTGATTGGCTGTGTGAAACTTGGCCATCCGGTACCCGATTCAAATTTAATGGTCGAATCGAATAGCGGCGTTTCGCAACAAACGCAATTGTATTTACCAGCCTCATGAATACCGCATAGTGCTCCGGTGTGTGCGGCTTCCGTGCCTTTTTTACGTGTTATGTGATATTGTTCCGGGGTTAAAAGTTCACGCCATTCGGCATCGGTCTTTTCGAGCCTTCTTTCAGGTTTTGGATTTCCTTTTACACAGTATTCAATTATATTTTTCCAAGTAAGCATGTTGTTGTTTTTTATTGGATTTTATTTCTACATATCTCTTACCACAAGGTAGAAAAGTACTGGCAGAAATGCTACGATTGGTCGTAAGATGTTCACTAAACTTACAGATGTTCGGAGGGTAATAACTATGAATTTGAACTATTTTTGCAGCATGGACCGTACCAGGAATAGAACGATTTACACACTTTTATTAGTAATTTGCGTCGTCGGTTTTTGGCTTTTTGAAAATTTCTACACCCCAGACACCTACGGGAGCAAGGATACTTCGACTCTTGAGTCTGGAATATTTGAAGGCTTGCTTCCAAGTTCGACTGCAGGTTCTATAGTGAGGCATGCCTATTACACCTTGTCTTATAATGAACCTTTCGAACAAGCGGAATGGGTGGCTTATATCCTAAAAAAAGAGCAACTGACATATCAGGACCGGAAACGGCCATTATTTTTAGAGGACCCAATAGTCGAATCGAAGTCAGCCGATTGGCGCAATTATAGGGGTTCTGGCTATGATCGGGGTCATCTTTGCCCGGCTGGTGACCGACGATTTTCAGAGCAAGCCTATAACGAAACCTTTTATACAAGCAATATTAGTCCACAGCGGAAGGACTTTAATGCAGGGGTTTGGAACCGCCTCGAATTACAGGTGCGACATTGGGCCAAAAGATATGGTAGTGTTTTTGTGGTTACAGGGGGAATCCTTGAAGAGGGGCTTCAGGAAATTGGGGACGAAGATGTTGCTGTTCCGAACTATTTTTACAAAATTGTTGCAAAAGGACCTCCTGAAAAATTAGAAGGGATCGCTTTTCTAATACCCGCGAAGGAGAGTCCAAAAAGCTTGGAAAAATTCGTGGTCTCTATCGATTCGATCGAAAAACTCACCGAAATCGACTTCTTTCAAAAATTACCGGATGGGGAAGAAGCGAGCTTCGAAAGCACAGTAATCACCCAAGGGTGGAAATTCGATTAATTGGGCCTTTTTGAAATTTGGTGCTGATACCTATCAAGTCGTAATTTAGAATTTGGAATTTGGAATTTGGATTAATATTTAGAATTTGGATTTTTTTAATTTAAATACCTTCCTTTAATCGGTTCGAATCCAATTTCAGGAAGATGAATAAAAGAATGGTGAAAAATAGAAGCCCAGATCCTCCGTAACTAAAATATGGTAACGGTATTCCTATTGTAGGCAGTATTCCGATAACCATCCCAATATTGATGAAATAATGAATTAGAAGAATAGAAATCACCCCGTAGCCATACATTCGGGCGAATGGATTTTTTTGTCTTTCGGCCAAATATACCAGTCGCAACAACAAAAATGTAAAAAGCAGTACAACTGTAGCGGTTCCTAAAAACCCCCATTCCTCACCGATGGTACTAAAAATGTAATCTGTATGCTGTTCTGGTACAAAATCGCCCTTGGTACGGGTGCCTTCTAAAAATCCTTTCCCAAAAAAGCCGCCTGCTTGGATGGCCTTTTCTGATTGGTAAGTGTTGTAACCTATGGTCTTTCGAATTTGTTCTAGTTTGGCGGGATCTTTTTCCAAACGCAACCAAAGACTGAAGCGGTCACGATGCCTTTGTTCAAAAACATTGTTATAGACGAAATTAACCGAAAGGGAAAAAAGAATCGTTACCGCTACAATCATTGTCAGCGGAAAAACCGGGACCTTGAAAGATTTCTTCTTAAAAAAAAGAAAAAGAATCAAGAGCAGTACTAAGGCGATACTCACCCAGATCGTTCCAAAAATCAACGTCGTAATAAAAACGGCAATCGCTAAGAAAACTATCCCCAAATAGAATAAAGGCAATCCTTCTCTAAAGAGCACAAAGATCAAGGAGAAAAAAACGAGTGCACTGCCAGGATCTGGTTGAGGAATAATCAGAATCGCGGGTATCAAAATAATCAGAAAACCATATACCTGATGCTTAAAGCGCTTGATATCGGTTTGTATATCACTTAAATATTTAGCAAGGGCTAGGGCAGTGGCCACTTTTGCGGGTTCGGAGGGCTGCAGATTAAAGAAGCCTATGTCATACCAGGAAGTGGCTCCTGCAATGGTCTTTCCGAAGACAAACAAACCAAGTAACATGACCACCGCAATGATGTAAAACAAACTTGCAAAACGTTCATAAAAATTTGCTTCCAGCGCAAGGATAATGATGATGGAAACGAAACTGGTCCCAATAAAAAATAGTTGCTTTCCGTGAAGGGTCCCAAAATTGAATATTGAAGTGTCTGATTGGCTAAAAGTACTTGAGTAAATACTTACCCATCCAATAATGACCAGGGCGATGTATAGAAATATGGAGAGCCAATCGATCCGCTTTATAATGCTTTTACCAGACATACTCGTTGATCTTGAACTCCTCCCCGCTGTAAGGCTTGGCATATTCGCGTTCTAAGGTCTTTTCTAACATTCTTTTTTCCAGGTCTTTTCTAGTAATTTCCCCCTTCAAATATTTTTCAATGAGCAAAGAGGCGATATGCCCTGCATAACGAGCGCCATAATAGCCATTTTCTATATAGACAGCTAAGGCAATTTTTGGATTATCGACCGGGGCAAAGGCAATAAAGACCGAATTATCGGTAAGTTGGGTCTTAACGCCGTTAATTTTAGTGTAATTTTCAACAGTTCCGGTTTTCCCGGCGATTTCAATACCGGGTATCTGTACCCCTCTGGCCGTTCCTTTTTTATAGACATCGGCCATACCGCTGATTACAGGTTCAAAATATTTTTTATCGATCGTAGTATATTTCGGCTCGATATAATCGGGATCATTGATTTCCTTCCCATCGATTTTCTTTAGGATATGAGGAATAAAATAGTGGCCCCTATTTGCAATGGCGGCGGTCATATTGGCCAGTTGTAAGGGTGTGACCTGAACTTCTCCTTGACCGATTGCCAAGGATATAATGGTTGAGGATGACCACCGATTGTCACCATACCATTTGTCGTATAATTCTTTTGAAGGCACTAGGCCAGGTCTGCCTGTGTAGAGGTCAGATCCTAAATACCCGCCAAGGCCAAAACTCCTAATATGCTTCTCCCAAACATCCATTGCCTCATCTGCAGTGGGATATTTATCAAATATTTTGCGGAAAGTACCGGCAAAGTAAGCATTGCATGATTTGTAGATCCCGGTATGCATATCGCGAATCCCACCCCCACAGTGACATCCCCTCTTTGTTCTGCCTACATAAAAGCCGTGGTAACAGGTAAATGTCGTTTCTGGCGTGATGACCCCTTCTTGCAAAGCGATTAACGCGTTCAGGGTTTTAAAGGGGGATCCCGGCTCCTTTTCAAATGAAATCGATCGGTCGAACAAAGGTTTGGCTATGGTATCGTAATGGAGGATGCTGTAATTTTTGGATCGTTCCCTGCCGACCAATAGGGAGGGGTCATAGGTAGGTCCTGAAATCATTGCCAAAATTTCCCCGGTAGCCGGTTCAATTGCGACGATACCGCCATGTTTTCCGTGCATTAGTCGCTCGCCATATTCCTGTAACGTCTTGTCAAGGGTTATATTGATCTCAATTCCTTGTTCAGGGATGGTATCAAGACTTCCTCCCGAATAAGGCCCGATATCACGGTTAAACCGATCTTTTTGAATATACTGTACGCCTTTTCTACCCCGTAAAATTTCTTCATATTGCTTTTCTACTCCAGACCGTCCCGTTAATTCGCCTTGAACGTAATACGGATTCTTGGCCAGGTCTCCTTCATTAACTTCACTAATATAGCCGAGCACGTTCGCTCCACTCGTTGTGTCATAATAGCGTAACGATCTTTTTTGAATATAAAACCCTTCAAAATGACGCATTTTTTCTTGAAGTCGCGCATAATCCTCTTTTGATAATTGGGGGACCAAAACCGATGGAAGCCTAGGGGAATAGACGCGCGCCTTATTGAGTGTGCTGATAAATTTTTCCTTGTCAATTCCCAACAAAGAACAAAATTCCAAGGTATCCAACGCCCGCACTTCCCTAGGAATTACCATAATATCATAAGCCGGCTGATTCCCAACCAACAGTTCTCCTTTGCGGTCATAAATATACCCGCGCTCTGGATAATCATAAATTGCTTTTATGGCGGGGTCATCCAAAACCTGGTCCTTCGAGAAACTGAATATTTGCAAGTACGATAGTCTACCGACAAATACGATTCCTATAATTACGATGATAGATGATAATAAGATTTTTTTCATCTACGATGAACTATTATTTTGTTTTCTTTTTGTTGAAGCGTATCTGTTTTACAACGTTTCCGAATACCCATCCTTTCATTTTGTTTCAAAATTACCAAATAATAAAGGTCCCAAAATCATTTGGTAAAATCATTCTTTCCGAACACTAAAAAGTGAACCGAATAACAGGCAAAGCACCAATGTAGCGAGTCCTATGAAAATCACCTTTTTTAAGATAAGCAATATATTTACCAAGTTGAAAATTTCCAAGGTAAAGAATACCATATGGTGTATCACTATTAATAACGCTAAAAATGTAATTTGTTGTACTTTGGTGGCACTGCCTAGTTTAAAACTTTGGAATTCATAATTTACCCCAAATACAAATCGCATTATTGTTGGCCTTAGGTAGGCGATAGTAACCGTTGATGCCGCATTCAATGCCATGGTATCCGAAAAAAAATCGATGGTCAGTCCCAGGAGAAAACATACTCCGATAAAAGCCGCCCGATTCTCTTTAATGGGATACCAATACAGGAACATTATATAGACCATAGGGTTAATGAACCCGAAGAAATTAAGGCGGTTGAATATCAAGACCTGCACCAGGACCAAGAGTACAAACCGTATGGTATTAATAAAATAATTACTATTGAGCATTCCCGTCGGTATCTGATTGCAACTGAATTATTTCCGGGCGTCTATTATTTTCTATGATGTAAACATAGCCAATGTTCGTCATATCATTGAATAGGGCTACCTGTATGGTATAAAGGCTATTGGAATTATCCAGGTCATATTTTTTTATGGTTCCTATCGGAATGTTTTCCGGGAATATACTACTCATCGCTCCGGTAACAATGGTATCGCCAATGGTCAGGGAAACCATCCTAGGAATATCAATCAATTGGACAATATTATAATTCTTTGTATCCCATATTAAGGAACCAAAATTATTGGTACCCTTAATTTTGGCATTTATATTCGAATTTTCATTTAAAATACTTTGTACAGTGGCATAATTTTCGGAAGTGTTCTCTATGATCCCCAAAATGCCTTTGTCGGTTATGACTCCCATATCGGGTTTGATGCTATCCTTCCTTCCCTTATCAATGGTAATATAATTGCGCGGATTGGCATAGCTATTTTTAATTACTTTACCGATGGCAATTGTGTATTGTCGTTTTGTAGAATCACTTGGCATTGAATCAAAAGGTGCTTTGTTGAACAATAGGTCCCTCAACCTTTTATTCTCCTCGATCAATTTTTCATTTTCGTCGTCGAGGCCAAAATAGGTGAAAAAATTATTCGATTTTTCATAGATTTTCCCCGAAATATAATTGGCCGAATTTAAGAAACGCGATTGATGATAGGAATGTGCTCGAATGGTAAAAACCAATGAAAGGGTCAGCAGACAGATATAAAGTAGAAAGTTCTTATATCGAATTACAAAGTTGATTATCTGTTGCATCGAAGCTTTTGTTATAAACGATTATTTACCCTTGAAGAACCTAAGATTCATGAGGTTGATTTTTATTTCCCAAGTATCCTAAAGATTCCATGAGCTAAAATAAATGCCGGTAAATAACTACGCTGCTACCTTACTTATTTAATCAAAATACTTTTGTAACGCTCTAGGTTTTTTAAAGCGATACCGGTACCACGTACGACCGCTCGTAATGGATCTTCTGCGATATACACTGGTAAATCGGTCTTTTTGGAAAGTCTTCTATCGAGCCCCCGTAACATGGATCCCCCACCTGCCATATAAATGCCCGTATTATAGATGTCAGCTGCTAATTCAGGAGGAGTTTGGGACAAAGTCTCCATAACGGCATCCTCTACGCGGAGAATCGACTTGTCTAAAGCCTTGGCAATTTCACGATACGATATTTGAACTTGCTTTGGTTTGCCGGTCAAGAGGTCGCGCCCTTGTACCGATTTATCCTCGGGTGGGTTCTGTAAATCCTCAGTGGCAGAGCCAATGTCGATTTTAATATTTTCGGCCGTACTTTCACCAACATATAGATTGTGCTGGGTACGCATGTAATAGATGATATCATTGGTAAATACATCCCCCGCAATTTTAACCGATTTGTCACAAACAATGCCACCTAGGGCGATAACAGCAATCTCGGTGGTACCTCCACCAATATCGACGATCATATTGCCTTTGGGCTGCATAATATCCAAACCAATCCCGATAGCTGCCGCCATAGGTTCATGAATCAAATATACCTCTTTGCCATTCACACGTTCGGCAGATTCCTTTACCGCCCGCATTTCAACTTCGGTAATCCCAGAAGGAATACAAATGACCATGCGCAATGCCGGAGGGAACCATTTTTTCTTCAAGGCAGGTATGTTCTTGATGAACATATTGATCATCTTTTCAGAGGCATCAAAGTCGGCAATAACCCCATCTTTCAAAGGGCGAATGGTCTTAATGTTCTCATGGGTCTTGCCCTGCATCATGTTCGCTTCTTTCCCGACGGCAATAATTTTTCCACTGACACGATCTCGTGCTACGATGGAAGGACTGTCAACGACCACCTTATCATTATGGATAATAAGGGTATTAGCCGTCCCTAAATCGATGGCTATTTCCTCAGTCAAGAAATCAAAAAATCCCATTGTCAGTTATTTTGTTTTCGATTAAACGTGCATTTCGTCGACAAAAGTAGTAAAATTAATGCTTGAAATGACGTGTGCCTGTCATTACCATCGCAATTCCATTTTGGTTACAATAATCGATACTAAGTTGGTCCTTTATTGACCCACCAGGTTGTATAACGCTCGAAATACCACTTTTATGCGCTATCTCTACACAATCTGGAAAAGGAAAAAAAGCATCACTTGCCATAACGGCTCCATTGAGGTCGAAATGAAAGGTTTTTGCTTTGTGAATTGCTTGATTAAGGGCATCGACACGGGAGGTTTGGCCTGTACCACTCGCACATAATTGCCTGTTTTTAGCCAAAACGATGGTATTGCTTTTTGTGTGTTTGCATACTTTGGAGGCAAAAATCAGGTCGTCTATCTCGTTCATCGCGGGTCGCTTGTCTGTAACGTATTGAAGATCGGAAACCCTATCGGTTTTTTCGTCCTTATCCTGGACCAACACCCCGTTTAAACAGGTTCGAATGCCTTTTTCAGGAAGCGCCACCTCATGCTGCACAAGTAATATTCGATTTTTCTTGCCTTTTAACAGGTCGATCGCGGCATCGGCATACTTCGGGGCAATGACAACCTCACAGAATAATTCATGAATTTCCTTGGCTGTTTGCACATCGATTTCAACATTGCTTATTAAAACACCACCAAAGGCAGATACGGGATCCCCTGCCAGCGCATCTACATAGGCTTCATGAATCGTGTCCCTTGTAGCCAAACCACACGCATTATTGTGCTTTAGGATGGCAAAGGTCGGTGCATCTCCTTTAAATTCGTTCATCAGATTTACTGCGGCGTCGATGTCCAATAAGTTATTATACGACAGCTCTTTTCCGTGAAGCTTGGTGAACAGGGCCTCTAAATCGCCAAAGAAGTAGCCCTTTTGATGGGGGTTCTCCCCATATCGCAAGACAGTACCTTTGGTTTCGCTAATTTTTAAGGCCGCCTCGTCATGGTTTTTGTTAAAATAATTAAAGATGGCCGTATCATAATTTGAAGAGACATTGAATGCCTTGGTGGCGAACCTTTTCCTATCTTCTAATTGGGTGCTGCCTTCTCCGGAACTTATCAAAGTAAGTAATTCACCATAATCTTCCATAGATGAAACGCAGAGGACATCCTTATAATTTTTGGCCGCTGCCCGGATCAAGGAAATTCCACCGATATCTATTTTTTCGATAATATCTTCCTCAGTGGCGCCGCTTGCAACTGTTTTTTCAAAAGGATAAAGATCAACGATGATAATATCTAATTGCGGAATTTCAAATTCCTCTAATTGTGCAATATCACTTTCATTGTCCTGACGATTCAGGATGCCCCCAAATACCTTAGGATGCAAGGTTTTCACACGACCACCAAGGATCGATGGATAACTGGTGACCTTTTCAACAGGCACCACTTCGATGCCTAGTTCCTTTATAAAATTTTCTGTGCCACCTGTTGAATATATCGTGATTCCCAATTCTTTGAACTTGCGAACTATCGGCTCCAGGCCATCCTTATGGAATACGGAAATTAGGGCCGATTTGGCTTTTTTGGTGCTCATAGACATGTGCTTATGATTTTTGGTTCTAGGCTTGTAAAAGTAAATTTTTTAAAAGTAGGATCATGAGGAGTTTATCAACAAAACGAAAAACTTTTAAAGAATTTTGGCCACCTCCGATGCGACAAATTCTAAAAAACGTTCATCCTGCCCAGTAAATGGATCTGGGGTGTTCGAATCGATATCAATCTGGCCAATGTTCACGCCATTTACGAACACGGGAACAACGATTTCGGCCCTTACCGTAATACTACAGGCAATATAGTTATCCTGTGCCGTCACATCGGGCACCACGAAATTTTGGTTACTAAGGGCAACCTGCCCACATATACCCTTCCCAAAGGGGATGATGGTATGGTCAGTAGGGGCTCCTGCATAAGGGCCCAATTTTAATTCTTCCTTATCGCCATTCCTGAAATAAAATCCGACCCAATCATAATAAGGGACATTTTTTTTCAGAAAATCACAAATATTTTGCAATCGCACCGATACGTCAAGTGACCTGTTTGTTGTTATGGTGCGCACTTGCGATTTGAGTGATTCGAACATTTTAAAGGCCTGTTGGGTGTATGGTTACAAATTTACGACAATTCAATCCAGAATTTTACGTTATTGTTTGAACAGATCGATTCACATTGATCAATTTTGTACTTTTACACCTATGAAAGCAATGAGTCATCGTTTATTTGCCCTGATTATGTCGGTCTTGCTTTTGGCCTCCACCACTTCGTGGACCGTTGGAAAGCATTATTGCATGGGTCGTGTGATGGATGTTTCATTCTTTTCCAAGGCTGAGGATTGTGGTATGGATCTGCCTACTACCACAGATTCTCCTTCACCCACATGGGCAAAAAAGCATTGTTGCGATGACCAAACCATCTATATCACAGGTCAAAATGACTTAAAATTATCGCTTGATAATTTGTCCTTTGAACACCATCAGATCATAGCTACTTTCTTTAACCATGCGATTTATCTTTTTGATGGAGGCGTATCGCAGCTTAAAGTACCTTTCAAATACTACCCACCGCCCCAATTGGTCAAGGAAATTATCCTTTGGGATCAGGTCTTCCTTATTTAAAACCATCCTATGATTTTTTGCCATACGGATTCTATTCGTAGGGCTTTTGGCGTTTGCTGCCTTTGAACTTTTCTTTTTAGTTCGAAACCAATTAATCATAGTATGTTAGAACGAACAATAAAATATTTCTTAGAGAACAAGCTGGTCACGTTTCTTATTCTGGTTTCCTTGGTGTCTTGGGGTATTATCACTGCTCCCTTTAATTGGGAGACCGGGTTCTTGCCAAAAGATCCGGTTCCGGTGGATGCGATTCCTGATATTGGCGAAAACCAACAAATTGTCTTTACCGATTGGCCAGGAAGATCGCCCCAGGATATCGAAGATCAGATTACCTATCCGTTAACTACTTCCCTATTAGGAATCCCGAATGTAAAATCGATCCGAAGTACCTCCATGTTCGGCTTTTCGAGCATCTATGTCATTTTTGATGAAAATGCTGAATTTTACTGGTCCCGGTCTAGGGTTCTTGAAAAGTTGAATTCCCTTCCCTCCAATTTATTGCCTGAAGGGGTACAACCCGTCCTAGGCCCTGATGCAACGGCCTTGGGTCAAGTGTTTTGGTACACGCTTGAGGGGCGTGATTCGGTGGGAAATGTAACTGGGGGTTGGGATTTACAGGAATTGCGCACGGCACAGGATTATTTAGTTAAATATGCGCTGAATGCAGTACCCGGGGTTTCCGAAGTTGCTTCTGTTGGGGGCTATGTACAAGAGTATCAAGTAGATGTGAATCCTGATGCCCTTAAGGCATTTAATATTGGCATCGATCAGGTAATGATGGCGGTTAAGAATTCGAACGGCGATATCGGGGCGAAGACGATCGAAGTTAACAAGGCCGAATATTTGGTACGTGGGCTTGGTTATATTAAAAAGGGCGAAGATCTTGAAAGTACAGTGGTAGCCGTCAACAACAATAAACCCATACTTATCAAGGACGTTGGGGTCGTCTCGATTGGCCCGGCGGTAAGTAGAGGTGCTTTAGATAAAGGGGGTGCTGAAGTAGTAGGAGGTGTCGTGGTGGCGCGCTACGGATCAAATCCCCTGGCCGTAATTACCAAGGTCAAGGAAAAAATAAAGGAAGTGGCTCCCGGGCTGCCCAGAAAAGTATTGGCCGATGGTACGACGAGTCAGCTGACCATAATTCCATTTTACGACCGAACCCAACTTATCCAGGAGACCATCGGTACGCTCGAAACCGCATTGTCACATGAGATCTTAATCAGTATTATCGTGATCTTGGTCTTAATGCTCAATTTAAGGGCTTCAGTTATTGTTTCGGGTTTATTGCCGGTCGGCGTACTTATGACATTTATCGTTATGCGCTATTCAGGGGTTGATGCCAATGTAGTGGCACTCTCGGGTATCGCAATTGCCATTGGCGTTATGGTTGACATCGGGATCGTCTTTGTGGAGAATATTATTCGCCATCTCGAAATGCCCGAAAATCAGGGCGTACGAGGAAAAGATCTAATGCAGGTTATTTACAGTGCCACGATAGAGGTTGCCTCGGCGATCACAACGGCCCTCGCAACCACCGTGGTTAGTTTTATTCCCGTTTTCGCAATGGAATCTGCCGAAGGTAAACTCTTTAGACCCTTGGCGTTTACGAAGACCTTTGCCTTATTGTCGGCATTTGTTTTGGGGATCGTCGTACTCCCTGCCTTCGCACAATTTGTTTTTGGTATTCAATTTGATCGGAAAAGAATACAACGGATCTTCAGTACGATATTAATTGCCGGAGGCCTATTGTTGGCAATCTATTCTCAAATGTGGCTTCCGTTGGCTTTGTGTATTATAGGAGCCAATAATGTTTGGGGGAATCACTGGCCCGAGAAGTACACCAGATATACAAAGCATATCAATTTAACGCTGACCCTATTTATAGCTACTTATTTCTTGACGGAGGAATGGATGCCCCTGGGACCCCAGAATAGTGTTCTTGTAAACTATTTCTTTGTCCTCATTTTAATGGGCATCATTTTAGGCATCTTATTCTCTATAGTTCA
This sequence comes from uncultured Flavobacteriaceae bacterium, assembly GCA_963798435.1. GTDB lineage: Bacteria > Bacteroidota > Bacteroidia > Flavobacteriales > Flavobacteriaceae > JALHST01. Next base: position 850,050 of record CAWCTF010000004.1, read on the forward strand.
TTACTATGAAAGAGTGCTATCCTGGTGTTTGGCCAACAAGGGGAAGTTCATCATGCTGCCACTGGCAACTATTCTTCTTGGCCTATTGATTTGGATGGGGTTTAACAACATCTTTGGTTTTGTGTCCAAGGGAATGGATAAAATTGGGATCGATATTAAATCGACCGACGCCTGGTCGTCTACCGCCCATACCTTTCCGGGGATCGGTTCTGAATTTATGCCGGCCTTGAACGAAGGGAGTTTTCTCTTAATGCCCACTTCAATGCCGCATACGGGGGTCGAGGAGAGCAAAAATATAGTACGACAAATGGATATGGCCTTGGCGAATATCCCTGAAGTTGACAACGCTGTCGGGAAAATGGGTAGGGTCGAGAGCGCACTGGATCCAGCGCCTATATCAATGTATGAAACCATCATCAATTATAAGCCTGAATATATTATCGCGCTTGATGGGCGTCCCAAACGTTTTAGGGTCGATGAAAATAATCGATTTCTACTAGCTTCCGGTGGAGCAATGAGCAATGACGAGGCTTTGATCAATGGTATCCCAGAAGGGGAGCTGATTTTAGATGAAAACGGGGAATATTTTAGGAATTGGCGACCCAAAATCAAGAACACCGATGATATCTGGAAGGAAATCGTACAGGCCACAAAGATTGCAGGGGTAACTTCGGCCCCTAAATTGCAACCTATAGAGACCCGATTGGTAATGCTCCAGACTGGGATGCGAGCGCCTATGGGAATTAAGGTATTCGGTCCTGATCTCAAGACGATCCAAGATTTCGGCATGCAGTTGGAAGCTATATTAAAGGAAGTCCCCTCGGTGAAACGCGAAGCTGTTTTTGCGGATAGAGTTGTTGGCAAGCCCTATTTAGAGCTTGTTATTGATCGGAATGCCATCGCCCGATACGGTTTAAGTGTCGCGAAAACCCAAGAGATTATCGAAACGGCCATAGGGGGTATGGAAATCACGACCACCGTAGAGGGGAGGGAACGCTACCCCGTCAGGGTCCGATATCCTAGGGAGTTAAGGGATGACCCCGATAAAATAAAGAAGATTTTGGTACCGACCCCGACGGGGGTCCAGGTCCCACTAGAGGAGCTTGTATCGGTTCGATATACCCGTGGACCTCAAATGATAAAAAGCGAGGATACTTTTTTAGTAGGGTATGTACTTTTCGACAAACGGGATACATATGCCGAAGTAGATGTAGTGAATGAGGCCCAGCGTTTCATTCAGCAAAAAATTGATGCAGGAACGCTCGTAGTTCCGAAGGGCACCAGCTTTAAATTTTCTGGAAGTTATGAAAACCAGATTCGAGCCGTGAAACGATTATCGATCGTAATCCCCATCAGTTTGGTCATTATTTTCTTGCTCCTTTATTTTCAGTTCAAAACCGTTATTGCTTCCTCTATTCACTTTTCGGGAGTATTCGTGGCTTTTGCAGGGGGCTTTATCATGCTGTGGCTCTACGGGCAGGATTGGTTTATGAATTTTTCAGTATCCGGTATCAATATGCGGCATTTATTTCAAATCCATCCCATAAATCTAAGTGTCGCCGTATGGGTCGGGTTTATTGCCCTTTTCGGTATTGCCACCGATGACGGGGTGATCATGGGGACCTATATCCATCAGGTATTCGAAGAAAAAAATCCGAAAACCATAGCAGAAGTCAGGGCTGCCGTCCTGATTGCCGGAAAGAAAAGAGTGCGACCGGCCATGATGACTGCTGCGGTTGCCATTATCGCGCTTTTGCCGGTGTTGACATCAACAGGGAAAGGTGCCGATATTATGATTCCCATGGCCATTCCGACCTTTGGGGGTATGGTTATTCAACTCATGACCATGTTCGTTGTGCCCGTACTGCAATCGTATTGGCGGGAAGCGGTGGTCAAAAAAAATGAACTATGAGCTATTCAAGACCTAATACCGTAATCGAAAAGGTGACTTCCATATGGAAGTTTAAAGTCAAAATACAAACCGTAGTATTCGTGCTGATTTTGATGGGAATGGCTCCAAAGCTCAGCGCACAATCATTAAAGGAGTATTTGGTAATCGCCGCGCAGCAGAATCCGGAAGTGCAATCGTCTTACCTGAAATTTGAAGCGGCGCTGCAAAAAGTGCCTCAAATGAGCGGGTTGCCAGACCCATCGCTCACTATGAGCGCTTTTGGGAAAATGATCGAAACCAGAATAGGCAGGCAGGAGGCAAAATTCAGTCTTATGCAAATGTTTCCCTGGTTTGGGACTATCTCTGCAAGGGAAAATGCGGCAACACTTATGGCGGAAGCTGCTTTTCAAAACTATTTGGATTCCAGAAACGACATGTTACTGAAGGTAAAGGAAGCCTATGCCGAGGTGTACGAATTGCATCATACGATTCATTTGGAGGTGGAAAATTTATCAATCCTAAAAACTTATAGGGAGTTGGCCCTTACTAAATTTAGTAATGGAAAAGGCACCATGGTCGACGTAGTTCGCATTGATATTGGCATTAATGAAAGTCAAACGAACATCGAGGTGTTGAAAGACCGGCAAGTTCCGCTTCAAGTTGCTTTCAACCGACTTTTGAATAGGAATTCAGATGAATTTATATTGATTCCCGATAGTTTGCCGCTCACCAAAGAACGTATGCAAATTGCCAGTGATAGTTTTTTTGAAACCAATCCGAAACTTGTGCGCTTGGAGAAGCAAAAAGCATCGTATGCGGCACAACAAATAGTAGCAAGAAAAGAGGGGTATCCTATGATCGGTTTAGGGGTCGATTATTCAATTATTAGCCAACGCGACGTTCCCAACCTTGAAATGAATGGGCAAGATGCCATAATGCCCATGCTTTCTTTGACCCTTCCTATTTATAGGAAGAAATACAAGGCTTCCCAAAAAGAAGCTGAATTAATGACTGAAGCGGTCGACTATGAAAAAGAAGCGGTGAAAAATAATTTGTATTCACAGTATTCATTGGCTGGGTATGACTATAAAAAAGCGGAACAACTAATCGAATTGTATCAGAAGCAAACCGAAAGCACGAACCAGGCCATTAAATTATTGTTGGTTGGTTTAAGCAACGACACCGCCGATTTTGAGGAAATACTCAGTATGAACCAAAATTTGCTGCGGTATCAAACGGAAACGATTTCGCAATCGAAAAATGAATTTGTAGCGCAATCAAAAATCGAATATTTACTTTCTAAATCCGATTACGATGAACGAGAAAACTAAGAAAATACTAAAATCAGCGGGGATACTTTTCGTCGGACTCCTATTAGGGTGGGCGCTTTTTGGTGGGAACAAAGAAGTTATGGCAGACCATGATCATGGTACTGAAATATTGGAGAACACAATTTGGACCTGTTCGATGCATCCACAGATCAGAAGTTCAGAACCTGGGAAATGTCCCATATGTGGAATGGAATTGATTCCTTTGGAAACCAGTGGATTCCGCAGAGGGGGTCAATGCGATACAAATGACAGAAAATGCTATGAAATTGGCGAATATCCAGACCATGCAGGTGGGGACAAAAGAAGCCAAAAAGGAACTCCGTCTCAATGGCAAGGTCCAGGTCGACGAACGAAAAACATACCAGCAACCTACACATATTCCAGGTCGAATAGAACAATTGAACATTAATTTTACCGGGGAGAAAATAAATCGGGGACAACTTTTGGCCATGATCTATTCTCCGGATTTGGTCACGGCACAAGAAGAACTTTTACAAGCCAATGCCATAAAAAATGCGCAACCCGACTTATTCACCGCAGCCAAGCAAAAATTGTCGAATTGGAAAATTGGCGATGCCACCATCAATAAAATACTTGGTTCGGGAACTGTAATTCAGCGATTTCCGATAACGGCAGACGTTTCTGGTATTGTATTGAGCAAAAAGGTCGAGGTAGGAGACTATGTAGAACGAGGAATGCCCTTGTATGAAATTGCCGATCTTTCATCGGTATGGGTGCTTTTTGATATTTACGAGACCGATATGCCGTGGGTGAAAATCGGAGATCGGGTTACCTATACCGTGCAATCGATTCCCGGTGAAAACTTTGAAGGCAAAATACAATTTATAGACCCAATAATTAATCCTGAAACTCGGGTAGCTTCTGCACGCGTGGAAGTAAAGAACCCCAATAACAGGTTAAAACCCGAAATGTTCGTAACGGGAATTCTCTTAAGTGATTTGGGCAATTCTGTCTCAGAAGAAATCGCTGTGCCGAAATCGGCCGTAATGTGGACCGGGGAGCGGTCTATTGTCTATGTCCGGGAAGATCTTGGGAATAAAGTGAATTTTAGCATGCGTGAAGTGGTACTCGGGCCTTCATTAGGCGAAGCATATATCATCAAATCAGGACTTGAAAACGGGGAAGAAATTGTCGTAAATGGTACCTTTACCATTGATGCTGCCTCCCAATTGGCCGGGAAACCAAGTATGATGAATCCGAATGTAGGAAGTGGGCTAGCATCGGATGGTCATGAAGGCACAACAACACCTTCTTCTATGCAGCCTACAAAAAAGGCATTCTCAGACATAGTGCCTATAAGCGGTGAAGCCAAGGATGCCCTCAAGCCCTTATTTACCTCCTATTTCGCAATACAAGATGCGCTCTCGAAAGATCAAAAGGAGGCTGCAGCCAATGCTGCTTCGAATTTTCTTAAGGAAGTTGAAGGAATCAAAATGACCTTATTTAAAGGTGAAGCGCATTCTGAATGGATGGGATTAAGTGATTCACTAAAAAATTCCCTGCAACAACTAGGGCATTCAAAAAACATTGCCGAAGTACGTAAAGCGTTTCAACAGCTTTCAAATGCAATGATCAGTTTGGAAAACGTTTTTCGTCCCTATGGAAAAACCACCTATGTTATTCATTGCCCGATGGCCGATGGTAATAAAGGAGCGGATTGGTTAAGTACTTCAAAGGAAATTAGAAATCCGTATTTCGGATCTTCGATGTTAAGTTGCGGGGAAGTAATAAAGGAAATAAAATAACCCCTTAAACCAATAAGGATAGCAAGAAATTTGAATATTAAATGGAATTAATTAGAAAATTGACTACAATGATGAAATCAAAAATTGCAACTGGGATTTTTACAATGACCATTTTAAGCCTGACCGTTCTGTCATGCAAGGAGAACAAAAATAATAGCCCCGTTATGGAGGAACCTCAGGCAGGGACGCTTGATGCATCAATGGACACCGCTTTAGAACCGGCGATTGGCGACCAGCAATCATCAACCGCAACAACCCCGATATTGAAAGCATATTTGCAACTGAAGGAAGAATTGGTAGCCGATGACGCCAAGAGTGCTGCAGAAACAGGAGAAGCGCTGGTTATTGCCCTAAACCAAATGGATGCTGCTAGTTTTTCGACCTCACAAAAATCCGAACTACGCGATATAATCGAAAATGCGACGCAGCATGCCACTGCTATCTCAAAAACTGCCTTAGACCTCCAACGAACTCATTTTAAGCTTTTAAGTGCTGAAATAATAGATATGATGGCCATTACTGGGTCGCCGTTTACCTTATACGAACAGTTTTGCCCCATGTATGACAATGGCAGCGCCTGGCTCAGTGCCAACAAGGAAATCAAAAACCCCTACTACGGCAGCAAAATGTTGAATTGTGGGGTAGTAAAAGCAACGATTGATTAGCAAACATCCTGCTTTATAAAAGCGTAATTTAGCTATTAAAGAGGATATGCCGTTGGTGTCCTTAGTCCGCAATATCTGATTTGGCCACCATTGCGCGTAGCGATTTTTCCAAGATCAAAACACAAAATTATGCAGATGAAACATGTTTATCATATTCATGGAATGACTTGCAACGGATGTCGTTCGCATGTTGAAAGCGTACTTAATACCATAAAGGGTGTAAAAAAGGCAACGGTAAATTTAGAACGGAACGAGGCTGAAATAGCAATGGAATCCCATATTCCGCTGTCGGTTTTTCAAGACGCCCTAAAAAAAGATGGCGGTACTTATAGTATTCACATGCCCGATGAACCCCCTGCTCATGTTGAAAAAACCAAATCTGAGAAAAATACCGAATCAAATCGAAAAGGTACTTTTTATTGTCCGATGCGATGTGAAGGAGATAAAACGTACGACCATATGGGAGATTGCCCGGTATGTGGGATGGATTTGGTGGAAGAGGTTGACTTGAAGGCGGCATCGGAGCCCCAGTATACGTGTCCTATGCATCCTGAAATAATTGAGGACGCCCCTGGATCATGCCCCATCTGTGGCATGGAACTGGTCCCCTTACAAGGCGACAGTTCGGCCGAAGAGCAAAAGTATAGAAAGCTTTTAAAAAAGTTTTGGATTGCCGTTGCCTTTACACTGCCTATTTTTCTTTTGGCCATGGGCGAGATGTGGCATGAAAACCCCTTGCACAAAATGTTGTCAATGAAAAACTGGAATTGGGTACAATTCGTTCTGTCCTTGCCAGTAGTCTTTTATGCTGCGTGGATGTTCTTCGAAAGAGCCTATCGTTCTATTATTACCTGGAATCTCAACATGTTTACCCTTATTGGTATTGGGGCCGGAGTGGCCTGGACCTTTAGTGTTTTCGGAATGCTTTTCCCTGATTTCTTTCCGCAGGAGTTTAAGTCTGAATCGGGTACCGTACATGTGTATTTTGAAGCAGCCACCGTAATTCTGACTTTGGTGCTCATGGGCCAAGTTCTTGAAGCCCGGGCACATAGCAAGACCAATTCAGCCATAAAGGAACTTTTGAAATTGGCGCCGAATACCGCGATTCGGGTCATCGATGGCAATGAGGAAGTAATCACCATTGACGCCATTAAGGTGGGTGACCTCCTACGGGTAAAACCCGGCGATAAAATCCCGGTAGATGGAACGATCAAAGAAGGGGAAACGACCGTAGATGAATCTATGATCACCGGTGAACCGATTCCAGTGACCAAATCGGTATCTGACACTGTAAATAGTGGCACCATTAATGGAAATCAATCGTTTTTGATGACAGCGGAAAAGATAGGAAGCGATACGCTACTCTCGCAAATTATACATATGGTGAATGAAGCGAGTCGCAGTAGGGCGCCGATTCAGAATCTTGCCGATAAAGTATCAAGTTATTTTGTGCCGGTAGTTGTTTTAATCGCGATTATCACCTTCGTAATTTGGGCGCTTTGGGGTCCTGAACCGTCTTATGTATACGCACTTGTAAATTCAATCGCAGTATTGATCATCGCTTGTCCCTGCGCCTTGGGTTTGGCAACCCCAATGAGCGTGATGGTCGGTGTTGGCAAGGGCGCCCAAAATGGCATCCTGATCAAAAGTGCATCTGCCTTGGAGAAAATGAACGAAGTACAGACCCTGATCATAGATAAAACCGGTACCATCACTGAAGGCAAACCAAAAGTTGAAAAAATCGGGGTGCTGAAGGATTCAATTACAGAACGACAAGTACTACAATACATCGTTTCGGTAAACCAATTTAGTGAGCATCCATTGGCGGCGGCAAGCGTTGCATATGGGAAAGAATTAGGGGTGTCAGTAGTGAAAGCCATGGAATTTAAGTCGGTGACCGGGAAGGGAGTGGAGGCCATTGTAAATAAGAAAAAGGTATCCTTAGGAAATAGTAAGATGATGGAGTATGCTAAAACGACGGTGACGGCCGAATTGAAGCAAGCGGCTGAATCTTTTCAAAAGCAGGGAAAAACCGTCTCCTATTTATCGATCGATGGGTTGGTCGCCGGGTATATGGTCATTGGGGATGCCATCAAAAAGACCAGCATGCAAGCCATTAGGGAATTGCAGGATCTGGGGATCGAAGTGATTATGTTGACCGGGGATACTACCGAAACGGCCGCAGCGGTCGCAACGGAATTGCAGCTAGCAGGGTATCGGGCAGGAATGCTCCCCGAGGACAAAATGAAGGAAGTTGAAAAATTACAAAAACAAGGCAAGGTAGTAGCTATGGCAGGTGATGGAATAAATGATGCCCCTGCCTTGGCAAAAAGCGATGTTGGCATCGCCATGGGTACGGGTACCGATGTGGCCATCGAGAGCGCGGGTATTACGTTGGTGAAAGGCGATTTACAAGGTATTGTACGTGCTCGTACGCTTAGTGACAAAGTAATGGGGAACATAAAGCAAAACCTATTTTTCGCCTTGGTGTACAACACCATTGGAATCCCCATCGCGGCGGGAGTGCTTTTTCCTCTCTTTGGCGTGTTGCTATCGCCGATGATTGCGGCAGCGGCTATGAGTTTCAGTTCGGTTTCGGTAATCGGAAATGCGCTTCGTTTGCGGACTGTGAAACTATCGTAAAATCGATGTAGAACGGCGTGCCGCATTATAAATAGTGATGCCAAAAACAAATCACTGTTGGCCGCGTTTCCCTGAGTGATTTTATTGAAGATAGTTGTACACTAAAAAACGTAATACTACGTTCTACTTCAAATAACCGATGTGTTTTGCATTGTGGGCGCATCGGCAGGGAATTAAAAAGTGTATAAACTTGTTAGGAACTCTGTTTATAAATTCTCCCTTAAAAATAAAAACACAGGAAAAAAAAGGTAGTTTTAATTGAAATTTTAATCATTTCAATCATGGCAACAGCAAAGAAAGCAGCTCCAAAAGCCGCCGCCAAAAAAGCCGCTCCAAAAGCAGCTAAAAAGGCACCAGCGAAGAAGAAGTAATTCTTATATCGGGTCTATAAGATAGACCCTATGCATCGGAAAATCAGACCACCCACAATACGGGTGGTTTTTATTTTAAGGATAGACGGAGGTGATGAACTTCCTCCTTCATGTAGGCAAGTTGCAAATAAAAAAACGCGATTATGAAACACATTGCGTGGCGTTATTAAGATTCCGATGGAATCAAACCTGTATTTTCTTAATAAAAAACCGCCCAAGCAATTTCGCTTGGGCGGTTTTCGTAGTATAGGCAAAAAGGTATTCACCTCATGCCAATCTAGTCTATTGTCTGACTACATCATTCCAGGCATTCCACCTCCATGGGCATGTCCGCCACCAGCGGGTGCATCTTCCTTGATATCGGTCAGGGCACATTCAGTGGTCAAGATCATTCCGGCGACCGAAGCGGCATTTTCCAATGCGATCCGTGTTACTTTCTTGGGATCGATGATTCCGGCTTTCAACATATCAACGTACTTTTCAGATTTGGCATCATAACCAAAATCTCCTTTTCCGTCTAAAATTTTGGCAACCACAACAGAACCTTCCCCACCGGCATTACTTACGATGGTCCTTAGCGGAGATTCGATGGCCCTTGCAACAATCTGCAAGCCGGTTTCCTCGTCTGCATTTTCGACCTTAACTTTTGAAAGTACGGCTTTTGCCCGTAGCAGGGCAACACCACCACCTGCAACAATGCCTTCTTCGACAGCGGCTCTAGTAGAATGCAAGGCATCGTCAACGCGATCTTTCTTTTCCTTCATTTCAACTTCCGAAGCAGCTCCTACATAAAGTACGGCGACTCCGCCAGCCAATTTGGCCAAACGTTCCTGTAATTTTTCCTTATCATAATCAGAGGTCGTAGTATCGATCTGTGATTTGATCTGACTTACACGGGCCTTGATATCCTTTGCAGCACCGCCGCCATTTACGATGGTCGTATTGTCTTTATCGATAGACACTTTTTCGCAGGTACCCAACATATCCAACGTTGTATTTTCCAACGAGAATCCCCTTTCTTCTGCGATTACAGTACCTTTGGTCAAGATAGCGATGTCTTCCAACATGGCCTTCCTTCGATCACCGAAACCTGGGGCCTTAACGGCCGCAATTTTCAATGAACCCCTTAATTTGTTTACAACCAAAGTAGCCAAGGCTTCCCCATCAACATCTTCGGCAATGATCAATAAAGGTTTTCCCGATTGGGCCACCGGCTCCAATACTGGAAGAAGATCCTTCATTGAAGAGATTTTCTTATCATATAAGAGGATATACGGATTTTCCAAATCAGCGGTCATTTTTTCCGAATCGGTCACAAAATACGGTGAAAGATATCCCCTGTCAAATTGCATCCCTTCAACAACATCAACATAGGTATCGGTTCCTTTGGCTTCTTCAACGGTAATTACACCTTCTTTGCCCACTTTGCCAAAAGCTTGTGCGATAAGTTCCCCGATTGTTTCATCATTGTTCGACGAAATGGAGGCTACTTGTTTGATTTTTTCAGAAGAATCCCCGATTTTACGCGATTGTTTGGCCAAATCGGCAACGATGGCTTCAACCGCTTTGTCAATACCTCTTTTTAAATCCATTGGGTTTGCACCTGCAGCTACGTTTTTCAAGCCTTCTTTAACGATTGCCTGTGCAAGAACGGTAGCGGTAGTGGTTCCGTCTCCGGCCAAATCATTGGTCTTTGAAGCAACTTCCTTCACCATTTGGGCGCCCATATTTTCCAAGGGGTCTGCCAACTCGATTTCTTTTGCAACGGTAACACCGTCCTTAGTTACTTGGGGTGCACCGAATGACTTGCTAATGATTACATTACGCCCTTTTGGCCCTAACGTAACCTTTACTGCATTTGCCAAGGCATCTACGCCTCTTTTTAGACCGTCCCGAGCATCAATATCAAATTTTATATCTTTTGCCATAATTCAATTCTATTTTTAAACGTTCCTGTTACCACAGGAATTTGATTAATTATTTTATCTCTTTTCGTAGAATCCCATCTTACTGGGACTGCCCTTACTATTTATATAATAGCTAAAATGTCACTTTCTCGCATCATTAGGTAATCAACACCGCCCAATTTTAACTCGGTACCAGCGTATTTACCATAAAGAACAGTTTCTCCTACTTTTACGGTTACTTTTTCATCTTTGGTTCCAGGACCTACGGCCACTACTTTTCCTTTTTGTGGTTTTTCCTTTGCCGTATCTGGAATATAAATTCCAGACGCTGTCTTGGTCTCGGCAGCCATAGGCTCTATAAGAACTCTGTCTGCCAATGGTTTAATGCTTACTTTAGCCATATTGTTGAATTTTAAATTGATTTATTTCTTGTCTGTGGTGACACAAATTGTGCCACAGGTCAGAAACTGACATTTTGTTAAAACAAAAATGCCAGCTTGTCATTTTTGCCGGCATTTTCTACTCTTTTGTACGCTATTTAGAGGCTGTCTGACGGACTGCCTTGATTGTTGGCAGGTGCAGGTGTTTCTGGAACTGTCTCAGGAACCGTTTCAGGAACCGTGGTCTCAATGTCATCACCTTGAAGTAATTTCGAATCACTAGTGCCAAAATTACCTTTTAAGGCAATATTCGATGTCAAAATAAGCACTACCAACAAGATGGCTAGTGTCCAGGTGCTTTTGTCTAAAAAGTCACCGGTTTTTTTCACACCCCCGATTATTTGGGTCCCTCCACCACCGAAAGAAGAAGACAATCCGCCTCCTTTTGGGTTTTGTACCATAATAACCAATACCAATAAGAAACAGACGATTATAATAAGAATCAAGAAAATGGAAAATGTGCTCATTGCCCTACTGAATTATCTTTTTGAATTTTCTCTACCGATTTAATTCGGTCTGCAAAGAAACCACTTTTTTCCGGATATTTCAAACTTAAAATTTTGTAAGCCTGAATCGCTTTTTTGTACTTTTTTTGCTCTAAATAAACCCTGGCCAACGTCTCGGTCATCAACTCGTTTTTATCAAAAGTGAGCGATTCGTTAATATCGATTGCCCCAGTTGATTTGGCATCGGGATCTATCTTCGGATTTTCGGTTAAAAAACGGTCAATTCGTTCAAATTTCTTTCTTTTTAAAGCGTCGTTTTTGATCAGTTCTTGAACAATGTCAGGCCTTCTGGTATCATTGCCAGGTCGACTTTCCGGGGTTCTATCGATGGCCTTCATCGCAGCCAATTGGAGCCATTCCCCAAAGGAATACTTTTCGGTTTTTGTAAATCGCAGGGGTTCCCCGATGACAAGTTCATCTTCAGACACATTTTTGGGCTGGGGTACGGTACCTGATGGCGTATTATTCTTTGATTCAAAAAGTCTTGGATCTAAGATCTGATCGGCATCCTGCATCGATTGCGGCAACGGATTATCCTCAGACACTTCTATCATTTTAGGAGGTTCGTGGCCAATTTCCGGTGTGGTCTTAACACGTTTTTCCGTGTCGTCTGTCGTTGCTGAAGTAGCTGCCATGGGAGTGTCTATTGCATTCCTCAAAAATTCATCGGAGGTAATGAAATCGAATAAGACCTCCCTATCGGCAGTATATGCAGCCGTCACTTTTAGTGCCTTGTTGTATTTAAAACTATTGCCGTTTTTAAGACCTTTTAGATGTACTGCCCTTGCAGCCTGAAAATAGGGATATTCCTTGATAATATCCTCCAATTCATTAGTCTGCTCAGCACGAACGACTTCCTCGGGATGCCTAAGAAGATATGTAAATTCCTTTACGTTCATAATAGTGCGTTAGCTGCAGCCTGTTTTTAGACCATCAAAATCATGTCGATTTTTTTGGTAGGGTGATAGTATGTGTTTTTTTGATCCGAATTCTTTTATACTAGCTATAACTACCAATCGGCCAAAGACATATTGAATATATCTTGGGTAATGCGTTCAAAGATAACCTGATGGGCTTCGTCCTTGACCGACGAAAGTTGTGTTGCCGCCGGAAAATCATAAAAGAAGGAAAACCGTTGGTCAAAGTCGGCATCTTCCTTGGTATTATTATAAAATCGCACTTTGACGGCAATCGTCAATCTATTTTGTGCTGCAGTCTGTTGGGCCGTAGCACTCATGGGCGATATGCGATATTCGATAATTTCACCTTCATACACCAGATCTCCGCCTGAATTTACCAAATCGAGACTAGACTGATTCAGGATTCTTTCTTGCAAGGCCTGGGTAAAATCACGGTCCATGCCTGGTTCAAAAGTAGACCCCGGACTTTGGGTGGCATAGTTTTGAAAGTAATCGACCCGGAAGGTTTTGGCAGTACCGACATTGCCCCCGGTAAAATTATAGGCACCGCAACCGATCATGGCGAGTGCGATGATGAAAGAAAGAACAATACGTTTTATTTTTCTCAAAAGACCAGTACTATTTTTTTATCGCACACCAATATCAGAGGTCGAATTGCTTTATTTTCCTATAGAGCGTTCGTTCTGAAATACCTAATTCTGCAGCTGCAGCCTTTCTTTTTCCTCGGTTTCTATCCAATGATTTTTTGATCAATTCGATTTCCTTTTCATGTAAAGATAGGGTTTCTTCTTCTTCGATTTCTTCGGCAAAATGGTATTTGTCCTCTTGGGGACTAAGATGCACCTGCTTTTCTATTGGGGTTGTTGGCAATCGCAATAACCCATGTGCATCGGTTTCAGTGACTTCTTCTTCTTCTTCCTCCTCTTGACCATTGGCGCCATAAATTTTCCGTATCAAGGATTCATTATCTTCCTGTACTTTTTGTGTATCCTTGTTTTTTAGGAGTTCGAGGGTCAATTTTTTTAAATCGTTCAAATCACCCTTCATATCAAAAAGTACTTTGTATAAAATTTCCCGTTCGTTGCTAAAGTCGCTTTCCCTTTTTTGTGATTGTATTACCGCAGGTAAATTTGTACTGTTCACATCGGGAAGATAGCCACTAAGCGTCGTTTGCCTGATGTTCCTTTCTTCTTCGAGAACCGATATTTGTTCGGCGATATTTCGAAGTTGGCGAATGTTGCCGGGCCAGCGATATTTTAGCAATAAATGTATGGCATCATCGTCCAAACGGATCGTCGGCATTTTATATTTCTGACTGAAGTCAGAGGCGAATTTCCGGAACAAAAGGTGAATGTCCTCCTTTCGCTCTCGTAAAGGCGGAATATGTATTTCGACCGTACTGAGCCTGTAGTAAAGATCTTCCCTGAATTTTTCACTTTTAATGGCATCGAACATATTGATATTGGTCGCCGCAACGATCCGCACATTCGTTTTTTGTACTTGTGAGGAGCCTACTTTTAAAAATTCACCATTTTCCAGGATACGTAGTAATCTCACTTGGGTGGTGAGGGGCAGTTCACCTACCTCATCCAAAAAAATCGTCCCCCCGTCGGCAACCTCGAAATAACCGCTGCGGGTCTGGGTGGCTCCTGTAAAGGAGCCTTTTTCATGCCCGAAGAGTTCGCTGTCGATAGTGCCTTCCGGGATCGCACCACAGTTCACTGCAATATATTTTGCATGTTTTCTATGGGAAAGCGCATGAATAATCTTTGGGATGGCCTCTTTTCCGACACCACTTTCACCTGTGACCAAAACCGATATATCTGTCGGGGCGACTTGAATCGCTTTTTCGATGGCGCGATTCAATTTTGGGTCATTCCCAATAATCTCAAATCGTTGTTTTATAGCTTGAATTGATTCCATGTACCTTTCAATTATTGTTACTATACCCCACCGCCTCACCGATTAAGGTGGCAGAGGTACAGCGATCCATCCGAACCATCACAAAATCGCCCACTTTATAGTTTTCCTTTGGAAAAACGGCCACGGTATTTTGCGAATTGCGCCCCATGAAATGGGCTTCCGATTTTTTGGATACGCCTTCAATAAGAACTTCCTGAACGTGTCCGAGATGCTGTTCGGTGCGCTCTTGACAATGCTTTCGTTGTAAGGCAATGATCTCGGCCAACCTTCGCTGTTTGATTTCCTGTGGGATATCATCATTCATTTTTCGGGCCGCCATTGTCCCCGGTCTTTCCGAATAGGCGAACATAAAACCATAATCATATTTTACGTACTGCATTAAAGACAAGGTATCCCTATGATCTTCTTCTGTCTCGGTCGGGAAGCCGGTAATCATATCTTGCGAAATCGCACAATCAGGAATTATTTTTCGAATGTTGTCGATTAATGCAAAATATTCCTCTCGCGTGTGTAACCGGTTCATTGCTTTTAAGATGCGATTGCTGCCACTTTGAACGGGAAGGTGCACGTAATTGCAAATATTTTTATATTTGGCCATGGTATGAATAACCTTCAAGGTCATGTCCTGCGGGTTTGACGTGGAAAAACGAATGCGCATTTTCGGTTGGGCTACGGCCACTAGCTCCAATAGATCCGAAAAATCGACCGCGGTTGCCTGCTGCATTTCTGATGCCGAAGTAAAATCCTTTTTAAGTCCGCCCCCATACCATAAATAGCTATCGACATTCTGCCCAAGCAAGGTTATTTCCTTAAATCCTTTTTCCCAAAGATCGCTTACCTCGGCGACAATTGAATGAGGGTCACGACTACGTTCCCGTCCTCTTGTAAAAGGAACTACACAAAAGGTACACATGTTATCGCATCCCCTCGTGATCGATACGAAGGCAGTTACCCCATTCGAGTTCAATCTAACCGGGGCAATGTCGCCGTAGGTTTCATCCTTAGAGAGAATAACGTTTACAGCATTGCGCCCTTCTTCGATTTCCCGTACAAGGTTCGGAAGGTCTTTATAGGCATCCGGTCCAACGACCATATCCACAATTTGTTCCTCTTCCAATAACTGACTTTTCAAACGTTCGGCCATGCAACCCAAGACCCCGACCTTCATATGTGGTCGCTCTTTTTTTAGGGCGTTGAATTTTTCAAGGCGCTTGCGAACCGTAACTTCTGCCTTTTCGCGTATCGAACAGGTATTGACCAATACCAGATCGGCCTCCGCCAAGGTATCGGTCGTATTGAAACCTTGGTCTGCTAAAATTGAAGCAACGATTTCGCTGTCAGAGAAATTCATCTGACACCCATAACTTTCAATATAAAGTTTACGGGTATTTTCTTTCGTTTTTTCCCTAGTTAATGCGGTGCCCTGTAAAGATTCATCAATAATTTTCTCCATATGGCTCATTGACTTGCCTGTAAATTAGGTTTGCAAAGATAACATTATAATCAAAATCGTGACAAGATGACAGTATATTTTAGTACTATTTTAGGGATTCGAGCAATAGTTGTACCTTACCTTAAAAATCGCTCAGATGAATTGTAGCATCCTTTTTGAAAAAATCAAAAATAGTCGCCCTTTAGAGTTTGGAAGCATCTTTAGCAGATCGATCGACTTATTCAAAAAAGTTTGGGTACAAGGTTTCATAACACTCTTGCTCACAATTGTATCGATGCTTCCATTTTATATTCTATTCTATGCCCCATTTTTACTGGCTGGGATTACAGATCCCAGTGTTCTCGAAGCCGATGAGTTGCCCCCCGCCATAATCCTCCCGATTATTATTATTTTCCCTATACTCATGATTGCGTCTGTGGTAATTTCGCTATCCTTTAATGCGGCATTTCTAAGGATTTGCAAGCATAAGGACTACAACGACATGATTGGCGATGACTATTTTTTTTACTTTAAAAAAATTTACATGTCCAAAATGGTATTGCTTTCCTTACTGATATTCGGCTTGAGCCTCCTGGGAATGTTGGTATGTGGTATTGGTCTTGTCTATATGATCGTGCCTTTGTCGCTCATGCCTGCTTTTTTAGCTTTTGATGAAGAACTAACCGCCGGTGAAATTGTAAAAGCGAGTTTTGAGCTCGGAAATAAGAACTGGTTGGTAATCTTCGGATTGGTATTTTTAATGGGCATCTTGGCCGAACTGGGCATTATACTGTGTCTTGTCGGAGTACTTTTCACGGCCATGCTGGCCAAAATACCGATCTATTATGTCTATAAGGATAGCATAGGATTTTTAGTGGAGCGTTGAATGTTTTTTACCGAGTTTTTAGAATTTCAACGCAACGCTTTGATGTTGATTTCATCTAATCGTTACAACAACTAAAAAACTGATTATGAATCTGAAAAATGTTTTCCTAGTACTGCTAATGGCTAGTTCGGTGGGGTTTTTATCCTGTGATAAAGGCGATGATAGTAAGTATGCCGATTATTTAGTGGCCAGGCCCATTAAAATGTCAATGGCTGAATTTAAGGATGGCGTAGCGATTATCGACCCAGTACCGGTGCAAGTATCCGGAAAGATATACGTTTACAAAGACTTCATTTTCATAAATGATAAGAATAGGGGGGTTCATGTGGTAGATAATTCAGATCCTGCCTCCCCTAAAAAAATCGCCTTTATCAAGATACCTGGCAATGTTGATATTTCGGTCAAAGACGATTTTCTCTATGCCGATAGTCTTACCGATTTGGTGGTCTTGGACATATCGGATATCACCAATATTCACGTGGTCAATCGTTTGGAAAATGTATTGAATGGCTATGTTGTATGGCCTTTTGATGCTGACATTATTGAATCGGAAAATTTTGATTATCAAAACGAAATGATTGTTGGCTGGGAAACGGTGACCGAACGAAGGTTGATATCCGATTTTGAATACTACAAAGGAGTTGGCGGAATAGGGATATTTTTAGCCGAGGCCGCTGCCAATGATGTGTCAATAGGTCAAGGCGGTTCTTTGGCGCGGTTCAAGATTGTTGACGATTTTTTATATGCGGTCGATAGTCATACCCTGAATGTCTTCGATATTCAAGATCTGGAGAACCCGAAGGATTTGGAGGATGTCTATGCAGGTTTTGATATTGAGACTATTTTTAATCGTGGGCAGTATCTTTTTTTGGGTAGTATGAGCGGCATGTATATTTACGATATTTCATCGCCCGCCACCCCGGTCTTCGTCTCTGAGTTTCAACATGGAACAGCCTGTGATCCGGTAGTCGTTGATGGGGATTATGCGTATGTAACCCTGCGAGGTGGAAATGAATGTGGTGCGACGGAAAGCGGCTTGTTCATTGTCGATATTTCCAATATCGAAAACCCGGTTTTAAAGACACAATATCCATTAGATGGGCCTTATGGCCTTGGTGTGAAGGATGAAAAACTTTTTGTTTGCGATGGTGCCTCTGGGTTGAAGGTGTATGACAAATCAGATGTTATGAACCTGATCGAATTAAATAATTTTAAGGACATTCAAACTTTTGATGTGATTCCGTTAGAAAATACATTGCTCATGGTCGGTACCGGGACGCTATACCAATATGAATATTTAAACGATTCGATTCAACTAATCAGTACTTTGAATCTTGATTAGACACCCCATAAAATAATACCATACGCCCCGAATTATCGGGGCGTTTTTTTATGACCATATATAAGGTATAGCTTCAAATTAAAAAATTCAACTACTTTTGTCGCATTAAAAACCCATGAATGGCCAAAAATTTAGTTATTGTAGAGTCACCTGCAAAGGCAAAGACAATTGAAAAGTTTTTAGGAAATGATTATAAGGTCGAGTCCAGTTATGGGCATATTGCCGACCTGCCATCCAAGGAACTCGGTGTGGATGTAGCAAATAATTTTTTGCCCAGTTATATTGTAGACAAAGACAAAGAGGCACTGGTAAAAAAATTAAAGGACTTGGCCAAGAAGGCCGATATAATATGGCTGGCCAGTGATGAAGATCGGGAAGGGGAAGCTATTTCGTGGCATTTGGTGGAGACCTTACAATTAGATGTCAAAAAAACTAAACGTATTGTTTTTAATTCGATTACGAAAGCGGCGATTCAAAAGGCCATTGAAAATCCAAGGGAGATCGACTATAATCTCGTCAACGCACAGCAGGCCCGAAGGGTTTTAGACCGTTTGGTTGGTTACGAACTTTCGCCTGTTCTCTGGAAAAAAATAAAACCGGGA
This sequence comes from uncultured Flavobacteriaceae bacterium, assembly GCA_963798435.1. GTDB lineage: Bacteria > Bacteroidota > Bacteroidia > Flavobacteriales > Flavobacteriaceae > JALHST01. Next base: position 868,675 of record CAWCTF010000004.1, read on the forward strand.
CTATCGGCAGGTAGGGTTCAATCGGTTGCCGTGCGACTGATTGTTGAACGGGAGCGGGAAATCGAGGCCTTTTCCCCGGAAGCCTCCTTTAAGATAACCGCGGAGTTTGTTACAAATGATAAAGGCGTTTTTACCGCACGATTAAATAGGGCCTTTGATACCAAAAATCTGGCACAAGCATTCCTCAAACAAAATATCGGAGCGAATTTTTCGGTCTCGGAATTGGATAAAAAACCAGCAAAAAAGTCTCCCTCGGCTCCTTTTACGACATCGACCTTGCAACAGGAGGCCTCCAGAAAATTGTATTTTTCGGTTGGACGCACCATGCAGGTTGCACAACGGCTCTATGAAGCGGGATTGATAACCTACATGAGGACCGATAGCGTCAACCTTTCCGGGGAAGCCATCAATGCAGCTAAGGATGCGATAACCAGCAATTATGGCAAGGCATATAGTAAGGTTCGAAATTTTACCGGAAAATCGAAGGGGGCCCAGGAAGCCCACGAGGCCATCCGCCCAACCGATATCACCAATCAATCCCCTTCCTTGGAACGGGACCAATCAAAATTATATGACCTCATTTGGAAACGAACCATAGCCTCCCAAATGAGCGATGCCGAATTGGAGCGCACCAATGTGAAAATTATGGCGAATACCCATGGCGAAGAATTTACGGCGAATGGTGAAGTAATCAAGTTCGATGGTTTCCTAAAAGTATACATGGAAGGTTTGGATGATGAAGACCAAACTGAGGAGCAAGAAGGCATGCTGCCCGCTATGCAGGTAGGAGAAGCCTTAACGAATACCTATATATTGGCTACTGAACGATTCAGTCGACCCCCTTATCGCTTTTCGGAAGCATCTTTGGTGAAAAAACTAGAAGAATTGGGAATTGGCAGGCCTTCAACCTATGCTCCGACCATTTCCACGATATTAAACCGTGGCTATGTTGAAAAAGGAACGGTCGAAGGAACTGAACGAAAATATGTACAGTTAGTGCTCACGGCAGACCAAGTAAAAGAAAAACAGTTATCGGAAAAGGTAGGATCTGACAAAGGGAAAATGGTGCCAACAGATATTGGTATGATCGTCAATGATTTTTTAGTAAGCCATTTTGCCAGTATCTTGGATTATAATTTTACGGCGAAGGTAGAGGAAGATTTTGATGAGATTGCCGAAGGCCATGAAGATTGGCAAAAAGTAATGAGCAATTTCTATAAAGATTTCCACCCTAAGGTATTAGACGTTGAGGAAAATGCCGATAGAGCGAGTGGTGAGCGTGTACTGGGGCAAGATCCCAAAACAGGCCGCCAGGTATCGGTTCGCTTGGGCAGATTTGGCCCGATGGTGCAAATAGGGACCGTCGAAGAAGAAGAAAAGCCATTGTTCGCTAGCCTATTGCCTGACCAATCCTTGAATACGATCACCTATGAGGATGCCATGGATCTTTTTAAATTGCCTAGAAATCTTGGGGTCTATGAGGGTGAGGAAGTTGAGGCCAATGTAGGTCGCTTCGGACCCTATGTGCGTTTTGGGAAAAAATTCGTTTCCATGCATAAAGATGAAAATGCCATGGAAATAACCTTGGAACGGGCCATAGAATTAATACAGGAAAAACAGAAGGCCGATGCCCCAATAGCTACCTATGAAGGGAAAGATGTAATAAAGGGAGTGGGTCGATTTGGTCCGTTTATAAAGTGGAACAACATCTTTATCAATGTCAGCAAAAAATATGATTTCGATTCCCTATCTACCGATGATATCGCTGAACTAATCGAAGCTAAGAAACAAAAGGAAATTGAAAAGGTAGTGCAAGATTGGCCAGCAGCCGGTATTCGCATTGAAAAGGCCCGATGGGGACGCCATACGATTATAAAGGGAAAGACCAAGGTTGAACTGGCAAAAACAGTTGATGCCACCCAAATGTCATTGGAAGAAGCACAGGCCCTCCTTGAAAAAAAGGCACCCAAAAATAAATCCAAGGCAAAACCAAAAGCTAAGAAGTAGTACGTATTATGGCATTTGATTTTTTAGTCCCCGTAGAAGATAAAATAGTGGCCCATTGCGAATTGATGCCGCCTCAGGCACTGGGAAAAAACATCCATATTCATACTGTGAGGGATGGTCTTCCTGTACTTGCAATCGCTTCTATGGCGATTGTAGGGGTCAAAGAATCGAGAAATGCCTTCGAGAAAAAACCAGAGCAGCTCAATGTATCGGCCATCAGATTGCAACTTTATCGATTGATGGTCGGTAATTGGAATACGACTGTGGTCGATTTAGGGGATATAGAGGAAGGCGAGAGCGTCGAGGACACCTATTTCGTAGTCAAGGAAATCGTTGCGGGGCTCTTGGAAGAAAATATAGTACCTATTATCATAGGGGCCACTCAGGACATAACCTATCCTACCTACAGGGCATTCGACGGTATAGTTGATATGATCAATTTAGTAGCTATCGATAGCCGGTTCGATTTTGGTATGGACGATGAACTGATTTCCTCTAATTCATATATGAGTAAGATCATTACCGATAAGCCCAATAACCTATTCAATTTTTCGAACATGGGCTACCAAAGCTATTTCAACGCCCAGGAAGAAATTGATTTGATGGATCGACTGTTTTTCGATGCCTACCGCTTAGGAGACATAGCCTCGGATCTACTCCTCGCCGAACCCGTTCTTAGGAATGCGCATTTGGTAAGTCTCGATGCACGGGCCATCCGGGCCAGTGAAATAGGGCTTAGTGATAATTTTTCGCCCAACGGGTTCACGGGGAGGGAAATCTGCACCATTGCCAGATATGCCGGAATCAGCGATAATGTTCGTGTTTTTGGGATTTACGAAATGGAGAATACCGGGCAATCTTGCCAACTTATGGCACAGATAATCTGGTATTTCATCGAAGGATTTAATTATAGGATCACCGAATCCCCGAACGACAACAGCAATTACTTCACCAAATATATCGTACCTACAGACACCGAACAGTTGGTTTACTACAAAAGCCTCCATACCGAACGATGGTGGGTCGAGGTACCTTCAATACTGTCTTCCCATACGAAAGGAAAATCGATAGCGTTATTACCATGCACTGAAAAGGACTACTTGGACGCATGTGACCAGACGATTCCCGACCGTTGGTTTAAAGCCTATAAGAAAGGCTTTAACTGATAAATTTTTTTTTAAGGGATAATCTAGTCGAATACAATAATTTGAGCAATTCGAAGTTTTAGAGAATAGAAATGCTAATTGTGTTTGTAGTTTATAACCATAATCGAAATTTAACCTAAAGTATGAAGAAGCTATTGTTATCATCTATAGCGTTTGTTTTTTTACTCTCAAGTTGTGGGTCAAAAACAAAAGGAGAACTAGTCGGGGCCCAAGGTAAAAAGTGGTATCCCGAAAAGCCTTACGGCATGGAATTGATCCCGAGGGGAGCATTTATCATGGGAAAGAGTGAGGAAGATGTGGCACAGGTTCTCAATGCCCCGACCAAAACCGTTACCGTACGATCATTTTATATGGACGATACGGAAATAACAAATAGCGAATATCGCCAATTTGTAGAATGGGTAAAAGACTCTATTGCCAGAACGCGCCTGGCCATCCTCGCCGATGAATTGGGATTAGGACCAGAAGACGGAGGAATTGGTGACTTCGCATTCAAGGATGCCGACACCACAAAACTTTCTGTATATGACAAGTACATGATCGACAATTACGCCGGTATGGGAGAAGATCTAACCGAAGGTCGTGCTTTGAACAGGGACGAAGATTTGGTATGGGATACTTCGGAATACCCGGATGAATACTATGCAGAAGTGATGGATTCATTGTACATTCCAGAAGAGGAATCCTATAATGGGCAGCGCATCATCGATGTAACCAAATTGAAATATAAATACAATTGGATGGACATTGAGGCCGCTGCACGGGCGAAGACCGGGAGAAGAAAAGACTTCATACGTCATGAGGAACTTGAGATTTATCCTGACACTACCGTTTGGATAAAAGATTTTGAATATTCCTACAACGAACCGATGCACAATGATTATTTCTGGCATGATGCCTATAGTGATTATCCAGTAGTAGGTATTTCTTGGAAACAAGCCAAAGCCTTTTGTAATTGGCGGACGAAATTCAAGAACGACGATCAAAAGAGCCGTGGAAAACAGTTCGTAAATCAGTTTAGGTTGCCTACCGAAGCCGAATGGGAGTACGCCGCACGAGGAGGTATTGAAAGTGGAACCTACCCTTGGGGTGGACCGTATGTGATAAGTGATACAGGGTGCTTTATGGCAAACTTTAAGCCTCAACGAGGTGATTATGCAGCGGATCAGGCACTGTACACCGTAGAGGCCAAATCATATGAACCGAACGACTACAACCTGTATAACATGGCAGGGAATGTATCAGAGTGGACAAATTCAAGCTATGATCCAAGTTCATATGACTACGTATCGACCATGAATCCCAATGGCGGCGATGAAAGTAACGCCAGAAAGGTAATACGTGGAGGTTCCTGGAAAGATGTAGCCTACTTCCTTCAGGTAAGTACAAGAGATTACGAATATGCAGATTCTGCCCGCAGTTATGTAGGTTTCAGGACCGTACAAGATTATATGGGGGAAGAAGATTCAACACGATAAACCAAATAAATACAAACCTCGGTCCTGATAAACGTCGGGCCGAAAAACCATCAAATTTTTAACCAAATACTTATTATTAATTAAACTTCAAATTAAATTTTAAAATTATGGCACAGTCAAAATCAACAAAAAAATTATTTAACATGGCCTACGGCCTTGGAGCATCGGTAGTTATTATTGGTGCATTGTTTAAAATCCTACACTGGGAATTTGGACCACTTACCGGTGGACTTTTACTTGCAGTAGGACTTATTACCGAAGCACTTATTTTTGCTATCAGTGCATTTGAACCCGTAGATGACGAATATGATTGGTCATTGGTATATCCTGAATTGGCAGGTGGCATGACAAGTGGCAAGAACCAAGTTCAGGATGCTAAGGAGGCCGAAGGTCTTTTGTCCAGAAAATTGGATGAGTTGCTTAAGGAAGCTGGTGTTGATGCCAATCTTATGGAAAGCTTAGGATCAAGTATTAGAAATTTTGAAGGAGCCGCTAAAGGTATCGCCCCTACAGTCGATGCCATGCAGTCTACCAAGAAATATTCAGAAGAAATGACCCAGGCCGCCGCCCAAATGGAATCTTTGAACAGTTTATACAAAGTTCAATTGGAAAGCGCCAGCAAACAAGCTACAGTGAACGAAGAACAACTGCAAAATGCGGCTGCCCTTAAGGATCAAATGCAATCTTTAGCTACCAACCTTTCTTCGTTGAACGGAGTCTATGGTGGCATGTTATCTGCTATGAGCAGGAACTAATTAGAGCAATTAAACAAACCCAAATCAAAGTAATTATTAAAATCTAATTAGAAAAAATGGCATCAGGAAAAGCAACGCCAAGGCAGAAGATGATCAACTTAATGTATTTGATCTTCATCGCAATGTTGGCCTTAAATATGAGTAAGGAAGTGCTAGCGGCATTCGGTCTTATGAACGAAAAGCTAGAGACTTCGAATGAAAAGACGTCAGAAAGTAACCTAGCTTTCTTGAGCGGTCTAGAGACAAAAGCATCTGAGAATGCCGAGAAATTCGGACCATTGTACCAGAATGCCCAGAAGATAAAGGAATTGTCCAAAGCATATTATGATTATTTGGAAGGATTGAAAACCGAAATGGTAAAAGACGTCGAAGATCCCAAGGATTATGTGGTAATGGACAAATCAGACTATTTAGACGGTAAATTATTTCAAGGAGACAACCTAGCCGAAGGCGGCAAGGAATTCTTGAAAAGAATCACAGATTATCGCACCCAAGTTGCCGCTATCGTTCCGGCGGATATCAAAGAATCGGTACTTTCCCGATTTGAAACAGGGGATGCAAAAGGTAAAGTTGAAAATCGCAGTGGTGAAAAAGTAGATTGGATCAATTATCATTACGAAGGCTTTCCTTTAGTAGCATCTTTGACCAAGCTTACAGCCATACAAGCCGATATCAAGGCAACCGAAGAAGACGCCTTAAAATCGATGTTGGCCGGGCAATTGAACAGCGAAGTGTCTATGACTAATTATACCACTTTGTTGCAACAGGAAAAGTCAGCCTTTTATGCTGGTGAGAAGTTTTCCGGAAGCATCGTGTTGGGACGTACCGATAATTCCACAAAACCTGACAGGGCCGAATTGACCTTGGATGGTAGAAAATTATCAGACTCAGATTATAAGTTCGAAGGCGGTGGTGTCAAGTTATTGGTAAGCGCTGGTAACCCTGGCGATCATAAAATAGAAGGGAAGCTGATTTTTAAGCAAGACGGTGAGGAAATAGAAGTTCCTGTATCTTCTACCTTTGCAACGATCAGCAAGCCAAATGCGGCCTTGATCGCAGCTGACAAGATGAACGTGGTGTATCGTGGGGTGGCAAACCCAATGTCGATATCGATTCCTGGAATCCCAAACAATAAGGTAAGCGCATCTGCACCTGGTTTGAAAGCCATAAGCGGTAGTCAATACGTTATGAATCCTGGAACAGGAAGGACCGTTACGATTACGGCCTCTGGAAAGTTGCCTGATGGACAAACGGTTTCCTCAAAATCCGAATTTAGGATCAAGGATATTCCAAGACCAGAAGGGTCGGTGAGCAAGCAGACGGGTAGCGTCAAAATGCCAAGGGCCAATCTAGAGATTGCCACCATTGGTGCCATGCTTGAAGATTTTGATTTTGACTTGAACCTTGCGGTAAGTGGATTCAAATTGAAGGTTCCTGGACAGCCTACAGTTGCCGTAAGCGGTGATAAGTTAGATTCCCGTGCGAAAGCAGCCTTGAAAAGGGCCGGAAGGGGTGATGCAGTTCAGATATTCGATGTCGAAGCCTATATTACCAACAATAAAACCTACAAGTTGAAAAAGGTATCTCCTGTAGTAGTGGAGATTACAAACTAAATACTAAATGTAAACCGGGTTGCCTTTTTGCAACCCGGTAATTTTAAATTGTAACAAACATGAATTGGAAGAATGTTTTAATAATCACGGCAGTTAGTGTGCTACCGGTATCCATAATGGCCCAGGCAAACATCTTGAATGCCAAAAAGCCTCAGGAAATCGGCATTAAGACCGAAGCGCAAATCGCGTTAGATAATGATGCCCCGTTGGAATATGGTTATGTTGATGATAGGGATATTTTGTGGTCCAAGACCGTGTGGGAAATCATCGATCTTGACGAACGCGTAAACTTCCCATTATATTACCCAACTGATACGATCGATATCGGTCCCGATAGACGTTCCTTATATGATGTTTTAATAAAAAACATCAAAAATGGAAATTTAAAGGATGTGTATGCAGATTCATATTTCACCGACAAAAGGGCATTCAGTGATTTGGGTGCCACCCTTCAAAAAATCGACACAACCGATTATGGGTATGAGCAGATAAATGCCGGGGAAGCACTTTCCCCTGAATATGTAATGCGAAGAGACCTTACTGCGGCCGACATCGAGGAATACCATATCAAAGGTATCTGGTATTTCGATAAGCGCCAAGGAGAACTTAAATACCGATTATTGGGTATCGCCCCAGTAGCTCCCGATGTGAACTTTATCGACGATGAATCAATCGATCAAGCTGAGAATAAAGTGGAACTTTTCTGGGTATGGTATCCCGATGTTCGCGATATCTTACACAAAGCAAAGGTGTTTAACCAACGCAATACGGCCCAGCCCATTTCTTTTGACATGTTGTTGAACGCCCGAAGATTCGGTGCCGTCATTTATCGTGAAGATAATATTCAGGGTGACCGCAATGTGGATGATTATATTGCAGATAATGCCTTGTTCCAGTTATTGGAGTCGAATCGCATCAAAGAAGTGATCCGCGATCGGGAACAGGATATGTGGGCCTATTAAAAGCAAGAGTATTCCAATTCAATATGATAAAAAAACCCAGGCCGAAAGGTCTGGGTTTTTTTTATGGTATCAAGGGGCATAACGCCCGCTCATACTAAATACAGGGTTCCTGAAATGATTGGAGCGGCGATCTTCGATAGGGCCGGTAGCCTTTGTTTTGGTCCTAATCAATTCGATGTGCTTTCTTAATACACCACGCAATGATGGTAACAATTCCTACCTTTGTACCATGTATGATTATCTCATTGTAGGGCTCGGCCTTGGGGGTATTGCCTTTTGTGAGACCTTAGAAAGGAATGGGAAAACCTTCAAGGTTATTAGCGATGGCTCCCAGACCTCCTCTAAAGTAGCCGGGGGCATGTATAACCCGGTAATTCTGAAACGTTTTACTTTGGCGTCGATGGCCGAGGAACAGTTGGGACGCGCATTGCCCTTTTATCAAGAATTGGAGCGAAGGCATGCCATTCAAATTGATTATAAAGTTCCTGTACTGCGACGCTTTGCTTCGATAGGTGAACAGAATGCTTGGTTTGAGGCTGCCGATAGGCCAGGGCTCTCCAAATTTCTTTCTACAAAGATACTCGCCAATCGGAATGTTGCAATTAATGCCCCTTTTGGATATGGCCAGGTATTGCACACTGGGAGGATCGATACCTTAAGATTATGCGAAATTTTCAATAAGGAACTTTTGGAAAAGGTGCTGCTCCAACAAGAAACCTTTGACTACGACCAATTAAAAATTCATCCCGAAGGCATAGAATATGGGGGCATTCAAGCGAGGCACCTTGTTTTTGCCGAGGGGTTCGGACTACGACAAAACCCATATTTCAAGTATCTTCCCTTGAGTGGGACAAAAGGCGAACTGTTGACCATCAAAGCCCCTGAACTTAGGGAAAGCAATGTCATTAAATCATCGGTGTTCATCATTCCCTTGGGCGAAGACCTATATCGCGTCGGTGCTACCTATGGCTGGAATGATATTACGAATACGCCGACAGGGCAAGCAAGGCAGGAACTTTTGCAGAAATTGAATTCCTTCCTAAGATGTGATTATGCAGTGATAGACCATGTCGCCGGAATTCGGCCTACGGTGATAGATAGATCGCCTCTTGTAGGCAGGCATCCAAAAGACCACAATCTGTATGTCCTAAACGGATTCGGATCCAGGGGCGTCATGGTGGCTCCATTTGCGGCTGAGCAACTGTTTCAGTTCATCGAAAGCAAAAAGCCCATTTCCCCTGTGATGGATTGTAAACGATTTACAAAAAAGTACTATGGGATTTGATGCTGGGAGGCTTTGGGGTCGAAATGAACGAAAAAATTAATCCAGATGTTTCTGGAAAGGCGAATGATAATAGGTAAAAAAACGACCAAAGTCACGACGATGGCCGTAAAGGTGACTTTCAACGAACTTCCAATGAACAAATAGGCTATGACAAAGGCCGCTACGGCGAAAGCAATCCCGACCCCATAACTAACATACATGGCCCCATAAAAAAAGGAGGGTTCAATTTTATATTTGGTATTACAATGCGAACATCGCTCGTGCATTTTGAACAGATTGCCCAAATTATAGGGGTTTTTATCTAAATACATGCTCTCTTCATGGCATTTAGGACAAGTTCCTGTTAAAATGCTGTAGAGTTTGTTTCCTTTTTTTAACATTTGCAGATATTTTTCGCAAAAGTAGCCTTTTGCGCACGTACTGAATGTAACAATCATAACAAAAATGCTGAATATCCACAACCTTTCCGTTTCGTTTGGAGGGGAATATTTGTTTGAGGAAATATCTTTTAGGTTGAACGGCGGGGACCGCGTCGGACTTATAGGCAAGAACGGGGCCGGGAAATCGACGCTGTTGAAACTTTTGTCGCGGGATATGCCCATAGACTCTGGGACCATTGCTACTGAAAAGGACCTAAAAATTGGATTTCTTCGACAAGACATCGACTTTGAGCAAGGTAGGACCGTAGTCCAGGAAGCGCATCAAGCCTTTGAGGAAATCAAAGGACTGGAGTTGCGGCTTGACCATATTAATCATCAACTGGCAGAGCGCACCGATTACGAAAGCGAGGGGTACCATCAACTGATGGTCGACCTGAACGACGTAACCCATCATTATGAGATCCTTGGGGGCTATAACTACCAAGGTGAGACCGAAAAGATACTCTTGGGCCTTGGTTTCAAAAGGACGGACTTCGATAAAAATACGGATACGTTTTCCGGGGGGTGGCGCATGCGGATCGAATTGGCCAAACTCTTACTTCAGAGCAATGATGTATTGCTTTTGGATGAGCCGACGAACCATCTTGATATTGAATCAATTATCTGGTTGGAGCAATTTCTCAAGAATTATTCAGGGGCGGTCGTAATCGTTTCACACGATAAAATGTTTTTAGACAATGTAACCAATAGAACCATAGAAATATCCCTGGGCCGGATCTATGACTACAATAAGCCCTATTCCCAGTTTTTGAAATTACGGGCAGAAATCAAGGGGCAACAACTAAATGCACAAAAAAACCAGGAAAAGGAGATTCAACAGGCAGAACGCCTCATCGAAAAATTCAGGGCGAAAAGCACGAAGGCATCTATGGCCCAGTCCTTGATCAAAAAGCTGGACAAAATTGAACGGATCGAAGTCGATGAAGATGATAATAGTGTAATGAATCTTCGCTTTCCTATATCGGTAAATCCCGGAAAAGTGGTTTGTGTAATAGAAGGGCTTTCAAAAAGTTATGGCGACAACCATGTTTTGGATGAGATAGACCTCCTGATCGAACGCGAAAGTAAAATCGCCTTTGTTGGTCAGAATGGCCAAGGCAAATCTACCCTTGCAAAGATCATGGTCGGTGAATTGAACTACAAAGGGCATTTGAAGTTGGGCCATAATGTTCAGATTGGGTATTTTGCCCAAAATCAAGCAGAATATCTTGATGGTTCAAAGACCGTTTTAGATACCATGATCGATGCGGCCAACGAAAAAAACCGAAGTAAGGTTCGGGATATTTTAGGTTCTTTTCTCTTTCGGGGAGATGAGGTAGAGAAGTATGTAAAGGTGCTCTCGGGCGGGGAGCGAAACCGATTGGCCCTCGCCAAAATGTTACTGCAGCCCTTTAATGTCCTCGTAATGGACGAACCGACCAACCATCTCGATATCAAATCAAAAAATGTCTTGAAACAGGCACTGCAAAGCTTTGAGGGAACCTTGATCCTGGTATCGCATGACCGGGATTTCTTGCAAGGCCTTACTAATAAAGTGTATGAGTTCAAGGATCAAAAGATCAAGGAATATCTTGGGGATATCGATTATTATCTTGAACAACGCAAGGTAACCGATTTCAGGGCAATTGAAAAAAAGGAGGACCGGCCTAAAACGAAAGTACAAGCTACGGTCGAAAAGTCTCCCCGTCCAGATCAAAAAAAGGTAAAGACTCTCAAGAACCAACTCGGAACCCTTGAAAGCGACATAGCCACCTTGGAAAAACAACTTGCCGATATTGATCATAAGTTGCGAATAGAATACAATGCAACTATTGCCAAGCCAAATTTTTTTGATACCTACCAGGATAAGAAAAGAAATTTGGAGAAGTTGATGAAAAATTGGGAAGAAGTCACCATCGAACTTGAAAAACTTACAGTGTAGCAACAAAAATTGAAATAAAATTCCTACACCACAAAATCTTTAAGTTTTACAACAAATATGGGCGTTTCATCGTAAATTTTTGAATATCACAGATAATATTACGTACTTTGTAGGGTAAATCTTAAAGAACTGGGTTTATTACAATCGAACGATTGAATTCTCAAAACATTTCTATGAAAAAGGTGCGTTGTATTTTTCTTTTATCTGTGATGGCCTTTGGCTTTCTTCAGGCAAAAGTTCCGAAGGCCGAAAGGCAAGCGTTGCTAGATTTATATACCAATACCAATGGGAATCATTGGATAAAAAAGTGGGACTTGACAACGCCCATCGCCACTTGGTATGGGGTTAAAGTGCAGAATGATCATGTAGTTGAGATCAATCTGTTCCGAAATAACCTAATGGGTCCTTTGCCTGAAAGCTTGAATAATTTGACCCATTTGACCGCCTTGAACCTCGCGTTCAACAATCTGACCGGTGAGATTCCTGAAAGTATTGTACTGTTGGGCAACCTGAAGATCTTAAAATTGGAAATGAACCGTATAAAAGGGACGCTTCCTGCTAATATAGGTCAGATGGCTAGCCTTGAGGAAATGAGTTTGTTTAATAACTTTCTAACGGGGAATATTCCTGAAAGTATTGGAAATTTGACACATCTTAAAATATTGAACCTTTCGAGTAATACGATCAAGGGCAAGATTCCGAGCAGCCTTGGAAACCTGACCCAATTAGAAAGCCTTGGACTTTTCGAAAATGGATTGGAAGGTGTCATTCCCTCCGAAATAGGCAATCTGGTCAAAATGAAGGAACTGGTCCTGGCGAATAATCAGCTGGGTGGTGAAATTCCGGCCGAATTTGCACAGTTGGCCAGTTTAAGAATTATGCAGATCCAGAATAACAAGTTCGATTCCTTTAAAAATTTACAAATGATGGATTCAAGGGAGTTTCTGGTTTTTGATTATGATGACAACGATCTAAAAAAAGACTTCAAAGATCTGAAGTTTAGTAAAACGCGCATGGCGGATACCAAATTTGAGGATGATGATGGTCATGACAATGACTAGTTGATATAGTTGATCATAATTTTAGTTAGTTTGGTTAAAGGGGATGCTATTAGCATCCCCTTTTCTATAAATACATTGACATATCATTACAAAATTTGATGGCAATGACTAATTCAATAATAATCGAACGGGTTATTTGCGATTGTCTTAATATGCTTAACTTTTAAGATAATTTTAACTATTGTCGCTTAAACTAAAGGATAATTTAGCCATCTAACTTCGAGCCATTAATTCTATCCTTCCTAAATGAATACTAGAAAAATAATCTTGTCAGTACTTGGCATTGTATTGATCATTGTCTCTTTTTATGGGGCAATTGCCATCGTTAATAGTAAGAACACCCCCAAGCCCAGACCCGAAAAAGTGATAAAGACCGTATTCGTCGAGACGGTTAAAAACGGCGTGGTGCCTATTGTTGTCCCAGCCAACGGCAACTTAAAGGCCAAACAACGGGTGGAACTGTATTCGGAGGTTCAGGGAGTATTCAGAAATGGCACTAAATTATTCAAGGCAGGACAGGAATATAGGGCGGGCGAAGTTATTATACGTATTGATGCTTCAGAATATTCGGCCAGTGTTCAATCGGCCAAAAGCAATCTGTATAATCTATTGACCTCTATCATGCCAGATTTGCGATTAGACTATCCCGAGATCTTTGGGAAGTGGGAAGGCTATCTTAATGGCTTTGATATGGAAACCAGTACACCCCCATTGCCTGAAATGACGTCAGAAAAGGAAAAATATTTTATCTCTGGTCGCGGCATTCTGACAAGTTATTACAATTTAAAGAATTTAGAACAGCGGCTATCAAAGTACCGAATCTTAGCACCTTTTAGTGGGATTTTGACCGAGGCCCTGGTTACCGAGGGGACCTTGATACGTTCGGGCCAAAAACTAGGGGAATTTATAAATCCGGATGTTTATGAACTCGAAGTGGCCATTAGTAAATCGTATAGTGATCTTTTAAAGTTAGGCGAATCGGTCAAATTGACCAACCTGGATGAAACGAAGACGTTTGAAGGCAAAGTTGCCCGAATCAATGGCAACGTAGATTTGGCCTCCCAAACAATCAAGGCATTTATTGAAGTAACTGATAAATCATTGAAGGAAGGTATGTATTTAGAAGCACAACTCAATGCCAAACAAGAATCCGATGCGATTGAAGTAGATCGTGGGCTGCTATTAGAAAATGATAGGATCTTTGTTGTTCGTGATTCTATTTTAGACGTGATAGATGTGAAACCGGTGTATTTTACGGATAAAAAAGTAGTGCTTAAAGAAGTGCCTGAAGGGATAACCATAGTTTCCAAACCAATAGTTGGTGCCTACACTGGGATGCTGGTCAAGCAATATAAGGATCAATAATAAACATACCAACCATGCGCAAGATTATATCCTACTTTATTAAATATCACGTTGCCGTAGATGTGTTCATCCTGGCCTTCTTCGTTTTTGGTATCGTAGGCATGTTGTCATTAAAATCTTCTTTCTTCCCATTAGTCGAATCAAAGAATATTTCAATAAATATTACCTATCCGGGTGCTTCCCCTCAAGAGGTGGAAGAAGGCATTGTTTTAAAGATCGAGGACAATCTAAAAGGCCTACAAGGAGTTGACCGGGTAACTTCTATCGCACGTGAAAATAGTGGAACGATAAATGTAGAGATCGAAAAAGGTCGAAACATTGATTTTATGTTGTTGGAGGTTAAGAATGCGGTTGATAGGGTGCCTTCGTTTCCTACAGGAATGGAACCTTTGGTCGTTTCAAAACTAGAGGCCATTCGCCAAACCATCAGTTTCGCGATAAGTGGCGAAAATGTTCCCTTGGTGACATTGAAACAAATCGGACGTCAGATCGAGAATGAATTGCGCACAATCGATGGTATTTCTCAAATAAACATGACTGGATATCCTCAGGAGGAAATTGAGATTGCCGTAAACGAGAATAATCTATTGGCCTATGATATGTCTTTTAATGATGTTGCCCAGGCCGTGGCGAACGCAAACATCCTGGTAACGGGAGGCAATATCAAGACCGATGCAGAGGAATACCTAATACGGGCGAACAACCGATTGTATTATGGCGATGAACTTTCAAATTTAATTATTCGTGCCGATGCTTCCGGTCGTACAATTCGATTGAAAGATGTCGCAATTATACGAGATCGTTTTGCAGAATCCCCGAATGCCTCCTATTTTGATGGCAACCTTTCGGTAAATGCTTCGGTAACAAGTACCAATTCGGAAGATTTGTTGACTTCCGCCGAAAAAGTGAAGGAGTATATCGAGGATTTCAACCACAAACATAATAATATCAAGCTGCATGTTGTCAGCGACCAATCGACCACACTGAATCAGCGTACCGAGCTGCTGACCAAGAATGCGATTATGGGAATGTTATTGGTCTTACTTTTCCTATCCCTTTTCCTGAACACACGGCTAGCGTTCTGGGTAGCTTTCGGCCTACCAATATCGTTTTTGGGAATGTTTGTTTTTGCCGGATATTTTGGGGTGACGATCAATGTACTCTCCCTTTTTGGGATGATCATTGTCATCGGTATTTTGGTGGATGACGGTATCGTCATTGCCGAAAATATTTATCAGCATTATGAAAGGGGCAAATCGCCCATACAGGCAGCCATTGATGGTACGGTTGAGGTAATACCCCCAGTAGTATCTGCCATTATTACCACCTTATTGGCTTTCTCGGTATTTCTCTTCCTTGATAGTCGGATTGGGGAATTTTTCAGTGAGGTCTCGGTAATCGTCATGTTGACCTTGTTTATTTCCTTAATAGAGGCGTTGATCATCTTACCGGCGCATTTGGCCCATTCAAAAGCCTTGGCACCAATGGCCGACAAGCCGAAATCTAAGATCGGGCAGCTATTTGCCAAATTACGGGTAATAAATAAGTTGGGAGATCGACTTATGGTTTGGATGCGTGATACAATCTATGGCCCCGCGTTACATTTTGCCCTAAAACACAAAATATTGACGTTTGGTATTTTTGTTTCTGCCATCGTACTTACTTTGGGATCAATAGGAGGAGGGATTATCAGGACGGCCTTTTTTCCACAGGTCGCCAGCGATAGGATACAGGTTCAATTATTGATGCCCAACGGTACAAATGAAAAAGTTACCGATTCAATTATTAGCCTTATTGAGGAGAAGGCAGACATTGTAAATCAGGAGATGACCGATGAATATTTAAAGGGCACCGGTAAAATGCTCTTTGAGAATACAATCAAGAATCTAGGTCCAGGGACATCTGCCGCAGACCTTGAAATAAACCTACTTCCAGGAGAAGAAAGACCTGATGTGATTGCCTCTGAAATGGTGACCAATAGATTGCGCGAATTGGTCGGCCCAGTGATTGGCGTAGAAAGCCTGATATATGGATCGGGGGGTAATTTTGGAGGCAGCCCTGTTTCGGTATCCTTACTGGGGAATAACATACAAGAACTAAAGGCGGCTAAAAGCGAACTCAAAGCTGCGTTGGAGAATAACGCGCTATTAAAGGATGTTGCCGATAATGATCCTGCAGGCATCAAGGAAATACGCTTGGAATTAAAGGAAAACGCTTATTTGTTGGGGCTTGATCTTCGGAATGTAATGAACCAAGTTCGATCGGGTTTCTTTGGAGCCCAGGCCCAACGTTTTCAAAGAGGGCAAGATGAAATACGCGTATGGGTCCGATATGATCGTGAAAATCGTTCTTCGATAACCGACCTTGATGAAATGCGGATCACGACCCCTAGTGGTAGCAAAGTGCCGCTGAAGGAAATTGCCAGTTATACCATTGAAAGAGGGGATGTTGCGATAAATCACCTCGAAGGACGTCGGGAAATACAAGTCTCAGCAGACATTAAGGACGTCAAAACGACCAGTCCGACCGACATTATGACGGATATTCGCACCATCATCATGCCCGAAATACAATCAAAATATCCGACGGTTTCTGCTTCGTATGAAGGTCAAAACCGTGAAGCGAACAAGCTATTCGATTCATTGCGGTTCGTGGGTCTGTCGGTATTAATGTTGATTTATATTACCATCGCATTTACATTTCGAAGTTTTAGTCAGCCATTGTTGCTGATTCTTCTGGTCCCCTTTAGCCTTACGGCGGTTGCTTGGGGGCATTGGATTCACGATTTTCCGATTAATATTCTATCGCTTTTAGGAATTATTGCCCTTATTGGGGTCATGGTAAACGACGGGCTGGTTTTGATCGGCAAATTCAATAGCAACCTCCGGGACGGGATGATATTCGAGGATGCTATTTACGATGCCGGAAAATCGAGATTCAGAGCGATATTCTTAACGACGGCTACTACTATTGCCGGCCTCGCTCCCTTGTTGTTGGAAAAGAGCAGACAGGCACAATTTTTAAAACCTATGGCGATTTCAATAGCCTATGGTATTGCCTTTGCAACCATTCTGACACTCTTATTGCTCCCTATATTTTTATCGTTCAGCAATCGTACTAAGGTAACTACCAAATGGTTGGCCAGTGGAAACAAGGTAACGAAGGAAGAGGTGGAACGGGCAATAAAGGAACAAAAAGAAGAACAGCATCACAACCAAGGTGCTTCAACACAATCCATAAACGGATTTCCCAATACTATAAAAGAAAACCCAAAAGAATTTGAAGGTAAAGAATAGCGTCATTAGCATGAATAGAAAATATACTTTCGTTTGTTTTTTTCTAGTGTTTTCAGGGATACTCATGGGCCAAGAAAACTTGTTGTCGAAAGAAGAGGCCATTGAATTGGCTTTGGAGAACAATTTTGGCATAAAAGTGGCCCGAAACTTAGTTGAAATCTCCGATAATAATCGGGGCATCTTGAATTCTGGCTATTTGCCAAATGTTTCGGGAACTGCCGGTGCCAATTACAACGATCTTAATAGTACGACCGCGTATCCCGGGCAATTTGAAACAAATGGCGACCCAAGGGCGGATCTAGAAATAAAAGATGCCGAATCTCAGAGCTTCAATGCCGGAGTAGGCATCAATTATACCCTTTTTGATGGTCTTGGTCGTTTTTATAACTATAAGAAACTACAGGAGCAATATCAATTAACAGAACTTCAGGCAAGGGAAACGATCGAGAATACCCTCTTACAATTGCTGAGTGTGTATTTTGAGGTGGCCCGTCTCACGGAAAACCAGAACGTGCTTCAACAAGCCTTGGAAATATCGACACAGCGAATCACAAGGGCAGAATATGCCTTTGAATATGGTCAGAATACCCAACTTGATATTTTAAACGCACAGGTCGATGCTACGAATGATAGTATCAATTTATTGAATACACAGCAGCAACTCGCCAATACCAGGCGCGATTTAAACGTCGTCTTGAATAGAAATTTAGCCGAGACCTATCAAGTTGATACCTTGGTTAATTTTTTGCCTCGTTTACAACTTGATGGGCTGATAGATCAGGCCCAGGATAACAATGTGGCCATCTTGCAGACCGAGCGAAATTTGGCAATCAATTCGTATGATATCAAGGTCAATAAGTCGGGATACTTGCCAAATATCGGATTAAATGGATCGTATGGTTGGAACTTGAACAAAAGTGCGGCCTCCTCGTTTATCCCTGGGCAGATCATCCCTGGAAGTAACAGGAATTCCCTTAATTTTGCCTTAGGGGCAAGTCTTAGCTGGAACTTATTTGATGGCGGAGGTACATCGGTTCGAGTAAAGAATTCAAAGATTGCCTACCAAAATCAGGAATTATTGCAAAAACAAGTTGCATTAGAGGTTGATAGGGATATCGCGAACGCCTTGGCATTTTATGAAAATCGGGTAACGATTTTTCAGATTCAGGAACAGAACGTGATTACCAATGAGAACAATTTTGAACGCAGCAAGGAACAGTTTCAATTGGGTAGGATTACTTCGATCGAATTTAGACAGGCGCAGATCAATCTGCTGAATGCCCAGACCAATAAGAATCTGGCGAAATACAATGCCAAACTGGCGGAAATTCAACTTTTACAGTTAACGGGTCAATTATTAAATGTAGCCCTATAAAGTCGCAGGCCTAAAAATTTTCAAGCCATGTACGAACATTTTTTTCAATGTCCATATTGTTGGGAGGAGATATCGGTATTGCTTGATCCATCGATTTCGAAGCAGACCTATGTTGAGGATTGTGAGGTTTGTTGCAATCCCATTGAGCTAACCCCTGAATTTGCAGATACTGAGTTGGTCGGGCTTCAAGTGGGGAAAATGGATTAGATCCTTAGTCTTTCACAGTAATGCTTCCCCCAAATACCTTGTTTTTATCAACTTGCTTGGGGTTACCGAATATTGTGATGTTTCCTCCCGCCCTGACTTTGGCAGTTACTTTTTCCGAGGCATTAATATCGGCTCTTCCTCCGGCGTTGACCGTAACTACGGTTTCTTCGGTGATTAATTTTTCATTATAGACTTTACCGCCGGCATTGGCAAGGACTTCTTGGGTCTTGGCATTTCCACTCAAGTCTACCTCCCCACCTGAAGTCGATTTCACATCCAATTTATCGACTTTTATTTTTAGGGATATCTTGCCGGCCTCTTGCACGGCAACCCTTAATTCAGATGCGCTCACAGTCTCCTCTGACGTAATCCTAGCATCCTCATTTGAATCGATCAAGGCAAGATCTTCGGTATAATAGACTTTGACCAAAATGTCGTCTCCATCAAAATTATTACCTAATTCCATTCGAATTTTGAGAAGGCCATTTTTGACGGCAATCGACACTTCTTCTCGATCTTCGCCTGTTATAACGACCTTATTTTCACTGCTTTTTTGTAATTGTACTTCAATACCGTCAAATGCTTTTATCTCGGTAAATTTTTCAAGTTCCTGGGTAATTTCCTCTTGGGCAAATAGCATCCCTGAAAATATCATACCTACTAAGAATCCGATAGTGTGTTTCATAAGGCCATAATTTGTACAGGTAGCATCGTTCAAAAATTTCATATGCCACTTTTAACACCGTTACGGTCAAATTTAGTATTATTCCTCAAGAAATAGTATTTCATCCTTAATTTTAAATAAATAGATTTTTAATTTAGGCAATTCGGTTTCTTATAAGTAAAATTGTTCGATGAAATAATTTCCTATAAGGATCCTATCACCATAACCCGTTTATTTTACCTCTTATGAAGCACGTGCTAATACTAGTTTTCTTCCTTTTTTTGTCATGTAAAGCGGTCAAGGTATCCGATTCTAATCCTGAGGACCGGACAAAGGGGGCCATTGCAGAAGGTCTTTCCCAAAAAATTCCTGCCACTGATGTTGGTTTTGATTTGGTCAAAATTCCTGCCGGAAGTTTCATGATGGGCAGTGACGTCGCCGAAACGGATCGAAGAACCGATGAAGGCCCACGTCACGAAGTAAAAGTCGATGCTTTTTGGATGGGTAAATATGAGGTTACCTGGGACGTTTTTCAACTTTTTTTTAAACAGAACCAACAACTTTTTAACACGCTTGAAGCTGAAACCCTAAAGGATATCGATGCAATATCAAGACCCAGTCCGCCTTATGAGGACCCTTCCTATGGAATGGGAAAGGATGGCTATCCGGCAGTAAGTATGAGCGCCTATTCAGCGTTGGTATTCTGCAAATGGTTGAGTAATTTGACAGGACGCTTTTATAGATTGCCCACCGAAGCCGAATGGGAATATGCTGCCAGAGCGGGAACGGAAACAGCGTACTCCTTTGGAAACTCGGCAGCTGGTTTGGACGATTATGCGATATATCATAAAAATTCGAATAATAAGTATGCCAAGGTGGGCAGTAAATTACCCAACCCATGGGGGCTTTATGACATGCATGGCAATGTAGCCGAGTGGACACTGGACGAATACAAGGAAAATGCGTATGAAAGTAATGGTGCCGAAAATCCATGGGTAGTGCCGACCGTTATTCATCCCAGGGTATACCGAGGGGGGTCTTGGGACGATGATGCCCCTAAACTTCGCTCTGCAGCAAGAACGGCATCAAATTTAAAGCAGCAGAAGCGCGACCCACAAATACCGAAGAGTTTTTGGTGGTTTACCGATTCGAACTTTGTTGGTTTTCGTTTAGTAAGTCCGGTAGAGCAACCGAGTCCAGAGGACCAAAAGAAGTTCTGGCAAACCGTATTGGATGAGTAATCTAAAAAATAGTGAAAAATGGTTAGACTAATTATCGTACTCCTGGCACTAACATGTTCTGTCGGGACAAGGGCCCAGGAATCCTTTTCCTTGACCCCTGAAAGCAAATTAGCAATAAGCGGCACCTCAACGGTACATGATTGGACCGTTACGGCCAGTACGATGCAGGGCACACTCAAGAAGGAAGGATCCAACATAATTGGAGTTGATTTTCAAGTGGATGTCGCAGGCATCAAAAGCGAACGAGGGGCTACCATGGATAACAAGATGTATGATGCCTTAAAAAAGGAAGCGTACCCCAACGTACTATTTTCCGGGTCTGAAATAAAAAATGGTGCCATCTTGGTAGGTACGCTGACCATTGCGGGCAAGGAACAAAACGTAGAAATTGACGCCGCGTTCGTCACTGCCCCTAAATCGATACGAATTACGGGAGAAAAGAAACTAGCCCTAATTGATTATGGTATAGAACCCCCAACCGCCATGTTCGGACAAGTAATTGTCGGGGCGGATGTTGTCGTAAAATTTGACTTGGTCTTTGAAAGCAATCCCTAGGCACTTTTTTCGGGGGTATGCCGTACTTGCAGTTTTTTGTATTTCGGGCATGTACGGTCAGAACCGCTATGAATTTGAATATCGGCAGATGGGTACCGAAATTCGTTTGATTTTATATACTTCCGATCAACCCAGGGCAGATTCAATTGCTCAATTGGCATTCAATAGAATCGATGAACTTAATGCCATCTTTAGTGATTACCAAAATGATAGTGAATTAAATGAATTATGTGCAAGACCCAAGAAGGATATTCCGGTAAGTGACGACCTATTTGCAATAATAAGGACTTCCTTGGCAGTTTCTGAACAAACCCAAGGTGCTTTTGATATTACCGCGGGCCCTATCGTACGATTGTGGCGTAGTGCGCGTAAAACAAAAACAATGCCCACCTACGATGAAATACGCCAAGCAAGGAAAAAAGTAGGGTATAAAAATATTGACCTTTCCGATAAGAAGACCGTCAGACTCAAGAAAAAAGGCATGCAGCTTGATTTAGGTGGTATCGGCAAAGGGTATGCCGCCGATGAAGTTCTCAAGGTTCTCGAGGCGAATGATATCCATGCGGCCCTAATCGATATGGGCGGGGATATACTGGTCAGTGATCCCCCACCAAATAGTTCCTATTGGGTTTTGGCTATTTCATATGCAAATTCATCTGGTGAAAAAAGTATTCAAAAATTGCATCTTAAAAATCAGGCAATTGCAACTTCTGGTGATTTGTATCAGTTTGTTGATTTCAATGGGATACGGTACTCCCACATTGTAGATCCCGTTACTGGGTGGGCGCTCAGCTCAGGCGTTCAGGTAACGACCATAGCTTCATGTGCGACCTTGGCCGATGCCTATGCTTCTGCATTGAGTGTATGGGGCATAACTACTTCAAAAGTCAATATGGAAAAAGTGCCTACTGTCGAGGCCTTTATGGTTGAACAAGCAGGGTCTGGGAACAACCCTTGGTATACCGACGGCTTTAAAACCTATTTGGCCAACGAATGAGTTTTCGCTCTAAAAAATAGTTTAGGGTAGCTCTTTTGGAACTGATGAAAGAGTCACCTGAGAAATCGAAATCGGGGCTTCTAGGAATAAAGTGGTATTTTGTTTAATTCGCTATCTTTAGAAGATATAATGGGGTGTCAAAAATTGGAATGAAACAGAAAATAATACTTTTTGCGACGCTTGCAGGGTTGATTGGGCTACTTTTTGCTTTTAAAAAAGGCATTTTTACCGCATCGAATGATTCGTATGTATCTATGCGGATGCCGGAAGTGGTTGATTATAACTTTCATATTAAGCCTTTACTTTCAGACCGATGTTATAAATGTCATGGACCCGATGCCAACAAACGTAAGGCAGGGCTGCGTTTGGATCTGGAGACTTCCGCCTATGAGGAATTACCTGAAAATCCAGGGAATTTTGCCATCGTACGAGGCCATCCAGAACAAAGTCAATTGTATCGGCATATTATTTCAGAAGACCCTGATATTATGATGCCACCACCAGATTCTAAGTTGCGGCTGAACGCCTATGAAAAGGATCTTATTAAAAAGTGGATTGACCAAGGGGGCAAATATCAAAAGCATTGGGCCTTTATAGCTCCTGTTAAACGTGACATCCCGAAGGTAGCGGGTGATACTTGGTCTCAAAATGAGATCGATGATTTTGTGCTTGAAAAATTGGTCGCGAACAACTTGCATCCATCGTCGCAGGCACAAACCGAAACTTTGATTCGAAGAATTAGTTTAGATCTAACCGGGCTTCCACCAGACAAACAAGTCGTAAAACAACTCATGAAACATCCTTCGGAAGAAATGTTGGACAAGGTCATTGATGCATTTTTGGCTTCCCCGGCCTATGGGGAGCGCATGACACAAGCATGGCTCGATGTGGCACGCTATGCCGATTCACATGGATATCAGGACGACAGCTATCGGACCATGTGGCCTTGGCGCGATTGGGTGATCCATGCGTTCAATGAAAACCTGCCTTATGATACGTTTTTAACCTGGCAATTGGCAGGTGATTTATTGCCCAATGCGACCAAAGAACAGATTCTGGCTACGGGATTTAATCGAAACCATCCGATTACACAGGAAGGTGGTGTGATCCAAGAAGAATATCGCACCAATTATGTTCTCGATCGCACAAACACCTTGGGAAAGGGAATTTTGGGAATAACACTTGAATGTGCCCGGTGCCATGACCATAAGTATGACCCGATTTCCCAAAAGGAATATTATGGCGTTTTTTCCTTTTTTAATCAAGTAAATGAAAAAGGTCTTCAGATGGATGCCGTTCAGGCAAAAGATCAGAAGTATTACGCCGATGCCCCTTTTATGACGATTAGTGATACCGATACCCGTGATGTGTTGTCATTTGTAAAACTGCAAAAGGGCGAACATATCAATGTTATGATCATGAACGATTCGGCCCCTAAAGCTACCTTTCGTTTGAATCGCGGAAATTATGATGAGCCGACCGACACCGTTTGGGCAGGTACCCCTAAGGCGATATATCCATTTTCTGAATCCTTGCCAAAAAACCGAATGGGCCTGGCCCAATGGGTAACCGACACCAAGAATCCGCTTACTTCTAGGGTCTTTGTTAACAGAATCTGGGGGATGTTATTCGGGCGCGGCCTTGTCGAGACCGTCGAAGATTTTGGTGTGCAAGGTAGTCTCCCGACACATCCTGAACTATTGGATTGGCTGGCCGTTGATTTTATGGAACACGAATGGGATATTAAATATCTATTAAAAAAAATAATGCAATCGGCCACCTATCAACAGAGTTCGGAAGCAACGCCCGAATTAAAAAAGGCCGATCCCGAGAATAGATTCTTGGCCCGGGCTCCGCGCTTCAGAATGTCCGGGGAAATGATTCGCGATTACATCTTGGCGACAAGTGGATTATTAAATAGAGACATCGGAGGACCCAGTGTTAAACCCTATCAACCACCCGGACTTTGGGAGGAGACGAATGCCGGTGGTAATCGGGGCGTGTTGACTACCTATGTTCCCGATGAGGGTGGAAAATTATATCGGAGATCGTTATATACTTTCTGGAAACGTACCTTACCTCCCGCTAGTTTGACCATATTCGATGCGCCTACCCGGGATTTTTGCGAGGTGCGAAGACAAAAGACCAATACGCCGCTCCAGGCCTTGGCACTTCAAAACGATGTACAGGTCTTGGAAGCCGCCCGTGTTTTGGCACAAAATACGGTCGCGAAAAAAGAAGATGCTACCACAATGGTGAACGAAATTTTTCAAACAATTCTCTTTCGTACACCCAAACCTGAAGAATTACAGTTGTTAGAAGCCTATTATGACCATGCCTTAGTAGAATTCAATGCCCATAAAGGGGATGCGAGCGCATTGATTGCCCAAGGAAGTTATAAAGCTTCGGATGCTGATCCCGTAAAGACCGCAGCATTAATGCTTACGGCGCAGGTGGTTTATAATACCGACGAAACAATTACAAAAGAATAAGACCATGGGGAACGATAAACACCAAAAAGAAAATCCGTTAAAGGTCAACCGACGTCATTTCTTCTCCCAATTAAGCGTAGGCATCGGGTCATTGGCCTTAGGCTCCTTATTGATCCCGGATCTCTTTAAGAATGGCCAGCGCGAAACCATCGGGCAGACCTTGGGCATCCCAAATTTTGCACCGAGTGCCAAACGCGTCATTTATTTGTTTCAAGCAGGAGCACCTTCGCAATTAGAGACCTTTGACCATAAACCTACCCTGCGGAAACGTATGGGAGAGGATCTGCCCGAATCGATTCGCAACGGGCAACGCTTGACAGGAATGACGTCAGATCAAAAGACGTTCCCGTTGATGCCTCCGGCAGTCGGGTTTCAACAACATGGTAAGAGTGGTGCCTGGGTCAGTGATTTTTTCCCCCATATTGCTAAAATTGCCGATGAGATCTGCATTGTAAAAAGTATGCATACCGAAGCCATAAACCATGATCCCGCCATCACTTTTTTTCAGACGGGAAGCCAAATATCAGGCCGGCCAAGTATGGGCTCATGGATGAGTTATGGCTTGGGGAGTGAAAATAAGAACTTGCCATCGTTTGTTGTGCTGACGTCAAGGGGAAAGGGCAATAGTCAGGGCCTTTATTCAAAATTGTGGTCAAGTGGTTTCTTAGATTCCAAACATCAAGGGGTATTATTGCGCTCGGGGAAAGATCCGGTGTTATATTTGAACGATCCTGAAGGTATTTCCCGTTCCGATAAACGCCACTTGTTAAATCAGGTGGCTTCGCTAAATAAGTTACACCATATTGAAACTGGGGATGACGAAATTGAATCGCGTATTGCACAATATGAAATGGCCTATAGAATGCAAATGTCGGTTCCCGATGTGATGGATATTTCGAAAGAACCTGCCTCGATCATCAAATTATATGGAGCCGATTGTCAAGTGCCCGGAACCTTTGCTGCCAATGCGCTCCAGGCCAGAAGGCTTGCTGAAAATGGCGTGCGCTTCGTTCAATTGTATCATCAAGGATGGGACCAGCACGGCAATTTACCAAATGAAATGGCCGGCCAGGCAAAAGATGTCGACCAAGCCTCCGCCGCATTGATCCTCGATTTGAAACAAAGGGGCATGCTTGAAGATACCCTGGTCATATGGGGTGGCGAGTTTGGCCGTACCAATTATTGTCAAGGAAACTTCGATCCCAAAAATTACGGCCGCGACCATCATCCGAGGGCCTTTAGTATTTGGATGGCCGGAGGGGGGATTAAACCTGGATTGTCCTATGGGCAAACCGATGAATTTGGCTATAATATTGTCGAGGACCCTGTACATATCAATGATTTTCATGCCACATTAATGTATGCGATGGGCTTAGACCATGAACAAATGACCTATAAATATCAAGGTCGGCGTTTTCGATTGACCGATGTTGCTGGTAACGTCATAAAAGACATCTTACTATAATTTATGGTAAAGACGGTCAAAAATTCTTGGGTCGATTCTACCGTTATGGCCCTTTCCGTTTTCCTGATCTTTTGTTTGCTCTTCGAAAGCTATATCGAACTACCTCCTATGGTAGCATGGATTGGTCGTTGGCACCCACTTGTGCTGCACTTTCCGATTGTACTCTTGCTTATTTGTATTTTTCTGGGACTTACTGGCCAGAAAATTCCACG
Organism: uncultured Flavobacteriaceae bacterium; assembly: GCA_963798435.1. Lineage (GTDB taxonomy): Bacteria > Bacteroidota > Bacteroidia > Flavobacteriales > Flavobacteriaceae > JALHST01. Next base: position 895,232 of record CAWCTF010000004.1, read on the forward strand.
AAAATTGCTTGCACTGGCCGTTCTGACAAGCTTAATAACCGCCATTTCAGGTTTTCTTCTTGGTAAGGAAACCGAAGTCAAGGGAGATCTGCTAATTTGGCATCAGTATCTTGGGGCGGCCGTTGCAATCGTTTCGGCTATATGGTATGGGTTATATGAAATTTCATTTGGGAAGACCATCTACAGCAAGGGTCTTCAGATAATATTGCTTGGGCTGATCCTTATAACGGGCCATTATGGCGGAATGGTCACTCATGGCGAGGATTTTCTGGCATTACCTGTTGGTAAATCCCGAAAGCCGATTCCCGAAAACCCTTTAATCTACCAGGATGTCGTGGCGCGCATTCTAGATGATAATTGCATCTCCTGCCACAATCCCAATAAGCGAAAAGGCAAATTGCTTATGACCAGTTATCAAGACCTGCTAAAAGGGGGGAAGAGCGGTCTTGCTATAACCCCAGGAGATCCTGGGAAAAGTGAACTTATGCGCAGGGTGCTCTTGCAAGAGAACGATGAAGAACATATGCCCCCTGACGGAAAAAAATCATTGGCCCCGAATGAAATGCAAATTTTGAATCGACTGGATCTTATTAGGCGCTTCCGACTCGGTACGATTGGCTGATATGAGGGATGCCGAGCCCTTAGTTGGATTGATTAAACAATTAATGGAACCTGATAGGGTTGAAAAATGGTCAAAATTACCTGTGGTTGCAGACAGTACCCTTCAGAGTCTATCTTCCGATTATTTGACCATTAGCCGAATTGCCAACAATTCGAATGCCTTAAGTGTATCGGCCTTTATGCCACCAGTATATGAAGCAAAATCAATATTAGATCTTAATAGAATTGCCAACAATATCGTTGAATTCGATTTGAGTGGTATCCCAATCGACCAAAAAGAAATGGTCGTGGTGGCAAGCTGTATTAACCTCGAAAGGCTTGAACTAGATGGGACGTCTGTCAACGATTCCGATTTAATGGGGCTACAAGATCTTACCGAACTAGCATCATTGAAAGTGTTTAACACGAAAATAAGTGATAAAAGTTTGCCAGTATTCGAGCATTTGAAAAACCTTAAACAGCTCTATCTATGGGAAACGAAGGTGACTCAAAATGCCATTGAAAATCTTAAAGCCTTAAGACCCGACCTTCAGATCGATGATGGCATGGACGAGGAGGGAGTAAAGTCATTCATAGTTGTTCCAGATTCACTACAGCACAAATAGGTTTTAAAAAATGACTTTCTAAACAATGATAACTTACAATTGGGCATTTAGGAGTATACGATAGTGAAGTACATCGAACACTATCAACATTCATATTGGTTATGGCCCATTATTAGACGAACGTTTTCCGCTTTCAATGATGTTGAAAATAAAAACACCGAATGGCCTTTTTAATTGGCATTCTACGGTCAGCGCCTTTCATTTTACTTTTTTTAAAGACTAGCTACTTCGTCTTACTTTTTTTTCTGAAGATGAGGTCTTGTTCTTCCATTGCCATGACCACAAGTTTTACATAGTCGTCGATTGTTTTTTGAGTATCCTCGGGATCCAAAATATCGATATTGCCTCTCCATATCATCGACCTATCCTTACCCTCACAAATGCAATACAGGGATGTTTCAGCGTGATACACCGTATATTTTTCGTAGTAATCAGAGTCGTAATAGACGTCCTGATGTTGCCTATAATCTTCTTTAAAGCCCCCTTTGTAATTATTTAGTTCGTTTAAGGATTGACGAAATGATTCCCGAGTCTCGGAACCGATTATTTTAGTTACCAAAATGGCGTCAAAATCCTTTGCCAACAATTGTGATTCCACGGCATCAAGTTCTTTTTCAGTGCGTGCTGAACGGGTAAAATCAACGTCAAAGATATCTAAGCTTCGCATGGCCTCGACACCCCGGTCATCGAATTCTTTTTTCAACTTGCTCTCAAACTCAGTTCTGGCTTTCTCATTATGGGTCATTCCTACGATCAGGACTTTATTGGCGTTGAAAATAACGATATCCGGGTTTTTCCAGTTGTCGACCATTTCGGCCGAGGTACACGCTAGTAAGGTGAACGCAGTAATAAGCAATCGTTTTTTCATTGGGTTCGAATTTAATTCAGTAGTCTTTTCTGCTTTTGCTTTTTCAGCACTTTTGATATTAATTTAAATAGCCGGGTCTTTATATTTTGATAGTCGGTCATGTATTGCTGAATTTCAGCATCCAATTCCCAATGCGTCTTGGTGTAGGCCTTTTCCTTTGTTGTTTGATCAACATTGTTCACCATGATTTCCAAGCGATTTTCGTGTGCTTGTACTTTTTTCATAAGCCAGACAACCTTTTCTTCCTCATATAAAATGGTGTTTACGATTTTTTTGCTTTCATCAAATACAGTACCATCAGTAAGTTCAATTGTATATGATTTTACCAAGTCGTTCAGGAATAATTGTTCATCCCGTGTGAATTTTAAAGCCGACATCCATCGTTTACTGGCTTCGTGCATTGCTTCTGCATGTATCCATTCGGTATACCTGCGATTTTTTTTAGTTGCTTCCATTGTTCTACTTTTTTAGGGTACATGTGGAGAAAATATACGTACGAATTTATGAAGCAGGAAGGTGGTTTGAAATGATTTATGTCATGTTCACGGTAGGGAAACCAAACGTATTCAGAAGTGGTTTCAAGCCCAGGAATTCATTCGTCTGTTTTTGGTTTACGCCGTTTTAAGATACTGCCGGCATAATTGAATATTTCTGATTTCAATTGTTGAAAGTCTTCCATGCAGCCCACCACTTCTGCCTTGAGAATAGCATGCTTTTGATAAAAACCGAGATCACATGCTTCGTCCTTGCATTCAAGCATACCTCCTAGATCTTTTTCGTGGTTTATAATTTGCTGGATTACCTGTGTTTTTCTACTCTTTGCCTTTTTCAATCGTTCGATATAATCCTGAAGGCGCTCGAACAAATTCGGTGTATTGGGTTCGAAAACATAGGACTGCAACAAATTATCGATAAAGCTGATTTCATCTTGCATAAAGCGCAAGGTCGATTTCCAATGTCGGGTGTCCCAATGTAATTCCTCGACTTTTTTTGACTGGGCTTTATTTGTATTTTGTGTCTCCATGGAAATTTATATACCTATAAAACTATGGGTTCACTTAATTTTTTGAAATGATTTTGGTCATATTTCTAAATCGCTATTTCTACTATCTCATTAAGTTTCGGTAGGGTAATATGCCAATTAAAGATGGATGCAAGTTTTACGCGAAGGGCATCTAATGCAGTTGGTTCCCCATGCACGAGAAATACGCGCTCCGGAATATTTTTTATGTTACTGGCCCAGTGGATCAGTTCGTCCTGATCTGCGTGGGCGGAAAGGCTTTCCAGATGCGCTATGTTGGCTTTAACGGGGACAAATTTTCCGAATAGTTTAATCTCATGTGCTCCTTCGAGTAATTGCCTTCCCCTTGTGCCTTCGGCTTGATATCCTACCAATAGTACATTGGTGGAAGCACTGCCGATCAATTGTTTCAAGTAGGTGAGCACACGTCCACCTGTGACCATTCCGCTCCCAGCAATGACTATTTTAGGCCTAGGGTCATCGATTGTTTTCCAGGTATCGGCATAAGAGGTTATTATTTCAAAATGATTGCACATTGCATGGCATTCGTCGCTTGACAGGGTATGCCATTTCGGAAAAGTTTCAAATACCGTTAATACATTGTTGCCCATCGGACTGTCAATAAAAAGCGAAATGTTGGGGATGCGATTCTTTTTGTACAAGTCCCATAAAAGATACATCAGCGATTGTAAACGTTCGACCGCAAAGGAAGGTATGATTAAATTGCCCCTTTCGGTAAGTGTTTTATTGATGAGCTGTATCACTATTTCTTCTACGGGTTCCTTAGGATGCAATCTATTTCCGTAGGTACTTTCCATAAATAAATAATCTGCCCATTTGGGCCTTTCCGGGGCACCTAACAGGAGATCGTGGATGCGTCCGATATCCCCAGAAAAAACGAATATCTTTTCGAAAATCTCAAGTTCAATAAATGTGGCACCAATGATATGGCCGTTATACTTAAATCTAAATCTTATATGTTCGGCAAGCTGGATCCAAACGTCTTTTTCCTCAGAATGAAACAGTTTCGTGGCGCTTTCAACCTCTTCAACGGTATAAAACGGCAATGCGGGGTGATGCTTTGAAAACCCTTCCTCATTTGCGCGCTTTGCTTCTTCTTCATGGATCTTGGCACTATCCCGCAGTATAATCGTGGTTATGGCCAATGTGGGTGCTGTCCCAATGATTTTCCCCGAAAAGCCTTCTTTGACCAAGCGGGGTAAATAGCCGGTATGATCTAAATGACCGTGTGTAAGCAACACTACGTCAATTTTGCTACAATCAATGGGCAAAGGTTGCCAGTTGAGTTCCCGAAGCTCCTTCAGACCTTGGAACATACCACAGTCGACCATGAGATTTATTTCCGGAGTTTCAAGATAATGTTTCGAGCCGGTAACGGTTCCAGCAGCCCCAAGAAAATGAATCCTGACTTTATTCATTGTAGACATATTTGCTATTACATAATTGACTGGCTTCATCGAGAATTTTTTTCTTTCTGGCCTCGGAAATTCCCAAATGATCTAATAGGAATTTATTTTTCTGAAGTTGCCTGCATAGAACGACATCCCGGCCTAATAAAAATGACTTTTCATGAACGGTTAATAAACGGGTTACCGTTATTGGGTAAAGCCCCAAACGATCGATACGGTCTTTTAGGCCGTCGTTTTTCGGAAAATCCCAACTCAAAAGATGAAGTCCGACACAAGTGCCATAAATAATCGCATCTTGGGTAAAACGGGTATTTGTAACAACCATTCCATAGGCCATGTTTTTTGATTTATCGGAACCTCGTTCCCATTGCTTTTTTACATCCTGATATCTTGAATGAATGTATAATGGCACCTTTACATCACAATTTCGGCCTTCCTCGCTATGAAATTTGCATTCCATGATACTTACCTGGCCGTTTTTTTCTGCAAAGACATCTATTTCGTGCTTGACACATGCGCCGTGCATTATTTTTCCTACTTGGGTTTGATAGCCGGAATATTCAAATATGGCAGCAATGAATTTTTCAAAGGGAAAGCCTGTCGGACCTAGTTCGTAGAGTGCCTTTTTTAATTTATATTTCGAAGCGGCTACTGATCTTTTTGCTTTTAATAAGGCAAAGGCGCGATTATAGATTTCTTTAGTGGTAATGCCTTGATAAAGTTCGTCACCAATTGTATTGGTTATCTGCTTGATCAAATCTTCGTCAGCCCCACTACGTTTAAGGGACGTTCGAAGTTTATTCATAGAAAATTTGACTTTTTCCCCTGAGGTTTTAATGATTTCATAATGCGATGTTTCCATAGTGGCTCTTTAAGTTGGCCCAAAAAGTTAAAGATGTATGTTCGGATAGGGCAATAAGTAGGAGGCTCGACCGAATTTTTTCATTGGGTTAAATCGTGCATCACCAGAACTGGGATTTTTGAATGGTATCCCATTTCCTTTACCAAAGGTTTTGATAGCATGCTGTTGAAGAAATTGTGTTTTTTAGTGATAAACGCAATCATATCACTTTCCCTACTTTCAATAAAAGCACTGATTCCCGCAGGCACCTTAAGTTCGCTAATGTTGTGGTACGTATGGGAGGTGCCTTTCAAAATTTCTTCCAACAGGCCCTTGTTCGCTTGTTGTTCATGACTTAGTTCAGACTCGCGTACAATATGTAATACGCTAATGAAAGCACCATGATATTTGGCAATTTCTATTAGATAATTCAGTTCTTTTCGTTTAAAGGCAGTTTTATAATCAGTCGGGAAAACGATTTCCTTTGGTTTAATAAATCGGACTATATCGGGAATCGCCAAGACGGCACATTCAGTAACTTTTTCCATGATGTGCACGGTATTGGTTCCAAAAACGACACTGGCAGCACCCGTCTCACCTTTGGTGCCCATGACGACGATATCGATGTCATTTTTGGCAATGGTGTCCTTAATGGCAAATAATAGGGAGTTGAATGTTGAAATGGTATGGAAGGTATGTTTTGGATTATCATTGTGTAGTTCAAGGATATCCATTAATTTTTCAAAGTTCTCCTCGGAGGTTTTTTTTGCAGCTTCATAGGCCGGTTCCCCTGGCTCGGGAAACATCATCATTGTGTCAATCGAATAACCGTTGACTTGATACGCATGCAAATAGTAGAATTCACACACCTGATCATGGAATAGATCTAAGGCATACCGAATTGCATTCAAGGCATTCTTCGAAAAATCAGTGGGTAATAATACTCTTTTGTCCATAAGGGACCATTTAGGGTTATGGGATAAAATTACTTCCTGGACCGCCCGTTTACTATGACAAATATCAGTCTGTGGTAGGAATGATCAAAAAGGGAATATCAAGGTCAAATGCCATTCTTTTTACAACGGGTTCCCTACTGACCTTTTTTAAAAAACTATGTTCATAATTCACCATTGCGAGTATATCGATATTCAGTTCGTCCAAAAATGTGTGGATCGAATTGGCCTTTGTCTTAAAAAGGGGCATCCAGTACATTTTATACTCAAAAGGCAAGAGGTATTTCAATAGGATGCTTTTATTCATTTCTTGTGTAGCATCCAATACTTCTTCTTCGTGGATGTGCATTAAACTTATTTTAGAGCGATATTGCTTGGCAAGGAAAAGTAACGGCTGTAATAATTCGGCATCGTACGAATGATGATAATCGGTAACAAAGGCAATTTCGCTGGGAGGTTTAAAATCAATTTCTTTTGGAATGGTCAAAATGGGGCATTTTTTTATACTGGATATGGCATCTAAGGCATTGCTTCCTAAAAAAATAGCTGCTAGTTCAGAGCAACCACTGTTACCCATTACCACCAAGTCGATCTCCCGATCTTCGACCTCCTTAATCAAAATCGACCGCAGTTCTCCGAAATGCGAGATGGACGCAAAAGTGTGTTTTGTATTGGGAAAATCCAATTTAATTCGGTGTACAAGGTTTTGAAGTCCTTCAAGCGACTCCAACTTTAGTTGATCGACCCTGTCTTTTTCTACTAGGATTTCCTTTAAGGCAGTATTTGCGTCATAGGCATTCAATAAGAAAAAGTTGGTAGCTTTCCCTTTCAATAATTTTACGGCATAAAAAAGAGCGCTATAGGCGTTGTTGGAAAAATCTGTGGGCACAAGTATATTTTTCATGGGGTAAGGTATTATTGATGTTGTACGACCATAAATGGTATGGTAACATGGAAGCCTACTTTCTTAATGACCGGCTCTAAAAACAAGCGCTCTAAAAAAGTGTGTTTATGCTGCACCATCACCAATAGATTTATATGATCCTTCGCAAGGGAACCATCGATAGCTTCGATAATTTCCTGATCCGATAGCATCTGTAATGAATGAGAGGTCATGGCGAGCATCCGTTCTAATTTTTTCTTATTCTTTTCTTGTTGTTCACTTGGTTTATAACCCGATGAAACATGCAGGATTTCGATATGTGATAAGTGGCTCTTGGCAATGGTAATTAATTCGTTAAAAGATGCCGTCCTGTAGTCAATTTCATAGTCGGTCGGGAAAAGTATTTTTTTGGGGTTTTCATATTTAAAAGTCGCAGGTACCGCAATGACCGGACAATTCACCTTTTTAATGACATCAACGGTATTGGTGCCCATCAGGATTTCTTTTGCCCCGGTCGCCCCATGAGTTCCCATAATTACGATATCCGCTTTTTCCTTTATTAAGGTGTTTGAAATTTCATCGACCAACATATTGAAAGCCGTATGCAGCAAAAAGGTATGCTTCGGATTTTTGAACTGCTTTTTTATTTTTGCCTTTAGTTTTTGCAATTTTGAAAGACTGTCCTCCCGGTATATATCTCCAAGGCCAATTTGACCGGGGCTGTGTAGTACATATTCGGCCTTATATATGGCAGGGGTAAAGGTATGCAGCAGGTAAAATGTGGAAGTCTCCTTCTTGTATAGTTCTAAGGCATACACAATAGCGTTATAGGCATTTTCGGAAAAATCGGTTGGAAGTATTATTCTTTTCATCGCAAAAAATAGTTAGTTCATAAGAAGGTCTTATTAGATAAGGGGCATTATTATAGATTGGAAAGTGTCATCTTGCAACATTTTGTAATACCAAAAATGGGATCTTGATATGAAGGCCGATCTTGTCAATGGTCGATTGGTAAAGCATGTCCTCCATATAGGAGTGCCTTGAATTAACGATAATGAGCATATCGATTTGGTTGTGTAAAATATACTTCGTAATCGCAATCGTCTTAACTTTTTCCTCTGAGGTCTCAAAACGCAATTTTTGTTTTTGCAGACATTCCTCCAAAAAGTATTTATTATCTTCTTGACGGTGTGAGAGGTGTTCTAGGGGATCAATGTACAATAAATGGATATTCGATCGAAAAGAACCGGTCAATTCACCCAATAATTTTAGTTCGCGTCGATTATAGGGTACCATATAATTGGTAGGGAAGAGGATTTCCCGTGGGGCATGATATTCATAATTCTCCGGAATTGCCAAAACAGGGCAATGAACATATTTTAGTACTTGTAAGGTATTGCTGCCAAACGTAATTTTTCGGTCATTGGTGCTCCCTCGAGTGCCCATGACCACCACATCGACATCCCTTTCATTGACCAAATCGTTTAATTCATCGATCAGTAGGCCAAAGGCTGGAATGATTTCAAATGTATGATGGGGATTTGGGGAATACGACACGATTTCCGAATGCAACTTTAAAAGATTCTCTTCAGATTTTTTAAAAGTGGCTTCCTTAAGTAGTTCGTGCTTGTTTCGCTGCAGAGCGGTATCCTGCTGATATACTTCATCAGCATAAGCGTGTAGAATAATAAATTGGCTTTTCTCATACTTAAATACCTGACATGCATATTTCAGTGCATTAAAGGCATTCTCGGAAAAGTCGGTGGGTACCAAAATCTTGCGCATGTTTGTTCCTATTTTTGAAATATTTCAAAATTACCGGCAATGGCCTTATAAAACCATGACATTCGTCAGTTGCATTCTTCAACCTTTTTATAAATTTGTACTGTAATTTATAGTAAGATGAAAAGTAGTTTCCAAGAAATCATTTCCTCCAAAAACCTTGTTCTAGTTGATTTTTCGGCAGAATGGTGTGGGCCCTGTAAAGCATTGGGACCTATTTTGATTCAAGTGAAGGACGAATTGAAGGATCGTCTGAAAATCGTAAAGATCGATGTAGACAAGAATCGCTCCTTATCCGAGAAATATGAAGTTAGGGGCGTGCCTACAATGGTGCTTTTCAAGGAGGGCAGACAAATTTGGAGGCAATCGGGCGTTCTCCAAAAAAATGACATCGTCAACGTAGTGAAATCCCATCTTTAAGGGTTCATGATGCTACCTTCGGGTTCGAAAGTATTGAGTTCAAGCTTGTTGGGGGCGAATTCGCCCAAATCACTCATGCAACACCAGAAACGGAACCTTTGTATGATAGCTTATTTTCTCAATGGTCGGTCGAAACAGGATACGCTGAAAAAAATTAAGGTTCTTTGCGACCATAGCGATCATATCGATTTTCCTGCTCTCTGTGAAGCTTTGAACAGCCGCATCGAGGTCATTACCTACAGTCGAATGAAAACTATGATCGATATCAATCAGATAGTCATTTAAAAAATCCTTGTTTTTTTGTTGCTCCTCGTGTAGCTCCCCTTTTTCAGTAGTTAGGTGTAAAATGCGTACGGTCGCTTTGTGAAGTAGTGCCATGCTAATTAGGGTATTCAATACGCGAATATCATAACTGATATGGTAATCGGTCGGAAAGGCTATTTCCTTGAGACCCAAACAAAGCGCCTCACTGGGTATGGCCAAAAGCGGACATTTTATTTTTGTAATCGTATCGCCGGTATTACTACCGACTAGTGCCTTTTTGAGTCCGCCAGCACCTTTCGTTCCCATAACGATCATATCAATCTTTTTTTCGGTTGATTCCCTTTTTATAGTGTCTAAAAAATAATCGTGTACCGCAATAGTCTCGAAGGAGTGTTTTGCGTTGAAGGGGAGTTTTTCGATTTCTCCTAGCAACTTTTGTAGCTTTTCCTTGCTTTCCTTTAAGAGGGACTCCCTATAATTTTCCGATGCCTCACGGACCGCAGTACCAGGACCTGAATATGGGGAAATGGGGTCTACATGTAGTAGGTAAAATGTGCATCTTGATTTTTTAAATAGTTCAAGGCCATATTTTAGGGCATTCCAGGCATTTTCCGAAAAATCCGTGGGAACGAGTATGCGTTGCATCTTGGTCATAATTTTGAATAATGCCCAATATTAAGCAACCTAATCACAATATAAAATGATGATTGTCATAATAGACAATAGACGTCATCGGAACGCCTTACTGATAGATATGCTCGAGTTTGTCGCTGTCCAGTATTTTGATGTTCCTGTCTTTGATGTCGATAAGTCCTTCTTTTTTGAAGGCAGAGAGGGTACGAATCAAAGTTTCAGTTGCCATTCCGGCAACATTGGCCAAATCGCTGCGCAATATGTGCAGGTTGCCTTCGGGATCCTTTTGAAGGCTTTTGGCGAATTTCAACAGGGTACTAGCCGTTTTCTGGCGAACGGTGCCATAGGCCATCTGCAATAATTGCTCTTTTGCCACTGAAAGATTTTCAGAAAGTAGTTGCATCAATTCCATGCTCAGTTCGTGGTTTTCTTCGAGAAGCAGACACAGTTTCTCGTTAGGTAATCCCACCAGTTTAGTAAGTTCAATGGCCGAGGCAGATTCGCTATACGAAAGTCGTTGTGCGAATGAGGAAAAACCAAAAAAATCATCTGGTTTATAAATGCCGGTAATGAGTTCTTTGCCGGTTTCATCTAATTTGTGGGTTTTCACAAGCCCCTTAAGCACGAGATATACGGTTGTGGCATTCATGCCCTCCTGATAGATGTTCTCACCCGATTCATAGGTATATGACGTACCATTGTCATCAATGAAATTTTTCATTTCATCAATAGTATGCATGCTTTTTAATGCATTATTTGTTTTCGTATTGAAATTGATAGGGGCTTTCTTATAAAGTTCGATTTTGGCCAAACGGCTCTTTATGGCCCCAATTAATTCATGTTCGTCAAAAGGTTTGGTCAAATAATCATCTGCGCCGAGTTCCATACCTTTCCGAATGTCTTTATACTCGTTTTTTGCGGAAAGAAAAATAAAGGGGATATGTTGGGTATCTGGTGTTTGGGCGAGGGCTTCCAAGACGCCATAACCATCTAATTCGGGCATCAAAATATCACAAAGAATGATATTGGGTCGATGCTGTTTGGCGGCTTCAATTCCTTTTTTGCCATCCGCGGAGGCAATAACCGTATAATTCGAAAGCTCTAATAACTCTTGAATATTTTCCCTTAAAATTGAGTCGTCCTCTATCAGCAATACGGTGCACATATTCCTTAATTTTAAGTTATTGGGAAGTCAACACGTTCGTTGCATGCCAACAATGTTCTATTGGGTACATTGATTTCGAAAGAGTGACGCGCCTAATTGTACATTTTATAAATTTATAATGCCTTTGGGGGCTGTTGGAAATTATAGTAATTTAAGGATTTTATTGCCTCTGTTTGACATTTTATGACACACTTAACATACCTAAGTCTTCTTACGGCTTAATTTGGTCGAAAAGTCATGTACATGATAAAGGTCATTTTTCAATTCACGCCCAGCCGATATTTTTGAGCCCCAAGCCAGAATTTGAAGTTGGTCGAACCAAAACCTTTTAAGCAAGAGCACGATTAGAAAATGGAATATATAGATTATTATAAAATACTTGGCATACCAAAAAATGCCTCTGGGCAGGATATCAAAAAGGCCTATCGAAAAATGGCCCGCAAATATCATCCCGATATAAATCCCAATAGCGCTGAGGCCGAACAAAAATTCAAGGAAGTCAATGAGGCCAATGAAGTATTATCCGATCCTGAAAAGCGCAAAAAATATGACCAGTATGGCAAGGATTGGCAACATGCCGAGGAATTTGAAAAGGCGCGTAGCCAACAAAGTTCACGTAGCGCCTCAAATCAACAGTATTCCGGGGATTTCGGAGGGAATGATTTTTCCGATTTCTTCGAAACCATGTTTGGTGGTGCACGTGGTGGATATTCCCGGGGAAGTCAAGTGAAATTCCGGGGTCAGGATTTTAATGCGGAGCTTAAGTTGCAACTACGCGATGTGTATACGTCCCATAAACAAACCTTGACCGTGAATGGCAAGAACATCCGGATTACGATACCCGCTGGTATCGAAAATGGCCAGACCATTAAAATAAACGGGCATGGTGGGCCAGGTCGTAACAATGGACCTAATGGGGACCTTTTTATAACCTTTTCGATCGAGAACACGACCCCGTTTAAGAGAGATGGCAACAATCTTTATAAAAATGTAGATCTGGATCTGTATACCGCGGTATTAGGTGGGGAATTAATGGTAGATACATTTGATGGTAAAGCCAAATTAAAAATCAATCCCGAAACGCAAAATGGTACCACCGTCAAATTGAAGGGAAAGGGCTTTCCAATCTATAAGCGGGAAGGTCAGTTTGGGGATCTTTTAATCACCTATACCGTCAAAACCCCGACAAATCTATCCCCTAAGGAGATCGAACTTTTTAAGGAACTTGCCGCTATCAAAAAATAATGGAATTATGAAGCGTACCGATTTTATAGCCGTAACCGATTTTTGTGCCAGCCATAATATATCACATGCCTTTATCGTCGAACTTAAGGAGTATGGACTTGTCGAGGTCGTTGAGAGCGGAAGCCTATTGTATCTGCCGTTGGATGAACTTCCAAAAACAGAAAAAATAATTCGTATGTATTCGGACCTGGACATTAACTTGGAGGGCATTGAGGTCATTACGCGTCTTTTGACGCATCTTGAAGAACTTCGAAACGAAATGAGACACCTTCGGAATCGACTCGGTTTATATGAGTAGTTGCTAGTACAATAGTACTCCCTGAAACAAGCTTTTTAGATGTCGCAGTTTGTATCATGATGGGATGCGTTGAATCCTTATTTTTAGGATTATGGCATCCATCAATTTCCATAATTTAAAAGAAGATTTCTGAAGCATGTGCCAGCAGGCAGGTATTATTCAAATTATATACTTCCTTCATGACATAGGTCATTTCGAAGCCTATAAGATTGCTTTACCTTTAGGGGATTAACCCAAAATCAATCCCAATGAAGGTAGTTGCCAAAGTACAGGATCTAACGAAAGACCTTAGCAAAAATGTTATCAGTAGAAATCTTAGTCGCATTTTGGACATTCGCATTTTAGAGATCGATACCGAAAATAGTACCATAACTTTTCTATATGACAGCGGTTTGGCCTTTGAGAAGGCAAAGCGCGAGCTTTGGCGTATCGGATATCCCATTCTACAATGTATTACCTCGGCACCCAATAGGATATCAAGTACGTTCAATCCGGAAAACGGTTTGGCCCTTTAATTGCTTATTCTATGAAATCATCACAAAAAGTAGGGGACGCATTTTATCAAAATCTTGGGAAACTTTTCTATGCAGTTGCATCGGTTGATAAAAAAGTAGCTCCCAAAGAGATAGAAAAGCTCAAAGCCGATGTACGCAAATACTGGCTTCCAATTGATACTGATAAGGACGAATTTGGCACTGATGCTGCACATCAAATTGAAATCGTCTTCGATTGGCTGCTTCAAGAAGAGAAGGATAGTGCACGATGTTTTGACGATTTTATGGAGTTTTATTTTGACCATCCCCATAAATTCAGTACTGAAATTAAACAACTTACCTGGCAGACTGCCAATGGTATTGCCGCCTCTTTTGCGGGTAAGAATAAATCAGAAGTGATCGTACTCGCTAAATTAAAGAAAGCTTTAAAAAAATACTGAAGTCTAATTAAATACGGTCGATAAGTACCTAGACGGCCCATAGTCTCTTTTGTAACCATTGTTACGGGGCAAAGATTTCCTTCCCGCTACCTTTGGGTCTTAATTACATGACAGTATGGATTTCCTTCAGATATTCGGGTATATAGGTGCATTAATGATCGGAATCACTCTTGGCCTCATCGGAGGTGGAGGCTCTATTTTGACGGTTCCTATCTTTGTGTACCTTCTTTCAATCAATCCTGTTGTGGCGACTGGCTATTCGCTCTTTGTCGTAGGTATGACTTCGATGGTAGGGACGGTACAAAATATTCGAAAAGGGCTGGTCGATTTCAAAATGGCCTTTGTTTTTGCGATTCCTGCATTCATTGCGGTCTATATCAACCGAAGGTATGTCGTACCCTTGATTCCGGAAAACCTATTTAGTTTTAATGGGATCCTAGTTACAAAAGATATCGGAATCATGGTATTTTTTGCACTCCTTATGCTAGCGGCTTCCATTTCAATGATACGCGGAAAGGGCCACGTACTTGATAAAGAACGTGCAAATCGGCGTTCAAATATGCTGACGATAATGGCCGAAGGATTTCTAATTGGCGCAATAACCGGACTCGTAGGTGCGGGAGGCGGATTTTTGATTATTCCTGTTTTGGTCGTCATGGCAAAATTGCCCATGAAAAATGCAGTTGCCACGTCACTGCTGATCATTGCTATCAATTCCCTGATCGGCTTTATTGGCGACATTGAAACCACGACCATTGATTGGCCTTTTTTATTGGGTTTCATTGCCATTTCGATTTCTGGAATTTTTATGGGGATGTGGATTGGTAAGTCAATCGATGGCGATACCCTTAAAAAGGGTTTCGGATGGTTTGTATTGGTAATGGGTATTTATATTATTTATAAGGAGCTTTTTATTTTGTTTGCAAACGGCTGATATAAATCATACGCAATCACGCCATAAAATGTAAGCTTTGTAACCTAAGTTACCTTCAAAAACTTGAATGCATCGTAATTTTAAATCAGAAATATTTAATCATAAAGCGTTATGCATGTAGAACAGATTTATACCGGATGTTTGGCACACGCTGCCTATTATTTGGAAAGTAAGGGTGAGGCGGCCATTTTTGACCCGCTTCGCGAAGTAGAACCCTACATTGCTAGGGCGGAAAAGGACAAAGCCAAAATAAAATATGTGTTCGAGACCCATTTTCACGCCGATTTTGTGAGCGGTCATTTGGATCTTAAGAAAAAAACAGGTGCAGAGATTGTTTTTGGCCCAACTGCAAAACCTGGGTATGACGCCATAGTTGCGCAGGATAACCAGATTTTCAAAGTAGGGGATTATCAGGTAAAAGTGATGCATACCCCGGGGCATACCATGGAAAGTACGACGTATCTTTTGATCGATGAAAACCAAAAAGAACATGGTATTATTACGGGAGACACCTTGTTTATTGGGGATGTAGGTCGGCCAGACCTTGCACAGCACGTGGTTTCGGAACTTACTGAGGAGAAATTGGCAGGTTACTTGTTCGATTCCTTAAGAAATAGGATCATGCCATTGCCAGATGACCTTATAGTGTATCCCAACCATGGTGCCGGTTCTGCGTGTGGAAAAATGATGAGCAAGGAAACGACCGATACACTGGGCCATCAGAAAAAAGTAAACTATGCCCTTCGGCCCGACATGACCAAAGATGAATTCATTAAAGAGTTGCTTACCGGATTGACCAGGCCCCCTGGCTATTTTCCGCAAAACGTTTTAATGAATATAAAGGGTTATGACAGCTTGGATACCGTCATGGATCGGGCCAAAGCCCCGTTATCTGTTGATGCCTTTGAGGCCGCTGCCAACGAAACGGGAGCCTTGATGCTCGATACCCGTGAGGCCGTTGATTTCGCCAAAGGCTTTATCCCGAATAGCATCAACATTGCTCTTGATGGTAATTTTGCACAATGGGTAGGCGAAATGATTCCCGATGTGAAGCAGGAAATACTATTAATTACCTATCCAGATCAACAGGAAGAAACGATTACCCGACTTTCGAGAGTTGGGTATGATCATGCCGTGGGATACTTGAAGGGAGGTTTTGAGGCATGGCAAAAGTCAGGAAAGGAATTTGAGACCATTAATAGGATTACGGCCAACGAATTCGAAGCGGTTTATTCGGCCGAAAAGCCCTTGGTCATTGATGTCCGAAAGAAAAGCGAATTCGATTCCGAACATGTGATAGGCGCCATAAACGTGCCATTGAACGAAATCAATCAGCACTTATCACAATTTCCGAAAGATAGGTCCTTTATACTCCACTGCGCAGGGGGATATCGCAGTATGATTGCGGCATCTATCCTAAAGCAGCGTGGATGGGATACGTTCGTTGATGTTGTGGGCGGTTTCGATGAGATTAAAAAGACTCGGATAGCGAAAACCGACTATGTCTGTCCGACTACACTTCTATAAAATCGTGAAATGCCTTTATAGCAATGGTATATTTGAAGTTATAGGCGTTAAATTGAACTATGGAATTCCCTGGAAAGGATTGGTGGTACGCTACCTAACCAAATTGAAGGAAGGTCCTTTTTAGGATGCGAAGATAAAAATAAGAGATAAATAAAAAGATTATGGAAGCAATAGAGCTAAAATCAACAACAATGCCCCGAATAGGGGATATCGCCCCAGATTTTGAGGCCGTGACCACAAAAGGGAAAATTAAATTATCTGAATATGCCAAAGACAAATGGCTGGTCATGTTCTCCCATCCAGCTGACTTTACACCCGTTTGTACGACCGAAATGAGCGGCTTTGCCCTACGAAAAAAAGAATTCGATGCATTGAATACAGAACTTCTGGGACTAAGTATCGACAGTATTCATGCCCATCTAGGGTGGGTGAATAACGTACGGGAAAAAACCGGAGTGTATTTTGATTTTCCCATAATAGCAGACATTGACATGAAGGTGTCTAAACGCTATGGGATGTTACAGCCGAACGAAAGTGAGACTGCCGCCGTACGTGCCGTTTTCTTTATTGATCCTTTGAAAAAAATTCGCCTGATTATGTATTACCCTTTGAATGTGGGTAGGAATATGAATGAAATTTTAAGGGTCTTGGAAGCCTTGCAGACTTCCGATAAATATAAGGTCGCCATGCCCTTGGATTGGAAAAAAGGAGATAAAGTGATCGTGCCACCTCCAAAAACCTTGGATGAGATGAATACCAGGATGCAGGACAAGTCGATTGAATTGGTAGATTTTTATCTGGCCAAGAAGGAACTGAATTATAATTGATTTTTAGTTGGTTGTTGTAGGAAACGGTCATAGACTCTTTTGGCCGTTTCCTTTAGTTGAGCCACAAATCCTTAAAACAAAAAAAATATGTCATTCTTAAGTAATTTATTTGGAACGGTAAACAACACGTCTGATAAAATAGAAATATTGGACACAGTAGCCTATGGTAAGGCCATTTCAGAAAAGAAAGTGCAATTGGTAGATGTGAGAACCGCTGCTGAATATCGCAGTGGCCATATAAAAAATGCCATCAACATCGATTTTTTTAATTCGACCGATTTTGTAAGGAATTTTGAAAATTTGGATAAAGAAAAGCCCGTCTACGTCTATTGTCGTTCAGGCGCTAGGAGTCAAAAGGCCGCCCGAAAATTAGTGGGGTTGGGTTTTTCACAGATTTACGACTTGGCAGGGGGCTTTATACGGTGGAAGTAAGGACAAAGCCAAAGTAGGCATCAATTTAAAATGTTCACAGAATCCCTGTGCCCATTGAATTGTGGTATTCATGTGTTGCATCCAAAGGCACGTGCAATCAAGAAAAAGGCTTTTGGAAGCACTGTTAAATGGTTTTATGCCTTTCGAAAGTGAGCGTAGCATTTTAAATAATGATTAAAGAAGTACCAATGAAAACATCTATCAGCGTGCAGAATTTGAAATGTGGCGGTTGTGCCACGTCCATTCGTTCCAAGCTCACTGAATTGGAGTATGTATCGGAGGTAACCGTTAGTGTCGAATCGGCAATGGTCTCCTTTGTTCATAGTGATATCGATGATGCCCTTAGGGTGAAACGCCAATTGAAAGATTTGGGATATCCATCTATCGATACCAAGAACGCCAGGTCAGCCAAGGTGATTTCTTTCTTCAGTTGCACCAAAGGGAAAATAGCAAGCTTATGAAACATATACTCCTCGTCACATTGATTTTTATTGTATCAGGCTGTAAAGACGCCACTAAATCAGTAGCCATACCTGATCCTACTGAAAGTAGAACGAACGAAGTCACTGAGATCGACCGGCTGTATCCCGGAAAGAAAATTTTGGAGAACGAATGCTATATCTGCCATAACCCGAAGGCATCGCAATCGAATATGATCGGACCGCCTATGACGGCCATTAAATTGCATTATATTGACGCTACCACAACAAAAGAACAATTTGCAGAGGCACTTTTACAATGGATAAATGACCCGGAACAAGCAGGGAAAATTCCAGGGGCCCATAAACGGTTTGGAAGTATGCCGTATATGCCGAAGCCTGATGCCATGATCCGTCAGGTGGCAGATTATCTATATGATAATGATGTCGAACGACCCATTTGGTTCGACAAGAAGTTTGAGGCCCGCTATATGAAGGGCAATGGCCAAGGGATGGGGATGGGTATGTTCAAAGAATGGACCGCTCCCGATTCTGAAACAAAATATGCTCAAAGAGGGCTTGAATATGCCAAGAAGACCCAATCAGTTTTGGGAAAAAATTTAGTGAAGGCAATCCAGGAAAACGGCACGGCAGGTGCCTTACGATACTGTAATATCCAGGCCTTAAAATTAACGGATAGTATGTCGGTGATGCACAATGCCATTATTAAACGGGTTAGCGATAAGCCTAGAAATGCCAATAATTGGGCAAATGCAGATGAATTGAGCTATATAGAGGCCTTCAAGGAGCTGGTTTCTGCCAAAGTTGAGGTACAACCGATCATAAAAAATGATAATGGGGACGTTTATTTCTATTATCCCATTACAACCAATGCCATGTGCCTGCAATGCCATGGCAAACCCAATGAACAAATCGCGCCGGCGGTCATGATGGCATTAGGTACGCTCTATCCCAATGACAAGGCGACCGGTTATGATGTAAATGAAGTGCGTGGTATGTGGAGCATTGTTTTCGATGACAGCGATGAATAGCGTGGCCACTAACAAAATCATATGAAAACCCTAGGGCTTATCGGAGGTACTTCCTGGCATTCCACCATTGTTTACTATAAACGTATCAATGAATTGGTCGGCGCGAAAATAGGCGCCCAGGCAAATCCCGAATTGTTGTTGTACAGCATTAATATTGAGATTATGCGGGAGCAGGATCCGCAAAAAATCAATGCCAAGTATGAAAAAGTAGCCCATATCCTTGAGAAGGCGGGAGCTGAGGCCATTGTTATTTGTGCCAATACCCCACATATGGCCTTTGAGTTTGTTCAGCCGAAAATAAAGATTCCCATACTTCATATCGCCGATGCCGTTGGGCGAGAAGCCTTAAAATTAAATCAAAAGAGGATCGGCCTTCTGGGCAATAGGCCGACGATGACGAAAGGCTTTATACAATCCCGATTAAAAAATAAATTTGGTATTGAGGTCCTAATACCAAAGGAGAAGTACATTACAGAATGCCATCATTATGTCTCAGATGAATTGACCCAGGGCCAATTTACCGAACATGCGAGGCAATTTTTCATTCGACAAATGGCGGAATTAAAAAGTAGCGGGGCCGAAGGCATTATTCTAGGGTGTACTGAATTGCCAATGCTGCTCTCCAAAAAAGACTTTGACCTTCCTTTGTTCGCAACTACGCAGCTACATGCCCAAATGGCTTCCGATTTTATTCTATCGGACACCAAATAGCTTTCAAGGCGCTAAGTACTTAGGGCATTTTTAATTAGGACAGCTCGATGTAATGTAACAAAAGTTACAGCATAGGTAATAACGGATCCATACTTTTAAGGATCAACCCAAATATTGATACAATGAAAACACATCATAAAATAGTAATTATTGGTGGCGGTACCGCGGGCATTATGTCGGCCGCTCAACTTTTAAAGAAAGATAAAAGTCTTGACATTGGGCTAATAGAACCATCGGATACCCACTACTATCAGCCCGCTTGGACCTTGGTAGGTGCAGGAACGTACGATTATGATAAAACGGCTCGCCCAATGGCATCGGTTATGCCCAAGGGAGTAACTTGGATTCAGGATTTCGCCACTGGATTTGTACCCGAGAACAATTCGGTCACGACGAAATCAAATGGTACCATTTCGTATGATTATTTAGTAGTGGCTCCCGGATTGGCCTATGATTTTAGTCTGGTTCCGGGGCTTGGTGAGGCAATTGACAAAGGGGTGGTATGCAGTAATTATACCGACCCAAAACACACTTGGGAGGTAATTAAAAATTTCAAGGGTGGCACGGCCTTGTTTACACAGCCGACCACCCCGATCAAGTGTGGCGGTGCGCCCCAGAAAATCATGTACTTGGCAGAATCGTATTTCAGAAAGAGTGGTGTTCGCAAAAAGACGGATATAGTCTTTGCAACATCGGGCTCGGTAATCTTTGGCGTAAAGGAAATTGCAAAAACCTTAATGGAGGTGGTTGATAGAAAAGACATCAACTTACGGTTTCATCACAAATTGGTTGCCATAGATTCCAAGAAGCAGATCGCTTGGTATGAATTGGGAAAGGATATCTCTGCAGGAGGTTGTGTGGTTATGGCGGGTGATGATGAAAATCGGCTGTTGGATGCGTCATTTCAATATAACTACAAAGACGTAAAAGTAACGATCGAGGGTAATAGATATGGCATACACTATGATATGTTGCATACTGCACCACCTTCGGTGGCGCCAAAATTCGTAAAGGAATCATCCTTGGTAAACGATGCAGGATGGGTCGATGTTGACCACCAGACCATGCAGCATAGAAAATTCCCGAATATCTTTAGCTTGGGGGATGTTGCCGCCTTGCCGACGGCCAAAACAGGTGCCGCCATTCGGAAACAGGTGCCGATTGTCGTCGAGAATATCGTTTTGTTGAGCGAACAGCATAAACTTGGTAGTAAGAGCTATAATGGCTATTCTTCCTGTCCGCTTGTAACCGATTATGGAAAGATGGTTTTGGCGGAGTTTGATTATCAGAACAACTTTATACCTGACCCTAAATTAAAGCAAATGCTCGTATTTGATAGTTCAAAGGAACATTGGCGTCTGTGGATGCTTAAAAAATACGGCTTGCCCTATTTGTACTGGAACAAAATGCTCAAAGGGAAGGATGTCTAACGCATAGGCCACCTAAAGAATATTGCAAAAAAGTATATATAGTAACTTTGGAAAACTTCAATTAGGCACATCTTTCCTATCTTTCTAGTTTATTTCAATTACCACAAAGACCAGTAGATATGGAGGATATGTTGTTTTATGATAGAATGCAGTTTGCATTCACCATTACCTTCCATTATTTGTTTCCACAGCTTACCATGGGACTTTCCTTGTTGATCGTCTATTTCAAATGGAAATTTTTACGGACACAAAATGCTACCTATAACCATGCCGCCAAATTCTGGATGAAAATCTTTGCCGTTAATTTTGCGATGGGCGTGGTTACAGGGATTCCTATGGAATTTCAGTTTGGCACCAATTGGGCCAAGTTCTCGGAGCTTACAGGGGGTATTATAGGTCAGACCTTGGCCATGGAAGGAATGTTCTCGTTCTTTTTAGAATCCTCATTTCTGGGACTGTTTTTGTTTGGTGAAAAATTGATGGGCCAAAAACTGCATTTCCTTACGGGATTTTTGGTTTTTCTAGGCTCATGGGCCAGTGGCTTTTTAATAGTCGCCACGCATTCCTGGATGCAACATCCCGTCGGTTATGAAATATTGGAAGGCGGTAAATTTGTGCTCACTGATTTTTCGGCCCTTTTCTCCAATCCTTGGCTATGGCCCTCTTACCTACATAATCAATTGGCATCGTTAGTAACAGCGTCGTTTGTGATGGCGGCCATTGGGGCATTTTATGTATTGAGCAACAAACAGATTGAATTTGGGAAACTGTTTATAAAAACAGGGGTTTTGTTCGGACTCATTTCATCAATTCTTGTTGCGTTTCCAACAGGAGATTGGACGGCGAAAAATGTAGTAAAGCATCAGCCAGTGACTTTTGCCGCTATGGAGGGATTATTCGAGACCGTTGATGGAGGGTCTGAAATTGTCTTGATCGGTCAACCCGATACCGAAAATAAAAAACTGGATAATAAAATCGCTGTACCGAATGTGCTGAGCTTTTTGACGTACCAACGGTGGGATGCAAAGATAAAGGGCCTAAATGAGTTCAATGAAAAAGACTACCCGTCCAATATTCCTGGCTTGTACTATGCATACCACATAATGGTGGGTTTGGGTACGCTATTCATAGCACTGATGTTGTTTGCGGCAGTACAGCTTTGGCGAAAAAAACTGTATCGAACCAAATGGGTCTTATGGTCGTTACTCTTTATGCTACCGTTTCCCTATATTGCCAATACGACGGGCTGGTATACGGCCGAATTGGGAAGACAGCCCTGGTTGGTATATGATTTACTGAGAACCTCCCAAGGAGCATCGCCTACGGTTTCGGCGGGAAATACGTTGTTTACTTTATTGGGATTCGTAGGTCTCTATCTTTTATTGGGCTTGTTGTTCTTGATGTTGGTCGGAAAAATAATCAACAAGGGCCCCGAAACCATTAAAGTATAACTATGGAGCTATTTTGGTACGTTATTTTGATGGGCATGCTCGGCATGTATGTGATTTTAGATGGGTACGATTTTGGCGCAGGTATCATTCATCTTTTCTTTGCAAAAACCGAAAAAGATAAAAAGGCCATTACCAGTGCCATAGGCCCATTTTGGGATGCCAATGAAGTTTGGCTGATTGCCTCTGGCGGGGTGTTATTCTTTGCCTTTCCTAAATTATATGCGTCTTCTTTTAGCGGATTTTATTTGCCATTGATCATGATTTTATGGTTGTTGATTTTTAGGGCGGTTGGGCTTGAACTTCGCGGCCAGGTGAAAAATGTATTATGGCAAAGTTTCTGGGATAAGGCATTTGGAATTGCTAGTCTGTTGTTGGCACTGTTTTTTGGCATTGCGCTGGGAAATGTGGTACGCGGGGTCAATTTGGGAATGGTAGAAAATGGCATAAGTGCCCATGAAGCACATTTCTTTTTTCTCCCGTTGTGGAATCCGACGCTGAGTCCGACCTCCGTAAATCTGGGAATTATAGATTGGTTCACCCTATTATTGGGCATTATTGGAATGGTGGCATTGGCCGTACATGGTGCAAACTGGATCATTTTCAAGACCAACTCAGATTTAAATGGGTTGTTGAAGAAAGTAGTATTTCGGTTAAATTTTGTGCTCCTGGCGTTGGTGATTATCTCACTTGCCGTATGGCACATTATTGAACCGAAACCCTTTCATAATTTTATCGAATCTCCATGGCTTTTGATTTTTCCGATAATTACCTTTATTGGCTTGTTTGGACTATTCAAGGTACGGAAATTTAAAAAAGATGGCCTTGGCTTCTTATTTTCCACCCTGTTTTTGATGGGCGGCTTTTCGGCCACCGCGGTTTCCATTTTTCCGAATCTATTACCCTCTACCAATACGATCAACCCGTCGCTTACGATCTATAATGCTTCAGCGGATGTCTACGGCCTAACGGTTGGGATTTACTGGTTCGTCATTGCTTTATTTTTGGTGTTCGTCTATTTGGTGATCCAATACCGAATTTTTAAGGGAAAGATGGATGATGTCGGCTATGGGGAACATTAATTAATGAGATATGGCAAGCTCCCAAAATTGCCAATCTAACGCAAACGGGAAATCGCTGCCATTTGATTTTTAAAACCACAAAATTATCAGGTGTTGCCGTTGTAACCAAAATTTAGTCGAAACCATCCTCGGTAACAATTGTTACTGTGCATTCCTCGCAATTAATCGAATTTTACGGTCATAGAAATAGCGGTATGCCATTGATATATATCATTGTTGCAATGCATTCACAGGACTAACTTCACATCAAAATCAAATAAATATGGCCAAAATAGTAATCTTAGGTGCTGGAATCGCTGGTCATGTGGCTGCAACACACCTACGAAGAAAACTATCAAAAAAACATGAAGTCGTTGTGGTTTCCCCGAATGGGAATTATCAATGGATTCCTTCCAATATTTGGGTGGGGATTGGAAGAATGAAACCCAAGGATATCCTATTTCCGCTTACCCCGCTATATAAGAAAAAAGGAATCGGATTCAAAAGGGCCAAAGTGATGACCTTTCATCCTGAAGGTGATCTTGAAACCAAAGAACCATTTGTAAATGTAGAATATATTTTGGCCGATGATAAAGGAAAGACCGAAAAGGTAACGTATGATTATTTGATCAACGCCACCGGTCCCAAATTGGCGTTTGATTTGACGGAAGGCTTATTCCCGGGTACAAACAAGGCATATTCGGTTTGCACGTATGACCATGCAGAACATGCATGGCAGGGCCTAGAATCGCTTATCCATCAAATGAAAAGAGGTCAAAAGACCAAAATATTGATTGGCACCGGGCATGCGAAAGCTACCTGTCAAGGTGCCGCTTTCGAATATATCCTAAATGTTGAGCAGGAGCTAAGACGACATAAAGTGCGGGATATGGCTGAAATCACCTGGGTTTCCAACGAATACCAATTGGGTGATTTTGGTATGGATGGGATGTTGCTCAGTTATGGGAACAAAATCATGAAATCGAGCGAAATGGTACAAATGGTCTTCGAGGACCGGGGAATTAAATGGATTTTAGGCGCAGGTGTGAACAAAATCGAGGAGGGTGTTGCCCATTACGAAAACTTGGAAGGGGAGCAGAAAACGGAAGTGTTTGATTTTGCCATGTTGATTCCTGCTTTCGCAGGACATGGGTTCAAGGCCTATGACAAGAACGGCCTAGACATTACCGATAAACTCTTTAAGGGTTTTATGTTAGTTGATGCCGATTATGCGCCGAAACCCTATGAAGAATGGACTGTGCAGGACTGGCCGGAGACCTATCAAAATCCGTGGTATAAAAATATATTTGCACCTGGCATTGCCTTTGCGCCACCTCACCCCATTTCAAAGCCAAGAATCAGTAAGAAAGGGACGCCCATTTCCCCAGCTCCGCCAAGAACGGGAATGCCTTCGGGTATAACCGCCAAATTGGTGGCCGATAATATTATTGATAGCATCAATCTGAAGAAAGAATCGCTTCACCATAAGGGATCAATGGGAAATATGGGGGCTGCTTGTATTGCCTCCGCTGGTTTCGGAATGACCAAAGGGAGTGGAATTAGTATAACCACGT
Organism: uncultured Flavobacteriaceae bacterium; assembly: GCA_963798435.1. GTDB lineage: Bacteria > Bacteroidota > Bacteroidia > Flavobacteriales > Flavobacteriaceae > JALHST01. The sequence goes on from CAWCTF010000004.1 coordinate 920,610, forward strand.
ATCCCATCGTACCCGATTATAAAAAATACCCGGATAGCCAAGGACGGGAATTGAGCAAGACCTTCGGAGAAATTGGTCTAGCAGGTCATTGGTTAAAACTGGCATTGCATTATGCCTTTCTCTATAAAGCGAAAATGAGACCATTTTGGTGGTTGATTCCGGAATAATTTAAATTTCAAAAAGCTTTCGGTCAAATGGAAACTTGAAATCAGAAACAATAAAAAAGCAATAATGAGAAGTATATCAAAATCAATGCGCTTTGTGATGATGAACCCGGTCATCCAATTCTTTAGATTCATTCGGTTGAGCATTAAAATACTGGTCGTTGTGGCCGGCGGTCATGGTGGGACTAGAAATATACCGACAAAATGACAAAAAAAGCAATGATTATTACGATTGTCGGTCTTCTGATCGGTGCAATTGCAGGGTATTGCTACTATGCATGGGTAGGGTGCGTTTCCGGGAGTTGCCCAATTACTTCAAAACCGGTGAACAGTACACTCTATGGGGCATTCATGGGTGGCCTCCTGTTCAATATGTTCGTAAAGGAAAAGAACCCTAAAACTTAAAAAGGTTTTATTACAGGTTTTATAGATTGTTTTAGAGAAAGCACTTAATCAGATTGAAGTGCTTTTTTTTTGTTGGTAACATTGGTTACCCTGAGATCGTATTGCCCAAGGTAATTTTGCAAAAACAAATTGATAAGATGAAGCAACTAGTATTGATTCTAGCATTCTTGACGTTACCACTTCAAATGGAAGCGCAAGAAGTTGCGATTACAAAAGATGAGGTTATCGCGAAAGTCCTTGCGAAGAATAGCCTTCTTAAAATGGCAGAACAGGATGCGTTAATGGCCAGGGGCGATTACAACCAGACCAATGCCGTATTGTTGCCCATTCTTAGTATTTCACATACGGGTATCGCCACTACGAATCCACTTATGGCCTTTGGTTCAAAACTAAACCAGGAGATTTTGACCCAATCCGATTTTGACCCTACTTTATTGAACAATCCAAGACAAATTGAAGACTTCGCCACGCGAATGGAAGTGCAACAGCCACTGTTGAATTTTGATGGCATCTTTCAAAGAAAAGCTGCAAAAGCAAAATGGACGGCAACCGAATTGCAATCGGAACGCACCCAGGAGTATATGGCATTGGAGGTCGAAAAAGCGTATATGCAACTACAATTGGCTTATAAAACGGTAGAAGTTCTAGAAAAGGCCAAAAAGACCGTGATGGAAAGCAAACGCGTTGCCGACAACAGCTTTAAACAGGGATTTCTTCAAAAATCGGATGTTTTGGCAGTAGATGTGCGTGTTACCGAAATCGAGAATCAGTTGCAATACGCAAAAAGTAATATTCTGAATGCCTCTAATTATTTGTCGGTCATGATGCAAGATGACAGCTATAAAATCTTTAGGCCATCCGACTCACTTGCTGTGAACGATTACCGGATTTCGGACACGACCTTCCCTGAAAACCGAAAGGACTTACAGTCAATGAACGCTGCATCAGAGGCCTATAAACAGATGTTCAAGGCTGATAAAATGACGTATTTGCCACGTTTGAATGCATTTGGCAACTATGAACTGCATGATAATGCTATTTTTCAAGGGGATGCGAATGGCTATCTTTTTGGGGCCGAATTAAAATGGAACCTTTTTGAAGGAGGCAAACGCATTGGAAAAATTCAGAAAAGTAAAGCGGAATACGAGAAATCAAAATTTCAAATCGATCAATATAGGGCAGATAGCCAGCTCGAAATGAATAAAGCCATTCGAGGGCTTGGAGACGCAAAAAACAAACTCGAGTTAACACGCTTGGCCATGCGGCAATCCGAGGAAGCATTCCGGATCCGAACCAATCGCTTTGAACAAGGTCTGGAGAAAACCTCCGAATTATTGATGGCCGAGTCCCAATTCGCTCAAAAGACAGCTCGAATATTATGTCACCATATTTCAACACAACTATGCCCTGGCCTATTTAGAATTTTTAATGAAGGAGTAATTCAAGGGTACTTTTAAAACCTATAACATACTTAATACCACGTACTAAAATAACATAAAAATGAAGACAAAACTTTATACAGCCTTATTCACAGGCGCCCTACTTTTTCTAACCGGTTGTGGTGGCGATGCCAAAAAGGGGGATACGGATACTACCGCCGTGGTACCTGTTCAAGTCAGTAAGGCCGTTTCTGATAGTGACAGTGCTTTTTTATCGGCAAGTGGCAAGATCGAAGCCAAAAACAATGCGGATCTCAGTACCAGAATGATGGGTTTCGTCAATGGAATACACGTTAAGGTGGGGGATAAGGTAAAAAAGGGACAGCTCTTGCTTAACATCAAAAACACCGATCTTCAGGCCAAGCGGGCACAAATAGAAGCCAGTATTACCGCGGCAACCGCAGCTTTTAATAATGCTAAAAAGGATTATGACCGCTTCAAGATTCTCTTTGCCGAAAATAGCGCATCCCCTAAGGAAATGGATGATGTAACTACCCATTTTGATATGGCGAAAGCCCAGTTGGAAGCTGCCAATCAAATGAAGAATGAAATCAATGCACAATTTTCATATGCCAATATTACAGCACCTTTTGATGGGGTGATAACCAACAAATATATCAATCTAGGGGATTTGGCGAATCCAGGGGTGCCTTTATTGTCAATGGAATCCCCAGGGAATTTTCAGATTATCGCAATGGTACCCGAAAATGAGATATCAAAGATTCAATCAGGTAGTAATGTAGCTGTTTTGATCAAGTCACTGGATGTAACCATTCCTGGAAAAGTTGTCGAGGTTAGTTCCTCCTCAAAAAATACAGGGGGACAGTATTTGGTAAAAGCCCTACTTGATAAGACCGATGCTCACATACTTTCAGGAATGTTCGCTACTGCACAATTTCCGATCGCGCCAACCACCAAAACGGTTTCCATGGTATTGATTCCACAATCGGCACTCGTAGAAAATGGTGAACTCAAAGGTGTCTACACGATAAGTGATCAAAACAGGGCCTTGCTCAGATGGTTGCGATTGGGCAAAATATACGGAGACCAGGTTGAAGTCCTATCCGGATTGAATTCAGAGGAGCAATACATCGTTTCGGCAGACGGCAAATTATTCAACGGAGCCAAAGTCTCCATCCAATAAATTAGAAATTATGAACGAAGGAATTTCTGGAAAGATAGCCAACGCCTTTATTGACTCAAAGTTGACTATTTTATTAATGGTCGCCTTAATGATTATCGGGGTGTATAGTTCTTTTTTGATCCCAAGGGAAGAGGAGCCCCAGATCATCGTCCCCATGGCCGATGTTATGGTTGGTTATCCAGGTGCTAGTCCCAAGGAAATCGAGAACAGGGTGGTAAAACCCTTGGAAAAGATTATTTCCGATATCAAGGGTGTAGAACATCTACATACCATGGCTAGGAATGGGGAGGCAATGATCATCGTACAATTTTATGTGGGAGAAGATACTGAACGTGCCTATGTCAACTTGTACAATGAATTGATGAAACATGGCGATATGTTCGTTAATGGCATCACCCAACCATTGGTAAAAACTAGATCAATTGATGATGTACCGATGCTGGGAATCACCCTATGGAGTGATAAATACGATGATTATCAGTTAAATCGAATTGCCGGGGAACTCAAGAATGAAGTTGAAAAGATAAAGGATGTCTCGATTACCAAAACGATCGGTGGAAGAAATCGGGAACTGAAAATCATTCTCGATAAGGAGAAGATGGCCGAAAACGGGATTGATCCTTTAAATCTTGTTCAAACAATACAGGCAAATAACCAACAATCCCAATCGGGCAGTTTTGTGAAGAATGACACCGAGTACCTTGTAACCACGGGTAATTTCCTAAGTACTTCCGAAGACGTTGAAAACTTGGTGGTAGGGGTCAACAAAAACCAACCGGTGTATCTGAAGCAGGTAGCGACCATACAGGATGGGCCTTCGTCTCCCAAGAGCTATGTGTCTTTTGGCTACGGACAATCAAACGAAAAATTTTCGGAGTATGGCTCGGACTATGCGGCGGTGACCCTTTCGATCGCAAAAGTTAAGGGGGCCGATGCAATGAAGATATCCGAGAAGATATTAGCGAAAGTAGCGCTCTTGAAAAATGATCTTATCCCGAAAGATGTAACTGTTGAGGTTTCAAGAAATTATGGGGAAACTGCCTCCGATAAAGTGGGAGAATTGTTACTGCATCTAGGCGTTGCCATATTGGCGGTTACCTTGTTGGTAATGCTTGCCATGGGATGGCGTGGTGGTCTTGTGGTTTTCTTTTCGGTACCATTGACCTTTGCACTTACCTTATTCGCGTATTATATGTTGGATTATACCTTGAACCGCATCACACTGTTTGCATTGGTCTTTGTGGTAGGTATTGTGGTCGACGATAGTATCATTATAGCGGAGAATATGCACCGACATTTTAAAATGAAACGTTTGCCGTTTAAGCAGGCGGCCATATTCGCCATAAACGAGGTAGGCAATCCTACTATATTGGCGACATTTACGGTTATTGCGGCTATTTTACCTATGGCGTTCGTTTCTGGGATGATGGGCCCTTACATGAGTCCAATGCCCATTGGGGCGTCAATCGCAATGATGCTTTCCTTATTCGTTGCCCTTACCATAACACCTTATTTGGGATATCATTTATTACGCGAGAAGGAGGGACATGGACAGAAAGAAGAAAAAAGTGTTGAATCTGGGGTTATCTACAAAATCTATAAAAAGTTAGAGCAGCCATTATTGGATAGTGCTCCCAAAAGATGGGGGTTTATCGGGATAACCGTTGTAATGTTAATAGGTTCCCTGTTGATGTTCTATACAAAGGCCGTTGTTGTAAAAATGCTGCCTTTCGACAACAAGAACGAGTTTCAAGTAGTTGTCGATATGCCCGAAGGAACCACATTAGAAAGAACGGCCATGGTTACCCAGGAGATTTCCCAATACCTAGCGACGCGACCCGAAGTGGTAAATTATCAGAACTATATTGGTACCTCGGCTCCCATTACCTTCAATGGATTGGTTCGTCATTACGACTTAAGGGGAGGTAGTAATATGGCCGATATACAAGTAAACCTACTACATAAGGAGGAACGCAGCGAACAAAGTCATGATATCGCAAAACTGGTACGGCCTGAAATTCAAAAAATCGCAAAAAAATACGGTGCAAATGTCAAGGTAGTTGAAGTGCCTCCCGGACCGCCCGTCTTATCAACCATCGTCGCCGAAATATACGGTCCCGATTACGATATGCAAATTGAGATTGCCGACCAGCTGATGTCAATTTTAGAAGGGACCGACGATATCGTCGATACCGATTGGATGGTCGAGGATGCCCAAACCGAATACCATTTGGTAGTCGATAAGGAAAAAGCCATGTTGAATGGTGTTGCCCCACAACAAATCGTGGGTGCCCTGACAACGATTTTAAGAGAGTATCCCGTTTCTACCTTATATGACGAAAACGCGAACGAATCGGTGGGTATTGTCTTGGCATTGGATGATGCCGAAAAAAGCTCTTTACAGGATATTCAGAATATCAAAATAAAATCGGTGCAAGGAACGCTGATCCCAGTAAGTGATCTGGTCATGGTCAGGACCGATACTTTGCAAAAAACGATCTATCGTAAAGACCAAAAAAGAGTCGTTTATATAACGGCGGATATGGCAGGGGATTTGGAGAGTCCGGTATACGCGATTTTGGGAATGGACGAAAAACTGCAGAACATAAAGCTGCCAAAAGGATACAAACTAAACGAGCTGTATATGGAGCAACCCACTGATGAAAGTGATTATACGATTAAATGGGATGGTGAGTGGCAAATAACCTTAGAGGTATTCAGGGATCTTGGAATTGCTTTTGTAGTCGTTATTATTTTCATTTATATGTTGATAGTAGGTTGGTTTCAGAACTTCAAGACCCCAATCGTTATGATGGCCGCAATACCCCTATCGTTAATTGGTATTGTATTAGGACATTGGTTGTTTGGCGCTTTTTTTACAGCAACCTCCTTTATAGGCATGATTGCACTGGCAGGGGTAATGGTACGTAATTCGGTTTTGATTATCGATTTTATTGAAATCAGGCTTAAGGACGGCATTCCAATAAAGCAAGCGATCATAGATGCTGGTGCCGTGCGTACGACGCCAATTTTACTGACCACAGGAGCCGTTGTTATTGGGGCCTCTATTATTTTGTTTGATCCTATTTTTCAGGGATTGGCGATTTCATTAGTGGCCGGAGCCATTGTTTCAACATTTTTGACATTGATCTTGGTACCCTTGATCTATTATATGATTGAACATAAGAAACATGAAAATACCCTATAAGGCGAGGTCTTTTAGAAGGCAGGTAGTAACTTAATTATAAAAGCCATGAAACTATTAATTGTGACCGTCGTCAAAGCATTTGAACAAGATATTTTGCGACTTTTCAAAAATGCCCAAATCGAAAACTTCAGTGAATCCCACATAGATGGGTATAAAGTGAGTTCTTCTGTATTGCGGGCGGCAAGTTGGTTTCCAAGTGAAACGGGTGGTGTTGAATCTAGTTTGTTCTTTTCTTTTACAACCGAGGAAAAAATAGAAGTTTTGTTCAGATCGATAACGGAGTTCAACAATCATCTTGAAACCAATAATCCGATCAAGGCCGTTGTGGTGCCCATCGAAAAATTCATTTAATAACAATCAATAGAATAAACATGATCAATAGATATATTCGTGCCATTGCCGGAACTTTTGTCATACTTAGTGTATTCTTGGCTATGTATGTGAACATCAACTGGTTGTGGTTTACGCTCTTTGTTGGGGTAAACCTATTGCAATCGGCCTTTACGAAATGGTGCCTTATGGAGAAATTTTTGTTCAAGTTGGGGGTCAAGGAAAAGAGGAATTAACATTCTTTAAATAGCGAATCGTCTAGATTTTTGTAATCAGTACGGGTAGGTCAACGTGGTTGGCAACATCCTCCCCGATACTTCCCTTAAAGAAGTGAGCAAGGCCGCTGCGACTGTGTGTAATTATCGCAATAACATCGGCATGGGCTTCCTTGGCAAAATTATAGATTCCCTTTTCGATGGAATAATCGCAATAGTAGGTTACCTCTGGTAGTTCGTTGTTAAGGTCCTGAAATGCAATCTTTAGGAATTCGTTTGTTTTCGCCTGCATTTGTACGGTATTCAAAAACCGTATCCCCGGAAGGTTTATATATACCAAACAAAGTTCGACATTCAATGCGATACAGAGTTTTCTAAGATTTTTAAAAGCCATAAGGCTTTTTGGCTCAAAATCAAATGCAAAGACTGCTTTTTTGATGTGAAAATTCTTGGAACGTTTCTTAATGACCAATACAGGAACTTCAGTGGTCCTCACTACCTTTTCAGTGTTCGAACCGACAAATATCTCACTAATGCCTCCAGTACCATGCGAACCCATAACGATTAAATCAACCTCCTGTTCTTTGGAGATGTTATTGATTTCACCAAAGATTTTGTAATTCTGCACCATTTGTTGGATCTTGACACCTTGAAGCCAAGGCCTGTTCAAGAATTGCTCAAACCGTTTTTTTGCCAATTTCATATAATAGTGAGCTTCGGCATATGCATCAGCTTCCTCTTCAAAATCAATCGATTCGGAGCGCCCCATCATATGCAACACGACAATTTCGGCATCATATGTTTTTGCAAGTGAAGCTGCGACCTCAAGGGCATGTTCCGAATGTTTCGAAAAATCAACTGGCACGAGAATTTTTTTCATGGAATTTATTTTAGCGATATTCAACCAGAGCTATGCATACAAGGGCACTAGGTAGCTTTCAAAAAGGCGTCCCAATTTGTTCCCCAAATAGTGCTGCTTTCTCAAAAGTGATTTTTATGTTTGATACATCGATACGACTTTTGTCATTCAGTTGCCTAAGTATGCGAATTGGACCAAACAACCAAGAAATCAAAGTCTTCACCTTTAAAAACATGCATGGCTGCGACCGGGGAGACCCTACAGAGCCTGCCCTCTTTTCCGAGGCCTTTGGCTAAAGAATTACAAACCGCTTCATTCAGATAGTAAGGCAAGTCTTGATTATAAAAATTATGGGCCTTTCCTCTGGGATAATAGGGTAAATATGCCCCCAAATTGAAATAATTACTCTAAGAACGATTTCCATGGCACGTCATTTGAACGTTAATAGCCTATGAATCCTTATTTTTATCCTAAAATTAAAAATAACCTTGTTTTGCTTTAGGCACTATGATAATTGTCATTACCTATTCATCGCTTCATGTATACTTTAACGGCCTTATTTCAAATGTTTATGATTGTATAATCGATCAAGGGTATTGTAGCTTATTTAGCGTGTTGCTTACTGATTGGTAAGCCTTGGCTGTAAGAAGGGACAAGGAGAAAATCGTTCCGGAAAAATCTACGATTACCGAATCGGTTTATTCCTCAGTTACCATTCAACCTGATAGCCTATATCAAGCCTATGCCATCGTGGCCGGAATACTTGATAAAAATCTTGTTCAAGAAGGTGATACCGTTAGCAAAGACACCCCTTTGTTACAGATAATCAACAATTCCCCAAAACTAAATGCTGATAATGCCAAGCTCTCTTTGCAATTGGCCCGGGAAAATTACGAAGGTAGTTCAGGGGTGCTTTCCGGAATACGTGATCAATTAGCAGCAGCTGCCCTTAGCTTAAAGAATGATTCGATCAATTACTTTCGGCAGAAAAACCTATGGGAGCAGAACATAGGATCCAAGGTAGAATTCGATAATCGAAAATTGGCTTATGAACTATCAAGAACCAATCTGCAGGTATTGAAGAACCAGTTTGCTCGTACCGAAAATGAGCTACAGACACAAGTCGAACAAGCATCGAATAGTTATAAAAATTCAAAAATTGCCACGGGCGATTTTACCGTCGGCAGCATGATCAATGGCAAAGTCTATGCCCTATACAAGAACCCTGGCGAAATTGTAACCACTATGGATCCATTAGCATCAGTCGGCAGCAAGGATGTATTTGTAATTGAAATGTTAGTCGATGAAGTCGATATTGTAAAATTGAACCTTGGCCAGCGTGTATTGATTACTTTAGATGCCTATGGAAAAGATGTTTTTGAAGGTAAGGTGTACAAAATATATCCCAGAAAAGACGAGCGGACACAAACGTTTAAAGTGGAGGCGCGTTTTGATAGTCAACCCAAAATAGTATACCCAGGACTTTCGGGTGAAGGCAACATTGTCATTGCACAACGAGACGATGTACTGACGATTCCAAAATCGTACTTGGTCGATGGCAATAAGGTACTGACCGAAGAGGGCCTCAAGGAAGTACAAATCGGACTTCAAAGCCTGGATAAGGTCGAGATAAAAAGTGGCATAGATGAACGCACATACCTTATTAAAACCTGAGGAATGACGAATTGGAAAGTAATTCTGAACATTGCCAGGACCCATCTTTTAACCAAAATGAAATCTACGGTAACTGCCGCTTTGGGAGTAACATTCGGTATCGGGGCATATATTACGTTGGTCAGCTTTATGACGGGATTGAATGCCATGCTCGATGATCTGGTATTGAATCAAACACCTCATGTGCATATATACAATGAAATAGAACCTTCTAAAACACAGCCTATAGGCTTGTATTCAGAATTTAAGGATGCCGTGAACATTGTACATTCTGTAAAACCAAAACAAAGCCAAAAAAAAATTCATAATGCGGTCCCTATATTAGAGTATTTAAAGGGTGAGAGCAATGTAAAGGGGGCCACGCCGCAATTACGTGCTCAAATCTTTTACATATCGGGGTCGATAGAACTAGGAGGTAATCTTATTGGTGTTGACATTCTAGAGGAGGCGAAGCTCTCGAATATTCAAGACAACATCGTCGACGGAACCCCACAGGCACTAAAGAATAACGACAACGGAATTCTTTTAGGAGCTGGCTTGGCAAAAAAAATGTCTTTATCAGTCGGTGATCGGGTTCAAATCAGTACCGTGGGCGGTGCCATATTCCCGTTAAAGATCGTAGGGATTTATCAAAGCGGCATTGCCGATATCGATAATGTTCAAAGTTATGCAAACCTTACGACCGTGCAACGAATATTGGGAGAGCCTGAAAATTATATAACCGATGTAAATGTCAAGCTCTATAATATTGGTGAGGCCGTATCAATGGCAAAACGAATCGAACAACAATTCGATGTGAAAGCCATTGATATCAATCAGGCCAACGCACAGTTTGAAACAGGTTCGAACATTAGAAACCTAATAACGTATGCCGTTTCGATAACCCTTTTGATCGTGGCCGGTTTCGGTATCTACAATATCCTGAATATGCTTATTTATGAAAAAATGAAGGATATAGCGATTTTAAAAGCAATCGGTTTTTCGGGCCGCGATGTGCAATACATCTTTATGAGCCAAGCATTGATTATCGGTATTGTTGGAGGCCTCTTAGGGCTGCTCATCGGATTTGGTCTTTCGGTAATCATCAGTCGGGCACCATTTGAAACTGCCGCATTGCCGACAATTACTACCTACCCCGTGAATTTTAAGGTGAGTTATTATATCATTGGAATCACTTTTGCCCTCATTTCTACTTTTATTGCAGGATATATGCCTTCCAACAAAGCGAAAAGGATAGATCCGGTACGTATCATAAGGGGTACCTAATAGGATAGTATATATAACAATACCTCAAAAAGGAGGTGACTGGAACGTATGAAATTGCTAAAGGGATTTAAATAGGACGATTCGAAAATAAAATAATACATGGGTTTAGTTCTCGAAACCAGGAATATCAACAAGCATTTTAAAAAACCTACTGATTTTCATGTCCTGAAAGATATTTCCTTTGGGGTAAAGGAAGGGGAATTTGCGTCTATCATGGGGAAATCGGGATCGGGTAAATCAACCTTGTTGTATATTCTTTCGACCATGGATACCGAGTATTCCGGGGAACTCTTTTTGAATAATGAGCTGATAACAGGGAAACCTCACGAAGCATTATCCCGTATACGTAACAAATCGATTGGCTTTGTATTTCAATTTCATTACCTACTCTCTGAATTCAGCGTCCTCGAAAATGTGATGTTACCAGCTAGGAAACTAGCTGAAAAATCAGATGAACAAATTAGGCAAGACGCCTTGAATAAGCTTGAAATGCTCGACATTCTAAAGCTTGCCGACAAAAGGGCATCGCGTATCTCAGGTGGAGAAAAACAACGTGTAGCCATTGCCCGCGCCTTGATAAACAATCCGACCATTCTTATGGGCGACGAGCCAACAGGCAATTTGGATAGCCATAATTCTGAAAACGTGTTCGGTATCTTTAAGCGCTTGAAGGAGCAAGAAGGACTTTCCTTGTTGATCGTCACCCATGATGAGGATTTCGCCAATCGCACCGATCGTATTATTCAAATGGAAGATGGTCGTATCCTCCCATAACCGAATTTTATCTTTGGCGAACTCGATGTGTTGAACTGTGCCCAGCTAGTAGTTCTTCTTGAAGCGTTAAAGCGAATTCCTATTCAGTGATAACCGATTCATATACTATGCCCTAATTCAGGATTCCAACCATTTTTTGAAATCTGACGCCTTCGCCTTACTGACGATAATACGGTCTTCAAAATTTGGCATGACGGTTACTAGTAACTTGCCTCCAAAATAGTGCTTAATGGTATGGATTGCATTTTTTCGAACGATGACTTGTCTATTGACCCTACAAAATAGAGTGGGATCTAATTCACTTTCTAAATCTTCTAATTTCTTGTCCAAGATATAGGTATTCCGATCGGAAGTAGTAGCTTTCACAATACCCGTATCAATATGAAAATAGGCGATTTGATCTGTTCTTATGGGAATTATTTCATCCCTGTGATGTACCAAAAAGGTAGATTTGTAGGATGTATTCTGCTTCTTGATCAGATTTAACAGCCCTGAAACTTGATCTTTGACCAATCCGCTGGTCTGAAATTGTACCTTAAATTGCTCCAAGCTCGCAATGAGTTCATCTTCATCAATCGGTTTTAAAAGATAGTCAATGCTGTTCACCTTAAAGGCCTTCAAGGCATACTGATCATACGCTGTAGTGAAAATTACGGGCACGGTGATTTTGACCTGCTCAAAGATTTCAAAGGAAAGTCCGTCTGCCAAATGGATATCTAAAAATACCAGGTCAACGTCATGATATCTTTCGAAGAAATCAACAGATGATTTTACAGAATCTAGCACGGAAACAATCTCAATGGTAGCGTCGATACCTTTAAGTAGATAGGCAAGATTATCACTTGCGGCAATTTCATCTTCTATGATTAATACCTTCATGCCGTTTTAAATAGGGGTAATTTTACATAAAAGGTATTTTTTTCGGTCGAAATTTCCAATTTTCGTTTACCCAATAAATAAAAACGTTTGTCCAGATTTGCAAGGCCATTGCCGGTACCATCAGCGAGTATTGTTCTGGGCCTAATTTCATTTTCTACACAAATGGCATCTTCTTGTGAATATATCTTGACCTTTAATGGATTGGTTTCTGAAATCTCATTGTGTTTTACGGCATTCTCCACTAACAATTGCAGGGCTAGTGGAGGTAACTCCCTTGTTAAATAGGTGTCATCAATTGAGATGGTTATTTCAATTCGATCGCGATACCTTGTTTTTATCAAATAGATATAACTCTTCAAAAACTTAAGTTCCTCTCTGACCGTGACAAGGTTTCTGTCACCGCTTTGAAGGATATAGCGATACATAAAGGAAAGCTTTGTAACAAATGATGTGGCCTCCTTATTGTCGCGGATGAGGTAGTTCAAAGAATTTAAGGAGTTGAACAAAAAATGGGGATCGATCTGGTTCTTCAGGGCAGCCAATTCATTCTGAAGATTCTGTTGCTTTAGGTATTCGTTTTCAAGAACACTTTCTCGTTGAATAACCTGCAACTTTAAGATTCGGGCAATAAAAAACAGAACGATCCAAATAATGACATATTTAAAAAATAAAAATCCCCTTTCCTCAAAAGGGATTCCTTTTCCTGCCAAGTTAGGATATAGAAGTTCAAGCAGTTTTAGCGTGGCGGCTAGTGTGGCAAAACCAACAAGGATCATGACTGCAATTCGAAGGGCTGCAGTCTTCAAAAAAAGATAGGACCAATTGGCGTTTATTTGTAAAATCAACCATGAAAATAGAAAGAAGAATATAAGCTGTAGCACAAAATCGGAAATCCATACTTCCGAAAAATCCATTTTACCCGTAGCGATCATTTTATAGATAAAAAGCGTTTTGGGCAAGGATACCAAAATCGAAATAAGAAGGGAAATTTTTATGATTTCCGATTGCCTTACTTTCTTAAGTGCCATTATATCCATTCTTCTAGTAGTTAAATATACTTTAATAATTAGTTAGGTACCACATGGTCGTCGTAATTTGGACTGGGAAGGCGCAGAAAACGAAAGGCCTTTAGTTCAAACCAAAGGCCTTTCAATTTTATAACAACATCAACGCCTTATTTGGCATAGGGGTCAAAACCTTTTGGTAGATATTTTTGCGTATCGAATCCTAAGTCGATTTCAGTCTCTACTTCAATAATACGAAGGTCATTTACATCAAGGTCATCAGCTGCAACTTCGTTGGTGGTGGTTCGCATACCTTTGTAGGCATTGAAACCCAAGGGAAGGTATTTTGAGGTGTCAAAGCCTAGGTCTATCTCCTCTTCCACCGTTACAAGATCTATATCGTCAAGCGCCAATTGCATGCCTTCATAGGCATTAAAATCGTCTGGCAAATAATATGCCGTATCAAATCCTAGATTTATTTCTTCTTCCAATCCCACTAGAACGATGTCATCAACTTCAAGCACCTTTGGTTCCTCTTGTGTTGTCACTTTTTGTAAAAATGGTTGTTGCAATTCGTTTATTGCATTTAGTTTTTCGTGATGGCCCTTTGATTTTTCACAGGCATCCCGACCCACAAAAGAGACCAATACGAGAGCTCCAATTCCAATTCCAATTACTTTGCTTATTTTTTTCATGATTTTTAGTTTTTAGATTTATTACTAGTACAAATGTAGGGGCGATCAGAGGGTAAAATGCGCTGTTTTTAAGTGAAACGCCCAAATGCGCAAGTGAAACGGCGAATGGGGCAAGTGAGTTTTTCGGAAAGGGGTCTTCACCCGGCAATTATACTCGAAATATGAATCGGCCTACCAAGCAACGACAATGAATTAAATTGCTAAGAAAACATGGTTGTTATACTTGGGAGGTACCCAGCTTTCGAAGTTCCCGACATACTTAAGAGCCATTTGGCATCGGGGGAATACGACCTTGGTGCTTTATTAAGTTGATTTGGCGAGGTGCGTGTAAACATGCTGTTTAGCGCATGCGATGAATCGTCATCAAAGGGTAGTGCAGCTACAAGGAATCGACCGTGCTACTTTGTTTTCCATTAGGCACAAAAAACCCATTGATGCCATTTAAAAAAAGGTCTCAATGGGTTAAAAATTGTAAAAATCAAATCGTTATTGCTGGGCCATTTCCAGATTGATGGTAATTTCAACTTCATTACCAACTGGCGCCAAATCACCTCCAACTTCAAAATCCTTTCGCAATACAGTTCCAGACATTTTTAACCCGGCCTTCAATTTCTGGCTACGTTGATCGGTGATAATGCCATTTAGTTTCCCTTCCAAGGTTACCGGTTTGGTAACCCCGTGCAATGTCAAGTCGCCGGTCATCTTAAAAGTTTTTTCCCCGGTTTTTTCGAAGGATGTCGACTTAAACACCATGGTAGGAAATTTGGCAACGTCGAAAAACCGATCACTGCGTAAATCGTCGTCCCTTCTAGAATTTGCGGTATTGATACTTGTAACAGGGATACTTACCATGAAAGTAGGGTTCTCAAAGGTATCTGTAGCGGTTGCTTCTATATCGAATTCGGAGAAGTTGCCGGTAACTTCGGAAATTAATAAATGTGAAATCGCGAAATTGATTCCTGAATGGGCCTTATCGGCCTTCCAGGTACTTTGTGCAGATAAGGTCGTCCCTACCAAAAGAATACATGCAATAATTGACTTTTTCATAATGATCTACTTTAAATTATTAAAATTTATTGGGTCTAAATACTAAAAACAAATGTTGGCAGAAATCCATTCTTCATAATCAAGAGGGTCGAATGAATGCCTAAATCAATCCCATTTTGGTTGCCAGGGCAATCCACACTAAAAAAGTTGGAAGTGATCTTATTGAGGAAGGCACCACTTGTTTCAACAAGTGACGCGTTATGAGCAACGGAATTCGCATCCTTTAATTTTTCGCTAATATCCCGTAAATCGACAAGGCCTATAAAGGTTAAAACACCGTCGAATCGTACGATACCCATTTTCAGAAACTCAGTTCGCTTCATGGCGCTCTATATTTATTTGGCTGGTGGTGGTCCAGGTCTTTTAGGCATTACCAGGCTATCAGCAGGATATGTATTTTTTAGGTAGGTCATTTGGTCCTCTGCCCAAGCTATGAGTGTTTCTCTTTGTGCGTCGGTTAAATTGGCCTCTTTATGTAGTCCGAAATACGTATATTCTGATAATGGCATTTCTTTTTTCTTCACCATATCGATTGTTTCCTCCAACTTATGGTTTTGGAACGCTACGGGCATTCTGGTAAATTCAGAAAAATTCAAATGTCGCTTCCCATCCTTTACATGGTCGTTTAGCCACCATGCTACGGGTTGGACATTTGAATACCAGGGGTATACGGTTTTATTTGAATGACAGTCGTTGCACGACACTTTGAGAATATGATTCACATCATCAGGCACCGAATATTTGGTAGAAATATCATGGGTTAGAAGGTTCGATTCGTTTTTCTCAGGTCGAAAAAACTGCATAATAATGAGGATAATACCAAGGGCAATTAAGATTTTTTTTATCATAATAGGCGCTAAATTAGTTGATTTACAATAGGAAGTACCAATACCGCTGCATCAGGGTGCCAATAATTCCCATTCTTATGACTTATGTTTCACTAAAAGGTTTAATGGTTTTAAAATTAATCTAAAATAGTATAAGATAGGTATTAGAATATAGTATAATGAATTGTGAGATCCAATATGCGTTATTTGTACTTTGCCACTCTATCATCATCGATGATTCCTTTCCAGTTCAACCCAAATGCAAAATCATAGGTATTTCCTTCCGAATCGACATAGGGCTCCATATCCCTTGGGACATCTTCGAATTGTTGCTCTACGGTGGTCATATTCAAGTGGCATTTGAAATGGTAATAGGGCAGACGGCTCAACTTTTCCCGGAGATTATGTCCATCAAGGCTTGATCCTGAACTCCCATATGCACCAAAATTGCTGAAGCGCTCTTTTCAATTTCGGCAAAAACCATTGGTTTGGAAACCTTAACCACGACAACTAACCGGTTTATCTCCCATTTTTGTCCTGGTTTCAGTTACCAATTTCATATCGGAGGTATTGGACGCAGTTACCATTTTTCCCTTGTACGAGCGATTGGTGAAATTTTCCAACGGACTTCCACCTGCCAAACTGGAATCGCGGGCATCGGCCGCAATATAGGGTTCGTATTGCAGACTGATAGGAACATATCCGTTACCACCTGTAGCCAAATCTTCCCTATTATAGCCCACCCCGCCTTCTGGACTTTTAATTCCGACCAAGGCAAAGTCGGCATCAGCGGGATTTTCAACCACTTCAAAATACTTTTTGATAATTTCCATATTGAAGGGGTATTCTACTTTTTCCGGGGTTTTCATACCGAACCAATTGGTTGTTGCGGCAATAAATCGTTGTGGCACGTACACTTTTTGTTTTGCCTTTAGTGGTAATGTTCCCTTTTGATTTTTAAGCATAACGATCGAACGTAGTTGTGCGTCAAAACCGGCTTTCATGAAATCAGCGTTTCCGACGATTTTTTCGGTTTCGGTGGTATCTAAATACGGGTTTTCAAAGAGGCCCACCCTAAAAATATTGGTCAATAAACGAACCGCGGATACTTCAAATCGTTTTCGCATGAAATCTTCGCCATGTTCGGCCACCCCGAGCTTATAGGCTTCCAAAATCGGGCCCATTTCGTTGTTTCCCCCGAATTGGTCTACACCGGCCTCAATAACCTTATAATGGCGTTCAGCTACGCTCATGGTTTCCACGCCCCAACTTTTACCCTCGAATTTATCAATTGCACTTACATCCTTCGTGATTCCCCAATCTGTGCATACCACCCCATCAAAGCCAAAGTTACCCCGCAACAAATCGGTAATCAAATATTGATTAAACCCATTTCCAACATTGTCGCCATTCTTGGAATCCTGCCCAAAAGAAATTGTATAATAAGGCATGACCGCAGCGGCCATTTTTGTAGGTCCATTTAATTTAAAGGCACCTTCTGTAAATGGCTGTAAATGATCTTTTAAATTGTTGCCTGGATAAACGGCGTAGGCGCCATAGCCAAAGTGACCATCGCGACCACCCTCTTCAGGCCCACCTCCTGGCCAATGTTTTACCATGGCATTCACGCTTTCAAATCCCCAACCTGCTGTCTCTCCGTTTGTCGTCTGAAAACCATCTACATAGGCCCTGGCCATGTCGGTGGCCAAATCGGAGTCTTCTCCCATAGTACCATCAAAACGGCTCCATCTGGGTTCGGTTCCCAAATCAATTTGTGGGGACAAAGCAGTGGCAATACCGAGGGCCCGGTATTCCTTTGATCCGATTTCCCCAAATTGGCGCATGAATCCTGGGTCAAAAGAGGCGGCAATTCCCAAGGAACCGGGCCACATGGAAATGTCACCTCCTGCACCTGCATTGAACTCCGCATACGAATCACTGCCATGTCTGGGATCTGAACTCGAGTTAATTGGAATTCCCATTCCGATTGCTTCGACCATGGCCTGCGCATTGTTATTCCATTGTGCGGCGTCCTTTGGCGATTGTACACTTGTAATCAGCACATGTCTCAGGTTGTCTTTTTTTAAAAAAACTTTTTGCGCATCGGTTAAATCACTGGCAACTGCCCCACTTTCATCAAAAGGCTTGCCATTATAAGTAGTTGGTGCCCCAAAACCACCCCTGCCGGGAATGGCTTGATGTGCACTATAAAGCATTAATCCGGCAATTTGCTCTAGAGACATTTTTTGTGACAGATCTTCGGCACGTTCGGTTGCTGATAATCGCCAGTCTTCGTAGGGATCTTAGCGTTCCGTTTTTATTTAAATCCTTAAAGGCATAACGATCTACGGTCAACAGCTTTACACCTGAATTCTTGTTATACCCCAATGTACTGCCCTCCATATTAATGACAATACTATAATCTCCCTTATCTTCTTCAGTAAACTTTGGATTGCAGCCAACGAGGATAATTGCCATGGTAGCACCAACTATGAAGACCGATTTTATGCCTTGAACCAATTTCATGTTTTATCGTTTCTTTTATTGGGTTTTAACTAAGTCAAACAATTCCTTGTCTAATTGCGGCTTCAGCTCGCATCGTGTATCGAAATGCATCGTTGCCGTATTTTTGGCAGTATATGCTGGCCAATCCGGGAGTCCGTTATGATTCGGATTTCCGGTTTTCGCAAAATTTATCCAGGCCTGACTTACCTTGTTCGCGAGCTCTTGGGCGTCTTTTCCGCCACCGGTCATCTGATTGGCACGTTCGATATTATCAAAGACAAAGGGAAGTTCCATACAATGCAACGCCTTGTACTTTCCATCGAACACAGGGGACTGCCAAGTGAACAAATACATGTAGACGGGGGCGCCACCTTGTAAAGATGATTTTTCATTCGCTTGGTCTACTGCTCCCGGCCGAAACATGGTGTCGATATCAAGCAGATCAGAAGGCCGGGTATCATTGGGATAGGCTTTTTTAACGGCGGCGAGATAAGCGTCGGCCTTGTCTTTATAGGTTTCTTTAATGTGGGCTAAAACCTCGGATTCGGAAGCGTTAAAAAAAGCGACCATTGACAAAAGGTGTAAATTCATTTTTTGTGGTGCCTATCAGTAAAGGAACGTCTTTTGAAAGTGCAAACGCTTCCGGGGCAAAAAGTTGATATGGAAGATCATCCCCATCCCTGCTAGGCCCCCAGCTCAATCCAAAACCGATGACCGGTTTTCCCGCTGCCTTCATTTTTTCAGCAGTGGTCTTTAATGCCTTGGAGCCGGCCGCGCTTAATATTTCAAAGGGTATCTTCTGTATGCTGTCAACTTGGTTTGCTGCGAGACCGAGATTGGCCATAACCTCTGCACCAATTGCCTGCGTTTCCGATTTTTCAAGCATAGCCGTTCGGAAAGACCCACTTTCGTTCACTGCCTTTTGAAAGAGCCCTTTCGCTTTAGGCATCGCCAGTAAGGTGTTCACTTTTGCGCCACCTCCAGATTGTCCAAAAATGGTAACATTATTTGGATCTCCGCCAAAATTCGAAATATTCGACTTTACCCAATCAAGCGCCGCCACCATATCGAGGATACTGGTATTTGCCGAATGTTTGTATTTATCACCATAGGCCGAAAGATCTAAAAAACCGAGGATATTCAAACGATGATTTATAGAAACTACCACAACATCGCCCTTTTTACTTAAATTTTCACCATCGTAGGAGGGCAATTCCTGACTAGAGCCAGCGGTGAATCCACCACCATGGATCCAAAAAAGTACGGGTCTTTTCTTACCGTCATCAATTCCGGGGGTCCAAATATTGATCCGTAGGCAGTCCTCATTCGTATATCCCCAATCATGGTCGAAAACGAATTCGCCTTCATCCTGCACCGAAGTGGTCGGGGTCAATAGGGGTGCAACAGGGCCATAGGTAGTGGAGCTCCGAATACCATCCCAAGCTGCTGGTTTGGTAGGTGCCATAAAACGTTCCGCTTGTGCATATGGGATACCTTTGTAGGTGAAAATGCCGTTATGGATATACCCTCTGACCTTGCCAGACTCGGTATTCGTAACTGCTATGGTTTCGCCAGTCTTGATTTCTTGTTGGGCCAAGATTTTGGAGCCTGATAAAAGTAAGCTACTAATTGCAAAAAGTGCTATTGTTTTTTTCATTTTATAGTGTTTATTGTGCTTCGGTTGTTAATGGATTCTTATTTAAAACCTAATTTCTTGAGACCCTCATGGCTAATTTTAATTGCTTCGAGCGGTGTCATATCGAAAGTCCTATCTTGTTCTACCATGTAATATTTCATCCCGGATAGCTTTTTGTTCGCAAGGATCTTGGCAAAATCGATATGTCCCTTTCCAACGGGTGCAAACCTGCCCTGGTCATCCATGTCCTTCACATGCCAAATTTTAAAACGACCTGGGTATTTTTTAAAGTAGGCCACTGGATCGGCACCGGCTTTTGTGACCCAGTAAAGATCCATTTGAAAGTTCACAAAATTTGGATCTGTATTTTCCAACAGATAATCAATAGGGACGATTCCTTCATTATCTTTTTTATATTCAAAATCATGATTGTGATACAATAATTGTAGTCCCGCTTTTTTGCATTTTTTGCCAAGGGTCGTCAAAATAGTTGCAAGATTTGCAGCTCCGCCGGTCATGCCCATGGTCTGGGTTGCCCCATCGAATTTAAAGAGGCCCATTGGGGGTACGGGCACGACGAAGTATTTAAAGCCCGCTGCCTTGACATCTGCGATCATGGCATCGGCATTCTCTAAAGTGACGGATCCCTGATGGGTACTAATAGGCTTCAACCCTATTTCCTTCAATAGTTTTTTGAATTCAATAGGAGTCATGTTATAAAATTTCCCGTTGTCGTATCCTGCAGCTTCGATATTTTTATAGCCCGCGTCGGCCACGGCCTGAAGCGTCGCTTTGGCATTGGTTGCCATATCATCTCGAACGGTATACAGTGCGAGTCCTCCAAATTTTTCTTGGGCGTGGGTTACAGAAATACTTGCAATAAAAAGCAATACGACAAGGAGTTTCATAGATAATTTGTGAATAGAAGTTTTCATGGGTTTTATTTATTTAAGTTGAGTATATGATTGTGATATTTCTATTGTTTCTTTTGAGTTTAGAGGTAGTATCGAATTGCCTATAAGGAATGAATGGGCAGATAAAGAATTCGAAGCGATCCTCTCGCTTAGGTGATACCGGGTAGTTTATCTTTCATATTAAGTGTTTTTAAATTATTTGTGTCAATCTTCAGTCCTTGACAACGTATTTATTCTCTTGAAACTATACAGATATGGAGCCTTGTGCGCCTTTCCTTGAAACAGTTTCTCATGACGCTCCAAAATGTCCATACTTAACAATTTACGTTGAAAAGTAGTACGTCTCAGTCTTTCCCCCAAAATTGCCTCATATACTTCCTTTAGTTGGTTCATTGTAAACTTTGGTGGCAAAAGGTTCATGCCTATTAATTTTTTATCAATGTTCCGTTTTAAGGTCTCCAAGGCCATTTTGACCATTTCCGAATGGTCCATCATAAGAGGTGGAAGTTCATGTATCGAGTACCAGTTAATAGAATCGGATAGCGCATCGGCCCTTGGCGCGACTTCGTCATAATTGATCAGCGCGTAATGGGCCACCGAAATAAAGCGATCTAACAACCAATAATTATCGGGAACCTCATAATCATTTTCCGCCAAAATACGACGCATGAACATGGGGTTTGACCTAGCGTGGTTTCCAAAAGTGTGAAACTGTTCCAAATATATATTATCAAGACCCGTACGTTCCTTGAGGCTGCGCTGTACGGCATCGTACAAGTTTTCTTCCCGTTTGACAAAGCCGCCTGGTAGTGCGAACAATCCAGTATTGTGGTATTCCAAAACCAATATTTTTAGTTGCCTCCCATTAAATCCGAAGATAACCGAATCAAAGGCCAAATGCGGAATAAATTCTTCTTGATGTCGGAAGTTTCTTTTTTTTGTCTAATATGGAAGGCGGCCTTTCAAGGCCTGACTTTGCTTCTATATTCCGATCATCCTGATTATTTTGCTTCAAACGTATGTTTCTAAAATTGTATTTAGGGGGGATTATCTTTTAAGGTAAACTAGTTCGTAGTCAGAATTTTGTTTCAAATAAGCGTTAAATTTAAAATAAAAAAAGTATTATTGTTACAATTTGAGACAATAATTGAATTTAAAATCGGACTATAATGAAAACAGTGCGCATTTTATTGGTTTTTTCGCTCATACTAACAAACAAGATACATGGCTCAGGACAAAAATGCCTTTGCGGTACAATTGAACATTGAGAACGGTACGATTGAAGGTAATTATAACACACAAACCGGCATTCAGACCTATTTGGGAGTGCCCTTCGCAAAGCCCCCGATCGGCGACTTGCGATGGAAGGCGCCCCAACCCATGGCACCCTGGCAAGGGGTCAAGGAAACAAAAAAGTTCGGACCAAGGCCAATGCAGACCATGGTTTTTGGCGATATGAAATCGCGGTCTGACGGAGTCAGCGAAGATTGCCTCTATCTAAATGTTTGGACCCCGGCTACACGTACAACAAAAAACCTTCCGGTTTTGGTCTATTTTTTTGGGGGCGGGAATGTTGCTGGTGATGCCTCGGAATATCGGTACGATGGCGAAAGTATGGCCAAAAAGGGGATTGTAGTAGTGACTACAAATTACAGGCTAAATATTTTCGGATTTTTGGCACACCCTGAGCTTAGTGCAGAGGCTCCGTATGGTGCCTCGGGCAATTATGGCCTGTTAGATCAGAACGCTGCCTTAAAGTGGGTTCAAAAAAATATCGCCGCCTTTGGTGGGGATCCTAGTAAAGTTACGATTGCCGGCGAATCTGCCGGATCGATAGGCGTAAGTCAGCAAATGGCCTCCCCCTTGTCGAAAAACTTGATAGCAGGGGCTATCGGCGAAAGCGGTGCTGGAATCAATCCGACCATGGCCCCCGTGTCTTTGAAGGAAGCTGAAAAAATCGGATTGGACTTCGCCAAAAATGCCGGCGTCCCCACCCTTGCCGAATTGCGTGCATTGAGCACCCGGGAAGTTTACGAGATTTATAATGAATCGAAGCGGTTTGGATTTCCGGCGGTTATCGATGGATATTTTCTCCCGAATTCGTTGCCTGAAATTTTTGAGAATAAAGAACAGGCGATGGTTCCGTTGCTTTTGGGATGGAATTCTGCCGAGATTCCCGGAATGGCCTTTATGCAAGGCCCGTCGTATGGCAAGGAAGACTATGTTGCTAAAGTAAAAGAGGCCTATCCGAAGGACTATCAGGAGGTTCTAAAGTTATATCCCGATACTTCTGAAAAGGAAATTGAACTTTCTGCAACGGCGTTGGCCTCAGACCGATTTATATCCTATAGTACCTGGAAATGGTTCGATTTGCAGCGAAAAAATAGCGATCAACCTGTGTATCGCTATCTTTTTGGTAAAATTCGGCCCCCACTGGTCGATACAACGCTTGCACCTGGATTGGCTGGGGGCACCGTAAAGCAAGAATCGAATGCCCCGAAAATGCCAGCATTGATCGGCGCACCCCATGCGAGTGAAATCGAGTATTGCATGGGCAACTTGCCCTTGGTCACTGAGTATGCCTGGACTACTGAGGATTATAAGGTGTCACAGGTCATGCAGGACTTTTTCGCCAATTTTATCAAGACCGGAAATCCCAATGGTGATGACCTGCCATCATGGACACCCGCCCCGCCCAAGGATGCCTAAACCTCCTGTAATGACTATCAATACCGAAAGCAAAGAGGTCAAGGCGGATACCGATGCCCGATATTTGTTTTTGGACAAAGCCTTTGGAAATAACAATTCGAATTAAGTAGTGTTCACATGGTCTCAATTCGATGAAACCGGTTTTTTGTATCTGCGCATGGGTGATAGTAACCATCGCAAACCCGATCAGTGCACAATCGGTTTCAGAGATACCCAGGACTATTGTCACCACCGATGGGGAGATCGACGATGTTGATTCCTTTATCAGATTGTTATTGTATTCAAACGAGTTCAAAATCGAAGGGCTTGTCTATAGCAGTTCAATGTGGCATTATAAGGGAGATGGCAAGGGGACCAAATTTGTTTCCGAAATGGAAATGACCCAAAAAATTTATGGCGAAAAAACAGATTTGCGATGGCCGGGAACACACTGGATGGAGGCTCTTCTGAATGCCTACGAGAACGTGCAACCGAATCTTAGTTTACATGCCGAAGGCTTTCCGACCGCGGCTCATTTAAAGAGCCTTATAAAGGTCGGCAACATTGATTTTGAAGGCGCGATGGAAAAAGACACCGAAGGTTCTGATTTTATCAAAAAGAAGTTTTGGATGATGATACAACGCCTTTGTACATTCAGGTATGGGGAGGTACGAATACCGTTGCACGTGCATTGAAGTCTATTGAAGAAGCATTTGCGAAAACTGCCCAATGGCGGGACATCTATAAAAAAGTGGTCGAAAAAACGGTACTTTATACCATTCTTGATCAAGACGCAACCTACCGGAAGTATATTTCGGTAAAATGGCCTGACATCAAGGTCTATTACAATTCAAGTCAATTTTGGTGTTTGGCCTATAGTTGGCAGAAGGCCGTACCTGAGCCTTGGCATCGTTATTTGGAAGGCCCGTTCATGGGAGAGAATATCATTAATGGTCATGGCCCACTTACCAAGAGGTATTACAGCTATGGCGATGGGCAAAAACAAGTAGGGGATGATGAACACATTCATGGTGATCTTACAAAAATCAAAAATACCCAATGGGGAAGCTTTCAGAAATACGACTTTATCTCAGAGGGCGATTCACCGGCCTTTTTACACTTGATTAACGTCGGCCTGGAAAACCTTGAACATCCAGAATACGGTGGATGGGGGGGGCGTTTGGCACAATCCGAAACCAATCCGAACCGATGGGAAGATGGCGAGGTTGTAGCCGAATTGGATCCATTCACCAATAAGATAGAAATGACCTATCCCCAAACCCGTTGGATAAAGGCCCTACAGTTAGATTTTGCCTCTCGGGCCGACTGGTGTGTATCAGATTTCAAGCATGCGAACCATCCACCCGAAGTGAAACTGGATCAGGCTGAGAACTTGCAGGTTACAGCTGGAAACACCTTGCAGTTAAGTGGTTCTGCGACAGATCCTGATGGCGATGCCCTTACCTACCTTTGGTGGCAATATGAGGAGGTGGGCAGTTATAAGGGGAGACTTGAACTTAAAGATCCTGACACCAAGTCTATCAAGGTAACCGTACCACAAGATTTCAAAAAAGGGGATACGGCGCATATCATTCTGGAGGTGACCGACTCCCAGTTTCCAAACTTAACCAGATATAGACGCGTTGTGTTGACAGGAGAATAATTGCAATCATTCATCAAGAACGCTTTAATCGCATTCGTTAGCCGAGTTTTTCCTTAAAAAAATCGATGGTTCTTTTCCAGGCAAGATCGGCCGCTGGTTGATCAAATCTCGGCGTCGTATTGTTGTGGAAACCATGATTGACATCTGGATAGAAAAAGACCTCATATTCCTTATGGTTTTCCTTTAACGCGGCCTCATAGGCTGGCCAACCCTCGTTTACGCGGGTGTCTAAACCAGCATATTGTATTAGTAAAGGAGCCTTTATCCTAGCAGTTTCTTCGGCTGTTGGTTGACCTCCATAAAAAGGCACTGCGGCAGACAAGCTTGGTACTTCCACGGCCATCATATTAACGACCCAGCCTCCGAAGCAAAAGCCGACCACACCAACCTTTCCAGAACAGTTCTTGTCGTTTTTAAGGTAATCATACGCGGCTATAAAGTCTTGTAGCATCTCCATTCGGTCCCGCTTTTTTTGGAGTTCCCTGCCATCGTCATCATTGCCTGGGTAGCCGCCCAAAGGTGTTAAGGCATCTGGGGCCAAAGTGATAAATCCGTCTAAGGCGGCCCTTCGCCCTACATCCTCTATATAGGGGTTCAATCCCCGATTCTCATGCACTACCACAATACCCGGTAATTTGGTTTTGGCATCTGCCGGCATCGATAAAAGGCCACGAATAGTCCCGCCTCCTTTCGGCGATTCATAGGTAATCTGTTCTGAAATGATTCTTGGATCTTGAGGTTTCACGATCAGGGTATCGCGATAATTGGGCATCATAAAACTAAGGAGTGAGGGGATTGTTAAGCCCCCAACGGCATAAAGCGATAATTTTTCAATGAATTGCTTGCGATCAAGCTTATTGTGTGCATAGTCATCATAGAGGTCGAATACTTCTTGTTGAATATCTTCTTTTTTTAATTCTTTCATAGCAAAAAAAATTAAGGGTTAATAACTTGTGTCTACTTCAGACACCTCAATTTCCTGTGGTCAAAGGAGGATTTTTCTTGACAGGATGCAAGACACTGCTAAAGTTAAGAAATTAATGCTATAGGGAAAAATTGAAATCCTGGCTGCTTACAAAGCGGATACAAAGGCTATTTGACAGTGTTTAGGGCCTTTGTTTGTTGGCCTAGAGCCACAATCATTTAAATCGCGCTTGCAGATACTATGCATGTCAGCATCAAGAAACCCCATTCGAAAAGGGAGCGGCCAGAACTTTTGGTTGCTTTATTCCTCAATATCCAGCAGTAGGTTTGCGACTAATGCGGTCCATCCGGTTTGATGCGAGGTACCTAGACCCTTCCCATTGTTGCCGTCAAAAAATTCATAGAATAAATGTTCGTTCTTGAAATGTTCATCGTTCGTAAAAAATTTCGATTTATCGTCAGCGTGGTATTGATATTTGCCGGCGGTATTGGGTTCGAAGAGCTTGATCAATCTTTTACTGAGTTCATTGGCGATTTGCTTAAGATTTAGTTTGTTCTTGGATCCTGTTGGGAATTCATATACATATTCATCCCCATAGAACAGGTAGTATTTTCGCAATGACTGAATGATCAAATAATTCAATGGCATCCAAATGGGCCCCCGCCAGTTTGAATTGCCCCCGAACATATTACTGCGGCTTTCACCGGGCTCATATTGAATTTGATATGCCCCGTTGAACTGAAAGACAAACGGATGTTTTTCATGATATTTGGAAAGGGAGCGAATACCATAGTCCGATAGAAATTCATCTTCATCTAAAAGGCGTTTGAGCAAATGCCCCAACCGAAATCCGCGCATAATTGAGAACAAATAATTGCTTTCCCAATTGGCCTCTTCGATATTTGAAATCAAGGAGGCCAAATCAGGCCGTGTTCTGACGATTTCGGCTGCTCTAACCTTAAATTGCTTTAGTTGCTCGAAAAGGTCTTTGTGAATGATTTCGACGGCAAATAATGGAATAATGCCCACCAATGATCGCACCTTTAAACGGCTTGTCATGCCATTCGACATTTCGACGACATCATAATAGAAATTGTCCTCGTCGTCCCACAGGGAAATATCCTTTTTGCCGATATGGTGCATTGCCCAGGCGATGTTCAGGAAATGCCTAAAAAATTTGGCGACGGTCTCTTCATAAATTCGATTCATCTTAGCCAATTCTAAGGACATACGAAGCATGTTCAACGTGAACATGGCCATCCAACTTGTGGCATCTGCCTGTTGCATACGGGTAATTCCCTCGGGCATATGGTTGCGGTCAAAGACGCCAATATTATCGAGACCTAAGAAACCTCCTTCAAAAAGATCGGTTCCACTTTTATCCTTTTGGTTGACCCACCACGTAAAATTAATCAGCAATTTTTGAAAGGCCTTTTCTAAGAATACATAGTCCGAAATACCGGTTCGTTTTTAGGTCTTTTTCATAGACATTCCAAACGGCCCATGAATGTACCGGCGGATTTACATCGCTAAAATTCCACTCATAGGCCGGAATTTGCCCATTAGGGTGCATATAGTTCTCCTTGAGTACCATCAGTAATTGTTCCTTGGCAAAATAAGGGTCGATCTCTACAAAGGATACCATGTGAAATGCCAGATCCCATGCGGCATACCACGGATATTCCCATTTATCGGGCATTGAAATGACATGACGATTGGTAAGATGCTGCCAACTATAATTACGGGCATCGGTGCGGTATGGCTGGGCTTCCCCAGGACCGCCAAAAAGCCATTTAAAGACATCGTAATAATAGAATTGTTTTGACCATAAGAGTCCTGAAAATGCTTTTTTCGCAAGTTCCTTGTGTGCTTTTGTAAGCTTTCTTTTTAAAAGGTCATCATAGAATTCTTCGCATTCCTGCATTCGTTCGTTAAACACCTGATCAAAATCGGTCAAATGGATTGTCCAACTTCTTTTTACTTAAACGTACTTTAATGCTTTTTTCCTCACCCGCCTTTAGCCGCAGGGTGTATCCAAACGGCAAATTTGGATCCGATTCTTATTCTGGATTAATTGTGTGCTTTCCCATCGACTACATAATCGTTTATGCCATCTTTTACATATTCAACTTCATTCGGCACATTATAAATGCGTTTGTTATTGGTTTCATTTTCACAGAATAGCTGTTCCCCCTGCTCGTGATAGAAATAATAGCGCCCATTTCGGGTGCTTCTTGAAAATACACAGCCCTCTGAAAGGGCCTTTATTTTCGGCCGGTTATACCGTTTGTTGTGTTTCCAGAAATTTCGGAACCAAAGATGTGGCAGCACATGTATGGTTGCCGTTTTTGGCCCCCTATTGACCGCAGTTACCTTCATGAGGATATCGCCCACATCGGCTTTGGCGTATTCTATAAAACAGTCGAAGTAGGTGTTGTTCTTAAAGGCTTTGGTATCGAGTAGTTCATATTCAGATTCTTGCCGGCTACGCGCATAATTTTTACTTACCAATTCGGCATACGGAAATTTTTTCTGAGGATATTTATAGAGGTATTTTGAATACGAATGTGTGGGAGTCGATACCTGATGAAAATAAAGTTCCTTAACATCTTCCCCATGGTTGCCTTGATTGTTGGTTAGACCAAACAGGCGTTCCTTTAAAATGGAATCCTTACCGTTCCAGAATGCGGGTGCTAGGCATAATATCTCCCGGGAATCGCAATAGCCACCAATACCTTCCTCTCCCCACCTGTAGGCATTGCTTCTGGCTTTTTCATGATCTACAAACTCCCATGCTTGGCCGTTGTGACTATAATCTTCGCGAACCGTACCCCATTGTCTTTCGGCCAAATAAGGCCCCCATCTTTTCCAATACTTATAATTATCCGGTACTGCCAATCGCTGCTCTTCCGCATTTTTATGGATCATATACCTATTTTCATATTAGTTTAATCAGTCTCCTAGGTGCTAACCATACTGCCTATCATTTAAAAATACTAGTTGTATAGAACGGCTGTGTTGAAAACAACGTTAAAAGTAAGGCATATTCGCATGATTTTTTGGGCGAGTGCCTGGTGGCACCTCAATATTGCCCATTTGTTAATTTTATGCACCTATAATAACGATCTTGGTAAAAAATAAGGCTTTTAATTGACGATCTTATATTTCGCAGGGTGTGAGCAGGATTTTGTTTTATTACGAAGCGCTCGATGCACTGCCAAAACGTACATTATTTAAAAACTTGGCGTATTTCCAAACCTTTTTCCCATTGTTCCGTACATGTATTTATAAACTAAAAAAATACATCATGAAAGTATCAAAAATTTTGAGTAATGCCTTGTTTGCATTGATATTGCTTGTCGGAACGGCTTCTTTTGCCCAGGTAAATGGCATGGAGAAGGACACTAAAATGGTGGGAGGTGCCACCATGTATCCTTCAAGGGACATCGTCTCTAATGCCGTCAATTCTAAAGATCACACTACCTTGGTCGCGGCCGTCAAGGCAGCTGATTTAGTGGGCACCCTTCAAGGTCAAGGTCCGTTTACGGTATTTGCGCCAACCAACGCGGCATTCGATAAGCTGCCCATGGGAACCGTGGAATCACTTTTGAAACCGGAAAACAAGACCAAGTTGCAAGGAGTGCTGACCTATCACGTGCTAGCTGGTAAGTTCAGTGCAAATGATATAATGAAGACCATAAAAAAGGGCAAGGGGAAAGCGGAGTTTACGACCGTTAACGGCTCAAAACTGATGGCCATGATGGATGGTAAAAGCCTACTGCTTAAAGATTCAGCTGGGAATATAGCCACCGTTACCATTGCCGATGTCAACCAATCGAATGGTGTAATTCACGTGATTGATACGGTATTGCTTCCTGGTATGTAATTTTTTTAAACTTTGAGCGTACAAAAAGGCGATCTGATCATGGATCGCTTTTTTTATGGGTCAAAGTGGTCTTTTTTGCTGATTGCGTAGGAAGGTTTCAGTTCATTTTAAGTGAACGTGACCGAATTGTATTTCCAGAAAGTACTCCGGCTATGAATTCAATGGGTAACTGACTAAGAGATTAAGTGCCGAATCAAGTCTATACCTTGGACATATTTAGAGTTTCGGGAAACCCTGGGACCGAATTCTTGTGAAATTGACCTTGCTTCAGAATCGTCCTGAAGATCATACTTTAATTCTAGGACAACCATGTCATCAGCAATGCTGAGTTCCGATGACATAGGGTTGGCATAATCGGGATTGTAGAATCTTTGGTGGAAATCAAGCGTAACCCTATATTTATTGCAAGACGATAAAAAATACCGCCGTTCATACGAGTTAATAAGTGTAGGTTGTAACTGGTGAAATTTGTTTTTCAAGAAAGGATGATCGTGTAATTTATCAGCGATTATTCTATTGATTTGGAATGAATCGAAGGCGTTTAAGTCAAAAGTCAAATCTTGTACTTTATGGGTTATTTTGTCACCTACCTCCCCAGATTTCTTTTTGATTTCGATTGTTGGGTTTTCTGCCTTTGTACAATCCTCCCCATACCATCTCAATCGATATTTTTCCCGTGTTCCGACGCCAGAAACATTTTGTTTATAAAAATTAAGATTGTGGTCGTCAAAATACATATTATTCACCCTTCTTTTTTCAAAAATTTCTTTAAAGCCAAAACTGTTTAAATAGAGTTGCTGCACCAAATCCTCCAAATAAGTGCTAAAGAAAATGAATTTACGTTCATAACGTAAATTTTTTGATGGAAATGGTACGGAAGCCTCCTTGGTTTTATTTACTGCTTTTTCCATATTCGTTTCCGTACATTTTATCGATTACCCTAGCGCTTTTCGATTCGACGAGCTTGCCATCTATGCTTAATGCAGAATTTTCTTCAATTAAATAATCCAACCCATTATTTAGGAGGGTTAAGTTGGTAAGCGCAATCGTACCCGGACCATACTCGCTTTTCTTCTGAAAGCTTGAAATGGCCAATTGGGAGTTGGTAATGTTTACACCTTTCAATTGTATGTCGGATAAATCTTTACTAACCACCCCAATTTCCCCACCTACAATTTTGACTTGGCTTCCTGCCATTTTACTGCCTTCCCCAATACTTATGGCTTTGTCAGATGCATTGGTAACTACAATATTATAAACTTCTATAGTTGAACCTGAAACATCGATACCATCATTACCACAATTAAAAAAAGTACAGTTCTCCAGTTTTCCTATAACAAAATCACCGTCAAAGGCATCAGAAAAGGTATCGCTGAAGGTAACCGAATCTAGATAAAAATCGGATCTGATAATATTCAATCCATCCTCACATCTGTTTTTTTCAAAATTTGAATTGGTTATGTTAACATTAGCTTCATTAAAATTAACAGATCCAGTTAGGCTCCAATCCATGGCACTTGGGTTAGATAGATTGTTGAAAAAACAATGATCTAAAATAGAAAGTTGATTGCAATTGGAAACTAAAATCCCATTACCGGTGCCATCTGACGAAAAGAATTTAATGGGGGAATTCTCAGTTCCTTTACAGATCATTGGTGAATACGACAAGATTGAGGCTTGATTCGTTAAATCTAAGCTGAATCCTTTTTCAATTTGGAGTGTGAAGCCCGCCGGGATTCGAATTGTTTTGTTAATTCTATATGCCCCTGACTTAAAATTTATGATTTTGTCTTTTTCGTTAACCGAGATAAATTCAAAATCTTCTGGCTTAAAATCCGATAATTGCCTATATCGTATTGCGAAATCGGGATTTTCTTCCCGATAAGGAATAATTGTACCGTAATCATTATATGTTGCTCCTAAGACTTTGAAATCTACACGTATTTTACTAACATCCTTTGGATACCGAAATTCACCCTTCTTATTCTTTTTGGAAACAAAGGCATTTACAAAAGAGGCCTTTAAGGGAACCGTTATGTTTTTCTGTTCATTTGGGAAAATGATGGCATTATGGATTGTTTTTGAGAGTTTCGTTCCTTTTTGAGTTTCCAAGGAATTGATGGTAATCGGAAAATTGGAAATATTCTTGATGCTTAAAATCATTTCCTTGGAAGTCTGATTGTATAAGTGGGAAATTATCGAATTTGAAGGATAGATTTGTTTTTTAATAAGATTACTGTTGTTTTCTAGTATAGAACGGTCAAAATTGGTGTCAAATTCGGTATTTAAATTAATCATTAATGCGTTTAGCTGTTCATAATTTAAATCGTAAAGGTTTTGGACGAATTTACTGCTACTCACTAATTCTAACTTCTCGATTAATTTTTGTTGGTATAGGGTGTCATTTTCGGAAAGCACATAATGCGTTATTCCACTTATTTTATTGCCAGAGTTCGAGTCATACGAGATAGGTTCTAATTTGTTGGTAACAGGATTATAATAAATGCGAAGATTATGCCATACTAATCCGTGATAGCCACCAAATAAATTCGATAGCGCTACAAAAAAAGTCAATTTATCAATGTCGAATACTTCAGAAATTTTCAACTTCCCTTTTCGTAAGCCCTGGAGGAGATTCTTTGCAATGTCAAATTGTTTTTTTAGGGTTGGCGAAGCCAACACCTTATTTTCATTAAATACTGAAATTGGGGCAGTATAGATTGAATATAAGTCCCTGTCTGCACCCGCATGTGGCAAATTAAGCTCTCTTTGCTTGGTTCTGTCGGCCCAAAGAATTGATTCATCAAAATTTAGAATAACGCCTTCCCTTCTCTTATTGTTTTCAATTAGAATCTTGTCAAAAGATTCTTCAATCGCCATTATTCCCATATCTTTTTTGAGCATAGCGTCTTTATCTTCAATTTGTAAATCGACATTTATAAAATCGTAACGCAAACCGATCAGGTCATTTTCTTTCAATACTTTGTTAAACAACCATTCCCAAACATAGTTTCGTACCTTAGGTTGCTGGATCGAAAATTTACTCATTCCGAAAAGGGTGTTTTCTCCCTCTAGTTTTACTTTAAACGACCATTTAACCGAATCCTTTAAATGGTCGGTCCAATCTCCTTTTAATCGCAATTCCGATTTCAGTTCGCTTTTGTTTTTTGCTCCTATTTTTGCTTTTACAAAATCACCGTCGTCTGATGATAAAATGCCTATTTTTAAGGCGCTTTTTCTTTTATCACTTAGTTTTTTGAATTCTTTGGCCTTTATTGTGATTACTATTTTTTCCAGATTATTTTTAGAATTTGATAGCGGGATATGGTCAAATCTGAGCTTGGTCAAATCATAAGATCTTCCAATTCCTTTTTTGTAGCGTCCAGTATTTATAAAGTCTATGTTGTCAAGGGTCATAGATTTGTGTTGAAAAAATCTTTTAAACACAAAATATTTTTTCCCATCAATTTTTACTTCAGTAGGCTTGGCCATAAAGTCCATGTTGATATATTCGCCTGTACCATTGATTTTCCATTCCGTTTTATCTTTTAGATAAACATGAAGAAAAAATACATCATTCAGCTGGTCTTTAGTCAGTGGGGCATTGTACACATAATATAAGTTTGTGTTGCCCATTTCATTACTAAGATGAATTGAACAAATCGAATCTTGATGAATAGTATTTACGTTATTGGTAATAATGCTCTCGATACTGTGAGAACCTAAGAGAACCGTTGGAGACTCAAATTCATTTACTTTTTTTTCACTTTTCTCAGGTACCTTGTCTTTCTTGACGACAAATTGTAGGGAGAAAAGAATCAACGGAATTATTAATAACAAAGGAGTGATAAACTTGAAAGACCCCTTTTTCTCATTTTTTATTTTCATGATGGTCCTTTTAAGGTTTAAAACGGTGCGATAGCGTGGATGCGTTAGGCATCCGCTTAAATGCTACTATCAATAAAAGTGATGTTGATATCCTTGTCTAAAATCACGAGTTCTTTGGCAATAATTTGAAGGCCTTCTAGATTGGCCAAATTGATTAAAAAATTGATATCAATACTTTTTTCAGTCATATTAAGCCTTTTCATCTCCAACTGATTGGAATTCTTAGTCAATACGGCACTGATTTGTTCAATCATATCATTTTTATTCCTGCCTTCAGCTGGGAGGCTTAATAGCAAATTTTGCGAAATAGCACTTCCCAATCTGTTTTTTTTCATCAAAATTATGACCAATAGTAGCACGATAAACCCAATGAATGTGGGTGCAAACTGATTGGCACCCATTCCTAGGCCCACAGCGATGGAGATAAAGAAAAACCCTAATTCCTCGGGTTCTTTTATCGCTGTTCTAAACCGCACTATTGATAATGCCCCAACCAAACCCAATGAAAGGGCCAAGGAAGATTTTACAATCGATATTATAATAAAAGTGGTCACTCCAACCAAAATGAAAACGCGGGATAACTGCTCTCTATTGGAAATGGAATGGCCATATTTTATATATAATCTGGAAAGGATGAAGAGAAGTATAACGGCAATTACAATATTCAGTATAAAAGTGATAATAGAAAAATTATCTTGAGGGTTTATCTCGAATTGATTGAGTAATTCATTCATGGTTTTCGGGTTAATTACATTTTTACCAAAAGTAATAGTATTTTTTTTAATCGTTGTTTTTGGCCGACTTTAGAAGGTATAGAAACCCATTCGCAATAAGTATAAGAGGTTATTTGATGTGGTCAACTGAATGATTAATTCATGGTGTCAAGAACAAATGGGGTTATTTAAGAAGAAGAAAATTCCAAAAAACCGCCATTAAATTTCCTTCAATACCGATCTACTATCAATGCAAGTTATACAAAAAACGGCTGCCGAAATTTAAGATCAGGGTTTAACTTCGCTTCATTTGCTTTTAAGATCACTGATTAGTTTAAATTCATAAGTAAGTTCTTTCTTGGCGATGTCATGATGAAATAAGAGTGCCTTATTGCCAACTTTGCCTGAATAGATTCCGGAAGCAAGAAGATGAATTCCGTCTGATGTGGTATATTCAAATTCTTTCGCATGAAATCCTATATCACCACTAATACAATAGACTTCCATACCTTTCTTTTTTACTTCCAACAATTTGGGGTATAATTCCGTATAAAAATTATTTGGATTTATACAATGGAAACAATCCCCGAATCTACCGTTTGAGATTTCTGCGATTTGAGGTTCTAAGTCAGTATTCCCATACATCCATACGAGTTTGTGAAGCAAAATAATCAGATGGGATGAATCTTGGATCGTATCGACAATTCCTTCAAAAAATTTTTTTTGAGCTCCAACAATATTACTCAGGCTATCTTGTGTATCCAGAACAACAATGGTAAGTCCATTTTTATTATACGCATAAAAAGGAGGCCGGTGTGTAAATTTTTGGATTCTATTTAAGTCGGAATAATCATGATTCCCCAGCGACCATAACGTGTTTTTGTTTCCAATGTCAAAAACAGAGTCAACATGGGTTATTGTCTTATCATCGGCTGATGTTAATTGTGCCATGTCGCCCCCAAGCCATAACATGTCAAATTCATTAAAGTCAAGCCTTTCTACAACACTGTCCATTTGTGGATTGGTATTGGTCCTAGTATGCGCAATATGAATATACTTTTTTATATCAGGTATCGTAACCTGTGATGTTATTTTATCGTTTTTACAAAAAACCAAAAGCATCAATAATAAAGGTATCAGTCTTAAAAATATTTTAGTCATTATGTTAACGTAATTAATTCGTTTTAAAAGTATACTATTATTAGATGCGGAAGACTAATTTGGGTTTTAGAACCATCTATCAACCGCTCAAAAAGCAGGTATTTTCTAATTGGAAAGGTAGTAATTAATGAAGACAGGGTCGGGGTTCAGCCCCTATTTCTCAATGCAGTCATTAAAGAAAAGACAGAGCTCCATACTTTTTTATTGTATAGGCATGTACCATAAATAATAATTGGGAAACCGTCTGATGTTTTTCTTACCTTTTGTTTAATTTTATTTGAATACCCATAGGGTCGAGAATAATTTTCTAAAACCTTTAAAATAAGGTATTTTTCTTTAATAGATCGACGCCAGTTACTTTACTCTCCGTATATGCCTGTACCTTCCTGTTCTCTAATTGGATTAAGTACTGGACAAATTAGGCTCGGAAAACGACGGTTTCCATGAATGCTCAGCAGAACAGGCCGAAAAGCCATTCAGGAATTGTTTTTCCTTTGTTGATCTCCACATGGATTCCATTTTACAAATAAGATCCAGAAGATCCTCAACCGTTACTAATGGCCAAAGCATTTCGGGATAGTCGATCACGATTTTATTCATTGTCACAACCCATAGATAATTGACTCCGCTTTAATAACGGGCACGCTGAATGGAGCACGTTGGAAATAATAGGATTATGGGCCTTTAACCTCAACAATAATAGGGGTTTTTGCAACATTGTGATGTATGTTCACAACATTGAACAATATGGGTCTGATTATACGATTAACTTAGCCAGTACAATGAAGGCCCAATATCTGATTTTATGCTTGTTGTTGTACTCGATTCCTTTTTTCGGGCAGAATACCTATTCCGATACCTTTTCTGTTGTTGCTTATACCAATAACAATGGCAATACCAATTTTTCGACGAATTGGATAGAATCCGGTGATGACAATACGGCCTCAAATGGCAATATCAGGATTACCGGCAATGAGTTGCGTTTTGCCAATCTCCATACAGAAAGTATAAAACGGGCCGCAGATCTATCCGGTGCTATCGCCGCAGTACTCTCTTTCACTTGGAGAACATCGAGCCTGGAAAGTGGGGAGACCCTTGCCATACAGGCTTCTGCCAATGGGAGTACGTTCACCACACTGACGACCCTAAGCGGTACAACTTCCGGCACTTTTAGCCAGGACATCTCGTCCTATATGTCGGCCAATACGACCATTCGCTTCCTTAAAGGTGGCGGAAATTGGTCTGACAGCAATGATCGTGCCTACATTGACAACGTCTTGATTACCGCAACGACTACCCCGGATACGGATAATGATGGTATTTTAGATGATGTAGATTTGGACGATGATAATGACGGAATGACCGATGAAGAAGAATATTGCACAACCGCCAATACCACGTTCCTAGTTTCTCAGGATGTCGGTGATAGATCAGTGGTGGTACATCATACCGATACCGGATATCTTCGTCTGGATTTTTCCTCCATGGACAATTCCTTCCAACTTGATATCAATGGGACATCGGTTCATCCATCTATTTTGGAGTTTGAAAATGGGGCGCTGGGTGCAGGAGAAGAATACTTCCTTTTTCAGTCTGACAATGCCTTTATTAGTTCTCCATGGGTAGCCAACACCAACGGTTTGCCACGTTTAAGGCTTATTATAAACGAATCGGGAAAGGTGACCTTTTATGGAACAAGAACAACTACCTCCACCTCACTTGAGATCATGCACGCCCAGGCCGGAACTCCGTTTAATACAATTAACTGGGTTCCCGGGTTTAATAATGTCTTTACCATCACGAACCAAGCGGGCCCCGGTCCTGAAGGATTCACCGGAGTATTGTTCGCTAGCGCTCTGTGCGACACTGATGGGGATGGATTAATAAATAGTTTGGATTTGGATTCGGACAATGATGGCATTTACGATATCGTTGAATCGGGCGTACTTAATGTTGCCGGTATCAACGATGGCAATAACAATGGTATCATCGATGGCTCCGCATCGGCTTTTGGTAACAACGGACTTCATACAAATATTGAAGACAACGATTTGGCATACGCGAATCTAACCTACGCCATTGCCGATTCGGATGTTGATGGAATCTATGACCCGTTTGAACTGGATGCGGACAACGATGGGTGTAAAGACGTATTCGAAGCTGGATATACTGATGGCAACAATGACGGAATTTTGGCCGCCTTGCCCACCCTCGTGAATAGTAATGGGTTGGTCACTGGAACAAGTGTTGTTGACGGATATACCACCCCTAACGACGGGAATTCCAACGGCACTTATGACTTTCAAGAAGCTTCCTCCTTGCCCACAATCACCTCACAGCCAGTAAATATTGCGATTTGCCCAGGATGTAGTACCACCATTTCGGTATCGGCTACAAACGTGTCTTCCTACCAATGGCAAATCTTTAATGGTACCAGTTGGATCGATTTGACAGATACGGGAATATACGGTAATACTACCACGGATACATTATCGATTACCTATGCGACCCCTGCCGATAATGGCAATCAATACAGGGTCGTTTTGACCAATAATAGCTATATCTGCGACACGACAAAATCCAATACCGCTACTTTGACGATACAGGTAGATACCGTAATCTCCAATCGAAGAATAACCTATAGGGTTGACAAGAATTGAACTTTAAAAAAGGGGGAATTGTTATGGATGAATTACAAGTAACTAGGAGTACCTTCGGTTTTCCTTTCCTCTCAAAGCTGCAAACCTGCCTGCCGAAGGCCTGGCAGGCAGGTAAGAAACCACGGGCTGGCGCCCTTGTTCTTTATTTTATTCCAAAGTTTCAAACGCCGTTTGGCTTTTCATAGGACACGGTGTTAGCACCTGCTTTTTATTTATAAATGCTTTCAATATCTAACTCTTCAGTTACCATATCTTGAAGAGTTTTCAATTCTTTATTGTAATTTATATTTTCATTTTCTCTATTTTTTAATTCTGATAAAACTTCAAACACAAAATTTTCTTCTCCATACTCATTCCAATCTTTTTGGAAACCCTTGTTCCGATGGTTTCCGAATTTGAGTTCCATTTTATGTCTGTTCCATTTTGATTCCATATCAACACTACGGTCAATCAAAACTTTGTTATTTTTAATATTTTTTATTTGAAAAACTCCCATTGGAATTTTCATCTGTTTGTACTTTTCTTTAAGCTCTTTTTTTGTTTTCATATTACATAAATCCTAATTGTTTCATAACGGTTATTCTGTCAAAAACTTGAGTATGCCCATTAATCAAATTGTCCTTGAAATGATAAATTGTTAAGCCTTTTGTGTTAATGGATTTTTTAGTCGGTGGATATTCCCCGATCATTCCAAGGTTTGTTCCAGTTAATATCCAAGTTATAGCAACGTGATTTTCTTCTGGAATTGCAGATGTTATTTCAAAATTCATATCAGGAAATGAATTGAATGAAAAACGAAGTCTTTCTTTAAATTCAGAATGAGATAAAGTTTTCCCTTCCCAAGGGTCAGTGGTGTCTAGATGAATTGTATATTCTTTATGAACATATTGTTCAACTTTATCAAAACTCTGTTTATTCCAAATTTCTTCCATAAATTCCCGAAGGAATGCTTCTTTGTTCATTGTCTTTTTTTAAGTTGGTGCTAACGGTCTAGTATAAAAGCAGTAGCAGATTAAATGCACTTACTTTTCCGATAGCAATATACTTTATTAAATACAAATGACGGTTTGAGTTTGCACCCAAACCGTTATTGCTTTTGTATCTGGTTAGCAGCTGGCATTTTATTTTTCAATGACTTTAAACCATTCCACC
Source organism: uncultured Flavobacteriaceae bacterium (assembly GCA_963798435.1). Taxonomy (GTDB): domain Bacteria; phylum Bacteroidota; class Bacteroidia; order Flavobacteriales; family Flavobacteriaceae; genus JALHST01. The sequence goes on from CAWCTF010000004.1 coordinate 960,331, forward strand.
ATTCTATTAACTCCATCCTGATAAGAAGAAACTTTGAAATTGGGAAATCTCTTTCTGAACTTATTATCAGACATGACGTACTTCTGCTCAAACTGATATTCCATTTCTTTAGCTTCTTTTATAATAGGTATAAAAATGGGTAGTATTTTTTTTAATAATGGTGGCATCACACTCACTTTATAATTGCTGCCCAATTTTTCATTAAATATTGCAAGCATTCCATTTGTCGTGATTGGTTCTCCAACCGGTAGATGCCATACCTCACCATAGCAATCATCATTCAAAGCCAATTCCACTAAAGCTCTTCCATTATCAAGAACATCGGCATATGTATGTTCTATATCAGCCGATACGAGGGTTTGTGGTCCTTTATCCTGTAGCATTCGTTCCAAAAAAGAAATATAAAAGGGACTGTTTACTGCACCTTCTCCATAAAAATCAGCAGAGCGTCCAATGAGTCCTTTAATCTTATTATCTCTTAAGGCTTTTATCATTAAATCAGCAGTTTGTTTACGAGCTTTTCCTTTTTTTGAATTAGGGTTTTGAGGCGTGCTTTCATCAAACGGAACAGGTAAAGGCGAAGCGTACATATAGATGTTATCTAAAAATATCAGCTTAGCTTGAGCCTTTTCACAGGCGTCAATCACATTTTGCATTATCTGAGGCCATTGGGTTTCCCAAACCCTAGCATTGTATGGAAGGCCTATGCAGAGATAAACGTAACTACTGCCATCAATGGCTTTCTAGCGTCTTCTTTACGAAGTAAATCTGCTTGAACCCAGGTAGGTTTTGTACTAACTTTTCTTATGTGAAGTTGACGAATTTCTAGTTCCTTTATTACGGCTTTTCCAATTGCTCCATTCGCTCCAAGTACGGTATGAATCTTACTTTCCATTTGCTCTAATTTTATAGGTGAGTGTTATCATTTAACTGCACTACAAAGGTAGGTGAGCTAAATGTCTAGCCACTGAACAAATGTTAAGAAATCACTTTATACTATTTTTTCTCAATCTACTAAGGTGTTGTGGGGTAACTCCAAGAAAACTAGCCGTGTATTGTAATGGTACTTTTAGAAGGATATCGCCATTTTCTTTAATCATATTTTCATAACGCTCTTGTGCCGTTTTGGATTGAAGCATTGAAATACGTCTTTCCAAAAGAATAAATAGGTTTTCAGCAATAACTCTTCTCCAGATTTGAACTTTTGGAACCTCTTTAGATAATTTCTCTAAATCTTCTCTATTAATAACCAGCATTTCTACATCCTCCACAGCTTCAATATTTTCCTTGGTTGGTGTTAGCGTCAAAAAGCTCGTATACGAAGAAATGAAGTTGTTTTCAGGCATAAAGAAACAACTGACTTCATTCCCGTCTTGGTCATTATAGAATATCCGACAAATTCCTTTTTTAATAAAAGCTATATGGTTACAGTATTGACCTTCATTAATCCATAATTCTCCTTTGGATAAGGGTTTAGCCTTAAAATACTTTTCGATAGATAATTTTTCATCCTTCGTCAGATTTACGATTTGATCTATTGTATCTGTAATTGCCATATTTGTTTTTTGCGCTTGCTGTTAACGGGAGTCTGCGCAGAAACCCGATTTCGAATAAAAATAAGTGATCGGTTTTGATTTATGGCGAAGCGATGTGTGTTTTATGGATGGTATTTGAGCGGTAAAACAATCTGCCCTGAAAAAGCGGGTTGCCCAAAATGCCGGAAGTGGGCTCAAATAGGCGGGATATTTCAAGTCTCAGATGAACCAGCCTGCTCTTGCGTTCTTTTGGATCGAGAATGGACATAAGTCTCCTTAGGCCGTAGCAGATCTTGAACAAGTCGACCTCCGAGAGCACGTTCTGTTTTCCCTTCATCAGGGTTTGGATGAAGCCCCATTGCCTTTTGAGCGTCCCGAACTGGTGCACTGTTATCTGGTGCCTTAACCGATAGTATTCCGGATTTTCCTCCACTCTTTTTTGGTTTTCTTCCAGTGCCTTTTGATGAATGGAGCGTTCTATTAACCGTCCATTTTTATTTGCGGTACACTGCTTTCTTACGGGGCATATCTTGCAGACCTGTCGGTTTTTATAATGTTTTACTTTATGCCCCGCTTTTTTGTATACAGTCCAATACATCCTTGGACCCCAGTTCTCCCATTGGGAGGATATCGACGAACATATCGACGATCCGTGCTCAAGAATCGGGACTCAGGCAGGATTCGAAGTCCATCATTACGAGTTAGTCGTGATTAAAACCTTGTATAAAATTCATGACATTAAGATATTCAATATCAGGACGTTATGTTCTTTTAGGGATTTTGGATAATCAACAAAGTTAGTAAGAAGTGGTAGGTTTTTGCCCAGTCTGACGGCTGCTATGGTTTCGTTGCGGAAAATTTGCGAAGGACTTTTCCGCTGTAGCCTAAAGATAGCAAAACGGCGAGAATTTTCGGCAGAAAATTCCACTGTAATGGACTATAGCCGTGGTTGTGGCTAGTTTTGCTTTCTTAATATTTTTACAATGCGGTTAATTATAATTTTCGATAAATTCCATTTGTATCCATTAATATCTTTGTGTTTATCTTGTCAATACATTCGGTGTATTGAACACCAGATAACCGGAAACCAACCTGCATGTTCTTTAACGCAGAGGAATGAATAAATAGTTTATTGACTATCCTTTATCAAAGTGCAAATTTGGTTATGTATATGGTGGTAATCAGTGCGCTATATAGAGTTGCAAGCTAATTATTTGCTAGGCGTTGCTTTTACTCTTTATCAATCTCGTCAGTAATGGATTTTACAAAATTAGCAACTGCTATATGTCGCTCGTTACTCTCGGCTTCCGGCCATGCACTGTTTACTGCAATCACAAGTTTCCTTGAAGGGTCGATATAGATCATCTGGCCATGAATCCCCAATGCCTCGAAACTATGTCCATTAAAGATCCACCACCCATATCCATAGCCCGCGCCGGGCCAAAGCGGCACTTGTATTTGGGTTGCTGTGTCGAACCAACCTTCTGGGACAATTGATTTACCATTGATGCGTCCGTCTTCCAGAACAAATTGTCCGAATCTTGCGAAATCACGCAGCCGCATTTGGAGGCAACAGCCTGCCATTTCTTGGCCGGTTCGATCCAGTCTCCAGGTGGCCGTCTGCTCCATACCATAAGGAATCCAGATCTTGGAGGAAAGGTAGTGGGATAAGGTTTGATGGGTAGCTGAACTGACAAGGGCACCCAGCAGGTGAGTTTCACCTGTACTATACACCCATTTTTTGCCAGGTTCTGCCTCGGCTGGTAAACGTCGCATATAACTTACCGTTGCATTCATGCCCGGTTCTATCGAATCTTTATCAAACTTGGCGATGTCAGAATCGGGATCTGTATAGTTCTCGTTCCATCGTACACCGGTGGTCATGGTCAATAAATGGCGGATAGTCACGCTGTCGTATGCACTGCCTTTCAGATCAGGGATGTAGTTCGTTACGTAGTCGTCCACACCTTTGATGTAACCATCCTTAATGGCAGCACCCACTAGGGTGCTCGTTACTGACTTTGCAACAGACAGTGACGACCACAGGTTTGATTCGCTGTGCCCAAGAGCGTAGCGTTCCAATCGGATCTTTCCATCCTGTAAAATGAGGAAGCCGGCTACTTTCTGTTCAGTCATAAAAGCTTCCAATGCTTTTTCTTTTTCTCCACCTGCACTAAATGCGGCAATGGGCAATCCCTGCGGAAGCTCGTGAATTTTATTCCCCATAGGTACTTCATGCTCTTTCTGATTCAATTGGGATGGTTTTTGTGAAATTGAATCCGTGTTAGCGGTGCGCTGTGCAAAGGAGTAGGGTCCTATGGCCATTGTGATGGCCAACCCAATAACGGGTAGGGTTTGTGAATTAAGGAGTCTACACATAATTTTATGTTGTTTATTGCTTTTCATAATTTCAAATTTTTTAAAGAACAACGTTATTAAATTACTCATTATTTATTGGTAGTCAAATTATTAAACATTTCAAGGAATTTCTTTTTTCCAATTTTTCCCACTCCGTAATCAAGTACGTTTCCTTGAGAATTAACTATAACTATTGTTGGTGTTGCGCCAATCTTATATTGTTTAACAAGCGCTTTGGTGTTTTGGTTGTCAATGTCAATTATTACTGGATTAACTTCAGAATTGACCACCTTCATGACTTCATTGTTTGCAAAAACTTCACGTTTTATAATTCGGCAAGGGACACACCACTTTGCTGTGAAAAAAAGAAGCGTGTTCCTTGTTGGAATTGTTGGTAAGCGTTTGGGTTGAAGAAATGTTGTTAGCCCATGCTATATCATTAGAAGGAGCATAAAATGAATACCACGCATAAGCAAGGGAACCTAAAAGAAAAGTGAGCCAGAACCATCGCAAAATGGATGAGACTTAGTTTTAGCAAATTTTAGGGATGTATTATTTACTTTCATCATTTAATTAATATTTAAGTTTTGTTTTTCGATTCAAAATTCAATAATAAAATTCATTCAGGTTAATTTTACTTACTCAATTGTTGTTTTTTGGGATTAGTTGAAGTGATTTAAATTTTTTCAAATCAGCTATAATATTGTTATTTTGTATTAATAAGCCACAATTGTTTTTATAGGATGCGGTGTTGGCAGTAGTTTTCTATTTGTTTTTTACTTTTTCCATTTTAACTGGGGAATAATCCTTTTTCAACTCTCCATTTACTAAAATGTTTTCAAAGTAGGATTTAGTTCCAGTAGCTTTATTAATATCCTCAACATTTTGAATATGAAAATGTATATGTGGTTCTGTAGAATTGCCAGAGTTTCCACATAAACCTAACACCTCACCTTGTTTCACTATCTGACCTTGCTTTACAACAATAGAATGAAGTTTAAAGTGCGCAAAAAACAGATATTCGTTGTTCTTAGTTTTTATAATGACAGTATTCCCTGGTACGTATAACGGATTTGCTGTTCCTGGTTTGTTATCTTTAATGCCATCAACCACTAACACAACTTCTCCGTCTGTTGGTGCAATAAGTTGTTTCCCAAAAGCATAAAAATCTTCATTGATTTTTCCATCATTTTTATAGCTTTTGCCTTGTGGATCGTAATAACAAAATCAAAAGCATTTTTTTGAGCTTTATCAATCACGTGATAATTTAGTTCTTTGGTGTCTCCTCCCCAAAGTACTGTCCACTCTTCATTAAAGGGCAGTTTTAATTTAGAAACATTACGAGTAAGCTCTGGTAATTTTTCTTCCTGAAAAGGTTTTACCATTAATCCGTTTATATTTGAATTTTCATCTACAGAAATATAAAGAGCAACTACAATACGTTCGAAGTATGTTTTGTATAAGGCAACGTTTGGTTGTTCATATTTGACAAAAGATTTTGTTTTAATATCACCAGCTTCCGATTTTAATCCGCTTAAAAAAGCTAGCGTTTTTTCGTGTGGCATAACGTTCTTCATTTCGTTAGCAAACATCGCATAAATACCTTCATAATCATTGGCATTGTACTTTTGTTGAAAATTATTTGATACAGTTTTTGATATTTCACTCTCTTTTTGAGCAAATGTGTTATTGATAAATAAAAAGGCTATTAGTATAAATAAGATATGTTTCATGGTTGTTATTTTATTTGTTGTTGCATTTTTTCAATGCTCTTTATTATAGGATTTACATCCTTGTTTAAGGCTCTTTTATTTATCCAAAAAGTAAATGCATAAAATAAAGCTAAACCTATTAATGTTATTGTTTTTAAATTAGAAGTAAGAGGTAATAAGCTTTCTGCGATATTATTAGTCCAATTATAATCAGTTGGGTTTTCTAACCCTAGAATGAATATAAAATTCATAATAAAAGGAGGAATAGCATACCAATACAAAGCAGAATCTAATAGTTTTGCTTGCTGTACCATCATTGTTTTCTGATGATTAAGTTGTTCTGTTAATGATAATGAAAAATCAGTTTTAATGTTCTGTGTTTTTGATTTTCTGAATTTTAAAATAACAAATACAAACCAAGCAATTGCTAAACCACAAGCTACTTTAGTAATAGGAAACGGGATTTCGAATAATAAATAACCAAAAATGAGTATTCCAATGATTGAAGCAGAAATCTCTCTAATATCTCTTCTTCTAATGTTTTTCTGGATACTATTTATTTTAGTATTCAATTCGTCTACTCAACTGGCTTGTTTCAATAGATATTTCTGCTGATTGAGAGGAATTATTCCAAATATCTTTTAATTCTTGTTCTAACATTTTAATTGATTTTTGGAGTGATACAATCAAATAATTTTTTTCTAATTCGCTTCATTTTAACTGCGATATGATTTTCTGATAATCCTGTGATTTCTGCAATTTCTCTATAGGATAAATCATCTAAATAAAGTACAATAAGCGAAGTGTCCGTTTCATTTAAAGTTGAAATACATTCTTTTAAATATTTGAATTTTTCTTGTTCAGAAGTGTCAATTTCTTTTTCTATTGGTATAAAATGAATAGATTCAAATCGGTCTGTTTTGCTATTGTTTTTATCAAATTTCATTTTTGAACGCAAGCAAACATTAATAGTAATCTTGTATACCCAAGTATCAATAGATGATTTACCTTTAAAGTTGTCAAGAGATTTCCAAATTTCAAAAACAACTTCCTGAAAGAGGTCTTGAGGTTCTAGTGGAGGAACAGCATAAATATTACAAATCCTGTATATTTTATACTTATTCCTTTCAAGAATTTCTTCAAAAAATTTATCATCGTTTTGTTTCCCCATTGATTTAGATGTTACAGAATATCAATACTATCATTCGATTATACCTTTTCGCTTTTTACCTTTTTAAATTGTTTTTAGATGAACTTATAAGTAAAAATTCAATAAAGAAACCGCAGATAAGTATAAGGCTAATTTCTTTATACGATTCACCCAATACTTGGTAGCAAGAGATTAGTAGAATAGCCCAAACAATGCTACTGATTATTTGAATTCTTGTTAGAATTTGAATTAATTTTTTTGTGTTTTCCATTTTCTTAAAATTTAAATTATTGATTTTTAATGTCTCTATTATAGTTAGTGACAGGTTTTAAGAAAATATGACAGAAAATAGTAATTTTTTATATTGGAGAGTTTTTTCAATTTACTGCCAACGTTTTGTGTATGGACAGTTGCATGGGTAAGCACCTAATTGAGCAAATAAATCACAGATAGAAAATTCCTGCAGAATTTTCGCTAGTCGGCAGTGACATAGCAATTAATTATACTCGTTAACAGCCTTTCGCTATTTTTTCTTCAAATAATCCTCAATTTCTTGCTTCACTTCTTCACCTGACTTTATGGTCATGTCTGAAATAGTTATTAAGGCTGGAATAATTATTAAACTACGCCGTAATGCTGACAGCATTGGTGGATTATTTGTTATAAATTTATTGAAATCTATTTTGAACTTTTCAATTTCAATTTGCGTTTCAGCATCAGGTTTCCAGTCAGCACTTTGCCATAGATTAATATATTCAATATATTCTAGATTTGAACCTTCCTTAAACATTTCGATTTCCATTTCTTCTAGAAATTCATTTAATCTTTTTTCAGTATCGCTGTAGCCATTATTGATTTCATCATAGGCCTTAATTTTTTCCCTTGCCTCGAAAAATTCATTGGATTCATATAAATTGCTCGGAAATATCCTTTCAAACCCACTATTATTTCTATGGTAATACTGCCAATCGAAGATTCTTAAATTCGATAATATTTCAATAGAAGTAAGTGTTTTATTTTCCTTTACCGTATTCAAGATCAACTTAATTTGGTTCTCGACAATCTCCCTTCTCTCTTTTATCACTAATAAATCCGCTTTATCTTTCTTTATATCCTCAAGTACATAATGCAGGTCACTCTCGAAAGTTTCCCTTTCAATTCTTTCGGTATTTTTATTATTGATATATAGGGCAAATAAAATACCAATGATTACAAAAAGTATCTCACCAAAGGCATACAGCAAATATTTACTGAACTGGTTTTCTGAAAGTAAATTTTGCCTAATTTTTCTAAGGAATTTCATCATGTGGTTATTGGTTGGTCTCAATGTTCGATAAGACACATAGTTTACACAGTTAAAGTCACATGCTTTACACTAGATTTTGACTTAGTCTAATTGATACTTGTTTGTCCCTTATGTTCTTTTCGTTAAAGAAACCTAAAAATACGTTTCTATAAAATACCCTCCAAATCCCGTTGCCCATTTCCTGGATCCCTACATGTTTTCCGATTAATGCCGCTGTTACATATACCCAATAATAGGATTTCCATCGTATAGGTCCATTTTTTGTCACCTTAAGGTCTTTATAGTCGGTATCGTAATCAAAGCCGGGTATTCTCTCAAGGAACGGTCTAGTAGAAAAGTCATAGATATCCGCAAGTGTTTTCATGTCCAGTGCTTCATGTGGCCTTATGTGGTTATATTCCCTCACGAAGTGATTTAAAACGACGTTGATGTGCTTTCAGGTCATAGGCAGCGGGTTTGGCACAAGCTGCGTTTAGGTCACGGTGCATGCGTTCATGTCTTCCGTTCTGTTCGGGATGGGCCGGGTCCGAGAAAACGGGTGTGATCCCCAGTTCAATGAACCAATAGGAGAGGTGTGTAAACCTTTGGATAGTAAAAGGGACTGCCATTGTGCGTATGTATTTGTTCGCGGATGCCGAATGTTCTAAAACCTGAATTTCCATCTGATGCCTGTACGGAGATAGCCGATGGGGGCTTTTAACAAATAAAGTCTAAGCCCGAAGCTTTGAATAGCGTATAATTCGCCCCTGTCGGTTTGGTCACAGTTAATAATTATTGAGAGTATTCGCTCGATATCAAGTTACCAATTAAAAGTGCTTTATATCATAAAATACTAGCTATGAAAAGTGTGTTTACAAAACTAAGGGAGAATAGCAAGAGGGCAACACGCTTGCGCGGTGTTGCTGAGTTTAGTGTTTGTGCAATACTTTGTTTTACAATGTCTTAAGAAGAATTTTAGCTTTTTATTGCCATTCCAAAAAAGAGTTTTTGCGGCAAACGCCCCCGGACCCCCTCTTTTCAACATCATCAAATATGATTTTTAATTAGTTTTTATATGGAAGCTAATCTAAAGGGATTTGGGGGCTCGTAATATGAAGTTTCGTTGTGCCTGCTCGAATGTTGGTGTCTATGGCGAATTAGCACAAAATATGTTAAAATTTGATACTATTTAATGTGTTTGCAAATTGTTTGCAAATAAAAAAGCCTCAGAAGCACAAAAACCTCTGAGACCCTTTACATACTGGTGATCGCGACAGGAGTACCTTCGGTTTTCCTTTCCTCTCAAAGCTGCAAATAAGAAATCACGGGCTGCCGCCCTTGTTCTTTATTTTATTCCAAAGTTTCAAACCGTGTTTGACTTTTCCATAAAACAAAGAACCACGCCCTAGGGCGTGGTCTCTTGAGTGTCGTGATCGCGACAGGAGTACCTTCGGTTTTCCTTTCCTCTCAAAGCTGCAAATAAGAAACCACGGGCTGCCGCCCTTGTTCTTTATTTTATTCCAAAGTTTCAAACCGTGTTTGACTTTTCCATAAAACAAAGAACCACGCCCTAGGGCGTGGTCTCTTGAGTGTCGTGATCGCGACAGGAGTACCTTCGGTTTTCCTTTCCTCTCAAAGCTGCAAATAAGAAACCACGGGCTGCCGCCCTTGTTCTTTATTTTATTCCAAAGTTTCAAACCGTGTTTGACTTTTCCATAAAACAAAGAACCACGCCCTAGGGCGTGGTCTCTTGAGTGTCGTGATCGCGACAGGATTGCATATCCTGAAAGCACTCCGTGCTGAAAATCAACAAAAGATAACTCCGCGCACCAAAAAACAAAAGCAAGCTATGTTTTTTTAGCTTGCTGCGTTTTCAACTTTTTGTTGATTTATTCGTGATCGCGACAGGATTCGAACCTGTGACCGTCTGCTTAGAAGGCAGATGCTCTATCCAGCTGAGCTACGCGACCTTATTTTTATTATTCAATATTCGATTCACGGCCCAATTCCCGAACCTGTGACCGTCCCGCCGAAAGGCGGGGTGCTCTATCCAGACCCTGTTCCGAATTTACTTCGGAATGAGCCCTGCCTGTCATGCCTTCGGCAGGTCAACCGGCAGGCAGGTACGCGACCTTATTTTTATTATTCAATATTCGATTCACGGCCCAATTCCCGAACCTGTGACCGTCCCGCCGAAAGGCGGGGTGCTCTATCCAGACCCTGTTCCGAATTTACTTCGGAATGAGCCCTGCCTGTCATGCCTTCGGCAGGTCAACCGGCAGGCAGGTACGCGACCTTAATTTTATTATTCAATATTCGATTCACGGCCCAATTCCCGAACCTGTGACCGTCCCGCCGAAAGGCGGGGTGCTCTATCCAGACCCTGTTCCGAATTTACTTCGAAATGAGCCCTGCCTGCCATGCCTTCGGCAGGTCAACCGGCAGGCAGGTACGCGACCTATTTTATTTATACAATCCTCGGCACACCCCGAACCTGTGATCGTCCCGCTGTAAGGCGGGGTGCACTATACAGGTCCTGTTCACAATCTCCCTTTAAAAGTACCATGTCTGCGTAAGACAGGAATGCAATCCATGAAAAATCGGATTTTTCAAATGTGCGGCGAAGTTACTAAAAAATATAGATTCCCAAAGTTCCTTGGCAATCAAATAAGGGTATTATTTTTTCTCTACAGCCATTTAAAAACTATACATCAAGAGGGCATCAAGATTTCCAAAATTTGGATGGCGGTTTCCGCGATTTTGGTTCCTGGACCAAAAATGGCTACTGCACCTGCATCAAAAAGGAATTGATAATCCTGTTTTGGGACTACGCCGCCAACAATGACCATAATGTCCTCCCTGTCGTATTTTTTAAGTTCCTCCAATACTTTGGGCACCAAAGTCTTATGACCACCCGCCAAGGAAGAAATTCCTAATATATGAACGTCATTTTCAATGGCTTGTTTGGCAACTTCCGATGGGGTCTGAAACAAAGGTCCGATATCAACATCAAAGCCTAGATCTGCATACCCGGTCGCCACCACCTTGGCTCCACGGTCGTGCCCGTCCTGCCCCATCTTTGCGATCATAATTCGGGGTCTACGACCCTCTTGCTCAGCGAATCGATCGGTCAATTCACGGGCCTTTTTGAAACTATCGTCGTCTTTAATCTCTTTAGCGTACACGCCTGAAACTGATTGTATATTTGCGGTATGCCGGCCAAAAACCGATTCAAGGGTAGCACTTATTTCACCCAAACTTGCTCTGGCCCTTGCCGCTTCTACAGCTAAAGCTAGTAAATTTTTGGTAGGTTCGGACGCATTTTCATTTGATGCCATTTTTTTCCTGGCCGCCACTTCAAGATTTTTTAAGGTACTTTGAACAACACCCTCATCACGATGATGTCGCACCCTTATAAGTCGCTCGATTTGTTGTCTTCGCACAGCATCATTATCGACTTCCAATATATGTAAGGCATCTTCTTCCTCCAAGGGATACTTGTTGACCCCGATAATAATATCCTGTCCACTGTCGATACGGGCCTGCTTTTTGGCCGCGGCCTCTTCTATGCGCATTTTGGGTATTCCGGCTTCGATGGCCCTGGTCATGCCGCCCAAGGCCTCTATTTCCTCAATAAGCGTCCATGCCTTTTTGGCTAGATCATGAGTAAGGCTTTCAACATAAAAACTGCCCCCCCAAGGATCGACCGTCTTTATAATCTTGGTTTCCGTTTGAAGAAATAATTGCGTATTCCTGGCAATCCGGGCAGAGAAATCGGTCGGGAGGGCAATGGCTTCGTCCAAAGCATTCGTATGAAGGCTTTGGGTACCCCCAAAAACGGCAGACGCCGCTTCGATTAATGTTCTGGCAACATTATTGAAGGGATCTTGTTCGGTAAGGCTCCAACCACTGGTCTGACAATGCGCCCTTAGTATCAATGATTTTTCATTTTTTGGATGAAATTGTTTTACCAATTTTGCCCAGATCATTCTACCCGCCCGAAGTTTGGCGATTTCCATAAAATGGTTCATGCCGATTCCCCAAAAGAACGATAAACGCGGGGCGAAACTGTCAATATCCATCCCGGCCCTAATCCCCGTACGTATATATTCCAAGCCGTCGGCCAACGTGTAGGCCAATTCGATATCGGCGGTTGCGCCTGCTTCGTGCATATGGTAGCCTGAAATACTGATGCTATTGAATTTCGGCATGTATTTACTGGCATACTGGAAAATATCGGAAACAAGCTGCATCGAGGGCTTTGGGGGATAGATATAAGTATTTCGGACCATGAATTCTTTGAGGATGTCATTCTGTATGGTACCCGAAAGTTGTTCAAGTGATACACCTTGTTCTTGGGCAGCAACAATATAAAAAGCCATTATAGGAAGGACGGCACCATTCATCGTCATAGAAACCGACATTTTATCCAAAGGAATGCCATCGAACAGAATTTTCATGTCTTCGACCGTATCAATGGCAACACCTGCTTTTCCTACGTCCCCCAAAACGCGCTCATGGTCGCTATCATAACCCCGATGGGTGGCAAGGTCAAATGCTACCGATAGGCCTTTCTGTCCGCCCGCCAAATTTCGTCTATAAAAAGCATTGCTTTCTTCGGCCGTAGAAAACCCCGCATATTGACGTATGGTCCAAGGGCGCGTCCCATACATAGTGGCATACGGTCCCCGCAGAAATGGTGGAAACCCCGCTGCGAAATCGAGATGCTCCATGTCTGCAATATCCTCATGGGTGTAGGTGCTTTTTAACAGGATGCCTTCAGGAGTGGAAAAAGGATGGCCCGTTGAAATTGTATTCCGACTAGTTTCTTCGGCATTGGTTTCCGAACGTAGTTTGGCGCTATAAAGCTTTAGGTGTTGCACATCTTTCCTACTCATACGACAATCGCTTTTGTTCGATGGCCTCCGCCAGACGTTTTTCCAAAATAGGTTCAATCACCGTTTTGCGTTTGTTTGATTTAAGAAATGGGTTGCGTTCTAATTGGCCCTTCATGCTATCGCTTTTATCCTGATAGGCATTCGTGCCAATTAAAATCTCTTCTTTCGAATCGAACCTTCCCTGTTCCTTCAATGCGCTTTCCTTTATTTTTCTTTGGAGGGTCGTATTTTTAAGTTGCACCAAAAAACCACCGCCGATCTCGATTGACTTAAATAATTCCATTGATTTTTCGGCCAGTTGGCGTGTGATTTCCTCAATGTAATAACTACCATCGGGTGCATTGTTGACTTGATCCAAGTGACACTCATGTTTTAGGAGCGATAATTGATTCCTGGCAATGCGTTCCCCAAATTCATTTTCGGTATGGTAAATAGCATCGTAGGGCAAATTACAAACGGTATCGGCTCCTCCTAGAATTCCAGCCATGCATTCGGTCGTCGTTCGCAACATATTAGTGTTGTAGTCGTAGAGGGTTTTATTTCTTTTAGTGGGCACGACGACAATATGACAGTTTGCATTAATGCCATATTCAGTGGCCAGCGATTTCCATAACCAGCGCAATGCCCTGATTTTCGCAATCTCAAAGAAATAATTTGTGCCGACCGAAACCTTGAATACGAGCCCTTGGAAGGTGTGTTGCACATCCTGGTTGAGATATTCATTGGCATGAGCTAGGGAATAGGCCAATTGTTGCACCATCGTGGCACCCGCATTTTGATACAATGAACCATCGACTGCCAATAGTGTGTTCCCATCCCTATTAATGCCGTGCCCTGAAATCAGTTCTAAAAGCCGTTGGTCTTTCTCTTGTTGATAAAACCAATTTCCGGTCCGGGCTAGATTTCCAAGAATATCGATGTTTAAATGGGTTTTCACTTCAAGCGCGTGGGTGTAATCAAGTAGTTCCCTTGCATATGCCACAGAGAGGAATTGGAGATTGAAATGAATCGAACCTGGCATCTCTTTTATTCCCGATAAAATTTTTTCTATAGAAATGTCGTCCGATGGAATCGTAAAGACTAAGCTTTCCGCTCCCCGTTTCAGGGCATCCTGTGCTTTTTTATTTGCGACCATTGCTTCGCCCACCACTATTTCCTGACCTATATTCCAATCGGCGGCAACATCAAATTGTTCGACGGGCCTGTCTTTGAGGTCTTCTGAATTATAAAAGGGTTTCACCTTGATGCCTTCGGGCGATTCCCAAACCAGCATATTATTGTAGTCGGCACCTTTCAGGTCATACTGTATTTTTTGTTTCCAAGCTTTCGAGGAAACTTCATTAAATTCACCGAACAATTCCATTGCCGCCATAATTCGTATATCGGTAGTATCTTTTTGGGAAAATTACGATAATACGGCAAAAGGATGAAGCGATTCGACCCAAATTAAAATGGGATGCCGTTCGCCGGCTAAATTGAACAATCAGCCAGGTTATTAATAGGTCGTCGCCGATGGTACTGGGCGCTTGTACCCCTGTTTCAAGAATAAAACTATTGCTCCCTGAAATACTAAAACAAGCACTAACTCGCTTTATTCAAAGAACAAATACATTCCTTTTTCGTCACTATTTATAATGGGTTCAAGGCGGTAGGCCGTTTTCATATGCTCTTTGGTAAGCACCTCCTTTTTGGTGCCTGCTGCAAGGAGTTTTCCTTGATGGAGTAGTATCAGATGGTCAGCGAATTTAGCGGCCAGGTTTAGGTCGTGCACCACTCCTACGATGACGATATCCTGCTGTTTTAAAAGTTCCTGCAACTTGCGCATAAAATGAAACTGGTAATGAACATCGAGAAAGGTCAGGGGTTCGTCCAGGACCAGATAGCGGCAACTTTCCTTGATAGGATACCATATTTGGGCGACCACCCTAGCAAAGTGTACTCGCTGTTTTTCACCACCACTTAGGGTCAGGTAATCGCAAATCCGCCAGAGTTTCCACATCGAAAAACCGCATGGCCAAGTGACATGCCTTTTCATCGTTTTCGGTCGGGTTGATCTGAAAATGCGGATAGCGGCCCATCATCACGACTTCCTTTACTTTTAATGGAAATGCAAGTTCGGTATTCTGGGAAAGTACGGCCCGTATTTTGGCAAGTGCTGCTGCCGTCGTATTCCGGATATCAATACCTCCATAGAAAACCGTACCATGCTGCGGTTTTAATTGATTGCATAAAACCTTCACAAGGGTAGATTTTCCTGCACCGTTTGGCCCGAGGACAAGGTTTATCTTACCCGGCACGAAGGTTACTGAAACAGTATCGAGAATAGTCTTGCTTCCTATTGAATACGTGATGTCGTTCGCTTGGATCATCTAGAAAAAATAATTTTTGCGCTGCAATAGCAAAATAAAAATGGGGACACCGACCACCGAAGTTACGATGCCTATTGGAAGTTCCGCGGGTCGAAGTGCCATCCGTGAGATAAGGTCGGCAATGCAAAGCAACAATCCGCCTAGGAGGGCGCTGTTACGAATGAGAAACCGATTGTCGGATCCATTAATGATCCGCAATAGATGCGGTACGATCAGTCCCACAAAACTAATTACGCCCACAAAAGCGGTGGCAACGGCTACCATAACTACATTGATGAGCAAAATTTTCCATTTAAGGCTTTTAATATTGACCCCCAAAAATTGCGCTTCTTCCTCTCCGATCATCAAGGCATTCAATTGTTTGGCGTATCGAAGGGAGATTAAAATGGTCACCACCGTTGAAAATCCGACAATGCAAGTTGAAACCCAGTTGGCGCCACTGAGGGTTCCTAAATTCCAAAATACAATAGAGCGCGCCTGCGGATCACGGGCAATATAACTAAGAAACCCCACGCCACTTAAAAACAGGGCATTGATGGCGATTCCTGTAAGGAGCAGTGCTACAATTGAACTCCGACCATTGTTCCATGAACGTGAAAGTAAAAATACCAAGGAGGTCGAAATCAGCGCCCCAATACATGCGGCCAAAGGCAACGTAAATGGCCCCGTGTTGAAATTCAGGGTTGCACCCAGTGCAAAATAGAGCGCCGCTCCAAAAGCGGCACCACAGGAGGTACCTATAAGACCAGGTTCTACGATCGGATTTCGGAACAAGGCTTGTAGTAGGGTGCCACCAACGGCTAGACTGGCCCCAACAAAAATGCAGAGGATGGCCCGGGGTAAACGGATCTGCATAAAAATACGTTCAGTAAGATCCATACTTTCAGGCGCTGTTGCATATTTTTTTAAGGCAGAAATAATTTCTGCCCATGAAATAGGTACCGCCCCATACCGAATGGAAAAGAACGTAATCACTAGTAAGAGTACCAATAGCATTGGGAAGGTACTTTTATACTGTCGTATGGATCTAATCATCTTTATGTAACAACTTTTGAAGTTCTATGACCGTTTTTCCGGTCCGAGGTCCCAGATAGACCATATCATGTTCTTCGACCCGGTATACTTTTCCTTTCTTAAAGGCTTCGGTACTTGAAATACCCGGTAACGTCCCCACATTTTCGGTAGTGCCCAAGCGGTCGTAGCCAAAATCGGTAAGCAAAATGATATCGGGATTGCTTTTGGCGACTACCTCGGCGGAAAACTGGGTCATACCGCGTTCGCCATCTACCGCCATTTCTCCGCCTGCCCAGTCAATCAGGGTTCCGGCAGTACTGTTTTTGGTCATGACCAAATAGATATTATTGGCCTGCCCGAAATGGATAATCAATACTTTGGGTTTCTTGTTATAACGAAGGCCTTCTTCCTTGGCCATTTCCATATCACCGTCCAATGTTTTGCAGAGGCTTTCGGCCTTTTCTTCCTTATGGAAATAATGCCCCATTTCACGAATTAGTGAATCAGTTCCCTGAATCGTATTTTCATAATGACCGAACTGTTTCATAGGTATTTTGAGTTCCTTGAGTTGTGCTACAACATGTTCTGGGCCAATATTGTTATCCTCCAGAATTAGGGTCGGATTCATGGCGAGAATGGGTTCCGCAGCCAATGCGCGATGATAGCCTATTGTTGGTAGTTCCTTGATTTCAGGCGGATACGTGCTCGAGACATCGACTGCCACAATGTTTTCTGCTGCATCAAGGGCATATATAATTTCACTGTATTGTTTCGAGATACACACAATACGTTCCTGGTTTTCTTTCTTTTTGTCTTCCTTCGCAAACCTTCCACACGCATATATACTGATTGCGCATATTAAAAAAAGTACTATTTTTTTCATTCTTTATTTTTTATAGTAACCAGGGGTGCAGCGTTGAATTTTTTGGCCAACGGCGCACCCATGGTTGTATCTTCAGTAATTAAATTAAAAATTGTATTTCAAATTGACCCCACCGTAAAATACCGCATTTAATGGTGCGGGAATATACGCGTCATCAAGTTGGTTGATGAAGAGCATGAGATAATACTGGGTCCCAAAAATATTATCGACCCCGGCGAAGGCGTTTAAGTCAAAATGTCCAAAGCCAATGCGGTATCCCAATTTGGCATTCAGCAGATTATAACTGTCGGCCACATTCAAACCGTCTGATGTAAAGGCGACAGGATCATGATATGCATAGTTTAAGGTTCCATACAGTCCAAGATGTGTATTAAAATCAATTCCTGCATTCAATACCCATGGTGCCACCCCTGCAACGGCATTGCCAGAATAATCAGAGGTTATGATGCCTCCCGTTCTGTCAACCGATTCATAGACGAAGTCTTCATATTTAAAATCGGAATACGTTAAATTGGCATAGGGGTTCACATTGCTGAAGAACCCTGTGGGGGATTGGTAGGCCACATATTTTAGCAAAAGTTCAACCCCTTTGTTATTGAGCGAACCGCCATTTGTTATGTATGAATACGCTGTGGTGTTCCCTACATCAGGTACCGCAACCGACGTAAATTTATCTTTGAATTTTGCGGTGAAGAGGGCTAATTCGTAATGCAAGCGATTGTCTAAAACATTGCCTTTGGTTCCTATTTCAATCTGATTGCCCACCTCAGGAACAAGCGCCGTATTCAATTGGCCAGTAGCGGAAATAACCACATTACCGCTAACTGGGGCCTTATACCCTTTGCTATAGGAGGCATATACCGAAATAGCCTTGTTGAATATTTTGTTCACTGCAAAATGTGGCGAATAGAGCCCGTTATAGTTCGCAGCGACACGTTGTGGTTTGTTGCTGGTAGGATCGAACAAACGATCGGTAAGATCTAGGTTCATAGTACTTTTTCCGATGCCGGCGGTAAAGGAAAGGTCATGCGGCATATTTAAGATCCATTCAGTGAATAGGGAGCCTGTTTTTGTGAGGGCATATTGATTGCTCCGGGTAGCCCCAATAATATTATAACCGACGGGATCATTCGGGTTCTCTACCATACCAAAACTGACCAATTGCGCGCGTTGTTCTTGAAATTCGAAACCCGATATTCCAGAAAGTCCAAAGGAATTTCCCAAGTCAAAATTTAGATCAAAGGTCGACCTAGTGCCATAATTTACTGGATTTTTGTCGGTCCAGCCCCCTGCGGAGCTTGCGTTTGTATTCAAACCAGAACCAAAAACGGTCGTCGTGTTTGAAAGCCAATCGGTAAATTGGTACTTATGGCTCAACCCTGCACGGAAACTGATTATTTCACTATGTGCGTTGTTTTTAATGTACCGCGGATTACCAGTATAATCTAGGGTATTATACTGATCTATGGTCAACTCCCCTCCGCGTTCATCGTAACTATTGCTAAAACCAAAATAGGTACTGATACTTTGCTTCGCAGTGGGCCGAAAATCAAACACTGCATTTAAAAAGTCTTTTGTTGAAGCATTGTGGTCCAAGTACCCATCGGAAATCTGATGTCCATAATTCAATAGGAGGGAGGTGTTTTCCATTCCGATTTGTAATTGAGTGGTAAATCTCGCTAGGCCGTAGCTGCCAATGGTCATTTTTTCACTTAGGGAAGTTTCGCCATTTGAAGGTCTAATTGTAGTCAAGTTCACCACACCGGCTATGGCCAACCCGTAGAGCGAGCCAGCTGGGCCTTTTATTACATCTACGTTGCCGATAGAACCAAAGTCTATATCATCGAGGGTCGTTACCCCCTCGGCATCGGTTAGGGGAATATTATTATAATATACTTTGTACCCTTGCCCGTCAAAATTATTGTTGGCACCTCTAAATCCCACGCCGTTACCATATCCGCGGATATTAAATTGCTGACCCGAAGATACGGCCCTTCGGTTCATAGTAACCCCTGGGACGTTTGCATTAATGGCATCGTCAAGATAGAGTCCGGTGCCTCGGGTAAGTTCTTTTTGGTCTAGATGAACGACCGAAACAGGTTTTTCAAGTACTTTTTCATTGTTTTGAAGTTTTCCAAATAGCTGTACCTCATCCAAAGTTTTCACTGCGACTTTGAGCCCTATCGAAAGCAATTGGCTACAATCCTTGGTGCTGACAATCGAAGTTTCGTAACCAATAAAACTTATTTTTAGGGTTACGACCCCATTGCAGGGCACTGTAAATTCCCCATCGGTGTCGGTACTCGCTATTGTGGTGCCATTAACCTCTATTTTTGCACCATAAAGGGGTTCGTTGTTGGTCGCATCGTATATTTTTCCTGAAAGTTGCGCCTGGCCATAGGAACATA
Organism: uncultured Flavobacteriaceae bacterium; assembly: GCA_963798435.1. Taxonomy (GTDB): domain Bacteria; phylum Bacteroidota; class Bacteroidia; order Flavobacteriales; family Flavobacteriaceae; genus JALHST01. The sequence continues at coordinate 979,943 of CAWCTF010000004.1, forward strand.
GTGATATGAAAAGTCCTAAAATGGACAGATAAATTTTTGTCATTTTACAAGTTTTATAAATTAAAAAAATAAGAATTCAGCTTAGCATTGCGAAATCTTTAGACGAACCTACTTTTAAGAAGTGCTCTATGGTTTCAAGCTACATGACCTGATCGTATTTCATACGGGTGCTTGCATGGTGGATTCCCAAAATAAGGTTACACCAAAAACACAATTTCCAAAAAAACGTAGCGCTTGTTTCTAAAGACCATCTAAAAGGATGCGTCACATAATAACGGAGACCGGCAATGCAATCAATAAATTATAAAACTTGTTTCGGGGGTGGACTTGAAATTTCTAGGAATAATGGCGTGTAGCCGTTGAAGTATTTAAAGTTAGAACTAGGTTCTTGATTAAAAAACGCGATTTCGGTTGAGGATTGCGATGGTATTTGTTCTTGAAAAAATTTCAGAAAGCGAAGTGAATTGCGTTCCGTATTTTTAGTGCCCTTATTTTTTTCGAGTTCTTTGCCATAATTGGCAATGAGCTTGGTCTCTTGAATATCTGAAATGCAGTGATATCTCTTTGTATTTTGGTCAATGGTTTCTACGTGAACCACATCATACATGGTGCCTTTATATGAAAATTCAGCGGTATTCTCCCAATTAATTTGATCTTCATTTTCAGGGGTAATTGTAAAAATGGTGAGATCACTTTCGCGAATACCCTGTTTTATTTCTTGAATAATTTCCCTGCGTATTTCAAATTGTCGAATACGAAAGAGAAGGTAAGATCCTCCAATATTAAAAGTAAAGATTACCAGAAGAAATAGGGCAATCGCATTTTTCAATTTCCCAACATTTTAATTAAGGTTCTAAATTAAGTAAAAATAATAAAGCCACTCATTATTGTCATTCTTTCGGCTGATCTATTTTTAAATACCACGTAAACCGAGTTTTCATTGAGAAGACACAAACTCACCCAATGCCATTATCACCTGTATCATAATCGTCTTCCTAGCTTTCTTTTTGTCGTACGAAGTACCTAAATACAGAAATCAAGGGAAGAATAAGGTATCTAAGGTTAGGATGATGATCGTAACATTTTTATAGAAGATAACCCACCTATACAGCCACTTCCCTTGAATCAATTGGCGGCATTTTTTATTCCTTTGTTTCAGGTGCGATAAACTTGTAAACGAGTCCCGCTAAAATTGCACCTACAATAGGAGCAACCCAAAAAAGCCATAATTGCCCCATAGCCCAATCTCCGGCAAATAATGCCTGACTTGTACTTCTTGCGGGATTGACCGAAGTGTTGGTAACGGGAATACTTATTAAATGGATAAGTGTTAGCCCCAATCCAATTGCTAGGCCTGCGAAACCTTTGGAGGCTCTCGAATGGGTAGCACCCAAAATAATTATCAAAAACATAAAGGTCATGGTAATTTCAGTCACAAGGGCTGAAAGTAAATTATACCCACCAGGGGAATGTTCCCCATATCCATTTGCGGCAAATCCCCCAATTTCAAATCCTGCTTTTCCACTTGCGATTACATATAAAATACCGGCACCTGCAATGCCTCCTAGTACTTGGGCAATAATATAGGGTAGTAGTTCCTTTTTGTCAAAACGACCACCTACCCATAGCCCTATAGAAACCGCAGGGTTCAAATGACAGCCCGAAATATGGCCGATGGCATACGCCATGGTCAGCACGGTTAATCCAAAGGCCAGGGCAACACCTACAAACCCAATTCCTAATTCTGGATAGGCGGCAGCCAAAACGGCGCTACCGCACCCACCTAATACCAACCAAAAGGTTCCGATAAATTCTGCTACTAATTTTTTCATGATTTTTCTGTTTTGTTAGTTATTGTTACTGGTTTTTTTTCTTATAAAGTATAGTTTTTGGAGTACTATAGTTACAAGTGGATCGATTCATTAATTGATTATAAATATAGAAATTACCTTAATTCGTAGTACAGTGTTGGGAGCATTCTGGAAATTAAATTTAAAATATCCTGGTCAAGTGCCATTGGAAATGCAAGAAGGGACACCAAAACTAATAAGGTTTGCATTCTTTCATTTGAAATATATATTTAGAAGGCCATTTTATATTCTTTCGCCTTCAATTGAAAAGACTTTAAGTATCTTAGAAGCGATACAACATAATTATGCCGAAATACACTTTGAACATAAATCGCAGTAAAAGGTTGGTCGAGGCCGAATCTGATACCCCTTTGTTGTATGTTTTACGTGATCATCTTGAACTGAATGGTCCCAGGTTCGGATGTGGACTTTCGCAATGTGGGTCATGCACCGTCTTGTTAAATGGCAAGGCTTCGACGAGCTGTTTGGTGCCGGTCTCATCTATTGGTGATACTGAAATCACAACCTTGGAAGGATTGGCAAGTACTACTGGAAAACTTCATGCCGTGCAGGCGGCATTTGTAAAAGAGCAAGCGGCCCAGTGTGGTTACTGCCTAAATGGAATGGTGATGGCGGCAGTCGGTTTGTTAAGCAAAAACCCAAATCCCGATGATACCGAAATCAGAAGCGCATTGCAGATGAACTTGTGTCGTTGTAGTGCCCATACGCGCATTATTCGTGCAATTAAAACTGCCGCCAAGAATCTATAAACCCTTCCGGTCATGAATGCAACAGAGCTTCCATCAAGAAGAAAGTTCCTTCGGGACCTTGGTTATATAAGCATTGGGTTTTCATTTCTCGGTGCTTGTCAAGGTCCGGAAGATCCGATTATGGCCTCAAGAGTAGATTTCGTAGATGGCCTTCCCAGTAGCATGGGAAAAGCAAAAACGGTGAATGCATGGTTGGAAATACGGGAAGATGGGACTATCAGGATATTATCCGGGAAAGTAGAATTAGGTCAGGGCATCCGCACAGCCATCCGTCAAGTTGCCGCTGAAGAACTCGATATGGATCTAGATCGGGTTGAAGTAACCCTTGCAGAGACTGGGGTTACACCAAACGAAGGCTATACAGGTGCCAGTGCATCCATTCAAAATAGTGCCATGTCTGTCCGGTATGCGGCGGCCACTGCAAGGACCGAATTATTAAAACTGGCTAGTAAAAAATTAAACACACCCATTGACGACCTGTGGCTGTACAATGGCATTGTTAAGGCTAAGACCGATAGCAAGTACCTTACTTTTGGTGCCATCCTTGAAGGGGTTCAACTGGAAATGGAAGTAACTACCCCGATCCAAATCAAGAATAAGAAAGAACACCGTTATGTCGGTAAAGCCATTCCAAGAATGGATATTGAAAGGATGGTACGAGGTGAAGCCATCTATCTCCAGGATATGCGCTTCCCAGGTATGGTACATGCCAGGGTGGTGCGGCCACCGGGTTATGGGTCCAAACTACTCAAGTTCGACGCATCCGGGGTAAAATCGGAGGTAGTAGGCCTACATAAAATAATTGTCAAGGGAAGTTTTTTGGGTGTAATTACCCAAAGGGAATATCAAGCCGTGAAAGCACAACGCTATCTTAATGAACATTCAGAATGGACAGCCCCACTGGCTCTTCCCGAATCGGAAGACTTGAATAACCATATAAAAAAAATTGCCGATCCACCCGAGTTGGTTCAGAATGAAGGAACTATTGACGCTGCCGTTGTAGGTGGGAAAACCATGCAGGCGCGTTTTTCGAAACCTTATATAATGCATGGTTCTATGGGACCGGCTTGCGGAATTGCGCTATTCGATGGGGAGGTATTGCACATCTGGTCACATAGTCAAGGGATATATCCCTTAAGGGATGCCTTGACATCGATGCTTGCTATGGATTCAAGTAAAATACATATCATAAGTATTCCTGGGGCAGGTTGTTACGGGCACAGTACCGCTGATGACGCCGCAACCGATGCAGCACTTTTGGCATTTGAATATCCTAAAAAGCATGTCCGTGTGCAGTGGTCGCGACAGGACGAACAAACTTGGGATCCCTTTGGTCCTGCAATGATTGTCGAACTAGAAGCCAGTCTGGATGAAAGCGGAAGAATACATTCCTGGAAATCAGACGTCTGGACCGATTCACACAGTACACGCCCCAATTCCGATGCAGGCACGGTACTTGCCGCCCGCTATTTGGAAAGTCCTTTTTTGATGAGGTCGAGGGGCTATTTGGCCGGGGGATATAGAAATGCCGAACCCTATTACAACATTCCGAATAGGAGATTGAACGCCCATTACTATGATGGCCCGCTTCGGGTTTCATCATTACGAAGTTTAGGCTCCTTTGCGAACATTTTCGCCGTGGAATCTTTTATGGATACATTGGCTGAAAAAGCAGGAAAAGATCCTCTTGAATTTCGGTTGCTACATTTAGATGACGAAAGGGCCATTGCTGTTGTCAAGAGAGTGACCGAAATGACGGCCTCCCAAATACCTGATAAGCACGAAGGAATTGGCTATGCATTTATGCGATACAAGAATACGGATGCCTATGTCATGGTGGCCGCCAAAGTAAAAGTAGATACTGTGAATGGCAATGTTCGACTTATCAAATTATGGGCGGCTATCGATGTGGGCGAAGTAATCAACCTTGACGGCCTTATAAATCAAACTGAGGGCGGCATGATCCAGGCGGCCAGCTGGACGTTAAAAGAGCAAGTAGCTTTCAATACGAAGGGAGTGACCAGCAGTGATTGGAATTCGTATCCCATTTTACGATATCCCGAAATACCCGAAATCGAAGTCGCCATTATTGACCGACCCAATGAAGCAGTATGTGGGGGAGGGGAAGTACCCATGCCACCTACCGGAGCCGCAATAGCCAATGCGGTCTTTAAGGCTTCCGGCATTCGCGTGTATGATTTGCCAATTACCCCAGGGAAAATAATCAGGGCAGCGATGATATCACACTAATCAATGCAAGGGCAATTCTCTAGTAATCCGTTTAGCACCAAAGCATCCATAAAAAATGCCATGATCGAGGAGGAGTTCGGTAGAAATAAGCCGTCAAAAATTCGATTGGGTCGCGCGCGGATAAATTTTTCCGACGGATAATAATGCTAAACATTAATCATCGTCGTCGTCAAAATCAGTTCCTGCTAATTTGGCAGGGTAAGGCACGTCACCTTTACTACTGAACCAAAGAATGCGATTTAGGGCATCGTCACTGCCTGAATCAATATGGTCGAACTCTGGGCTCATTGATTTTTTGGCAAAGGATAAACCTTTTCCCTTTAATGCATCTAAACTGGGGTTCATTTCATCTATGGGAATTCGGTTGGAAACTTTTTCAAAACCATCCCCAATTGCATTTTCCGTAAAGCAGTCGAACATGGGCAAGGCTGTGGCGTCCATCAGGTTCATCGGCGGAATGCCCAAAATCTGTTCGATGGAACGTACTATTGAAGTTTGGTTATAGTTGGTACTGACAGTCTTTTTTAATCGACTATACGGGCTGATTATAAAACCGGTGGTACGATACGCTGAAACATGGTCCCATCCGGCTTGGGAATCATCTTCAGTAACAAAAATGACCGTATTTTTCCAAAACCTGCTATTGCTGATCGCTTCGACGATACGGCCCAAGGCCAGGTCATTATCGGCAACCATGGCCCGTGGGGTTGGCATTCCGGGCCTGGTGCCGGTGGTATGGTCTGACGAAAGTGCCATTACCGACAGTTCAGGAAATTGGTCCCCAGGCATCTTTTCGTACTCCTGTAATTCCTTGATAAAAGCGTCTGCCCGTATTTGTTCTGTAATCTTCAACTGATCAGATCCCGGATAATTTTGGGAAAGCATGGGGGCGACCCTGGAGATGGTGGTCGTATTGTGAAATACCAAGTTTTTCCCCGATTTATAGTCATTATAAATGGATGTCCAGGTAAGTCTGGGGTCGATATTGGGATCACAGGCCTCCCCGTATATACGTACCGTTTTTCCATGATCTGCAGCGTTGTTCCAGATAAATCCCTTTTGGCCATAGACCAGGGCATCGGTTTGTACATGCGGATAACTCCTGAACCATGCCCGCACGTTCTTTTCGATATAATCGGTGACCATGGCGGCGTCCGTCCATTGATGTCCTTCGGCGGAACATTTTCCCGAAGCATAATAATTGTCAAGCAGCAGAAAATCCTGGGCAAGCCGATGCTGGTTGGGGGTTATGCTATCCCCGAAAATACATAGTCCCATTTCCCCGTTTCCGGTCGCCATATCCCCTAGAACCTGGTCATAGGTCCTATTTTCCTTTATGATATAAATGACATGTTTGAAAACGGAAGGTTCCCCGATGCGCTCGGGCATGGGTCTCGCCGGTTGGTTCTGCCGGGGCGAAAGTTTGGCAAGCTCGAGCCTAAAATGCAGCATCTGTTTTTTTACCTGATCCGTGTATTCGGCCAATTTTTTGGAATCGGGAACGGGAATTATTGAAACGGTGGCTTTTTGGTGATGGGAGTTGAACGCCCCTTTTTTAATTTGTTCACTGATTTCATTGGGCTGCTCCATTTGCAGACTATTTACCCGGGCTCCCTCGCCTTCGAGATTGGTCACGAACAGCGTATTATTTTTTAAGGTTACGCCACCGGGGTAGGCTTCCGTTGGAATGTAGCCCAGTACCGAACTTTGCCGATTTTCTGGGGAAAACCGCAGTACCGCTAAGGCGTTGTCCATTCCATTGGCAACATATAGTTGTGATCCGTCTTCGTTAAAGACCATGGCATTCGGGGAATCACCAATAAATCCCATCTTGCCTTCATGTATTTTTACCGAGATGGTTTCCTGTACCTGCAGGCTTTCGGGGTTTATGACAGAAATAACGTCGCTATTGCCATTACTTACGCATATCATTCCATTACCAGGATTGCTAACGATATCATTGGGGTGAAGCCCTACCGGTATCGTTGAAATCAGTGTGCCGTCTTTCACTGAAAATACTGAGACGCTGCCGTTGTCGATGGCTCCTGTTGATGGGTCTATAAAGGCTTCACCATACGGCACACCCGCTGTTTCCGCTTGGTTTTGGCCTGATGGAGCGGTCCCGGCCCAATTGGTGACAAATGCTTTTTCGCCTTGAATAAGAATTCCATAAGGGGCGACTCCTGTAGGTACTGACCAAACGGTCTTTTTGGATTCGACCTCGACTTTTTCCAGGGTATTGTTGCCATTGAGGACCACATAAAGAAATTGATTTCCGTTTTCTGTGGTGATTGCCAGTTCATTGGGCAATGCCAATGGGGAGGAGCCCTTTGGTTGAAAATCGAAGGTTTTTAGAATGTTTAGGACCTTTCCCTTAACACGTGCCTGAAAGACCTTTGAAGTATGGTCATAGCCATTCGAGGCGCTCCAATAGATTGTAACCCCTTGATCGTCCTTTATGGCCAGGATGCCCGAATAGGTGCTCATAAACCCACTATATTCCTCTTGGTCGGCATAGGACCATCGGTTCACGATGCTTCGGGTTCTGGGATCGAGTAGTGCTATTCCGTAGCGATCTTCTATTACCAATAGGTCAGATTCTGGGATGGCCTGTATATCAAGACTATGGTTCTCCAGCTCTGGATTCCCGAAAGAAACTACTTTTCCGGCAGGTTTGATGATGCGATTGTAGGGCATCATCACAGGCAACGAAACCCCGTTCAGCGAACTTTGGTCATAGGCTGCATAGTGCCTGCTTTTTTCATCGGTAGTGCTCGAATCCAGTTTTTTAAGGGAATGGCAAGCAAGACAGCATGTTGCCACCAAAAACAGCACAGTACGTTGTAGGGTGCCGGAAAATTTCATTGTATTTAATTCTTTTAAGGCTTCCATAAGTTAGTTTGCGATGTGATCATTCGTCTTCTTCATCTGCCTTTTCTTCCAAAATGACAAAGGCACTTCGTTTGGGGGCAGGCATCACTGAATTTTCTCCTTTTACCGATTTCCAGACCACCTCGTTCAGCTCTAGGTCAGGAACGGCATCTTCCTTTGAAAAATCGAATTTTTCAGATTTTTTACTGCTTTCGTTCACGGCCACATTGCGCTGTCGGATGTCGATTAGCGAAGGGATATGGGTATATGGCGTAAAATCAGGACGGTCGGTAAAACATTCGTACAAAGGTGTGGCACCGGCATCATACTGGCTCATCGGGGGAAGGCCTAGAATAAGCTCAATGGTGCGCAATACCCCGGAAGTCGAATACATGGTATGGATGACCGCATGGCGTTTCACATAAGGCCCCGCAACAAAAACCGGCGAACGATGCGCATCTACATGATCCGGGCCGTTCTGGGCATCGTCCTCCAGTATAAACACCACAGATTCGTTCCATACCGACGAATGTGAAAGATGATCCAGAATACGACCGATTGCCAGGTCATTATCGGCAACGGCTGCTGACGGCGTGATTTTGCCTAATTTTTGGCCGCTCGTATGATCATTGGAAATCCTGATGGTGTTGAATCGGGGAACAGCATTGATTGTGAGCAGGGAATCAAAATCGTTGATCCAGGCATCGGCCCGTACCTGGTCTTCTATATCCATATCAAACCCGGGGGAATGGGGAGCCATATGTCCCTCCAATGATTTTATGTTCGCTTTTCCGAATTCCCCGAATTCCCCATAGCTCCGGTAGCTGATATTCGCCCGTTTACAGTAGTCCCAAATAAAACCATCCTTTGGATAGGTGGCTTCCTCCGATCCTTCGTATACATAGTTTCCGCCCCGATTCCCATAATAGGTAGGCCAGGTTTTTTCGACGACATCCGTTGCATAGGCTGCGGTTGTCCAATTGTGTCCGTCGGCACTCACCTCGGCGTCTACGTAAAAATTGTCCATCAGCACAAAGTCGTTCGCGATGGCATGGTGGTTCGGCGTGATTTTTTTTCCGAAAAGGCATAGGGAATCTTCCCCATTCCCAGCGGCTACATCCCCCATGACCTGATCATAGGTGCGGTTTTCCTTAATGATGTAGAATACATATTTCATCGGGGAGGATTCCCCTTGCATGGTAGGAACAGGATTGTTCTTAAGATCGTTTTTAAGATCTATTTTTTGCCCAGTAAAGGGGCTGTTGTCATAGACTTGGGCGGTATATGATCGTAACTTTAAGGGGTCTGGGTTCTCGATAAATGACAAAGTACCCTTGAATAGCCCCCCTATATATTGTAACTCCTTATCAGCCGAACTGCCTTTTTGATAGTCGCTATTGTCCTTTTTTATCGCGGGCTGAGGGCCATTGGGATTGGCCATCGAAGTAAAGCCCTTCCCATTGCTGACGAGGATTTTGTTCCTAAGCGTTTTTATGTTGGTCGGGTACCAGCCGACGGGAATAAAGCCTTTACTTTTACTTTTCCCAGGTTGGGAAATGTCGAATACAGCCAGGCAATTGTTATCGGCGTTTGCAATAAACAGCGTTTTTTCGTTTTTAGACAAGGCAATGCCATTCGCCGTAGAGCCTGACAAGTTCGTTGGATATAAGGAAGTCGACAAGGTTTCGATCAGCGTATTTGAATCGGTATCGACTACAGATACGGTGTTGTCGTTTGCATTGGCAACGAAGAGGTGTGTTCCTTTTTTATTCAAAAGCAATTCGTTGGGATGGCTGCCGGTCTTTAACGTTTGGATAATTGTTTGCGTTTTTGTATCAAAAATGGCAATTTCGCCCATGCCCCACAGTGAGATATACAATTTCCGATCATCGGTCGATAAAATACAGCTATAGGCAATACCCGGTAAGTCGATTTTTTTAATGACTTTTTTTGTTTCGAGTGAAACTATGTAGAGGCGCTGGTCCTCCTTGGTTACAGTATATAGATACTGCTGGTTTTTAGTGACTGCTATGCCGGTGGGGGATATTGAATCATCTGGCCAGGGAAGTCCCAATTTCAACGTGTCTTGGGGAATAAGTCTATTTTGCTCGATGTGAAAGTCGATGATGAAATTGTCGTTTCCCCCCGAAGCATATAGGTGTTTTTCATCACGGCTGAAGGCCAGTCCGTACCAAGATTTACCCACGATTCTCCTGTCAAGTACTTTTTCATGCTTTGGATCGATCAGCTGAATTGACTGAATGCTTTGCCCATTATTGGTTACGGCAAGATATTTCCCAGAGTTGCTCAACTGCATATTCAACGGAAGATCTCCCAGTGGCAAGGAACTGCCCGCCGGACTTAACTTCCATCCGTTGGGAAGCAACACCTGTTGTGTCCCGGGAATTTTCCCAGGTTGTGCTTGGGCCCATACGGAGTTGGTTACAAGTAATGCGATTCCTAGGAGTTGATAAATTTTGTGATACGTAGTTGTGCGCATTATTTAGTATTTAGATTCGGGAAAGATCGTAAACGACGCGCGCTTGTACCATAAACCCATTTTGTAAGGGGAGATCGCGTATCGCGTCTGAGGGCCCCGCCTGACTACGCGTCGCATAGATAACCGGCCCGCCACAGACAGAAAAGGAAAATCGGGAATTTTTCGGACTTAGATTAAAAGACGGTCCTACCAATAGTTTTGCCCCGCCTTCGGCTTCTTCTTCCTCCCAAAAGCCTTCTAAATCCTCACCTAGGGCCTCTACCCCGGCATATAATTCGTTCCACAATCGGTACTGTATTCCTATACTGGTGATGACATCAATGGCATCACGGTCATTCCCAAATGCCTTTTCAAACAGTAGGTTTCCATTCAGTCGCCAGAATGACGTGGTATAGGCCGCAGTCAGACGACTAATGAGTGAACCCATCGTATCGTAGTCAAGTCTTCCGCCAAGACCAAGTCCCAAACGAAAGCCCTGGGCGCTCTTTCCGCCAATTATATCACGGATAACTTCCACCTGTTGCGCACTTGAAACACGTACGCCATCGGAAAAACCGAATGCTGCTTTCGCATATAGGGTAAATCGGTTACCTAAATACCCCATAAGGGCGATTTCCTGCCCGATGCCTGAAAAGCCGAAAGGATCTGAAACCCGCTCCCCGTAGGTTCCAGCATAATTTACGCTCCAGGGCCGGGTATCTGGAGTCAAGGTAGTTACTGAAAACAGGAAGGGCTGGGGCGCTTTGGATATCTTATCATTCCCAGCGTACGTTATTTCAGGATCCTGGCCTAAAATGGAAGTTGTCCAAATCAGTAATAAGGAAATTGCGATTATGTGCTTTTGCATCTCGTTTTGTTGAATATTTGTTCAATACTAGTACACTAATATAAAATTTAATCCCAGAAGGTACGTATGATTAAAGTTATAATTTGGGGAAATCTGCCCGTTCCGATCAAATGAGATGAGGGCTGGTCATTTGCAAGTCAGGATGTGTAGGTGCCTGGGCGCAGGCCACTTTAAACATGTATATTAAAACCTAGTTAAGAAACCATGCACACCAACGATTCGCTAGCTCCCAATAACCGATGCCAGGCACGATTAGGTTCAATTTTATATGCGCCTAAAAGAGATATTGACTTCTGTTACTGCCTATGGAAAAAGATTCGTTATCTTTAAATTAAAGTATAAATAATCGATTCATAGCGAGCTAAAAAAAGGAAATGGCACTATCGAAATGGGACGCGAATCTGTATACCGAAAAACACGCATTTGTTTTTGATTATGGAAATACGCTTATCGATCTACTTGACCCCAAAAATGATGAGTCGATCCTCGACATTGGGTGTGGCACAGGTCAGCTTACTGCCGGTATAGCCGAACGAGCGAAACATGTAACCGGAATCGACCTGTCACCTGAAATGATAGCGAATGCTAGGCAGAATTATCCGTCCTTGGATTTTCAAATTCAAGATGCATCCAATTTTCATTTTGAAAAAAAGTTTGACGCCCTCTTTTCAAATGCGGCGTTACATTGGGTAACCAACTATACATCAGCGATTAACTGCATGTATGCTGCCATTAAAAAGGGGGGAAGGATCGTTGTCGAATTCGGGGGGAAAGGAAATGTTCAGACTATTGTCGAACAGCTCAGAAAATCATTGAAAGATAGCGGGTACGTAGATCAGTCGAAAATCGCAGTATGGTATTTCCCTTCAATCGCAAGCTATACTGCAGCCCTTGAAGCAGCAGGTTTCGAGGTGGTCTTCGCCCAGCTTTTCGATCGGCCGACCGAATTGGCCGATGAAGCAACAGGTATTAAAGACTGGCTATCTATGTTTGCCAAATCATTTTTCGTAGGTGTAACACCTGATGATACGGAAGCGATTTTGTCAGAAGTCCAGGAAAAATTGAAATCAGTTTTATTTAAAAAAGGGAAGTGGTTTGCCGATTACCGACGTATTCGAATAATCGCGATTAAATGATTCAATACCTGAAAGTCTAAATGCGCGTTATCATCTTTAAATGAAATCTTACTAAAAAGCTGCTAATGATCCTCTCGGTTTGTCCCAATCCATCAATAGACGTATATGCTTGGCTAGAAACTTTCGAGCTTGGTCAGGCAAACCGAATTGCCAACATGAAGGAATTTCCGGGGGGCAAAGGCGTTCATGTGGCCATGGCAATTAAAGAATTGGGTGGGGCTACTTCGCTTTTCGCCACTTGGGCAGGTTCGAATGGGGAATGGATAAAGAAAGCACCACAACTTACCGATATAAAAGTAACAGGAATTGAGCTCGAAGGGAATAATAGAAAATGCTATACGTTCCGTTCTGAGGACAAATCACTCAATAACACCGAGTTATTAGAGCCAGGGCCAACACTCACGACAAATGATTGGGAAAAGTTCTTGGCGCAATTTGTCATCTCGGTGAAAAATTGTCATCTCGTATGTATGTCGGGTTCTTGGCCTAATGGGGCTCCCGAAAATGCTTATTTTCAGTTATTGAAAATCTGTGAAAAGGAAGATAAGAAAGCAATTTTAGACTGTTCGGGAGTACAACTTAGGAATGCCTTAAAAACCAAGTTTTTCGGCCTGCATATCAACGAGCATGAGGCAAAGAGTGCTTTTGGAACAAAAAATAGCCTAGAAATCAGAAATTATCTAAAGAACACGATTTCGTTGCTTGCTATCACCAAAGGAAAAGAGGGTCTCTTTTTATATTCCGGCGCGGACTCCATTCACGCGAACGTCAAAATAGCTGCGGTTAAAAGTACGGTAGGTAGTGGGGATTGTTTAACGGCCGGTATCGCATTTGCCATTGAAAAGGGCTTATCACTCATCGAAACTGCAAAATATGGTGTGGCCTGTGGGGCGGCGAATTGTCTGAACGAAGATTTGGGAATCCTAAAATTAAAGGATGTAGCCAACCTATTACCGAAGGTTCGGTTGACAATGAATTCACCGTTCTAAATAAGGTCTTTACGATCACTTTTGTCATACCCTTCATGCTGAATATCGCAGCATCGAAACCGGCATCGATTTCACAAGGAAGGGGTATCTTAGGGTAAGGTCAAGTGCAGTGCTGATTTATACGCTATTTTATTTCTTCTTCCATTTCGGCATCCCCAGGGTCGAAGGCTAGAAAAAATGCGGCTAAAACAGCCAAGATGATTCCGATTACTTTATAGGAATTGGGGACAAAACCTAATATGATCATTGCGATTATAGCAGTAATCAATGGAGCGCCTGCATTGGTCATGGGTGATACTACCATGGCCTTACCATATCGGAAGGCATAGACTAAACACAATGCCCCGATTGAATTTAAAATCTGGATTCCTGCGGCCAGCCATGGGCCGTCAAAACCATAATTGATAGGGGCCGAAAAGTCGGTCATAAGCAACGCTATTGGTATTATTGCCAGCCCGGTAAGCATCATATAAAAGAAAATGCTTTCGGCATTCATAAATTCGTTTGACAACTTCATAAAATAGGCCTGAAGTCCCCAAGCGAACAAAATGATCAAAGCAAATACAAACCAGAGATATCCATAATCACTTCCCTCATTGCCGTTGGAATAGTCGAACAACGGCAGGGCAATTATCGCCAATATAATTCCGATAGTTCCCAAAATTCCTGTTCGTTCCTTTAAAAACAGGTAGGAAAGGACAATGGTAACCATGGGGGAAAGCGAAATAATCGGAAAGATAAGATACGTAGGACCCATAGTTACGGCATGGAACAAGATCATTTGCCCACCAGCACCAAGCAAACCGATAATGCAACCATAAAAAATTGCTTTTTTGTTGGTTTGTAATTTCCAATCGATCAATTTCAACACGATCAGCGCCGGTGGAATCATTGTGATGGCCCAAACACAATATATAAGCGTTTCAGGGAAACCATTTTCAGCCGGTAGCCCCGCAAAAGCGCCCCACACTCCCCAAAAAATTGTAGCAATGATCGCATAAACAAGCCAAAGTTTTGATTTCATAAGATATTTCGTTACGTTATAAATTTCCTTTTAAGGTAAGCGAACCATCGCTGTTAAGTTCTTGGGCGCACGCCCAATTAATACTGCGTCGAACCCCCTTCACTTCGAGCTCGGCATAGATTCGTAATCCTTGCCAAGAAGTCTCTTTCGGCAACATAAATAACGCTTGCCGAACCCTTCCTGGTACCGGATACCCCGGATCAAGGCTCCCCTGTACTTCAAACGTATTTTTAGAATCTGAAATTCTCATGCGAAGTGCACCTGGAACCCCGGCCACTCCGTCATTTACCAGACCCAAAACCAGTCCGGGGTAGCCCTCTTTTTCAAAATACCATATCCAAGAAGGTCGTATCCGATATCCAATTTGGGACGCCAATTGATCTAATGGTTGGGGATATTTTTCATAATATCCCAATAGATTTTCCAAAGAAATAGCATGCCAGTTCCAGAGAGAAAAATAATTTGGGCCCACATCTTTCACATGTGAAATGATATTCTCATTTCTTGGCATTCCATCCATTATCCTTAAATCTTGCATATCTCCTTTAGTAATCCCCTGTTCAATGGTAGCCGCGATCCACGGAGGCCGATTGCTTAGAATATCAATTTGGGAATTTTCTATAAAAATGGTATCGGTCCTAAGCCAATTATAAGACCTGAGAGTGCGATCTAAAACTGCATCGTTGCCTACATGGTTATAATCGGGTTGCGTATTGGTTGCCAGCGGTGTTTTAGACCAATTTGCGGCTTGATACTCAAAAATCTCCACAAACGTATTCTTAGCGACGTAATAGTCGGGCAATGGATTTCCTTCAAAGGGCCAGGTATGTCCTTCACCCCAAAAACCGTACATACAGGTATCTACATATTCTAATAATTCGTGCCCATTATAAATAGCCGATAAAAGATCATCCATTTCCTTAAAGGCTGCCATAAACGCAGGATCATCATATCGGGGCACATAGTGTACCTTATTAGGGATTCCTATTTCATCTGTCGTCCCCAATTTTACCATGGGAATCCTTTCAGCCAAAAAATCGGGAATGGAATTTTCTTCGATTACCGGACTCATCATTTGAATTCTGAAGGCAACCCGCTTACCATACTTTTTTGCCATTTCAAAAGTCAGATTCCAATGTTCCGGGAATTCCAGTTTTCCAGGTTCTTTTTGTATATCGCGCCAATCGACGCGTAGGTATAGAATACTACCCAATTCCCATTTTGCGAGTTTTTCAATGGAATCCCTAAGGGATTCCCCTTTTATTTTTGGAGGGCCCACCTCATCACAAATGTAGGTTACCAATCCCATTCCAAAATTGGGAACGGGCCCTTTTGCAGGGGTAGTGGTCATGATTACATCAGAACCAGGAACATTCGCTCCCTCCCCATAATTCGTAAAGGGTCCTTGGTATAATCGATCGGTGATTTCTGGTGGAGGACCAAAGTCATATGGGTCTGTGACGTTGGTAGATGTTTTGTCTTTGGCAAATGACATCGGCGCTGCCGATAATAAACCGATCATTCCACTTTTTAATACAAAAGATCTGCGTTCCATAGTGTTTTATTTAGCAAATAGTACCAACTCATGTTGTCCTTTCAAATTTTGTGTGCCATCAACGCCATGATCAGTATAACTTGCAGTAAGAACAAAGGCACTATTTTTGTTAAGATTGGCCGGTGTTGGGAGTTTGATCAACCCCTCAGTTCCGGTGTAATAATTTATATTCGGATCAGCGGCGTTTTCCAGAATCCATCGTTCCATTTCGAGTATTTCCTGAGTCGATAATTCAGGATGGGCGGGCATGACCGTATTTCCCCATACACCGGATGCCCCATTTTTTATTCGTTCTAATAGCATCTTCAAATTGGCCGATGAAGGTTCATAACGATTACTGATTTCATACCATGAGGGCCCAATTAATTTACCATTAAAGGCATGACAATTGAGGCAATTTGATTTTAATATTCCAACAAGGCCAGCCGGATCATCCTGTATTTTTTTAGTTTCTTCGGCAGCCCCTCCCCATTGTTCCTTAAATGCTACTTTTAAGAGTACCTCATTCTGGGATATTTCCCCATATTTTGATTCCCCATCCTCATTATCAGAGATGCTAATTTGGTAGGCAACCCGGGCTCCTGGGGGATAAGGGCTATTTTCCTTAGGTGCCAGAATTTTTACCACGGGCCTGGTATTGGACTGCAGGAGTGGCGTCTTATTTACGCTCCCAATTGGGGCAATTGGAAGCACTTTTTCCGCCACCAATTGCCTATGAAACCCAAAAGGATCATCGGCGGCATTATGAATGGTTGACCCTCCAATCAAGACAGAAAGTGGGAGCAATGCATAAAATAAAAAATAGGTCTTACGCTTCATTTCCTGTTTGCAAACTTCGTTTATAGCGCATCGATTTCCTTTGATATGCGTTGGGCCGAACGCACGCAAGATTCCATCCCCCTACTGAGGTTATCTGCATAGGTGCCTCCAAAGAAGATGCGGCCGTCAGGCTTCATTATTTGAGGCCAAAAGCGATGCATTTCCCCAATGGGAAACGCTTCCATTTCACACGCTGGCGCAAATTTATCTTTGGTCCAATCGAGTGTTAAAGCTTGATAAATCGTATCGCTTTTTCCGGGATATAGTTTTCTAAATGCCCCTAGTACACGCTGGGGAGACAGGCCTCCTGGGCCAAAGGCCTTCAATATGATCCGATCTGTATCAACTGCATTGGTTTCTTCCCAAATCATGGAAATATCGGGGTGCTCGAATTCCATATTAATACTTTTAAAGCCATCATCCAACCAAAATCTAGAGCTAGCCTCAAACACATAAAAGGGGTGTGAACTATAGGTAAGATTATCAACAACGTATTGTTTTTCGGCAGACAGTGGTGGTACAACCGGAATATTCCTGAACACAGGCAGGGTAATACAATTGACGAGGAAATCGGCACTCATTTGCATTTCCGTATCATACCCATATGCTGTATAGGTAACAACCACCCCATTTGCATCGTGATTGATCGCTTTGATGGGATGATTCAGTTTTATTTGGTTGCCAAGTCTCTTGGCAAAAGCAGTTGGAAGTTCCTGATTACCTCCTTTGAGATGGTACGTTTCTCCTTGGGATAAGGGGATTCCTCTTGATTTTTCTACGTAATATCTCCATAATGCAAATAAGGCCGAGGTGTTTTTTCCTCCCAAATAATCGAGCGCTGCGTCTGAAGCACCTTCCTTTTTATAAATATCAGCCAACGGAATAGCATCCAGATCGTCATATCCAACACCGAAAGGTTGGTAGGGATCCGTAAATTTGACAAGATACGAATCCAAGAAAATTGATTTCAGGGCATACCAAGGATTTTTTGATAGAAAGGATACTTCCCTTTCATTAAAGCCAAACGCTTTAATGGTTTCAGGATCTGACAACATTTCATCGCTATAAAATTTACCGCGGATCATACGGAGTCCGTTTCTATTTGGAGCTGCTTCAGAGCCTTCGGCGTGAGGATACGGCAATACTGGAAGCTTAAATTCCTCGGCATATTCGAAAAAACGTTCATATCCCGGCTTCGTTAGGTGATCGGCACCAAAGTCGGCGTACAGGCCCTCTGATAATCCATCCCTACCAGTGAATACATGGCCTCCATGTCTTCCACTAGCCTCCAATACGACTACATTGTGCCCCATTTTCATTAGTTCATAAGCGCAACAAAGCCCTGTGATGCCTGCACCGGCAACGATTATTTTTTTTGTTTTTTTATTTGGGGAAGCAATGTGGGGACCGTACTGAAGATCCTGATTTTCAGCATTGGCAAAAATCGATATGGGTACTAGGGATGCACCCATGCCGGTAATCAGGGAATTTTTTATGAAGTCTCTCCTTTTTAATCGTTTCATGGTTGGCTATTTTTTGGTTGTTAAAAGGTTGAATATGATTCTTCGCATTAATAGCATCTACTATTTAGGAAATTACACAGCTTCAAATTCGGCCTTTATTTTTAGATACCCCAGTTCTTTGGTCAATATATACCAAATAGTTTTTATGAGCTTAGCGAACTTCGAATTACGGCCTACTTCGAAAATCTCTATTTAAATGCATGGCCACCGGCAGTTAAGGTAAATCTATAACTAGCAGGAGCAACCGTTTTCAGGATTTTATTCGCTGATTACGACTGTTTATTTGAGTAAATAGTCACGCCTTGTACAACCCTACTAATAGCTCCCGATATGGAAGGGTTGTCGGGGTCTAGCCCCAGTTTCAACGATTTGTAATACCCTAATAATTGTCCCAATAGCGTTGCCACCACCATATTTAATCCCATTGTATTGCGATTCAAATTTTCCAAACAAATCGGTTGATCGTTCACAAGACCGAGTTCTTCTAAGGGATTAAGGCTAATGGACGGAATGTTTCTTGAATCTTGGGCAATGCTCAATACTAAATCCCGCTCGTATTTAAATGTATGCGAATCTTCCGAAAATAAATAGACCATCAGTGTTTTTTCATTGACTACCGCTCGGGGTCCATGCCGGAAACCCAAAAATGAATCGTGTTTACAAATAACTTGACCGTCAGTAAGTTCCTGCAATTTCAAATGACATTCCCTGGCAATTCCCAACATAGGGCCAGATCCAAGGAAAACGACGCGCTCAAAGGATTTCGAAGCGATTTGTTCAATGGAATTGGCGTAGTGCAGAAGTTGTTCCCCATGAACAATCATGGCCTCGACCTGTTTCTTCATGGCGTCAATGGCTGCGCTGTCGAAGATTAGCAGTACGGTTAGTAACATGGACGTGAAACTACCGGTCATTGCTAAACTTTTATCGTTGGAAGCCTCAGGGAGTACTAGGCTGTATGCCGTTTTGCATTGATTATAATTTGCCAATTTACCATCCTTGTTACAGGTAATAATCAAGTGATACACCTCTTCGCAGTGCTGATTTGCCAGGGCAATTGCTTCAAGGCTTTCCGGACTACTTCCAGATCGGGCAAAGGAAACCAAGAGGGTAGGTCTGTTTTTCAAGAAATAATGTTCAGGATAGGTTACAATATCGGTAGAGGCAATGGCGAGTGTTGTTTTACTGGTCAAATGCTGAACAATTCCATGTGCGGCTTCTCCAATAAAAGCAGAAGACCCCGCCCCGGTTAGGATAATGGTCAGATTTTCTTTCGCAAGAATGGGTTCTATAAACAATCGAAGTTCCTTTGTCTGGTCGATCAACAAATCATAAACCGTACCCCACAGTCGAGGTTGACCAAAGATCTCGGTCTTGGTATATTGATTCTTGGTGTTATCTATTATTTTTGCGGTCATAGCTGCTGCTGTAATATATTAAATACGAGGTATTTGACCAAAATAGTAGAACTCGTTCCCTACTCATTTTGGATCGTTTACAGATAGTAAAAGAAAATCCTTAAAAGCAACCTGAAGTACGGGATCGCTCCCGGATATTTTTCCAAGGTCAACATCGTTGAAATAATCCCACACCTGATAGGTTTTATCTTTATCCAAACCTTTTAGATTTATTTTTCCATCCCATTTGTCGGCATAAAAGGCGTAATACAGGGTATCATCTTTTCGTATTAAATGCGTTTCTGGCCGGTCGTATCCAATATCGTAGACCCCGCCTAAATACTCCCCGGTAGACAGCATCTTTTCATTGTAGAGCGAAAACCATTTTTTCCATATTTTTTCCTTTTCAGGAGTCAGTAAAACACTATGGCTCTCATTTGCATTGTCTTTTGGCCACGTAAATTTTGTACCTAAAACGGCTCCTATACCAAAAGAACTTGCGAAATCGTCTTTATTGTCACTAAGCTCCACATGGTCCCCGTAATACGCAATATTCGGGATGATGGCCTTATAGGTCTTACCTTTTAGCCGTATTTGCCAGCTAGATAGCGGATCTGAGGCAACGGCCTGATTCATCGATGCCATATTATATATAGACATACAGGTGCCACAGGGGCAATTTTCTATTACGGCATGGGGTTTAATCTTTCTGGTTTCATCATAGATCATATGGAAAAACCCAGGCAGTGCTTCCGGTGCGTCCTCCGGATTTTCCAAACTATAATCGGGGGCAACGGCATTCATATGTTGACCATCCATTTTCAGGCCATCGAACCCAAGATCTCGTATAAAATGCCGTATCGTTCCCTTGGTATATTCTTTTGTTATTTCCTTGGCAGGGGATAAATAATAGGCATCCCACCAAGTGATGAATTGTGGGGACTCGTCTTTTTGAAAGACCCTCATGTCGGGATGCTCCAACAATACCTTACTTTGTGGGTCAGCTGCCAGGGGTGTCCACCAAATTTTCGCCTTTAATCCATTCGCATGAATCTTGTCTACCAAATCCTTGATTTCGCTATTTCCCTTTGGGAACTTCTTGGGATTGGCATCCCAATCGCCTTCTGCAATTTGGAAGCCATCGTCTAAAACGGCCCATTTTATGCCCAATTCCTTGACTTTGGGCAAGGTATTAATAACCTCGTCAAGGGTAAAGGTGCGCCCATATCCCCACGCACACCAAATGGGCTCGAACGCGGCGGGTTCAGGGGCCACGAATTTTAGGCCCTTGGCCTTCAACAAGCTGGAGTATTTCGATAAATTTTCAAAATAATCTCCCTTGGAAATGGAAAGAAACGTTTCTAACGTTGCAAGCGTATCCTTTGATTTGAATAAGGTTCGTTCTGGAAACTCCTTTGTAACGCTAATGTGAACATCACTCTCCCGAGCAGGAATCTCGGTAGGTAGGGTTACCAATTTAGGAACAAGGGCCAAGTGACCGATTGTAACGTCGACATCAGGGCGCCATATGGCCGTTACCGGGATTCCTCCCCCATAATCGGTGGCGTTCATGCCCATAAAATTTTTCTGATAATACCCAGGTTCCAACGGTTTTATCCAATCATCACGACTTGATGACGAACTCCCTTGAAAAGCCCAAAAAGATGGAGTATCTCCTTGTGTTAAAAGCGTATAATTATTGTTATTCCACTTTTCGACAAAAACAGCATGATCCGAATTATTGGTGTAGATCACTTTGGTGGAAATCAGATCCGGAAAGGCATCGTACGTGGTCAAGATCAACCTTTTACCCATTACAATACTGTTTTCAGTGCAGGTCCCGTCGATGATCCATTGCTTGCCAGGTAGATTTCCTTCCAACGATTTTTCATTCAGGGCATCAAATTTGAAGGCTTTAAGCGTGCCTCCATCTACAATAAGGGTTTCTGAAGGTTGAAAGCCATTCAAAATCGGCTTTGTGTCCGGTAGGGTTGAAATAAAACGGGTCTGTAGATTTCCATCGACCTCAAAGATGAGATCGCCGTTCGTTATTTTGGCAACCGTTTTTGTATTTCCTTCTTCCGGTTTACAGGAAACCAACAGAATGATGGCGAAGAAAATGGTCCCTATTTTAGGAAGGTCTATGTACCTAGTCAAGGATTTTGTTCGCATTTCCATTATAGATTTTATTTAACGCATCGTCACTTAGCCCTAGACCATATAATGGCCAATGGTAACTGAAAAGTTCTTTATTGTAAAAATGTTCGTCTTCGCTTTCCAAAATCCGAAAGGTAGTTCGATACATACTTGACTCAAAACCCATGTCGGTCCCGTAGAGCAGCCTGTCTTGATATTTTTCGAAAAATGCCTTTGTGTATCGAGGTACAGGTGCGAATTCTGCATAGCGTGCAGCAATATCCGCATAGAGATTCGGATAGCTATCCAAGAGTTTGGCAAAAATGCTGAAATCGTAACTACAATTCGCAATATGGCAGGCTATAAAGGTTGTTTTCGGATTTTCCCTAACCGCATTCCCCAAAGTGGTGATCAGTTGATCATGCAGCAATAAGTTTTTATTGGAAGTATCTATTTTCCATTTTGCGGCGTTCATAAGGCCATCATTGTGAATGTCATTTGGGAGGTACATCCAATATGGTTCGGCTACATGGATGCTTATGGGAATACCCAATTCCCCACATTTTTCCAACAAGGGCTTCATTCGGGCATCATCGATATGCATTCCGGGTGCGGGTGTGGGTTTCGAATAGAAAAGACCGGCTCCCTTGTCACCCAATTCCCCAACACCTCGGGCACCTGTTTTATAGCAGCGTTCCAATTCCTTGACTGCTTTTTTTGACCACCCCTTTTCCTCATATCCCGTATAATCAAAACCACAAAAAAGCTCAAATCGGCCATTGTATTTTGAATAGATATTATAAATACTGTCAAAGGCCTTGCCTGTTTGGTACGTAAGTATAATCGATTTTTGAATCCCTACTGAATCCATGATTTTAACCCAAGCCTCAATTTCCTCAGGAGTTGAAGCATACGGATGTGAATGCATGTCGATAATCGGGAATTTTGCTTTTGTGATTTCTGTCTTGGGTGTTTTATAAATTGAAATAGGATCATAATCCTTTAACAGGATATCTTGCTGTGCCGCAATCGAAAAACAAAGCGAAAATGCAAATAGGGTGAGGACTTGTAATTTTTTTCATAGTGAAACTGAATTTATGGTTTGTATTTTAGCACGTACCAGGGCAGTTGCCTGTGCTGTTGCCTTTGGGAAAACCTCCCGTAGATCGATATTGTCGGTTTCCTGCAAGATTTGTTGAAGGGACTTCATAAAGATATTCTTTATCTCGGTCGCCAAATTTATTTTGGTAATCCCCTTTTTAATGGCTGCTTGAAGTTGGTTGTTGGGTATGCCCGAACTGCCGTGTAATACAAGTGCAGCCGGCGTTACGGCATTGATTTCACCAATGAGGTCTATTTCAAGTCGGGGCTCCTCCTTGTAGAAACCGTGTGCGGATCCAACAGCTATGGCCAAAGCCGTAACGCCGGTAGCCTCAACAAAGGATTTCGCCTCTTGGGGCTGTGTAAAGATCATTTTTTGATCTTGACCTAATTTGGAGATATAGCCAAGCTCTGCCTCCACATTGATATGGTAGTTTTTCGCATAACGTACGATCTCTTTCGTACGTTTTATGTTTTCTTCAAGCGGTTTTTCACTGGCATCGATCATGACCGAATCGAACCCGATATCGATACATTTTTTTATCAATTCAAGGTCCTGGCCGTGGTCTAGGTGCAGCCATGCGGTTACCCCATATTGTTCAATAGCGCTTGCGGCAAGACTTTTGGCAACGGTTAAACCCATATAATGGATTGAGCTTTCAGAAAGCTGCAGTATAATTTCGGATTTTTCGTTTTGTGCGGCCGTTAAAACAGCTGACAGCGTTTCAAAATTGTAAAAGTTGGTGGCCAGGAGGGCCTTTCCTTCTTTTTTATTGCTTGCGAGTCGGTCTTGCAGTGTCATCTTTTAGAATGTATATGAAAATTTTGAGGCTGCCAGGTCTTTAATTTGCGCCATGTTTTCGAAGGCAGTTGTCCCGCCATAGGCAGTTGTATTCAAAGCGCCGATCAAATTACCTATTTCAAGGCAACGCTCCCATGCTTTGCCGCCTACGAACTCACTGATAAACCCGGCATCAAAGCTATCTCCGGCGCCAATGCAGTCGACCACCTGTTTATTCAGGAAGGCCGGTTTGAAAAGCAATCGGTCATTGTTCCACAAATGGGCACCCTTTTCACCATCCTTGATAACCACGGTATTTGAATACCCCTTGATCTTTTTGAGCCCGGTTTCTAGATCACTGCACTTAGTCAGCTGTTTAAATTCTTCAACATTGGGCATAAATACATCAACATAGGGCAATAATTGTGGTAAATCGATTTCCCACTTTTCCGAAGGATCCCATTGAGGATCCATAGAGGTGGTCAGGTTTAATTTCTTGGCCCGTTGAAATAGATTTGATAAATCAGGTTTTAATCCGGGTTGCATAAAAATAGAACTCACATGCAGATGTTTCGCCTGGAGCAACATAGCATCGGTTATTTCGGCGCCAACTAAGAGTTCCATGGCCCCAGGAAAGGTTACATTGGCACGATCCAGTCCAAAATTCATCACTACGGTCAGCCCTGTTTTGTAGGAGTCCGAGCAAATGATTAAATTGGTGTTTACGCCTTTTTTTGCAAGAGACTCCAGAACGAGGTGTGAAAAATTATCGGCTCCAATTTTGCCTATAAAGGCTACTGATTTATTCAGGGAGCTTAAATTGCTCGCAAAAATGGCAGAGCTACTGCCAAGGGTGGTATTCATTTCCCGTGATATGATTTCTTTTCCAATCTGGGGAAACCCCTGAATATCATTAAGAATAATATCCACGTTTAATTCACCTACAACAAGCACATCAAATAGGTTCATAGATATAGATTCTTGTATTTGTTTTTGAATAACCAATATAAAATAACTTCAAAGGGGGATGTTTGTCAAGGTTGTAAAAATCCAGTCGAAAATAAAAACTCGTTAAATCTCTTGAAAATCTAACACAGTCAAAAGCCCAAGGAAGTTTGCCATAATAACATTTGCTGTTCAATTCAAAGATATAAACAAAGATTTATATTTCAAAACCTTATTATTAGTTTAATATAAATTACGTATTGTTTTTAAAGTTAAATTTCTTATTTTCGTTTCCGAGAGTTTAAGACTATTGTAATGGCAATTTATTTTGAAATTGCTAACGGCGCGAAAAATTTTGATTTTGGCGGGAATAACAATTCCCACCTTTTTATTTATTGATTTTAACGCGCGTAAAAAACATAGTTCCCCCTTTGTTTAAGTTTTTGTTGTAGTTAGTTTGGGCATCTTTAAGGAAATAAACTATTTCCAAAAGGTGCCCTACTATTTTCTTCCCTACGAGGGGTTACTCTTATAATTTCAGGATTAAACGCCACGGTACGATTCGTAAATCCGCTTACTGATGATAATCACGATTTGAGGGCGCCAATTTTTATAAATTGCTGGAGAAGCAAAGTTGCCGTTGCGCCTTTTAAAAAAAACCAAAATCTAGGCAATGACCACGTTGACGCCTACTTCAGTCAGGTTTTTGTGAACTTCATCACTTATTTTATCATCGGTGACAACCGTATTGATTTTGTTGGCCGGACAGATAAAGGCAAGGCTACGGCGGTTAAATTTACTAGAGTCAGCTACCAAGATCACTTCTTTTGTAATGGCTATCATAATCTGGTTAAGAGAGGCCTCCTCTATATTTGGCGTAAATGCTCCTTGGATAATGTCAAAACCATCAATGCCCAAAAACAATTTGTCTACATATAGATTATTTAAATTTTTTTCAGCCAAGGGACCTACCAACGAATGCGAATTTCGACGTAAAGTACCTCCGGGTACGATTAGGTTGAAGTTCGGGCAATGCATTACATGGTTGACAATGTTGATGGCATTTGTGATTACATTCAAGCTATAATTTAAGTCTAAATGCTTTGCTACTTCCAAGGTGGTGGTACCCGAATCTATGATAATGGTATCACCATCTTTGACCATCGAAGCAGCTTTTTTGCCGATTTTGATCTTTTCGAGATAATTCATTTTATCCTTATCCGAAAGTTGATGATCCATTCCGACGGAATTCTCATATTTCATGGCACCGCCCCTTGAACGAATAAGTAGCTTTTTAGATTCGAACAGATCTAAATCATTCCGAATGGTTACCTCGCTTACCTTAAAAAGGGCGCTAAGTTCATGCACGAAAACCTGCTCATGCTCGTTCAGCATATTGAGTATCCTCTTACGTCTTTCGACCGTAGAACGTCTACTTCTTTCGTTTCCCATAATTCTTTCGGTAATTTTATGGATTAGTTGGTCTATTAATTCAAAAATACGCCTATCTAAACGAACAATCAGGCAATATTTTACTTTAATACGTTGTGAAGATAGTTAGCTTTTAGAAAGGAAGTTATTATAATTTTTGTTGATTAACAAAGAAAGGTTGTGAAAGGATTATTTAAGTAGAATACATAAAACAACACAATATCCTCAAAAAGGGAACTCCAAGATATGGGCGTCAATCATGTAGATGGTTTCTTGGGTACGTATAAATAATGGTCTAAAAGTGTAATTTATGTGGGTATTCGTGGCGTCATATTTTTCTTTTTAATGGGGTATTTTGGGCTGGGGCGACTAGGTAAATAGTAAGGCGTGGCAAAATAAACAGTATTTTCAAACGGTTTCCTCGAAAAGCGATACATAATTTTCGATTGTATTGGGTCAGGATTTTTTGCAGTTGATACATTTATCGATATAGAATGTAGGATGATTTCTAATATTCTAATGAATCGGTTTCTGGGATTCCAAGGAGGGGAAAATCTTGAATTGTCCATATTTTCCTTGTATACGAAAGGGTTGATTTCAAGAATTATAACAAGTGTCCCCGCTTAATAAATAAATCCAAGCCTAAGAACGGGTGTGATAAAATAATTTTATTCTTTTATAAAAAAGCAAAAAGGCAAAAAGCAATAATACAAAAGATGTTTTTTTTAATAAAGAAAGATTGTATAAGTTTAATTTATTTTTTAGATTTGACTTTAATCCGTTTACTGAAAATGTATTAAATCGGCGCGAAAGAGATATTTTGGTAGTATTTTGAGTTGAGCAGACATTCATTCATTCCCTACACTCAAATTAAAGACCGTATATTTTGGTTGTTGATTAAGTCATTTCAATTGATTGTTTAAAGCTTTGATGAATTTCAATAAAACGATAATTTGGTCCAGATCTTTAAACGTTCTAATTCGAAACCCATTTTTTGTAAAATTAGGATTTTTATAAATTAACTAACTTTAAACCGATGGATTATGAATCAAAGTAGTACAAGACTTAGTAATAAGTTGATCAACAGCTTAGTCTTAATTATGGTGGTCCTGTTTGGGTTGCAAACAGTAAGCGCCCAGAGTACAATAACAGGTACGGTGACCGCCGAGGACGGGCCACTCCCTGGGGTAAATGTTCTCGTTAAGGGAACGGCTATCGGTACTGTGGCTGATTTTGATGGAAACTATTCCATCGACGTTCCAGCAAGCGGCACTGCATTGGTCTTTTCCTACCTGGGATATGCCAAACAAGAAGTGCCAATTGATGGTAGGTCAACGATCAATGTGACCATGCAGGAAGATGCACAAGCGTTGAGTGAAGTGGTTGTGGTAGGATATGGTACCCAACGTAAAGCCGATTTAACGGGTTCGATTGCATCGATAGGTGCTTCGGACATTGTCTCAAAACCCATTACAAGTCCTGATCAAGCCTTGGCAGGAACGATGTCTGGGGTGAATATCACCAACCGTAGTGGTGATCCGGGTGCTCCTATCAGTGTTCTTATTCGGGGTGTAGGTACTCCGGGGATCAATGATCCTTTGTGGGTTATTGATGGGGTGCCAATTGTTCAGACCACGAACATAACCGTAAATACTTCATCTACAACCGACTCGAATCCCCTTGCTGGACTCAATGCCAACGACATTGAATCAATCGATGTTCTTAAAGATGCGGCTTCTACTGCAATCTATGGTGCACGGGCGGCGAATGGGGTCATTATCGTGACTACCAAAAGAGGAAAAGCAGGTGCGGCCAGAGTAACTTATGATGGGTATGGATCTATGGCCACCACACGAGATAGGATTAATGTACTTAATGTAGATCAGTATATTGCCATTCAAGGTGAATTAGGAAGAGACTTGACCCAGTTTAGCGGGCAGCCATTTGTAGATTGGCAAGATCTTATTTTCAGAACCGGGTTTGTGCAAAATCATAATGTTACCATAAGTGGCGGCAATGAGAATGCGAATTATTTTATTTCAGGGGGATATCTTGACCAAGACGGTATCGAAAGGGCGCAGAGTTTTTCCCGATATTCCTTTAAGGCCAATTCTGATATAAAGGTAGGTAAGCGATTAAAATTTGGAGAGTCTATATTGATAAGCCAAACCGATCGCCAAGTGCAAAGTGAGCAAGGTATTTATGCCGGTTTTAATTCAGCTTTGAACGCTCCATATTATCAGCCTTATGGGAGCGGGGCATTTGGATATAATGATATAACTCCAGCCACCGTCGGTGATGGTTCCGCATCTAACTGGTTATTCAATACAGATGACAGGGCAACCAAAACTACCATACAGACTCGCAAAGTACTGGGAAATTTTTATGGGGAATTGCAATTGATCGAAGGGTTGAAACTAAGAACCTCCCTGGGGTATGATTACAACGTAGGGGTAGGCGATTATCTTACCACAAAAGCGGTTTTAAATAATTCGACAGGTACTTCCTTGTTGGTTTCGGAAAGACCTATAGAACTAACATTAACAACTTCTGCGACCCTTCAATATGATAAGACTTTTGGGAATGGCAACCATAATATCGGAGCGCTATTCGGTTTTGAACAGACGAAGTTCCGCTACGACAAGCAACGATTGCAAGGCCGCGATTTATTTAATATCAATTTTCCTGCGACCGGTACCACCGTTGCAGGTGCAAACGAAGCCGACATCTGGGTGCTGCAAGGTTGGTTGGGCCGTTTGACCTACAATTACCTAGGAAGGTATCTAGCTACTTTCAATGTTAGACGAGACGCCACTTCCCGATTTGCAAAAGGGAACCGAGATCAAGTGTTCCCATCACTTTCTTTGGGTTGGAGAATTACCGATGAAGATTTCTTTCCAAAGGATACGTTTGTCGATGATATAAAAATACGTGCAGGTTGGGGCCAGTCAGGGAACCAATTTACAGGTCTTAATTTTGCCTTCTTGAGTTCTATTGACAATAATATTCGCTATGTGATCGGGGATTCCCAAGGCACCATTGTTGCCCCGGCACCGACCACTTTTGCGAATGCCGACCTAAAATGGGAGACAAGTACCCAATTTGACATCGGTATCGATGCTACTTTTTTGAAATCTAAACTAAGTGCAACCTTTGATTATTACAATAAGACTACAGATGATGTACTACTTGGATTCCCCTTGCCCTATGTATCGGGTTTCTTCTTGCCTGCGGATGCGAATATCGGCCAAATTAAAAACTCTGGTATCGAACTTTCCTTCAACTATGGCGATAAAGTTGGTGACTTTTCATATAGTTTTGGTGGAAATTTGACCACGGTAAAAAATGAAGTTACAGATTTAGGTCCTATTACCCAGATTGTTTCGGGTATTGGCGGAGCCTCCACGCATCGTACGACCGTTGGGGAAAGTCTTGGCTATTTTTACGGGTATAAAACAGACGGTCTCTATCAAAACGCAGCAGAGGTCGCGGCGGCATTGCCCGATTCGAATGGTACTCCCTCTCCTGGCGATATTCGCTTTGTGGATGTTAATGGGGACGGCCAAGTGAATGCCGAGGACAGAACGTACTTAGGTAGCCCGTTTCCAAAATTTTTCTATGGCTTTAATTTTAATTCAGGATATAAAGGATTCGATTTTTCAGTCAATTTTAGGGGTGTTGGGAATAAACAGATTTACAATGGAGCAAGACAAAGTCTTGAAGGACTCACCGGTTCGAACAACTTCAGCACGCAAGTGCTAAGTCGTTGGACAGGCGAGGGTACTACAAATTCCAGTTTAAGTCCAAGGTTGGCCGTTGGCGATCCGAACAGTAACAATCGCTATTCAGACCGTTGGATCGAAGATGCCGGCTATTTGCGAATTCAAAACATACAGTTGGGATATAGTTTATCGCAGGAAAAACTTAAAAGTTGGACCAATGACTTTGTGTCGAATATGCGGGTGTATGTAGGTGCCCAGAATCTTGCTACGTTTACCAAGTATACAGGATATGATCCAGAGGTAGGGCGTACGCAAAGTTTTCAAAAAGGTGAATTTACCTTAGCGACTGGACAAGATGGCGGGGCCTCTCCTTTACCCAGGATTGTTCAATTGGGGTTATCATTGACATTTAATTAAAAAATAATACAAAACATAATTCAATACAATGAACATGAAAAAGACAAGTATAATTTTAATCAGCATGTTTGCCATTGGTCTTTCGTCGTGCAGCAATCAACTTGACTTGCAACCCCTTGATCGCTTAACCACTGATACGTTCTACAAAACGCGTGCGGATTTTGATGGTGCCGTATTCGCTTCGTATTCATCCATACAGGATTTTTATGGAACAAGTACCGAAAATCTTGGGGAATTTGGGGAGTTTTGGAAAATATCACTCACAATTACCGATGATGTTGCCGCCGATACGAACCAGTCGGATCAAATATCGCAAGATGTAGATAACCTACTTCTTAGGTCGAGCGATGTGCCATTTGCTGCCGTCTATACCCAAATTTATGAGGGCATCTATCGGGCCAATTTGGTGTTGGCGAACTTAGATGGCGATAATGATTTAACCGCTGCCGACAAAACCGTATTGGGTGCGGAAGCTAAATTTCTTCGCGCATGGTTCCATTTTCAAGCGATGAAAATGTTCGGCACGCCGCCATTAGCTATGGAAATCGTTGAGGGAATCAATAATCAGGCAAAACCAAACGCCACCACAGATGAACTTTATGCCGCGATACTTGGCGATTTTGCAGATGCTGCTGCAGGCCTTCCGGCATCTTGGGATAGCAGTAATACGGGCAGGGCTACTTCATGGGCTGCCAAATCATATATTGGAAAAGTAAATGTTTGGAAAAAAGATTGGGCAACGGCAATTGCCTCCTTTCAAGATGTGGTAGACAATGGTCCTTATTCCCTGGTTCCTGATTATGAGCAGGTTTTTGCCTATAACAACGAAAACAACTCTGAATCTATTTTTGAGGTACAATACGGAGGTCCTTTTTCAGATGATAACCTGTGGGTTTTTGATGATACCCACTCTGAAGACTTTAAGGCTTCCCAAGGTACCGGTAGAGGGTGGTTTTGGGATGCAGCCAATGGGGCACCAGGTGGTAAATTAGGCTTCTGGGCGCCTACCCAAGATTTAGTGGACGCTTTTGAGCCGGGTGACCTTAGGACTAAAACTATTTTCTACCAGGCTGGCGACACGTACTATTCATTTGACGGAACGCGGTACGAACTACCCTATGATGACACTTGGTCTACGACTAGTTTTACACTTAAGAAGTATCGTGGCTCTGTCAATGCCGTATCAGGTAATAGTTCTCCAAACGGGCAGGCAGATTACAACAACGAACGTTGGTTCCGATTTGCCGAACTAAAACTTCTCTACGCCGAAGCCTTGATTGAAGGAGGCGGGGATTTATCCATTGCCGAACAACAGATCAATGATATTCGCAATCGTGCTGGTTTGCCCAATCTAGTACCTGGATCCGATTTGACGCAAGCAATGCGACAGGAAAAGCGGGTCGAGTTGGCATTAGAGCCACACCGTTGGTTTGATATTGTGCGCTGGGGAATTGGTTCTCAAGTTTTTGGTGCGAAATGGAATGACAAAGATGTTCTATTCCCTTTCCCATTATCTGAGATTGATCGTTCTGGTGGGCTGTTGAAACAAAACGATGGTTACTAGAAATCTTTAACGTTTGAAATAACGTTAAATTAGTTTGAGTTAGTTTATTTGGGAATCCAATCTATTAAATTTAGGTTGGATTTCTAATTTTAAGTTCCCATATTCACTTTATGACTTATAATTTCAAAGTAAAACAGTGGTATTTTTTTAGTTTTATAGGTTTGTTTTTGATTTTTAGTTCCTGTCACCAAAGTAAAACTACCCTATTTAAAGAGCTTTCCCCTAAAGAGACTGGCATACAATTCAATAATGCCTTGGTTTTAGGTGGCGACCCTTCTGTGCTTGAATTTGAATATATGTATAATGGCGCTGGGGTAGCCATTGCGGATTTTGATTTGGATGGCCTTCAAGATATTTATTTTACCGGTAACATGGTAAGTAATCGTTTATATCGCAATTTAGGGGGTTTTAAATTTGAAGACCTTACAGAGTCGGCCAATGTGGGATCAGTAAAATGGTCAAACGGAGTCGCAATCGTGGACATTAATCAAGATGGCTATCCAGACATCTATGTGTGCCGAGGAGGTCCCAGGGGATCTATCGGTGCGGATCGAGCCAATTTGCTTTTTATCAATAACGGGCTAAAAGGGGGTAAACTTAGCTTTACGGAAGCAGCTTCCTCATGGGGTCTCGCTGACGAAGGGTACTCGGTACAAGCCGCCTTTTTTGATTATGACCGGGATGGAGATCTTGATATGTATTTACTTAGCAACGCGCTCGTAGATTTTAATCGCAATACGTCAAGACCAAAGGACCGCACAGGGAAAGCCCCTTCCGCCGACAAACTATTTCGAAATAATGGGGATCAAACTTTTACCGATGTCTCCGCTTCTTCAGGTATTTTAATTGAAGGGTTTGGTCTTGGGGTCGAAATATGCGATTTGAACAATGACGGATGGCCCGATGTATATGTATCAAACGATTTTCTAACAGATGACCTTCTATATATTAACCAAAAAGACGGCAATTTCTTAAATGAGAATGCCTCGTATTTTAGACACCTTACCTTTAATGGGATGGGTAACGATATAGCCGATGTGAACAATGATGGCAATATGGATGTTGTGGTATTAGATATGTTGCCTCCCGACAATAAAAGATGGAAACTGACCATGATGGGCAATAATTATGACGAGTTCGAAACAGGCCAATCCTATGGGTATCAACCGCAATATATCCGAAATACACTGCAATTGAACAACGGGAACGGTTCATTTAGCGAAGTAGGCCAGATTGCAGGTATTTCAGCCACCGAATGGAGCTGGAGTGCCCTCTTTGCCGATTTTGATCAGGATGGTGCTAACGACCTATGCATAACCAACGGATATCGACAAGATATTACCAACCTTGATTTTATGGTGTATGGTAATCAGATTTTGGCCATGGGAACAGAAGCGGCCAACAGGCAACAGCGCTTAGACGAACTCAATAAATTACCAGGCATAAAACTGCCTAATTTCTTTTACCATAATCAAGGCAACTTAACTTTTAAAGATGAATCGGAAGCAGTAGGATTTACAAAGCCTACCTATTCAAATGGCATGGCCTACGCCGATTTTGATAATGATGGTGATCTCGATCTGGTTATAAATAACATAGATGATCCCGCGCTTATTTATGAAAATCAAACCAAATTAACTGATGACAACCATTATTTGAAAGTAAAATTTCATGGAGAAGCTCCTAATCTGGAGGGTTTTGGGAGCGAAGTGGTACTCTATTATCAAAATCAAATTCAAAAGCAGTATTTTTCACCGTATCGTGGGTACTTGTCAACCGTGGAGCAAACACTTCATTTTGGCCTGGGTAAGGTCACAAAACTTGACAGTATCGTAGTTACTTGGCCTGATCGATCTGAACAAGTATTAAAAGACATACCTGTAAATCAAGAGCTGATAGTTAGCCAAAAAGATGCAAAAGAATCGCTTAAAAAAACGGTTTCGACTTCAACACCTACCCTTTTTCATGAGACTGATAGCTTGTTTACTTTTGTGCATCACGAAGATGACTTCGTTGATTTTAAAGTGCAAGCACTTCTTCCACATATGCATTCCCGAAATGGTCCCGGCCTTTCAGTAGGGGATATAAATAATGATTCCAAGGAAGATTTTTACGTGGGTGGGGCAACTGGTCAATCGGGGGCCCTAATGGTACAGCAAGCCAATGGTACGTTTAAAAACGAGCCTTTTCCAGAAAACGAAAGCGATGATATGGGCGCCTTGTTCTTTGATGCCGACAATGATGGTGACCAAGATCTTTATATCGTAAGCGGAGGCGCATCCCGTCCTGTAGGAGATATTTCTTATCAAGATCGATTTTATCAAAATGATGGAACGGGTGCTTTTCAAAAATTGAATGCGCTGCCCGATTTTCCGGTTAGCGGCTCCGTTGTAGCAGCTTCTGACTATGATAAAGACGGGGATTTAGACTTGTTTGTAGGGGGAAGGGTTCGCCCTGGGGAATACCCCATGCCGCCAACCAGTCTGCTGATGCTAAATAAAAGCACTCCAGGGAGTATAAAATTTGAGAAAGACCCGCAGCCCATAACCGAAACTTTTGCCCAATTGGGCATGGTGACAGGAGCTATATGGACCGACTTTAACAATGATACATGGCCCGATTTGATTGTCGTAGGTGAATTTATGCCCATTCGATTTTTTCAGAATAGCAACGGAAAACTCAATGAAGTTACAGAGGAAACTGGGTTAGACCATACCAACGGCTGGTGGAATAGTATTACTTCCGGAGATTTCGATAATGACGGGGACACCGACTATATTTTAGGAAATCTCGGATTGAATAGCCGATACAAAGCGAGTATTGCCGAGCCCTTGTGCATTTATGCCAAGGATTATGATAAAAATGGTCAAATAGATCCGGTGATGTGTTATTACGTTGATGGCGTAAATTATGTCGCCCATTCTAGAAATGATCTAATCAAACAGATCAACGCCATGAGAGGTAGGTTCCGGACCTATTCCGATTATGCCAATGCAACCTTTGCGGAATCCTTTTTAAAGGAAGAAATCGCCGATGCCTATGTCGTAAAGAGTGAGACCTTCGCAAGTAGCTACCTAGAAAATTTAGGTTCCGGAAAATTTAGGATTTCCGAGCTTCCTAGAATTGCACAGATAGCACCTATTTATGGGACTATGGTTGGCGATTTTAATGGAGATACTAATTTGGATGTCCTGGCCGTTGGCAATTTTTACAGTGGCGAAGTATTCTCAGGGAGATACGATGCTTCCATCGGATGGTTATTAGCGGGTGATGGAAAAGGTGGGTTCTCGCCCATGGATGTATCTAAAAGCGGATTTTTTGTGAAGGGGGATGCCAAGAGCATGGTAAACGTTTTTGCCGATGGCAAAGAACTTACCATTGTAGGTATTAATAATGATAGTCTTAAAACCTTCTCGCGTCCGGTTCGGCAAAATACCTACTTGCCCCGACAGGATGAGGTTTCGGCGATTATACAATTCAAAGATGGAAAATATCAGAAAATAGACTTCCATTATGGATCTGGGTATCTGTCCCAGCCAAGTAGAAGATTTTATATTCCCGCTGGGGCCATTTCGGTCAAAGTGATGGATGCTACAGGTAAAGAAACCGAAATTCTACCCCTACCATGACGCTGTCAAAAACATGCATTGCAATTTTTTGTGTAGTATTGTTTTCCTACTCATGTGGGCGAAATGCGCCCACCTTATTCAAGTTGCTTGACGCAAATCGCACCGGCATTGATTTCGAGAACACCATCAAG
Source organism: uncultured Flavobacteriaceae bacterium (assembly GCA_963798435.1). Lineage (GTDB taxonomy): Bacteria > Bacteroidota > Bacteroidia > Flavobacteriales > Flavobacteriaceae > JALHST01. The sequence continues at coordinate 1,015,331 of CAWCTF010000004.1, forward strand.
GAAAACGACAGCATTAACGTATTCAGGTTTATGAATATTTATACAGGTGCAGGGGTTGCAATAGGGGATATTGATAATGACGGCTTAGAGGATATTTATTTCAGCGGCAATATGGTCTCGGGGAGGCTTTATCGAAATAAAGGAAATCTAAAATTTGAGGACATTACCGAAAAATCAGGCCTCTTAAGTACGAAATGGGGCACCGGAGTGTCCATGGTAGATATTAATCAAGATGGTCTTTTAGATATCTATGTCTGTGTTTCTGGTGGTGCAAAGGAATCAGAAAGAGCCAATTTGCTTTACATCAATAATGGCGACTTGACCTTTACTGAAAAAGCGGCCGAATATGGGCTTGCAGATACCAGACAAAGCATGCAAGCGGCCTTTTTTGATTATGACAAGGATAATGACTTGGATATGTACTTATTGGTGAACCCCGCGGCTTATGAGTATAAGGTAAATGTAAGCACCCCTAGAATGCTCAACGGAGAATCTGTGAGCAATGATCGTCTCTATCGAAATGATGGGAACGGTAAATTTACCGATGTTTCAAAAGAGGCCGGTATTATGGTGGAAGGCTATGGCCTTGGTCTTGCAATATCGGATATCAACAATGACTCCTGGCCAGATATTTACGTTTCCAACGATTTTATTGGTAACGACATTATGTACATCAATCAAAAAGACGGCACTTTTAAGGATGAGATAACGCAGCATGTCAAGCATACTTCGTATGCTGGAATGGGCAACGATGTTGCCGATATTGATAATAATGGAAAGCCGGATATATTGGTTCTCGATATGCGCCCTGAGGATAATAAACGTCAAAAATTAATAATCTCCTCAACCGGTTATGATCGCTTCCAAGCAATGCTGCAAGCAGGGTATAACCCCCAATATAGTAGAAATACGCTACAGATAAATCAAGGCCTCAACAAGTTTAGTGAAGTAGGGTTCTTGTCCGGGATTAGCAGTACTGACTGGAGCTGGAGTCCGCTTTTGGCCGATTACGACAACGACGGCCTTAAAGATCTCTACATAACCAATGGCTTTTTAAGGGATCTAGGTAACTTGGATTACATTCATTATCAAAATGTATATGATACGCCACTGGGAGATAAGGAGACGAAAATAAATCAAAAATTGGCATCCATCCAAAACCTGCCAAAAGCACAATTGATCAATTATGCCTATCGGAACAATGGGGACATGACCTTTGAAAAAGTGTCTAATAAATGGGGTATACGAGAAGCAAGCTGTTCTAATGGGGCCTCATATGCCGATCTCGACAATGATGGTGATTTGGATTTGGTAGTCAATAATGTGGACCAACCTGCTTTTGTGTATGAAAATTTGAGCAACTTATCTAAAGAAAATAACTTCTTGCGCATAAAACTCCGTGGAAAGCCGGGAAATCTAGAGGGAATTGGGGCCCAAATAAAAATTACATCAGGAGGTAAGAGTCAATATGACCAGCACTTCTTAAGCCGAGGTTATGAGTCAAGTGTAGATCCGAACATCCATTTTGGTCTTGGTACGAATACAACAATCGACAGTGTCGAAATATGGTGGCCCGATGATACCTATCAACTTATTGAACATCAAGTTACCAATCAAATTTTGGAGTTGAGACAATCGGAGGCTAAATTTCAAAAAAACAAAGGCATCCTTACCCAAAAAAGTCAATGGGTATCAGATGTTACCGATAGTGTAGGCGCAAACTTTAAGCATATAGAAGACAATATGGTAGATTTTAAATTACAGCCCATATTGCCCCACATGCACTCTCGAAATGGCCCGGGTATTGCAGTGGCCGATGTGAATTCAGATGGCCTTGAGGATTTCTACATTGGTGGTGCGGCCAACCAATCTGGAAGCCTATTCTTTCAAAAACCAGATGGTACCTTTGCGTCTAGAGAACTTGGGATGGATAGCCAATTTGAAGATATGGGAAGTTTGTTTTTCGATGCAAATGGAGATGGACATCCTGATTTATATGTGGTAAGTGGGGGCGTGTTGCCGACATCAAACAGCAATAATTACCAAGATCGTTTGTATTTGAACGATGGGAAGGGGAATTTCACAAAATCAGCGCTATTGCCCGATATTACGGCGAGTGGTTCATGTGTTACAGCAATTGATTTTGATAAAGATGGGGACTTGGACCTTTTTGTTGGAGGCCGTGTTGATCCCGGAAAATACCCAATGCCGGCCAAAAGCTATCTGCTGGAGAACGAATATGATGCCAATACCGGGAAAACCAGGTTTATCGATATCAGTAATAAGATAAATGATTGGGAAGTATTAACCATGGTCACGGCTGCGTTATGGACCGATTACGATAATGATGGCTGGACCGATCTTATCGCTGTCGGCGAATTCATGCCAATTACTTTTTTTCACAATGATCATGGGAAACTCGTCTTGGCCACTGAAAAAACGGGCCTTACTAAAACAGAAGGTTGGTGGAATAGCATGGTTGGGGGAGATTTTGATCAGGACGGGGATACTGATTATATTTTAGGAAATCTAGGCCTCAATTCAAAATTTAAGGCCACAACAGATGAACCGCTATGTATTTACGCCAGTGATTTCAATAAAGATGGTCAAATCGATCCCGTAATGTGTTATTTTATTGAGGGTGAGAACCAATTGGCGCATTCAAGGGATGAAATCATCGGACAAATAAATGCTATGAGAAGCCGGTTTCAAACGTATGAGTCGTATGCGGAATCTACCTTTAAAAACTCCTTCTTGCCCGAGGAACTTGAAGCGGCCTATGTGGTAAAAAGTTATAATTTTGCAAGTAGTTACCTTGAAAACCAAGGAAATGGGAAATTTGAACTCACTTCCTTGCCATTAAATGTTCAGACGGCACCCGTTGAAGGAATGGTTGTTGATGATATTGATCGAGATGGAAATTTAGATGTAATGATTACCGGGAACTCCTATGCCACAGAAGCTTCCACTGGTAGATATGATGCTTTAACGGGTATTTTATTAAAAGGAAATGGTTCGGGTGGGTTTTTAAATGTTCCCTTGGATAAAAGTGGTTTTATAAGTGATTTAGATGGAAGCGGTTTATCGATTCTTCGAGGTTCACATGGAAATTCCTATATTTTATCCGCCAGTAATGATGGCCCATTAAAAGTATTTGCATCGCAACCTAGTGGCGATAAGAATAGCATATATCAGGTACCTTTCGATGTTCAATTTGCGGAAATAACACGCAATGATGGCATAACATACAAATTGGAATTTTACAACGGTGCTGGCTACCTTTCCCAAAGTACGAGAAGCATCGTAATCGATGACCGGATTAACGAAATAAGAACGACAAATGTTACAGGAGTTACAAAAACAGTATATTCACATGAGGCCCTCAACTAAATTATATTGTGTGTTTTGTTTGGTCATTTTAGGATGCACCCCACACTATGATCAACAAAAGCTTGATGCCTATTTTAAAGATGGCCTACCACAGTACAATCGCCAACTGACCGATGTAATTGTAGCGGATATCTTTACACCTCCCGTTGCTAGTCGCATCTATGCCTATTCAAATATAGCCGCCTACGAAGGTATCCGTTTTATGGATTCAACAAACGTTTCATTGGTAGGGCAATTGAATGGTTTAAAGGCGCTTAGTTTTCCTGAAAAAAATAAAACGTACTACTATCCTTTGGTATCGTTGGTTGCGTTTACGGATGTGGCCGGGGCATTGGTCTTTAACATGGAAAAAGTAGCGCAAATGAAAACGAAAATGCTCGAAGAAGTCCAGGAAATCGGCATGGATGAAAACACCTTTGAGAATTCTGTTGCATACGGTGATACCTTGGCTAAGGAAGTTTTGTCATGGGCCTCGAAAGATGGGTATCTTAGGCGTACGGCATTGCCTAGATATAGCGTAACCGATGATCCCGGAAGATGGCGACCGACGCCCCCTGACTATATGGAAGCCATTGAACCCCATTGGAATACCATTCGGCCCTTTGTTCTTGATTCGGCGGCACAGGTTGACCCAGGATTACCTACTAACTTCGACCAATCGGAAGGATCCGAATTTTATAAGGAGGCACTTGATGTTTATGAAACTGTAAAGCAAATTGATTCGACCAAGTTTAATATTGCAAAATTCTGGGATTGTAACCCAAATATCTCCCATACCAATGGGCATGTCATGTTTTTTAAACAACAAATTTCACCGGGGGGCCATTGGATTCACATTACGGCCCAGATATTGAAAGAACAAAATGCAGGTCCCGTCATGGCCGCTGAAACGCTCTCAATGGTAACCATTGCAATTGCAGATGGTTTTATCAGTTGTTGGGACCAAAAATATAAGAGCAACCTCACGCGACCGGAGACTTTTATAAATAAATATATCGATGCCGATTGGGCACCTATTTTGCAAACACCCGCTTTCCCAGAGCACACTTCCGGTCACAGCGTGGTTTCAACTGCTGCTGCTACCGTATTGACGCACCTTATTGGCGCGGATTATTCATTTGTTGATGCTACCGAAGTGCCGTATGGCTTACCTACTAGAAATTTCAAATCTTTTATGGATGCCTCACAAGAGGCAGCGATAAGTAGATTGTATGGTGGAATTCATTACAGACCGGCAATTGAAAAGGGGAAACAACAAGGTCATGACATCGGCGAGCTGGTTGTAGCAAAATTAAAGATGCATAAATAAAGTATGTATTCTTTTCTTAGGGTATAGGTCGGGTCACTTTTCAAGAGCGGTCAAAAAAGGGTTGAATTGTTCGCGGGAATCGTCCACTTAAAACACTTTTTACAAGGTGCATTTCAAGGTCTCGCCATGATTCATGCTTTCTTCCAAGAATATTTCCTGGCCATCGAATACCTTGACATTGAGGTTGTTCCCTTCTTTTTTTACCTCAATACTAAAATTTCGATTAAAGGCACGAATATTTTTTAGGAACATTGATGGCCAGCCATCGGGAAGTTTTGGGGACAAGGAGAATTCATTAAAGCCTGTAGGCCGTATTCCCATAAGTCCTTCTGTAATGATTCTGCAGTACAGTGCGCTTTCGGCCGAAAGATGCCGTTGGTTTCCTTCGGGGTAGGCCTCCACAGGATAGGGTACATGTTCTCCCAAGAGTCTTCTGCCGGAGTAATTTTCAAGAAAATCGATTGCCCGTTTCGTGTCCCCGGCTGCAAAGACGCCTCGGAGGGCGTAAAGCGTAGCCCTGTCCCAGAAAGTCGTACTTCCCGATTCTGAAGCGAGACCGTCCTTGGTCCATAAATAGTCAGAAAAAAGGGCGTCGGTCGTTTCGGTACTTCTGTCATAAATTCCCATGGCAAGCGGGGTGCAGATCCAGGCCCGTAGCACATCGTTCCCTTTATAGTACCTGTAGGTTTTAAAACCTTGTACCGTTGCCCCAAAATAGGTATCGATAGCTTGCCGAATGGCACTTGCCTGTTGTTTGTACGTGTCGATTTGCTTTTGTGCGATTCCCAATTCCTTTCCAAGATACCCTGCAGAATTCAAGGCATCATAATAGAGACATGAGGTATTCAGATTTGCATCCCCTGCAGGAAACCGACCCTCGAGTTCGTCACTATCCGACGCAACTACCCCTTGGGCATTTATTTTTCGGCGGCAATATTCTAAACACCATTCAATCAACGGCCAAAGTTCTTTTGCTGTATTCTTATTGCCATAGGCCAGTGCAAATCGGCCCGCACCGTATGCAATCATGGCCATATCGCCCCGGTCTCCGGCCCCATTCCAAAAATCGGTCCCTTCGGCAACAATTGAGCTTGGTATTGCTTTATAGTCACTATTCATAAACCGGGCAAAATGCCTGAATGAATTTAGGGCAGATTCGTTCCCTGCAATGTTTCCCAAAAAGGGAAAAAAAGGATCAGCATATTCAGCTTGGTCATTTGCCCAGATTGCAGCATAGTATCTGCCGCCTCCAGGACTGTGCATCAACCCCCCCTGCGTCTGGAAGATGCTTTCCACGGCCCTTAATTTCGCGAATGAAAACTCCGTATTAAGCACGGCGTCGGGCGATTCGAATATAAGATTGGCAAAAGTGCGGTCTATAAGGTCTTTTCGTTTATTAAACTCATACTCTGGGGAGACATGCGATTGCATCTCATTTATTTCCTGCCCGGAATATACCAGTGCATACTCCAAGGATTCCCCAGGATTTACGGTAAAATTGCCCTGTTTATCAGAAACTACTTCTATACGATATACTCCGGTTACACCTTTTTCCTTATCGGTCAGATGGGTACTCTTTATTGTTGGTATTTGCACCTTTATCGGGGTGATGGTCGTGTTGCTTAGCTGCACCCTATCTATAAAGATCGGCCTGTCTGCCGAGGGAAAGAGCTGGTGGTTGATCGTAACTCCATTCAGCGTCCTCGAACTGAAAGACAGGATTCCCCGTAGCGAAAATACGTGTGGATATTCGATCACAGATGTCCCATCTATGGTTATTTGGGAGATGTCCTTGGAGGCTATGGTATAGGAGAGGCTGGCGTGGGTGTCGTTCGGAATAGTGCGTAGCATTGGAAAAACAAGTTCGACTTCTTGATTCAAAACCCCATTTTCCACACCATAATGAACGATCGACGAAATATTAAAGCCACTCATTTCTACATGATCGAGATGTGTATCGTTTTCTTTTACCTCCCATTGTATTCCGCCATCATTGGCTAATGACCACCTTTTGACTTCTTGGGCCATAGACTGTGAAAGGATACCTAAGGCACATAGGGCCAAAACCCTTTTTTTAATTGTTGTTCGCATACTTTTTCTTTTGAACTCGAATTTAAGATACGCACATCGTACAGAAATTCAATTACTTTTATTTGATAAAAACCCACTCGGCTGTGCGCGTGGTATCGTGCATGACCAGATGAATTCATTACGATTCAAAGAACTATGCCTTATCTATTTCCAAAGCGACCCTATTTGCCGATCGGGTGGCGGCTTCGGTCCCCCAATTTAGATTATCGGCATAGGCCCCGGCAAAATGGATACGCCCATGAGGCTTCATTATATTTGGCCAGAATTTCTTAAGTTCTCCCATCGGAAAAGGAAGTCGCTCGCATGTAGACGAAAAAGGTTGCCCGGTCCAATCCCTCCCAATTGCTTGTTCTATGGTATCTCCCTTCCCAGGATAAAGCTCCCTGAATGATGCAAGGGCCCTTTGGGGCGATATTCCACCTGCCCCCGTACCTAAAACGATTACCCGATGCGTATCGACCTCATCTGCAGAATGCCAAACATCCCAAATATCAGGATGGTCTAAGAACATATTAATGGAGAGCCCATCTTCGAGCCAAAATTTTGAACTGGCCTGAAAGACGAACCGTTGGTAGGAATCATAGGTCACATTCTCAATTACATATTGTTTTTCCTTGGGCAATGCAGGAAGTACGGGAATGTTTTTAAAGGCAGGCAAGGGGATACAGTTTACAAAATAATCGGCCGTTATTTCATGGGTTTCATTAACGTCCTTATAGGTAATTTTTACATCATTATCTCCATTTTGTATCGCGATAATAGGCTTATTCAACCACACTCTTGGTCCCAAACGTTTTGCAAAAGCATTCGGGAGCATTTGATTACCGCCCTTTAACCGAAAAATTTCGGTAGGAAATTCGGGCACGCCACGAAATTTCAGGATATAGGCATACCAGAGAGTGAACAATGCGGAGGTATTGGAACCTCCTAAAAGGCCCATTGCCATTTTTGAAGCCCCGTTTTTAGCATAAATATCTGACATGGGAATCGTATCCATCTCGTCGTAACCAACATCAAAAGGCTGGTATTCATCCTTAAAATTTGCAAGATAGGGTGCGACATAGAGCGATTTAAGTTCACCCCATGGGTTTGTGGACAAAAAATCGATTTCCCTTGTATTGAACCCCATTTTTTTCAGAATAACAGGGTCCTGCAACATTTCCTCTGTATAGAAAATTCCATCGATCCTCCGCAATACATTTTTTCTTCTGGGATATGGCAGGGCGGTAAGGCCAAATTCTTTTATATATCCCCAATACAGATCGTATCCAGGTTTTGTGATATGCTCTTGACCATAATCACCATACAATTCATCTGACAATTCATCGTGGGCGGTATATACATGGCCCCCATGTCTGCCTGATGCTTCTAGTACGGTGACGTCATGACCCATTTTCATCAATTCATAGGCGCAGCACATTCCCGCTATTCCAGCACCGCCGACTACAATTTTCTTAGGTGTGCCCGTACTTTTTATTGGCGTGGTTTTTTGTTCCTTGGGAGTACCGGCCATTGATGTATTAACGGTTAACAAGGATGCCCCAACACTGGCCTTAATCGAATTTTTTAAAAAATCCCTTCTCTTATTAGTGCTCATATCTAAATTTCATTTTCATTTATTGTATAGTTTAGCCTCCTTTTTTCTGATTAGAATATCAATTCGGGTAGCTGTGTTCAAACCTTAAAGAACAACGAACCAACTGCGGTCTTGCTCATTATTTTCGTGCGTTTTCGTAAACAATTTCAGTATATCAAAAACTGTAGGGCGATCTTATTGATACGTATCAATAAGAATGATCAGCATACATCAACCTGCACTTTATTCTTTTATATTCCAGGCAACCATTTTTTGGCATTTCCGAAATAGATCTTCTCGATTACCTTTCGGGGCAATTTAAGGCCTTTAAACGCACCGTCGAAGTCAGAAACGGACATCTCTTCATCGGAAACAAAAAATTTCCAGTCGCTTATCCAGGTTTCGTGCATGCTTTTCTTCAATGCATTGGGATCGGTGGTGGGTTCTGCCAAGAGATCGGTGCCATAAAGCAACCTGTCCTGATAGGCAATCATAAAATCATGTACCTTTTGCCATTCCGTTTTCGATTGATACTCTAGGTGGGAGATTCGTGCCGCCATATCCACAGCCATATTCGGGAACTTGTCCAAGGTTTCGGCAAGCGCATCGACACTCCATTCCAAGCTACCCAAATGTGCTCCTACAAACCTTAGGTTCGGGTGCTTTTCGAGCATATGGTCCCTTGCTTGTATTTGTTGTTCATAAGAAGGCGCTTCGGGGTGCAGGTACATATGATATTCCGGATTATTTTCAAAATAGCTTTTATCCCCCTTTATGGTCATTTGATCCAAAGGGAGCCAACAGTTTTTAGGTTCCCCGAGATGTCCGATAACAGGAATATTGCTGCGTTCGATAAAGTCGATAATCGGATCAAATCTAGGATCGTCTATCATGACCAATTGGCCATTTTCATCCTTCAGGTCCATCCCGATAACCTTATATATTTTAACGGCGACGGCCCCTTTAGCGAATGAGTTTTTTAGATAGGCGAGCGTTTTTTCCTTCCAATCGGGCCTGTTAAAATCCCTTACCGAAAAGGTGGTTGCATAGGCCACTTGACCTGGAAATGTCTTGATTTGTTCTTGTGCGAACTTTTGTTGTGAGATCATATCGCCTGATTCGTTCGGATCATCCCAATTGATCGTCAGCAACTTAAAATTATCTGCTACTGCCTGTTGGATGAAAGCTGGGGAAGCTGTTTCAATGTGCACGTGCGCATCGATTTTAGGCACCTTCTTAAAATCATGATCTTCATAAAACTGAGATTTTGGAGGTTCATTTTCAGGAGTGTTTTTTTTTGATTCTCCACAATTTTGTAAAAGTAAACAGGTAAGGCAGAAAAAGTAATGCTTGAATTTCATTTGGTTATTTTCGTTTGTTGAAATGTCATGTCCCTACCTACTTTCACAAAGTGATTGTGAGGCATGCGTTACTTTTATGGTATTAAACCTTAAAAAAGATTTTCTTTCGATACAACCAAAAGCATAAAAACCACTCAATGGCAAAAATTGCCAGTGCTGAGAGCAATAAGATAGCACCGTGTGCCATCCCAATTGGTGACAAAACACCATTAACAATCACTTCTACATATTGGCCTAGCCATCGGCTCACTACAATCTCAAAGAATAGGTATATAAAAATGGAGTTCATCCCTACAATGGTAAAGAAGCGGAGGTATTTCTTGTGTTGCAGTACATCGATCCAATAATAGAGAAATGCCAGGGCCAACAAGCACCAGCCCCCTGTCACCAAAGTAAAGGAAGTGGTGGCGATTCGCTTGATAATCGGAGTTGTACCCGTTATATCAAGGGTATACCCTGCAATTAGGGTGCCTACCCCTAAAATAATAATATTGCGGAGCTTCCCTTTAACAGTGGGTTGATCGATAAGCCATTTGCCTGCTACAGCACCCCATATCGTATGTGCAGCGGTCGGGATACAATTGATGGCTACCCAGCCCCCCGAATTTATTTTGTTCATTAATAGCATATCCATATAATTCCCAAAATTTTGCTGATCGACAAAAGGCTGGTCGAATCCCGGAATATGTATGAACCGATAGAGGCATTCAGTCAGCACCAAGAGGCCGAGACTGAAGAGCAATTGATGGCTGATTTTCCAACGAAAAATAAGAAAGGCTACCAATAAGGTAAATGAAAGCTGTGTTAGGACATCCCAAAGCTCGAACGATAAATGGTCACCCCTAACGGCATAGTCAAATACCCCCCAAAAAAATAACCACCAGCTTCGCTTTATTGCATGGGTTGCCTGTTCTTTCCATGGGCGTCCCATGGCGGTTTGTTTTGTAAGGGAAAAAGCCATGGCAGCCCCGGCGATGAACATGAAGGCGGGCTGGATAAAATCCCAGAAATTCAATCCATGCCACGGTTTATGCGTGAATTGCTCCGCCAAGGAATTTAGAAAGGATCCCTGTCCTGACATTTCCAGCCAATGCTCGTACATCCCGGTAGATTCTAGCATAAGGAGCACCATTACGAGCCCTCTGTAAAAGTCCAAAGACATAAGCCTCGCTCCTTTTTTTATGACTTCGCTAGTCTGTGTCGCGTCTGGAAAGTTTATAGGTCCTGATAGAACCCTGTCTTTTTTTGTGGAGTTGCCTATATGGGAGGCCTCTGAATTTTCCATAATCAATATCGTATTGGTTAAAAATTAGTTGATGGGTTGGTTTATTAAAAGGTCATTGATTCAATCCTTAGATGCAACTCCCCTGTACGCGACATGATCAAGGGGCAACTGGCAATCTTTGTTATTTTCGATGTGCTATCAATGTTTCATGATTTTAAGGGCATTGTCCCTGTAGATCTTTTTTAAGACCGAATCATCTAATGCCAGTCCGTAAAGAGGCCATTTATAGCCCAACAAATCGGTTAGGTAAAAATGTTCATCTTCAGTTTCAAGCACCCTGAAAGTCATACGGAACATGGTATCTAAGGTCGTATTGTTGCCATAATCGCTATGTTTATCCCAAACCTCCCAGCCATAATCCGTTCCGTATACAAGGCGGTCTTGGTATTTTACAAAAAACGCTGCCGTATTTCTGGGGATGGTAGAAAATTCGGAAAAACGGGCAGAAATATCGGCACTGAGATTGGGAAATTCATCGAACAAACCACCCAGAATAGACAAATCAAAAGTACAATTCGCCAAATGGGAGGCTATAAAGGTCGTATTTGGGTGTCGTTTAAGGGTGTTTGCAAATCGTACCATCAGTTCGCTATGATCAAACGTTGTATCCTTAACCCTCCAGGTCCAAGCCCGCATCAGTCCATCATTGGTCGAATCCATGGCTTCATACATCCATTTTGGATCTGACATGTGCAGGTTTACCGGGATTTTTAATGTAGCACAGGCTTCAAAAAGAGGATCCATTCTTGGGTCATCGGGATGCAGACCTTCGACCAGTCCCGCTCCTTTATCATGTAATTCCCCTACCCCTACGGCACCTTTATTTACACATCGACGAAGTTCATTTACTGCTTTTTCAGACCAATTCTTGTCTTCATACCCTGAAAGATCAAAACCGCAATAGACATCAAACCGATTGGGGTATTTAGCATACATAGCATAAAGGGAATCAAATTTCGCTCCAGTTGCATTGGTAAAAACAACTGATTTCTCAACACCAACCTCGTCCATTATTTCCACCCGTTTAGCAATGTCTTTATCAGTTGTAGTATAGTCATGGGCATGCATATCGATTACAGGAAATTTTGCTTTTTCAATTTTTGTAATCGGCACCTCATAAACCGATTTTGGCATCCAATCCTCCAGAAGCAGGTTTTGAGGACTGGGAAGTGCGACCTGCTCAGGAACGACTTTCGTCTCCTCAATCTTCTGACAACTAAGAATAGAAAGGAAGAGTAGGCACATTGTGGCAATGGAAATACATCTATTCATTTTATACGTATTATTAGGTACTACTATTTTTGGCATTTGACTCTTAATGTAATAGGGGCCTACCTGACTAGCATCCAGAATCCCCCATATAGGGAGTTTTAGACCACCCCTTGTTGGTTCCTTCTACTTCATTATGACCCGTCTACTTATGAAATACGAAGGTAATCTTTCCGATCCGCAGCCTTGTAAAGTGTCTGCCCTGAAAGAGCAGCAATTCTGAACCATGGCCTTATGAAAATCTAGCTTTTAGCCACTACTTCAAAATTCTTAAACACTTTTTAACAATGCACCCTTGTAATTTTAAAGAACGACCTTTTAAATGTGCTCTAAATAATAGATAGGGGTGCCCTATCCTTCCATTTTCCCTTAGTAAAATCAGGAATATCGACCGATTTGCTATTATTGGCCACCGACATACCTGATAATGGAAAAATTATACTACTGGTAACTGAGTCATAAACATCAAAATAAGGCGTTCTGTTCTCTCGTAAGGCTTGAATGAGCAAATGCCATGTCAATGGGGTGGTTGTTCCATTTCCCCCGTGCCCCCTAAGGGCGGTTTTTCGCGGAACAGGATTATAATTTTTTAGGATGGGATGCTTGTACTCTTCTAGATATTTTTCTGCCGACTCCCAGGTATGTTCTTGCGGACTTAGGCCTTCGAGATAAATTTTAGGGCCTTCCAAGGCGCTTCCCCCTAGGTACACCCCTTTCGTGCCTTGCAAACGGAATAATTCCCTTGGATGCGGGGTATTCGTATCATAGTTTAATGTAATCAATTTTCCATTTACCGTTCGTATAAGGGTCACGTTGACGTCACCTTGTTTAAATTTGATTTTGGCCTGTTCAGAGTCCATGCCATAATTCAAGGCGGCATATTCATGCAACATTTCGGCTTTTGAACTCATGGAGACTAAATGGTCTAGCCTATCCCCGTGATTTATGTTTTCATAGGCCATGATCTTATTCATCGGATGATCTGGGTACAGATTGCCATTGTGCGTTACATCATAGGCTAAACGCCAAGGTTCTTCAGCCGGATTGTTTTTTACAAATCTCAAGTCGTGCACATAGCCGCCCTCAGTATGAACGATATCGCCAAAAAGTCCTTTTTGAACCATATTCAGCAACGTCAGCCCATCCGAACTTTCGAGCATGGCCTGCTCCAAGGCTAGGGTCGCCCATTTCCCTGTTTTTTCAGAAGTTTCCACCAACTCCCATGCCTCATCGACCGTTAGAATAATTGGCACTTCAGATACTGCGTGCTTTTCGTTTTTCATGGCGGCAAGACAAACAGGGGCGTGCCATTCCCAAGATGTGGAACATATTATGGCATCTAAGGTTTCTTCCTCACAGAGCCGTTTGAAATCGGTAAGACCTCTATCGTACAGTCTAGGCGTTGGCTGTCCTGCTTCTTCAATCCATCTTTTTGCGTTGTACAAGCGTTCAGGCTTAATTTCACAAATGGCAGGAATGGTCACTCCTTCAATCCCCAAGGCCACGTCTAGATGATAGGAACCACGACCGCCAATACCCACAAATCCCAAACGCAAGGGTTTGTCAGGGCTTGAATTGTTCGCAAAAACGTTTAGGGGGGTACTTAATTCGGTGAGCGCCAAACCTCCCATGGCCACTGTGGACTTCTTGATAAACTTTCTCCGGTCATAATTGCTAGTGCCCATTGGGTGAATGTTTTTATAAATACTGTGTTATTTCGCACCCTTGTAATACATACTTTGGTAGGCGGATCAGATACAACATTAAAAATTTTAAAAAGAAAAAATAATATTTTCGTAAGTTTACGTGAATTTAATAAATTTTCTTTATTAAAGAAATTGTCTTCATAAAATACTCAATACAAAAGGAAATATTTTCGTATTCTAACGAATTTTACTAAAATGCGAGAATTGTTACTTAATACTATGAATTTACCTTTCTATTATTTTAACAACGCGATAAAAATAAGTTCCGACAAATCGGACCCGGGTATCTTTTCCAACGTGGAAGGTGTATCTGGCAATCGTATCGGCACTAGCAATATGATATCTTACAAAGCAGGAGCACCCTGTCTGTCTAAACCTAAATTTCAGTATATATGAGCTCACGACGAGATTTTATCAAAAAAACAGCCATTGCCGGCACAGGCGCGGCCCTGGCTCCGAACATTTCATTTGGTTTTAAAACCTTTGCAGGTGAAAAGCTAAAACTAGGGTTTATCGGAATTGGACTCCGTGGGACTTCGCATCTGGAAAATGCCATAGCGAGAAACGACGTGGAAGTGACTGCGATTTGTGATATCGACCCTGTTAGGACCGATCTTGTCCTGAAGCTGCTCGCCGATAAGGGAAAACGAAAGCCGAATACCTATGGCAAAAATGAGAAGGACTATCTCAACCTATTGTCTGACAAGGACGTCGACGCCGTGCTCATCGCCACCCCATGGTTATGGCATACCAAAATGGCCGTAGATGCAATGAAGGCCGGGAAGTACACCGCTGTGGAGGTTTCAGCCTCCCAGACGATTGAGGAATGTTGGGATCTTGTAAATACGCACGAACAAACGGGAACCTACTTAATGTTCCTTGAGAATGTATGTTTTAGAAGAGATATCATGGCCGTACTTAATATGGTGAAACAAGATGTCTTCGGCGAGCTGTTACATTTCAGATGCGGCTATCAGCATGACCTTCGTGGGGTGAAACTCAACGATGGGAAGACCGCTTACGGGAAGGGAGCCGAATTTGGGGAAAAGGGAATCTCCGAAGCCAAGTGGCGTACCGAGCACTCTATTTACAGGAACGGGGATACCTATCCCACCCATGGCATGGGTCCGATTGCCGTGATGTGCGATATCAATCGAGGCAATAGGTTCATGAGTATGACCTCACATGCTACAAAGGCGTTAGGGCTTCACAGGTATATCGTAAACGTTGCGGGCGAGAACCACCCGAATGCAAAAGTTAAATTCAGGCAGGGCGACATTATCACCTCGACAATTGAAACAGCAAGTAATGAAACCATTATCGTAACCCATGACACCAATTCGCCTAGGCCCTATTCCCTAGGGTTTCGTGTACAGGGGGCCAATGGTCTTTGGGAGGTAGATGGCAATAGGATCTATATCGAAGGGAAATCGGAAAAAGACGACCAATGGGATGACGCTACGGCATGGATTAAAAAATATGATCATCCCATCTGGCAAAAATACGGCGAGGATGCCACGGGTGCGGGGCATGGAGGAATGGATTATTTTGTCATGAAAGCCTTTGTTGAATCGGCGATTCAGAATATCGCACCACCAATAGATGCGTATGATGCCGCAGCTTGGAGCGCCATAACGCCTTTATCGGAAGCTTCCATAGAAAACAATGGGGAGCCTCAGGAGTTTCCAGACTTCACAAGGGGGCAATGGATCAAGCGAAAGCCCTATAACTGGATGAAATCGGAATATAAAATTTAGACTTTAAACGAAGCATGAAATAAATGCGCTTTTTTATTCTTTAAATTGAAGTATTCCTAACGAATTACCTGGTAACCTATTTCAGTTACATCCGAAAACCGGTACCAATTTATGAGGTCATTCGTGAAAGGAAAATCAGGAATGAAAATTTTAAGGCAAAGTGAACAGGGATCGGGATATTTTAATTAAAATTTACTTATTTCTATAAGAGTATGAGGAAAGCGGCTGCACGTAGATCAAAAATACTTGAGATTCTTGATGATTTCGGTCAAGTAAATGTAAATAATCTGAGTAGGGAAATGGAGGTCAGTGAGGTTACCATCAGGAATGACTTGGATAAATTAGAAAAGAGCAAACTTCTTGTGAGGGCACATGGGGGTGCTTTTAAAACCAACAATATTGCATTGGCGGTAAGTGAAAAAAAGAATATCAATCATGATTTGAAACGGCTAATCGGCAAAAAGGCAATTTCACTCATCGCGAACAATGATTCTATTATCCTTGATTCAGGGACAACCACTTTCGAGATTTCCAATAATCTAAAAGGCTTTGAAAAATTAACGGTAATAAGTAACGCTTTGGATATCGTAAATAATCTTTCGAAATATAAAAATTTGCAAGTCTATATGCCCGGGGGGTTTCTCAGGGAGTTTTCAATGTCTTTGGTAGGCCCCATGGCGGAACGTAATTTAAAACAGCTGTATTGTAAAAAAGTTTTTCTTGGCATCGATGGAATAAAACCGGACGTTGGGGTTTTTACCCACCATATGGAAGAAGCCTATTTAAATCAAATTATGATCGATATTGCCGAAGAGGTTATTGTCGTCGCAGATTCCTCGAAATTTAAAAAAAGCGGACTTGCATTTATTGCCGACTTCCAAAAAATTGACAGCGTCGTAACGGATGCACATATTGAAAAAGAAACCATCGCCATGTTAGAAAGGAACAATGTACAAGTGATTATTGCCGAGTAAAGACGTGTAAGATCTTTTCAGGTTGCCCCGGCAACCGACTCTACTTAAAGAACATTTTGAATATTACATTCAAATGATATTTCACCTAATTTGAGTACGCAGCTGAAACTTCATAATTCTTGCCGGGTTGCACAGTTACAAATGCATATTCAAACCCTTTTGTAGACTTGAAGCTATATGGGACATTCTTGCCGGCAATTGTGATTGATTTAATTTTCCTACCATCAAAATCCGCAGGAATCATAAAAGAAAGTCCGTTACTATGTTTTAAGGATGAATTCAGGAGGAAGGATAAGTGATTGTTCGACCAGCTTATTTTGGTAAACGAAGCTTCATCCTTCATTTTAAGAAATTCGAGTAGCTGCTTTGCTGTCCAAACCGGGATTCCATTTTGGGTGGCATAGGCCATCATCCGCAGCAATGGATCCTTCGAAAAATGGTACTCATTATTATGTGCTTTGATACTGATGACATCATATATTTGATCATTCAAGCTTCTATCCATTAACCCCTTAAAACTGTAAAAAAAGTCGTCCGGAGCCTTGCTTTCCATATATTGCTGATCATAAACTGCATTAAAGCGCTGGTATACGTTTACCGTTTTCCCTTCAGCATTTGCAAATTTCATTGGCAACCCACTCCCCATATAATTTCCTTGATTTATCCCTAGCGGTCCGAGAAAGTGTTCTCCTTGATTTGAATTTATATCATAATGGGCATAGTTTGCATCCATTTCAATGCCGTGATTCTCTTCTAGTTGTGCCTGGGCGGCAAAGTTCTGGGTTTCATTGGCATTTTTACCGGTCCACACAAACCAATGATTCACATTGGTGCGAATTGTCAATCCATATTTTGATTTGATCTGCTTTTTTATATCGCCTAATACACTGTCCATACGATGCCATGTTGGATTTTTGGCTTCTTTGGTGTCATCAGGATGTGCCGCAATTTCGAATCCCTTTGCACTCCATTTGTCAACCCACTTTTTGGAGACTTTGTCGACGTCCTTGATGTAAATAGTCATCTTGGCACCCATAGAATCAATATCCCTGAATTGTGCCTCAAAATCATTTTCACCATTATCTTCACCATCGTTGTCTAAAACAACAAGGCATTTTAATGAATCAGGGAAATACCAAAAATGTGGCAAGGGTTTTGCATATTGACTCAAACTTTCAATACAATGTGATAAGAATGCCATTTGTTGATCCGCTTGATTCAGGGTGTTTTTCGAGGTATCGACCCAACCATCTGTAAAGAGATCCATTGCGCGGAGACCGAGAATCCCGTCTTTTTCGATACCGGCAAATAAAGGATTTCCCTGACGGGTATAAACAATGCTTTTTGGCAGGTTATAAAGAAAAGCGATGCCATGACCTTCACCATAGGTGTGGCTCACCACTCCGGGGGTACCCGTATTAGCAGCATTGTCGGCAAAAATAGTGGCAATGCTTTTGGCACTTGAAAGGGTGTACACATCACTGGGTCCGTGAAATTGCATCGCTTCGGAAGTGATTCCTTTGCCTTGATCGGTGCTTGAATCAATGTCAATATAGCCTCCAACATAATTATGTCCTGTGGGGATTATTCCAAATAGGCTTGAAAGTGTTTCGTCGGG
The DNA here is from genome assembly GCA_963798435.1 of uncultured Flavobacteriaceae bacterium. Lineage (GTDB taxonomy): Bacteria > Bacteroidota > Bacteroidia > Flavobacteriales > Flavobacteriaceae > JALHST01. The sequence continues at coordinate 1,033,667 of CAWCTF010000004.1, forward strand.
TCGGAAGGCAATTAGATTTCCGCCATCGCTCACATATTTTTCGATTAATTTTTTTGAAGATGGGTCTATTTGACATTTCGGGAGAATCACCAAATCAAAATGCGCGAGATATGAGGAACTTATTTTTCCACTATTTAGCGAATCGATGATAAACTCATTATATCCTTCGGCCTTGAGTATCTCGGCGGTATACAGGCCAAAATCGACATTTGAAGCAAGAATTAGAATGGGGAATTTAGTATTATTCGATGTGCAACTCAAAGCCTGGATTAAAAAGATGAAAGAGGCTAGATATATCACTTTATGAAAAATAGCTGGTTTCATTCTTTTTACCAAAAATTTGTGTTTTCGTATGCTCATAATTTATGTGCAGTCGCTTCGTTGGCAATCTTTAGGTATAGCTCCCTGGCTTTTTTATAACGTGCTTGTACTACATCGAGGTCTTTCGTAAAATATTGGTTCCATTCTCCCCCAGGGGAGGTATGCGCCATCATATTATCAATCCATTTTACAAAGAATAGGGCATCTTCAGCACTTGCTCTAACGGGTTTATCGTCTATTGTAACATAGACCGGGGAGGTATGTGTTTGATGGTCTCCTTTGGTGTCCATTCGCCGTGCACACAACCAGCCACTTTGGGCAAATGGCACGTTCGCCTTTAAAATTATGGCTTCACCAGATTTCGCAGTGCCGTCTAGTTTGGCAACGACCTTTCCATTCTGCACCAATTCAAGACTTCCGGTTAGTGGCTCATTTGAAGTCCATTTTACTTCAACCGCGACAGTATCTTTCTTTTTAAACCGGATATCGTCCCCCGGTTGGTGGTCGCCGTTTACCTTTAGATCTATAAACTCGCGATGCCCATTGCGTGCAACTACGGTCTTGCCATCCCGTATTCCTTCGACCCATTTTCGATAGGTAAAAGGTCCTTTTACCCGTACATAGGTCAATAATGAGCCGAATGGTTCGAAATTATTACAGGGATAATCCGTACCGGCCGCAATCCCAAGCCTAAAACCGCAATTGAGAAATTTATAGAATGCATTGATTGTGGCATTGGCATTATACGTTCCGTTGTTCTCCAAAGTAGAACTATAAACATCCTCGGAAATAAAATCCACCATGCCCAACGCGATTTCCGTTACGTGTTCAATCGGGATGCAACAATTTAGATTATTCTGGATTTCGTCGTTCAGGTATTGTAAATGACAGAAACCAACGATGGCATTTTGTTTCCTTCCATACTCTAATATTTTATACGTCGATTCGTTCCATATCTGACGACCCTCTTGTAAACCGAGGAGGACAAGGTGACCTCCAAGTGCCTTGTGTTCAAAAGTAGTGCCATATGGATCCCAATGCCATTCGGCATCCCAATGTATCGTTCGCCCTTGAATCGATTGGGACGCATCTTTCCCGGTTATTTTGAGTAGATCTTTTTCAGAAAATTTTACTTCGGCATCCCCCATGTCGGCCAATACCGAAATCACATCAAGATCATTAACCTGCATCATTTCCACCAATTTATTTTCGGGAAGCACGTCTTCTGCGGGCCCGCCACAATCACGATGTACATGAATGTCCCCAGAAAACCAATTTGGGGGTTCGGGCCGCTGAGTAACCATTCCCAGTGCTGTTCTACTAGTTGAAGTGCCCTTGGTTGTTTGGGATTGGCAGCAATACGAAAAAGCGCTCATTGCCATAATTAGGATCGTTGTAGTGTTTATCTTCATTTTTTTCTTGATTCTAGGGTAAGTTTGGTACTTCCTTTCTTAAAACTCAAACTGTGATTGCAACGTGCCACATCTGAATTGGCACATTTTTGCTTTGGTTCCGGTTTTCCTTGTCTAATTTTCTTTTTTACTGGTGACTGTAAAAGTAGATTTGGCGGGCAACATCACCTGAAATCGGGCAGCGTCATTCAAGATAATCTCCTTGGTTGTTCTAAGGTCTTCATCGGGAGTCGTATAAAACATCTCTAAACTGTTGATCGATTTGAGATTTTTCAACTTTCCAACAATAGAAAGACGCTCCTTGCTATCATTGCGACCAACAATCACCAACTGTGCATTGGTATTACGAAAGGCACTAAAAACAAGGCTGTCGTTTTTTGTTGTTGTCGCTATACGCGTTGCACCTGGCTTTACAAATTTGAAAATCTGCGCAAATTCAAAGAATTGCTTCCTTGGGGTCCAGCTTTTCGTCGATGGAATATATTCAATCAAGGGTTTACCTTCTTCACCGATCCAAAAAACCCAGTCATTCGGGGGTATACTCCCATTATTATTTCGTCGGGAATGTTGATAGACGCAGTCAAATCCATCCCAAAAAATATATGCTTTGGCATCGTCACCGAGCTGACCAAACAAATTGCCGATACCTGCCATTTCAGTAACCCAGAAAGATTTGTCTATTGTGGTGGCATTGCCGACTATTTTTTTATAATTTGTTGCATTCCTATTATAATCATGTACCCCCCAATAAGCAATTTTATTCATTGTATACGGGTCTTTTATCAGCGCATCCAAACAATCGGCAAACAATTGATCACCTCCAGCATCGGGTACTATAAACCGAAGATCTCCCATCCCGATCGTATCAAGTTTTTCGGCAAGTTTTTTAATGATGCGGGCAAATTGAACAGCGTTTGGAATATTCGGGCCTTCAACAATGCCGTCGGGATGTTCGGCGTTTTTGGTCATGGAAATAATATCGGTTTCATTCATAGGCGAAACCAAGGAAAATTGCACGTTCGCAGTATGACGTGCATAATAGAGCACTGCCGCAATGGTTTCAACAAATTCATCCTCCATATCGGGATGAATCGTATAGTCGGTTCCCCCCATCCATGATTTTTTCGCATTCGGCGCTGTAAGGGGATCGGCACTTGGTGGCCCTCCCATTAAACTGATTATCAAGCCATCGGTGATTCCTTTCTGATTGAGGTAGCGCAAGGTATTCCAAACCCCTTCAAACCGTGTGCTTGAGAAGATTTTATTATAGTAGTCCCAGTTGAAATTGTTTGGGTCATTATCATCGTTTACCAGTTCCCAATCCATTTCTTCGATAACGGCCCGGAAGATGGTAGCTCCAAGTGAATCAATGAGCATATCAATAGCAGGTTTCACCACATCGGTATTTTGATAAGCCCCCTCATACCACCAGGCAGTGTTTATGTTTACCCCAAAGCCATCTATCTTTTGGAAATGTTGTGCCCCATCGATTTCCAACTCGATCGTTCTTTTGTCATTGTTTGTTTGGCAGCTAGTTACTAATACGCCCAAAGAGAGCGCAACAAGTTTTGCAATCGTTGTTATCCCCCCTTTTTTTAATTGAGCTTTAAAACTTCCAAACATGTTCGAATATTAGATACCTGAAACAACTATAGTTCCTAAGTGCGCTCTGTTTATAACCATTGCGTAATCCCCATCCTCTAAATTTCGCACTGTATAGCCTTCCATATCTTCACTTTGTGAAAAGATTTCAGATCCATTAACGGTGACTGCCGTTGGCTTAAAAGTGAGGCGTAAATATTCATTGCCAACCTCATTCGTTGCTGTATATTGAACCTTTTTGGATTCATAGACAACGTTTTTCAAAACTCCCACGGAATATAAAATATGGTTTTCCCCAGGAGGTGCCCATTCAGGTATGGCTGCAAAGACATGATAAAACATGCGTGGGCCTTCGCCGTAGCAATCAGACCACCAACTTTCGACATTTTCACTAACTGGACTTTCATAGGCCATTCCGTTGGCGTCGTTGCTGTACGTTACCCAGTTTAAGGAACGGTAGGCTTTTTCTTTATAGGCTTCATCTCCAGAAACGGCATACCAGCGAGCACATGCTGCGGCGTATCTTGCGGTTTGGTAATCCATTTTGGGGAGAAATTCATCTTGCTCACCCACTAGGTTTGCGCCCCATTGTGTGGCAGGTTCTCCTTTATAAGTACGGTCAACAAAATATTTTTCCGTCCATGCAATCATATTTGGGATATCGGTCTTCCAATTTAGATCGAATTCCGGGTGATCTAGAATATACAATTTTGCATTACTAGAGCTCATATTGCTTCGGTAGGTATTGCTGTTGATACTTGTATCGGTGTGACCATCCGTCCAGTAACCGGTTTCCATCGGAAAATTCAGCATAAAGTCACGAACTTTGACAATCACCGATTTGTATTTCGAGACGTTTCCAAGGTTTGCAGCGATCAAATTAGTGAACAAATCATATGCACCCATCCAGTTGGCCCCATACTCGGAAGTAATGGCTCCTGACTTCATATTAACACGGTATGGCCATACCGACTTGGTTGCTGAGCCTGTGCGCGCATTTTCGGCCAACACATTCGCCACATTGAGGGCAGCATTTAGATATTTTTCTTCCCCAAAATACTGATACATTCTATAATATGCCAATCCCATATCCGCGGCATGATCAACCTGTATCTCATGAAGTGCCAATCTTTCGGTAAAACCGCGAAAATCAAGATCGCCTGCATTCGTTGTGGTATAAGGAAAATTGGGCCAGGCAAAATCTACCGGACTAGTGCCATGTTCAATTGTGTAATCTATAAGGTTCTTGACGATGGTCATTACGCTCTCGTCTCCTGTATATGCATAATAGAGACGCGCAGATTCAAACCAATTCGGAATTTTTTCGCCAACATCGTTCATCCATTTACTTGGAACCCCAAAATTTTGATTGCTGTAGCCACAAGAAAAGTAATATTCTGGATAGGAGGTACCTGGGTAATTTGGGACACTGTTCTTAATAAAATTCCATCGTTGATGCAGGAAAATATCATATGCTTTTGATTGAGGAACGATCCACGAAATGATTTTATGATCATCATCTAAAACTACTTCATGCTCGTTTATTTTTTGAGCATGAACTATATGCCTTTGGATATCCTTTTGAGCATAAAGCAGTGTAACGAAGACACCATAACATAAACAGAATGCAATTTTTTTCATCGATTACTTATTTTTTGGCAGGGGATATTTTGTCATGATCAGAGAGATCTAATGCTCCAATATCCTTATTAATTGCGATTACCTTCGGAAAGGTAAATCATTTACCATGTTCTTATATCGTAGCAGTGAATCCCTAGTATGGGGAGCACAGCACTTTATACAACTTGATTACATGTTGCTTCGGCACTTGTGTACTATATTTTGATGGATCCACTGCAGTCAAAACTTCATTTTACTAAATAGTATCAATTATCAAATATTGAATTATTTGTTTCGTCTTGCTTTAATATGACCGGTTAAAAAGCGATCCAGATAGCGAACTGCATGCAGGCTACTCACGTAAATGAAGGGTATATTCTACTTTAAATATTTGTGGTATACACCTTCTTAACGCTTTAAATCATTACTTCGCTAATTTGAACGACCGGTTCAATATTGGTGAAATTGGGTAAATCGGCCATTATTTTTTCGGCATTCGGACCAAACGAATTCTGAAATGAATCCATGGAAGCAAAATATAAATTTCCCATTGCCGCGTAGGCTGCAGGAGATCCAGGCGCACCTCCCCCAAGCCCTTTTTCAATGGTTGCAGCCTTTACGGAATTTCCTAATAATTCTCCAACCATGGCTACATGTTGGTTGCAATAATAGTCCATATTGAAATGTTTGCCATCTCCGTTAGGATACAAAACACTTACTTTAATCATACCTTTTTCCATATTGGTTTGTTTTTGTGGTTCTACTTATTTGGCATCTAGGAAATTCCTGTTTTTTATGGTTTCAATCTGCATACTTTGAAAAGGAGTTTAGTCCTGCTACTTATCGTTTCGGAACTAAATTGTTAACCAAGCCTCCTAAAAGTACGTAAACCTTTCGATCTTACAAGTGGGCAGGCAGCGAGGTCCGAAGGCATTGCTTAAAAGTCGCCTCTCCCATTATGGAAACGCTAGAAATGACACTTGTAATTCCCCTAATTTTTTATAGCCCAACTCATTCATATGAATGGGGTCGTGATAATAAATATCCTTGTTGTATATGGTATATCCGCCCAAAAGGAACTGATCAAGAAAGGGTATCCCATGGAGTCCACAGATTATTTTTTGCATGTTAACGTATTGCCCCATTCCCTGTGCATACAATGGATCATAGGCCCCACGATCATTAAATGCTTTGCTTGAGGTGAAAAAGTAGATTAGTGCACGGGGATTTTTCTCATAGATCTTTTTTATGCAATAGTTAATTCCTCCTGCCTGAGTAGTAAGTTTTTCGGTATCATACCCATCAAATTCAGTGTAATCGGTATACGAACCAATCGCCCGATGATTGGTATAATCATTCGTTGATGCCCAAAGGATATAAATATCAAACACCCCAGCTTCATCAACTTGCTGCTGAAACGATTTGCCCTGCAAGGATGAAAAACCTGCTCCTGGAACCCCATAATTGGTAATGGTCATGCCCAAGTAGTTCTCCCACAATATTTTTGCACTCTCACTGGCGGGTATCACTGAAACAGAGCCACCAAAGACGGCAACTGACTTTCCATAATTGAAAGAATGTTTAAAAGCCAATGTATCAATCCCACTTTGGGAATAAATACTGCTCGTAAGCATATAAAATAGAATAATCAAATACGTACTGCTTGTTTTCATACGATAAAGATTTTAAGTTTAAATAGTAGCAATGTTTTATGAACGGGGTTGCAACTCGATTTTAAGAATCATTTATTCTAATTGGTCAAATCCGATTTTATAAATATTACCAAAACCATTTAATGTACTATTTGATAATGCTTTTAGTTCACTACTATTTTTTAGTTTCTTATTTTCAAGGTTTAATCGCTCACTTGTAAAATAGAAATTACGGAATTTCCAATCTACGAACGGACAATAATCCAATTTATCGGAGTTGACCGAACCCCCTAGGTTTTTTGATTTTGTCCAGTTGCCTGTAGCATCTTTACGGCTCATATATAGGTCGCCTCCCCCGAAACCATCTTCCCTGCCGAATGAACTAAATATAATCAGATCCTCTTCTGGACTAATATAGGCATTGAATTCGTAGGTTGTTGAGTTTATCTCAGCAGGCAGAGGAATTGGTGATTGAAACGTACCATCAACAAATTTCGACATAAAAATGTCCTCTTTACCGAATCCGTTTTTTCTGGTAGCCGTGAAAAATAAATTTCCTTTCGTACTTAGTGATGGGAAAAACTCATCTCCCTTTGTATTTACAATTGAATCTAAAGCAATGGGTTCTGACCAAACACCTTCATTTCTATCACTATACCATATATTATAATCATTTCTGGTATCATCATTGTAAATGGGTCGATTGGATGCAAAAAACAATCGGTCTCCATTATTGCTGTAAAAAGGTTCAATATCCTGATATTCTCCAGATATGTTTAATATTTCGGCCGCTGTCCATTTCCCATTATCTTGGCTTATAACCATCAAGCACCTTTTGTTTTGTTTGTAATCCCCTTGCGTATAGATAAGTTGATCTCCTTGTGGGGAAATTGCCATATCCCGTTCATATAACGGGGTAGATACCACATGATCCCCAAACAAGGTTGCGGTTTTCGGGGTGGTTCGGATATTTAAAGAAGACGATTTTGTTGCTTCACTATGAGATTGACAGTTTAACAGAAATACTGATAAAATAACTAGGACTTTATAGTGCATTTTGTTCAAATATTTTCTTTTGATGCTTTAGAACAATTTCGGTTCTGATCTGCTAGGCTTTACCTCCAGTGGCGAATTACCTATGGCGATTCTATGGTTACCTTTCGTTATTTATCGATTTGTTCTAATTCTTTTTCGATTGATTCTTTAAGTCCGGTACCATGGAGCGTAGCATCGCGTAATGGATAGTCGACGTACCAACGAATTAAGTTTCGTTGTGTCTTCAAAAAAAAGATGTATTCTTTATCCTTTTTTAAACTATTATAATCTGAAGGATGCATGACTCCTGTTATGACGGAATCTTTTTCAGTACCGTGCCAAAATTCATCGATGCGTGTTTTATACATATCTATACCGGCATTCATTAGTATTTCAACATACCGTTTTTGGTAGTCTCCCTCCACGGGTCCCAATCATCGTAGACCACTAGGATTTTTCTGCGCCAAAACCTGATACGAAAATATAGGAGACAATACGATGATTAGGAGGGCTGTTTGTTTGATTATCATATTTCGTTGCTGTCAGTTTAATAAATAGATTGAGGTGCTGAATTCTACTTGTAGTTCGACCAACGATTTTGCAACCCCAAAGGCATCCTATTTAGGAAGCAGTTTCCCATACGTTGTTGTTCACAGGCGTTTTTTCAATCCGTAAACTTTAAAAATCGCTCACCGGTCATTTTATCTCCATAGTATTCAATGGTTGCCTTGGTGATGTCATTGGGCAAGAATTCAAAAACGACTTTTGCTTGTTCGATCTTTTCCTCGAACGTATTATTGCCTATATATTTAAGACTTGCAACCAGTTGGCCATTGAATTTTACAAATAGTAAATCGTCCATGTTATTAAACTCCACTTTTTTTCTACCCATTTGATAAAATCCTTTTATCTTATCATAGACTTTTTTGTCAAGTGCGATTTCCTTAGCCATATTAACATTAAAAACAATTGTACTTTCTCCTAAAGCGTTCTCCGATATCGTAAGTATTCTGTTTACGGCTTGGGGAGCGGAAGCCCAAGTGTCTGTATCAACATACTTGTCACCTTTAAAATAGATTTGCGTAATCAGGTCCTGTTGCTCTGGCACAGATATTCGTAAGTGTATGTGGGCGGGTCGCCAAGATGATTCATCGCCTGGGGTAGCTTTATAGGGAACAGGTAGAATCGATTTAAATTCATAGTTTCCATTTCCTTTCGTTATTTGTCCGCCGCGATACCTGTATTCGTCCGAGGTATTATCATAGACTTCATGTACATCACAATGCCAGATTTCAACCAACGCATTTTTAATGGGCGTTTTACCATCCACCTTATAAATGGTTCCTTTTAAAACAATCGGTTTTCCATTAGAATTGTCGAGTCGAAGATTTGTTCGTAAGGGTGCCCCCGGTCTGTAAAAAGGGCCGAGGATATCGGTGGTAGTGGGGGTATCGCCCTCATAGTTTTTGCCATTCCAGCTTAAATTGCCAAATACACTTGTACTTAGCACTATGAGTGATGAATTTTTAATAAATGTTCTACGTTGCATGCTGTTTTATTTTAGGTTGTTCGAATTCGATGTCACCGTTAGCTTGCCTACAACGGTGGGGTGATGCTGGTTTTGGGGGGAGGGAATATGACTTGATTTTTTTTCTTCGACCAAGCCAGTTATTAAAGTTAAGGATTTCCTTTTACGAAACCCCTATATTTAATTTCTTTGGAAGGTAAAACGGTGAGCAGGCATTGGTTCGCCTCATTTTTTTAAAGCTAGGCACCTGTCTTTTATTTATAGATGTTTTCAATATGCAACGCTTCAATGACCATTTCTTGCAGCGTTTTCAGTTCTTTATTAGCTGCCACCCTATACGACAATCGTACAGACATCAACAAAAGGATATAACAAACTGACCAAGCCCACCAATCATCCCGAAATTTAGCAACCAGATTTTTTTTAAGAAAAACTTGCGCAACTAAATAATTGCAAATATATTCGCAACTAAATGATTGCATAATGAAAACAAGAAGAGATATTTTTCAAGCAATAGCCGACCCGACAAGACGGGCGATTATTACACTTATTGCGTTACAAGCAATGACACCAAACGCCATTGCCGAACACTTTGACTCAACACGACAAGCTGTTTCCAAGCACTTACAAATTTTGACAGCGTGCGAATTGGTAACACAAAAACAACAGGGTAGAGAAATCTACTATCAACTTGAAGTAAACAAAATGAAAGAAATTGACAAATGGCTTAACCAATTTCGTAAAATTTGGGAAGACCGCTTTAATCAACTTGACGAAGTATTATCAACAATTAAAAATAAGAAAAAATGAACAGCAACTTAAAATTTGACTTTGTGGTCAACAAAGAAAATAAGACCATTCACATCAAACGTGAATTTGACGCCAATCTTGAATTAGTTTGGCAAGCGTGGACAACAGCAGAGCTGCTCGACCAATGGTGGGCTCCAGCACCTTTGCGAAATCAAACGAAATATATGGATTTTCGGGTGGGCGGTTATTGGTTATATACAATGCTAGATGAGAAGGACGAAAGAATAAGGTTAAATAACGAAGAAATCTGGGCGAAATGGGACTATCTTTCTATCGTTGACAAATTATCATTTACTGTTAAAGAAGGTTTTTGTGATGAAAATGGTAAAAAATATAAGGAGTATCCAGAAAATTTGTGGGAAACTTTGTTTACAGAATCAAATAATCGTGTCGTTGTAACGATTATTTCCACTTTTGACAAATTGGAAGACCTCGAACAAACTATTGAAATGGGCTTCAAAGAAGGATTTACTGCGGGATTAAATCAATTAGAAGAATTATTAGTAACCTTAAAGAAATGAAAAAAGAAACATTAAAAAGCATTGTGGCTATTGTTGCAGGATTTGTAATACTGGTAATTTTATCAATAGTAACAGACAGCATTTTGGAAAAAGCCGGCATAATGAAAACAGAGCCATTTGCCGATAATTCTGTTTGGTTGATTGTGATAATAGTTGGATACAGAACTGTTTTCAATACATTCGGTTGTTATTTGACTGCACGACTTGCACCGAACAAACCAATGAAACACGCCATTATTCTAGGAATAATCGGTGTTGTGTTAACAATTGTGGGACTTATCGCTATGTGGGACATTCCACCGCGTTGGTATCCTATTTCACTCATAGTATTGACCTTGCCTGCTGCGTGGCTTGGCGGAAAAATGGCAATTAAAAAGTAGTATAATTTGGTTGTAACCAGACAACCTAAACAGACGGACAAAAAGGGCGAACAGCTAACAATGTATATAAAAAATAGGCGAATTAGTTCTAAATTCAAACGTTTTGCCTCGCATTAAACTTTGTACGTAACCGAAAGTTTGGTGCTTTGAAATCGCCTACTTTTCATATACTAAACGGTATAATCAATTGTTTCCTTTTCACTCTTTTTTAATTCGGATAAAACCTCAAAAACAAAGCTTTCTTCTCCATACTCAATCCAATCTTTTTGGAAACCCTTGTTCCTATGGCTTCCGAATTTGAGTTCCATTTTATGTCTGTTCCATTTTGATTCCATATCAACACTACGGTCAATAAAAACTTTGTTATTTTTAATATTTTTTATTTGAAAAACTCCCATTGGAATTTTCATCTGTTTGTACTTTTCTTTAAGCTCTTTTTTTGTTTTCATATTACATAAATCCTAATTGTTTCATAACGGTTATTCTGTCAAAAACTTGAGTATGCCCATTAATCAAATTGTCCTTGAAATGATAAATTGTTAAGCCTTTTGTGTTTATAGATTTTTTAGTCGGTGGATATTCCCCGATCATTCCAAGGTTTGTTCCAGTTAATATCCAAGTTATAGCAACGTGATTTTCTTCTGGAATTGCAGATGTTATTTCAAAATTCATATCAGGAAATGAATTGAATGAAAAACGAAGTCTTTCTTTAAATTCAGAATGAGATAAAGTTTTCCCTTCCCAAGGGTCTGCTGTGTCAAGATGAATAGTATATTCTGGATGGACATAGTCTTCAACTTTATCGAGATTCTTTTTATTCCATATTTCAGTCATAAATTCCCTTAAGAACGATTCTTTGTTCATCTTCTGTTTATTAGGAGGCGCCAACTGTCACGTCTCTGTAGGCGTTGCGGTGACTATTCCGTTGGCATCTTCTGTTGAGCTAAAATAAGAAATTTCAATTCGCAAGCCAATTCAGTACTTGATTATGGCAGTAGTTCACCCTTCATTTTTTATCGGTCCATAGCGGTACGATAATCCTGCTATCGGTTTTTAGTTTTAGATGCAAAGGAATCGTTGCATCGTTTATCGATTCGCTACTTACATCCCTTCCTGTACCATAGTTGATTTGTGCATACGAATTTTTATTCCCAGTAATCACGATGACGATGCGACTGTCTTTTGAAATTTTCTTACTGACAATTCTGGTGTTGTCAAAGGGTATGGTTGTTGCTGTATTCGGTGTCAATAGTTTTCGATGTTCCTTACTCGTTGCATAACTTGCTCGCCCGATATAAAAGCTTAGGTGAAAATACCTGCCTTCGGGAGTCAATTCATACAGGGTTACCCCAAAGTCAAAATCCTTTTTATTGATTTCGACGTTCAATTCCCCTTTAAATGAGCCGTTTATGATCATTTCTTTTTTGAAGGGCTCACTCATAAAAACAAGACCATCATTAAAATTGATGCTGTCTGCTATAATTGGCGAGGGGTAATATTCAATGTTGTTCATTTTTGTTCGGTCCTTAAAATCTACCTCGAGTTGTAGGTCATCCATACTTTTAGGTTTTAACGTGTCTAATGTATAAAGACCATTATTTTTTCTCGGACTCAAATAGAAAACCAGCGAATCATTACTCATTTCTGAAAGCGATGCCGTATGCATCCATGAATTGGTGCCCATGACTTGAAAGTTCACCTTGTTTTTAAGTATGGCAGGTTTTTCGGAGCCTTTTAGGATGTAATCAAACCAATCAAATACAAGCCCCTGTTTTATATTCAACTGTGCCACGTCATCAATTTGATAGCCCCGTAAATTGGCACTAGGTCTTGATTGAGCACCCCAATGGTCATAAGGCCCAATTAACAGATAATGTGCTACTTCCTTATTGTATTTTAAATGTTCTAAATAGTAATACATGGCACCGCGTTGCCCATCGTCATAATATCCGGTGGTGCTGAGAATCGGAATGTTGATATGGGAAAACTCCTCTTTGTAGGGAATCATATTTTGCCAATAGGTATCATACGATGGATGACTGATCCATTCCTGAAAAACTGGACTGGGAGTTCCGTCAATACTGTCCATTTTAGTATAGGCTTTGCCAGATAGGAACCATGTATGCTCTAGATTATCCCATCTTTCGCGATCAAAATTAGCAGCAGTATCTAAAAACGTATTGTTCGTCACATAGGGGATCCATTTATAGGGGAAATTCAGAAAAACATTATTTTCCATTGGATCGTCGATACCGGGAGCCACTGATACGGAAGGAACGATCGTTTTTAAGGCAGGATGCACCTTCTCCTTCATAGATGCCCATTGCGTAAAGCCATTATAACTGCCTCCATACATGCCTATCTTGGCATTGTTCCATGCTTGATGACTGATCCAGTCGATGACGGCATAGACATCTTTATACTCGTATTTAAAAGGCTCAATAGGGTCTTTACTTCCCCGTTTCCCTCTTGAGGTAGCCACAACGCCTGCATATCCTTTTGATGCGGCCAATAATGCATCGTTCAAATTCGACCCATCGGCATAAATTGTAAATACCAAAATAGCGGGCATGGGTGCTGCATCTCGTTTACGTGCGGTGATAACCGATATTTCTGCGCCGTCCCTGGCCGAAACGATGACTTCTTCTTTTATTAGATACCTTTTGTTTTCATCACGTTCAATTTCCTTAAAAACAAGGGGTTCGGTCACAGTAAAAACATGGTATAGGAAATATGATTTTAAAAGTACGAAGGCCTCATCAACCGGTAGGGAGGTGCCGGAAATGTTTTTATACTTGGTCTCAAAATCATTGGTGAATTGCCGCACAGCGTCGTACGTTGTGAAAACAATCGTAGCCGAATACGCTTGTTCATCATTGCAATTGGCTAAATACGTTTTAAAAACTGACGCGTAGGCGTCGCTAAAAGTAGCCTTGGATGCCATTTGCTTTATTTTTGCTTTTGAAAATAGTTCAAAGGGGATATATCCCGGGTGCCCATTGTTCATTGCTGAATTTTTTCTCAGCGATTGAATTGTTTTGATGGAAGCCTTATAATCACCGGCCAGTATTTCGATCATATAAAGATCATTCGGCTCAATTTCAAGCCTGGCTGCTTTGTTTAGTTTTAAATATTCTTTTGCAAGCTGATGCATTTCTATGGCCAAAGTTTCCGGGTCTGGCCTGGCCACTTTTTCAAATTTCAGATCTTGAGCCAAAAGGGGCAGGTGTATGAATACAAGAACTAGGATGGCTATTAATTTTTTCATATCGTTTTTTATTGTACGCTCGAATAGTTGATCAATTCATTTATATACAGCCCCGCTCCATCATTTTGAGTGTGTTTAATGTATTTTTTAACGGTAGGGGCATACCACCAAATATCTTCCAGCTTAGCATCATATCCCCTGGAATTTGTGATTCTGCCGGTGTACTCAATTTTATAAGCCATAAATTTACCAGCAGCTACGGTTACCTCATCAAATGATACAACGGTTACATTTTGACTCGTTTTCCCTGTGGTGCCCTCATTATTTTCCCAATTCACCTCAAATTTCCATTTTTTACCCACTTTTAAGGGCCAATCATATAGGGGGGTATCGCTCGGTTTTTGACCTACAGTAGTCGCGATTTCAAGCGTATCCTTGCCATTGTAAAATCCTAAAACCCCATTAAAGTCAACAACTTCTTGAAAATCCTCGCCTGCTGCCCGAATTTCGCCTTCTACAGCGCGTTGCCATTTCCAAGTCCATTTCTCGCCAATTTTAAAATCGGATAGTGTTGGTTCTTCAGTTGCTGTATCACCTACTTCAGCTTTGGGTGTGCTCTTGCAGGCATTGAATGCCATGATTGCCATTAATAATAGTACTGCTTGTTTTTTCATGTTAAAAAAGTTTAATTTTTCTGAGATTGGCTCTGAAATGTGTAATTATTATAGTTGCTTTTATTTGAATGTAATCTTCCCATTATCAAGCTTTTTAAAGCTTAAATTAAGCGGTTATTTTTTTAAAAATCTGATTGAATATGCTAGGCGTACCGAGCGTATGCTTCTTTTTTTATAAACTGTTCCAATTTTTAAATTTGGCTGATTGCCGACTTGAAACCTCCAAGGATTCTCCGCTGGTTAAAGTGATTTGGAGTTTGTTATTAAAATACGGATGAATTTCCTTAATGTATTGTGTGTTAATTATCTGACTCCTGTTAATTCTAAAAAAAACGGTGGGATCCAGCTTTTCCGCCAATAGGTTCAACGAACGTTTGATCATCGCTTTCTCGTCTCCAAAAAACAAACGGGCATAATTGTCCATTGATTGAATGAGTCTGATATCGGTTAAGGGAATAAAAAAACATTTCTCTCCGTCCTTGATAAAGATTTTGTGATGCATGGGCAAGGCGTCTCTCTTTGCTTCTCTTTTAGCAAAGGTTGCCTGGATCTTTTCGATGCTTATCCCAAAACGTTCATCCCGCAACGGTTTAACCAGATAATCAATGGCGTTTACCTCAAAGGCCTTAACGGCATACTGATCATAGGCCGTGGTAAACACTACTTCAGGAACTACCGTGAGTTCTTCCAATAAATCAAAGCCCGATTTTTCTGGCATATGGATATCTAAAAAAATCAGATCCGGACGTTCCTTTTCTATCAAAACAATGGCATCATCTGCATTGGCGGCTTCTCCGAGCACCACAAATTCGGGATAATTTGACAGGGCCCTTTTCACTTCTTCCCGTGCCAACCGCTCATCATCAATAATTATAGTCTTATAGGTATTCATTATTTGTGCATTGGAATGATTAAGGTAGCCGTTACCTCGTCTTCAATTTCATTTTCCAAGGTAAAACTGGCCTCGCCATTGTATTGTAATAACAATCTTTTTGTTAGATTTTTAATCCCGATACCGGCTTCGACACCATGGGCTACTAAATTTCCGGGATTTTGAACGACAATCACAAGCTTCTGGTTTTTTTCTACAATAGACAATTTAATGATTCCGCCTTTTTTTCGTTTATCGATACCATGTTTAATGGCATTCTCCACCATTAGCTGAATGCTTAAGGGCAAGATCATGTATTCTTCCAAGCCTTGCTCAATTGTGAGCGACATATTCAGCCGTTCTTCAAATCGCACCTTCTCTAGTTCAACATAATCTTTTACCAGCCCCAATTCATCTTTAATAGGTAAAAACGAAGCATCTTTTTCATAAAGTGAAGAGCGCAGAATATCAGATAATAAATCAATGGCCCTTCTGGCGGTTTTCGGATTTTCAATGACCAATGACTTAATTGAATTGAGTGAATTAAATAAAAAATGAGGATTCAATTGTTGCGATAAATTGTCTAATTGGGCCTGTTTGGCGATAATTGAAAGATCTGCATTTTGCTTGGCAGTTTCAATATCCTTCATATAGTAATGGTACAAATGATAGGCCAAGATCCAAATAGCCATCAATCGTACACCGGTTAAAAATACTGGATCCCAATATTTTAATGATTCCCATAAATCAACCTCCTTGCCCCCGAAAAAAGCCCAATAGCCATACCATTTTAGATCTACGATCAACATATATAATCCTGCTAAAAGGATAATGGAAGGAACACTTCTTACCAACAATTGCGGTAAGCTAAGCGCGTTCCAATTAAATTTTAAGGCAAAGAACCGATAGCCATGCGTTAAAACGATTCCGATCGAAATGTCGAGCACATAGTTGAGGAATGTAAAAAAGTACCCGTAATCATCTCTATAAAACACCACGTACGCCCAATAAATGGAGACCGTTCCCCATCCTAAAAGCTGGCATTTCCAATACAAGGAAACTGATTTACTATTTACTATGTTTTCGAATCTGTTCATTGATGCCACAAAGTAAAAGGATACCTGGCGAACTAAAAAGGAAAAGTACAGGAGCGTGAAAATTACGGGGTGAGCGTTATAGGATTGATTGTTCAATTAATTACGAAGTACAATAGCTGGAATCTGAAGTATCAATTTAGCTATTTGGTAAAGGAGGAGGACAGTTTCCGCAATAGGATGTGGTAAAACCCTTTAAGGTGTTCTTACAACCTATTACGCTTTTTAAAAGAGTTAAAATTCTATAAAGGGAAATGGAAGTGCTTTTTCAAAGTTGCTTAAATCAATCGTCTAACCCTTTTCCGTCAACTATTTTAGGGATTGATTTTTCAATTCTCGCTTCACGCGTTTTTGGTTGTTTGGCTTGTGAAAAATACAATAAATACCCTCTTTGTCGACCAGGGGATAAAGCCTCGAATGCTGATTTTAAGTCTGAATCACGTTCCAATGCTTTTTTAAATTCGTGTGGCATGGCAAACTCGGAAGTGTTTTTCATTTTCACTTCCAGACCGGCTTTTTCCACCGCTATAGCTTCATAGATATAGGCTTTAACAACGTTTTTTAACGCAATGATATCTTCCACGTTTGTAAATCTGAGTTGACGCGCCGATTGCACGTTCGGGGTTTGTTGAATTAGTATTGCATTTGGATCATTTAATAATACCCCTTTATGAAAGAGCAGCGCACAATAGTCCTTAAACCCATGAATGAGAACAATATTATGATCTTGAAATGTATAGCAAGGGTGCATCCATTTGAAATCCTCGGTCAGACCACACTCTAAACAGAATTCCCTTAGCAACTTCGTTTCTTCTTTCCAAATGTTTATTTTTTCTATGTATTTATCGACTTTTTCCATTTTCAATTGTATTGGGTTAACCTGGGGATTTTTCTGCTTTCGGGTCTGAAATACCAGGATACAACCGTCATGCTGAGTAAAAAAAGTGAAATCGACCATTCACTTGCAGAATCGCCCACTGCTATATGTGAAATTGCCGCTCCTGACAACGTAAAAAAGAAGCCGGCGTAGGCCCACTCCTTGAATAAGGGGGTTTTTGGAATGAGCAAGGTTACCACCCCCAACATTTTCCATACCCCAAGTATTGTTAGAAAATAAGTGGGATACCCCAAATGGGTCATAGCCGTTACATCATATAAGGCTGCCTTCATTTTAAATAGCTGTATGATTCCGCTCTGCGTCATTGCCAATGCGAGCAAACCTGTTGAAATCCAAAAAATGATTTTTTTCTTCTTTGACATATCGCTTTATTTAAAATTGGATAAAATTTCTTGCAATCGATCATGCGCCATATTCAAACCAGTAGCAAAAGGCATTTTTAATTGGGCCGCTCGGTGATTCTCTGACTTATAGATTATTTGAATCGTCAGTTTACTTTTATCCTTGGCTAATTCCTCAAATTCTAGGAATTCAAGCTGAACACCGATAGGTGCACCTTCTATTTCAAAGGTTCGTATGATTCTTTGATCGGGTTGAATTTTGTGAATCGTACCGTTTGCCTTAAAGACGACCGTGCCATTGTGTGACGTCTCAAATTGATAACTTCCGTGATTTCTATTTTCTAATTTCACCACTTTGGTGCCCATCCATTGTTCCAAAAGCTCGGGTTCGGTATAGGCTTTAAAGAGTAATTCAATAGGTAGTTCAAATTCCCTAGTTATTACCAACTCCTGTGAACCCACTACGGCATTTATTTTCGTTTTGTGTTTCATTGACTTATTTTTTTGCTTGATAATCTTTCATCAAAGATTCGAGTTTATTGAATCGGTCATCCCACAATTTTCTGAAAGGCTCAAGGAAGCTTGCTATTTCCATCATTCCTTTTGGGTTTAGCTGATAATAGATTTCTCGTCCTTTTTGCTCTTGTTCCAATAGTTCGCACTCGGTGAGTATTTGAATGTGCTTCGAAATCGTTTGTCTCGATGAGTCAAAATTTTCTGCAATTGCATTCGGTGTCATTGCTTGAAGAGCCACCAAAGTGATTATCGTCCGTCGAGTTGGGTCGGCTATGGCCTGAAAAACATCTCTTCTTAATTTCATTATGCAGTTATTTGACTGCAAATATAAGCGCAGTCATTTAACTGCGCAAGTAATTCGATAAAATTCGTGCGACTTTTTAAGATAAATTAAGTCGATTGCATGTCAAGGGCCATTTTTGCCCGGTATTCATAAAACCGTTCGAGTTACTTTAATTTCATAAGTAAATAGGAAAAGGTCATGGCATTCATTTTAGCACGTTGTTCATTTGTTGAAGAGCCTGCATGTCCTCCTTCGGTATTTTCGAAATAATAGGTTTTATACCCCATGTCATTCATTTTAGCAACCATTTTCCGGGTATGACCTGGGTGTACGCGATCATCGCGGGTAGAGGTGTAAAAAAATACTTCAGGATAGGCGATGCCTTCTTTAAGGTTGTGATAGGGGGAATATTTTTTAATATAGTCCCATTCTTCAGGAACATCGGGATTTCCGTACTCGCCCATCCAACTAGCACCTGCCAATAGTTTGTTATAGCGTTGCATATCTAACAAAGGCACTTGACAAACCACCGCATTATATAAATCTGGGCGTTGTGTAAAGGCAACACCTACTAACAGGCCACCATTACTGCCACCCATGACGCCTAAATGTTGTGGGGATGTTATTTTTTGGGATATAAGGTCTTCGGAAACGGCATAAAGATCATCAAAAACATTTTGTCGCTTTTCTTTCATGCCATCTTGATGCCATTGTGGGCCATATTCTCCACCACCGCGGATATTGGCCAATACAAAAACGCCCCCATTATCTAGCCACGATACCCCATAAGTTGATGCGTAAAAGGGCGATAGGGAAATTTCAAAACCACCATATGCATACACCAGGGTCGGGTTCTTGCCATCGGCTTTCAGGTCTTTGGCAGCTACCATAAAATATGGAATCATCGTGCCATCTTTTGATTTGGCTTTATATTGTTTAACGCTATATTTATTGGCATCAAAGAAGGCGGGTAATGATTTGTATGCCTCAAAAGTATTGCTGGCGGCATCTGCAAAATACAACGTAGATGGGGTGATAAAGTTTTCAAAATCAAAAAAATAGGTATCTGAAAGATCACTAGTCCCTACAATCGAAATGGTTCCCAATTCGGGGGCAACCACTTTTTCACTGCTCCACAATCCGTTGTTAAACGAATAGATGTATAATTGCCCGGTAACATTGGTCAAAAGGTTGACGAGTAATTTATTCTTGGTAGTTGAAACGGCTGAAATACTTGAAAATTCATCGGGTTCGAGAATTACTTTTAGGTCTTTATTCCCTTTTAACAATTCGGTAAAATTGAGACTTAAAAGGGTTCCGATTTTATAGGTTTTCGAATCGACCGTCCAATCTGATTTTAATTGAATGACCAATTGATTGTTTAAAATGGCTTTTGTTTCGCAATCTTCCGGAATCTCTAAAGGGATAATTTTAGTATCCTTCCAAATTGATGTAATGACAGAAAAAGTAGTCAAATATCTACTAATCAATGTGTATTCTTTGGTGTCATCCCGCAGAACCCCGCCCCATGTGCCAATATCAGTAGATTCACCCTTATAAATTAATTGTGCCTCTTTTAGCGGGGTCCCGCGCTTCCATACCTTTACTTGGCTTGGGTACCCCGATGTAGTCATGGTACCTTCCCCAAAATCGGTTGAAACAATCAAGGTGTTTTCATCTAAATAACTGGCACCACCCTTAGACTCCGGTAAATAAAAACCGTCTTCGATAAATGTTTTTGTGTCTACATCAAACTCTTTAATAAAAACGGCATCTCCCCCGCCTTTAGAAAGTTCAATTAAAAAACGCTTGTAGGAAGGGTACAACCCGCTCACTCCTTTGTATACCCATTTTATGTCCTCTTTTTTTGAGAGCGCGTCGATATCAAGTAATGTTTCCCAATCTAACTTTCCACTGGTATAGTTCGTTAAAAGGCATCTTCGCCAAATACCTCTTTCATGATCCTTGTCTTTCCAGAAATTATAAACATAGTTGCCGTGAATAGTAGGATATGCAATGCGCTCCGAAGAATTGTAAATCCCTAAACTTTTGTCGTAGATGTCCTGATAGTCTTTTTCGGCACTCAATTTATCAAAAGTGACTTTACTTTGACTTTGCACGAATTCCAACGCCTTTTCGCCATCCACTTCTTCCAACCATAGGTAGGTGTCTTCCTGGGCTTGACTCAATAAACTTATTCCGAACAAAGTCAGCAATACTAAAATATTTCTTTTCATAGATTTAATTTTTGCAACGTATTTAACTGGGTTATATGAGTTTTTTAGGCATTATTGCTAACGTTAATCTTAAAGCGGTAGCGGATTAAAATGTGCTATTTTTCAGGTTACAAGATATTCAATTAAATCAAATTAGCGGTTCGGGTTCATCTGTAAACTGCCATTGTTTTTTAAGACGGTTTTTGTGGTGCTTTCCTTACTGTGAGCCTGCTTCCCGTGGTCATTCTATCGATTCGTTCGAATCGCTCCTTTAAAAGGCTTACAATCGCCTGTATGATTCAAGGTATCCCAACTATCCAAGGCGTTTTTAGAAGCTGTCGGTGCCTAGCGTCTCATTTTTCCTTTAACCGGCAATTTTGAATTTCAAGGCCTTCTGTAATCAAAACAATCTCCCAGAAAATAGGAGACCATTTGCATTTAAAATAGTACATTTAATTTAACTACGCCAACGTCAGAAAAGGTAGATTGTTCTTGATGAATTCTAATAACACAATACAACCGGCGAATATTCAGCATACACCATGGGTAAAGGCCTTCCATTGGATTGTGACCCTCGGTTTTTTGCTACTCGTCTTTAGCGGTATAGAGATACTCATGGTTCACCCCCGACTCTATTGGGGCGAAGTAGGCAATGAATTGACACCGGCTTTGGTGGAGTTCCCGATTAGCCGCAACTACCAACGTACCGATTGGGAAATGGAAGTGCCATTTTATGAAACCAAAAATTCACCTGTAAGCGCAGGTCGAAATCGTGATGACTTGATGTTCAATCAAAATGGATGGGGTAGGAGTCTTCATTTTTTAGCTGCATGGTTCCTAGTAGTTACGGGTTTTAGCTACTTGCTCATGGGTGTTTTTAGTGGTCATTTTCGACACCATATCTGGCCTAAACTTAAAGAACTAACGCCCCATCGCCTTTGGCAAGATATAAAAGATCATTTTAAAATGAAGATTGCCCCACCTACTGGGGGGCCCCATTATGGAATTTTACAAAAACTAGCCTATTTTGCAATTATCTTCATAGCATTGCCCTTGGCAGTTTTAACGGGGTTTGCTATGTCTCCGGCCATCACGGCCGGGTATCCGATTATTCTGAAGATATTCGGAGGTTTTCAATCGGCTCGAACGATTCATTTCTTTACTTCGCTTGCGCTTGAGCTATTTTTGATGATACATGTATTGATGATTGTGATGTCTGGGTTTAAACAACAGATACGTTTTATGACCATAGGAAAGCCAAAATGAAAAAAAGTCAGATAATAACAAGACGTCAGGCCATTACTACAGGGGTGGCAGCACTTGGCGCCCTCATACTGCCGAGTTGTAGCCAACCTATGCCCCCGACCTATGGCAATATCCTAAGAATGGGAGATGCCTTGACGTATAGGGCACAACGCGCCCTATTGCCTGGACAGTCCCTGGCCAAGGAATATCGGCTAAATGATATATCCTCTTTTCCTGCAACAGGGACCATCAATCCTGCCGATTCTTCCAAGGAGTATTTCAGTGCATCCTATGATCAACTTGAACGCACTAATTTTAACAACTGGGAACTTTCCGTTGAAGGGAATGTAGCGCGCCCAATGAAATTTACATTAAGTCATCTCAAACAGTTTGCTGCAAGAACACAGATTACAAGACACACCTGTGAGGAAGGATGGACGGCGATTGCGCAATGGACGGGCCTACCGCTTTGGACGTTGCTCGAACATGTCGGAATTTTGCCGAGTGCTCGATTTGTGAATTTCTATTCATACGATGGGTGGGAAGATAGTATTGATCTCTTCGATGCGTTTCATCCACAAACAATATTGGCGTATGGTATGAATGGGAAAAATCTACCGATTCCCCATGGAGCGCCCTTACGGTTGCGAGTAGAGAAACAAATTGGATATAAAAGCATGAAGTACTTGCAACGTATCGTTGTTTCCGAAACCTACCATGATGCAGGGGATTCCGGGTGGGCTTGGTATGTTGGTATTTGAGCTTGATTTAAAATTAATGTGTTGAGCTAGCTGCTATTCTAATTATTTAAAAGGACTCATCGCTCTTATTGATTTGTAATATTACCGAGCACAGGCTATGGATAGGTTATTGAACTCTATTTGCAAGCTATTTTCGACCCTACGGAATAGTGTGCGAATTAGGACCTAGTTGCTTTTAAAATGTTCGAATATACCTGTTTTTCGACCGTGCTATGGAGTCGACGGAATCATTTCTGAATTTATTCAACCTGGAGGAGCGGGCTAGTTAAAACGGCCAATTAGTTCAAGCGCGGCAACTTGACAATAGAATAGATCGCATCGTCTTTTCAACGTATCTTAAAATTATTTTTGATTCTCATATAGGTTTGTCATTGTTAATTTAATAGTGTCACTTTCTATAAAATTTAAACCATGCGTTTTTACATTCCGATAGGCAATGTCTTTAATCTGAGCAATACATCTGCCATATCCCTGGAAGATAAGGTAGGCAGGCTTTACCCGTTTAGGATTATTTCAAAATATTTTGTGCCTTTGATCGGGTTATATCGGTATGGGGCTATTTCATAAAAACCCATTTTTTTATAAAGTCCGATTGCCGCTTGCATCGTTGGAAGTGTGTCTAACCGCATGCTTTTATAGCCCAGTTCTTTTCCGATCGATATCGACTTTTCCAAGAGTAGTTTTCCGATACCAAGACCACGTGCTTCTTTTCTCAGATACATTCTTTTCAGTTCGCAAGTTGTGTTCTCGAAGTTTCTTATTCCGAAACACCCAATTGGCAGGTATTTTTCATTGTATGCAATGATAAGTACTCCTTTTGGCCTTGTATAATGAAGCTCCATTTTTTCGAGTTCGCTACTAAAATTTTGAAACTCCAGGTCAACTCCGAGTTGTGCGGCATATTCTTTGAACAGACCAACTGCCAATTGATAATCCTCGACTGAATTGGCCTCGCTAAAATGAGTCATTTTAAGATACGTTTGTCTGTTTATTTATAATGGGTCGTGAATGATTTTTTGCAGTAAAAAATATTCATATTTTCAGCCTATTGATCATTTTATTTAAATGTAGGTATTTTCTAAATGGGGAAGGGGTAGCCATAAGATAATGGCCTTGTAGTACATGATTTTTTATGCGTTTTTCACGAATCGAAATTTTTGGACTTTGTGACCAAGAATACCCCCTAAGTAACTACATCCTTTATCATCGCCTTGAATTTCGTGTCAACTTGAGGGTACGACTTGATAAGACCCGACGCTACCGAATTGCTTTTGCAGGTTGTTCCTCTCAAGGAGCAAATATCAGCGCCTCCGACATGCGTATCTTCTATGGCTCATCGAATTAGATCACTTCATTGATTTGGCCACAAGAAAGCGATTCACCTCCAGCCAGTGTATAAAGGCATCAAACCAACGATTACTGGTACGATTCGGATTTCCCAGGCCGAAACCGTGACCGCCATTCTGGTACAGGTGAAATTCAACGGGGATGCCCGCTTTGTACCAAGATTCGATGACGCCAAACTGCCCATTAAAAAGAAAATCATCAGTGGCGATTACATTGAACATGGGCGGAGCGTCTTTTGGCACTTCTACGGACCCCATACCGCCATAGATGGGCCCTATAAAGGCCAGGTGCATGGTTTTGGAGTTCAGGGTTACGTGCATGGTGAGGCCGGCACCGGCTGAAAAACCGATCATCCCGATTCTGTTGGTATCGACTCCCCATTCTTCTGCGCGTTTGATAATCATTGCATAGGCCGCCTCGGCATCCGCACGCTGGTTTGACAAGTCCATCTGCGGTGGCCGCGACGGGGCCTTGCTTTGCGTCGAATCAGAAGAAGGTGTGGGTGCCGTTCTGGGGCGATTCATCCAGGCCGAGAATTCGTCAAGCGATTCAGCGGTCGGGTAAAGCCGGTACTTAAGCACAAAAGCGGCGATTCCCTGCTTTGCGAGCGCCTCCGCCACTTCCCAGCCCTCATTGCCCATCGAAAGCCATCGAAAGCCTCCTCCAGGGGCCACAATAACGGCCGCGCCGGTTGCTTTATCAGGTTCTGGCAAGAATGGTGTAAGGGTTGCTGTCGTGATGTTCCGGGCCATCGGGTCGCCCCACTGGCGAAACCACGTCTCTGTGGCAGGTTGTTCAGCCACACCCCCTGTGCCGAGCGCAATCGCCTTTGGTTCGGCTGGGGCATCAAGCGGGTAAATGGTTCCGTCTTGGGCCTTTGTAGAAACTGCATAATGGAGCAAGCAACTCAAAAGGAGCGTGTTAGCGAGATTTTTAGGTCTATAAATCATAATTAGCTGATTTTAAAGTGTACTATTCAAATATAGTTGGTTATTAAAAGTATGCTGAATTTCACTAATTCATGTATTCTGATTCTAGTAAATCGGCATTACGGCTTTGTCATAGGAAAATAGTGTTTTTGTGTTCAAGGCTATATCGAATAAAAATCAGTAGGTCACAGGGAACTACTTTCATTGATTGGACGTAAAACAGCAATTTTATACACGGTGATAACCTTATTTTTTTCCAAAACTTAATTCCTTTTAATCTTTATTGAGGATTATTTATTTTTTTAAATTTAGTTTTAATCTTACCAAGCGAAAGAATGAACCCGGTGATATTTTGATTTTCATCATATATAAATTTCCCAAAATAAGAATCAAGCGTAAAATAGGTTTTTGAATCGGGATAAATGATGATTCCGCCTGTATTTGTAGCATCCGTTTTATTTTGTAACGTGACAATGGCTAATCTGTCTTTTTGTTTCTTAATCTCATACGTAGCGACATCATTTGCGGTGTATTTTCCTATGTAATGCGTATAATCTTTTATATCTTTTACGATTGCAGTATCTTTTTTTATATGTAAGAAATTTGATAAGGTCTTATAAATCTCAATTGCGTTGTTGCGAAATATTAATGTATACCCGTTATGATTTTGCAAGTTGAAAAAATCAAAACTTGCAATATTATTTAAATAAACATGGTCCGTTAAGCAATATTCGATCATTTCATCAGGAGTCTCTGGAAGCCTGAGAAGGTCATAGTACCATTCATTTTCGTTTTTAAATCTTTTATGATTTTCCAAAACGTTCTCAGTAGTAATCTCATCTGTGACATCCACACGTTTTTTATTGGTTCCGTAAAGTTCCTTTAAATTTAATATAATCGAGTCTTGTTCTTCGGTAAAGTTATCTTGGCTATTAATCAGATTTAAAAAAGCATTATCTGAAATTTCGACTGCTTCCTGACCTAACAAAATATAGGAATATGATGGATTTGATTTGTAATCGGCACGTGTAACTTCCTTGTTTAAGATTCTATATACCAAAGAGTCTTTTTCTCTATAACTGCCGATTATTTTATTTGCCTTTGTAATATTGAAGGCCAATTCTTTTTGAACTTGTGTTAATAAAAGCTGCGTGTGTAGCTTTGATTTTCTTTCCTCATTCCAATTATTGATACTCAAAGCAATCAAAATGCCAATAACCACAAGAATTATTTCGCCAATGGCGTATTTAAAATACCTGCCAGCGGCAACGGCAGGCTTTCCTGCACTCTTCTTTTCCATAAGGTCGAATCTAAGTCGTCTAAAAAACTTGATCATATGCTAAAGTACACAAATTGTTCGTCTCTCGAGGGAGCCATCGGGATGGAGGGACTATCGAGACTTCGAAATAGGTGAGAACCTGTCTGCCGCTGTTCGATTGCTTTTAGCAATTGTCATGCTGTTGCTATTTTTTTATGTTTGATTTTATAGATTACTACGATTTTCAAGAAGCATTTTTAGGATTAAAATCCATTTAGGAATTTATAATATTTAGTTTTTATCATAGGTTACAATTACCACAGGCTGAAAGGATAGGTTTATCCTTAAATCCAACGTCTAACATTTTTTGCGTATTCCAAAAAGTCATTTCCAAAAGCTCGTATTAGATATTTTTCTTCTTTTATGATAACCAAAAAGTTGATAGCCAAAATCACTAAAGGAATTAACATCATTGTGTAGAAATTTCCCTGTAGAAACCCAATTCCAATGTAAAGAATTAGAAGTCCTAGATACATTGGGTTTCGAGAGATAGCATAAATGCCGCTTGTTTGAAGTGAATTAGCAGGCAAGAAAGGAATGAGTGTATTTTTTGTCCGGAAGAACTTTAATAAAGCCGGAAGAACAATGCATACACCTGCTATTACGAAGATAATTCCCAAAACAAATGAAGTGTTCGTTGCAAAAAACGCCGAGGGGAGCGGAAATTGTTTTTGAACTAAAATAGAGAACAAAAAAATCAATACATAAACAAGTGGTGGTGGGAGGTAAACTCCTGGTCCGTCTTTTTTTTTCATGATACTGGCTCTTTTTTATTAAATACACCTAATTGCATGGTGACTGCAAACCGATGTTCGATAAAACGGTCGCTAACATACTGATCAGTAATTGAAAGGTCAATGTTTCCAAATCCGGCTTCCATGATTTTTCGTACAATTGATAATTGGTCATTTTTCATACTCTGTTTATTTAAACTATGAAAGTTAATATGGTTCATTGCTGAATCCCACAAAGTAAGAACCTAAGTATCAAAATAGTTTAGGAAAAAAACGACATTCTTTATCCTGATGGAAAATCGCCATATCCGCTAGTCTGTTTTTGTGTCAAAGAACCAGGAGCAAATTCAGCAAATTGTCTGAATTCACGCAATAGATGAGATGAGTCATTGAACTCACACTCAAGAGCAATTTGGGACCAGCTTTTTTCAGGTGAACAATTTTTAATCTTCATCGCATTTTCAAATCGCACGATTCTAAGATACATTTTCGGGGAAATTCCGACTCTGGCCGTAAAACTACGTTCAAATTGACGAAGGCTTAGGCAAGCTATTGATGCCCATTCCGGTAGCGTATTCTTTGCATAAGGATCCAGCATTTTTATCACCACACTATCAATAGGTTCTTCCAGAAGAATACCCTTTTCAATTTGTGTATCAATAAATGACGCTACTATTTCAATCATATCATCATAGGAAGTTGATTGAATTAATTTATCATTTACCACGTTTATCCCTTTAGTAAAAAACACGGATGCATCTAGCCCTGTATTGACTGTTTTCTGCATTGGAATTCTCAACAAACGATAAAGTCCTGTAGGCTGAAAGCTCACCTTTATCATCAGATAGTCCTTCCCGAATTTTAACCCTATGGGTCTATTCTTAGGGCCTGTGATGGTTGGGGATATTGCTGTTATTCCCTGTGAATCAATAGTTGGAAGTACTTTTACATTATCTCGCGGATAAAAATAAAGACCTTGCTCCCTGTTGGCTAAACAAGTAATAAAAGGAGGAGGTAAAGGATCCGCTTGATCCCACTTCATATGTAAAATTTGGTATTCTCGAATTATGCTATTTTGTGAATAAGAGGGCTTATAAATTTTAAAGAATTTCATTGTTCGATTCTATTTCGTTTGTAATTCTCCGGTCACTTGGTTCCATGCTTGGATAAAAAGTTTACTTGCTTTTTCTGGATTGCTTTTTTCTGCAAGGTACTTGCATCGAGCACAGCGTTTAACTACATTTTTTTGATAGAATTCCATGTGGTACAGTTTTGCGGATATTTGGTATAATGCCGTATTTTTAATTGATGTTGAGTTCATGTACTACAATTACAGCGAATGTTTAGCCATGATTTCTTGGCGATTCCCTCCCGATAGCTGTCGTGAGGGAGTGGGGGAGGCAGGTCAGGATTTTCGGCCGTAAACCAAAGCTAGAAAGACAAAGGCACTAAACCATGGCAGGAATTTGCCGAAGGTTATTTCTTTTTGTTAAGAACTTCCCTCAGTCTATTGTGGGGTAATGCGAATACCTTATTTCCATTGATTCCCTCCATATCCTTCGCGGCAATTAATGCATTGATGATTGCCTCCTCAGTTGCCTGAACGGTTGCTTCAAAAATAGTATCCAGTTTCCATTTTGGAATCACCGACCACGTTTCCTTCACCCAGTTTTTGTCATACTCCGGAACGGAAGTGCTTACAGCCAAAAAAATCTCTCCCGAACTATTATGGGAAAATGTTCCGGTTCGGGCAATACCGTGTGTTGCTCGTTTCGCAACAAGTTTTAATTGACCTGGCAGCAAAGGAGCATCGGTTGCGACTATAACGATAATTGAACCATCCTTTCGTTTGGGTTCGCTTACGATCGCCTCTATATCCGTGATTTCCTTTCCAATAGGAATGCCGCGAATCATTAAATCACTTCTTCTCCCAAAATTGGCCTGTACAAAAATTCCTAACGTATATTCAACCGAATCAATGGTGAATATTCGGGAAGAAGTACCACTACCTCCTTTGAACTCGTAGCAAACCATACCTGTCCCGCCGCCGACATTCCCTTCCATTACTTTGCCGTTGGAAGAGCTGTCTAATGCTTCCCAAACATGTTCTTTATTGACATGGAATCCATTGATGTCATTCAGGGTCCCATCCCATGTTTCCGCTACAACGGGTAATCCAAAGGCAAAATCTATATAATCTGACTTGGAAAACTTGTTAAAACTCCATTCCCCGATTGCGTCTCGCACGATACCAACGCTATTTGTATTTGTGATGCCAATGGGCCCATAGCCGATACCATAGTCTTCGATAAAAGGCAATCCTGTCATTTCCCCGTCCCCATTCAAAGAAAACCACGATGCTGCGTAACTTTTATCTGTTTTGCCTTTCGGAAGAATTACCGTAACACCTGTCCTCACGGGACCTTTGCCCCTAATTAAATTTCCGGAACCTTCAACGAGTGTCTTATATCCTACTTCCAACCCTGGAACATCGGTTATTGCATTATTTTTTCCTATTACTCCTTCAAAGGAAATGCCAAGGTCCCTGGCTCTTGTGATTGTGTCGTGTTGTGCATTGGCCGCACCAGACACTATACATAAGAGTGCAAGTAAAAGCGCTCTTTTAAATTGAAAATGGTCCATAAATTTCCGGGATTGGTTAGCATATGATTCGTTGCTTTTATTAGCGGGTTATTTAGCAAAAGGTGCCCTTAAAATCGTCAGTCGGATATTTTACAAACATCGCTACTCGCAATCAATGATACACGGGGTCTGGCTATCAATGAAAAATATTCACTGCAATAATTACAATGACAATACCAATCAATAAGGTTAATTTTCCGAAAGGCTCAATTTTTTTTAGATTTTTAGTTGCTTCATTTTCTTTCGCCTTTTGAGTTCCGTTGTGAATTAAAACAAGTAGCATTACTAAAACCAACACCAATATCAATTTTAAAATCAATAAAGGATTGGAAGGCAACGTCGACCAATATGGAATAATAAGATAGCTACCAGAAATAATCAACAAAGTGATTCCAATGTTCCCCATTCGACTTAAAACCATTACTTGAAGCCGAAATTTTGTCGCTTGCCCTTGCTCCAATTTCGAGATCAATTTATCGAAAAAGGCGTGTGCAAAACTTGTTCCCAATCCCATGGTCAAACCAATGAAGTGTAGTACTAACATGATTTCCTTCATACCTGATCTATTAATTTTTAGTAATGATTTTTTTCGGCTTGCTACTGACATTGTATATAGTAACAAGTTACTATTTTTCTAAGTTGGAAATACTTCGGAATCAACTGAAATTTTGATGAATAAAAAAAGCAGCTACTTGTGTAGCAGCTTTTTCACGAAGTGGGGACTGGATTCATTTTGTTGCAACGCAACAACATGGGCTTTGGGGGTGGCTTGGTGCCGAAAGCCCGCAGTGCTCACGCACTTCTGCTTTTATATCCCCTTCACTTGCGCAACAAGTTTGGCATGTCTCATAAAGAAAGATCCAAAAGGAAGGAGAAAATTATACCATCAAATTAGGGAATAGATAGTATTTATCCTTAAATTAATACGCCAAAATATATTAAAATCGAAAAATGAAATCAAAAAATTCAAGTTCCCGAAGAAATTTTATCAAAAAGACCGCGGTATTGTCCGCTGGAATTTCAATAGTACCTCGCCACGTACTTGGCGGTCCAGGGTTTATAGCCCCGAGCGATAAACTGGTCGTTGCCTCCATTGGGGTCGGTGGTAAGGGGAAGAGCGATATCGCCAATTTTGCCGAATCGGGAAAGGCCGAAATTGGCTATCTATGCGATGTAGACACCCGTAGGGCGGCCGATTCAGTCGCCCGTTTCCCCAAAGCGAAATTTTATAAGGATTTTCGCGAACTGTACGACAAGGAGTCCAAAAACTTCGATGCCGTTTCAGTTTCTACGCCTGACCACACCCATGCCATAGCGGCATTGCCCGCCATGGAAATGGGCAAGGCGGTTTATGTACAAAAGCCATTGACCCATGATATCTTTGAGGCTCGGAAATTGACAGAGGCCGCTGAAAAATATAAAGTGGTTACTCAAATGGGCAATCAAGGGGCATCATCAGATGGTACCCGTCAACTGCGTGAGTGGTACAATGCCGGAATCATCGGAAAGGTCCATACCGTTTATTGCTGGACGGACCGCCCCGTTTGGCCTCAGGGAATTCCCTGGCCCACACAAAGTGCTCCGGTACCTCCCGAATTAGACTGGGACCTCTGGCTGGGCTCGGCCCCGCAGAAGGATTATATCAACGGACTCATTCCTTTCAACTGGCGGGGTTGGTGGGATTACGGTACCGGTGCCCTTGGCGATATGGGCTGTCATTTGGTGGAAGCGCCGCACAGGGTATTAGATCTCAAATATCCTAAGGATGTGCAATGCAGTGTGGGCAGTGTCTATGTGGATGAATTTAAGCGGGGCTATTTTCCCGATAGCTGCCCTCCCTCCAGCCACGTGACCATGACCTTCCCAAAAACCGAAAAGACCGATGGTGATGTCGTCTTGCATTGGATGGATGGTGGCATACAGCCCACCCGACCCGAAGAACTAGAACCCAATGAAATCTTTGGTGATGGGGGCAATGGCGTACTTTTTATTGGTACCGAAGGTAAAATGATGTGTAGTACCTATGGGGAGGATGCGAGGTTATTGCCTACTTCCAAGACTGCCCAGGTCAATGTGCCACAAACCTTGGCAAGAGTGCCCGGGGGAAGTGGAGGTCACTATGCACAATGGGTCGAGGCCGCCATTGCCGGCTATGGAAAAAAGGAACTCAGTGCACCGTTCGAGATTTCCGGGCCACTGACGGAGACCTTGTTGATTGCCAATCTAGCCATCCGTGGCGTGGATATTCGCAACGAAAAGAAAAACGACAGAGGCGAATCCTATTTCGAATATCCTGCCCGAAATATCGAAATGCTTTGGGATGCCGAAAAAATGCGGGTCACCAACATCGACGCGATCAACCAATTTGTAAAACGCGATTATAGAGATCCTTGGAAGCTAGGTTCAATGATGTGAACCCAGATTTCAGAAGATTGAGTAGGGGTTGGGAATATCATTCACTTCGTTTGAATCTCCAACCCATACTTTTTTAGATATGGCGTAAAAATACCATCGGAAAAAAAGGAATCTGATATGCGTAGTAGTATAATTGAAGTGCTATGCTAGCTATAAAGCACAAAGGCAGCGGTGGAGTTGCCGAACTAGCCGCTTGCTGCCGTGTCCTTTTGTACAATACCAGACTGAAACAAGTTGCGCCCGTCATTTAAAAAAGCCCGATACATTTGTATCGGGCTTTTCTTGTAGCGGGGACTGGATTGATCGCTCCGCTTCGTTTCGCGATCGGCCATGGGGGTGGCTTTACAAGAAAGGCCAGGAGTGTTTGCACACTTCCTTTTTATATTCCCTTCCCTTGCACAAACAAGTTTGGCAAGTCCATGGAATAAAAAAAGCCCGATACATTTGTATCGGGCTTTCCTTGTAGCGGGGACTGGATTGATCGCTCCGCTTCGTTTCGCGATCGGCCATGGGGGTGGCTTTACAAGAAAGGCCAGGAGTGTTTGCACACTTCCTTTTTATATTCCCTTCCCTTGCACAAACAAGTTTGGCAAGTCCATGGAATAAAAAAAGCCCGATACATTTGTATCGGGCTTTCCTTGTAGCGGGGACTGGACTCGAACCAGCGACCTTCGGGTTATGAGCCCGACGAGCTACCTACTGCTCTACCCCGCGATATGGACGGCAAAGATACAACGGTTTTTTTGCTTTATCAAACCTTGTGTGAAGAATATTTTTTGGCGCAATCCCCATGAAAAACATAAAATCCATACCTTCGGACATTATATTTTCTATGGAGTCGGTGAATCAAGTACTTTCGAGCCTCATACCTTACGCAGAGTGGGTCATGCTCCTCCTCGTTATCGGAGGAGGACTGTTTTTGGTCTTCTATTCAAGAATGTTGCCCTACCGTAATTTCAAACAGGCCATCGCGATAACCGCTGGTAAATATGATGACCCGAATGACCCGGGTGAAGTGAGCCATTTGCAGGCCCTGTCTTCGGCCGTAGCCGCTACGGTTGGGTTGGGGAACATCTCAGGGGTGGCTATTGCCATTTATATGGGAGGCCCCGGAGTCGTTTTTTGGATCTGGGTAACCGCCCTTGTGGGGATGTGCATAAAGTTTTATTCGTGCAGCCTGGCCATTATGTATCGCGAGGTCGATAGTGATGGCCAAATCCAAGGTGGGCCGATGTACTATATTACCAAGGGCATGGGCCAAAAGGCGAAGCCGATCGCCCAATTTTTTTGCGTGGCCGGCTTGGTGGGTTTTTTAGGGGTGTTTACCGTAAATCAATTTACCCAGACCGTAATGACCGTTGTGCATCCCAATGAAACCCTCTACAACTTGGGAGACTTTGGTTGGAAACTTGCAATTGGCATCGTTCTGTCAATCGTAACCTCCCTTGTGATTTTTGGCGGATTGAAAAAAATAGCAAACGTCGCAACGGCCATCGTCCCATTTA
Organism: uncultured Flavobacteriaceae bacterium; assembly: GCA_963798435.1. Taxonomy (GTDB): domain Bacteria; phylum Bacteroidota; class Bacteroidia; order Flavobacteriales; family Flavobacteriaceae; genus JALHST01. The sequence continues at coordinate 1,067,546 of CAWCTF010000004.1, forward strand.
TGGTAGTACTCTACTTTCTTGCCGTACTGATTATTATGGTCCTCAACCCTGAAAACATCCTGCCTGCCTTTGCCGAGATATTCTCTAAAGCGTTTACGCCAGGGGCCGCTTTAGGAGGAAGTATTTCGGGCCTTATCATTCTTGGGGTGCGCCGTGCGGTCTTCTCCAACGAAGCAGGCTTGGGTAGTGCCCCGATGTTCCATGGCCAATCGAAGACCAATGAACCAATACAGGAAGGCCTGGTGGCTATGTTGGGGCCATTTATCGATACCATCATCGTCTGTTCATTGACGGCCTTGGTAATCATTATGAGCGGTGCCCATCTCATTGCCGAAAAAAATGGCATCTTAATGACGTTGATCGCCTTTGAAAAATCGTTGTTCGGGTATGGCGATGTTCTATTGATGCTTGTAGTCGCCGCGTTTGCCCTATCGACCTTATTTACCTATTCGTATTATGGTGTCAAATGTTTATCTTTTTTGACCAACCCTAAAATCGGGAAACTATTCAATGTATATTATATAGCGACCATCACCTTTGCCGCAGTGGCCTCGGTGGATTTGGTCATCAATTTAATCGATTTGGCCTATGCCCTCATGTGTATCCCAAATATGATCGCAGTGCTCTATTTGGCACCGAGGGTCAACAAGGAAATGAAGATCTATTTTTCAAAAAAAGAATATGGCAGCGCATAAAGCAGGTTTCGTAAATATTATTGGCAATCCGAATGTAGGCAAGTCGACCTTGATGAACGCATTCGTTGGTGAAAAATTATCGATTATAACTTCCAAGGCGCAGACAACCCGGCACCGTATTTTGGGGATCGTAAATGGAGATGGTTTTCAGGTTATTTTGTCGGATACCCCCGGGATTATCAAAGCCGGCGTATGAATTGCAGTCTTCCATGATGGATTTTGTGAAATCGGCTTTTGAGGATGCCGATGTCTTGCTCTATATGGTAGAAATAGGCGAGAAATCGCTAAAGGATGAAGCATTTTTCGACAAGATCAAAAACAGCAAGATTCCTGTTTTACTCCTATTGAACAAGGTGGATCTGTCAACTCAGGAATTGTTGGAAGAACAAGTACAATATTGGCAAGAACAGTTGCCCAAGGTCGAGATACATCCCATATCGGCATTGAACAATTTTAATATCAAGAACATTTTCGAACGGATCATTGAACTGCTGCCCGAGGCACCAGCCTATTATCCAAAGGACCAAATGACCGACAGGCCCGAACGATTTTTTGTGAACGAGACCATACGCGAGAAGATATTGATGCATTACAAAAAAGAAATTCCATATTCGGTTGAAATCGAGACCGAGGAGTTTTTTGAAGATGAAGAGATCATTCGTATGCGCTCTGTAATCATGGTCGAGCGCGATTCGCAAAAAGGTATTATTATAGGCCATAAGGGGAGTGCCCTGAAAAGGGTCGGCGTCGAATCGCGTAAAGACCTTGAAAAATTCTTCGGGAAACAGGTGCACATCGAACTGTATGTCAAAGTCAACAAGAATTGGCGAAGCGATGCCAAACAGTTGAAACGTTTCGGTTACAATTAAAGCCCAGACATAACAGTATCTTAGTGTTTTAATTACGCCTATTTAAAAGGCGCTTTTCATTTTTGGTGGCATATAAATTTAAAAACCAACCAGAATGAAAATGAAAAAAAATGTGCTGCTCGTCATTGTCTTGACGGGAATGCTTAGTTCATGTGTAAAGGATTTTATCGGGCATCACCATCATGACCATGATGATGATAATGACATCGATGAATCCTCATTGACCTTTCAAAAAATAGGCGGATTTACCAACGGGACTGGCGATGCAGGCTTTGCAGAGATAAGTGCGTATGACGGAAAGACAAAGAAATTGTTCGTCGTTGACCCAAATGATGCCGAAATTTCGGTTTGGGATATTTCAAATCCGTCTTTCCCGGTAGAATTGGCTCCGATTACTGTTTCTGGAACTCCTAATAGCGTTGCTGTAAATAATGGACTATTGGCCATAGCCGTTGAAAATGTCGATAAGCAAGCAGATGGGCAACTCCTGACATTCGATACCAAAAGCCAGCAACTGATCAATACCTATGCAGCTGGGGCGCTTCCTGATATGGTCACATTTAGCCCGAATGGCCGCTATCTGATTTCCGCGAATGAAGGAGAGCCGAATGACGATTATACCATTGACCCCGAAGGGTCGATAACGATTGTCAACCTGCATCGTAACGAAAGTAATACGCTCTACTTCGGCAATTTTAACACGCAGGATATCGGGAATGATTTTCGGGTATTCGGGCCTTCGGCGAGTTTTTCCCAGGATGTAGAACCCGAATATGTTGCCGTCTCCTCAGATAGTAGATATGCGTACGTAACCTTGCAAGAAAATAATGGCATCGCCATCGTGGATCTTCAGGCCATGAAGATCAAAGAGGTGGTGGGTTTAGGGGCAAAGGATTATACCTTACCACAAAACACCATGGACGCGAGCGATAAGGACGGGATTGTTGGTAATTTCCAGAATTGGCCCATAGCCGGTTTCTTCATGCCAGATGCAATAGCAACGGCGAAAATCAGAGGAACAGAGTACCTTATAACCGCCAATGAAGGGGATTCGAGGGATTATTCGGGGTATTCTGAAGAAACTCGGGTCAAAGACCTGTTGTTGGATGAAACGATTTTTCCAAACGCGGCCGATTTACAGAAAAATGAAAACCTTGGGAGATTAAAGACCACCACGGCGAATGGGGATGTTGATGGGGATGGCGACTTCGATAAAATCTATACCTATGGGGGTAGATCATTTTCTATCTGGGATACTACAGGCTTTTTATTATATGATAGTGCCGATGAGATTGGGCGGACGACCTTTGACTTAAACCCCTCATTTTTTAATGCCGATGAGGGTGTAGCAGATGGTCGTAGTGATGACAAAGGAGCCGAACCGGAAACCGTTACGACCCTAAAAGTCGGAGGAACTACCTTATTGTTCGTCGGCTTGGAACGATCAGGTGGAGTCTTGATCTATGACCTGTCAAACCCGTTGGCCCCTGAATTCATTCAATGGATTTTTGATTCCGAGGATTTTGGTCCAGAAGGGCTATTGGTCATCGAAGGAAACGAGAGTCCGACTCGAAGACCATTACTTGTGGTAACCAATGAGGTTTCTAATACGGTATCTATCTACGAGATTCGATAATGTGGTTTTAAGTAGAATAATGAAAATCCCTGGTCATGATTGACCAGGGATTTTTTTTGTTACCTATCCTTTTGAAAGGATGGTCATCATAAAGTGATGCAATTCCTGCATCTGCGGTTTTCCCTTATGCCTGCCTGCCCTGCCAAATGCATAGAGGATGAACCAAAGGATCACCGTTATAAGCAATAGTAGCAATTGAATCCCATAAGGCCGGCCAAGAGTGGCACTTGAATAGGCCCAGACCCCAAATATCAGAAAGAGGGTTGCGACCCCAAAATGTAAGAACATAAAGAAGGTCCATAAGGTAGGGTTAGGGCCAAATACGCCATAAATTCGACTCGTGTTGGCGTCTATTGCTCGTATTTCCAAATGCAATTGGGGCGACCAAAAGGTAGTTTTCTCGGCATGAAACGTCAAAAATACATGGTCGTCAAGCCGCTTGATGACTATCGGCGAATCGATGGTTTTTTCAAATTGACACAGGAAAAATTGGTTTTGTTTGTTCAATTCAATTTGAAATCGAGGCCTTAAAGCGATATTTTGTTGTAGCGATTCCAAATTTTTAATGCATAACGCGGAAATAAGATAATGATTTTATTAATATCCTTGATTGTGAACCTACTAAGAGTTCTGATTATTATTTCAGAGCCGTAAAAATGATCAACAATCCATCGTTTTTCAATCAAAAAATATGCGTTAAGGGTAGGAATTACATCGAAAAAGTACATCTGAAATGTAAGACCTATCTTTTTTTGACTTATCTTTGAATCATCGATGAAATGCATTAAAACCCCGATGAAATGCAAAATATAATCATTTTTGGAGCTTCTGGACATGGTAGTGTAGTATTAGACTGCATTCAAAAAGAAGGAAAATACAACGTTGTTGGTTTTGTAGATTCTTTCAAAAAGAAAGGTACAAAACTAAACGGATATGAGGTCATAGGCAGTGAATTTGATTTGCCTTTTCTTATAGAGAAGTATTCGGTCATCGGTGGCATTGTTGCCATTGGTGACAATTGGATCCCGGAAATCGATCGTTGAAAGAATCCTTAAAATAGCTCCTCAATTTAGTTTTGTCACCGCCATTCATCCGAGTGCCAACATCGGTCTTGATGTACAAATTGGCAAAGGCACGGTAGTTATGCCTGCAGTGACCATCAACTCCAATTCGGTCATTGGAAATTTTTGTATCCTCAACACGAATTCATCGTTAGGACATGATGGCTATATGGGCCATTATTCAAGTATGGCACCTAGGGTATGCGCCGGCGGCAATCTAATTTTAGGTGAGGGTTCATCGATTTGTTTGGGAGTCAATATCATTGAAAATATAACGATTGGCAAACATTCGGTCGTAGGGGCAGGTGCTTTGGTTATCGGTAACATAGATAGCCATGTGGTGGCCTATGGAGCACCGGCAAAAAAAATAAGGAACCGGATGGCCGGCGAACCCTATCTTACTGGGGCCAGAAAAACGACTACTGTGATTCCGCTTATGGCCAACAAGATATAGGATCCATGCCAAAGATTGGCACTTTGATAAAGAAGATTTCCCCATTTCCCATTAGTACATCTTAAGTATTCGGTCGAATACGTCATTCCTCAAAAACAACTACTATTATTTTTAGCATCCTTATTTTTAATAGGTTGCTATTGTGCCGATTAGTAGTACCTTTGCGCCCTAATATCGAGTTATGAGTGCTATTGTAGCCATTGTTGGAAGACCAAATGTTGGGAAGTCCACGTTATTCAATCGAATGATTCAACGTAGGGAGGCTATTGTTGATGCTGTTAGCGGGGTAACCCGCGACCGCCACTATGGCAAAAGCGATTGGAACGGAAAAGAATTTTCACTTATCGATACGGGTGGTTATATTTTAGGAAGCGATGACGTTTTTGAGAAGGAAATTGATAAGCAGGTAGAATTGGCCGTTGATGAAGCCGATGCCATTATTTTTATGGTGGATGTTGAATCGGGGGTTACCGGGATGGATGAGGATGTCGCCAAATTACTAAGAAGGGTCGATAAACCGGTCTTTTTGGCTGTGAATAAGGTTGACAATGCCAAAAGGGCGGAAGACGCTGTGGAGTTTTATTCCTTGGGATTGGGTGAATATTATAACCTTTCAAGCATTAATGGTAGCGGTACCGGGGAACTCCTCGATGCCTTGGTCAAGGTACTTCCCGATAAGGAGTATATTTCAAATGATTTACCACGATTTGCCGTGGTGGGCCGACCCAATGCGGGCAAATCATCTTTTATAAATGCCTTGATCGGTGAAGAACGGTATATCGTCACCGATATTGCGGGAACTACACGGGATAGCATCGATACAAAATACAATCGTTTTGGTTTTGAGTTTAATTTGGTTGATACGGCAGGCATTCGTAGAAAGGCCAAGGTAAAGGAAGATCTTGAATTTTACGCGGTCATGCGATCGGTTCGGGCAATTGAGCATTGCGATGTATGCTTGCTGGTTTTAGATGCCACCCGTGGATTTGACGGGCAGGTAGAGAATATATTTTGGCTGGCCCAGCGCAATAACAAGGGAATTGTAATATTGGTCAACAAATGGGATCTGGTAGAAGATAAGGAGACCAATACCATGAAGCAGTATACTCAGAAAATAAAGGAGGCCATAGAACCTTTTACCGACGTCCCCATTCTTTTTATCTCAGTCCTTACTAAACAACGAATTTTTAAGGCGATTGAAACGGCCGTCGAGGTGTTTAATAATCGAAGCAAAAAAATAGTTACGAGAAAATTCAATGATATCATGTTGCCGATCATTGAACACTACGGGCCACCAGCCTATAAGGGGAAATATGTAAAAATCAAGTTTTGTACGCAATTACCGACACCCTATCCGCAATTTGCCTTTTTTTGTAATCTGCCGCAATATGTGCGGGAACCTTATAAAAGGTATTTGGAAAATAAGATCCGGGAAAATTTTGATTTTACGGGGGTTCCGATTACCATTTTTATGCGAAAGAAGTAGCGGGTACCTGACGAATTTTGAATTTTGGTATTCCTATTAGCCTGCAGTACCATTTTTCAGGAGCTGGCCGTATTAAAGTATCTTGACCCGTTCTCCATAAAACTTAGGCTGTGTATTGAATAAAATGTCTAAAAAAACCTTCACACGGGCAAAATATTCCCGAAACCTGACCTTATATCCGTCTTGGCTAGTCACATCATCGGCGTTGAAGCCAATAGCTATAAGGCCTTTTTCATCTGCAATAAAAATGGCGCGCTCATTGTGGAATTTTTGCGATATGACGGTAACACTGTCCAAACCAAAAATTTCCTTAGCACGCACCATAGAATCCAAGGTTCTGAAACCGGCATAATCGAGAAATATTTTCTCACCGGGAATACCAAGTTTCATAAGGTCTTTTTTCATGGTCGCAGGTTCATTGTAAGACATCGTGGCGTTGTCCCCGCTCACCAGGATAAATTCGATCTTTTTGGCAAAATAAAGTGCTGCCGTGGCCCGAATACGGCTTGTGTAATACGGATTGGCGAGACCACCGACCAATTTACTGGAAGTACCTAGGACTAGGCCCACACGATTTTTTGGGATTGTGCCAATATCATTAAAGGTCTTTCCATGGGCACTCGCATAAATTATCAGGTTGCAGATCAAAATCGTCAGCAATGAGAGGACGGCTAGTATGGCTATACTTTTGAGGATTTTCTTTTTCATTGGTATCGGTACCCTTTCAAAGGTAAAGAATCAAAGGTCATTCTAAAACAAGGCAAGGGGTATTTATTAATGCCTCGTACTTGAATAAAGTCCTTTTCAATTCAGAAGGTTCCGATTTCCGAGCAGTTTTCCTTGGAAGTTGTGTATAGATGAAAACTTCTTCGTACAGTTCTTAATAAAAGGGGACTTTCTAATTTGAAACCCTTAAAATTGACATTATTTCAAATAAGATGCGAATACGGGCTTAATAAGTAAACGTTCTATTTTATCAGGGTCCTGCGAAATTCGGTCAATCGATCTCCTCCAAATCCAAGATAACGAGCTCCTCCCGCAAGTGGCTGTTTTTCCCATTACTTGCTGAATCGGCCCTGATTTTTTCGGTCCCAAAAGTGATTCGAAATGCTGCGCCTATCGACGTTTCGTTTAATAGGTCGAATTTCTTGAGTAAAATGGGATCAATTTTACTAAAAAGTATCGTGCTATCGTCCAAGCGGTCGATAAACCGATAACCCAAATCTGATTTGCCATCATAGGTCGCCACCATGACTTGGGTGATCTTTCGATTTTCCGCTTGGGCAAATACGGGGCTTGTGATGATGGCGAGTAGTAGCACGACTATTGCTTTTTTCATGTTCAGACGATTTTCCCGAAGGTTGCAGACTTAAATCATACCTTATAAAATACCGTAACTTTGCTACCAAAGTAGCAGTCTAATGTGCCAAGTCCAAGTAATTTTGGGTACTTAAAGAATGCGGCTTTTTTTCAACGTAATCAAAAAAACCAATTTGATTAGGTAACACATTACAAACTTTCATTGATATGACGAATAAACCAAAGATAGTGATAATTGGTGCAGGATTCGGCGGCATCGAATTGGCCAAGGCACTCCGTAAAATGCCGTTCGAGGTGATGTTGATCGACCAGAACAATTACCATAATTTTCAACCATTGATGTATCAAGTGGCAACAGGAGGCCTCGAACCTGGGAGCATTGCCTATCCGGTACGTCGCATATTTAGATCCAATAAAAACATTACGTTTCGCATGGCCGCTGTTTTAGAAGTCGATTTGGCGAGCAATCAATTGCAGACTTCTATCGGTAGTATTTCATTTGATTATTTGATAATCGCCACAGGCAGCCAAAATAATTTCTACAATTTTGAACCCGTAAAGGATAAATTGTTGACCCTAAAATCGATTCCCGATGCCTTGAACATGCGTAGTTTCCTTTTTCAAAACCTAGAAAAAGCCATTGCCAACCAGGGAAAGGAGACCCTTGAGGAAATAATCAATGTGGCCATTGTAGGTGGCGGTCCTGCCGGACTGGAGCTGGCCGGAGCCTTGGCGGAAATGAAACGGTATGTGCTGCCAAAAGATTTTCCAGAACTGGATCTCTCTAAAATGAATATCAACCTCTATGAAGCAGCCCCAGAATTATTAGGGGCCATGTCAGAACAGGCTTCGGCCAAAAGTTTGGAATATCTACAAAAATTGGGCGTCAATGTCTTCTTGAATGCCAAAGTTAAAAGTTATGAAAAAGGCCAGGTGGCCTTAGAGGATGGCACGGCATTCTTAACCGACACTGTGATTTGGACAGCAGGGGTCAAAGGCTCGCCCATCAAAGGGTTACCTAGTGATGCCATTATTGGGGGCAATCGAATTTCCGTTGATAAATTCAATCAAATTCTTGGGACCGGGAATTGTTTTGCCATCGGGGATGTGGCGGCACATGTTTCTGCCGATGAACCCAAGGGATTGCCGATGCTTGCACCTGTGGCACAGCAACAAGGGAAACACTTGGCCAAAAATCTCCTTAAACGCCTTCATAAAGAACCCTTGATTCCGTTCGAATATAAAAACAAAGGGGTAATGGCTACCATTGGTCGAAAGAAGGCGGTAGTAGACCTACCTCATTACAAATTTCAAGGTGGGTTCGCCTGGGTCGTATGGATGTTCATACATATCTTTTCGTTGGTAGGCTTTCGCAATAAGGCGGTTGCCTTCATTGATTGGTTGACGAATTATTTTAGTTATGACAGGCCCTTGGGATTGATCATTCGCCCTTTTAATCGAAACAAGTGATTCTATTTATAGGTTATGGTGTTGTATGCTTAAAAGGAGGGAGGCATTTATAGAATGTGGAGGTCAATTCAAATATTCCAATGTTACACTAGACAGGTCATCATTTCAAACTGTGGTGATTTACCAACGTAAGATTGTCATCGAATTCATATAGAAAGGGGCTACCTGTCGGCACTTCGATATGGGGCAGTTCAGCATTCGGAATATGTTCTATATGGGCTTTCAAGGCCCGTAGCGAATTGCCATGTGCCGTGATCAATACCGTTCTGCCTTTTACCAAAAAAGGGACGATTTCGGCATAGAAATAGTTGACCACCCTCTTTTGGGTATCTTGCAGTGATTCGGTGGCAGGAAGCAACGAGGGGTCCAAGGCCTTGTAATTACTATCGTACATGGGATGCCTCTTATCTTCCGTGCTGAGCGTGGGTGGTTGGTCATGAAAGCCTCTTCGTACAGCCCAATATTTTTTTCCCCCGACTTCCTCTAGTATCTGGTCCTTGTTTTTTCCCTGCCAATCCCCATAATGCCTTTCATTCAGTTTCCAACTGTAACGGCAATCAACATGCATTTGCCCAGAAGCCTCCAAAACGATCCAATTCGTACGGATGGCCCTTTTTAGGTAAGAAGAAAAGCAGATGTCGATGTTCAGAAAGTTGTCTTTAATAAGCTTGCCTGCAACTTGCGCCTCGACGATACCTTCGGGCGCGAGATCTACGTTTGTCCACCCTGTAAATACATTTTCGATGTTCCAGACGCTCTTTCCGTGTCGTACTAAAATTAATTTTCCCATAGGTATGCTGATTTTCGATAATGTGGCAATGTATTGCAAATATAGCCCTATCCTAGCTTTGACAACTGCTACTTTTGTAGCACTCGCCCCATGGGCTACTAGGTATCTTTGTGTAGTAACATAAAATCCTAATCTCATGGAAAGAAATCCTTCCTTTTTTAATCGGCGCGGTTGGTCGAACAATCGGTTTGCCTGGAGCTATGCACTACTTATTTTAATTTTGACCCTCATTTTTGCGATTGTACTAAGGCATTCTGGGGTCTATGAAGGGATTGCCCTGCGCAGTATCAACTTGTTCTTTATTTTGATAGGTTTTGTCTTATTGATATGGGACTATAGTCGCACCAAACAAATTGAACTTACTTATGTAACTGCCTTTCAAATCTTACTACGTACCGGTATTTATTTTTGTCTCTTGTTTCTCCCAACATTGTTGGTATTTTTGGCGAATGACCAAACGGCCCTGTATTTGGTAAAGGAACATGAGACGTTTACTGTTGATTACCCAATTCTCCAGATGGTTCTTTCAACCTATTTAGTAACAATACCTGCCGTGGTAATAGCCGCTATGACCGTTGCCTATACAGCCCATTTTTACAAAGGGAAGCACAGGTAATAATCCGTCTTATCGTGACCAACCCTTCATTCAAGGGTTGACTTTCTACTTCAGTCATACTTTACTTAGTATGGTAATACGCGACTATTTTTCAAGAATCATGTATGTTGCTTTTTATAGGTCTTCCAGGGGGTGCCAGGGCCCATTAGGAAATCATCATCTTTATCTTAAAATACACTTTGATACGTTTTCAACAAGTCTCATTTTTCGCATGTAGTATATATTAAATAGTAGTTTTGCTATTTGGGCACATGCATTTTAGGAATTATTTGGCATTCATTAAGTCGTGTAATCTTTACTTTTGGATAGGAATTGGTCACCAGTTAACATTTAATTCATGAACGATGGTAACGCACATTTTATAAGATGTTTGGAGGCACTGAAGGCCTCCTCTTTTTTTGAGGGGGCAGAAATAAGTGCATTGAAGGAATTGCTCGCTAAAATGTCACTCGAATATTGGGCAGCGGGTACCTTTAAAAACAGTGCCGATTTTAGGCAATCGTTTCACGTCATTATATCGGGTAGACTCAAAGTATATCGGATAAACCCTAATACGGGAAGGGAACATACTATTTTTATTTTGAATGACGGGGATGTCTTTGATATCCTGAGTCTTTTGGATCAAGAGACGCACGAAATTTATTGGGAGGCCAAGGACCAACTGGAAATATTACACATTGGTCTCGATGATATACAGCAATGGCTCTATAGATCGCCGAGCATTCAAAAAAATATGATGCATTATCTGGGGCATAGAATGCGACAATTGGAAGATGCCGCGACCGACATTTCATTGCATTCCACCTTAGTGCGCTTATCTGGACTCATCTTACGCAATATCAACGGCGAAAACCATAAGCTCGAACTGATCAATAATCTGCCCAACGAGGAACTGGCAAGTCTCATTGGTACGACCAGGGCCGTGGTAAACAGGCACATTCAGGAATTGAAACACTGTGGTGCCATCTCGGTAAAACGAAAACATATTGATGTTCAAAATGTGCAGGCCTTGATTGCTATCACAGAGGAGCGGCAAGGACTGTTTTAAGAAAAGTATTTTCCCTCATAATACTACCCCGTAATTGCCTTATTTTTTTTCCGGATAACGACTGAATTAGTTTCGAAAATGGGCATCCAATTGGGTATGCAAAAACCTTGAAAACATAACGAAATTGATTTCGTGATACGATACGCCGTTAATGTCCCAGTTGGCGGTTAAATTCGATATGCTGCTTTCAATTTTTAAATGCAAGATCCTTCATGTTTAAACAGGAACTTAGAATGATTTCCCTTGGACTGCTACTTTGGTAGCAGTAGTGCAATCGACCGTGCCGTATCTTTGACTTAACAAATTTTTTATAATAAAGCAAGTAGCAATAGGATGCTACAGTTCGCAATTCGTCGAGTCCGTCCTTTTAAGGGCAGCCATTATTGGCAAGTCAATTGGTGATCAGACGCTTTTGGCGCATTCCGGATTTTTTCATTTAGTTCTGGTTTGTGGGAATCCATGGCCTATCCTTGAGATTGAAAATCGAGTACCCGAAAGGGTTAGTATTTAAATAAATAGTAATCTAAAATTAATAGTTATGATACATGGTATAGATGAACGCGACCAATTAGCTGCCTTACACGATAGGCACAAAAGATTTTCCCTGGAGGTCTATGACCACCTGACCAATCAGGAAGAGGCTCAAATGCTAAAGGCGCAACGTAAATTAAAGGAGACCGAAAAAGAACTGGAAGCACTTAAAAAGACGCTCCATTCAAAAAAGCACAAGGTTTAATTCTTGAATTAATCTTCAAAAAGACCGCTTGATTATCTCAATTAAGTGGTCTTTTTTTGCTTTTATTTTCAAAATCGAACCTACTCTCTTTTGGGGTCCACTATCGGCCTAAAATGAGTGCGTTTGCTACTTATGTAGCAGACGCAACCGTGATATAGCGCTAAATTTATAGGTATAATCTAAAGATATACGTCATGCATAGAATTAGTAGTTTGCTTATTTTAACGACTTTATTAGCAGGGGGCACCAGTTATGCCCAAAATCAACCTGCTATATTCAGCGGTGGAAAAGCCGTAAACTCAAAAACTTTTTTCAAAAAACCGGCCACCATAAAAGGCGCCTCGACTGAAGTCACTTATGGGGGACTGCCTACGATAGAAATCCAACGGGAAATAGATTCAAATACGGCAATACCCTTCGATAATGAAGAATATTATTACAATCAAGGGGATTTTTTTATGTACAACGGGGGTCGTTATATATTGATTGCCCCGCCAATTGGTCTTACAATCGAAAACATGTCTAATGATGCAGTTCTTTTGGAACAAGTCGGGCCTGACATTTATTATCAAAATGGGATTTTCTTTAAGAAAAGTAAGGGGCGATTCGAAGTTATCAAAGAACAACCTGGGGCTATTATTTACAACCTACCACCGAATACCGCTGTGGTCACTATTGGCGAAAAGGCCTACTATGAATACTTGGGCGTGCTCTATGAAAAAGTACTTGTAAACAAGGAAGAAGCCTTTGTAGTCGTAGGGGAATTGATCAAATAAAGGTATGACGAATCCTCAAAAGTAGCTACCAAGATGTTGGCAAGGCACTTCATAAAGCGTTGTATGGCATACATTCTTTTTAAAATTGTTAGCCACAGGCAAAAATTGCCAAATCGCGATGTTTTGAACAGCTTTAAAAAGAAATATACCAACGCTTCTTATGTTAGCTGGAAAGCCGTTCACGGTCATATATGGGCTGCTTTTTTTTTAAGGGAGAATAGGGAACTAAAGGCCTACTTTAAGGAAGATGGTAGCTGGATAAAAACGTGGGTCCAGATACCCCTAGGCAATGTGCCAAAAAGAGTGAGTACAGGTTTATATAATAGTGCATCGAATCATTCCTATAAAGCAACATTTCGTGTAGACACGCCTCAAGGCATTTATTATGAGTTTAGGACCAGCAACCTGCATCCCCGGGAAATTGCCCGTTTTGACATTTATGGAAAATTGGTAGAAAAAAGCACTTTCTAAATATGATGGTTCTGCTACAAAAGTAGCCGAATTCGGATTGATTGCCGAAGATGAAAAGATTCAGGCAAAAAGGCAAAATAACCTGCACGTGGCCCAATGTCACTTTGATAATGGGGTGTTACCTTTTTCCGACCGCCTAGATAAATTATACAATGCCCAGAATGCCGATATTAATCTTTAAATAGATCGCTTGCAGTTACGGCAATTATATGTTAAGCAAAAATTTTTGTTCAATGAATGATTAAATCAATATCCATTCAAGAAAATAAGGCTTTCAAGAATCGTTTTCCTTAAAAGAAGATTCATTCTACGAGCGGCATTAAAAAAGTGGAAATGCGGGAATAAATGTGTAACTTATACTATTCATTAATTCGTTTAAAAAAAGCGTCATGAAAAAGATATGTATCGCCCTTGACTATAATCCGTCAGCTGAGAAAATCGCCAAAACCGGATATGCTTATGCCAAAGCGTTGGGGGCGACCACCGCATTGGTTCACGTTATTTCCGATGCCGTCTATTATGCTATGGACTATGCCCCATTTATGGGCTACGAAAGTCCGTTTAACAGTACCAATTTCGAAGTAGTAGAAGAATTGCGCAATGGGGCGGAAAAATTTTTGAAATCGACAGCTGAACATTTAGGGAGTAAAGCCATTGCCACGAAGGTTCTTGACGGAGAAACCGCCGATGCCATCTTAGACTATGCCGTGGAAAATGATATTGATCTTTTGGTGCTGGGTTCCCACAGTCATAGTGCACTCGAAAATGTGCTCATGGGCAACACCGCGGTAAAGGTAGTTCGACATTCCAAGATTCCTGTATTGATCGTACCAACGAGCAAATAAACCGACCCGATTAAGACGACTGTTTCGATACTGCTCGAACCATTGGGCAAAACAGAAAAGCCATGGCCTATTCTAAAATTTTAATAGCTGTTGACAGTAGTGAATTTTCTATGAGGGCCGCCAAAAAAGGACTGGAACTGGCCCACCAACTCGGTGCCAAGACCGCTTTACTTTACGTCGTTGACACATCAAGGGCTTTGGGCAATGTAGAGGCGGGCCTGTTGCCGGAAACCGCTTTGTTGGTCCTTAAAAAAGAGGCGCAAGAAACACTTGATGGTTTGGCGGCTATGTATACTGGCGCTGGGATCACTAAATTGATGCCCGAAGGCCATCCAATAAAAGACATTCTCAGTACTGCCGAAACGTGGGGTGCCGATCTGATCGTCATGGGAACGCACGGAAGAACCGGTCTTACACAGCTTTTGATCGGGAGCGTGGCGACACATGTTATGCGTCATGCTAGAATACCAGTAATGATCGTTCCTTCAAAAAAAAATAATAAAATCCAGCAATGACATTTTCGATTGGGATTGCAGATTTTGCATGCTAAGAATCAAAATGTGGGCAAGTACACCATATGAACATATCGTGCCCTTAGAAAGGGAAGCGTTAAAATTTTCAAAATTCCTTGTCAATGCTACTTAGGTAGCAGTTTTCCGTGAGGAACAGTACTAAATTTATGGCAATCATAAAGTGGTACAAAATGAAAAATTGATTTGGTGCCGGAAATTTGGCCATTTAAGGGGTGCTGTTGTAGAGTCGTGAAAGAATTTCAGGAAGCGCAGCAGGTTCATGTCACAGTTCGGAATCGACACCATAGGGTCTTATAAATTCGTTGTAAGTATGCTTGCTACGCACGGGCACTTTACTTTGTCAAACATTCCGATCCGGAGAAATTGAAATGTTAACTTTAAAATCATATATATGAATATTAAAACAGCCTACCTCTTGCAGGGCAGCTTGGAAACCCTGCACTTTGAGACCAAGGAATGGATTGAGGAAGTTAAATTCTGGATCGATGAACTGACCATTTTAGAAGATTTAACAGACCACAAAATTGCCCACAACAATTTGGAAGATCAGATTCATAGGGATATGCAATTGAATATGAATTCGATGCTCGACCACCTTTCGAACAGAATCCTTCATACACTATTCGGCCATGAAGGCTTTCTTTCGAGCCTTTTCAAAGTGAATGGGAAGGTAGACGAAAATGAATACCGTGAAAAACACAAGGAAATAGCCCTGAATATGATTCATTTGAAAAAGGACATCCGCACTTTGAAAAAAAAGGCATTTGCGTTCTTGGAGCAGAAAGAATTTGGGTTGCGTCATAATTTTTTAAGTTGATGACTCCTAAATTTCACAAAATGGATCTTAAGGAAAAACACCTATTGAAAACGAAACTCGAAACCTGGTATTTCGAAACCGAGGATTGGATCAATGATTGTGATTTTTACAAGGAAGAATTACAATTTTTAAAGGAAATCGTTCAAAACAAAATACAAAACACAACTACGGAGGGCCAGGAACATAAGGAGATTTATCGCCATATTGAAAAAATGCTCGTTCGACTGTTCGATGAAATCACAACCGCGTTAAAAGATCACAAAAAACACCTGGCCGATGCTATGACCCGGAAAGGCATTCCTGATAATGAAGCATATCATGCCGAAATGGGTCAAAAAATGGCTGCGCTCAAGAACGGTATCACAGATTTAAAGCGCAGTATTTTTAAATATGTAGTTGAAACTCCTGTTGATACGCATGATGAGGCATTCGAAGAAATGTAAACGTAGTTGATTTCAGATGCTATGATGTGCCAAAAACTAGCGTGTTGTTTTATCGAAATGCACGTATTTTATCCCGAAAATGCCTTATTTTTAGATAAACACTTCGTATTCGAAGGAGACCGACATTCCAACGGCCTTTCCGACGCTACTTTTAAAATATTTTTAAGTGCCCTTTACTGTGAAATAATTAACTTTCGCTATAACTATGAACGAAGGAAAGTATAAGTCGGAAAATGGGTTGGCAGCCACCTTATTCCGCAGGAAGTCGGCAGAACTTCTTCAGAGTGAATCTGATTCTTCGAAATTAAAGAGGTCGCTAAACGCCTATGATCTGACCATGCTCGGTATTGGGGCGATCATCGGCACGGGTATTTTTGTGTTGACTGGGGAGGCCGCCGCCGGTACCGATCATGCCTTGGGGGCCGGTCCGGCAATTACCATTAGTTTTACGATTACGGCATTGGCATGTGGTTTTGCAGCATTGTGTTATGCTGAATTTGCCTCGATGATTCCAATTTCGGGGAGTGCGTATACGTATGCCTATGCCTCTTTTGGCGAATTGTTGGCTTGGATAATCGGATGGGATTTAATCCTTGAATATGCAATTGGCAATGTTGCCGTTGCCATTGGTTGGGCGGGATATTTTAAAAATTTTCTCGATGGGCTCGGGTGGCATCTTCCGGGAAACCTGGTTGAAAGTACCGGAACGAAAATGGTGCAATTGGCCTCAGGCGAGTGGCAGCCTTTGACACAGGCCCTTACCGAACAATATGGCAGTGCCCTGGAAAAAATGCCACATATGACGGCTCTATTTAATCTTCCTGCCTTTGTAATAACATTTTTGGTTACCGTTTTGTTGATTATTGGTATAAAGGAATCTGCTCGCACAAATGCCGTACTGGTGACGCTTAAATTGGTCTTGATCGGGATATTCCTCTATTTTGGTTTTCCACATTTTAACCCGAGCGAGCATTGGCAGAATTTCGCGCCCAATGGTTGGAAAGGGATTATGACAGGGGCGGCATTGGTGTTTTTTGCTTATATCGGTTTTGATGCCGTAAGTACAACTGCAGAGGAAGCCAAAAATCCCAAACGCGACCTGCCGATTGGCATGATAGCTGCATTGATCGTCTGTACCATTCTCTATGTCGTAGTGGCCGCAGTATTAACCGGCATGGTCCCCTTGAATATATTGGCAAACGAACACCCTGTTTCCGCGGCCTTGAATGCCGTAGGAGAGGATAAAGTGGCATTTTTAATTTCGCTGGGAATTACCTTGACCATGCCTACCGTGCTTTTGGTCATGCAGTTGGGACAAGTGCGCATTTTCTATTCAATGAGTCGGGATGGTCTTTTGCCTAACAAATTCAGCAGTGTTAGCAAAAGGTTCAGCACACCGGCCTATTCGACCATCGTCGTCGGACTATTGGTGGGTTTTTTAGCGGCCTTTATGGATATCGGGGCCGTCGCCGAACTTACGAATATCGGAACATTATTCGCTTTTGTACTGGTAGCCATCGGAGTATGGATCTTGAGGATACAACAGCCTGAGCGCCAACGCACCTTTAAAGTCCCGGCCTATAAGTTTATATGTGGCGGGGCAATCATTGTTTGTGGCTATTTAATGCTTTCACTGCCTTTTATAACATGGTTTCGATTTGTTGCTTGGATGATCGTCGGGTTGATCATCTATTTTATCTATGGAAGGAAGCACAGTTTTTTGAACAAGGAGGAAGTACGATAGGCTATGAATAATGAATATGCAGCTATTTCTGTAGCTATTTCCACCTTTCATAAAAGAGGATCTACCACTGAGCAAATTAATTTTACGAGAAAGGACAATGAAGGTATGTTAAAAGATGCCATCGCTCAGAATACCAATGATTTTTTTACGATCGTACATGTGCGGAATACATGTACTACCTTTATAAATTCGTTAGATAACCTGGTTTTTGATACACTTTCGCAATCTGAATCCAAACGATTTTCATTTCATTAAAAATCTGTACGAATGCCATCAAGACCACGGTCTTATTTTATAATGTATCTTTTACTCTTAGGCTTTTTGAGCTCCCAGGCACAAGAGGTTACGGGGAAATGGAAAACCATCGATGATAAAACCGGCATTGCAAAGTCAATAGTAGAAATTTATCCCCAAAAGGGTAAACTATATGGCAAAGTTCTTCAGATATTGGAAAAAGGAAAGGAAGACAAAACCTGTATCGCATGTGAAGGCGCCAATAAAGGCCAACCTGTGAAAGGGATGGTAATTATAAATGGGCTATCAGAAGATGGGGGAACTTGGGAGGACGGCACGATCCTAGATCCTGAAACCGGAAAAGTATATAAATGCTATATCACCTTGGTCAATCCTAATCAATTAAAAGTCAGAGGCTATATTGGCTTTTCACTTTTCGGGCGAACACAATATTGGACGCGCGTTACGGAATAAATTAATGCGCATGTGCAGGTCGTTGATTCGACCAAAATAAGTTGATATAACAAAAGAGCGAAAACGGCGAAAAGTTTTTTTGTTGAATTTTAGTAATTTAAGGCTGCCTGTCTTTTGTATAAAAATGGCTTTTAATATAGGCAAATGGCAAACTTAATATGCCTTTTGCCTTTAACATCAAAATTGAACCTATGAAAAAAACACTGAAAAAGTTTACCCCCATTTTTTTAATCGTTTCGTTGCTGGGCTGTTCTTCCGGACCTTCAAAAACAATCACAAAACTTCTGCACGAGAAATATGCCGAAGCCAAAAATTTGCAATGGAAACAAGAAGGAAATGGCTGGGAAGCCACCTTTGACCTAAATGGGAAGCCCTATGTTAGTCTTTTCGATGCGAATGATTCTTGGATACAGACCAAATATGAAATGGATTATAAGAAAGTTCCACTCGCAGTTCAAACCAGCTTTGCGGACAAGTTCGGGGAAGAGTTCTTAAAATCGGTATTCGAAATCGACATGGCCGAAAAAACCTATTACGAGATCCATATGGAAACCAAGGACGATAAATACAAGGTCACTTATGATAGCGATGGGAAATTTTTCGAGAGGGACAAAGACTGAAATCAAGGAGGAAGCTTTAAATTTAATTTAGGTCTATAAAAGGAATAACGACCATTCATAATCTTATTTTTCGTGTTCGCAGACTCCAAAATACAAGACAGCTTAGAAATTACAGTAAAATAGGTGTCCTATAACTAAATAGCGCGCAAATCGGCCACTTTGGATGAACAACTAATCTTCTTCAAAACAGGCTCTTTTGAATCGTTTGCCCTTGGGTACGCGTCTTAGTTTAACCAAAAGCCACATAAAATAAAGAAATGCAAAGATTAAATAAGAGACTGGCCGGACAAACTGCAATCGTAACTGGGGCGAGTTCGGGAATCGGGGAAGCCATCGCCATTGCAATGGGCCGTGCCGGGGCGAATGTGGTGGTCAATTATGTTTCACATGGGGAAGTTGCAGAGGAAATTGCGCAAAAAATCACTGCCGATGTCCTCAGTGGTGCGGCCATAGCCATTAAGTGCGATGTTAGCAAGGAGGACCAAGTAATCGCCATGTTCAAACAGACGATAAACCATTTTGGCACCATCGATATCTGTGTGCCCAATGCAGGATTACAGAAAGACGCGGCCTTACATGAAATGAGGCTCGAAGATTGGCAATTGGTTCTTGATGTCAACCTGACGGGACAATTTTTATGTGCCCGTGAGGCCATTCGTGAATTTATGAAACGCGGTATGCGGCCAAAAATATCAAAGTCGCTTGGGAAGATTATCCATACGAGTTCGGTCCACCAGATAATCCCCTGGGCACGGCATGCCAATTACGCGGCTTCCAAAGGTGCGCTTGTAATGCTAATGGAAAGTATTTGTCAGGAATACGCTCCAATGAAGATTCGTTGCAATAGTATCGCCCCTGGGGCAATTAAAACGGCTATCAATAAATCGGCATGGGATACCCCTAAAGCCTTGTTCGAGCTGAACAAACTAATTCCGTATAAAAGAATAGGGGTACCCGAAGATGTTGGAAATGCGGCAGTTTGGCTGGCATCCGATGAATCAGAATACATTAACGGGACTACTATTTTCGTTGACGGCGGTATGACCTGCTATCCCGGCTTTGCTACGAACGGTTAAATATCCCTTATTTATGAACCAAATCACAGAAGAACAAAAGCGCCTCGATGAGCACCATGCCGGAAAAAAAGATTGGCTCAAATGGGGCCCTTATTTAAGTGAGCGGCAATGGGGTACCGTGCGCGAAGATTATAGCCCATACGGCACGGCATGGGAGTACTTTCCACATGACCACGCCAGAAGTCGCACGTATCGATGGGGCGAAGATGGCATCGCCGGTATCTCCGACCATTATTGCAATATATGTTTCGGCCTTGCACTCTGGAATGGGAAAGATCCAATTCTTAAGGAACGTTTGTTCGGGCTAACCGGCAATCAAGGCAACCATGGCGAGGATGTAAAGGAACTGTATTATTATCTCGAGAATACGCCCTCACACTCCTACATGAAACAATTGTACAAATACGCGCAGGATGCATACCCGTATGCCGCGCTTGTTTCCGAAAACGCCAAAAGAGGGCATGATGATCTCGAATATGAATTGCTCGACACGGGTATCTTCGATCAAAACGCTTATTTTGATGTTTTTACCGAATATGCCAAGGCCGATAACGAGGATATATTAATTCAAATTACGATCGGTAATCGAAGTAAGAAGCCCGCTTCCCTTCATGTGCTTCCTACTTTATGGATTCGTAATTTTTGGAGTTTTCAGGACATGCCCAAAAAACCAAAGATCAAGAAAGAGTTTCGCAACGGAAAATTCTTTGCATCGATTGATCATGTCTATGTCGGGAGCTATAATCTTTATTTTGAAGAAGCTGATCAATTACTGTTCACCGAAAATGAAACCAATGATGAAAGGGTTTTCAAAACCCCAAATGACCATCCCTATAAGAAAGACCTTTTTCATAACGCAGTCATTAATAACGACTTTACAGTGGCTACCGAGAATGATGAGGGCACCAAATTTGCACCATTGTACAAGCTAGACCTGGTTGCTGGGGAATCTAAAGCAATCAAATTACGATTGACCCAGAATAAAGAAGAAAGTCCGTTCAGTGGTACGTTCAATAAAGTCTTCGATGCGAGACGCCAGGAGTGTGCGGACTTTTACAAGACGCATACGAGGAAAAAGAGTTCGAAATTCAACAAGATTCAAAAACAGGCCTTTGCCGGATTGCTTTGGACAAAGCAGTATTATAATTACGATGTTGAAAGATGGTTGTATGGCGACCCAAAGGAGCCTTTGCCTCCGGTCGAACGATTAGATGGTCGCAATCATTCCTGGAAAACGTTACGCACTCATGATGTTATGTTGATGCCCGATACGTGGGAGTATCCTTGGTTTGCCGCATGGGATTCGGCATTTCATTGCACGACCTTGGCCTTGATTGATCCCCATTTTGCAAAGGAACAGTTGTTGTTATTTACGAAAGAATGGTATATGGCCCCAAACGGTCAGATACCTGCCTATGAATGGGCATTTAGTGATGTAAATCCGCCTGTTCAGGCATGGGCGGCCATAAATATTTATCAAACCGAAAAAAGAAAGACGGGCAAGGGTGATACGGGTTTTTTAAAAAGAATGTTCAATAAGTTGGCGCTTAATTTTACATGGTGGGTCAATCGGTTAGACAGCCACCAAAAAAATGTTTTTCAAGGTGGGTTCCTAGGATTGGATAACATCGGGGTATTTGATCGAAGTAAGGGAATTCCTGGAAATGGTATCCTAGAACAGGTAGACGGAACGGCATGGATGGCCCTTTACTGTCTGAACATGCTCGAAATAAGCCTAGAATTGGCCATGGATGATGCGTCGTACGATGATATGGCGACCAAGTATTTTGGCCACTTTGTGTACATCGCCGAAGCCCTTAACAAAATAAGTATAGAATATGAAGGCACATGGGATGAAGCGGAAGGTTTCTTCTATGACAAACTTATCTTGCCCGATGGCAGATATGCCCCCATTAAGGTACGCTCGATTGCCGGGATGCTTTCCCTAGTAGCGGTCCTTACCGTTAAAAAGACGACGCTCGATAAACTCCCAACCTTCAAAAAAAGTGTACATTGGTTTAAAAAACATCGTATGGAAACCTTAAAATATCCCGTTGTACAGGAATTTGCCGAAGGTGACGATCTATTGTTATCCTTAGTGCCCAAAGAAAGGATGCAGGTTTTGATGAAGGTTTTATTGGATGAAAAAGAGTTTTTAAGTCCGTTTGGTATTCGATCATTGTCCAAAGTGCATGAAAAGCCCTATTCGATTGATATCGATGGGGAACATTATAGCATCAATTATGAACCCGGCGAATCTACGACCGCACTTTTCGGAGGGAATTCAAATTGGCGCGGACCTGTCTGGTTTCCGATGAATTACCTATTTATTCATGCCATCAAGGAATATCATCGCTATTGTGGGGAAACTATGAAATTCGAATATCCAACAGGTTCTAAGAATGAACTGGGGCTGCATCAAATCAGTATCGAACTTAGCAAGCGATTAATAAAAATTTTTGAAAAGGACGCCGATGGCAATCGGACGGTCAACGCGCTTCACAAAGAGAAATACCGAGACGAATATTTTAAGGACCTGATTCTGTTCTATGAATATTTTCATGGAGACAATGGTAGAGGTGTAGGTGCAGCCCATCAAACCGGCTGGACAGCATTAGTAGCCAACTTGATCGAGGAAATACATTAAATGAGACACGAATTATTCGATCAGGAATGGCTGTCGACCAATGGCCTCGGTGGCTATGCTTCCAGTTCGGTAAGCGGTGCGAATACACGTAATTACCATGGTCTTTTGATAGCGGCATTTAAGCCCCCTACCGACAGAAAAGTGTTGGTGGCCAAAGTTGAGGAACGGGTCTTTTTAAATGGCAAGTACGATGACCTGGCCACGAATCAATATCCAAATGTCATTTATCCGGACGGAACGCGATTTCTTCGAAAATTCAGGGCAGAGCCCGTACCACATTGGAGCTATGGAACTGAAACATGGCAATTGGAAAAGCGTGTCACAATGGTTCAGGGTAGTAATACAACCTTGATTGCGTATACCAACACCGGAAATACTCCATACCTACTTGAAGTACATCCTTTGTATACGTATACCGACTTTCACAGCACCTTTAAAGAGAACGCTGCCTTTGATTTTTATACTGAATTTTATCCCGAGCATTTAAAAACGTATCCAATTTATGGCAGTCAACCCGTATTTACTAGCTGGACAGACGGCAACTTCTTGGAAGCACGTGATTGGTACCGCAACGTACAACTACCCAAATCTCAGGAACGTGGCCTTGATTCCGATTGTGCTTATTATAGGATCGGGTATTTGAAAAAGCAATTGAAACCAAACGAGCAAATTATACTTTGTTTTTCGATAGCAGCTGATATAGTTTCAAAAGACCTTAAAAACTTGTGGGACGTAGCATCTAAAAAAGCGTTGACCCTACCTCAAAAGTCAAAATCGAATTTTTATAAAGACCTGTTGAGAGTAGGAAATCAATTTTTGGTCAAGAGGGAATCTACCCAAAGCGAATCGATTATCGCTGGGTACCACTGGTTTGCCGATTGGGGGAGGGACACCATGATTTCAATGCGGGGAATCACCATTGCAACGGGCCGCAAGGCAATTTCGAAATCGATACTCTCCACCTTTTTTAACAGCATCGATCAAGGAATGATCCCAGATCGATTTCCTGATAATGGCAATGAAAAGGTAGCGTATAATAGTATGGATGCTACTTTATGGCTATTTATAGCAACGTATGAATATTACCTTAAATTCAAAGATTCAGGCTTTATCAAAAATCAGATGAAGGCGCTTAAGGACATCCTAGAACATCATGTTGCCGGTACACGATACAACATTCATGTTACCGAAGAGGGCTTATTATTTGGCGGTCAAGAGGGCCAGCAGCTCACTTGGATGGATGCCATGGTGAACGGAAAGGTAATTACCCCGCGTATAGGATGCCCCGTCGAAATAAACGCACTCTGGTACAATGCCTTGCAGATCTATCGATTTTTCAGCCTGGCGCTTCATGGTGCTGTTGATAAAACATATAACGAGCTCATTGAAAAATTCGAAATGAATTTCCCCAAAAGGTTCATTAATGAGCAAGGAACATTGTATGATGTAATCATCCCAAATGGTTCGACTGATAAAAGTTTTAGACCGAATCAACTCTTCTGCATCAGTTTGCCATTTACAGTATTTAATCCAAAACAGGAGAAATTTATATTCGAAGCGGTTAAGAAGAAACTCTTTACGCCCCTAGGTCTTCGGACATTGGCCGTTGACGATCCGAATTTTATAGGGAATTATCAAGGGAATCAATGGTCACGAGATCATGCCTACCATCAAGGTACGGTTTGGCCCTTTCTACTTTATGACTATTTTCATGCCTTTTTTAGGATTTATGGTAAAAGCCAAAAAAACAAAAAAGAGGTAGTTGGCAAACTTGCCAGCCTACAGGATCATTTTTATAATCACAATGGCCTTTATTGTATCTCTGAGATTTTTGACGGCCTTCAACCGAATCAAGAAAATGGCAAGGGATGTATTCATCAGGCATGGTCAGTTGCTGCCTTGATCAAACTTTATACTGATTATGGGCTACATGAAATCGAGGCGAAAAAACTACCATAAGATCGTTATGATTAATTTCGGTTTTTAGTGCGAAGAACGACATTGTTTGAGCCCAAGATAAACTTAAGGGAAATATGATCAAGTCCTATAAAAAACACCCGTCACCTGAATTAGGTTTTTAGCGTTTGAATAGCTACCGATGAAAGTCGATAGGAATGCAATATAAATGTGTCTTCCGCTCAGAAGAAGTTTAAGTAAATAGCCTATAAATAGTGCATCATGACAATAATCAGTTTAAATTTAAGGGAGGCTTGTTAAGTTTCCGGAAACTTATCAAAAGTTGTGGCGGCCTGCCAATGCGAACACCACTGACCTAAGAATTCACTAAGTAATGAGCAATGCCTAATACGTAAATGTCAATGAACAACATGAAAAACGATCAAATCCCTGGTTTACAGGAAGCAATTTTTCCGCTCGCCTTTGGGACCAAAAAGAACCCAAAACATGTCAATGGGATAGTCCTGGCCGGGGATGTTGGGGGAACAAAGACCCATTTGGCACTTTATAAATTCGAACATGGCCAACCGAAACTCTTGGTACAAAAAAAATACCAGACGAAGGAATATACTTCGCTCATGGCAATGATCGATGCTTTTCAGGAAAAAGGTATCCTACGGTTCCAACAGGTCTGTTTGGGCGTTGCCGGGCCTATTGCAAATGGGAAAGTTCACGGCACCAATTTTCCGTGGGATATAGATTGTGAAGAACTGGGTAACCAATTGCACCTGAATTCGATTACCCTGATCAACGATATGGAAGCGAATGCCTTCGGACTGGCTGCCTTGCGGGAAAATGATCTTGAAATACTTAAAACAGGTTCGAAAATTGCAGGCAATGCGGCCATCATTTCTCCTGGGACGGGGCTCGGGGAGGCAGGCCTTTTTTGGGATGGTGAGGAATATCACCCCTTTGCGACCGAAGGGGGGCATTGTGATTTTAGTCCCAGAAACGAATATGATCTTGAAATTTGGGAATACTTTCATCAAAAATATGGTCATGTGAGTTGGGAACGATTATTGTCTGGTCAAGGCATCCATGATATTTACCAATTGCTTCGAAATCTAAGCGGTGAAAAAGAACCGAAATGGTTTTCAGACCAAATGAAAGCAGCGGACCCGGCCGCAGTAATCACCCATACGGCCATTGAAAAACAAGATCCTATTTGTAGGGAGACCCTGGAATTGTTTGTGCGATTCCTTGCAATCGAATCATCGCAACTAGCCTTAAAATTTAAGGCCACTGGGGGTATTTATATTGGTGGGGGTATCGTGCCGAAGATCTTTCATGGAATTAACAAGGAAACCTTTTATGATAATTTCACGCAATCTGGGCGTATGAACCCGCTTTTGGAAATGGTCCCGGTACATGTGGTAACGAACGAAAAAGCGGCCTTATTAGGGGCCGCCTATTATGGTGCAATGCGGCTCTGAAGAACCGAAAGACCGATCAATCGGTTAATGGATCATTGTAAGCCACCTGAAAAATGTTGAGTCTTTATCACCTATGATTCGCACTGCGATTAATTAAAATGTATGTTTCAAGACGTCATAAATAAAATACCCGTGGCCCTCATTAATTTTGTATTGGTGGTCCTCTTTTCCTTGTTAATTGGTCTCGAACAACGCAGTAAATACAAAGATGATCCTTTTGAAAGTAGGTTTGGGACGGATCGTACATTTACGCTTATCGGAATTTTAGGCTATGCGCTATACCTAATGAATCCGACGAATTTATTTTTATTTTCAGGGGGCGGGGTGGCCCTTATAGCATTTTTGGCAATCTCCTATTGGGGCAAGATTCAGCGTTTTCAAAAATTCGGGATAACTTCGATGATTACCGCACTAATTACCTTTTGCTTGGCCCCACTAATATATACACAACCCCACTGGCTTGTCATTTTGCTAGTGGTTACCGTCTTGTGGTTGACCGAACTAAAGGAAACTTTATTTGAAGTCACAAAAAAATTCGATAATCAGGAATTCATTACCTTGGCCAAATTTTTGGTCATCGTGGGCGTAGTACTACCGCTCTTGCCTGATGTGCCGATATCGAACGATATCAACATTTCACCCTACAAGTTTTGGCTTGCCATTGTCGCCGTATCAGCTATTTCCTATTGTAGTTACCTCCTCAAAAAATTTGTTTTTCCAAAAGCCGGTATCATTCTTACGGGCATATTGGGAGGTCTTTACAGTAGTACGGCCACAACATTCATACTTGCCAGGGAAAGCAAGATTCTGCCTAGGCAATCACCCGTGGCCGCAGCAATGATTTTGGCGACTACAATGATGTACTTGCGTATTTTTCTATTGGCGCTTTTCTTTAATAAGGCAATAGCGCTTGAATTGGCACCTTCTTTTACCGTATTTGTAGTCGTGTCAAGTACCATTGCCATATTTTTTATTCGAGCTTCAAAATCCAAATCAGTGGAGCCCATAGAAGAACCGCCAATTTCGACAAATGGGAATCCGCTTGAACCTAAGACCGCCGTAATCTTTGGGGTACTTTTTATATTTTTTGCTGTTGTGACAGGGTTTGTAACCAAGCGGTATGGAGAAACTGGCATAGAGGCCCTATCTTTGATGGTTGGTGTGACCGATATAGATCCGTTCCTTATCAATTTGTTTCAAAGCAAATGGAATATTAATCAATCAGTTGTTGTTTCTGCCGTTCTCATTGCCATTACAAGTAATAATGTCCTTAAAATGGTCTATGGGTTGGTGCTGGCAGCAAAAACAGAGCGACTCAAGTTGCTGTTAGGGTTCGGCGTGCTTATAATTATCGGGCTTTTTTTTGCCTTTGTTCTTAAGATATAACTGGCACATTTGGCTAAATTTGTCCGAGCATTAAAATCTTAGGATATAGTTTGTGATCTTGCTTTTCACAGCCTTGCCCCATAAAAGAAAAAATGACCGATCTACTCTTCAACCTCGATCAATGGATGCAATATCATACGGCAGCCCACCCCATACTGGCGGTCGTTATTTTTTTTGGTATCGTATTCAGTGAATCGGCTTTCTTTCCATTGGCACCATTATTGCCTGGGGATGGCCTCCTTTTTGGAGTCGGTGTTTTGGCGGCTACCGGGGCCTTGAATATTTGGGTCGTAATCGTGGCGCTTATTTTGGCCGGTGTACTAGGCAATTGGGTAGCCTATGGTTTAGGGGTTCGCTTCGGCCCTACCATAGTTCATCGGGTGAAATGGTTAAACGGGGAAAATTATATTAGGGCCCACGAATTTTACAGAACCTATGGTGATAAGGCACTTTTTTATTCCCGTTTTGTCCCCGTGGTCAGGGCATTGGTGCCTTTGGTCGCAGGCATCGCCAAAATGGATTCGAGAGCCTTTGGTAGGTATAACGTATTAAGTGTATGCACTATGGGTACTGTCAATTGTTTGGGCAGCCTATTTCTTGGGGGACATTCCTTGGATACGTCAAAATTTTTTATGGATAATAATGGGCCTTGCTACTTTGAGCTTGGTGCCCGGTATTTTAGTCGCCATGCAAAAATTGAAAAAGAATCTATAGTTTGCAAATCTCCAATAATTTCTATTCAATGGTCTTTCTATTATTCCTTTTTCCAATGGGTTATCTCCTGTGGAAGCAGTGGTTCAGAAAACTTGCATTGTTGGGTAATGGGATACCGCAATAGCACAAAAGGGTGATTTTGCAAATTAGTGCGATAAGGCACCTGATAAAGCACATAATTGAATGCCTTTGTAGTAGTCACCTCCGATTAAACCTAGTACTTTTGATTTTTAGATCAGTCACGGTTAAATTTGACAAAAAATATAAAATATAGGATATTAAGAAGGCTAGGAAGAGTTTTTCTATTCCTACTTTTCCTCTTTGTGGGTATCCTGCTCTTTATTCGGAGCCAGTGGGGGCAAGATATCATTGTAACAAAAGCCGTAAAATACATTTCGGGAAAAACCGGCACCCAGGTTGCTATTGACAGACTCTATATCACATTTACAGGTAATGTTTATTTAGAAGGATTGTATTTGGCCGACAAGAAGGGCGATACCTTGCTGTATTCGAAGTCATTAGAGGCCAGTTTGGCCTTGCGTCCGTTGATTTTTGGTACAGGACTCAATATTCGATCTGCCAATTGGGAAGGTCTGACAGCCCATGTGGAACGAACTGAGGATTCTGAAAAATTCAATTTTGATTTTTTAATCGAGGCCTTTGCATCAAAGGATACCACCATCGCCAAGCAATCAACGACTTCCTTTCAAATAAGAATCGGGCATCTTGATTTTGAGGATTTCGACATTCGATACGATGATGCCTATTTGGGAATAGAAAGCAGCATCGCCTTGGGAAAGTTGTATTTCGATGCCCGTTCAATAGATATAAAGACATTGCATTTTGAGGTAAATGATTTTGCCTTGTCAAATACCTTAATTCGCTTTAAACAGTACAAACCATTTCCGGTTACACAGGATACGACCCAAGGGCCCTTGCCGTATTTGTCATTTGATTCTTTTAAGCTTGATAACGTACGGGCGAGTTATAATTCATCGCCGGCTGGAATTACCGGTGATTTTGACATCCAGAACTTCCTTTTACGATTACCGCGTGCCGATCTATCCCGAAATGAGTTTGACATAGAATCCTTATCCCTATCGAATTCTGATATGAGGTTGAAATTGGTAGCCGAAAATACCGACAAGGTAGCGAATTCCATTGATACGGTGCAAAGCCGGCGAATCGAATGGCCTGATTATACCATACACGCCAAGAATATAGTTTTTGAGGATAATTCGCTTCGGCTCGGTAAGGAAGATAAAGATTCAAGAGAACAGGATGGGGGCGACCGCTCTTTTTCGAAAATTCGACTTCAGGCCGATCAATTGTCCTATGCTAATAAAACGGCAATTTTGAAGGTATCCGAAGTATCATTTCAAGAAGGATCGGGCTTTCAATTAAGGAACCTTTCCTTTAATGCCAAAGTACAAGACACAAAGGCCTCACTCTCAGAATTCATCATTAATTCTGGAAACAGTACACTCAATGGGGAATTGGACCTAAAATACCCTACGCTTGCCGAATTTATCAGGGAACCTCAAAAAACGCAAGTCGAAATCCAAATCCCAAGATTTAAAATCGCCCTTGATGATGTTATGGAC
This sequence comes from uncultured Flavobacteriaceae bacterium, assembly GCA_963798435.1. Lineage (GTDB taxonomy): Bacteria > Bacteroidota > Bacteroidia > Flavobacteriales > Flavobacteriaceae > JALHST01. The sequence goes on from CAWCTF010000004.1 coordinate 1,097,500, forward strand.
TTCTATCCAGAATTGAGGAAAAATGGGTATTTAGCGAAGGCCACAATGAACGATTTTACCGGTACTATGAGTGCCACGGGGACCTTAAAAAAAATCCGATTTCAAAAAATAGAGATTGATTGGGGAGACCATACTTCCTTAACTGCGAACGGAATCCTGGAAAATGGTACCGATAGCACAAAACTCTTTTTTGATGTCGAGGATTTAAGCGTCCTTACCATAGATGAAGACGTGCGGAAATTTGTTTCGGAAACCGATTTGGGAATTTCACTTCCCCATACGGTTGCGATCCAAGCTTCTGGAAGTGGAAGTATGAAAAACCTGCAGGCCGAAGCTTTTATTAAAATGCCCGAGGGATCGGTAACGTTAAATGCGAATTATACCAATCAAGGAATCCCCGCCATCGAAGGAAATCTACAGGTCGATAGCCTTCAATTGGGGTCCTTGATTAAAAGTCCACAGCTTGGTACCGTTGCCTTTAACCTAGATGCAATGGTCTCCGGAAATTCATTGAATACCTTGAATGCCAAATTAAAAACATCCTTCACGAAATTACAGTATAAAAAGTATGACTTTTCAAACCTAAAATTTACGGCGGATATTACCCATGGCCAGGGCAATATGACCATGGCATTCAAGGACCCTAATCTAGCGATGAACGCAACCGGACAAGTGGCCCTTGATTCGATCAATTCGAATCTTAAAATTGACTTGGATATCAAAGGGGCAGATTTGTATGGCCTCGGACTAAGTAAGGTCTCCATAAAGACTGCGGCGCAATTCACTGCCGATTTCAAAGGGAATTTAAGGAATTTTAGCCTGAACGGACTCCTAAGCAATGGGATTGCCGTTTACGACAAAGAACAATACCATATGGACGACGTGCAGCTTTCGGCAGCTATCGGAGAAAAAACGACCGATGTCAAAATAGAAAGTAGTTTTCTAAATGCCAGGCTGCAAAGCAATAGTTCGCCAAAGAGGCTCCAAGAAGCCTTGGTGCTGCATTTCAAGGATTATTTCGAGAATGCGAACGGGAGTAGGCCACCTGTTGATCCCGCGACCCTAAAATTGGATCTGAAGTTAGGTGCCCCCCCCATCATGACCGATGTCTTTTTTAACGGGGTTGAACAATTGGATACAATCAGTGTTAGTGCAGACTTTGATGAAGCCACTGGAAAACTAAATGGGCAGATAGACCTGCCTAGTGTGATCTATAATGGGATCAAAATGGATAGCCTTAAAGGGGTGCTAAAAGGTACTGGTACTTCATTGGGTTTTGATATAGGCTTCTCTGGAATCACCACAGAAAGGCTGCATGTGCCAAACACGAAAATTCAGGGAGTACTTGCCGATCACGTAATGACCTTGGATTTTCTAGCATATACAAAAACCGAAAAGCTGATGCATCTTGTATCGAAGGTGAAAATCGCAAAGGATACTATTACGGCCCGTATCGTGCCCCAGGAGCTCATTTTGAATAGGAACACCTGGTCAATAGCAGAAAACAATGCCATAAAGATTGCCAATAAATATATCGGATTTAATGATTTTAAACTTTCTAGGAACGATCAGGAGCTTTTGATCAGCAGCACCTTGCCGAAGGTAAATAAGGAGCATGTCGGTGTGACTTTCAAGGATTTTAAGGTTCAGACTTTTATGAGCCTTTTCAATGCGAGGGAGGAGTTGGCGACGGGCGATATAAATGGTCAAATCGTACTAGAATACCCATTCGGGGCCTCTGGTCTGGTGGCCGATTTTCGAATTGAACAGCTTAATGTATTACAGAACCCTTTAGGAAATTTATCCTTGGTGGCAGCGTCGAAAAAACCGAAAAATTACGATTTTGATCTTGGCATCAAAGAGGGTGGGCTTGATTTTGATCTCACGGGTGACTATGTGGCCGACGTATCAGGAGCGCTTCTCAACCTCGATTTAAATCTTAATAAATTAAAGCTTGAATTCATAGAAGGGATTACCAATGATGTAATCAAGGATGCACATGGTTATCTATCTGGCAAATTCAAGGTCAGCGGGACTACAAAAAGTCCAAAATATGAAGGGAATCTCAATTTTAGGGGAGCCGATTTTAACGTGGTACCCCTGAATACCGAATTTAAAATATCGGAAGAAGTTATCAATGTAAATACCTCGGGCATATATTTCGATACCTTCGCGATATCAGATGCCAATAATCAAAACTTTACCATCGACGGGTCTATCCTCACCGAAAAATTGACCAACCCGGACTTTGATCTACGATTAGTGGCTGATAAATTTCAAGTCTTGAATTCTAAAAAAGGGGATAACCAACTGTTTTATGGTGAAGGGCGCCTTGATGCTGACATTGCCATAACGGGCAATTTAGAACAACCAAAGATCAAGGGAAAGATCAACCTTGGCGAGGGCACTGATTTCACCTATATAGTTCCCGAATCCCAATTAGACATACAAGAGCGCGAGGGAGTCGTTATTTTTGTAAATCGAAAAGAACCGGATGCGATTTTAACTCGAAATGACCCAGAAGATACCCCTTCGATTTTTAAAGGTTTTGAGGTCAGTGCTGTTCTAGAAGTAGCTGATGCCGCTATCTTCAATATTCTAATCGATGAACAAACCGGTGACAACCTACAGGTTGCCGGCAACGGGCAATTGAACCTGAATATCAATATGAATGGCAACATCGATCTTACCGGAAGGTATGAACTATCATCAGGCCATTATGAAACCAACCTGTATAATTTGGTCAAACGAAAATTCGAAATCCAAAAAGGAAGCACTATTACCTGGGCTGGTGACCCAACAAACGCCCTGTTAAATGTGAAGGCGATATATGAGGTGGAGACCTCTGCCGCACCATTGATGACCTCGGTATCTTTGGGCGGGGATGCGTCGCTCTCTGGAAAATACAGGCAATCCCTGCCATTTTTGGTCTACTTGAATGTTGATGGGCATCTAACGAGCCCTAAATTATCCTTTGGTCTTGATATGCCTGAAAATGAACAGGGATCCTTTGGAGGGAGCGTTTATGATAGGGTTCAACAATTAAACAGTCAGGAAGCCGAGCTGAACAAACAGGTATTTTCACTCCTCGCCTTGAACCGTTTTTTTCCCGATTCTGGCAGCGATGGGAGTTCGGGAGGTGCAACGGCCATAGCGCGAAACAATGTCAATAAATTGTTATCCCAAGAACTGAATCAATTTTCAGGGAAAGTTTTAGGAAAGACCGGACTTGAAGTCGATTTTGGGTTGAACAGTTATACCGATTATCAAGGGAGTAGCCCAACAGATCGCACCGAATTGAATATAAATGCCCGAAAGAAACTTTTCGATGATCGCCTTATCATTACCGCCGGAAGTTCGGTGCCGGTCGAAGGAAACTCAAATAATACGGAAGGGTCAACTCCGATAATAGGAAATCTTAGCATAGAATACCTGTTAACCGAGGACGGACGTTATCGTTTAAACGGTTTTCAAAAAAGCGAATATGAAAATGCCATCGACGGTCAATTGACGGTTACGGGGATAGCCCTGATCCTCAATTGGGAGTTCAATAAACTAAGTGAGATATTTAGTCCATTTAAGAAGTCAAACACGTCGAAAGTAGATAAAAAACAAGACCCCCCACCCACAAAGGAGGCACATTGATAACTTTGCAAATTTAGAAAGACGACTATTGGAAATACCGAAACAAATAAAGGCGGTTTGCTTCCTGTTATGTTTATTGGGCATGAACGCATGCAGTGTTGAGAAATTTATACCGGAAGGGGAACAGCTGTATCGCGGTGCGAAAATCAGGATGGTTTCCGATACGGTCATCAAGGATAGCAAAATCTTAGAAAAAGAATTACAGGCCATATTGCTTCCCGAGCCGAATAGTGTGATTCTAGGGATGCGTCCAGGCCTGTATTTTTATTATAAGGCGCATCGCAAAAAACCAGGTTTTATCAATCGATGGATGAACAAATCAATCGGGGAGAAACCCGTGTATTTTTCGGATGTCGATCCAAAACGCTCAGAAGAACTCATATTAAATCGCTTAGAGAACCGAGGATTTTTTTATGGGCGGGCCACCTCTGAAATAGACAGTACCCAAAACTATGCGGATGTCGCTTACGAAGTGTCATTGACAAAACCCTATTTGCTAGAAACGTATCAACTTGATGGGGATTCATTGCCCATTTATGGTGCCATTGAAAAAATTGCTTCCGATTCCCGATTAAAAAAAGGCAATAGATTCGACCTGGAATTACTAAAAGCAGAACGGGAACGCATAGATCGTTCATTGAAAGAAGTGGGCTATTACAATTTCAATCCTGATTTCCTGATTTTCGAAGCCGATACCAATCAATATAAAAATAAACGCTTCGATCTTTATTTGCGGCTTAAGAAGAATACCCCCCCTAGGGCGACGATTCCATATAAAATCGATTCGATTACCGTATTCCCGAACTATTCGATAGCGTCTGATTCGCTACAGACAAAAGGGATTACGGTTGATGGGATTCACATCGTTCAAAATGAAGTGTTTTTTAAGCCCAAGAAACTAGAACCCTATATCCTATTTAAAAAAGGCCAGTTATACAGTGCTGATATGGCGCGGTATACGAGCAACCGATTATCGGCAATTGGAAGTTATAAATTTGTAAATACCCGTTTTACCGAATTGGATACCTTGGCGACAGATGGTGCAGGTTCGCTGAATGCCGATATCTATTTAACGCCCATGACGAAAAAATCATTGCGAACCGAGTTGCAGGCCGTCACAAAGTCAAATGGGTTTGCCGGTCCGGGAATAACGGTCTCCCATAGCAATCGGAACCTCTTTCATAGTGGGGAAATTTTGAAGATTTCGGCGAATTTTGATTATGAGACACAGCTTGCAAGAGCTAGCAACGCCAGTTTGAGCAGTATTGCCGCTGGAATTAAGGCAGACCTTATTATACCACGCTTCGTTCCTTTTCGATCAGGGCGCTTCGTATATGCCGTTCCAAAAACGGTCGTCAGTCTTGGTGCCGATTATTTAAACCGCACCCAACTCTACCAATTGAATTCTTTCAATACCTCCTTTGGGTATACCTGGAATGAAAATAGGTATGTCTTTCATGAGCTAAAACCCATCAATGTCAATTATGTGAAGCTATCCAAGACGACCGCCGAATTTGATACTATTTTACAACAGAACCCATTTCTGAAAGGTAGCTTTGACCAGCGGTTCATTGCCGGACTCAATTATTCGTTTACCTATAATGAACTGGTCGATTCGCGTAAAAAAGGACCTATTTATTTCAATGCCAATTTAGATATTGCCGGGAATTTGATACATCTCCTTAGTGGCGGCAAATCTAAATTTTTGGGTCAGGAATATGCCCAATTTGCCAAGCTTGACATTGATTTTAGGCACTATCTTAAATGGGGAAAAGACGAGATGTTGGTAAGTCGAATCTTCGCAGGCTGGGGCATTCCCTATGGCAATTCAACTACCCTGCCTTATATAAAGGAGTATTTTTCAGGCGGCCCCTATAGTGTGAGGGCTTTCAGAATACGATCTTTGGGGCCAGGGAGTTATCTTTCAGATCAGACGGGTGCCGGATCGTATTATGACCAATCGGGAAATGTTCGGCTGGAAGGTAACCTAGAATATCGTTTCCCCATATATTCCTATCTCAAAGGCGCGCTGTTCGTTGATGCGGGCAATGTGTGGCTTTCCGGTAAAAATAAAACTCCAGATCTGACGGGTGCCACCGATGAATTATATGCGTTAGGGACTTTTAGCAAGGATTGGTACAAGGAATTAGGAGCAGGCGTAGGTTTTGGGTTTCGATTCGATATCCAGAATTTCGTGATACGCTTGGATCTGGCATCGCCCTTCCGGGTACCGTATCTTCCTGTAAAGGAACGGAGTAGAATTCCGTTCTTTGGAGGGGGTACTGATAATTTGATCTTAAATTTTGCTATTGGGTATCCATTTTAAGGAATAACCTAAATACTAGGTAATCTTTCTTAGATAAGCCCAAAAATCAGGAGATTAGCAGAAACCCGACGATACCCTCCGACAGATAAATCGATGTAAATAATGAGTGCTTTATAAAACTACTGACCCCCGTCGTCGTCGTCAGCATCATAATCGATTTTTTCAAGGTTGAGAATGGTAAGTTCATCCTTTTTGCCCACGGTTTTAATTATATAATTGACCCGAAAGGTCTCCCCCTTGTACACTTCATCCTTCAAATCAAAGTGTTGCAAGACCTCCGGCATTATTTTATCAAAGTGTAGGGGTCCCTGATCCAATTCATTCGTAAAGTAATACCCTTCGGTAGAATAGCCGTTATAGGTGGCGACTGCTTTTTTGGTGCTATTTTGGGCCTCCTGTCCTAAGGCCATTTGCATAAATAATGACAGAAAACCCAACAGAATCAGCTTTTTCATTTTTCGAATTTATTAAGTGCCTACTTTGATAAATTCAAAGAGCACACTCCCGTTAAAGTACCATTAAAATAGCACTTTTCGAAATAAATTATCGCTTGTTTCACTAAAATCAAATTAATTCATTGAATCTCGTTTGCATGTCCCGATGTCCTATACAAGTTCCTTACCTCTGAAATGATGAAATGAACTTGTATAGGAAATTAAATATGAGCGCGTATTATTTGAAGTTACCCTAGGTTAAGGCACGAATTTGTTTTTATTTTAGGGATGATAGTACATAGAAGCAAGAGTCAATGAAGCGTACGTTTTATATGCTGGTTATTTACCTTATTACAAGTGCAGGGTATGGTCAGACCATTATAAATGCCGAGCGCTTGATCGAAGTTGCCGACTCTACGATTTATGCACTTGCATTATCCTATAATGGTACCCGTGGAAACTCAAATACAGATCAATGGGATATAGCCCCGGCAATTATTTTATTGAGAAAAAAAAACGAGTTCAAATTTTTTGGTGGATATAGTTTCTTATCGAATTCTGATAATGAAATATTAGATGGAGGCTTTGTGCACTTTCGACATAATTATAAACTTTCAAAGCGGCTTAAAACGTTCGAATTTTATCAATTGCAGTTCAATAGGGTTTTGTTGGTTAATCGGAGGCAATTATTTGGTGCCGGGCTTCGATATGGGGTGGTGGCCAAAGATAGTTTTGGCTTGGATATGGAACTGGGTCTGATGCGGGAAACCGAAATCTTGAATACTTCCAAATTATTGACCGGGGAGCCAGATCATGTTAAAGATATTCGGATTACCTATGTAAACAGTATACGATGGAAATTGAACAAACTAGTGAAGATCAACAACGTCATTTATTATCAACCGAGTGTGAAACTGGTGGCCGATTATCGGATTCTGAACGATTTCAATGTGATCGTTGCCTTGACCGACCACCTTGAATTGATCACATCACTAAGTACTCGATATGATAGTACCCCCCCTGGGAACCTAAAATACCTAGACAACGCTTTAACATTGGGACTCAATTTGAAATTTAAGGAATGATCTTTAGGCTATCATTGCTATTTATATACGTATTATGCACCCAGAAAAACATCTAAAAAACTCTGATTTTATTACCGATATGGTGATTGGTATGTCTGATGGGCTTACCGTGCCATTTGCGCTTGCAGCAGGATTGAGTGCCGCAGTAACTTCCAATACGATCATTATTACTGCCGGTATTGCTGAAATCGTGGCAGGTTCTATTGCCATGGGTTTAGGGGGATACCTTGCAGGGAAAACGGAAATCGAACATTACGATTCCGAACTGCAGCGAGAATTTGATGAGGTCGAAAATCTTCCGGAAAAGGAGAAAGAAGAGGTCATGGAGATTTTTGCCGATTACGGACTTAGTGATCATTCGCAGAAGTTGATCGTTGAAGAATTGGCCAAGGACAAAGTAAAATGGGTCGATTTTATGATGAAGTTTGAATTGGGGCTTGAAAAGCCCAGTTTAAATCGCGCTCGGAACAGTGCACTTACCATTGGGCTTGCTTATATCGTTGGAGGTTTTATCCCGCTATGTGGGTATATTTTCACCCACACCCCTGAAGCAGGACTCTTATTTTCCTCGGCATTGACCATCGTCTGTCTGTTGGTATTCGGTTATTTTAAAAGCAAGGTTACCGGCCAGCCGCCCCTAAAAGGGGCCTTCAAGGTGATGGTTATAGGGGTAATTGCCGCTGCTGCCGCCTTTTTTGTGGCCCAGTTGTTTACACAATAAAGCCTGCGTTACTTATAATGTCTTGTAATCGGTATAGCCTTTAGGACCGGGGGTATAGGCCGTTGTATAGTCGACCTCGTTCAAATCGGCTTCCTTCTCAATACGCACTACCAAATCGGGATTGGCCATAAAGTTTCGTGCGAAAGCGACCAAATCTGCGAATGTGCCTTCCAAGGCGTCTTCCGCTGTTTTTGGGGTAAGGCCGTTGCAAAGGATTATTGTATTGGTGAATTTTGCCCGCATGACATCATACGTCTTTGGCGGTATGTCGGGGTTGGCCGATAAATGTAGGTAGGCAATCCCTATCGAATTCATTTCTGTGACCAATAGTTCATAGGTCTGGTGTACCTCTTCGGGGTCATATGATGGCATATCGTTAAATGTAGAAAATGGCGAAAAACGAATTCCGACTTTGTCCTTACCAATAGCATTTGCCACCTGCCTGGTGACTTCAACGATCAATTTACAGCGTTTGGGAATGCTACCTCCAAAATCGTCGGTCCTGTCGTTGACATGGGGGTTTAAAAATTGCTCTAGAATGTAGCCATGGGCAGCGTGTAATTCTATCCCGTCAAAGCCTGCCTTGATCGCATTTTCACTGGCCGTTACAAAACCCTTTATGAGATTGAATACGCCCTGGGTCGTCAAGGCTACAGGTTCGGAATAATCCTGCATGCCTTCGGCGTCTGTATAAATTTGTCCTGAAACCTTGTGATGCGATGGGCCGATAAGATGTTCCCCTTTTGGGAGATTCAGAATATTTCCGACACGACCCGTATGCATGAGTTGTAGAAATATTTTACTGTTATGGCGATGTACGGTATCTGCGATTTTTTCCCAACCTGCTATCTGTGCAAGATTATAGATACCTGGAATACGGGGGTACCCTAATGCCTCTGGAGAAGGTGCAGTACCTTCTGTAACAATCAAACCTGCACCACTTCTTTGGCCATAATATTCGGCCATCAGATCGTTGGGAATGTTGTCAATAGCCCTACTTCTGGTCATAGGGGCCATCACGATATGGTTTTTGAGTTTCAAGCCCTTTTGCCGATAAGGAGTCAGTATTTTTTTCATGCTTTTTGCTTTTATTTAAAAGGTATGAATATAATGGTGATTTGACAACTATGAATCAATTAGAAGCTTCAATAGCTAAAAAGTTGCCAAATCCTTAAATCAATGTCGGCTATTTCTGCCCTTTTTGGATAAGTTAGACCAACCTGTTTTTTTAGGTTCTCAGAAGGAAAGGGAGCTACTTCGAATACCGTAAATCCAAACATGTATTATGTTGGTCGGGATTAAATAATCAGTCGCACGTCGCCCAATTGTTGTATGCGATACGGAAATTTGTCACCTGGTGAGCCGATGAACATGAAGTTTATGGGAATGTGCCATTTCTTTGACAGCTCTTTGATTTTTTCCGGCCCGAACTCCCCATGTTCCTCAACAAATTCGATATGGATATCAGGATAGGCCCTGTCCAATACTTCAATATCCGTTTTTAGGCTGGGGGAGAGCCGTATCGATTCATTTAGGACCGCCACGATTTTTAGGCGTTTGGTATCCTCGTTGTCTGTGATATACTGCAGAACTTTATTCAGGGTCGCTACGTCATCCTTATTGGTAAAAAAAACAAACTGTTGGGAATTCAATCGCTTAATGGCGATATCTATTTTTCGGTTCAAATTATTAAAGAACTCGCTTTTTTTCGGGGTAATAAAATTCAGAAAAAGCAGGATTACCTTTAGGATATCGTTCTTATGTAACATGAACAGTACAACGATCGAAGTGGGGATAAGATATTCTACAAATATGCCCAAATAACCTGGGTTCAGGATAATATTTCCCAAAAGGGCCACGATGATGGCTATTATTGCGATAATCAATCCTAACCAGGTGGATCTTTCAGGCCGAGGTAATCGGGACCTATTTATTTTAAGTAAAAAATTACCAATACCGAAAAGCACCATCACTGATAAGAAGGCAATGGTATAGACGCCGGCCAGTTTTGCAAGATTGCCTTCGGTTACCAATAAAACCGATGTACAGAGAATAAAGAACAAGACGAAAATTCGATAGGAGGTACCCCCTTTGTTCTTCTTTAGAACAAATTTGGGCAATACGCGGTCAAGGGCCATTCTTTCCATCAGGCCACCCACCCCAACGTAGGAAGTCAATACCGCACCACTTAATACCAAGGCCGCATCGATACCGACCAAAATTGAAAGCCAGTTGCCACCCGAAATATTGCCCATATACGACAACAAGGCCTCCTGATTGATGTTAATTTCGGAAATCGGGATGATCGCCAAAGCAAGAAAAGCGATCAATGGGTTAAAGATGGTAACTACAATCCACATATTCCGCAAGGTCTTCGGAAATACACCGCTTGCTTGCTCCTCTACATAGTTGGCAGAGCTCTCAAAACCGCTAATCCCCAACATGGCTGCTGAAAATCCGAAGAATAAGGCCGTAATTATTCCGCCTTCTACAGGGCGTTGGAAGTTTGCAATGAGAGTGTCGAAACCATGGGCTATAAAATGATATCCACAAAAAGTGCATAAGACCACCAAGGAGCTTAGGTGAAAAATAAAAATCGCAATGGCCACTTTCGAAGATTCTCCGATACCCAGTATCACCAACCCCATAAATAGTAGCAAAAGGCCGATCGTTACCGCTATGATCGGCAAGAAACCCAACAGACTATCAGCATATTTAATAGCTTCGCTGGCCGATATGACGGCCGTCGCCATGTATGACAGGATGGTAAGGGTAGCCGCTAAAGAAGCCGTGGATTTTTTGGTGGTATTCAGCAAAGCATTGTAGGCGCCTCCGTTTAAGGGCAATGCACCAACAACCTCCCCGTATATTCGTCGGAATAGGAATAGTACCGCGGCTACCATTAGTAATGCAGCCCATGCATATTGGCCTGAATAGACAATGGCTAATGCCGAAACATAGAGACACGAAGAACTTATATCATTGCCGCAGATTGCCGTGGCAGCAAGTTGGCCGAGTTTTTTGCTCATAACATCTTGAATTGATTTCTTAGCGAATAGCGCGACAAAATAGATAAATACTTCTTTTCGACTATAAATGACCTATAAGAATGTGACATTTCGTGGAAGACTTGTTTCGATTCTTTAAAAATTATTTTTTTATGCTTTTTGAAATTGCAAGTCGCCTCTTTGAACAGCTGCCAAATGCTAAAAAATAATTGTCAAAGATACGATTACCCTCAAATTTCCAAAGAGATTCCGAACTCAATATTTTATCCAACAGATTTTCAAGAAATTGGGGAATGCCTTCCTTACTGACAAGGATATGTGGTAACGGGCATTTTGTGATTTCAAAAAGTTTCACGAATTGGGGAGAGGGGTATGATGATTTTCTCCACATGAAGGCATGGGTTTCGTGAACAAATACGAAAGTAAAGCAGATTTTATCTTTATTTTTGGCAATCTAATGATACGACGATGCAGACCTTCATAAGTAGTATTTCAAAAAAAGAATTTCCGATAGCGGAACAAATTTTAGGCAAATACATACGCAAATCAATTTATGATACCATTTTAAAGGACTATCCGAAATTCAATAGTAAAAGTGCTATTTCCTTGACCGAGCTGAACCTATACCGACAGAAATATCTTTCAAGTTATTTGGTGCAGGAAGTAGGTGAACTTTCCGAATTGGAGGAAGATGTGCTGAAAACCTTGAACGACCATGAAATAATTTCCGAAAAAATAAATATTGAAAAAGACACTAGCGATTATACCCTAGGTCAAAGAATGGCCGATCATGTTGCGAGCTTTGGAGGGAGTTGGAAATTTATCATCATCTTCAGTGTTTTTATCGTCCTATGGATCTTCTCTAACATTTATTTCTTATTGAATAAAGGGTTTGACCCGTATCCTTTTATATTACTCAATCTTATTTTGTCGTGTCTAGCAGCGTTGCAGGCGCCAGTAATCATGATGAGCCAAAATCGCCAGGAAGTCAAGGATAGGGAGCGGGCCAAACAGGATTATATGGTCAATCTAAAGGCCGAATTAGAGATACGCACCTTGCATGAGAAAATCGACCACCTAATAATTCATCAGCAACAAGAGCTTTTGAACATACAGCAGATTCAAGTGGAAATGTTAGAAGACATCATGAAACGCTTGAACACCCTTAAATAGGATCTTTAAAAACGGATTCCTAAAATTCATAAATAGATAGGCACTGAGAAGGCCATAGTATCGATTACTACTTTTATTATATAGAAATTAGCGCTATTTTTGATGCTGTTTCGGATGTGGTGACCTTAAGGTGCTTTCGCCTTAATCCCGAATCATTTCGGTATCTAATCGTATTGCAATGCAGCTAGAAAAAATTGAGGATCTATTATCTGGGCTTATAAAAAAAAATACAGATGCAGTTACTGCAACTTGGTTGGAGGAGCGAATTGTCAAGATCATTGGTGAAAAATCGGCAAGAGAACTTTACCTGACCTATAGCTTGATTGCTAGCAAGATCAAGAAACAGGAAAATCCCGCACTGTTAGTCGATGATTCCGATCTAACGCAGTATCTCCAAATCCAAAAGGCGAATACACAGCAGTTGGCGAGAATCTATTTATTGATTCGCGTGTTGAAAGCCGATGAAGTCTTTTTTGCGCCGAAGGTTGCCAATATCATCCAAATTGCGGATACAAGTGAATTGGAAACATTTTTAAAATACTTGATTCTGTTGCCCAATCCTGAAAAATATAAGCAGGTCGCGGTCGATGCCTTACGCACGAACATATCAACGGTCTTCAATGCCATTGCCTTCCATAATCCATATCCTTCCCGGTACTTTGATGAACAACAGTGGAACCAAATGTATTTAAAAACGGCCTTTATGCAGGGCGATTTAAGTGCCATACACGACATTGACAAAAGGGCGAACAAGGAACTGGCGCGTATAATTTCAGATTATGCTCATGAACGTTGGGCCGCATCAAGGGACATCGACCCCTATTTTTGGCGACCAGTTGCCAAGTTTTTGAATACGTCGCTCTTAGCGGATATTGAACGCCTTTTGTCAAGTGCCGACCCAGCAGAAAATAAGGCGGGCGCCTTATGTTGTTATTATGCCGATGATACGAGTGCGAAAAAATTATTGGATACCTATCATCCTGAATTGGGAATACAGATTAAAAACAAAAAAACGAGCTGGGAAAGCCTAAAAAAATAGTTATGGAAGAGAAAATGATGATTATTGATCCCCATGTGCACATGACCTCAAGAACGACCGACGACTATGAGGCCATGGCCAGGGCGGGTATTGTAGCAATTATAGAACCTTCCTTTTGGCTAGGACAACCGCGTACCCAGGTCGGCTCATTTCAGGATTATTACAGCAGTTTGGTAGGTTGGGAACCTTTTAGGGCCAGTCAATTTGGCATCAACCATTATTGTACCATCGGCTTGAATTCGAAAGAAGCCAATAATGAGGAATTGGCGGAACAAGTCATCGAATTGTTGCCCTTGTATGTGCATAAGGATAATGTTGTAGGAATCGGGGAAATCGGATATGATGACCAAACACCGGCCGAAGACAAATATTTTAGGATACAGCTTGAAATGGCCAAGGAACTGGGAATGGTCGTTCAGATTCATACGCCCCATCGTGACAAAAAAGCGGGGACCATAAAAAGTATGGAAGTATGCCTTGAGCATGGCCTTGATCCTGCAATGGTAATAATTGACCACAATAATGAAGAAACCGTCAAAGCGGTTCTAGATCGTGGTTTTATCGCGGCCTTTACGATTTATCCCAAAACGAAAATGGGCAATGAGCGCATGGTCGAAGTGGTTCGCAAATATGGTAGCAAGGATATTATTATCGACAGTTCGGCAGATTGGGGGGTTAGTGATCCCCTAGCAGTGCCTAAAACGGCTGCATTGATGCTGCAAAGAGGTATTGCAAAGGTCGATGTGGTCAATACGTGCTATCAAAATGCCTTGGATGCCTATGGTAAAAACGGGAAGATGAAAGCATCGGATTGGCTGCGCCCCAAAGGAGTCAATCAGACCAAATTGTTCAATGATAACAGTGTTTTAAGGGGTCAGGAACCCAAAGTGGATTCCGATAAAATTGTTTAAATGAATCCGATCCTAAAGGGCTACTTAAAACTTGCCCGACCTGCTAATTTACCTACGGCTGCCGCCGATATTCTAGCGGGTGTAGCGATATCCGGAAGTATTGCTGATTTGCAGATCGGACCAAACCTTGGGCTTACTATCATTTCTTTGGTACTCGCCTCTGTTTTTTTATATGCAGGTGGCGTGGTCCTGAACGATGTTTTCGATGTGGGCATCGATCGGGTGGAACGCCCCGAACGCCCTATTCCCAGTGGTCTGATATCCTTAAGGTCTGCTCGTGTTTTCGGATCGATTTTATTGCTTTTGGGTGTTGTTTTAGGCTTTTTGGTACATCCGATCAGCGGGGCCGTAGCTTTTGCCTTGGCACTGATGATTATTTTATACGACGCTGTTTTAAAAAAATTCAATTTTTGGGGCCCTTTAAATATGGGTCTTTGCCGTGGATTGAATTTGATTTTGGGGATGAGCCTCCTTGGCGCAATAACACATTGGTATTTCGCATTTGTTCCCTTGGTGTACATCTTTGCCATCACTTTGATAAGTAGGGGAGAGGTTCATGGCAATAATAAGCGCCATTTGATTTGGGCCGGTATTTTATATGCCTTGGTCATCGTGTCAGTTAACGGGATGGTACTTAAGTATACCGATGCACTTGTTTACACGATTCCGTTTCAATTAGTATTTGCGTTCATGGTGTACAGGCCATTGCTGAAGGCATATCGAATAAATTCACCTGAACACATTAAAAAGGCCGTAATATCGGGGGTACTTTCATTAATACTATTAGACGCCGTTTGGGGTGTTGGCTTCTCCCATTGGGGTTATGCTATGTTAATATTGTTATTATTGCCATTGTCGCTATTTTTATCAAAACTTTTTGCGGTCACTTAAACGAAATCAATGCATTTGAAATCAATAAAACAGTCTTTTTCTGTACATTACGAGTATACATTGCATTTTACCAATGATCTTTTTAATATCAAGAATCCTTTGTTTCGGGATGTTTTGAAGGCCTACAGGGCCGAGGAACCGGTAAAATTGCTTTTTGTCCTTGATGATGGAGTTGGCAATTCGCATCCGTTGCTTGTAAAGGCGATAAAGGCGTATTGCGCGATGCATTCGGGCCAATTGAAATTTACCGATTGTATCCTGATCAAAGGTGGGGAAGAAAGCAAAAACGATTATGAGAATGTACTTCGTGTTACGAAAGGGGTGAATGATGGGCACATAGATCGCCACTCATTTGTGGTCGTTATTGGGGGTGGTGCGGTTATCGATATGGCCGGATATGCCGCTGCAATTGCGCATCGTGGTGTAAAATTGATCCGTATACCGACTACGGTATTGTCACAGAATGATTCTGCGGTCGGTGTGAAGAATAGTTTCAACCTATTTAAAAAGAAAAATTTTCTGGGCACATTCGCTCCCCCGTTTGCTATTATCAATGATGCCCTTTTTCTAAATACCCTGGAACAACGCGATTGGATTTCCGGTATTGCGGAAGCGATTAAGGTAGCCTTGATCAAGGACGCTGAATTTTTTGGGTATATCGCCAATAATGCCCTAAAACTAAGGCAACGTGACATGGATGCCATGCAATATGTAATCTATAAATGTGCCGAGATGCACATGCAACATATTGCGCAGGGCGGGGACCCTTTTGAAAGCGGTTCATCCCGACCTTTGGATTTTGGCCATTGGGCCGCCCATAAGTTAGAGCAGATGACAAACTATGAGCTTCGGCATGGGGAGGCTGTGGCGAAAGGAATTGCCTTAGACCTGATGTACGCTCAGCTTAGCGCCTTAATAACAGTAGATACGCTCAATCAAATTTATAAGGTCATGGAGCAAATTGGTTTTGATTTGCGAATCCCAATCGAGAATGATTCCGAAATGGAACGCCTGTTAGCCGGAATTCAGGAATTCCGGGAGCATTTGGGAGGGGAACTCTGTATTACGCTCATCACTGGGATAGGGGAAAAGCACGACGTACATGAAATTGATATGGCGTTGATGAAAAAGGCGGTTGTTGCCTTAAATGAACATTGTAAATTAGTATAAGGACTAGCTATGCTTATCGATAATAAATACCATCTTACGTATTGCACCAATATCCACCCAGGTGCTAATTGGGTAAGTACGTTCACTAGCCTCAAGGAATATGTTCCAGGCATAAAAAGCAACGTTTCTTCGGATCAGCCCTTTGGGTTGGGATTGCGACTGTCAAACAAGGCGAGCGAAGAACTCGCAATGGGACAAAATCTCCAGGAATTTAAACAATGGTTATCGAAAAATGACCTCTATGTTTTTACCATGAACGGTTTTCCCTATGGAAATTTTCATGACGAACGGGTAAAGGATAGCGTTCATGCACCCGATTGGACGACCATTGAACGGCTGACGTATACAAAACGTCTTTTTGAACAATTGGCGCTCTTGCTCCCCGATACCCTGTCTGGCGGTATCTCTACTTCCCCGATAAGCTATAAATACTGGCATGCAACCGATGCTTTGAAAGAAGCGGCCTTTGTAAAGGGGGCCGAACATCTTGCCGAAATCGTCTTGCAGCTGAACGAGCTGGAAAAGACCAGCGGCCACTATTTGCACCTCGATTTAGAACCTGAACCCGACGGACTTTTGGAGAACAGCGAAGAGGTCTTGCACTTCTTTGCAACGTACCTTGTGCCCATTGCTACGAAACTTTTGCAATCGAGAATAGGAGTTGCGGCAGGGGAGGCCGAATCTATCATCAAGCGCTACATCACGGTCTGTTATGACATTTGCCATTTTTCATTGGCGTATGAAGACCCGGGGGATACATTTAGGAAATTTAAGGATGCCGGCATAAAGGTCGGAAAGATCCAGGTCAGTGCCGCCTTAAAGATTTTATTCGATGCCAAAGAGAAAGATGCCATTTGGGATTTCCTATCCCGTTTCGATGAGCCTACCTATTTGCATCAGGTCACCGAATTGGTGAATGGTACCGTAAAGACCTATCCCGATCTCCCTGTTGTTTTAGGGGCGAGAAATGATTTTACCGAACTACGTGCCCATTTTCATGTGCCTATTTTTTTGGAACGATTTGGGTCCCTGTTTTCCACTCAAGATCATATCCTAAAAGTACTTGATTATTTAAAAAACCATGACGTTAGTGACCATCTCGAAATCGAGACCTATACCTGGGACGTACTCCCCGTTGAATTAAAAAGGGATTTGTCTGAGTCGATTATCCGTGAGATCAAATGGTTAAAAGAAAGAGTGTAGTAACATGCAAAAAACGGTCGTTATCAATGTCGTGGGTCTTACTAAACGCCTTATTGGGGAACATACTCCTTTTATTCGTTCATTTTTAGAACGTGGCAAGGCAGCCTTCATTGCCCCTATGTTGCCCGCTGTTACCTGTTCGGTCCAAGCGACCTATGTTACCGGCAAATGGCCTTCAGATCATGGGATTGTCGGGAACGGTTGGTATTTTAAGGAAGAATGCGAAGTAAAGTTTTGGCGCCAATCGAATAAATTGGTCCAGAGCGACAAAATCTGGGATATTCTTAAAAAACAGGATGGGCGTTTTACATGTGCCAATATGTTCTGGTGGTACAATATGTACTCGAACGTTGATTACAGTGTAACGCCAAGGCCGAACTATTTGGCCGACGGCAGAAAAATTCCGGATGTATATTCACATCCCCCTGAATTGCGGGATATGCTCCAAGAAGAATTGGGTACTTTTCCCCTATTCCATTTTTGGGGTCCGAAAACCTCGATAAAATCGAGCCAATGGATCGCGGATGCTACTTTAAAGACCGATGCACTTCACAATCCCACACTTACCTTGGTGTATCTTCCTCATTTAGATTATAACCTCCAAAGGCACGGAATCGACTTCGAGCAAATTTCAAAAGACCTGCATGAAATTGATGGTGTGGTAAAGCAGTTGGTGACGTATTATGAAAAGCAACATGCACAGATCATCCTGCTATCGGAATATGGGATTACAAATGTTGGGAATCCCATCCATTTAAATCGCGTCCTTCGCAAAGAGGGTTTGTTGCAAGTACGTGTTGAACGTGGCCTAGAGCTTTTAGATGCCGGCGCCAGCAAGGCTTTTGCTGTGGCAGATCATCAGATTGCCCATGTATATTTGAACGATCTCTCGTTGAAATCACATGTCAAGGAATTATTGGAAACTATTGAAGGGGTCGATCGTGTCTTGTCAGATGCCGAAATAGCGGAGGCCCATTTACAGCATGAGCGTTGTGGGGATTTGATTGTGGTGGCCGATGCCAATTCCTGGTTTACCTACTATTTTTGGACAACCGATGCCCAAGCTCCTGATTATGCGCGAAATGTCGATATACATAATAAGCCCGGGTACGATCCCGTGGAAATGCTGACCGATCCCAAGGACCCCTGGGTGATGGCGAAGGTTATTGGCAAATTGATCAAGAAGAAACTGGGGTTCAGGACCGTGATGAATATTATCCCTTTGGATGCTCGTTTGATAAAGGGCTCCCATGGCAGGATTACAGAGGATACCGAAGACTACCCGATCCTTATTACGAATAATCCCACCCTGATTTCCCTGGATATTTTGAAGCCTACCGAGGTCTGTAACCTTATTGAAAGGCACGTGCTGCACTAAGATGCTTTTAATTCTGCATACTCCTTAGTGGCCCATATATTTCACCTAATTTTTGATGGCCAGTATACTAGTCAAAAGTATGTAAATGGTCTTAACCAGCCGCTAAGACCATTTTTTGATTTTTTTATGGTCGTTTAGGTTTAAGCGCCCTCCCCGAACATGAGTAGAATGCATTCTAATGGTGCTTCATTTTCATTTAAAAATTCATGTTTTACATTGGCAGGGATCAAAATAGCTTCCCCTGCGGAAAACTTCGATTCAACACCATTTATGATCATGGTCCCAGCTCCTTTTATGGCGATCAATAACGTTGGGAACGGATTGGATTTTGAATGCTCATCTTCGTTAGCGTGTTGTCCTTTTTTTATCGCAACATAGCCAGAACGGAATCCAGGCTGGTAATAAAAAATCGAGGCTTGGGCCCCATGTGTAAAACGTGTCAAAGGCAGACCATACGGAATTCGCTCAGGTAACCCCTTTGTCCAAAAATGGAAATAAACGGATAATAAGGTATTTAGAAATTCCCCATCGGGTTGAAATCCATCCATAACATCGGCATCAAATGGGGCGAAGTCGGTCTCAAAAGCTTTTGCCGCTCCAGTAAGCGCATTTATTTCACCTTTCTCAATCTTGTTTAATGTTTCTAAATCTGTATTGAAATAGAAGGTGGGACTTTCTGGTTTCCCGTCATGCACGGTGACATTTGCCTCGGAATCGGATGTTTCGGCTTTTGCGATTACATGCCAGAACGTATCGCCGACTTTTACGGCAAATGTAACGTCTTTCGTAAAAGTTACATCCTTTTTGTAATCTTCGGCATAGCCTTCAATAATTGTTCTGGCATCCTTTTGTTGGGCGAATGCCAAAAATGATTGTAAACAGAGCCCAACAAGTGCTATCTGTGTTCCTGTAGTTTTTGTGACCGATTTTAAAATTCGTGTTTTCATTTCTAAAATGCTTTAATTGATTTATATGCACCTCAGACTGAAGTTGAAACCCTTTTGTTACGGCAAATTGGGGTTTAGGGATGAAAACTATTTATATAGGGATGAACCATCTAAACATGCTTCTTTTCTATAAAGTCGCGGATTTTATTTTGATTGGATTTAGAAATTAGAATTGGCTCGGGAACCGATTTTAATTTGAGGCTAAGTTTTTTTTGATGGGTTTTAAAGGACTCTAGATACATCAAATTGGCAATGACAGAGCGGTTGCATCGCACAAAGAATTCAGGGGTTAGCTTTTGCTCCATACTTGAAAGGGTTGCGCGAATATGGCATTTTTTTAATTTCAAGTCTTCCATATAATTCAACCGTACATAATTATCCTCAGATTCAATAAGCACGATCGTGTTAAAGGGTAAGGCAATTTGGTCATTTTTGTAATCCCCCGAGAGGAGCACGATTTCTTGCATGGTATCGGCATCCTTCGACGAAGAAAGCACATTATAATATTCTTTTAAAATGCTCGAATGCTTAAAATAAAACAAGGTTATTGCAAAAGGAAAGGCTAAAACGGTACCTAGTTCAAGGATATGCCTTAGGTAGCTCGATACCTGGAAATCATGAAATCCCCCAAGAATGTTATAAACCAAAAAAGAGCACGTACAGATGAAGGTTATTTCTAGTAACAACCAGGCGATAAAAGGGATGATCGTATCGGTTTTGAATAGTAAAGGCCGAATGATAAATTCAATAAAAACAATACATAAAAAAACAACAGCCGCTACGGCGAAAACTGCGAGTACCAACACTAGGCCTATCTTTTCATCTGACCTGTAATTATTAATGCCAAACGGCTGAAAGAATAATAGAAATAAACACACAAAGATGCCACTGAATGACGCAAGTGTAATTTTATATTTTCTTGATATTGTATAGCCCAACATGGTTTTCAATATTACTAGCCAACTTTTTTATACTATATAAAAATATCTGATTCCAATTGCCTATGCAAATAACAAGCGTACGGTAAGTTACTGTGTGAAGAAAGCATCTTCCGGTCGTTACGAAGGCGAGCACTGCTGCTTGCTACCTTTTAGTGGCGTTTTTGCCGAGCGATGGAGAAATCTTCATCCATTATTCAACTGAATTCAACTATAAAGTGGGTCAACACCAGCGAAATTGCCACCGAATGTATAATTAGGTCGTTCAGATTTACAATCCGTTCTAGTCCTTACCTAGCACATAGGTTTTAAAAACATAGTTCCAGGGTGTGAAAATCAAAGGAATGACC
Organism: uncultured Flavobacteriaceae bacterium; assembly: GCA_963798435.1. Lineage (GTDB taxonomy): Bacteria > Bacteroidota > Bacteroidia > Flavobacteriales > Flavobacteriaceae > JALHST01. The sequence goes on from CAWCTF010000004.1 coordinate 1,118,719, forward strand.
ATAATTATGAAAATTTGCGCCCATCCTTCCGCTTCACTTCCGGCGAGGAATCCGGTTTTCCAGAGGGGATATGCTACAAAGCCTAACCAAAGTCCTTTATAGAGGAACATAAAAAGCATAATGGGCAACATTTTCAACGTGTGAACTATGCCCAGCCCTGATAAAGTGGTATATGCAGCTATAGAACACCAGGCAATGGCAATTTGAACGTTCCATGCACCTTGATGTGTAATCAGTTCCGTCCACGCATCTTTGGCGACAAAGAGAAACATAAGTAGAAAGAAAAGCTTCAATACATAAAGTTGGATCGGCCATACCCCTTTAAACTTTTTAGAGGGACGAAAAAGATTTTTGATGGTTTCCATGCACTTGGGTTGTTTATTGGTTGTTTTAATTCTTTTCCTGCTAATTCGATTGCCTTAAATAGTACTGTTCTTGTTTTCAGAGTTCGATTTCAAGAATCGCGAATCGGACATCGTTATGAACCATGTTGCTTTTAGCCCCGACAGTCTTAGCTAACACTACCGAGTTGTTTAACAGCCTCAACTTGGGCAACGAATCACTATCGTTCCTTTTAACTGTAACGTTCTATCCGTTTTATTCTTAGGAAGCATCACTATAGGCGGTATTAAACAACCTGTTTTTTTGAAAATAGATATACCCTTGTTTTAAATCCAATATGGTATTAAACCGCTTTAATAATTCATTTCCCAAAATGTGTGTTTTAAACCCAGCCGGATTGGTTTTGTTTAATAATTGAACAGGTATGTTCTTCAGCACTTGACCCCCAATGGTCAGTTGCGGCAATTCTGCGACCTTGGTCACAAATAGTTCCCCGGCTCCATTCCTTAGTTGATTCTGCTTTATCACTCGCAGGTCTTTTGGGAACGATTGCTCCATCATAAGTACACTATCTAATAATACGGTTTTTTGATACCCCGTATCAACCAAGAAACGACCCTCAAACGCTCTATTCTGTATGGAGATTTTGCCGTCTAGACAGAGTAGGGTATTGGTTTCTGTTAGTTTCGATTTTGTGAAACCACGCACATCAGGTAACGTATCCTGAATGATCATTTCCATTTTGTCGTAATCGATTCGTACGATGCTGTTTTTGAATAGGTCCCAGCCAAACCTACCATCGGTTTCTTGGCCTGAAAGAAGTACAGGGTAAATCTCCAAACTATCCCAGGTGCGTTTGCCAATTTGCAACGTCGCCAGTGATTTAAGTCTTACATAATTCTGTGTTGGTGTATTTTCACTTCCATCATCCAGCAAGTGCGTTTTATCCTTAATAGCTAAATGGGTTAGCAGCAAACCTGTGGTTCCCGAATCAAATTTCAAATCGAGACTGTCCGTACCATTCAGGACCGTCTTGATTTTTATATTATTGAATTCGGTGAGTTCGAAGGGGATAACAATGCGGTTAGGGGCGTCGTTTATTAATTTGGATTTCTCCGAAAGAGCGCAGCTGAGACAAAGGCTAATAATTGAAAGTGTAACAATTGCGAAAGTGTTGTTTTTCATGGTTGCTTTCAAAGGTTATTGTTTCAACTGGTTTAAACGGTCGATGGCATTTTGATTTTGTGAATCGAACTCCAAGGATTTCTTGAAATTTTCTATTGCTTTTTCTGTATTCCCAATGAATAAATAGGCTTCTGCCAAACTGTCGAATAGGTTGGCGGAATTCGGGTAAAGTTTTGTGGCCAGCAAGAATACCTGTATTCCCTGTGCCGATGTTTTTGGATTGAAAATTAGCTGTAGACCAAGATTATTTAGTTTTCCTTCTTGCAATTCCATTGCAGGATGTATCTCCAATGTGGTCTTATAAAGTTCATCAAGATCGATATAGTCTTGTTTCGCTGCAACTTCATTAAAATCATTGAACGTGAATTTTTGTGCTAGCGGCTTTTTGAAGTTTTCGGTCAACACATCTTTTGGTATCCCATTTTCAGAGGGAGTACGTTCTAAAAATGCAAGTGCGTTTGAATCGTTTTTTAAGAAGGCATCTAAAAAGGTCAAGGCATACAATGCCGCCAATTTATAAGATTCCATAATCTCCGAGTCGCTTTTATCCTGTCTTGGATCCCTTTCTTGAAATAAGACACCCAGGGTGCTAAAATACGAATGTCCCAGCTTATGAAATTTAAGTTGGTATGCACTACGCTTCGATATGCTATCGTAAAATTCAAAATTCGTATCGAGTTCCGCACTAATTTTATCTTCTTTTAAAACTTCTTCAGGGATTTCTTTTTGGGCCATATGGATGAAAGGAACCGATACCTTTGAAAGATTGAAAAACGGGGATTTTTTTAAGGTGGCGTATTGATACTTGATACTTCCATCAAGACTTACGATTGCTTTAATATTGTCATTTCGCATTTGGGAAAGTACATTCGATAATCCCCCAAAACTAAAGCCCATGGTTGCAATCCGGTCGAGTTGTGCGTTTGCCAATCGTTGCACTTCCTGAATTAAAAATTCAATATCCCTAGCCTGGGTTTCCATATCCTTTTCGGTGCCCCCTTCCAAAAATCGGTTTTCGGTCCCTCTGCTCGGACTTGAAATAACGATATAGCCATGGCTGGCCAAATACTCGCACAGGGCGAAATTCTCTATTGACGATGCCTGATAACTTGGTGCATAGACTATTACAGGAAATTTTCCGATTGCAGGTTCGATTTCAGGATACGCTGAGGTCTGTTCTTTTAGATGTTCCTGATTTGCAGTGGTATTTGCATAATAAAACCAATTCAATAGTTGTTCGTTGGGCAAATATTCCCATTCCTCTTCTTCTTTTAGGATGGCCATATAATCTAAAATCGTTAAAGGCTTCTTCTCGGGCGTCTGTTGATCCGTGGGGTACCAAATGCTTATAGGAATAGGTCTTGGAATGCTCCTGTTAGTCCAATCAAAAATTCTTTGATAGGTTCTCGTACTATCAGAAGTAATGTAGTGCCGAAACCCGACTATTAGATTCCCATTTTTTAAATCAATTTTCCGTAACGAAGTCTGTCCGAAAATCAGGCTGGTTTGAAGGAAAAGAATAAAGGTCAGTACTGAAAGTCTCATTATTTAAGGGTTCTGTTAAATATAAACAAATTTAAGTTCTTCGATTCATAAAGCGAACCGAAGTGGAGCTAAGAAATACATCTAGTTTGGATCGGCAAAAGTCATCCCAAAGACTCGGGGTAATGCCTTTCAAGAAAAATATGAACCGCTTTTTTTAATACTGGATGCCCCTTTTATACAACCGGTTTTTCTTCTTGCCTTGAATATATAAAACACTTTTAAAGGCATTCCTTTAAATTATAAGTACTTCGGATCGAGTCTTTTGTGAAGGAAAATGGCGATAGTAATGTACCAAATTGACCAACCTAGATAGAAAAACCTTTGTACCAAACCTTCAAATTCGTGGCCCAATGGATCAATAAACCTGAGTAAAATCAAGAGCATAACACCAAAGCCGACGAGCGACCAAGTGCGTAACTTTTTGAGTTTTTCGTGCTTTCTCCATAGCACAAAACTCAGGAACGCCCCTAAAATCAATAATAAGGGTAGCGCCCCAGTAACGTTGTGGAATTCGTTACGCAATGGGAATATTGCGACCCAGATAAAAGTGATAGGCATACTAAAGCTCAACATTGCGGGAATAACGGATAGCTTTAGTTTTTTGGATGCGATGTAAAACCCTATCGAAAATAGATAGCAGAGTATTGAAATAACCACAAATGCAGAAGATGTGAATATTTCCGATTTTGTGCCTATGGCCCCTAATTCGCTTATGACATTTTTATGGTGTTGATAATTGCCGTGTATAGTACCTGCTATAATTGTAACTGCCCAAAATAACAATGGGATTATCAAGCCCAAACGAATCAGTTTATCAATGGGAAGTGATTGCCATTTTCGATATAGAATGGCACCCATAAAAAACAACAGAAAAAGTATAGGAACAATCACTTTAAGCTGCATAAAGTATGGGTTCGCCGAAGTGGCGATTTGAATATGACAAGGTTGACTTTCATTCAAGAGAATAATAAAATCATATTTTTTGTTTGGCTGAACGTCGAAGGATATAGCATCAAGGTCGGTTATAAAACTGACTTTTTTAGAAGTATAATTCCATTTACTACCCATAGAGAAGACATCGGGATTCGCTGTGGGGTTCAAATACCAGCCACCTTTGGAATAAAATTCATCGCCAACCCTGATATCAACTCTTCCGGTCGAAGATTTAATGACGGGAAGGTTTTCCTGGGCATAAAATCCACTACAAAATAACAATGCCAATACCAGTGATTTCATGACCTTTGTTTTAGATTGCAAAGTCGGCAAAATGGCGATCATGGAAAGCGTATGACGTGTGTTTATTTTATGACATTTTTATGCCAGTGTCCGGTTTAGAAAATTTTAGGGACGAATGTCAGGATTTCTTTTTTTTCGTTCAGCCTTATGGCCGTTTTTACAATAAAATAAATATTGATTGCAACCGCCAAAAAATAAACCGGTATAAAAAGAGGGATTTTTGTTCCTTGGGGCATGTCAAAAATCCATATCAAAATAATGGGTACGAATAACATACCAAGTATCGTTGCGAAAAGCCATAGCAACTGAAAGCTTAAAATCTTGTTCCCTAGATGGCTAATTCTATCTTTTTCCTTTAAAAATAAGATTAACGGAAAGACAAAATTACCCAATGGTAGTATCAAGACCGCAAGAGAACTCAAATTCATTAATTTGATAGGGTTTAAGTTGGCTGTCTGTTCATTTTTAAGACTGTCTTCAAGCAACGATCGCCACTCCTCGATTTTCAGGACTTCCGCTAGTTTCTTTAATGTATACGGACTACCAGAGGCTAATCCTTTCTCGATTCTTTGGATTGTCCTGATAGAGATAGTTGATTTACTGGCTAAACTTGCCTGGGTCAAACCAGCTGCGTTTCGATACTCCTTTAATTTTTTAGTGGTTTTCATACGGAAATTTCATTTAATAAATTTTCTCCCAATTTTTTTTCACCTTTTCCTGAAATCAGTTCATGGCCAGGAAACTGGATTTTAGGCGCATCGGCATGATGCATTCATAACAATAGGAAAGACGGTACCTTTAATAGCCTTCCAATAGATTAAATCATAATTCCCCGTATGCTTTGCCGGCAGCCAATTGTTTTTGTAAATGGGTTAATTGGGGTTTTTACCATTTATAAGTGGCAGAATTATAGTCTATTCGGAGGCGTATGGCCCATGATATAATTAGTTAACAAGGTATACAAATGGCGCTGCGTATTTTCACCTTCCCAAATGCCATGGGAACGATTTGGATACGGCATAATTTGAAATTGTTTGTTTTGTTTTATTAATTCGTTGATTAAAATCTCGGCACTTTGGTAATGTACATTATCGTCTCCCGTACCGTGCATCACCAATAAATTACCGACCAGATTCTTGGCATAGGTAACCGGGGAGCCGTTTATAAAATCCTCCTTATTCTCAGAAGGTAGCCCCATGTAGCGTTCCTGGTAAATATTGTCGTAAATCAGTTGATTGGAAACAGCTGCTACCGCCACCCCCGTTTTGTAGATTTCCGGATATTGAAAGAGCAGATTGAGGGTCATGCTACCGCCACCGCTCCAGCCCCATACCGCGGTGCGTTCAGGATCTAAATAATCGAGTTTTAGGATTTCCTTGGCGGCCAACCCCTGATCCCTTGTGTTGATAACGCCTATTTTCCGGTAGATACTTTTACGCCATGCGCTCCCTTTTAAGCAGGGCGTCCCTCTATTGTCCATATCGATGATCACATAGCCATTTTGGGCCATGAAGATGTTCCACAAGCCAATTTGGGTATCTATGGCTACCTGCCCCCAAGGCTCTCCATATACGTGAAATAAGACGGGATATTTTTTGGAGGCATCAAAGTGGGTCGGCAACACCATCCGCACATCGATTTCGACACCTTCCTCGGTGGCGACCTTTGTGAATTTGACTTCCGGGGTTTGAAGTGCTTCAAGCTGCTGCCGGTACGCTTGGTTCGCGACTAATTCTTTGACGATTGCATGGTCTGGTAAACGAATAAAGTTAACAATTGGGACTTCTTTCGAACTTTGATATGTATGAACAGCATAGGTGCCATTTGGGGAAATGTTATAATTATTGACGCCGCTGAATGTGTCAGGGGTTACTCTTTTCACGTTCCCCTTTCCTTTTAGATCCGTGCGATACAAATAGCGTTGTGTGCTGTTGGTTGGTGAGGCAATAAAATAAACATCCTTGTCAGTAGCCACTTTCATAGAGGCCACATCATAGTTGAAGGGTGTAACAAGGGTTTTCGCTCCTGTAGCAATCGAGATGCTATAAATATGACGCCATGCATCGTTTTCGGTCATTCGCAAAAATGAAGTGCCCTTGTTAACAATGGGCAGATCATTATTTCCCCAGCTATTGGAGGAAATATCAGGATATCCTAAATCGACCCATGTAGCTTCCTGCTCCACATACACTTTTGAAAGTTTCTGTGAAGAAGGGGTATACGCCCATACCGTCAATTGATTTTGATGGCGATTCATTTGTTGGATCAATAATAAATCCGCGTTTACCCACTGCATTCCCGGTATGTAATTTTCTTTTTCCCCTCCTGGTAACGGTACCCAAACGATTTCGTTTTTTGCCAGATTTAATACTCCGATTTTAGCGGCGGCTGGATCTTGGCCGACTTTCGGGTATTGAAGCGGAATGGGTCTTGAATAAATCGAATCGGTATTATTGATCATATAGAACGTGCCGATTTCAGACGCATCCAATTGCCAAAAGGCAATATATGCGTCATTCGGACTGATCGAAAATCCATCCCGTTTGCCAAATTCTTCTTCATATGCCCAATCAAACGTTCCATTGATAATGTCGCCGGTTCCATCAAAAGTCAATTGGGTAATCGTGCCCGAGTTAAAATCCTCCTGGTAGATATTGAAGTTATGTACATAATATGCGAAACGGTTGTCGGCTGAAAACTTGGCGAACATCAGTGATGAATCCCCAAGGGAGCCTCCCAGTTGCTTTAATGTCTTCGTTGTTAAATCATACACCCAATAATCCCCTTTGGTATTTGAACGCCACACCCGACTTGAGTTTGTAAAGATTAAAATTTTTGACCCATCTGGGGACAAGGTGAAACTTTCTATCGGCAAACTATTTAATGCTTCGGCAGGGGCGAAGGTGGTTCTTTCTTGGGTAGCACTGGTATAGCGCACCAATTCATCCATGTCAGGCACCGTAGCCGATTTTTCGATCGTGACATAGGCATTTCCATTTTCTATCCATTGAATGGTTCTTTGACTTTCTTGTCTAAACTCCCCCGAAAAGATCCGATCTATTGATAATAGACTCGGATCGATTGTTTCTTGGGCCGTAACTAGTGTAACACGAAGTAGTAGGCATACTACGATCAGCGGGGTAATTTTAAAATTCATGATGTTGTATTTTATTGGAGATGGCTTTTAGTATGATACATTACAGGTTAAAACGTGCTTAAACGTCGACCTACATCACGATGATGGGGACGCTAGAGCTTCAAATATACTTTAAAATCTGTCATTTTTTGTAACGTTTTTAGGTGGTTGTCCGTGTCGATCCTGAAAGTACCTTCTTTATATAATGCATCCCTTGCTAGAACAAGTGGCTAGGACTAGTCAAGAGCGAGATGTCCTGCTGTCAAGATGGCGAACTCGTAAAAGTGCGTGAAAATGGGCAATTTTTTTAGTCGTTATCGATTTTTTTATTTTTTGTCAATTAACCGCATTGCCGACTTTTCGTAATAAGATGACTCCCATATAATAGGGCATAAGGAATGGAATTGCTGGTATCGATACTGCGAAGCCCGCTTCGGTAAGAATTTCCGGGATAAACGGTGATAAAACAATAATCAGAAAAGCGAACAGGCTAATTACCAAATAGATTCTTGTAGATGAGATACGCAGTAAACCTACTTTCCTTAAGGAAACTGAAAAGGCGGCAATTGCCATATACGTAAGTGCAACTTCAACTACCGATAGCAAACCAAAAAGTGCCCTGATTGGTTGAAACCAGTCCGGTAGTTTTTCGGCATGAGATGCAACCATTATCTTGAATAGCTCCGGAAGGTAGAAACCCCAAAAAAGCATGTCAAGTATAAAAATAGGTATCGCAATGATAATCGCGATAAAGCCAAGGAGGGAATAAAAGTTTTCCGATTCATTTTTTAGAAACTCCTTTAATAAGGCAAATCCGATTACGATACAGATTCCTGCCATTACCAGCATCGAATAGCGTACTTGCTGTTCAATAGCGGTATCCACCCAACCTTGGGAAGTGTCTGGAGGAGGGCCCAAACCAAAAAACATAGAAACAAGGATCATGGGTAAGATCAGTGAAAAAGCGCCTAAAACGAGATGCCTGTTGCTATTTTCGGCTTTAACGGTGTGTAGGCCAAGAATCCATGCGGCCAATACCATCAAAAAAACATTGACAAGCCAAATAGGTATGTAAAACGTATAATTCGTTTTACCCAAACCAAAACCAAGAAGAATCACCAGAAGGGGGACAGATAAAAGATAGAGTTGACTTGCATTCCTTTTCAATGGTGTCGCCTTCATATAGTTAGGGTATTAAGAAATGAAAATCACCGGTTACTAAAGGTAAATAAAAATGGAATTCGAGAAAATTAAAATCTAGGCTAGGCACGCAGTTTTTTGTGGGTTGAATTGCAAGCTACTGGTTGCCGAAAACGAAGAGGGCAAATACCAAAACCATGTCATTTAGCAAGTTAGCCATAGGTGCTGTTTTTTAATAGGACGCAATTCAGTTTTGTGTCAATGTACCGCACCCAAGGCGAGTGCCAAAAACCCGAATGCCCCGAATACGGCATGCACCACGATGGCAATGCTCGTATTTTGCCGTAACTGTACGATGGCCGGTAAAATAAAGAAAATCGGGAGCGAGGCAAAGATCAAGTCCAGGCCCATTGGCAGATGCCAGACCGCCCAGAATATGCCGTGTACGAACCAGGTGCCATTCTTAAGTACTACTTCCTGCCGGGGCTGAATATAGCCCCTCCATAGAAACTCTTCGCCAAAGATGTTAAAAAAGAAAAAAACCGGCCAGACATATAAAATCCATAGATGGCTGGCGTCTAAGGGCATATTCTTAAAGAAAAACGGGGTGGCATCGATCCCCATTTTCGGCATTACGACCTTGGCGATAAGAAAGGAGGCCATACACAGTAGGAGGAACGCGGCAACGGTCCATACCCAATCTATCTTTGATGGCTTTTTTACCCGCATTCTTGCAAGAACCTCCGACCATTTATTGGAGTTGATTTCCCTTTTGGTCAAGTAGAGGGCGCCAAAAAACATGGGTACCAAAGCAATGCCGCCAACGCACGTAAAATAGATGACTTCTATGGGGATTGAACTGTGTGCCTCGAGATACGGAATGGCCACTTGACATGCTATGAAATTCAGAAGCATGGGGATACCATATAGGAAAAGATAATCACTCCATCGTAAAGGCTTCAGTTGTTTCATGTATTGCAATGTATTTAAGTAGACATGGCTTTGTTAACCCATAGTTAATTATTTTCAAGGCGTTCAATTTCTTTTGTAATATCCTTCATTAATCTCACGATTTCTCCTTTAGTGGTTTCCATTGGGTTGTCAAGGAGCCAACCCGCCAGTCAGGCAGGTTTCCTGTCAATTTTTGTAGGCGGATCTGCCGAAAAAATTTAATCATTGATTATCAGGGTATTTATGGTAGTTCGCGCAAATAGCTATCGGGACGTTATCATTTCAAAAAATTACACTCCTTGCGGAAAGCCTTTATGTTCAATGTTTAATGCGTGTATTGCCCAAACTTATTTCTTCCGGGTTCTGTAGTACAAATTCCAAGCCCCGGAATTCGATTCTACGATATCCGGGAATCCGTCATTATTTAAATCCCCGATTTCAATATTATAGGTGTCGTCCTTTAAATCAGCTCTTAAACCAATTTCTATGAAAGCCCCATTTTTCTGCCCCAAATAGACAAAATTTTGTTCCTCTGAATTTCCCTCGACAATGTCTAAATAACCATCTTGGTTTAAATCGGCCACTTTAATCGATGAAGTCATTCGTGCTGCTTCGAAATCAGAAGTTCGATTAAAAGAAAGATTTTTGTCTCCATAATAGATGCTATTGTTTGAGCCTAAATTTCCTGCTACGATATCCAAGAACCCATCGTTATCAAAATCCCCAATGTCAATTGAACGGGTTTCATCTTCTGGGTTGCCAAATTCCAATACTTTTGAAAAATCCTGTTTTCCATTGTTTAGGAGTATCTTATTTTTAGTTTGTCTTTCCGCTGTGATCAAGTCCAAAAATCCGTCTTTGTTTATATCCACAAGTTTGGTTTGAATGGTTTGGTCGGATGGGTCACCAAAGCGCGTGCAATTAGCAAAATTGCCCCTACCATCGTTCCAGCAAATTTCGTTTTCTGCGTTTCGGTTGGAAAGTATTAAGTCAATATCCCCATCCCCATCAGCATCACCGATTTCAAGATTTCTTGAGGGTGCTATTGATCCAAAGGGAATCTCCTGGGCAAAATTTTGATCTGCTGAACCAAAATAGAGTTTATTCGGAACGTTGTCATTGGCTACCGCAATATCCATAAATCCATCTTTATTGAAATCCCCACTTTTTATGGCATACGAAGCATCCATAAACTTTCCTATGGGGACCGCTGATTTGAAACCTCCTTTGCCATCGTTGTAATAAAGATAATTCTGTTCTGCCCAATGTCTACCATTGGCGACGAGAGCATCCAAATCGCCGTCCTGGTCAACATCGAACAAGGTTATCGAAGCGGTTCGATTCGATTGGGTTCCAATCGAAAAAAAACCATCTGCATTAAAAAAGGTAACTTCCTGTGCAAAACCTGTAAGCGGAATTGTCAAAAAGACAATCCATATTATTTGTTCTCTGATTTTATCCATACTTCTGATTCACGTTCGCTTGAAGGTTCGAATTTAATAGTGCTTTGTCTGACTTTAAAGAATGAAAATTAAAAATACAAAATGGTTAATTTAAAATGTTATGGCAAAAATGCGTAATTGTATGTGTTTTTGAAGTTATGTGTTTTCACATTCCCAAGGTTGGCAAATGTTTTACGTTGTGATATACCAAGGCCGCTTTTATACATTCTTTGAGTGCGTCCTTAGGAATTTCATCCTGCAGTTGAAAAACGATGGCCCGCGTGCCTTCGAATTTAAAATGACTCGTAAATTTTTGGTTAAAAGTCGGTACCAGGCGACTCGTGCATTTAAAAAATAGCGCATACTGATCGGGGGTTTTTGATTTCCAATCCATTCGCAGGGTGCTTCCGTTTTTAGTCAAATAACTCGGTTCTCCCCATTTCAAGGTTTCTTCTAAATTTGTTATCCCATCGGTTTCCCGAGCGGTTTCAATAATTAAATTCCGCAGGGCCAACATTTTATCGCGAACCGATTCGGGATACGTGTCAAAAACCGATTTTACCCGTGGGTCGACTTTTAGTTGTAATTCCTTCATAGTTTTAAACGTAGGTGTCGATTCGACTATGGACGACTTTTCATTGCAGGAAATTTTAGATTTTCGATTGTATCATCCATTGATGGCCAAATGGGTCTAGAATACGCCCCTGTCGATAACCATAATCGTAATCCTGTGCGGGACTTAAAAGCGTGGCGCCGACTCGCAACGCTGTATTTATAACACGGTCTACATCTTCTACAAAGAGTCCGATAAGCGTGGTCACACCTTGAATTTTATTCGGTTCCAACTGTCCTTTTAAAGGTCGTTCCTCATGCAAATGAAAGATACACCCATTTATTGAAAGTTCGGAAACATGAACACTACCATCATCATTTCGCCAAGGTTTGATTTCCAGTGCACCAAAGGCCTTAAAATAAAAAGAGATGTCTGTAACTCCACCCGGAATAAAAAGTTGTGGAGCAAAAAATATTTTGTTAGTCGTAGGTGACATTTATTTTGATTTTGTTTTTAAGTCGTCGATTTAAAGGTACCTTGCCGGCGAAGGTCGAATTTCCGGAATCTAGGATATTTACGCAATAGCGACCTGTGCATCGTCAATTATAATGACCTCATTTATTTTTGCCTATATTTCACCCTGGCAGGTTTCGGAACCGTAAGCCAACAAAGCCATTCTTGATAGATCGGGTTGGATGGTCATTTAATTTTTGTACTCCCGAATAATTCGTTTCATTCTTTTTACATCCCCATTTTCCCTGAATTCATTGACGGCAAAGGGCGTATTTTGCAAGGCGATAATCTTCCAAGTAGCATCTATTTTGTTCAGAACGAGCAAGGGAACCGCATCAGGTTCATTTTGACGTTGCATTCCTTCCTTTAAAATAGCACCAGAACAATGTACCAACGCGACGTCCTTGCCTAAAAAGCGAACTTTGTCGATCTTTAGATCCCAGACGGTATTTGCATAGAATTCCTTAAAGATAATAGCATGCCCGAAAGCGATTTCCTTTTTACCATGTAATTGCATTCCAAACCAAACCGTAAAATCGGCATCCTCGGAAAATGGAGCTGCGAACATTTCTGCATCTCCCTGGGACCATGCTTCAACTAGCGTATTAATAATAGTATCTATTTGTTGTCGGTCTTCAGTTTCAGTACCATTTTGAGCATTTAAATGAAACCCTATAAAAAAGCATAGTAGAATTAACGTTGTTTTCATAGGGTAATCTTTTAAATGTTAGATTGTATTAATTTACGGTTGTCCACTTATTTTTTATAGTAATTGATATTACCTATCCTAAATATAGATAAAAATTACATCCATTGATAGCTGCTCCTATCGGAATGTTCCTGTTTTTAGGGCTAATGGCATTTGTGGGGTATTATAAATTTGATTTGTGTTGTCCTCCATCGACTGCTAGACATGTTCCGGTAACCCAACTAGCACAGGGCGAAACCAAAAAGGTAGCTACCTTCCCTATTTCATCGGGTGTTCCCATTCTCCCTGAGGGTATTGAGCCCAGTACCATATCATAAAAAGGGCGATCATGTTTTTTGGCCATTTCCCAAAGGCCACCGCTGAATTCAATCGAACCTGGGGCAATCGTATTGACACGGATGTTTTTCGGGGCAAGTTGAACAGACAACGTTTTTGAGTAACTTATAAGGGCTGCCTTTGAGGCGGCATATGCGGCGGGAGAATCCAGATTCAAGTCCGGATACCGATGAAATAAATAAGATATTTCCACTGTCGGATTCGATCATCCAGCGAATTACCTTGCGTGTTGCCCGTACGCTGGCCATTATGTCGATTTTGACCGATGCTTCCCAGTCATTATACCCTTCGCCAAGGCTTAATGCGGAGACATTATTAACTAGAATATCGATGGTTCCAAAGGTGATCTTGACCGTATCAAGAAAAGCTTCCAATTGTTCGGTATCCCCAATATCGCATGTTTGGGCATATACCTTCACTCCTTTTTTAAGAAGATCTTTTTCAGTGGCTCGGAGTGCTTCTTCCCCCCGGGCACAAATTGCAACATGAACGCCTTCTTCTGCAAGTGTTAAGGCAATACTTCTACCTATTCCTTTGCTCGCTCCGGTGATTATGGCACTTTTACCTTTGAGTCCTAAATTCATGGCTTATTAATTAAAGGTGATATCTAAATATTATTTTGTGGTTGTCGTCTCCAATGTACCGGTGATAAGTGGATCGTGTACGCTTATGGACACGAAAAACGGGCATGTTTTTTCGCCCTCCACCAGACCATTGCTTAAAGACCTATTTATTCTGAATAGTAATAACCGCAATGCTTTCAAGTGCTTCCAAATATTCCTTAACATAAGCGATCGGCACGGGGCCAAATTCAGCGGATAACCTATTTCGAATGTCTAAAATGCTATTTTTACCATTCACGAAATTTAAGGCTTCATAGGTGTATTCGGCGCCACCGCCACGTACTCCTGAATAAGCGAACATTCGGGGTTTGGGTTTCGAGGCATCATAATGATCCCCAAAATAATCATAACTGAAATCGACCATTCCACCTTTTAATTTTTCATTTCTCACATAAATCAGCGCATTCGTTTTATCCGAATCAAGGATCGCCTTACCTGAACCAATACTTTCCTGTAGATTTTCGAAATACGTGCGATACTCCTGTTCGATGGCTTTGGAGACAGGTGCATAGAGCTTGATTGCCTCAAAAGCAGCCAATTCCTGCTGCCAAAAGTAATAAAGGGCATTCTCTTTTTCTTCCTTTGGAAAGGAATCACAAAAATTCAAGAGCGTATTGGCGCGGTCTAAAACACGTCGTTTCATCAGATCTGCAAGTGCGCTTACGTCTTTTTCAGAAAAATCGGCGAGGTAATAGGCAGAGGCAGCGCCGATGAATGCGGAACGCTTTAAAACGGTCGGGTCAATATTGGCAGGGAGGTCATAGTTCGTATGAATGTATCGATCAGGATATTGGTGCAAATAAATCGAGGGGATGTTAAAAGACCCTTCGGTAAAAACTTCAAAATCACTCCCCATGTGAAAATTGCCGAGGATGGCATGCAAGGGCTCCTTACCGCCTTCTTCGGAAACTACTGGAAATTTTGTGGAATCGCCACTCGCGTAGGCGATACTGGTCTCATTGAGAAATTCCCCAAAGCCTTCCCCGACATCATTTATAAAACTGGGTAAACTCTGAGGCCCTCTTGATACAAAGTAAATACCCTTGGTTTCGAGGCCTCCGCCCACCATGTCCATATGAATATTAAACTTCGTTTTTTGCGCGAATTCGGGTTTGTAATTCAATAAAGCAGTGGTGCCCTCTATTTCCGGGGACCACAAAAAGCGAATGGTGCGCGCAGGGCGTTCGATCTTTTTGGCAGCTATTAATTTTTTTAAAGTTCGGGCGACCTCGAGTATGGCTGCGCATCCACTGGCATTATCGTTCGCGCCGGGTCTTGGGTGATCAAGGTGACAGGTCAACATAATTTCTTCGTTGAACAGTTTAGGATCTGATCCTTTGATCACCGCGGTAAGGATTTCCCAATTCCCAGGTTTCGTGGAGGATATTACCTTGGCATGCAATTTAATTTTTTCGCCATTTCCCAATCTTGTCTGAAAGGCCCTGGCTTGTTTCAAGGAAACCATAAACGCAAAGGATGGGGTGTTTGCAAAAGATTCGAAGTGCCCCCAACGGATCAGGTTTTCGTTTTCCCCGAGCCATGCAGAAGGTTGGTTTTGGGCATAGCTGATTATGCCGGCAGCTTTATATTTGTCGATGGCCAAAGCAGCAACACTGCCAGGTTGTGACGCCGTCAGCACCAACTTCCCTTCGATGTTTTTATTCGCATAATCGGCTTCGTTCGTGCCATCACCGATATCGACCAACTCGGCCGATACGTCCCCGCTTTTACTATCCTGGGCTACGACAAGGGGAATCGATTCGTAATCCGCAATTTTGGTATGCTTGGTCCATTGCCCATTTTGTTCTTTAAGCTCCCATAATTCGGCAAATGAAACGTTCCAGGCGGGTCTTGATTTTTGAGTGCCATACATGATCTTACCATCCGCTGGAATGTTGATTACCTCAATCGATTCCAGGTTGTACGCCTCGAGTTTGGTTGCAAGAAATGAAATGGCTGCGTTATAGTCATCAGACCCCCTCATACGATGGAGGCGTGTAATGTATTCGAGGTTTCTTTTTGCTGATTCCCCAGATAATTCCTGATCCAGATGTGTTGCAAGGGCAGCTTGGTCGAGCGGTACATTTTGTGCGTTGATACATGCGGGTAAACAGAAAAGTGGCAAAAGCAAAATACTTCTAAGGAGTGTATTCATAGTGGTTAATGTGATTAGTGGTTGGCAATAGCGAACAAATTAGCGCCCTTTATGGAGCCTAAAATAGGCAATTTTTTATACTAGGAGGTCGTAATAAATGGATCCTATTTTAAAGATCGTTCGATTTTAATGGGTGTTGAATCGATACGTTCAATTTGCCATTCACCTTGTATTTTTATAAAAATCTGACGCTCATTCGAATTCTTTTATTTTTTGGTACCCTGTTATCTTGTATAGGTATGGAATGGCCCTTATTTAGAATTCTGAATTTCCTGTAATATGTCCATATTTAAGGCCAGTAATTCTTGGGCCATATTGACATTGGTCTGGGTATACCAAATTTAATTGAAAATAAAATTTTCGAGCTCCAAATCATTTGACAATTTTTTTCTATCGATTGCTCTTTCGCTGCCATTCATCTTAATTAGCACTATTCCGCTTTTATCATATCACGACATATTTGACCAGGAAAGGTTGTGGTCAAGATAATTCATCAATTTATTTTGAAGATAATTCAAGGCTATTTCCCCGATTGCGTATATGAAATATTTGCCTATGTGGCTGCTTCGTGCTACGGGGTCGGCCTGACCTTCAAGTGGACCCTGATTTAGGAGTCGTTGTCTGATTTTTCGAAAGAAATGTATCATCGGTTGGTTGGTGGATAAAGGGCATTGGGCCATCATAACACACGATACCGCTTAAAATGTAGCTCGTGTCTATAGCAGGATAATTAATTCAAAACAAAAACGGTTTGGATTATGAACCCAAACCGCTGACGACATGCTACTTTATGACTATAGAATTGCTTTTCAACCCATAGTACTCGCTGCAATACTTTTGGGATTCGGTCTAATAAGCCTGTAAAAGATATAGCTATGGCTTAGTACGTTCACGACCCCTATGGTCACAAAGGCCCACCACATGGTACCTATGTCATAATTATAAAATTGGATGCCGAAAACTTGCGGGAAAGCCACCAATAAATCGGTAAACCCGAAAATATTGAAAACCCATGTCAATGGAATGGCGTATTTCCATTTATTCTTCAAGGCAATTGCAGTGATGATCGCCAGGATTGCCGTGCTATAATCCCATATCCCAACCGTAAATGCCAAATCGTCGGGAAAGGCATCATAAACTTGGGTATCAACCATAAAGACCATGCCCAGATATCGGAGACCATGAATAAGCACCATCGGCACAAGAGCATCGTAAATATTCAGTTTAGCGAGTTTCGGGAATACCCACCACTTGAATGCTACATAGAAAGTGATCAGGCCTGCTATAGCCTGCATGTTGAGAATGGTGAAATTGTCCATTGGATTTATTGATTTTAGTGAATTGATTTTTGAAAACCTAATAAGGCATAGACGCCGGAAGTGATGGCTACCATAATTCGTACCCAGTGAAAAATAACCCAACCTTGTAATTTGCCCGTTGCGGTAGCAGCGTCATATTTTAATGCCATAAAATCTAAATTCATGGGCAAATGATAGACCGCTGTTTGAAGAATCGTACCCGTTAAGCCTATCAACGCGTACATCCAGTATTTTTTACTTTCCGATTTCTTTTCACTAATAACAAATAGCCAAAGACTTCCCAACCAGGCAGGCATCAGGGTGAGTGCAGTTGGACCTAGCAGTAAGGGAAAATCAACTTTAAATTGTTTCATAAAATCCAAGGGATCCAGCGATTGCCAATGGATGGCATAGGTGAGACCAATATTTATCATATTGCCAACAAACGCACCAATGGCTAAGATCGTAATTATGGAAATGGTCTTTTTCATATATTTTTTGATATGGATATTAATCGCTCGTTCGAAAGCTGCAAGGCTTTAATGGCATATAAAGCGGAAACGAATACTGCAGCAGTGCGAACCCAATGCAAGATGAGCCATAGGTCGAGTTTGCTTGTTGCTTCTTCTGCAGTATATTTTGACGCCATAAAACCTAAATTGACCGGAAGATGGTACACGGTTGTTATCGTAAATGCGATAAGCATTCCCGTCATTGCATAAAGTGATGGTTGGCGAATTTCCTTTTGATTTTTATTTCCAGCTACCAAGAAGATTGTCGAAACCAGGGCGGGGATTAACATCAGGACAGTAGGTAGGATGAAATAAGGAAATTCCGCTGAAAAAGCCTGCATAAAGGCACGGGGATCAAGGGTCTTCCAGAATATTCCGAATCCCAGCCCCATGGCGAATAAAATGCCAAAAGAACCACAGATCGTAATAACCGCCAAGGAAGGTAGTATCTTTTTCATTGATTATATTTTCGGAACAGGTTGTTTATTCAGTTGTTTGAACATGAATTTTGGAGCTAAACGGCTCATAAATTTTAGCTGTTTCGAAATACCCGGTGTTATTTCTTCTTGGCCATTTGCATAGTCTTTCCAGAAGCTGTTGGCCAATTTTTCGGGAGGCATTGGTTTAAGGGTATCCTCTGTGAGCGCCGCATTCTTCGCCAAATCGGTATTTACGACGGGCGGTAAAAGCTCTACAACGCGTATGTTGTGAGGTTTTAACTGAGGCCTTATGGCCTGTGTCCAAAAATGTAGGGCCGATTTGGTACCTGAATACACCGGGGCCTGGGCGAAGGTGACATAGGCCAAGCCTGAAGAAACATTGATAAGTGTTGCACTATAACTTTTCTTGAGTTGCGGCAGGAAATAATGCAACATGCGAATAGGGGCCTGGTAGTTGATCTCTATCTCATTGATTTGCTTCTGAAGGTTATTCGTTTCGTCTCCTGCATCTACTAAATTCATGATACCCGCATTGTTAATCAATACATCAATACCGCCTAATTCTTTTTGTAATTCGTTCGCTAGTGATCTTGCTTCTTGGTCCTGTGTTACATCACTCTGAAAAATATGGATCTTGGGATAGGCTGCTTTTACCTTTTCAAGCTTCAATAGATTTCTTCCTGTTATGGCGACTGTATTGTCATTTTCCATAAATTTCTTGGCCAAGGCAAGTCCAATTCCTGAACTGCCCCCTGTAATCAGAACGATTTGTTTAGAAAGTTTCATTTTAGTTTGATATTTTTGCTTTCAATTTGCAAGCAAATATATAAATAACTTTCAAAAAGCAAGTAAAAAATTTTTAATAATGAAAATTGATTTTCGCTCTTCCTGTCCAATAGCATCCGCTTTAGACGTAATAGGTGATAAATGGTCGTTGTTAATTATACGGGATATGTTATTGGGAGGTAAGAAAACATTCAAGGAAATATCAGAATCAGATGAAGGAATCGCTACCAATATTCTCGCTTCAAGACTGAAATTACTCGAGTGTTTTGGACTGCTAACCAAAAGAAAATTGCCTGGAAATAAAAAAGAGAATATTTATCTGCTTACAGATAAAGCAATCGATTTGACTCCATTGGTCCTGGAACTGGTTTTGTGGAGCGATACCTATATTCGAGCGTATAATCCAAAAATGTTTCCAATTTCTGATAAAGGATTTACCGCCGAAAAATCAGTGGTCATTGAGAACATCCAAAATACCTATCGTGAATTGGTGCGCACTACGCTTCACTGATTGCTTTGCGCTTGGTTGTTTCTTGTTTTACATAGCTCTTGGTTATGAGTATTTCTTTGGTTGTCAATAGCAACTTGCAAGTACCGTGAAATTGAAATCGTAACCGATTTTAAGAAAATGGCAGAAAAAGACAGGCTGTTCCAACTTTGTTTCAATTGCGCAGAATGTTACGTTTACAGTACATTATTTTGATTGAAAACCGGGATGTCCCGTTTGCCAAAATAGAAATTTCCACCTGCGAATAAAATCATCGGGTTCAGTTCCCGCATCATTGTGACCATTGTTCCAATCGACCATGAACAATGCGGGTCGATTGCTTTTTTGTACATTTTGAAGTTTGGCGACATACCTTGCCACATTATGTACCGGAACAATATAATCATTCGCTCCATTTATGACGAGCATCGCCGGAGCCGAATTGTTCGGTACAATGTGATAATACGAACTAATAGAATACCTTGATTCAAACCCCTCTGCTGTATCCAATGGTCCTAAATCATTCTGGCCTCTGCCAAATGATGGGCCTTTATTTGTCACCAGATCGGGTATCCCGACCATATATACGCCAGCGCTGAATAAGTCGGGTCGCTGCAAGGTGGCCAGACCAACATTTAAAGTACCACAGCTCGCTCCTATGATTGCCTGTTGTGCTCCGGTCGTATACTTGTTATCTACGAAATATTCGGCCACATCTACAATGTCGTTTATAGAATTCATTTTAGTGGGGTATGCCCCGGCCGCATACCAACTTCCTCCTTTTTCACTTCCCCCTCGAATATGGGCAGCTGCATAAATACCTCCCATCTCGAGCCAAATAAAGTTTTCGGGGTTAAAAAAAGGCTCCATTGATGATCCAAAACAGCCATACGATTCAATGAGTAATGGCAATGGGGTGTCCCTGATTTTACTGCCCTTTTTGTATACCAAGGAAACTGGTATTTGTTCGCCATCCCTCGCAGGGACAACGATGATTTCAGTAACAAAGTCTGAAGTGTTGGTTGCATTTCCGTTCCCTTGAAAAAAAGGGGTCGTTGAATTATCAATATGGTTTATTGCATGATATTCAAAATCCCTTACCCAATTCGTGGTCACGAAGAGCAAATCATCTTCCCCATACAGATTGAATTCACCCACAGAACCGGTAAATGGCATTTCGATATCCTTAGGTTGACCGTCGGCTAAATCTGCTTTCAAAATACCTTGCTTCCCCGGGGATGTATATTTTAGGTAGAGGGTATGCTTGCCCCCGACAATGGAGGGGTCGCCTGAACTCATGGCCAATATTTTATCACTTTCCTTTAGCCATTCAGTTGGAGGCGCACCGGTCTTCAAATTTACTTTCAGTACATTCGAATTGGGGACGGCGTCATCGATTGCATACAAATAATCCCCATTGGCGGTAAAGGTCCCATGATTCGATCGGTAGTTTTCCAATTTTTTCCATTTGGTTTGCCTGCCATTTATCTTAGAATAATGAATCGCAAACGCATAGTTGTCTCCTTTTCCGGCCCTAATTCTTGCAATAATATAAGGGGAGTATGGAAAGGTATACACATAAGGGGTTTCATAGTCCTTAATATCCAATTTGGGATTAATTCCAAACCCGAAGATGGGCGGATCATTTTCTTGGTTGCTACCTAACCTGTGCACCTTTAATATACCGCGATAGTACTTTTCTTCCTCATTATTGGTGGTCGGGGCTTGAGAATAAATAAGTCCGGAATCATCGGGTAACCATGCCATAGACACCCCGCTAGCATCATTGAACATAACGGCGTCGATTCGGTCATCAAGAAATGTTTTCTCCTCGAGATTTAAAAACCGAATATGCGGATTCGATTCGCCAGATTCAACCAACATAATGGCCACTAGTTTCTTATTGTTTGCAAAGGCAAATTTTTTTGCAGTATAATTAGCACCATTAAAGGTGAAGGGTAACGTCATGATCTTTTCTTCCAATGCTTCGTGGCTTGTTTTTTTTACCAGCCATCTTTTAGCATCCTCCATCTTTTTATAGTAATAAACGTCATTGCCTTGGGTGCCTTTTACGATTATTTCCTCCTGCAGCGAAGAAAGAATGTCCTGGTAAACCTTCGATATTGTATCATTTCCGTTTAAACTGTCCAGCACTTCGTTTGTAAAATTTGTTTCGGCTTTGGCCCAATTCAATAGCTCCTTTTCATTTTCGGGACGGGACATCCATGCGTAATTGTCACTCAATTTTTGTTGATAGATCAAGGTGTCAAAGGCTTCTGTTTTTGCAGCAGGATACGAATACGTGTTTTGTGCAATTGAATTACTAACATTTAGAAATGCCAGGGTTAAGAATGAAAACAGGGTTATAAAAGTCTTTTTTGTCATTTCGTCTTGCATTACATATGTTTTTGTAAATATTGCCATCATTAAGGTACTAGACCTTCTAGATAACTTCAAAATGACGATTCGGTCTGAACCTGAATTTCATCATAGCTGCCTTACTAAAGGTACTACTTATAACTTTCTGACAGCCTTCTTAAAACCCGAATTGCTTTATCCG
Organism: uncultured Flavobacteriaceae bacterium; assembly: GCA_963798435.1. Taxonomy (GTDB): domain Bacteria; phylum Bacteroidota; class Bacteroidia; order Flavobacteriales; family Flavobacteriaceae; genus JALHST01. Next base: position 1,140,668 of record CAWCTF010000004.1, read on the forward strand.
AATCTTTTTTTGCTACAAAAATATGGTCGTGATAAAATCCGGCAATAACATTACAGCTTATCTTGTTTTTTGCTAATTCAGTAGAAAATAATGCGGTTAAACCAACTGCTTCCAGCGATGAATGAATCATGAGTGTTATCCAAGAACAAATAAATTCATAACTAAGATTTAGTTCGTCTGCCTTTTTCTTTTCAATGACAATCGAAGTTCCTTCCTTTTCCTTAATTTCACAGACCGTGTCATTTCTATCAATCTTGCTCACATCCTGTAACGTGGCAAATACAAATTCCCCTTTGTTAAGAATGGGGGTCATTGCTTTTATTAATTCAGATAAATTGGTTTCTCCTATCATTTAATTTATTGTTTCTACTTGTTACCAACGCCCATAACCAAGGTTGTGTCCCTATTTAATAGTGTTATGTGATGCACTGATTTTAGTTCCCTTGCCATAACCACTTTATGGCCGCCTCCATGGTTTCATCTTGATCGGTGGTTGCGCTGTCTTCAACAACCACATCAGGGGGGATGCTTGTTGTGTAATGAATATTATTCCTATCTGCCATAATGGTCGATGCTAGAAATAGTTTAGAACCGTCTTTTAATTCAAAACTTCCGTTTCCGGTAGTTAGGCCCCAAGTGGGTTGGCCAAAGGATCTTGTTTTTTTGTTGCCGATAAAAGAGATGACCACAATTTCCCCGGAACTGCCCGTTTGGGGGCTTGTTAATACGGCGATGGGGAGCACTGCAGGTAGCTGGTAAGGTTTTGAAACCGTCCAGCCTTCATAATCGTCCCCATAATACCTTCCATTTTTATAATACCATGCATCCGGATTGCCATCGACATCGATCAAGGCGCCTAGTTTCTCATCACTGAACAAGGGTCCCAACCCGGCAATCATAGGTTCCATGTTACCGCCGGTATTTTGCCGTAGATCAACTATCCAACCTTTTATCGAGGTACTGTAAAGTGTTTCTATTGCAGCTTGCAAACTATCGGCATACGCCGTCATTTGCTTTTGATTTCCCCCATGAAATGGAGGCACCAAAATGTACCCGCAACTATCGATAACTTTATAGGTAGGAAATGCAATTTTACGCACCTGAGAGCCCTCACCTTCCCAATTTTTCACTTCCTCGGCGGTCATAAAAAAAGAATGATGGTCGCCATAGGATCTTAATGATTCCAATAAAAATTCGACTGCAAGAAAGCAATCCCGATACTCCTTGGCCGGCCCTGCAATTTTTAGGGCAGCTTCACGCAAGGGGCCTACATTTATCGAGTCTCTCACCAAAGAATTTTTAGCAATCGTATCAATAGCTGCGCCGATATATTGATAGGTTAATTTGCTGGGATTTCGATTCGTGACGGGCGTAAGATCCACCTTAAAATCCGAAAACCAGGCCTTTCCCTTTCCGTAGAGGATCATGCCGATCTTTAGGGTCGTTGTTTCTTTAGGCACCACGATCGAAAGGGTATATTTCTTCCATTTATGGGTGCCTCGAATCCACGAAATCGAATAGAAACCCCCCATATCCTTCGTTCCGATCAAGGCGCCGTCTTCGTTATACAGACCGATATTCAGGCCCGCTCCTTTGCCGAGTACGTCCTCGCTTTTGATATTCGATGAAATCGTTAAAATCTGAAAATCGGTCGATTTCATGGTGGAAACGGATTGCTCCACAAAGCCCACTGATTTTTCATTTTCCCCTTGAATCTGGAGGACCGTTTTCTTTTTAAATGGGATAGGCGCTACGGCATTCTTTTTCCCCCATGACAAATCCCAAGAACAGATCCCTGTTTTAGCCGAATCACATTTTTGCCGAAAGTCAAGATTCCTGAATTCCTGTGCATTGACCGTAGCGAAAAGTGTCAGCAACAGGATGGAAGAAATAAGTACTTTTTTCATAATGCTCCTGGATTTTTTTATGTAGTTCGCCCAACATTAAATGTATGGGATTTGTTAGATTCATTAAATGCCTAATTTAACAAACTTGGCTGCGCCAGACAAATGAAACCCAAATGCATTCCGATAGTTATCAGGATGCATTAAAAGGCATGCCCTCGCATTAGATTTTAATGGTTGCCCGCGCAACTCACTTCCTAGAGGCTATCGAATTCCACAAATTCATATTCGGGGGATGCTTCAAGAAGTTGCCTAAAAATAGAAGCGTGCCCATTTCCAAAAATCACAAGGATGCGGTCATCTTTGCCTGCCGTCATTTTTTGTAGATTTCTAAAAATGCGTAAATTCCGATTGTACCACCATATCGATAAAATGTCAGCGCCACGATTGTCGTCTAGTTTAAAATCCCCGACCAAATATGCGCCATAGCCGTATTGTTGCCATTCTTTTGAATTGATCAGTTTAAATAATTCCAACAGATTGGTTTTCGAGGCCAATTTTCCTTCTTCCTTAAACCAATCCATCATATAGCCGTTATAAGGATCATCATTCTGAAAATCATATTCCTTGAAAAGGTTCTGAATATACGTCGAATCCCTTTTTTCTATATCCTCGGAAAGGTTATCACTGTCAATAGCATAGATGGTGTCTAAATTCAATTCATGTGCGATGCGCATTCCTAATTGAAACCGTTCGTCTCGCTCATTGCGATATTCTCCTGAATTGTACGCCTTTAATTTTCGGGTCGCCTCCCAATTGGGAAACGCCTCGATGGCGATCTTTGTGGGCTTGAATTTTTCAATATAGGCTACTAATTCGGTTACTTCCGATTTTTTGGGCTCTTTCAAAACATCTATCTTATCGGCGTCCTGTGTTTTGCTTACATCTAAATTAGGGTAGTCGAAGTGAAACGTCCCCACTACCAAAACACGTGTTTTTTCTTTTGGAAAATAGGCGGATGCTGGTTTTAAAGTTGATTTTTTGAAAGCTTCTTTTTGTGAACAGGAAAAGAGCAAAACTGCTATACATGCGAGTGCGTACTGTTTCATAAGGAAATCGTATTTAAAGAAAAGACAGATCTTCGATTTGTTTTGTTACACGTTCATATTTGAATGCCTACCAACATTGAAGACCTGTTGACCTTTTAAAAGCCAAAACGGTACTTCGATGTTAGGGTGTCAGCCTGTGTAAAGCATACTTAATTTTTAAAGATCTCGACTTTGTTTTTTGTTTCATTGGGCAATTGAATAGGGCGATAATGCAGTCGTCTTAAAGAAATCAATTACGTTCCATAAACATCCAGCGCTGACCTTCCAAATCTTCGACCCGGTATCTTGATCCTGGCCCTCCTTTTTCTATATCGGAAAGGATAACGCCTCCAAAGTCTTTGGCCCTATTATAATGCGCTTCGATATCATCGACATACACCAAGATGCCATTAATAATATAGGGCGATTGATACCAAATTTCCGCAATTTTACATACCTGGCGGTGATGTTTAGGGCTTTGATAGGCTTCATTCGGCGATGCTAACATGATCGTGCCATTGCCAAGTGTAAGCTCCCCATGGGCAAGCTTGCCTTTTTCATCTAGTATTCTATTCTTCTCTGAAAATCCAAAAGCCTTGCATAGCCAATCCATGGCTGCAATTCCGTCTTCATATGCAAGCATGGGGATGATTTGTGGTGTAGTGTTGTTCATTTTACCTGAGTTATTTATGTTAATAAGATGGTGGTTCAAAACAGCCGCCAAATGGCCGGTATGTATAAAGCTTCAGTCTGATGAGGTACGATCATTTGGTATACCTTGTTGGTCACGCGGTGCGAATAATTTGAAATGGAGTCATGGTCTTTAGTTTCAGGCTTATCGACCCTAATACGAATCAATTCGCGGCAATAATCGACTCCCCTTGATTCCATTTTGAAGGTTTGATCGGCCCTGATCTTCGTTTGGATAAAATCGGCATGCATCGACTTAAGAATTTTAACTTCCTCAAGTCTTTCCTGTCTATTTTGATCCCAACTGTTTTTTTGTAAGGCAAAAAGATTTCCAACAACCACATGTAGTATTTCCCCCAGGGCATAGAGTACATAGCTATTGAACTTGCCCGGCCGCATTTTGGGCAGGTTTTCTGTCAGCAATTGTTGGCGAACTTGTCGAAATATTGTATTCATAACCAATAGAAAACATCCTGATTTAGAAGAAGTTCAGACCAAGCGATGGTTTTAAGCAGCGCTTCTCGGTTCGTTATTTTTTGTTAATTTTTAATTGCGTTTTTATTTCCGGCCCAACAGTGCCTGTTTTTACGTTCCCGGAGCGGTTGTAATTGGCCAATATAACTCCGGTCGATGTTACCGAACGGTCTTTTAAGGTCAGAGCGATCGGAGTACTGCCCTGGTCAAACAATCTTTTTCCTGTACCGAGGATCAATGGGTGAATTTTGAGCCGGAGTTCGTCTACAAGGTCATGCTTCAGTAAAAGTGGAACGAGTTCACTACTTCCCCAAACCTGAATGTCTGAACCTGCTGAATTTTTAAGTTTTTTGATATCCGCTAGGTTTTTGATGAACACGGTGTTCTGCCAATCGGTCGCCTTTCTAATCTTAGACAGGACGTATTTTCTGCCTGTATTGATGCCTGGCCAAAAATCTGCATGATGGGGCCAGTAGGCTTCCCATATCTCAAAGGTTTTTCTGCCCAAAAGATACTCGGCCGGTTTGAGTTCTTCCTGTACTGCCTGCCCGTAGGTCTCGTCTGTATAAGGTGCTGTCCAACCTCCAAATTCGAAACCCCCGGAGGTATCTTCCTCGGGCCCACCAGGGGCCTGGATGATGCCGTCTAACGTTATCATTGATAAGACCGTAATTTTCCTCATAATGATTGCTTTTTAGGCTTATTAAGATACATCGATTTTCTGCGGTTATGTTGTTTCTTTGAGAACAAGGGGCTTTGTTCAAGTTCGTTCGATCCCTGCCTTCGGCCACTATGTATACACTTTTTTGTGTCGGGGGGAATCAGATTGGATTGCTCCACCGATACCTTGCCCGTTTATCAATTATTTTATTTTGGTTAGGTGAAATTCTATCATGAATGAAAGCCATAGTCATACCAGCTTAATTTTTTATGCGATTGTATTTTTTCAAGGTTTTAATAAGCAGATCGTGGGGGAGGGCATAGGCTGTATTTCCATTGATACCTTCCATGGTTTCGGCAGCTATCATCGCGTTTACAATGGCCTCTTCAACGGCTTGTACGGTGGCTTCAAAAGCGGGCATGAGTTGGTCATTCGACATCGATGCTACCCGTGTAGTTTTATCGCGATCAAATGCATTTTCATTCGCTGTGGAAAAGGCTAAAAAAATATCCCCGGAACCATTGCTCCCTCTTCCGCCTACAATTCCGACCCCTAACGGAATCCTTTGTGCGATTCTTTTTAGTTGGTGGGGCAATAAGGGTATGTTGGTTGCCACAATGACGATAATCGACCCATCGCCTTCCTGCCTTCTTGATTTTGCCGGTGCTTTAAAGACATAATTGAGGGTATCTTTTAATTCGATACCGACCGGAACGCCGGCGATCGATAAATTTCTTTTTGCCCCAAAATTTGATTGCACGATTGCACCAACCGTATAGGTTGAATCCTTGATCTTAAAAACCCGCGAAGAAGTTCCTGTTCCGCCTTTAAAGCCCAAGCACCTCATACCGGTTCCTCCACCCACATTGCCTTCGGCTATTTTTCCGCTCGACGCATTTTTTATGGCCTCTAAGACATGTTCTTCCTTGACGTGAAAACCATAGATGTCATTCAGGAAACCGTCGTAAGTTTCCGCCACGACTGGATAAGTGTACCACCCATCCTCTCCGTTATACCAATCAGTAGCGACGTACCATTTCAATACCGCGTCTCGAACCACCCCGACACTGTTGGTATTGGTGATCATGATCGGGGTTTCTAAAAATCCCGATTCGGTGACCCAAGTGGTGCCTGTCATTTCCCCATTTCCATTTAGACTATACCAGTTGGCATACACCGGACTGAATTTTTTGGCTTTGCCCCTTGGAAATATGGCGGTTACCCCAGTTCTAACCGGTCCCTTGCCTAGGCTATTTTCTCCTTCCCCTGAAATTATGGTGCTATAACCTACCTCGACTCCCTTAACATCGGTGATCGCATTGAACTCTCCCGTATTCCCGACAAATGGAACTCCCAAATCCCGTGCTCTCGGTTTTTGGCTAAAGGATGTAAAGGAAATACCTGCGATTATAAAAACTATAAATATTTTTTTCATTTTTGGTTGGTTTTTTAGTCAAGTCCTAGGTAATTGCAGCTGGCTTATTGCTTGTATAAGCACTTAATTTAGCAAATAAAACGGATACAACATCATAGGTAACGGGAATCGTACAAAGGCTGGAAATCGGTAGCATTATTTGCGAACTTGCATTCCCTTATTCCTTATTTATTTCAGTACATTGTAGCCAAATTAATCAGCATTCAAATTATGAAATACTTTTCTAATATCCTTTTTATAACCTGCATTTTAGGAGGATTCAATGCAATCGGTCAAACACAAGCGCAAGCGCTCTCTAAAATCAAAACGGAAGGCTTTCAGAAATCGCAGGTAATGCAACTTATTTCTGACCTATCAGATGTGTACGGGCCTCGGTTAACAGGGTCAAATCAATATTATACTGCGGCACAATGGGCAAAGAAAACCCTTGAAAATTGGGGAGCCGATAGGGTATATTTCGAGAATTACTGTGATGATTGTATGGGGTGGGAGGTGAAATCATTCAATGTAGAAATGACGTCGCCAGCCTATATGAAAATTCAGGCCTATCCATTTGCGTGGACAGAAAGCTCAAATGGTGTTCAAGTCGGGGATTTGATTTCGATCGAAAGCCACGCAGATCTTGAAAAGGTAAAAAAGGAATGGAGTGGAAAATTGCGAGGAAAAACGGTATTGATAGGGTCGATTCCGATGCAAAATATGTTATATGATGCACTTTCTTCACGCTATACGGAAGCCCAGCTAGAGGAAGCTAAAAAATCAATTGTACCTGCACCAAGTCATCCTTTGGGTTTTGCTGCGGGAAACATCGATTTAATAAAAAATTTAGACGCTATTTTCGCCAGTTTTATGAAACAGGATGATGCTTTTTTCGCCTTTCTAAAAGAGGAAGGCGCACTAAGTATTTTGGGCACTTCCCCTTTATTCCCAGGTATTATTCATCCAAGCGGCACCTACAATTTTAGGGAACGCGATGAAAAACCTATTCCCTATTTTGCAATTTCACCCGAGAATTTCGGAAAGTTAAAACGCTTAGTAGACAGGGGTACTGTTCCAAAAATCGAATTCCACCTAGATGCTGATCTTTATTTAAAACCTGAGAATAATGTAAATATTATTGGGGAGATTACGGGTTCAGATCCCAAATTAAAAGACGAGGTCGTGATGATCGGTGCGCATTTCGATTCTTGGCATTCAGCATCCGGAGCAACCGATAATGGGGCGGGTTCTGCGGTTATGATGGAAGTAATGCGAATACTAAAGGCCACTGGATTAAAACCAAAACGAACGATTCGAATTGCGCTTTGGGGTGGCGAAGAGCAGGGGTATTTAGGTTCTATGGCCTATGCCGAGAATCATTATGGAAAAGTAAATGAGACCGCTCGGGAAAAAGAGGTCGAAAAAATTTCGGCCTATATCAATATGGATAATGGTGCCGGTAAAATGCGAGGGATATTTTTGCAGGGAAACGAAGCGGTCCGGCCCATTTTTGATGAAATGTTAAAACCCTTTGCCTATTTGGATGTAAACAGCCTCACCATAGAGGACACCAATTTCACAGATCATGATGTGTTCGATTATTACAAGATTCCCGGCTTTCAAATCATCCAAGATGAGTTAAACTATGAAACCGTAACCCATCATACCAATTTAGATGCTTTGGAATATGTGCCGGAACAAGATATGATGATCAATGCCACTGTAATTGCTTCGCTGGTTTATCAAATTGCACAGCGGGATGCGCTTTTGCCAAGAGAAGAATAAAGGCAAATTTCATGCTAAGTATACGTGTACGTATTTAGATTTTTGGTTTCTTTCATTTGGCCACCCAGTTCATGGCGTTGCGTATTAATTTGTTCTGGGCGTCATTCTTAAATGTCTGGGATAATTCTTTATTCGTACCGTGCTCATAATCCATATCATTGTGCCCCATATTAAAATATACCATTTTGTATTTGGTATTCGTCCATACTACAGGATAATACCCACTATGCCATATTTCGTCTGGTTTGGGGCCGGTGCCCAATGGGAAACTCAACGGGTCGATCGATAACAGGATGTCGATATCCTGATTTTTTCGGAGATCATTTTCCCAACGATACCATTCATTCGGGGAGGATCTCAATCGCTCAGGAAGTTCACTGGTCACGCCATGTGCGCTATCTTCCACTTTCAAGATGGCCGCTGTAGGTCTCCAGGTATTGCTCACATATGCCCCACAACCAAGGAATTCATTTTGGTACCAATCCCAGTCATTAGGATAGTCTGAAGGCGTTAGGGCAAATGCCGCAAAATGAAATCCCAGCCATCCGCCACCATTCTTCATATAGGTTTCGAAGGCCGCTCTCTGTTCAGGTGCCTCGGGCCGTGTATCAAGAAAAATGACTACTTGATAGTTTTTAAGGAATTCAGGATTCAGATTTTCCCAATGTTCGGTGGCTTCATAACTAAAACCGAGTTCTTTGGAAATGGTGGTAAACCAACTATTGGCTTCGTTTACGAAACTGATATGTGCCAAATCATTTTTGGCGGTGTAAAAGGAAATTACCTTGAATCGATCGATTTTCTCTGTTTTGTCTAATGCATACCCCGAGAATAGGAATATTGAAAGCAACCCCATGCTTCCCATCACCTTATGCAATAAACCTCGTTTTCTTGCTTTTAGAGGCATTGTTTTTTGAACAAGATCATCCTTTAGGGTTTCTGATTAATTTCTTTTCTGCAAATGGCCATTGCCAAAGGGAAGGCACGCAGCAGCTTCGTTAATTTCAATGTATCGAAGATACATATAAGAATGATATGAAAATACGGGAGATACCTAAGATTTGCAACAGTGCTTGCAGTCTTTTCCCCTATTTATATGGAATTTCCTTAAACCACTCCCAAGGCATATGCTGAGCGGCAAGGGTGTTTTCTAACAACGCTTTATAAATGATGCCTGTGTTCTCCGAGTTGCTCATAATCAAGACGCCTTTCCCAGATTCTGGGAAAAGGATGGAATAGTGGTGGAAGCCACTTCCACGGCCTTCCTTGAAAAAACCGGTACCATAGGGCGTTTCTAGATAGCCCCAACCAAGACCGTAACTTAATCGTACATCCTTATAGGCATCGGCAGATGCTTTTTCGTCCTCAATAAGTTCAGACAAGGTATGGATCTTCAGCTGGGGACTAAACATTTCAGTATAAGAGCTTTCGTGCACGATTTTCTTGTTCAGTACCGCAGTCAAGAAAAGTAGGTAATCACCAAACGTGGTTTCCAAAGTGCTTGCCGACCTAGGTTCATTATCCTTATCTTTTTCGAAAGTCCCTCCATTTTTTGAATAGCTCTGCGCATAATCGTTTTCAAATCTGGCTTTCCATTCGTATGAAGAGTTTTTCATCCCTAGGGGTTTGAAAATAATTTCTTGGGCCAATTGTTCCAGTCCTTTCCCAGTTATTTTTTCTAAAACGACCTGTAGGTAAACAAAGCCTTCCCCGCTATAATTATAGGTTTCCCCGGGATTCGTATACGTATGTAATTTTTCCTCCATAGACCGCCAATTCTGAAATCCCGACGTATGATCCAAACACATTCTAGCAGTAATTTTAGGGTATAGACTGTCTTCCTTTAGATCAGAATAATCATCATGCCAACGCGTCACTGGTTTGTATTCATATATTTTCTTTGGCAGGTAAGATTCTAACGGGGTATCTAGATCAATCACCTTTTCTTCCACTAATTTCATTACGATCAAACTAAATACAGCCTTACTCAAGGAAGCTCCATAGATGTTAGTTGAATCAGTAAGGCGTAATTTTTTAGAGGCATCCTTGTACCCGACAAGGTGTTGATATACCACGTGTTTGTTATCAAAGATGGCAACTGCCAATCCTTGCACCTGGGCATCGGCGGCCAATTGATCTATTTTCATCGTTAGTGAATCCTTAGTAACTACGCTTTGATCTAAGCGTTCAATGGTCTCCGCTGTTTTTGTAGTACAATTGCTAAGCGCAAGAATTCCTGCTAGAAGCAAGATCATATAAGCGTAAGTGGCTTTTTTATATTTTATAAAGGGTATGGCGTTGCTATTTCGATGTTGACTTAGTCTTTTGGAAATTGATTGAATGTTCATAATTCTAGCTATTGATTTATGATACAAATCTATTCAATACCGCGTGCCTTCACCACGACATATAACTGTCATGTTGCTGTCATTCTCCTAAAAAATAGGTGCTTTCAGTTGTTATACACAAATTGAACCTGCTTTCGAATAGTTTCCAAGAGGTAGATTATGCCCTTGTTAATTGATGCTTAACAATGAAATTCAGTTAGTTCAATCAGAAGCAATGGGCTATTCGCAGTGTTGTGGGCCGTTTTATTTTATGGAAATGTATCGACTTACGATCTCATATTGTTTGTCGATGACCGCTTGATTAAATCCATGTGCGGCATTGGGTATTAAAAAGTACTCCTTTTTTGGTGCGGTTATTTTATCAAAATAAGTCCGATTTATTGCCTCGGATGTCAATATATCCGCTGCCCCTTGAATGAAATATACGGGGATTTTAAACGCTAGTTCGTTGCTTTTAAAATCAACATCTGATACCATCGATTTTATACCGAGCTTTTTGTGACCGACTAGATTAATGAAAGAATAATCATCTCCCTCATATCTGTCTTTACTGTCTTTTTCATTTTCATATTCCGTTGCTAATTTAAACCATGTATCCGGGGCGGGTTGTGAATTTTCCCTTTCGTATTTTTTAATTATTCGCAACAGTTGGCCATAATTTTTCGCGTTGTCATAGGGAGGTTTTCCTAATGAACCAAGTAGTTCAATGGCCTCATTATCTTTGTTATTTTCGGCCATTTCAAGGACTTTCGTATATGCATACCCAATATTCTCAGAGAAATTAACAAATTGTGCATGTCCTATATAGGCATAAAAAAGGGCTGGATTTTTTAAGGACATTTTGACACTAAGAATTGAACCCCAAGAAGTACCAATTAGGATTACTTTTTTCTTGTTTAAATGGTCAATCAGATATTTTGTGAGTTCGATACCATCATTGGTCATCTGTTCAACCGTTAACGGATTTTCAATTAAATAATCTTCATTCAATTCTTTTGGGGCATTACGACCATACGTCCTTCCCGCACCGCGTTGATCCCAATGAACCAATATAAAATCTTTTTCCCATGCTCCATACATGGCGTCATCATATTGACTCATGGTACTACCTGGACCTCCGTGGATAAAAAGAATTACGGGTTTTGATATATCCTTACCCTTGATGGTGATCCATTGTTCGATACCACCAATAGTTACATATTTTTCTTCGCTTATCGATTTGTTTTGTGCGTGTGAAAAAGCAACAAAAATCAATAAAAATGGCAGCGCATGGAATTTGATTTTCATCATTGCTATTTTTTTGAGACAAGAAGATAGGTATTTTTACAAGGTTCGAGAACTTTAAAAATGGCTACAACCATCAAGCCATGCTCGTTGTGCTAATAAATCCTTCCGCCGCAGATTGATGCCGACCCTTGAGCATCATGGTATACCTCCTCGCGTTTATTCTATTTTATATAGTTTCGGTGCCATTACCCCTCTTTTGGCGTAATATTCCTTGTTCATTTCGAAGTGCATTTCGGTCATGTCGTTTAAATATTTTTCTAAAGGTTCAAGTCCGATTTCCTTTCTTCTTTTGTTGACATTTACACTATCGGTAAGGTTTTTAGGAAAGGCCTGGCAAATTTCAGTATTGTAGTCTACTTGCGTACCATACACTTGGGCCTGCCCCGTATTCAATTGTACCCGGTCGACCAAAAGTCCGTAGTTGCGGGAATCGGCGTTTCCTTTAGTAACTTCGACTTTCATTTTTTCAAGGACTTCCTTTTGAAATGTTGGGTCATGGTCAGAATGTTGCACCATCACCCAAAAATCTGAAGATCCTTTTTCCCCTGCCAAATCAAAACCAACAAAGCCGTTTTGGTCAAAAATTTCCTGGATTCTCTTTTGATGGGTGGTGAAAACGCTATCCTTAAAGGCATTCCATGCTTCCTTCGATAGCTTTTTGTATTCGCCTTGGGGGATGTAGGCGGCAATTTGATCGACCTCGGCCAGTTCCTTGAGTTCGTTGGCCAATTCTTGATTGAATTCCGATTTTTCCCCTCCTCCTTTTTTATCCGGCACCTTTTCCTTACATCCAACGATCAAAAATAAGATCAACCAGGGTACATACCTTTTTTTCATTGTATCAGTTTTGTTGTTCAGAAGTAATGATTTCTATCTATATCATAACATTGGCAGGAAGTTTCGATCCAACTACCATGCGGTGAACTATTTATATTGCCGTATGTCTAAACTCTTTTTTCAGGTTACATTCGCTGCCTTCGTTATTAAATACCATTGTCTCATACTGCATCAAGGCAATTTTAATGGCTGTTCAGACGACGGAAGTTGAAAAATTATGGCAAGTAACACAAAAATCAAAAGAAAATTAAACTCAACGCCATTTCTACCTCCACCAACCACAAACCATCCTTCCTTAAAATGGACAAGTACAATCCCCATAAACAAGACGAAAATAGTGACCCAACTCGCAGGTTTCACGAATTTGTCGATGATTAGGCAAATTGCACATGCTACATGCGATACTTTGATGGCCCAGGCAAGCGGTACGCCTATCGGGGAAAACCCTATTTGGTCTAAATAGCCATTTCCAAAATCATTGATGCCATTATCGAACATTCCTGGAATACTATGGGCTACTAAAATTATTACCAGAGGAAACCGCAGTAGAAAAGTCGTATTGAATATTCGTTGCATTTAAAATAAATTACAATCTAAGGTTGCTGAGGAACAAGACGAAAGTTATTGAATTTTAAGGTCAAATTACACCAAATTGTAAATTTTAGATTGTTGGGGTAGTATGGATACCAATTTCGATCAATATCAAATTAGACTTGATATTGCGTATAAGGAAGCATGTAGAAGTTTTATTTAACTGCGCTGGTCGTTCGTTATGAATAATTTCAATATTAGGTCTAATTAAATTGAATGGATCTCACATAGATAGTTCTTCCTTCGTCGCCTAAAAAAACGAAACCCAGCGGTGTTTCTATGATTTTCTTATCAGCAGTTTCAAATTGATTAATAGGTACCTGATATTTTGCCCAAGTTTTGGTTACGCTAATAGTAACCCTTGATTCTTTGCCATCCGGAGGATCATATTTGTCTTTCATCATCAAGGCGAACTGTTCCCCACCTTTCGCCCCTTTCATTTCGAGCGTGACATTTTTGTACTTCGTAAAATCCATTTCGGTGACGCGATTATTTAGGGCTTTGATGGTAAAAAAGGGCGAGCCCCAGGGGAACTTCTTTTCAGGATACCTCAAAATCAGGGCGTCCTCCTCGAATTGTATGCCATCATAAAATTCGTTACTAGGTTGTGCGTATATTACACCAAAATCAGAAGGTACTTTGCCATTGACCAATAGGTTTAAGACATCAACTTCTGCATAGGAATAAAAAGCCCCACTAAAATCTATTTTGGTCTGTGCGTCAAAATTCAGTTCTCCGTTTTCGACCATTTCAATATATTTTTCCCCTAGAATAATCTGTTGGTCGTATACATCGACCATTTCCAATTCTTCAAAGCTTTTTGCCAATAACGATTTCGTATGCTCATCGTTTAAAATTTTCAGAAAGGGTTCTTGAATATTCCCAGAGCCTATTAATTCCCAGGGTTGCAAAAAGAGGTTACCATCCCGATTCCTGAATATATTAGACCATACCTGATGTACTGCCTTTAATGACTGATTATAATCTTCTTCCTGTTTTTGTAGCCGTTCAGCGGAATTATAAAACGAATTAAGCAATAGTTCGATGTCGGTTCCTTGAAGCTTACTTAAATAAATTGAATTTTTTAAGGCCTCAAAGGCACTTAGATTGGGTTGGTAATAAATAAGGTTATTCAGTTCACCAAACGTATTGGCTATATAAGCGTAATCAGTATAAACAAAAACCGGTTTATGATGTACTATATAGCCATTAAAAATAGAATCGGCGCGTTTGCCAATATTTTCCCTGCCTGTACGAATTAATTTTAGGGATCTAATATCCGATTTAATGGCACTTGAAATACTTTTCTTAAGCCCTTCGAGTTCCTTTACCTGAATGCGCTCTTGGTTCCAGTTATTGATTTGCAACGCGATTAAAATCCCGATAACCACGAGTATTATTTCCCCGGTCGCGTACAGTAAATAGGTACGAAGTTTGCTCTCAGTTAGCAGTTGTTGACGTACTCGTCGAAAAAACGCAATCATAGGCTAAGCAACTATTTTAAGTGTGAAGGTGCATGTTTCTATATAGAAAATGAGAAACTAATAAATGGGCAGCACCATTGGGTTGCCTAAACTAGCGATTTTTTATAAGTTTTAGACCTTACATCAATGGCGATTTTTTTGTTTAATTGATTTTTTCGAAGGTCTTTAGAGTTATATCGACTAAGGAATCAATTTTTAAAAAGTTGTTTGCCAGTACCAGGATATTATTTTCTAGATTTTCAACATCTAGTGCTATCCAGCCTTCCATTAACGTAAGGGGTCCAAATTTGGTGCTTACATGCTCCCATTGGTGTTCAAATTTCTTAAAATGGTTCCTAAATTCCCTCGCGAAACCTGTACTCGAAATCGAAAGCCCCTTGAATTCCCGAAGCTTTAATGCATGGATATTATAGAATAACCTACCCTTTTTTAGCGTATCGTCATTGAGCCAAATTGAGAAGAAAATCCGTGTTCGTGAGTTTAGGGTATCAATTTGGTCATTTGCCCATTTCTTTTTATATAATTTCATGACAACCGAATCCAACGTAATGCCAACATAAACGTCAATCTCCTTCTCTTTCAAACGTCTTTTGTCAAGTTTTTGGGCAGCTTTTTTAAAGGTGTCTAAATAATGATCAGTGTTCAACATGGCTTTGGTTCTTGGTTCGGAATACTTTTTTAAAATTTTCCCAAAGTGAAATTTTGTGCATCGTGCTTCCTATTTTAAAGCAAGCTTTTGATGCATCTTTGTACCTTCCCGGACGATTATTTCAATAATCTCCTCAATATCTTTTCGGGATGTCCTGAAATTCACAATGCAGCCTCTTAAACAATACTTTTCATGTACGATGGCATTTGATAAAAATACTTCCCCGCCTTGTTGTAATGCATCCAGTAAGGCTTCATTCAGCATGTTCAAGTAGACTTCCTTTTTTTTGCTGTCTTGTGGATGATCCAAAGGAACATATCTCAGGGTGGCAATGCTTAGGTTTTGCGAAATGGCTTCCAATTCTTTATGAGTTTCCGCTAACTCATAAAGTAACTTTGAGAATTCAATATCTTCACGGATCATTTCTATGTACCCACTTCTTCCAACCTGCTGTAAGGCTAGCCACACCTTTAAAGCCCTAAAGCCACGTGAATTTTGAAGTCCGAATTCATAAAAATTTAGGGATGGTCCCATATCATTTTTGCTGAAATTGTAGTATTCGGGATGTGAACTATAGGTGTCAGAGAGATGTTGTGGGTTTTTCACCAAAATACAGCCTGCTTCCAATGGCGAATACAACCATTTATGAGGGTCGAGCGCTATTGAATCTGCATCTTGTATCCCATCGAACATCGCTTTTAGTTCTGGAATCGCCGCAGCGGGAACACCATAGGCCCCATCGATATGAAACCATAGATCATAGGTCTTGCAAAGTGCGGCGATTCCTTTAAGTTCGTCGACGACTCCGGTACTCACATCCCCGGCGGTTCCTACGATCATAAAAGGTTGATGCCCCTCTTTTAAATCGTTTTTTATGGCGTGCTCTAAAAGCGCATTGTCCATTTTATTCAAGGAATCAGTTGGGATCCATCGAATCGATTTTGAACCATGACCGAAAAGTATGGCCGCTTTTTCTACCCATGTATGTGTTGTTTTTGAACAATAGGTAATTAATTTTTTTGAAGTACCGGTTAGGCCATTTTCTTTGATATTTTTTGGTGCTTTGGCCGTCCTTGCAGCTAAAAATGCCGTGAAATTGGCCATATTGCCTCCGCTGACCAAAATTCCGCCACAGGTCGGGGCGACCCCAATTAACTCGGCCAACCACCGCACGGTTTGCTTTTCAATTTCGGTAGCGATCGGGCTTAATATTTGGGCGCCTACATTGGGATTCACTGAAGCGGCCAGGAGATCTGCTAACATGCCAATGGGTGCCGGTGATGCGGTAATGTATCCCATAAATTTTGGATGACCATTGAATAAAGAATGGTTTATAAGGAGGTCAGCTGCCTTAGAAATTAAAGCCCCAGCCGAACTTCCGGTCTCCGGAAGGGAAGAAGTGCCCAATATTTTTTTCAATTGTTCAGATGATTCCCCGCTGGTAACGGGCTTTTCATGAATTGTGTCAATAAAATCAGCGATGGTATCGATTAACTGATGCCCAATTTTTTTAAATTCATCTTTACTTATTTCAATGGGTGTTTCTCGATTTTCAGTCATGAAATACGTTATTTATCCGATGCGTTAAACTATTCATTAATTGATTTCGCTTTTTGCCTTTTGTTGTCACTATATGCGACAATGCTTGACATTCAAGGGGCCTGTTTCGAATTATAATTTGTCTGTCATATTTTTGAAAGGTGCAAATAGTGGTTCGTAGCTATTTATTTGTGGGTTTCAAACATCTAATTTAGCAATAACTACGCGAATAAATCTGCATTGACTGGTGGGATTCATTGTCTGGCTAAAACAACTATGTCATTGCAAACGGGGTTGTACACTGTTTTTATATTTTCCTGATATAAGGGGAATAATCTTCGCCTTTTTTGATTACTGCGCGTGCGCCAATTGGAAAGCCTTGAGTGCCATTGTGGATTTTCTGAATCAAGCAGAAATAGAAGTGAATGTCTGGGAAGTTGATACCTAGGCCGAGTAAAAAGTACATAAGAATCTGAGAACCATGCCTATGCTCTATTCAGGTTTGCGATTGTACGCTTATGATGATGCGCTACGTGGCACATGGTGAAATATAGCATTTCGCGAATCGTCAGATTTTTTAATAGCGGATGGGGTATAAAGTAATCGTCGAGTTCTTGTTCGGTGAACTTTTCAAGATTTCTGCAAAGGCTTTCAATGGTTGTTGCTAACTTTTTTGTAAGCTCTTGTAGCGCTTCATAATGGACTATCTTGGGTAGAAAAGGTGCCGTTGCTTTTGCCCCGGCTTCAAGCACCGTTCGATAATAGTGCGTTAACACGGTATACTCCTTTGAGGTACCATTCGATTTCCCGAAGTTGAATTGGGTGAGAACATCGATACTATGAAGTATTTTTTCCAGGGGTCGAATGCTTAAATAGAGATGCTCTAATTGTTGTCCGGGAGTCCATTTTTCATTTTTCGAAAATTCGAATTCCTCCTTACTAAGGGTTTTTATAAAATCTACAAAAGCCCTATGGCCAGTTGAAAGACTATGTATGATTGCTTCTTTTTTCATATCCCCAGTGATGCGTTCCTAGCTGCTTCTACAAATGTTTACCAAAGATGCTGATCGGTCTTCGATTTGGCGAATGTGGTAGGATATTCGATAAAGATGATTAGGCTGAATAAAGATATTGATTTTATTTTGGGGATTAAGGAACGTTCAATATATGGTAGGGTGGTCGGGCCGTTTTATAGTTTAAAAATATCCAATCCTTTAATCCAGAAAATCTCGGATTTAAAAAACTTGAGCCTTGTTTTTATGACCCGGTCTGTCTTGTCCCGAGCGGGTTTTGTTATATAATGCGCCTTCGAATTCCTAAAGTCGAGAACGTTTTCTTCGTCGAGGTCCTTTTCCTTGTCCGTAAAAAAAGTAACGACGGTACCATCGGTGCTCCAATTTCCCTTACCGTATTTATTTTCTTCCCAAGGAATCCCATTTTTGTGATTGGTATACGAATGAAACATAAACGTTCCATCTAGGTTTAAGGTCAATTTATATTCGATCCAATGGATGGCCTTATCCCCAACTTGAAGGTAATAATCTCCTGCAGGACTTTCGGATTGTGAGAAAACGGGCACGCTACAAATAAGCAGAAATAGGGTCATTCTTAATTTCATAAGCAAAATTTAAGCGCATTAAGATGTTCTTGTATTGGGATTCTTTGGCAATACAAAGGCCCGCTTTTCCAAGGGTTGGCTATCGGGATTCATGATACACCAGTATAAACAAGTGCAGAGTGCAATTTTTGGACCGAAGTGGGTTATTTTTCCTCTAAAGTCACAAATAGTTGTGATTTTATTTTCCATGCTCCGGATGCTTTGGTCCACATCGCTGAATAATTCCCACCGACAATAGCATCCTTGTCCTTATCAGGGTCGTATCCTTTCCAGGTTCCATTTTCCCAGGCCAATCCTCTTTTTTCGTTCACGACGATTTCGTTTGGGGTGCGTATCCAAAACATTTTAGATGCCCCGGCATCTAAAATATAGTGTTTTAAGGCATTTTTATTTGTTAATAAGGTGCCATTTCCTGTGGTAATCAATACATCATCGGTCAAATATGAAAGTATTTTCGTAAGGTCATGTGATTTAAGCGCTTGGTTTGAAGCGTTTCTAAGTGCTACTATCTGTTCTTGGTTCGTTTGCGCATGAATTTCAGATGCGGAAATCCAGCACAAAAGGACCGTAATCATTAAGTGTTGCGTATATTTCATTTTTTGGTATTTAAGCGCTATTCTAATTCCATAAAATTAATGCTGGGGGTCCTGTTGCCCTTTTCTCTTTGAAACAGGGTTCCGATAGGGGTATGGTCATTTGTGAAACCGCAATTCCTTAAAAAAAAGCCAGCGCCTTCATTGCCACCAGAATAGTCTAGTCTATACCCTTTTCTCGCTGTATTGTCAGCGGTAAAAACAGCTTTCGTGATCTCATGCCAACCAAGGGAATCATATACCCATTGGTTTTGATACAATCCTTTTCTTTCGATCGCTCCTTGATCTGGAATGAAATTTTCAAGGAAGGAATACAATCCCTTCAAATAGGTGGTTGTTTTTGGTCTTCTAAATTGCGCAATTAAATTCCATTCGTTTCGTTCCGGATCAAAGAAATAGGCAACAAAGTCAGTATAGCCATTACTTGAGGGCTTGGCGCCGACTAGAAATCCGTAATTTAAATTGGTTTTCCAATTGAAAACTTTAAAGCTTTGACCGCCAGAGCCTTCATCCCCAAAATCATTTGTCTGTACATTTTCCCCTTTCTTCAACAAGATGATTCGGTCCTCTTCTGGTATTTCAGCTGGATTGTCAGTTTCATAGGGGCTCCAAATTGAAAAAAGTATGCGGCGTTCGGTTGGGGAATTCACCTGCATCCCAAAATATCCTTCCGCAAAACCATTCGCCATAAAATAGGAACCTTCGATGTCTTGATGTTCTTGAATTCGCACTTCGTTATAAAACCATGCTACCGAATCAACACCTTCCGGGATTTCGTAATTTAAATGGTCTGAAGGCCCTCTTCTTCCAAAATAAAAATCATCTTTTACATAGTTAAAGGATTCTGGTGTTTGGGTCTCTATCAGTAGTGCAGTGATATTGGCAAAGGTAGTTCCCGCTTTTTTCAACCCTTTGATATCTATGTAGTGATAGCCGACTTCCTTTACGTTGAATTTGCCGATTTTGACATCACTAAACGCACTCCCTGAAAGTGTTAATTTCTTTGATTGTCCTTCAAACTGGATCTGAATTTCTGAATTTAAAGTATCAACATTCGATCGAAGACCGAGAACAATTTCTCCGGGAGTCCCCATATAAAAAAAGGTACGAAAGGTTTCCTTTTGATTCGTCCAATGAAAAATGCCGTCAGTGGTGAGCATTTCAGACGCTTTATAACCATCGTCACGCATTATCCAAGAATTCCCTGCTGTGGGAATGGAAATAGTAAAGGCACCCTGTTTTTCCTGACCTAATAACCAATAGTTCATGGTAGTCGTTAGAATAATCAAGAATATATGCATCGACGTATGCATTGTGGTTTTGATGTCGAATCCCGGTGGTTTATAGCAGGTTGGGCAGTTCATATTATTGATATATATTATAATTGGACGCTTCTTTAGTTCTGGCACTTCAAGAAAACTCATTTATGCGCATGGTCGGCAGTAGGCTATATATTTTCAGCATCCTTACTTTTCGATTCTTCAATGATTTTGTTCAGAAGCTCCTGGGCTTTGTGATATCTTTCTACCAATTCCCGGGCAGCGAATAAATTGTTTTCCAGTTCATTTTCAAATTGTATTTCCAGCAATAAACCTTTATTGCCAATCTTAAATCTGGATCTTTCTTTACTGTCTTTTTTATAAAAGTCTATATTGACTAAAGAACCTTTTTTAATAATAATTGCCGCCAAGCTTGAGGCAGATGTATTAAAGCTTGTATGCCATT
This sequence comes from uncultured Flavobacteriaceae bacterium, assembly GCA_963798435.1. Taxonomy (GTDB): domain Bacteria; phylum Bacteroidota; class Bacteroidia; order Flavobacteriales; family Flavobacteriaceae; genus JALHST01. Next base: position 1,161,295 of record CAWCTF010000004.1, read on the forward strand.
CTAAAATGTCTTCATAGAGTCTATCCCATTCATATAAAAGTTGCTTTAGCTTTTCACTTTTTAAGGTAGACAATTTGCCCGAATTTTTAATGTCATTCAAAACAAATGAACTAGGATTCCATGTGGGGATTTCAATGGCTTCAAAAATTAAACTATCGATCTTGGATTCAGGAATCGCAAGCGCTTGAATTCCGCTATAGGATAATACGATGTTTCCTGCTACGACTTTTCTATTGAGCCTGTTTATATCGGATTCAAGTTCTTTATAATTCGTCCTAAATTCCTTGTTTAGGTTTCTAGTAAGTATTTGCAATGCACTCGTTTCCTTTCTATTTTCATTCCATTGATTGATCTGAAGGGCAATCAAAATTCCAATTACCACGAGGATAATTTCGCCAAAAGCGTATTTTAAATACGTGCCTAAGGCAAAGGCAGGTTTTCCAGTTTTCGAGCTAGCCGTAGCTTTAGCAGAAGTTGGGTTTTTTTCCATAAGGTCGTATCTAATTTTTCGAAAAAACTTAATCATAGGTTCTATTTGTGTTAAGCGAATTTCCGCCCCGATGGCCCAAAAGTCCCTCCCGATAGATGCTGTGTTAATTATCAAGAGATTTTATCGTTTATTTTTTAATATTGTTGTTAAGACAGCTATAAGCTAGTCTGTAAGGGTATGTTCTACATTCGTGTAGCGTGCCATCGGGAGCTATCAGGACCGTCGGGATTTTCTGGTTCTATTTAATGACCTTGACATTTAGGATTCTGACATCCTTAATTGGACGGTCTAAAGAGTCTGTTTTAACTATAGCAATAGAATCCAACACTTCAATTCCATTGATAATCTCCCCAAAAACAGTATAATTTTGGTCTAGATGTGGTGCACCACCTATTGATTTGTAAATTTCACGTTGTGTTTCAGGTATTGTGTATGGCTTAAAATTTTCTTCTGCCTGAGCCAAACCTAATATACTGTCTGCTAAAACAGTATATCGCTCCATATTTCCAGTATCTCTAAACTTTTGTAAGGAATCAAGAAGTGGTTTTTTCTTAGGGTCGTTCTTAAAAAAATCACGCGCCATCCACTTATTTGTTCTTTCTTGTGTCAAGGCAAGCAAACTATCGTTGTAAATTTTTCCTTGAACGAGATAGAATTGCATTGCCGATGACGCCTTATCTGGATTATCGTCTCTAGCGGCCGCCAATGTGCCTTTTTTGTGAAATAACTTCGGGTTGAATTCAGCACGTACTTTATAAGGTGCATCTCCCTCACCAAGGGTGTCCCCGGGCTTCGCGTTTTTGCTGTCAGGATCTCCACCTTGAATCATAAAGTTTTTAATTACCCGATGAAAAAGAAGACTATCAAAAGCACCATTTTTAGCAAGATTAATAAAATTATCACGATGTAATGGAGTTTCATTGTACAGCTCAATGGTCATTGTACCATGATCAGTTACCATTTCAAGGGTGCTTCGTTGTTCTTTTTCAGGGTTTGAAGATTTCGTCTTGGTTTCGCAGCTACAAAATGAGAGGTACAAAAAAACGAGTAAAGAAACTTTAGGAAATGATTTCATTTTTCTTTTTTTGTGGGTTAAACCTATTGCTCGGCACACAATTGTACCTAACGGTTTGAATGAATGGTCGTTTTAATGCCTTTTATACCCTTTGATGCACGTATCATTTTTCTTATTAGGAAGCTAATTTTCATTCTTTGGCAATTTAAATTTGACAGCAATTAGTTCTTAATATATGATTTTTAATAGCTCCAATACGAAGGGCCACTCTCAATATAATAGATAGGCGTATCTTTTAGGAATTCACCCAACCAATCGGCGCAAAACTTCATACCGTATTCTTCTGAGTTAATATGCCCGATTAGAATAATCGCTTTTTTTCTACCCTGTGATACGGCATCCCGTGCATATTCATACGTTTCCCATTGTGGCACTTCTCCGGCAACGACAACGTCGATAGTGCTTTTGCGGAGTTGTCTTATATGCGCTTCACTACCTGATGCCCCAGGGACATATGCTACACGTGATACTTTCATTTTAGGATTACCAACTACATAAAAACTATTTCCCGGAAATGCCTTCTTTAAATTTTTTAATAGACTCTCTAACGTGATCTTGGGAAAGGAAAATTGGTACGGATCGTCGGTTACTCGATTATTTTCCCAACCGAGTTTCTCCACCATTCCGGAAATAATACCATCGGGGTTGATGCGATGAATGTAGTCGTGGAAGCGCCAAACTACCAGTTTATGATCATCGATAAACTTCTTTTTTTCCAGGTATACCGAATCATTTTGAAATTGTGCCGTAGTATCCAGATGGTTATAATATAGCGGCTCGTGAACAATAATAAGATTGCAGTCTTTTTCAACGGCCTTTCTCAAAACATCCATAGTTGCAAACATACTGGTAACGATACCTTTAACAGGTATATCCGGATTTCCTTCTTTAATGACGTCAACTGTGTTGGGGACTAAGGCTGCATTTGTGTGCTTGATAATCGTTTCTATCAGCTGCCCTGAAGTTGTAATTGTGCTTTTAGAGGTGTTTTGTCCAAAAAAATATACGGGGAAGGTACTGATCATAAGGTTAAACACTATTTTCATTCGTATTGGGTATAATTTGAAGTGTTTATCGCTCATAACGTTTATGTGTAAGGATAGTTTGGTGTATAGGCAACCAATTTACTAAAAATGTAAAGAACCAAAGGAAAATCCCTAGTCCCTCTCGATAGCTCTCAGAAGGGAGCTATCGGGATTCGTAAGTAGGCTAGCACGAAGTAATTATTTTTATACGGTGTTGCGCTTTGGTTATTTTATCTCGTCCTTGATCATTTTTGTCAAGCTATCGATAATTTGGGTATTCAAATTCTTAATTAAGTCATGATATGAAATAATTTGGTCATTTATGATATATTTAAATTTATCATCCTTTAATTTTTGTTTTACCGTTTCTGGATTTAAGAGATTTGTGGTATCCGTCGGGAATTCATTATTAAAATACTGAAATGCCCTACCATCATATAGTAGCTTTTTATTTAATTCGGATATTTCTTTGTAATAATTATAGTATACTTCGTAAAAATTTACAAGACGATAACGAAGTTTGTCATTTGTAATGAGGTTTAATTTTCCGCTAGACTTGAGGTTAATATATTCAGAATTCGAATTAATATGGATAAATGGTAAAAAATTAGACGCAATTGAATCAAGACCTTCTCTTTTTTCATTGTACACTACATCGATCAAATATTTCCTGCTTTTTTTAAATTGTTTTTTAGAACTTTCTAGCATCAATTTCTCAGTTTCCAAATCTGATAAAATACGTTTAAAAGATTTTGTTGCTTCTACCTTGTTATTTCGCACCTCATTCCAATTATTAATTCCCAACGCAATCAAAATGCCTATAACCACAAGCACAATTTCGCCAATGGCATATTTCAGGTACCTGCCCACGGCAAAGGCAGGTTTGCCAGTTTTATTTTTCTCCATAAGGTCGTAGCGCATTTTTCGAAAGAATTTTATCATTGGTCAGTTTTAATGGAGAACAACAAAAGGATAGCATCCTTGTTGCTATCCTACGTATGTATACTAAGATAGTAAATCTTTAATGGCTATGAAGGCCTGATACGCTCCATGGATATATATCTCGGTCGTTTTCGTCGAATTATGCCCAATGGGCAGCTGAATGTGCCGATTATCGGTCCCATTCCCAATAAATGCGTGGCAATGTGATACCCTGGCAAGAGGTCTTAATTTACTTCGGCATAGCCCCTTTCAAGGGAAGCCTATAGAAAGTAAAAATGGATTATTTAATCGGTTAAAATACCTGTTACACCAAGTTTTATAGTAAAGCCTTGTTTTTGATCAACTTAAAAAGACCCCACCCTACATCGGTCTACGGACTTTAGAAAATAAAATACGCCCTTTCCAAAAATCGATATTACCTGTAGGTTACCGAATGATTATCAAAAGCGACCCCTCTTAAACTTTTAATAAACATCAGATAACCATAAGGAATTTACAAATGGTAAAAAAAGTAAGAGTATTGCTATGAAAAGTTTAGCCATTGTAAACACTAAAAAAGCCCTTGAAATCAAATCCCACGAATACGTCTTTTTTGCTCCAGGGTGCCTTTGCCTCTTTTGGTACTTATTTCTGCATGTATGCCTTTCGTAAACCTTTTGCAGTTGCCACCTTCGAAAATCTGGTCTATCTCGGTATCGATTTCAAGATCTTATTGATCATCTCACAAGTTATGGGATATGCACTCTCTAAATTTATTGGGATTAAACTGATTTCTGAATTGCGTGCCGATCAACGTCTGGGATATCTCATCACCATGATCTTAAGCGCTGAAGTAAGCTTGGTATTTTTTGGCTGGGTCCCTGCACCCTATAGTGCGCTATTTTTGTTGACCAATGGGCTTTCCCTTGGGATGATCTGGGGGATAGTCTTTTCGTATTTGGAAGGGCGTAGGTTTACAGAGATTCTTGGGGTGGCGCTATGCTCTAGCTTTATCCTATCTAGTGGGGCCGTCAAATCGGTCGGGTTGTTGGTGATGAACGATCTGGGCGTTTCCGAATTTTGGATGCCTGCCGTGACCGGGGCGATCTTTCTTATGCCCTTCATTATTTTCGCCAATTTATTGGAAAAAATGCCGAAACCCACTACGGAGGATATCCGGCGGCAAACTGCCAGACACCCCATGAGCCCACAGGATCGCAAAAATGTCATTTACAGCTTCCTATTTCCCATCTTGATTTTAGTACTATTTTATATAAGCTTGACCGCCTTGCGCGATTTTAGGGATAACTTTTCACGGGAACTATGGGACACGCTAGGTTATCAGGACAATGCATCGATTTACACCTTCTCCGAAATTCCCATTGCTTTCCTCGTACTTTTGATCATGGGGGCAATGAGTTTCGTAAAGAACAATCTCAAGGCGTTTGTGTATTATCATTATCTCTTGATACTGGGTACCCTGATCATTGGCCTTGGCACCTTTTTATACCAGATGAGCCTTATTTCGCCCATGATTTGGATGATAAGTACAGGATTCGGCCTTTATACCTGCTATGTGCCGTTTAATGGAATTTTTTTCGACCGTATGATCGCCACCTTTCGGATCAATGGCAATGCCGGCTTCCTCATTTATATTGCCGATGCCTTCGGGTATTTGGGCAGTATGGGTGTTTTGCTCTATAAAAATTTTGGCCAGGCTTCCGTTTCATGGCTTCAATTTTTCATCGATAGCACGTATCTTGTTGCTGCCTTGGGATGCTCTGTATCCCTGGTATCCCTGGTCTATTTCAACAGAAGGTATACGAGGTTGGCCAATCGGCCCGAACGTGAAATAAGCATACTATAAACATGGAAACAACATACGACGTACTTATAGTCGGTGGTGGGGTTCTTGGAACCTTCCACGCCTATCATGCCCAAAAAAAAGGGTTGAAAGTGGCGCTTTTGGAAAAGGATAGGGCCCCCCAAGGGGCCACCATTCGTAATTTTGGACAAGTCGTGCCTTCGGGTATGAATTCGAAATGGCAGGCCTATGGTCGTGAAAGCCTAAAAATCTATAAAAGGATCCAGTCTAAATTTGATATTTCGGTCCGGGAGGAGGGCACTGTATATCTCGCCTCGAATGAAGAAGAAGTGCAGTTGCTCGAAGAACTTCATCATATCAATAAGTCTAATGACTATGTATCCGAGCTCTTGACGAAGGCAACCTGCTTGGAAAACTATCCCGGACTGCGCCATGACTATGTGAAAGCGGGCCTGTTTTTCCCCCAAGAGATTACCCTCGAACCCCGTAAAATGATCGGTAAGCTTCACGACTATCTGCTGAACTGTGGCATGCCCATATTTTATGATACCTATGTTCTTGAATGTACTTCCTTGTCAGACAGTGTCATGGTGTATACGGCAAAAGGAATTACATTTAGCGCAAAAAAGGTATTGATCTGCAATGGCAGTGATTTTAAAACACTCTATCCAGAAATTTTCAGGGAAAGCGACCTCGAGGTTTCGAAATTGCAAATGATGCAGACCAAACCACAAGGGAACTATGTATTAAAGGGCTCTATATTGACCGGCCTTTCCATTAGACGCTATGAGGCCTTTATCGAATGCCCCTCGTTCATGACAATCAAGACAAAGGAGCAAAAAGAAAGTTTGGAAAAAAAATGGGGAATACACATACTCTTCAAACAGGCGATGGATGGATCGGTAATCCTTGGGGACTCCCACGAATATGCCCTCGCTGGCCATAGCGATGATCTTGGAATCGATTTGAATATGGACATTGACAATTTTATTCTCCAGGAGGCCAAGAAGATATTAGATTTGCCGACGTACGAAATCCAGAACCGATGGTTTGGCACGTATTCGCAATGCAAGACTACTGATATCTATCAGCATACCATCGATACGAATATTCATATAGTGACCGGGATCGGTGGCAAGGGGATGACCGGGAGTGCTGGTTTCGCCAAAGAAAATATAAACAGAATCTTTAGCTTTCAAGATGCATAATATAAAATTGGTAGTTTTTGATATGGCCGGTACGGTTGTCAATGAAAACAATGTAGTGTATAAAACACTTCAAAAGGCCATCAACAAGGAAGGGTATTCCTTATCGTTAAAATATGTGCTTCAACACGGTGCTGGAAAAGAAAAATACCAAGCCATTCATGACATTCTAAGACTAAACAATGCAATCGATTTGGATAACGAAGCCCGTACAATATTTGGGGACTTTGAAAAATTATTGGAAAAAGCCTATCAGAATTTAGAGGTTACCACCTATGATGGGGTAGCCGATCTTATAAGGTCATTGCGCTCGGCCCAAATCAAAATTGCCCTGAATACTGGTTATAATCGAAAAACAGCGCAATTGCTATTAGACAAAATGACCTGGAAGCTGGGTGACCAATACGATGCCTTGATCACTGCAGATGATGTCGCGCTTGGAAGGCCGAACCCTGATATGATACTTGCCGCAATGGAGGTGCTTCAAGTAACCGATACTTCGAAAGTACTTAAAGCAGGTGATTCGATTATTGATATCGAAGAAGGGAAAAATGCACATTGTGGCATCACCATTGGAGTTACAACGGGTGCCCATACCCGCGAACAGCTGACATCGGCAAACCCCACCTATATTTTGGATTCCTTGGTCGAATTGCAATCCATCCTCGTCATATAAAAAAATAGACCACCAACATTTTTGCGGAGACCCCGCCTCGGTTTACCGGAACATGTGGAATACGGCCGTCAAAGAATAGTGAATCCCCTTCCTCCAAATGAATCTCTTCGTCCCCAATGAGATAATAACATGCTCCTGAGAGCATATATTTAAACTCATAGGCATCGGTACGTACTTTTTGCCGCTTTGAATCGGGTCGTACTTCTAAAAGAACCGTTTCAAACCCTAAGGATGATAGTTGTTTTCCAAAAATATAGGTGTATTCAAAACCAACGGCCTCTACTTCCTTTTCGATGATCGAGTGGTCCTCTTTCCTGGAGACGATAAAATTCACACCGTTCGTCTGCGGCATCCCATTGAAAAAATCGGTTACCTCTATCTTCAAAGCGCCAATGATCTTTAAAAGCACGGGAAGGGAAGGAATGGTCCTTCCATTTTCAATTCGGGAAATCAGCCCACTGGTGACGCCAGCGCCTTGGGCAATTTCGCTGATGGTATTGTTGCCTTCCTTTCGTATTTCCTTGATATGTTTTCCGATACCGATAAGGTAATTGTCCATGCACTCGATTTACGCTGCAAACATACTATTTAATTGAATTTTAGCATGTCGTCCCTAGTAAAAATTCAGTCGGCAACTAAGATAAACGACTCGTATCTCACCAATGTAAACATTTTGTTTTTTTTGAGTATTTGTAACTAATAATTCGGTAACCTTTTCATAATAATTTTAAACTTAAGATTGCGATATAATAATACTAATAGCTTATTTCATTAACCTTCGGCTTGGATATTTGCGACTCATTTAATTAACCATAGTTTACAAATACGAAAAAATGAAAAGAAAACTACTTATTTTGGTAATAGCATTTTTTGCGGTTGCCTTTGGCCATTCCCAAACGCCTTTTAAGGGAAAGGTCTTAGATGAAAACAGCGTACCCATGCCAGGGGCTTCGGTTGTAATAAAAGGAAGCATCAGTGGAGTGGCAACCGATTTTGACGGAAATTTCGAAATTGACCTGCCGACAGGAAATGAAACCTTAGTGGTGTCCTATATCGGCTATCTATCAACTGAGTATGATCCTTCAGGTCAAACTATTGGAACGATTACCCTGGAGCCCGATTCCCAGAAATTGGATGAAGTGGTGGTCACCGCCTTGGGGATAAAAAGAGAAAAGAAGTCCCTTGGATATGCCTCTCAGGAATTGGGGACAGATGAGGTTACTTCGGCCCGTGAACCGAACTTGTTGAACGGTATTTCCGGGAAGGTAGCTGGCCTTCAAATTACGAATGGTTCCTCTGGCCTCGGTGGTTCGGCAAGGGTCACGATTCGAGGGGATGCCTCTTTGAACATCAATGGCAACTCGCCTTTGTTCATTGTTGATGGCACGCCCATAAGCAACGAAATAGTCGGGTCGTCGGGTTCGGGCACCCAAGATGTCGATTATGGTAATGGGGCAGCTGAAATAAATCCTCAGGACATTGAATCGATCAACGTTTTGAAAGGACCGGCAGCAGCAGCGCTATATGGTTCCCGCGCTGCGAATGGCGCGATTATAATCACGACCAAAAAAGGGAACAATAGAAAAGGTAGACTTGGAATTTCGATCAATTCGGGCGTTACCATGGAAAATGTACTGCTGCTGCCTGATTGGCAAAACGTGTATGGGCAAGGAAATAACAAACAATTTGAATTTGTTGATGGTGCCGGGAGTGGTATTGCAGATGGTGTAGATGAAAGTTGGGGTCCCCCGTTAGATACCGGTTTGTTGATACCGCAGTTTGATTCTCCGAGGGCCGATGGCACGCGTGGCGGGGATATTTTGGTGAGTAACTCACCTATTACGGCTACACCCTGGGTTTCACAGCCTAATAATACCAAGGATTTCTTTGATACGGGGTATACTAAAACCAACAGCATATCTATTTCTAAATCAGGAGACCTTGGTAATGTGCGTTTTTCATACCAAAACCTAGACCAGGAGGGGATAATTCCGAATACCGATCTTCGAAGGAATAGCTTCAATGTAAGTACTGGTTTGAATTTAACAGACCATTTGACCTTCAACGTGAATGTCAATTATATTAAGACCGATAGTGGCAACCGCCCATCCCTGAGCTATGGCACTGAAAGTGTCATGTATCTCTTTATCTGGTATGGGAGACAACTCAATACGAATAATCTAAGGGATTATTGGATGCGGGGACTAGAAGGTAGACAGCAGTTTAATTACAATTACAACTACCATGACAACCCTTTCTTCAATGTATACGAAAATACCAATTCACAAGATAAGGATCGGGTTTTTGGCAATGTGAGCATGAATTATAAATTTCACAAAAACTGGAATTTGCTACTTAGGTCAGGTCGTGACTTTTACAACGAACTTAGGGCTAAGAAAAGGGCATTTAGCACACAGCGTTTTCCGTTAGGGTACTATCGGGAAGACAATGTCTTCTTTGAGGAATCGAATACCGATTTCCTGTTATCGTACGATAAGACCTTCAAGGATAAATTCAATATCAATTTTTCTGTAGGAGGGAACCATTTACGACAAACTCAGGATTATAATCAAACGGTGGCCCCACAATTAATAAATCCGGGTATTTATTCTTTTAATAATACCCGTAGGCCTTTGGAGGTTTCTGTAAACAATAGCGAGAAAAGAATAAATAGTGTATACGGTTTTGCGCGTTTTGCCTATGACGAGTCGATTTATTTGGATATTACAGGGCGAAACGACTGGTCAAGTACTTTACCAACCGATAATAACTCTTATTTCTATCCGTCGGCAACCTTAAGTGTTATTGCAAGTCAAATTTTCAACATGCCAGAATGGGTATCCTTTGCAAAACTAAGAGCTGCTTATGCCGAGGTTGGTAATGATACAGATCCGTATCGGCTGGCCAGTTTTTTTGTTAATGAAACCCCATTTGGTGACAACCCGGTGTTGACCGAATCGCAATTGATCCCCAATGCGGACCTGAAACCGGAAATTACTTCATCCTATGAATTCGGATTGGATCTGCGCCTTTTTCAAAGTCGTCTGAATCTCGATGCTACCTATTATGATGGAAGGACAAAAAACCAAATTATTCCGATAAGTACCGATATTGCCAGCGGATATACCAGTAAATTAATAAATGCCGGGGAAGTTCGAAACCATGGTATTGAAGCTATCTTAAACGTGATTCCGGTGCGAACCAATAATTTTACTTGGAATACTACTTTTAATTTTTCAAGAAACCGCAGTGAGGTGACCGACCTTGGTGGCGTTGATTATACGCTGACCGAAAGGAACGGGGCTTTCATCCAGGCAAGGGAAGGGGGCTCAATAAGCGCTATTTATGGTCGCGGCTTCCAAAGGGTCGATGATCCTAATAGCGAGTTCTTTGGTCAGTTGATAATAGACTCCAATGGTATTCCACTGCGAACCGATGATTTGGTCTATCAAGGGGATTATGCACCTGATTTCACATTGGGAATCTTGAATAGCTTCAAGTACAAAGCCTTCGATTTTGGCTTTCTATTTGATACCCGTCAAGGAGGCATCGTAGTTTCACGAACCAAAACGATTGGTTCGACCTCAGGTCAGCTCGTGGAGACTTTGGTAGGACGGGAAACAGGCATAGTCGCCACAGGTGTTCAGCAAACAGCACCAGGTGTATTTGCACCCAATACGGTCAATGTAGATGCACGAACCTACAACAACCGATATTACGAGCGGGATAACGTAGAAGCGGCAAAATATGATGCCTCCTACACCAAATTACGGGAAGTTACCTTGGGATATTCAATGCCTAAAAAATTCGTGGACAAATTACCGATTTCAGGGGCTAGATTGTCCTTGACAGGAAGAAATTTGGTCTTATGGACTGACAACCCTCACTTTGATCCTGAAACAATCTCCGTTTCCGGAGGTACTTTACAACCAGGTATCGAAAACATGTCCTATCCCAGTACAAAATCATATACACTTAATTTACAAATCGATTTTTAATACTAGAACGATGAAAAACTTACAGGCAAGAGTATCAGTAATTTTTAGTGTCTGTCTTTTGGCAACCACCATTTTAGGGTGTACCAAAGACTTTGAAGAGATCAATAAAAACCCGAACTATCCCGAGCAGGCCGCTTCAGAACTATTATTGCCCGGCGTGATGCGTCAGATGGCCTATAACTGGGGCAATCAAGGCTGGGAAGAAGGTTTTACGGTAACCCAATACGGAGCGCGACTACAGTTTACATCGGGGGACCGCTATAATTGGGATCCTACCAACAATCCTTATTTTGATGCGTATGATAGCATGCGGGATATTGAGAACGTGATCCGCGATAATAAGGATAATCCAGATGGGCAGAACTATTACGGTGTTGCGCTAATCATTAAATCCTGGATCTACTCCTACCTTACCGATGCGTATGGCGACGTACCCTATACTGATTCGGTAAAGGGGATAAGTGATGGGAATATCACCCCGGAATTTACCCCGCAACAACAAATCTATGATGGGTTATTGGCCGATTTAAAAACGGCGAATGCGGTTTTGACAGGTGTTAACAATATCTCAGGGGATATTCTCTATGGAGGGGATGTTTTGAAATGGCGTAAATTTGCGAACTCCCTTAGAATGCGCTTGTTGCTGCGTATTAGCAATGTAGATCAAGCCAAAGCAGTTGCCGGAATGAATGAAATTGTAAGCGATTTAGGTACCTATCCAATTTTTGAGGGGAACGCCGACAATGCTGCTTTGCAATGGAATTCAGACAATCCGCAACCGAAATACAATACCCGTTCCGGTAGTTTTGATGAGGTTCGTTTGAGTCTCACATTAGAGACACGTTTAAAGGCGCTAAACGATAGGAGGTTGATTGTTTATGCCCAACCCACTTCCAATTCAGGCAAGGGAATCTATTCTGACAATCTAGACGACTATGTCGGCATGCCAAATGGTCTTGATGATGCAAAAGCATTAAGCTACAGCCCCACTGGCAACCCAGATGAATCAGGATCTAATTTCATATCCCGCCTAGGCGTTTTATTGACCTGTCGTGCATGTGATGTGGAAAATGCTTCTCCCACAGCTTCCCAAACGATTATTTTGGATTATGCGGAATTACAATTTATTTTAGCGGAAGCGCGTGAACGTAATTTTATCGCTGTTGGCGATGCGGCACAGTATTATGAAAATGGCATACGGGCGTCTTTTGGATATTATTTAGATCGTATCAATGCAGGAGGATGGAACGAAATTGCGGCCGATCTCTCAGCTTTTGATTTGGACGGTTATATTGCGCAGACAGACGTTGCCTACGGTAGTCAAAACCTTGAAAAAATAGCATTGCAGAAGTGGATTGCATTGTTCTATACCGGTTTTGAAGCTTGGTCAGATTGGCGAAGAACTGGCATGCCGGAAGTAATTCCAGGTCCGGATGCAGCAAACGACAAAAATGTCCCGGTTCGGTTTCTATACCCTAATGAGGTAAAATCAACCAATAATGCCAATTATCAAGCGGCGGTGGCTAGGCAAGGTGCCGATAATTTGAATACCAAACTATGGTGGGATGTTAACTGAGGTTCCTTTGATTAAAAATGCAGTAAGAACACTAACTTTGATCATGGCCATAGGGATTTGCTCCCTATGGTCTTGTGTTTCTGAAAAACGGCAAGCAATGCCCTTGGCAAAACACGTTGTGGTCATTGGGTTTGACGGCTTGAGTCCAAACGGTCTGTCAAACGCCAAGACCCCTAATTTTGACAAATTAATACGAGAAGGTGCGTCGACCCTGCATGCAAGATCCGTTTTACCTTCAAGCTCCAGTCCCAATTGGGCTTCCATGATAATGGGTGCGGGTCCCGAACAGCACGGCATAACCTCCAATAGCTGGGAACGGAATGCCATTGAATTGCCCACTGTCGTTCAAAAGGAGGATTTTCTTTTTCCAACGATCTTTAAAACAATCGATGCACAAATTCAAAATGCTGAAATTGGCGCCATCTATCAATGGGGAGGCTTTGGCAGGCTTTTTGAAAAAAGTGCGGTCGATTTTGATAGCAACCCAAAAACAGAAGACGAAACGGCCGCCGTGGCCAGTTCCTACCTGAAATCAAAACAACCGACTTTTACGTTTGTTCATTTTGACCATGTAGATCATGCAGGCCATGAATTTGGGCATGGCACTCCTGAATATAATAAATCGGTAGAAAAGGCAGATGCCTTGTTGGGCCAACTACTTGAGGCAATCGCCGCTTCGCCCATGGCGAAAGAAACAGTGGTGATCGTGAGTGCCGATCATGGCGGACTCGGTAAAGGTCATGGGGGAGCAACGCTGCAAGAAATGGAAATACCCTTTATCGTCTGGGGAAAATCGGTCAAGAAACATGGTACCCTTGAATTTCCGGTGTACCAATATGACAATGCAGCGACCGTCGCTTTTGCCTTGGGCGTAAAAATGCCAATGGCATGTATTGGCCGCCCGATAAAAAACGCGTTCGAAGGGTTTGATGAGGTTGATGCGTATCCCATAACCAAGCGCATGGAGGCCCCCGTTATTTTACCTGAAACAAATTCCTTTAAAAAAGCCGGTGGAATGTTTTTTGACGAAGCCGATGTACGCATCCTTGGTGACGGAGCTATTAGATATACCCTTGATGGAACCCTTCCAACCGATGCTTCGAACAACTACACGACCCCATTTAAAGTTTCAAAAAATACGGTTGTAAAAAGCGCGATCTTTAAAGAAGGAAGTATCGTGAGTGAAGTGAGCGAAGCTTATTTCAGGATCGTTCCGAAAAATGAAAAACCGCCGGTTTTATTTGAAGTATTTTATCTTTCCAATTTAGCAAGCGTGCCTTTTTTAGAAAAAAAGACGTCTAATATAAAAGGCTCTTGTTATGAGATAACTTCAGACGAAATAAAAGACAAAATAAAAGACAACACGGCAGTTCGTTTTACAACCAATATCACGATAGCAAATGAGGATCTATATACTTTCTTCACAAGATCTGACGATGGAAGTATTTTAAAGATCAATAATGAAGTTGTTGTAAATAATGATGGCGATCATGGGGTTAAGGAAGAATCAGGAAAAAAAACTTTAAAACCCGGGGTATATCCATTGGAAGTCGTATGGTTCAATGGTGGGGGTGATGGTTGGTTGGATGTATTTATGGAAGGGACCACGATGCCCAAGCAAATACTGCCGACCACGTTTTTACGATCAAAATAAAATGGGGATGGATTTTTGTAAACTGCTAGTGGTCTTGCTTTTTTTTATGATGGAAGCTGTTTTCGGTCAGGAAATAGGCGCACAACTTTCGCCTTGGGAAGAAGGGATGATAGACATACACCATATCAATACCGGTCGTGGGGATGCTGCATTTTTTATTTTCCCGGATGGTACGACGCTGTTGATCGATGCGGGCGACATGTCTGAGACCCATCCACGAACCCTTTCGGCTCGAAATGCAAAATTGATGCCCGACCATTCAAAATCGGCCCCTGAATGGATTGTTGAATACATCCGGCAATTTCTTCCCAAAAATGCACCTTTACAATTAGATTATGCGCTGATCACCCATTACCACGATGATCATTTTGGCGAGATGGATGCGCATCGGAAATTGCAGGAAAAGGGGAGTATTTCCTGACCGGAATTACCGAGGTAGGTACGCTTTTACCCATAAAAAAGTTGATCGATCGCGGTAGTGAGTACCCCCTAGACTTAAAGGATGAAATGGTACAACATGAATTTGATCAAAACGATGCCTACGGAATGATCGCCACATTAAGGAATTATTGGAAATTTATCGACTTTCAAAGTAATACTGTGGGTCTTGTCCATGAAACCATGCTGCCCGGGTCGGCGGCGCAAATTGTTCTAAAAAAGGACGCCGGGGACTACCCCGACTTTGTGGTCAGGAACATTGCGGTCAACGGTAAAATATGGACGGGTCTGAACGATGATTACTTTTCGCTTTTCAAGATGGGGGAGTACCCAGGCGAAAATCCTTTGAGTGCCTGTATACGAATCTCATATGGCAATTTTGATTATTTTACGGGTGGGGACATCAGTGGTATCGACGGTTTCGGTGCTACCGATATACATTCGGTAGAATCGAATATTGCCCCGATAGTCGGCCCCGTAGATGTGGCGACCCTCAACCATCATGGCAACCGGGATTCACAAAATACGTTTTATGTGCGAACCATAAGACCACGGGTTTGGGTACAGCAAAACTGGTCGTCCGATCATCCTGGGGAAGAGGTTTTGCGGCGTATTACCTCAGAAGCACTTTATCCGGGTGCACGTGATATTTTTTCCACGGTGATGTTGCAGGCCAATAAAGAGGTTATCGGCGGCCGCTTGGATGCATACAAAAGCCAAAATGGACACATTGTGATTCGCGTCGAAAAAGGGGGGAATTCGTACGAGGTCTTCATCTTGAACGATGCTTCCGGGAAACGGGAGATACTATCAAAACATGGGCCCTATGAAGCCAACTAATCGATTGGAAATAGATAACAACAAACGCACGGAAGGAGATATTAATAGTACGCCTGCACGGGATGAATGGTGGGCCAATGAGGTAGCTGCAACTACCAAAAAGCTGCTCGAAAAAGATGCGCGCTTCTTCTTGCACCAGGCCCTTTCAACACCCTGTTTGGATGTCTTGAAAAGCGGTCATGGTCCCTATTTCGAGAATTTGGATGGAAAAAAATACCTTGATTTTCATGGGAACAACGTGCATCAGGTCGGGTATTCGCATCCGAAGTTGCTGCAGCGTTTGACAGATCAGATGCAATTGCTGCCTTTTTCCCCACGACGTTTTACCAACAAGGTTGCCATCGATTTTGCAGAAAAACTGGCTTCGTTATTGCCTGGGGATCTAAATCGTTCTTTATTTACCCCGAATGGGAGTTCGTCCATCGGAATCGCCTTAAAATTGGCACGGGCCATTACCGGAAAATTTAAAGTGGTTTCTTTTTGGGATTCTTTCCATGGGGCATCCTTAGATGCCATCAGCATAGGTGGGGAAGCCGTATTCAGGGAATATATGGGCCCTTTGATGCCTGGAGTGGAACGTATTCCGCCACCCGTTACCTATCGTGGGATTTTTGAGGAAAATGAATCAAAATGCCTTGAATATTTAGAATACGTTTTCACAAAGGAAGGAGACATTGGGGCGTTTATAGCCGAGACCATTCGAAATACCGATGTGCAAGTACCCTCTAAAAGCTTTTGGAAGATCGCCCGAGAACTTTGTGATAGGCATGGAGTAATCCTGATACTTGATGAGATACCCATCGCACTTGGCAGAACTGGGTATATGTTCGCTTTTGAGCATTATGGTATAGAACCCGATATTCTTTGCTTGGGCAAAGGGCTGGGCGGCGGCATCATGCCACAGGCCGCGATCGTTACAAGGGATAGTTACAATAGGTTTGGGGACATTTCCTTGGGGCATTATACGCACGAAAAAAGTCCGTTAGGTGCTGCTGCCGGTCTCGCTGTCCTAGAAATTATCGAGGAGGAAAAATTATTGGAAAAAGTGCGGTTTGACGAGAAATATATGCGCGATGCACTGGCCAATTTATATAATAAACATCGAATCATTGGCGATGTGAGAGGAATGGGACTCCTTTGGGGTGTTGAATTGGTAAAGGATAGGGCGACCAAGGAAAAGGCTGAAAACGAAGCTGAAAAAATCATGTACGAATGTTTGAAAAACGGACTCAGCTTTAAAGTCTCTGCCGGGAATGTAATCCAGCTCTCCCCGGCATTGACCATATCGCGTCAAGATTTACAGAAAGCGCTTGCAATTATAGATGAGGCCATCACTCAAGTAGGTGTCTAAATCCTTAGGTTCTAAATGAACAAAAAATACGAATATCATGAAAAAAACACGATTGATTCTTTTTGCCATCATGGCCTTACTTTTTAAAAGTACCTTTTCCCAAGAGTCCGGGAACACAAAGGTAATCCTTATTACGTTGGATGGCTTTCGTTGGCAAGAACTCTTTACAGGGGCCGACCCGCAGCTGATTGCCAATAGCACCTATGTTAATGATTCGATAGAATTGAAAGAACGCTTTTGGAAAGAAGATCCAGAGGACCGTCGGGAAGTCCTGCTACCCTTTATTTGGCAGGAAGTTTCGAAAATGGGCCAAATACATGGCAACCGGAATTTGGGCAGCAAGGTAGACCTAACGAATACCATGTGGTTTTCCTATCCTGGCTATAATGAAATTTTGACAGGAAAGGCCGATGACGCCCGTATTACCAGCAATGATAAAATACCCAATCCCAATACCACCATTCTGGAAATCGCGAATGCGACTCAAAAATACAAAGGCAAAGTAGCCGCCTTTGGTAGTTGGGATGTGTTTCCCTTTATCATCAATGAAACGCGGTCGGGAGTTCCGGTAAATGCAGGGTTTGAACTAGCCATTGGCAATGATCTGACCGAAAAAGAGCAATTCCTGAATGCATTGCAGCCCAAAGTGCCAAGTCCGTGGGGCTCGGTTCGCCTGGATGCCTTTACCCAGAATTATGCCTTGGAGTATCTTAAAAGAAAGCATCCTGAGCTGGTCTATATTTCGTACGGGGAAACCGATGATTTTGCCCATGATGGTAACTATGAGGCTTATCTAAAATCGGCACATACGACCGATTCGTTTATCAAGGAACTCTGGGAATTTACGCAATCGGATGCTTTGTATAAAAATAACACCCTTTTTATAATCACGACCGACCATGGGCGCGGTACTTTGCCACTTGATGCCTGGAGAAGCCACGGCAGTGATGTAAACGGTGCCGGGGGCACTTGGCTGATCGCTTTTGGTAAAGGGGTAAAGGCACGTGGGGAAGCTTCATATAAGGAACAGTTGTTCACAAACCAGATTGCCCCGACCCTCTTGAAGGTGCTGGAACTTCAGCAGGATATGGAAAAAATGGAAGGGAAGCCGCTTGATTTTGAATTTAATTGAATCCCCGAATTTTGTAATGTTTTCTTGATGCTGAATTAACCCAGGAACCTCTTCAAAGCACGAATTTTACACCAAATAAGTTTAGTTTGAGTTAGTTTGAGTTGTTAGTAAAAACCGGTGCGGGCCCACGCACCGGTTTTTTTAGTTTCGTATTGTGGCGTTGCCTTTACCTTCAAGGGCCAAAATCAAAAGAAATAAAAGAAGATTTATATGATTCGGGCCTCGCCTGGATACCCATTTAGGTCTGGTTAAAAAGAAAATCAAAGAAAGATACAGAACATCAATCCATTTTGGTTTTTTTGACAAAATAAGTTGGTCAATTGGTGAAACACCTAATTTTTGAAAGTTATCACAAATTACTAATCGGCATTAGAGCGTAATAAAGGCTTTAGTAAATTACTTTTCGACGAACTATAGCGTAATTAATACCAAACATACATCGGAACATCACAATCATATAAAACCTTGTAAAGCAGTACCCATATTTGCTAAATTGTAGTAAAATCCTACAATCATGGGCAAACAAAACAGCTATTTGGGGTACTTAGAAATCGTGTTAGATTTTAAAAATTCCCGTCGGCGAGGGAAGTTTTCGAATTTAGTCTTAAAGGTTGAACTTAAGGCCGTAAGGATCGCTAAAGCGAACAAGAATGGCTTAGTTACAAAGGTATTCTTATCGAAATTCCATAACGTGGAGAACAGTTTTAGACCTCCAATTTGGCGAAAGTTCAAAACCATATGCAATGGTTTTGACACCCTTGGGAGAAGTCGACTTATTATACTGCTTTTCTTGTTTTCGGTTTTAGTATCCTGTAGAAATTCAAATTTTACATTGGCAGATTATGATGAATTGGTGAAGAGCACCCAAGTCAATCCTGAATTTGAAAGAACTCCTCCCCTTGCCAAAAGACTGGCAATCGAAATCCTAAAAAAGCCTTTAAAAAGTGGGGAAAATCTAAGGATATTGGCCCAATTTGAAAATGAAATATCCGATAAGTTTCTGGCGCTTTATTTGGGCGACGAAAAAGTGGTATTGAGAGATGATGGGAAAGGAGCCGATATGAAGGAAAATGACCATCAATATGCCATTTATATTAATGAGGATATTGAAGGATCGAAAGCCCACTTGTTGAAAAAACAAAAAGAGATGCTTTCAAAAAACGAAAATTTTACGTTTAAAAAAAGAAGGCAAGTCTTGATCGACCGTAAAATAATTACCGAATTCAATATTGAGAATATGCGGGTTGGGCAATTGATCGATGTCCCCATTGAGCTTGTCATTGGGGCCATTAATTTACGCAACCAGCAAAAGACCTTGATGATTAACGACCCGCGTGTTGTCGGCGACCCAACTAGAACCTATGACATAAATACGTGCATTGGCAATCCCCATGGAATTTGGACCTTCGGAGAACTTATGCGGCAGATGGCATCCCCAAATCCGGGATCGATAGCGACTGATGCGGAAGTTTCCACTTTTGTATTAAACTGGTTGTCTACTTGGCAAGTCGACCAGAACGTGAATGGAGATCTCGCACCTTGGGTAGAGAATCTAGAAACAGTACTAACAGCACCTTGGTTGCGAAGAAGTTCGCTCGCCGGAGCCCCTCCCGGACAATTGAGCATGGAACAGGCACCCTTCAAGCTTCAGGCCATTGTGAATCGCATCGATTTAAGGGGCAATTCAGGCTATGGCTTTGGCAATGCCGGCGAAGGTAGGTTCATTTTTAGGTTGTTATTTCCGTTTACATGCGATACACCTGATGACCCAGGTAGTGCTTTATTGTCAGGCCCTTTCCTTGTAATCTTGGAATATGGCATCAACAAGAAAAAATGTACTTCGATCAAAGCCTTTGCACAAAGCTGGTCAGATCTTAATGGGTTATCTATCGGTAGTGCCGCCTATAATGCCGCTTTGGAGGCCATTACCATGCAGTTCACACAGTCTGGCACAAACCCCGCTAAAACAAATGAAAGCTCGATAAATCAGGTGAGGACCAATGAAAATGCAGTAGGTACTGGGTGGAATTTGAGGGAGTTTAAACTAAAAACCACCGGGCAACTTGAACTGTCGACCATTCAAATGGAGCCCGCGCTGAAGTACAACGGCATCAATACACCCATCTCAAGTGCCGATGTGAACCGATTGGCCCATTATATCAATACATTGACCACCGATATCGAAAATAATAATTATGAAGTTCCTACGCAGATCCCATTATTATCTAGTACCACGACCCCGACTACCGGCTTTTTGGGCGCGCAAGCCTTTTCAGGGGCATCCCCTGAACCATTTCGTTATTGGGATGGGACAACAACCCCTGGTCCTGGTTATATTAACAGTGATGAGGCGAGGCATGTTTTTTCATTGAACACCTGCAGTGGGTGCCATTCTAAAGAAACTGCTACCGATTTTGTTCATGTGGGCGGATCTGGATTTAGTGGGCTATCGAGTTTTTTAACAGGAATTACAGTAACCGATGCAGCGAACAGGCCTATAGAGAGCCCCACGGAACGTACCTTTAACGATTTGTTGCGCAGGCAGATAGATTTGTCCAATTTTCTGGAAAGTGCGTGTGGGCCGATTAAGACGTTAGAATTGTTTCACACCTTGACCTTCGATCCCATACGCATGGTACATTAGGTTAAGCTGTGTGGTTGGCCTCATGGTATCTTGCGGTTAGATTGCCTCCTGCCATTTCGCGAAAAATTCGATTCGGCCTAATGAACAAAAAGACCAACGAAATTTGCCATTATTTATGCGTTTATACTTGAGTCATGAAATAGTCTCGATTCGAACATGTTGAAAGTGCCCATGGGTAATTAATGGGGTTTGCAACCTAAATAGCCTCTAGTTTAAATCAATTGCCTTCTTTCTCGGCAGCAAAGGAGACTAGCTCCGTGAAGAATCGCTGAAGCCTTGGAAGCGATTTAGGAGCTGGACTCCGGTTTTAATGTAGTACATTAAAATTGCCTCTCGAGAAAGTGCCTTTTTCTTTGGTTCGTTTCTTTTGGGCAAGCAAAAGAAATGAAAGCAACTTAAAATAGCGCTGAAATTGCCCCAATGATTGGTTGGGATTGTCCTGTTTCGGACTTCCTGAATGCGGAATAAGCATTATCGTTTGAGTTTTTAGAAAAACACTTCGGGCAGTAAAGGAGTCGGCGCGAATTGCCCCGAAAGGGTTCGGGGCGAGTCCCGATTCGAACATCCTGAAAGTGGAAAAGCCATCATTGCCTTGGTTTTCAGAAAAGCACATAGGGTAGTAAAGGAGTCGGCGCGAATTGCCCCGAAAGGGTTCGGGGCGAGTCCCGATTCGAACATCCTGAAAGTGGAAAAGCCATCATGAAATGATGGTTTTTGTTTTGCGCCATGTTCGCTCAAAGTACCTTTGGCTCAATGCACAAAACAAAAAAGCCAAAGCATTCGCTTTGGCTTTTCCACTCATCTGTACTCGAGGCGGGACTTGAACCCGCACGGACTAATGTCCATTGGATTTTAAGTCCAACGTGTCTACCGATTCCACCACTCGAGCAAAATTTCAAATAATCAAGTGGTATCAGATACATTGACTTTCAACGTGTCTCCCTCCCGATAGTTATCGGGACCACCACTCGAGCATGCCTGCATATGGCAGGACTAAAATCTGCTACAGCTCCTAACAAAAAAACGCCGACAAGCAGCGTTTCTTCCTTAGAGCGAAAAACGGGATTCGAACCCGCGACCTCCACCTTGGCAAGGTGGCGCTCTACCAACTGAGCTATTTTCGCATATTTTTAAGAACGTGCCATCGTATTCTTGATAGCGGATGCAAATTTAATACAATTCTATAAAAAGCAATGCAATAAATTTGATTTTTTAAATATGAAAATTGTAGGCAATCTAAGAGGTAGCCTTCTTGTTCCTTGTCAGCAGACGTTTAATTTCATTCAGCTTCATCAGTGCTTCGACCGGGGTCAAAGTGTTGATATCCAGCGTTAGGATTTCTTCCTTGATCTGTTCCAACAAGGGATCGTCAAGGTTAAAGAAACTCAATTGCATGTCATTTTGCACGGCTTGTAGCTTATCGGTCAATTCTTCACTCGAATGCGATTTTTCGAGTTTTTTAAGGATCTTGTTGGCTTTTTGGATTACCTGTTGGGGCATTCCGGCCATTTTTGCCACATGGATGCCAAAACTATGTTCACTGCCCCCAGGTTGTAATTTCCGAAGGAACAAAACCGTATCTTTTAGTTCCTTTACCGAAACATTGTAATTTTTGATACGATCGAAAGTGGTCGCCATTTCATTCAATTCGTGATAATGGGTAGCAAATAACGTCTTTGCGCGCGCCGGATGCTCGTGCAAATATTCTGAAATCGCCCAAGCGATCGAAATACCGTCGTAAGTACTCGTGCCACGGCCGATTTCATCCAATAAAATAAGGCTGCGTTCCGAGAGGTTGTTGAGAATCGAGGCCGTTTCGTTCATTTCGACCATAAAGGTAGATTCTCCCATTGAAATATTGTCGCTGGCCCCAACGCGAGTGAATATGCGGTCTACAAGACCGATGACAGCCGATTCGGCAGGTACGAAACTTCCCATGTGTGCCATAAGTACAATCAGGGCGGTTTGCCGCAAAATGGCCGATTTTCCACTCATGTTCGGCCCGGTTATCATGATGATCTGCTGTTCCGAACGATTCACCCGTACATCATTGGCAATATAGGCCTCCTCCAAAGGCAATTGCCTTTCAATGACAGGATGACGCCCTTGAATGATCTCAATATCGGTCGAATCGTTCATCGCAGGTTGCACATACGAATTTTCGCGGGCAAGCTGTGAAAATCCCCCAAGGCAATCCAATTGGGCAATATGCTGGGCATTGGTCTGGACCGGCGCAATATATTCTTGCATCCAGACAACCAGTTGGGCGAATAATTGCTGTTCAAGATGTACAATACGCTCTTCAGCACCTAGGATCTTCGTCTCATATTCCTTGAGTTCTTCGGTAATATAGCGCTCGGCATTCACTAAGGTCTGTTTTCGTACCCATTCTTCGGGAACTTTGTCCTTATGGGTATTCCTTACTTCGATATAATAGCCGAAAACGTTGTTCGCGTCGATCTTAAGTGAACTGATGCCCGTTCGTTTGGTCTCTCGTTCCACCATTTTATGCAAATAATCCTTACCTGAAAAAGCCAGGTCGCGAAGCTCATCCAACTCGATTGAATACCCATCGGCAATCGTTTTCCCTTTCAATATATTTACTGGGGCATCTTCGTCAAGTGTTTCCTTGATCTTGTTTCGAAGCAGATCACAGGAATGCAGTTGATCTCCTATAAATCGCAATGCCTCGTTTTTGCATTGCGCTGTAAGTTGTTTCACGGGAACAATGGCCTCCAATGAATTTTTTAGTTGTATGACCTCCTTCGGACTTATTTTCCCGGTGGCTACCTTAGAAATCAACCGTTCAAGATCGCCGATTTTCTGGATCCATGATTGCAGTGTATGCAATTCATTTTCGTGGCTAGATAGATACGCGACTACCTGATGTCGTATTCTTATTTTTTCTAGGTTTTT
This sequence comes from uncultured Flavobacteriaceae bacterium, assembly GCA_963798435.1. Taxonomy (GTDB): domain Bacteria; phylum Bacteroidota; class Bacteroidia; order Flavobacteriales; family Flavobacteriaceae; genus JALHST01. The sequence continues at coordinate 1,185,061 of CAWCTF010000004.1, forward strand.
TAAGGGAAAGGCCAACCAGCGCTTTAACATACGGCCTCCCATGGGTGAAATGGTCTTATCGATAACGTCTAATAAGGTGACGGCGTTGGGGTTTAATGAATGATACAGTTCTAGGTTCTTGATCGTGAATCGATCCATCCAAATATGATCTTCCTCGGCAATTCTTGTCAAGGTCGAAATGTGTTGAAGACGCCGGTGCTGGGTTTCAGAAAGGTAGTGTAAGGCCGCTCCGGAGGCAATGATGCCATGTTTGAGATGATCAACCCCGAATCCCCTGAGGGTACTTGTCTTAAAATGGCCGTTCAGCGTTTCCAAGGCATAATCTTCCTGGTACACCCAATCTTCTAAATAAAAGGTGTGGAAACCGGTGCCGAAGGTCTCCGAGAATTCCCGTTTATGGGTCTTTGATACCAAAACTTCGTTCGGTGCAAAATTCTGCAACAATTTGTCGATTTGTTCCTCATTTCCCTCGGCCGTCAAAAACTCCCCTGTGGAAATATCAACAAAGGATATACCCAATAGCTTTCGCCCAAAATGGACCGCGCATAAAAAGTTGTTCCTTTTGGCATGAAGTATATCGTCGTTCATGGCCACCCCTGGGGTCACCAATTCGGTAACACCCCGTTTCACGATGGTCTTCGTGAGTTTTGGGTCTTCCAATTGATCACATATGGCAACACGTTGCCCTGCTTTGACCAATTTCGGTAAATACGTGTTCAGGGAATGATGCGGAAACCCTGCCAACTCGGTGCGGTCGCCCCCATTGTTGCGATGGGTAAGGATAATCCCCAAGATCTTTGAAGCCCTGACAGCATCCTCGCCGAAGGTCTCATAAAAATCGCCCACACGAAATAATAAGAGCGCATCAGGATATTTGGTCTTGATGGTATTGTATTGCCGCATTAAAGGCGTTTCCTTTTTCTTTTTTTCCATTTGGGCAAAAGCCTAATTATTACCTTATTTTTGCATTGTTCCCGCCAAAACGAATGTACTATTTTTGACAGGGATTTCTATCGATTGTTGATAGTTTGGGGATAAGTTTTGAGGTAATCCGAAGTAAATCACCCTATGAAGGTACCCATGCGCAAACTAAGCAATACCGAGCTCAATAGGCTCGATTCTCGAATCATTCAAAAAATCAGAGAAAACTCCGATAACCCTGATACTCGACAACATCAGAAGTTTGAATAATATCGGATCCATATTTCGAACTGCCGATGCCTTTCGCATCGATAAAATCTATCTCTGCGGTATCACGGCTACCCCGCCCCATAAGGATATCCATAAGACGGCCTTGGGGGCCACCGAAAGCGTACGTTGGGAATATCGTGAAGATGCCGTCGCCCTTGTGCGTGAACTACGACAAAACAACTATTGTGTCTTTGCCGTTGAACAAGCCGAAAATGCGTGCATGCTCGATACTTTTAAAGTGATTCCCAAAAATAACTACGCCCTTGTTTTTGGGAACGAAGTGAAGGGGGTATCCCAAAATGTAATAGATCACTGCGAGGGAGTTCTTGAAATACCTCAATACGGAACCAAACATTCCCTGAATATATCGGTAAGCGTAGGGGTGGTACTCTGGGATCTAAAAACAAAACTGACCCCATAAAAAAACCCCGACAACGGGGTCGGGGTTCTATATAGTTTGAGTTAGTTAGTTGTTAAATTGGAAGCGCAATTACGGAAATACATTTGTACTGTGCAAGAAATTTGCCAAAATAATGTTAATTTGATGGTGCCACGACGAAATCTTGGATGGTCAGCATAATTTTTTCATAGTCTTCCGGATGCTCTAGAAAATCGAGTTCGCTGATGTCGATTACAAGACTGTTTAGTTCAGGATACCCTTTGATATAGTCAAAATAGCCCCTATTGATCTTTTCAAGATACTCGGGTTTAATGTCCTGCTCATAATCGCGCCCCCTTTTTTTAATGTTTTCTAGAAGTCGAATCGTATTCTGGTATAAATACACATAGACCTTCGGCTTTTTCACCTCCTTGTATAGCACGTTGAATATTTTTCGGTAGAGGTCGAATTCCTGCTTCTGCAAGGTAATTTTGGCAAAGATCAGGGATTTGAAGATGTCGTAATCACTTACTAGGAAATTTTTGAATAGATCGTATTGTGAGGTATCATCCATGAATTGCTGATAACGATCGGCCAGGAAGGACATTTCTAACGGAAAGGCGTACCGCGCCTGATCCTGATAAAAATTTGGTAAAAAAGGATTGTCGGCAAATCGTTCCAAAACGAGCTTCCCATTAAAATCGGAGGCGATTTTTTTGGCGAGGGACGTCTTGCCGGCCCCAATGTTTCCTTCAATGGCCACGAATTGGGTATGCATAAAAAGCGATTCCCTGGTGGTGTAGAGCCCATACGTTGTTTTCTCAAGCACACTGGGGTCTTTGCATTCCTGTAATAGATTCCGCGAATCTTTTTTTAAGACAGGATGATAAAACTGCGGGGCGATTTCGGCGAGCGGTCGCAACACAAAACGCCGTTCGGCCATTTTGGGATGTGGGATGGTCAAATCTGGTGAATTTATGACTTCGGCATTATAATAGATGATATCGATGTCAATACTCCGTGATTCATATCCCTGGTCATGAAGGGTGCGCTGTCTACCCATTGCCTGTTCGATGGTTAAGATGCGTTCCAGGACAGCATTGGGCGTAAAGTCAGTTTCAAGGGTGATGCAGCAATTGAGAAAGGTCTCACCTTTGAAGCCCCAAGACGGACTTTCATAAACTTTAGAAATGGCGATGACCCGGCCAAGATCCTTACCAAGTAAAATAATGGCTTGTTGGAGGTTCGCCAATCGTTTGCCTAAATTACTACCAATCGAGAGGTATGCCGTTTTGGTGCTGTTCATATGCTAAAACAAAGTACGTAAATCAAACCGACATGTACGATTCCCATTTTATTTTTTGGGAAATCGAGTATTCCACGCCTACCCATCGAACACTACCGATTCTTTTCTAAAAAAAGACACGGCAATATAACATTGGTTATCTTTGCACCTTGATTTTTAGTATAAAAACTATGAGATTTCTAGGAAATTTATTGGCAGCCATTTTAGGATGCTTGATTGCATTTGGAATTATTTTCGTGATGTTCATGATCTTTGCAAGTTTACTAGGGAGTGCCGAAGAAAATGTGTCCATCAAAAGTAATTCGATCCTTGAATTACAACTACAACAACCAATTGCCGATTATGTCGGGAACGATGCAATGGATCCCTTTTCGGGCATCTTCCAACAGAACCAAGGTCTTGATGAGATACTACATGCCATTGCTGTTGCGAAGGAAGATGACGATATTAAAGGAATTAGTCTTAACAACAATTTTGTCTTGGCCGGACTGGCGCAGACCCAGGCCATACGTGATGCCTTGCGATCATTCAAGGAAAGTGGGAAGTTCATTTATGCCTATGCCGATTTGTATATGCAAAAGGATTATTATTTGGCGAGTGTAGCCGACTCCGTATTTTTAAATACGGTCGGCGTGATGGATTTTAAAGGGCTTTCCTCGGAAGTACTTTTCTTTAAGGACTTTCAGGAAAAGACCGGCATCAAGATGGAAGTGATTCGTCATGGCAAATACAAAAGTGCCGTAGAGCCTTTTTTGTCGAATGAAATGAGTGAGGCAAACCGGACACAAATCAAGGAACTGTTAGGCTCCCTCTGGAATTCTATGGTCGATGATATCTCGTTTGGGCGTAAAATAAGCCCTGAAAATCTAAATAGAATTGCCGATACCTTGGGTGGCAGATCTCCTGAATATGCAAAGGCCAACGGGCTGATCGATGACGTAGTGTTCTTTGATCAATATGAGGCAAAATTGAGAAATGCTGTCGGGTTGAAAACAAATGACGATATCAACTATGTAGCTTTAGGGGATTATGTTAAGCGCTCGAACAAGAAAATAACCCAAGTCGGAAAAGACAAGATAGCCATTGTATTTGCACAGGGAGAGATTCTGTACGGCGAAGGTGGCCCCAATGTAATTGGCCAAGGCTTGCTGACGGATGCCTTGAGGAAGGCACGTGATGACAACTCGGTAAAAGCAATCGTATTACGTGTCGATTCACCCGGAGGAAGTGCACTTACGGCTGACATTATTTGGCGGGAAGTGGCACTGGCCAAAGCGAAAAAACCGGTTGTAGTCTCCATGGGCAATGTGGCTGCTTCCGGAGGTTATTATATTGCTGTCGGAGCCGACAAGATTTTTGCCGAACCTACCACCATTACAGGCTCTATTGGTGTTTTTGGCACGGTCCCGAACATTCATGGCCTTGCCACTAAAATCGGCATCAATGCAGAACAGGTGGGTACCAATACGAACTCGATGGACTATTCACTTTTTGAGCCCATGACCGACGAATTCAGGAATATGGTCCAGGAAGGGGTCGAACATACCTATCAGACCTTTTTGCAACGTGTAGCCGAAGGGAGGAACCTGTCAGTGGCCCAAGCCGATAGTTTGGCACAAGGCAGGGTTTGGAGTGGAACCGATGCCCAAAGACTGGGTTTGGTAGATGAGCTGGGTAGCTTGGACGATGCGATAGTCGAAGCTGCAAAAATGGCGGAAATAACGGAATACGGCATTCGGAAATTCCCGAAATACAAATCGGGACTCGAGCGCCTACTCGATGATTTGAGCAGTGCCAATGTAAAAGAATCGGTATTGCGTGAAGAAATTGGAACGGAAGCCTATCAAATTCTCAAGGAAGTGAAATCGGTGATGGATCATAAGGGGGTACAAGCCCGATTGCCATTTGTCTTGGATATAAAATGACCATGACCAAGAAAGATAAGGATTTGGCCTATGCGATCTATCTTTATATAGGAGCATTGTTCATAACATCGCTGGTTGTATCAAATCTAATTTTTCAAAAATTCTTTTATTGGAATCCCTTTGGGGATACCAAGATTTTTGGGGTTTCGCTCTTCGAAGTATCCGTGGGTATATTGCCCTATCCAATTACGTTTTTGATTACCGATTTTATCTCGGAAATCTATGGGGTTAAAAAAGCCAATCAAATTGTCACCGCTGGTATTTTCGCCTCCCTTTTCTCAATGGGGATCATCTTGATGGCCGAAGTGGCGCCCGCCATCGCATCTTCCCCAATCGATGATGCCATTTTTACGCGCGTATTTGCCCTGTCTCCCATTGCCGTATTGGCTTCGATGATCGCCTATTTATTTGCCCAATATATCGATATCGCCGTATATCACTTCTGGAAAAGGATGACCAAGGGAAAGCATCTTTGGATACGGAACAACTTTTCGACCTTTCTGTCCCAATTTATCGATACGTTTACGGTCGTTGGATTGTTATGTGTCTTCGGGGTGCTCCCATGGCATTTGTTTTTTGGTCTGGTCGTCAGTGGTTTTCTCTTTAAGGTTTTTATTGCTATCCTCGATACCCCTTTCCTATATTTTTTCGTATATATAATGAGAAGGCGCTTTAAACTCGCAATGGGTGAGGAAATTAATATGGATGCATAATAATTCTCCCTTTTTCTAGTTCTAAAAGATGATCTGTTCCTAATTGAACGACTTTTTAATCTGACCAGCCACGATTGCCGTCAAAATAGGAATACGAACTACTATGACACATGAATCAAGAATTAATAGGTAGTACATGAAAAAGAAAATATTTCGCATTTTGGGGATTGTTCTGGTCCTGATAATCGGCCTTTTAATTGCCGCTCCCTTTTTGCTCGAAGCTAAAATAGGGGATATCATTCGTAACAATGTAAACAATAATGTCAATGCGACCTTAGATTTTAAGGATGCCGATTTGAGCTTGTTTGGAAGTTTTCCAAATGCCGAAGTGCAACTCAATGAGCTGACCCTTATAAATAAAGCCCCATTCGAGGGAGATACGCTCTTCGCCTCTAAAAAAGTGGCCTTGAAAATGGGCCTTGGCGAATTATTCAAAAGTGCTGGGGAACCTCTTGGGATCAAAAGCCTGTTGATTGATGGGGCAAAATTGAACGTGATCGTCGATGAAGCCGGGAGTGCCAATTACGATATTACCAAAACTTCCGAAGGAGAGGTCCCACAGTCCGATTCTACCAACGGGTTTTCATTAGACCTACAATCGTACGAAATAACGAATTCAAGCATCTCCTATAATGATAAGGCTGCCAACATACACTTTGACTTGAGCGATATTCAACATAGCGGCACAGGCGACCTTTCCCTCGAAAAATCCCAATTGGATACCCATACCAATGCGTTGATTTCGTTCGAAATGGACAGTACGAACTACCTTAATAAAAATAAGATCAAATGGGATGCCCTGATCGGTATCGATTTGAACGAAAGTAAATACACTTTCCTGGAAAATAAGGCGGTGGTGAATCAATTACCCCTAGTTTTCAATGGCTTTGTCAAGTTAAACGACGACAACCAGGAGGTCGATATAAGTTTTAAAACCCCTTCCTCCGATTTTAAGAACTTTCTGGCCGTGTTCCCAGAGGAATATGCCAAGAATATCGAAAATGTAAAGACATCCGGAAATTTTGTGGTCGAGGGTAAATTCAACGGCATTGTTGACGATCTTCATATTCCTATGTTTTCCATACAGCTCAATTCTGAAAATGCCTCTTTTAAGTACCCAGACCTCCCCAAAGCGGTCAGGAATGTATTCATCGATACCAAGATCGTCAATACAACGGGCATCGTCGAGGACACCTATGTCGACATTGATAAATTGTCGTTCATGATCGATGAAGATCGATTTAATATGACCGCAAAAATCAGGGACTTAATGGGAAATACCCAGGTGAATGCCCATATTGATGGCAAAATGAACTTGGCGAACATCTCTAAGGCCTATCCGGTTCCTTCCGACCTGAATTTGAAAGGCCTTTTGAGCGCCGATATAACAACCGCTTTCGACATGGCTTCCATTGAAAAAAAGCAGTATGAAAAAACCGATACGAAGGGTGCTATGAGCATACGGGACTTTGAATACAATTCCGCGGAATTTCCACATCCCGTAAAACTGAGCACTGCCGCCCTTACCTTTAATCCCAAAACAGTAACCTTAAACGATTTAAAGGGGTCTACCGGGAAAACTGATTTTAATGCCACAGGAACGATCAACAACCTGTTAGGGTTTATGTTCAACAATGAAGAAGTGCAGGGAAATTTCAAGCTCACATCGAATACCTTCGCCTTGAATGATTTTATGGTGGCCGAAGACACTTCCCAAACAAACGTTGGTTCGACCGACACGACGGCCAAAACGAACAAAACGGAGGATAAAATCAAGATCCCATCGTTTTTGGATGCCGACATCCAGGCTTCGGCCAATACCGTACTTTATGATAATCTGACCTTAAAAAATGTGAAAGGGAATCTTCGTATCAAAGACGAAAAAGCGACCTTGACCAACATGACCTCTTCAATTTTTGACGGGAATTTGGCACTTAACGGGGAGGTATCTACAAAAAATGCTACCCCTACATTTGCCATGAAATTAGACATGTCACAGTTACAGATCGGGGAGACCTTTAAATCATTGGAGCTCTTTAAGGCCCTGGCACCCATAGCCCAGATATTGCAGGGTTCGTTAAACTCCGATATTGAACTCTCCGGTAATTTGACCGATGATTTGGTGCCTGACCTGCTTACATTGAGCGGAAATATCTTTGCAGACATCATGACCAAGAGCATCAATACCGATTCGGCACCTTTGTTAACGGCCTTGGTGAATAAACTTGATTTTATCGATCTGAAGCAATTAGACTTGAACGATCTTAAGACCAAATTATCCTTTCAGGATGGGGTGGTTACCGTAAAACCGTTTACCATTATGTATAAGGATATTGCCATCAACGTGGCCGGAAGCCATACGTTCGATAAAAAATTAAACTATACGGCAACCTTTGAAGTCCCTTCAAAATATTTAGGAAAGGAAATAAACAATTTAATAGCCAAGATCGATGATAAGGCACTCCAAAATTTGACAATTCCGGTAATTGCCTCCATCGGCGGCGTATATAATAGCCCACAGATCAGTACCGACTTAAGTTCAGGGGTCAAAAACCTGACGAATCAATTGATCGACATCGAAAAACAAAAACTCCTTAATCAAGGCAAGGACAAGGCCAAGGATTTGATCGGGGGCATCTTGGCAGGGAACCAGGCCAAACGGGATTCGACAAAAAAGGAAAATCCGACCCCTGTGAAAGACGTTCTCACGGGTATTTTGGGCACAAAGAAGCAAGACTCTGTCGTAGCTAAAAATGACTCGACACCCGCAAAAAAAGAACAAGATATCGTAAAAGACAAGGCCAAGGAAGTATTGGGTGGCTTTTTGGGGAAAAAGAAAAAGGAACCCGTCAAAAAAGACTCGGTCAATTAATAGCAAGCGACACGTAGTATCCTTCGCTTCCCCGGACATTGAACACGGTATTGTCGTCGAATATAAGGTATTGCCCTTTGATTCCCTTGAGAATGCCCGAATATTTCGGGGTTTTGTCCAAATTGAGACTCGTGACTTTATTGGGATATTGAAGTACCGGAAATTCTAAATGCATCTCGCCATTATCTGCGATGAAATAAGCCATTGCTTCTTCAGGAATATATTGTTTCAAGGAGTTTCGCCTTTCCGCCAGATCTTCATCTACGATCTGATTGGTCAGCATTTTTCGCCAATTGGTCTTGTCCCCGATATGCTCCTTCAGGGCGACCTCGGTTATGCCTGCCAAGTAACGATTGGGCGTTTCTACGATGGCTATGGCCTCATGGGCACCTTGATCGATCCACCGTGTCGGGATCTGTGATTTACGGGTAACCCCTACCTTAACAGTACTTGAGTTCGCTAAATACACAATATGAGGCTGCAATTGCACCCTTTTTTCATACTCCAAGTCTCGATCCTCCTTCCCCAAATGGGCCATACTTAGCTCAGGGCGCATAACCCAATCCCCGGCCGACGGGATATCAAAAAAACAGGTTTTACAAAAACCTTGCCTGAAGATGGGCCGATCCAAACCACAATTCAAACAGTGGTATTTAATAAAATTGATATGCAGTGTCTTATCCAATACCTGGTTGAGGTTCAAAAAGTCATTTTCAAAAATCATATAATATTGGATCGGATTCCCAATCTCGGTCTGCATTTTTTTAAATACCCCTTCGTATTGTTTCACGGTTTCACGATTTAAAAATTGATTTGAAAATGATCTTTATTAGAACTAAATTTAGACGTATAAAGATACCTAAAAATGCCCATAACGCTTTTTAATTCGATTGCTTCCTGGTTAATAAAAAAACGCTTTCACCAGATAGAGCTTTTTTTGAAATACCCGGCGGAAGTACAGGTAGAGGTATTGAATCAGTTATTGGAAATTGCAGAGGATACCGAAATAGGAAAGAAGTATGATTTTGAAACAATTACGAATTATGAAACGTTTCGAGAAAGACTTCCCATCGTTTCCTATGAAGAGATCGAGCCCAGTATCACCCGGACCAGAAGGGGCGAACAGAATCTTTTTTGGCCAACTTCGATCAAATGGTTCGCCAAGAGCAGTGGCACTACCAATGCCAAAAGCAAATTTATACCTGTTAGTGCCGAGGCGCTTGAGGATTGCCATTATAAATCGGGCAAAGATCTCTTATGCCTCTATTTGAACAATAATGAAAATTCACAGCTCTTCACAGGAAAAAGCCTTCGATTGGGTGGAAGTAAGGAACTTTACGAGGACAATGGATCCTTTTTTGGAGATCTATCGGCCATTTTGATAGATAATATGCCTCTGTGGGCGGAGTTCAGCAGCACCCCAAGTAGTAAGGTTTCCCTCATGAGCGAATGGGAGAGTAAGCTCAGGGCCATCATTCATGAAAGCACCCATGAAAACGTGACCAGCCTGGCCGGAGTGCCCTCGTGGATGCTTGTATTGCTGAACAACGTGATCGAAGAAACGGGCAAGGACCATTTATTTCAGATATGGGAAAATTTAGAGGTATATTTTCATGGGGGGGTCAGTTTTAATCCCTACAAAGATCAATACTATAAGTTACTTCCCAAAAAAAGCTTCAAATACTATGAAATCTATAATGCCTCCGAGGGTTTTTTCGCCATTCAGGACCGCAACAACGCCGATGATCTTTTACTAATGTTGGATTATGGTATTTTTTATGAGTTTATTCCGATGGACCAATACGGAACCGCGTCTCAAAAAGCCATTCCCTTATGGCAGGTAGAACTTGACAAGAACTATGCAATCGTCATAAGTACGAATGCCGGTCTATGGCGCTATAAGATAGGCGATACCGTTCGGTTCACATCAACAAGTCCATACCGTATCAAGGTCACGGGCCGCACCAAACATCATATAAACGTATTTGGGGAGGAGCTTATCATTGAAAATGCGGAAGAGGCCCTAAAAAATATTTGTAGAAAGACCGGAGCTGAAATTAAGGATTATACCGCTGGGCCTATATTTATGTCAGGAAGAGAGAAAGGTGCCCATGAGTGGATAATTGAATTCAGGAAGCCTCCAGAAGAGTTGGATTATTTTATTGAAGTACTTGATAACGCCCTTAAATCACTTAATTCTGACTATGAGGCCAAACGCTTTAATAATAGTACCCTAAAAATGCCAAAAGTACATGTTGCCCGTGAAAACCTTTTCTATGATTGGTTAAAGTCAAAGAATAAGTTAGGCGGCCAACATAAGATACCGAGATTATCGAATACCAGAGACTACCTCGAAGAACTCTTGGTGATGAACAAATAATCGTATATTCGAATAGTCATTATGTAGCTAAACTGCAATGAACGCGACCGCCTTGTTCAACTTTCTGATGATTGCTGGGGCCATTCAAGGATTTGTCTTTAACATCGCCACACTGCTTTCTAGAAAAATAATAGAAAGACCCGTATTATTTTTAAACCTTTTTGTCCTTTTCATTTCCCTGAACAATCTACAATCGTGGTGGGTTGAGAAGAATTTGCTCAGCACGAATTTTTTTATACACCATTTCCTAGCGCCCTGGTACATCCTGATCGTACCCATGTTTTATGTTTTTTTAATTTATTACCTCGAACTTCAAAAAAAAAGACGGCATTTTCTAATATTTTCGGGAATTCTCTTCGTATTGGCCATTTTGGCCCGGATAATTGTCCTAGGAATGGCCTCACAGGGAATAATCAGTGAGCAGGGTATTTCTGATTACAATATGGGCGAGGATATCGTCGCGTTAACCTATTCAATGTTTCTATTTATCAAATCAATTCGTTTATTGTTTAATTATCGTTCCTTGTATAGTCAGATATTGGCTTTCGATGACCTTTTATGGATCAAAAGGTTTATGTTCTTTGGGGGTGGTGTCTTTCTCCTGTGGATACTGGCCATTTTCTTTAACATTACCGGAATGGTCAGCGCACCTTACAGCTATTATCCGTTGCGATTGGGATCTTCGTTATTAATCTATTGGGTAGGATACCAAGCTTTCTTCCGCTATATTGTAATGAAAGACCGCATTCTCCTCCGCAAGGAAATCCGGAGCGCCCCTAAGACGAAGGATAGCGATATGTACTATCAATTAAAAGAGGCCCGCAAAATACAAAAGCAGGAAAAAACCTTTAAGTTGATCAACGATTACATCCTTGAACAGCAAAAATACCTTGATCCTTATCTGAGCCTCGAACAGGTATCGGATGAAATGGACATTGGTATCAGTAGTCTTTCCAAATTAGTAAACACCCATACTGGAAGTAATTTTCCTGATTATGTGAATAATTTGCGTGTAGGGGAGGCCAAGAAGTTCTTGGCAGACGAGAGCTTCTCTCCATACACCATTGTAGCCATCGGCCTTGAATGTGGTTTTAATTCCAAATCCTCGTTTTATGCCGCGTTTAAAAAATTCACGCAGCAAACCCCGACCCAATACCGAAAATCATTTTCCGATTAAAATTTGTAGTTGTCCTGATTTTTCCAAAATCGGGAATATTGGACATTGGTAAACCCTCCAAAAATTAATTTTGGCCAATTATCTTAATTGAACTAATAACTCAGTAAATCTTTTTCAAAGTCTTCCTGGCAGATCATAAAAAAAGAGCTCCTAACAGCGCAATGGCAGACGTAGGATGTTCAAGGATATCCGGTAGGAAGTGATGGCAAATTAGGGACTACATCGACGATTTGTTCCCAATCAACAAATAAATAGTAGTATCTCTTATTAAATGTACAAATTGAACTCGAATTTAACCTTACGACTAAAATTAAACGTATTATTATGACAGAGAGACTTGTTATTTTGTCAGATATGTGGGGGATTAAAAAAGGTATGTGGATAACCTCCTACCTTGGGTATCTTCAACAATATTATAAAATTGAATTTTATGATATGATGCAATTGGCCAACCTAGACCCAGTGCACTATACCGAAGAAAATATTTGTGCAGATTATATGCAAGATGGCATTGATACCGCCGTGGCCCATCTCTTAAAAAAGGAATCCGTACCCAGTCATTATCTGGCATTCTGTGTAGGCGGGACGGTCGCTTGGAAAGCAGCTTTGAAAGGACTTCCCATAAAATCATTGTATGCGGTTTCCCCTGGATGGCTGCAATTCGAAAATGAAAAACCCGATATTCCGATGACCTTGCTTTATGGCCAAAATCAACCGATACTACCTACAAGTAGTTGGACACACAAAGTGGGTGTCGAAATTGAGGTAGTCCCTAATTTTGGAACAACCCTTTATTCCGATGAAAAAATTATCAGGAAAGTATGCCTTGATTTATTGAATTCGGTTACCCACCACGATACGACCTTGAAAAAAGTAGTGTAATCTTCGGGTTCGAAATTGATATAGCATTAAAAGCGGTCTTCTAGGAGACCGCTTTTAGTTTTTTAATGGTTTCATAGGAGAGCTTATTCTCGGCATAGGGTTTGGTAACCTTAAACGTGGTTTCCCCCGTGCTGGGCATCTCGAACATGGCATCGGTAAATATGGCTTCGCAAAGCGATCGCAGTCCTCTTGCGCCAAGTTTGTATTCAATGGCTTTATGTACGATGTAATCCAAGGCCTGCTCTGTAATCGTAAAGGTTATGCCATCCATTGCGAACAGTTTCTCATATTGCTTTATGATGGCATTTTTCGGTTCGGTAAGAATTGCCCTGAGCGTTTGCTCGTCTAGTGGATTCATATACGTAAGAACCGGTAATCTTCCGATGATTTCAGGGATCAATCCGAATTCTTTCAAATCCCTTGGAATTATATATTGCAAAATATTCGATTCATCCAAATGGTCATCGGCTCTCGATGCACTATAGCCTACTGCTTGCATATTGAGTCGCTTCGTGATGATCCTTTCGATGCTATCGAAGGCCCCGCCGGCTATGAAGAGGATATTTTCGGTATTTACCTCAATAAACTTCTGATCTGGGTGTTTGCGTCCTCCTTTGGGCGGAACATTTACTAGGGTACCTTCCAATAATTTTAAAAGGCCCTGTTGCACACCCTCCCCTGAAACGTCACGCGTAATCGACGGATTATCGCTTTTCCGGGCGATTTTATCGATTTCATCGATAAATACGATGCCACGTTCGGCTTTTTCCAAATTATAATCGGCAGCCTGTAACAAGCGCGTCAGGATGCTTTCTACATCTTCGCCTACATAACCAGCTTCGGTCAAAACGGTCGCATCTACGATGGCTAGTGGTACATTCAACATTCTTGCAATGGTCTTTGCCATTAGGGTCTTCCCTGTACCGGTCTGCCCTACCATTATGATATTACTCTTCTGTATTTCAACGTCGTCTTTCGAAGTCGGTTGAAGAAGCCTTTTGTAATGGTTGTAGACCGCTACTGACATTACCTTTTTGGTACGTTCCTGTCCGATAACGAAAGTGTCTAAAAACTCCTTGATCTCTAGGGGTTTCTTCAATACCAATTCTGAGGAAAGATCGTTTGTTTTGGTCTGTTTCGATTCCTCGGCAACAATACCATGTGCTTGCTCAATACAGCGATCACATATATGTGCGTCCAAACCGGCAATCAAAAGATTGGTCTCTGGCTTTTTCCTTCCACAAAACGAACATTCTAAATTTTCCTTGGCCATAAAAATCAGTTTCTTGCATATACTAACGAAAGAATATACATTTTGGTTCACTTTTAGCGCGTGGCAAAGTGAATAAACGTGTTATTCGTCGAATTTATGCTTTATCCCTTACTAAAATATCATCGATCATCCCATATTTCTTGGCTTCATCGGCCTTCATCCAGTAGTCCCTATCACTGTCATCATGAATTTTATCTAGTGATTGGCCCGAATGTTTGGCGATGATCTCGTATAGTTCTTCTTTTAACTTTAATATTTCCCGTGCAGTAATTTCTATATCGCTCGCCTGGCCCTGTGCTCCGCCCATCGGTTGATGTATCATTACTCGTGAATGGGTTAGTCCGCTGCGTTTGCCTTTTTTTCCGGCACATAACAAAACGGCACTCATCGAAGCTGCCATTCCCGTGCATATCGTGGCCACATCAGGCTTGATAAACTGCATCGTATCATAAATACCCAATCCCGCATAAACACTTCCACCCGGAGAATTAATATATATCTGGATATCCTTTGATGCGTCGGCACTTTCAAGGAAAAGCAATTGTGCCTGAACGATATTCGCCACTTGATCATTGATGCCTGTCCCAAGAAAAATGATCCGATCCATCATCAATCGCGAAAACACATCCATCGCGATGGCGTTCAGTTGTCGTTCTTCTATAATATTAGGCGTCATGTTCATAGGATACATGCTGCTTAGTATTTGATCATAGTACATACTATTGATGCCCTGATCCTTTGTTGCGAAATTTTTGAATTCTTTTGCGTAATTCATGGGTGTTTGCTCAATTTTAATAGATAAAAAAGGTGCCGAAAATCGTATTTCGGCACCGTAAAGATACTTAATTATTTTTAGTGGCAGCCGAATTTATAAGGGTCCGAAGCTTTTGAAAGTCAAGATTTGGCGCTTATTTACGATGCCATCAATGGCTTAAAAGCGAATGGTTGGTACGATTCTTTCTATCAGGTCGATTTGGCGTCTAACCGTAAACTTCCTTAATGAAATTTTCGTAGGTTACTTCCTTTGTTTTCAAATTGACCTTTTCCTTATACAGCCCCAACAGTTTTTGGCTCATCAATTGTTCCGACAATCTTTTGACTTCGTCCTGATTGCCTAAAACACGGGCAGCAATGTTATCTAGCTCTTCCTCCTTTGGGTTCAATTGACCAAATTGGGCCATTTGCGATTTTATAAAGCCTTTGGCAAATTCCTTTAACTCTTCGAACTGTATTTGTATGTTGTTGTCCTTGATAATTTTGCCTTCTATCAATTGATAGCGAAGTCCTTTCTCGGATTTTTCATATTCTTCGCCTGCTTGTTCCTCGGTCAGCGGTTTTTCGCCGGTCATTTGGATCCACTTGGTTAAAAATTCAGATGGTAGATCGAATTTTATGGTATCAATGAAATATTCGGTTACATCGTTCAACAGTTTTTGGTCTGCCTGTTGTTCAAACTGCTTTTCCGAATCTTCCTTTATGCGTTGTTTTAATTCTTTCTCCGATTTCACGGCATCTTTTCCAAAAAGTTTATCAAAAAGTTCTTGGTTTAACACTGCTGGTTCCCTTTCGTTGATTTCAGAGATGGTAAAATCTACGGTAATGTTTAGTTTGTCGGCTTTTTCCTGAGAAATGCCCAATGCGCTTGATAAAAGATATTCTTCCTTGAAAAGTCCCTTGGTGCTTAGTGAAACAGTGTCCCCGACCTTTTTTTCCAAAAGACTCTCTAATGCCTTTTTGCCTTTTACCTTTTCGATTTCCAAGGTGGATTTGTGGTCGATTTCGGCAGTCTCATTTTTAAAGGTCCCGCTTAATTCATCCTTTTTTCCAACTTTATTCTTGGAAACCAGCTTCCCATATTGTCTTTGGATGCGCTCGACTTGCTCGTCGATCATTTTTTTGTCGGCAATGATCTTATAATGGGTTACCGGTTTCTTAAGTTTTAATGGAACTTCGAAATCCGGAGCCAGACCCAATTCGAATTCAAATGCTAATTCTTCGGCGGCCCAATCAAAATTATCCTGTTGTTTAGGAAGTGGGTTTCCAAGAACATCCAACTTTTCTTCGGTGAGGTATTTATTGAGATTGTCTTGTAGGAGCTTGTTGACCTCATCGACCAATATCGCCTTGCCATATTGCTTTTTTATAAGCCCTATCGGTACCTGTCCTTTTCTAAACCCAGGAATATTTGCCTGTTTTCTGTAATCCTTGAGAATGGTATCTACCTTGTCCTGATAGTCAGACTTGGTTATCGCGACCTTTAAGACCGCATTCAGATCATCGATTTGTTCCTTGGTAATATTCATTTAAATATCTATTTTGCTTGTATAAAAGGGATGCAAAAATACTACATTTTATGCAGCTTGACAACTTTTTAAGCGAGACCATAAAATGTTTCCTTGGAGTTATGAACCTTCCTTTAATAACGAAAAAAGGATTGATTGTAAAAATGACAGTAATAAACTGAAAAGCAACGCCCACCAAATACCGTCAACATGGAAATCGGCAATAAAATAGCCCGCCATCAGTATGATAAGCGCATTAATAATCAATAAGAAAAGGCCAAACGTAATCAAGGTGACCGGAAGCGTCAAGAGTATCAAAATCGGCTTCACGATAAGATTCAAAAGGCCTAGTACGATGGCAACAAGAATCGCGGTACCATAGGATACCACCGATACGCCAGGTAAAATTTTAGATAAGATGACCACTGCAAGGGCCGTAAGAAGTATTCTGATGATAAGTTTCATGGTAGCTTGATTTAATTATGTTCGACCCTGAATTAATTCAGTCGCTTATCAAAAGTATAAATTTATGGGGATTATAGGGGATAGAAGTCTTCCTTTTTTAGTGCCCAAGAAAGGCCATTGATTTGGAAAAAAACTGTGGGGGATTCTCGGCATGTAACCAATGGCCGGCATCATCGATAATTTCCAAAGTCGCGTTCGGAAAGTGCTGTTTAATTGTCCCGATATCCTCATCCGAGATATAGCCTGATTTGGCGCCCTTTAAAAAAAGTGTCGGGCCTTCATAAACAGCGTCATCGTCTATATTCTCACCAATTTCGGGCATTTTTTCCCTCAAGACCGCAAGGTTGAATCGAAATGCTAACTGCCCTTTATCCTTCCAATACAGGTTTTTTAAGAGAAATTGTCGGGTTCCAACATCCCCGATATATTTTTTCAAGGCGCTATCGGCTTCGCTTCGTGTACGTATTAGATTGAAATCTAGGGCAGTGAGGCCATCAAGTATGGTTTGGTGATGGGGCGCATAATATTTAGGTGCGATATCGGCAACGATCAACTTTTCAATACGATTTGGATATTTACACGCGAAATGCATTGCTGCTTTACCGCCCATTGAATGCCCGATCATAGCCACGTTTTCAAGATGTGCGTGTATTAAATACTGCCGTATGTCTTCGGTTAAAAAGGCATAGTCAAAATCTTCCGACCAAAAACTGTGTCCATGGTTGCGCAAATCTAAAAGATGCACACAAAACCCATTCTCGGCATATAGGGATGCCATGGTTTTCCAGTTATCAGACATGCCCAGAAAACCGTGCAATATAATCAGCGGCCGACCGGTACCTAGTATTTTGGAATGTAATATTGGCATTATTTAAGTTTATGCAAGTACATTTTAATGACGTTGTCCAAACCGAAATACAAGGATTCGCATATTAATGCATGTCCGATTGATACCTCCAAAAGATGGGGGATATGGTTGCTAAAATGTCGAATGTTATCCAGATTAAGATCATGTCCGGCATTGATGCCCAGATTTAGTGAATGGGCGGCTACAGCCGCTGCCACAAATGGCTGGATGGCCAGCTTTGGGTCACCTTGGGCGAATTTTTTCGCATAGCTTTCGGTATAAAGCTCTATGCGATCAGTCCCGGTTTCTGCGGCGCCTTCCACCATTCGCACATCGGCATCTACGAAAATCGAAGTTCTAATACCTTTTTTATTAAGGGTCCCGATAATTTCCTTCAAAAAACTCATGTGTTTTCTCGTATCCCAGCCGGTATTAGAGGTAATGGCATCGACTGTGTCGGGAACAAGGGTCACTTGGGTTGGGCAAACTTCAAGTACGAGGTCCATAAATTTTTGTACAGGATTTCCTTCTATATTGAATTCTGTAGAGACCACGTTCTTTAAGTCCTTGGCATCCTGGTAACGAATATGCCGCTCATCTGGTCTCGGATGAATCGTTATACCCTCAGCACCAAAGGCTTCCAAATCCCGAACGACTTTGATCAAATTCGGGACATCCCCGCCACGGGAATTTCTTAAAGTGGCAATTTTATTCACGTTAACACTTAATCGGGTCATACCTTCTCTTGGCTTGAAAACATGCGTAAAAATACGAATTAGGCATGCCTTTTGATATTTAAAATCATTATTTTGCGTTATATTTAAAATTATGCAGATTCAGAAACTTATCGTATCGACTTTGCCGATATTCAAGGTCGGAGACCCCGTTAAGAAATTGCTTAAATTTTTTAAGGATGGGAGTTTTTCGCATGTGGCCATTGTCGAAAATAAGAAATTTGTCGGCGTTTTAGATGAAAATGATCTACCTACCGTCGCATCTGACCAGAAGATAGGTGATTTTCGTTATAATCTCGAAACATTTTTCGTTCGCAAAGATGCAAATTGGCTCGATGTCATTGAGGTATTCGCACGCAATGAGGCCAATCTTGTGCCTGTATTGGACGAGCAAGAAGAAGTAATCGGTTATTATGACCTTACCACCGTTATCAGTGTATTCATCGACACCCCTTTTTTTACGGAGCCCGGGGGCATCATCGTTGTGGCCAAAGGAATAAAAGACTACTCGTTTAGTGAAATTGCACAAATCGTTGAAAGTAACAATGCAAAACTTATCGGTGCCTTTATCACCGATATGCGTAGTGATGTTATTCAGATAACCTTAAAAGTCGGTACCGCACGGCTTAATGAGATCATACAGACTTTTCGGCGTTACAATTATAGCATTCTTTTTGGTAATCAAGATGACATGTTCCTGGAAGATCTAAAGCAACGATCTGATTATTTGGATAAATACCTAAACGTTTAACCTGATGAAGGTCGCTATCTATGGTCAGACCTATCAGGATAGCACATTGGGTTATGTGCTTGAATTCCTTGACGAACTTCATAAAATAGAAGCGGTCATAGCAATCGAAGAGGAGTTTTACGCCCATTTTTTTTCCAATAAAAGCGCACATCCCTATCCCACTTTTAACCATGATAAAGGCTTGGATGCCTCGTTTGACATGTTCGTCAGTTTTGGCGGTGATGGTACCATTTTACGCGCTACGACCTATGTTGGCAGATTGGGCATCCCAATCGTGGGAGTCAATACCGGGAGATTGGGTTTTCTGTCGACCTTTAAGAAGGAAGAGGTACGTAAAGTGGTTCAGGAATTTGTTAAGGGTGATTTCTCGATTGTTGAGAGAAGTTTGGTAACAGTTATTGCCGATACCGCCATTCCCGATTTTGGAAAACTGAATTTTGCCTTGAACGAGGTAACGGTGAGTAGAAAGGACACGACCTCCATGATAACCGTTGAGACATACTTGGATGATGAATATTTGACATCGTATTGGGCAGATGGGTTGATCATATCAACCCCTACGGGTTCTACTGGATATTCGCTCAGTTGCGGAGGGCCGGTAATCGTCCCGACGGCAAAATCCCTGGTGCTAACGCCAATAGCACCTCATAATTTGAATGCAAGACCCTTGGTGATTTCCGATGAAACGGTCATTCGGTTAAAAGTTTCTGGCCGGGAGGAAAACCACTTGGTTTCACTCGATTCCCGAATAGCCTCCTTGGAAAATGGAAATGAAATTGTGGTTAAAAAGGCTGACTTCACTATTAAAATGATTGAATACCCTTCAGAGAGTTTCCTCAAAACATTGCGCAACAAATTATTATGGGGCGAGGATAGGCGCAATTGACACCTTGAGCGAACAATAAATGCCTGCAAATCCTGTTTATCCTATGGGCGCATTTACTTGCTAAGCGTGTTAAAATGGCTTCAAATGATTACTTTTGCAAACTTTTACAATCTATGAGGAAATGTATCATCCTATTTTTGTTCTTGACCAGTGTCGCAGTACATGCGCAAACCTATGAGATTGGCGCCTTCCTCGGTGGAGCTAATAATATCGGGGACGTAGGGCGTACTAATTTTATTTTACCTTCGAACCTTGCCTTCGGGGGGTTGTTCAAATGGAATAAAAGCAAGCGATATGCTTGGCGTGCCAGCATGATCTATGGTAAATTCACGGCAGACGATTCAAAATCGAACATGACATCACGGCAACAAAGGGGGTATGTGGTCGATAATTCGATCTTCGAAGCTTCGGCAGGATTGGAATTTAACTTCGTCGAATATAACCTCCATCAATTAGGACCGGCCTATACACCTTATTTATATACAGGCGTGACCTATTTTCGATATGACTATAATTATATTAGCGCAGGTCAATTGGTCTCCTTGAATCAAAGGGACGGGTCGTTTGCCATTCCCATGACCGTGGGTTTTAAAATAAGGATAAACCAACTTTTTATTCTAGGGGCCGAAGTCGGCGCTCGATATACCTTTACCGATAATTTGGATGCTAGCAATCCTGAAGGGTCAAATTTTGAGGAGTTTCAATTTGGAAATATTTTTAGCGATGATTGGTATGTTTTCTCAGGAGTTACCTTAACTTACACCTTTGGCAGAGTAGTATGTAAAGATTGTTTTCAGTAAGTTTATTCATGAGCACTATAAATGAAATTACGGGTACAAACCTCCCTAGACATATTGCTATCATTATGGATGGCAATGGGCGCTGGGCTAAAGAACGGGGCAAACATCGTATTTTTGGCCATGAAAATGGCGTAACCACAGTTCGGAATATCGTTGAGAGTTCCGTAAAACTGAAACTTGAATTTCTTACCTTATATACGTTCTCGACCGAGAATTGGAAAAGACCCAAACTAGAGGTAGATACCTTAATGAACCTGTTGGTGGCCTCCCTCCGGCAAGAATTGAATACATTTCAGGAAAACAAGGTACGACTTAACACAATCGGCGACATTTCATACCTTCCTAAAAAGGCCTTCAAAGAGTTGAACGAAGTAATGTCAAAGACAAAGGAAAATAGAGGACTGACCCTTACGTTGGCCTTGAATTACGGCGCCAGGGAGGAATTGAAGAACGCCTTACGGTGTATCTCGATCAAAGTTAAAAATAATATAATTTCTCCCGAAAGTATTGATGAAACCATTATAAATAACCATCTTTACACGCACGATTTGCCTGATGTAGATTTGCTAATCCGTACCAGTGGGGAACATAGGATCAGCAATTTTTTGCTTTGGCAGATAGCCTATGCCGAACTATATTTTATTGAAGTTTTTTGGCCCGATTTTAAAGAACACCATTTGGTAGAGGCCATAAAGAATTACCAGAACAGAGAACGAAGATTTGGAAAAACTAGCGAACAACTCAACTAGCGATATGAAACGGTTCATATCCCTTGAACCAGTATTTACCCTCCTACTACTTTTGATCACAGCATTTTCTACCGCACAGGAGACCTCCTATGAGGACGGTAAAAAATACATCCTTGCTGGTCTGGAGGTAACAGGTCTTCAAAGTTATAACGAACAGACCGTAAAAACCTATACGGGCCTTCGTGTAGGGCAGCCCATCACGATTCCCGGCGATCAGATCAGTGCCGTCATCAATAAATTGTGGGGCCTTGAACTCTTTAGTGACATTGAGGTTTTCGTTACCGACATCCAAGGCGAAAATATTTATTTGGAACTCAACATCCTTGAACGCCCGACACTATCAAATGTTACCATCTATGGGGTAAAAAAGCGAAAAATTGCCGATATCCTGAAGGATACCGACCTTAAAAAGGGTAAGAAAATTACCGAAAGCCTTATTGCAAATACAAAAAACTATCTGCAGAATAAATATAAAAAGCAAGGCTATCTTAATGCCTATGCCACAATCGCAACTGCCAAGGACTCGATTGGCGAAAACAGCGAGAGCATGGTCATCAACATTAAAAAAGGCGATAAGGTAAAAATAAAGGATATCGTTTTTGAAGGGAATGAGCAGCTATCTTCCAAAAAATTAAAGAAGGCACTTAAAAAGACCAAGGAAAAGCGATTTGGTCGATTTTGGAAAAAGTCGAAGTTTATAGCAGATGATTATGAGACCGACCTGACATTGTTGGTCGACAAATATGCTGAAAACGGTTTCAGGGATGCTCGTGTTCTATCTGACACCATTATTAAAAGGAATGAAAATAACATCGATATTAAAATAAAAGTCGAGGAAGGCGACAAATATTACTTCGGTGACGTCGATTTTGTTGGCAACAGTGTTTATACGGATCGGGAATTGGCCGCAGTGCTTGGCATTAAAAAAGGGGCCACCTACAATGGGGTGCTACTTCGAAAACGCATCGCGGATGACACGAAACCAGATGCCATCGACTTGACCAATCTCTATCAGAACAATGGGTACCTATTTTCAAGTATCAATCCGGTCGAAGTCTCGGCCGAGAACGACACGATCAACTTTGAAATAAGGATCATCGAGGGGAAAGAGACCTTTCTGAACCATGTGACGGTAGAAGGGAATGACAAGACTAATGATCACGTAATTTTCAGGGAATTGCGCACACGCCCCGGGCAACGTTACAACAAGTCTGATATTATTCGAAGTATTCGTGAATTGGGTCAGTTGGGTTTCTTCGATGCCGAACAGATCAAGCCCGATGTGCAGAATGCCAACCCTAACGAGGGTACCGTCGATATCAATTATAACCTAGTCGAATCTGGCTCTAGTCAAATCGAATTACAAGGAGGTTACGGTGGGGGTGGTTTTATTGGCACCTTGGGACTTTCGTTTAGTAACTTTTCAATTCAGAACCTTCTTAAAGGCGAGGCGTACAAACCAGTGCCAATGGGAGATGGTCAAAGTTTCGCCCTTCGCTTGCAGGCCAGTCGTACTTTTAGGGTGTATAGCTTGAACTTTTCGGAACCTTGGCTCGGCGGTGTCAAACCAGTACGTTTTAACTTATCGATCTCCAGGACCCAACAGTTCTCTTATGATTTTGTGACCCGAAATATCGATAAGTCCAGACAGTTTGCCATAACGGGTATTTCAGCCGGACTTGCTAAAAAAGTACAATGGCCCGATGATTATTTTATTGTATCCCATTCCCTAGGGTATCAGGTGTATGATTTTAAGAATTATAATATTGGCTTGTTTAGTTTTGGTAATGGGCGTTCGAATTCATTTACCTATACCTTGGGCATCAATAGAAGTGCCCTGGCCGGAGGTCGTATTTTCCCCCGTAGCGGCTCCAATTTTGAGATTACCGCGAAGATGACACCCCCATATTCCCTGTTTAGTAATAAGGATTTTAAGGGCATACGTGATGAGAGCTCGGCGATTCTCGAAGAACTTAACACCTTGGCGTCTGGCGACCCACAAATAGCGGTACTTAATAGTCGAAGGGAAAAATTGGAAGAGGAACGGTTTAAATGGTTGGAATACTACAAATTGAATTTCAAAGGCGATTGGTATACCACTTTGATCGGTGATTTGGTACTGCGATCTAATGCCGAATTCGGATTTTTAGGAAGTTATAACCATGATGTAGGCGATGTGCCCTTCGAGCGCTTTTTTGTAGGAGGTGATGGTCTGGGTAATTTTACCCTTGATGGCAGGGACGTCATACAATTGCGCGGGTATGAAAATCAATCTTTGACGCCGGTGGACCCCATTACTAGAAGGCAGGAAGGCGGACTTGTCTATAATAAGTTCTCTTTGGAACTTCGCTATCCACTGACTTTAAAACCCTCTGCATCCATTTATGGACTCACTTTTTTAGAAGGTGGTAACGCTTTCAACAATTTTCAGGACTTTAATCCGTTTCAAATAAAACGATCGGCTGGAGTGGGGCTGCGTATTTTTATGCCGGCATTTGGCTTATTGGGTATTGATTTTGGGTATGGGTTCGATAAAGATGCCAACCCGAATTCAACAGGACCCAGTGGATGGCAAACACACTTCATTATCGGCCAGCAGTTTTAACTAAAAAAGATAAACGCAAATAGCGAATAGAAAAAAACCTCCATGGTGTAGGTTGAGACAAGATTGATTTTGAAAATGGAAGTTCGCATGTTGGTAATAGCATACGATTCACATTATAAAGGATGAACTTGTTATTTTCTTTAATCGTGCATTAAATTTTTGCTCTAAAGGCTAACTAATTCATTTTAAAAGTTTTAGTAAATTTGGCACGGTATTTTCTATGAGATAAAACGATTAAGTAATGATAGCGAAATCAAACGTTCTTTTGGTAATTATGCTGGTGCTATTTTCAACCTTTGCCAGGGCCCAGGCTAGGGGGGTGCGTATTGCCTATGTTGATATGGAATATATCCTTGAAAACGTCGATGAGTACCGTGATGCCAACGAGCAATTAGAGACAAAGGCACAAAAATGGAAAATCGAGATCCAACAAAAGCAGAATGCCATCGACCAAATGAAAAAGGATTTGATGGCCGAAAAGGTCTTGCTCACCGATGAGCTGATCAATGAACGGGAAGAGGAAATCCAAATTTTGGAAAAGGAAATGTTAGATTACCAGCAAGATCGCTTTGGACCGCAAGGTGACCTAGTGCTTCAAAAAAGACAATTGATACAGCCCATTCAGGATCAGGTATTCAATGAAGTGCAAAAAATAGGTGCTAATAAAAAATATGATTTTATTTTTGATAAATCGGCAGATGTCGTAATGTTGTACTCCGAAAAAAGATTCGATATAAGTGATCAAATATTACGGGGTATTTCTCGAACGAGAAAAGTAAGTTCGCCTGCTAAAAAAGCGGATACCAGAAGTAAGCTTGATGATTTTGAAGCGGATACCGAGGCCGATGAGGCTCCAACCGATGCACTTTTGGAACGACAGGAAAAGGCAAAGCAGGCTGAAGAGGCCCGAGAAAAGACCGCTGACGAAAAAAGGGCAGAACAATTGAAGATTAGGGAGGAACGCAAGAAAGCCTACGAAGAAAGAAGAAAGAAATTGTTGGAAGAACGTGAGGCCAAAAGAAAGGGCCTTCAGGAGGAAAATAAAAAACAAGTTGAGAATGACAGTATCAATTAAGACCAACTCATTTACCCATTTATAAATTAACGCTCAAAAAAGTAAGTATCTAGTAACTCATGAAATGAGTCATTGTCCGCGATTCTTCGAATCGACTTGATCAATGGCGAATTACACCTGTCATGTGGCAGGACTAACAATTAAAAAACAAATAAAATTTAAGATGAAACAAGTAAAGAAAATTGCCGTAGCATTGGTTTTGTTCGTAGCAGCTACCGGATTTGTTAATGCCCAAAGCAAGGTTGCCCATATTGATGTAACTCAATTGTTGTCTGCAATGCCAGAAATGAAGACGGCCGAAGCTGAACTCAAAAAACTCCAGGGAACCTATAGTGCCGATCTTGAAAACTCAATGACCGAACTAAGGAACAAGGTAACACAATATCAAAATGAATCGGCCTCTAAAACTAGGGAAGAGAACGAAAAAAGGGCGCAGGAGCTGCAAGGTTATGAGAAAAGCATTGGGGAGTTTCAACAAAACGCCCAGCAAGAAATGCAGAAAAAACAACAGGAACTTTTCGCTCCCATTTCAGAGAAGGCCAAGGCGGCCATTGAAAAAGTGGCTGCAGCACAAGGATTTGATTATGTCATTGATGCCCAACCGGGAAGTGGCTTGATCGTCGCGAGAGGTAAAGACCTCCTGGCCGATGTTAAAAAGGAATTGGGAATTTAGTCGAATTAAGAATAGTAAAAAACATCCCGATTTTTCGGGATGTTTTTTTTTACATCAGTTTTTTTCGCATCTTCGCCCACCTCAATTTTCGAATAAAAAGACCTTCTTTTTTAGTAATTAAATAATGGTTTTTCTCCTTTTTGGCAAGAAGATAGCCATACATGTTGTCAAAAAAAGCCGAGATCTTTCGCTGTTTCCAGGCCATTTTTAAGGAAGCAATGCAGCTGATGCTTGCACCATAACGCATCGTATACATGGCCCTCCCTTGCAATAGACGTGCTTTTGGATCATAGGCGTTGCCTGTTGGCCTGAGATGTTTGACCTTCAAATTGGCATCGGTGTAGATTTCAAAACCATGATATTGTGCTAAAAGTTCATCGACGGTATCCCAACCAATCGCAGCCTTTAATCCATTTATGGCGGTAAAGCAACCTCTAGAATACGCTTTAAAGGCCCCTCGAACATGGTCATTATCCATCGGATGATTTAGCTGCCATTTGCCGTTAGTATCTTTTTCGTACGCAAAGCCTCCCGCAATCCCGACGTTGGGGTTCCCTTTAAAAATGAAGGCGATTTTTTCAAAATAATCCGGAGGCAAAATTATATCCGCATCCAATTTTACAATAAAATCATAGTTTTCATCCAGGCGCTGAAGTCCCTTGTTAAAGGCGCTGATTACCTTGCTTCCGGGCATATGCGAGGTAGACGAGGAGGCATTCACCTTCATAAAGCTCGGATCTTTGCGCGAAAAATCATCAATGATGGTTTCGGTGCCATCTGTAGAATTATCATTAACGATCACTACTTTTTTGGGCCTTAAAGACTGCGTCAAAATTGAATTCAAGGTATCGACAAGAAAAGCTTCTTCGTTATGGGCAGGAATAATGATATAATACTTCATGGTGTTCTTAGCCCTTTTTCAAATTTAAAAAGTAATACACATTTTTTAAGCCTTTTGATCAGAAGATAATGAAACATTCACGTTCCCTGTTACAGTTTGATAGGATTTTGGATTTGGTCCCCTACCTTACGATAGCTATTGGGGATGAATTTGGTATTTGGCCCCGATAGCTATCGGGGTGGAATTTGTTCATCGGCTTGTTTTCCGTTCGGCATACACGATATAATAGCGCGGGGTAAAGGATCGTAGTAATGGGCGTAGACCTATTTTTTTTACTGGATTCGTCCACTTCGCACTGTCTACGATTTCCCAACCCGCCTTCTCTAAAAGCCAGTCAAACTGCCAATCCTCGAATTCGTGATAATGACGATCCCAGGGATCTGACTTATTTCTGTAGGCTGGGGCAAACCACAAACGCAAGGGAATACTTGCAACCAACTTTTTGGTCTTTACTTCCCTAAGGAGGTTAAAAGGAGCTACCAGGTGCTCAAAGATCTCGAAAGCGGTCACTACTTCCGCCTGCGATTCCCTGATGGAGGTAAAATCAATGTCCAAGTCCTCGCCAGTCGTATTTTCTACGCGAAAGCCTTGTTCAGTCAGTATTTTGGAAAACGGGTTCGTGACTCCTAGGTCTAATATGGTTTCTTGGGTAGTGATATGTTTTTTAAGAAATGTAAGGGTTTCTTTAAAACGCTTATCAGGAAAGGTCTTCTCGTACATATCTTTATGTTTCTAGTTGCTTCGATTTCTGGTTTCAAGTAGAAAAGTAGCGCTTAAAACCAACCACCCGAAACCTTTAAACCCTGTAGATGAACGCATTTATGTTCATGCCTGCACCAACACTTGCAAAGATAACAACATCTCCTTTTTGAATGCTTTGATTTTGGATTTTTCCATTTTTGACCATGTCCAAAAGTGTAGGTATGGTGGCCACCGAGCTGTTTCCCAATTGTTCTATGTTCATGGGCATGATTCCCTTTGGCATAGGCAGGTCATACATTCCATAAAATCGTTTAACAATGGCCTCGTCCATTTTTGCATTGGCCTGATGGATCAGGACTTTTTTTACATCGTGTATCGAAATGCCACTAGTGTCTAAACATTCCTTCATGGCCGCGGGTACGTATGTGATGGCAAATTCGTAAATTTTTCTACCATACATTTTGATATAACTGGTCTGTTTTTCTTCCGATTTATTGTATGATTCCCCAAAATACAAATAGTTCGATTCCTCAAGGGAATAGGTGGCGGAGTTATGGCCCAATATTGTTCCCGAATTTTGCGAAAGTTCCAATATGGCGGCCCCGGCCCCATCTGAATAGATCATTGAATCCCGGTCGTTTCGGTCGACTACCCTTGAAAGGGTTTCTGCGCCGATTATAAGGCACTTTTTGGCCATCCCACTTTTTATAAAGGCGTATGCCTGAATAACGCCTTCGATCCAACCTGGACATCCGAAAAGAATATCATAAGCCACACATTTTGGATTCTTTATTTTTAGATGGTGCTTAACACGTGTCGCTAAACTGGGGACCGTGTCAGCTTGAGATTGACCAAAAGATACATCGCCAAAATTATGGGCGAAAATGATATAGTCTAATGTTTCCTTATCGAGCTTAGCATCCGCAATCGCCTTTTCGGCAGCATAGAACGCCATATCCGAAGTATTTAGGCTGTCTAAGGCATATCTTCTTGCCCCAATACCCGTTATCGACTTGAATTTTTCAATCACTACTTCATTTGAATACTCAAAGGGGCTGCCATCGGCATTCAGAAATTCATGTTCAATAAAATCCCTGTTTTCTATTACTTGAGAGGGAAGGTAGCAGCCTGTACCTGTAATACCGATATTCATAAATTCAACTATAATTTTAAATCTTAAAAGTAGTGCAGATTGGGGTCAAAAAGGTCCCTAGACAACTAAGTAATACGATGTTCATTTAGAATCATGCAAGGGCATTACAGCAGATAAAAGGCTTTTAGCATAGCTGAAAGCCCCATAAATAGTGACATAAACGAAATCGTCAGGCCTCTATATATGCCTCCATTGGAGCACAGGTACACATCAAATTACGGTCTCCATACGCATCGTCGGCCCTACGTACCGAAGGCCAGAATTTATTTTCGGAAACAAAGGGCAAGGGAAATGCTGCTTGCTGACGGCTATAGGGAAAGTCCCAAGTATCACTCGTCAGCATCTGCAACGTGTGCGGCGAATTTTTTAGGATATTATTAGGTTCATCTATAGAGGTACCATCAATTTCAGACCGTATTGACAACATGGCATCGCAAAAGCGATTTAGTTCTGCTAAGCTTTCGCTTTCGGTAGGTTCGATCATAAGCGTCCCGGCTACGGGAAACGATACCGTAGGAGCATGAAAGCCATAGTCCATAAGACGTTTGGCGATATCGGTGACTTCTATACCTT
Organism: uncultured Flavobacteriaceae bacterium; assembly: GCA_963798435.1. Lineage (GTDB taxonomy): Bacteria > Bacteroidota > Bacteroidia > Flavobacteriales > Flavobacteriaceae > JALHST01. The sequence continues at coordinate 1,214,355 of CAWCTF010000004.1, forward strand.
GCTGCTTAAATGGCCTGCAATCGATGATCATTTCATGGGCGGCCCGCCCTTTTTCACCGGTGTACAAAACATCAAATTTGCCATTTAACCGTTCTTTGATATAATTTGCATTTAAGATGGCAACCATGGTGGCTTCCCGCAGTCCTTTTTCACCTAGCATTTTAATATATCCATAAGAGATCAAACAAGCAAGGGAACTACCCCATGGAGCCGCTGAAATTGCGGTGATGGCATTTTTACCCCCGGTTTCGATAACCGGATTCCCAGGTAAAAAGGGCACCAATTGTTCGGCAACACAGATCGGACCTACTCCAGGGCCTCCACCGCCATGCGGAATCGCAAAGGTTTTATGTAAATTAAGGTGACATACATCGGCGCCGATCGTAGCAGGATTCGTCAGGCCCACTTGAGCATTCATATTGGCACCATCCATATATACTTGCCCTCCATGGTCATGTATCAACTTTGTAATTTGTCGGATCGACGATTCAAAAACCCCATGTGTTGAAGGATAGGTGACCATGAGCGCGGCTAAATTTGCGGAATGCAGTATGACTTTATCTTCTAGGTCGGCTAGATCGATATTCCCTTTTTCATCGGTTTTAGTAACGACTACTTGCATGCCAGCCATCACTGCCGAGGCAGGATTCGTACCGTGAGCCGATGCAGGGATGATGCAGATCGTACGATGGCCTTCGTTGCGCGATTCGTGGTAGGCACGAATGACCATCAAACCTGCATATTCTCCTTGGGCACCTGAATTCGGCTGTAGTGACGTAGCGGCAAAACCAGTGATTGATGAAAGATTTTCGGCTAGTTCTTTTAAAACGATTTGATATCCTGCTGCTTGTTCAATAGGAACGAACGGATGGATGTTGGCCCAGCGCGCCATACTTAAGGGCAACATTTCAGAAGCGGCATTCAGCTTCATTGTGCAAGAACCTAGCGAAATCATAGAATGGTTCAGGGAAAGATCTTTCCGCTCCAATTTTTTGATATAACGCATCAGTTCGGTTTCCGAATGATACGAATTGAAGATCTCGTTTTCAAGGTAGGGAATGGTGCGAGCGATGCGTCCGTTCAGTATCGATTGTGGGGTCAAGGTATCTATATTGACACTTTTTTTACCCAAGGCCTCGGCAAAAACGGCAAGAATGTCATTCACATCGGCCATGGAGGTGGCTTCATTCAGTGAAATCGCAAGGGTTTCTGCGTCGATATATAAAAAATTGATGCCTTTTTTTTCGGCAAGTGGCTTTATTTTATTTGCAGCCATCTTTACCCTAAGGGTGTCGAAATATAACGTATTCGTTTGATCAATCCCCAGTATTGATAAGCCTTCGGCAAGTTTTACCGTCTTGGCATGTACCTGCTCGGCAATAAAACGCAGTCCTTTAGGACCGTGATACACCGCATACATGCCGGCCATCACTGCTAAGAGAACCTGTGCCGTGCAAATATTCGAGGTGGCCTTGTCGCGCTTAATATGCTGTTCCCGGGTCTGGAGCGCCATACGAAGTGCAGGCTTGCCATCGGTATCCTTGGTCAAGCCGATTATACGGCCAGGGATACTTCTTTTATATTCGTCCTTTGTGGCAAAAAATGCGGCATGTGGCCCACCATACCCCAATGGGATCCCAAAGCGTTGCGTAGTGCCTACTACCACATCGACACCGAATTCCCCTGGGGGGGTCAGCAGTACCAAGCTTAATATATCGGCCGCCACAGCCACTTTAATTTCGTGTTCCCGGGCTTTGGAAACAAAGTCTGCAAAGTCATAAACTTGGCCATGTTTTCCGGGATATTGTAGCAGTGCCCCATAAAACGAGTCGCCAAAGTCAAATGTATCATGGTCCCCGACGACCAACTCGATACCCAAAGGCATCGAACGCGTTTTTAAGAGCGAAAGTGTTTGGGGTAGGACATCTTCAGAGACGAAAAATTTCACGACTTGGTTTTTCTTTTGATTCTCGATTGCGCAATTCGAATAACATGGTCATTGCTTCAGCTGCCGCGGTACTTTCGTCCAGTAGGGAAGCGTTGGCCAATGACATGCCTGTAAGATCACATATTACCGTCTGGAAGTTCAAAAGAGCTTCCAACCGGCCTTGTGCTATTTCTGCCTGATACGGGGTATAGGCCGTATACCATCCTGGATTTTCTAAAATATTCCGTTTGATTACCGAAGGAACGATCGACTCATGGTATCCCAGGCCGATGTACGATTTGAAGACCTTATTTTTTTCCGCCAAGTGTTGGATGTACGATAAAAATTCATGTTCGCTCATTGGCGCATCAAGGCCTAAGGGCTTTTTAAGTCGAATATCATCTGGAATCGTCTCAAGAATCAATTGTTCAACGCTCGCTACACCAACCGTTTTAAGCATGTGTAGGTAGTCCGCTTCCTGGATTCCGATATGTCGTCTTGCAAATACGTCCGTCCTCATATTTTTATCCTTTTTTTAGCAAAATAAGGTCGACAAAATTAGGGATTAATTTGCGTAAATCAGCCATTTTAAGTCAGGCCCGTAGTAAAGTTTTTAACCAAAATCCTGGGTTATGAACAGTTTGGTTACATTTGCCTTTACAAACCTATTTTTGGCACTCTAAGGATAAAGGGCGCCTGATTATTTGATTGCAAGAGCACTTCGGAAGAAACGCTCCAGGCTACTGGCCAGGAAGACTATGAAATTCCTTCACCGTATATTCGACTTTTACTTAGATGCTAGTATGCATGTAGGTTTGGCCGTCTGGGCCTTGTTGCAGATAACGGGCCGGCTCCTGGAATTTGAAGTAGACGCCAATCTGTCGTATTTTCTTTTTTTCGGCACCATCGCCTGCTATAATTTTGTGAAATATGGTGTGGAAGCTAAAAAGTACATTTTGGTAGCCAAAACATACCAACGCTATATTCAACTAGCCAGCTTAATAGCTTTGGGAATAGCACTTTACCACTTTTATTTTTTAGCGCCTCGAATTTGGCTGATTAGCAGTTGCATGGCACTATTAACCGGTTTATACGCCCTTCCGGTTTTACCAAAGGCCAAAAATCTGCGAAGTCTCGGCCTTTTGAAAATCGTTTTGGTCAGTCTTATTTGGAGCATTTCGACGGTTATTTTGCCAATCATCGCAAATAATGAATCGCTACCTTGGGATGCCTATATAGAATCACTGCAGCGTTTTATTCTCGTACTGGTGCTCCTTATTCCTTTTGAAATTAGAGATCTTCAATATGATTCCCCGATGCTTAGGACCTTACCTCAGCGTATTGGTGATGCGAATTCTAAAAAGATAGGGGTTGTGGCAGCCATGTTCTTTTTCGCACTTACTTTTTTAAAAGTTGATATAAGGCCCTTGGATCTTATCAGTAAGGCGGTTCTGTTTATACTCTTGATAATTGCCTTGATGAGGACCAAGGGAAAACAATCAAAGTATTTTGCCTCCTTTTGGGTGGAAGGGATACCGATTCTATGGTGGCTTTTGATTGAGGGCCTACTTGTAACCCCTTAGAATTTTTTCTGTAGTTCCCGTTTCATCGCTATTTTTTCGGCCGCGGTGAGCGTTTTTAAATTGGCTTTTTTGCAAAGGGAGGTAAGCTGGGTGTTTTTCTTAATAAAACTGGCACATGTACTGCAATAAAGTACATGAAATTGCAATTTTATCTTTTCAATAATCGTGGCCTCGTCATATTGCGATTTATTGCAAATTACAGTGGCCTCATCACATGAAATCATCTTTTAAACCAATTTTGATTCAGGCATCCCATCAAGGCGGTTCTGGCCCTATGGATCATTACCCAAAGGTTTGACGGATTAATATCAAGCTCCTTACAAATATCCTCGGTGCTCATACCTTGAACCGTTTTCATATTAAACACCAGGGACTGTTTTTCTGGGAGTTTTGAAATACATTCCTGAATGGCCATTCCCAGTTCCTCATTCTCAATGGCATCATTCTCGAAAGCGCTAAAAGGGTCGGCAACCTGTTCTTCCAACCAACTGCCCTCATCCTCGCGATCGGTGCCATAGCTCATACGTACTTCGGCCTTGCCTTTTTTCGAGTTGATTTTTCGGTAATGGTCTATAACCTTTCTTTTTAGGATAGCAATTAGCCAAGTTCGTTCGGCGGCCTCACCTTTATAGTTTTTAGCCGATTTTAATCCTGCGAAAAAAGTATCCTGGACCAAATCCTTGGCAACCTCCGAATCACTGACGCGCGTAACGGCGTAGTTATAGAGATAATCTGCATAGGTATCAACCCACGCATCGGGATGTAACTGGTGCGCCGTCATTTTGTTTTTTAAAAGTATCAAAAATAGTCTGATTTTGGGAAACTTTATTTTTTAAGAAGCCAAAAGGAGACCTTGTTATAATTACTGCCTCGAAATTACAATGAATTTCGCCTTTTTTCTCCATAAGATCATTTTTAATCTGCAAGGATCGGCAGCATGTTCCTGCAATTCCTTAATTTTGGAATAAATAGAAATCCCTATGCGACCTATTTCTTTTTTGGCCCTTATATTTTTCGTGAACCTGGGCTGTTCACAAATGAAGTCAAAACCTATCACCGAGGTTTCACAAGATGAACTCAAAAACGGGGTGTTGGTCGATGTGCGTACGCCCGAAGAATTCAATGCCGGTCATTTAAACGATGCCGTAAACATCAACTGGTATGATGCCGATTTCGCAGACCAATTCAAGGATATTGACAATGCTAAAACCATCTACGTATATTGTAAAATGGGCGGTAGAAGTTCAAAGGCCCAAGCGCGGCTTACAGAACTTGGGTTTATGAACGTCGTGAATCTCGAAGGAGGATATGATACGTGGATAAAAGCACAAAAATAAAGGCCCGCGGTTTTATTAAAGCAGTTTTTGCGCCACTTCCTGCCAGTTGTTTACCCGTTCGAACTCTTTGTTCCCGACATTGTGGGGAGAAGTAAAAAGTAAGGGCCTTCCATCGAATTTTTCGAGATTATACGTGCGATCGTCAATGAGGATATCTCCTTTTAAAATATGCTTGTCACCGCACAAAATTCTATTTTTCCAATGGATAAACGGAAAATGTTCATCGAGCCATTCTGATTTTTCACGTAAGGAAATCGGAAATTCCATCGCGGCCGAGGCGATGTACACCTCATATTTTCGGGCAAGTTCCTTTAAAACGGCCTGACTGTCATGAATGGGCTTTAGCGCCCTGAAAAACCCTTCGAGCGAAGTATGTCGATAGATGCTTTCTCGCCGATCCAAGGGTACACTTTGCCAAACTTCATTGCCGTGACATTCCGCTGCCGAAAGTTCCTCTTTATAGTCTAAATTGTATTGGGCAATGTGGGCAGCAAAGGTGTCTGCTATTACTTCATCCATGTCAACAAATAGTATCATCAGCTATTTTTTAAATGTAAAAAACCAACACGATTTCAAAAGCCCTTTTAACCGACTTTCCTGAGAAGGCCGGCTCGTTCTAATAGCGCTTCGATTTTAGGGGCACTGCCACGAAAACGAAGATACAAATCCATTGGTTTCTCGGTCCCACCCTTTGATAAGACATTTTCCATAAATTTTGTTGCCACTTCATTATTAAATATTCCCATTTCCTTAAAATAGGCGAAAGCATCCGCGTCTAGCACCTCGGCCCATTTATAACTGTAATATCCCGAGGAATAACCTCCTTGAAAAATATGGGAAAAAGAAGTACTCATACACGTTTCAGGGGTATCAGGATAGATTTGGGTGCCTGCAAAAGCTTCGTTCTCATGTTTTTTGACGTCTTTGATGGCACCTGGATCCGCGCCGTGCCAGGACATATCGAGTAGACCGAAGCTAATTTGGCGCAAGGTGGCCATTCCTTCCTGAAAATTGGAGGAATCCTTTATTTTTTGCACTAATTCCATGGGGATTGTCTCCCCGGTTTGATAGTGTTTGGCGAAAAGTTCAAGGGCTTCTTTTTCGAAACACCAATTTTCCATTATCTGGCTAGGAAGTTCTACAAAATCCCAATAGACCGACGTACCGGAAAGGCTGGGATATCTTGTATTTGCCAACATGCCATGCAATCCGTGGCCGAATTCATGAAACAAGGTGGTCACTTCATTAAAGGTGAGGAGTGAGGGCTTGCTGGGAGTAGATCTCGTAAAATTACAGACGTTCGAGATATGCGGTCGAATGTTTTCGTCTTCGTATCGGTACTGTGGTTTATAGGAGGTCATCCAAGCTCCGCCCCGTTTGCCTTTGCGCGGATGAAAATCTGCATAAAACACGGCCATAAATTGATGATTGGCAGTGTATACCCGATATGTTTTGACTTCCTCATGGTATTTTTCGATATCGAATACCTCTTCAAATCGAAGCCCGAATAATTTTTCAGCAATTTTGAACACCCCGGCAATTACATTTTCCAATTTAAAGTAGGGCTTTAATAATTCATCGTCGAGGTTAAAGCGTTTTTGTTTTAATTTTTCGGAATAGTAGCTGCTATCCCATTTTTCGAGGCGATCGATGCCGTCCAATTCTTTGGCGAAATCCTCCAATTGCGTGTATTCCAACTCTGCTGCCGGTTTGGCCTTATCGAGCAATTCATTTAGAAAGGCATATACTTTATCAGGGGTCTCGGCCATACGTTCCTCGAGCACAAAATGTGCATGGGTAGCATATCCCAACAAATTTGCCCTTTCATGTCGCAACCGTGTGATTTTTAGGACATTTTCCTGATTGTCCTTGCCGTCGTTGTGGAAACATTTACTGCCATAGGCCAGGGCGAGTTCTTTTCGAAGGGTGCGATTGTTCGCATATTTCATAAAGGGAATATAGCTGGGAAAATCTAAGGTAATTAGCCAGCCTTCCTTTTCCTTTGATTTTGCCAGTTGTGCTGCTGCCTCTTTTTCCCCTTCAGGCAGGCCGTCAAGATCTTTTTCATCGGGCAGGTGCATTTCATAGGTATTGGTCTCGGACAGGACATTCTCGCCAAAGGTCAATTTTAGTTTAGAAAGCTCGGCATCGATTTCCCGCAACCGCTTCTTTTTGCCATCGGGCAGATTGGCGCCATTGCGACTGAAGCTCTTGTATTTTTTATCCAATAAGGTTTCCTGTTCCACATCCAAGGTTAAGGTGTCCCTAAGGTCATATACTGATTTTACCTTGCTGAACAAGGCTGCATTTAACGTAATGTCATTACTGAATTCTGAAAGCAACGGGGATATTTCCTGCGCTATTTTTTGAATATCCTCATTGGTCTCGGCGGCATTCAGATTGAAAAACACGCTTGAAACGCGATCTAATTGCCTTCCTGAATATTCCAAGGCCTCAATGGTATTTTCAAAAGTGGCAGCTTCTGCACGATTTGCAATTACATCGATTTCTGCACGGGCGTCCTCGATTGCCTTGAGAAAGGCGGGTGTAAAATCTTCATTTTTGATCGATGAAAAAGGGGCGGTATCGAAAGGTTGTAATAGGGGGTTCATGTATTTATTATGATTCAAGGTCTAAAGTTTAATGTTCAAGATTTACTGTGTACTGATTACTGCTAACTGATTACTGCTCACTGCCTACTGCTTACTGTTCACTGATTACTGTTCACTGTTCACCGACTTCGCCCCTTTGATAACTTTGTCTTTTAGCCCCTCTTTATACGACACAATTTTATCAAGCACGGCAGCATCGGCGCTCCCGATGATCTGGGCGGCAAGAATACCTGCATTTTTAGCTCCATTCAGGGCCACGGTGGCCACAGGAACCCCTCCGGGCATCTGTAATATCGATAAGATAGAATCCCATCCATCAATCGAATTACTGCTTTTGATAGGTACCCCGATAACGGGCAATGGCGACAAGGAGGCGATCATGCCAGGTAGGTGGGCGGCACCTCCTGCACCGGCTATGATTACCGTGTATCCATTTTTATGGGCATTTTTGCCAAAATCGAATAATTTATCCGGGGTACGATGGGCCGAAACGATGTCGACATCCACCATAATCTCAAATTCCCTTAAAATATCAACGGCTTCCTGCATTACGGGCAGGTCACTGGTACTGCCCATTACTACGGCTACTTTACCCATCTTATTCTGATTTACTGATTACCTGTATTGTTTCCTTCACTAGTTGAGCTGCTTCCCGTGCCTTCGCCAGATCCTCATTTACAATGGTGACATGGCCCATTTTTCGAAAAGGCCGGGTTTGTTTTTTGCCATAAATATGAGGGGTTACACCTTCCATAGCTAAAATTCGGCCGATATTATGATAGAGCACGTCTCCTGTATGTCCTTCGGCGCCCACTAAATTTACCATAACGCCGGCCACTTTGCTGTCGGTGTTGCCCAACGGAAGGTCTAAAATGGCCCGGAGATGCTGTTCAAACTGGTTGGTATAACTAGCCTCAATGCTATAATGGCCACTATTATGGGGCCTAGGGGCTACCTCATTGACTAATATCCGATCGTCCTTTGTTAGAAACAATTCGACCGCCAAAAGTCCGACATGTCTTAATTTTTCGGAAACCTTTAAAGCGACATCCTGTGCTTTTTGTGCCACATCTGCTGCAATTCGGGCAGGGCAAATAACATATTCAACCTGATTTGCTTCCGGGTGAAACTCCATTTCGACCACCGGATACGTTCGAACCTGGCCACTTGCTGAACGAGCTATAATAACGGCCAATTCATTTTTAAAGGGAATCAAGTCTTCGGCGATACATTCACCAGGCGGCAGGCCTTCAAGGTCTTCTACTTTCCGAACTACCTTTACGCCTTGCCCATCATAGCCAAATTGTGCAATTTTCCATACGAATGGCAGGCTCAGGCCCCCGTTGTCAAGACAATCCTTAATCTCGCTTTTGTAAGCAAATCGATGAAAATCGGCCGTTGGGATGTCATTATCTATATAGAAAAGTTTTTGTTTGGCCTTGTTCTGTATCGTACGTAGCGCGTGCGTTGGGGGTAGTACTTTTATTCCTTCACTTTCCAGCTTTTCAAGGGCATCTAAATTTACGTTCTCGATTTCGATGGTTAACACATCGACCCGTTTTCCAAAGTTGTATACGGCATTATAATCCAGCAGATCACCCTTCACGAATGTAGTGCAGCCAATACTACATGGAGCGTCATCTGAAGGGTCCATGACATTGGTTGCAATATCCCATTTGCGGGTTTCGGTCAATAGCATTTTGCCAAGCTGTCCGCCGCCAAGGATTCCTAATGTAAAGTCAGAAGAAAAAAATTCCATACGATTTAATTGGCCCAATTTATGGGTTGTACCACAAAAATACGTCTAAATCTTAAATCCCGGCCTATGCGTTAAAAAAGAGAAATCAAAATAGTATCTTTGCCATCCCATCAACAAAATATTTTAGCCTTGATCCAACTTCACGACAAATATTTTAAACGATTCCTGAGTGAAGTGGAAATCCAGGCTGCGGTTAAGTCGGTGGCGAAGCAAGTGGCGGCCGATTACCAACATGAGACCCCTATTTTTGTTGGTGTTCTTAATGGTGCCTTCATGTTCGTAACCGATTTTTTAAAACACTATCAGCACCCCTGTGAGGTGTCATTCGTAAAATTGGGATCGTACCAGGGGCTTACTTCCACGGGAATTGTGGAGACTCTTTTGGATCTCCCTGAAAACATCGAGGGGCGTTCAGTAATTATCCTGGAAGATATTATTGACACGGGGCGCACTTTAAAGGAATTGGTGCACTTACTTTCGAATACCAACGTGAGGGAGTTTCGAATCGCCAGCTTATTTTACAAAGCGGAAGTATATAACGGGGAATATGCCATCGATTATTTTGGTCTTAAGATCCCGGATAAATTTATAGTGGGTTACGGTCTTGATTATATGGAGCTCGGTAGGAACCTAAAAGAAGTATACCAATTAAACCATAAACATATGATCAATCTTGTACTGTTCGGGAAGCCGGGGGCGGGTAAGGGTACCCAAGCTCAATTTCTGAAGGACAATTACAATCTAAAGCACATTTCAACAGGCGATGTATTTCGCCACAATATGGCCCAAAATACCGAATTGGGAAAATTGGCGCAATCATACATTGACCGTGGCGATTTGGTGCCCGATGAGGTTACAATTAAAATGCTTCAAGATGAGGTAGAAAAGCATCCAGAGGCTAGTGGTTTTATTTTTGATGGATTCCCGCGAACCGCTGCACAAGCGGAGGCATTAGATGCGCTTTTAGACTCAAAGGATATGAAGATCAACGCGACCATAGCCCTAGAGGCCAGCGATGAAGTGCTAATCGAACGCATTTTAGGACGTGGTAAGTTAAGCGGTCGTACCGATGACCAGGATGTGGGGAAAATCCTAAATCGGTTCGAGGAATACAACCAGAAGACTGCACCCTTAAAAAAATACTATGAGGCTCAGAACAAGTTTCACAGTGTAAATGGTATAGGTGCGGTTGATGAGATTACCATGCGGTTGGCGAAGGTCATCGAGGAGCTGTGAAAATGTCCACGATTTGTAAACTATAATACAAGTTTGCACCAATATCCAATGAAATAGTAGATGCTGAATGATGCGTGTCATTAAGGTTCCCGAGTTTCTCAATTAGACCCTTGGATCGAATACCTGCATTAGGAATGCAAGAGAATGTTTTTAGACATCGAAAGCTCACGTGCCAAGTCTCTTTTGAATTGGCTATTTATGCAAATAGCAATCTGCTTGGCCAGCTTTTTAGCAGCAATTATAAACCCATAGAATGACCGAAGGAAATTTTGTTGATTATGTAAAGGTGTTTGTCCAATCGGGTAATGGCGGCAAAGGCTCGGCACATCTTCATCGCGAAAAATATATAACCAAAGGGGGTCCTGATGGCGGAGATGGCGGTCGAGGCGGCCATATCATCGTTCGGGGCAATAAAAATCTGTGGACCCTTATCGGATTCAAGTTCAAAAAGCATTTTAGGGCAGGTCATGCCGAACATGGCAGTAAAAACAGAAGTACCGGAGCCGATGGGGAAGATGTGTATATGGATGTGCCTTTAGGCACCGTAATCAAGGACTTCGAAACAGATGAAGTGCTGTTCGAGATTACCGAGGATGGGGAAGAAAAAATATTGTTGCCCGGCGGCATGGGAGGTCAGGGTAACTGGCATTTTAGAACCAGTACAAACCAAACTCCGAGGTATGCACAACCGGGGATACCAGGTCAGGAAAAGCAGGTGATCCTTGAGTTGAAGGTATTGGCCGACGTAGGGTTGGTGGGTTTTCCGAATGCCGGAAAATCTACATTATTGTCAGTGATAACCTCGGCCAAACCGAAAATCGCCGATTATGAGTTTACAACCTTAAAGCCGAACTTGGGCATCGTTGAGCACCGCGATTTCCAGAGCTTTGTCATTGCCGATATTCCTGGTATAATTGAAGGGGCGGCAGAAGGCAAAGGCTTAGGACATTATTTCCTTCGACATATCGAACGCAATGCTACTTTATTGTTTTTAATACCCGCCGATAGTAAGGATATTAGCAAGGAGTATGAAATTCTCCTGGATGAGCTGCGGCGTTATAACCCCGAATTATTGGATAAGGCCCGCTTGGTCGCCATTTCAAAATGTGACATGCTCGATGATGAACTGATGGATGAAATGCGTATTGCGCTCGATGCTGACTTTAAGGATACGCCCTATTTATTTATTTCCTCGATTGCCAATGTCGGTCTTCAAGAATTAAAAGATCGACTCTGGTCGATGCTCAACAGTTAATCGAATATCCCTTTTGATCTACCAATGCCGTTACTTTTTTTGGTATTTTTATGTAAAAGTAAGTATATGACCTCTTTACGGGCGTTGATAGTAGTTCTCCTGATGGTTTCCTGTAATGCCATTCGCGTAAATTATGATTATGACAAGGAGACCGATTTCACGGCCTATACTACCTATAATTATTATGCCGATATGGAGACGGGTTTAAGCGAATTGGATATGAAAAGATTATTGGGAGCCATGGATATTGGCTTGCAGACTAAGGGGCTTCTTTATTCGGAAGAACCCGATCTATGGATCAATATCAAAAGTGCCACCATACAAACACGGCCCAATAATTCAGTAGGGGTGGGAGTAGGAGGTGGGGGAGGTGCTATCGGCGGCGGTGTATCGTTCGGCATACCCGTTGGGCAGGCCCATTTGCAACGCGAAATTCAATTTGATTTCGTGGATGCCAAAAAGAATATGCTGTTCTGGCAAGCGACAAGTAGTAGTTCCTTTAAGGAAAATGCACCTCCGACCATACGCGAACAAACATTTCAGGAATTGGTCGACAAGGTACTTTTAAAATATCCTCCGAAAAGAAAAAAATGATTTTTCAAATTACACTTCAATAGTGTGACCCACGAAGGGGAACGTGCATCACAGGCTTTTCAACAGGCCACCATCTATGGGAATCTGCGTGCCAGTTATATAAGCGGCCCTGTCAGAGGCTAAAAATGTGACCAAATAGCCATATTCTTTTGGATCTCCAATTCGTTTGAGAGGTACCCGTGATTCCATCTCGCCGAGAACATCATCTTGCGGTATGCCCAGTTGTTCTGCTTTCTTTGCATTTAACTGAGCAATACGAGCCGTATCGAAATACCCGGTCAAAATACTATTGACCGTTATCTTGTCAGGCCCTACATCAGTGGCCAATGATTTTGCCCAGGTCACCACCGCCGCCCGTATGGTATTTGATAATGCTAAATAGGACAAGGGTTCCTTCACCGAAATCGAGGCAACATTAATAATTCTGCCCCATTGGTTTTTTTGCATGGCTTTCAAGGCCAGCTCGGTTGTGAAAACAATTGTTTTGAACAGAAGGTCGAACGCTTCTTGATAATCGACTACCTTTTTTTCGAGGGCATTCCCGGCATTCGGTCCTTGGGTATTATTGACCAGGATATCAACAGTATTCGTATCAAAGTACAGGCCAATACGATCTTTAAAAGCTTCGTAATTCGAAAAGTCGGTCACCACATATTGATGATTTTGACCCTCGTCTTTGGGAAGGGTTGAAAGAATGGCCTTGAGTTTATGTTCATTGCGTGCCATTAAGGTGACACTCGCGCCACTTTTGGCCAATTGCTCGGCAATCGCCTTGCCGATACCATCACTACTTCCTCCGACCAAAGCTTTTTTTCCTTTAAGCGATACGTTCATTTTTTTTGATTTTTTAGCTTGGACAGCCACTGGTTACCACTATACGAAATTGCGTTATTTGCTTTCCCTTACTAAGATGCCAATGATCGGAAATTATTTATATTCTTCCCGTACCGGACTGAAAACATCCATTAGTTTGCATTTGGTAAGGGCCTTTCCGCTATGTTCGGCATGTGGTGCAATTACCACCAAATCACCTGGATTATAGATATGGGTTTCCCCGTTCACTGTGAATTCAAAGATTCCTTCCAAGACCTGCATGATCTGTTCGTTACTGTGTGAATGTGCCGGTACTTTGGCACCTTCGGCAACGTCCCAAAAGGCAATCGACATGGTTTGTGCATGAATAAGTTTACCGTGAAAGCCAGGCATGATTTCCTTGGATGGGATCGTAGAAAGGGTTAGGTTCATCATTTGATTTTGAACAACGAAGATACTAAGAATCGGCCATACTGCATTGTCCTGCATTTTAACTAAGTGCAGAATTCATCGAGCGTGGTTTGCAATTCATGAATCACACTTTTTACCTCATTAATCTATTCATATATTTGATACTTAAAATCGCTTGAATGAAAATACATTTTATTGCCATTGGCGGTAGCGCCATGCACAATTTGGCCCTGGCCTTGCATCATAAGGGGTATACTGTTACGGGAAGTGATGATGTAATTTTCGAGCCCTCGGCAGGTCGATTGGCATCGAAAGGCCTTTTGCCCAAAGCGTTCGGATGGTTTCCAGAAAAAATAAATCCCAACCTGGATGCCGTTATTTTGGGAATGCATGCCAAATCGGACAACCCTGAATTGTTGAAGGCGCAGGAACTGGGTCTTATGACCTATTCCTATCCCGAATTCCTCTATGAACAATCAAAGAACAAGACCCGGGTCGTTATCGGCGGAAGCCATGGGAAAACGACGATTACCTCAATGATACTGCATGTACTTAAATATCATAATAAGGAGGTAGACTATATGGTAGGAGCCCAATTGGAAGGATTTGATCGAATGGTGCACCTTACCAAGGAGAATGATTTTATAGTCTTGGAGGGGGACGAATACTTATCGTCACCTATTGACCTGCGCCCTAAATTTCACTTGTATAAGCCTAATATTGCCTTGTTGAGCGGAATTGCATGGGACCATATCAATGTATTCCCCACTTTTGAAAATTATGTCGAGCAGTTCAAAATTTTTGTCGATAGTATAGTGAAGGGTGGGAGCATTACCTACAATGTCGAAGATCACATAGTGCGAGAAGTCGTAGAGACGTCTTCTAACGCGATAAGAAAATTGCCTTACACGACTCCGGAGTACACCGTAGTAGACGGTCTGACCCTGTTGGAAACATCTGAAGGTGCTATGCCTATTGGCGTTTTTGGAAAACATAACCTCAGTAACCTGGCAGGGGCCAAATGGATCTGCCAAAATATGGGGGTCGATGAGGATGCCTTCTATGAGGCCATTGCTACTTTTAAGGGTGCCTCTAAACGTTTGGAAAAAATCGGCGAAGGAAAAAACTGCATTGCCTTTAAGGATTACGCCCATTCCCCGAGCAAAGTAGCTGCGACCACCAAAGCGGTTAAAGAGCAATACCCGAATCGAAAGTTAATAGCGTGTTTGGAGTTACACACGTATAGCAGTTTTAATCCAGAATTCTTAAAAGGATATCGTGGCAGTTTGGATGCGGCCGATTCTGCCATCGTCTTTTATCTCCCCGAATCGGTAAAGATCAAACGACTGAAAGAGGTCAGCCCCTCACAAATCGCTATGGCCTTTGATCGTGATGACCTTCACATATTCACCAATGCCCCTGAATTGAAGGAATATTTGCTGTCGCTCGATTTTAATGATGCGGTGCTCCTGTTGATGAGTTCTGGAAATTATGGTGGCCTCGATTTGAACCTTCTTAAGAACGCAATCGAAAATTCGTAAATAGGGATACCGTTCATCGCGGATTCGCCTATAAATTTTTATATTGGGGTTGAAAAGGAAAATAGAAATGCCTTACGCGGATCAAAGCGTATAGGTTATTACTAGGTTTTGGCGCGAAGCACCTACAGTAACATTGTAATCAAGGATTATTTTTAAAACCGAACAACGTACACAAATACCATGCAGGACAAGCCTTCTTCCTTATCGATTAAACACTGGTCTGATGATGACAGACCGCGGGAAAAAATGGTCTTAAAAGGGTTGTCGGCTTTGTCGGATGCCGAGCTTATCGCCATCCTTATTGGTTCGGGAAGCCGTAGTGAAAGTGCCGTTGAACTCTCAAAGCGTATTTTGGCATCGGTAAACAATAATTTGAATGCCCTCGGCAATCTATCACTGCAGCAATTAATGCAGTTCAAAGGTATTGGCGAAGCGAAGGCGGTTACAATTGCGGCCGCACTTGAGATGGGTAGAAGAAGAAGGGGGGAAGCCGCACAGAAGATTACCAAAATTTCTAGTAGCAGGGATGCTTTCGAGTTGCTACAGCCCAGAATGGGGGAATTAGGACACGAGGAGTTTTGGATTATCTATTTGAACAATGCCAACAAGATCTTACACACACGACAATTGAGTAAAGGCGGATTGACCGGGACGCTCGTCGATGTTCGCATTGCAATGAAACAGGCCTTGGAACTGGGAGCCGTAGGATTGATTTTAGCACATAATCACCCCTCGGGAACCCTTAGGCCCAGTAAGGAAGATACCAGCGTGACCCAGAAATTGAAGACCGCTGCCGCCATGTTGGATGTAAAAGTTTTAGATCATTTGATCATTACCCAAAAGGATTATTATAGTTTTGCCGACGAAGGGCTCCTGTAAACGGAGGCATGTATCCCCTAATTGTTTGTTAATGATTACAGGGGGACTGATTTCCGAAAACTGTGCCCCGCACTTATGATTTCCAATCTAGACTTCTATGTTACTTATTTATACCCATAAAATAACACCCCGCTTCTCCTACAGTATGAAGCATCTTTTCACGCGAATTTTGGGAATTGAAGTCACTTTTACGACCACAATAGAAGATTTTATAAAACACTCCGGACCAAAAATAACCTATACGAAACAGCCACTACAAAATGAATTTTTTGTGCGGAGCAACGATTTGCTATTCGAACAGGGTATTAATGACCTTCAAATAACCATTGCGCAATGGGATGGTGTCCCCTGCTTTTTTTCAGCAGGTGAGCGAAGTAACCTGCCATACGATATCTTTTCGGCCAGCTTTTTTCTTTTGAGTAGGTATGAAGAATATCTGCCTCATGTCAAAGATATACACGGGCGGTTTTCCCCAAAAGACAGTGTTGCCTATCAGAACGGTTTTTTGATGCTACCTGTGGTAGATATTTGGGCGTACAAAATGCTCGAAGCCCTCAAAGAACGATTTCCTGATCTCGTAGGTAAAAACCGCACTTTCAGTTTCACCTCTATCATTGATGTTACTACCTCCCATTCGTTTGCGTATAGAGGTTTTACCCGTAGCCTAGGGGGCATCCTGATGGATCTCGGCTATTTGCATATAAAACGGATCGCCCGTAGAGCAGCTGTATGGGTGGATCCCAGGAAGGACCCGTTCGATAATTTTGAGTGGCTGGTCGAACTGCACAAGGAGTTGAAGGTCAAGGCCAAGTTTTTTTTTCAATTCGCATCGTATTCAAAGTATGATAAGAATGTATCCCCGAACAATAATAAGTTCAAATATCTTATTAAATATATTGCCGATTACAGTATGGTCTCCTTGTGTGCCTCCTATAGTTCCTTTGGGGATATCGACCTTTTAAAACAAGAGAAAAAAAACCTGTCAGAGGTAATCAATCGCCCTGTTAGTCTTTCAAGGCTTCGATACAACAGGGTCGATGTCCCGAATACCTACCGCAATTTGGTAGAGGCCGAGTTTACCGATGATTACACCATGGGCTATACCCATGAGATTGGGTTTAGGGCCGGGACCTGCACCCCTTTTTATTTTTACGACATCAATCTAGAACTTCAACAACCTATTCGCATCCATTCGTTTGCAGCACACGACTATTCCTTGGTCAATCTGAAGAATAAAAATGATATTTTAGAGCAAATGAATTTCTTATACCAACAGGTTAAGTCGGTCAATGGGCAGTTGATTACCGTTTTTTCAAATGAACTTTTGGGGGGGTCCCATAAAATCGATTGGAAAGACTTGTATAGCACCCTCTTAAGAAAGTATCATGTATAGGAACCAGGTGACCGATGTATTCTTTGACCTAGACCATACCCTTTGGGATTTTGAAAGGAATTCTGCCTTGACTTTTGAAAAAATCCTGGTTGAGAATCGTATCGCTGTTGCCCTGCCTGATTTTCTGAAAGTATATGTTCCGGCCAACGTAGCATATTGGAAATTGTATAGAGAGGAAAAGATCACAAAGTCCGAATTGCGCTATCAACGTTTAAAAACGGTTTTTGATTCGTTGAACTATGCGATCTCAGATACGATGATCGATCATTTGGCAATTGAATATATTGAACATCTACCATCCTATAACCACCTTTTTCCGAATGCACATGAAATACTGCACTATTTAAGACCCACCTATAAGCTTCACATCATTACGAATGGCTTTCAGGAAGTTCAAGAGAAAAAAATGAAAAATGCCCAAATTCATGGGTATTTTCATACGATTACCAATTCGGAGACCGCAGGGGTAAAAAAACCAAATCCTTTGATCTTTCAAGCGGCGTTGCAAACGGCCCAAACCTTGCCCCAATCGGGCCTAATGATCGGGGATAGTTTGGAAGCCGATATACTTGGTGCCCAGGCTGTAGGGTTACATGCGCTCCATTTTAATGTCCATGGGGCCCCAGCACACGATTATTGTCATATGATCAAGGATTTAAGTGAGATAAAATCATTTTTATAGCTTCTCGACCTAAGCACGTTAAGTGCAATACAACCCTTTGGACCATTGGCCATTTCTGGCTTTAGATTTAGCCGATGCGCCATGCGACACCAAGCACTTGCAATAGCGCTGGGGCAACGACAAGAAGGCATGGTTTGATAGCCTATGGAAACTTGGCTGCGAGGCGCAATGCCTCTTTTCAAATAGGATTAATTAACCTATCTTGGGGCCATCAATTACGTCATTGATTTTGAAAGAGTGATTCGAATTGTTGGTCTGAATCAACTTCGGCACGCTTTTTTCATATAGCACTATTACATCTTAAATCGTATTCTGTGAAAAATATTATTTTGGCCATATTTGTATGTATGGTTCCCTTCATGTCCCGTGCACAATTAAACGATTATAAATACATCATCGTACCCAAGAAATTTGATGGCTTCAAAAGTGAAAACCAGTATCAAACCAGTACTTTGATCAAATTTTTACTTGTTCAAAAGGGATTTGATGCGGTCTATGACGATGCGCTACCAGAAGATTTGAATAGCAATCGTTGTTTAGGGCTTTTGCTTGGCCTAGAGGATCTTTCATCGATGTTCACAACGAAAGTGGTCTTAAGTTTAAAAGATTGTAATTCTGTGGTTATCATGACCACTGCTGAGGGAAAAAGCAAGGAAAAAGATTATAAATTGTCATTCAATGAGGCCATTCGTGATGCTTTTCAAACATTTGACACCGTTAATTATAGTTATAAACCAAAAGGGAATGACCCAGAAACGGTTACTTTAAATTATAAGAATGATGTGAAGAAGGTGGCTGAAACACCTAAAAACCGGCAGGAACAGGTTACGATCGAGGAGGTAACCCCTGAACGACAAACCTATAAAAGCATGGAGCCCGTACCCTCGGAGATTAAAAAATCGGAAAACGCGGTAGGGACGACGACCCAGGACCTATTACACCTATCAGGAGTTTTGTACGCACAGGAAATTCCGAATGGCTTTCAACTGGTAGATAGTACCCCGAAAATCAGGCTTAAGATATTCAAGACTTCCAAGCCAGATCAGTATTTGGGCAAGACTGATGAAAATGAAGGCCTGGTCTATTTCAAGGAAGACAAATGGTTTTTTGAATATTATGAAGGGGATCAATTACGCGTAGTACCTCTCGAAATTAAGTTCTAACCTTCGTACTTATCTTTCCAACGGTTTTTTAGGAATTCCTTGATGGCCACCTCGCGTTGGTTGTCTCCTGGTTCATAAAAGGCGGTTCCTATGAGTGCTTCGGGCAAGAATTCGGCGGCGATAAAATTGTGATCGTAGTCATGGGCATATTGATACTCCTTTCCATAACCGAGATCTTTCATCAATTTCGTCGGGGCATTTCGCAGATGAAGTGGTACCGAGAGGTCCCCAAATTCGTTTACCGCCTGTTGTGCTTTGCCGATTGCCTTATAACTGGCATTACTCTTTGGCGAAGTGGCAAGATAAATGGCGCATTGGCTCAAGATGATCCTTGCTTCCGGATACCCGATCGTTGTGACTGCCTGAAAGGTGGTATTCGCCAGTACTAGGGCGGTAGGATTGGCGAGGCCGATGTCTTCAGAGGCCGAAATCAACATTCTGCGGGCAATAAATTTAACATCTTCGCCTCCTTCGATCATCCGGGCGAGCCAGTAGACCGCTCCATTCGGGTCACTACCGCGAATCGCTTTGATAAAGGCCGATATGATATCATAGTGTTGTTCCCCGGTCTTATCGTAGAGCACCGTGTTTTTCTGAATTTTCGCGATGACCATTTTGTCGGTAATAGTAATGGTGTCGGTATCCTCGGAGTTTACGACCAATTCGAAAATATTCAATAACTTCCTTCCATCACCCCCAGATAATCGAAGCAAGGCTTCGATTTCCTGAAGTTCAATGTTCTTTTTTTTCAAGACTTCGTCCTGCTCCATGGCCCTCTTAAGAAGTGCGATAAGGTCTTCCTTTCCAAACGGATTCAGGATATATACCTGACATCGGGAGAGCAAGGCAGGGATGACTTCAAAACTCGGATTTTCGGTGGTCGCCCCAATCAAGGTAACCCAGCCTTTTTCTACGGCACCTAATAAGGAATCTTGCTGTGATTTGCTAAAGCGGTGTATTTCGTCAATGAATAGTATGGGGTTTTTGGCGGTAAAGAGTCCGCCACGTTGCTTTGCCTTGTCTATTACGTCCCGAATATCCTTGACACCACTGTTAATGGCGCTCAGGGCATAAAAAGGTCGTTCGCTTTCATGGGCGATGATATGGGCCAAGGTCGTTTTGCCTGTGCCCGGTGGCCCCCAAAAGATCAAGGAAGGGATGGTACCTTTTTTGATTTGATACGTCAATGAGCCCTTGTCACCTACCAAATGGTGTTGACTAATATATTCTTCGAGCGTTTTGGGACGCACACGTTCGGCAAGGGGTTCGTTCATGGTCTAAAAATAAGACATTTCAAGATCTATTGATTACGCTTCGAACGAACAATCCCAAGTTGCCTGACATTTTTACCGTTTTCGCCCTGCTGGCTGGTTTTTTGTAAGGAATACGACTAATTTTATCCTATGTCTGAGCATTCCTATTTTAAATTCACCAATGCCGTCATCATTGCGCCCATTTTGGCGGTACTATTGATATGGCTGGTTTTTTGGGTAGAATTGCGATGGGCGGTAAATTTGAATGAATACGGCATTTACCCACGTACCGTCAAAGGTTTGCGAGGCATCTTTCTATCGCCTTTTATCCACGGTTCCGTGGAACACCTTTATAACAATACGATACCCTTGGCCGTGTTGCTGGCTTCCCTATTTTATTTCTATCGAAATATTGCCTTGCGGGTGCTTTTTTTAGGGATTGTTTTTTCCGGGCTTATTACTTGGGGGATCGGGAGGTCCTCTTTTCATATTGGGGCAAGTAGCGTAATTTACCTTTTGGCGAGCTTTATTTTTTTTAAGGGCATCTTCACGAAGTATTATCGATTGGTGGCCTTGTCCCTCATGATCGTATTTATCTACGGAAGTCTTTTATGGTACATTTTTCCGGTAAAGGAGGAAATTTCTTGGGAGGGCCATTTGGGAGGATTCCTTACCGGTCTGGCATTGGCCTTTTTCGTGGATTCAAAATTACCAGCGACCAAAAAATTTGCTTGGGAACAGGATGATTATAATGAGGAACAAGACGAGTTCTTAAAGCATTTTGATAAAGACGGCAATTTTATTGAGACACTCACAAAAGAAGAGGATACAACCCCGATTAAAATCAACTATCATTTTAAGGAACGACCTGAGAACGATGGGGAATGAGTGGTGGTGGGTCGGTAGTTGGCAGTTGGCAGTTGGCAGTAAGCAGTGAGCAGTAAGCTGTAAGCAGTAGGCAGTGAACAGTGAACAGTGAACAGTGAAGTCAGTGAACAGTAAACAGTGAACAGTGAACAGTAAACAGTGAACAGTAAACAGTAAACAGTAGACAGTAAGCAGTAGGCAGTAGGCAGTGATCAATTAACTATGATCAGTCAACCTTGAACCTTGAACATTGAATAGAACGCAGTGAGCCGTGTTGTTATCCCGAGAAGCGGCAGCGACGCGGGGATTTGGTTCTTCGGGACACTCATTGAGGGGATTGCTTCGCCAACCCCGATGGTTATTCGGGTGGAATTTGGAATTTGGAATTTGGAATTTTTTTTACGGCCATTATGCAAATTTCATTCGCTGTCTAACTACTTCGTACAAAAATACCCCACAGGCGACCGAAACGTTCAAGGAGGCGATTTCCCCCAAAATGGGAAGTTTGGCCGTATAGTCGGCAATTTTTAAAATTGAAGGAGCGATACCTTTGTCCTCTGCGCCCATGACAATGGCGCACGGTTGGTCGAACGGTATGGTATAGAGGGCTTCCTGTGATTTTTCAGAGGCTGCCACCACTGAGATTCCGGATGCCTGCAAGTAAAAAACAGCATCCTTTAAGTGGTCTACTTTTACGATGGGTACTTTAAATGCGGCCCCTGCCGAAGTTTTTATAGTATCTGCGGTCACTGGGGCTGATCCACTTTTTTGAATGATGATACCATCAACGCCGGTACACTCGGCCGTGCGAATGATGGCCCCAAAATTTCGAACATCCGAAAGCTGATCGAGGAGCAGGAACAAGGGTATTTTTTCGGAGGCCAAAACCTGCTCTACGAGCCCTTCAAGTTCATAAAAGGAAATGGGGGATATGGTGGCTACGACGCCCTGATGATTTTGGGGTGTCAGCCGATTCAGTTTTTCGATGGGGACATAGGAAGCGGGAATTCCGTTTTTTCGCAGCACCCCTTCCAATTCCTTGGATAGCTCGCCTTTAAGCCCTTTCTGAATAAACACCTTGTCTACGGTCTCCTTTGCCTTGATTGCTTCTAAGACCGCGCGTATTCCATAAATTTGACTGGTATTTTGCATGGGGCAAAGGTAAAATAAAAAACCACCCCGTTCGTGACGGGATGGTCAAAGTAAAAAGTATTTCGAATCTTTATTGCTGGCTAATGTCGAATCACGAAGAAACCAACGAATTTAAGTGGTTGAAAACAGTTATTAAATCGGCCTCCTCCTTCAGGTTTATTTTTTCCGCCTTGATAAAATTTTGAAGATCCTGGCGCACCTCCTTATCAAATGATTTCAGAAAATCATTTTTTCGATTGCTAATATATTCTGCCACTTTCCCATCCTTGGTAACGAAATAATACTCAGTAAATTGACTGAATTTATTCGGAGTATCACGCACCATCGAACTAATTGCATGGGTACCTTCGGTATATTTTACGTTATTCTTTGTATAGAGTTTATAGTTGGTACCATCATTCAATAAATAAAGATAGCCGTTTCGTACTTCCCCTTGTTTGTTTTTATAGGCCTTTAACGAAAGTTCCTTGTCACCGATTGGGTCAACAAGGGTTAACTCCTTAATCGTGGCCAAAGAGCTTTCCGCCTCCTCGACAAATTGGGTATCCTTAATTTCAATCTCATCATTATAGGCATTGTGCCGGTAATAAAAATCCCCGACCAAGTCGCTATCGTAGTATATTTTGCAAGGCAGGAATTTCTCATCGATATAGACTGATCCCACGGTCGGTAAATCAGTTTCGATGCCTTTTTTCTTGCGCATTTCGGCAAATACACTTCCCATTTGTCCCTGCCCACTGAATGATTCAAGATTTACAGCAGAAGCCCCTTGGCCATAAGAGAAGTTGAATAACAACGTCAGCCCCAATATTAAAACAATCCTTTTCATATAAATTAATTTTTTGAACTAGCACCGAAAGTTACTGATAATATTTTATTTTTCCCAGTTAGACCATTGCGAAATAACGTATTTTGGATTTACGTAGTGGTAATTCCGATTAATGGAAATTTGAGCGGTAAAAGTTGCTAACTCTATATTAGGCATAATTTATTAGCCTTAATACTGCCCAGACGTAGAGTAGGCATCAGTGCATTATTCAGGCAACCTTAAG
The DNA here is from genome assembly GCA_963798435.1 of uncultured Flavobacteriaceae bacterium. Lineage (GTDB taxonomy): Bacteria > Bacteroidota > Bacteroidia > Flavobacteriales > Flavobacteriaceae > JALHST01. Next base: position 1,237,864 of record CAWCTF010000004.1, read on the forward strand.
ATTGTGTAACTGTCTTACCAGTTCTTATTATTTAATGGGTTAGGACCACATAAAAAAAACACCCCGCCATCGGCGGGGTGTTTTCATATTGATTAAGGCATAAACATTAGTTAGCCTTTTCAAGATTTAGGCCATAGGCAGTATAGGCATCGCTGAAATCTAGACTTAATTCCATCGCTCCTGTACAGGTGTTGATTTTCCCAGTTCCTGTTACCGGAACGACAAATCCTCCACCATAATCAAAATCCTCATTCGATTGAATTGTTACATTGCCATCCTCATCGAGTACGGTTACCGTTAAGTAAGCCGTCGCCGCATTATTAATAAAAGGATTGTTAGCAGCAGATATTCTGAAACTTAACGGATCTCCTGGATCTGGCGTGACCGGTATAGTAGCTCCGACAGCATAATCCGCCCACTCATCATAGGTAACGCTGAAGTCACCATTAAAGAGAATCGAGGTATCGGTCAACCCGCATTTGAATGCAGTAGTTGCCTGAAAAGGAGACGAATAATAGGCCCCAATAGCCCCAATGTTACCATTGGCATCTTTTGCGGAATAGGTTCTGCCATCGGTAAGGAATAATGTCCAGACTATGGTCAACCCATCTTCAGGTTCAACTTGGTCAGCAGTAATTCCTAATGCGGTTAACGCATCACCATAGGTTAAACTATAGGTAGTCTGTGGCAGACCGTAGGTTGCTCCAGGAGTAAAACCACTTGCTGGTACGGTGCCCAAGGTTCCTGTGGTACTGATATCGGTACCACTTACGGTATTATCCTTAAATTTCACACCAAATTCAACGCGATCCAGAAGGGTACTAGCTTCATTGTCCTGATATTCCAAAGAAATAGAGATAGGAGAAGCCGTGTTGTTAAGGTCGATGATATCCCCGGTTATTTCTGTGATTCTGAGAAAAGCCCCATTTTGAACTTTTTCAAATACATCATCAATCGTATTGTTGTCTACTGAGCAACCTAGAAGGGCTATGAAGGCCAAAAGTACCGTTGTTGTTTTAAAAATTCTATTTTTCATTTTTTTCATTTTTAATTAGATGATGGAAATCCTGGTGATGCCGGATTGGTATCCCAAAATACCGGATTGGTCACTTCAGCTTTTTGGGGTACCGATGAATTGTTGTTCACAAAATTAGCAGGATAAAAGACCGATCGAATAAAGCCACCTGGATTTGGTTCCAAATTGGGCTGTAAATTCGTAGGATATCCTGTTCTTCTGTAAAAATCATAGGCATCTAATCCATTTCCAAACAATGACGTAAAGAATTCCCGGGCCATTACATTCCAACCACCTGTTGGATCTGCGTCGAATGCAGCTGCAATAGTCGGCACTGTGTCGTGCCACCGCTGCTGCGTCTGGTTCAAAGGAAAGGTCTGCACCTCCATCCAATGGTGCCAAAACTCGTAGCTTTTGCCACTGATTTGGCAAGGCCGCTAAGTACAAAGGTTTTTGCCGTTGCAGTACTTCCTGAGACCAAAGCGGCTTCTGCTTGTAGAAAATCACTAGTTGAACTCAAAAGGATGGGCGTAACACCAGCGCCGCCGCCGCCTTCACCAATACTAACTCCTTCAAAGGTAGCTATCGTCAAATCGGCCACCGGCAGGATACACACCAAAAGTGGTCTTTAAGAACCCGTCTGGGGGAGTACCTTCGTTATTTCCATGATCTCGTCCCCAATACCCATTTGGCAAGGCACAAAATGGGAATCCTGCGTAATGAGCGGGAGGGGTTTGTAAGGAACACTGCAAGGTCTCTAAAGCAGGGTCTGCATCAGCACCTGGGGTCACTCCATTTTGGCGGTAATAGTAATAGCGGATCCTAGGATCGTCATTGACCAACATATAGTTCATCAGATCATCTGACATATAATCGCCGGTACCTCCTGAAGAATTGTAGTTACCGCTATATCGTGGATGTCTGGTGTTCGGTTGTACCACATTGGTGCCCCATCGAAATTGAAAATCATCATCAATTGAGGAAATATAATTCCCAGAAGCAACGATTGCATTAAAACTGGCCAAAGCACCACTGTCGACCAAGCGGGTCTGCATATACAATTTCATTTTAAGGGTATTACAGGCCTTGATCCACTTGGAGGCATCCCCATCATAAAAGAAATCGTTCTGTGGTGCGGCAACGCCACCATCGGTAAAGTTGGCAATTGCCTGATCCAAAAGAGCAAAGGCGGCTGCATAAATACTTGCCCCGGAATCAACGCCCGGATTGAAGTTTTCCGCGCCTAAATTTGCTTGACTATAAGGAACATCTCCAAAGAAATCTACCAAACCGGTCATCACATAGGCTTCTATAAATTGTGCCATCCCTAAGATGATAGTTCAAGCCTGCTTCTTGTGCCAAGGGTGTCATGGTTCGGATATCGGTCAATATCTCGGTATAGGCATTTGACCAACCCCCGTCAAAAGTAGCAGGGGAATAGACTGAACGGTAACTTCTTCCGCCCATATAGTCGATTCGGGTCAATTGCGCTCCAACGCCGCCAAAACCTTCGGCCTGATAGGCGAAATTTACCTGAATTCCGTTCAAAAGGTAGTCAGGACTCGCCTGCTCTGGCGAGAGGGCATTGGGATTGACCGTAAGGTCTAGGTTCGTAGTTTCGCAGGACTGGAGCATAAAGAGTCCTAAGACGCCTGCGATACTTAATATATTAAATATTTTTTTCATGATATATCGTCTTTATTTTTATTTAAATTAAAAGGATGCCTTGATACTGAATCCATATCTTTTTGAACTCGGCCCAGACAAAAAGTCAAAACCTTGACCATTCCCTACACCAAGACCGGCCACATTGGGGTCGAAGTTGGTGCTCTTAGGTACGTTGAAGGCCTCATACCAAAGGTTGAATCCACTTAATGTAAAGGTCAAGGAACCAAATGGGGTTCGGTCTAAAAATTTACTTGGTAAGGAATATCCTAAGGAAACTTCCTGTAAGCGAAGGCATGTGGCATCGAATACTTGCAGTTCACTTGGACCAAAGGCTACGTTGTTAAAGTAGTAGTCCGAGTTGTTGATCTGCACATTATTCGCAGTTCCATCGGGGCCAACACCTGGCAGGATAAAAGAGGCATCCCTGTCTGCAGTATCACTAACAAGTCCTCTTCCGATAAGTACCGAAATCGTATTAGAGTATATATCACCGCCTTGTACGTGGTTCAACAAGAAACTAAAATTAAAATTCTTGTAGCTCATACTGTTCGAAAGGTTGAACGTCCAATCTGGATTTGGATCTCCGATGATAGGCAACCTTCCATTTTCATCGACCTCTTCCCCGAGGTAATTACCGGCTGCATCGACCTTAAGATTCCCGGCATCGTCCCGTTGTACCCTACTTCCAACAATCACTCCTAAGGGCTCTCCTTTGATAGCGGCGTTCCCTAAGTTTGAAAAGCCTTCGTACACAATGATTTCGGTATCAGGCCCTAAATCAGTTACCTCAGATTTGTTCAAGTTGAAGTTCGAATTGATGCTCCAAGTAAAATTACCTTCCTTAAAAGGATAGATTCCTAAATCAACTTCGATTCCCTTTCCTACGATCTGCCCTACATTCGTCTGAATAAGATCACCACCGGTACTAGGATCTAAAGGTCGGTTAACAATCAGATCATTCGTAGTCCTTTGGTATAAGGAAAGATCTAAACTAACGATGTTCTTGAATAACCGGGTTTCAAGCCCAACTTCAAATTCAGAATAGCGCTCTGGCAAAATGTTCGGGTTGGCCAACGTATTCGAAACCGTATTCGAGACGACCGTTTGACCGTCGCCATTGATAAAGCTCTGGGTATTGATGAAAAGGTCGACCGATACCGGGTAACGCTCGGCGAAACCGGCTGATTCCCCGTAGCCTCCTCGTAGTTTCAAATAGTTGATACCCCCTTCGCTACGAAGTCCTGGAAAGGCTTGGGTAGGAATAAATGAAAAACTGGCACCTTTGTATAAAAGGGATCGGTTGGCAGGGGCCTGATTGGAGACCCAGTCATTACGGGCATTCAAGGTTAAATATAACCAGCGATCATAGCCAAAATCTACTTGACCGTATAAACCTACGATATTCTGTATTTCAGTAAGTTGTATTTCATCTTGAAGATTGAAATTAAAGTGACGCAATACCCCAAAAACATTCTGACCACTACTGGCAACCCCTTGACGGTCGTAGGTGGTACTGCGTGAAGTACCTCCTGCGTTAAAGTTCATATCCAACTTTTCGGTCAGATCATAACTTCCGTTTAAGATGATACTATGATCCCAGATGGTATTGTTGTTGTCCCAAGTAGAATACACACCACTTTGGGTAGCCGTATTTCCACTGGTACCTCCTTTGTTTTGAAAGGTGGTATTTCGCTCATTATAATAATCGTATCCAAATCGATATAAAATGTTCAAGTTCTCATTGATGTCAAACTGCGCCGCCATATTTCCGAACGCTCTGTTCGTCAACTGCCGAGTACCTGAATTCGCAACCGTCCATCGTGGGTTTTGAATGTCATTCCCCTGACGATAATAAACACTCCCATGTGTAATAGGGTTTTCCCAAGGTAGGCCTTGAAGGTCGACTGATCTTGGGGTAAATAATAAATGCCCATATACTGAAGAACCAGCACCAAAGGATCCGTTCCCTTGGCTCGCTGCCACTGGAGGGGATTTGAAATCGGTACGTGTATAATTCATGGTACCGCTAAAGGTCAACCGGTTGCTCAATTGCGCCCGGCCTCCGATACCGATGTTATTTCGGGTTAATGTATTTCCTGGTGTAAACCCTTCGTCTTCCAAATGACCTGCACTTAGATTGTACGAAACCTTATTGTCATCGGTAGAGCCATTGGCATTTACCGAAACATTCGATACGCCCCCGGTTCGAAAGAAATTTGGAACACTATTATAGGGCTTGAACTCATAACGGGCATTGGCCAGTTCTGGGAAAGCCGCCGGTACGCCTGTGGCTGCACTTGCAGTGGCATAGGGATGTCGAATGGTTCCATCGCTTGGGTTTAGGTCATATACCGCTGGAAAGTTGGCAGGGTTGGTATAACTCGCCCTTCCTTCTTTGCTGAAAGAGGGTCCGAAGTTACTGAAGAACCAGCCAAAAGCCTGGTCAAAACCGCCACCCCATTCATTTTGATAATCGGCCAACGAAGCAATTTCATTGAAGAAGTAAGACGAAGTGATGGTAACTTCCGATTTTTTAGGACCTCCTGAATTCGAAGAACCATTTTTGGTCGTAATCAAGATAACCCCGTTTTTCCCAGCCTCACCATATAAGGTTGCAGCGGAAAGTCCTTTAAGGACACTTACACTTGCGATGGTATTTGGATCAAGATCTAGGAAGCGGCTTGAACCGTTGTTCCCATCTACGAAATCACCAGAGGCGTTTGTGTCAGTACTAAAAGGTACCCCATCTACAATAAATAGGGGTTGGTTGTTCTGGCTAAACGATTGGTACCCTCGAATTACGATATTGGTACCAGATCCAGAGATACCACTCTGTTGGGTAATGTTGACCCCAGAGGCCTTACCTCTAAGGACCCTTCCGATGTCCCCTTCGGTCTTGTCCTCAAGATCTTCGGAACCGACCGTTGTTACGGCATACCCCAGGGCTTGTTTCTCCCTTTTGATACCTTGTGCAGTGACTACCACCTCTTCCAAGGCTTGTGCGTCCTCCTGCATTTGCACATTAATGGTGTTGTTAGCACCTACCGGCATTTTGACTTCCTTTTGTCCAATGTATGTGAACGAAAGGGTTTGGCCGGTACGCCGCACTGATGGAGTAGTTCCCATCAAAATCGGTCTGGGTACCATTAGTCGTACCCTCTACGACGATGTTTACACCGGGCAATGGCAGACCGTCTTGGTCGGTTACCATACCGGAAATCGTCTTTTCCTGTGCAAATGTTAAATGCACAACGAACGCCAATAACAGCGTTAAGATTCCATTTAATTTTGTTCTCATTTTTTAATTATTTGAATTAGCTAACGGCAAAAATCACAATTATACGTTAATAATCCAAACTAATTTTAATAAAACTTTAAGAAGAGGTTAGACTAATGCAACTTTCTCAATCCTTTTTGTGATAGGTTATGAATAATATGAATAATTGGTATAAAAATTAAGAATAATTCAGTCAACCCTTTATTTTATCGAAAAAAAATCTAAATCTCGATGAAATAAACATTTTTTTTGATAATCTTTCAGTTTGCACGTATCCAAACTTTTAGCCAATAGTTTCGGCGATATCCGCTGCTAGGGCACTCTTATAAAAAAACATATAAAATTAATTGATTAGGATTTGAATTATTCTGAAATAGTATTACATTTGCCAGCCCTTAAACAAGGGTACATTTTTATACATATATAGTATAGTTTACAGATATTGGCTTAGTGCGTATTCTTAAGGAATAAAACCTAGCCGCCTGCAAATCCCAAATTACAAGAACCAAATCACATAGGATTTGGATTCTTCCTGCTAAGCAGGGGATTTGGAATTTATATTTTGGAATTTGAAATTTTAGAAAAGTATGCCAACAATTTCACAGTTAGTACGAAAAGGAAGGGTCGCGATTACCAAGAAGAGTAAATCGGCTGCTTTGGATTCGTGCCCTCAAAGGAGAGGGGTTTGCACCAGGGTGTATACCACGACTCCTAAAAAACCAAACTCCGCCATGCGTAAAGTGGCCAGGGTACGGTTGACCAATGGAAAGGAAGTGAACGCTTACATTCCAGGAGAGGGACACAATCTTCAAGAGCACTCGATAGTATTGGTTAGAGGCGGAAGGGTGAAAGATTTGCCAGGAGTTAGATACCATATTGTTCGAGGGGCCTTGGATACCGCAGGGGTGGCGGGGCGAACTCAGCGAAGATCTAAATACGGTGCAAAACGCCCTAAGAAATAAGGAATAACTTTAGAGGTCGCAAGGTAAGGGTGCTAAGTACATGACTTAAAATAGAGACGCTAGGATCTAGAAACAAGTCCCCGAACCCCCAGACAACAAACTAGTAAGAAATGAGAAAAAAGCAGGCTAAAAAAAGACCCCTTTTGCCAGACCCACGGTTCAATGACCAACTGGTGACACGATTTGTGAACATGATGATGTGGGATGGTAAGAAATCGATCGCCTTTAGTGTATTCTATGATGCCATGGATATCGTAGAGGCCAAAAAAACAGACGAAGAAAAGAGTTCGCTGGAAGTATGGAAAGACGCCCTATCGAATGTAATGCCCCATGTGGAGGTGCGCAGTCGAAGGGTAGGAGGGGCCACCTTTCAAATTCCGATGCAGATTCGACCTGACCGTAAAATTTCGACGGCCATGAAATGGTTGATCAGTTATTCTAGAAAGCGCAATGAAAAGGGCATGTCGCAAAAATTGGCCGCCGAGATCTTGGCCGCTGCCAAGGAGGAAGGCGCTGCCGTAAAGAAAAGGACCGATACCCATAAAATGGCAGAGGCCAACAAGGCATTCTCCCACTTTAGATTTTAATTAGGATGGCAAGAGATTTAAAATATACAAGAAATATTGGAATTGCCGCGCATATTGATGCCGGTAAAACCACCACGACCGAGCGTATCCTATATTATACTGGGGTAAGTCATAAAATCGGTGAGGTACATGACGGCGCTGCTACCATGGATTGGATGGAGCAGGAGCAAGAGCGTGGAATCACGATTACTTCTGCGGCCACAACCTGTAATTGGAACTTTCCCATGAAAAATGGGCAGGTAACCGATCAGACCAAACCGTATCACTTTAATATTATCGATACCCCGGGCCACGTTGATTTTACCGTAGAGGTAAACCGTTCCTTGCGGGTTCTTGATGGTTTGGTATTCCTGTTTAGTGCCGTCGATGGTGTTGAACCACAGTCAGAGACTAACTGGAGGCTTGCCGATAATTATAAAGTACCACGAATCGGGTTTGTCAATAAGATGGACCGTCAGGGTGCCGATTTTCTGATGGTGTGCAGGCAGGTACAGGATATGTTGAAATCAAATGCGGTACCTATTGTCTTGCCGATCGGGGATGAAGCCGATTTCAAAGGCGTGGTCGATTTGGTAAAAAATAGGGCCATAATTTGGCATGAGGATAATTTAGGCGCAACGTTCGATGTAGTCGATATTCCCGAAGATCTGAAAGCCGAGGTTAAGGAATATAGAGCTGCTTTAATAGAGGCGGTTGCTGAATATGATGAGACCTTGATGGAGAAATTCTTCGAGGATGAAGATTCGATTACCGAAGACGAAGTACATGCCGCTTTGCGCGCCGCTGTCATGGACATGAGTATCATCCCCATGATCTGCGGTTCTTCCTTTAAAAATAAAGGGGTGCAATTTTTATTGGATGCCGTTTGCCGTTATTTGCCTTCCCCAATGGATAAGGAAGGAATTATTGGCATCAATCCGGATACCGAAAAAGAGGAAATTAGAAAACCCGATGTAAAAGAACCCTTTGCCGCATTGGCCTTTAAAATAGCTACCGATCCCTTTGTAGGCCGATTGGCTTTCTTTCGGGCGTATTCTGGCAGGTTGGATGCGGGTTCCTATGTTTTGAATAACCGTTCAGGCAATAAGGAGCGTATTTCAAGGATTTATCAAATGCATGCCAACAAGCAGAACGCCATCGATTTTATCGAAGCTGGTGACATTGGGGCTGCAGTAGGGTTTAAGGATATTAAGACCGGAGACACATTGACCTCCGAGAAACATCCGATCGTCTTAGAGAGTATGAACTTCCCAGATCCCGTAATCGGTATCGCGGTCGAACCAAAGACCAAGGCCGATGTCGATAAATTGGGAATGGCACTTTCAAAATTGGCGGAAGAAGATCCAACGTTCCAGGTAAAAACCGATGAAGCTTCCGGACAAACCATTATCTCTGGGATGGGCGAGCTACACTTAGATATTATCGTTGATCGACTACGCCGTGAATTCAAGGTCGAGGTAAACCAAGGTCAGCCACAGGTGGAGTACAAAGAGGCTTTGACACAAGCGGCCAATCACAGGGAGGTCTACAAGAAACAATCGGGTGGCCGTGGAAAATTCGCCGATATTGTATTTACTATGGAACCTGCCGATGAAGGCAAGACCGGATTGGAATTTTTAAATGTCATCAAAGGGGGTAACATCCCAAGGGAATTTATTCCTTCCGTCGAAAAAGGATTCAAGGAAGCTATGAAGAATGGTCCCTTGGCCGGTTTTGAAATGGACAGTATGAAGATTACCTTGAAGGATGGATCTTTCCACGCAGTAGATTCGGATTCCTTGTCTTTCGAACTTGCCGCGAAAATCGGATACAAAACAGCGGCCAAAGCGGCACGCGCTGTATTGATGGAGCCTATCATGAAAATTGAAGTGCTCACGCCCGAAGAAAATATGGGTGATATCGTAGGTGACCTCAACCGAAGAAGAGGTACGATCACCAATATGAGTGATCGCGCCGGTGCCAAGGTTATAAAAGGGGAAGTACCACTTTCAGAAATGTTCGGGTATGTAACCTCGTTGCGAACCTTGTCTTCTGGTAGGGCGACCTCCACCATGGAATTCTCGCATTATGCCGAGACACCTTCGAATATAGCAGAAGAAGTTATTAAAGCAGCCAAAGGCGTAACCGCTTAAATTTTAGAAAGATGAGCCAGAAAATCAGGATAAAGTTAAAATCGTACGATCATAATTTGGTTGACAAGTCGGCCGAAAAAATCGTAAAAACGGTAAAGACTACCGGGGCTGTGGTTACAGGACCGATTCCGTTACCAACGCATAAAAAGATATTTACCGTTTTGCGATCACCGCACGTAAATAAAAAATCAAGGGAGCAATTTCAATTAAGTTCGTATAAACGCTTGTTGGATATCTATAGTTCCTCATCAAAGACCATTGATGCGCTTATGAAGCTCGAGCTTCCTAGCGGTGTCGAGGTTGAGATAAAAGTGTGATAGTCGGAAACTTTTGGCGGCAGTCGCTGACAAAAAGGTAAAGATGATTTTCCCGATGGCAATCGGGGTTTAGTGAAGATTTCCTGGACTCAGTTTCAGGATAGACATGTCCTGAGCTGCGTGCAAAGGAAAAACGGATACAAAAATACATTCAGGGTTGAATTGTTTTTGACCCTGTTTTTTTGCTGTAAAAACGAGAGTAGAATAATTTAAATACTAAATACGAATAAATATGTCTGGGTTAATAGGAAAAAAAGTAGGCATGACCAGCATTTTTGACGAGAATGGGAAAAATATTCCCTGTACCGTCCTAGAAGCTGGGCCATGTGTAGTTACCCAAGTCAGAACCGAAGAGGTAGACGGGTATAATGCCCTTCAACTTGGTTTCGATGACAAGGCAGAAAAACGTGCAAACAAGGCCGAAACAGGCCACTTTAAAAAAGCAGGTTCTTCTCCCAAAAAGAAAGTCGTCGAGTTCCAAGGATTTGAAGGAGCTTACAAATTGGGAGATACCATAGGTGTCGATGTTTTTGTAGAAGGTGAATTTGTCGATGTCATCGGGACATCGAAAGGGAAAGGCTTTCAAGGCGTCGTAAAACGACATGGCTTTGCAGGGGTAGGTCAATCGACTCATGGTCAGCATAACCGATTGCGGGCCCCAGGTTCGATCGGCGCAGGTTCTGATCCCTCTAGGGTTTTTAAAGGGATGCGAATGGCCGGTAGAATGGGCGGTGATCGTGTGACGGTTCAAAACCTTCGCGTTTTGAAGGTAGTTCCAGAGAAGAACCTTTTGGTCGTCAAAGGGTGTGTTCCTGGTCATAAAAATGCGTATGTAACGATTCAAAGGTGGCAATAATGAAGGTAGCAGTTTTAGATATCAAAGGAAAAGAAACAGGCAGAAAGGTAGACCTTTCAGATGCTGTTTTCGGAATAGAACCTAACAATCATGCGGTCTATTTAGATGTTAAGCAATATTTGGCACATCAACGCCAAGGCACGCACAAGGCGAAGGAAAGAGGTGAGATTTCGGGTAGTACTCGGAAAATCAAAAAACAGAAAGGCACCGGTACCGCCCGTGCAGGTAGCATAAAATCCCCGGTTTTTAGGGGAGGTGGCCGAATCTTTGGACCGCGACCCAAGGATTATACCCAAAAATTGAATAAAAACGTGAAGCGTTTAGCGCGTAAATCGGCTTTAAGTATCAAGTCAAAAGAGCAAGCGATCATGGTGTTGGAGAACTTCGAATTCGAGACCCCGAAAACCAAGGATTTTGTGGGTATTTTGAAGTCATTGGGCCTTGAAAACAAAAAATCTTTGTTTGTCTTGGGCGATTCAAATAATAGCGTATATTTGTCTTCGCGTAATTTGGAGCGTTCTGAAGTCATAACTAGCTCAGAAATAAGCACTTACAAAATATTAAACGCAAACAATATTGTGTTGATGGAAGGGGCTCTGGAAGCTTTGGAAACGAATCTAATAAAATAGGAAACAATGAGTGTGTTGATAAAACCGATTATAACCGAAAAAATGACCGCCGATAGTGAGTTGCACAATCGGTATGGTTTTATGGTTGATCCGAAGGCCAATAAGATTGAGATCAAGTTGGCAGTAGAGGCGACGTACGGTGTTTCCGTAAAAAAAGTACGTACCATGAATTACGGCCCGAGCAGAAAGTCGCGATTCACCAAGACCGGCGTTCAACACGGGAAGACAAATGCCATCAAGAAGGCGATCGTCGATGTAGCGGAAGGGGATATCATTGATTTTTACAGTAATCTATAAAGACAAGAAATGTCAGTTAGAAAATTAAAACCAATCACTCCTGGACAGCGTTTTAGAGTAGTAAACGGATTTGACGCGATTACTACTGATAAGCCGGAGAAAAGCTTGCTTGCTCCGTTAAAAAAGTCCGGAGGTAGAAACAGTCAAGGAAAGATGACCATTCGCCAAAAAGGTGGAGGCCATAAAAGAAGATATCGCGTTATTGATTTTAAGAGGGACAAACATGATAGTGTTGCCACCGTTGAATCGATACAGTATGATCCCAATAGAACTGCTTTTATAGCGCTGTTGGTATATGCCGATGGTGAAAAGCGCTATGTCATCGCCCAAAATGGCCTTCAAGTAGGCCAAGAGGTTTCTTCAGGTACGACTGCGGCCCCCGAAATCGGGAATGCGCTCCCCATGAGTGAAATTCCTTTGGGGACTATCATTTCCTGTATCGAGCTACGCCCCGGTCAAGGAGCGGTTATGGCGAGAAGTGCCGGTACATTTGCCCAATTAATGGCAAAGGATGGCAAATTCGTAACGATAAAAATGCCCTCTGGGGAAACACGACTTATTCTTTCTGCCGGGATGGCTACCATTGGAGCCGTATCGAATTCGGATCATCAATTGCTGGTATCCGGGAAAGCGGGTAGGAGCAGATGGTTGGGAAGAAGACCAAGGACCAGACCGGTTGCGATGAACCCTGTTGATCACCCGATGGGTGGTGGTGAAGGTAGGGCTTCCGGTGGACATCCAAGATCGAGAAACGGTATTCCTGCCAAAGGATATCGAACCCGGTCGAAGACCAAGAGCACCAATAAATATATCATCGAACGTAGAAAGAAATAAAAAGTAGAAAAAAATGGCACGTTCATTAAAAAAAGGACCTTACGTTCACTATAGCCTGGAGAAGAAAATCCAACAAAATTCAGCTTCCGGAAAGAAAAGCGTCATCAAGACATGGTCAAGGGCCTCGATGATAACGCCTGATTTTGTGGGACTGACGATTGCGGTACATAACGGAAGACAGTTTGTCCCCGTTTTTGTAACAGAAAATATGGTAGGCCATAAACTTGGCGAATTTTCTCCGACCCGATCTTTTCGAGGGCACGCTGGAGCTAAGAATAAAGGTAAAAAGTAAGCTATGGGAGTTCGAAAAAAACAAATGGCCGAAAGAATAAAGGCTGAAAAAAAGGAAATAGCGTTCGCTAAATTGAACAATTGTCCTACATCACCAAGGAAAATGCGCTTAGTAGCCGATTTGATTCGTGGAGTACAGGTTGAAAGGGCCTTGGCTATTTTAAAGTTTAATTCAAAGGAATCCTCAAGAAGACTTGAAAAACTGGTGCTGTCTGCCGTGGCGAATTGGCAGTCAAAAAACGAAGAGGCAAGTGTCGAGGATGCCGATCTTTTTATCAAGGAGATCCGTGTAGATGGAGGCAGCATGCTAAAAAGATTGCGACCTGCACCACAAGGTAGGGCACACCGTATACGAAAGCGTTCAAACCATGTAACCTTGGTTTTGGGATCTAATAATAATATAGAAAGCTAGAATGGGACAAAAAACAAATCCGATAGGGAATCGTCTTGGGATTATCAGGGGATGGGAATCGAACTGGTACGGAGGAAATGATTATGGCGATAAACTGGCAGAAGACGACAAGATCCGCAAATACATTCATGCACGTTTGGCAAAGGCCAGTGTGTCACGGGTTATTATAGAGCGTACCCTGAAATTGGTAACGGTAACCGTTACAACCGCAAGACCTGGGATTATTATCGGTAAGGGAGGCCAAGAGGTCGATAAGCTTAAGGAAGAACTTAAGAAGATTACCGGGAAGGAAGTACAGATCAATATTTATGAAATAAAACGACCTGAATTGGATGCCAATCTAGTCGCGGCGAGCATTGCCCGTCAAATTGAAAGTAGGATATCATTCAGACGCGCCATAAAAATGGCCATAGCTGCCGCCATTCGCATGAATGCAGAAGGTATTAAGGTGCAGATTTCAGGACGTTTGAACGGAGCTGAAATGGCACGTTCCGAATCCTACAAAGAAGGTCGAATCCCATTGTCCACGTTTCGTGCCGATATTGACTATGCCTTACAGGAAGCACAGACCACCTATGGAAAATTAGGGATCAAGGTTTGGATTATGAAAGGTGATGTTTATGGCAAGCGAGAGCTTTCCCCATTGATCGGAATGACCAAAGGACAAACAACCGGTAAAGGGGATAATCAGGAAGGTGGAAGAAAACAACGTCGTAGAAAGTAATTTTTAAAGAAGTTAAGCAATGTTACAACCGAAAAGAACCAAGTTTCGAAAAATGCAGACGGGCCGAATGAAGGGTATCTCCGGAAGGGGACATCAGCTTTCAAATGGCATGTTCGGTATTAAATCCTTGGATTCCGCTTTTTTGACCTCGCGACAGATTGAAGCCGCACGTATCGCCGCAACAAGATATATGAAACGGGAAGGTCAGTTATGGATAAAAATATTTCCGGATAAGCCGATTACCAAAAAGCCATTGGAAGTTCGTATGGGAAAAGGTAAAGGAGCTCCCGAGTATTTTGTGGCCGTCGTAAAACCAGGAAGGGTGATGTTCGAAGTGGCCGGTGTATCCTTGACGATTGCCAAGGAAGCATTGCGATTGGCCGCCCAAAAGTTACCTGTGAAGACTAAATTTATAATTGCCCGGGATTTTACCGATTAGCATTAATCATAGCGAATTATGAAAAAAAAGGAAATCAAAGAACTATCGGTCGAAGAAATATCATTGAAGCTTGCCGAGTTTAAAAAACAGCACGCAGATTTAAAAATGGCCCATTTCGTGACTCCGCTGGAGAATCCGCTTCAAATTAGAAAAGTTAGAAGAACGGTGGCAAGATTGGCAACAGAATTAACAAATAGGGAAAACCAATAATTGGTTCTGCTTTATGGAAGAAAAGAGAAATTTAAGAAAAGAAAGAATCGGTGTAGTTACCAGTGACAAAATGGAAAAATCCATCGTGGTCGCAGAAGTAAAACGCGTAAAGCACCCCATGTACGGGAAATTCGTCTTGAAGACCAAGAAGTACGTGGCACACGATGAAAAAAACGATTGCAAAGAAGGCGATACGGTCAAGATTATGGAGACCCGTCCGATGAGCAAAACCAAATGTTGGAGGTTAGTAGAAATTTTGGAAAGAGCTAAATAATTATGTTACAGCAAGAATCTAGATTAAAGGTAGCGGACAATACAGGTGCAAAGGAAGTTTTGACCATTCGTGTACTAGGTGGTACCAAAAGAAGGTATGCTTCGATCGGGGATAAAATTGTTGTTTCCGTGAAGGAAGCGACCCCTAATGGAGCCATTAAAAAAGGAGCTGTTTCAACGGCCGTAGTCGTGCGCACCAAAAAAGAGGTACGCAGACCCGATGGTTCTTACATTCGTTTTGACGACAATGCCTGTGTATTGTTGAACCCTACCGGGGAAATGAGGGGAACCCGCGTATTTGGTCCGGTTGCCAGGGAGCTTCGTGATAAGCAGTTTATGAAGATTGTTTCATTGGCCCCTGAGGTACTATAATATTCAATACAATGAAAAAAATTAAAATAAGAACGGGAGATACCGTACGGATCATAGCCGGGGACCATAAAGGTACCGAAGGGAAGGTAATGAGCGTCAATATCGAAAAGAACAAGGCAATCGTCGAAGGAGCCAATATGGTTTCGAAACACGAAAAGCCCAGTGCCAAGAATCCGCAAGGAGGTATTGTTAAAAAAGAGGCGCCCATTGATATTTCTAACCTTTCTTTGATCGATGCCAAATCAGGTGCGACCACGCGAGTAGGATACGAAGTACGAAATGGTAAGAAAGTCAGGTTTTCCAAAAAATCCAATGAAGTAATATAGTTATGGGTTACGTTGCAAGATTAAAAAAGGAATATAACGATCGTATCGTTAGTGCCCTTAAGGAAGAATTCGGATATAAGAATGTCATGGAGGTTCCCAGACTTCAGAAAATTGTGGTATCAAGAGGTGTTGGCGCCGCAGTGGCCGACAAGAAACTTATTGATCATGCGGTCGATGAGCTTACGATGATCACTGGCCAAAAAGCCATATCGACATTATCTAAAAAAGACGTTGCTACCTTTAAATTGCGTAAAGGGATGCCCATTGGGGCCAAAGTAACTTTACGCGGGGAAAGAATGTACGAATTCCTTGATAGGTTGGTTACCAGTGCCTTACCACGTGTACGCGACTTTCAAGGTATCCGATCTACAGGTTTTGACGGAAGGGGAAATTATAGCCTTGGGATTACCGAACAGATAATATTCCCTGAGGTAAATATCGATAAGATCAATAGGATCGATGGCATGGACATCACTTTTGTGACCTCTGCCCCGACCGATAAAGAAGCAAAATCATTATTAACAGAATTGGGATTACCTTTTAAAAAGAACTAGTATGGCTAAAGAATCAATGAAGGCCCGGGAACGAAAAAGGGCAAAGACCGTTGCCTTATATGCCGAGCGAAGAAAGGCACTGAAAGAAGCAGGAGATTACGAAGCCTTGCAGAAATTGCCAAAAAATGCTTCTCCTGTTCGATTGCACAACCGTTGCAAACTTACGGGAAGGCCAAGAGGATATATGAGGACTTTTGGAATTTCGAGGGTATTATTCAGGGAAATGGCCAATCAAGGTTTGATTCCCGGTGTTAAAAAGGCCAGTTGGTAGAACAAATTTGGAATTTTGAATTCAACGTACAACAGCATCGTTGCAATCGAATTCAATCTTCTTTATTCAGAATTCATAATTAAAAGAAATGGTTACAGATACTATTGCAGATTATTTAACACGGGTACGAAATGCCAGCCGGGCCGGTCACAGGGTAGTAGAAATCCCTGCCTCGGGTGTTAAAAAGGAAATCACCAAGATTTTGTTCGACCAGGGCTATATCTTAAGTTACAAGTTCGAAGAGGACAAGGTACAAAGTACGATCAAGATTGCCCTAAAGTACGATAAGGTTACCAAAGAGCCAGTAATAAAGAAGATCCAGCGTGTAAGTAAGCCTGGTCTTCGAAAGTATGCCGGTTCAGATGACCTGCCACGTGTTTTGAACGGCTTGGGTATTGCGATCGTTTCAACGTCCCATGGTGTAATGACCAGTAAGCAGGCCAAGACCGAAAATGTAGGCGGCGAGGTATTATGCTATGTCTATTAATACAATAAAAGCGTTATAAAATGTCTAGAATAGGTAATAATCCAATTGCGATTCCCGCTGGTGTGACCATTGAAATCAATGACAACTGGATTGCCGTAAAAGGTAAATTGGGCGAATTGAACCAAGAGTTTTCAGGGGTGTCCATTAAAATAGAAGACAATCAGGCATGGGTTACCAGACCCTCTGATTCAAAGGAGCACAAGGCAAAACACGGTCTTTATCGTTCGCTGATCTTGAATATGGTCAAAGGCGTATCGACAGGATGGACAAAAGAGTTAGAATTGGTAGGTGTAGGATACCGTGCTAGCAACCAAGGTCAGAAATTAGACTTGGCACTGGGCTTTTCACATAACATTATTTTTGACCTAGCACCTGAAGTGAAGGTTGAAACCACCTCAGAAAAAGGAAAAAACCCGACGATCAAATTAACGTCGCATGACAAACAGCTCGTAGGGCATATAGCGGCGAAGATCAGGTCGTTCCGCAAACCAGAGCCTTACAAAGGAAAAGGTATCAAATTTGTTGGGGAACAACTAAGAAGAAAAGCTGGTAAGTCGGCTTAAAAACAAGGAATACAAGTAGTATAAAACGGGTCATAGCGAACTATTGATTGCACGATGACGATTATTGATGAAAATACATCTGACCATAAAAACAGATAATTAGTAACAGATGAAACTATCTAAGACGCAGAGAAAATATAGGATCAGAAGACGCATTCGCAAGGTGTCATTCGGTACTGCTGAACGACCAAGATTGTCGGTTTTCAGAAGCAATAATGAAATTTATGCCCAAGTAATCGATGATAACAGCGGTACGACTTTGGCGGCGGCTTCTTCTAGGGATGCTGATTTTGCGAAAGCGAAAGGCACGAAATCCGAATTGGCACAGTTAGTTGGAAAGGCCATAGGCGAAAAGGCGAAAAAGGCGGGAATCGAAAAGGTCGCGTTTGATAGGGGCGGCAATTTGTACCATGGCCGTGTAAAAGCCTTGGCCGAAGGGGCACGCGAAGCAGGACTTAAATTCTAAAATAATAGTATGTACCAGAAATACAAAAACGTAGAAACGGTTAAACCGGGAGGTTTAGAATTAAAGGATAAATTGGTCGGTGTCCAAAGAGTTACCAAGGTAACCAAAGGTGGACGGGCCTTCGGATTTTCTGCCATCGTCGTAGTAGGTGATGAGCATGGCGTAGTAGGTCATGGTCTTGGGAAATCAAAAGAAGTTTCAACTGCGATCGCAAAGGCCATCGAAGATGCCAAGAAAAACCTGATTCGGATTCCTCTTAACAAACATACGCTTCCTCACGAACAAAAAGGAAAGTTCGGGGGCGCTAGGGTCTATATTCAACCCGCATCACATGGTACAGGGGTTATTGCAGGGGGTGCCGTTCGCGCCGTTTTGGAGGCCGTCGGGGTTCATGATGTACTCTCAAAATCACAAGGATCGTCAAATCCTCATAACGTAGTGAAAGCCACTTTTGATGCGCTATTGCAACTTAGGGATGCAAGCACCATTGCCAAACAAAGAGGTGTTTCCTTGGAAAAAGTATTTAAAGGATAATTAGCAAAATTATGGCGAAGATCAAGGTAAAACAGATTAAAAGCAGTATTAAGAAACCGCAGAACCAAAAGAGGACCTTGGCGGCCCTTGGTCTGCGAAGGATCGGTCAAGTCGTAGAACACGATTCGACTCCGAATATTGTTGGCATGATAAGTAAAGTTAAACATTTGGTTTCTACGGAAGAAGCTTAATATACAGAAGGCATTATGAATTTAAATAATTTAAAACCAGCTGATGGCTCCGTTAATAGGGCGGGAAAAAAGGTAGGTAGAGGCCAGGGTTCAGGTAAGGGCGGTACGGCCACAAGAGGTCATAAAGGTGCCAAATCAAGATCTGGATATTCTAAGAAAATAGGTTTTGAAGGAGGTCAAATGCCCTTGCAAAGACGTGTGCCCAAGTTCGGATTTACCAACATCAACCGCAAGGAGTACCAAGGAGTGAATTTGAATAAATTGCAGGAGCTGGTCGATAAAAAAATTATAAAGGATGCCGTTTCATTGGAAGTGCTGGTCGAAAACGGTCTTACCAAAGGAAAGGATCTAGTTAAAATTTTGGGAGGCGGTGAGCTAAAGGCTTCCTTAAAAGTTACAGCACATAAATTTACTGCCACGGCAAAAGCGGCCATCGAAGCTGCTGGTGGAGAGGCAATAAGTTTATAAGAGCACATTATGAAGAAATTTTTCGAGACATTATCGAATATTTGGAAAATCGAGGAGTTAAGGAATCGTATCATGATTACCTTGGGGTTGCTACTTGTTTATAGGTTTGGTTGCCAGATTGTAATTCCCGGTATCGATTCAACACAATTAAGCGGACTTTTAGATAATACCGATAGCGGTATTTTGGGACTTCTAAGTTCATTCACCGGGGGTGCTTTTTCCCGAGCTTCGGTCTTTGCCTTAGGAATCATGCCCTATATCTCTGCATCGATTGTTGTTCAGTTAATGGGTATCGCCATTCCTTATCTGCAGAAATTGCAGAAAGAGGGGGAAAGCGGGAGAAAGACCATCAATCAGATAACACGTTGGTTGACGATTGGCATCTGTATCCTTCAGGCCCCTACCTATTTATATAGCTTGGGAGCACTAGGGGTTCCTGAAAGTGCCTTTGTAATGGGCAAGGGGTTGAATTTCATGATACCATCGGTACTGATTTTGGTTACCGGCTGTGTTTTTGCCATGTGGCTGGGAGAAAAGATTACCGATAAGGGTATTGGTAATGGTATTTCCCTATTGATCATGGTAGGTATCCTTGCCAGGATGCCCCAGGCATTCGTTCAGGAATTTATATCAAGGACCGCTAATAATAATGGGGGCCTAATGTTTATTCTAATTGAAATAATCGTTTGGTTCCTCATCATCCTAGGGTGCGTATTGTTGGTAATGGCTACACGTCAGATTCCCGTGCAATATGCCCGAAGGACCGCCTCCGGGGGGTATGAGAAGAATGTCATGGGAGCACGGCAGTATATACCCTTGAAGCTGAACGCTTCAGGAGTAATGCCCATCATTTTCGCTCAGGCGATTATGTTCGTCCCCGGGATGTTGGGAGGTGCTTTTGACGATACCGCAGTAGGCCAATGGATGCAAGTTCAGTTTAGTGATATCTTTGGATGGGCCTATAATATTTTATTCGCACTCCTCATCATTATCTTTACGTATTTCTATACCGCCATTACGGTACCGACCAATAAGATGGCCGATGACCTAAAAAGAAGCGGAGGATTTATTCCGGGCATTCGTCCAGGCAAGGAAACGGGGGATTTTCTCGATAAGATAATGTCGTTGATAACGTTGCCAGGTTCCATCTTTTTGGCCTTATTGGCCGTATTGCCGGCAATAGTGGTAAAATTGATGGATGTTCAACAAGGTTGGGCCTTGTTCTTCGGCGGTACCTCATTATTGATTATGGTGGGGGTTGCTATCGACACGGTACAACAGGTCAATTCGTATTTGTTGAACAGGCATTATGATGGTTTGATGAAAACAGGTAAAAACAGAAAGGTAGCTTAATAATTTATGGCCAAGCAATCAGCAATAGAGCAAGATGGATCTATAATCGAAGCATTATCGAATGCAATGTTTCGGGTAGAATTAGAGAATGGCCATGTAGTGACTGCGCATATTTCCGGAAAAATGCGAATGCATTATATCAAATTGCTGCCCGGGGATAAAGTAAAACTTGAAATGAGCCCTTACGATTTAAGCAAGGCACGAATAACTTATAGATATTAATACAAGACGATGAAAGTTAGAGCATCCATAAAGAAAAGAAGTGCGGATTGTAAAATTGTCCGTAGAAAAGGCACGTTGTACGTAATCAACAAAAAGAATCCTAGATTTAAACAAAGACAAGGGTAATTATGGCAAGAATTGCAGGTATAGATATACCAAAACAAAAGCGGGGGGTAATAGCGCTTACCTATATTTTTGGTATCGGTAAAAGCAGGGCTTTGGAAATATTAAAGACCGCCCAGGTAAGTGAAGATACGAAGGTCTCCGATTGGAGCGATGACGAAATCGGCCGTATTAGGGATGCTGTTTCATCCTATACGATTGAAGGTGAGTTGCGTTCGGAAACACAATTGAATATCAAACGCCTAATGGATATCGGTTGCTATCGGGGCATTCGCCATAGATCAGGTCTGCCGTTGCGTGGACAACGTACCAAGAACAACTCTAGGACGAGAAAAGGGAAAAGAAAGACTGTTGCCAACAAGAAAAAGGCGACCAAATAATAATAGAACAGGGCACTTGGGAATAGGTTTCTTCATGGAATTGTAAATTCCGTCGAAATTGCTGCCAAGTACCAAATATCGAATACTGAATACTAATAAGAATGGCAAAGGCAAGTACTAAAACAGTAAAAAAGAGAAAAGTAATCGTGGATTCAATGGGTGAAGCCCATGTTACGGCCTCTTTCAACAATATCATTATATCCTTGACCAATAAAAAGGGTGATGTAATCGCCTGGTCTTCTGCAGGGAAGATGGGATTCAGGGGATCAAAAAAGAATACTCCGTATGCTGCCCAGATAGCCGCTGAGGATTGTTCAAAAGTGGCCCATGAGGCCGGTCTTCGTAAAGTGAAGGTATTTGTCAAAGGCCCTGGAAATGGTCGGGAGTCGGCGATTCGTTCCATACACAATTCTGGTATCGAGGTAACCGAGATCATTGATGTCACGCCGATGCCGCACAATGGGTGTCGACCGCCCAAAAGAAGACGCGTTTAATTTAATACTACTAATATTTCACCGAAGTGTAGATAACGATTATCGAAGGATACGCCTTAATTCATAATCACACTTCAAACTAAAAGAAAATGGCAAGATACACAGGACCAAAAAGTAAGATCGCCCGAAAGTTCGGCGAAGCGATTTTCGGGGACGATAAGTCTTTCGAGAAGAAAAATTATCCTCCGGGGATGCACGGACAAAACAGACGCCGTGGAAAACAATCTGAATATTCCGTTCAGTTGATGGAAAAACAAAAAGCCAAATATACCTATGGTATCTTGGAGCGCCAGTTCCGAAATATTTTCGGGAAGGCCAACAGGAGCAAAGGTGTTACCGGGGAGGTATTGCTACAATTGTGTGAATCACGTTTAGACAACGTGGTCTTCAGAATGGGAATATCAACTACCCGAAGTGGTGCAAGACAACTTGTTTCCCACAGACATATCACGGTGAATGGCGAACTGGTCAATATACCTTCCTATACATTGAAGCCGGGTGATGTTGTTGGTGTACGCGAAAAATCAAAATCATTGCAGACCATCCAGGACTCCCTAGCCGCAAGTAGCAGCGTGTACGAATGGATTACATGGAATACCGAAAAGAAGGAAGGCACCTTTGTAGCCGTCCCTGAGCGACTTCAGATTCCAGAAAATATCAAAGAACAATTAATCGTCGAGTTATACTCCAAATAATCAACACTGATCCAATTATGGCATTATTTAATTTTCAGAAACCCGATAAAGTAATAATGATCGATTCCTCAGATTTTGAAGGGAAGTTTGAATTCCGCCCTTTGGAACCTGGTTATGGATTAACTGTTGGGAACGCATTAAGACGGGTATTGCTATCTTCCTTGGAAGGCCACGCAATTACTTCGGTCAGAATTGACAAAGTGGAACATGAATTTTCTGTGATTCCTGGGGTTGTTGAAGATGTTACCGAGATTATACTCAACTTGAAACAGGTACGTTTCAAAAAACAGATCGATGATTCAGAAGCAGAAGTAGTCTCAATATCAGTGAGTGGTAAAGATCAGATGACCGCAGGGGATTTTCAAAAATTCATCTCTGGGTATCAAGTCTTGAATCCTGATCTTGTCATTTGTAATATGGATTCGAAGGTGAGCATCAATATGGAATTGGTCATCGACAAGGGAAGAGGCTATGTCCCCGCAGAGGAAAACAAAAAATCGGGCGCGGCATTGGGAACCATTGCGGTAGATTCGATTTTTACTCCTATCAAAAATGTAAAATACAGCATTGAAAACTTTCGGGTAGAACAAAAAACCGATTATGAAAAATTGGTTTTTGAAATCGTCACCGATGGTTCCATACATCCTAAGGAGGCATTGACCGAAGGTGCAAAGGTCTTGATCCATCACTTTATGTTGTTCTCTGATGAGCGCATTACCTTAGAAGCCGATGAGATTGCACAGACCGAGACCTACGATGAAGAGTCGTTGCACATGCGTCAGTTACTCAAGACCAAATTGGTCGATATGGATCTTTCGGTACGTGCCTTGAATTGCTTGAAAGCCGCGGAAGTAGATACCCTAGGGGATTTGGTCTCGTTTAATAAGAACGATTTGATGAAATTCAGGAACTTCGGTAAAAAATCACTCACCGAATTGGAAGAATTGGTCATTAATAAAGGCCTTAGCTTCGGGATGGATTTGTCAAAATATAAATTGGATAAAGATTAATTTACTTCTGTTGGAAGGGAAAATCCCGGATAAGGAAGAAAATAGCATAATGTAATGAGACACGGTAAGAAAGTCAATCATTTAGGAAGAAAGTCTGCCCATAGGAAGTCGATGTTGGCGAATATGGCATGCTCCTTAATAGAACACAAGCGCATCAACACCACAGTTGCCAAAGCGAAGGCATTGAAACAGTTTATCGAACCCTTGATCACAAAATCAAAGGCCGAAAACAACCTATCTGCCGAAAAGGGTACACATAACCGACGCATCGTTTTTAAAAACCTGCGCGATAAATTTGCGGTTACCGAATTATTCAGCGAAGTGGCCGAAAAGGTTGGGGACAGACCAGGAGGTTATACGCGTATTATTAAATTGGGAAGCCGTTTGGGTGACAATGCCGATATGGCGATGATCGAATTGGTCGATTTCAATGAATTGTACAATGCAGGGAAGCCAAAGAAAAAGACGACGAGAAGAAGTCGAAAGGGAACAGGAGCAAAAGCAGAAACAGCACCCGTAGCAGCTACCGAAACGAAAACCGAGGCCAAGCCAGCAACTGAGACCAAGACAGCGACGGAAACAAAAGCCGAAACCGAGGTTAAAGCCGATGATTCAGAAGAATAAGATGTTAATATTTATTAGTATTTGGAAAAGGATAGACCCAACAGTTTATCCTTTTTTTATGTTTCTTTGTTAAATAATTTTAAGAAAAGTCATGAAATATCAATCGAGGAGAAAGGCACTAATACTTTTGGCCGATGGTACTATTTTCTACGGAAAGGCGGTCGGCAATAAGGAAGGAACTGCTTTTGGCGAAGTATGTTTTAATACTGGAATGACCGGTTATCAGGAGATTTTTACAGACCCATCGTATTTTGGGCAATTGATGGTGACTACCAATGCTCACATTGGCAATTATGGTACTGTATCAGAAGAGGTTGAATCTGATTCGATTAAAATTTCAGGTTTGATTTGTAGAAATTTCAGTTATGAATATTCCAGGCCTAGCGCCGATGCGAGTCTTTTGGAATTTTTAGACGCCAATGGTCTTTTCGCGATTTCAGACGTAGATACCCGGGCTTTGGTTGCCTATATACGGGATAATGGCGCGATGAATGCCGTTATTTCCACAGAGGTCGATAACCTTTCGCAATTGAAGGCGCAACTTGACGAAGTACCTAGTATGGAAGGCCTCGAGCTCGCTTCAGAGGTTTCAACAAAGAAGCCCTATTACTATGGGGAGGAGACCGCCCCAATTAAAATATCGGTCCTAGATATTGGTATTAAGAAGAACATACTACGAAACCTAGCCAAAAGAGGGGCCTTTATCAAGGTGTTTCCTTATAATGCTAGTTTTGAGGAAATGTCGGCCTGGGGTCCTGATGCTTATTTTATCTCGAATGGCCCTGGAGATCCCGAACCACTTTCGGAGGCGATTGCCACGGCAAAGTCGCTTATCGCACAAGACAAACCGCTTTTCGGAATATGTCTGGGACATCAGGTTATCGCCTTGGCCAATGGTATTTCAACCTACAAGATGCATAATGGGCATCGAGGAATCAACCATCCCGTTATGAACCTATTGACCGGAAAAGGCGAGATTACCTCTCAAAACCATGGTTTTGCCATCAATCGTGAAGAAACCGAAGCACATCCTTTATTGGAAATCACCCATGTGCATCTGAATGATAAAACCGTAGCGGGAATTCGGATGAAGAACAAAGACGTTTTTTCAGTTCAGTATCACCCAGAAGCGAGTCCGGGCCCGCATGATGCTGAGTATCTATTTGATGAATTTTTTGATTTGATTCGTAAGAACCAAACGAATTCTATTTCAGTTTAACAATTTGTTATATTATTTTAATAAGTTACTTCTCATACGGCATTCAATTCAAGCTTTCGTATATTTATACCCTTAAAAATTCAATCCTAATCAAAAAATAAAATGAGTATCATTCTGAGTATACATGCAAGACAAATTTTTGATTCCCGGGGCAATCCGACCATTGAGGTCGATGTTGTTACCGAGAATGGTATTTTGGGAAGGGCTGCCGTTCCCTCTGGTGCTTCTACTGGTGAACACGAAGCTGTCGAACTTAGGGACGGTGGTAAGGCGTTTATGGGGAAGGGTGTCACCAAGGCAATAAATAATGTAAATACGACCATTGCCGAGGAAATATTGGGAATGTCGGTTTTTGAACAGAATTTGATCGATCAGACCATGATCGATCTAGATGGTACTCCCAATAAATCTAATTTAGGTGCTAATGCAATTTTAGGGGTTTCCCTAGCGGTAGCCAAAGCAGCGGCAAATGAACTCGGCTTGTCCTTATATCGTTATGTAGGAGGTGTTAGTGCCAACACCTTGCCGGTTCCTATGATGAATATTATCAATGGCGGCTCGCATTCTGATGCCCCGATCGCCTTTCAGGAATTTATGATCATGCCGGTAAAGGCCAAGAATTTTAGTCATGCCATGCAAATGGGAACTGAAATTTTCCATAGCCTTAAAAAAGTATTGCACGATAGAGGTTTAAGTACTGCTGTTGGCGATGAAGGTGGTTTTGCCCCTACGTTAGACGGTACAGAGGATGCCTTGGATACTATTGGTAAGGCGGTCGATAAAGCAGGTTATAAACTAGGCGATGATGTAATGATCGCCCTCGATTGTGCCGCCGCCGAATTTTATGTAAACGGAAAATACGACTATACCAAATTTGAGGGTGATAAAGGCGCCATACGAACTTCTGAACAACAGGCTCAATATTTAGCTGATTTGAGTGCCAAATATCCCATCATCTCAATTGAGGATGGTATGGACGAAAATGATTGGGATGGCTGGAAGACCTTGACTGAAAAAATCGGGGATAAAGTGCAGCTTGTCGGCGATGATCTTTTTGTGACCAATGTCGAGCGTTTGTCCAAAGGAATTAAGAATGGGATTGCAAACTCAATTTTGATAAAAGTCAACCAGATCGGAACGCTTACCGAAACGATTGCAGCCGTGAACATGGCTAAAAATGCAGGCTATACTTCTGTGATGTCGCATCGTTCGGGGGAGACCGAAGATACTACAATCGCTGATTTGGCGGTTGCCTTGAACACGGGACAAATTAAAACGGGTTCGGCTTCCCGTTCAGATCGAATGGCAAAATACAACCAATTGTTGCGCATTGAGGAAGAATTGGGAAGTATGGCCTATTTCCCGCAGGAAAAGGCCTTTAAGATAAAATAGCAGGCGCATGCAACGCCATTAAAACCTTTCTGCCGACACCTCGGCAGAAAGGTTTTGATATCTCTATGCTGACCTATATCATATTCTTTTGATTGTATTGTGGTTATTTTTGGGTTGTCGTTGAACCTAGGAGGTCTTATTTTATGAAAAATTTTCTCTTTGTTGCTGCCGAGAATGATGGCATTCGAAAATGCAAGGCCGGGGGGATGGGCGACGTTGTCCGGGATGTCCCTCGACAAATTTCGGAACGTGGAGATAAAGTGCATGTAGTTGTACCTTCTTATTCGCGATTACATCAAAATGGCACATTTAAGACCTACCTGATCCTACAGGTACGCGGAATAACGTATACGGCCGAATTGTATGAGGTCGTTCCTAAAAAAAAAATCAAGGACATACACCATTATGTGATACATCATCCGGAGATTACGGCTGGTGAAATAGCGCATATCTATCACAATGATCCCGAAGAGCCTTTTTTTACTGACTATATTAAATTTACCATTTTTTGTACGGCCGTTGCAGAGGCCATAAAGATAGGTGCTTTTGGGAGGCTCGATATTGTGCATCTGCATGATTGGCATACCAGTCTCATACTATTTTTGAAAACCTATCATCCAAACTACCAGGGTTTAGGAAAAATACGGTTTGTCTTTACGATACATAACCTTGCCATTCAGGGTATCCGTCCCTTTCGGGATAATTATTCGTCCCTTATGTATTGGTTTCCTGGAGTCCCCTTCGAAGAAAGCATGTTGATGGACCATCGCTACCAAGATTGCATTAACTTAATGGCTGTGGGGATTCGATTGGCAGATGTCGTACATACGGTATCACCTTCTTATAAGAACGATATTCTAAAGTCTAGTGCCCCTCCGGAGTTTATTGGCGGGGAGTCTTTGGAAGCCGATTTACAACAGGCCGACCAAGAGCACCGGTTGTTTGGGATACTCAATGGTTCGAACTACTCGAATATTCGGGTAGTCGAAAGAGGTTTACTATATCGTAATACGGTAAAGGCACTCTTTCGATGGCTGCAGGAGGAATCAAAGAAATACAAGGCAGACTTTTTGGCGCACACCGGAGAAAAAGTAATGGATTATGTTACCAATCCGCCTCAATTTATTATGGCAAGCGTGGCCCGTTTGACCGAACAAAAATTTTACTTTTTTAAACGTTCTCCCGAAATATTGGTCGAACTCTTAAAAAAGTTGGAAAAGGTCAACGGAATTTTTATGCTCTTGGGAACGGGTGATCCGGCATACGAAGAGCTCTTTCGTAAGATAAGTTATGCTCATAAAAATTTTATTTTTACCAACGGACAGTCAGAAGACCTGGTCGACTCTATCTATTTGGAAACCGATCTGTATTTTATGCCAAGTATTTTCGAACCATGTGGCATTAGCCAGATGCTCGCCATGCGTAATGGCAATCCTTGTTTGGTCCACAATACTGGGGGCCTTAGAGATACTATTCAACATTTGAAGACCGGTTTTAGTTTTGATGGCGCTACCTACGACGATAAAATAAATAACATGCTCCAGGTATTCGATCAGGCGCTTGCCATCTTTTTAAATGACAAGGCCACCTGGAAGACCCTTCAAAACAACGCCCGGAAAATGCGGTTTACCTGGCGAAAATCAGTGAATGCCTATTACAAAGATCTTTATACTCCCCATTTATAACGGGTTGCGATTACACAGTACGCTCGTTAACAATCCTTAGGAGCTTTGGCATTTTAAATTATATAATAAATGAAATCAGGAAATTGTTAACGTGGCTTGTTTTTCCTAAATTTACGAGAATACAGGTTAACAAGAAAATAAGACGCATGCCAGATACAGCTATAATAGAATATAATGGTCAGAAATTTGAGTTTCCGGTCGTTAAAGGGACAGAGAATGAACTCGCTATCGATATTAATACCTTGCGGGCCAAAAGTGGAATGATTACGCTTGACCCTGGTTATAAGAATACCGGATCGTGTGAGAGCGCCATTACTTTTTTAGACGGGGAGCAGGGTATTTTGAGATATCGCGGATATGCCATCGAGGAATTGGCCGAAAAAGCGGATTTTCTCGAAGTTGCCTATCTTTTGATATTCGGGGAATTGCCGGATAAAGAGCGTTTGGAAAAATTTCATATTGATATAAAGGCAGAGTCTACGGTAGATGAAGAAATGAAGAAAATCTTGGACGGCTTCCCGAAGTCGGCCCATCCTATGGGGGTCCTTTCATCGCTCACAAGTGCCCTGATCGCCTTTAATCCCGTTTCGGTTAATGTTAGCTCTGAAAAGGCCATGTACCATGCTATTGTACGAATAATGGCTAAGTTTCCGGTTTTAGTAGCTTGGACGTTGCGCAAGAAAATGGGGCTTCCCTTAGATTATGGGGATGATGCCTTAGGGTATGTAGAGAACATTCATAAGATGATGTTCAAGAAACCGAACAAGGAATATGTCAAGAATAAAATTGTAATCGAGGCCCTTGATAAATTATTGATATTACATGCGGATCACGAACAAAATTGTTCTACTTCTACCGTTCGAATGGTCGGCTCTTCCCATGCAGGCCTGTTCGCTTCACTATCTGCTGGGATTTCTGCTTTATGGGGACCCTTGCACGGGGGTGCGAATCAAGCGGTTTTAGAGATGTTGGAGGCCATTGAGGCAGATGGTGGGGATACCCAAAAATATATGGCAAAGGCAAAGGATAAAAACGACCCCTTCAGATTGATGGGATTTGGCCATCGGGTCTACAAAAATTTTGATCCAAGAGCCAAGATTATAAAAAAGGCCGCTGATGAAGTGCTTGGCGATCTTGGTATTGAAGATCCCGTTTTGGAAATCGCGAAAGGCCTCGCCAAGGAAGCATTGGAAGATCCCTATTTCGTGGAACGAAAGTTATATCCGAACGTTGATTTCTATTCGGGAATCATCTATCGGGCATTGGGCATTCCTACCGATATGTTTACCGTAATGTTCGCTTTGGGTCGGCTTCCTGGTTGGATTGCACAATGGAGGGAAATGCGGCTTCGCAACGAACCCATAGGCCGACCAAGGCAAGTTTATATTGGTGAAAACCTAAGGCCTTTCGTTCCGGTAGGGCAAAGGTAGTTTCAGTTCATTTAAAGCATACAACTGTCCTTTCACAAATCGTTTATGGGGGGGCAGTTTTCATTTACTTGATATTGAAATCCCTAACTTTGGATAAAATTTTATATGCTCACATTAAACATTAACGACGAAATATCCCCGCTAAAAGTAGTCTTATTGGGGACGGCTTTGAGCAATGGGCCGACCCCTGCCCCCAAACAGGCCTATGATCCCAAGTCTTTAGAGCATATTTTGGCAGGCACCTATCCCAAGGAGGTCGATATGGTGAGGGAAATGGAAGGTTTTGCGAAGGTATTCAGAAAGTATGGGGTCACCGTCTTCCGACCTGAGGTAATCAAGGATTGTAACCAAATATTTTCGAGGGATATTGCATTCGTTATCGAAAATAAGTTGATCAAAGCGAACATCCTGCCTGAAAGGGAACCCGAATTTGCAGCTATTTTGCACGTGTTGGATAAGATTCAGGAGGGCCAGATCCTATGCCCACCGCCAGAGGTTCATATCGAAGGTGGTGATGTTATGCCTTGGTATGACTATATTTTTATCGGTACCTATACGGGAGACGATTATAGCGACTTAATAACCGCCAGGACCAATAAGGCGGCGATTGGGTATATCGCCCAGCAATTTCCGCATAAAAAGGTTAAATCATTTGAGCTTAGAAAAAGTAATACCAATGCCAAAGAGAATGCCTTGCACCTAGATTGTTGCTTTCAGCCCTTAGGAAAAGGCAAGGCCATTTTACATAAAAATGGCTTCCTGATCGAGGAAGAATATCAGTGGCTGGTCGATTTCTTTGGCAAGGAACATATATTTGAAATTACTTCGGACGAAATGTATGGCATGTATAGCAATGTATTCTCGATTACACCCGAGGTGGTCGTCTCAGAACAAAATTTTACGCGATTGAACCTGTGGCTGCGACAACAGGGATTTACAGTAGAGGAAATCGCCTATGCTGAAATCGCAAAACAGGAAGGATTATTACGTTGCAGTACCTTACCTTTGGTGCGCGCATAGCCCTCATTTTTGTTGATTTTATGAAAATGCAAATTACCAATACCATACTAATGATCCGCCCGGTCGACTTTCGAATGAATGAACAGACCGCGGTTAACAATTATTTTCAACAGGATATTGACGTTGCCAATGCAATCATAAATAAACGCGCGCAAGCCGAGTTCGATGATTTTGTGGTTAAATTACGCAGTAAGGGGATTATTGTTTTGGTCGTTGAAGATACTGTTCATCCCAGTACCCCGGATAGTATCTTTCCGAATAATTGGATATCCTTCCATGAGGATGGCACCGTAGGGATGTATCCCATGTTTGCTCAAAATAGAAGGGATGAACGTCGAGAGGATATTCTGGATTTGCTCGAAAAAATGGGATTTGTGATCGACAGTGTTATGGATTATACGGCCGCCGAAGACGATGGGGTATATCTTGAGGGAACCGGTAGTATTTTGATGGACCGGGTGAACGAAAAAGCTTACTGTGCCTTATCTGAAAGGGCCCATGAAGAATTGTTGATTGAATTCTGTGAAGATTTTGAATGCTTGCCGGTTTTGTTTACCGCCTATCAGACAGTTGATGGCGAACGTAAGCCTATTTATCATACCAATGTTATGATGTGCCTGGGAGAGACTTTCTCGGTCATTTGTCTAGACAGTATCGATGATAAAAAAGAACGAAAAAATGTAATCGATCATTTAAAAAGGGACGGAAAAGAAATAATTGCGATCACCGAGCAACAAATGCACCATTTTGCCGGGAATATGTTGCAGGTCCTTGGAAGTGAAAATAAAAGGTATCTGGTCATGAGTACGGCCGCCTATGAAAGTCTCACCCCTGAACAGATCAAAGAACTCGAAGTGCATTCTGAAATTGTGCATAGCGCGTTGGAAACCATTGAAACCTGTGGCGGTGGAAGCGCCCGCTGTATGATGGCCGAAGTGTTTTTGCCAAAGGCTAATTAAGCGCTGCACATGCGCATCCCACAATTTTCATTAATAGTATTTCTACGACCAAACTACTTTCATAGAAAATTCCCCTTCACTGCAAATAGTGGTTTCGATGCACAGGCCGTCGACCTCAATGTCCCCCCAAAGGCATCATTTCAACGGGAGTTTGTCTTTTGCTTCGTCGGGTACCTTGATATACGACCTTGATTTTCGTTCTTCCATTTTTGCGCGTTGTTCATTGCCAAACGTACCCGGGTCGCCGGTAAATTTAATACGCCAGATCTTTCCTTTTTTTGAATCGGAGACGTACAGGGAACCATCGGGTCCTTGCGCCAGCCCCATCGGTCTGTATTT
This sequence comes from uncultured Flavobacteriaceae bacterium, assembly GCA_963798435.1. Classification (GTDB taxonomy): domain Bacteria; phylum Bacteroidota; class Bacteroidia; order Flavobacteriales; family Flavobacteriaceae; genus JALHST01. Next base: position 1,269,964 of record CAWCTF010000004.1, read on the forward strand.
AGAGTCCGGCATGTTCACCACCGTATCGATCCCTGTAAAACCGTCCGCGAAAACCTCCCATGTTTTTGATGCTTTGCCCTTTTCGAATGGGATAAAGGCAACAATATAACCAGCCTGCGGATAGGGTGTGCGGTTTGTAGAGCCATGAAAGGCAATAAAGGCGCCATTTTTATAGTATTCCGGAAATTGATTGCCCGTATAAAAAAGGAGGTCGTTCGGAGCCCAATGCGCCGGTAGGCCCAGAATCGGGTCGGTGTAGCCCTTTGCTTCCTTGATACCGTCCCCACCATATTCCGGGGCGACTATCCGCTTCTCCTTAAATGGGTCGTAATAGCTATATGGCCAACCAAAGTCATCGCCTTGCTTCATTTTTAGAAACTCCTCCGCTGGCAAGACCGCATTTTGCCATTCACTGTAATATTGGGGGGCATGATTGTGTAAATAATCCCTGCCATGCTGTACCGCATACAAACTATTGTCTTGATCATTCCAGCTCATCGCGACAATGCTGCGGATCCCCGTTGCGAACATTTGACCATCGGCCTGGGTCTGGCCCAATTTTGTTGCATCGAACTTCCAAATACTCCCCAAAACATTTAACCCTGGACACGGATAGAGTCCTACCACCGTTCCTGTTGAATTCGAATCCTCACAGGCATTCGTTGGAGCGCTGAAGGTAACATACATACTGCCCTCCTTATCAAAAGCCAAGGACTTGGCATTGTGCCATCGTTTTGGAAATTGATCAACCAGGACAATTTCAAATGGGGCCTCAGGGATTAAACGGGAAGGGGATAATTTCTGGCGATAGATCACTTGCTCTGAACTAAAATATAAATACCCGTTATGAATGCGCATTTCAGTGCCGAACCCTCCGTCATTCGGGTAACTGTCAAAGGGTTCAATGATATCTGCCCTTCCGTCATTTGTTGTATCACGCAGGGCAATATTGCCCATAACACCGTTATAGATACTTCGCTTGACATAAATATCCCCGTTCATGTTCACCGCGAGATGTCTTGCAGGGCCGATACTATCGGTGACTACGATAGCTTCAAAGCCATCGGGCAGGAATAGACCCCCATTTTCGGTTTCAGCTTCATGGGCATGGTCATCCGATTTAACAGGGATAAGATCCTTAGAACCATCCTTGGAAGGGGGAGCCGTTTTTTTTTCGTCTTGGCAATTCGTTAGTAGGACACAGAAAAAAATGATAAGAAAATCGTTCCACCGCATCGATAGTGTGTATTGAAATTAATAGAATCAGCAAGCCCCTGGTAGCATGTTGTCCAGATGCAGCAGAGGCCTGCCCCGATAATTCCTCAAATATAAGGGAATATAAAAGTATGATTTATGCTTAAGTGCCTTATTTTCCTGTGGTCTCCTTTATAAAAACGCTGGCCATCCATACCATAAAAATAGCAAATGGCAAGGAGGTAATGATCAGGAGTCTTTGAACTGCCGTCAATACATCGATTGTTGGTCGGGCATTTCCTAGCAAAAGGAGCGCCAAAGTTGCGATAAGTATAAAGAAAGACCATATCAGACGATGTTTTTTACTTGGATTTTTCTTTCCGGTATCGGTAAACATGCTCAAGACAAAAACAGCCGAATCAACTGAAGTAACTAAAAAGCTCACCAATAAGATCATGGTGATTATGTTTAGGACCCCGCCTATGGGATAATTTGCGAAAAAGACGAAGATCGATGAGAAGACGTTGTCAAACTCATTGTTGTAGTGGCCCCAACTTTCTATGAATTGAAAGGCCGAAGTCCCGAATACCGAAAACCAGAAAAAGGTTCCAATTGATGGGATAATCAATACACCTAGCAAGAGTTGCCGTAAGGTTCTTCCTTTCGAAATACGGGCGATAAAAATGCCGGTAAAAGGAGCCCATGCCAACCAAAATGCCCAATAATAGAACGTCCAATCGGTTAAAAAATCGATGCCTGGATTGAACTTGCCATATGCTAAGCTCATCGGTATAAAATCGATTACATAGTAAAACAAGGATTTGCCGAACATGATTGTGATGTCCGCCACATCACTCAGGCAAAATATCAGGAGCAGCATTGCAAGTGCCAATAGAATGTTGAGTTTTGAAAGGACCTTGATGCCCTTATTTAAACCTTGCCAAGCCGAATAAAAAGCAAGTGATGAAATGAGTAGGGCCAAGAGCATGGTCGATAGCAAACCAAAACCACCTCCGAATACATAGTTCAATCCGCCATTGATCTGTGTGGTTCCAAGGCCTATCGCCGCAATGAGTCCGAATACGGTGGTGACAATGGTCAGAATATCGATACCATTTCGAACGTTTTTGTTTGAAATGGCAGCATCGATCGTAGCGCTAACCAATACTTTCTTTTTTTTGACGAAGAGGGCATAGCCGACTATCATGGCGAACAGGCCGTAGAATGCCCAGGCCGTAAATCCCCATTGGTAAAAGGTAAATTGCAGGGCCCGTATTTCAGGGGCAAGACCCCCGTTATAAGGAGGGTGCTGCAGCATAAATACCGGTTCCTGGACCGCTCGTAAAAGAATTCCGGCCCCCATTCCGGCGCTATACAACATGGCCGACCAAGCCCAAAGGGAATGCTCTGGTTTCTGTTCTTTCGTACCCAATTTGATTTTACCCAACGGGGAAAGGGCAATCACCAAAAGAAATAAGACACATCCTAGTCCGAGATATAAATAAAAATAGCCGAAATAATTTCGGATCCACAATGACAAGGATTCAATAGTATCATACGTAAATTCAGTTGCCAAAAAGGCAATGATAGAAAAAAGCAAAACGATTCCGATGGAAATCGAAAGGAGGTAATTCGAATGGGTCGGTATATTAATTTTAATGGCGATGCTATTTAGGATTCGGCTATATTACGAATCATTCCTTCAAAAATAAAGTAATGAAATGGAAGTAAACTATACCAGTAAATTCGTCCTCTCAGGCCCTTCGGCCGAAAGGTCGCGGTTTGATGCAGGACATTGGCCTCGTCGATCTTAAATTCCAACCAGGCTTCCCCAGGTAAGCGCATTTCAGCAAAAAGTAAAAGGCGCCTTTCTTCCTTGTCGGCCAGTAATACACGCCAGAAGTCAAGGGCATCCCCTGGATAGATCTTGTCTGAATGGGTGCGACCCCTTCGTAGGCCCACCCCACCGATTAGTTTGTCGATGAATCCACGGATCTTCCACAACCAATTCGCGTAATACCACCCCGTTTCGCCCCCTATTTTCCATATTTTTTCAAGTACTTTTTCGGGGTCTTCTATCGGTATTGTTTTCATATCGGTTAAAACCCCAAATTGCGGTACCTGAATATATTTCCCAAGATTCTTAACGAATCTTCCACTTACCATACTGTCTTTCCAACTACTGACGACCAGGTTTTGTTCAATTTTAATGAAGGCCATTTCAATGGCTTCAGAATACGAATGGGTTTTTATGCTTAAAAGATCTTGTAGACGACGATCCCGGGCAATTACTTCCATTTTCATGCTATCGACTAAATTCGTGGCCAATTTATAGGATGTCGAGGTGACAAAATAGAGCCAATATGAGGACAATTTCGGAGTCATTACAGGCACCGTCAGGATACCGATTTTAAAGCCTCTTGCTTTGGCATACAATTGCAGCATCTGTTTGTAGGTCATTACCTCGGGGCCACCGATGTCAAATGAATCGTCGTAACATGCTTTGTTCCCGATTACACCAGTTAGAAAAGAGATTACGTCACGAACTGCAATGGGTTGGGTCTTGGTCAATACCCATTTGGGCGTAACCATAAAAGGTAGTTTTTCGCAGAGATCGCGTATGATTTCAAACGATGAACTTCCTGAACCGACGATAATGCCCGCTCTTAAGACCGTTAGTTTGTAATTGCCCGTGTAGAGGATGTCTTCAACGTTCTTACGGGAACGAAGATGCTTTGACAATTTCTCATCATTGACGATGCCACTTAGATAAATCACCTGTTCTATGCCGGTATCGGCCATGTATTCATTAAACCTTTGTGCCGAAATCCCCTCCTTTTCATCAAAGTCGGAAGTCGATGAACTCATCGAATGAATCAGATAAAAAGCAACTTCAAGGTCTTTTGGGAGCACATTCGGCAGAAAATCCTTTAAAAAATCGATTTCGATAATTTCGATCAAGGCCTTGGTTTCACGGTCAATCGAAAAACGGTCGGCATCCCTGACGGCACAAACGACTTGATGGCCCAATGCCAACAGTTGTGGCAATAATCGCATGCCGATGTAGCCGTTGGCGCCAGTGAGCAGTATTTTCATAAATCTTCTATTGAAGTTGGCGCCGTATCGGCCTTGTGATCCCGTATTTTTTTAAAAAAGTTTTGAATGGCCTTTGTATCGGATCTTACTTTAATAAAATAATGATCTCGATAAATGGAGTACATGGCGAAATCTCCTTTGTAAATTACCAATTTGTAATAGGGAATTACCAGTGCAAAGGTTTCCAACAAGGAACGAAACCTGACAATGATCCCCTTGGGCCTTATTTCAATATTGCAGGTATTGGTGTTCGAATCCAAGATTAATAAATTTCGTATTTCGACACTCGTTTCAGTAATCGTGAGCTTTGGAGATCCGATTCCTCCCATCTTCCAACGTTCTTTTAAGGTAAATGGGGTGCCAACCTCTAAATTGACTTTCCGGGTAATTTCGGGATTGTTGTAGGATACGTTTAGGAGCATGTTAAATGGTATTAAGAGATTTCAATTTCCAATCTTCCCAAAAGCAATGCATTCATGCATTTCACCGAGTTGATCATAAAGAAGGACAATTGGCAAATTCAATTTTATCGCCGTTTTGAAGGTGGCATCCTATTTTTTGATCCGTATATTAAAACCGAAGTAATAGTTGTTTCAAGCCGATTGTACAATGGCTGCTAACACCTCCACTGATATAGTTTTTTATGGATGCCGCGCAATTTTTTTTATAAAGTTAGCCAAATCCCTAATGATAACGATGGCAGTTCGACATTTAAACCTAAAAAAATACTTAGTTTTGCAGCCTTATTCGACACGGATCAATGAATATTCAAGGTGTACTCGATGCCAAAGTAAAAGAAGCGGCACAAACGCTTTTTCAGGTGATTTTGCCTGCGGTTGAATTTCAGCCCACACGAAAGGATTTTGAGGGTGACATTACCGTGGTTATCTTCCCAATGCTTCGCTATCTAAAGGGGAACCCCGAACACCTTGGGAATCAAATAGGGGCGTATCTTCTCAAGGAACTTGAGGAAGTCATCGCATTTAACGTGATCAAGGGTTTTCTAAATCTGGTAATCAGCGATTCATTTTACCTCGATTTTTTTAATACCATCAAGAATACGTCTGAGTATGGTTTTGTTGCCCAAGCGACTCAGGAAGCCATACTTATTGAATATTCTTCGCCAAATACGAATAAACCGTTGCATCTGGGCCACATTAGGAACAATTTACTCGGGTATTCGGTGGCCAGTATTTTAAAAGCCTCTGGGAAGAAAGTGTACAAAACCCAAATTGTGAATGACCGGGGTATCCATATTTGTAAAAGTATGTTGGCCTGGCAGAAATTTGGTCACGGGGAGACACCGGAAAGCACTGGCCTAAAGGGCGATAAGCTCGTAGGCAACTATTATGTGGCGTTTGACAAAGCCTACAAAGCTGAAATCGCAGAGATGACGGCAGCAGGAATTGCAAAGGAGGTCGCCGAAAAGGAAGCCCCGATTCTACTGGGAGCACAGGAAATGCTGCAAAAATGGGAAGCCGGAGATCCTCAAATCGTTGCCTTGTGGAAAAGAATGAATGGGTGGGTTTATGCCGGTTTTGAAATAACCTATAAGAATCTCGGCGTCGATTTCGATACACTTTATTACGAGAGCGACACGTATTTATTGGGGAAGGATGTAGTGGCAGACGGACTCACAAAAGGGGTTTTTTACAAAAAGGAGGATGGAAGTGTATGGATCGATCTAACCAATGAAGGGTTGGACGAGAAAATCGTACTCCGTTCCGATGGTACGGCCGTTTATATGACGCAAGACATCGGAACCGCCATTCAACGGGTTCGGGATTATCCCGATATCGGTGGGATGGTCTATACCGTTGGCAATGAACAGGATTACCATTTTAAGGTGCTCTTCCTGATTCTCAAAAAATTGGGATATTCCTGGTCTGAACACCTCTATCACTTAAGTTATGGGATGGTGGATCTTCCCAGCGGGAAAATGAAAAGTAGGGAAGGGACCGTCGTCGACGCCGACGACCTGATCGAAGAAATGACACAGACGGCGGCGACCATATCACAAGAATTGGGCAAATTGGAAGATTATACGGAAAAGGAAAAATGGCAACTGTACAAAATGATCGGTCTTGGTGCGCTAAAATACTATATCCTTAAGGTAGATCCTAAAAAGCGCATCCTTTTCAATCCTGAGGAATCAGTTGATTTCCAAGGGAATACGGGGCCGTTTATTCAATATACCTATGCAAGGATACAATCGATCCTAAGAAAAGCGAGTGAATTAGAACTGAACGCTTCTGAAAACCATATACGACTTGAAGCTATTAAAGCCCTTGATCCAAAAGAAAAGGAACTGATCAAACAACTTCAACTATTCCCGGAGACCATACAACAGGCGGCGCTAAACTATAGTCCGGCCTTGGTGGCCAATTACGCCTATGATCTGGTAAAGGAGTTCAACTCGTTTTACCAGCAAGTCTCCATTTTGGGTGAAATCGAGCCTGATAAGAAAAAATTACGCGTGCAACTTTCTAAAAAAGTGGGGGAGGTCATTCAATCGGCATTCTCACTTTTAGGCATTGAGGTGCCCGAAAGAATGTAACATGCAACCAGCCCTTTGATCAGAGCTATATTCGTGACGTATCTGGATGATCTAATTCAAAGCGAATCCTAAAGACCCTACTTTCAAATTGATAGGATATTCGTAACGCCAATGGGCAGCATGATTAGAATCTGACTCGAAAGCTCAGGTTGGGCGTGAGACCCAAGGAAATATTTTCAATGGTTTCGATTTGGTCGTTACTATCAAGGCGATAATACGTATTCAGTATATTCTCGCGATTCGTAAGATTGAGTACCGAAATGCCGGCGGTAGCTTTTATATTCCTGCCAATGGTAAATGTATAACTTGCCGATGCGTCGGCCCTTACATATTCAGGTAGGCGACTTCCATTCGGTACTGCGTAGTTGATTGTATATGGCACAAAGGTCGTATCGATTGGGTTTGTTTCCGAAGGTTTCGTGTAGGGCTTACCAGTTCGATAGTTTAATCCCAAACTCAATTTAAAGTGGTTATAAGTGTAGGTCCCGGCCAACGTAAAGGTGTGTCGAATATCTAAATTGTTGGGAAATTTGCTTGGAATGATCTGCTCGAAAACATAATTGTTCTCATTAAAGGCGTAGCTGAACCATAAACTGTAATCGACCGTTTTTTTGTTAATTAGAAATTCTAGCCCCTTTACTGCATATTTTCCGATTTCCCCTGTAAACTGACCTTCGTTCTGAAAGCCTTGGGTACGTGTGCTGATGCCATTTACTTCCTTATAGAACCCTTCCACGCCTATATAAAGGTCCTTGCGGTCAAAATTGAATCCCAAAGAGCCTTGTTTGCTCTTGGTCAAGGGTAGCTGGTTGCCATCTGATAAGATCCATCTGCGTTTTTCGATTCCTAGGAAATTCTGTTCCAAATCGATTATTTGATTCGTGGCCTGGCTCTTGAATTCACCCTGAAGTTCAGCATTAAAATCCTTATTAATGGCATAATTTAGATTCAGTCTGGGTTCGAACGTAAATTGATTAAACGTGCTTAGATTCTCAAAATGATTGATTCGAATCCCTCCGCGTACTTCAAGATTTTTTCCCGGTGCCGTATAGGATAATTCGGAAAAAATGGCGTGTGTTCTAACGACCTCGGTGATATCACTTTTAAAGGGAGGTTGCGACACATCGGTCGCATTTTCAATCCCGGTTTCTGTGAGTTGATAGCCATTTAACCAGTCAAGTGAATCGCCCAAGGAGTAGGTGGTATTCACTTTCAGGCCCGTTTCGGTCACCAGGTTGCTCTGTAGTAAGAGTTGTTGCCCATTTGCCCTTACACTGCGTGAGTCTAGATCATAGTGTGTGTAATAGGCATTGATTATAGTGGAAAATGTAGTACTCCATGTACTTTCAAGGCTCCCTCCAAATGATAGATTCGATTGATTTAAATTGCTTTCCGAACTTCTGGATCCGTCTTGGCTTGTTTCAAAATAATCAAGTTGATTATTGATTTTCAGAAAACTGAATCTCAGTTTTTGGCGGTCATCGATCTCATAAAATACCTTGCCCGTAAAATCATAGAAATAAAAGTCGTTGTTTCTCGATACATCGGTGTCCTGGAATGCGCGTACCGAAAATTTCTCATAGGTCGGGGTGTCTAGTAAATCTGTGATAGACCGTCGTGCCGAAAATTGAAACCCAAGTTTCTCGTTTATCGGAAATCGTAGATTGACATCGCCACTGATCAAATTAAGACCCGCACCGCCTGACAAAAATTTGGGGAACTCGTTCTTGGTCCTCATATCGATAATGCCACTAACACCATCCCCATATGCTGCGCTTGCCCCATTCTTAATTATCGAAATCTTATCGGTCAAATAGGGATTGAAGGCCGATATTAGACCAAAAAAGTGCCCGGATTGATACATTTTAATGCCATCCCAAAGAATGAGGTTCTGGTCATTGGTGCCTCCACGTATGTTGATGTCCGATACGGTTTCGTCAGTGCTTTTAATGCCTGGAAGTGCCTGTACAGTTTGTAAAACATCAGGTTCGACGGAACCTGGTAAGATTCCGAAATCTTGGGGACTAATCAAAATGCTCCCATCGGTCTCTTTAACAATTCCGGTCGTTAGGAATTGAATAACGACCACTTCATCCAATTGCTGAAAACTCTGTGCCAACAATATATTCGTACACGGATTATGGTTCACCAAATCTTCGGCGACTAAAAACAGGGGCTTAAATCCTAGATGTTTGATTTGAAGTACTGCCTTTCTGGGAATATTTTGAAAAGCGAACCGCCCATTAAGATCGGTAATCGCGGCTAAACTGCTTCCCAGCACTTCGACAGTAGCACCAGGAACCGTGTTCTTTTCAAAATTATCGAGTACTAAGGCGCATATATCGACCGTAGCACTTTTGGTAAGCGTATAATACCGCTCACTCAGCTTTTGAATTTTTAGCTGGGTCTGATCATCGGATCTCAGCAAGGATTCCAGCTAACGGACTACTTTTTGGAACACGAATTTCAAGGGGTCGGATATCCTCGTCTACATAGCTGAACTTAATATTGAATAGCCCCTCTAGCTCTTGAATATAGACAATGAGGCTTTTTTTCTGAAGGGGTGACTCTTGCGCCTTTCCATTGGTAATATAGAGCAGCATCAAAAGGAAAAAAAAGAGGTACGCAATCGTACTATGGTGCGTTTTCGACATAGAACAGCACTTTATTCCCCTCTAATTTAAACTTAATTCGCGAAGGGACGCTTATACTCTGCAACGCCAAATTTTTGTCGGTATTGCTAAAAGTACCTGTATATAGCTGTTCTAGATCTATATTTTCAGTTTTTACGGTAATATTATGTTGTCGTTGGAACTCGTCAAAGACATATTTTAGGGGAATACTCTTGAAAGAACTTTCTGCGTTCATCCACGCTGGTACATCTGCCTCCGGGGCACTAGCTTTGAGTACTTTCCCCTTGATGGCCAAAAAGGAAGTACCGGCCGGCAATTTGGTTTCTTTTCCATTGAAGGTGACACCCACCAATCCTTCGAAGCAGGTAACCTCTAAGAAATCCCTGCGATGTTCTACATTGAATTGAGTGCCGAAAACCGTGACGATACCATCTTTGGTGGCTACCGTAAAACGCCTCCCTTTGGCGACCTTGAAAAAAGCTTCTCCTTCCAGGGAGATACTTCGTTCATCATCCCATTTTTTAGCACTATATGATATTTCTGAATCTGCATTTAAGATGACCTTTGAGGTATCGGGCAGAAGTACCTCCTTATTTTCGGCATACTGGGTGGCAATGGTGTCGTTCCTAAAATTCAAATACAAATAAGAACCGACTACGATAATCGCAATGGCGGCCGCTACTCTAAGGAAGTTTCTAAAGGGATGCAACTGCACTACTTTCGGGGAATGTAAGAGCCGTTTGTTTTGAAGGGCCATCCAAGCTTCCTCACTATCAAAATCAGGGGCCTTCAAGGTATCTGATACCTCTAGGAGCCGCTGATAGGAGGCAAACTCGCTCGTTTTTTTAAATTCGGCAAGTTCGGTCTCGGTAAGCTCATTATTCAGCCATTTCGCCAAGTAATTTTCTTGCATGATAGTACACTTTATAACTAAGTAACAATTAACTCTTAAAAAACCCTACTGCAGTGGTTAAAATAAAGTTCAAGGATGGTCTTTCAATTTATTGCCATAAACCTTAAACCTCGATTACCCTATATGCCATCAATTTGTTCCCGTAAGCTTTTTAGCGCAAGATGCATCCGTTTTTCGATCGCTTTCACACTTACGCCTTCGATTTCAGCAATTTCAGCATATTTTTTCCCATCGATTCGATTCAATAAAAATACACTGCGTTGGTTTTCAGGCAGACTATCGAGTGCCCGATCCAATTTTTCCTTGAATTGATTTTCCTCCAGAATGAATTCAGGCGATATATTGGTAGTCTTCAGTGATTTGTCAGCATACTTTAAGCGCACCTTTTCGGCCTTTATTACATTTAAATAAAGATTGTTGGCCACCGTATAAACATATGATTTTGCCTTCTCGGGTGCAACCTTGGCACAGTTTTCCCATAACTTCATAAAGGCTTCCTGGACGGCATCGTATGCCTTTTCCTCATTCCCGAACTTATAATAAATGTAATTGAAAACCGTTTTAGAATTAGCCTTGAAGAATTGGCTAAATAGCTGTTCCTCACATATGTTGTCTTTGCTTTCGGTATTCAATTCGGCTGGTTTTTTGTCAAAGATATTTGAAAAAAATGAAATACAGGGTAGGGTATTTTTTATGTAGATTGTTTTAAGAAGGTATTAACAAATTATTCCAAATCGTTATGAAAAAGTTTTTGAAATCAGCAATTTACATAAGCCTACTTATGGTTGCATTTAGTTTTACCGCCTGCCAGAAGGAAAATGTTTTTCAACCGGGCACTGATGAACAGCAGACCCTTACTGCAAATTCGGTAACCGCCGTTCTGGTTGAGCGAACCGTTTCCAATGATGGATCTTTCGATAATATCGTTGATGGTTCTAGTTGTTTTGACATTCGTTTTCCCTATCATGTGAAAGTAAATGGATTGGAACTAACCATAGGGTCTAAGGATGATCTTCATTTAATCGAGGAGCTATTTGATGCGGTAGATGATGATGCCGATCTTTTGGACATCATTTTCCCGGTCACCATCACCTTAGCAGATTATTCTGAAATAACCGTAAATAACATAGACGATATTCGTGAACTTGCTGCCCAATGTAAGGAAGACGGGAATGACGACGATATAGAATGCATCGATATCGTATACCCTGTGACCTTATTTACCTTTGATACCAGTTTAACTGAAACAGGAAGTGTCGTTGTTGAAAGTGATAAAGCGATGCGTAGATTTTTTGCCGGTTTGGGAGAAAATGACATTATTAGTATTGATTTCCCTGTCAGCCTTGAGCTTTATGATGGTTCAAAAATATCAGTGAATAGCAATACCGAACTTGCCGCCGCCATAGAAAGTGCCAAACAAGCCTGTGATGAGGATGACGACAATGACTATAATGATGATGATTTCACTAAAGAACGACTGGATAACGTATTGTCTAAGTGCCCATGGTTGGTAAAGAACCTGGTGCGCGAAAATATCGTCCAGACTGATCAGTATTTTGATTACCTGATGGTGTTTAGTCCTGATGGAACCGTTACCGCCAGAGCTGGATTAGGTAACACGATTACAGGAACCTGGACTACCCATCTTACCGATAATGGGGCGATGGTCAAGTTGGCCTTTGACGAATTGGTCGATTTTAACCTCGAATGGTATGTGTATGAAATCGAGGAAGGAAAAATAAAATTACACGCTGGCGAAGGAAACTGGATTATCATGAAAAACGCCTGTGACCTTGTGGTTACGCCGCCTGATACGTTGCGGAACATCCTTAGGGAGTGTAACTGGGTAATTAAAAAAGTGTACAATCAAGGCGTTGAAATAGACCGTCTTCTTGGATACGAATTTAGCTTTCTTGCCGAAGGTGTGGTAACGTTAAGTAATGGTGCTACCACTTCCAATGGATCGTGGGAAATTACGGCGAACGCCGAAGGACGACTGGTAATGGCCATTACCATGGGCGATGAACCTGGGGTAAATTTTGAATGGCCATTAAGCGATTTACGCAACGACCGCTTGAAATTTGAGGTATCCGAGACCGGTTATGAACTAGTCTTACAACGGGTTTGTGGAGATAACTTGAATGACGGCGATGTGGTCGAAATACGGAATACGATGATGAACGGAGAGTGGCTCGTAGCACAGTATAGTGATTCTGGGGTAGACGCAACCCAGAATTATATGGGGTATACTTTTGGCTTCCAGGCAGAGCATCTACTTGGAGTCACCGCTACTCCTACCGGACCTACCTTGATCGGGATTTGGAGGGTCATTCGAAATAGCGATGGTAAATTAAAAATATATCTAAATACAGGGGATACAGAGCCATTGGTTGAACTTACGGATGATTGGGACTTTGTTCGTATCATCAAGGATGAGCTCACCAATGAGGTCACAGGGCTCGAACTGAGGCATGTAAGCGAACTTGCAGGAAGTTCGGAAGCAAGTGTTAAGGTACTAGTCTTCGAGAAGAATAGCTAAATCATCTTGATTTGTCCCAATTTTGCCTAAAAGGGCAGCTTCCGTAAGAAGCTGCCCTTTTCTGATTTATATTTATTGAGTCATACTTCCTTCATCCATTGGTTATTCTTAAATTTGTTCTTCTCAAAAAATAAAGGATGTTCGATAATTTAAGCGAAAAGTTCGATAAGGCCTTCCATGTGCTAAAAGGCCATGGGAAGATAACAGAAATAAATGTTGCCGAGACCACTAAAAGAAGTGCGAAGGGCGCTGTTGGATGCCGATGTCAACTTTAAGATTGCCAAGGAATTTACCAACAGGGTAAAGGAAAAGGCCTTGGGGCAAAACGTATTGACCACCTTACAGCCCGGTCAATTGATGGTCAAGATCGTCAAGGATGAGTTGACCGAATTGATGGGTGGGGAGCTGAAGGAATCAATCTATCGGCCACTCCTTCGATTATCTTGATGTCTGGACTGCAGGGTTCTGGTAAAACTACTTTTTCCGGAAAACTTGCTAATTACCTTAAAACCAAAAAATCTAAAAAACCATTATTGGTCGCATGCGATGTATATCGACCTGCAGCCATTGATCAGCTTCACATTGTTGGGGAACAAATCGGCGTAGAGGTCTATTCGGAAAGAGGAAAATAAAGATCCGGTCGCAATTGCCAAATCGGCCATTGCCAAGGCAAAAGCCGACGGCTATAATGTAGTGATCATCGATACGGCAGGTAGATTGGCGGTCGACGAAGAGATGATGAACGAGATTTCGGACATTCATAAAGCAATACATCCGCAGGAAACCTTGTTCGTAGTAGATTCCATGACCGGTCAGGATGCCGTAAATACGGCTAAGGCATTCAATGATGTCTTGAATTTCGACGGAGTTATCCTTACCAAATTAGATGGTGATACACGAGGTGGTGCTGCGATTTCAATAAAATCGGTAGTCAATAAACCCATAAAATTCATAGGGACTGGCGAAAAGATGGAAGCAATCGATGTGTTCCATCCTTCTCGAATGGCAGATCGTATTCTGGGAATGGGCGATGTAGTTTCTTTGGTCGAAAGAGCCCAAGAACAGTTTGATGAAGAGGAAGCAAGGAAGATACAGAAGAAAATCGCCAAGAACAAATTCGGTTTTGACGATTTCCTGAGCCAAATCCAGCAAATTAAAAAAATGGGGAACATGAAAGATTTGATGGGGATGATTCCCGGTGCTGGTAAGGCTTTAAAAGGAATGGATATCGATGATGATGCGTTCAAACATATCGAGGCGATCATTCATTCAATGACCCCCGATGAACGTTCAACCCCTGCAAAATTGGATGCCAGTCGTAAAAAACGCATCGCAAAAGGTAGCGGACGCGATGTGCAGGAGGTAAACCAATTACTGAAACAGTTTGATCAGATGAGCAAGATGATGAAGATGATGCAAGGAGGTGGAGCTAAAAAAATGATGCAAATGATGGGCGGCGGCCTAGGCCGCAAGTAGTCAGTTTGCAGTTGCGGTTAGCAGTTCCTTGATTTTACAATCATTTATTAATGTAATTTTTACACTTTAATTTTACGCCGGGAAAATTAGTTGATGAGTTTTAAAACACCATACGGATATAAAAAAGCTTCTCATTAGCGATGGAGATTTTTGAGATTTCAAAAAAACTTCTCAAAAGATGAGTCATTTTCATTGACGAATCAGATAAGAAGATCTTCCAGTGCCTTATGTGCCAATTTAGCCGAGGCGTATAGAAAAAGAATTTACGAGAAAAAGTGATTCAGTAAACTTACAGATTCGGATGAAACAAATTATCGACTTACGGCCTATAGTAAAGAGGTTGGAAAGCAAATAATTATATGATTAATAAACCTGGCAAATTCGGGGTAAAAGAAGGTTGAAATTGCACCTGCTTACTTATACTGTCACTGCCACAGCCAACAGATTACCATTATGACACTACTTGACGGAAAGAAAATATCGAACCAAATAAAGGAAGAAATCGCTGCAGAAGTGGCTTCCATGAAGGAGCGTGGTGAAAAGGTGCCCCATCTGGCGGCCATTATCGTTGGGAATGACGGGGCGAGTTTAACCTATGTAGGTAGTAAGGTTCGTTCATGCGAACGCGTAGGTTTTGAATCAACGTTGATCCAGTTGCCAAGTACCACTTCCGAACTTGAGCTGTTAAAGAAAATCAAGGAACTCAATCAGGATGATGCCATCGACGGCTTCATCGTACAGCTGCCCTTGCCTGAGCAGATCGATACCCAAAAGGTCATCATGGCGGTAGATCCCGACAAGGATGTTGATGGGTTTCATCCTACCAATTTTGGAAAGATGGCCTTGGATATGAGTACCTTTATTCCGGCTACCCCCTTTGGAATCTTAGAACTTCTAGAGCGTTATAATGTTGAGACCAAGGGAAAACATACGGTGGTCATTGGAAGAAGTCATATCGTCGGGAGACCCATGAGTATTTTGATGGGACGCAAAGGCTGGCCCGGAAATTCAACGGTAACCCTCACCCATAGCCATACTAAAAATATTACCCAGATTACATCACAAGCCGATATAATTATCTCTGCACTAGGCGTTCCAAACTTTTTGAAGGCCGAAATGGTGAAAGACGATGCCGTTATCATAGATGTAGGAATTACCCGTGTTGCCGATGACACTAAGGAAAAAGGATATTATATTACCGGAGATGTAGACTTTGAAAATGTTAGCAAAAAGGCCTCGTTTATTACTCCGGTGCCCGGTGGAGTAGGACCAATGACCATTGCCATGCTTTTGAAAAATACACTCTTGGCTAGGGAACGGCATCGCAGCAAAAATGGAGGATAACTGACAATCACTTTTTCAAGCAAAACAATCTGTGGGCTGCCATGAATAGCGACTCAAGAAGTCTTCGCTAGTGGCCCACCTTTTTCGAATAGGCTACGAGACCCGTCGTAGTGGTATCACCCGGCATGATAAGATCGATGTCATTACTGTCATCGTAACTGCAACTGCTCATACCAATGATAGCGAAGAATACGATTGCAATACAAATAAGCTTTTTCATAATCGGTAAATTAGTAGGTGTCGTTACCAAAGTTGCTATGACTTATAACGTGGAAAAACCCAGTTTCTTACTTTCCAACACCGACAGGTTTGTTAATTCAGCCTGAATCATTACCTTTTCAACAAATAACCACCACATGAAAATACGCCTGCTCCTAACGATGATTGCCCTGATGGGGTTGCAAGCATGTCAAACGAAGACCGATACAAAATCGGATACTGCAATTACGGTTTCCTTTTCGGAAACAGCCAGCTCTGAAGCGAAAGATGGACGACTCCTTCTGATGTTATCCAATAATTTTGAGGGAGAACCACGTTTTCAGATCAATGACGGCCTCAACTCACAACTAATTTTCGGAATGAACGTTGATGACATGAAAGTGGGTGATACCATGACCTTCAATGATACCATTTTTGGATATCCCTATGCCAGTCTTGCAGAGGTCCCGCCCGGGGACTATAATGTTCAGGCACTACTTCACGTGTATGAGACATTCGAACTATCAACTGGCCATACCGTAAAATTACCTATGGATAATGGGGAAGGCCAACAGTGGAACCAATCCCCTGGTAACCTATACAGCAAGCCTTTCAAAATTTCAGTTACTGAAAAGGGTATCCAAGGAATCTCCGTAATAATGGATCAAGTGATTCCCGCCATTGAGGAACCGAAGGATACCGAATGGATAAAACACATCAAAGTCCGATCCGAAAAATTATCCAAATTCTGGGGCCGGGACATCTATCTAGGGGCACATGTCTTATTGCCAAAGGGTTTTATGGAACATCCCGAGGCAAAATACCCTTTGATGATTTTTCATGGTCATTTTCCGGCCGATTTTAGTGGCTTCCGAACCACACCGCCCGATCCGAATTTAAAACCCGAATATTCCGAAAGGTTTCAATTGGAAGGCTATAATATTATCGAGCAACAAGAAGCGTACGATTTTTATAAACGATGGAACGAACCCGATTTCCCGCGGTTTCTGATTATAGAAATTCAACATCCTACTCCGTATTACGATGATTCATATGCCGTAAATTCAGCCAATCAAGGGCCTTATGGCGATGCCATTACCTACGAATTGATCCCAGAGATCGAAAAGCAATTCAGGGGCATGGGCGAAGGTTGGTCTCGTTTCTTATATGGTGGATCAACCGGGGGTTGGGAAGCCTTGGCGGTACAGGTAAAATATCCTGAGGAATACAACGGATGTTTTGCTGCCTGCCCTGACCCGATTGACTTTCAGGCCTATAGTCTAGTGAATATCTATGATGACGAAAATGCGTATTATTATAAAAGCGCCCATAAAAAACTGCAAGTTCCCAGTCATCGAAACTATATGGGCCAGATCCAGTCTACCGTGCACGATGGTAATCATTTAGAGTTGGTCCTCGGTGACAAGTCCCGTTCGGGACAACAATGGGATATCTGGGAAGCTACGTATTCCCCTCAGGGAGAAGACGGCTATCCAGCGCGGATTTGGGATAAAATGAGTGGGGAAATAAATCCAGAAATTGCCGCATATTGGAAAGAAAATTTTGACCTTCGTTACATTATGGAACGCGATTGGGTGAAGCTTGGAGAGAAACTAAAAGGCAAGATCCATATTTACTGTGGGGATATGGACAACTATTATTTGAACAATGCAGTCTACTTGATGGAGGACTTTTTAGAAAGTACCAGTGACCCCTATTACGATGGGGAAGTGCTTTATGGCGACCGGGCCGAACACTGCTGGAACGGTGATCCAGAATCGCCGAATGCCTACAGCCGGTTACACTACAACAGCATGTACGTGCCAAAGATCATGAAGCGTATTGCCGAAAGTGCGCCAAAAGGCGCTGATTTAAAAAGTTGGAGATATAAATAGGGATACTTTGAACACAACCAATAAAGTCGCCTGGGTCGTCTTTGCTATTTTGGCCATCGTAATTGGCCTATACCCTTTGCTATATGTTTTTATCGATCGCGAATTCGGGCTATTGGCCTCAAAGAGCGATGTCCTTCTTAATGATGTTTTCTGGAATCTGGGCTTTTACGGGCATATTTTTTTTGGCGGACTTGCACTACTGATAGGATGGGTGCAGTTCAGTAAAAGAATACGTACTACGAACTTAAGGCGCCATCGACTCATCGGTAAAATTTATATAATCGCTGCCATGGTCAGTAGTGTTTGCGCAATCTATATAGCCTTCTTTGCAACCGGTGGTATCATTTCCTCTATTGGGTTTATTTGCCTCGGACTGCTTTGGTTCTATACAAGTGTCAAGGCCTATTTAGCGATTCGGAATAGCGATGTGCAATTGCATGAAGGCCTCATGGTCTATAGTTATGCCTTGTGCTTTGCTGCCGTTTCCTTGCGAATCTGGTTGCCCTTGTTGAGTTTGGTCCTTGGTGACTTTGTTACCGCGTATCGCATCGTGGCCTGGTTGTGCTGGATACCTAATATGGTATTTGCCTATTTTTGGGTACGTAAAAGGGGCCTGATTTTAGGGTAATCGGTAAAAGGGGCCTGTGTTGGGATTATTGCATAAGAAAATGATCGGTTTCATTTTTAGGTGGTCGCAATAAACCGTATTTTAGCTGTACTTGACTGAATTTTAAAAAGGATATTAATAAATAATGATAACGATGCTCATAGTACTCGGTGTATTGGTTCTTCTCGCCCTCTTGCTAATAGGGATATTCAATCGCTTCGTAAAAAATCGCAACACGGTAAATGATGCTTGGAGCAATATTGATGTGGCCTTGAAGCGTAGGCATGATTTAATCCCGAATCTGGTGGAAACCGTCAAGGGATATGCAAAACACGAAAAATCTACGTTCGAAGACGTAATCAATGCCCGAAATGCAGCCATGCAAGTGCCCAAAGGCGATATTAATGAACAGATCAAGGCCGAGAATCAATTGCAGCAAAGTCTCCGAAGTATCTTTGCCCTAGGGGAAGCCTATCCAGACTTGAAGGCAAATGCCAGTTTTCTAGATTTACAAGGAAAGTTGAATATGATCGAAGAGAATTTGGAGCGCAGCCGGCGGTATTACAATGGTACCGTGAGGGAAAATAACACCTATGGCGAAAGTTTTCCAGGGGTGCTTTTCGCCGGGATGTTCAAGTATAAACATTTTGACTTTTTTGAAGTTGATGAGGAGAGCAAGGCGAATGTAAAAGTAGATTTTTCGTAGCACGGGATTCAGATTAAATTCGGGGATCTAGTTTAGAAAACAAGCCTTTTGTGTGCTAAGTATCTTCAGAAAGGGAAGGCCTTTACCATTTCTTTTAGGGAATAGCACCCAAAATCACTCCGTGCGGCCACTGGCCCTGTATAAAACAAGCATAGCCTTACAGGTGATTTGAAGGAAAAATTAATTCCCCCATGTAATTATGTACTTAAGGAAATCAATAATTACCCTATGAAAAGGATTTTTTTGCTACTCTTTGCAATCCTATCCCTAGGCAAGCTATCGGCACAGGATTTTACAGTGCAGACCTATTCGGTCGAAATCAGTATACAAGAAGCAGGTTATTTTGATGTGGTGGAAAAGTATGACCTCAATTTTGAAATACCCAAGCATGGAATCTACCGGACAATTCAAACCAATTATGACCTTGTTGACGCCGCTGGTAAGGCCCAGAAACGGCGTATAAGAATTAGGGACATCAAAGTGCCAGGCTTTAAATTCGATGCACCGTTTGATTTTGCACAAAAACTCAATAATCAAATTGTAATTAAGATCGGGGATGCCGATAAAACCCTTATAGGTCCGCAACACTATGAGATCAGCTACCGTGTTTATGATGCCTTTCTATTTTCAGATTCGCAAATACAGTTTTATTGGAATATTAAACCTGAGGACTGGCAGGCCGATTTTCATAAAATCGATTTTAAGGTCAACCTTCCGGATCACTTTACGCCCAACGCCAAAAATAGCTTTGTTTATTCTGGGAATGCCGGGACAACTAGTACCAGTCAGGATTTCAAGATTCGGTATTTGCAGGGCGCCATCGAGGGGCAAAGTATCGCAACCTTCGTATCGCATCAAGGCGAAAATGTGACCTTGTTGATTAATTTGCCGACCAACTCGATTCAAGAAATTAAGCCGCTTTGGCCTTTTTGGAATGCCTATGGGTGGCTTTTTTTTGTAGGTGCCTTGATTGCCGCTTTCGTTTGGGTTTGGCGGAAATATGGGCGGGACGAACGAGTGGTCCGGACCACAAGTTACTACCCTCCAAAAGGTATTGATCCTCCCATGGCGGGGTTCCTTATCGATGATCGTGCAGATAATGTAGATTTGATTTCCCTACTCCCTTATTGGGGATTTCAAGGATATGTGCGTATTGAGGAAGTTCCGAAAACAGGGCTTTTCACAAAAAAGGATACCAAGCTCATCCGATTAAAAGCCTTGCCGGCCGACGTACCCGATTATGAACGGAAAATGTTCAACGGACTCTTCGGCAGTGCCCTTGAGGGGAATGTGGTCGAAGTATTGATTAGTAGCCTAAAGGATACTTTTTACACTACCATGTCAGAAGCACGCAGTGCCCTTAAAAAAGGGGCGCAACCCTATTATGAGGCGACTTCAAAAAAAATACAGATAATAACTTGGGTGGTTTTGGTGCTTCTGGCGCTAATCCTGACGTTCATAGGATTGGTTTTTTGGGGTTTATTAGCTGCTTTCTCCCTGGGCATTACCTGTGTCACATTAATGCTTTTCAATGTATATATGATTAAAAAGAATAGCAGTGGAAATCAGCTGTTATCCGAATTAAAAGGGTTTAAACAATTTATAAAGGTAGCCGAGGAAAATAAACTGAGGATGTTGTTGGCAGAGGATCCTGGTTACTTTGAAAATACGATGGGGTATGCCCTAGCTTTTGGGATGTTCGACAAATGGGCCAAAAAGTTTGAAGCCCTCCATTTACCGCCACCCCAATGGTATGGCGCTACCTCCTATAATGCCTTTACCATGCACAACTTTTCAAAATCGTTCTCAAGTTCGATGGCCATGGCAAAATCGAATATGGTAAGTGCGCCTTCAAGTAGCGGCTCCTCTGGGGGCGGTTCCTCGGGAGGTGGCTTTGGCGGTGGCGGAGGTGGCAGCTGGTAATTTTGACGCGGAATCAAACTTCTAGATTCGGTGACCAAAGGGCTTCTTGTCAGTTAGAAGAAACTTAATAATAGAGGTGGTCAGAATTTAATAGGTTATGGAAAAACGCAAGCTGGGGAATAACGGATTGGAAGTTTCTGCAATCGGCTTGGGCTGCATGGGGATGAGTTCTGATTATGGCCCTAGGGCGGACAAAAAAGAGATGATAGCGGTACTCCGAAATGCTGTGGAGTTAGGAATTACATTTTTCGATACCGCAGAAGTGTATGGCCCGTTCATCAATGAAGAACTTGTTGGAGAAGCATTATATCCCTTTAGGGACCGAGTGGTCATTGCCACAAAATTCGGATTCGCCCCATCGAATAACGATCACTCCGATTGGGGAGAACTGAATAGTCGTCCCGAGCATATTCGTGAAGTGGCCGAAGCCTCCTTAAAAAGATTAAAAGTAGATGCAATTGACCTGTTTTATCAGCACCGAGTTGATTTGAACGTTCCAATCGAGGACGTTGCTGGCACGGTCAAGGACTTAATTCAGGAAGGCAAAGTAAAACATTTTGGCATGTCGGAGGCGGGTGCGGCCACAATTCGTCAAGCCCATCGCATTCAACCCTTAACGGCTCTTCAAAGTGAATATTCACTCTGGACCCGGCAACCCGAAAATGAGATTTTGCCGACACTCGAGGAACTGGGAATCGGCTTTGTTCCCTTTAGCCCCCTCGGTCGCGGTTTTTTGACGGGTCAAATGCACGAAAACACGAATTTCGAAAGCACTGATTATCGCAACAATCTGCCTCGATTTACACAGCAAGCACGCAAGGCAAATCAAAGGTTGGTCGATGCGGTGGTAAATATCGCAAAGAAGAAAAATGTGACACCCGCCCAAATCGCATTGGCCTGGCTCTTGGCCCAAAAACCATGGATCGTTCCCATACCAGGTACCACCAAATTATCCCGTTTGATCGAGAATAATCATGCCGCATCAATAGCGCTTTCTGCCGATGATCTTCAAGAGATCGCACTGACCATATCACAGATACCGGTTATGGGGGAACGATATCCCGAAAAATTTTTAAGGATGACCGGGCGATAGAAAATGCGGTCGAATATCCTTGAAATGCACCTAGGTTGCTAGCGGTCTAATTTGACCATTATTTTAGCCAATTTATCATTTACTATTCAAGGCCATTATTGATTCCATTTTTGAGAGGTGGTTTAAAAGGCTAAAGTAATACGCCATTCGAATGCCCCAAAATATTTTCCTTCAATACCCTACTATCAGTAGGTTGCTTGGTAATTCTAGGAGTCCGATTTTAAATACTACGTAAAAAAATTTTTGTAAGTACCTACCATGAGTGGGTTTTTCAGCAATAAATAGTATATTTAAATCAAGTTATCATCTTTGAACCTAATTAAACCTCACGCTTCCCATGAACAATTCGAGACGAAATTTTATAAAAAGCGGTGCCTTGGCAACTACGGCATTGACCTTAGTACCTAGCTATTCGTTTACACCCCTAATGAAGGGCACTAAAACCGGGGTACAATTGTATTCCATACGGGATGAAATGGGGAAAGATCCTCTGGGGAGTCTTCAAGCCCTGTCTAAAATGGGCTATAAGTATGCTGAACATGCAAATTACGTAGATGGCAAGTTTTATGGTTGGTCTCCCAAGGAATTCAAAAAGATACTGGATGATTTGGGCATTGCAATGCCCAGTGGGCATACAGTTCTGGGCATGGCTCATTGGGATTCGGCAAAAAAAGATTTTACCGATGTCTGGAAAAAAACCGTTTCAGATGCGGCTACCCTAGGGCAGGACTTTGTGATCAGCCCTTGGTTGGATGAAAAAATATGGACCGATTACGACCAACTTTTGGCGTTTTTGGAGGTCTTTAACAAGTGTGGGGAACTTTGCAAAAAACATGATATGCGGTTCGGTTACCACAATCATGACTTCGAATTCGACCACATGGTAAACGATCAGATTTTATATGATATTATCCTTCAAAATACAGATCCGAATTTTGTGATCCAACAATTGGATTTTGGCAATATGATGAATGGCGGCGCTACCGCAGATCCATGGTTGGATAAATATCCGGGCCGATTCATTTCAGTACATGTCAAGGATGAGATCAAGGGCTCTGGAGAAGAAAAATACGAGAGCACCGAGCTCGGAAAAGGCATCGTAGGCGTTGAGGCCGTGATTCAAAAATGCAAAAAAATAGGAGGAACTACCGACTTTATTATCGAGCAGGAATCCTACCAAGGGAAAACCCCTATGGAATGCGTTGAAGCCGACTTGAAAATGATGAAGGATTGGGGTTTTTAAGCGTATTTAACAGCTATAAATTTCATATGATAAAGCCATATTTTGGTCTTTTGATGGGTGCACTATTCTTGCAATCAGCATGCCGACAAACACTTAAAAAAGAACAAAATTCCGATATGACCGACGCGGTCGAAAAATCGGGAAATCCTATTTTCGATGGTTGGTATGCCGATCCCGAAGGAGCCGTTTTTGGGGATGAATATTGGATATATCCCACCTATTCCGATGACTATGGAAAGCAGGTATTTCTGGATGCATTTTCTTCAAAAGACCTTATTAACTGGAAAAAGCATGAACATGTTTTGGATACCACGATCATCAAGTGGGCACGACAGGCAATGTGGGCGCCGGCTATCGTGAAAAAAGAAGACAAGTACTTTCTTTTTTTTAGTGCCAATGATATTCAGCGCCCGGGTCGGGATTCGTATGATCCAAACAACGATATCAATCATTTTGGAGGAATCGGGGTCGCCATAGCAGATGCTCCGGGCGGACCGTTCAAGGATTACTTGGGGAAGCCCCTCATCTCTGATTTTTATAACGATGCCCAACCCATCGATCAATTTGTATTTAAGGATGATGATGGTACGTATCTTCTATTTTATGGTGGCTGGGGCCATTGCAATCTTGGACGCCTCAATACCGATTTCACCGCAGTCGAGCCCTATGAAAATGGAGACCTTTTTAAGGAGATTACGCCAGAAGGCTATGTTGAAGGGCCTTTTATGTTCAAAAGAAAAGGTATTTACTATTTTATGTGGTCTGAAGGGGGATGGACCAATGACACCTACAAGGTCGCATATGCCATGGCCGATACTGCGACCGGGCCTTTTAAGCGCATCGGAACCATATTAGAATCTGATCCGGCTATTGCTACCGGTGCCGGGCACCATTCTGTAATCAATATGCCCAATACCGATGAATGGATCATCGTATACCATCGTCGCCCGATTCCTAATTTAGATCGCGACCATCGGGTAACCTGCCTAGATAAAATGGAATTCAACACCGATGGTACCATAAAGCCGATTCAAATGACATTTGAAGGAGTGCCACAATCGATCATCTATAAGGAATAGGCCTTTTGAATTTCGCGTGAAAAATTTAATCGATGGATAGGGAATCCGAATTAAAACCTCCTTTCGTGCCACAACTTAAATTATACCATAAAGATCAGTTATCTTGGTTGCGATTTAATGAATTTCTGATTATCCACTGCATTTTACTATCTTGTATCCTCTAAAACCAACAATAACCTTATGAATTCTAAAAACAGTATATGGCTCCTTTGTCTCCTAGTCAGTTTGCCGATAATAGCACAAACAGGAAAGGTCTTCGATAACCTTACCATGACGAGCAAGATTCTTAAAAGTGACCGAAAATATGCCGTTTATTTACCTCCAGACTATGAGACTTCTGAGCGTAGTTACCCGATTTTATATCTATTGCATGGTGCAGGGGACGACCAAACGGGCTGGGTTCAGTTCGGTGAAGTACTTCGCATAACCGATACTGCCATTAACGACGGTACTGCCACTCCGATGATCATTGTGATGCCTGACGCCGATACTGGCAAGCGGGGTTATTTTAATGTTGGAGAGTGGAAATATGAGGACTACTTTTTTGAAGAACTGATGCCCTATGTAGAACAAAAATACCGCGTCAAAAGTGATAAGCGATACAGGGCCGTCGCCGGACTCTCTATGGGCGGTGGAGGCACCTTTATGTACGCACTTCACCATCCTGAGCTTTTTTCATCGGCCTGTCCATTAAGTGCCTATGTGGGTCCGTTGACGCTTGAAGAACTGAAAGATCGTCTTAAAAGAAGTGATGAAAAATTATCGGATTCCCAAGTTCAGCAATTCTTCGATCAACACAATGCGATAAGCCTGATCGAAAGCGTACCCATTGAAAAGATCAAGTCTGTTCGTTGGTATATCGATTGTGGAGATGACGATTTTCTGTATGAAGGAAACAGTAAGGTTCATATTGCCATGCGGAAAAAAGACATTCCCCATGAGTATCGCGTACGCAATGGAGGCCATAACTGGACGTACTGGCGTGAAGCATTGCCGACGGTCCTCACATATGTTTCCGATGCATTTCATCAAAATTAAACTACTATATAAAGATAAATCATTAAACCCATGAGGAAAATTATTTTTCTGCGATATCCTTCCCTGCTATTGTTTTTTTGTGCCCTTGTATTTTCCTGTAAAAACAAGCCTGAATTGCCGAAGGAGAGTCCTTTGGTCATTTATGAAGATATAGAAACGGGTCTTGCCAGGGCCAAGGAAACGCGCGAAAATACGGCTGCCCAAGTTGCCGATGGCCTTACCCTCTCCTTATGGGCGTCCGATTCGTTGGCGCCGGATCCAGTGGCCATGTCCATCGATGATTTGGGAAGGGTGTATCTCACCCGGACGAATCGTCAGAAGAATTCGGAGTTTGATATCCGCGGACACCGGGATTGGATGACACCTTCGATTTCGTTCAAGTCAGTAGAAGATCGAAGGGCATTTCTTCATAAGACCTTTGCCCCTGAAAATAGCAAAGAGAACGAATGGTTAAAAGACTTGAATCATGATTCGATCCATGACTGGCACGATTTGACGGTTGAAAAAGAAGAAATTTGGCGCTTGGAAGATTCCAACAAAGACGGTTTGGCAGAATCTTCAACCAGGATCCTAAACGATTTCCATGATGAGGTTACCGATGTGGCAGGAGCATTATTGGTGCGTAAGAATGACGTTTTTGTAGGTGTGGGACCCGATTTTTGGCGATTGACCGATACCAATGGCGATGGGGTCCTTGATACCAAAAATTCATTGGCACATGGTTTTGCCGTACACATTGGTTTTGGAGGCCACGGGATGTCAGGGGCCATAGAAGGGCCTGATGGTAAAATATACTGGGGTATTGGCGACATTGGAGCAAATATTACGCTTCCCGATGGCGAACATTTTATGTATCCGAACCAAGGGGTCATCGTACGGGCCAATCCTGATGGGAGTGATTTCGAAGTATTTGCAGCTGGGCTTCGCAATACCCATGAATTTGTTTTTGATGCTTTTGGCAATATCATCTCTTCGGATAATGATGGCGACCACCGCGGCGAAAGTGAACGTTTGGTGCATATTGTCGAAGGCCATGATGCAGGATGGCGTGCAAACTGGCAGTACGGAAAATATACAGACCCCTTGAATAATGGGTATAATGTTTGGATGGATGAAAGACTCTTTGTGCCTAGATGGGAAGGTCAGGCCGCCTATATCATTCCTCCGATAATGAACTATCACAATGGCCCTACTGGCATGGTCTTTAATCCAGGTACCGCTTTGGGGAAGGAATGGCTAAATAAATTCTTCTTGGTCGAATTCGTTGGAAATCCTGCAAATTCCCATATATGGGGATTTAGTCTGCAACCAAAAGGTGCCTCCTTTGAACTGAAGGAAGAGAAAGACGTGTTGAGCGGCGTCTTGCCGACAGGAATAAAATTCGGACCCGATGGTGCACTGTACGTAGCCGATTGGATCAATGGTTGGAACACAAAAAATTATGGTCGGGTCTGGAAACTCGACGTTAGTGCTGGTAAGGATGACTTGGCGGCCGAACGAAAAGAGACCCAGCGCCTTATGACCTTGGAGTATGCCAATGAATCTGTTGATGAATTGACCAATTTGTTGTCTTATGGCGATATGCGTATTCGTGAAAAAGCCCAATTTGAACTGGTGAATCGGGGGAATAAAGGCTATAATGCCTTCAAGAAGGTCATCGAGGAACAACCGAATCAATTTGCGAAGATCCACAGTATTTGGGGCATTGGTCAAATGGCGGCGAAGGAAGCGTCTAAAGCGGCCTACCTTGTGGAATTGTTGAGTAATGCCGATTCTGAAATCGTGGCGCAGGCCTTAAAAGTATTGGGCGATGTGAAGTACGAAGCGGCTGCCGCGGAGATGGTTCCTTTATTAACGGCCGACAACCCAAGGGTTAAGTTTTATGCTGCCCAGGCATTGGGGCGAATTAAATACAAGGATGCCGTACAGCCCTTGTTAGATATGATCGTAGCCAACAATGATGAGGATGTATACCTACGACATGCCGCCGTGTTCGCACTTTTCAGAATTGGGGAAACAGCTCCTATGGTTGCTTTGGTAAATGACCCAAATCGAAGTCTACGGATAGCGGCCGTTTTGGTGTTGCGGAGATTGCAAAATGCCGATGTGGCCAAATTTTTAAACGACTCTGAAGAGTATATTGTAACCGAAGCGGCCCGTGCCATCAATGATGATTGGTCAATTGAAGCGGCCTTACCTGCATTGGCAGCCACTTTAAACGATAAACGGTTCACCTCTGAACCATTGCTTCGCAGAAGTATCAATGCTGCACTGCGCGTTGGTGGTGATCAGCAATTGGATGATCTGATTGCCTTTGCCAAAAGAAAGGACGTGGCCGGCAATCTCAGGGGAGAGGCCTTGGCTGCGCTTGGTACCTGGGCGTCCCCCTCGGTCTTAGATCGGGTAGATGGCAGGTATCGCGGAGAAATAAGTAGGGAATCAAATACCGTTAAGCAAAAGATGGAGCATCTTATTCCCGAATTCTTAACCGAATCAGATGAGGATATCTTGGTGGCGGTTTCGAAGACCTTGAGTTCATTGGGAATTCAGGACCATAATCAGGGTTTATGGAAAATAATGACCACCAGTAAATCCCCAAAAGTACGTGCAGCCATGTTGGAAGCTTTGGGCAACCTGAAATATGATAAAATCGCCATTGCGATGCAACAGGGAATGAAAGATCCTGATTCTAACGTGCGTACCGTGGCTATTGGGTTGATAACCCAGTTAAATATTGCCGAAAAAGACCTTCCGGCCATCGTCGACCCTATTTTTAAGAGCGGTTCGATTCGAGAGCAACAAAAGGTCTTAGGTGTGCTTGGGGAAATGCCCCTAGCGAAGACCGAGGGAGTGCTGCGTCAAATAATCGATAAGGCCAAATCGAAAAAATTGTCCCCGGCCGTTATCCTAGACCTTGTGGAAGCCGTTGAACTTACAGGATCAGAAGCCTTGATTGCCGATTTGGGACCTTTAAAATCAACGGGTACCGATGTGGAATCCTTTAAAGAAACATTGGAAGGCGGTAACTGGTGGGAAGGACGGGACTTTTTTAACAATAATTCGACTGGGCAATGCGTACGTTGTCATGCCGTTGGAGGTATGGGTGGCAAAGTAGGCCCCGAATTAGACAATATAGGCAATACTTTGAGCAGGGAACAATTATTGGAGGCCCTAATTACGCCGAGTGCACGATTGGCACCCGGTTTTGGTACCATTACCTTGACCCTGAATGATGGCCAGACCGTCACTGGGGTCTTGGAAGAAGAAAATAAAGACGAACTTATCCTTAGGACGTCGGATGCCGAACCCATGGAAGTGCCACATTCGCGCATCAAGAAGCGGGAAAACATGATGTCGGGCATGCCACCGATGGGAGGCGCGCTTTCAAAACGGGAAATTCGGGATGTTATCGAGTATTTGGCGAGTTTGAAAGTAGATCAGTAGGTTGTACTGAAAATCCTGGGCCTGCTATTGCTTTTACAGTAGGCTAGGTAGATACCTTTGAAGGTTACGAATTGATTATGCATTCATTGGATTGAAATACAGGATGGTTTGTTTGTAGCACATTTGTTACTGGGGTTGCGAACGTTGTAAAAATAAGACTTTATGAATTACAGAAGATTCGGAAGAACCGATTGGCAGGTAAGTGAGATTGGCTATGGCATGTGGGGAATGGCTGGCTGGACAGAATCAAGCGATCTGCAATCGGGAAAATCACTGGATGTGGCCGTAGAACGCGGGGTTAATTTTTTTGACACGGCCTGGGGATATGGGGAAGGCCACAGCGAGGAATTGCTAGGGCAATTGGTGCGTAGGCATCCTACTAAAAAGTTGTACACGGCCAGTAAAATACCGCCCATGAATTTCAAGTGGCCGGCCAAACCTGAGTATACATTTGAGGCGTCCTATCCGACTGCGCATATAATGGAATATACCGAAAAAACCTTAAAAAATTTAGGTCTGGAACAGATTGACCTTATGCAGTTTCACACTTGGGACGATGGCTGGTCGTCCCGAGAAGAATGGCAACGTGCCATTGAGGATTTGAAAAAATCGGGGAAAGTTGCGGCTATGGGAATTAGTGTAAACCGTTGGGAGCCTGAAAACGGATTAAAAGCCTTAAAAACTGGGAAAATCGACGTTGTACAGGTCATATACAACATCTTTGATCAAAATCCGGAAGATGCACTTTTTCCGCTATGCGATGCCCTCGATATTGGGGTCATTGCGCGTGTTCCATTTGATGAAGGCACCCTGACAGGGAATCTTACGAAGGAGACCACCTTCCCAGAGGGAGATTGGCGGGGTACCTACTTTGTACCCGAGAATCTAATTCCCAGTGTTGAACATGCCGATGCACTCAGACCCCTGATTCCTGAAGGAATGACCATGGCCGAAATGGCCTTGCGATTCATTTTGATGAACAAAACGGTGGGCACCATCATTCCGGGGATGCGTAAGGAGCGTAATGTGATCGCCAATACAGGAACCAGTGATGGGAAGGCGCTCTCCAAGGAACTCTATGCTGCCTTGCGAACACATCGCTGGGACCGTCAGCCTACGGCCTGGTCCCAGTAAAAGATACTACCGTCGGTATTCGATAAGAAGCGATTTTTTAGGAAAAGCCCTGACATTTTCGTACCGCAAATTCTTTTTTGTACGCAATAGGATCCCTACTTTTCATACGGGCTTCGAAGTTCGTTGTTTTGGTCGGCTGACGTTTTTCAAATAGGTTGCCCGAAAGTCAATAGGTTATTGTCGGGATCAAGTAAGGAAAATTCCTTTTGCCCCCATGGTTTAGGGTGCAAGGCTCCATTTGGATGAATGATCGTTTTATTTTCGAGCAAGGATTTATATAAACCGTCAATGTCGTTGGTTCGTATATAAACTTGGCCATAATTTTCTTTTGGGTCAAGGTCCTTGAATTCAAAAAAATGAATTTCTATTTTCTCCTTTTTAACCATTAAATACCCCTCATAGTCCCCAAATTCCTCAAAACCCAATTGATGTATGTAATACTGTCTTGTGGCAGATTTAGAACGCATCGGTAATTTTGGGTGGATCTGTGTGAGCATGCTTTTAAATTTAATTGTTTTTGATTTTACTATAGTATAGGAATGTAGTAGTCCACAATCGCTTTATTTTCAGGATGTTCATTGAAATTATTATGGAATATTTCAAACGGATTTTTATCGGCTTTTTGATAGCCATTTTCGTTCATCCAAACAAAAAGTGCCTGCCATGATTTTTCAAAATCCTTGGGTTCGATTTCAAAATGGCCAATGATACATTTCCCCTTTTCAATAGCCATCAGACCAATTTCCCCTTGTACTTCGATAGGCTCCTTTAAGACCATACAGGCACTCATTCTCACTTTATCGGGTTCGGTTATTTTAAAACTATCATGGAATATCCTTGCCATTTTAACATTGGTATCTTCAAAGAGTCTTTTTTGCCTTGCCCATTTAATAAGCTTTTCAAAGGCGTGGTGTAAACCACTTTCCCCGATTTGAGTGAGATAAGCGAGCTCCAATTTGGGGACTTCCTTAATTTCGACTTTTGCATTCATTTTAATCCAATTTATGTGTCCATTAATGTTGCAAATGTAGTCGTCGAAGGTGGGTCGAACTTGTCCATTCTTGCTTTGCACTATACCAATCTTGCTATAGGTATCGACGCTTTGTTTTTTAAATTCAGACGGACTTATCCCATATATTTTTTTGAAAGCCCTTGTAAATGAAGAATTGCTGTTAAAGCCATAATTCAATGCAAGTTCGGTTATTGTTAGCTCTTTTTTATGGATCAATAACGAAGCGGTTTTTTCGATGCGCTTGCGATTTATATAGGTATAAAGAGTTTCATTGGTATATGCCTTGAAAATTCTATGCAGGTGAAATGGTGAGTAATATGCGATGTCCGATAATTTTTCCAATGCAAGATCCTGGTTTAAATTATCGTCGATATAGTTCAAGACCTTATTTATTCTTTTGGTATATTCTTCGTTCATTTCACGATTTGTGAGTTATTTTGTTGAATGATCCCTGACGGTTTGACGATTGCATCCGGTGTGCGAATAACTGTTGACTTTTCGACCTGAAAGGAATCAATGGCACACTCAATTCAGAAAATTATCCTGCTTTCGGGAAACCATCGTCTACTATGTTTTACGCGCTATTTGATATACGGATATAGCACCTTACCAATATTCAAAAATTCGTGATATTTTGCCGTTTTTAAATTCAAAAAGCGTCATTTCCGGCTCCCCATCTTTAAAATTTCCATTATTTTTTTCAATGAATCTTTTTTCTACGACAACGGCATTCAGTCCGATAATTTTATTGATTATTTCAATGTCGGTGATTTTTCCATCATAACCGCCATTTTCTTGATTCCTGACATAACCATTATAAAGATCCTGTCGTGTATATATTCCACCATATTTTTGATGAACGTAGGTAAAGTCATCGGTAAAAAGGTCGAACGTGTTATCAATATCCTCGATGGTTGAATTAGCCTGAAATATTTTGAGGTTTAAATCGTAATATTTCCTTACAACAATTTCCAATGAATCCTTATGGGCTTTTGTAGCATTTTGCGCCATAATGTCAATGCTGGTGAAGAGCATCAAAAAAGTAGCAACAAGTATTTTCAAAGGTATCTTCATCATTGATTTCATTTGTCACAAGCTATATCAGACGTTTGTAAATAAGCATTCTTAAATTTCCGAAAACAAATCTATTTACCCGTAGACGGGACGGCGACAGAACTATATAGGTATCCCATATCCCGAAACCCGACATTCATTATATGTCTCGTTGACCGTTTGGTCTTTCTTATGTTGATGGGGTTGGCTTATCTATAGCGTGTTGCACCACTTTATATAACATTGCAAAATTTATAATGGCTAATAATAACATGGGGATCCTTCTATACATGAAATCCGTTGTTATAAGTCGTTCGATTAATTCTAAGGAAAACTTTTTGTCGAGCTCAACTTGAATAGGGATTTGAATAGTTATCGTTGAAACAAGAGCTATAAAATTAAAAAAAAACGCCAACCATATGAACCATTTGGGAATAACCCCGGGTCGAAACCAAAATAATAAAATCTGAGGGATAAAGGAGAGGAAGAAGAAAACAACGAATAACGGAATAATCAGCGAACTATCTATATGATGAAATTCAGGAAATTCTTTGACGCCTACCACACGCCATGTTCTATAAGCAACCAGTGAATTTACGATACCTCCGCCAAAAACATAGAAAGCGAGTAAAATGTAGACCGAGAATACAAGTGTCGAAATTTTTTTTCTATTCGTCATTCAATAATTTTTAATACGCATTAAGTAAGCTATATAATGAAAATTAGAGACATCCCAAGAACTATTCGATATTTACATGAATGCCATCCGTTAGTAGCACGATGAGCGGTTATCATAAAAGTTTATTTTTTAAAAGGAACTTAAGTTTCGGTATTACTTTTTAAAGTGGAAGTACTCACTTTGCAAACAACTGCTCCATGTCTTTAAAGGCCTTGAATTCAAGCGCATTGCCGGCGGGGTCCAGAAAGAACATGGTAGCTTGCTCTCCTACTTGCCCCTTAAAACGTATGTAGGGTTCAATAACGAAGTTGATTCCTTTTGATTTCAGTTCCTTGGAAAATGATTCAAAAGTATCCCAGGGGAGTACCACGCCATAGTGTGGTACAGGCACGTCATGCCCATCTACGGGATTATGATGTAGGTCTTCTTCCGCTGCTTTTGGTTTATAGTGAATGACCAATTGGTGCCCAAAAAGATTAAAGTCTACCCAATGATCACTGCTTCGGCCTTCTTCACAATTAAGGACATCACGATAAAAGGTACGGCATTCCTTCAGATTATGAACGGGAATCGCGATATGGAAGGGCGTTATAATTTGCATCTTGATACTATTTAGAATAAAAATACACCTTTCCTATGAGTTCAAAAAATCTAAAATTTGGTCATTTACACCCTCCTGATGCATTGAATGACCCAAGCCCTCGGTAGAGATCAATTGGCTGTTTTTCCAATTGGCATGTACTTTTGTTGAGCAATGGTAGGGGGTAATCGGATCAATTTTGTCATGTAGCAATAGTCCTTTCTTAGTATTCGTACGTGCAAATTCGGAAGTCGAAAATTCACGTATGTAAAAACCGAATCGTTTATGAATGTACCCATCCAAGCCGCTTAGTACCCGATCATTGAATTTAAGTAGGTTTTGATAGTGACTCATAATCTCATGAAATTCAGAGGGCGCCCCTATGGTGACAATCTTTTCTATGGGCGAATCGGGATGTTTATATTGGTTATATAAGATAGTCATTCCGCCCATCGAATGCCCTATTAGCGCGGTCGGATGGTATCGTTCGATTACATGTTGCAGTAGCTCTTCGTATACGGGAACGGGGAGGGTTTTCCCGGAAGAATATCCATGTCCTGGGGCATCGAAGGCAATGATGTTGTATCCTTGGTCTTGCAGTTTTTCAATAAGGTTGCGCCATCGAAAGGCATTACTTTCCCAACCATGTACGAGTAAGACGGTTTCCTTGTTCCCTGGCCAGCAATACGTTTGGATGTCGTGGTGGCTTAGTGGTAGCAGTTCGTATTTCGCACGATTCAAATAGTCGATCTGATTCGGTAAGACCTTACCTTTTCGAACTGTGGTAAAAAGCCTGAATGCCTTTTTCGCAGTCAATTTTAATGAAAAAAGGGAAAGAAGGTTGTAATAGTGCCCATAGAACAGGGGCAGTAGCTTTTTAAAAATAGTTTTCATAGCTGTTGTTTCGGCAAAGCAGTGGCAAACAATTTGTGTTTTGCACGCCCAACTTTTCTAGAGATCGTTATTACTCTTTTAGTGGTTTTTTCTTGATCATGCCACCTTTGATATCCTTGACTACATTCATTACGATTACGGCCTTTTTATCAATTTTATCGATTTCAGTGCTTAGTCTTGCAAGTTCTAATCGCGTAATTACCGTATAAATAATATCCATGGGCATGCGAGCCCCTCCGTGCTTACTGTACCCTTGTTTTCCTGTGTAAACGGTACAGGCCTTACCCATGTGCTCGGTCAGCATAATTCGTATTTCTTCATTTTTTTGCGAAATAATGGTTACACCCATATATTCTTCTACACCATCTACCACATAATTTACCGTTTTAGCCGCCACCAAATAGGTAAGTATGGCATATAGGGCGATCTCTAATGAAAGCAGATAGGCTCCTGCTGAAAATATAACGATGTTTATCAAAAGAAGGATATCACCAACTGTTAAATGCCACAGTCTACTCAAATAGATGGCCAAGACCTCCGTTCCGTCTATAACGCCCCCGCCTCGCATGGCCATCCCTATACCCAACCCCAGGAAAAACCCGCCAAATACGGCAATAAGAAGTTTATCGCTGGTAATGATGGGATAGGGTACGAAATGAACCACCAAGGCCAAGGCGACGATTGCGATAATGCTTTTAAAGGCAAACTTATGGCCAATGAACTTTGCTCCCAATAATACAAAAGGTAGATTAACAAGCGTCAGTAAGATACCCAAAGAAACATTTGATTTTACTTGAATGAGCAGAGAAACCCCCGTGGCACCACCATCTATGAATTGGTTGGGGAGTAAAAAGCCCTTGAGTCCAAAACCTGCCGCAAGGACCCCAATGGCAATAAAAACCATTTCTTTTAAGGCATGTGCAATTTCGACCTGCCCTTCCCGGACCTCCTTAACGATTTGCCGCTGGGTGGAAACCTTGGAATTCTCCCTTGATTTTATTCTTTTTTTGGCCCTTTGAACCAAAAGATATTGTAATAAGGGATTCATATTTACGTTTTGTGAAAGTTTTAATTTTGGGCTAAGGGAAACAAGATAAAGGTACTAAAGCTGCCTAAAGCGATAACTACAATCATAATTTCAGTAAGGCAGAGTTACATTACCATCCCTACTCCCATCCGATCATAAAATATTTGATCTTTGCTTTATCGGGAATTTGTACAGGTTCAATGTTGATACTTGAGGCGTACTGAAGGCTTGCTGGAAGTTCCTTCTTGTCAATGGTAAAATACATGTCATTGTCCTTTAACAAGATGACCACATTGTTCATAGAGGTAATCACTTTGCGAATGGCATAATTATCCTTGATGTCCTTGAAGGTACTGCTTAGGCCAACTCCCTTGTCGGTTTTAAAGCGAGGGTCTTCTATCTTAATATTTTCGATCGTCGGGATACTATCCGAACTTGGTGTCAAGGTCAATAGATGTTTCCCTCCTTTTTCAAAAATCCGCACTTTTTTGGCGTTGTTCGACAAATTATGGACCGTACTATCCCGAACAATCGAATCATTGGCATAAATAACCTCTAAGTCTCGTGCCAGACTAATTCGATACAGTTCACCTATGCTGTTGTTCGTTATCAAAAAAGTAGTGTCGATCTCTTTTTTACAGGCAACGATTAAAAGCGTGAGCATTAGGAATTTGATAATTGATTTTCTCATAAATTTTTAGCGCATTACTTTTTTCAAAACACCTAAGACGCCACGAATGAAGGTTGCACTCGTAAGTACCTTGATAACCGGGTTCATTGCGGTACTCCTCCTTGAAACAGATTTTTCTTTAGGCCGTTGTTTTTCTTCCCGAGCATGTTGTTGGGCTTTTTCAATTTTGACATTCAACAATTCATAGGCGCTCTCCCTGTCAACAACTTCATTGTATTTTTTGACGATCTTTGAGTTTCCGATTACCTCTTTCAATTCACTATTGGTCAATATGTCCATTCTACTCATTGGGGCCCGAAGTAGGGTAGCGGCGAGTGGCGTTGGTCTTCCTTTTTCATCCAAGGCCGATATCAATGCTTCGCCAATTCCCAAGGAAGTCAATACATCTTCGGTTTTATAATAGGCCGAGTCGGGATAATTCTGGGCGGTCAATTTTATGGCCTTTCGATCCTTGGCAGTGAATGCCCGGAGGGCATGTTGTATCTTAAGGCCCAACTGTGCAAGAACGTCATCGGGGATGTCGGTAGGGTTCTGGGTTGCAAAATAAACGCCGACCCCTTTAGAACGTATCAGCTTTACGATATTTTCTATCTGGTTCAAAAGCGCTTTGGACGCCTCGTCAAAAATGAGATGGGCCTCATCAATAAATAGCACCAGTTTTGGTTTATCACTATCGCCTTCTTCAGGAAATGTGGTATAGATTTCAGCTAAAAGACTTAGCATAAAGGTTGAGAATAGTTTCGGGCGATCTTGGATATCGGTGAGGCGTATAATACTGATATACCCATTTCCATTGGTATCTGAACGCAAAAGATCATTTACCTCAAAAGATTTTTCCCCGAAAAAAAGTTCGGCGCCTTGTTGCTCCAATTCGATTACCTTTCGCAATATCGTCCCAGTGGAGGTGGTATTTACCCTACCATATTCGTTTGCAAATTCAGCTTTGCCATCCTCGGTGGCATACTGCAGTACTTTTTTAAAATCCTTCAGGTCTAGTAAGGGTAATTTATTGTCATCGCAATACTTGAAAATTACTGCTACTATGCCTTCCTGTGCTTCGGAAAGGTCTAAAATACGGGATAACAACACTGGACCAAATTCAGATACGGTGGCCCTCATTTTTACACCTTCTTGCTCTGAGATCGATAAGATTTCAACGGGAAATCCTTTTCCCAGAAAAGAAATACCGATTTTCGCACTCCGTTCATCAATTTTGGGGTGTCCCGGACTGGGTTGGGCGAGGCCACTTAAATCGCCTTTTAAATCCATCAACAATACGGGGACCCCCTTTTCAGAAAGGTTTTCCGCTAATACCTGCAGCGTCTTGGTTTTCCCGGTTCCGGTAGCACCGGCGATTAACCCATGGCGGTTCATGGTCTTCAACGGAATTTTCACAAAAGCGTTGGTTATGGCTTCGCCATTAAGCATGGCCGCTCCCATAATAATGGACTCTCCTTTCGAGGCATAGCCTTCTTCGATATAGGTATAAAATTCGTCCTTAACGGCCATGGTATTTAATTTTGATATAAAAATAAGGGATTTTTGGGGTTTACGTGTTTCGGAGTCCTTAGTTTATGAAAAAGTTGTGTATGTAGGACGTAGATTTCAGAAAATGGACCTTAAATATTTTGGGTTTTTTGGAATTTCAAAGCTAGGAGAACTATCTTTGCCCGATGATTAATGCAGATGTTCTAGGCTTGGTCGAACAGGGAATACTACTCCCCTTGATGGAGGAATTTTACACCATTCAGGGTGAGGGCTTCCACAAAGGAACGGCGGCCTACTTTATAAGAGTAGGTGGTTGCGATGTAGGCTGTCACTGGTGTGATGTAAAGGAAAGCTGGAATGCCGAAACGCATCCACCCACCGATATCAAGCACATCGTAGATAATGCGGCCCGACATTCGAATACGATCGTTGTTACAGGTGGAGAGCCCCTTACTTGGGATATGGGCCCTTTGACCAATGCCCTTAAATCAAGGAACTTACAAACGCACATCGAAACTTCGGGGGCCTACCCACTGACCGGAATCTGGGATTGGATCTGCCTATCCCCAAAAAAGAATAAGTTGCCCGAGGGTAAAATATATGAGGCGGCCCATGAACTAAAAATCATCGTTTATAATAAACATGATCTTCTATTTGCCGAGGAGCAGGCCGCCCGAGTCTCGAACAAGTGTATTCTCTATTTGCAACCTGAATGGAGCGTACGTGAAAAAGTTACTCCCATGATCGTAGAGTACGTAATGCAACATCCCAAATGGAAGGTGTCTTTGCAGACCCACAAATATTTGAACATCCCGTAGAAGGTTCAAGGTTTGAGGTTCGAAGTTCGAAGTTGAAGGATTAATCTCTTTCGCCAACTGCCACTGCCAACTGCCAACTGTTCACCCCTAACTGAACTAACGTCCGCCATTGGCCTGCAGGTCTAACACGCATTCCGAATCCAGCCCGGGTACCACCGCTTCTTTCGAGGTCTTGGTTTCCAATAGTTTAAGTACATCTTTGCCCTGCAACGCGCAGGAAGCATATAGGCCACTAGTGCTTTTCGCAGCCTGATTTTTGCCAGTAAAGCCACTAAATTGAAGTTCTGAACGCATCAGACAACCCGCGATACTGCAATGATTTTCCGCATCAGGGTCTTCATGGGTATTGACCATGGCTGTTCCTAAATTTACCAAACCACATAAGTGCCCAAATTCATGGTTCAAGGTCGCTGTTTCAACATTGGCCACTGTAATACTCGAACTCTGTCCGGCCAGTTTACGTACCGTAACTTCATGTATGACCATGGAGGTATTTCGATATACAGCGCCTAAGGTAACAAGTCCTTGTACTTCATCATCATCAGTGGAAGGCGCATCGGCAAAGTAGATGTAGAGACCTAGCGTACTTCCCGAATTATAAACGGTTCGATTCTCCTTTTCCAAATTGGCAATATCCTGAAGGGAAAGACTATCCTTATTCGGGGAGGCGAGTTCCAAATATTCGATCTCAATAGCGGTTTTAAAAGTATGCTGTTGCAAATAGGCCTGAAAATTGGCCATAGCTTCGTCGGTCGGCTTATATCTCGTTACATATGCGATTTGTATTTTTAATTTGTCATAGGTATCGTTTGAAAGTATGTCGTGGGCTGATTCCCCGGTACCCAGCAAATTAGCCGACGTATCGATCGGTGGATTCATTGCATCCTTTGAACACCCGATCAATAGGGCGAAAAACAGGGAAATAACTACTAAGAACTGCTTTTTCATTTGAATGTATCTAGTTGATATAAGGGTAACGTAAAAAACCGACCTGCTAGTATTAAGAGCGCTTCAAGATAGCCAAATAGTCGTAATGTTCGCCTTCCATGACAAGTTCGCACGAAAGATCGTTGAAGTGGGCCGCACGCCGTAACGTATTAAAATCAAGATAAAGCCACGAAAATGAAGCACTCTTTTGGTTTTTATATTCCAAGGTAAAGTCGACTTCCCCGTAATAATTTGTAGTGCCTGGGATCCATCGACCCCCATCGGCATCCTCATCGAACATATAAACGATATCGCTTGAATCTAATAATATCTGTCCCTCGGGTTTCAGGAGCGATTTCAAATGACCCAAAAAACAATCCAGGTTTTTTAATTTCCCGGCAATTCCAATGCCGTTCATTAACAGGAGCAAGGTATCGAAGCGTTCGCCTTTATAGAGGGCTATTTCTGTCTGTATCGTATGGTTGATGCCTCGCAATTTGCAGGTCTTTATTGCTCCGGCAGAGCTATCCAACGCAGTCACTTCAAATGATTTTGATTGAAGATAGAGGCTATGGCTACCGGCACCACATCCAATATCCAAGACGTTGCCCTTGCAAAGGTCCAGCGCCTTTTGTTCCAAGGGGGGCATGCCGGCATAATCCCTGAATAAATAGGGGAGGGGAATGATATCGTCTTCATTCAACGAGGAATGGGTGGCGATGTCTTCTGAATACTGTCCTTGTTGATACTCCAGTAAAGCGTTTCCCAATATATCTGTCACGGTAGGTTCGATTAGCACTGCAAAAGTGGTATTTTTATATGCTTTATACCAAGATTACGATATTATTTATGGCGATGGACGAAAT
Source organism: uncultured Flavobacteriaceae bacterium (assembly GCA_963798435.1). Classification (GTDB taxonomy): domain Bacteria; phylum Bacteroidota; class Bacteroidia; order Flavobacteriales; family Flavobacteriaceae; genus JALHST01. The sequence continues at coordinate 1,310,111 of CAWCTF010000004.1, forward strand.
TCTAAAACAACTTCCCCAACTGGCACGTGAAAAATTTGATGTAAATAGAAAGTTCTTCGCAAAGCTCAAACAAAAACCTCCAAAAGATCTTGATTATCTAATGCAGGAATTGCATAACGCCGAATTTAATAAGACCAATTGCCTTCAATGCGCCAATTGTTGTAAGACCACGGGACCGCTCTTTACAAGAGCTGATATCGAGCGCATTGCCAAGCATTTTAAAATCAAGGCACAGCCATTCATTGATCGGTACCTGAAAATCGATGAAGACAATGACTATGTACTCCAGCAGGTACCCTGTTCTTTTTTAGGCGCAGAGAATCAGTGTACTATCTATGACATTCGACCTAAGGCCTGCCGCGAGTTTCCCCATACAGACCGTAAAAAATTCCAACAAATCGGCCAGCTCACCCTAAAGAATGTCGCTATTTGTCCGGCTGCATTCAATATTGTTGAAGAAATGAAGAAAAGAGTAAGCAGTCGGCAGTGAACAGTAGGCAGTGAACAGTAGGCAGTAAGCAGTCGGCAGTTGGCAATTAACAATGAACTATAAACAATAATCAGTGAGCAGTTTCATGTTCCTCCTTCGTACTTCCAACTTCGTACTTCCAACTTCGTACTTCCACCTTCGTACTTCCTGCCTCGTCTTTCGTACCTCGTCCTTCGTATTTCATCCATCGTCCTTCCTGGCTCGTACTCACGCAACTACCTTTGAATTTTATATCTTTATGCCATGGAGTCAATCATCAATTATTTTGAAACCATCCCTTCTTGGCATCGATCGCTGATTTTGGTCGGGGGGATTACTTTTTTCTGGCTTCTTGAGGGTACCGTCCCGCTCTATCGTTTTACGTATAAAAAATGGCGGCATGCCCTGCCAAATTTCTTTTTTACCTTGACGACCATCATCATCAATTTTGCCTTTGCATTTGTCTTGCTCAAAACAGCCGATTGGACGGTAGCCCATAATTTTGGCATTATTAATTGGCTGCCTGCCATTCCTTTATGGGCGTATGTCATCCTTGGCGTATTGTTGCTCGATTTCCTAGGTGCCTATCTTCCACACTATGTAGAACACCAGGTAAAACCTTTATGGATGATCCATCTGGTACACCATACCGACCACCATGTCGATACGACCACGGCGAATCGACACCACCCTTTGGAAAGTATCATTCGGTTTGTGTTTACGCTTGTCGGGGTCTTTATCATCGGGACGCCGATTGGCATTATCATGCTATATCAATCGCTCTCGATCGTGGCAACCCAATTTGGCCACGCAAATATCAAACTACCCAGGAGGATCGATGATGCGCTGAGTTGGGTGCTTGTTTCTCCCGATATGCATAAAGTGCACCATCATTACCTATTGCCGTATACCGATAGCAATTATGGCAATATCTTCTCACTCTGGGACCGAATTTTCGGGACGTTTATGAAGCTCGATCGCGATACGATCGTGTACGGGGTAGATACCTTTCCTGACGAAATCGAGAATGCGAGTATTAAAGGGCTATTAAAACAACCTTTTAATCCCTATAGAAAACCTACCACTGGAATTTAAGTTTTTCCTTTGATTTTTTCATTCCCTTTAAGATTTTGGATTCTTAGTTGTGGTTTCAGCATTTCGCGGATGCACATTTTTGCATAATGGCCCTAGTTAAAGGGCACCAATCATGTTTAAAATTCGCGTGTATCAATTTGAAATTCGTTATAGTTAAGTATTGTGTGCCATTTGCATTTTTGTGATTTCAAAAAAGAAGGTTTCCAAACTTACTCGGGATATATCAAATACTTTCCCCTGATAATCTTAAACTGCTCCAGATCTGGCTGCCAGCTTTTCTTGATTTCGGCTTCTGTCATCCCTGCTTCGATCTGTTGTTGTAAGGTAGCCGTTCCCGCATGTTTGGTAAACCCGGCGGTATTGAAGACCAAACTTTTATCCAGGGCATGGGTATAGGCATCGAGGAGCCATTGCAAGGATACTTCACTCATTCTCTCGATCCTTGACAAATCCCTCCCATAGCATAACTTCCCTTTTTGTTTGGGCTCCTTGGCGCCAAAATTCGGTTCGGGGGTATACGAAAAATCATAGCTAAGCGAATCCAAAAAAGGAGCCCCATAGCGTTGAAACTGATATTCGGTGCCACGTCCTGCATTGATATTCGTGCCTTCGAAAAGTCCCATACTGGGATATAGATTAATGGCCACATCATTGGGCAGATTGGGAGAGGGGCGAACCTGTACGTGATAGGTTGATTGGTGGGTCCAATTTTCCAATGGAATTACGGTGAGATCTGCTTTCACGCCATTTTTCAACCAGCCTTCCCCATTGATCATTTGCGCGTATTCCCCGATGGTCATGCCATACACCAGCGGAATCGGGGTCATTCCTAAAAACCCCTCGTGTTCCGGTTCCATGGTCGGGCCATCTACATAGTGTCCGTTCGGGTTGGGGCGGTCTAACACTACAATAGGGACTCCATTTTCGGCACAGGCTTCCATTACCAATTGTAGCGTTGCGATATACGTATAAAATCGCACGCCGACATCCTGGATATCGAACAATACAAGGTCGATGTTCTTAAGTTGTTCGGCCGTAGGCTTACGATTTTTTCCATACAGGGAAATTATGGGCAGTCCGGTTTTTGCATCTGCGCTATCGATAACCTTTTCCCCGGCATCGGCCTCACCTCGAAAACCATGTTCAGGAGCGAAAACCTTTTTGATGGCCACTTGCAAGGCAAGTAACGAATCGACCAGGTGGGTTGTTCGAAAGTTTTCCGATGATCCGCTCACGTATTCCCTGAAAATAACACTGGTCTGGTTTGCAACCACGGCAATGTTTTTCCCTTGCAACAAGGGCACATAGGCTTCGATCCTATTGGCGGCAACACGCAAAGGAGCCGCTTGCGAAGTTTCCGATTTGGGCTGTTGTGCTTCAATCTGGCTTTTTATTTGCTTCGCCTGGTTTCCACAGGTTGAACCTATCAAAACCCATAATAAAACTGTATTTTTGAAACCGGATAAAAGCGCCATAATTTGAATTTAGAATATTTTATAGCCAAGCGACTCATTCGGGGTAGAGAGCATAAAATTAGTATATCCGCACCGATAATAAAAATAGCGATTGCCGCTATTGCCTTAGGGATTATCATGATGCTGATTGCCATTGCTACTGGCATAGGCCTTCAATACAAAATACGTGAAAAGGTTTCGGCATTTAATGGCCATATACAGATTACGAATTATGACAATAATTTCTCAGAGGTTTCGGTTGTCCCAGTTTCGGTACATCAAGACTTTTATCCAGAATTTAAAAATGTGGAGGGGGTGGCACATGTGCAAGCCATCGCGAACAAAGGGGGAATCATTCGTACCGAGGATACCTTTGAGGGTGTCATCGCCAAAGGGGTGGGGACCGATTATAATTGGAAGGTTTTTGAGGAGTTTTTAGTGGCCGGTCGGCTCCCTGATTATTCCGGGGAATTGAATGATGAGGTTTTGATGTCGCGCCTTATGGCCAATCGTTTGGATCTAAAGACCGGGGATTCTTTTTTTGCATTTTTCTTGAAGGATGATGACCCTGATCAGATTCCCAATCAACGAAAATTTACGATTAGCGGGCTGTACGATAGCGGTTTTGAAGAAATCGACGGGCAATACATTCTAATAGATATCCGTCATATACAGCGAATGAATAAATGGGCAGCCGATCAGGTTGGTGGCTTCGAGGTGTTTTTGACCAGTTTTGACGATATTGATGCGAAGGCCAAGGAAATCTACGGAAAAACCTTGTCTGATTTGGATACACAAACTATTAAGGATAAATATCGAAAAATATTCGAATGGATCGGCCTATTCGATTTTAACATCGGCATCATCATCGGCATCATGATCATTGTTGGCGGCATTAACATGATTACCGCCCTCTTGGTACTTATCTTAGAGCGCACGCAGATGATCGGCATTTTAAAGGCCTTGGGCACGACCAGCTGGAGCATTCGTAAAGTTTTTCTATACAACGCCGCCTATTTGATCGGGATTGGCCTACTTTGGGGTAATGCCATTGGTCTTGGCATTATTTGGGCACAGAACAACTATAAATTTTTAAAATTTCCGAATCCGAAGGAATATTATATCGATTATATCCCTGTGCATATAGACGTTCCGACCATACTATTATTGAATGTTGGGGTTTTGATACTTTGTTTATTGATGCTTTTAGTGCCCTCCTATATCATCACTAAAATTACGCCCGTACAGGCAATTAAGTTTGAATAAAGAGGGTTTTGGGCATACGAGTTAAATGATTGGAAGTTTAAGGGCGTTGTTTTGGTATGGGTTAGGGATTATGGGCCTTTTAGGAGCAACGACCACTACTTAATGATTTTTAAACTGCTACCGTCAAGTGATTACTGAATATGAGATACGCAAAAAACATACTTGAAACCATTGGAAATACCCCCTTGGTAAAGATCAATTTCCTTACCGCCGAACTACCATGTTTGGTCTTGGCAAAGTATGAGACCTTCAATCCGGGGAACTCTACCAAGGATCGTATGGCGCTTCAGATGATCGAAGATGCGGAACGGGAAGGCCTGCTAAAACCTGGGAGCACCATTGTAGAAGGAACCTCTGGAAATACGGGCATGGGCCTCGCCCTGGCTGCCACGGTAAAGGGGTATAAACTCATATGCGTCATTAGCGATAAGCAATCCCAGGAAAAAATAGATATCCTCCGCGCCATGGGTAGTGAGGTCGTGGTGTGCCCTACTGATGTGGCACCAGAGGACCCCAAAGCTACTATTCGACGGCGCGACGGCTGGCCACTGAGATCCCGAATGCATGGTATGCCAACCAGTATGATAATCTCTCGAACACGAAAGCCCACTTTTTGACCACCGGTCCTGAAATTTGGGAACAGACCGAAGGTAAGGTCACTCATTTTGTCGTTGGTGTGGGAACCGGCGGTACGGTTTCAGGTATTGGGACCTACCTTAAATCTAAAAACCCGGAAATCAAGGTTTGGGGTGTAGACACTTACGGATCGGTTTTTAAAAAATATCACGAAACCGGTATTTTTGACGAAAACGAAATATATCCTTATAGTACAGAAGGTATCGGGGAGGATATCCTTCCTAAAAACGTAAATTTTGACATTATTGATGGCTTTACCAAGGTGAGCGATAAGGATGCCGCCCTCTATACCCGGAAATTGGCTTCGGAAGAGGCCATGTTTTTGGGGAATTCAGCAGGTGCTGCAATTAAAGGGTTGCTACAATTGAAGGAACATTTCAAAAAGGATGACGTTGTTGTGGTGTTGTTCCACGATCACGGTAGTCGGTACGTGGGCAAGATATTCAATGATCGTTGGATGAAGGAAAAGGGGTTTCTTGAATAGTTTAAATTAAAAAATATCATTTTATAAACATGAATTTTATGCGTCGCCCTGTTCCTTTACTATTTTTTGGTTACCTGATTATTTTTGTCCTGACCATTGGTTGTGATAGTGAAAACCTACAACAAGCAAATGAGGAAACCACAACTTCAGTTACAAAGCCCGAAGATCGTCTGCCACAAATCGTGGTCAATACAAATGGGGCTGCTATTGTGGATGAACCTAAAATAAATGCAAAAATGACCGTCACCACTTTTAACGGTGTCGATTTTGATGGCGATATCGGCATCGAAATAAGAGGAAATAGCTCTCAGATGTTCCCTAAGAAATCGTATGGTTTAGAAACTCGGGATGCTATTAATGAAGATTTGGATGTTTCGGTATTGGGATTTCCCGAGGAGTCTGATTGGATTTTATATGCTCCCTATAGCGACAAGTCACTCATGCGAAATGTTTTGATTTATGACCTCTCCCGTGCTATTGATAAATACGCTAGTAGAACACAATTCGTGGAGCTTACGATCAATGATACGTATCAAGGGGTATACGTATTTATGGAAAAATTAAAGCGTGATGTAAATCGCATCGACATCAACAAGTTGAAGGTTGATGAAAATACCGGTGAAGATCTAACGGGTGGGTATATACTTAAGATCGATAAAGCCGATGGCCCCAACTTTGGTATGGAGTACACCGACTTGAATTCATTCGGCTCGGACTATGTGCCATTGAAGGCTATGGGAGGGCAGTCAATTCGTTTTTTGTACGAAGAACCCAAGGAGGACGAGATTACAGCAGAACAAAAGGCCTTTATTTCAGAATATATGGCCGATTTTGAAAATGCCTTGGCTTCTGATGTTTTTGAAGATACCACCCTAGGGTATTCTAATTTTATAGATGTGCCAAGTTTTATCGACTTCTTTTTATTAAATGAAATCTCGAATAATGTAGATGGCTATCGATTAAGTACCTTTCTGCAAAAAGACAAGAATGAAAAGCTTAAAATGGGCCCTATTTGGGACTTCAACCTCGCTTTTGGCAATGCCGATTATTGCAGTGGCGGGGAAACCGATGTATGGGCCTATAAATTCAATGAACGCTGCAATGCCGATTTTTGGCTTGTTCCTTTTTGGTGGGAACGCCTCCTAGAAGACCCGGCCTATGTTGAACAGCTCAAAACCCGATATACAATGCTTCGTGCTGGTGTATTCTCAGAAGCAAACATAATCGCAAAAATTGAAACATACAGAAATACCCTGGCCAATGCAGATGCCCTCGATACAAACTTTTCCACCTGGCCAGTACTGGGCATGTATGTTTGGCCTAATTTTTACGTAGGCAACACCTACAACGAAGAGCTCGATTATTTGCAAAATTGGATACATGATCGATTAATTTGGTTGGATGGTGCCATCAGTTCACTATAAGTTAGAAATATGAAGCTACGTCTTGATTTTAAGAATTTTGTGGTCGAAGTTGATGGTGGTGAATTGACTAGTTATCAGGTCGGGGGACATGAATTTATGCATCAAAAAGGAAGTCCCGGTTGGGGCCATACCGATATCGAGATGTTTCCCATAATCGGTCCGACTTCTAAAACTCACTTTCAAGTCAAAACGCCAAAAGGAGACGCAATTCAGGATCAGCACGGGCTATTACGTGAATTACCCTATCAGCTTATTTCCCAAAATGCTACCGAAGCAGTATTCCTCAAAACCTATTCTGCAGGAACCGTTGTACCTAACTCAAAATTTCCTAAAAAATCTAGTGCCAAAACGGTATTCTGGCCGTATGACTTTCAATTTGAAAAGCGTTTTGAGCTTACCGAGGCAGGCCTGACGATTGCATTTAAGATAACCGGGGAAAAAGACATGCCCTTTATGCTTGGCTTTCATCCTGCGTTTAAACTTTCTACCGAACGGCCCGTTTTGAACACCGGGAAAAAGACGATTTCCCTTGCCGAAGTATTGGAAGTTGGCAGTAGGGCACTACAAGTGGCCGATTGCAATGAAATAATAGTAAACGACAGCGAGCGACTTCGGATACGCACAACCGGATTTCGTCATTTTATGTTATGGACCGAGGTTCCGAATATGATTTGTATTGAACCGATTACGTTCTACCCGTATGCGGTTTCCCAGGATACTTTAGAACAAGGGTTTCAATTCTTAAACAAGACAGGCATGGAATTTACGGTGAAACTGAGTATTTTATAAGAAAAATGAACACGTTAAGCGAAACATTAGATCAAAATTACGGGTACTTATTTGAAGCGCCTTTATTGAAGGAAATCGAGCAAGTTGGGGGCTATAAAAAGGTCAAGCAAGGTGACATTCTACTCGATATTGGCGAACCGATAACCAAGATGCCCCTGCTCCTCCATGGGGCTATCAAAATACTCCGGGAAGATGATAATGGCGATGAGCTCCTGCTCTATTTTTTAGAGCGTGGCGACTCCTGTGCCATGACTTTTTCCTGCTGTATGGGCAAAAAGAAAAGCGAGATCCGTGCCGTCGCCGAAACCGATGCCGAATTGATTATGATTCCGGTTGAGAATATGCAGATTTGGATGGGGAAATACCCAAGTTGGCAACAATTTATCCTCGATAGCTATCATACGCGCATCACAGAATTATTCGAAACGATCGATACCCTGGCCTTTATGAAGATGGATGAACGTCTCTTAAAACATTTGCAGGACAAGGCGAAGGTGAACCAAGACGAAATGATTCAAAGTACCCATCAGGAAATTGCCTATGATCTGAACACTTCACGGGTCGTTATTTCAAGACTCTTGAAAAAATTGGAGAAGGAAGGGAAGATTAAAATGTACCGCAACCAGATCGAGGTAATCGAATTGTAAGAAGCGACAGCGAGTCAACGAAAAAGGTCTTAATTACGCGCAATTAAAAATTTATATCCTATAAAACGGGCATTCTAATGATAGGAGCCCTATTTTCATAACATAATATTTCACAGGGATGCAGCGGCAATTTCTAAAAATTACTGGGTTTTTTATATTTTTCTGTATAGCGAATTTACGATCAGGCCTTGGGCAGACAGAAAATCGGCAACCTGAAGGCTATGGGCAATTGGTTGCCTTGTTCAGTGATTGGCGCACGTTTGAAAGACCCCCGATGCTACATGGGGCACCCGATTATACGGCCGAGGCCTTCGAAAAGCGTGGGCCCGTATTCAAAAAACTGCAGGCAGATTTGCAGGCTATAGATACCGTGGGTTGGACCATTTCCCAACAAATAGATTGGCGCATCGTACGGGCCGAAATGAATGGGTATGACTTCAATTTTCGCATTCTTAAACCCTGGGCGCGTGATCCGGCATTCTATAAATCGTTTTTTACCGAACGCAGCGATGTCCCGGCTCATGAAGGGCCTACACACCACATGATTACCGATATTTGGACCTATAGTTTTCCGTTAATCGCAGCCGAAAAAGACAGGCTTTTGGCAGACCTTCGTATAATCGCGCCTTTAAACGACCAAGCCAAGAAAAATCTAACCGGGAATGCACGGGAACTTTGGATTGCCGGTATTCGGGTCATTCAGACCCAAAGCGAGGAACTAAAGACACTCCTCGACCAGCCTAAGGTTGCAGAGGACCCAGAGCTTGTGGCGACCATTCAAGCAGCCATAGCATCTACCGATGAGTTAGCCGGTTGGCTCCAAAAAGAGGCTACGGTAAAAACTGGACCTTCGGGTATCGGAAAGGACAATTACACTTGGTATCTGCAAAATGTGAACCTAGTGCCCTTAACCTGGGACGATGAGGTCATGTTGTTGAAGCGTGAACTGGCCAGGGCATGGTCATCCTTGAAATTGGAGGAACAACGAAATCGGGATTTGCCCCCACTCGTTGCGGCCGATTCCCCAGAAACCTATGATGCACGGGCGGAAGCATCGGCAAATGATCTCCTCACATTTTTAGAGGAGCATGATATCTTAACGGTAAAAGATTATTTCGGACCGGCTTTGCGTGAACATTTGGGTAGTTTTGTTCCCATTGAACGACGTAATTTTTTCCTCATAACCGAACATTTCGATCCTCGCCCACTTTATTCACATTTTTATCATTGGTTTGAATTGGCACGAATGGAAAAGGAGCCCAATGCCAGTATAATACGTCGAGGCCCTTTATTGTATAATATTTTTGCAGTTCGTAATGAAGGCATGGCCACTGCGGCAGAAGAGCTCTTTATGCAGGCGGGGCTGTATGATAAAGAACCAAGGGTACGTGAAATCGTTTATATCATGATTGCACAACGGGCTGCCCGTGGTTTGGGTTCCCTGTATGCGCAGGCCAATGAGATGACCATGGAGCAGGCCGGAAGTATTCACTCGGAGTTTACACCGCGGGGTTGGATGAAGACCGAAAGAGAATTGTTGCTATTTGAACAGCACCTTTATCTGCGGCAACCCGGGTACGGCACTAGCTACATTACCGGGAAATATCTGATCGAGGCCGCCTTGGCCGATTACGCCCGATTGCAGGAAGAACGAAAACTTCCCTTTCATATCAAGGACTTCTTTGACAAAATGAATGCCATAGGCAATATTCCAGTATCCTTAGGACATTGGCAATTGACCGGGCATCATAATTTTATGGGTGGATTAAAAAATGAATAAACCGAAACCGGCAAAACTGGCCCGTCAATTGGGACTTCTAGCCCTTACGGCGACAGGTGTGTGTTCAATGTTGGGGGCCTCGATCAATGTGGTACCCTTTATGATCCAGCGCAATGTTCCTGGGATCGGACCGTATGTATTGCCCGCATTCGCTTTTGCCGCGATACCGGCCTTGTTCGCTGCTTTTGCCTACGCCATTTTGGCATCGGCCATGCCGCGTGCCGGCGGTAGTTATATCTATGCGAGTCGTGGATTGAATCCGTATTTGGGTTTTGTCGCTAGTTTTTCGCAGTGGTTCGGACTTTCGATCGTCATCGGTGTCATCGCTTATGTTACCGTCCCGTTTATCAGGGATGTGGCCGAGGGCTTGGGATGGCACTCCCTCGCGATGGCCCTTGAAACCGCCATTGTTCGGGTCGGACTTGCATTGGCCTTGATATGGGGCTTCGTATGGGTCAATATACAAGGCACAAAAACGTACGAGCGTACCTTATTGCCCATGATGTTTCTAATGTTCGCCCTTGGGACCTTGGTTATTATCGGCGGATTCAGTTTTGATGCAAACGATTTCTTGATGGCCCTTAAAGAGAAAGAAGGGCGCGTTTTTACGCCCATCGTGAGCTTGAATTTTGATTGGCGTATTTTCTTGTCGGCCGCGGCATTGTTGTTTTCGAGCTTTATAGGTTTCGATTCGATTGCACAGGCCGGGGGAGAAGCGAAAAATCCCGCAAAGAATCTACCAAAGGCCATTTTATTGGCAATTATTGGTGTGGGTAGTTTTTATTTTCTTTTTGCAGCGGCGGTCTATCATACCGTACCTTGGAGCTTTGTGGCGGCAGAAGCCCTGGAAAAGGATATCACCGCCCCGGGACTATTGAGTTATGTACTGCCAGTTGGTTTGGGGGTAGCCATTTTAATCGGGGCAGCCATCGCACTGATCAATGACCTTCCTGCCATGCTTCTTTCGGTTTCGAGATTGATGTTCGCATGGGCAGAAGATGGAATATTTCCTTCTTTCATTGCCAAGGTGCATGCGAAACATCACACCCCACATATTGCGCTCCGCGTTGCAGGGATCATGGCGAGTCTGGGTGTTTTAGGGTCTCATTTTGCCGGAGACTTTTTTCTGGGAATCGACATCATGGTCACTTCGATGCTGGTCAACTTTCTGCTAATGTGCATTACCCTATTGACCATTCATACCGTAAATCCCGTATTGGCCCAAAACATACAGGTTTTTAAAAATAGATCATTACAGGTCTTTATCGGAATTCTTGGAACCTTGTTGCTTCTCGGATTCCTCGGTATCCATACCTATAAGGACCTAACAACGCCAACAACGGCATGGTATTTTCATTCCACGCCCGTTTGGCTATTGGTAATGGCTTTGGCAAGTCTCCTGTTCGCCTTAAAATGGAGACAAATGAGCGTCAAAGCAATCGACCTAACAAAACAATTCGAAAAACTTCCAAAGGAATAAGATGCAAAATTCGATCGTATTGGCCCCAGGGCTCCAAATTTCACGCATTGTTACGGGGTTGTGGCAAATTGCCGACATGGAAAAAGAGGGAACCATCCTTGATGCAAATCATACTTCGGCCTATTTCGAACCCTATGTCAAAGCCGGATTCACCTCTTTTGATATGGCCGACCACTACGGTTCAAGCGAAATCATCGCAGGTACGTTTAAAAAAAACACACCCCCTAGGTCCACAAACGCAGTTATTCACAAAATGGGTGCCCAAACCGGGTAAAATAGGAAGAGAGGATGTCAAAAAGGCGGTACACTTGGCGTTAAAAAGAATGCAGGTAGATGCTATCGATCTAATGCAATTTCATGCCTGGCACTACTCGGATGCTAGTTGGCTCGACGGACTTTTCTATTTGCAGGAACTCGCCGATGAAGGCTTGATCAAAAATATCGGGGTCACTAATTTTGATGCTGCCCATTTGCGGATTGCCCTTGCTAGCGGCATTCGCATCGTGAGCAACCAGATATGCCATTCGTTGATAGATCAACGGGCCCAAGGCAACATGAGCGATGTCTGTAAGGAATACGGGGTAAAAATCCTGGCATTTGGCACCTTGGCCGGAGGATTTTTAACCGAAAAATGGTTGGGGAGAAATGAACCAAGTGAAAAGGAGTTGACCTCATGGTCCGAAATGAAGTACAAACGATTTTTAGATGCGGCCGGAGGCTGGGAACCTTACCAACATCTTTTACAAACGGTACATCGAATTGCAGACGAACATCAGGTTTCAATGGCCAATGTCGCTACCCGATGCATCTTCTATAACCCAGAGGTGGCCGCCGTAATCATTGGTGCCCGTTTGGGAAAAAGTGAACATATCAAAGACAATCTACGCATGTTACAGATCGAACTTCGTCCTGAAGACCTGGCGGCAATACGACAAGCGCAAGAATTGTTAATGCCCATTCCGGGGGATTGCGGGGATGAATATCGAAAGCCTCCTTTTTTGACCGCCTCTGGTGATTTGAGCCATCATTTACAAGAAATTCCCAAATCATTCGAAGTCATACGCACAGGGAAAACCAGGGAGCAAGTATTCAGTGGAACACCTTGGGAAGATTTCGCAGGTTACTGTCGGGCCGTAAAAGACGGCAATCGTATTCATGTATCCGGAACCACCGCTACCCACGGGAACAAAATGATCGGCGGAAAAGATCCAGCTGCACAAGCACATTTCGTCATTGATAAGATCGAAGCCGCCATTGAGTCCTTGGGCGGTACCTTGGCAGATGTTGTACGCACCCGCATTTTTGTGAACGATATCAATGATTGGGAGGCCGTTGCCCGAGCCCATGGGGAACGTTTTGCAGGTATAAATCCGGCAAATACACTGATAGAAGCCAAGCTTGTAGGCGCAGGTTATATGGTAGAAATTGAAGCAGAGGCCGTTTTACCCTAATTTTTGGTACTTCCTTATTTTTTGTCCCAAGGTTGTAACCAATCGATGGCGCTTTTTTTAATCTTTTCTTCGAAGGGGTTCCAGGAAGTGTTTAAAAATGTACTGACCTCGAGCGAAAATTGATCAATAAGCTGTGTGGCTTGTATTAACCCATTTCTATCGGATCGTGATGGGATGGTGGTTCTCGCAGCAGCGGCCATCAGTACTTCTTGAATCTTTGAAAAGGGTGAGACTTCAAAAGACTGCCATGCCCCCACTTGTCGACTCGGACGTGGGGTCTGTCCTTTCGCACGCAACGCGTCGAGTGCTTCTAAAATGCCCTTGACGGCAACTCGCAGTGTATCTTCCGGTGGCATGTTGAGGTCCTTTAGTTGTAGCTCTAGATGATTGACCCTTTCCTTTTTGGCATCGATATCTTTAAGTAATTTCGATAATTTTGCCACTTGAATATCGGCTTCCTTTCGAAAATCATAGAGCTTGCTGTCAATTTCAGGGGCAAGGTCAAACCTTGGGTCGTTGATTACGGTAACCATTGATGAATCTTTGCTCGTGCCATTGCTGAATACGATTTTGTAGTTTCCTGGTAAGACGGGAATACGTCTCGTGTTTTCTTCGATCGAAGTGCCTGGTAAAGAGGCTGCGGCTTCATCTAAATTCCAAATCATGTAGTTGAGTCCTTGAACCACGGTATCTTTTTTAATCGTATTGATCAGGATGTTATCCTTGTTGTATACAGCACCTGTTATGGTAGTTGTCGAGTCTGGTTTTTTGGAAAGGTAAAACGGAATTTTTGTGCGCTGAAAGACCTTGTTTTCCCCCTCAAAAGTGGTATGGAACCCTGTCCAGATATTTCCAGGGGGATTGATGAACAATCCTTTTACCTGTACTACACTATTATTGGGTAGGGCCGTTAATGTGGGCTTCAACTCATTATTCGCTATTTTACGAAGGCTTAAAAGATCATCCAGTATCCATATGGCGCGGCCAAAGGTTCCAATTACCAAGGCCGATTCGGGTTCTTGTACCACGAGGTCCATGGTCGAAACAGCAGGAAAACCATTTTCGAATTGTACCCAGGTCATCCCTTCATCAATACTGATCCATAGTCCATTTTCGGTTCCTAGGAATACCAGTTTGGATTCCACCGGATCTTGGAGCACTGATAACGCGTATCCCTTAACCTTTGATTCGTCCACTAACCGGGACCATGTTTTTCCATAATCGCTGGTTTTAAAAAGGTACGGCGCATAGTCCCCTTTTCGATAGTTGTTTACCACTACCCATGCCGCACCGGCATTATACCGTGATGCACTTATCTGTGCTATCCATCCCTCCTTGGGCAGCCCTTTGATTTTTTCCGTCAGGTTAAGCCACGTAACACCGGCATCAATGGTTAATCGCACCTGGCCATCGTCAGTCCCTGCCCATATGGTTTTAGGGTCGATCGGGCTGGGTGCGATCGTGAGAATCGTATTATACATTTCTGCACCCGAAACATCAAGGGTCAAGCCTCCATAATCTGCCTTTTGATGCTCGGGATTGTTCGTTGTCAGATCGGGGGATATAAGTTCCCAATTCGCGCCGTTATCATGGGTCACATGTACAAACTGCGAACCATAATAGACTATTTTTGGATCGTTTGGGTCTCGGGCAAAGGCGGCATTCCAGTTAAATCGAAGCCGTGTTTTCAAATCAGGCGCGGGTGGTATAATACTGCTATAATACCCGGTTAATTTGTCATATCGATAGAGATTTCCGTTTTGTGAAGAACCATAACCGAACCTAGGATTGTCAAGATCGGGCGAGATATCGAAACCGTCCCCACCCACGAGATATTGCCAGTACAACGTTCTTATTCCACCTCTTTTCCAAGTGTATCCCGGACCAGACCAGTTACCATTGTCCTGCATCCCGGCATATACCTGGTAGGGGCGATCATTATCTACGTTGACACAATATAATTGGGCCACTGGAATCGTTTCTGGAAAGTACCAACTCTTGCCATGGTCATTTGTAATTCCTAACCCCCCGTCACCTCCTATTATAAAATTTTCGGGATCTTTGGGATTCACCCAGAACGCATGAAAATCGGCATGAATACCCTTGGTTTCATCTGCAGGAATCATAGGAACCGAATCAAACGTCTTTCCGCCATCATAGCTGACGGTCAACGGTTGGTAAATATTGTATAATCGATTCGGGTCTTTGCTGTCGACCGCCAAATCTTGAAAATAGAAGGGGCGGTTATTGGTGAATTTAGGATCTTCATTGATTTTGTACCAAGAATAACCTCCATCATCACTCCGAAAAAGGGCATTCTTGGTTGCCTCTATCTTGGCGTACATACGTTTTGGGTCACTTGGTGCCATCGCCAAACCAATGCGACCGAGTTCCCCGGAAGGCAGTCCGTCTTTATCGGTAATTTGTTTCCAGGTGTCGCCGCCATCATGGGTGACAAACAGGCCTGAACCAGATCCTCCCGAGGTGAAATAATAGGGTGTTCTTCTATGCTGGTACATTGCGGCAAAGAGTGTATTTGGGTTTCTGGGATCTTGTATCAGATCGGCAATACCTGACTGTTCGTTCGTATACAATATTTTCTTCCAGGTCGTACCACCATCGGTCGTTTTGTAGAGCCCTCTCTGTTCGTTGGGTGTGAATGGATCCCCCATGGCCCCGACATATACAATGTCTGGGTTATGGGAGTCTATCAAAATGCGATGAATCGTTTTGGTCGCCGTGAGGCCCATAGGTTGCCAAGTTTTTCCAGCGTCGATACTCTTGAATATACCCATGCCCAAATTCATCGAATTTCGGGGATTGCCCTCACCGGTCCCCACCCAAACAACATCAGGATTACTTTGCTGAATGGCGATGGCCCCGATGTTTTGGGTGGGCTGATCATCGAATATCGGATACCAAGCAGTACCGCCGTTTTCCGATTTCCATACCCCTCCCGATGCCGCCCCGACATAGATTATTTTTGGATTGTCGGTCAGCGCATCGATGGCAGTGATGCGACCGCTCATATTGGCAGGGCCCACATTTCGGATATTCAGATTTTTTAGGAGTGTAACATCGAGTTTTTGTGCGTTGACCAGAAAAATACTTAGGAGCGATACGCAGAAAAAGGAACATCTTGCAATCATAGAAAGGGTATCTTATAGGAAGTTTCAAAGATACAATAAGCGGTTATTTTTTCGATGGCCGAACTTGAACTTGGTTTTATGGAATTAGTGTAGGAATGAAAAATTAATTTGTAAGAAGAAATTCTGGCTTAAATATTTAGTATCTTTAAAATAAGAGAAAAGTTCCCCGATAATACTCAGGAAAACAGGTGCTTATAATTCAAATTGTATGTTACGGAACCTAATTGCTCTTTTTTTATTACTCTCCTACTTCAAGGCAAATGCACAGGACATAGGTGCAATAGAAAAAACCGATTGCTTTCTTAAGGATTGCGCTTTTTTGGAAAATACATCAGGAGTTGAATTCGGTTATATTACAGTACCTGAAGACTACACGAAACCCAACGGGAACTTACTGAAAATTGCTTTTGCTATAATTAAGGCAAGAGTACCCGAACCAAAACGGGATGCCGTGATAATTTTCCAAGGAGGTTGGGGAACTGAACTATTAGAAGATTTAAGGGGTTATTTAGATAATTACCCTGTAAGGGATCGAGATCTTATTCTATATGATTATCGAGGTATTGGCTATTCTGAGCCCAAAATGTGCGAATGGCTGGGAACAGAAGTCTGGAAAGGTGTGTCTGCGAACCTTACGAATACCGAGTTTGTTCAAAATTTAACCCAACAATTTAATTTGTGTTTGGACACGTTAACATCAAGAAATATAGATTACAACCAATTTGGGTCCAACAACAAGACCAAAGACGCCGTGCTACTAGCTGAAAAATTAGATTATGAAAGCTATGATTGTTTTGGTATTTCGTATGGTACGCGAGCCATACAAAACTTTATAAGAGCTACTGATTCATCGAATGTTAAAGTACGCGCCGTTATTTTGGATTCGAATTGCCCTATGGGCTTTTCAATGCAAGGCAATCTCAATTACACCTTCGCCGCAAGTTTGGATCATGTATTGGAAGATTGTGTCCAAAATGCTGCATGTAATTCTAAATTTCCAAATCTAAAAGGCCGCTTTTTTGATTTTTTAGATTCCCTGGAAAATGACCCTTTGATAGTATTCAATGGAGAATCCCAAGTTGCCTTTAACCGGGAAGAAGTGAATGCTGTGATACATCAAATTTTGTATGATCGACCAAATTATAAAGATATCCCTCTTTTATTAGAGCATTTTATAGATCGGGATGTAATAGCTATTAATAACCTATTGCCTATGATGCAAACTATTGTGATTTCAAATTTTAACGCAGTGGGCCTTATTAACTTTGTTTATGATTGGAAAGCCTTTCAAAAACCAGCTACTCAAACTTATTTGAAGTCCCTAAAAACGAAATCTGATTATAATCTCTCCCATTTTTATATGGACTTTTATATGAAAGACAATAGGTTCAAATCAGATAGTTTAGAGGCAATCCCAATTAAATCTTCTGTGCCGGCGCTTATCTTGGCTGGTGAATATGATCCGATAACCCCGCCGGAGTGGAGTCAAAGAATGCGGTCGAGCTTTGAGAACAATTATTATTATGAATTTAAAAAAACAGGCCATGGGGTGGCCCCTAGCCCAGCCGGAGAACAATTGTTTACTAGTTTTTTGAATGATCCTACCAAAGAGCCAGATTCGACATACTTCGTAGCTCTTGGCGAGAACAATATAGCCTTTGATACCTCTTATTATAAAAACAATCGTGTTAGTGGGTTATTGATCGATTTATTCGAAAATCAGAATTGGGTACTTATTTTGGGCCTGTTATTTGTTATACTAGTTGTCGTAATTAACCTGTTGATTGCACTTATCCAGGTGTTAAAAAAATCGAATACAAAAAAAATCTGGATTACACGGACTTCGTTTTTAATACTACTTTTTTTAGGCGGCTTGTTTTCCTTCATATATACTGCAAAAAATGAAGGAATGCTTATCATGTTTGGCCTTCCCGCCAAGGCGAATTATTTTTTAATTACGATTCCTTTCATACTTATTTTCGCGTTAGTGGCCATTCTGAAATATTTCAAAAAAGAAAATCGAACCCTTTGGAACACGATATCAATACTATCCTTCTTCCTGTTTTTTTTATTTATTGCCGCATATCGTTTAGTTCCCCATTTTTAAAAATTCTTAATTATGTTTGATGGCAAAATCCAACCATATTTTATCTGGATTTCCAAAGAAATTTTGAAGCTATTTATAAACACAGGTCGACGGATCTGATTTTACATAGTACTTTTTGTAATTGGTGGCTTTGGGATCCATACAGCCTTTTAGGTTTTTGATTTCTACCAACCTAAAGTCGACGGGCTGACCCTCACTCTGTAAGGCGATAAAGCCTTCTTTTAATAATTGGCCGTCCTTTTTTTGCGCCGGGTCGAAACCCTCGACAACGCCGCCACCGATTTGTGGCTTGCTGTATTTTAATACGGTTTCCCCATTGACGATATGTGTAACGAGGGAATCCCCCAATACAATGGCTTCGGCCCGAACCCATTGATCGCCAAAATACGTTTTTGAAGAAGAATTTATACAATGCCGCGGGTCGATTTTGCCTTCATACACTACATCTGTGCCTGGAGAGCACATATTCCCAGTGGGGCGTGGTTCCCCTTCCTTGATTCCGGCCAATAATTGTAGTTCTACCGATATCGGCCAATTTTGTTCTTTTGGCATCGTTTTGGGGTCCTGTGAGTGGAACATGACCCCACTGTTTTTTAGGGTATAATCCGGTGCACCGGGATATAGGTCACCAACAAATCGATATTCGACTACCAAGTGGTAATACGAATAGGGTTTGTTATAGTACAAATGGGCAAATCGGTCATTGAATTGGCCATCGTATTTGTCGTATCGTACTTTTACAATGCCATCTTCGACCCGAAACGTATCGGCATAGTTATCGCCTACTTCGTAGTGATGCACTTTGGCGGTCCAATCGTTTAGGTCCTTTCCGTTGAAAAGGGAAACCCATTCCGGCTCCTTGGGTTGGGCCGGCACTTTTACGGTGACACAGCGGCAGAACAATAGGCCTAGGCAGATTAGGAAGATTATTTTGGTAGTTCGAAAGGGTGTTTTCATTTCACAGGTATTAATGGTTTGAATATACAATATGTTTTTCATAAAAGACGCCCGTCGAAGCCACTGAAATGAAAGGAATGGTATCTTACAATTTTTTATTTTGCAGTACCTTTGAGACATGCGAAGATTTCTTCCGGTTTTGCAGTGGTTGCCGAAATATAAGCGGGCTTGGTTCCTAAAAGACTTGGTCGGTGGTCTTACTGTTGGGATTATTCTGATCCCGCAGGGCATGGCATATGCTATGATTGCTGGTTTACCTCCCGTTTATGGCCTATATACCGCGTTAATTCCCGTGTTGTTCTATGCTATTTTGGGCACATCACGCCAAATATCGGTTGGCCCGGTCGCAATGGATTCCCTTTTAGTGGCTGCAGGTCTTGGCACCCTGGCCGTTTCGGGGTTGGAAAATTACATCGCCATGGCCATTTTCCTTGTTTTTTTGGTGGGGGCCATGCAATTGTTATTCGGCCTGTTACGCATGGGCTTTTTGGTAAATTTCCTCTCCAAGCCGGTAATTAGTGGTTTTACATCGGGTGCTGCCATTATCATTATATTCAGTCAGTTGAAACACCTTCTAGGGGCTGATATTGAAAACAGCAATCGTTTTCATGTTTTAGTAATGCATGTTTTTGAAAAGCTAAGCCATACCAATGCATACGATTTGACTATTGGGTTGCTCGGCATTGGTATCATCCTCGTCCTCAAAAAATGGGATAAAAGAATCCCAGGGATCTTACTGGTGGTCGTGATCGGAATAGTAGGGGTTTATTTCATGAAGTTAGAATCCTATGGGGTTAAATTGGTCGGAAACATTCCCAGTGGCTTGCCCCACTTCAAGATTCCACATTTCACACTTGAAGGTATTGGCGAATTATGGCCGATGGCGATAACTTTGGCACTGGTCGGATATTTGGAAACCATCTCGATTGGAAGGGCACTTGAGGAAAAAAACGGAGAGGAAACGATTGATGCAAATCAAGAATTGGTAGCATTGGGCACCTCGAATATGGTGGGTTCTTTTTTTCAATCGTATATCTCTACCGCCAGTTTTTCACGTTCTGCGATTAGCCAGGAATCAGGAACAACAACAAACTTGGCAGCCTTTGTAAGTGTCATATTGGTTGTGCTTACCCTCTTGTTTTTAACGCCCTTGTTTTATTTTTTGCCGAACGCCGTGCTGGCCTCGATTATTATGGTCTCAGTTTTCGGCCTCATTGATGTTGCCTATGCCAAAAGTTTGTGGTTGCATCGTAGGGATGAATTTTTGGTGTTACTAATTACCTTTTTGGCAACTCTCTTTATAGGCATAAAAGAAGGTATGCTTATCGGGTATCTTATCTCGTTATTACTTATGGTATATCGTACTTCCAATCCGCATTTCGCGGTTTTAGGAAAAATCAAGGATACCGATTATTACAAGAATGTCGACCGTTTCGGGAATGAGGCCATCGTACGCGACGATTTGTTGATCATACGTTTTGATGCGCAATTATATTTCGGGAATTCGGGTTTTTTCAAAAAGCAAATTTTTAGGCATATTGACGCGAAAGGGAAAGCTCTAAAAGGTGTAATCGTAAACGCCGAGGCTATTAACTATATCGATGCCACGGCCACACAGATGTTGATAAAAGTAATTCATGAAATACACGATAGAAACCTGGAATTCTATTTTGCCGGTGCCATTGGCCCCACGCGCGACATAATTTTTAGTAGCGGTATTATCAACGAATTGCATAGGGAGTTTCTTTTTGCAATGACCAATGAGGCGGTGGCATACTTTGATAATCCAAACTCAATATCGATTGCAGGCAGTAAAGTGGCGTATCAAAACAGGGCGCGCGGTAACTAAAGTTACCTTGGCCAAAAAATTAAGCATTATTTTCGTGGGAATTTTAAAGGAAGGATTATGAAAATTGAACAGATATATACAGGATGTTTGGCCCAAGGGGCTTATTATATTGAGAGCGATGGAGAGGTTGCGATCATTGATCCCTTGCGCGAAGTCGACCCTTATATTAAAAGGGCCAAAGCAGATGATGCCAAAATCAAATATATCTTTGAGACCCACTTTCATGCCGATTTCGTTAGCGGACATGTGACACTTTCCAAAGAAACAGGCGCCCCGATCGTATATGGCCCAAATGCGAATCCGTCTTTCAAGGCGATAATCGCCAAAGACGGCCAAGAATTCAAACTGGGAAAAATCACCATCAAAGCCTTACACACGCCTGGTCATACGATGGAAAGCACGACTTATTTGCTACGGGATGAAAAAGGAAAGGACTATGCTATTTTTTCCGGAGATACTTTGTTCCTAGGAGATGTGGGGCGTCCTGACCTGGCTCAAAAAGCTGCACATTTGACCCAAGAGGATCTCGCTGGGATCTTGTTTGATAGCCTCCGCACAAAAATTATGACCTTAAGCGATGATATCATAGTGTATCCGGCACACGGGGCCGGTTCGGCGTGTGGCAAGAATATGATGAAGGAAACGGTCGATACGTTGGGCAATCAGAAAAAAATGAATTATGCGCTACGGGCCGATATGACGAAGAAGGAATTTGTGAACGAAGTTACCGAGGGCCTTTTGCCCCCACCGAAGTATTTTCCCTTGAATGTAAAAATGAACAAGGAGGGCTATGAGGACATTGCCGATGTATTAGATCGCGGTACCACGGCCCTTTCCCCAGAAGAATTCGAGTTGGCGGCAAATGAAACCTCGGCCTTGGTTTTAGACGTACGGCGTCAAGAGGAGTTTGTCAAAGGCCATATCCCCCGATCGATCTTTATAGGCCTCAATGGGGATTTTGCGCCTTGGGTAGGCGCGCTGATCGCAGATACCAAACAAGAGCTATTACTGGTGGCACCAAAAGGCTCGGAGCACGAAGCAGTAACTCGCCTGTCACGCGTAGGATTTGATGGTACGATCGGTTATTTGGCAGGAGGTTTTGACGCGTGGCAGCAGTCAGGTAGGGAAGTAGATACAATACAGTGGGTACCGGCCACAACGGTAAAATCGCGCATGGAAGCGAATCAAACCCAAGTTTTCGACGTTCGTAAACCCAGTGAGTTTGCAGCTGAGCATGTTGCCGGCGCCCAAAGTGCTTCATTAGATAGTTTGAATGAGTATATGGCGAAGTTCCCGAAAGAAGAGATGTTTTTTGTGCACTGTGCAGGCGGGTATCGCTCGGTAATTGCCGCTTCGATCCTAAAAAGTCGTGGATTTCATAACGTAGTCGATATCGCCGGCGGTTTTGAAGCCCTTAAAAAGGCTGGCGCGTCTGTAACTGAATATGTCTGCCCATCAACAAAATAGACTGATAAATATCATGTTTTAAGGGTTTATTACACAATATCTTTGACCAATGAGATTCACGAAAATAGTGTAACCTTTTTTGGGATGTAGGCCGTGAATAGGCCTCTTTTTAGAATTTGTGCTTTTAGATGAATTGTTTGTTCACCCCTAATTACGAAATGATGAAAAAAAATATGGGAAGTACCGATAAAATAGTACGTTTGGCCTTGGCAATCCTAGTAGGATTCCTATTTTATTTTGATGTGATCCAGGGTACTTTAGCCTACATATTGATTGCAGTTGCGGCTATTTTTGTAGTTACCAGCCTCGTAAATTTTTGTCCGTTATACGCCGTTTTCGGTCTTAATACATGCAAGGCAAAAAGTTAAGATCTGCTGATTTTATCTTATTGTCAATCAATACCTTTGATCATTATCAAATAGGAAAACATGCTACACATGGTACAACCTTTAGTAAATTGGAGTAACGGAATCATAATGATTTCGGTTTTCGTCGTCGTATGCGTGGCGTTGGTTACTACTCTGGTGCTTTTTATCAAAAGCGGAAAGAAAGACCAATAAATCGGGTTTAGACCCATGAATTTCGCATTTTTATTTTCTGCATAGGTGCTATGCTTTTAGGCCTATTTGAATAAAAAACCCCTCTTTATATCAGTGATGCTATAAATGTTAAAAAAATCTTAACGAGTATCATGTGATTTCCCTTTTTATTGCCTATTTTTAATAGGAATTTCTGCACGAAGTATGATGAAGGATTTTATAGAAAAAGTTGGAGTGATTAACTGCATATTGCTCTTGGTAGTTTTCTCGATCATCATAGTCTCAGAATATCTGTTTCTTTCTGGAAGAAAGTTGGATGCGATTTTCGTGGCTTTCTGGGCACCAACTATTCTGGGTTTGATGAATTATTTGAAATACAAAAAGTAGTGGACTTCATTCTCATATACTCCATATTCGTTACCATCATCTTTATGGTATGGTTGCTTTTTGTAATTCGGATGTATCGAAAGATGAAGGATTAATACATTAGATAATCGATTTGATCAGGTGTCAATATCCGATCTGGATATTTAGTAGCATAGGATCGTATTATTCCTCGTGCCTCTACCGTATTTTTAGTGGAGACTATATAACCCATTAAATCGTCAATGGAGCCTATCTCTTGGTCGCTTGGGATAAATCCGTACCCTAAATACACATCTTTCTGAACCATTATAAAAGCTTGCTCATCTAGATGTCGCCCCTTTTCCTTGATGATGAAATCTTCTTTTCTGGTCTGCATAGATTCAATGGCCCAGTGCACTCTTTCATTGTATTGATGATGAGATTCGGTACCCCGACAAATACCGTTGCAATTTGGAAGGCGATAATGGGAGCATGTGGTGACATTTTCCTGTAAATGGCAGTACTTGGCACAAAGTTGATAGGTCTTACAGATTTCCTCCAAATACAAACGGCAATCGGTCGTATTGTTAAACATAATCAAGGGCTCTGGCACTGATTTTAATTTATTGAAAGCCAAATGTAAAATGCCGTTTCTATCCTCATAGCTAAAAATAGCGTATTGCTGCACGGCGGTTTTTTGAGCACGGTTGTATAGTGGATAATGTTTTTTTATAGCATTCGATTCCATTAAAAGGGCCAATAGCTCACTTCCGGATAATTCGAAGTCAATGTCGGCTGTTGCTTGGCAGAGCTGAATTTCTTTCGTTGATTTATCGTAGAAATGGCCAAGAACCCGTTTTTTTATGTTTATAGCCTTACCAACATAGATTATTTTACCTAGATTATTTTTGAAGTAATAGATCCCGGGCCGAGTTGGTAGGCCATCAAATACTTTTTTAGGCAGCGATGGGGGCAAGGTAGCTTCTTGGGAACGGGAATTTAAAAATGCTTTTATTACTGTTTGTGAACCTTCATGGCCCAACAACTTTTTGAACAACAAAACCGTGGCGTGGGCATCACCCCGAGCACGGTGCCTGTCAGTAAGTGGGATGCCCATTGCTGAACACAGTTTTCCCAGACTGTACGAATTATAACCTGGAAATAATCGACGGGAAAGTCGTACGGTACAGAGTTTTTTTCTTGTAAAGTCAAGGTCGATCGACTTAAATTCATGTTTGATGACATTGTAGTCAAAATTCACGCTATGGGCAACGAAAATAGTATCTCGGGTAATTTCCAAAATCTGGTGCGCTACTTCATGAAGACGCGGGGCCTTCCGCACCATGGCGTTGTCGATTCCGGTCAAGCCAGTTATAAAAAAAGGAATTTCACATTCCGGATTGATTAGGGTGGTAAATTCGTCTACGATTTCCTGGCCATCAAACTTAAAAATGGAAATTTCGGTTATTTTATTTCCCTTTATGCCATTTCCGGTGGTCTCTATGTCGACTATGGTATACAAATGAATGTGGCTTTGTGCTAATTTTTTATAAAGTTAGGGGAAAAATTCAATTGCAAAAGACTTCAAGACCACCTTAAATAAAAATGGCCGCTTATATAAACAAGCGGCCATTTTGAAAACTAAAACTAACTCAAATAATTCGTTTTTGGAAAAGAAGGGGAATCATTGTTAAATTTACGTTCAAAGATTCTCAATTCCTAAACATCAATCCACAAATAATGATACTTTTTTAACAAAATAATGTGTATAACCGTGATTTCATTTTTTTTTAATTGTAAAACATGCTTATGAAATTGATTCATTTATTAGGATGGAGCCACCACTCATTAAATCGAAATCGCACGGCTTTTCAAATGCTTTGCACCGATATTTAATGAATTACAAGCGTTGCAACGGCCCCTTTGGGCAACACGATGGAAACGGCTTTTTGTACCAGCCCAACCATGACATTTTTATCGGTTGTATCCCTATTTTGAAGTAGTACGACAAGATCGCCTGTAGGCGTTCTAAACGCCACATTTGGAAGATGAAGCGCCTCCGATGAACCTATGCGCACAGAGCCTGGAGGAACGAACTTAGAAGCTTGGGCGATGATGTAATAGGACGGATTTCGAATGATACTGTCCCCGTTGAGCGTCAAGGCTCCTAAACACCCAATACATCCACCTCGATCCGTATGTGGTTCCTCATTTTCATCGGCGGCCAAATTCCATTCCAAGACCGTTTTGGCCCAGTTTTTAGGCGCCCCGATTACCAGATTTTCAATATGCCACGTAAAATCGGTTTCAAAATTACCAGGCGCCCCGATCCACTGTTCGGTAAAATAAATATTTTTATTCGGGAAAGCTTCGTGTACTTGTGAAAGTGCGTCAATAGTACCGCCATAGAGATGGAAGGCCGTACCATCGATATAGCTGGCGGTTTCTGGATCTTTTAAAATTTCCAAGGGATAATCGGGGCGGTCGGCATTGTGGTCGTAGATTATAATTTTGGTTTTTATCGCATTTGCCTTAAAGGCAGGACCAAGATAACGCCTAATAAAATCTGCCTGTTGATCGGCTAACATTAAAAGACTGGGATTGTTCCCCGGATGTAAAGGTTCGTTCTGTACCGTCAGGGCCTCGATCGGGATATCCCTATTTTTCATATCCTGCACATATCGCACAAGATAGTCTGCATAAATGCTTGCATATTCAGGTTTTAAACTGCCACCTCGGGTATCCTCATTATTTTTCATCCATGCCGGTGGTGACCAAGGTGACCCCATGATTTTGATTTCCGGGGCAATTGTTCTGATTTCCTGTAACGTAGGAATGAGATACAAGGTGTCATAGCCTAATGAAAAATTCGCCAATTTCTCATCGGTTTGGCCCTTGGGCATGTCATCATAGGACCAGGTCTTTTCATCCAAGTCAGACGCTCCGATGCTCACCCTTAAATAACTGATGCCGATCGCGTTCGAATCCTTCCCAAAAAGCTCTTGAAGAAGACCGGCCCTGGCGGTTGTAGTCATTCCTTGTAATAGCTTTGCACTTCCGCCTGTTAGCGTAAATCCGAATCCATCCATTACTTGAAATGTTTTGGAGGTATCCAGCGCGATAGTGATCTTAGAAGGCGAACTATCGAAACTAAGGGGTTGTTCTTCAAGGAGTTTGGATCTATCCAAAGTGGTCAAATACATTTTTGCTTGCAGGGAGGATTCCCCTGCATTTTTATCGGCCCCCGTGCATCCAATCAGGCATGATATCACGAGTGCCTGCATCGTTATCCTTTGGAATGATTCGTACTGTTTTCTCATCAGATTAAATGCCTTAATAGGTTCATTTCACTAAGATACTGATAAACAACTCTTTTATTGGTTGTATGTGTTTTGAAAATTTCGAATGCTTATATTTAGCTTCCGGATTTCTTGGGACCAAATTAAAAAATCACGGTAAATGGCAGTAAAATCTGGGTGTCGGTTATTGAATAAGGCAAGTTTTAACATGGTCGTTTTCACCCTTTTGGGGATAGGTTTTTCTTCTTGTGAGTCAGAACCACTTGTCGAGACGCCTCCAAACATTGTACTTTTTTTGGTCGACGATATGGGTTGGCAAGATACGTCGGTTCCTTTTTGGACAGAATCTACGTCCTTCAATCAACGATATCATACCCCCAATATGGAACGGTTGGCCAACGAAGGAATGAAATTCACGCAGGCCTATGCCACGCCGGTTTGCTCCCCTACGCGTATCAGCTTGATGACCGGAATGAATGCGGCACGCCATCGGGTGACCAATTGGACGCTTATCAAAGACTCCATTCAACCCATGGAAAAAAATAATGCCGTACTTGAGTTTCCGATGTGGAACGTGAACGGGATGAGTCCGGTTCCGGGTGATCCGAAAGCGGTTTATGCCATGCCGCTACCACAGGCCTTGCACGATGCAGGCTATTTTACGATCCATTCGGGAAAAGCGCATTTAGGGGCGATCGGCACCCCAGGGGAAAACCCTTTGAACCTGGGTTTTGATATTAACATTGCGGGCCATGCCGCAGGTGCCCCAGGAAGTTATCTGGGCACTGAAAATTTTGGGAATGGTAAAGTCGGCAAAGAAGTCTGGGCGGTCCCAGGATTGGAAAAATTTTATGGACAGGATATTTTTTTGACAGAGGCGATTACCCAGGAAGCTATCAAGGCCATCGACTCGGCAATGAGCACCCAACAACCTTTCTTTTTATATATGGCGCATTATGCGGTGCATACCCCTATTATGGGAGACCCCCGATTTTTACAAAAATACCTTGAAAAGGGGCTCGATTCAATCGAAGCGAACTATGCGTCGATGATAGAAGGGATGGATAAAAGTTTAGGGGATATTATGGACTATCTCAAAGAAAAAAATAGCGATGAAGAGACAATCATCATTTTTATGTCAGATAATGGAGGTTTGAGCGCCCATGCCCGGGGAGGGGAACCCAATACCCACAACAAGCCTTTGGCCAGTGGAAAAGGTTCGATGTATGAGGGTGGCATTCGAGAACCGATGATCGTAAAATGGCCTGGGAAGATTGCGGCACAGACCAGTTCGGATCATCAACTTATCATCGAGGATTTTTATCCGACCCTACTGCAAATGGCTGGGATTGACAGTCTGCATACAGTGCAGAAAGTTGATGGGAAGAGTTTTGTATCTATTTTAAGGGGAACTGCCGAACCCGAGGAGGCCCGACCTTTGTTTTGGCATTATCCAAACGAATGGGGCCCCAAAGGACCCGGTATTGGCGCGGCCAGCGCGGTACGTTTGAGAGATTGGAAACTTATATATTTTCATGCCGACCGACGTATCGAATTGTATAACCTCAAAGACGACATAGGGGAAACTCATAATCTTGTGCTTGAACAACCCCAAATGGTACTGGAATTAGCAACCGTGCTAAGTGATTATTTAAAAAATGTAAATGCCCAAATGCCAATTGATAAAAAAACTGGGAAACCGGTCGAATATCCTGTTGATGTACTGTAAACTGAAATAGTATATGAAGAAGCTCTTTGTATTGGCTGTACTGCTGTCCTGTCTGTCGGGTTTTGGCCAACGTATCGAACCAACCAGGGATTGGCTGCTCGATAACTCAGGTTTTCCCGCCGATGTAACCCAAGAGGGTAGTGATATTGTGCTAAACAATGGACTGGTATTTCGTCAGATCCGAATCGCACCAAATGCGGCTACCGTAGCCTTCAGCAATCTGGTTTCGGGTGAGGTTATGTTGCGTAGCATCAAGCCCGAGGCCGAGATTACCATTGACGGCAAAACCTATCCGATAGGGGGCTTGGAAGGTCTGAAAGAGCATGGCTATCTATTGAATCAATGGATCGATAGCCTTTCAACCAGTGCGGATGCCTTTAAATACATAAACCATCAGGTGAAGCCCATTCACCGAAAAGTGCCTTGGAGGCCTACTAAAAGATATTATTCAGCTACGTCCCTCGAGGCATCGGGAAAGGAGCTGATCCTTCACTTCAAGCATCCTTCCGAAGTGCTTAACGGAATTAGGGTCGCTGTTCATTATGAAATCTATGATGGAATTCCATTGATCTCAAAATGGATTTCAGTCGAAAATACTTCAGGTCAGGATGTTGTTATTGATTCTTTTAAAAGTGAAATATTAGCATTCCCCGAAGTTGAAAATCCCGTAGAAACCCCCAATAGGTGGCGACGGCCGAACATGCACGTTGAAAGCGATTATGCTTTTGGTGGTTTTACTTCGGAAGAATCAAACGTGACTACCTTTTGGGAAACCGATTTGGCGTATACCTCCCAGGTGAATTATAAAATGGAAACCCCATGTCTCTTGATAAGCAGGTTGCCAGTCGGTCCTAATTACGCATTAAAAACAGGGGCCAACTTCGAAAGCTTTCATACTTATGAACTGTTATTCGAAGGAAGTGACCGCGAAAGAAACGCACTCGCAGAACGGAAAATGTATGCACTATTGGCGCCATGGGCGACTGAAAATCCTATTTTTATGCATTTGACGACCACCGAACCCGATGCTGTTAAAACAGCAGTTGACCAATGTGTGGAAACCGGTTATGAAATGGTCATCCTTAGCTTTGGCAGCGGCCTTGATATGGAAGATACCACAGCAACCAATATTCACAAGTTTAAGGAACTTGCCCATTACGCACATTCAAAAGGCATTCAACTAGGCGGGTATTCCCTATTTTCAAGCAGAAAGATAAGTGATTCGGTAGATGTCATCGACCGGGCAACCGGGAAACCGGGTGGGGCAAAATTCGGAAATGCACCGTGCCTTGCATCCGTTTGGGGGAAAGGATATTTAGAAAAACTCAAGTATTTTCTTGAAAAGACCGGCTTTGACCTTTTAGAACACGATGGTCCCTATCCCGGTGACTACTGTGCGTCTACGACCCATAAATATCACAAGGGCTATGAAGATTCCCAGTGGGTGCAATGGAATATGACCAAAAATTTTTATCATTGGCTTAAAGAAAAGGATATCTATTTGAACGCCCCTGATTTTTACTTTTTACAGGGGTCCAATAAATGTGGCATCGGATATCGGGAAGTCAATTGGTCGTTGCCCAGGGAGCAGCAGCTCCTATTGGGCAGGCAGAATATATATGACGGCACGTGGGAAAAGATGCCATCGATGGCTTGGACGTTCGTGCCGCTGACCGAATATCATGGAGGGGGTCAAGAAGCGACCTTAGAGCCCCTAAAGGATCATTTAAACGCCTATAGTAGGCATATGGCACAAAATTATGGTTCAGGGGTTCAGGCCTGTTATCGGGGACCTCGACTGTACGATACCGATGCCACAAAATCTTTGGTACAGGCCCAAATCGAACAGTATAAAAAATACCGGGATATTTTAAATTCGAATCTTATCCATTTGAGAAGGCCAAACGGACTTACCTGGGACGGTTTTATGCATGTTAATCCCGATCTTCATGAAAAGGCATTTCTCATGCTCTTCAATCCGACGGAAAATGTAATTAAAGAGCGAATAAAGATTCCATTATATTATACGGGTCTTACTGATGAGACCTTGGTCTCGGAAAAGGATGGCATCCCGATTCGTCAAGAATTAGATCGGAATTTTGAAATAAATATCGACATCAGTATTCCTGCAAAAGGATATACGTGGTATGTACTACAATAAAATATAGATAATGAAAAAGAGTGTGTTCGTTTTATTTTGGGTGGTAGTCCTTGGTCTTGGTATGTCATGTTCATCGGTCATACCCCCAGAGCCTATAGGGCCACTGCCCTCGGCCCGGCAATTGGCCTGGCACCAACTTGAATATTATGGCTTCATTCATTTTAACATGAATACGTTTACCAATATGGAATGGGGCACTGGCGGGGAATCCCCAAGTCAATTCAATCCTTCGGCTTTGGATGCACGCCAATGGGCAAAGGCTGCCAAGGCTGCCGGTATGAAAGGGATCATCATTACGGCAAAACACCATGATGGTTTTTGTCTATGGCCTACCAAGACCACAGAACATTCCGTTAAAAATTCGCCTTGGAAAAATGGGCAGGGAGACTTAATCAAGGATCTCTCGGAGGCTTGTAGGGAAAACGGACTCAAATTCGGAGTTTATTTGTCACCTTGGGATCGCAATAACGGGGCCTATGGTACCCCTGAATATGTGGCGATCTTTCAGGAACAACTACGTGAATTATTAACGAATTATGGGGATATTTTCGAAGTATGGTTCGACGGGGCAAATGGGGGTTCAGGCTACTATGGTGGCACTAATGAGACACGTAAAATTGATAACAAGACCTATTATCAATGGGATAAGGCTATTGCCATCGTTCGTGAACTACAGCCCAATGCCGTAATCTTTAGTGATGGGGGCCCCGATATTAGGTGGGTAGGCAATGAGGAAGGATGGGCCAATGAGACCAATTGGAGTATCATGCGGCGGGATGAGATCTACCCAGGATGGCCGCGTTATATCGAACTGAGATCCGGTCATGAAAATGGCACCCACTGGCTTCCTGCCGAGGCCGATGTATCCATTCGTCCAGGCTGGTATTATCATGCCGCTGAAGATCATCAGGTCAAGACATTGCCCCAGTTATTGGATATCTATTATAAGTCGGTAGGCAGGAACGCTTCCTTCCTCTTAAACATCCCCGTAGATAATCGTGGCTTGATCCATGCCACTGATGAACATCAATTATTGGCACTGCATGATCAATTGCAAAAGGATTTTAAAATCGACTTGGCCAAAAATGCCAACGTGTCGGTAACCGATACGCGCGGATCTGATATCGATTTCGACGCTCGAAAGGTAAATGATGCCAACCCCGACACCTATTGGGCAACCAACGATAGCGTTACAAAGGCAACCATTACGCTGGCCTTTGCAGAGCCCACGGAAGTCAATAGAATGCTATTGCAAGAATTTATTGCGCTTGGGCAACGCGTAAAGGAATTTGTCGTGGAAGCGGAAGTGGCTGGAAAATGGATTGAAATCGACCGACAAACCACCATAGGATATAAGCGTATTTTGCGATTTGATACTGTTACGGCGACGAAGATTCGGGTGCGATTCTTGGATTC
Organism: uncultured Flavobacteriaceae bacterium; assembly: GCA_963798435.1. Classification (GTDB taxonomy): domain Bacteria; phylum Bacteroidota; class Bacteroidia; order Flavobacteriales; family Flavobacteriaceae; genus JALHST01. The sequence goes on from CAWCTF010000004.1 coordinate 1,342,104, forward strand.
AAAAGGGCCCTTGGCCATCTCGAACATTGAATTATTTCGAGCCCCGAATTTATTGGTCCCTCCCCAGATCGAACGAGATCGTAACGGCATGGTCACCTTGTCGGTGCCTGATAAGGAGGTAATGGTTTACTATACATTGGATGGTACGAAACCCACCACGGCATCCTTAAAATACGATCGGCCATTTATAGTTCAATCGCCCACCACGGTTACGGCCATTGGTTTTAATCCCGAGGATTCTTTGGAAACAGCCCCAACACGCCAATATTTTGATATCGCTAAAACCGCTTGGAGCGTGGTATCGATTTCTTCCGGCAAGGAAAGCGACGCGGTGAATGTGATCGATGAGGCCCCGAAAACTTTCTGGGCCACCGATCAGGGAGTTACAGAACCGCAGGAAATTACCATCGATTTGGGAGAGGAGTACCTATTAACCGGATTTACCTATTGGCCCATTCAGGAACGGTATCCTTTTGGCATCATTACGAACTATGAATTTTCGGTAAGTACCGACACTACCAAATGGAAAAAAACGGCACAGGGCGAATTCGGTAATATTGAAAATCATCGCATTGAACAAGTCATCCGCTTTGAACCGACCAAAGGTCGCTATATCAAACTAAAAGGGGTCAAAGTCGCTGGTAGCGACTTTACGACTTCATTCGGGGAAATTGGTATTCTTACAAAATCTGAATAAGCTTATTTTGCCGTCCAGCCACCATCAACGGTCAGCATGGCCCCTACCATATAGCTACCCGCTGCACTTGCTAAGTAGATGGCCGCGCCTTGAATTTCCCGCAATTCGCCCCAACGCGCAAGGGCCGTGGCGCCAACGATAAAGTTTTTGGCTTCGGGCGTATCGGCAATGGGCACATTCATTTCGGTCAGGAACGGACCTGGGCAAATCGCGTTGACATTGATATTGAAAGGTGCCAATTCAAGACCCAGGGCCCTGGTCATCTGTACTACTGCCCCCTTGCTGGTTGCGTAGGGGGTGCGATTGGCCAATCCGACAAGACCCAATGTACTTGCCATATTTATGATGCGGCCTCCCCCATTTTTTTTCATGTTAGGGGTTACCGCCCTTGACGTATTCCAAGTACCATCGACATTTATCCTCATAACCTTGCTAAATTCTTCGGGAGTCAATTCGTCAATGGCCCCTCGAATATTGATTCCTGCGCTATTGATCAGGATATCGACACTGCCAAAATCATGGATCATTGCCTTGACAACAGCCTCTACCTCAGAAAGTACCGAGACGTCGCCTGCATAGGCCTCGGTTTTTATGCCGTATTCCTTTGCTAGTTTGGCCGCCGCTTCGATTCCTTCTTCATGATTGCGATTTAAAAGGGCAACATCGCAACCGGCAGAGGCCAGGCCTGCGGCCATGGCATACCCAAGACCTTTGGAGCCTCCTGTAATCAATGCGTTTTTACCGGTTAGATCAAATAGTTTTATTCCTGGTAGGGGATTCTCATTCATGATAAACGTTTTTTATGCTAAACAAAGCCATAGTGCTTCTCGGCATAGGTAAGACAGGTGTAATTATTTTTATCTTCTTGTGCTAACTGCTCATCGGCGGTTTCGTTGGACACTATGGGTAAGGGTTGCTTCGATTTTATGGTCTTGATACTATGAAGATAGGCAGCTAGTTCAGGGGCAGTCATTTGCTCAGAGGTGGCCCAATATTTTGGGGTAAGACAGGGTATTTTTAAAGGATCTCTGGTAATCATCTCCAAATTGAACCGAATGTCCGGATTGTGGGTTCTAATGGTTTTTATCATTCCCTCGATATCTAGATATCCCTCGCCAAAATTCACCTCCGACAATAGAAAACCATCCTCATATTCAGAAACGCCCATATCCTTTAAATGCACTGAAAAAGCGTAGGGAGCGAGGGTTTTTACCACTTCCATCGGGTCTTCGAGTAACGAGATGTTGTTGCCCGTATCCAAGGTAACTCCCACCCATTCACTTTCCAGGTTTTTTAGGATCTCGATAAATTCATGACTTCTCCAATCTTTATGATTTTCAACGGCAAGTTTCACTTTGTGCTTCCGCATAATAGGTTCTGCCCTTTGCATAGATTGTATGGCAGCCTTCTTGAATTCCTGAAAAGCGGCCATAGTATCAAAGGTCTCATAGCGGCGTCCCGATAAACAGGCCGTTCTAAAAATAGTGATTCCCGTTTCCTTTGCTGCCTTCACCTCCGCTTCAAATCGGGTCAGATCCCCATTTTCCTTTGGTAGGCTTATCTGAGCTTCCAAAAAGATGTTAAGGGCCTCTTTTCGCTTTCTGACCTTTTTCGTAAAGTCGCTATCCCATCCACTGACACCTACTTGCATCCCACCAAATCCAAGGGTGGCCGAATGTTCGATCATCTCAAGTGCATTGGTAAAGGGAGGGTAAGCATCACTCTCCATATTGCGAAACCGCCGCATCATATAAGAAGCATCGGCTATTCCAAACTTGGTTTCGATGGGCAGGCTTGAAAATGAAGGCATTCCCGGCAGGGTTAATAAAAATGTCCCCGCTGTCGAATTCCTTATAAATGTGCGTCGTCTCATAACGTATGGCGTAATAAAGGCATATAGAATCTTCCCTAAAATAGCATTTTTTGATTTAATCGGCCCCTAATTTAGGAGGCTAATTTCAATAAACCACGGCAACCATGCCAATAATCCTCCTATTGAGGTATATGCTACGTATCGGCGAGCCATGAGTTTTTTAAATCGGGAAATTCAAAAAACGTAATTAGGAAAGCCCTTTGAGTCAATGTACTTGATTTATCAGTGCCTAATTTGCAAATAGTGTCCACTTTTAAAAGGATGCGTTTTTTTTAGTACATTGGGAGGGCTTTCGACCAATGGGGCTCATTTGGGTCGGTCCCTGGTAACGCGAATAGTACTAAATACGCGAAATAAATATAATGGAAAAAAAGAATAAAAAACACTTAAGAAGTGAGGCTTGGTTTAATCCCGAAGACCCAAAATCAGCATTTATCCATAGATCGTGGTTAAGAAATCAAGGTTATCCGAATGATTATTTTGAGCAGCGTCCAGTAATTGGGATCTGTAATACCTGGTCAGAACTCACGCCTTGTAACGGACACCTTAGGGAATTCGCTGAATTCGTCAAGCGTGGGGTTTTAGAGGCTGGTGGGGTACCTTTTGAATTTCCTGTGACCAGCATGGGCGAAATTTTAATGCGGCCTACAGCGATGTTGTTTCGCAATTTGGCAAGTATGGATACCGAGGAAAGTATTCGTGCGAATCCCTTGGATGGCGTTGTTCTCTTGACGGGCTGTGATAAGACCACCCCTTCAACGGTCATGGGAGCATGTAGCGTAGACCTGCCCACTATCGTAGTTCCTGGCGGACCTATGCTGAACGGCAAATACAAAGGGGAGCGCATTGGTTCTGGTACCTTTGTTTGGCAGCTAAAGGATAAGATCAAAAATGAGGGCTTTACGAAAGAAGACCAGATAGAGGCCGAAATATGTTCTGCGCGAAGTGCAGGCCATTGTATGACCATGGGTACCGCCTCGACGATGGCCTGTATGGTGGAAGCCTTGGGTCTTACCTTACCAGGTGCTGCAGCTATTCCTGCCGTAGATTCCAGAAAGAAAGTGATGGCCCAGTTATCGGGTCGCCGTATCGTGGAAATGGTCAAGGAAGACTTAAAACTATCAAAAATCCTGACAAAGGAAGCTTTTGAGAATGCGATCAAGATCAATGCGGCAGTTGGGGGATCGACAAATTTTATTATCCATTTATTGGCCATCGCCGGAAGAATTGGGGTAAAGTTGAATCTAAAGGAGTTTGATGACCTGGGGAGCAAGATTCCGTTATTGGTAAATTTAATGCCATCCGGAAAATTCTTGATGGAGGATTTCTTCGACGCAGGCGGCCTCCCGGTCGTTATAAAGGAGATGCAAAAACACCTGCACGAAAACGTAATAACGGTGAATGGAAAGTCACTTATAGAAAATAATTTAAAGGCCGAATGTTACAATGATGAGGTTATTGCAACACTCGATAATCCTTTTATGGAAGAGGCGGGGATTGCTGTACTCTATGGCAATCTTTGTAAGGATGGGGCCGTGATAAAGCCTTCGGCGGCAACACCTAAATTAATGTCGCATCGTGGGAAAGCGGTGGTTTTTGAAACCATTGAGGAATTTCTTGCCACGGTCGATGCGCCCGATCTTGAGATCGATGAAAATAGTGTTATGGTGCTCAAGGGCGTGGGCCCGGTGGGGTATCCGGGAATGGCCGAGGTCGGCAATATGGATATCCCTGAGAAACTATTAAAAAAGGGCATAAAGGATATGGTTCGTATTTCAGATGGCCGCATGAGCGGAACGGCCTTCGGTACCGTGGTCCTTCATGTATCGCCCGAATCGTCTATCGGCGGAATATTGGGACTTGTGAAATCGGGTGATTATATCGTCTTGGATGTGCCCAATCGCAAATTGCATTTGGAAGTCGATGATGCTGAACTCGAAAAGCGAAAAGCGGCCTGGATTCAGCCGAAACCCCCTGTTGACAGAGGGTATACCAGTCTTTATACCAAAACCGTGCAACAAGCACATCTCGGGGCGGATCTCGACTTTCTGGTAGGGAAATCGGGAGCCGATGTGACCCGCGATGCCCATTAAAAAAACCAAACCAAAATGATACCAATTCTTTTACTTGTAGTTAGTGTTCTGATTATTATTCTATTTACCGTAAAGTGGAAGGTCCATCCCTTTTTGGCCTTGTTAACGGCCGCTTTGTTTTTCGCCCTTTTCTCCGGCATGTCTCTAGATACCATCGTACAGCTCGTCAATGATGGCTTTGGGATTACCTTGGGCAAAATAGGAATCGTAATCGTCCTAGGTGTTATTATCGGTGCCTTTCTCGAACATTCCGGGGGGGCCTATAAATTGGCCGAGGTAGTATTGCGCATTATCGGAAAAAAAAGGGTGCACGAGGCCATGGCCATTGTAGGGTACATCGTTTCTATTCCGGTTTTTGCCGATAGTGGGTTCATTATTTTAAACCCGCTGAACAAAAGTCTGACGAAACGTGCCGGGCTATCGATTGTCGGTACCGCAACAGCGTTGATATTAGGCCTGATGATAACCCATGTTCTCGTTCCGCCCACCCCGGGGCCCATAGCGGCAGCGGGTATCATTGGGGCCGATGTGGGTCTGGTTATGCTGGTCGGATTGGTCATTGGGGCGATTTCACTGGGCGTTGCCATCATTTATTGTAAAAAAATGGGCGCCAAACATTATATCGATCCGAATCCGGATATCACCGAAGAGGATATTCGGGAAAAAATGAAAAGTGCTCCCAGTGCCTTTAAGTCGTTTTTGCCCATTTTAATTCCCATTCTGCTTATTGTCGGAAAATCGATAATGGATTTTTCCAGGGTTGAAGGAGCAGAACCGACGGCCCTTGTCAAACTAATTTCCTTCGTTGGGTCCCCGGTAATTGCCTTGATCATTGGGATGTTGTTTTCCTTTCTCCTGCCCAAGAAATTCGATCAGCAGATGTTATCGACCACCGGATGGGTTGGGAGGGCGTTGGCCGACGCCTCCAACATAATCTTGATCACAGGAGCCGGCGGAATCTTTGGGATGATCTTACAGAACAGTGGCATTGCCGATACCTTGGCCGATTCCCTTTCAAGCGCCAATCTGGGGATTTGGTTGCCCTTTTTATTATGTGCAGCGATTAAGACCGCCCAAGGGTCCTCGACCGTGGCGCTGATTACCACGGCATCGATCATCGCCCCTTTATTGGTGACCATGGGCTTTACGTCGGAAATTGATAAGGCATTGGTCGTTTCGGCCATCGGTGCTGGGGCCATGGTGGTTTCGCATGCAAACGATAGCGGGTTTTGGATACTCACACAATTTTCGGGTATCGATGTGAAGACTGGCTACCGGGTATATACGCTCGGGACTTTGATAGTGGGTACGTTTGCCGCCTCTTTGGTTTTTTTGGCCACTTTCATATTTTAGGCCGACCACTTCGTTCTCGATGAATATAATTTTTTTGAATAAAATGATAGCACTTCCCCAAACAGGCAAATTTTTTTTTGGATTCGCTCTATTTGGGGTTCTCATAACGGCTATATCTGGATGTGAAAAAGCGCCATCGCCTCCCTTATCACCAAACGAGGCTTTAGAGGAGTTCGTGCTTGCCGACCCTGAACTAAAAATAGAACTGGTCGCATCAGAACCCTTGGTTCAGGATCCCGTGGCCATAACCTTTGATGCCGCCGGTAATCTTTGGGTCGTTGAGATGTTGGGGTTTATGGAAGATATCGAAGGCACCGACCAAGAAGAAAGGGTAGGGAGGGTTTCCGTCTTATTCGATGATGACAAGGATGGTCGTATGGACCGCAGTCAAATATTCCTAGACAGTCTCGTGCTACCGAGAGCCATCGCTTTGGTTAAAGGCGGTGTACTTATTGCTGAAAATGTACCGCTTTGGTTTGCGCAGGACCTAGATGGTGATTTTAAGGCAGATACAAAAATTTTGATCGACTCTACCTATGGGGGTTCAGGAATGCCCGAGCATTCTGCCAATGGCTTATGGCATGGCATGGACAATTGGTTGTATAACGCCAAATCAAAGTATCGGTATCGCTTTCTGGAGGGTCATTGGGAAAAAGGGGAAACCGAGTTTCGTGGCCAATGGGGCATAGCCCATGATGATGCCGGACGCTTGTTCTATAATTACAATTGGTCGCAACTGCACGCTGATTTAGTGCCTCCGAACGCATTGCAAAACAATAAGCACCATGCGCCCAGTAGCGGTATCGACCATGGTTTGACGCTTGAGCGCGCAATTTTCCCCATTCGTAGCAATACAGCCGTCAACCGCGGATATGTGCCCGGGACGTTAGATAATCAGGGACGTCTCTTGGAATTCGCTTCGGCATGTGGACCACTGGTTTACCGGGGCGATGCAATGCCAAAATCCTATTTGGGGGATGCTTTTGTTTGTGAACCGACCGCCAATCTTATCAAGCAAGACGACATTATCGAAGAAGGATTTATGCTGAGCGCTAAAGGGGTTTATAAGGACAAGGAATTTCTTGCCTCCACCGATGAGCGGTTTCGACCTGTTTCCTTGGCCTCGGGCCCGGATGGCGCTTTATATGTGGTCGATATGTATAAGGGAATCATTCAAGACGGGGCCTATATGACCCCCTATCTTCGCGAAGTTACCCTGGCACGAAAACTTGATAAGCCCATTCATATGGGCCGTATCTGGCGAATCACTTCAAAAAAAGAGGTGCAGAAAATTCCGGATTTTTCGAAGGCCGATTCAAAATCCTTGGTACGTCTATTGGAGGATAGAAATGGTTGGACGCGGGATATGGCTCAGCAACTCCTCGTTGAAAAAGGGGATCTTGACCCTTGTGCCCGAATTGCGAAAATTGTTGATGCAGGGTAGCCCAATGGGACAATTACATGCTTTATGGACCTTAGAAGGTTTGGGATATAAAGATGCCGAAACCTACCTAGGAGCGCTCACTGTTGAAGATCCAAAGGTGGTTCAGGCGGCCTTGCGCATTATCTCGGCAATGGATGTCGACGATCCTGAATTGACACGAATACTTCAGGAGTATATTTCAGGACACTTTGATGCCGCAGATCCATTGGTGCAAATGCAGATGGTTTTGGTAAGCCATCGTATCGATTCAAAAATAGCCTTTGATATTTCGAAAAAATTCCTTGCCAGCTATGGCCAACTGCCGGTAGCCCGCGATGTGGTAATGAGCAGTCTCGAAGATCGGGAAAGTGAAATCCTCGATATGTTGTTGATGGAATGGAGAAATCAGGACCAAAACCATCAAATATTCATCGAGATGCTTGCGACGGCTATTGCCAATACCAGCGATGCGAAGGAAGTACAGGCTGTAATGGGTTTGTTAGACAAGGATTATTCGGAGGACCGACTATGGGTACGATCGGCCATCATAAATGGGATCATTAATTCAAGGGGCACAACCGATGCGGGGGAAATTGTCCTGAGCCGGCAACCAGCTTTTTTGAAAGAGAAAAACCTCCCAGAGGCACTCCGTCAGAAGCTAACTTGGCCGGGAAAACCAACTGAACAAATAGTTGGGACTGGGAAAGTTATCGATTTGGACGGCAAAGTATTTGCTTTAGGAAGACAAAAATTTTTGAATCTCTGTGCGAATTGCCATGGCACCGAAGGAGAGGGAATGAAGCGCTTTGCGCCTCCCTTGAAAAATTCCGAATGGGTAACCGGTGCCGACTACAAACTCGCCATGATTTTATTACACGGTTTGGAAGGTCCAGTGACCGTGAACGGAAAAGTGTACGACATTCCTGATATCCTCCCTAACATGCCCTCTTTTTCAACATTGCAAAATGAGGATATTGCGGCCATCACCACCTATATAAGAAATGCCTGGGGCCATGCTGCCACACCAATCAAGAGTGGTACTATTGGTGGGATTCGATTTCGTACCCAGGGTCAAATCGCCCCATGGAAAGTGAGTGAATTAGATACCTTGCAATTTGATAAGGATTTATAAGGAAATTTTAAATGCGTTTATACATGTTTAGAGGTAGCACTTTTTTGGTAGTATTGATATGCCTGTTGGGCTGCCGATCCAAAGATCAAAAAAAAACCACAGAGGTTGCCGATCAGCAACACGATTTTGTTGTTAAACAAAATGATCAGATCATTCAGGTTTTTGGAAATGACGAAAGCCTGGCCCTTGTCACCGAAAATGTGCGCCCCGATTTTCGACCGTATATCCATCCGATCTTGGCCCCCGGCACCACTTCGCAACTTACCCAATTTAGTCCAGGCCACCACAAACATCAAACGGGGCTTTATTGGGGGTTTACCAGGGTAAACGGAACCGGAATCGATTCGGTAGCTTTAAAAAAATGGTTTTATGATAAGGACAAACCAGAAGAGATAAAGAAAAAGATCGGTCGCGATTTTTTCCATTATCCCGATGGGGATCATTGGCAAAAAGTATCGGCAGAGGTGTTGATCGATCACGGTCCCGAAGTAAAATGGAAGACCGTATACAACATGCTCGATGACCAAGGGAACTCCATTTTAAAAGAATCACAAACTTGGACCTTTACTGAAAAATCGGGCTATTATCTATTAAGCCTGGTCTGGCAAGGGGAGGCACTTACCGATATTACGATCAATGAATTTGATTATGGAGGGTTGTTTTTGCGCATGCCGTGGAAGGAAGGCATCAAGGGACAGGTTGAAAATGCCGCCCGCCAGCGAAATGAAAAGGCCGAGGGGCAAAGGGCGATGTGGGTAGATGCCGGAATGGAGATAGACGGACTTGATGATTGGGGCCATATTGCTATTTTTGACCATCCAGACAATGAAGGCTTTCCGCAGCCTTGGCGTGTCGATGACCAACTTGGAATCGGTCCTGTTCTTGCCAGAATGGGCGACTGGCACATTAAGAAGGGGGAAATCAAGACCATTCAGCATCAGATACTGGCCTATGCCGGTACATTGGATGCCATAAAAATGGATGATCTCTGGGGTGATTATGTGGGGGACAAGGGGATGTACAATACAGCATCACTTTGGGACCTTGCTAAAAAGGAGGGGCGGGATGCCAAACTATTAAGTCCGCAAGAAGCCGTAAAGGCCATGACGATAAAAAAGGGGTACGCCGTAAATGCATTCGCCTCAGAACCTATGATTACGCAACCCATGGCCTTTTGCTGGGATGACAAAGGAAGAATGTGGATTGCCGAGAATCGGGATTATGAATCGCGGGGAAAGGGGTTTTCCAACTTTGGGGATAGCCGAATTTTAATTTTGGAGGATACCGATCACGACGGGGTGGCCGATTCAAAAAAAGTGTTTTTAGAAGGAATTCCATTTCCCTCGGCAATCGCAGTCGGTCATGGCGGCCTCTTCCTAGGGGCGCCTCCCAACCTGCTTTTTGTACCCGATACTGACCAGGATGACAAGGCCGATGAAGCGGATATCAAAGTTTTGTTGACGGGATGGGGTATACGGGATAGGCACGAGACGATTAATAGTCTGCATTGGGGGCCCGATGGTTGGCTGTATGGTCTTGAAGGTTTTGCAACGGCTTCGGTCATTCGAAAACCAAAAGGCAAAGGACGCATTTACAGGCATCAGGAAGCATTTCCCGATGATTTGTTGGATGCCGAGGGTGTTGCCATGAACGGGGGTGTTTGGCGCTATCACCCGATAAAAGATCGTTTTGAAGCAGTCGCCCATGGTTTTAGCAATCCCTGGGGCATTGACTATGATTCAAAAGGCCAATTATTCATTACCGCTTGTGTTATCCCACACTTGTTTCATGTGATACCCGGTGGCATTTATCATCGCCAAGGTGGGCAGCATTTTAATCCGTATGTCTATGAGGATATCAAGACCATTGTAGATCATCGCCATCGATCGGCCCATGGCGGGGCAAGGATTTACCAGTCTGATGCGTTCCCCCCAGACCAACAAGGGCGTATTTTTATGGCGAACATTCACGAGCATGCGGTTTTATCGGATATTTTAACCCCCAATGGATCCGGATTCACCGCCAGCCATGGGGAGGATTTTATGTTGGCCAACAATGCCCAATGGGTAGGGTTCAGCATCGAAGTAGGTCCGGAAGGTGCACTCTATGTACTCGATTGGCACGATGCCGACATCTGTGGGGGGGAAGTGCTCAACAAGGAGACTGGCAGGGTATATCGCATCATGCCTGAAAAATCATCGGCCGATAATTGGCCCGGAAGATTTGACGATCTATCCAAAAAAAGCGATCAGGAACTCGTAGACTTGCAGCGAAGTAAAAGTAATTGGCATGCACAAAGAGCACGCGTCATTCTTCAATACAGGGCTTCGAAAAAACCCCTGGATCCGAAGGCCATAACAACCTTAAATGCGCTATTACATGAAGGACCCAACGAGGATTTGCGACTGCGTGCCTTGTGGACACTATACACTACCGGGAATATTGGTGAAGACCGGTTGGTCGGATTGTTGGCAGATAAAGACGTTTATGTACGGGGATGGGCCCTTCAATTTTTGGGCGAAGACCAGACTTCTTCGAAAAAGGCTGTCGCAGCGATTGCCCTATTGGCCAAAAACGAGCCCTCGCCCATAGTGCGCCGTTATTTGGCGGGATTCCTACAAAGAATACCTGAAAATGATCGTTGGGATATTGCCGAATCCTTGGTACAATTTGATGCCGATGCGAACGATCCAAACATCCCTTTGATGCTTTGGTTTGGGATAGAACCTATTTTGGCGGCCCAACCAACGCGTGCATTGCAATTGGCCCATAAAAGCGGGATCCCATCCATTGTACAAAAAATAGCAAGGCGCTTAGTGGATGCGAACCAAATGCCAATCCTGGTGGCCGAGTTGGGTAAAAAATCCGATAGGCAATTAGACCTGCTTCAGGGTATGTTGGCAGGTTTGGAAGGTCGTTCCGATATTACGGAACCCTCCAATTGGAAGGCCACCTATACCGTTCTACAATCAAATGCTGAACTATCGCCGATTTCAGAGGAAGTAGCGCAACATTTTGGCAATACCGAGATGGCGCTAAAAATGATGGGTATTATTGAAAATGACGGAGCTACCGTGCCCGAAAAACAACAGGCTCTAAAAAATCTTGCGCTGCACCAACGAAATGAACTGGAGGCGGTGCTTCCTAAATTATTAGATAACCCTAAGTTACGATTAGAAGCGATTAGGGCCATTGCGGCCTATGATAACGAAGCCTTGGGGCAGGATTTGTTCAATCGCTATCCACGACTTTCGCCGTTGGAAAAGCAGGAGGCGATTCTTACGTTGGCGTCCCGCCCTACCTATGGATGGATCGTCGCCCAGGCCCTCAAAGATGGAACGATGCCTAAAAAAGACATTCCGGCCTATGTGGCCATGCAATTGAGACGGGTCGTGGGGAACGGTTTCGTTGAGATATGGGGCCCAATTGACGATATCTCAGGCGATATACAAGGACAGTTTGGCAAATACCGTCGCTTATTGTCCGACCAAGCAGTCTCCAATGCCGATGCCAATGCGGGAAAGGCCATTTTTCAGCGTACCTGTGCCGTTTGCCATATGTTACATGGCGAGGGTGGCAGTATCGGTCCTGATCTTACAGGTTCAAATAGGGGGAATACGGCCTATCTCTTAAATAATATACTCAATCCGAGTGGCGAAATTCAGGATGATTATAAATTAGTGGTCATTACCACACAAGATGGAAGAACCTATAGTGGTACTATCATTGCCGAAAATGATCGATCGATTCGGTTAAAAGTGGTCGGACAAGACCCCATAACTGTGGACAAATCGAAAATACGATCCCGGGAAGTGACTGAAAAATCGATGATGCCCGAAGGGTTGTTAAGCACTTTGTCAGATACCGATGTTTTAAACCTAGTTGCCTATCTTAAAACCTTGGAACCTTCGGAAAATTTATGATGGGCACTCGCTGCTTTATTATGTGGCGCTATAGCTAAAAAAAATGGAGATAAACACATTTCTGACCGCGGAAAGTCTTTCGGAAAAAATCGATAGCCTCTGGTCCTTATCAGGCGACAAAATCAAAAGTATTGCCCTACAAATGGAGGGTGCTTCCGGTTCCCCGGTGGTAACGGTAGATGGCACCTACATCCCAAGAAGCTGGACCGATTGGACACAGGGTTTTCAATATGGTTCTGAATTGCTACAATTCGATGCGACCGGTGACACCCGATTCTTAGAGCTTGCCATCGAACATATCCAAAAAAAAATGACTCCGCATCTTAGTCATTTCGGCGTACACGATCATGGTTTTAATAATTTAAGTACCTATGGCAACCTACTAAGACTTCTCAACGAAGGTAAAATCCCCTATCAGGAGTGGATGAAGGAATTTTGTGTTTTAGGCCTAAAAATGTCGGCTTCCGTGCAGGCCCAGCGATGGACCACGATTCCCACAGGAGGTTTTATCTACTCCTTCAATGGCCCCCATTCACTTTTTGTCGATACCATTCGGACGATCCGGATACTGGTTGCGGGACATATCTTGGGGCATTATTCCTCTGGGGAAAACGATACCAAGACCAGCCTTTTGAAAAAAGCCTACCAACATGCTTTGGCCACAGCCAACTATTCAATCTATTACGGGGAAGGTCGTGATATCTATGATATTTGGGGCCGAACATCCCATGAGGCGATCTTTAATGTAAACGATGGCAATTTTAGGTCAGCTGCAACCCAACAAGGGTATAGCGCATTTACAACATGGACACGTGGGTTGAGTTGGGCCATGTTGGGATTTTCCGAACAACTTGAATTTTTGCAACTGCAGGAAGATTTCCCGGAATTTTCAGAGCTTGGCGGAAAAGAATATTTGGAGGAAACCTTTTTAAAAGCCGCTCGTGCAACCTGTGATTTTTATATCGAAAATAGTGCATTAGACGGCATACCCTACTGGGATACTGGCGCCCCAGGCCTTTTTCATATGCCCGATTGGCGCACTTCGAAATCCGATCCGTTCAACGCTTGGGAACCGGTTGACAGTTCGGCGGCGGCTATCGGGGCCCAAGGTTTGTTGCGATTGGGGAATTATTTGCGATTAAAGAAGGCAAAGGATGCCGATAAATACTGGGCTGCAGGGCTGACCGTAGCAAATACGGTTTTCTCCGAACCCTATTTGAGTTCAAGTCAAGATCATCAAGGGTTGATACTGCACGCCATTTATCATCGGCCCAACGGCTGGGACCACATTCCCACGAAAAGCAAGATACCCAATGGGGAGGCCTGTATGTGGGGAGACTATCATGCCCGGGAATTGGCCCTCTATTTAGGGGAGATACTCAAAGGGGAAACCTATTACACGTTTTTTAAGGGAATAACAAACGAATAGCATGGCCAAATCAAAACCCAGATTTACACGAGTCGCTCAATTAAAGTCAGTCGAAGATTTTCGGAATCATCTGTCAGTGCTCGATACAGTGATGCCCTTTAAAGATACATTGTCCCGACCCGGTCAGTCTTCATTGGGCCAGTCGTTAAAATTAAAATCGGGTAAGATTATCGGCAATCGCTTTTGTATTCTGCCAATGGAAGGTTGGGACGGTACCCCAACGGGCTTGCCTTCTGAGCACACCAAAAGAAGATGGCGCCATTTTGCTACGAGTGGTGCTAAGCTGTTATGGGGCTGCGAGGCCGTTGCAGTGCGCCATGATGGCCGGGCCAACCCGAACCAACTCATGATCAACAGGGAAAATGTAGGAGCCTTCAAGAGCCTCTATCAAGCGTTGGTCGTTGACCATGAGATGAAATTTGGATCATCATCCGACCTGTTAATAGGCTTGCAGCTTACCCATTCAGGCCGATTTTCAGTACCGGATCTGAATCGGATAAAGAAACCTAAAATAGTATATAGGCACCCCTTACTTGATGATAAATTTAGGATTCCGAAAGACTTTGCCGTACTCTCCGATGGGGAGATCGATACCTTGGTCGATGATTTTATTACTGCGGCAAGTCTTGCGAAGGAGGCTGGCTTTCAATTTGTCGATATTAAACATTGTCACGGTTATTTGGGCCATGAATTTTTAAGCGCCTATGATCGAGCGGGAAAATATGGTGGATCCTGGAAAATCGCCTGCGTTTTCTGACGGCCATTGTTGAAGGAATAAAGGCAACCAGCAATATTGCAGTGGGGGTGCGGTTGAGTGCAGCCGACTTCATACCTTTTACCAAGGGTCCTGGGGATATAGGGGAACCGGTTTCCTATGATCAACCCTATCAGGAGGCTTTTGGTGGTGATGGTACAGGCACCGGAATCGATCTTACCGAGGTTTACAAGGTGCTTGCCCATTTTGGGGAATTGGGTATCGAATTGGTCTGCATCACTGCGGGTAGCCCGTATTATACACCCCATTTGTTGCGTCCGGCACTCTTTCCACCTTCTGATGGCTATCTTCCTCCCGAAGATCCCTTGGTGGGTGTAGCGCGACAGATTGAGATTACGAAGGCCATCAAAAAGCGCTTTCCGGACCTGGTAATCGTCGGGTCGGCATATTCCTATCTACAGGAATGGCTGCCACATGTGGCAGAGGCCGTAATGGATGGGGGTTTGGCCGATTTCGTTGGCCTCGGAAGAATGGTTCTCAGTTATCCTGAAATGGCAAATGATATTTTGAAAGGAAATGCACTCACTCGCGGAAAGATCTGTAGGACCTTTTCCGACTGCACCACGGGGCCACGAATCGGGATGTTATCGGGGTGCTTTCCACTGGACCCCTATTATAAGGAAATGCAGGAAGCAATTACCTTAAAGGAGTTTAAAAAAAATACGGACTTATGACCAAAAATGTATTGATTACTGGAGGATCTCGGGGTATCGGGCTCGGAATCGCCAAGGAATTGGCAAAATCAGGATGCCATCTGGCCATCAATGGGCGACGTAGTCCGGATCAAGTGGTTCCTATGCTTGATGAACTCAAGAATTTGGGGGCTGAGGTGGTATACTGCCAAGGCGATATTTCCCGTGCGAAGGATCGGGCCAAAATAATCGAGACGGCCTTAAAGAAATTTAAAGTACTCCATGTCCTGGTAAACAATGCAGGAATCGCCCCGAAAAAGAGAAATGACCTGCTCGAAACCGAGGAGGATAGTTATGATGCCGTGATGGATACCAATTTGAAAGGGCCTTTTTTTATGGCCCAGTCTATTGCTCGCCATATGATCGCCGTACAAGCTACCAATGCAGCCTATAAGGGCTGTATCATTAACATATCGTCAATAAGTGCAACCATTGCCTCAATAAATCGTGGAGAATACTGTCTGTCAAAAGCAGGGGTAAGCATGATGACCAAATTGTTCGCTGTGCGCCTCGGGGAGTACAATATACCGGTTTATGAGGTACGCCCAGGCATCATTGAGACCGACATGACCCAAGGTGTACTCGATATGTATAAGGGAATGATCGCGAACAGACTCACCATTCAACCTAGGATTGGCCATTCGGAAGATGTAGGAAAAGCAGTTTCGGCCTTGGTTGCAGATCAGTTTCCCTATTCAACAGGTCAGGTAGTGATGGTCGATGGTGGCCTTTCACTACCAAGATTATAATAGGCAACATGAAAACAAAATATACTTTTTTAAAACGGATATTGGATGCGCTGGCAATCTTGACCTTTTTGGCGACGTTCAGCCCACTGGTGATTCCACAAAATAAGACGGTACCTTTCCTGGTAGGAATGCCCTACACGATGTGGATAGGTTTATTGATCAGTGTACTATTTATACTGCTTGCCTATTTGGTATCTAAGGTACAAAAAGCCGAAAACCATGCTGACTAAATTTTTATGGGCCGGGAGCGCTTATTTGATTGCCTTGATACTACTATTGAGAGTAACCCGACTTAAAGAGAAAACGACCAGGAATTATTTATTGGGCGGTGGGAACTTGGGGTTTGTCATCGGTCTCTTTACTACGGCTGCGACCTTATTTAGTGCATTTACCATGGTGGGAATGCCTGATTTTTTCAGAACACACGGAATTGGTGCCTGGATTTTTTTGGCGGTTTCCGATACGATGATGGTCTATGGCCTTATTCGCATTGGGGAACTAGTGCGTCGCAAAGCCCGAAGACTCGATTTTAAGGGTATGTCTGGGTTAATGGTCACAGTTTATGGTTCAAAACTGGCCGGTTTTGTGGCCTTCGGTGGGGCAGTCATTTTTTTGATTCCCTATATATCAGTCCAAATAAGCGGTGTTTCCATCTTTTTGAATGCCGCCTTTCCAGAGGCCATTCCCGTTTGGGCCTGGAGCTCGATTATTGTCGGGATTATGATTATCTACAGCGAAACGGGCGGTCTTCGTGCCATCATGTACAACGATACGCTGCAGGGCATATTACTTTTTACGATGATCTGGGTTATCGGTTGGAATTGCATCGACCATTTTGGGAGTGTTTCCGAAATGTTCAGGAAAGTAGCATCCGTACGCGGTGAATTGCTATCGGTTCCTGGCCCCAAAGGACTTTTTACAGCCCAATTTTTAATCATTTCGGCCATCGCAATAATCGCTCTTCCATTTACACAACCCCAGATTTCGACGCGGGTGATTATCATGAAAAGCAGTTCGGCCTTACGAAAAATGGCAATCGGTTTGGGAATTGTGGCCATATTGATTATCCTGCCGACCGTTTTTATGGGCATGTACGGGGCCGTATTGTATCCAGAGGCATCTACCCAGGAATTCATCGGGCATGTACTCTTATATGATCAAGGCGCTGGCATCGCCGCCTTGGGATTGATCGGTCTCATCGCTGCCGCCATATCTACCTCTGACTCCCAAATATTTGCCTTGGGTTCGGAGTTGCGCTCCCTCTTGAATGTTAAGGACGACGTAAAGGCAATATTCATCTCCCGTATTTTTATATTTATTTTTGGAGTGCTCGCCTTGGTATTTTCCATTATCAGTACCGAACACCTAGTGCTATTAGCAAGAACCAGTTTTGCTGGTACGGCCATGATGGCCCCGATGATCCTTGTAGGAATCCTGAGCACTAAAAGACCCTCTCCTTTCATTCCGGTTGTAACAATTTTGGCGCTGGCTACCTATATTCTGTCAAAAATAGGCGTTTTTGCCGCCAAGATATGGATGTTGGAAATCGAGTCATTTCTCTTTTTGAGCTTGGCAATGGCCGTTGGTATCGAAGTAGGGATTCTCGCCCGAACGCCTAAAGGGCCTTAAATTCAGGATAAGCAGGAAATGATGGGAAGCTACATACTATTTTTGCAGCAGGAAGTTCAGACCTTATTGAAGTCAATAGAGAGCAAAGGTTGCTAGCAATCACAGAACTGATGGAATCATTCTATATAAATAAGAACCCCAATCCGGCTAAAGAAAAATGAAAAACAGCAATAGTAAGCTATTAATAGTATTTATTTTATGCATAGCATTTAGGGGTTTTGGTCAATCAATTGCAATTGATTCCTTGAACAATTCAAAAAATTTGAAATTTAAGTATGAGTCACTTATCATCCCAACGGTTTTAATAGGTTTTGGCGTAGTAGGTATTGAAAATGATGGCTTGAAGGCCTTGAATGCTGAAATCAAGGAGGAGGTAAATGAAAATATAGATAGCAGGTTCACCATAGACGATTTTTCACAATATGCCCCGGCCCTATCGGTATATGGTTTGAATGCACTGGGAATCGAAGGAAAAAATTCGTTTAAGGAAAGAACGCTTGTTCTTGGAACCGCTTATTTGATTATGGGTACCACGGTTACAGGATTGAAAAAACTGACGCGAATTCAACGCCCTGATGGCTCTTCCTATGATTCCTTCCCTTCAGGGCATACCGCTACGGCCTTTATGGGAGCCGAATTTTTATGGCAGGAATACAAAGATGTCTCGATTTGGTATGGAATTTCAGGCTATTTGGTTGCTACGGGCACTGGTTTTTTTAGAATTTATAACGATCGGCATTGGTTGACCGATGTGGTCGCAGGAGCAGGTATCGGAATTCTAAGCACAAAAGTCGCGTATTGGTTGCAGCCGTATTTATCGAAGAAACTATTTAAAAATAAAAAGCAAAATAACGGGGTTGCCATGCCTTTTTACAATGGCAGGGAATACGGCTTGCGTATGGCTATGACGTTTTAAGAAACGCTCGCAGTTAGAAAAGATGCCGTAGAAGAAAAAACGATCGTAAGAAATACAGTAAATCACTATCTTGATAGACGATTTGGAGCCTAATAAACCATATAACACAAACACTTATGAAGAACCATGTTTTTATTATAATCCTAAGTATCGTACTAGTTACGTGCAAGCCTAAGGCGGAACAGGTAGCAAGCATCGAACCGGAGGTCGTCATGAACGAAGGGGCGATCAAAAAAATAGATATCCATTCGCATTATCATTATTCACGGGCTTATATGCCAGAATTGTTTAAAAAATGGAACATGCAGAGCGTATTGGTCGATGTTTACCATGAAGATTCTGTAGGCATCACCAGGAGTTGGGATGCCTATACCTCACTTGCCAAAGCCGAACCAGGAATGTTCTACCTCTGCACTGCCATTATAGGAACTGGGATCGACGCACCTGATTATGCCGAAAAAACCATCAAACAATTAGACAAAGAAATCGGCCAAGGTGCCCGCATGGTCAAAGTATGGAAAAATTTTGGGATGGTGACCAAAGATGCTTCCGGACACTATATTCAAATTGATGATCCACGATTGCAGCCTATCTGGGATTTTCTTAAAAACAAGGGAATTCCAGTAATAGCACACATTGGGGAACCAGAACAAGCGTGGAGACCGCTCGATCCCCATAGCCCTCATTATGGGTATTACAAAAGTCATCCCCAGTACCATGCATACAATTTCCCTGAAATCCCTTCCTATGAAACGATAATTGCAGCTAGGGACCACTGGATTGAAAAGAATCCGGATTTGAAAATAGTATGTGCCCATCTCGGTAGCATGTCGCATAACGTAGCTATGGTAGCCGAGCGTTTAGATAAATATCCCAATATGTATGTTGAAACTGCTGCCCGATTTGGAGATCTGGCGCGACAGGACAGTGATACCGTGAAGGCGTTCTTTGATCACTATCAAAATCGGATCATGTTCGGCACTGATTTCGGAAACGATGTTCCACAAGACCAATTAACAGAGATGGAATTGGAAAAGGAGCAAGCGGATTTAGATGCCGATTATCGTCTATTGTGGAACTATTTGAGCGCGACCGACTCGGTGGAAGTTAGGGGCCAAAAAACGAGGGGCCTTGGTCTTGGCAAGGAAGTTCTTGAAAAGGTATACTATAACAATTTGGCCGATTTCCTAAAATTGAACTAGGGACTCGCACTTATAAAACTGGGGAGCGACCTATGATGCGCAAAAACGATTATCGATTTAGTTTGGGGAATACATGTTCAAAAAGCGTCATGCTATTGATTTTTTTATTTCTTATCGGTATCTCACTTTCCGGGCAAACACCTCAGCTTATCGCTAACTTTACTAAAACAGCACCCGTCATCGACGGTAATCTCGACGACACGGCATGGTCGTCGGCCATACCCGTCATTTTAAAGGAAAATGGTTCCGGAGAGCATGTCGAAGACCCTTTATTAACAACTAGGGTCTTGGTATGCCATGATGCAGCTACCATATACATCGCCTTTGATTGTAATGATCCGGATATATGGACCACTTTTACCCATAGGGATGAATATTTATGGGAGGAAGAGGCAGTTGAGGTCTTCATCGATGTCGATGCTATTCCCGACAATTATTTGGAAATCGAGGTCTCCCCGGCAAATATCTTATTTGACAGTTATATCGTAGATCCTAAGAAAATTGATGTACCTGAAACGTCGCGTCTCAATCTAACAGGCATCAGGACCGCGGTTCGGGTCAATGGCACGTTGAACATGCGCGATGACCGGGATACGTCTTGGCAGGTGGAAATCGCCCTGCCTTATAGTGATTTGATAAATGGTTTAACACCGGAAATAAATTCGGACACCGAAATTAAGATCAATTTTTATAGATTAGACAGGAACATCGGAAAGGAACGTGCCGCTTATTCATGGTCACCAACAGGAAAAAGTTTTCACGAACCTTCGGTTTTTGGTAAATTGGTTTTAAAACAGATTGATCACGATTAAAACATGCGAACGATTGATTATAATTTAAGAATAAACCTATGAAAAAGCATTGTTTGGCCTTGGATTTGAAGAATGACCCTGAGCTTATCAAGGCATATGACACGTATCACCAAAATGTTTGGCCCGAGGTCTTGGAAAGCCTACGGGATTCGGGAATTCATCATATGGATATTTATCGGCTAGGAAACCGCTTGTTTATGATCATTGAAGTGGTCGACTCCTTTTCTTTCGCCAAAAAAGCCGAGATGGATGCCAATAACAAAAAGGTGCAGGAATGGGAAACCGTTATGTGGCAATACCAACAGGCCTTGCCCATGGCCAAGCCTGGGGAAAAATGGCTTCCCATGGAAAAGGTATTCGAATTTCAGGCGTAGACCAGAAGGAACGAAGTCCTACAATGGGAGTTTTGTTTTTTTCAAAAGCCTGCGTCCCCGCCAGCGGCGGGGACGGAGGGTTTTGCTAAGAAAATGAGTATTGATTAAAAAAACAAAACTCCCCTTTCTCCCACCTACGGTGTGATTCATTCCCCTCTTAAACTTAAGAGGGGAGCAAGTCATAAGGGAATTTCAAACTTGTTACTATCTTTTTTAAAGGGAGGAGCTGATTCTTATGGGAGTTTATTAACCCATCAAAAACCCTAGGTGCTCTTTTTGTCTGGCTCCCCTCTTCCCCATAGCTATCGGGACTTAAGAAGGGAGCAAGTAACAAAAGACCCATGGGTCCTGAAATTCTGCCTCATTGCTATTCCATAGGATGCATTTTTAATAACTCTTCTGCAGAATAGAAGCCGTTCTTGTCCTTGGTTTTTTCCCGAACTTCCTTCACCTTTTCAGGGGTTATCGGCGGGGCCGTATTGCCAAAGGTATTTCGAACATAGGTCAACACCGCGGCAACCTCGCTATCTTCTAACATACCACCAAAAGGGGTCATGGGTACCTGCCCCGGATAGGTTTTTCCAAGCACGTCTATTGGTCCCATAATTCCGTGTAAGGTCAATTTTATAAGCCGTTCTTCATTGCCGGTCGCCCAGGGCGATCCCGCCAAGGGCGGAAATTGGGAAGCACTAAGCCCCTTGCCGTCAGGCTGATGACAGGTGACACAGAAGCCGTCCCGATGGTAGATTTCTTCCCCTTTTACGAAAAGATCTTTCGCGTCTCCTTTCAAATCGGTCTTTGATTTTCCAGAATCTGGATCTACTCCCAAATTATGTCCGTTTAAATGGGCTATGGCCGCATCATAGGGCAATTTCATCCAATCATCCAAGGGTTTTTTGCCAGCTTCCTCAACAATCGGCAACCCACTCTCTGGTGGAAGCCAGGAAGCCGCGACCAGCGCTTCCAAACGTACCCGTGGGTTTTCGTCTTGGGCCGCCTGCATCAATAGTTCAGCCTGGTTCGGGACTTGATGTCCTACATATCGTAAGACCCCCACGGCTGCAGTCCGCACCCTAAAATCCCGTGCATGCAATAGTTGAAGTAACAGATCGGCATCTACCTTGTCAAGACCCCAAGTAACCCATAGCGCTTCTAAAGCATGGTGCTCATATCGAGGATCGTTTTTATCCAAGCCCTTGACCCAGGTCGCCAGTTTTTCCAAAACTTGTTCTGGATCTCGCCCGCGTAGCTCCCTTCTCGTACGGTAGCGGGTGCGATATTCAGGGAGTTTTAGATTTTCAAATAATTCCTCGATGGTGGCATCCACGATTTTGGCGGGTTTAACCAAGGGGCGAGCGGGATAGGTCATTCTGTAGATCCGACCGTGTACATGATCTCGCAGCGGATCCCGGGCATTGTGCTGCATATGCCCGATAAGGACATTGTGCCAATCTATAAAATAGAGCGAACCGTCAGGGGCGAACTCCATATCCACGGGGCGGAAATTGGCATCTGAGGCGGTCATTAGGTCACCTCGAAATTTGCTGACATAGCCCGAAGAATTGGGGTCATCGATTAAGGTATGTTCCTTAGTGCCTAAAAACCCAATGGTATTATTAATCAACAAGTCACCTTGAAGTTCGTCCGGAAAGTGTCTGCTATAGATAAATTCAAGTCCCGAAGTGGGTCGCACCATTTGATCTTTCTGGATGAGGTTCTTAGGCAGGGGAGAAGACTCCCCATACCGTGATTTGATCGTTCCCGGCATCATCCAAGTGACGTCAGGGCTCGAGGTATGCGCAAAGAAATCCTGTCCCCATTCATCAAAGGCGATGCCCCATGGGTTTGGTATCGGCAATTGCGCCGTGCGTTCCAAATAATGGCGTTGCGGACTATATCTATAAAATCCGCCATTGGTGGCCCGAACCGGGCCATAGGCAGTTTCAACGTTGGTGTGTAAAAATACTCCCTCGCCCATATAGATGGCTCCTGAGGGATCTGCACAAAAGGCACTGATGGCGTGATGCGTGTCGTGGTCATCGAAGCCACTCAGGATAATTTCCTTCGTGTCGGCCTTGTCATCCCCATCGGTGTCCTTGAACAATACCAGATTGGTACCCTGCGAAACATATACGCCCTCTGGGGCAAATTCGAAGCCAATGGCCAGGGAGAGCCCATCGACAAAAACAGTTTCCTTATCAGCTTTTCCATCATTATCAGTATCCTCTAAAATCAGCAATTTATCATTCGGTTTGCTATCGCCCGCACGGTAGTGCGGATAGCTCGGCATTACCCCGACCCATAGTCTGCCCTTGTTGTCAAAAGATAATTGCGACGGATTCGCCAGGTCTGGAAATTCAACTTCGGAGGCGAACAATTCAAGTTTAAAACCTTTGGCCACCTTAATATGGTCAAGTGCTTCCTGGCCATAGAGGTATTTGAGATTTCCATGCCCATTGACCTCCTCATAATTCGTTTGAACTTCTGGAAGTTTTTTGGTTTTGGCATCAGCAGCGGCCAAATCGGTGGTTTTACCATGCACGGCATTCCAAATGGCCGTATCCCGATTCTTGGTCATTTGCCGAATTTTTTCAATCTCGTACGGATAATTAGCAGGGCCAAATGGATCATAGCGACGGCCATAAGCATGTACTCCGTTTGGAATCTTAAAATCGTTGTGCCAATACCAATTCTTGTCCATGACGGCTTCATTGACCAATTTTGAGTTCGTATAATCTACGGCGTCTTTCTTGCCGAAAATCGCATCTGCTAAGAGCTTGGCAAATTTCTGATATCCCAAATCGTCCAATTGGAATCCGTCGGCCGTCAAATAGTCCGTTGTATCGGCATACCAGTTTTTACTGGGTTCAAAGGCATCGACGAACAAAACACTGTCCTTGGCCGCCACTTCTTTCATGGCTTGGGTATAAATCGATAGGTTTGCATTTTCCTTTTCGCCTTTGGGCAGATCGAGTTTCACCGATAGGTCTTCAAAAGCTATGGGGGAAACTAAGGCCAATTGTGGTCGCGATGTGCCATTGTATTTCTGCTGTAAGGTGTGTTGAATAAAGGCGTGTAATTCGGCCTTGTAATTTTCGAGGCCCTTAGGCCCTTCAAAAGATTCGTTATAGCCAAAAAATGCGATGATGACATCGGCCTTGAGATTGGTCAGCCATTCATCTTCCGTCGGAAAATGACCTATGCTTCCGGAGGGATTGGCAAGTTCGGTCTGGAATTTTTCGGCCCCTGGGAAGGCCCAAGGGGAATTTCGTGCCGAATGGGGCCTGAATCCCGGGGTATTGCCTCCATCGCACATATTGCGTATAAAGAGAAGGCTATCCGGATACCGCAATTGCATTTCGGTCTCAAAATGGCCAAAATTCATCATTCGAGAACCCAGATTGTTGCCTATAAGTACGATATGGGTGTTCTTTCCAATTGTTAAGGTGTCCTTCTTTTTCGGTGTGCATCCCATTACTAAGAACACAATACAAAGAAGGCTGATCGATTTAAAACGAATTTGAGAATTGTTGCCCATAATTTAGTTGGATGGAGGATTAGTTATAAGTTACATGAATTCCCTTTGCTACCGAAAGCTCGCAAGCCTCGATGATTTTTTGACATGATATGGCGTCTTCAAGGCTCGATAAAGGCGATTCGCCATTTCGAAGCACGTTATTGATAAAATGGGTGGCCGTATTTTTAATCGATTCTGGATAAGCAAAAAAGGTTTGGGAATGCGCCCCATTTCTTTCGTTGATTACCCAATCGCGATAACTGTAGCGTGTGCTCCCTTTGGTCCCGATTACTTTGATTAGGCAGGTCCAAGGATCGCCAGCGTGATCATCGTTTGCAAAACTCGCGCACAAATGACTCAGGGATCCGTTTTGCATTTGAATCGTAGCCATGGCCAGATTTTCTTGGGAGGCGAGGGTGGTATCAGATGTATGTTTCATACACGAAATGGTCTTGGGCAAACCAGCAAGATAGATCATGGTATAGCTGTGATGGGTCAATATTTGCCGAATAACACCTGGGTATCGGGCCCGTATTTCGTGGGCATGGTGAATATTGTACAACATGTAGAACTGGGTGATGTCTCCCAACAGCCCTTTTTCGATCATCGATTTGGTTCTTAGAATGCCAGCTTCATAAATATAGTTATGTACCGGCATGCATTGAACCCCGGCCTTTAAAACAGCCTGTTGCATTTGATTAAGTTCATCGATATTGGAAGCTGCCGGCTTTTCTACGAGAATATGTTTTCCGGCTTGGGCAGCTTTGATGGTATACTCACAATGGGTTTCCATATTGGTCAAGATGAAGACAGCGTCGATTTTAGGGTCGTTCAGCATTTCCGCAACCGATGCATAGACGGTGCATCCGAATTTCGTGGCCTTGGTTTTTGCCTTTTCGGCAGTTCGGTTCCAGATGCCTACGAGTTCGGCCCCTTCGAGGGCATTGACGGCCTCTGCATGCAAATCGGCGATGTCGCCTGCGCCTATAAATCCGATTCCTATGGTGTTCATGAACTCGCTTTTGAATATTCTAGGATCCCTTTTACCGCCATGTCCTTAAATTCGATCAAAGAAGTACGAATGCCTGTCGAAATGTCGGTCAAGGGCAACCCCTTAAAGGTACGATCTATTTTTTCATGGCTTAGATCGGACACGAACAAGTTGGGTGGGGCATTTTCGGCGATCGTCAATTGGGCGTATGCTCCCATGCCCAATTCTTCGGCTTGTTGCTTTATGGTATTTAAAAACTCCGCAAT
The DNA here is from genome assembly GCA_963798435.1 of uncultured Flavobacteriaceae bacterium. GTDB lineage: Bacteria > Bacteroidota > Bacteroidia > Flavobacteriales > Flavobacteriaceae > JALHST01. The sequence goes on from CAWCTF010000004.1 coordinate 1,367,950, forward strand.
GGCGATGGTCTTTCCTTTGATATTAAAGGCACCGAAGCCTTCGAAATTTTGTAACGTACAGTCCGAGAAATGATCGCCGACATCTTCCACAAAATGGTAATTTTCGCGACCCTGGTAGGGCATTTCAAAAGGAATCGGGTTTCCCGATACCGCCCCAAGAGCAACTGCTTTCAGGGCATTCGTTGGGGCTGAGGTCATGCCTTTTTCCCTCCCTTTTCCGTACGTCGTATTCAATCGTAGACATATCGTTGGCACTTTGGTCTTGTCATGGAACAGCCGTGCCAAATGTTCCCCTGCCAATTTCCAAATCCCATAATGGTTGGGGGGTGCCAAAGGCACGTTTTCAGGGATAGTTGATTCGGGGTACATTGACCGAACCCCATAAACGGCCGCCGAACTGGCAAATACAAAGCGTTGAAGATCCGGTAGTTTTTCAGCGATATCAAAGAGCGCCATGGTGCCTCCGGTATTAATCTCCATACCCCCTAAATGATCATTCGAACAATCGGGACTTTGATAGGCACCCAAATGAATGATATGGGTCGGATTTATTTTCGGTACTAACATGTTGATTGATTGATAGTCAGAAACATCCAAAGCAACAAATTCGAGTCGGGGATCTAAATTGGTACCTAACCATAATTTTAAGGGATCGGTGTTGTTCGATCGGGTGGCCACAACGATTTTCCCGACATCGATAGATTGCAGGAGTTTATAAATGGTAACCGACCCGATACAGCCTGTTCCCCCGGTAATTAATATAGTATGCATATTATTAGGTATCTGGGCTATTGATTATTCGGAAGTGCGTTAAATTCCTCCCGTTTTGTTTCGAACCAAGCATTCATGGCTTCCGGGGATTTTAGGGTCGCCTGCATTTTTTTCATCGCTTCAAGGTGGGCCGCATCGCCTTTTTGAAATAATTCCATGCCATGTTTTTTGCTCATTTCGGCCATTTCTTCAAAGGTGTTTGCATGAAATTCCATCGTACACGCTCCACCCAGCTGTTTGCAGGTCATTGTTTTCATCCGTCCGTTTTTAATGTTCGCTCTTTACTACAGCATATGAAAAAATCACAGCTATGCCTTAATTCATTTTAACGACCGCCTTTACATTATTCGCCTTGATCGAATCTTCAAAGGCTTGCGTGATATGCTCAAAGTCATATAGGTCGATATAGTGGGCAGCAGGAAATACCCCGGTGACCATCAATTTTTGGGCTACCCTGTAATCTTCCCTGCAAGATCCCATAGATCCGCGCATGTTCAAGGAAGTCCTTGTCAAGTGGGTAGCGTTTATGGCCACCTCCGACGGATACGTGGCAATAACACAGATATCGCCTTCGGGTCGCACCACTGATAACGCCTCGGAGAGCACTTGGGGTACCCCGGAACATTCAATGAGGAGATCAATTTGACCCTTTGTTCCAAATGGGATTCCCTGGGCATCCTTAATACCGCGTGCCAATTGGGTAGCCAAACTTTGGTCTGGTGAAACTTCGATTGTCAGAAATCCTCGTTCTTGGGCCTTTTTTAATCGAATATCCCGATCATGGGCGATACCGGTAATGGCTACACGAGCCCCGGCGGCGCGTGCCAATTCGGCCGACATCAAGCCGATGATGCCACAGCCGGTCACTACCACATCTTGTCCCGGTTTGATAGCACATTTGTTTTGCAGGGCATTTACGATAATCGATAGCGGTTCTACCAAGGCACCTTGCTCCGGGGTCAGGCCTTCCATCAAGTGAACTACGCGATCCGATTCTAGGACTACCTGCTGACCAAAGCCGCCATTTCTATGAAAACCGATAATTTGCTTTGTTGGACATAAGTTCCATTTTGAAATACTGCATGCCGGACATTCCTCGTCCCGACACCCCAACATGGCCAAAGGGGTAAAAATATCCCCGACTTTAAGGTCGCCGTGGTCGCCGGGACCTAATTCTAAAACTTCGGCACTAAATTCATGGCCAATAACACGGGGCCGCGCTACCCAATCAAAATTCGATTTGCCGATGGTTGCACTATTGTCAGATCCGCAAATTCCTGTATAGAGGGTCTTAGCCAAGATTTCCCCTTCTTTTAATTGTGGCATTTCCATTACGGTTACCGCCGCGTTCCGTGTGACCGATCCCTCCGATCCCGGATAAATTTTTTCGCGTCCCTGAAGGCAAAAGCCTTTAATCGATTCCTGCATTATTTTCTTTTATGTTTGGTTATTGGGTTACTGGGTTATTACTTTATTGGAAATACGAATGTGTTATTCTAAACTTCGTACCTCTTACTTCGTACCTCTTACTTCTGACTTCGCACTTCGCTCTTCGTACCTCGTGATGATGACCCTGCAAACTGTTCAAAGTTCAATGTTCAATGTTCAATGTTGACCGATCATTGATTGCTGCCCACTGCTCGCTGCCAACTGCTTACTGTTATCACTGCCACTTCACCCCCGTGTCCTGCCAGCTTCTTGATTTGGCCGAATTCAATACGGCCTCGCATACCTTTTGGGTTTCCTGCGCCTCCTGAAACGTTGGCGAGCAGGGTGTACCATCTTCCAAACTTTTTATAAAGTCGGCTATTTGATGCACGAAACTATGCTCATAGCCTATTGATAGTCCGGGTACCCACCATTTATCCATATAAGGATGGTCCCCATCGGTCACATGGATCGAACGCCAACCCCGTTCACTACTCTCGTCCCGATGATCAAAATACTCTAGTCGGTTCAGATCGTGCAGATCCCATTTTATGGAAGCGTGTTCCCCGTTTATTTCGAAGGTGTATAAGGCTTTGTGGCCCCGGGCATAGCGTGTCGATTCAAAAACACCTAAGGAACCATTGTCAAAATGACAATGGAAGATACAGGCATCGTCTATTTCAACCTTTTGTTTCTTGCCAGATCCAGTATGCAGCCGTTCCTTGATAAACGTTTCGGTCATCGCCGAAACATCCTTGATGCCTCCATTCAACCACATGGCCGTATCGATGCAATGGGCTAAAAGATTCTCCGGTAACCCCGGAGCCAGCAGCGTCGTTGTCTAAACGCCATAGCCCTTCCCCTCCTTGAGGAAGTTCAGGACTGATGGTCCAATCCTGTAGAAAGTTCGCGCGATAGTGGAATATTTTGCCCAATTTGCCCGCGTCGATCAATTGTTTGGCCAAGGTGACCGCGGGAAGTCGCCGGTAATTGTAGTATACCGTATTCTTTACCTTTGATTTTGCTACGGCATCGACCATGCCTTGCGCTTCGGCTACGGTTCGTGCCAGGGGTTTTTCACACAAGATCATTTTTCCGGCTAGGGCGGCGGCGATTGCGATTTCGGCGTGTACGTTGTTCGGGGTACAGATATCGATGGCATCGATATCATCGCGGTCGATTACCTTTCTCCAATCGGTCTCATAGGATTCAAAGCCCCATTGTTCGGCAAAGGCCTTTACCCGTTCTTCATTTCTGGCACAGACGGCCTTTAAGACCGGGCGATAGTTTAGGTCGGGAAAAAAATCATTTACCCGTTTATACGCGTTTGTATGGGTACGTCCCATAAATCCGTAGCCTATCAAGCCGATCCGTAATTGTTTTTTATTTGACATGCTAGTTCTTCATTTATTGTTGTTACCTGAACACTGTTCAATGTTCACTGTTCACTGCCCACTTCCAACTTCGTACTTCGTATTTCCCACAGCCTACTGCCCACTTATTCCCGCCATCCATGAAGTTCCCGTACTTGGATCATGGCGCCCAGCACGTCGTTCCAGGTTTGTTGACGTAGCATCACTTCATTCGGGAACATACAACCGTCCCAGCAAATATGTCGTAATTTTTTGGTCAATTGGCCATTTTCATCCCGCAGCCAATGCCCTGCATCAACGGCAATATTCAATTTTCCGTTGGGGTCGGTGGCTTGGCAATGCCTCCCGGTCTTATCATGTGATCCGGCACCGAAGACGGTCCCATCGTTTTGGGCCACATGAAAATCGATGGTCCAAGGGCGCAAGGCGGCCGTCAAGGTTCGTAAACCTTCCGTCAAGGTCTCGCGGTCGTTCCAATCAAAGTCTTTGGGTAGGATGCGTTCATCGGGCTTGTTATAGCCCAAGAGGTACAATAAGGTATGCGCCATATCGGCCTGAAAGCCAATATTAGGACGGTCTACGGCCTCCAACGTATGCAACATGGTTTTCCATCCGTGCATTCCACCCCAGCATATTTCACCTTCTGCAGCCAATGATTCCCCATAATCGGCAGCCACATCGCAGGCTTCCCGAAAGGTCTGGGCAATCAGTTTTGTATTGGTTACGGGATCTTTGGCCCAACTTTCTGGATCCACCGACGAATCGATGCGGACGACGCCATTGGGCCGAATCCCCAATTCTCGCAATCGTTGACCAATTTTACAGGCTTTTTGAACCTGGGAGACAAACTGCCTGCGATCTTCTTTTGATCCCATGGCCGATCCCCCACCGGTACCCGCCCAAATCGGGGCGACCAAACTTCCGATTTCCAGATTTTTAGAGCGGGCCTTATCGACCATTTTTTGTATCCCGTCCTCGTTTGAATCGATATCCATATGGGGATCGGCCAGAAATAGGTCGAATCCGTCAAACTTCACGCCGTTGACTTCTGCTTTTGCCGTAAGTTCGATCATGGTATCAATGTCAATGGGCGGCTCAGAATCGGGCCCCTTTCCAACCACTCCTGGCCATGAGGCATTATGGAGCTTTGGGTAATTGTTTTTTTGCATGCGTCTAGAATTTTAGGATAAACCGGCACTAATTTGCGGCAGTTGAATCACCTAAATTAGCCAAAAATCAATTGATCGAAAACTTTTTAAGGAATTAAACCCATCCTTTTTTACGGACCAGCCTGCACTTTAACAAAATAATTATGAAAAGTTTAAAAAAAAGACGAACTTTTGGGGGAATTTCAAATGGCTTTTTATAAGTTCGACAATCCAAAATAAACGCAACCAACAATTTTCAAAACAATTTAAAATATGGAAAATACCACTTCTACGTTGGCTCCAAATGCCAACAGACTTTTTTACGCCAGTTGCTTTGCCTTAATTACGACCGCCTTTTCATTCAGTATACGGGCAGGAATACTTCCCCAATTGGGCGAGGAATTGAGTTTACCGGCCGAACAATTGGGCTTTATCAACTCGATGTGGTTTGTAGGATTTCCCATTTCGATGGTTATCGGGGGGTTGATCTATCATAAAGTAGGGGGGAAGGCCATCATGCAATTTGCGTTCTTTGCCCATGCCCTTGGGATAATTCTTACCATTTATTCCGGGAGCTATATCGGTTTGCTGATTTCCACCTTGTTGATCGGTTTGGGCAACGGCTGTACCGAAGCTGCCTGTAACCCCATGATCGCCGATGCTTATCAAGGAACTAGAATGAGCAAGATGTTAAACCGGTTTCATATGTGGTTCCCTGGTGGAATTGCCATTGGAAGTGTGGTATCGAAGCTTATGACAGATGCAGGGATGGGTTGGGAAACGCAGATTTGGATAATCCTTATCCCGACCTTGATTTATGCGTATATATTTTTCGGCCAAGCATGGCCAAAAGCGAAAGATCCAGGAAGCGTGCCACGCTTAGGGGCAATTTTAAGGCCATGTTTTCCCCATTTGTTTATTTTCATAATGGTATGTATGGCACTCACTGCGATTTCGGAATTTGGCCCGCAACCAATGGGTAGGGCTGATTCTTGCCAAAAGTGGTGCCTCAGCCCAATGATATTATTGGCCTTGGTAACGACAATAATGGCCGTCGCAAGATATTTCGGCGGCGAAATGGTGCACAAATTCGATCAAACAGGCGTTTTACTGGGATCGGCCTTATTGGCAGCAATCGGCATCTATCTGTTTAGTACCCAAACGGGATTCAATGGCGTACGTTGCGCAATATTTTTTGCTTTGGGTATCGCCTATTTTTGGCCCAATATGATTGGATTCATTGCTGACAAAATTCCGAAAAGCGGGGCCTTGGGGATGTCGATACTAGGTGCGGTGGGCATGTTTTCCCAAACTCGATTTTCCAGCCCATTATCGGGGCATTGGATCGATACCGATAGGGCGGCGGCGGCTGCCAACGGGGACTTACAGGCGATGAGATTGAATTGGTTGCCGGCCAAGACAACGATGCGGAACCATGGTGCATGTTCCCAGGTAATTTTGATCGTACTCTTTACGATTCTTTATTTCTGGATGAAGAATAAAAGGAAGACCGATGCCGCCATGGCAGAAAGCGGATCTACCCGCCTCGGAACTCTAAAAAATAAAAAGCCTTCTTTTATGAAGATCGGAATGAACATGCTCCTCTGGACGAACCACGTAACAGAGGAGCATTTTTCAATTGTAGATACCCTTAAACAAACCGGCTATGACGGAATTGAATTGTTTTTAGGGGAAGGAAGTGTGCCCCATTATTCAAAATTGGGCACCCATTTCTCGAATATCGGGATGGGCGTTACCGCCGTGGCCAGTTTGGCACCCGAAGAGAATATTGCAAGTGGGGATGCGAAAATTCGTCAGGCCGGAATCGAGAAACTGAAATGGTCGATCGATGTGGCCGAAGCAGCCAATGTCGAGGTAATTTGTGGCCCTTTTCATTCTAGCTTCGCCTATTTTACAAGGCAACCGCCCACGCAGGATGAACGCAGTTGGAGCATTGAAATGTTACAAAAGGCCGCTGAGTATGCAGCCATGGCAAATATTATGCTAGCTCCGGAGGCATTAAATCGTTTTGAATGTTACCTCTACAATACGATGGCCGATCTTCGTACGTTGTCGGAAGCGGTGGGGCATCCTAATTTGGGGGCCATGTATGATACGCATCATGCGAACATCGAGGAAAAAAACCAAGCGACGGCCATCAAGACGATTGCCCCCTATTTAAAACATGTGCACATCAGTGAGAACGATCGGGGAACCCCGGGCAGTGGGCAGGTGCATTGGGAGGAAGTCTTTCAGGCATTACAGGATATCAAATACGATGGTTGGCTGACCATCGAAGCCTTTAGCACGATCATTCCCGAGTTTGCCAATGCCATCAATGTTTGGCGTGATTATTCCCCTGCGGAGGAAATTTATACTAAAGGATACCGCTTGATAAAAGAGGGAATGAAGCCTTAAGTATGAAATTCGAAGTCGGAAGTACGAAGTTGGAAATACGAAATCAGAAGTTGGAAGTAGGAAATACAATCAGAAGTACGAAGTAGGAAATACGAAGGACAAAGTTCGTAAATTAAAAGACGACATTTTGAACATTGAACCGCATGCCCCTAGGACGTGATTCGTCCTTCGTCCTTCGTCTCTCGTACTTCGTACTTTCAAATTTAGAATAACACCACGATTATGAAACGCATATACTATCTGCTACTATTAGGTTCCTTAATTGCCTGTGGGCAAAAGACACAGAAGACAAATGAACCAGTCAAACCAGAGGCCCCCAAGCAATGGCTGGTTTTTGAGGGGAAAGGAAAGGACGCTAAACAGATCGTCTTTATTTCGGGGGATGAAGAATACCGTTCGGAAGAGGCGCTACCCCAATTGGCCAAGATTATGGCCAGACAGGGTTTTAAATGTACCGTATTATTCGCCCAAAATCCGGCGAATCCAGGGATAATCGATCCTAATTACGTAAAAAACATCCCAGGTTTGGAAGCGTTGAAAACCGCCGATCTCATGGTCATCTTCACCCGGTTTCGGGATTTGCCCGACGCACAAATGCAGGTAATTGACGCTTATTTGAGCGCTGGGAAACCGGTTGTCGGGATACGAACGGCCACCCATGCCTTTAATTTTGAAGGCGATTCCCTTTCAGGGTATGCCCACTACGGCAATGGGTATTCGGGTCCTAAAACTGACTGGACCGATGGTTTTGGGCGCTTGGTACTGGGTGAAAAATGGATCGCCCACCACGGGGATCATAAGAACCAGAGTACACGTGGCATTATTTCGGAAGGGGCCAAATCGCATCCGATTACAAAGGGATTGGATGGGATTGACATCTGGGGTTCTACCGATGTTTATGGGGTACGACTGCCCTTGCCCGGGGATAGTCAGCCGATTGTTTTAGGACAAGTCACGAATCGAGCAGGAGCATATGATGAAGCCGATGTTTTCTATGGGATGAAACCTTCTGATCATGAGATAGCTGATAAAGATGAGGCAGGAAATTCCTTGAATGACCCCATGATGCCGATTGCGTGGACGAAGACCTATCGGGTACCGGGTGGAAAATCAGGGCGGGCCTTCACCTCGACAATTGGTGCTTCAAGTGACCTGTTGAACGAAGGGGTGCGCAAATTATTGGTCAACGGTATGTATTGGTCAATGGCCCTGCCGGTACCTGAAAAATCATCTGTAGAACGCGTCGGGGAATACCAACCTTCGGCCTATGGTTTTAAAACCGATGAATTCTGGCATGAAAAGCAGTTGAAGGTGACCGATTTTGAATGAAACGAAACTTTAAATACATGAAGTACCTATGAAAAACAAAAAATCGTACTGTAGAAATAGGATGCCAAAAGGGCTGAACTATGCGGTCTGGATGCTGGCGCTAATGATCATGATTTTCAAAATCGATACAGTAGTGGCACAAGGCGCGACGAAAGGGAAGGTATTGATGGCCATTTTTGCCCATCCTGACGACGAAATGACGGTAGGCCCCATGCTGGTTAAGTATGTTGAAGAAGGGGTGCAGGTGTATTTGGTGGTCTGTACCGATGGTCGCTATGGCACTAATGACTTTTCGGGTCTTGAAGGGGGCGAATCGCTCGTAAAAATAAGGAAGGCCGAAATGCAATGTGCCGCTGATGCCTTAGGCGTAACGCTTATCCACCTGAATTATCAAGATCAATTGCGGGCAGGGGAGGGGTACGATGGTCACGTACCACATGCCAAAGCCTTGATCCAGGAACTTGAACAGATCATTTCTGATAAAAAACCTGATATTCTCGTCACTTGGGGTCCTGATGGGGGAACTACTCATATGGACCACAGATTGGTCGGCGCTTCGGTAACCCAACTATTTGTAAGCAAGGATTGGGAACAACCGTCAAAATTGTTTTTTGTGGAAACTCCTTCCGAATCTTATAGAAGACCCTGCGCAAAAAGTCTTGGCAGGGGTAGACGCTAAATATCTTAAGACCCATATCGCCTATTCGGAAGAAAATCTTGACAAGGCGATGGCGGCTTTGGCTTGCCATAAAAGCCAAATTAGGCCTGAAGATATCGCAAGTATCAAAGCATCCCGGCAAAAATCGGGCCTCCAAATTCACTTAAGGGAATTCGTTGGGCCTGAAAAAGAGCGGACGACCCTTTTTGAGTAGGAATATAACAAACGGTTCTACTGGCTCCTCCCTTTAGTTAAAGGGAGGTGGATTCCCGCCAAATTTGGCGGGAAGACGGAGGGTTTTGCCAGAAAACAAGAAACTGATCAAACAAAACTCCCCTTTCTCATCCGCCAGAAGGCGGACGATTCATTCCCCTCTTCAACTGAAGAGGGGAGCTGGATAGAAGGGAAATTAGAACTGGCTCCTCCCTTTTGGCAAAGGGAGGTGGATTCCCGCCAAATTTGGCGGGAAGACGGAGGGTTTTGCCAGAAAACAAGTAGCTGATCAAACAAAACTCCCCTTTCTCATCCGCCAGAAGGCGGACGATTCATTCCCCTCTTCAACTGAAGAGGGGAGCTGGATAAGAAGGGAAATTAGAACAGGCACCTCCCTTTAGTTAAAGGGAGGTGGATTCCCGCCAAATTTGGCGGGAAGACGGAGGGTTTTGCCATGAAAGACGAACTAGCTTAACAAACCAAAACTCCCCTTTCTCCCGATTTCATCGGGATTCATTCCCCTCTTCAACTGAAGAGGGGAGCCAGACAAAAAGGGAAATTAGAACAGGCACCTCCCTTTAGTTAAAGGGAGGTGGATTCCCGCCAAATTTGGCGGGAAGACGGAGGGTTTTGCCAGAAATAAGTACTGATCAAACAAAACTCCCCTTTCTCATCCGCCAAAAGGCGGACGATTCATTCCCCTCTTCAACTGAAGAGGGGAGCCAAGTAATAGGGAAATCTGGAACTTGTTCCTCCCTTTTTTTAAGGGAGGTGACCCCCTTCAGGGGGGACGGAGGGATTTGCAAAAGAAAAGCCTTTCGCTTTCTATAAACTACTAAAACCAGTTTTACAAAGAAACATTCCCTTTAAATACGCCTAATTTTTTTACTACATATACAATGGCATACTATTTTATCAGAATTTGCCGATTTTGAAGTACTTTTTTTAGCAAAAAGAAAAGGTAACGTAAGTTAAATGTTATGAAAACTTATGTTGTTATTCTTCAAAATAGATTTTACCGTTAATCGATCAGCCCTTAGATTTAAGCAGCTTGCAACTCATCGACAAAGTGTGTAGAACAACGAAATACCATATCCTAGGAATTTAAATGAATTACCTTCACCGACGAAATGCACGAGGAAGTCCAGTGTTTTGTTCCCCCATAAATTTGCCACGTATATTGCTAGTTTTTTTATTTGGACAAGGAGGGTTCAATAAAAGAGCAAATACCATGTATGCTTTAAATCTAAACAACCACCGTTGATAGACCAATAAATGACCAATATTCAAGATTTGTTTTCCAATTTGTATTTTCTGGCCTTGCTTTCCGCAGGAATTACCTTCTTAATTTCTACAAAAATGTATTTGTACCCAGTAATTATTCATGTATCTAAAAAGAAGATGCTGATGGATGAGCCGGTAGATAGGAGTGCCCATAAAACAATGGTTCCTCGTCTTGGAGGTTTGGGATTGTTCATTACTTTTTGCTTGACTTTGATTATTTTCAGCCTGTTGTTCGATTTGAAGTTGTCTGATGTTATCAAGATCAATTCCTTGATAGCTTCTTCCATCATCCTGGTGTTTTTAGGGGTAAAAGATGACTTGGTCTTTATGGCCCCCAAGAAAAAGCTCATAGGGCAGCTAATTGCGGTAGGGTTGGTTATATTTCTTGCAGATGTACGCATCACCAGTTTTGAGGGGCTTTTGGGGATTGGGGAATTGCCCTATCTGTTCTCAGTAATTTTCACATTTTTTGTCTTTATCCTAGTGATCAATGCGATTAATCTCATCGATGGTATCGATGGCCTTGCAGGATCTATGGCGATACTGGCCAGTACCGCCTTCGGTGTCTTCTTTTTGATCAACGGGTATTTCATGATGACCCTAGTTTCCTTTATATTGATTGGGGCCTTATCAGGTTTCCTGACCTATAATTTCTCGTCGACCCGTAAGATCTTTATGGGCGATTGTGGTTCTATGTTCGTGGGCTTTTTATTGGCCTTCCAAGGAACGATTTTTTTAACCTATAATACGGCTGGAAATTTATCCTATTATTTGAGCAATGCCCCCATCCTCCTGCTGGCCATATTGTCGTTCCCTTTGTTGGATACCTTGCGGGTCTTTGCGATTCGCATCAAGGAAAAACGGAGTCCGTTTAGCGCTGACCGCAACCACATCCATCACCGCCTTCTAGATTTGGGCTTCGGTCATAAACAAGCTACCTTATTCTTGTTGGCATGTTCAACACTCACAATAAGTACTGCGATTTTGGTCAGACCATTGAATATGCATCTCCAATTGCTGCTCATTGTTTTGGTTGGGTCTGCACTCTATCTTTCCCCATTTTCAACCGTTTTTAAAAAGGCTCGCGACCTAGATCCTTTCGTAAAAAAGCAAAATTCCAAAAGGCAAGCTATAAAAAATGTGGTTGTCAATGGTAGGGTTCAAAAACAAAAAGAACCATTGACGCCCAAAGAGCAGTATGTTTATATGGAACCTAAACCTCGTTTTGGATCTGTGAGCCACCAGGAAATGCATTCCGATGAAGAAAATTCGGAAATACCAAAATTTTTGAAGGACAGATCGGCCATTTTGAAAGAATCGATTACATCAAAAAAGCAAAATACCAAAACGTAATCATTTCCAAAATTTTTTTAGATGTATGTAAGTAGTGATGGCACATCTCATGAAAATTATTTTGGCTGAGTTCAACGATAAAACCGTTTAAGATTGAAATTTAGAATATCAATATGGACTGCAAAGGCTGGCCATAAAAAACTATATAAGAAATGCACTTGAAGGGAATGCACATTGGGGCCGATTATATAATTAATCAAGTTGCTATCCCATTTTATGTATCGGTGCGCATATGGTTAATGTGACGACTGAATGAACGAATTGATAAATACCGTGAAGAAATAGTACAAAACATGAAAGGAATAATACTAGCGGGAGGGTCAGGGACACGGTTATATCCAATAACCATTTCTGTGAGTAAACAGTTATTGCCCGTATATGATAAGCCGATGATTTATTATCCCCTGTCGGTTTTAATGCTAGCAGGTATTCGGGAAATTTTGATCATTACGACCCCGCACGACCAGGCGGCATTTATTAACTTACTGGGAGATGGTTCCCAAGTAGGCTGTAAATTCGAATATGCCATTCAACCAGCGCCAAACGGATTGGCAGAAGCATTTATAATAGGGGCCGATTTTATCGGCAAAGATAAAGTTGCCCTTGTTTTGGGGGATAATATTTTTTATGGAAGTGGGCTTGGCAAGTTATTAAGAAGTAAAACCGATATCACAGGGGCTTCAATATTTGCGTACCCCGTTGCTGATCCAGAGCGCTATGGGGTGGTTGAATTTGATGACACTGAAAAGGTTCTAAGTATCGAGGAAAAGCCCGAACATCCCAAATCTTCCTATGCTGTTCCCGGACTTTATTTTTATGACAATAGGGTGGTTGAATATGCCAAACAAGTGCAACCCTCGGCGCGAGGGGAAAAGGAAATCACCAGTCTCAACCAAATGTATCTTAACCTGGGGCAATTGGAAGTTGGTATTATGACCCGGGGTATGGCTTGGTTAGATACAGGCACCGTTGATGCGATGGACGATGCAACCGAATTCGTGAGGGTCATTGAAAAACGTACGGGCAATAAAATAGCTTGCCTTGAAGAAATCGCCTATTTGCATGGCTATATAAATAAAGAAAAAGCCTTGGAAGTTGCCAAGAAATATGGAAAAAGTGGTTATGGCGAGTATATATCTAAAGCAATATTGGAATGATGGAAAAAGCAAAAATAATTGAGTTGCCAAAAATTTTGGATCCAAGGGGAAACTTAAGTTTTTTGGAAACAGGCAATCATATCCCTTTTGACATTAAGCGAACCTATTGGATCTACGATGTACCAGGTGGCGAAATTAGAGGAGGGCATGCCTTTAAAGAACAAAATGAATTCATAATCGTGCTATCAGGAAGTTTGGACGTAATCGTTTTTGATGGCCAAACAGAGAAGAAATTCTCAATGAACCGGTCATATTATGGCCTGTATGTTCCAAACGGACTTTGGCGCCATATGGAAAATTTTGCGACCAATACGCTGGCATTAGTGGTCTCGAGTACGTTCTTTAATGAAAATGACTATATAAGGGAGAAAGATGAATTTTTAAAAACAAAGCATGATGAAAAAGTCGGTATTTGATTGTTCCCTTATCGAACTTCCTCGAATTAAAAACAGGTCGGGCAATATCACGCCAATCGAAAATAATATTGAGATACCATTCGAGGCAAAGCGAATATTCTATTTGTATGATATTCCTGGTGGTGAGAGTAGGGGTGCACATGCACATAAACAATGTCATCAATTTTTAATCGCAGCTTCGGGTAGTTTTGAAGTGCAAATGGATGATGGTAAGGTTAAGAAAACGGCCATGTTAAACCAGCCCTATCGTGGTTTGCACATACCACCGGGTATTTGGGCATCTGAGGTGAACTTCTCCTCTGGGGCCATTTGCTTGGTCATTGCATCGCATAAATATGATGAACACGATTATATAAGGGATTATACTGCTTTTTTAGACGGTGTTAGAACTTGAAATGCGATTTGAAATTCAGTGTTCAGTGTATGGTAAAAGAGAAAAGGTATGAAGTATTACTATCCTATTGATAATACATGCGGTACTTGAAATGTCAAAATTTAGGTAGAAGTAGGTCGTGAAGAATAAAGAAATGGTTAATGTCAGAAACGTAATCAAAATGATAAAAAATGCCATTTATGCTTGACAAAAAACAGATAATAGATAGCATTTTGCCGATTGATCGTTACGGGTATCATTTTCGTTTGGTAGAAGTCGAAGATGCCGAATTTATACACTCCTTGAGGACTCATGAAAAATTGTCAAGATATATCAATACTACGAGTGATCTTGTTGAAGAGCAGATCAACTGGTTAAGGGCGTATAAAAAGCGCGAAAAAAAAGGAGAGGATTTTTATATCATGTGTCTAAAGGAAGATAGAACTACCAAATTGGGATTAAATAGAATATATGATATAAGGGCAACCGATTTTGAGTTCGGTAGTTGGGTCTATCTTGCGAATGCAGGAGCCAATGCTTCAATTTTGGGGGATTTGTTCGTAAAATCCTTGGCCTTTGAGAAACTTAGTTTCAAAACTGCCAGATTATCCGTAAGAAAGGAAAATAAGCGTGTATTGTGGTATACGAAGTCATTTAACCCGACAATCGTTGGTGAGGATGAAATAAGCTATTTCTTTGAACTTGAGTATGATGATTTTAAGGAGCAAAGGAATAAACTCTTAAAAATGCTAAATATCGAGTGAGAATTGCCGCAAGTCGAATTATTTCGTCCTACGAGTATGGATTGACTATTTTTTTGAAAGGTATTTCAAAAGTTCTGATTTTGTTTTTCAGGGTTGGTCAAAGTGAGGGAAATGAAATAGTTGGGATAAAGGTGATTTAAACAATATAAAAGTTATTTCTCAAAGAAATTATGAAAATAAGCTTAATAGAATATTTTGAAAGTACGGTTAAGTTATTACCTGAGAAAATAGCGGTATCGGATGCGAAAACGAGTTTGACATTTTTTGAACTTCAACAAAAGTCAAGAAACCTTGGCGCTCGTTTGACATCTAACGCAAGTACAATCAATTGCCCTATTGCCATTTACTTGCCGAAGAGTACTGATTTTATGGTAGCTATACTGGCGACCTTATATAGTGGAAATAGTTATGCCCCGCTTGATGTTAAAAATCCCCCATTGAGAATCAAATCGATTTTACAGGTTTTAGAACCGATTCTCATTATTACAAATACGGCCTCTATAAAGGAGTTGCAAAAACTGGAACTGAAAATTGATATAATAAACATAGATGAGCTAGAATTCGTAGACCCTGACAAACTTCTATTGAATTATAACAAGTGCATCGACACTGACACTGCTTATATTATGCATACTTCCGGGTCGACAGGAATCCCAAAAGGCGTAGTAATTTCACATCGTTCTATAATTGATTACATTCATTGGGCAATCACTACTTTTGATATCTCCCAGAAGGAAAACATTGGCAATCAAGCTCCATTTATATTTGACAATTCAACGTTAGACATCTATCTAATGCTCTTCACTGGGGCAACTTTGAATTTAATACCCGAACATCTTTTTGCATTTCCTATAAAACTTGTGGAATATTTAAAAGTCCATCAAATTAATTTCATTTTTTGGGTGCCATCCGCGTTGGTCGGGGTAGCGAATTTTAACGGATTGGATACCATAAAGCTTCCCTTGCTTAAAAAAGTATTGTTCTGTGGTGAGGTCATGCCTACCAAACATTTGAATTATTGGATCAGGAACCTAGGAAAAGAGGTGATTTACGCAAATTTATATGGGCCTACTGAAATAACCGATGCCTGTACCTATTATATAATTAATAGGACTTTTGAAGATACTGAAGTATTGCCCATTGGGCGGGCTTGCAGAAATACCGATATTATTATCTTAAATGGCGAGAATAGGTCGTGTGGCCCCATGGAACATGGGGAGTTGTGCGTACGTGGAAGTTCCCTATCTTCTGGTTATTGGAATAATCCGGAAAAAACGAATGCTGCTTTTGTCCAAAATCCATTGAACACATCCTATCCGGAAAAAATATATCGAACGGGTGATATCGTTTATAGGAATAAGGAGGAAGAAATCATGTTTGTTGGCAGAAAGGATTTTCAAATCAAACATTTAGGGTACCGCATCGAACTTGGAGAAATTGAACATGCAGTTTTGCGGGTTTTTAGTTCTTTGGCGGCTTGCATTGTCTATGATGATTCAAAAAATGAAATTGTTTTGGTCTATGAAACACAAGAAGAAATTCCCGTAACAAATTTTAGGCTTAGACTCAGTGAAGTACTATCTAAATATATGATTCCTACGAAGTATATCAAAGTTGACAAAATGCCAAAAAATGCAAGCGGAAAGATTGATAGAAATTATATTAAAAAGGTTGTGATCGCATGAAAATTGTTTTTCTTGGAGAGGATTCATTTAGCGCTATAGTGCTTAGTTCCCTTATTTCGGGGGGACATGAGATACTAGCTGCCTATTGTCCGTATTATGAAAACTTCGCTCATGCCAGACTTAAAAAAATCTGTGATGATATTAATATACCTTTTTATAGAACGGAAAATATTAATTCTACTGCCATTGAAAATGCCATTAGGAAACTAAATCCTGAATTGATTGTTGTGGGCCATTTTCAAAAACTATTGAAACCAAACATATTTCTCATACCATCTTTGGGTTGCATAAACTTGCATCCCTCTTTACTGCCTGATTATAAAGGATTATCCCCGATTCAAAGGCCCATCATACAAGGAGAAAAAGAAACGGGTGTTACGGTACACTTTATAGATGAAGGTGTTGACACCGGTAAAATTATAGTACAACAAAGGATTCCAATAACTGCAGACATGTATGTCTCAGATTTACAAACCAAATTATTTGCTATTTATGGGGTTATTGTTCTTGAGGCCATTAATCGCTTGAAGAGCAAGAATGAATCATTTATCGATCAAAGTACTCGCGAAGGAAGTTATTATGGGAAATTAAAGGATGAACATTGCCAGATAGACTTAAACAAGGGTCACCTGGAAAATTATAACCTTATAAGGGGTGTATCTAGACCCTATTTTGGGGCCAAAATCCATAATTATAGAATATGGAAAGCCGCTATAGCCAGCAGGGAATTGCATGTACTAATCGAATCTAAGTATACTAAATGTGACTTATATTTTGATGATGACATGGGTACATTCTTAAAATTGAACGATGGAAGCTTGCTTGTCGAAAAGTATAATAAATATTAAAATAAAATGAAAAAACAGATCTTGGAACTTTTGTCTGAAATCAGACCCGAATTTGATTTTACCCAATCCAATAACTTTATTGAGGAAGGACTTTTAGATTCATTTGATATTGTAACTCTGGTAAGCTCATTAGACGAGACGTATGGAATATCTATTGATGGGACTGATATTTTACCGGAAAATTTTTCTGGTGTTGATAAAGTAATTGAATTGTTGCTTAAAAATGGCGTCGCACGATGAACTTAACATTTAAAAATAAGAAAATAACTGGCATTCTCACCGTACTACCCGAAAATGAGGTAAAGTTCGAGGATGAAGTGGATAATTATAATTTTCCTCGTAGTCGCTCTATGGCATTAAAAGCTGTCATGGGATTTGATAAAAAGCGGATCGTTACTGAAGGTACCACCTGTTCTGACTTATGTGTTTTTGGCATGAATTATTTATTCGATCATAAGCTTTTGAAGAAGGAGGATATCGATGCCTTAATCTTGGTCACCGAATCACCTGATTATTTTTTGCCACCGACGAGTCATGTAATTCACGGTCGGCTTGAATTAAAGCAGGATATGTTCTGTATGGATATTAATCATGGATGCTCTGGGTATGTTTTTGGACTTAATCAGGCCTTTCTGTTGTTGGAGCAACCAGAAATCAATAAGGTGGTTTTGTTAAACGCAGATATTCTTAGCACAAAGGTTTCTAAACGGGACAGGAACAGCAGGCCAATTATTGGAGATGGCGCAGCCATTACTATTGTTGAAAAGGACGTATTAAGTAAGGCCATCTATAGCGCGGTAAAGGCAGATGGCACTGGTTCAGATGTTCTAATTATACCCGCAGGTGGGTTTAAGACACCTTCAACTGCTGAAACAGGTGAGCTCAAAGAAGACGCCAATGGCAACTTTAGGTCGTTGGATCATCTTTATATGAAAGGGGATAGTGTTTTTAATTTTGTTCAAACTGAAATCCCGCCCTTAGTTGATGGCTTGTTGAGGAAATCAGGCCTCGAAATAAAGGATATAGATTATTTTATGTTTCATCAACCGAATAAGTTCATGTTAAAAAAATTGGCTGACAAAATGAACATTCCGTATGAAAAAATGCCAAATAACGTGGTGGAGAATTTTGGAAATTCCAGCGGTGTTACGATACCCACGGCAATTGCATATAATCTTGGCAAGAAGTTAGTGAATGAGTCATTTTTGACCTGTTTAGCGGGGTTTGGCGTCGGTTTAAGTTGGGCAGCGATCATACTGTATCTTGAAAATTTAACGTTTTGTGAAATCATTGATTATAAATAGAATTTATGGAAAAGTTTTTAACCACGATGAAGGAGCTTTTGGATGTCCAAAATTTAGAAATGACCGACTTTCTTACCTCCTTCGATAACTGGGACTCATTAACCAATCTGGCCGTAATAGCCTTTTGTTCAAGTGAATACAATATTTCATTGTCGGCAGAAGAGATTGAGAAATCCCAAACAATACAGGGTTTGAAAGAATTAATCGAATCAAGGTTATAGTTTAGCCTAAAATTCTATCTAACCCGGGGAATTTTAGGATTTATGAACGATTTCGGCTTAATGACTTCCTTTTAGGTCTATGCAATAGACATTGAATGAATGGTCGGGAATTGATTCTAGGCTTTTAATAAATGACCTTTCTTCTTTGTTGAACGATAACTTAAAAATATTTTTCAGTGATAAAATTTTTAGACCTCCAAAAAATAAATGCGCACTATGCGGCGGAGCTGAAAGAGGTGGCCCACAAGGTCATCGATTCGGGCTGGTATTTAATGGGGAAGGAATTGGAAGAATTCGAAAAGAATTATGCCTCCTTTTGTTGCTCCAAAAATGCACTAGGGGTGGCCAATGGTCTGGATGCCTTACGACTGATTTTCAAAGCATATATAGCGTTGGGGGTCATGCAAAAGGGAGATGAGGTTATCGTTCCGGCGAATACCTATATTGCATCTGTTCTAGCCATAACCGATAATGATCTTGTTCCTATTTTTGTAGAACCCAATGGCAGGACGTTTAATTTAGATTCCTCTAAGATAGAAGCTTCTATCACCAATAAAACCCGAGCTATTCTAACAGTGCATCTGTATGGTCAGATTTCAATTGATCAATTAATGCTTGACCTATGTAAAAAGTACAATTTGAAGCTTATCGAAGATGGTGCTCAATCGCACGGGGCCAAGTGGCTGGGTAAGGTATCAGGAGGCATAGGCGATGCTGCTGGCCATAGTTTTTATCCTGGCAAAAATCTGGGTGCTTTGGGCGATGCCGGTGCAGTAACAACCGATGATACTGCTTTGTGTACAACAATTAGTGCACTTCGAAATTATGGATCACATAAAAAGTATGAGAATTTGTATCAAGGCTTGAACTCACGACTCGATGAAATTCAAGCCGCCTTTTTAAATGTAAAACTAAAATACATACAGGATGATATAGTAGGCCGACGAAAGGTGGCCAATTATTATTTGGAAAACATTAAGAACCCTTCGATTATACTGCCAGAAGTAGTTACGAATGAAGGCCATGTTTGGCATATATTCGTGATTCGTACTAAGAAAAGGGAAAAATTACAGGAATCCCTTTTGGGGCACGGCATACAAACCTTGATCCATTACCCAATTCCTCCTCACAAGCAAAAAGCCTATCAATGTTATAATAGTCTCTCTTTTCCGATTACTGAACAAATACATAGAGAAGTATTGAGTTTGCCCATAAGTTCTGTTATGACCGATAACGAGGTTAAACACGTTGTCGAAGTACTAAATGAATATTAATGGCAAAAGACATTATAAGTAAAGACCAACAAAGTTACAAGCAGATTATGAAGGCTACCTCCATTTTCGGGGGCGTTCAAGTATTCAATATTATTATTGCAATTATCAGGTCTAAAATAATTGCCATTTTTTTAGGCCCGACTGGAATTGGAGTCGTAGGTTTATTAACATCGTCCACGGGTTTCATCACTTCCTTAAGCAACTTTGGTTTGGGGACAAGTGCAGTTAAGGATATTGCGGCCGCTAACGAAAGTGCAAATAATCTACATATTGCAAAGGTCGTTATCGTATTACGACGTTTGGTTTGGCTTACCGGACTTTTAGGCACCTTGATCACATTTGTTTTTGCTTCTTGGCTTAGTGAAATTTCATTTGGTAATTCAGAGTTTACGATCGCTTTTAGGTGGCTTTCAATAACCCTATTGTTAAACCAACTGACGAGCGGTCAATATGTCTTGTTGCAGGGGTTACGCAAATTAAAATATTTGGCAAAGGCAAATATGTTGGGATTGGCCATTGGTCTGGCAATTTCGGTGCCATTGTATTATTACTGGCGTATCGATGGGATTGTACCTGCTATTATTATTACGGCCATTTGTACCTTGGGAATTGTCTGGTATTTTTCGGGGAAGGTAAAAATCGAAAAAGTAAAAGTGTCATTAAAAGATACCAGAGTACAAGGAAAAGGAATGTTATTGATGGGTTTTATGTTAAGCTTAAGCGGTTTGATCGAAATGGGGATTGGGTATGTAATACGGATTTTTATTAGCAATACAGGAGGTATTAATGATGTCGGTTTTTTCAATGCAGGTTTTGCCATCATAACTACGTATGTAGGGCTTGTTTTTACCGCGATGGCCACCGATTATTATCCCCGACTCTCTGGGGTTGCAGCCGATAATAAAAAGGCTACGGTAATGATCAATCAGCAGGCAGACATTGCAATTTTAATTTTGGCACCCGTTCTCTGCGTGTTTTTAATATTCATAAATTGGATTGTTATATTGCTTTATTCGGCCGAATTTACACCGGTTGATGACATGATTCATTGGATGGCCTTGGGTATGTTCTTTAAAGCTGCGAGTTGGTCAATTGCATTTGTATTGTTGGCGAAAGGAGCCTCAAAATTATATTTTTATAATGAATTGATATCACATACCTATATGTTAGGCCTCAACTTGTTAGGATATTACTTTCTAGGTTTGGAAGGTTTAGGCATCTCTTTTTTAATCGCATACATCCTATATTTCATTCAGCTCCTGGTTTTGGCAGGGCATTTCTATCAATTTAAGTTCAGTGCAGCCTTTTATCGGATTTTCGGAGTTCAATTTTTATTGGCAATACTTTGTTTTATACTCATAAAATTTGTGATAATTGCTTGGGCCTATAGTCTTGGGCTACTGTTTATTTTTATATCCGCACTCTACTCTTTAAAAGAATTGGATCGGCGTTTAGACTTGAAGGGAATGCTAAATAATTACAGGAATAAATAATGGAATTAGTGAAAAAAGAAAAAGAAATTATAGCAGGTGAAGAACTAATGAAACCATTAGTGTCTGTTATTATTGTGACCTATAATTCAGCGCATTTTGTTTTAGAAACCTTAGAAAGTGCAAAAGCCCAGACCTATAGCAATATTGAGTTGATTATTACCGACGATTTTTCTTCTGACGGCACAATTGCAATTTGCACGGAATGGTTAGAAAAAAATGGCGCTCGTTTTGTCAGTACATCCTTAATCGCATCAAAAAAAAATACAGGCATCCCGGGTAATTGTAATCGAGGATTATTTAAGGCCGAAGGTGAGTGGGTAAAACTTATCGCAGGAGACGATATTTTATTGGATAACTGTATTGCTGACTTGGTCGATTATTGCCTTCTTCATCCCCCTTGTAAAGTACTATTTGGGCGTACATATTTTTTGTATAATGATTATATGACACCGAAACCCCTTGAGAAAATCGCATTGGCCGATGCAGGAAAACAACGGGATATCGTTTACCAAGGTAGACCCGGGCCAGATTTGCCAGCACCTTCCAGTTTTTTTAATAGAAACACGCTAAAGCAATTAGGGGGCTTTGATACCGAATATGTTCTCTTGGAAGATTTGCCACTTTGGGCCAAACTGGTCGATAATAATATTCGCTTATATTTTTTAGAAAAATTTGTGACTAAGTACAGAATTCATACTGATAATGTAAGTGGCAATAGAAGTAAAACGTATATCAATGTGAAGTTGCATAATGATATTAAGAGATATGCCGAAACAGTATTGTTTCCATATTTTAGGAAAAATGGACAGGGTCTAAGATTATTACATTTCTATAACTACTTTATAATAACACAACTCATTCTTTTTTTAGGAAACAAGACGAATATTTTTTCAAAAGCTATTTCTTATTTGGTGATTTGGAGAACCGTGGATACTATAAAGAAGAAAATACGAGAATTATCAGAGCGAAAAATAAAAAATGAACATCGAATTAATAACCTATAATTCTGATTGTGGTAGGCCGATGAAGTATTCGAATGACTTCAATTAAATATTAAATGAAAAGAATAAAAATCGCTTGTTTTTATGGAGCTATATTCCTTTTATTCTATTTCGAACCGGTTGAAATAGGCCCAATCACCTTTTCGCAGTTATGGAAGATACCCTTATTTGTATTCCTATTTTGGCAGGTTCTTGTCATACGGAGAAAACACAAACGGGCATTTATAAAATGGTCTTACGCCCGAGCCACAAAAAATTTGATTATTGGAAGACTTAAAGCCAATATTTTTCCCGGTATTACCGATTTCATTCGGTATATGATGTTCCCGTTGATGTTTGAATACGCCAGTTTTAAAATCAAGAGCTTACAAAAGCTTGATATATTGTTATTGGGGCTTGCACAGTTTTTTATTATTTCGGGACTCCCTTTTATTTTGGGAATACTGAAAACCAAAGGGAGAAAGATTTTCGAATTGGAAGATATAAGTAGCTACACCGGTATCTTTCAGGTACCACATAGTGCTTCAATCGTTACAGCGATATCGGTCTTGATTATTTTGGCTTTTTTAAAGGCAAAGTCGAAGGTTATTCGTTTTCGTTGGGTTAATTACTTTTTAGTAATATTCGGGATATACCTTTTGTTTCTTAGCTATGTGCGCACTGGTTACGTGATGTTCGCCTTAGGGCTTATCATTCTTTTTATGCCGCAAAGACTTACCATCAAGCAAATTGTTGTGAGCGTATTGGCGGTATCTCTTTTATTGGCAGGATTTTTCTATTTGTTGGAAACAAATGAATTTTTTTATAATCGAATTTTTGATATTCGAAATGGTCGTGAAACGGCAGCTGGATCCGGGCGGTTGATTCTTTGGAAGTCCACATGGGATCTTTGGTACAGTGGCGATGGCTTTGATATGTTTTTTGGCTCAGGATACGAAGCTGTGGTCAATCATAATTTTATGACCACAGGCCAGCGGGTTTATGCCCACAATGAAATTTTTACCCAGTTGGGTCAAAACGGATTAGTCGGGGTCGCATTTTTTATAGGGTACCTTATATCACTATTTAAGTTTATATGGGATCGTCGCAAGAGGGCGACTTTTAGGTTGGCACTGGCAGTATATGCACTCTATATTTCACTCATGATGACCCAGGGGGGCATGTGGTTTCAGCTGGATATATTTATGGCCCTGGTATTCGTAAAATTAGAGTACGAACAAATCATGTATAAAAATAGTAGGAAGATTCTCTAAATAAATTGATTGAAAATAGCGGTTAAATTGAAGAAGGAAGCAAGACATAAATTTTTAATTATCATTACCGACCAGAATGTGCAAAATCGTCAGGGAGGGGTATATAATTTTTACATGAATTTAAAGCCCTTATTAAAAGTAAACCACGAGTATCATTCCTTGAATAATGATGGCATTCCTATAAACAACAAAATAGCGACCACCTTAATACACTTTGTTAGATTGTATTCAAAATTAAAAACGGGAAATTATGACTGTTTGGTTTTAAATACCTCTTTAAATATTAATGCAGTTTTGAGGGATAGTATTTTTGCGGTGATAGCCAATTCGAGGATCGCGCGCTTGCAGCGTTCAGCGATGCCTGGCCGATCGGGCGCTGGCTGCTCAACTGGGTCTGACGCCGCCCCGCGGCCCGGCGTGGTCCGGATCAACCAGCGGCCGGTGCAAATGACGCCAGTCGACGTGGCCTCCGAGCGGCGATGCTGGACGTCTGCACGATAATGAAGTCCGAGATCGTACGGGTCATGCAGACCCGGCGCACGTTCGAAACCGCGACGCTCCGTGAGCCAAGGCGGTGATCGGCGGGCTCGACGCGCGGCCGGAGCGCCTGTCCCCGGATGAAGACCCATCCCGCGGTCGGCTTCGCGCATTTCACCAGGCTCGGGCGCGAGCGCGGCTGACCGCGCGCCCGCTTGCTCCGTGGCTGGTGCGAAACGCGCCGGCCGACGGAGTCGTACCGCGCCCTCGGGACGGCGGCTGCCGGTCCCGTCAGCCGGCCTTGCGCTGGCGGCGCGAAATCGCTGGCTCCGGCGCCGGCTGGCGGCGGCGGCCCGCGGCTCAGGCGACCCGGCGGGCGGGTTCGTTTCCCTTGGCGACGCCACGGTCGGTCCCGGTGTCGGCCAGCCGGAACCGTTGCATCTCGGCGTCCATTGCCTCGGCGCCGCGGGTCAGCGCCAGGCTGGCGGCGGTGGTCTCTTCGAAGGCGGCGGCGTTTTCCTGCGTCACCCGGTCAAGCTGCCGCATCGCGACGGTGATCTCCTGCAGCCTCGTTGCCTGTTCCTCGGCCGACCCGGCAATGGCGCCGACCGGGGCTGCCAGCGCCTCGATCGACTTGAAGATCGACTCCAGCGCCTCGCCGGCACGCCGGACCAGCCCGACGCCGCGCTCGACGTGTTCGCCCGAGGCCGCGATCAGGGTGCCGATCTCGCGCGCCGCGGCGCTGGAGCGCTGCGCCAGCGCCCGCACCTCGGCCGCGACGACCGCGAATCCGCGCCCCGCGTCACCGGCGCGCGCCGCCTCGACGCCGGCGTTCAGCGCCAGCAGGTTGGTCTGGAAGGTGATGTCGTCGATCACTCCGACGATCCGCGAGATCTGGTCCGACGATCCCTCGATCTCGCCCATCGCCACCACCGCGTCCTGGATCACGCCGCTGGACGATGCCGCGGTGCCGCGGGCATCGTGCACGAAGCCGTCGGCCTGGCGCGCGCCGTCGGCGGTGGCGCGCACCATCTCGGCGATCTGCGCGACCGCGGCGGCGGTCTGCTCCAGCGTGGCGGCCTGGGTCTCGGTCCGGCGGGACAGGTTCTCGGCGGCGCCAGAAATGCCGGCGGCCTCCCCGGCGATCGACCCGGACAGCTCCAGCAGCCCGTCGATGGTGTCGTGCAGCCGCTCGACGGCGCCGTTGAAGTCGCCGCGCAGGCTTTCGTAGGCTGGCGGGAAACCCTCGGCGATGCCGCAGGCAAGGTCGCCCTGCGACAGCCGCGACAGGCCGACGCGCAGCGCCTCGACCACCTGAGCCTGCTCGGTTTCCAGTTCGATTCGCCGTCCCTCGGCGGTGGCGACCGCGGCCTGTGCCACGGTCACGTCGACGGCGATCAGCACGAAGCCGGTCACCGCGCCGTTGGCGCCGCGCACCGGCGTCAGGCTGCCGTCCAAGAGCGCCGTCCCGGTCGCGGCCGCCAGCCGGAACCGTCCGGCCAGCGCGGTGTCGGCCCGCAGCGCGTCGAGATCCAGCGCTGCGCCGCCCTCGCCCGAGATCAGCTGCTGCAACGGCCGGCCGACCAGCGCCGGTCCTGCGGCGCCGGCACTGTCGGCGAAGCCCGCGTTGGCGGTGGTCAGCCGGGCGTCGCTGCCGAATTCGGCGCGGACCTGGGTCCCGTCCAGCGCCGCAAGAATGGTTGCGGTGCGCATCATCTCGGTCACGTCCTGCCATTCGACGACCAGCCCGGCCAGGCTGCCGTCGGCGTTGCGCACGGCGTTGCTGCGCAGTGACAGATGGACTTCGCCGAGCTTCACCTCGGCTTCGGCAGGCAGCCGGTCGGCGTCCGTCAACCGGTCGCGCGCCGGCTTCGGCAACGACCGGAACAGGTCAAAGTCGGCCCCGGTCAGCGCATCGGCCGCGCGTCCCTTCGGCAGCGCCGCGGCATGCGTCGCGACCAGCGCCGCCAGCGCCGGGTTGACGTGCAGCACCCGATGCCCGGCGTCGGTCATCATCATCGCCGCGGACGAGCCCTTGAACCCGGCACCCATCATCACCGCCTCGCGGGTCGCCGTCGCGGCGTCGGCCAGCGAGCCGCGCAAACTGTCCAGCGACCGCCCCAGCCGCCCGATCTCGTCGTGGCCGCGTACCGCCACCGGGGTCTGGTATGCGCCCCCGGCGATCGCCGTCATCGTCGTGCCCAGCCGCGACAGCGGCCGGTTCACGATCAGCGCGATCGCCGCCATCGACGCCGACAGGGCGATCAGGAAGATCGCTCCGGCGGCCAGCATCGCGCGGTTGCGGTCGTGCGCCGCCTGCGCGTTGACCTGCGCTGCGCTCCACACCATCGCCACCGCGCCGATCGGCGCGGCGTCATGGTCGGTCCGCACCGGCACCGCGACGGCAAAGCCGTCGCGCGCCACCGCAACCTCCGCGGTGTCGAGGGTCTGCGCCGCCAGTGCCGCAAGATCGCCGTCGAGGGCACCCTGCTGCAGAAGCACTGTGCCCTCGCGGTTCACGGCGACCACGCCCAGCGCCGCGCCCTTGGCCGAGCCCAGCGCCCGCTCGAACAACGCCGCCAGCGGCTCGGTCTTGCCGAACTTGATTGCGCCATAGGCCTCGTCCGCAACAAATCCGGTGACCTCGCCGGCGCGGGTGCGCACGCCGTCTTCGGCGATCCGTACCGCCGATCGCAGCGACATCACCAGCAGGGCGGCGGCGACCGAGGCGGTGCTGACCGCCAGCAGGATCGCACATTTGACGAACAGCGATGCCGTCAGGGACCGGAGTTTCTGCATCAGGGTGGCCTTTCGAATTGGCGGGCCGCCGTGCGGGTGGCGGCGCCGGCTCACAGAGCGTCGGCGTTCAGCCCGACGGTCAGCGCGCCGACCACCTCGCCGCTGGCGGCATCGACGAGCGGGATCGACACCTGGCCCTGATAGGTCTGGCTGAATTCGTCGAACTCGACTTCGCCCATGTGCACCGCGGCGGCGCCCTTGGGATAGGTCTCGGACCACTTCGCCTCGTCGCCCTGCCAGTAGTCCGAGGTGACCGCGCTGGCCGCGACCAGCAGCCCGCGGTCATCCATGATGAACGCCTCGGTGATCGCGCCGCCGGCAACTTCGACCTGGTGGCGCAGGAAGTCGGCGGCGGGATTGTTCAGGATCGGGGTGATCGTCGGCGTCGCGGCGGTGCCGACCTCGGCCCGCCAGGCGAGGTCCATGGTGTCGATGTCGGACTGCGACAGGCCCGCGGTCACGGCGTTGCGGGCGCGGGTGGCGGCGATCAGCACCGGGTCGGCCGCCCAGCCGCGGATCGAATTGTCGAGGTAGGCCTGCATCGCGGTCGAATAATCGTCGGCCAGCGCCGGCGCGGCCGCGACAACCAGGGCCAGGGCGGCGAGGGTTCTGTTCATCGGGTGTCTCCTGGGGATGGGTGGTGGTTCCGCCTCATACCTCAGGACCGGTTAATCGGGGCTGAAGGCGCCTAGAGCGGGACCACGTCCACCGTCTGCGTCGACTTGTGCGCCCCCGACGCGCGCAGCGCCCCGGTCACCGGCGCGACATCGGCATAGTCGCGGCCGACCGCGACCACGACGTGATCGGCGCCGACCAGCAGGTCATTGGTCGGATCGAACTGGACCCAGCCCATCTCGGTCCCGCACCAGGCCTGCACCCAGGCGTGCATCGCGTCCGCGCCCTCCAGCCGGGCCTTGCCCGTCGGCGGGATCGTGCGCAGCAGGCCCGAGACATAGCCCGCCGGGATCCCCAGCCCGCGCAGCGCGGCGATCATGATATGGGTGAAGTCCTGGCAGACGCCGCGGCGGCGGGCGAAGGCCTCGGCCGGATCGGTGTGCACGTCGGTGGCCTTGGCGTCGAAGGTCATGTCGCGGTGCAGCGCCGCGCCGACCGCGCCCACCGCCTGGAACACCGAGGCGCCGGCGTCCGATCTGGTCGCGCGCGCATAGGCGGTGAACGCCGGGCCCTTGCGCGACCCGCGGGCTGTCGGCAAGGAAGTGATGCGGCGAGGCCGGGGCCAGCGTGCGGGTCGCGGCCAGTTCGGCGGCCAGCCCGGCCAGCGGCGGCGACAGGTCCAGCAGCGGCGGCGGCGCGTTGCGGCGGACCCGCGCGGTCAGCCGGAAGGTCGACCGCGTCGATCGGATCGGTCATAGGCGATCTCGCTCGATCGCGTTGCCGAAGAAATCCACCCCGTCGCGGCGGTCGTCGGGCCGCGGCTCGATCCCGAGGTAGCCCGAGATCATCTGCTGCTCGCCCGTCATGTCGGCCGGCATCAGCCGCAGCAGGTGGCGGCTGGTCGAGGCCGGGCTCGAGTAGGCGTAGCCGAAACTGAGGGTGATGTCGTAGAGCGTCGCCATCTCAGGTCAGATAGGTCGCGGTCAGGCTGTCGGACAGGCGGGCGATCTCTTCCTTCAGGGCCAGCAGCTCTTCGGTGTCGAGCACATCGGGGGTGGCGATGGCCAGTTCGGTATGCAGCCGCAGGATCTCGCGCGACAGCGGCGACAGCTGGCCGCCCGCCACCGCGTTCGGCAGCATCGCGATCTGGTTCTTCAGTTCGGTCAACTGGTAGATCACCGCGCGCGGGTTCTGGTTGTCGAGCGCCAGCAGGTCGATCACCGTGGCGCGGTTGGTCTCGACCGTGAACCGGCGCTTGTGGGTCATCACGCTGTCGCCGACCTCGACCGCGACGTCGAAACTGCCCTCGGGCGCGTCGGGATCGGCGAAACAGGCCAGCACCGAGGTCATCCGGTCGGCCCGCTCCAGCGCCCGGCCGACCGACAGGAACCGCCAGCCGGTGAAGCGGTACATGTTCTCGTGGACGAGCCCGGTGAAGCCGGCGAGCTTTCGCAGCAGCACGCTCATCGCGCGCGCCGCATCGTCGCCGGGCTGCGCGGTGGCGGCCATGCTGCGGGCGGTCTTGGCCAGATCGCGCAACGCCATCCAGCCGTCGATCGAGAACCGGTCGCGGACCTTGGCCGGCGCAGCCGATGGCGGCGTCGAGCAGTCGCGCAGACCGCGTCGGGCACCGGCTGGCGCGGCATCGCGCCCAGCGGCTTCCAGCCGGTCGGCGATCAGCCGGCAGCAGCGGCGCCTCGGGATCGCCGGTCTCCAGCAGCCGCTGGTGATAGGCGCGGTGCTTGCGGACCAGCGCCTCGGAGCGTTCGACATAGCGGCCGAGCCAGTAGAGGTTATCGGCCGCCCGGGCCGGCAGCAGGCCGGGCTGGCGGCGGACGAAGGGCGCGTCGGGCGGCAGCGCCAGGCTGTCGCGGGCGACCGGCTTGTCGGACACGATCCAGACATCCGCGACCGAGCCGCCGGAGCGCATCGCAAGCGCGGTCACGTCGTCCGAGCGGCCGATCCGGGCGTAGCCGCCCGGCATCACCGCCCAGCCGTCCGGGGTGCGGGCGCGAAGATCCGCACCGTCATCGGGCGCGGCACCAGCCGGCCGTCGGACCAGGCCGGGGTGGTCGACAGCGTCACCGCTTCCTGGCCGACCAGGTTGGCGCCGTCCTCTTCCAGCCAGGCGGCGATCGAGTCGCGCGCGGTGCCGCGGAACTGGCCGCCGAGCGCGGTGGTGGCATCGACCTCGAAGGGCAGCGAGGTGCTAGCGCGGGGCCGATCATCATCCGCCCGGTATGGGCCTTCACATGGTCCAGCTCGCGGCGCTGGCCGCACCACCAGGTCGCGATGTTCGGCAGCTTCAGCGGCTCGCCCAGCAGCCGCCGCGCGATCGCGGGCAGGAAGGCGAGCAGCGCGCGGGCCTCCAGCACGCCCGAGCCCAGCGCATTGGCCATCGTCAGCGTGCCCGCGCGCGGACCGCGCCGACCATGCCCGGGCGTGCCGAGATGCGAGCGCTGGTCCAGTTCCAGCGGGTCGGCATAGGCCGAATCGAGCCGCCGCCAGAGCACGTTCACCGGCCGCGGGCCCGAGATCGTGCGGACCATCACCTGGCCGTTCTCGACCTTCAGATCCTCGCATTCCAGGAGCATGAAGCCGAGGTAGCGGGCGATATAGGCGTGCTCGAAATAGGTATCGGTCTGCGAGCCGGGGGTCAGGATCGCCGACCCGGCCGTCGGTATCGCCGATCAGCCCGTTCAGCGCGTCGCGGAAGTTGCGGAAGAAGCCCGCCAGCCGCTCGACGTTGGCGGTGGCGAAATAGTCCGAGAACACCCGGCTGGTGGCGATCCGGTTTTCCAGCGCGAAGCCGGCGCCCGAGGGGGCCTGGGTGCGGTCGCCGAGGACGAACCACGAGCCGTCGGGCGAGCGTCCGACCTCGAAGGCCAGGACATGCAGGAAATGCCCCGAGCGCGGGGTCAGCCCGACCAGCGGGCGCAGCCATTCCGGGTTGCGGGCCACCAGATGCGGCGGCAGCAGGCCGTCGGCGACCAGCCGGCCGGGGCCGTAGAGATCGGCCATCACCTGTTCCAGCAGCTCGGCGCGCTGCACGATGCCCGTCCGCCAGCTTCTGCCATTCCGCCTCGTGGATCAGCACCGGGATATGGCTGAGCGGCCAGTCGCGCTCGGTCGAGCGCGCCGTCGCCGTGCTGGCGGAAATAGACCCCGGCGTCGCGCAGGTGCTGGTCGCCGCGGGCGAAGCGGCGCAGCAGGGATTTTTCGTCCTGGCGGGCCAGGTAGTCGATGAAGTTGGTCCAGACCGGGCGCAGCGCGCCGCTGGCGGACATCAGTTCGTCGGCGGTGCCCGGCGATCGGCCGGTAGCCGGCGATCAGCGCCGGGACCGGACCCTGTGGCTGCGCCGCGCCGGTCATCTCAGAGCCCGCTCGCCCGCCTGAGGTCCAGCGTCATCGGAAACTCCGGATGCGGCCGGTCGTCGGGCACCGGATAGCCGCCCGGGGTGTGGCCGGTCTTCTCGAACCGCGCCAGCCGCCGCGCCTCGGCCTCGTTGCCGTTGACCGGGAAGGTGTCGTAGTTGCGCCCGCCCGGATGCGCGACGTGATAGGTGCAGCCGCCCAGCGCCCGGCCCGACCAGGTGTCGATAGATGTCGAAGGTCAGCGGCGCGTTGACCGGCAGCACCGGATGCAGCGCCTCGGACGGCTGCCACGCCTTGAAGCGCACCGCCGCCGACAGCGGTACCGCCGCCGGCCCCGGCGTCAGCGGCACCCGGCGCTGGTTGCAGGCGACGATGTAGCGGCCCGGATTGGCGGTCGGTCAGCCTGACCTGCAGCCGCTCGACCGAGCTGTCGGTATAGCGCACCGTGCCGCCGATCGCGCCGCGTTCGCCCAGCACATGCCAGGGTTCCAGCGCCTGCCGGAGTTCCAGGTTCACGCCGTCATACTCGACCTCGCCGCAGAACGGGAACCGGAACTCGGCCTGCGCCTCGTACCAGTCGGGGCGCAGCGTGAAGCCGTGGTGGAGAGGTCGCGCAGGACGTCGAGGAAATCGGCCCAGACAAACTCGCGCAGCATGAAGCGGTCGTGCAGCGTGGTGCCCCAGCGGGTCAGCTTGCCCTTGATCGGCGCCGTCCAGAACCGCGCGATCAGGGCCCGGATCAGGACCTGCTGGGCAAGGTTCATCTGCGGGTCGGGCGGCATCTCGAAGCCGCGAAACTCCAGGAGGCCCAGCCGGCCGGTGGGGCCGTCCGGGGAATACAGCTTGTCGATGCAGATTTCCGCGCGGTGGGTGTTGCCGGTCACGTCGATCAGGATGTTCCGCAGCAGCCGGTCCGACAGCCACGGCGGCTGCGCCCCGGCCTCGGCGGGGTCGGGGATCTGGGCCAGCGCGATTTCCAGCTCGTAGAGGCAGTCGTGCCGCGCCTCGTCGATCCGGGGCGCCTGCGAGGTCGGGCCGATGAAGAGGCCCGAGAACAGGTAGCTGAGCGACGGGATGCCGCTGCCAGTGCATTCCAGCGGAAGTCGGGCTCGAAGCCGGAGAGAAGCAGGAAGGGCTGCCCGATCTCGTCTTTCATGAGGCGGAGCGTCAACGTCGCCGCCTGGTAGTCGGAGATGTGGTCCTGGTCGAACGTGATGATGGGGCGCCGGGCCCGGTAGTCGAGGAGGACGTCGGCGTCGAAGGTCGCCACGATCTCGCCCTCGAGCGATGTCGGTGAGGTACTGGGTCAGCTGCGCTCACCGTCGATCCGGCGTCGGCGAAGCCGGTCAGGCCGGCGACGAGCGGCAGGCCGGTCGGGTACGCCGTCGGCGCCGGGAGAAAGCTCGTAGAGGTCTGCGGGTTCGGGCATGCCGTCAATGCTAGGCACGGGCGGTCGACGCCACGGCCCCGCGAGGGAATGCTGACAGCGAACGTGCCGCCCGGACTCCGATACAATGGCTGGCATGACCGTCGCCGAAGCTCTCCGTCTCCATCCGAACCTCACCGCAGCCGACGTCTTCGTCATCGGCGTCGTTCCCGGCAAGGGCGACGACGCTCCCACCCTGCTGTGGGATGCACCCGAGCTGGCCGATGCGCTCAAGGGCCTCGGCGTGACAGGCGGACGCGACGAGGTGACGAGGTTGCCGGCCTCGTCTCTCGGATCCTCGCGTCGTCGGTCTCGCCCGTCGCGACCATCGCGCTCGTCGGCCTGGGCGCCGCCGTCTCGATCGAGACGCTCCGCTACGCCGCAGGCTCTGCCGCCCGTCAGCTCACCGGCCGCACCCGCGTCGCCTTCGGTCTCCCCGTCGCCGACGACGCCGAGGCGCTGGCCGTGCTCGAGGGCGCCGCCATCGGCGCGTACGCGTTCGACGCGTACCGCCACTCCTCGGCGAGCGATGCCAAGAAGGCCGTCGCACGAGGTCGATCATCGTCACGGCGACCGACCGATCGATGCCGCGAGTCGATCGCTCGAGGCGCGCAGCCGTGGCGCCAGGCCGTGCACACCGTCCGCGACCTCGTCACGACTCCCCCGATCGACCTCTCGCCGGCCGCACTCGCCGACGAGGCCGTCCGCCTGCTCGGCCACCGACGACGTCACCGTCACCGTGCTCGACGGGCGACGAACTCCGCGACGGGCGGCTTCGGCGGCATCCTCGGCGTCGGGCAGGGATCCGCGCGCCCGCCCCGCTTGGTCAAGGTCGCAGTACGCGCCCGCCGGCGCCGCGAAGCACCTCGCCCTCGTCGGCAAGGGCATCACGTTCGACACGGGCGGGCTGTCGCTCAAGCCCGCCGGCGCGATGGTCGGCATGAAGTACGACATGACCGGCGCGGCGACCGTCCTGGCCGTGACGCTGGCCGCTGCCGAGCTCGCGCTGCCCGTCGCGCGTGACCGCGTGGCTCTGCATCGCCGAGAACATGCTCGGCGGCGACCGCGATCCGCCCCGACGACGTGCTCACCATCCGGGGCGGCACCACCGTCGAGGTGATCAACACCGACGCCGAGGGCCGGCTCGTGCTGGCCGACGGCCTCGTCGCCGCGAGCGAGGAGCAGCCCGACGCGATCATCGACGTCGCCACGCTCACCGGGGCGCAGGTCGTCGCCCTCGGCAAGCGCTACGTCGGCGTCATGGGCGACCGACGACCTCGCCGCCGAGGTCGTCGAGGCTCGCCGACGCGCGTCGGCGAGACCGTTCTGGCGCATGCCGCTGCCGCCCGAGCTGCGCACGCGGCTCAACTCCGACATCGCCGACATCGCCAACGCGACGCCGGGCAACACGGCGGCCGGCATGCTGGTCGCCGGCGTGTTCCTGAAGGAGTTCGTCGGCAAGAAGCGAGGGCACCGACGACGCCGATCCCGTGGGCGCACCTCGACATCGCCGGGCCGGCGAGCAACAAGGCGCGGCGGCTACGGCTTCACGGCCAAGGGCGCCGACCGGCGTCACCGTGCGCACGCTGATCGCCCTGGCCGACTCGTTCTCGGCGGCGTAGTAGGGTCGTACGGGGGCGGGAGAAACCCGCCGTGATCTCGCAGCGCAGCGCCGCGTCGTCGCCACTCGACTACGGACGCGCGTGCTACGCGACGCACTGCATCGAACTGCACGAGAGGAGTTGCTGGGTGTCGGAGCAGAATTTTGACCTTGTCGTGCTCGGCGGCGGGAGCGGCGGCTACGCCGCCGCGCTGCGCGCGAGCCAGCTCGGCCTGACGCGTCGCGACTGATCGAGAAGGACAAGGTCGGCGGCACCTGCCTGCACCTCGGCTGCATCCCGACCAAGGCCCTGCTGCACTCGGCCGAGGTCGCCGACGTCTCGCGCGAGTCGGCCAAGTACGGCGTCAACACCGACTTCCACGGCATCGACATCGCCGCGCGTCACCGACCTACCGCGAGAGCATCGTCGCGCAGCAAGTACAAGGGCCTGCAGGGCCTCGTCAAGGCCCGCGGCATCACCACGATCGAGGGCGAGGGCCGACTGACCTCCCCGACGACCGTGCAGGTCGGCGACGACACGATCACCGGCAAGAACGTCGTGCTCGCGACCGGCTCCTACTCGCGCAGCCTCCCCGGTCTCGAGATCGGCGGCCGGGTCATCACCTCCGAGCAGGCCCTCGAGCTCGACTTCGTCCCGAAGAAGGTCGCCGTCCTCGGCGGCGGCGTCATCGGCGTCGAGTTCGCCAGCGTCTGGAAGTCGCTTCGGCTGCCGAGGTCACGATCATCGAGGCGCTCCCCCACCTCGTGCCGAACGAGGACGAGTCGATCACCAAGCGTTCGAGCGCGCGTTCCGCAAGCGCGGCATCGACTTCAAGCTCGGCGTCCGCTTCCAGGGCGTGACGCAGAACGACGACGGCGTCGTCGTCACGCTCGAGAACGGCAAGACCTTCGAGGCCGACCTGCTGCTCGTCGCCGTCGGCCGCGGCCCGTCGACCGCAGGGCCTCGGCTTCGAAGAGGTCGGCGTCACCATGGACCGCGGCTTCGTCCTCACCAACGAGCGCCTCGCGACCAACATCCCCGGCGTCTACGCCGTCGGCGACATCGTCCCCGGCCTGCAGCTCGCCCACCGCGGCTTCCAGCAGGGCATCTTCGTCGCCGAAGAGATCGCCGGGCCTCAACCCCGTCGTGATCGACGACGTCAACATCCCCAAGGTCACCTACTCCGACCCCGAGGTCGCGTCGGTCGGCCTCACCGAGGCCAAGGCCGTCGAGAAGTACGGCGCCGACAAGATCGCCAGCCTACGACTACAACCTCGCCGGCAACGGCAAGAGCCACATCATCGGCACGTCCGGCTCGGTCAAGGTCGTGCGCGTCAACGACGGCCCGGTCGTCGGCGTCCACATGATCGGCGCCCGCGTCGGCGAGCTGATCGGCGAGGCGCAGCTCGCCGTCAACTGGGAGGCGTACCCCGAAGACATCGCCCGCCTCATCCACGCGCACCCGACGCAGAACGAGGCCCTCGGCGAGGCCTTCCTGGCCCTCGCCGGCAAGCCGCTCCACGCGATCTAGCGCCGGCGCACCCGCACCGGCAGCGTCAGCACCATCCACCGCACCACCACAGTTACAACAGAACCGCAGAAGGAGCACCACTGATGAGCGAATCCGTCAACCTTCCGGCACTCGGCGAGAGTGTCACCGAGGGCACGGTCACCCGCTGGCTGAAGAAGGTCGGCGACCGCGTCGAGGTCGACGAGCCGCTGCTCGAGGTCTCGACCGACAAGGTCGACACCGAGATCCCGTCGCCCGTCGCCGGTGTGATCGAGGCGATCCTCGTTGCCGAGGACGAGACCGTCGAGGTCGGCACCGCCCTCGTCACGATCGGCGACGGCAGCGGTTCCGGCGCTCCTGCCGAAGATGCACCCGAGGCCGAGCGCCCGGCACGGGTCCCGCGTCGCCCGAGGCACCCCCGCGACCGCCGCGGCCGGCAGCTCCGCCGAGGCGTCCGAGGGCTACGAGGGCCCCGCTGACGACGTCGAGCCGCTCCGGCCGAATCCGCGGCTGGCGACGACTCCTCCGAGGGGCTCGAGCGCCGAGGTCCCCGCCGACCCGGCTCCCGCTCCGGCGAGGACGCCGCCCGCCGAGGCGCCCGCTCCGGCGGAGTCGGCCGACCCCGCCCCCGCGGCCGCTGCTCCGGCGCCTGCCGCTGCCGGCACCGGCTGCCGCGCCGGCTCCGGCCGCTCCCGCCGCGTCTGCTCCCGCAGCCGCTGCTCCCGCTCCGGCCCCAGCACCGGCGCGCCGGTCGGGTACGTCACTCCGCTCGTGCGCAAGCTCGCGAACGAGAAGGGCGTCGACCTGTCGACCGTCACCGGCACCGGTGTCGGCGGACGCATCCGCAAGGAGGACGTGCTGTCGCGCCGCGCGGCCGAGGCCGCCAGGCCGCTGCTGCACCGTCGGCCTCCGCGGCACCGTCGGCTCCGCTGCTCGTCGAAGTCGAGCCCCTCGCGGTCTCCGCCGCTGCGCGGCACGACCGTGCCGATGTCGCGCCTGCGCAAGGTCGTCGCCGAGCGCGCCGTCGTCTCGATGCAGACGACGGCGCAGCTCACCACCGTCGTCGAGGTCGACGTCACGAAGGTCGCGGCGTTCCGCGACGAGGTCAAGGGCGCCTTCCTCGCCGAAGACCGGCAACAAGCTGACCTTCCTGCCGTTCTTCGCCCTCGCCGCGGCCGAGGCGCTGCGGGCGTACCCGATCATCAACGCGACCGTCGACGGCGACACGATCGTCTACCCCGACACACGAGAACATCAGCATCGCGGTCGACACCGAGCGCGGCCTGCTGACCCCGGTGATCAGGAATGCCGCGACGCTCGACCTCGCCGGTCTCGCCGCGCAGATCGCCGACCTCGCCGATCGCACCCGCGACAACAAGCTGAAGCCCGACGAGCTGGCCGGCGGCACGTTCACGCTGACCAACACCGGTTCGCGCGGCGCGCTGTTCGACACCCCGGTCGTGTTCCTGCCGCAGGTCGCGATCCTCGGCACCGGCATCGTCGAGAAGAAGCCGGTCGTCGTCACGGCCGACGGCTCGACGCGATCGCGATCCGCTCGATGGTGTACCTCGCCCTCTCGTACGACCACCGCATCGTCGACGGTGCCGACGCCGCCCGCTTCCTCGTCGCGGTCAAGGACCGCCTCGAGAGCGGCGACTTCGCAGGGCAAGCTCGGCATCTAACGGCATCAGCCCCGACACCGACTTTCGGGCCAACCACCACCGTTCGGCGGTGTTGTGCTCGGAAAGCGGTGTCGTCGGAATCAGCCCGAGTCGATCGACCGCACTCGCCAACCGGCCTCCGTCTTCACCACGAAGACGGAGGCCGGTTCGTCGTTGCTCGACGTGGCGTCGAAGAGCACAACTCCACCCAGCCGGTTGATGGCCGTGCCGACGACGATCTCTGGCACGGATTCGAGAAGCGCAGGATCCGCCACCACCCGCTTATCCTCCGCCAGCGCGGCTGACCCGGGTTCGTCGACACCCGCCAGGCACTCGGCGTCGAGGGCTCGGAAGCAGTCCGCGCGGAGCCGGAGTAGGAGACGAACGGCTCTGTCGGCGTCATCGCCGGCTAGGACAGCTTCCACCTGGTCGTGGCGATCGGCTCGGGGGCCAGTCGACGTCGAAGGCGCAGGCGTCGGGGTCGCTGTCGCCCTCCCCCAGTGTCGTCGTTCCTGTGGCCCGACCCGGCGGGCCCGAACCTTCCGCGGACGTCGCGGCCACGCCCCGATCGTCGTTGGCACTCCCGGCACCTCCACCACCGGCACCGCCACCACCGACCGCGAGCCCGATCGCCGCGCAGCCGACAACGGCGCCTGCCAGAACCCACACCCGCCTCCGCACCTGTCGCGCCGCTGCTCCGGCCTGGGCAGCGAGCTCGAACGCGCGCCCTCCGGCAGATGAGCGGTGGGCCCAGGTGCGAAGCGTCGCCAGCCCCGGAACGAGATCGTCGAGCGGGTGCATGGTCTCCACCTCGTCGCGCACCGGCACCATCTCGAAGGGAGCCTCGTCGTCGAGTGCGACGGGGGCGGCGAGATCGAACAGTGCCTCGACGAGTTCGTCGAGCGTCGTCGACTCGTCGCAGAGCTCCGTGAAGCGCCGCCGCTGGTCGGCCCCGATGCCCGGAGCAGACGGGCAGCACCTGGTCGACCGCGCGACGCCCGGCA